>JBJMXD010000006.1:0-1869835 GCA_045809795.1 Chthoniobacterales bacterium
CGGGTCCGCTCGAGCGGGAACTTCCGGTCCGGCGAGTTTGGGTTCTTCGCGCCAGCCGCGGATTGTTTCTCGAGAGTTGCAGTCGCCATAACGTTACCAGCGGAAATGAGCAAAGGCGCGGTTCGCTTGCGCCATCTTATGAGTGTCGTCGCGCTTCTTGATCGCGTTGCCCTGACCGGAAGCGGCGTCTTTCAATTCGGCAGCGAGCGCTTCGGCCATCGTCATGCCGCGACGGCCGTCGGCGTATTGCACGATCCAGCGCATCGCCAGCGAAACCTGACGAGCCGGCGTTACTTCCATCGGCACCTGATAAGTCGCACCACCAACGCGGCGTGATTTTACTTCGAGGCGCGGCCGGACATTCTCCAATGCCTTGTTGACGATCTCGAGCGGATCGACCGCGTCCGAACCTTCGCGCGATTTATCAATCGCGGTGTAAACGATTCGTTCCGCGAGCGACTTCTTGCCTCGCTTCATCACGGTCGAGATGAGGCGCGCAACCGCAGGACTGCCGTAACGCGAGTCGAGCTTCTCCTCTTTTTTGTAAACTTTCCGCCTGCGAGACATGTGATCCGGTTTTCAGTTCTAAAAAATTACTTCTTGGCCTTTGCGTCCTTGGCCTCGCCGCCGGCTTTCGGCCGTTTGGCGCCATATTTCGATCGGCTCCGGCGGCGGCCATCCACCCCGAGGCTGTCGAGCGTTCCCCGCACAATGTGGTAACGCACGCCCGGCAAATCCTTCACCCGTCCACCCCGCACCAGCACGATCGAGTGCTCCTGCAGGTTGTGGCCTTCGCCGGGAATGTAGGCAATCACTTCCTGGCCATTCGTCAACCGCACTTTCGCCACTTTCCGCAGAGCGGAGTTGGGCTTCTTCGGCGTGCGGGTCATGACCTGCGTGCAAACGCCGCGGCGCTGGGGACAATTTTTCAGGGCCGGTGATTTGGATTTCACCGAGACCTTCTTTCGCCCCTTGCGAATAAGCTGATTGATTGTTGGCATCTTCGTTAAATTAAAAGCCGCCCGATCTTCAAATCCGGGCGACAAAAAAACCGCACAGGCCGGCGCGTCTGTTATCCCACGCACATGCTACGCGCCTGATGCGGAGAGCGGGCAATATAGGAACGAATCCTGACCCCGCAACATTATTTTCGGCAGATTTTCAGTCGGAAACGGGTTGAAGGTTTTTCGATTGATCTCTGCAAGTCTTTCTCTAATTTCTGTCTATACAGAAAGGACTGAATACATGAAAGACCTGCCGCTCATCGCTCAAAAATTCATCCTCCATTGGGGCGAGATGGGCACCCGCTGGGGCATCAACCGCACCGTCGCCCAGGTCCACGCCCTTCTTTTTCTCTCCGAGAAGCCCCTGCCCGCCGACGAGATCGCCCAAACGCTCGGTGTCGCCCGGTCGAATATCAGCACCAGCCTGCGCGAGCTTCAGAACTGGGGCATCGTCCGTGTCGTCCACGTCATCGGCGATCGCCGGGATCACTTTGAATCACTGAAGGACGTTTTCGCGATGTTCCGAATCATCGCGCGCGAGCGAAAAAAACGCGAGATCGAGCCTACCTTGCGAGTCCTGCGCGATTGCATCGCCGAATCGGGAAAGCCGAAAGCTGCGGACGCTTACACGCGCGAGCGCCTCGGTGACCTCATGAATTTTTTCGAAGTCGCGACTAACGCCTACGAGCAATTGGAAAAATTGCCGACCCCGGCCGTGCTGAAACTGGCGAAGCTCGGCGACAAGGCGTTCAAGCTTCTGGGAGTGAAATCATGAATGGGTCAATTCTCTACGATGCGGAGTGCCGGATGTGTCGCGACATGATGCGACGCTTTGAGAGAACGTTCACGTCGCGCGGATTCATTTTTGCTCCGCTCCAACTGGAACTGAAGCCAGGCGAACGGCCGAGCGAGATGCGCGTCCGAACCACTGACGGTCGCGATTTCGGCGGTGCCGATGCGGTCCTTTTTCTCGCCGGTTTTGTTTGGTGGGGCCAGCCGCTCCGCTGGTTCGCAAAGATCCCCGGCGCTAAAAAATTGCTGCACCGAATCTACCGCGAGATCGCTTCTCGTCGCACCTGCGACAATGGCGCTTGTCTCTTGCCGGAGGTGCGGACATGAAACCGCGCGTCGTTCTTGCGGGAGGCAGCGGATTTCTCGGGCAAGCGCTCGCCAAAGTTTTGGTCGGCAAAGGTTACGAGGTCGTAGTCCTGACGCGCGGCGCGGACAGCGAAGGGACAGCGATTCGTTATCTGCATTGGAATGGAGAGACACTCGGCGACTGGTCCCAATCGATCGATGGCGCGAAAGCGTTGGTAAACCTGACCGGCCGCAGCGTGAATTGCCGGCACACGCCGGAGCATCGCCGCGAGATCATGGAATCCCGTGTGAATTCGGTTCGGGTGTTGGGTGAAGCGGTGGCGCATTGCAATCGCGCCCCGGAAGTTTGGGTGCAGGCGAGCTCGCTAGCGATCTATGGAGATCCAGGCGATCGCTGGTGCGACGAAGATGCGCCGCACGCCGACGGTTTTTCCGAGGAAGTTTGCAAACGATGGGAAGGCGAATTCGCAAAAGTCGAAGCGGCTGGAATGCGAAAGGTCGTGATGCGAATCGGCATCGTGTTGGATACGGACGCAGGCGCGTTGCCCGTTCTCGGACGATTGACGCGTTTCTTTCTCGGCGGACGCGCTGGCTCCGGAAAACAATACGTAAGCTGGATCCACGTCACGGACCTGACGCGCATGTTCGTCGAAGCGATCGAGGGTCCAGACATCGCTGGCGTGTTTAACGTCACCGGCCCGAACCCCGTAACGAATGCCGAATTCATGCGCGAACTGCGGCGCGCCTTGCACCGACCCTGGAGCCCGCCGGTTCCCGCGTGGGCGACCCGGATCGGCGCGTTTTTCATGCGCACCGAACCGAGCCTCGCCCTGACCGGGCGCCGTTGCCGGCCGAAGAGATTTCTGGAAAGCGGATTCCATTTCGAATTTCCCGAGCTCCGCGGTGCACTCGACGATCTCTACCGTTGATCCGCTAAGCCCGAGCGAAGCTGGAAAGCGCCGGCTCCTATCGAGATTCGGCGAGCCACTTTTCCTCGCGCGCTGGGACCGCGCGGTCTTCATTAATTACTCCGCCGATCCCGCAATTCTGCAGCCGCAGGTTCCATTTGAGCTCGACCTTCGCGATGGGCGGGCCTTCGTCAGCGTGGTTGCGTTCACGCTGGTGCGAATGCGTCCGTGGAGCGGTGGCGCGTGGACCGAATGGCTTCTGAAACCGATCGCGACCCACGAATTTCTAAACATCCGCACCTACGTGCGACACAACGGCGAACCCGGCATTTTCTTTCTGGCCGAATGGCTCTCAAACCGCATCAGCGTCTTGCTCGGGCCGCGGACCTTCGGTTTGCCGTACCGCTTCGGAGCCTTGCACTACAAACATCGCGGCGCTTTCCAGGGTTCCGTCCGCGCAGCGGAAGGCGAATTGATTTACTCCGGCGAAATCGCCGACGCCGAATTTGGCCCGTGCGCGCCAGGATCACTCGACGAGTTTATGCTCGAGCGTTACACCGCCTTCACCCAACGCGGGAAACGACGCCGCCTCTTTCGCATTTGGCATCCACCCTGGCCGCAGGCTTCCGCAATCTGTGATGTCGACGAAACAAGTTTGATTGCGAGCACGGGCTCCTGGTGGAACACCGCCGAATTCGTCAGCGCAAATTATTCGCCCGGCGCCGATGTCTGGATGGGCAGGCCCCATCGCATCCGTGATTAGATTGAACCAGCGAGCTCGCCCAACTCTGCCCAGCGCGAATAGAGCCGCGCCACTTCATTGCGAGCCTGACGCAGTTCGGTTTCGAGCCGGGGAAAATCGCTGGCGTGTTTGAGATAGAAATCGGGGTCGGCAAAGAACGCTTCGATTCGCACGACTTCACCTTCGGCCGCGAGAATGGCGGCCTCCATTCCTGCGAGCTCTCGCTCTTCTTTGTATTTCAGTTTACGCGGCTTGAGCTTCTTGTAGCCGGGGTCGGTGACCCCGGACGCAGGTGGCTTGACCGGGCCGGGATCATCGATCCCGGCTACAGCACGCTTCTCCAAATAGTAGTCGTAATTCCCTACTCTATAGCTAACCGCACCATCGCCTTCGAAAGCGAGAATCGACGTGCAGACTCGATTCAGAAAATAACGGTCGTGACTGACGACAATCACGCTGCCGCCAAACGCAACCAACGCTTCCTCCAATAATCTCAACGTTCCCAGATCGAGATCGTTTGTCGGTTCGTCTAGGATCAGGACGTTTCCGCCGCGCTTGAGAATTTTCGCCAGCAAAACCCGACTTCGCTCTCCGCCGCTGAGCTGATTGATCTTCGTGTTGATGCGCTCCTCGGTGAACAGAAAGCGGCGGAGATATCCGCGGAGGGTAATGTTTTCTTCGCCGAGCCGAACGTATTCGCTCCCCCCGCCCACTTCCTCCCAGACCGTTTTCGTGTCGTCGAGGAGCAGCCGGTTTTGATCGATGTAATTGATTTCGGTCCGTGACCCGATCTCCACCGTTCCAGAAGTCGGCTCGAGTTCCTGAAGAATAATCTTCAACAGCGTCGACTTTCCGAGACCATTCCGTCCCACAATCCCGAGCCGTTCGCCCGCCGCCAACTTGAGTGAAACGTCACGAAACAAACTGCGGCCTCCGAGTTCCATGCCCACGTCTCGCAAGTCCATCACACGATTCGCCAGCTTCGGTGCCGGCGGAATAATGAGATCGACGTCGAGCTCCGCCTCCGGCGCTGCTTCGGCCGCCATCTCGAAATAGCGTTCCACTCGATCCACCGATTTTGTCCGCCGCGCCCGCGGCGCCTTACGCACCCAGGCCAGCTCACGCTTAAGGAACTTCTGGCGCTTGTGTTCCTGCATTTCTTCCACGGCCTGACGCTCGGCCCGCGCGATCAGGTAATCGGTGTAGTTCCCGTCGAAGCTGCTGAACTTTCCGCGCGCTAGCTCAAGAATGCGCGTCGCGACTCGATCCAGAAAATAGCGATCGTGGGTAACGAAGAGACAAGTGCCGGAGTAACGCGCGAGGAAGTCCTCGAGCCACTCGATCGAGCCGGTGTCGAGATGATTGGTCGGTTCGTCGAGAATCAGGAAGTCAGGCCGCGCCAGGAGCGCGCGGCAAAGTGCGACGCGACGTTTTTCGCCGCCGGAAAGCGTGTTCACGACGCGATCGGGCTCCGGCGCATGCAGGTTTGTGAGCAGACTCTTGATTCGATGCTCGAGGTTCCAGCCGTCGAAGTGCGAAATTTGATCGAGCAAAATTCCGCTGCGCGCACTTTCGGCCGGCGCCGTCTCGTACTCGGCGATCAAATCTAAAATTCGCTGCGCGCCTGAAAGAATATTCGCGTGGACTGTCGCTTCTTCGTTCAGCTCGAACATCTGCGGCATGTAACCGACGACCAGATCGCGACGTTGGCTGAACTCACCCGCATCCGGCTTTGCAACTCCGGCAGCGATTTGGAGAAACGTGGATTTGCCGGAGCCGTTGCGGCCCACCAGGCCCACGCGTTCGCCTTCGAGAATCGTTGCCGTCGCCCGATCGAGCACGACCTGATTGCCGAAGCGAACAACGAGTTCGGTGGCGCTGGCGATGGCGCTTAGAACGGGCTCCGACATCGCCCTACATAACACAACGGGCGCGTCCAATCAGCGATCTCACCCTTATCGGGTCTAGTCATGCCGCTATTTCGAGGAGAGATAGCGCTTGAGTTCGCCGCGCTCTTCCATCGCCGCCATCTTCTCGATAGCCGCGATTTTGAGCGCACGGTTCTTTTGCTGCAATTGACGATAGGTGTTGATCAACTGCAGATCGCCGGCATAGCCATCCTCTCCTTTGGTGCCGTGCGAAAGTTGGGAATCCAAATTCCCCACGATAAAGGCTGCCAAAAGCGTACTCTTCTCATCCTCACCTGCCGGTTTGATGTCCGAGATCGGATAATTTTGAGGGGTAAGCTTGATGACTACATCAGGACTATCGTGACTGTAATTGACCACGACATATCGCGCAGCATGCCCCGCGTCAGAGGTGGGATCCTGTCGAAACTCCGTAATTGCCCGTCGCACGACATCTTTCGTGAATTTGGGTTTGTCCTTTGCGTTGGCGTGCAACACCGGCAAAGCGAGACAAAGCGTGAGAAATATCTTGTTCATCGTTCTGGTTGGAATGTCCCACCAATAACTCCCCCTCGATGGACCCGGCAACGCCATTTAACATAATCTCGGCAAATCATTCACTCAGCGCCCGCCGTCTGGGTGGGCTGGCCCCATCGAATTAACTGAACCACAACCTCCAGGATCAGCCTTAGGGCGAGAAACTCGGCCAGGACGGTGCAACAAAACTGAACCGTCGAATAGCGGGGGCCGTCAAAGGTTGCGATGATCGCGACCTCCAGGCAGGCGGCGGCGTTGTAGGCAAAGGCCAGCAACGCCAGCAACGTGAGCCAACCTTCGCGCTTCCGGAAACCTCGTTGAAGACAGGCTAGCGCAATCAGCAGCGTAATTCCGAGCAATGGCAGATAGGCGACAGACAAGAAAACGATGGGGAGACGAATCACGCGGCCCTGTTCGACCGGCGGCGCCGCCTCCGCAAGGTAAGCACTGTGCTTCAGCCATTCGTGCGCCGGCCGGTACGCGTTCAAATGCTCGAGATAGGAATCAAGATCGAAACTCGTTGCCCCAAGCTTATAGACGTCGGTTAATGGAATGGCTTTCCTCCGATCGAAAACGGGCGAAGGCGTGCGGTAAAAGAGCGCGACCTGGCGCCCGATTTTCTTCGCCATTTGCACCGGACGCTCCTGCCAGGTTCTCCAATAATAGAAGCGATAAAACGACGTCAGCGCGGCGATGTCGTCATTGAATTCCACTGCCAGCTGGTCCGCGATCGACTTCGTTCCATACATCAGGTCATCGGGCGAAAAGCCGAGCGACGGGAAGCGCCGGCCTTCGCCTGGCCCCGATTTGGCGATTTCGTCGGCAAGCTGCTTCTGCATTCGTTCGATCCAATCGGAGCGATAAGGAAGAATTGCCCGATGCGCGACGTCGTCCGCCATCTGGTCACGAATCAGATCGGCATGAATTACGAAAAGGGTCGTGGGAAGGAATAGTCGGCTTAGGTCGTCTTCGCGGCTAAAAAAATGTTCCGGCAGTACGATCGCCGCGGACGCGGCCAGGATTCCAAGACAGAGTCCGACCTTTTGACGGAGCGGATGTCGCGTGAGCAGGAAAACTCCGATTGGCAGGAGTGGAACGAGCGCGAGAAAAACGAAGCTGGGCTTTACGGAGGCGAGAAGAAGAGCCGAGATGGCTGTCGCAATCCCCCATACCGCCGCTGCTTTTCGAAAAACAAACGTCCGCGCCAGAAATTCGACGAGACAAAGGAAACTGAACGCGAGAAGGAATCCGCAAATCGCTTCCGGTCGAATTCCCATTTCCGCGCGGATCGGTTCGCCCGCGAGAAGAAACACGGCGACGAGAATGAGCCCCAACAGAAGGTGAGGACGCTGACCGACCGACGGTGTGGCGATAAAGACGCGCAGACGCTGCCAGGTGAGGAGAAGCAATCCGCCCGCTGCAAGACCGAGGAGATGTTGGACGACAACGACAGCACGGAAATCACCGAATACTCGGAGCACGAAAAGGAGAAATCCGGGATAAACAGAGTTTCGGCCGCCGGCATGGAGGAATTCACCCTGAGTAAGCTTGAACAGCGCGGGTGAGAGGTATCCCCACGTATCGAGATCAGCGACAGGTTCGAGCGGAATTGAAAACCGGCGCCAGGCCCCCCAGACAAAAACGGCGGCAACTGCCATCCAATACAGCAACCGCAGTGGCCGGGGGAGCTTCATGAAGGAAGGTCACGAGCTGGTCTTGGTTCGCCCCGAACGACAAACCCGAGGAGATAACGCACCGCGCACAACTCGGCCAGAAGCGCGGCCGGGAAGTGGATCATCGAGAGCGCGGTCCAAAGAAAATTCGGTGAGTCGGCATCGAGAATTGGGATGAGCGGCAGCGAAAAGCGGTGCGCGATCCCAAAGCCGAACAGGATCGTCCCGAGAATAACGTAGATGACTCGCCAAAGCCGGCCATCCCGAACAAAGGAAAAAGCGAGTGCGGGTCGCACATCGGTTATTTATCCGGTATGACTTCGCCATGCCAGACGCTTCCGGAGCGAACACTTTCGAATTGCTGTCGCGCGATGCTCAGAGCAAAGCGCGCCGCGGCCGCTTAAGAACGGCGCACGGCGTTATTGAAACTCCTGTGTTCATGCCGGTGGGGACGCAGGGAAGCGTGAAGGCAGTCAGTTCGCGCGAATTGATCGAACTCGAGGCACCGATCGTTCTCGGAAACACTTACCATCTGTTCGTTAGGCCGGGACTCGATGTGATTCGGCAGACCGGCGGGCTGCATCGGTTCATGAATTGGGACGGGCCCATCCTGACGGACAGCGGCGGGTATCAGATCTTCTCGCTCGCGAAACTGCGCAAGATCACGGAGGAAGGCGCGGAATTCCAGAATCACATCGACGGCTCGTCGGCGTTTATTTCGCCCGAGATCGCGATGGAAATCCAGGCCACGCTCGGCAGCGACATCGCGATGGTCCTGGATGAGTGCCCGCCGTGGCCGTGCGAATACGAGTACGCGGCCCGCAGTTTGGAAATGACGCATCGGTGGGCGCAGCGCTGCAAAGACGCTGTAGAGGCGGGTGTCCTCACCCGCAAAAAAACGATAGCGGCTGAGACAGCCGCCCCTACACCGCGACAATTAGTTTTCGGCATCGTGCAGGGCGCGACGTTTGAAGACTTGCGGCGAACAAGCGCCCAGACGTTGGCCGCGATGGATTTTGATGGTTACGCAATCGGTGGTGTGAGCGTCGGTGAACCAGAGCCAGAGATGATGAGCGCAGTGGAATGGAGCGAGCCGCATTTGCCGGAAAACAAACCTCGCTACGCGATGGGACTCGGAACGCCTCCGCAACTCATCGAGTTGATCGCGCGTGGCGTTGACATGTTCGATTGCGTGCTGCCGACGCGGGTGGCCCGCACCGGGACAGCGTATACCGCGGCCGGACCTATGATTCTGAAAAACGCGGAATTCACTTCCCAGACCGGGCCCGTTGAAGAAGGCTGCGCGTGCGAAGCGTGCAACGGTTATTCGCGCGCTTACATCCGCCACCTTCTAAAATCTCAGGAGATTCTCGGCCTGCGGCTGCTCAGCATTCACAATCTGCATTTTTATCTCGATTTGATGAAGCGCGCACGCACTGCGATCGAGGACGGAAGTTTCCAGGAATTCCGGAGGCGCTTCGTCGGCGGTTACCGGACGCGGGAAGTGTAGTGGCGGGTGTCTCACACGCTCGAAGCTTTATCGGTCTGCGGGTGAGACACCCGCCTCTACATTCTAGTTCGCGGCGTCGTCGCGGGTGAGCTGACTGAATTTTTTTTCGCGAACTCCGATCGCAAGCTTCGCGTCGAGGTCGCGCTGAATGGCACGCGCCCAGGCCTCGGAAGACTCACTGTTATAGTGAATGCCGTCGCCACCGGTTTTGCCCATGACGTAGTGGGTCACATTCCGCGAGTCGATGATGTCGAAATTTTTCCGGGTGGCAGCGCGACGAAGGATTTGATGAATCCGGCCCTGGCTTTTACGCAGACGGGCCGAATCCGGCGGCGCGATCCAAACAATTTTTTCAACGTTCCCGTGGCGTGCTTCCTCAACCAGCCGGCTGAGGTATTCATTCATCTGCTCTTCACTCAAATTACGATCCATCCAGTTAGTGCCGAGCTGAACGACCAGGATCGTTGGCTTGTGTTTGCGGATGAGGTCGGCCAGCTTCGGCGTGCGCGTCGGTCGCGGCGCGTGGCCATTCACCCAATCAGTGAAATAATCTGAGTCGCTGGTCCGCTGCCGATAACCACATTTAGTAACGAAATCGGGCTCGCTCGCAAGCCAGTGTTCCGGTGAAGAACCGCATGAAGCATAGGCGGCGACGCGATGCTTCAGCGCCAGATGCATCTGAATGACTTCGCCGAATTTTCCGACCGAAAGTGAATCGCCAATCATGAGAATGCTCGGCGGCGGCGCGTCCGGAGCGGCGGGCCGGGACGGCTTCTTTGTTTTACCGTCTGCCACGAGGATGAAACTGCCGATACCTAAAACGAAGGCGAGCGGGAGGAGAATCGGTTGAAGCAGTTTCGACCAGTCTCTTTTAGCGTGCATGATCTGGATGTCTCATTTCGTCCTGAACCCGGATGTAGGGTTGGAGATTGATTAAGCCGGAATCATCCTTCGATTTCACAGTTTTCCAAACGGTGTTTTCGAGCTCGTGCAATTGCAGCTTGTAAGTCCGACCGATCCGCCACCGGCCGAGCCGCTGTTCCTGCAGCTTGATGTAAGCCGGATGCATCACCAGGATTTGTTTTTCTGAATATTCGCCCGCAATCACGCGCGTCACGTCATAGACGTAACCGACCAGGAATTCCTGATACGGCAGGAATTCGTTCACCGGAACGGGTTGAGTTTTCTTGATCAACTTCGCGCGCACCTGCAGCGTTTGTTCCTTCGGCTTTTCCGCCGGCGGGGTCGGCTCGGTCACCGGCGCCTGCGCGATCGGGGTCTCGGCGAGCGGCTTCAGCGATGCGATTGGTTGCGCTGCCAGATCGTGCTCGACGATGTCGAAAACCTTGTCCGCCCACTGATCCATGTCCGCCCCGATGAAATGTTCCTTGTCCGGTTCCATGTGATGGTACGGATAGGAAACCAGCGTCCGGCTATCGATGACCTCGGCGACGTGGCCGATGTTATTGCGCGTTTGTTGCAGAACGAAGTCCTGAATCTCTTTCGACACGCGGCCCGAAGTCGGCGACGCGACCCAGTAAATTTTCCGGAGATTCGACGGTGTGTGGACCGCCTTGTTGATGAACGGCACAAGATACGTGCGAAGGGCGGCACCGTGATGACCGGCGTTCACGCTTTTGTGATCTGGAAAAAGATCGAAGAGATTCGTGCCGGTTTGCATGATCAGAACATCCGGCTTGAGGGTGGTAAGGAGATCCTCAAGCTTCGGAACGGCGTGTGATCCCGGGACGTGGCCGCGCGTTTGGCCATAAACATCCTGCAACTCCTTCACGTGCCCCGGGCCCGATTCGATGCTGACGAAACCACAATGCGTCTGGATGTGCGTGTAAGGCCGGTCTTTTAACCAGCTCAACGGATTCGTCCCGCAGGCAAGATAGGTAAACGTTGCTTTGACCTGCGGGCTTTTGCGAAAGCGTTCGTCGAGGCGTTTTCCAAATCCACAAAGTGCGAGTGAATCGCCGAGAATGAGAACGCTGACGCCGTCGGACTGATGCGCAACTGGTTGTGATTCGACGGCCGAAAGTGGCGCGGCCACGATCAACCAGCAGACACAGCCGATGATTACCTGTCTGATGCGATTCGGCACGGCAACGCTTTCCAGCGAATCGCCCGCCGCGTCAAGATCACTTCGCGATTGGGACCTTGGCCCAGCCTTCGCTCGCTTCGGTAAATTCGCGCGCGGCAAAACACCAGATCACGATTTTCTTTTTCCCGAGATACTCAGGCTGCTTCGCGCTTCGCCTGTATAAGTTGAGGCGCAAGGGAGTTGAGCCCGACCCGCGAACGGCGATGAGATCGGCCGGGGAACCAAGCTCCGCGGCTAGTTGATCGAGAAGTCCCGCGCGTTCGGCCAAGAAGTCATGAAAAACGAGGGCGTGACTGTCCCCCAACAGGAGCACCGGACTGTTCTCATCCGGCTGGACCGCTGTTTGCGAATTTTTTTCGGTGACCCGGCGAACCATCAATTTCTCCGGCGGCGCTTGGATTCCGCCGATCCGGCTTGCGTTGACCAGATCTCCTTTGAATTCGACCGGCGTCCACTCGGTTGTGTATTCCCGGCTTTTCGGCGGAACCGGAATTTTTTGCCGAACATACTCGGCCATCGCCTGTGCGGTCCGAACGCACCCGGCTCCGGAAAAGTGGGTGTCGGTTTTGCAGAAAACCGGGCCATCGGGACTTTCCTTGTCCCGCAAAAAGATTGGGGTGACGTCCAGAACTTCTACCCCTGCGCTCCGCAGATCCTCGTAAAAACGGTGCAGATAGGGCATCGCGTCGTCATTCCCGACCGTTACTCCCGGCGCGATTTTTTCCGGATAAATGCCGATCTTGGGCGGAATGGGCACGAGTAAAAGCGCGATCCCGCGCGCGCTCAGTTGTTTTTGGAAATCGACGATAGCGGGAATTGGATCGGCCACCTCCGGTTTATGAGGCGGACGGATGTTCACCGCTTCCGCGCCCCAAAACTGGCCCTGAGATAAAAAGCGAAACTCACGGCCAAAGAAAATCCAACCGTCAATCCCGGCGAAGGCGGCCACATTCGTTTTCTCCAGCACCTCAAATTTTGCCGCTAGCTCGGCGCGGAATTTCTTCTGGATTTCGGAAAGCCTGACCTCCAGGGCCCCAGCGAGGCTGGTGAGGCAAAGAAAAATCGCAGCGGAGAAAAATCTCATTGGAGTTGAAGGCCGGTAGCGATAATACGCATTCTTTCAACTGCGCTCGCTGTTTTTTAATTCGCAGCGAGAGGTTGACCCGGAACTGCCGAGTGGTTTTTAGCTCACATATTTTCGTCTATTATTTTCTGCCGATCGCGCTGCTCGGCTACTACGCGCTCTATCGCGCCCGCCAGCGCTGGCGAAATTTCTGGCTCATTCTGACCGGCTACACTTTCTACGGCTGGGCCGAGCCACGCTTCATGCCGCTGATGTTCGCGACCACGTTCGTCGACTGGCTCGTCAGCCTCATCATCGCGCACGACACCTGGCAATTTTGGCGGGTCTGGCACAAGCCCGTAAGACAATTGCCGCATCGCGGTCCGCGCACGCGCACTCAAAAGCGCGCGATTCTCATTTCGGTCCTTCTGAATCTCGCCACCCTCGGGTTCTTTAAATACTTCAACTTTGGGATCGAGAGTTACAACAACCTCGTCCAAGCCCTTGGGCTCCAACATGCGCAATTCGACACGTTTTTCCGCGTTGTTCTCCCGCTCGGCATCAGTTTCTACACGTTCCAGGCGCTGAGCTACACGATCGATGTCTACCGCGGCGAAGCCGAAGCGATGTCGAATTTCATTGATTTCTCGTGCTTCGTTTCGATGTTCCCCCACCTCGTCGCCGGACCAATCCTGAAATTCTCTTTTCTCGCCGAGCAACTGAAATATCGCCGGCTGACCTCCGACAAATTCGCGCGCGGCGTCGCGTTCTTCATGCTGGGGCTGGCAAAAAAAATCCTGCTGGCGAATCCGTGCGGAAAAATTGCTGACGTCGCTTTCAATGCCGGCTCGGTCCACACGAGTGACGCGTGGTTTGGCGCCCTCGGATACTCGTTCCAAATCTATTTCGATTTCAGCGGCTACTCCGACATGGCGATCGGCCTCGGACTCATCTTCGGCTTCGTGTTCGCAAAGAATTTCGATTCGCCTTACCGCTCCGAATCGATCACGGACTTCTGGCGACGCTGGCACATCTCGCTCTCAACGTGGCTCCGCGAATATCTCTACGTTCCGCTCGGCGGTAATCGGAAAGGCGCTCGCCGCACCTACATCAATCTGATCATCACGATGCTGCTCGGCGGATTGTGGCACGGCGCGTCGTGGACTTTTGTCATCTGGGGCGGACTGCACGGCGGCATGCTCGCGTTCGAACGCAGCCAGGGCCGTGAAGGTTTCTATCACAATTTGCCGCGACCGTTCCGAATCGCGTTCACGTTTCTCATCGTCCTGCTCGGGTGGGTTTTCTTCCGGGCCGCCGATCTGCCGAGTGCGCTCGCCTACTTCGCGAGCATGTTCGGAGTCGGGCACGCCCAGCCGGGCGCAACGCTGCTCAGCGGCATTCTCTATCAACCTTATTACCTGCTTTCGATCGCGATAGCGGCCGTCGTGGTTTGGGCTGGCAAACAAACCTGGGATTGGACGCAGCGAATGACGCTGCCGAAGACCGCGCTCTGTTTCGGTCTCGGCTGGCTCGCGTTGGTCGTCCTCGCCACCCAGGAATACAACCCCTTTATCTATTTCATTTTTTGAAAACGCCTTTTGAAGATTGGAGGGACGCCCGCTGTGGCGTCCATCGTTGGGGACGGGACAGCGCCCGCCCCTTCACGAAAGAATGACAACGCCACACGAACCTGACATTCCAGTTGGCCACGACGAGCCGTTGAAGCCGACGCATTCGCTGCCGCGTTACAGCGAGCCGACCCCGGAGACGCATCGCAAGGTTTCGCGCGAACAGGAAGCGGAGCTAGCGCTCAAAAATTCCGCGTTTGCGGGCAGCTCGCGATGGCTTCTCATCGTGCTCTTCCTTCTTACGATCCTGTCCGTCCCGGCAATCCAATTTGCCTTTGAAATAAAAACGCCGCGCAGTGAGGCGCGTCTCGGAACCTTCAATGTATACAAAGCCTATCCCGCCTGGAAAAAAATCCGCGCTGTCCGCGGCCCGCACGACCTCTGGCGATTGCTTCCGCGCGGGACCGAACTCAAAGCCGCCGAGAAGGAACTGGAAACCGAATCCGTGGTTTCCGAATGGCTGCTGCCGCGCGTCCAGCTCGCCCTCGTGAAACTCGGTGCCGGCAACGAACAGGTTTATCTCGGTCGCGACGGGTGGCTCTTCTATCGGCCGGACGTTGACTACGTGACGGGCCCGCCGTTCCTCGAACCAAAAATCATGGCGCGCCGAACGCACACGGCCGGCCTGCAATCGAATCCTGTAAAAGCGATCGTCGATTTTCGCGAACAACTCGCTTCGCGTGGAATCGATCTCATTGTCGTTCCTGTGCCAGTGAAGCCCGGAGTTGAAGGCCGACATCTTTCGAAGCGCTTGCAATCGCGGGAGATTTTGCAGAATGCATCTTTCGCCGAGTTCAACTCAGATCTGGCGGAAGCAGGACCCCGCATCTTTGATCCTGCGACTGTTTTGCGGCCGGCGGACGCTCCGCTTTATTTGGAAACTGATACGCATTGGCGGCCCGAGGCCATGGAGTTGGTCGCGCAAAAGCTCGCGGCGGTGATCCAAGAGCAGCCGGCTGAGGCGACGCTCCAAGTCACCAATCGAACAATCAACGGCGCCGGCGACATCGCCCGGATGTTGAAGTTACCGGAATCAAACCGCTACCTGGCGCAAGCCGTAACAATTCACGATGTCGGATCGTGGCGGCCTGCAAACGACGCTGACATCCTCCTGCTCGGCGACAGCTTCTCGAACATTTTCTCCCTCGACGCTCTTGGCTGGGGAGAATCGGCCGGCTTCGCGGAACATCTCAGCCGGGCGTTAGGCGGCCGGCCGCTCGACTGCATCCTGCGCAATAGCGACGGCGCCTTTGCCACCCGTGAAATCCTGAGCCGCGAGCTGGCGCGCGGTCGGGATCGTTTGGCCGGAAAGAAACTTGTGATTTGGGAATTCGCAGCGCGCGAACTCGCCTTTGGTGATTGGAAAATGCTCAAGATGAAACTCGGGCAGCCCGCTCCCACCAAATTCTTCGTTCCGAAACCGGGCGAGGCGGTCACAGCAAGCGGAACCGTCGAAGCGATTTCAACCGTCCCCCATCCGGGTTCCGTTCCCTACAAAGACCACATTTTGGCGATTCATCTGACCGATCTCAGAATCGAAGGACGCGATGAGTCCGCTGGATTAGAAGCGATCGTTTACGCGGAGAGCATGCGCGACAACGTCCTCACTTCAGCCGCGCATCTCCGGCCCGGCGATAGCGTGACGCTCCGGCTGCGCCCCTGGTCGGACGTTTCCGATCAATACGAAAAGATCAACCGAAGCGAGATCGACGATCCGGCCATCCAACTCGAAGAGCCTTGCTGGGGTGAACCCAAATAGGTTCCGCATCTTGCAATTTCCGCGTCCCCGTGCTCTCTAAGAATCCGCTCGTCCGGCTCTGGATGGGGTTGCTCGCCAGAGTCACGAACCCACAACCGTCATAGCCATGCTTTTTCTTTTTCTCGCACAAACGCCGGGCGCTTCGCCGAGCGCTCCCGGGTCGGGCCTCCTCGGGATGCTGCCGTTCGTTTTTCTGATCGTCATCATGTACTACGTGATGATTCGTCCGCAGATGCGGCGGCAAAAAGAACAGCAAAAACTCGTGTCGGCATTGAAGACCGGCGACAAGGTCGTGACCGCGTCCGGCATTCACGGGCTCATTTCCAACGTGAAAGAAACGACCGTGATCGTGAAGGTCGCGGACAACGTGAAACTGGAAATGGAGAAGACGGCCGTGACTAACGTAGTGAAGACAAACCAATGAGCCCGGGACTGATGTTTTTAATCGAGCTCGTGTGGCTCGCGCTCTTCGGTTGGTATTTCGCGACCGATTACGGACTTCGGAAGCGGATTCTCGCGTTCCTGCTGGTCGCAATCGCCGTCGCGTTGAGCATCGTGATGATTTATCCCCCGGACAAAAAGATTCAGCTCGGCCTCGACATCAAAGGCGGGACTTCGTTCCTCATCCGGTTGCAGGAAACCGGCGATAAACAGATCACGCCCGCGACGCTCGACCAGGCGGTGGAGGTTATCCGCAAACGCGTCGACAGCATGGGCGCCCGCGAACCGATCATCAGTCCGGTCGGCAAGGATCGGATCCAGGTGCAAATACCGGGACTCGCGACGGAAAATATTCAAGAGGCGCGTCAGCAACTTTCGCGGGTGGCGCGGCTCGAGTTTCGGATGGTTTATCCGGACAACGGCGAGCGGTTGCGCGCGATTGATGCCGGGACGGACGTTGTTCCTCCCGAATACAAAATCGAGACTCATTCGGAGCACGCGGAAGATGGAAAGAAACCGCAGACCGAACGAATCCTGGTAAAGAAAAAGGCTGATCTCGGCGGCGAACACGTGAGCGGCTCGAACGCCTATTTCGGCAACGAAGGTTGGGGCGTCCAACTCCAATTCGACAGCGAAGGCGCGAAGACTTTCGCCGACATCACAGAGAAGTCGAAAGGCTTCCGGTTCGCCATTGTCCTGGACGGCGTGGTGCAGTCCGCGCCGGTGATTAGAGATGCGATTTACGGCGGTCGCGCCCAGATCACTGGCCGTTTCAGCGAACAGGAAGCGCGGGGCCTGGCGAGCGTGTTGGAGAATCCGCTTCAGACTCCAGTCAGCATCGAGGAAGAACGGAGCGTCTCGCCGACCCTCGGATTGGATTCGATTCGCGCCAGCATTCTCGCCGGTTTGGTGGGCCTGGCGATCACTCTGGTCTGCGTGCTTCTGTATTATCGTTTCGTCGGGTTGATCGCGTGTCTCGCGTTGCTGATCAACATCGTGTTGCTGATGGGCTCGTTTCAGCTCATCCCGGGCGGAGTCGTTCTCACGCTGCCAGGCATTGCGGGCATCATCCTGACGATCGGCCTTGCGGTCGACGCCAGCGTGCTGATTTACGAACGGTTGCGGGAAGAGCTTGCGCTCGGCAAATCGTTACAGGTCGCGGTGCAGGCTGCTTATCAAAAGGCGTTCAGCTCGATCTTCGACGCCAACGTCACGACCCTCATCACCGCCACGATCCTCTTTTGGAAAGCGACCGGCCCGGTTCGCGGTTTTGCCATCGCCCTGACGCTGGGCATCCTCGCTTCGCTGTTCACCGCCCTCATCGTCGGTCGTAACGCTCTGGGGTGGTTCATCGACAACGGCAAGGTGAAAAAGATCAGGATGCTGCACCTCATCTCGTCGCAGCACATCAACTTCCTCGGCAAAGGCCTTCTCGCGGTCCTGTGCTCGCTTGCCCTCATCATCGCAGGCGCGACCTCGTTTTATTTGAAGGGCGAAAGGAATTTCGGCGTCGATTTCAAAGGCGGCGATCTGCTGACCTTGAGTTCGCCGAAGCTGATTGATGTGGGCCAGGTGCGCACCGCCCTTTTGGGAATGCACATCGAGGACGCCTCCATCCAGGAATCCGCGCAGGGCGGCAAATATTACATCACGGTCCGCACCCCTCTCCACACGAGCGACACCGTGAAGCAGCAGCTCCCGCCGGCCATGCCAGACGCACAATTCCACGTCGAAGGTTCCGACCGTGTCGGCGCGCTCGTGGGCGGCGAGCTGGCGAAGAATTCCCTCATCGCGCTCGGCCTCGGAATTCTCGGCATTCTTATTTTCGTGACGTTCCGCTTCGAGTTGTCCTTCGCCGTGGGTGCGATCGTCGCTCTGCTTCACGACGTGATTATCACCGTTGGCGTATTTTCGCTCCTCGGCCGCGAACTCTCGCTCACGATGGTAGGCGCAGTCCTGACCATCGCCGGTTATTCTATCAACGACACGATCGTCGTTTACGACCGAATTCGTGAGGGTCTGGCGAGCACCAAACGTGGCTCGATCGAGCAGATCATGAATGACAGCATCAACCAAACGCTGAGTCGCACGATCCTCACCAGCACGGTGACCTTAATTCCGATCCTCTGTCTGTTCTTCTTCGGCGGATCGGTTTTGCGCGATTTCGCGCTGGCCATCATCGTCGGTGTGGTGGTGGGAACTTACTCATCGATCTTTATCGCCTCGCCGATCGTTCTCTGGTGGACCCGAGCCCGCGGGAGTAGCACTTCGAGCTTGCGCCGTGAGATTGCGGAAAAGGCGGCAGCGACCTCGGGCCGAACGACTTAGGCGCCGCGGATCGGCCTTAAACGCTGGTCCGGAAGCAGGTCGCTCCGAGGAATTTGGCGAAAGTTATTCACAATAGTTGACGCCTGCCAGCCGCCCGCTTATTCTCGGCTGCACCGGTTCTGAAACCGGCTATTTGAAACGAGGAAAATACAATGCCTGAAGTCATCGTTCGTAAAGGTGAACCGGTTGATCGAGCGCTGAAGCGCTTGAAGAACAAGCTGGATGCCGAAGGAATCCTGGAGGAAGTGCGCCGGCTACGCGCGTTCGAAACACCGAACCAAAAAAGCCGACGCAAAGCCAAGGCAAACGCGAAACGCGGCCGGACGAAGTTCCGCTTTAATCCTTCTTAAGCGCGAGTTTTCGCGATCGAATTTTCAAAGGCGTTCGCTGCGGCGAGCGCCTTTTTGCTGTACTAGTCGCACTCGCAAACGATCCGGAAGCCAAGATCGTTGCACGAGTAGTTCGGCACGTTGGAATTTCGCGTCGTCGCTCTTAAGCTTCCGAAGCGCGACTTCCAGCTTCCGCCGCGCAAGACTCGCTTAGCTCCGGCGGTCGGACCACGCGGATCGATTTTGGCGACACCGCGATACGGCTCGAAGAAGTCGTGGCACCATTCCCAGACATTGCCGGCCACGTCCTCGATTCCGAACGGGCTCGCGCCGAACGGGAATGCGCCCACCGGCGAGCTTTCCGGGTACCCGTCGTCAATCTCCCGATCGCTCCAGGCGAAAACGGTGTTGCGGTCGGCAAAATTCGCGAGATCTCCCCGATTTTGGTGATTGCCCCAGGGGAATTTCCGGCCATCCGTTCCGCGCGCCGCATATTCCCACTCGGCTTCGGTCGGTAGCCGATACTTCTTCCGCTCCCGGGTCGAGAGTGATTGGCAAAACTTAATCGCCTCCAGACTGCTGACGTACACGACCGGATGACGATCGCTGGCGCCGGGTGCGCGCTTGTTCTTGTGGCTCGGGTCAAATTGCTCGTATTCCGCGTTCGTAACGACATGCCGCGACATGAAAAACTTACTCAGCGTGACTTTCGTGAGCGGTTTTTCGTTCGGGCCGGCGTCAATCCCGTCGCTGCCCATGATGAATTCGCCGGAAGGGATGAACAACATCTGGCCGCCGAGTGAGTTGACGAAGTTCGCAGGCCGCGGGTGATCGTGCCCCCCACTGGGCTCGGCCACTGGAGCCGGCGCATGACCGTTGGCTGATGGTTTGGCCGGCTGCTGAACCACCGCGGCCCTCCTCGGCGCGACGGGTTCCGGCTCCTCCAACTTGTCCGCCTCCTCTAGGTAAAGGTCCACCAACTCCTCCGCATCGACCGCATCGAGCCCGATGTTTTCCGCCATGTTCACGAAGGCATCTCGGGTCTCATCGGCCATGCCGTCGCTATCGAGACCGCTCAATCTCAGCATCCGCATAAAATCCTCTTTCGGATCAAGGGACTTCTGGCGCCGCGCCTTGGGAGGCCGCGGTTCTTCCACCGGGACGGGCGCGGCGGCAACGATGCGTCGCGCTCCGCTGTCTTTCAATTCGGCTTCGATGTACTTGTCGATTTCTTCGCTATTCAAGCCGTGCTCGGCGCCGAAACGATGCAGGCTTTTCTCTTCCTCCGCGGTCAGGACACCATCAGCGAGCGCGAACGTAAGGTATTTGTGAAATTCGATAACAGCCTGCTCGTTTGCTTGCGCGGCTAACTCAGAATCGACCTGCTGGCGCCGCTCGGGGTCAAGCAATTCGACGCGCGCCTCGGTAAGGTAGCGGGAGGATTCGTCGAGGCCCGGCCGCAAAATCTGGGCGAGCGGATTACTGGGCTGGTTCTTGAGCGGGAGCTTTTTCTGCCACCACCGCATGAGTTCGCGGCAATGCTGCTCGATCAGCTCGTTGCTCGGATTGGCGCGGGGATCGAGGCAAAGCCTCTCGTAGAGGTTTGGCGACTTGTATTTGCTCCAACCGTCCCACTTGTACGGATCATCCGGAAGCGGAACGGGAAAGCTCCCCTGAAATTGCATCATTACACCACCGAGATGGCGCCCAGATTCTTGGCCGCGCGCTCTACTTCATTCGGCGCGAGACCCGTATTTCGTTCGATCCGTACCTTCGCCTGGTTGCCTGAAGCGTTAACTGCCACTTCGAGAACCTGATTGGCGTTGTATTCGTAAGTCAGTTCGACTGGGGAACCTTTCGGAAGGAACGAGGGCAGTTCGACGTCGCAGAGCCCTAGCGGAGTGCACTCTGCCGGCAGCGTACTTTCACCTTCGACAATTCGCACGACCGCCCGCTGCATGTTTGCGCTCGCCGTTCCAAAAGAATTGCGCGCCGTCGCCGGAATGGCGGTCATTTTTCGAATCATCGGAAAAACGTATTCCTCGAGGTGCGCTTCATCCCAAAGCACGACGCCCAGCGTGTGTGACGTGATGTTCGTCACCTGAATCAGTCCACCGTCGCGAGAGGAGAATTGCTGCCTCGTATCCTCCGAAAGCGTTTTTTCCCCGGTCGTTTCTTCTTCTTTCAGTAACGACAGGATTCCCTGGACTGCGGCGCCCACCGCGACGGCTTCGTCGGGATTGACATCGTCTATCAACGGCAGTTTCGAAAGGTTGGCGACCATGTCCCTGACCATCGGCATGCGCGTCATGCCGCCGACCATGAGGACTTTGTCGATGTCGCTCCATTCCATCCGCGCTTCCTGGAGCACCATCTCGCAAATGGTTTTGCACTTCTCGACCAGGTGCCGCGTCTTTTGCTCGAATTCCTCCCGGGTCATCTCGACTTTCACGCTCTTGCCGTTGTGGCTGTGGACAATTGCCGTCCGCGGCCGGCTTGAGAGCTGAATTTTCCCGGCGAGGGCGCGGCTTTGCAGGTCCTGATAACTTTGCAGATCGAGCAGTGGGTTCTCGCCGTGAGCGCGATCAAATTCCTCCGCGACGTGGTTCACGATGATATCGTCCCAGTCCTTGCCGCCCAGTCGGTGATCGCCGTTGGTCGCGATCATCTGGATACCTTGCCCTTCGATGCGCATGATCGTGACGTCGAAGGTGCCTCCACCAAGATCGAAAACGAAAACCGTTTGATCTTCATCGAGCTTGTCGAGTCCGTAGGCGACCGCTGCCGCTGTCGGTTCGTTGATAATCTGGAGAACATTAAAGCCCGCAAGCTGGCCAGCTGTGATTGTCGCGGTGCGTTCCGCATCGTTAAAATATGCCGGCACTGTGATCACCGCGTCGGTTACCGGTTCCTTCAAATACTTTTCTGCGTCAGCTTTCAGCTTCCGCAAAATCAGGGCGGAAAGTTCCTCCGCCGAATAAACTTTCCCGACGAATTCACGCTGGAATTGTTCCTTGGGCTTGCCCATTTCGCGCTTCACGAAATCGACGATCCGTTCCGCCTCCGCGACCGCGTTGTTCTTCGCCAGGGTGCCGACGATTACGCTCGTTCCGTCGAACAAAATGACGGAAGGCGTCAACCGCTCGCTTTCGCTGTTGGGAATAATTTGCGGCTTACCGTACGGATCGATGTGCGCCATCGCACAGAAGGTCGTTCCGAGATCGATGCCAACTACTTTTCGTCGGGTTGCCGTCTGAGTCATTAGGAGAAGCTTCGGTTTAAGCATCCTCCCTAGTTGCAATTTCCATGCCCTTCCTCTTGGGCATTTTACGGCCGGTTCGAAGGCGATTTCTCGCCGCTACGCAAATCGCTTCGCAACTACTTCTTCCGGGCGGAGAACCTGATCGCGCCAGAGAAAGCCGCGTTTCACTCGCATAACGATCCGACCATCCTCTTCCGCGAAATCAGCCGGTTCGAAGCTCAGAACTTTGTGGAGCGACCGGTCAATCATATCCCTCGGCTCGATCTCGCTAACTTCCATTCGATGCAGGATCTCCGTCAGGGAATGGATCGCGTTCTCCAAATTGTCGCGCCATTGCTTGAGCGCGCCGCGTTTGCCGTCGCTCGTGTCGATCGCCGTTTGCAGCTGACTCAGTAATCCGCTCAGATCATCGAACAGAATCACGAGGTCGCGGATGAACGGTTTTTGGAGCGATTCATGCAGAAAATTGTCGCGATACTTGATCATCTCGTCGTGGAGCGAATCGAAGAGTCGCTGATTCACCGTTTCCGTATTCCGGAGCGCGGCCATGTTCTCGTCCATCTTGCGGAATTGCTCCGCGAAGTCGTGTTGCTCCGCCTTCTCCAGTTTCTCAAGCCGTCCGAGCACGATTTGCTCGAAGCTCGTCATCCGACCATTGAGTCTGCGGAATTCGTCGAGGATTTGGGCGAATTGTTCGCCGTTTTGGTTCTTGCCCCAGGTTTTCTCCGGCAACGTCTTCTCAGCTTCGGCGCTCAACTGCTGCATCGCAGAGGCGAATTCGTCCGTGATTTTAATTTCCATCGGGCTCTTCATTACTCTGAGAAAAATTTGCGGATGGCCTCGACCAATCCCGGAATGTCATGGCGCCGTGCTTCGACCGCCACATCCAGCCCGCGGTCGCGGGCAGTCTTCGAGGTGATCGGCCCGATGCTCGCGACCTGCATTTTCGCCGGCCAGGGCAATTTGAGCGCGAGAAAATTTTCGACTGTGGATGAGCTGGTAAACGTGATCAAATCTGCGCCTTCCTCTACTAACCGGCGCCGCGCGCCGATATCGTCACGCGTCTCGGGAACCGTGCGGTAAGCAAAACCCTCATCCACAATAGCTCCCAAAGCCGACAGTTCTTTCGGTAGCAAATCGCGCGCCTTCTCCGCTCGTGCGATAAGAACCCGCAAGTTCTCGATCCCGCCTTCCTTTCGAAACTCTCGGACGAGCGATTCCGCCACGAACTCTTCCGGCTGCAAATCGACGTGGAGGTGGAAATCCTTTAACCGTTGCGCCGTCGCCGGACCGATCGCCGCAATCCGCGCCCCGCCGATCTCCCGCGCGTCGTCATAAAGCTTGTAAAAGAGATCGAAGAAAGCGTTCACACCGTTCGGACTCGTAAACACGATCCAATCGTAGGCATGCGCATCCTGGACCAGCTCCGCGAACGCGCGGAGGTCGGTAGGCGGTTCGATTCGGATTGTCGGCAACTCGATCACATCCGCGCCAAGGCCACGCAGTTGTTCGGTCAACGCGCCGGCTTGTTTCCGCGTCCGTGTGACCACAACGCGTTTGCCGGAAAGCGGCCGGTCCTCGAACCAGTTCAGTTCCTTTCGCAGGTCCACCACGTCGCCGAAGACGGCGACCGCCGGCGCTTCGAATCCCGTTTCCGCCACTTTCTGGGCGATATTCTCCAAAGTCCCAACGAGCGTTTGCTGGCGTTGTGTCGTCGCCCACCGAATCAACGCGACCGGCAAATCCTTTCGTACTCCGTTCGCGATCATCTCGCGCGCGATCGCACCGAGCCGCTCGACGCCCATCAGCATGACCTGCGTGCCGTCGAGCGTGGCCAGCGCTGCGAAATCAATCGCACTTTCTGATTTCTCCGGGTCTTCGTGACCGGTGAAAAACGTGACGTGCGAATTTTTCCCGCGATGGGTCACCGGAATGCCGGCGTAGGCTGGTCCGGCGATCGCCGAAGTCACCCCAGGAACAATCATGAACGTCAGCGTCGCGGCCGCGAGCGCTTGCGCCTCTTCACCACCACGACCGAATAAAAATGGATCGCCGCCTTTCAGCCGGACAACATTCTTGCCTTCCCGCGTTCTCTCGACCAGCAAAGCGTTAATTTGCTCCTGCGTGAGGGTGTGCGCGCCCGCCTTTTTTCCGGCGAAAATTAGCTCAGCCCTTTCGGGGGCCCAGCGCAGCATCTCGGGATTGCAAAGATAATCGTAAACGACAACGTCCGCGTGCTCGATGCACTCTTTCGCTCGCAAGGTCACCAATCCGAGATCCCCCGGCCCGGCTCCGACCAAAAAGCATTTTCCCTTGTTCGCTTTCTCAGCCATTGATCGCTCCCCATAATCCCCTCGCCAATTCTTCAGGCTTCGAGGCATCACCTTCAACTCGTGCCGACCGCGGTTCAACGCGCGGCGGCTCGAAAACCTGGGCGCGCATCGTCATTGTCGATCCGCCGGTTGTCGCCAGCACTCCGATCGGCGAACCGCAATCACCTTGGAGCAGACGCAGGAATTCGCGCTCGGCTTGGAGACATGAAAATGTTGAGGTGTCGTTAACCGCGCGCACTATCCGGTCTTCGCCGTCCGCGCGGACTTGAAGCGCGATGACTCCCTGCCCCCCCGCAGGAAGAAAATCGTCTGTGGACAAGGCCTCGGCGTGAAGGCTCGTTCCCTCGAATTCAAACGAGCCGGCAGACACCTTAAAGCCCAATCGTTCTAATCCAGCTTGCGCCAGCACGATGCCGTGCCAATCGCTCGCCAGGAATTTCCGCAAGCGGGTCGGCACGTTCCCGCGAAGATCGAGGGTCTCGACTCCCGGAAATTTCCAGCGCAACTGATACTGGCGACGGATACTTCCCGTGGCGACTTGGCCTCGAAGCTCGCCCGCCTCCTTGGTGATCAAAACGTCGTTGGTCGGGGCGCGAGGGAGAACGGCGGCGAGCACGAGGCCCTCCGTCATGTCGCTCGCCAAATCCTTCGCGCTGTGGACGGCGACATCAATTTCCCCCGACACAAGCGCTCGTTCGATCTCCCCGGTGAAAAGACCCTTCCGTCCCGCGCGCGGGTCCAGCGGCTCCGCGCTCCGGCTGTCGCCGCGCGTTGCAATTATCTGTGCCACGATCTGCAACTGCGGCCACGGTTTCTTTAACGCTTCGATTACTAACGCGGTCTGGGTGCGCGCGAGTTCACTGCCGCGAGAACCGAGTACAATCTTCTGTAGCGGCGGTCTATGACCGCCGAGCGAGTGTTCCTGAGACGATTCGGCGCTCATAGAGCGCCGCTACAATTCGGAGGTCAGCGCGCGCGCATTTAACGAGGGAGGCGCGCTGTTTCTTTCGCGAAAACGCGCGGCAAAATCCGCGACATGCTCGGCAATGATTTTCTCCGCGGCGGAGACTTGCTGGCGACGCAGGGCAAGCGATTGCTCTGCGATCGATTGGAGCGAATCGATGTCATAAAGATACACACCCTCCATTTCGTTCACCTCCGGCGCGACGTCCCGCGGCACCGCGATATCGATGATGAACAGCGGCCGATCAGCGCGACCCTGAAGCATCGGTGCCAAAACGTTCGGAGTTAGCAGCGGTTCCTCGGCAGCCGTCGATGAAATCAGAATGTCGACCTCGCGGCATTGCTCAGTCCAATCCGCGAAAGGTACGGCGCGGCCCCGAACGAGCCCGGCCAAGTTCTCGGCCCGGTCGAATGAGCGATTGCTCACGCGAATGTCGGTGGCACCACGTGAGCTGAGGGCCCGCGCCGTTCGCTCGCTGATTTCGCCGGCACCTAGAACGAGAACTTTGCACTGGCGCAAATCGCCAAATATTTTTCCAGCCAAGTCGACCGCAACCGATCCGACCGAGACCGCCCCGCGAGTGATGTCCGTGCTGCTGCGGACCTGTTTCGCCACCCGAAACGCGCGCTGGAAAAGGCGATGCAAAAGCGGGCCCGCACTGCCGGACGCCCGGGCGGCTTCGTATGCTTTCTTCACCTGGCCCAGGACTTCGGTCTCGCCGATCACCATTGAATCCAACCCGGCGACGACGCGAAACAGATGTTGCGCGCATGCTTCGCCGTCGTGGCGATAAAACGCGTTGGAGTCTTCCACGTTCTCCGGCTCGCACCTTTGTAAGGCGCGCACGACTTCCGCGGTCGCGATTGGTTGCTCGGCCGAAGCGAAAATCTCGACGCGATTGCACGTGGCCAGGGTCAGTGCTTCCGCGCATCCGATGGCCGAACGCAACGCTTCCTCCGAACAGGCGGCCGCGTAGCGCTCGCGTGTTTCCACGCTGGCGGTGTGATGGCTGATGCCGATGCAAAAAAGGTTCATCACGTCGGCCGCGTTTCCGAAACGAAGTTGATGGCCCACAACACGGAGACCGCCGCGGTGAAAGCGAGAATGCAAAGCGCCGCGATCCTTTTTGGCGCGAGCCGGTGTAAATGCCGGCCCTGCAAAATGGTGCCGTAAAAAATCCAAACCGCGAACGCGCAAATCATTTTCAATCGCGGCAACGGCCCGCCGGTGAAGAACCCGCTGACGAGTCCAGCCGTGTAGAGCGCGAAGCCGACCCAAAGGAGCCGCGTCATGGCGGAAAATAAATTCGTGAGGGGCGGCAGATGATAAAAAATCGAATGCAGCTGATGCGTTTTCAGTTGCCGCTCCTGCACGAGGTACATCACGCCCGCTACGCAGGCGAGCGCGAACGCCCCGTACGCGATCATCGACATGGAGGCGTGGAATTCGAGCCACGGATTCACAGCCACTCGGACGGGATGCTGGATATCGATCGGCGCGAGCAGCGCGAACCCCTGAATGAACAACACGAGCGGCGCGGTGAACGCGCCCATCAGTGAAAGCCGATAAGCCGGCCCAATCAGCAGATAAATCAGTGCCAGCGACCAGGCGAGGAATACGAAGACTTCAAACAGGTTCGTGATGGGACAACGCCCGAGCGCATGCCCGCGGACGTAAAGGAACGCGCTCTGTAACGCAAAGCCCAACACGATGGCTACCAAATTAAACCGTCGCGGCTGAAACATGCCGTCGCGCAAAGTCGCGAGCGTATGTACGACCGCGACCAAAAAGCAGAGCGTCGAACCAAGGAGGAGCTGCCGTTCCATCGAGAGCGTTCAGTCTAGGGGGACGCGCCCAGCTTGGCAAACCTCGCGCGCCTAATCGCCCCCGCTTTGCACCCTATCGACCTTCCAGCTGCCCGCTTCCCTAACGAGATGAACGACCAGTTTTTTCCGCATTCCTTTCGAGCCGTTCAACAGCACGTGCGCGGTGCTTTTGTCGCCGACAGTCTTTACCCCGGAAATCGAAATGTTCTTCGCCCAAAGCGGGTCGAAATCCTGAGCGTCCACGAAGTAATCGCCGTCGAGTCCATCCGGACCTTTCGCCATTTTGTCGATTTCCTTCAGCAAATGCTCAGTTGCGTAGCGGCGAATTTCGCTTCGCTGCTTCATTGGGTCTCGATTGGCGACGAGGTTCGTCACATACCAACGGTAGAAATTCCGAATGCAATCTTCCGGTGTCGCGGTTGATTCTGCGGCGCGGGTTTCGGCTGCGACGATGAAGGCGGCGACACTGAAGAGCGCAACGATTCGTTTCATGGCGAGGATGTTAACGTTGGACCGCAACGCTTGCTAGCCGCCGTTGACGTTTCCAAACCCGCCGTTAGCGTCCCGCCGCATGAGTTCCGATTCGCTCGATCAACTGCGCGCCGCGGTCCGTGACGTGCCGGATTTTCCTAAGAAGGGAATCATCTTCAAGGACATCACGCCCATCCTCGGGAGCGGAAAACTTTTCCGAATGGCGATCGAAGCTTTCCTCGAAAATTGCCGCGAGAAAAAGATCGATAAGGTTGTCGGAATCGATGCGCGCGGATTTCTTTTTGGCTCGGCCGTCGCTTACGATCTCGGGGTCGGGTTCGTCCCGTTGCGGAAGAAAGGCCGCCTGCCTTACAAAACCGAAAGCGCGAAATATTCGCTCGAGTACGGCGAAGCCGAAATGGAACTGCACGTCGACGCGATTGAGCGCGGCGAGAAGATCGTGTTGATCGACGACTTGCTCGCGACTGGCGGCACCTCCGCTTCCGCGGCGACATTGATCCGCAAAGTCGGCGGCGACTTAATTGAAGCGCAGTTTCTGATCGAGCTGGAATTCCTCCACGGGCGCAAGAAACTCGACTCCACGCCAGTTGTTTCGTTTCTGAAGTACTAAGCGGCGCCGCTAATGGCTGTGGCAAGTGCAAGCATCGCCACACCCCGTTTCTCGGACCATCACTTCCATCTTGATCTCTTGAAGCGCAAGCTGGTCGTGGATCAGATTGAGTAATTCAAGCGCGCGCTCGTCGGGCATCTGGTCGCAACGCAATTCGATCCGAGCCGGTTTATCAGCCAGCTCGGGATGCTCTCCCAGCATTTCGCCATCGAGGAGAAAAGAAACGTAAGCGTTGAATTTCTCCTGGAGCTGATGCAGCCGCTCATCTGAGCCGTCCCACGCGCGCGCTTCATGCATCGCAAGCACGACCTCGCCCGTCTTTCCATCCACGCCGAACAGATCGATAACGGCCGGGTTCGCGACCCCGGTCGCCTCCTGACGGTGATCGTGCTCTTGATCCTGCGGCATTGGGCGGAATAGTGGCACACGATGGTGCGTTTACCACTGCTCTGCTTCGTTCTGCTGGCGAGCCCAGTCTTCGGCCAGTTCTCCCCGGCGTTGCTCCAAAACAACAGCTATTGGGCGGACGGAAAAGCCGAGTTCAACATCTACGACGCCCAGATCGCGCGTTATGGCGTCCCGCGTCCGTGCGAAGTCCTGCACATTCTGGTCCGCGAGCCGATGGACCTGAAGCAGTTCGTGAAACCGGAGAACCCGAACCCGGACGCGGTCCAAGTCTTAAAGCTCAACCAGATCCTCCACGTCCCGACCGGTCTCTACGTTTACCAGCAAATGCATTCGAACTTCTGGCGGGTGGATAACGCCCAGCTCCTGAAATTTTCCATGACGAGCAACGACAGTTGCGGAAACACCTACAAAGAAGCGCGGCGCGAGGCGGATCGATTCTCCTATGAATATCACACCTATTGGGACGGGATGGCGGGCGGTAAAGAAAATGTCGCCATTCCGGCCAACGGTTATTTCTACGACGAGCTCCCGTGGCTCGTCCGCACCATCGATTTCCAGAAGGCCGCGGCGCCATTCGAAATTCAGCTCGGCGGAACGATCATCAATTCGAAAAAAGATTCATTCGTTTTCAAGACCGCAAAATTTTCTTTCAAGTCGACCGAGCGCGAGATCGATGTGGCGGTCGAGCACGCCGGGGGGACCGACCATTTCATTCTCGATCGCGATTTCCCCAATTTACTCCGGCAATGGAACGCCGCGGACGGCAGCCGCCTAAAAATGAAGCGCAGCCTGAAGGTCGCTTACTGGAACTACAACAAACCCGGCGATCGCGAGAAGGCCCTCGCCGATCCAATGCTGCGTCATCCGGATTGATCCCTCGTCGTAATCGTGCTCGTGCTCCTGCTCGTGATCGAATCCAATTGAAGCGGAGAGTCGCACCGCGTTTAATTTGTTTGTGGCAAAACGAAACAAACCCGCCGGTCTGACCTTGCTCGGCAAAAGCGAGACGCGCTTACCGTCGTCGCCCAGTGAGGCAAAGCTCGAAACCTTCCCGAACCCGTCGAAACGCAGTTATCGGATTCGGTTCGAGACCGCTGATTTCACTTCGCTCTGTCCGGTGACGGGCCAACTGGACTTTGCCCAGATCACGATCGAATACGTGCCCGCCAAACTGTGCGTCGAGAGCAAGTCGCTCAAATTTTATCTCGCCTCCTACCGAAACGAACGAGCCTTCAATGAAGCCGTGACCAACCGGATTCTGGACGATTTCGTCCGCGCCTGCTCGCCACGCGAAGCGGTCGTGACCGCGGAATTTTCCGCCCGTGGCGGTATCGCGCTCACAGTCCGAGCTGAACATCCCGATGCGAAATGAAACGCGCCGTTGTGCTGGTGAGCGGCGGATTGGACTCTGCGACGACGCTGGCAATCTGCCGGCAACAGGGGTTTGAAGCGTACGCGCTTTCCTTCGACTACGGACAGCGCCATCGACTTGAACTGGACGCAGCCCAACGCGTAGCCGTGTCGCTCGGAGTCCGCGATCACCGGATCGCGAAAATCGATCTCCGCGTTTTTGGCGGTTCAGCGCTGACGGACAACATCGCCGTCCCGAAAAAACGCGACACGAAACGGGAGCGCGAAATTCCAGTGACCTACGTTCCCGCGAGGAACACGATCTTTCTCTCTTACGCGCTCGCCTGGTACGAAGTATTGAGTGCCGCCGCCATCTTCATTGGCGCTAACGCGATCGACTACAGCGGTTATCCAGATTGCCGGCCGGAATTCATCTCCGCTTTCGAACATCTCGCCGCTGTCGCAACCAAAGCGGGCGTCGAAGGCACGAAGTTCCAAATACACGCCCCCCTCCTCAGGATGTCGAAAGCGGACATCATTCGGAAAGGCGTGGAACTCGGCGTCGATTTTTCGCTTACCCATAGTTGCTACGATCCGACCGCGGATGGACTCGCCTGCCGCGAATGCGATTCCTGCCGGCTCAGGCTCGCCGGATTTCGCGATGCCGGATTGACCGATCCGATCGCTTACGCGCGACAATGAAACGCCTTCTGAATCTCTTCGTCCTGACGCAACCAGAACAACGTTTGATCGTCATTCTCATTTTGCTTCTCGTAGCCGGCGCCTGGTTCAAACATCATCGCGATTCGCAGAATATGGTCGCGCCTCAACCCCAAGGAGCGGCGGTGTCTACACCGCCGACGAATTAGAAGACGGCGGTTTGGAAAGCGCCGCTCCTTGGTTTCATAACCCCGGAATGTGGCCGTACCCAATGAACGTCGGCGTTAACCGTCCCTCTTCCGTCTTGCTCGCGCGCGCCACTTTGAAATCGAAGACGCTGACTCCATATCGCGATTCGCCTTTGTAGGTCCGCCCGTCGCTCGCGCCGATCATCACTCGTTGGTTCGTTCCCTTCTCCCGACCAATATAAATCATCGCGTGCGTGATTGGCGGGTCACGCTCGATGCTGTAAGTCCCGGTCCAGAACAACAGATCGCCCGGCGCCAGCTCTTCCAACTCGAAAGTGTCATCATGGCGGCTATTGACCGCCCGAAAAGTTCCGGCCTTCCGCAGCCAAACGTATTGCTGGCTGGAATCGCGCGGCACATCGTGCACTCCGTTTTGAGTCAGCACGTAAAAAACAAATCCCGAACAATCCATCCCGCCGTTTGCAGGATCCGCGGAGCCGTATTTGTAATCCAGGTTTCGCTTCGTGAGATCGAGTCCCATGTCGATGACTTTGCGGACGTGTTCCGGATATTTTTCGTAGCCCTCGATTTCATTGGCCGAGATCGTGGCGGGCGCGCCCTTCTTTTTCGGAGAAGCCGATGGCGTCGCGCTCGGCTTCGGCGTTTCGCTAGGGCCGGGAGACGCTGAGGCTGATTCTTCGGGCGAGGGAGTCGGTGTCGGCGAACTCTTCCGTTTCTTTTTCTTGCTCGATGGACTGGGAGAGGATTCGGGCGATGGACTCGGCGACGATTTCTTTTTCTTCGCCGAAGCCGAAGGACTCGAAGATGGGGTCGGACTCTCGGCTGATTTTTTCTTTGGCGATGGCGATTTCTCCGGCGATGCGGTCGGCTTCGGTGTCGGTGACTTCTCCGCTGTGGATTTTTTCTTCGTGTGTTTCCGCGGAGCCGGCGTCGGCGTCGGTGCGAAGATTTTTTTCAGCTCATTTCCAAGCGACTGCGCCGCCGACGCTCGAACCGCGAAACTTGCGACCATCGCGAGGCAAACGACTGCCGTCATCCCGAGCGGAGCGAAGCGAAGTCGAGGGACCCCGGCGCAGGTCGATCGATCAACGCGGGGTCCCTCGACTTCGCTTCGCTTCGCTCGGGATGACACGCTTTATTGCGCGAGTTATTTCTTTGCCAGCTCGGCTAGAACCGCCTTGTTCAGCCGAATTCCGCCTTCCAAATTTTCGAGCGGAAAATTCTCGTTCGGCGAATGAGCGCGGCAATCGGGCAACGCCAGTCCCAGCAATAAAGTCTCGACGCCGAGAATGTCGCGGAACTGCGAGACGATCGGGATGCTGCCGCCTTCGCGGATAAGCGCGGGCTCTTTGCCGAACGCGGCCTGCAACGCGCGTTGCGCCGCTTCACCAACCTTCGAATGCGGATCGGTGAGATACCATGGGCCGCTGTGACCGCGCGTGATCTCCATCATCACGCCCGGCGGCAAATGTTTCTTCAAGTGCTTCTCTGCCAAACCGAGGATTTCGTCGCCGTCCTGATTCGGCACCATCCGAAACGTTAGCTTCGCCATGGCGTGGCTAGCGATGACTGTCTTCGTTCCCATACCCTGGTAGCCGCCGCCGATGCCGTTGATCTCCGCGGTCGGACGGCCCCAGATTCGCTCCAGCGTGCTGTAACCGGCTTCGCCGAAAAGTTCGGGCGCGCCGGTTTCATCGAGAATCGCTTTGTCGCCGTCGATCGGTAATTCCCGCCAGGCTTTCCGTTCCCAATCTTCCAGCGGTTTGACCTTGTCGTAGAACCCCTCGATTGCGACGTGGCCGTTTTCGTCGTGCAACGTCGCGAGCAATCGCGCGAGGGCAGTGACCGGATTCGCAACGGCGCCGCCAAAAACGCCCGAGTGCAGATCCATCTTTGCGCTGGTGATCTTCACCTCGAGTGCGGTCACGCCGCGAAGACCATAACTCAGTGTCGGTACACCTTTCGCGACCATGCCGGTATCGGACACGACAGCGACGTCGCATTTCAACGCATCGCGATTGTCCGAAAGAAATTTTGGCAAATTGCCACTGCCGATTTCCTCTTCGCCTTCGATCACGAAATGGAGGTTCACCGGCAGATCGCCGTCTTTTTCCATCGCTTCCTGAACGCCGAGGATGTGGGAAAGGATCTGGCCTTTGTTGTCGGTCGCACCGCGCGCGAACACATATCCGTTTTTCTCGACGGGTTCGAACGGGGGCGAATCCCAAAGGTCGAGTGGATCGGGCGGCTGAACGTCGTAGTGCCCGTAGATCATGACTGTGCGCCGTCCCGGCTGCTGTTTGTTATGCGCCCAGACCACCGGATGCCCCGCGGTCGGCACGAGCTTTGTCTCGAGCCCAATCGCTTCCAATTTCTTCACCAACCACTCAGCACAGGCGTTAACCTTTTCCTTGTATTGGTCGTCGGTGGAAACGCTGGCGAACCGGAGGAACGAATAATAATCGTCGAGATAACTGTCGCGCATGTTCGCAGATTAAACCGACGAGCGCTGGTTTGGCTACCGGGCATTTCGAAAGACTTGTCTCGCGCCAGGGCAGCGACCACTCTGGCCGGATGATGCCGAAAAATTTGCAGAGCGCCGAAGCCAAATTGGATCGCGCGATTGGCATCCCCGGACTCACCGCGAACATCGTCAACACCACGATTGGCGCGAGCATTTTTGTTTTGCCGGGAACGATGGCGAAAATGTTGGGCGGTGCTGCCCCGGTTGCATTCGTCGTTTGCGCAATCGCCCAGGCCATTTTCGTGACCTGTTTCGCGATGGCTGGTTCGCGAGTTTCCCTCACGGGCGGACTTTACGCCTACGTCGAAGTCGCCTTCGGCCGTTACGTCGGTTTCCTCGCGGGCCTGATGAATTGTACGACCGCTATCCTGAGCGTTTCTGCGGTCATGAATGTGCTCGTCGATGCGGCCGCATCATTTTCTCCGTTGTTCGCCAGCGGTGTCGCGCGGTTTGTCATCATGTTAATCGTGTTCACCGTTCTGGCGGCAATAAATGTCCGCAGCGTTCGCACCGGAGTCGGAGCCGTTACCTTTATTACGGTCGTCAAGATTGTCCCGCTCCTTCTCTTCGTTGGAGTAGGCATTTTTTTCATCAAAGCAGACGCAATCACATTGGTTGCCCCTACCCACGAACAGTCGTTAGGCGACGCCGTTCTCCTGCTCATGTTTGCCTTTTTCGGGATCGAAAGCTCGCTCACCCCGAGCGGCGAAGTGAGAAATCCCTCACGCACCGTTCCTCGCGCAATTTATCTGGCGCTCGGCCTAACGACCATCATCTACATCTTGATTCAACTGGTGGCTCAGGGAACGCTCGGCGTCCCGCGGCTCGCGCAAAACACCATTGCTCCCCTGGCGGAGTCCGCCGGTCTATTTCTCGGAAACTTCGGAGGGCTCCTGCTTTTGGTCGGCGCAACCATTTCTTCGTTCGGATATCTCACGAGCGACATTCTCAATACGCCGCGAACCTTGTTCGCTTTCGGTCGAGACGGCGTTCTTCCGAATGCGCTCGCCCACGTCCATCCGCGTTTTCGGTCGCCCGATGTCGCGATTATTCTCTACGCCGCCATCGCGTTCGCGTTGTCGCTTGTTTCGACCTTTGAAGGACTGGCGGTTATGGCGAATGTCGCGGCGCTTCTGCTCTACGTCCTGTGCAGCGCTGCGGCATGGACGTTGGTTCGCCGTGATGTGCGCGCGGATGGGGAGCCTTTCCGATTTCCGGGGGCGCAAATTTTTCCGTTTATCGCCATCGCTCTCATTGGCTGGATGCTGACTCACGCGACAATGAAAGAATGGAAGGTCCTTGGGATCGTCCTGGCAGTCGGCTCGGCCCTGTATTGGATTCACTTCTTCCTTCGCCGGCAAACACCGGCGGCCGGCTGACCGCACCACATCTTGTGGTCGGGGCGCGGCAGCCCTCGCTATTTAGTATTATTTGCTTGCCCTGAGGGGGTCTGCGACTCTAATTAGGACCGGGCGCCGCCCTGCCCGCTACATGCATCTTCACTCGCTCGAACTCATCGGTTTCAAATCGTTCGCCGATAAAACACTTTTCGAATTTCACGAAGGAGTAACCGCGATCGTCGGGCCGAACGGCTGCGGGAAATCCAACGTCCTCGATGCCGTTCGATGGGTCCTCGGTGAGCAATCGGCCAAAGCCCTTCGCGGCGGCGAAATGGCGGACGTTATTTTCAACGGGACCGATTCGCGGAAACCGGTCGGGTTCGGCGAAGTTTCGCTGACGTTTACGAATTGCAGCAGCGAGCTAGGCGTAGACTGGCACGACGTGCGGGTGACGCGGCGCGTTTATCGCGACGGCAATTCTGAATATTTGCTCAACAAGACGGTGTGCCGTTTGCGCGACATCCAGGCGCTCTTTGCGGACACCGGCGTGGGACGCAGCGCTTATTCGATCATGGAGCAGGGCAAGATCGATTTGATCCTGAGCTCCCGACCGGAAGACCGACGCACGGTTTTTGAAGAAGCCGCCGGGATTACAAAATACAAAACGCAAAAGAAAGAAGCGCTCCGCAAACTCGAAGCGACGGAGGCGAACCTTTTGCGGATCGGCGACATCATCAAGGAAGTGAAGCGCCAGATTGGATCGCTTCAACGGCAGGCGGGCAAAGCGCGCCGCTACCAGACATTGCACGCCGACCTCCAGGTGCTCGACAACCATCATTCTCGCGCCCAGCTCGACAAGCTCGAAGCGGAGCTGGAACAGGCGCGGACGGAGATCGCGCGTCTCCACGAATCGGAAAAAGGCGCGCACGAACAAATTGAAGCGGGCGAAAACGATCTGGCCACAAAACGGCGGAGCCTTGACGAAGTGGACAGCGAGATCGGCGACGCCCGCGCCGAGGTGCAGCGATTGCAAAACGAAATCGCGACCCTGCGGAACCGGATTGAGTTCAATCGACAACGGGCGCAAGAGACCGGCGAATTGATCGAGCGTTACACGAACGACATCGCAGCCGCAGAAGCGAAACGCAGCGAGCAAGCAACACAACTCCAGGAAGCAGACGCGCTCATCGCGAGCACGAATCAGCTCCTCGGCTCGAAGGAGGAAGAAGTCGCGCGGCTCAATGAGGCGTTGCAAGCGGCGCGGAGCGAGCGCGCGGCGAAGGATGAAGAGTTACGGACCTTGCAGCTCTCGCTTTCAAAGCTCGAAAACCGCATCACAACCTTAGAGAGCGATCTCACCGGCGTGAAAGCGCGGCGCGACGCTACCGCCGCGCGAATCGCCGAGTTAACGAAATTGATCGGCGAAGCGAATGCCAGCCTGCAGGCCGCCCGCGCGAACCTTGCCGGCGCCCGGACGACGATGGAAACCGAGCGACTTACCGCCGAAGAGCGGAAAGAGAATTTGCGCGCCGCCGAGGATCGGTTGCAGCAAAGTCAGTCGTCGGTCGCGAACGCGGACAAGGAGATTACGCGGCTCGAACGCACGATCGCGGAAAAACAGGCGCGGCTCGAGGTCTTGCGGCAAATGACTGAAGAAGGCCACGGCTTGGAAAAAGGTTCGCAGGCCGTGTTGAAGGGACTCGACGATCCAGAGCGGCTCCGCCCTGCGATTGCCGGAGCCTTGGTCGCGAGCCTCAACGTCGCATCGGAATTTGTTCCGGCGCTCGAAGCCGCGTTTGGCCGCAACATGCACGCGGTGGTTCTGCGCGACGCCGATCAGGCCGCTGAAATTTTTCAGCAACTCACCGTCCAGAAATTGGGTCAGGCGGCGCTGGCTATCGCTGAGTTGGCTGTCTCGTCGAGCGAAAAGCCGACGATAGAGCTTCCGACGGGCGCGAATGCTTGGGCAATCGACAAAGTCGATGCGCCGGCTGAGTTGCAGAATCTCGTTCGAAATCTTTTGCGCGATGTCGCGATCGTGCCGGACCTGGCGACGGGCTTGATGCTAAAACGCGGTTCGCCTTCGCTTCAGTTCGCCACCCTGGGCGGCGAATTCATTTCGGCAGCCGGAGTTATTTTTGGCGGCAGCGCCTCGACGGCGAGCGATTCGATGCTCGGACGCAAGGCAATCATCACCGGGCTAGAAGCGGAACGGCAAAGCCTCGAATCCGATCGAGCGGCCGCCATCATCGAGCGCGATCGAGTGCTGCGGGAGGTCGAAGCCGCGAAGGCAAAAGTCGAAGACGCGCGGTTGAGTCACGAAAGCGCGCATGAAAAATCCTCCCGAAGCGGAATTGAAATTCTTTCCGCGGAGCGAGCGGTGGGTGACGAGGAACGCAAACTCGCTCAGCTCGAAAGCGAAAGGCACACGCTCGATCAGCAGGTCGGTCAGGCTGACGATCGGATCGCCGAGCTCGAGCAGGAAATGCGAAGCGATAGGGAGCATCTCGAAAATGAGCACGGCCTTCGAACTTCTGCCGAGCAGGCGCGCGAGAATGCGCGGTTGCGGGAAGAAGAAACGGCCGAAAAACTCAATGAGCTGCGTCTCGCGGTAGCAACGGAGCGCCAACGCCACGAAAGCCTCGTGCAGCATCGAGCGCCGATGGCGGCACGCGAGGTGGAACTGGTCGATCTGATCGCTGCCCGGCGAGCAGACATCGCTACCTATCAGGACCGGATCGCTCGGCAGGCGCGGGAATCGGAGGAAGCGGACGCGCGCATCACCGAGCACGAATCGGAATTGCAATTGGCGGAACAAAAGGCGACGGCGTTGGCCGATCAACGCACCGAACGTCTCACGGTTGTCTCCGAGAAAGAGGCTGAACTCCGGAAGGTGCGCGACTCCTTGAACGATCTGCGGGACTCGCGCGGCAAAGAAGAAGTTCGTCAGACGCAAATGCAGTTACGCATCGAGAATTTGGTCGAGCACGTCACGCGGCGTTACCAAATCGATCTGCGCGAGTTTGCTGCCGACAATTTCGCGTTCCAGAAAACGTTGAGTGTAATCACAAAGAAGCGCACGAAACCGGACGGTGGATCGAGTCCCGCACCTGCGGGATCGCTCGATGCTAGTGAAGACGAGGAAGCTGACACCCAATCGCCCGCGGAGCGGCCGATCCACCAAGAGAACCTCGAGCAAATCATCGCTGATCTAACTCGGCAGCTCGACAACATGGGCCCGGTGAACCTCGACGCCGTCCACGAATACGACGAACTCGAGGAACGTTATCGTTTCCTCGAAACGCAAAACAACGATCTGACCGCCGCGCGGCGTGAAGTGCTCGACGTCATCTCCCGAATCAACAGCACGACCCAGAAACTTTTCGCGGAGACGTTTGCGCAGGTGCGGCTGAACTTTGGCGAAATGTTCCAGGAAATGTTCGGCGGCGGTCGCGCAGATCTCGCGTTGCTCGATGAAAACGATCCCCTGAATTGCGGGATCGAGATCACCGCCAAGCCGCCTGGGAAACAATTGCAGACCGTGTCGCTTCTCTCCGGCGGCGAACGAACGATGACGGCGGTGGCGCTCCTCTTCGCCATCTACATGGTGCGGCCGAGCCCGTTTTGCATCCTCGACGAAATGGACGCGCCGCTCGACGAGAGCAACATCAACCGATTCATCAAGGTACTCGACCGCTTCGTGGGGCAAAGCCAGTTCATCATCATTACCCACAACAAGCGCACGATCTCGAAGGCGGACATCCTTTACGGCGTCACCATGGAAGAACGCGGCGTGAGCAAACTCGTCGGGATGAAACTCGAGGCCGAGCGCGGCAGCGACGGCCAGTTGATTCGGCGGTCATCGAACGGCAACGGCGCAAAGTCCCACGAGGTCCCGCGTCAGGGACAATTCGCGATGGCCGGCGAAGCGGAAGAGCCGCGTCACGCGGTCCGGCGGTAATCGCGTCGCTCGGAGGGACGCGCTTCCGCGCGTCCGATGTGTCGCGAGCGCGTGTAGGAAACGTGGACACGCAGAAGCGCGTCCCTCCGAGGAAAAAATTTGCGCCGCTTCCGGCTCAATGGCTAAATCGTCAAATGCTTCAGACCGCCGAACGCGGCTCGTCCACGTCTAAGAAATTGCCGCACGAGCGTTACCTCGAAGCGTTCCGCTGGATGCTGCTGGCGCGGATTTTTGAGGAAAAACTCGCCGCCATGTATCGGGGCGGAATGATCGTCGGCGGCGTTTACCTCGGCCGAGGACAGGAGGCGGTCAGTGCGGCGTGTGGAATGTTTCTGGACAAAAGCAAAGGCGACGTCTTCGCGCCGCTGATTCGCGATCAGGCTGGCCGCTCAGCCTTTGGCGAACCGCTCATCGACGTGGCGCGCACCTATCTTGGTTCGAAATCGGGGCCGATGCGTGGACGCGACGGCAACATTCACCGGGGCCGTCCGCTGGATAACCAGCTCGCCATGATCAGCCATCTTGGCGCGATGACTTCCGTGATCACCGGCAAGTTGCTCGCGAAACGAATGAAGGGCGAAAAGGGCTTTGTCGGCCTAACGACGATTGGCGACGGCGGTATGCAAACCGGCGCGTCGCATGAAGGGATGAACATCGCCGCGGTCGAGCACGTGCCGCTTGTCGTCGTCGCAACCAACAACCATTACTCTTATTCCACGCCCAACAACCGCACCTTCGCCTGCGCCGACCTGGTCGACCGCGCGAAAGGCTACGGCTACGAAGGCTACAAGGTTGACGGAACCGATCTCGCTGCCTGTCTCGACGTCATCGAAACAGCCGTGAAACGGGCCCGGGCGGGCCGTCCACCGCAGCTCGTTGTTGCTGAAACATTACGCCTGGCCGGGCACGGCGAACACGATGACGCCAGTTACGTCACGGCCGAAATCAAACACGAGCCGTTTGCGCAGGACGCTTTGCAACGCGCCGAGAAACGCATTCTCGAAGAGGGGTTCCTCGATCGCGATGCATTGCAGCAAATGCGCGCCGAGATCGCCGCCGAAGTCGAGGAAGCTGTCGCCACCGCGCAACAGGAAGATCCACCGCAAGCGAGCGACGAAGATTGGTGCGCGCTGACCACGCGCCAACTCGTCGATCAACCGGCACTGTGAGCGTTACTTACCTCGAAGCGATCCGCGAGGCGCAGGCGCACCTTCTCGAGAAAGACGAGCGCGTCTTCATTTACGGCCAGGACGTCGCGGGAAAATTCGGGGGCGCGTTCAAGGCCACGAAAGGGCTGGCGGAAAGATTTCCTGGGCGCGTTCTGAATACGCCAATCAGTGAGGACGCGATGGTGGGCACAGCGATCGGTGCTGCCCTCGAAGGAATGCGGCCCATCGTCGAAATGCAGTTCGCCGATTTTTCCAGCATCGCGCTCAACCAGATCCTGAATAACGCCGGGACGCACTACTACCGGACGAATGTTCCCGTGCCGATCACAGTGCGATTGCCCTCGGGCGGCACCAAAGGGAGCGGACCGTTCCACAGCCAAAGCATGGAGGGACTCTACTCTCATTATCCCGGCGTCATCGTGATGACGCCGGCGACGGTGGAAGATGCTTACACGATGTTGATCGACGCGGTCGCGATCGATGACCCCGTGGTTTACTGCGAGCACAAATATCTCTATTACCACCTCAAGGCGGACGCTCTGCCGAAGGACCGGATGCCCATTGGCCAGGCGCGAATTGTGCGGCCCGGCCGCGATCTCACGATCGTGAGTTACAGCGCGATGCTCCATGAAGCGCTCGCGGTCGCGAAGCAATTCAGCACAGAAGGTTACGAAATCGAGGTGATAGATCTGCGCACGGTGAAGCCGCTGGATACGAAAACTGTGCTCGCTTCCGTCGCGCGCACCGGACGGCTGCTGTGCGTGGGCGAAGCGTTCCCGTGGGGCGGCGTGACGGCGGAAGTCATCGCGCGCGTCACCACCGAAGGATTTCATCTGCTCGATGCCGCGCCCGGACGCGTGAACGCCAAAGACACGCCAATTCCCTATCATCCAAATATCTGGAGCGAGCATCGCCCGAACGCGAAAACGATAGCCGCGAAAGCGCGCCAGATTTTAGCTGAATAATTATGCCGCAAGTTCCTATCACCGTGCCGCAGCTCGGCGAATCGATGGCCGAAGCCACGATCGTTTCTATCAAGGTTAAACCGGGCGAAAAAGTTTCTGCCGACCAGGAAATCATCGAAGTGGAAACCGACAAGGCGGTCATGGGCGTCACTACACCGTGCGCCGGCGAGATCGCGAAGATCGAGGCGGAAGTGAAAGGAACCTACGCCGTCGGCGCAATACTCGGTTACGTCGAAGCGAGCGAGGCCGATGCGGCGCGTTTCCAAAAACGCGCGCCGCAACCGACTGGCGACGTCGCGAAGGAAATTCCCGGCCGGCAGGAGGAATCGGCAGAAGCAGTGAAAACGCAGAACGGCAGCGGCTCGCATTTCCAAGTGGACGAAACCGCGCTGCCTCAGGTTGCCACAACGACCGGCGATGGATCCGGCGGCGGCCTTCCTGTGCCGGCCAGCGCAAAAGGCGCCGGTTATCTATCGCCGCGGGTTCGGGCGCGAATGCTGGAACTGAGCCTTAACAGCGCCGATATCGCGGGCGTTGCCGGAACGGGCACGGCGGGGCGAGTCACAATCAAGGACCTTGAGAATTTCCTGACCGGAATCGAAGGACAACCTGCCGAAAAGCCGAGCGCAATCCGGACCGGCGTCGCCGATGCGATGCGACGAAGTTGGACGCGGCCCCTGGCAACGGTGGGCCTTTCCGTTTGTCTCGACCCGGTTTTAGAAGATCGTTCGAAACGCGATCCAAAGCCCGGCCCGGCGCTCTATGTTCTTCGCGCTCTCGCTCTGGCGCTTGCGGAGGAGCCGAACGCGGCGGCGCGGTTGATCGGCGCGCGCGCGATCCGATCGGAATCAATCGATATCGGCGTCGCTGTCGAAGCCGGCGAAGGCATCATGGTTCCAGTCATCCGGAACGCGGACAAGACGTCGCTCGCCGACCTGACGAAGCAATATGGGGAGCTCGTCGACCTCGCACGGCGCCGGCGACTGACCAGCGAACAAACCTCTGGCGGCGTCGCCTCGGTCTCAAACTTCGGCACGTTCGGACTGGACTGGGGAACGCCGATTCCGTTACCAGACCAGACTTTGCTGCTCGGTCTCGGCGCCGGCAAAAAATCGCCGACGTGGAGTGACGAGAAGAATCAGTTCGTTCCAACGACGCAGGCAGAGCTTACCTTGAGCTTCGACCATCGCAGTCTCGACGGCGGCGGGGCGGGGCGGTTACTCAAGCGCATCGTCGAGCTGTTGGCGGAGCCAGCGAAGTTGTAGCATTGAGCTTCCGCCTGTAGATTTGCGCCGCGATGAATTCCACCGCGACGATCGACCCGAATATTACGATGAAGGAACTGCTCGTGCAGTTTCCCGGCGCACAACGCGCGTTGTTTCGGAAATATCATATTGGTGGATGCGCTAGCTGCGGCTTCAGCCCGGAAGAAACTCTCGCCGGTGTGTGCGCGCGGAATGAGAACCTCAATGTCGACGAAGTGATTGAGCATATTGCCTTCAGCGATGATGCCGAGCGCGCCATGCAGATCGAGCCGCGAGAATTAGCGAATCGAATCGCAGCGGGTGAACCCGTTTATCTGCTTGATGTTCGCACCCGCGAGGAATTCGAAGCGGTGAAACTGCCGGATGCGCATCTGTTCACTCAGGAACTGATGCAAGAAATTCTCGGCAATGGTTCCCGACAAAATCTTTTCGTGATTTACGATCACACCGGCGCGCGGAGCATGGACGCGGCCGCGTATTTCCAAGGGCACGGCTTCGAAAACGTCAAAAGTCTGCGCGGCGGCATCGATGCCTGGAGCGCGGAAGTCGACCCGAAGCTATCTCGGTATCACGTCGAGCAGGCATGAACGACGATCTCCAGGCGAAGATCGAGGAGGCGGTAAAGAATCCGCGCAACCTCGGCGAGATGAAAGATGCGGACGCGATCGGCACGGTCGGCAGCGCCGATTGCGGCGACATGCTGCGGATGTGGGTGAAATTTAAAGAGCAAGACGGCCGCAAGGTGATCGATCGCGCGACATTCCAAACTTTTGGCTGCCAGACGGCCATTGCCGTGGCGAGCGTTGCCACGGAAATGCTCGCCGGAAAAACCGTGGCCGAGGCGCAATCGATGTCCGGTGAAGAGCTAGCGGCGCCGCTGGGGCCGTTGCCGCCTGTGAAAATTCATTGCGCACAACTAGTCGAGGGCGCACTTCGCTCGGCATTGAGCGGCGAACAAAAACCAGAGACCAGGGACGTCTCGTCCGGGCCGACGTTGCTCGGCCAGCTCAATGCCGCGCAATCTGGCGAGCGCAAAGTCAAAATCGTCCTGGATAACTAAAACCATTCATATGCACGAAAATACCGAATTCACTTTGTCGCGGGACGTGGAAGCGATTCAAATCCCGAGCGGAACCAAGACAACAATTCCTGAAGGCACGCCGGGGGTAATCACTCAGGCGCTCGGCGGCAGCTATACCGTTGCCACTTATCAGGGACTGGCCCGCGTTGCCGAAAAAGATGCGGACGCGCTTGGCCTCGAAAAGACAGACGACGCGAACGGCGCGGCCACCTCCGGAACGTCAGGCACAGGCGAAGTCGATGAGAAGATGGTCTGGGACCAATTGAAGCAATGTTTCGACCCGGAAATTCCCGTCAACATCGTCGATCTCGGATTGGTTTACGATTGCCAGCTCACGAAACAGCCCCAAGGCGGCACGAAGGTGGATGTGAAGATGACCCTTACGGCGCCGGGCTGCGGGATGGGACCAGCGATCGCGCACGACGCGCAGAGCAAGATCCTCACGATTGACGGAGTCGATGAAGCGGACGTCCAGCTCGTCTGGGACCCACCGTGGAACCAGAGTATGATCAGCGAAGCGGGCCGAATGAAACTCGGCATGGTATAATTTTTCGCCGCGCGTTGACAGAGTCGACGGTCGCTGCTTCTATAGCACCTCCCCGCTCGCAAAACTTGCCGCGGGTACTGCCATGCCTTCCACTCAAATTATTCTTACTGAAAACATCCCCGGCCTCGGCGCCGAGGCGGATGTCGTCAAAGTGCGCCGCGGTTATGCGCGCAATTATCTTTTGCCGCAGGGCAAAGCATACGAAGTCACCAAACAGAGCCTGCGTCAGCTCGACAATCTAAAAGCGAAACGCGCCGCACGCGAAGCCACGGAGCTGAACGAGGCCGAAGATCTCGCCCGCCGGATTGGCAAATTGCGCGTCGTCTTCACGCTCGAGACCGGTGAAACCGGCAAGGCCTTTGGTTCCATCACGGCGCAGGATTTGGTGAAGCGGTTGAAGAACGAGCTCGGGAACGAGATCGATCGCCATCGCATCGTGCTCGAGCATCCGATCAAGAGCACCGGCGAACACGAAGTGCCGATCAAGCTGCACCATGACGTGACCGCCAAATTTGTTTTCCAGGTTAAACCTTCGAAAGAAGAAGCACCGGCAGCGGCCTCTGAGCCGTCCGGCGAAGTGACCGAGAAAGCGCGACCATTCCGAAAACGCACCGACTCCAAATAATTGGCTACTGATCCATCCGTCCGAGGAGGTCAGCAGTCTCGCAGGAAATCGGGCAACGAGCCCGGCCGAGACTGGCCGCAAAAGAATGGCGGCCCGCGGAACGGCGAGTCACTCACAAGTTCCTCGCAGGATATTCACCGCACCTTGCCGCACAGCATCGAGGCGGAGCAAGGCGTCCTGGGATCGATGCTGATCTCTCCGCGAGAAATCATCGCGGAATGCGTCGAGAAAATTAACGAGAACTACTTCTACGTTCCCGCCCATCAGACGATCTACCTGGTTTTGGTGGAATTGTGGAATGCCGGGCAGGGCATCGATCTGATCACGTTCACCCAGGTCCTGCGCGATCGGAATTTACTCGAGACGGTCGGCGGCGCCGCGGCGGTGACGAGTCTGTTCACCTTCGTGCCGACGGCCGCGAACGTGACGTATTACCTCGAGATCGTCCGCGACAAATACATTCTGCGGCAGATCATCGCGGCCTGCACCGAGAGCGTCCGCCGTTCCTTCGAGGAACAGGACGAAGTCCACAATCTCCTCGACGAAGTGGAGCAGAAAATTTTCTCCGTCGGCGAAGATCGTTTCAAGGGCCAGGTCCTGACGATGAAGGACCAGGTGATGGAAGCGATCGAGGCCATCGAACAGCTTTACGAGCGCCGTGGCGGCATCACCGGTATCGCAACCGGTTTCGCCGAGCTGGATCGAATGACGAACGGCTTGCACGAAGGCGAGATGATCGTGATTGCGGCGCGGCCGAGTATGGGCAAGACGGCACTCGCCATGAACATCGCGGAGCATGTCGCGATCAACGAGAAATTGCCGGTCGCGGTTTTCAGTTTGGAAATGAGCAGTCAGCAGCTCGTGCAGCGGCTTCTTTGCTCACGCGCGCGAGTGAATCTACAAAAAGTCCGCGATGGTTTCCTGGCCGAGCGCGATTTTCCGAGCCTCACCGCGGCCGCTTCGAAACTGGCCGAAGCCCAGATCTTCATCGACGACAGCGCGAGCCTGAGCATTCTGGAATTGCGAGCCAAAGCGCGCCGCCTCAAGGCGCAGAAAGACATCAAGTTGATCGTGGTCGATTACCTGCAGTTGTTGCGCTCGACTACGAGGCGTGCGCAGGACAATCGGCAGCTCGAAATCTCCGAAATCTCGTCCGGCCTTAAGGGTCTCGCGAAAGAATTGAAAGTGCCTGTGCTCGTGCTGGCGCAGTTGAATCGCCAGCCCGAGGCGCGGACGGGCGGCAAGCCGCGCCTGAGCGATCTTCGTGAATCCGGCTCGATCGAGCAGGACGCAGATCTCGTGGGGCTACTCGTTAGGCCTGAGATTTACGAGGAAGACGAGGACGCGCGGGCTGAAAAAGCGGGCGAAGCCGAGCTGATCATCGCGAAGCAACGCAACGGGCCCGTCGGTGAAATCGCGTTGACGTTCCTGAAGGAATTCACCCGGTTCGAAGATCGCGCCCGGAACGTCGCGGAACCCCTGTAGCCGTCATCCCTGTGGGCGACGCGAGGAACTTGTCATCCTGATCCCGCGAAGCGGGAGAACGGATCTCTGAACATTTCTGGTCTGCCACCGCGCCGAAATGGTCAGAGATGTTTCGCTGCGCTCAACATGACAGGACGAGAAGAAGCTTCGCACAGCGAAGTGGCTATAGAAGACCGTTACAACGACTTCGCCGCTTCAACGACATGGGCGGCATCAATGCCGAATTCTTTCATCACTTCATCCCCGGGCCCGCTCATGCCGAAACGGTGGAGACCGATCACTTTTCCGTCCAAGCCGACGTAATGATACCAGATGTGGGGAACGCCGGCTTCGATCGCGACGCGTCGGCGGCAGGACGACGGTAAGACTTCTTCGCGATATTCGGCGGATTGCCGCTCGAACCGTTCAAAGCAGGGCATCGAGACGACGCGGGTCCCCTCGCCCAATTCGCCCGCGGCTTTCATGGCGTGCTGAAGTTCGCTGCCGCACGACATCAGAATCAAATCGAGCTTTCCTTTCTCGCGCTTCGCGATGTAACCGCCACGGAACACGCCATCGCGGCGTGTCTTCACGTCGATCTCGTTCAGCATCGGCACGGCCTGACGCGTTAGTGCCAGGAAGGTCGGGCCGTCGATATGTTGGGCCGCGGCTGCGAATGCTCCGGCCGTTTCTTCCGGGTCGGCTGGACGAATCACATCAATCTGCGGCATAACGCGGACTGAAGTCACTGTCTCAACGGGTTCGTGCGTCGGGCCATCCTCGCCGACTCCAATCGAGTCGTGGGTGAAGATGTAAATATTCGGCAGCTTGGAGAGCGCGGCGAGGCGGATCGACGCGCGGCAGTAATCCGTGAACACCAAAAACGTCGCGCCCGAGGCGCGGAACACTCCGTGATACGAAATGCCGTTCATGATGGCGCACATGCCGTGTTCGCGAATTCCGAAATGAATGTTGCGCCCGGCCGGAGTGTCGCGGGTGAAATCGCCGCCATCCTTGATGTAATTCAAAGTCGACCCGTGCAGGTCGGCGCTGCCGCTGATGAGAAACGGCATCGCTTCCGCCAATGGCTGAAGTGCTTCGCTGCCGGCTTTCCGCGTCGCGATCTTCGAATCTGCAGGAAACTCTGGGATCTTCGATAACAGATCGTCATCGACTTTTCGCTCGATCGCGTCATCGAGTTGCTTCGCCTTCTCCGCGTTTTTCTCTCGCCACGCCTTATACGATTTTTCCCAGACGTCGTAATCCGCGAGCAGCTTCTTTTTGTGCTCCGCGAAATAATCGTAGGTCTCTTTCGAAACGAAATAATGCTCGTCGGGCAAACCCAATCCTTTCCGGCTGGCGTCGACAAATTTCGCGCCGGCTTCCCCGTGCGCTTTGAAAGTGCCGGCGACTTCGGGAATTCCTTTTCCGATCAAAGTATGCGCGATGATGAACTTGGGCCGCCCGTTATCGTTTTCTTTCGCGGTGTTCAGCGCGTCGAGAAACGCCTGCATGTCCTGGCCGTTGATTTCCAGGACGTCGAAGCCGTAGGCCTTGAACCGCATGGCCGTGTCTTCGCTTTGGGTTGCTTTGGCCGGCGCGTCGAGAGTGACGGCGTTCGAATCGTAGATCAGGATCAAATTATCGAGACCGAAGTGACCGGCGAACGCGCTGGCCTCCGCGGACACGCCTTCCTGCAAACAGCCGTCGCCCGCGAGACAAATGCAGTGCTGATCGAAGATGCGGTGGTCGCTGGTATTGAATCGCGCCGCGGCCATTTTCATCGCCACCGCGATGCCGACGGCATTCCCGACGCCCTGCCCCAGCGGACCGGTGGTGCATTCGACGCCTGGCGTTTCAAAAAATTCCGGATGGCCCGGGGTTTTGCTGTGCAATTGACGGAAGCGTTTGATTTCTTCCATCGGCAAGTCGTAGCCGCTCATGTGCAGCCAGGCGTAAAGGAACATGCTGCCGTGACCGGCAGAGAGGACGAAATAATCGCGGCCGATCCAGCGCGGTTTGTCGGGATTATGTTTGAGCGCGTAACCATACAGGACCGCGCCCATCTCCGCGCAACCGAGCGGCAAACCGAGGTGACCCGACTTCGAAGCCTGGACCGCGTCCATGGCCAGCCCGCGCGCTTCGTCGGCCGCGCGGGAAAGAATTTCCAGATTCAAACTCATGAACACGGGTATAGTTCCGGGGTCAGTTGAAACCAAGCGCAAAGCGGAAAACAAAATCGGAAAAGAATGAATCGGTCATCGCTTCTTCACATCATCGAGCGGCTCGAGGGATTTCTGGGGAAACTCCCGGAAACGATCCGGCGACCCGTTCTGCATGAACTGACGCCGCTTAAAGAATTGTTTCTCCAACAACGCGCCCCGCGTTTTGTGGTGACCGGCGCGAACCGCCTTCCGCTTCAGGAAATCGTTGCCCAACTTTTCGGGTGGACGCCGCCAGTGGAGTCGCGCGATTTGCTGATGGAATTATTTCGCTGGCACGCGCTCGAACTGAGCGGGCGCGGAACCGTTTCTTTTCTGGACGCGCGAGGATCCGATGCCGGCACGCTCGCCAAAATTGAAGAGGAATTAAGAACTCAACCGGCCGACATGCTTCTGCACCTGGTCGACGACGACAGCCGCGCGATCGACGAAAGTGAGATCGATAATGTCGTCGCGTTATCAGCGATGAATCCGGCGGTGCATCAACCCAAGACGATCGGAATTGTCTGGCCCCATCGCGCCGGCGAAACCCGAGCTCACCACAATGGCGAGGGTCCGCTCGCTGCGCAGTCCCCGCTGCGGACGCGTCTTCAGACCGCGCTCCAGCAACGCGCCTCACTCGCGCCGCATCTAATTCAGGTCACAGAATTGCGCTCGGGCACGACGCAGCAACTGATGGGCTTACTCGCGCGCAACATGCCGAACGAAGCGCGCGTGGAGATGGCACGCATCGCCGGAGAGCGGGCCGTCCAAACCGAAATCGCCCAGACCCTCGTCAAATCCACGACTGCGATTTGCGCCGCGATCGGCGCTCAGCCGATCCCGTTGGCCGACCTTCCTATCCTGACCGCCCTCCAGCTCATGATGGTCGCCGGCATCATGTATATTAGCGGACGCGAGCGCAGTCTGCGGGCAGCGACCGAGTTTATGACCGCTCTTGGCGTCAATGTCGGCGCTGGCATGATTTTGCGGGAAGGCACCCGCGCGCTCCTGAAGTTTTTCCCAGGCTGGGGCAACGTCGTCTGCGGCGCTGTCGCCGGCGCCGGCACCTACGCGATCGGCCGGGCCGCCATTGTTTATTTCCTGGAGGGCTTGACCCTCAAAGACGCCCGCCGGGCGTATCTCTCCAGCCGGAAAAAGCGGGTCCAGCCGGAGCCGCGCCCGGTGAAACAGATCCAGGCGGCACGATGACCTCGGACGGCGGCTCAGAGTGACGGGAATAACTTGTGAATAAAATCGCCGGCACGGAGCGTTTTGTTCACAGTTTTTTGTGAACAAGGACCCGCATTTCTCCAGCCCGAGCTTCGGCCTTCGAATCGTCGAATGAAGCTGTCCGAGATTGATGCCACGCTGCGCGAAATCCGGGTCGCGCCGGTCAAGACGCTCGGCCAAAATTTCCTGCACGATCGTAACCTGGCATCTTGGATCGTCGAGAAAGCCGAGTTGTCGGCGGACGATTACGTTGTCGAGATCGGGCCCGGCTTGGGAGCGCTCACCGAGTTCATTCTCGCTTCGGGCGCGCGCGTGCTCGCGATTGAGAAAGATCGGCGGCTTGCTGAATTTCTTCGGAAACGGTTTGCGGAGAAGCGCCTCGAAATCATCCACGGCGACGCACTTGATTTCGATCTGCGGCCGCTCTTCGCCGAGCGCCGTGTGAAATTGCTGGGCAATCTTCCGTACTACATTGCCAGCCAGCTGCTCCTTAAGTTCATAAAATATCCGAGCCCGATCTCACTCTGGTTGTTGATGTTACAAAAGGAGATGGCGCGCCGAATTTCTGCGCCGCCCGGGACGAGCGACTACGGTGCGCTCACTCTCACTGTTCAGCTGCATTATCGAGTCGAGTTCCTGCGCAGCGTGCCAGCGAGTGTGTTTCTGCCGAAGCCCGACGTTGATTCGGCCTTCGTCCGAATCACGCCGCGATCGCCTGATGAATTGCCGGCGTGCGACGCCGAGACATTTTTTCGCCTGGTGCGCCAAGGATTCTCTCAACGAAGAAAACAACTGCGTAATCTATTGAAGGAAGAAGTGCCCGATTGGACCGAGGCCGCCGAGACAATCGCGTTCGACCCACGCGCGCGCGCCGAGGAACTGAGTCTGCAGCAATGGATCGCACTCTCGAACCGGAGTCGCTTCGAGACCGCGCAGGAAGCGACTATCGGGGCGACGGAACGCTTTTTGGTGGTGGATGAGCACGACCGGCCACTGGGCGATGCGTCGCGGCAAGAAGTGCATGGGAATAACTTGCGCCATCGGGCCGTGCACCTGTTCATTTTTAACCGGAAAGGCGAGCTCTTTTTGCAGAAGCGATCCCGCTGGAAAGACCGCCACCCGTTGTCATGGGATTCAAGCGCAGCCGGGCACGTGGAAGCGGGTGAAGACTATGATCAGACGGCAGGGCGTGAGCTGAAGGAGGAGCTCGGAGTCGAAGCGAGTTTGGCTCGCGTTGTGAAGCTCCCCTGCTCCGAACGGACCGGCTGGGAATTCATCTGGCTTTATCGTGGCGAACACGATGGCCCATTTGCCCTGGCGCGAACGGAGATCGAGCACGGCGAATTTTTCCCGGTCGAAGTCGTTTCCGGCTGGGTCAACGCGCGGCCAGACGATTTCGCACCCGGATTTCTAGACTGCTGGGCGGCGTACCAAGGAGCGGCGCTTTCCAAACCGCCGAAATCCCGAATCGAAGAGGGCGGTTTGGAAAGCGCCCCTCCTTGAAGTTTACCGACGCCCGCGCGTCTTCTTCCCCGCAGCCTTCTTGCCCCGCCCCTTCTTTGCCGCGCCGGGCCCGCGAAAAACGCGATCCGGCAAATCGCCCATGGCCGATTTCCGAAATTTCCGGGCGGCGCGCCGGGCGCCTTCTTTGCCACCAAAGCCATTATCGCTGAACAAACGCGTGACGGTGTCGCCACCGCGAAGAAAATGGACCTGAAAGCCGTGAGTCTGTTTCTTGGCGCGTGGTTTCGTATCGATGCGCCGGATATTTTGCTCCGAATCGGGATTAGCTCGTTTTTTCACCGTGTTTCACTCTAGGTAGCGCGAGCGGGACTGCAAACGGCGCGTCAATGCTCGGTTTTCCACGAAGCCGGCGGCGGCAGATGCCAGGCCTGCCATTTCTTGTCGTATTCGCTCTGCGGCAAGAGCACGTAACAGGGATGCCGCGCCGATCGCATCCACGTGATCAGATGGACGAGATCATTTTCGGCCATCGTGGTGCAACCGGCGCTGGGACGTGATACCCCGCGGCGAATATGAAAGAAGATTGCGCTGCCGCCGCCCGGCACCGGCGGATCGGAGTTGTGCCGGATCTCGACGAGCCAGCGATAGGCAAAATCGTTATGCCGCATTTTTTGTTTCTCGAACCACGGCGGCGGCTTTGCCGGATCAGGGATCGTGACGAAGCGATTGTAATCGGGACTCTTCACGTCATCGACCCACGCGTCCGCCTTGGTCACCTGATGGAACGGAAAGTCGGCGCCGGGGGGGAGCGTGGAATCGTAGGTGTAGATTTTCCCAATCTGAAAAATTCCGGCAGGCGCGCGGCCGTCGCGCTCCGTTTTGCGCAAACCGTTTTCATTTTGTCCGGCAAGACCGCTGCCCCAGGCCAGGCCCTGTTTGCCGAAGAGGACCGGCCAGCGCTGCGAGACCGGGGACCAGGTTCCGCCTCCCGACCGCTCAAAGAGCTGCATTTCGCCGTGCATCGAATTCCAATCCGGCGCCAGCCCGACGATCAATTGCGTGCAATCATCCGGCACACCCGCGGCATATCCACTGCTTAGGACCAGCGCCACCAGACTGCACACCAGGCGGCAAGATTTCGCGATAAACATTTCCCAAACCTAGACGCGCATCTTATTGCTTCTGTCCAACCGAATCGCCGTCGTTGAAAAAATTTCTCCTTCCACTTTTTTTGGCCGTCGCCATTTTCGCCGCTTACGCGCCGGCGTTGCGGAACGATTTTGTTTGGGACGACACCGCGCTGATCCTGCGGGACCCGCTCATCCGCAGCTGGCAATTGATCCCGGAAGGGTTCCAGCATTTTCTTTTTATCGACGCGACGCCGTCCGATTTTTACCGACCGATTCAGCGCCTGACTTATCTGGCTGATTACGCGGCGTTCGTTTTCAAACCCGCCGGGTATCATCTCACGAGCATTCTCTGTCATCTCGGCGCAGCGCTCGCGCTGTTTCTTCTCGCGAACGAGCTTTTGCGCAGCTGGAACTTCGACGAACCAAAACGGCGCTGGCTCGCCTTCACGGCAGCGCTGCTCTGGGCAGTTCATCCAGTTCACACCGCCGCCGTCGCCTACATCTCCGGCCGGGCCGATCCGCTCGCGGCGATCTTCGGGTTTCTTGGGCTTTACTGCGGAATTCGCGCGGCTCCCGCGGCTCGCGCCAACCGCTGGCTCCTCCAAATCGCCACCGCCCTTCTCTTCTTACTGAGCGCGCTCAGCAAGGAAAGCGGGCTGATTTTCCCGGCTCTTTTAATTGCGATTCTTATTCTCCGAAAATCCTGGCGACAGATTATTCCGGCCAGCCTCGTGCTCGTTTTTGTTGGCGTCAGCTACCTTAGCCTGCGACTGCCGGCCGAACATTTTCCCGCGCCCCATCTGCGGCCGCTGCCGCCTCCTCTCGTTAGGCCGATCATTGTCGCTCGCGCTTTCGCCGAGTATGCCGGCCTGATTATTTTTCCGGCGAATCTTCACATGGACCGCGACGTGGAATCGCATCCATCCGGCACCAGCGACGCGAGCGTCCGCGGCGCCGCCTGGCGGGAACTGCAAACCCTGCTCGGCATTGGTCTCATCGCCGCCGCCATCTTCTGGCTGATTCGAAGTCGCAAAAAAGATCCCGCGACGTTTGCCTGTCTAGTCCTTGCTGGAATTGCGTATGTTCCGGTAAGCGGCGCCATTCCTCTCAACGCGAGCATCGCCGAGCACTGGCTGTATCTGCCAACTGCGTTTCTCTTTCTCGCGGCGATAATCGCGCTCTCAAGGCTGCGCATTGCCCTTCCAATTGCAGCTAGCATCGCCGGCCTGTTCGTCGTGGGTTTTTGCGCGCGCACATTTGCCTACACGCTCGACTGGAAAAATCAGCGCACGTTTTTGGAACGGACCATCGCTGCCGGTGGCGATTCGCCGCGGATGCTGATCAATCTGGCCAGTCAGGAATTGCACGACGGCCAGCTCGACTCAGCAAAGAAGCATTTGGACGCTGCGCTCAAAGAAGAGCCGAACCAGCCCTTCGCCGTCATTAACCTGGCTGTCGTCGCGATCCGGAAAGAAGATTACGCCACGGCCCACGAAATTTTGAATCGAGCGAAGGATTTGCCGGTGGTCGACGCGCAAGCCCACGAGCTCCTCGGTATCCTGGAAGTGAAAGAGCATGACCGCGTCGAGTTGCTGCGATTTCGCCTCGCCTCGCGGACCGGACCGCCGAATTGGCGGATCGAGCGCCGTTACATTGAAGCGTTGGATCAGACCGGCAACACCGCAGCCGCGGTCAAAGAACTGGCCGCCTGTCTCAAGACCCAATGGTATCGCGCCGAGTCGTGGCAATTGCTGAGCAAACTCTTTTCAAAGCGCGGTCCGACCCGCGAAGCGACGGAAGCCCTGGAACAGGCGAAAGATTACGATGTCCACCTGTTGGAGCATGCCGAAGTGGTGCAACCGTAATCTTTTTGTCATTCTGAGCGGAGCACAGCGCAGTCGAAGAATCTCTGACTATTTCCCTGCAACGACGCCCGGATAGAAATAGTCAGAGATCCTTCGTCAGGCTCAGGATGACAGGTTTGAGGCGTTAATCGCTTCAATAAACGCTGGTAAATATTTTCTCGCCTTCACCTCCCCCACTCCACGGATCTGTCGTCCTGCTTCGATAGAAGCGGGTTTCAAACGCGCAAACGCTCGCAGAGTTTCGTCTGGAAAAATAATATAGGCCGGCAGGTTTCCCTGTTCCCGGGCCAGATCGAGACGAAGCCTCCTCAAGCGCTCCAGAATCGCCGCATCGACCGGAAGCATCTCTTCCAGCGATTGCTTTCTCTCCTTCGGCTTTCGAGCCGCCGAACGCTCCGCTGAGTTTCGCTGCGGCCAGCGCAATTCATAATCGGTGCGACCTTTCATCACTTCGTCACCGCGCCGCGTGAGCGTCACCATCGGATATTCGCCGCCGCTCGAAATCAGCATTCCGGTGTCCTGTAGCTCGCGCAGGAGCTGGTTCAGGTAAGCCACACCTTCGGTTTTCAGGAGCCCATGAGTCGAAAGCCGATCGAGCTGCGCACTCAGAATTTCCTGCGAACGACTCCCAACCAGCGTTTGCACGATCCGGCCGCGACCGAATCGTGGCTGCCATTCGCCGTCGATCTTCGAAGACATCCGCGCCACCCCGCTCAGCGCCTTCCGGACAATCAGCGCTTCCTCCTCCGTCGGCGGCCGCGCTGGGCCTTCTGTCTCCAGGCAAATATCGCAGTTGCCGCAACGCGCCGGTTCGGGTTCGCCAAAGTAACGGAGGATCGCTTGCTGCCGGCATTCGCGCGCATAGGTTAAGTCGATCATCATTTTCAACTTGGCGCGATCGCGGCGTTCCTTTTCCCGCAGCTTCGCGGCATCCAGTTTCAATTGATGCCCACGCACGTCCGGCTGCAGCACGCGCGTTCCGCGAACCCGCTTCCCCGGAATATCGAATCGGTCGATGTACCCTTCGCGATCGAGCACATGGAGCGACGAGCTGACCATCATGTCGCTGCGTTCGTCGCCAATTCGCTGCGCCATTTCCTTGATCGATATCTGCAGCTCGTTCTTCGAATCCGCTTCGCGCCGCAGCATCTCGTAAGTCTGCGCGATGAATTCCAGCGGCGGGTTGCTGCCTTCGATGAAAAACTCCTGCACCCGCGTGTCGGCGTGATTGAAGAGCAATTCGCACGTCGCGGCTTCACCGTCACGCCCGGCGCGTCCAGCTTCCTGGTAATAGGCCTCGACGCTTCCCGGCACGTCGAAATGAACGACGAACCGGATATCAGACCGATCGATCCCCATGCCGAATGCGTTTGTTGCGACCACGATGTCGCGGCGGCCTTGCATGAACTCGTTTTGCGCTTTCTCGCGCTCCTCGTCGTTCATCCCGCCGTGGTAAAGAATGCTGGAGATGTTCGCGAGCTGGAGTGTTTCGGCGACGGCTTCCACGCGTTTCCGCGTCGAACAATAAACAATGCCCGTCTTGTGCTCGCGGATGAGCGCATTCAAACGCCCGTACTTTTCCGCCTCGTTCGCGACGTGCGTGATCAGGAGCTTCAGGTTCGGGCGGGCGAACCCCGCCACGAATTCGCGCGGCTCGCGCAAGGCGAGATGGGTGAGAATATCTCGGCGCACTTCCGGCGTGGCCGTCGCTGTGAAGGCCGCGACTTGCGGACGGCCAAGCGTCTCCAGAACCTGGCCGAGCCGAAAATAATCGGGTCGAAAATCGTGGCCCCACATCGACATGCAATGCGCTTCGTCCACCGCGAACAGCGCGATCGTGCTTTGCCCGAGCGCGTCGAGAAACGAACGGCTGCGAAACCGTTCCGGCGCGATGTAAACGAGTTTGAATTCGCCGCGAGCCAGGGCGCGAATCCGCTCTTTTTGTTCGCCCGGGCTGAGCGTGCTGTTGATAAGGGTCGCTGAAATCCCGCGCCGCTGCAGCGCGTCCACTTGGTCCTTCATCAACGCGATTAAAGGCGAGACAACAATCGTCGTTCCCTCGAGTAAGAGCGCCGGCAATTGGTAGCACAGCGACTTACCGCCGCCGGTCGGCATCACGACAAGCGCGTCCGCGCCGCCCGCGATGGCGGTGATCACTTCCTCTTGCGCATCGAGGAATTCACGGAAACCGAAATATTTTTCGAGAACGTCATGAGGGGTCATGCAGTTTCGATTGTCGGTGAATGGAACGAGCGAGACAAGCGCATGTCATCACTACTCTTTTCATGCTCATGATCCTGATCCTGATCGTGCTCTCAGGCTGAAGCGTCGCGTGCTCAAAGGATCATGAGCAAGATCATGATCATGAGCAGGAATAGGGTAGGCCGCTTTCTAAACCGCCCTCTTCGCAGCATGCCTTTCGAGCATGCGGAGACAAGAAACATGGTCTTTTCCAAAACCGGCGGATCTCATCGCATCGTACCGGCCTGTTGTATCTTCGGTGCCGAACCTGTCGGCTCGGCGATTACTTCAGGGTCTGTAGAATATGAACACCGGCTCCTCGGGCGCTGTTTGCGCGGTCGGCTCTTGAGGGGCTTGTTGCGCGACCGAATTTTGCATGGGCGCCGCCGCTGAGTTATCCGGACCGTCGAGGCAGATCAGATACAACGTAACGGTCGGCGTGGTGCTTCCCGGGTTGTAATAACCGCCTGTCCATCCCTTGCCATCGGCAGTCGGGGCGGAACGCATGATATGGGCGTTGGTGTTAAATTCCTCTTCGACATTCACATTCCAGCCACCGCCCACGGCCACCTTGCCTGAATCGCAGAAGAGCGATCCCCTGACCATGAGGCCCGGAGGAAGAGCGGCAGATGCCTGCTTGAACTGGTAGCCACTTGCCCCGCTCGCACCGGCGGGCCCCGCGGGTCCCTGCGGCCCGGTGTTGCCCTGCGGTCCGGTCGAACCTCGCGGCCCGGTGGCGCCTGTCGGTCCCGCCGGGCCTTGCGACCCGGTGTCGCCCTTCGGTCCGGTCAGGCCTTGCGGCCCGGTGTCGCCCTTGGGTCCGGTCGAACCTTGCGCCCCGGTGTCACCTTTGGGTCCGATCGGACCTTGCGGCCCAGTTGCGCCGGTCGGTCCCGTCAGGCCCTGCGGCCCGGTGTCGCCCTTCGGGCCAGTCGGACCTTGCGGGCCTACCGCTCCTACTGTCACCCACGACCCGTCGCCTTGAGCCTCACCTGTGTCGACGGTGAGGAGGTAGGACCCGGGTGCAATTGCCGCGGGCACCTGGGCCACAACCATGTTCGCGGTGACGCTGGTCGTCGGCAGTCGCACGGAGCCCAAGGTAACCACCGTCGGATGCTTCGCGGGCTCGCGGTGCTGGAGATCGGTGCCGACGATCTTCAAGGTAGTTCCAGTGACGTTTGCCTGACTGATCACGGGGGCCGCAGCACTCGCCAGCCCCGTTGCGCACAAAAGCAGCGCCGGACAAACATAACGGAAAGAACAACGGACGAATAGGCGAAGGGAATTGTCGATCATAGGGAATTTTCTTATTTTTCTGGCTAGTCGGTAAAACAGGTTATATCTCGTCTTTCAAGGAAAAAAGTGTCGGAATCTCAAAGTTTTGCCGGCGAGAGACGCGGTTGGAGGTACGTTGGGTCGGCGGTCATAGACCGCGCGACAGGAGAATGATCATCGAATTTACGAGACGGAAGGACGGCAACACGGTGCTGCGGTGCGTTCGAGACGACGGATCTGTGACCTGGCAACGGAACGAGAGCCAACGCGCTCTGTTTTTTCCGGTTCATGATCTGATGCATTACGCGGTCGAAACGGAATTGGGATTTCGGCGCGGCTTCTACGGCCTGATCGCGGAAGGCTGGGAGATCGCTGAGACAACCGGCAAGACTCCGCGCGGAGCGTTGCCGAATGAGACGCTCGAGGTTGAGTATCTGGTTTCGGCATTTTCTGCTGAGCGCGCGAGCGGCGACGCAAGCACGGCGGCACTGTTCAACGACTCGGCTGCAACGTTTGCTCGCGCGAAACAAATGCCGAACCCACGCGAACTTTCCGACGACGAACTCGCTCGTGTCCGCTCTCGCTTCGACGAGCTAGCAATGCAATGGCGCGCACTTCCTGCAGACGCTGCGATGCAACTAGCATTTTAATGGAGGGACGGTCGCTGTCCCGTCCCGTGAGGTCAGGGACGACACGGCGGTCGTCCCTCCAATTCACGCCACCCGGCCGCAGCAGTTCTTGAATTTCTTCCCGCTCCCGCACGGACACGGTTCGTTCCGGCCCACTTTGGGCACTTCGCGTCGCACGGGAGCCAGATCGAGCTTCAGCTCGGAACCGTCGCCATTCGACGAAACTGTTTCCCCAGATGCGGGAATCCGTTCTCCGTGACGCCCAGGAACAGGCCCCGTTGCCGTCGCTGAAGTCGGGCCCTGCTCCTTGAGAAGAAATTGCGGAAGGGTCGAAAGGAAATTCTCGAAGGCCTGTAAGTTCGACGTGCTCCGGAAAAGGTTGTGGAGCACTTCGTTCTTAATGTTCCCCATGAGCTCGACGAACATGTCGTAGGCTTCGGTCTTGTATTCGATGAGCGGATCCTTCTGGGCGTAACCGCGCAGATAAACACCTTCGCGCAGCGCGTCCATCGCATAGAGATGCTCTTGCCAGAGGCGATCAATCGCGTTCAGAATAATATAGCGCTCGAGGCTCTTCACCGCGGTCGGCTCTTCGTGGCTGGATTTGCGTTCGTACGATTCCTTGATCTTCCCGATCAGAAATTGCGAGTTCTCCTCGACCGTCCGCGTTTCGAATTGCGCTTTGTCTTTCGAAAGCCCGAGCGGGAAAGTCACGTTCACCCAGTTCAAAAGCCCCGCGTAATTCGGCTCCTCGCTGGATGAATCAGTGCCCAGAAATTCCTGCACTTTAACTGGCACCGCTTCGTCGATCACTTCAAAGACCAGCTTGCGCGGATCGTCGGAATCGATCGTGTCGTTTCGATAAGTGTAAACGACTTCGCGCTGGTTGTTCATCACGTCGTCGAAATCGAGCGTTCGTTTTCGCGCCAGATAATTGCGTTGCTCGACGCGTTTCTGCGCGGTCTCGACAGATTTGTTCAGCCACGGATGTTCCAGCTCCTGGCCTTCCTCGAGGCCGAACCGTTCCATGATCTTCGTCATCCGATCAGCCGCGCCGAAGTTCCGCATCAGATCGTCCTCGAAGCTGACGTAGAAACGCGACCCGCCCGGATCACCCTGGCGCGCGCAACGTCCACGCAGCTGCCGATCGATCCGGCGCGATTCGTGGCGCTCGGTGCCGATCACAAAGAGCCCGCCTTTTTCTGACACGCCTTCGCCCAACTTGATGTCCGTGCCGCGGCCCGCCATGTTCGTCGAGATGGTGACGGTGCCGGCCTGTCCGGCGCGCTGAACGATCTCCGCTTCCTGCATGTGGAATTTCGCGTTGAGAACGTTGTGCGGAACTTTCTCGCGCTTGAGCATTCGGCTCAGTAACTCGGACGCTTCGACGCTGACGGTGCCGACCAGGACCGGCTGCGATTTCGCGTTCCGGTCTTTGATCTCGTTGATGACCGCATTATATTTCTCGCGGCGGGTTTTGTAGATCCGGTCGTTCGCGTCCTTGCGGGCGACGGGCCGATTGGTCGGGATCACGTTCACGTCGAGCTTGTAAATGTCGTGAAACTCGGCGGCTTCGGTATCGGCGGTGCCGGTCATGCCGGCGAGCTTGTGATAGAGGCGGAAATAATTCTGGATCGTGATCGTGGCGAGCGTCTGGGTCTCGCGATCGATCTGGACGCCTTCCTTCGCCTCGACGGCCTGGTGCAAGCCATCGCTCCAACGCCGACCGGGCATTTTCCGCCCGGTATATTCGTCCACGATGACGACCTTGTTATCCTCGATGACGTACTGAACGTCCTTTTCGAAGAGGCAATAGGCGCGCAGAAGTTGCGAGATGTTGTGGATCCGCTCCGCCTGGCTGTCGCAATGATTTTGCCGGGCGACCTTCGCCTTCTCTTTGTCTTCCGGCGAAAGGTTCGGATCGAGATCGATCTCGGTGAACTCGCTGATCAAGTCTGGGAGCACGAATGAATCCGGCTCGTCCGGGTTGAGAAAGGCGCGGCCCTGCTCTGACAAATCCGATTCGTTCGATTTCTCGTCGATCGTGTAGAAGAGCTCTTCCTTCAGGGCGAACAGTTCTTCCTTCCGCGCATCCTGATAAAAGGACAGCTCGGCTTTATCGATCGCCTTCCGTTTCTCTGGGTCTTCCATCATCCGGAGCAGCTGTTTGTTTCGCGGTTGGCCCAGTTTCACTTTGAACATCGCGAGACCGCCTTCTTCGATTTCGCCTTTGTCGAAAAGTTCTTTGGCTTCGCTGGCGAGGCGGTTGCAAAGCATATTCTGCTTCCGAACCAGTTGGTCGACCAAACCGCGCCACTTGTCGTACTGATGAGTGGAAACGGTCGACGGCCCGCTGATGATCAACGGCGTGCGCGCTTCATCGATCAGGATCGAATCGACTTCGTCTACGATCGCGTAATTGTAGCCGCGCTGGACCTGCTGCTCACGCGTCGTGGCCATGCCGTTGTCGCGCAGGTAGTCGAAACCGAACTCGCTGTTCGTTCCATAGGTAATGTCCATCCCGTACTGCTCACGACGTTCGTCCGGCGATTGATCGTGCTGGATGACCCCAACGGTCAGGCCGAGAAAATTGTAGAGCTGGCCCATCCACTCGGCGTCGCGCCGAGCCAGGTAATCGTTCACCGTCACCAAATGCGCGCCTTTGCCGGTCAGGGCGTTCAAGTAAAGCGGAAGCGTCGCCACCAAGGTCTTGCCTTCGCCCGTCGCCATTTCCGCGATCCGGCCGCGATGCAGGACCATGCCGCCTACGAGCTGAACGTCGAAGTGCACCATGTTCCAGGTCATCGGCTGGTCGCAGACGGTGAATTCCTGCTGGCGTTCCGTCAGCCGGCGCGCGGCGTTTTTCACCACCGCAAAGGCCTCCGGCAGGATCTCATCGAGCTTCTGCCATTGCTCCGGCAACTCCGGGATCTGGGCGAGCTCGGCTTTCCACGTCGCCGTTTTGGCCCGCAGTTCGTCGTCGGAAAGCGTCTTGAACTGCTCGTCCAATTCGTTGATTCGACGGACCATCGGCATCATGCGCTTGATCTCGCGCTGATTCTTCGACCCCAATATTTTCTTTAAAACCCAACCGACCATGATGAGCGCTCAATATCGGCAGATTTCGCCCGGAAACAACCGTCGAAGGCTCGGGCCGAAAAGTTCCAGGACCCAGCAGGACTGGTAGAAAAGTCCGACGGAACCCGATAAGGTGCGCCGATGAAAGCGTCGGCCCCGGCGTCAACCTCCCCGTCTCCGGGCGCGGCCGTTGCATCGCAGCGTCAAGTAAGCGTCATGGAGTCCTCTCCGACTCACGGGCGTCGCGATGCGAGAAATATGCTCATTTGTGCGGCGCTGATTCTGGCCGCAATCGCATGCACCCGTCCCTTCGCGGAATCCGGCTTCAACGATGACTGGTCCTACACAAAGACCGCGCTGGACTTGGCGCAGACTGGTAAACTCCGTTACAACGGCTGGGCAGCCGCCATGGTGGGAGCTCAGGCGTATTGGGGCGCCGCGTTTATCAAACTCTTCGGGTTCTCGTTTCTGACAACCCGGCTATCGACGGCGCCTTTGGCCGCCGGGTGCGCCGCTCTCCTTTATGCCTTGCACCGGCGCGCGTCGCTCCCGCCAATTCTCTCCATTTTCGGAACGCTGATAATCACGCTATCCCCTCTCTTTATCCCGCACGCCGCTTCGTTCATGACTGAAGTGCCGGCGTTCTTTCTCCTTCTAGTCTCGCTCTACGGTTACACCCGGTCCTGCGAAATCTTGGATGATGGATCGCAAGACGTCGGTCATTCAGTAGCTGACCATCGGCGTCTGGTTGGCTGGCTCTCGTTCGCAACGGTCTCGGGATTACTCGCGGGCACGGTTCGCCAGGCCTTTTGGATATTACCGATTCTCGCGCCGCTTTACCTGGCGGTCCGGCCGATGGATTTGAAGCGTCCATTCCGCGCCGGGTTGATCGTGTGTTCGTTTCTTGCACTGGCGGCGTCGGTAGGTTTGGGATTGTGGTTCCACGCCCAGCCGTACGCGATCCACGAACGCATTGCTGTCGGGTTTGCTTTAGTTCTCGATCGAGCAACGCCGCTTCGGTTGGCGGCCCGGCTTTCAACCATAGTGCTCACCCTCGGAGTGCTTACGCTGCCGATGTTAATCGCGTTGCCGTTGACTTACGGGAAGGTTCTGGAGCGATCTGGTCGGCGCGTCGCCTTCGGCGCGGCCTGCCTGCTGCTCGCCGGTCTTCTGACCATCGCAGAACTGCGTTCTTCCGCTACCGGATGGGCGTTCCCGTGGCTTCCGAACACAGTAACAGTTAATCCATATCTGAGCGGGTCGACTGCCATGCCGAATGACGCTACCCCTCTGATCTTCACGTGGAAATTCTGGAAAGGACTCAGCGCTGTAACGATAACTTTGACGAACCTATCCGTCGCCGCGGCGATAATGACGTGGTTTTGGCGGGGTGAAAAAAAATCCCGACTGATTAATGCCTTCCGGCATTCTGCTCCGCCAATCGCTCTCCTCGTCCTTTTTGCGACCGCATACCTGCCGCTCCTGATGTTAAAGGACTTGATCGCAGGCGGGCTAATCGATCGCTACCTGCTTCCTTTCCTTCCGGTAGTGACGATGACCGGCCTCGGCATTTACTACCGGTTAAGTGGACGAGATCGGTTGCCTGCACTTGGATGGCTGACCCTTTTTGCGATGGCCTACTACGGCATTGCTCAGACGCACGATTATTTTGCCCTGCTTAGAGCGCGGCTGAAAATAACCAATGCTTTGGAGAATCGCGGCATCCCTCGGACGAAAATCCTCGGCGGATTCGAATACGATGCCTGGACGCAGGTTACCCTGGCCGGTCATTATAATGACTCGCGGATCGACAATCCTAAAGATGCTTGCACGCCAGCTTCGCCGCTTCCGTTCGAAACGGTTTACTCGCTCTGGCAAAACACACCGATCGTACGGCCAGACTACTTCGTTTGTCTGAGTGCCCATCCCGACCTGCTCAATACCGATCTCGCTCCTGTAACCTACCCGGTCTGGCTGCCTCCGTTTAAGCGACGCTGTCTGGTGCAAGTGAAGGATCCTTCCCTGGCGTTCGTCCGTTCCCTGCCGCTCGCTTCCCAGTTGAAGTGAGTCGGTGAATTGCGATTGGTGAGAGGGAGCCGTTGAGCGTGCCAGAGGTCCCTCGGCGTGCGCGCCAGCCTCGGGATGACAGCATCGTTTTTCCCGCTAAGCTCGCCCAATGAAGAAGATCATTTCCACTACGGACGCGCCCGCGGCGATCGGTCCGTATTCGCAAGCGGTGCGGGCGGGGTCGCTCGTCTTTTGTGCCGGGCAGGTGCCGCTCGATCCAAAGAGCGGTCAGATCGTTTCAGAAGACATCACGGCGCAGACGAAGCGGGTGCTCGATAGCGTGACCGCGATTTTGAAAGCAGAGAACCTTTCTCTGGCGAACGTCGTCAAGACCACGGTCTTCCTGGCCGACTTCGGCGATTTCCAAAAGATGAACGAAGTTTACGCCACTTACTTCACCGAGAACCCCCCAGCCCGCTCGACGGTCGGCGTTTCGACGCTGCCGAAAAATGCGCGCGTCGAGATTGAGGCGATCGCGTTCGACGACAAACCTTCGTCGGGCGGCAAAACCGCGAGCGACACCTCCGGCTAATGAGCGAGGATTTGCTCGCGCTCTTTCGCGAGGCCGGCGCGTTGTTGGACGGTCATTTTGTCTTGCGCTCCGGCCTGCACAGCCGGCAATTCTTCCAGTGTGCGTTGCTTCTGCAACATACCGACATCGCGGCGGACGTTTGCGGACGTTTGGCCGACAAGCTGCGCGGGCTGGAATGCGACGCCGTTATTTCGCCGGCCCTCGGCGGTATCGTCGTTGGGCAGGAGGTGGGACGGGCGCTGGGCAAACGCCACATCTTTGCGGAAAAACAAGAAGGCGGTCTCGTCTTGCGGCGCGGTTTCCAAATTCGGCCTAACGAGCGGTTCATCGTGGCCGAGGACGTGGTCACCCGCGGCGGACGCGTGCAGGAAACCGTGGATATCGTTCGCGCGCACGGCGGAAAAGTCACCGGCATCGGCGTCATCGTGGATCGCAGCGGCTGCCAAAGACCGGATTACGGCTGCCCGTTCGTTAGTCTGATCGAGATGAAAGTGGAGACGTTTGAGGCGGACAAGGTGCCCGCCGACCTTGCCGGCATACCGGCCATCAAGCCGGGCAGTAAATAAATGAAGATCCTGATTTCTGGCGTCTGCGGATTTGTCGGGAGCACGCTGGCCGAAGCGTTGCTGGACGACGATTCCACGAATGAGATTGTCGGGTTCGATAATCTGAGCCGGGCCGGAAGCCATTTGAATCTTGATCGGCTGCGAAAGCGGGGCGTGACTGTGCGTTACGCCGACGTTCGTTCGCAAAGCGACGTCGACGCCTTGCCCGCGGTGGACTGGATCATCGATGCCGCGGCCAACCCGAGCGTTTTGGCCGGCATCGACGGCACAACCAGCACCCGGCAACTGGTGGAGCACAATCTTTACGGAACCGTAAACCTGCTCGAATTGGCGAAGCGTCATCGGGCCGGCTTTGTCCTGGTCAGCACGAGCCGGGTCTATTCCGTGAAAGCTCTTTCGGAAATTCCTGTCGCGGCGAAGGGCGAATCTTTTCGTCCCGCAGGGGCCGCCTTGCCGACAGGCGCGAGCGACGAAGGAATCGCGGAAAATTTTTCGGTCGACCCCCCACTCTCACTTTACGGCGCGTCGAAGCTCGCTTCCGAATGCCTCGCGCTCGAGTATGGCGAAGCGTTCAATTTCCCGGTTTGGATCAACCGATGCGGCGTCCTGGCCGGAGCCGGCCAGTTCGGCCACGCTGAGCAGGGCATTTTTTCCTATTGGATCAACGCTTACCTTCGCCGCCGGCCATTACGCTACATCGGTTTCGACGGCGCCGGCCGGCAATGCCGCGATTGTTTTCACCCGCGAGATCTGGTGCCGCTTTTGAAGAAGCAATTCGCGACTCAAAAGTCAGCGCAGCCGCGAATCGTAAATCTGGGCGGCGGCACGAACAATGCGATGTCGCTCGCTGAATTGAGCCGGTGGTGCGCCGCGCGTTTTGGCGAACACGAAGTCGCCAGCGACTCGAAGCCGCGCCCCTTCGACGTGCCGTGGCTGGTCATGGATTCGCGCCTCGCGCAGAAGACTTGGGATTGGCAACCGGCGACCGGTCTAGAAGAAATTCTCCAGGAGATCGCCAATCACGCGGAAGCCAATCCCAATTGGCTGGAAATTTCCACCGCGCGATGAACACGCCCGCCCCAGAAAGACAGCTCGGATTGTTGTCCGTCGTAATTCCCGCGCGCGACGAAGAAGGCTGTATCGCGTCCACGGTCGAGCATTTGCACATCGAGCTGCGTTTGCGCGACGTGCCCCACGAAATCGTAGTGGTGGACGACGGGAGCACCGATAAGACGTGGGAAATCCTGCAGGAGCTGCGATCGCGAGTTGGACCGTTGAGCCCCATTCAAAATCTCGGACGGCACGGCTTTGGCCGGGCGGTGGCGGCCGGCCTCGGTGCAATGACGGGCGACGCGGTCGTGATCATGATGGCGGATGAATCGGACGATTGCCGCGATGTGGTGCGCTACTGGCAAAAGTTAAACGAAGGATACGACTGCGTTTTCGGAAGCCGTTTCATCAAAGGCGGCGGCGTAATCGATTATCCGAAGATCAAACTCTTCTTAAATCGGCTTGCGAATTTTTTCCTGAAGGTCCTCTTCCGAATAAAGCTCAACGACACGACTAACGCTTTCAAAGCCTATCGGAAGGAAGTAATCGACGGGTGCCAGCCACTAATCGCCCCGCATTTCAACCTTACCGTCGAGATTCCGTTGAAGGCCATTGTTCGTGGCTACAGTTGGACGACGATGCCGATTACCTGGCGGAATCGCCGGAGCGGGACCGCGAAACTAAAAATCAAGGAAATGGGCAGCCGCTATCTGTTCATCTGTCTTTATATCTGGCTGGAGAAATATTTCAGCGCCGGCGATTATCGACGCATTAAGAGCGCTGCCGATACCATCTGAGTTCGGCGCACCATAAAGGCCCCATGGCGCCGCCCGACATTAGCTACGAACGTGTCCGCGACATTTTCCAGGCGATGCGGTCGGAAAAGATCAACGGTGTTCCGTTGTCCGATCTCGTGGGTGGAGGTGATCCGGAGGTGGTGGCTGCGGAAATCGTGGCGGCGCTGGCGAAGCATGTCGATCTCGGCGCGGTGCGGTCGATTTTGGATGTTGGTGGCGGATGCGGCCGGATCGCCACGGCTCTTACTCAGCACCTCAGCGCGATGAGCCATTACGTCGGCGTGGACATCGTCCCGAGCCTGGTAGAATTCGGCCGCAAGTTTGTCAGCGCGCGTTATCCGCAGTTTGAGTTTTTGCTTCTGGAGGAGAGTAATTTCACTTACGATGCGTGGAGGCCCAAAGGCAGTGTCGCCGATTTAACCCGCGTCTCCGACGCGAGACCGCGGGATTCCGTCGATCTCGCGATGTCAGTCTCGCTCTTCACTCATCTCGACTACGCCTCGGCAGTTCAAATTCTGAGCGCGATCGGCGGCATGCTCACCAAAGGCGGCCAGGCGTTCGTCACGGTGTTTGTTTTGGACTCTGAGGTCAAGGCGCGCATTAGAGCGGGGCAAACAGTCTTCCAGTTCCCCCATCGCACCCCGAGCGGGGAGTTGTTTGCCGAAAAGATCGAAGACCCGACTTACGCGGTAGGCTACTCCATCGAAAAACTCGAGGGCCTCGTGCGCTCTGCTGATCTTCAACGCGAACATTGGATGCGCGGCTATTGGTCGCAGAGCAGTCCCCGTGAGATTTTTCAAGACGCCCTAGTCCTTAGGAAAACTTGACGACGCGCGAGCCGATCAACAGCGACTCATGACTCATTCCCTGTTCGCCAAAGCGCGCACAGTTCTATTCGGTTTGCTTGCCTGCAGTCCTGCGTTTCTGACCCTACGCTTAATTTCGCGTTACGGCGTCGACCTTCCTGTGGCCGACGACTGGACCCTCGTGCCATTCGTCCTGAAAGCGCACGATCATACGCTCAGCTTGGTCGACTTTTTCGCACAACATAACGAGCACCGTTATGTTTTTCCGAAGCTTCTGCTCCTGGTTCTCACGCCGCTCACCTCAGGCAGTATCAAAGCGGAAATGTTTTGCTCGGTTATCCTGGCCATTCTCGCCTCTGGCGGCCTGTGGTATCTCCTGTGCCGAACGGTGGAGACATCGCTCGACAAAAAACTGCTGCTGCTAGGTCTCTTTAACCTCCTGCTTTTCAGCCCCGTTCAGGCCGGGAATTGGACCTGGGGATGCCAGTTTGTTCTTTTCCTGGTTAACGTTTGGCTAGTCGCTGGAATCGTCGTAGCGGTTTCGCCGCTGTCGCTTAAAGCGAAATTCCTGGGTTGCATCGTAATTGCGGTGGCAGCGACCTTTACCTTCGGAGGCGGCGTTGTGACGTGGGCCGTAGTCTTCCCCGTTGCACTTCTCTATGAGACCCGCGTCAGGGTCATGCATCGCTGTTGGTGGCTCGCGGCTTGGCTGTTCGCCGCAGCGATTACCATCATGGGGTATTTTTTCCGCTACGTTAAGCCCTCCGTCCATCCCCCGCTCGCCGCGTCCCACAAGCTCATCAATTACTTTCGCTACATCTCGATATTCCTCGGTGCTCACCTTTCTAAAGCAATGCCGAATGAGTCCGTTTTATTCCCCGCAATCCTTGGGACGACACTAATGGTTGGTTATTTGGTTGGAATTCTGTGGACGCTCCGATCTCCAGATGCCGCTTTTAAGAAGAAGATGCTGCCATGGCTTGGGGTGGGCGCGTATGCACTGGCCAATGCGGCTTTGGCGGCGATAACCCGGATTGGGTTTGGGGTGAACCAAGGGTTGGATTCCCGTTACACGACGTTCTCCCTCTATATTTCGATCGCCGTCATAGGAATGTTTGCGGTGGTAGCTACGAAGATTCAGTCGGAGGCTAAGGCCCCCTCCACAGTCACTGTTCATCTGAAGTGGGTAATGGCGATTAGCTTAACCGTCCTATTGATTAGCTATTTGTACACCTCGGCTTGGGGCATCAGCTTGTTCAAAGCAGTCCAGAAGCATCGACTTCACGGCAAAGCCGCTCTTCTTTTCACTAATGTGCTCGACTCCGAGGCAGCTCATACGAACTATCTCCTTGTCGACGCCGCCGGGGCGCGGGAAGCGGCAAATAACCTAAATCGCGGAGGCTTCATCCACCCCCCTCTCATCCAGGACCCGGACTTGTCGAAATTGGACTCGCGCCCCCAACCGGCCGGATTTTTAGAAAGCGTGACTTCGGAAGGCCAAACCTGCAAAGCATTCGGTTGGGCCATGATTCCGAAGGGATTCAGACCGGCGGATGCGGTCTTGCTAGCGTATGACGATCCGACACGGGGCCCGATTGCATTCGCTCTAACCGTACCGATAACCCCACGACCCGACGTCGCGCAGGTGTTGCACGATTACGACTTTGGATTATCGGGCTGGAGCTGCGAATTCGAGCGGTCCAGAGTTCCCCCTGGTGATCATCGGATCACGGCGTGGGCATTCGACGCCGAGAAAAGCGTGCTGTTTCCGCTCAGCACGCCGCAAATGATTCATTAATCGTAGCGTCGCGGTCACTGGCCTCGACATCGTGGTGCTTAACGATGGCGATGGCCGCAGCGAGGCTCGGGATTGCTATCGCGACAGTTCCTAACTAGGCTCCGGCCCCGTGGCAAACTCGGTTATCTCGCGCGCGGCAGCTCGCTTTTCGCTCTGGCGAAGACTTCGCTTCAGCTTAGCTGTGGCGGTGTTAGTCGGCCTGACGTTTAGTCTGTGGCCCCACAGTTTGGGCGCTTCCTTCTCCTTCGAGATCACCATCCGATCTTCCCTCCCCGGTTTCGCCCAACTTTATTACGACGTCGGAGCTGGACTAAACGACCACGATTCTTCGCGCATTCCGACCGCAGGACACGACCGCGAAATCACCTGTCGATTTCCATTGCCCGAGGGGATTTTCCGAAGCCTGAGATTCGATCCTACCGATCGTAACGGGAATTCGATGACGCTATCGGGAGCGCGCATTGTCGACCGAAGCGGACATGTCGTGCGGCTGGTTGCACCGACCCAGTTCAAAGCCTTGAACGACATCGAAGGCATTAGCGCAAACAATGAAACGGTTAGCTTTACTACCGCGGAAGCCGGTCAGGACCCAATGCTGGCCGTCGATCTGGGTGAACCGATCGCGCTGAAGAGCTTCGGCCGGCCATCGTGGCGAACCTTGTTTCGGCGCTTTCTGATTGCCGTTGTGGTCACTGCGGCTCTGGCAGCTGGCACCGCTCCGTTCGTAGCTAAGGCAGTCCAAAAAGTTAGACCTATTATTTCGCGCCGGATGCAGCACACGATCGCGCTTGGCGTTGCTCATCCGCGCTGGGCTTTGCTTCTCTGTGCCGCGGCGTCGGTAGTTCTCAGCTGTTACCCGATCGTTTTTTTCGGTCGTAGCTTCCTTTCACCTAACAACCATAGCCATACCTTTCTTCTTTACGGTGAAATGCCTACGGTCCCGGGCTCGGGACAAGTGATAACCGACGACGAGAAAGGGTCCGACCTCGGCGCCTCGATGTGGTACTCGTGGCCGACCTCAGTCGCGGAGAGCAGAGCGCTTCTAAAAGATCATGAGCTCCCGCTCTGGAATCGTTACGATTCGGGCGGGTTACCGCTTCTGGGCCAGGGTCAGTCGATGTTCGGAGATCCATTTCACTTGCTCGTCTTGTTGACGAATGGCGCGGCCGGTTGGTGGGATTTGAAGTATCTCCTGGCTAAGTTTCTTTTCGCTGCCGCGATCGCGCTTTGTGTGTTCGAGCTGACTCGGCATCTTCCTTCCGCTGCCATCATTTCCTTCTCGGCGTCATTTATCGCGTTCTTTTCCTATCGTTACTCACACCCTGCCTTTTTCTCCCTGTGTTACGCGCCCTTAATCTACCTGGCGTGGGTCAACCTCGTTGCTGTGCGCGACGGGCGGCGCATGGCGTTTTGGCTCGCCTTCATGGTGCTCGCCAATTGGACCGTGATGAATAGCGGAACTGTAAAAGAAGCTTATGTGCTTCTTCTAGCCATGAACTTTTGTGGATGCCTGACATTGCTTTTCAGTGGCACCAGAGAAGCAATAAAAAAACTCAGCCTCGCCCTGATTGCGCAATTCTTATTTGTCCTGATAGCCGCGCCCATTTGGATGACATTCCTGCATACGTTGCGCAATTCGTGGACGGTGTACGACGCGGGTGGTGCTTTTCAGATTCAACCCGGTCTCTTTGTTGGATTGTTCGACGACATCTTCTATCGCCAGTTCAACGCGGACGAAATTCATTTGGATCCATCGGCAAACTTTCTAGTCCTCGCAGCGGTCTTGTGGTTCTGCTTTAGCCCAAGTCGCGTCGAACAGATGAGGCGCTTTTGGGGCCCGGCCACAACCTGTTTTCTCGCCTTGCTCGTCGTATTCGGCGTTGTCCCGCCGACACTCATAGCCCGTCTCCCCTTTATTGCCCGAATTTACCACGTTGACAATGTCTTCTCCGACGTCGCGATTGTGTGTTTGCTTGTCCTAGCCGGTTTCGGGCTGCGAGCTTTCTGGACTGATTGTGAAGCGCTGCGTTGGAAGCAAACCGCGCTTCGCGTCTTCGTCGCCTTGGCTTGCCTGATCGCTTTATATTTAGGAACCACTGAGGCTGCGCAACGTTCGACCCACGCCTTTCTTCAACTCGGCGGGACTATCCCAAAATCTGCATTCTTCTGGGGCTATTCATCGAGTCTCGTTCTTGGGCTCGTCCTAGCTGTTTGGGCTGGTCGCGCAGCTATCATGCATTCCATTCGAGGGCCGCAAGCCATCCTTCTCGTAGCTGCGTTTGTTCTCCTGCATTGGCGGCACGGCATGCATGTCCACACCCCTTTCGATTCTTATGTGATGAACCCGCAACCAAGGACCGAGCTTATTGCGGCTTCGTCCCCAGCCGTTAAACGGGTCCTAAGCACAAGCCAGGATCCTTCGCGAACCGCCGGCCTTGATTACGACTTCGCACCCGGCTACGGCGGCGCTATCGGCCTGGAGCAGATAGACAGCGCCGATCCCTTGCTCAATCGTTACTATAAGTCGCTAATAGACGACTTTGGAGCGAAGCTCCTGTTTGGAAGTTCCCAGAGTGCGACGATTGATGTGGCAAGGGATCAGCGGTTGTTCGATCTCCTCAATGTTCGTTACTTTTTAGGGCATACTGGGATCAAAGAGGAATCTCTCGGCTCGCTTAAGCAAATCGCTTCCCTGGACCTGGATGTTTATGAATCCCCGCAGGCGTGGCCTCGAGCTTTCTTCGCCAATCGCTACGTTGCCTACAATGAAGAGAAAGATTTCGTCGATCTTGTGAGGTCCGGAACTGGCCATCCTTTTGCCGCCATCGCCAGCGGCGACGTCGCAGAACAGAAGGGACTTGAGGCGCTGTCGAATCAAATCGCGTCACCTCAGTCCGGTGCTATCCCGGCGACCGACTACCAATTAACGAGCAACACGACATCCTTCAAGGTGAACGCGCCCGGTCCCGGCCTGGCGGTGTTGACCGAACCTTACATCTCTGATGACTTTACGGTCTTTATTAATGGACAGTCGAGTGGCTACTTTCGCGTCAACGGCGCTTTTAAGGGAGTGGCGCTGCCCCAGGCCGGATCGTACACCATCACTTACTCTTACTGGCCGGCGACCTTCACGTTCTCATTGTGGCTGGCTGCGGCCGGCTTAGTCGCTTTGGTTCCGCTACTATATTTCGCGGTCAGAACAGAAAGCCTTTTCCTCCGTGAGTAATCAGGACGATCATCTGCGCCAGATAAACGCTGAGCTCGATCGACTGGGCCGGGCGTTGAGCACCTTGCGAGCGGAACTCTCGGTTCCGACCGATCCTACGGCTGAGCGTTGGGATGAACTGCAGAAGCACGTTCGCTCTCTCAAGACCTTTGCGCGGTTATTGGAAACGGCCACAGCGAGCGACCGGTTGCAGCGCGAAAAGGCGGAACGCGAAGCCTGGAACCAGAAGGTCCGGCGCGCGGATGCGACCGCGAAACTGAAAGCGCGCGAGCGGTTACTTGAACAAATCGAGAAGTCGGCGGCGTGGAAGATTGTGAAGCCCGTCTGGAAGCTATTCCATCGTTCACCCAAGCCGGCCAAGGTCGCGTCCGCTTCGGATTTCGTTTTCGAGTTGGAGCTGCCAAAGCAGTGGAAAACAAACCGCGACGTGCTTTTCATCAAAGGCTGGTGTTTCTCCAGGGCCGGCAATCAGATCGCGGGGATCCGGGTCAGAGTGAATAGTAAGGCTAAGCTGGCGCGTTATGGGCTGTCACGCACCGACCTGGCCCACTTCTTCCTGGAGCATCCAGAGGCGCGGCAAAGCGGTTTTACCGTCGAAGTGAAGCTGCCGGTCGGCACATCTGTCGTCCAACTCGAAGCGATCGAACAAGGATCTGACTGGCGGCCGTTCCTTCGGGAAGAAGTGACGCGCGAATCGAGCGGCGACCCAATCGAAGACGGCAAGCGGTCCCCTGCTGACCTGAACAAGTCGGAACGAATTGTGAGATTACCGGCGCTTTCTGCGCGCAAGGCCTTCGACCTGATTCGCTCCGAGTTTCAGCAACACGCATTGCGAGTTGAACCTCGAGACGAAGCAGTTTTTCCGGCCCACCCTCCGATTCCTTTTTTCAGCGTCCTGACACCTACTCATGACACCAAGCCGGAGTGGATTGCGGCCGCTGCCTTGAGCCTTCTCAATCAAACCTTCTCCGATTGGGAATGGTGTGTTGTCGATGACGGTTCCGACGATCGCGAAACGAAGAAGCTCCTTGATCTTCTCAGGACGGTGAGCCACCGGCTCCGCGTCGCGGACTCACCCGGAAAAGGCATTAGTGCCGCCACCAACCACGCTCTCGACTGCGCGCGCGGCGATTACGTCTGCTTTCTTGATCACGACGACTTGCTTCATCCCACCGCGCTCGAGGCAATGCGAGAAAAACTAAGCCAAGGCTACGACGTCGTTTACTCGGATGAAGATAAACTAGAAGACGGTTCGGGAGAGCTTGTAGAACCATTCTTCAAACCCGACTGGTCGCCGGAATATTTTCGCGGGGTCATGTATGTCGGTCACCTGCTTTCTGTGCGGCGGGAGCTGGCGGTCCGGAACCGATTCGATGGTGCGTTTGATGGCATCCAGGATTTCGAGTTCATGCTGCGCCTGAGTGAGAGCAATCCACGGATCGCTCATGTTCCGCAGGTTCTGTATCATTGGCGCAAGACGCCGGGAAGCATCGCGGAAAGCGCCGAAGCCAAACCGGACATCGGGATTCTCCAGGCACGCGCGGTTAACGCCCACCTCGACCGGCTTCAGCTGCCGGCGCGTGCTGAGCCGGGTGCGCTTCCTCATCGCCTGAAAATTATTCCGGTAAAGCAAGACGCTTATCCTCGAGTCAGCATCATCATTCCCACGCACGATGCTCCGCAGATTTTGCGACGCTGCTTGAAAACCGTTTTTGAAAAAACATCCTATCCCGACTTCGAGGTCGTCGTGATGGACAACGATTCGACGGACCCAGCGGCGCTTGCGTTGATGGAACAATACCCGGTTCGCCGGATTCCGTTTCCCGGGGCCTTTAATTTTTCGCGGGCCAACAACGAAGCCGCCGCCGCCGCCAGCGGAGACCTATTGCTGTTTCTCAACAACGACACGGAGATCGTCAGCGACGATTGGCTTCAGCATCTCGTTTATTACGCGAAGCAAAATGATGTCGGCGCTGTCGGAGCGCTTCTCTTATACGAGAACGGCACGGTCCAGCACGCTGGCGTCGCTCTCGGGATGCGCGGCACAGCCGATCACATCATGCGTGGTTTCCAGAGCGACGTGGACGGATACGCGGGGAGCCTCGCCTGCGCCCGGGAAGTCTCGGCCGTGACGGGCGCCTGCCTGATGATGCGGAAATCCCTTTTCCAGGAGATCGAAGGGTTCAACGAACATTTCTTCACCGCCTACCAGGACGTGGACCTTTGCCTGCGGCTGCGCGAACGCGGCCTGCGCATCATCTACACGCCCCAAGCGGTCGTGATGCATCACGAGTCGGTCTCCCGGAAAAGTTATTACGACATGGTGGACCGGATGCTTTTGCTCGATTGCTGGGAACCGATAATTGAGCGGGGCGACCCGTATTATAGCCCCAATCTCGTGCTCGAACGGGGCGACTACAGCGTTCGATCATGAGCAACATTCTCTTCGTTCTCTATCACGACTTCACTTCGAACAGTGCGATCCACGTCCACAACTTCGCTTCTCATCTCGCTGCTCAAGGACACACTGTCGGGGTAGCGGTGCCGGAGAACAAAGAGACCGCCGGGAATTTGGGCGAACGCGCCTATGCCACTGCGACGTTCGCGGAGTGCGACGGAAACTGGGAATCGATTTTCCCAAACGGCAAAGGACCCAATGTCGTCCATGCCTGGACGCCGCGGGAAAACGTCCGGCTCTTATGTGAAAAGCTGGCTGGGTTCTGCGCTTTCTCGCTTTTCGTTCACCTCGAAGATAACGAAGAATTGATTCTGGAAGTCAACCTCAGCCGGCCGTTCCACGAACTGTCGGCGGACGCGTCGCTGCGCGTCCCGCAGAACCTTTCGCACCCCCAAAATTATCCTCGCTTCCTCGCCAGCGCGTCCGGCGTCACCGTTATCATGGATCGACTGGAAAAATTTGTGCCGCCCGGCGTTCCGCGCCTCATTCTTTGGCCCGGCGCGGATCCGAAGTTATTTTTTCCCCGCGAAAAAGATGAAACGTTTCTCGCGGATCTCGGAGTGCCGCGGGCGAACACGGTCCTGTGTTACACCGGCAACGTGCACTCGGCTAATGCCAGGGAAGTCCGCAGCCTTTATCTCGCCGCGGCCATTCTCCAGCGGGAAGGCGTTCCCACCACACTTGTGCGCACCGGAAAAGATTACTGTTCGTTTCTTGGGCCTGATGAAACCTGGGCGCGGGAAGTCTCGGTCGACCTCGATTACGTGAAACATGTCGACATTCCACGCGTCCTTGGTCTCGCGGATTTTCTCGTTCAACCCGGCTCGGACGATGCCTTCAACGAGTATCGGCTGCCGGCCAAACTTCCGGAATTTTTCGCGATGGGCCGCCCCGTCATTTTGCCGCGGACAAATGTGGGACGCTTTGTCCGGCATGGCGACGAGGCATGGGTCCTTGATAGGGTCGACGCGCTCGGCCTCGTGGAGACAATCGTGGAGTTGCGGGCGAACGACGCGCTGAGAGAGCGGCTCGCCAATGGCGCGTTGACCTTTGCCCGTGAGCATTTCGACTGGAAAAAGAACGCGGGCGCGTTGGCCGCGTTTTACGAACAAAACTCCGGTACACGCGAACCGCAAAACGATGCCGATCCGCGTCCTTAGCGATCCAGCTCAGCGCAAGGAGATCATCTCTCGCTTTTCCGCGCGCGACCCAAAGCGGGGCACCTCCTACGCTACCGTCCGCGATTATTGCGAAAGCCTGGATGAGCTTCCGCAAATCTCCGGCGTGGACGGAGACCTGAAAAATGTGCAAAGGCCGTGGGCGGCCAAGGCAATCCTTGCCCATGTTCCACTGCCAGCGCGATTGCTCGAGATCGGCGGCGGAGAACCGGCCGTGAGCGGACTATTGGCCGAACTCGGTTACGACGTCACCCTGGTCGATCCATATGACGGGTTCGGTAATGGACCGACCGATTACGAACGTTACCGGCAAGAGTTCCCGCAGGTGAAAATCATACGGGAATATCTCCGCCCGGGCCTGGAGGCGCTTCGCGGACAGGTGTTCGATGCAGTCTTTTCCATCTCGGTTCTGGAACATATTCCTCCGGACGACCTAGGGACTTGCTTTGATGCGATCGGTGAGTTTCTCGCTCCGGGCGGCGCGTCGATCCACTGCTTCGACTTCATCCTGCAGGGCAACGCCGATGCGTATGATCTGCTGAACGCGCAAAGAATCCTCGCCGAACAGAAACGAATCACCGCGCCATCAGCGGACACGCCGTTCCAACAGCTCCTGGACAATCTCCGGTCCGACGTTGAAACGTTTTTCCTCTCGCCCCAGGGCCACCACCACTGGCGCGGCGGACGGGCGTATTCGGAATTTCCGTTCCGGAAGGTCGTGTCGATCCAAACGGTGGAGTTTCGGCCTAAGGATTGAGGATGGGTGCTTTCGTTTTCAGCCGGTAGAGCTTCGCTTCCTTCGCGTCGACCGCCCAGGCTGATATTTCCGCGCCTTTCGGCAAGGCATCGCCGCGAAAGATGACACGCCAACCACTCCACAATTGCTCGCCGCTCCCCAGCACGCGCGCCACGTCGGGGCGTTCCAGGACGGCGTCCGAATGGGCAAACGCAATCCAGTCTCCCTGTTCGTTCGCAAACGCGAGCACGACCGCGTCCGCCGGCCGATTTCTGGCGGGAAACGCAGCCCACCCCACGGCGGTCCGCCGATCGTCGTTTCCAGTCGTTAGGCCATCGAACCAGCCAGCAGCCACTCGATCGTCGACATCGGTATGCCGGAGCTTGGCCAGCTCTCGGGTCCCGATCAGGCGAGTCCGCAGCAAGTGTAATCGGTCCAGCGCTTCCGCATTTTCTCGGACCCACTCAGGCCGTGGATAATTGAATCCCTTGATGGTTTCAGAAGTATCGAGGACCGGTGAAAAGAGCACGGCGCTCTGGCTGATTCGCGCCCCGGCGGAGCGGACACGGAAGAACGCAACGGAATCGACCGCGCATAGCAGTTCGAAAGTGAAAAAGGTCGCCGTCAAAAATGCCGCACACGCGAATCTTACCAGGCCGGGGCCGCGCCCCAATGTTCGTTTCCGAATCTCCGTCCAGTAAATCGCGCCGAGAGCGATTACGGCGATGGCGAGATAAATTGAGAACGCCACATAGCGCGATTCGAGGGCCTGCGCCACGCCCCACGCGATCCGGCCCATTGCGGCCAGGCAACCACTCCCAATCGAATAGGCCCCGAGTCCGATCCAAGGGAGGACACGCGTGAGCCAAACGCGATCGCGCCAGCGGAAAATCAGGTGGATGATGGCGCAGCTGTAAACGAGCAAAAGGACGGTGCCGATCTCAATCGAAAAGGATTGCGGACGCTGATTGCCCGCTCGCCCAAGTCCGGAGCCGACAAAACCGGCCACATACTGCCAATATTCGATGAACGTTTTCCCAGGAGCGAACGAGGGCAAATCTGGCTGCGGGTGGAAACGCCAAAAATAGCACGCGGCACAGGCGGCGGTCGCCAGAAGCCAATACCCCAACCAACGCCATCGAGGTCGTTCGGGTTCAACCGCCAAAAAAAAGGGAAATGTCAGGCCCCAGGCCAGCAGTCCATTGGCGAGGCTGAAACTGGCGCCGATTGTCAAAATCAGGCAAACCCAAAACTTAGTAGCAATCGGGCGACTACCCGTCGCCACCAGAATTCCCCACACAATGCACAACGCCGGCAGGAATGATGGGAACCCGGAAGCCAGCAGCCAGATCTCGTGTTGGGAGGGCGAGAAAATCAGAACCGCAGCGAGCAAAAACGCGATCATCCTTGCCGGCGGGGAGAGACCCGATCGCCCGAGCAACCGATAAATACCAAACGCCGTGAGACAGCAAATAAGAACGGACAACACCATTTCGGATCGGCTGTCCCAATATTTTCCAAACGAAAGCGCGATGAAGATCAGCTTGGGAAAAACAGGCCGCGCTTCCTGTTGTTGCTCGATCAGATCGGCGAAGGTCAGACCGCCGGTGTGCGCCTTTGTGACGAGTGCCACCATTTCCCAATCGTCCTGCATCGGAATCGCAACCGCGTAACGCAGGATAAGAAAAACAATTCCGCCCGCCAGAATCGCGACGACGCCCAGAGCGGCGACTGCCTCCCACGAAGCCGTCTTCCGTTTGGAATCGAATGAAATTGACGCTTCGCCCACAGCTTTTTCGGGCAGCTTGCCGGCACAGAGGGAATCTGCCTGGCGCCGCACATTTTTGATTGGCGGCGATAGTAGCGGGCGCCTTGAGGTCGTCAATCCCGCAAGATCGCGCTCCATCCGCCTGTCAGCTTGACACGAAATACGCGACTTCTACTTTCACCTATCCAGCGGCCCGACGGCTGGAGCTTCCAAGCTGTGAGCGCGCTCTCTTCATTTTCTCGATCTTCTATTGGCAAAAAGATGATCGTCGCGATCACGGGGGTTGTTCTGATCGCGTTTGTGATCGGTCATCTCCTGGGCAATTTGCAGATATTTCTCGGGCCCGATTGGATCAATTCCTATGCGGAACATCTTCGCGAGCTCGGACCGTTGCTCTGGATCATCCGCGCTTTCCTGCTCATTAACGTGCTCCTGCACATTTTTTTCACGATCAGCCTGGCCCTCGAAAATCGGCGCGCTCGCCCGGTCGAATACAAAAAGAAGGAACACGTGAAGGCGACGTTCGCCTCGCGCTCGATGGCGTTAAGCGGCTTGATCGTGCTCGCCTTCATTCTTTATCACCTCGCGCACTTCACCGTGCGCGTGACCGATCCGCGTTTTCTTCTCCTCAAAAACGACCCGCTGAATCGCTACGACGTTTACTCGATGATGGTCTACGGCTTTCAGAATTATTTCGTCTCGGGATTTTATATCGTCGGAATGTTTCTCCTCGCCCTTCATCTCAGTCATGGGAGCTCGAGCTTCTTCCAATCGCTTGGCCTCAATGACAAGAAGCTCACTCCGAGGCTTGCGACGGCTGGGCGCATCCTCGCCTGGCTGATTTTCATTGGCTACACCTCCATCCCCGTCGCCGTCCTGCTCCATCTGGTGAAGCCCGCCCAGCAATTATGATCGGGACGCTCGAGTCGCAAATTCCGCACGGCCCGCTCGCGCAGAAATGGACGAGCCACAAAGATCACGCGCGTCTGGTGGCGCCGAATAACCGTCGCAAATTCGAGATCATCGTTGTGGGAAGCGGGCTCGCGGGCGGTTCCGCGGCAGCGACCCTCGGGGAGCTCGGCTATCACGTGAAGTGTTTCTGTTACCAGGACAGCCCCCGCCGAGCTCACAGCATCGCGGCGCAGGGCGGGATCAACGCCGCGAAAAATTATCAGAACGACGGCGACAGCGTTTTCCGCTTGTTCTACGACACGATCAAGGGCGGCGACTTTCGTTCCCGCGAAGCGAACGTCTATCGGCTCGCCGAAGTCAGTAACCTGATCATCGATCAATGCGTGGAGCAGGGCGTGCCGTTCGCCCGCGAATACAGCGGCTTGCTCGCGAATCGTTCCTTCGGCGGAGCCCAGGTCTCGCGCACCTTTTACGCGCGCGGCCAAACCGGACAGCAGCTTCTCCTTGGCGCTTATCAGGCGCTCTCCCGACAGATCGCGGCCGGGGCGGTAACAATGTTTCCGCAGACGGAAATGCTCGATCTTGTCCTGATCGACGGACACGCGAAAGGTATCATCACTAGAAGTCTCGTCACCGGACAAATCGAGGCGCACGCCGGCGACGCGGTCGTGCTGGCGACCGGAGGTTACGGCAATGTTTTTTATCTTTCGACCAACGCGCGCGGCTGCAACGTGACCGCGACCTATCGCGCCTACAAAAAGGGGGCGCTCTTCGCGAATCCCTGTTTCACGCAGATTCACCCGACCTGCATTCCGGTCAGCGGCGAACATCAATCGAAGCTGACTCTCATGTCTGAGTCGCTCCGAAACGACGGCCGGGTTTGGGTTCCCAAGCAGCCGCGCGATCCGCGGACGCCCGCCCAAATTCCGCAGACGGAGCGCGATTATTATCTCGAGCGAAAATATCCGAGTTTCGGCAATCTGGCGCCGCGCGACATCGCATCGCGCGCGGCCAAGGAAGTTTGCGATGAAGGTCGCGGCGTCGGTGAAAGCGGTCGCGGCGTTTATCTCGATTTCGCCGACGCGATTGCGCGCCTGGGCGAAAATACAATTCGGGAACGCTACGGAAATCTATTTCATATCTACGAAAAGATTACCGCCGAAAACGCTTACAAGCGGCCGATGCGGATTTATCCGGCGGTCCATTACACGATGGGCGGTCTGTGGGTGGACTACAATTTGATGAGCAACATCCCGGGGCTTCACGTCATCGGCGAAGCGAACTTTTCCGACCACGGCGCGAACCGGCTCGGGGCCAGCGCGCTCATGCAGGGGCTCGCCGACGGTTATTTTGTTTTGCCCTACACGCTTCCGGTTTATCTCGCGCCGCAAATTGGAAAGCGGCCGTCGACCGACCGCATCGAATTTCGCGCGGCGGAAGACGAGGTGCGAGCGCGGACCGCAAAGCTTCTCGCCATAAACGGAAAGCGATCCGTTGATTCCTTCCATCGCGAGCTAGGCCTGATGCTTTGGGACAAATGTGGAATGGCCCGGAATGAAGCCGGTTTGCGCGAAGCGCTCGCCCGCATCCCGCAGTTGCGCGAAGAGTTCTGGAAGGACGTGCGCGTGCCGGGCGAGGGCGAGACGTTCAATCAATCCCTCGAGCGCGCCGGTCGCGTCGCTGATTTTCTCGAATTCGCGGAGCTCATGTGCATCGACGCGCTCACCCGCGACGAATCGTGCGGCGCCCATTTTCGCGAGGAACATCAGACCCCGGATGGCGAAGCGTTACGCGACGACGAAAATTTCGCCGATGTTTTTGCGTGGGAATATCAAGGCAACGGGACCATCGCGGCGCCCAAGCTGCATCGGGAGCCGCTAGTTTTTGAGACCGTCCAGCTGACGCAACGGAGTTACAAATAGTTGAGAGTTTCTTGTTGAGAGTTGAGAGCCGCTGAAAGGAAAGATCATGTTTAACTTCGAAAAGTTGGAGGTATGGCACAGGGCGCTTGATTTCGCCGATCTCGTGTACAGCAACACAAGATCTTTCCCGAGCGATGAGCGTTTCGGCCTGACGAACCAAATGCGGCGCGCTGCTGTTTCTGTTTCCTCGAACATTGCAGAAGGAAGCTCGCGTAGTTCGAAGACGGATTTTGGTCGGTTTATCGAAATCTCTACTGGTTCGTTGTTCGAAGTGGTCTCCCAAGCATTTATTGCCAAGCGCCAGGGATTTCTAAATGAGGATCAGTTCCAAAAGTTGTATCGCGCAGCCGAGGAACAAAGCCGACTGCAAAGCCGGCTCAGAAAATCTCTCGTTGGCTAAAACACCCGGATGCACTGCACGCGGCTCTCAACTCTCAACTCTCAACTATGAACTTTCGGCTGAAAGTGTGGCGTCAACGCGACCCGAAGACGAAAGGCAAGCTCGTCGAATATCAGGCGACCAACGTTTCACCGAATACTTCGTTCCTCGAGATGCTCGACGTCGTTAACGAAGGGCTTATCGCCAAAGGTGAAGAACCGATCGCGTTCGATTCAGATTGTCGCGAAGGAATTTGCGGGACGTGTTCCCTCACGATTAACGGTGAAGCGCACGGGCCGGATCATCCGGGCGCGGCGTGTGAGGTTTATATGCGCCGGTTCAAAGATGGCGCGACGATCATAGTCGAGCCGTTCCGGGCGAAGCCGTTCCCGCTCATCAAAGATTTGGTGGTCGATCGCAGCGCGCTCGATCGCATTGTTCAAGCGGGCGGATTCGTCTCGGCGCGCGCCGGATCCGCACCGGAAGCGAACGCAACGCTCGTCGCGAAACAGGATGCTGATCGCGCGATGGAAGCGGCGGCCTGCATCGGCTGCGGCGCTTGTGCAGCAGCGTGTCCGAACGCCTCGGCCATGCTCTTCACCGCGGCGAAAGTTTCGCACCTGGCGTCGCTGCCCCAGGGACAACCGGAACGGACGAGCCGTGTCTTGAAAATGGTAAGTGTGATGGACGCCGAAGGTTTCGGTAACTGCACCAACACCTACGAATGCGAAGCAGTGTGTCCGGCCTCGATCAGCGCCAGCTTCATCGCCAAACTCAATCGCGAGTACGCGGTCGCCACCCTGCGAAAAAGGTCCGGAGAATAAGCACGAGCTTCCGCGCGCCTTCGACTACGGAGCCGAGTTGCTTTTTTTTTCGGTAAAAGCTCCAACCATCCGATCCATCGCGGTGAACAGCAGCTCCACGCTGTAGCCGGCCACGAAGGAAAGGGCAAAGGGCGTCAATGAGGCGAAGGAAACTTCGCCGGCGGCGTTGGTGGCTTCAGGCTTGAAGAACCATCCGATTGCGACGCCGGCCAGCACGCCCAAATAAACTCGAAGGCTGAACTCAACATCGTAACCGGGCCGATAAGTCATTTCTTGGATGCCTTTGATCATTCGGCGCAAAACGTAGGCCATGGCACCAACCCAGCCGTAGAGGAGTGGCAGCAAATAAATTTGGAATATGCCCAGCACTTCCCTCGACGAAAGGCCCCACTCGACGAAATCGGATCGGAGGTTGAACTCATCCTCATCCGCTTTCGGGACAAACTTTTTGAAAACGTTAGGAACCCATCTCCACGGAGTGCTCCAAAGGTGAAGCAACCACATGCGGGTGTCTTCCGCCGTGTCGGCTTTGACTTTATCGTCCTTCGCCTTCTGCGCAGCTTCGGGACTCAGGGCAACGCTGGCTGTCGCCGGGGCGGGCGCCGCGGTATCCTCGGCAAGCGACGGGATCCGGCTGATCAGATTGCTGCCGATGAGCCAATAAATTTGCGCCAATAGGAGAAGGGTCAGCGCGAAAAGCGCCCAGCGGCGCTGCAGGCGCACCGAGTATCTCGCGTGCGAGCACGTAAACGGACTTCGCCTCCATAGAGTTTTTCCCGAAACCGCAGATTCGTCGGTACAAGCACGTAAGGTCTCCGCAGTAACTGGCGCAAGTTTGGCGGCCAATGTGTTTACCGCCTGATATAGGGCTGATTCATCCGCGGCGCTTAGCGAGCCAGTGGCAAGCTTGGCCTTCGCGTCGATGATTTTGTCGAGGAGACCTTGATCGACCGCGATACCGGAGCGAACGACGTACGCAATAAGAAGTTCAGCGTCGGCGAGAATCTCTGCAGGGGTGTTCTGAGGCATATCTACTTCCCAGCCGTCAGGGGCGCTAAGTTCGCTCGAACGTTTTCGGCGAGTCCTGCGGCAGCGCAACGTTCCTCCTGGTCCGCCTTCTCGGATGGTTGCTCTCGCCCCTGCCCCCACTTTGTCCGCGTCAAGATCTGCGCGGCGTAATCATCACCGCCGCGGCTTACTATCCGAACCATGAGCTGGGAATAATCCTGGCGCGGAACGAAACCGGCCGGAATACGGGTGTGGATCGCGTCGGTTCGAAACGCATGAAGGACCTTTACCCGCTGACTGGTTAAGTCCTTTTCCGTGTCGCAGGACGGAACCCGCGCATTTTGCAACGCCCGTCGGATTACGTCGACGGCTCTGGGAAGTGGAATACGAATCGGTATTTCGGGACCTCTTGTATACCAGGTAAGCGTCCCCTCAGGGTCGGCTTCCCAGTATTGGTCGCCCGAACATGCTCGAAGACGTGGTCCGCACGCAATCAAAGCCAAGCACAGGAAGGCCAAAACCAATTTGGTCTGGAGGAGGTGCATTCGTTTGGGGTTGGGGTGTTGCCGACAGGCTTATTAGAGTCCCAGGCGCCTGTCCAGAAAATTCGAACACGTCTAACAGCCTTGAGTCGTGCCCACGTGACTCCATAGCTTTGGATCGATTTCAGAGCGGACGCGTGTCGCAAGTTCTTCGACTCTCCCGCTGTCATGCAGAACAGCAAATACCGTCGAACCCGAGCCTGACATTAGTACTGCCGCAACTTCCGGCTGTTGACGCAACCATGTCTTCAGTCGCGCCAGGAAAACGAATTTCTCGAAGACAGGCTTTTCCAGATCGTTGACGAACCTGACGGCGTTAAAAGCCTGCGGCGCATAATCGACGCCCAGCAGTTCGCGCGATTTTTTCCAGTGTCCGTAGGCCCATGGCGTCGGCACACCGAAGTCGGGCTTCAGCAACAGCAGATCGAATTTTGCCTCCAGCGGAGTGGGCGTCACAAGTTCTCCGCGCCCGCGACACACGGAAGCCGAACGCACGATAAAGAACGGAACATCCGAGCCAAGTTCCGCCGCCAGTCTCATCAATTCGTCTGAAGCAAATCTCGCCTCGAAAAGTTCGTTTAGACCAAGCAACGTGCTCGCTGCATCGCTGCTCCCGCCGCCCAAGCCGGCTCCATGCGGAATTTTCTTTTCGAGCGCGATCCGGATACCCGAATTGATTCCTGCGTGCTGCCGAAAAAGTTTCGCGGCGCGCACGACGAGATTGTCGTCGCCGGCAGGCAACGATGGATCGTCGCAGGAAAAATGAATCTGACCGTCGTCCCCTACCCTTTCGATCGTAAGTCGATCCGCTAGCGAGATCGGAGCCATGAGGGTCTCGATTTCGTGAAAACCGTCGGCGCGTCGCCCTTTGATTTCGAAAGAAAGATTGACCTTCGCGGGCGCCGAAAGCTGCATATCCTGCAATTTGCTCAGCAAACTTCGCAGAAGAACAGAATGAAGTCGCAGACCGCAGAGAAGATTATCGTCGCGCTCGATGTGCCGTCGGCAGAGGAGGCCTTGTCGCTGGTGAGCTTACTGTCCGCCGCGGTTGGTTCCTTCAAGGTCGGGTTGCAAAGCTACACGGCGGAGGGCCCTGCTTTCGTGCGGTCAGTGTCAGCTGTTTCAAAGGTTTTTCTTGATTTGAAGCTGCACGACATTCCGAACACCGTAGCGAAAACCGTGGAAGTCGCGGACAAACTCGGCGTGAAAATGCTGACGCTGCACTTGAGCGGCGGCGGCGAAATGATACGGGCCGCGGTCCGAGCGCGGAAGAGCGACATGCTCCTGCTGGGGGTAACGGTGTTGACCAGCTCGACCGATAAGACGCTGCGCGAGATCGGCATTTCCGAAAAAGCGAGCGAGCAAGTCTTACGGTTGGCGCGCCTCGGAGTGGCGAACGGGATCGATGGAGTGGTGGCAAGTCCGCACGAAGCCGCGCAGCTGCGGGCTGAGTTAGGGGACAAAATAAAAATCGTAACGCCGGGAATTCGGCCGGCGGGCTCAGAGGCCAACGATCAAAAGCGTTTCACCACTCCGCGCCAGGCGATCGATGAAGGCGCCGATTACCTGGTGATTGGCCGGCCAATTACCGCCGCGGACGATCCGCGCGCGGCAGTCGATCGAATCGTAGAAGAACTGGCCAGCTGACGAGCAATCATGCTCGATGCGCTCCAAGTTTTTTTTGACGAGGCCGATCCAAGGTCAGCCGCCCTCAACATGGCGGTCGACGAAGCGCTTTTGGTTACTGCGACCGCGCCGATTCTGCGTTTTTATCAGTGGCGGCGGCCGTCGATTTCACTTGGGTATTTCGGGCGCTACACCGAAGTGGCGGCCGAAGCCGGTGACCGAGAAATCGTTCGGCGCTGGACTGGCGGCGGAACCGTCCCCCACGGCGAGGATCTTACCTATTCGGTCGTGATTCCGACCAGCCATCCGTTTTTCCAGAAATCGTCGATGGAAATTTATCAGGCGGTCCACGATGCGATCTGCCGCGCCCTCGAGGCGAATGGCCTGGAAGCAGTCCTGGCGAAAGATGCGGCGCCAAAAATTTCGGAAAAATGTTTCGCCAACGCCGTTCGCGCTGATGTCCTCAGTAGCGGCCGGAAAATCGCGGGCGCTGCGCACCGCCGGTCGCGCGCCGGCCTTTTGCATCAGGGCAGCATTCAACGAAGCGATTTACCGGAACGGTTTCGCGGGGACCTGGCGGAGATTCTCTGTCCAGATTACCAGCGAATGCTTCTGGCTCCGGAAATCCGCGAGCGTGCGACGGACATTGCTGCTACGAAATATGGAACCAGCGAGTGGCTCACGCGATGGTAGAGATTGTCTGGGCGCCGCAGTTGATGTATTTCCAAGTCTGCGACCGGAATGAATATTTTATCCGAACAACAGGCACGTGCTCGGCAACTGGCTCTCCCAAACGATGGCCTCCTTACTGGAGTCAGCGCCGAATTCATCGTTGAGCTCCAGAACAACGGCAGTTTCGTCGAATACAATCAACAGACGATCGTGAGCGCAGGTCAGCCAGCCGATTACATTTTCTGCGTCATCTCCGGCCGGGTCGACCTCTCCCGACGCAACGAAGAATTCGGAAAGTCTCGCGTCGCGACCCTGGGTCCGGGACAATGGTACGGCGTGCGCGAAGTTTTTCTCCCGGTGCCAGCGGATGAGGAAGCTTTCGCCCAGGACGAAGTCATTCTCTGGACGATTCCACCCGACACTCTACGCAACCTGTTTTTCACCGTTCCCGCCGCCGTTCAGCTACTCTTTAATCTCGGCGTCCTTCTCACCCAAAAGCTTGCCGCGAAGACGCCCGCCTCCGTCGCTGCGGCTCCGTAGGAATTGCCTGAGTTCGGCGCGAGAAGCTTGCGCTGCATTGGCGCGCCTTCTATCGTGGGTGCGTGGAAGTTTTTGCCGATTCGCGTGCCCCCTCGATCTTGCGGGGCGGCGCTTTGGCCAGGGTAATGAGTGCGGTCCAGCCGCATTTGGACGAGGTCGAAGCGCGGATCGCCCGGCAGGCTGACGCCTTCGATCCGGCAATTGAAGGTTACGTCAGCTACGCCATTGGGAGCCGCGGAAAACGTCTCCGGCCACTGATGGCGCTCCTCAGCGGGGGCGCGAGCGGCGGGATTACATCCGGTCACCTCGATCTGGCGGTGATCGTAGAGCTGATCCACATCGCTACGCTCGTGCACGACGACATTATGGACGAGGCCGAACGGCGTCGCGCTCAGCCGACCGTCAATGCCCGTTGGGGAAATTCTCTCAGCGTCCTCCTCGGCGATTGTCTTTTCGCCCAAGCCCTCAATCTCTCCACGAATTTTGACAACGCGGAGGTCAGCCGTGTGATCGCGCGCGCGGCGCGGGAAGTTTGCTCGGGCGAAATCATCCAGACGCAGCGACGTTTTGATCTGCATCTGGGGATCGATGATTATCTCCGGATCGTTGAAATGAAAACCGGATCGCTCTTCGCCGCGTCGGCGGAATTGGGCGCTTTGTTGAATGGCGCCGATCCTGAAATCATCCGCGGCCTGAAAAATTTCGGCAGCAAAATCGGCGCGGCTTACCAGATTTACGACGACTGCCTCGACATCGCGGGCAACGAAAACGAAATCGGCAAGACGCTCGGGACTGACCTGCGCAAAGGCAAGATGACTTTGCCGATTCTGATGCTGCTCCGTTCCGCTCCGCCGGAGGAACGCGAACGTTATTGCGAATTGATTCTCGCCGAAGAAGCGAGCGCGATCGGCAAACTTCTTCAGACGGAAGCGCCCAACGGCGCCCTGCGCTCTTCGCTCGATGCCGGCGACGAATCGATCCGCGATGCGCAGTCGGAGCTGCACGCAATCCCCTCGAACCCCTTCACGGATTCGCTCTTCCAATTAGGCGACGCGCTCCGTGAAATGCTGGACCAGTTCCGTGTCTGATGCCGGGGCAAAGTCCCCTTCCGCCCTAAAAATCAGCGAGATGCCGGTCGACGAGCGCCCGCGCGAGAAACTCCTCGCCCGCGGGCCGGCTGCCCTGATCGATCCGGAATTGATCGCGATCCTCCTGGGCAGCGGTGTCCGCGGCGCGAATGCCGTCGAAGTCGCGCGACAGCTCCTGGAAAAATACCAATCGCTTACCGGCCTGAGCCGATGCACCGTCGACGAGTTGAAAAAAATTCGCGGTATCGGAAAAGCCAAGGCGATGCATCTCGTAGCCGCGTTCCAGCTTGGTCGGAGGCTCGCCAACGAACGGCTCTTGCGCCAGAAGCTCGATTCGCCGGAGCTGGTGTATGAACTCATGGCGCCGGAGATGCGGGCGCTACACAAGGAATCGTTACGCGTCATCCTGCTCGACACGCGTTATCACCATCTCGGCACCGAACAGGTCTCCCTCGGGAGCGTTAATGAAAGCATCGCTCATCCGCGGGACGTTTTTCGGCCGGCCCTCGTCGCGTCGGCTTACGCGGTCATTGTCGTCCACAATCATCCTTCCGGCGATCCGTCGCCGAGCCAATCGGACCACAGCCTAACGAGACGTTTGGCCGAAGCCGCCGAGCTGCTCCAGATCAAATTGCTCGATCACGTAATCATCGGCGCGCCAGCGGAAGGCCGTCAACCTTACTTCAGTTTCAAAGAAGCGGGCGTCCTATGAAAATTCATCCGACCGCGATCGTCGAAGATGGCGCCCAAGTCGGCGCCGAAGTCGAGATCGGTCCGTTCGCTGTAATCAGCAGCGGCGCCGTGATTGGCGATCGATGCAGAATCCAGGCGCACGCTGTCATCGAAGGCTCGGTCAAGATGGGCACGGATAACCTTATCGGGTACGGCGCAATTATCGGGGCGGTGCCGCAGGATTTGAGTTTCGATCCGAAGACCAAAAGTTTTGTTCAGATTGGGAGCCGCAACTCAATCCGCGAGTACTGCACGATTCATCGCGGCAGCATCGAAGGCAGCGCGACGACTATCGGCGACGAAAATTTCGTGATGGTGGGCAACCATCTGGGACACAACTGCCTTCTTGGAAACGGCGTCGTGATGGCGAACGATTGTTTGCTCGCAGGCAATGTGCGGATCGACGATCGCGCCTTTATCGGCGGCGGCTCGCGTTTTCACCAGGGCATCCGAATGGGGCGACTCGTGATGGCGGAAGGGCGGTTTACGAAAAACCTGCCGCCATTCCTCAGTGCGGCGAAAAATGAGGTCTACGGTTTTAACGTTGTCGGCATGCGCCGAGCGAATTTCAGCGGGGCCGAGCGCGAGGAGATCAAACGCGCGTTCAAGCTGCTTTATCGAAGCGGATTGAATACAAAGCAGGCGCTCGAGCAAGCGGCGCAGACAGAATTTAGCCCGGTCGGCCGCGAATTTTTCGAATTCGTAGCGAATGCCGGAAAGCGCGGGATCGTTTCCTACGGTAGCGGCGCGACGGAAGATTAAGCGAGCGCGAGGAACGCTAGCATCCGGCCGGTGCGGCCTTTCTCGGCGCGGTAGGAATAATAACGCGTGAGGTCGCAGGCTGTGCAGACTCCGGAATCGTGGATTGAATTGACCCCGAGATTACGGCATTGCCGAACGATATCAGCGGCAAAATCGATTTCGTAATGCGGCGGCCGAATACACGGACTCAGTTGGACAACGAGATCGGCTGGCCGCGAACCGAATTGTGCCGCCATCGTTTCGATTGCGTTTGGGACGACACCGAGTTCCGTTCCTTTTTTCCCGGAATGGACGAGACCGATCGCGCGACGAACCGGATCGACGAGATAAACCGCGCAGCAATCGGCAACGTAAATGCCGAGACAGATTCCCGCCTGACTCGCAATGATTCCATCGCAATTTGCGAAACATTTGTCCGCCGAGAGGGCGACATTGACGACGGCGATCTCTTTCCCGTGGATCTGCTGCGCGGTGATGAACGGCGCCGCGCCAAGTTTATCTTCCGCGCGAATCTTTCGGTGAACCGTGTCGAGCCGCGCGAGAGCCTCGCCTTTGTCTTGCGACATTTCGATGCCGGGAACGCGAAGCGTGAAACCGTGGACGATTTCCGGCAGCGCGCTTAACGCAGGAAAATGTTCGGCCGAAAGCTGAGCTTCGCTCACTTACTGCCGGTCGTGCGCGTGGTCCGCGTCGTCGTCGTGGTGGTTCGAATGGGCGGGCGATCCCCCGCGTGATTCAACTCGAGCGGACCCGGCTTCGGTGCCGGCGTCGGCTTTGCGTCCGTCTTTAATTTCCGCCGTGTGTTGGGTTCGTCGAGCTCGTTCGAGTAAACCACTTCCGTGGCAGTGACCCGATCGAACTCCGCGAGAGCGACACTATAATTATAGAGGGCCTGCAGTCGATTCGACGACGCCTGCGTGACCTGCACCCGGGAATCGAGCACTTCTAACTGGGTGCCCGCTCCCGCACTCAACCGCGCGCTGGCCAGACGCAAAGCTTCCTGAGCTTGTCCTACACTTTGTTCCGTCGCCTTCACCAGCTCAGCGCTCTGTTTCAAATTCGAATCCTGCTGTTGAACTTCCAGCTCAACCTGGCGGTTCGCGTCGTCGAGAGTGATTTTCGCTTCTTCGAGAATGGCTTTCGCTTGCTTCACGGACCCGTACGTTGCGCCCCAATCCCAAATCGCCCACGTCCCGGTTACGCCAAAAATATAGCCGCTGCTGACGTCATGGATGTCCTCGCTAATCGATGAGCTGCGGACCTCAGTCCCGCCCGAAGCGCTGATCTGCGGAAAGTATCCAGCGCGTGCCACCCGGACCTGCTCGGCATCGCTCAGCACAATCGCTTTCTGCTGTTTCAAAAACGGGCGGCGCTCCTTGGCTAGCTCGATCGCCATCGGCAAAGGAATGTGCCGCGGGTGGTACTGCAATTCTCCCACCGCCTCCAAGGGCGGCTGATCGCCCCGGCCCGGATCGAAATCCAGCCCAAGCGTCTTCGCGAGTTGGAGCTGCGAGATCCGATAATTATTCTGGGCGCCGATGAGAAGCGGATACTGGTTCGAGAGCGCTACTTGCGCCTGGAGAACGTTGAAGCGCGGGACAGTGCCGGCCTCGAACCGGTTTTGCTGGTCCTGCAGCTGACTTTTCAGGAGGTTGACCGACTCCTCCTGCACTCCAATCAGGGCGCGATTCAGGAGCACAAGGTAAAACTGCTGTTTAACCGTCGAGATAGTCGTGTCGACCACGTTCCGAAATCCGTAATAGCTGCTGTCGCGAGTGAAATCGGCCGCGCGGATTTGCGAGACGATGCGGCCGCCCGCAAACAGCACCTGGGTCGCTTCCAGCCGCACGTTATAAGAACGCTCGACGCCACTGAAGTTAAACCCCGAAAGGCCTGGCGGAGTAGCGGTCGCGCCGGGAGTCGGAGTCGGTGTCGTCCCGCCCCCGGGGAGTTCGCCGTGGTTTACTTGCAGGTGGGGATCGGTATCGGAAAATTGGCCGGTCATCGCGATTTGCGGGAGAATTTCAGCCCGCATCGCGATGTAGAGTCCTTTGGTCCTCTCGATTTCCTGCCGCGCTTTCTGGATGTCGGCATTTCGCTGGAGCGCGGTCAACACGGCCTGGTCGAGAGTGAACCGCGGCACGACCGAGCGGCGCATACGGAGTTCGGTTAGAGTTTCAGTGCCCGCGAAGAGAAACGGTGCGAGTGGAACAGCCGCCACGAGCGCGGCGCAAAGCGAGAGTGAGATGGAAGCTTTTCGCATTAGGTTAAGGACGCAGAATGTCGGCAGGTTCAAGTCGGCACGGAACGAAGAGATCGGGGCTCTTGGCGCTGCGTCTTATGCAAGGCGCATGCCGTGTTCGCTGGCTGTGGCTTAAACTGCTCTCGAATAGTCGTTTAAGAATCTGAGGTTAATTCGCGGCTACGCTAATTCTTCCCGGGTTCGGGATCAGCGCGTTCCATTTTCGAAACGCCGCGAGGTAAGCAAAACCTTTCTCGAACTCCGGCGCACAGCCGGCTCCGGCGCCTCCTTCGACTGGCAGTAGTTGTAAATTTTCGTGTAGATCTGGAGCCACGCCTTTTGTTCTGCCGGCGTGAGATGAGTCATCACCTTCATCAGGTTGCCCACCATCTCTTCGCGAATCCGCCGAACAAGTGCCGTTCCCTTTTGCGTAATACAAACCATCACCTTGCGTCGATCTTCGCGTGCGCTCGAACGCACGACGTAACCGAGATTCTCGAGGCGATCGACCAGGCCGCTCGCGGCCGCGGTCGTGTGGCCCATCTTTTGGGCGATGGCCGACATGGTCAGAACTTCTTTATGATCGAGCGCGGCGAGCAGGAAAAATTGCGGGAAGGAAACGTTGCCGGGCGCGAGCTCCTTGGAGAGATGCAGGACGAAGCAACGTTGCATCTCCAGGATGATGTGAGAGAGGCGCTCGGCATCGGCCCGAAATTGGTCGTGTCCATTGAGCCGAAGTTGAGCCGCCGTCTTCAAACCGCATAAGCTAAAATGGTCACGCGGAGTGTCAAACGTCCGGCCCATCAATTTCCGCCTTAATCGACCAGGAAGACCGTCGCGCTGGCGTCACGAGAGAGAGTTTGCCCGGCAGCGACGCGCAATAATGCATTGGCCCGGCTCAATCCGTAGAGCGCGTGCGATTCCTGCCGGCCGATCAGGCTGAATCTTCCGCCGGCAAATTGTCCGCGCATGTAATGCGAGCGGTCACCGTCGTTGCTTACCTCTTCGCTCAGAGTTGCGGTCGTTTGCGGTAGCGGAAGCTGACCATCTCGAGCTCCCATCATTCGTAAAAGGGCTGGCCGCACAAAAAGGAGGAACGTGACGAACGCCGAAACTGGATTGCCGGGTAATCCGAAGATCGCGCACTGATCCGCGCGGCCAAACAGGAAGGGCTTTCCCGGTTTCACCGATACGCGCCACAAATCCGTCTGCGCGCCGACCGCGTTCAGAGCCGGCTTCACAAGATCCCTCGCGCCCACCGACACGCCGCCGAGAACGATCAGGGCTTCGTTGGGCAACGCATCGCGAAATGCGCGTTCAATAGCGGCGGCGTCATCGGGGCAATGCTGAACCCGCACGACCGTCACCCCACATTTTTCCACGAGCGCCCGAAGGAGAACGGAATTGCTGTCGAAGATTTGCCCCGCCGCGAGATCGCCTCCGGGTTCCACCAGTTCGTCGCCGGTCGACACGATCGTGACGCGAACTTCGCCGCCGACTTCGATTTCCGCGAATCCCTGCGACGCCAGCAACGCCAACTCCTGCGCGCGTAATCGCGTCCCGGCCTCGATGATCTTTTGTCCCTCGCTCAAATCGCAGCCGCGCCGGCGAATGAACTCGCCCGTTGCGACGGTCGTATTCACAAAAACCTGTGAGCCCTCGATTCGAACGTCCTCCTGCATCACCACGGCGTCCGCGCCGGATGGGATTGGCGCGCCTGTAAAAATCCGAATTGTTTCTCCCGGCTCAATGCGAAGGCCACGATCTGCTCCTGCCGGCTGCTCGCCGATCAACCGCTGTAGTTTTCCGCCTGCACACGCCGCCGCGACCACCGCATATCCATCCATCGCCGAGTTATCAAATCGCGGCAGTGCTACTCGGGCTCGGACTTCAGTCGCCGCGAATTTTTCCACGGCCTGAATCAACGGCACCGTTCGCGCCGGTAATGGTGCGACGTTCTCGATGATGCGCGCGAGCGCCTGATCTTCCGTGATCACGAATTGCGTGGCGGTGAGGGAGGGATTCGAACCCTCGGTACCCTTTTGGGGTACGGCGCTTTAGCAAAGCGCTGCTTTCGACCACTCAGCCACCTCACCAATTAGGGTGCGAGAATAGGAGCTTGGCCGAGCCTCGTCAACTTGCCGCAGGCCATTCCCGTTCGCGATCCGCGCCGCGTGGAGAGATCGTGACTGCCGCAATCCGGATACACCGAAGGAATCGCCTAGCGGAATCTATCGGCCGGAGGCGTGCTCTCTTCTTCCGGAGCGGGAGTCGCGCTCGTCTCCGCGTCCGGTTCGCGTTTCGGGGCGGTTGATTTCTTTTTCTTCGTCGTCTTCTTCTCGGGCTCGAAGGGAACTAGAATGCGGCGTTGGAAATGGCTTCCCGTCTGGAGAGGCATGAAGACTTCTTTGTAGTGCCGCTCGTTGGTTTTCCGGTCCGTCTTGAACGCACTGCAGCCCCCTACGCCCAGTGCGATACACAGGACGGCTAAGCTGGCGATCAGGCGAAGATGCATGAATTATGGTTCCTCCGCCGGAGAGGGAATCAGGAACCGACTCGGTCGGCAAGAAGAACCGCACTCGGTCACCGACTTTATACAGAATGTCGCCGGAAACATCGCCGCAACGCCGCTAAATCTTTGGGGTTGAACGGCGAAGCGGACGCATTACTCTGCGCATCTCAAAATGACCTGTCGAACGCTTCTAAAAACCGCGCTCCTCCTGACGCCCTTGCTCCTGCTCGCCAGTTGCGCCGAAGTGCAAACTACTCCCACGGCCGTGGCGCCGACTCCGACGCCGTCAGGTTATTGGAATGGCGATGGCGTTCCCGGTTCGCCGAAAATCGTGGTTAGCATTTCGGAACAGCACGCGTATTTCTACAAGGGCAAAAACCTCGTCGGCGAATCGACAGTCTCCACCGGCAAACCCGGGTTCGGGACGCCGCCCGGCAGCTACACGGTTTTGTCCAAAGACGCTACCCATGTCTCGACTGTCTTTGGCGATTACGTGGACGATTTCGGCAACGTCGTGAAATCCAATATCGATTCGAGGAAGGATCCCAAGCCGCCGGGTTCCCATTACGACGGCGCGCGAATGCCCTACGCAATGTTCTTCCGCAGTGGTTACGCGATGCACCAGGGATACGTCCCGCCGTATGCCGCGTCACATGGTTGTATTAGAGTGCCGCAAGGAATGGCCGAGACGTTTTTCGACAACGCGCCGGTCGGCACGCCGGTCATTGTGAAAGAGGAGGCGGTGATGCACTCCGTCTCCGTTCCACCGCCGGTTCCTGTTTCGACTACCGTTGCCCCGCCGGCCCCGAATCTCGTTCGGACCACGGGCCCGGCGCCCGTGCGTCCTGCTGTCGTTCGCTCTACCGTCGCTCCCACGCCGATCCCGATGCGTTCGCCTGCGCCGGTTGTTTCTCGTGCATCTACCGCGGTTGTTTCTCCCACTCCAGCTCCGCTCCGTTCTCCCGCGCCTACATCTGTTCGCAGTTCCGCCGCCGTGAATCCCGCGCCAACTCCTGTTGTTTCCCCTACTCCGGCCCCCACTCATTCACGCGCGAAGCATCACGTTCGTTCTCAGACGCGTCATCATCGACAGTCGAAGCCTTCCCCGAGTCCAACGCCCGCTCAATAGTTAGGGACAGCAGACGGCGGTTTGGAAAGCGCCGTTCCTTGATGCCTAGCCCGGTGGCCAGGCGAGCGCGCGCTTGCCCAACACGTGCACGTGCAAATGCGGCACGCTTTCCCCCGCATCCGGACCGCTGTTGATCACAACGCGGTATCCGGATTGCAGCAAATCGAGCTTTTCCGCGACCTTCCGCGAGGCCAGCAGGAGTTTGCCCAGCAACGGACCGTCCGCTTCCGTCGCGTCCGCCAGTCTCGGCACCACGCGCTTCGGCACGATCAACACGTGCACCGGCGCTTGGGGGTTCACATCACGAAACGCAAGCGCGTCGTCGTCTTCCCACACGATCTCGGCCGGAATTTCGCGCCGGATAATTTTCTCGAAGATCGTCACCCGGCCGTCCTCTTTTCTGTAGCCGTCGCCCTGTGGGCGACGCCGGATCTGCAGCGCCGCCGCTCTGGCGCTTCGCATAGCGAAGCGGCCACAGAAGATCGAAATTCGGCATTCGTCATTCGTGAGCGGCCTAACGAATGAAACACCGCAGGTGCTGCAGCTCCGGCGTCGAGCTGAGCCGTTCGCGAACGAAACAGATAATTTCTTCGCGGAGAGTGTCGCACGTCCGCGTCCAGGTCTTCGCGCCGCGGAGAAGTTTCACGCTCGCCTGCAAATCGCAGAGCAGCAAACTATCGGCGCCCGCATTCACGAGCGCATTGATCCGCTTTTCGAGTCCGTCAAAAAACGCAAGCTCGTATCCTGCCCCGGCATCTTGCGCGACCGTCAGGAGCGAGAACGAAACCGGCGGCGGCGACGGCTCGAAATGCGGCACGATTTCTTTGTAACCGATCACCTTCAGGACGTAGCGCACCGTTTGCGAAAGTTGATCGAACGGCACCACGGATTCGTCGTTCCGCAGCCGCAAATAAAACGCGATGCTTTCCGTGACGTGATCGGTGAGCCACCATTTCGGATAGCCGGCCTCGTTCGCCGCGCGCGTGATCGCAGCTCGCAGCCACGCCTGATCGAACTCGAAGAGTTGCCCCGAATCGCCGCGCAGATAGGGAAATTCTTCCTTAAACGCGACCATGTTTTCGTTCCGTGCTCGCAGTCCCCGCCGATGCGGGATGCATTTCCGGGGTCGCCATTTCTGGCGGAAACAATTCCCGCTGGAGCGCATTCGGTTTGATCCGCCGGCCGAGCGCCTGGATGGCGTCGACGAATTCGTCCACTTCGTTGAATCGCTGATGGACCGACGCGTAACGCAGATACGCCACTTCATCGATCGCGCGCAATTTCTCGAGCACCTTCGCCCCGATCTGCCCTGATGAAACTTCGCGTCCGCTCGTTTCCAATTCGTGCACGATCTCGTCCACCGCGCTTTCCAGGGTGACCAGACTGATGGAGCGTTTCTCGCACGCTTTCGCGAGACTGTTCACGAGCTTGCGACGATCGAACGGCTCATGGGTGCGGTCGCGCTTGATCACGCGCAAATCGGAGCGCTCGATTTGCTCGTAAGTGGTGAACCGATAAGCGCACTGGAGACAGACCCGGCGTCGGCGAATGGAGGAACTATCTCGAGACTGGCGCGAGTCGATGACCTTGTCGTCACGAAACCCGCACTTGGGACAACGCATAGTGTCGGCGGAGTAAGTAGCACACCATAAGTTGTGGCGTCAACGCTTTGTCCAGAAAAAGTTTTGTGCGTCTGATCGTCCGCGGCGTTGCGACGAATGGCTTGCCATTCACCGCATCACCAATAGCATCGCGCTCGTGCCGACAGAGGAAGGAGCTCGCCGATACGAAACGATTATCGTGACGCTCATCGGCGTCTCCGCGCTTTTTGTTTCCGGTTACACCGCTTACGTGCAACGCCAGCAAGTCCGCGCCGCGGTCTGGCCGATTCTCGAATACAGCACCAGCAACGAACCAAAAATCAGCTTTCAGGTGGACAACAAGGGTGTGGGGCCCGCGATCGTCCGCAACGTCATCGTCCGAGTGGATGGCGAGCCCGTGCGCAACTGGGAGGTGGCGCTCCAGAAACTAATCGGCCCCGGACAATATAAATTCACCCAGAGCTCGATCAGCGGCCACGTTTTTTCCGCCGCCGAGTCGATGACCGTGCTTGTTCCGCACGATTTCGACGGAGGCCCGCTCGATTCCGAAAAGGCCGCACCCCTTCGAAAGGCGTTAGACAAGGAACGCCAGCGCGTAGAGGTGGAGATCTGTTACTGCTCCACCCTTGGCGAGTGCTGGACATTGCACCGCTTCCCTAACGGCGGTTCAACGACGACGGAAACCCGCAGCTGTCCGGATACGTCAGCCGTTTCCTTCGAGCAGTAAGCTCGCCGTCCGGGAGGAGCCCGCTTCTCAGCGCGGCAGGAATTCGAATTCGGCTTTGTCTTTTTTCGCGGAGAGAACCAAGTGGGCGGCGAATTTGTTGCCGCGTTTGGAAACGAAATTTTCAATCAAGGGCGAGCGGCCTTTCGCGAGCAGTTCTTTCACTTCGTCGGGAGTGATCTCGTGTTCGCAGAGTTTTTTCGTGAGCTTGAAGACGGAGCGATTGTCCTGGTCGGGCTTGCGCACGTAGTAGGCGTCTTCCACCTCGACGAGCTCACCGCCTTTGTGTGCTTTGCTTTCACCAATCACGGCAGCCTTTGAGAGGTCGACTTTCGCGCGAGCTTTGCGCTCGATCGGCTTGCCGTCCTTGTCTTTCTTTGGCGCGCGCGGCGGAAATTCCCAACGGACGCGGGCGTCAGCGCGCACGAGGAAGGCGTCGAACGGGCGGCCCTTCTTGGAAATGAATCCCTGGATTAATGGGGTCTTGCCTTGCTCGATGAGCTGCACCACCTGCTCGCGAGTGACTTCCCGTTTGCACATAAGGCGCGGAATTCGGAAGGCCTGTTTCCACTCGCCGTTCTCTTTCTCCCGCAGAACGTAGTTCGAACCGACTTCTACTAATTCGGCGCCGGTCGCAGGGTCGGTCCAGAACGATTCAACGGAGCCGAGATCGACGTCGTTTCCGAAATCATATTCGGCTTTCCACTTCCCGGTCTTCTCGTCGCGCGCCAATTTGAGTTTCGCGGCGAAACTCGCCCGCGTTTTTGCCGAGATGAATCCGTCGAGCGGGCCGACCTCGCCTTTCTCGACGAGCTCGCGGATTTCGGATTCTTCCATGCGGCGGCCACCGATGACCTTGTAGAGCATGAACTCGCCATCCTGCGATTTGTACCCGCGCAAGGTTTCGCGCAGCGGCTTCTTGTCGGTCGGCGAAATGATTTCCGTGACGCGCGCAATGGAATCGTCCTCTTCGAAATTCTTCACCCGGTCGACGATGCCTTTTGTCTCTTCGACGATGCCGGCCATGAATTTTTCCCGGGGAAATTTGCCGCGCACCATTTCGCGCAACTGATGCTCCCATTCGCCGGTCATCGCTGGACTCGTTAGGTCGGACGCTTTGACGGCCTCGAGAAACTGGATGAGCTGCTCCGCCTTCGCCGTCGGCACCAACTCCCGCTGCTGGCGATCCATGTACTTCTGGTAAATGAGCCCGTCGATGATGTCGGCCCGGGTCGCCGGCGTCCCGAGGCCGCGCTCTTTCATCGCCTCCGCCAGCTCTTCGTCGTCCACCAGTTTGCCGGCGGTCTCCATCGCCGAAAGCAAGGTCGCTTCTGTGTAACGCGGAGGCGGCTTGGTGGCCTCGCTCAGCAGATTCGTTTCGAGCGTCTTCGCCTGATTGCGATCTGGCGGCGTCAAAGCTGGCAATGCTTTGCCGTCCTTCGAGTCCTCATCAACCGCGGTGCGTCCATAAACTTCCAGCCAGCCCGGCGCAGTCAGGACTTTGCCTTCGGTCTTAAATCTGTGGCTCGCGACCTCGCTGAACCGCGTGGTCACATCGAACTCCGCGGACGGAAAAAAGACGGCAACAAAACGCCGCGCCACCATGTCGTAGATCTTGGCTTCCGCGTCGTCGAGGTGTTTCGACTCCGACGTCGTCGGAATAATCGCGAAGTGATCGCTAATCTGCGCGTTGTTGAAGATGCGTTTGTTTGGCCGGACCCAATCATTTTTCAGCGCTTTCTCCGCGTGGGTTTGGAGGGTCCCGGAAAGATTTCCCAAGGTTTGGCGCGCGGTCGGCAAATAATCTTCCGGCAACGCGCGGGAATCCGTTCGCGGATAGGTCAACATTTTGTGCTTCTCGTAAAGCGCCTGCGCGATTTGCAGCGTGCGCTTGGCCGAGAAACCGAAGCGTCCGTTCGCTTCGCGTTGCAACGTCGTCAGGTCGTAAAGGCGCGGCGCAATCTGCGTGCTCGCCTTTTTCTCCTCCGTGACCTGCGCCATCGGATTTCCCTGGCAGGCAGCGACCACTGCTTCCGCGACCGGCTTGTCCCAGATCCGATCGGCGCGATCGTGCTCGTCGCCGCCCTTCTTGAAGTGCGGCCGTTGATAAGTCCCTTCGTATTGGCCCTGCGCGATTTCGAACTTCGCCGTGACCCGCCAGTAGTCGCGCGGCTTGAAATTACGGATCTCCAGTTCGCGCGCATATACCAGCGCGAGCGTCGGCGTCTGTACTCGGCCGACCGACGCTACGTTGCCCGCGCGCGAGCCGAACATTCGCTTGGTGATGGCGCGCGTGCCGTTGATGCCGATCAGCCAGTCGCTCTCGCTCCGCGATCGCGCGGCATCCGCGAGCCCGCGCATCTCGCTCTCGTCCCGCAGGTGATTGAACGCGTCGCGGATCGATTGCGGCGTCATCGACTGCAACCAAAGGCGCTTAACCGGGTGTTTGTTTTTCGCGAGCAGGCAAAGATTGTTGAAGATGAGCTCGCCTTCTCGGCCGGCGTCGCAGGCATTGATGACCTGCGCGATGTCTTTGCGCGCGATCAGTTTTTTTAGCGTGGCGAACACGCTTTTCGACTTGTCGATCGGCTTCAATTCGAACTTCTCCGGAATGATCGGCAACGTCTCCAGCCGCCAGAACCCGTATTTCTTCTTGTCGATGTCCTCCGGCATGAACAGCTCAGCGACGTGACCGACAGCCGACGAAATGACGTATTCGTCGTTCTCGTAGTGGTCGCCTTTTTTTGGCACCTTGCCCAAGGCGCGCGCAAGGTCCGCGGCCACGCTGGGTTTCTCGGCAATGATGAGCGATTTCGACATTTTGTTAGGGGTAAAACAGCGGGACTTCTACGCCCCGGCTGGATTTCGTCAAGGGCGGGCAGCGTAGAAGAGCCCTCGCCCGCGCGCAAATTTCGATTTGGTAACGGGCGGTTACCGCACGATCACGACCCGGACATCGTCGCCAAAATGTTCGAGGCGGTCCAAAGTCGTGTTCACAGCGGCGGCCTCGAGCGGAATTGTGCGAATAATTCCGTGCGACAGATCGAGTTTTCGAGTTCGGGCAAGCTCCAGCAGCAACGGAATTTCGCTCGCGAGATGGTCCGAAACGCCGATGATTTCCGCTTCCTTATTGAGCAGATCGGAGTAGGGCGCGACGTCGAAACTTTGCCTGGTGAGACCAACGAGTGCGGCGCGGCCGAGTTTTCCGAGCGATTGGACTGCCTGGTGCATTGTCAGCGGCAAGCCGACCAACTCGAGCGCGACATCAACGCCGGCGCCCGTTGTCATTTCTCGAATCTGTTCAACGGCGTCTTTCTCCCTCGCATTGACCGGAACTGCTCCAAACTGAGAAGCGAGCCGGAGCTTCGCCGGATTAATGTCGACGGCGAAAACGTTTTCCGCGCCAAGATGAAGAGCGAGCTGGATTGCGGAAACGCCGAGGCCGCCTACGCCGAAAATTGCGACCGTCTCCCCAGCGCGAAAGCGTCCTTTGTTCAACGCGTGTAACGAAGTCGCTGACGAACACATGAGGATGGCGCCTTCCTCGAACGGAATCTCATCCGGCAAATGGAACACGCTCCGTTGCGGGACAACGATGAATTCGGCATAACCGCCATCGCGATGTTTGCCGATCATTTCGGCGGATGGGCAAAATTGTTCGTTACCTGCGCGACAGAATTCGCACGTGCCGCACGTCACTAAATAATGAACGCAGACGCGGTCGCTGGCTTTGAATTTCGTGACTGCCCCGCCGGTTTCTTCGACGACACCGGCAACTTCGTGTCCGACCGTAATGGGCAATCGAGCGACTGGCGAGACACCGGCGCGGTAATGCGCATCCGAATGGCAAATGCCTGCGGCGCCAATGCGAATCAGCACGTCGTTCATGTCGAGATGTGGCATCTCGATGGTCTGCTCCTCGAGCGGCGAAGCGATAGCAGTAAGTCGAACAGTTTTCATTCCCGCTGATCACTCGCCTTTTTAACCTGTCATGTTGAGCCCCGGCGAAACATCTCTGAACATTTCTTCTTACCCAGCGCGAAGAAATTGTCAGAGATCCTTCTCCCGCTATTGCGGGATCAGGATGACAGTCGTTGGATTCGAATGTCGGCGAATAGCTACCCAAGCTTCACGAAATATTTTCCGGGAAGTTGTTTCACCAATTTCTTTAACTCGAGGCGCAGTAACGTCGAGGAAACGGTGCCGCTCGACAGTTCCGCTTCCGTCGCGATATCGTCGATCGAAGTTTCCGTGTCACGAATCGCGTTGTAAACGCGGCGCTCGTCCTCAGTCAGGGCGGGCAACGAGCGGACGGCGGCCTCAGGTGAAGTTTTGCTTTCCGGCAACAGAATTTGCAGATCATCGAGAATATCGCTCGCGTCCATCACCAGCTTCGCGCCCTGTTGAATCAATCGATTCGATCCGATCGCGGTCGGAGTGTTGATGTGGCCCGGCACGGCATAAACATTTCGCCCCTGTTCGAGTGCCTGCGCGACACTGATCAACGCGCCGCTATTTGCACCGGCTTCGACCACGAGCAGACCCTGACTCCACCCACTGATGATCCGGTTCCGCATCGGAAATGTCTGCCGGTCCGGCTCGATCATCATCGAGAACTCGGAAACGATGGCGCCGTGGCCACTGCGAATTTTATCGGCGAGCGCGGCGTTCTCCGGCGGATACAATTTCGACAATCCGGATCCGATAACGGCAATCGTGCGACCTTTCGCTGCGAGTGCGCCTTGATGCGCCGCGGTATCGATGCCGCGCGCGAGACCACTGATAATCGTGAGCCCCGCGTAGGCGAGCTGATAGGAAAGCTTCTTCGCAGATTCCAGTCCGTAATGGGTCGTGCGCCGCGAACCGATCACGGCTATCGCATGTTGATCGCGCTCCGACAATTCCCCCCACACGTAGAGCACAATTGGTGGCGCGTGGATTTCGCGAAGGTGCTTGGGATAAAGCGGCGATTCGGCCGTGATGACCTTTGCACCGAACTCACGGATGCGCTCCAGCTCCGCCGGAAGATCGACGAGCGTTTCCCAATTCGTGATTTGGTCCGCGACATCGCGACCGATCCCTTCGACGGCGCGAAGCGAATCGCGTTTCGCCGCAAGAATCCGCTCAGGTGTCTCAAATACTTCGAGCAGCTTCCGGAGCCGCACTGGCCCCATCGTCGGAAGCATGTTCAGCGCGATACAGGCTTCTGTGGGGGTCATCGATTCAGGGGCTCGACCGCGTCTCGCCCTACCAAGCGGGCAGAGACGCTAAAACGGAATTTCGTCGTCGTCCGGTTCGGACACCGCAGCTTTGGGAGGAGGCGCGGGCCGGCTGGTGCGCGGTCCGCCTTCTTCATCGCCGCCGCCGCCACCACCACCTGGCCGGCCGCCGAGGAGCTGAAGACCTTCACCAACAACTTTCAACTTGCTGCGTTTTTGCCCGGACTGTTTGTCGTCCCAGGTATCGAGCTGGAGCCGGCCTTCGATAAAAACCGGGCGTCCCTTTTTTAAATATTCGCCTGCGATTTCCGCGGTCCGCCCCCAGAGCGTCACGTCGACGAACGTCGTGTCCTCGCGCTTCTCGCCGTTCTCGGCGGTGTAAACGCGGTTCACTGCCATGCCCAATTCCGTGACGGCGGTTCCCTTGGGGGTATATCGGACCTCTGGATCGCGGGTGAGGTTCCCGAGAAGGATAACTTTATTGAAACTGGCCATGCCGCTTTTCTAGCGGAATTACTCGGCCGCGGCCAACTTTTTCGCGCCGGGTTCCTTCTTCTCGGTTTTCGGACGCAGCTTTTGATAATGCTGCCGGTAAACTTCCGGATCGAGCTTGAACTTGGCGCGCAGCTTGGTGATGAGCTGCGAGTCGGCGTGGAAAACGAAATTCACGTAATGGCCGGCATCGAGCTCGCCCGCGACGTAGGCGAATTGGCGCTTGTCCATCTTCTGGACCTGCTCGATCTCGGCGCCTTCTTTTTGAAATTCGGACTCGAGGCGGTCGACGACGTCCTTCACGGTATCTTCCCGGCCCTGCGTGTTCAGGACGAGCAAGGCTTCATAACGGTTCTTCATGGTTCTGACTCTGGATTTTTGTTGAACTGGTTCATCGCGGAAAGCAGCCCGTTGTCAATCGCGCATTTCACTGCGTCCACAGCGCGGGCGATGGTTTTTTCGACGAGCGGACGCTCTTCCTCAAAGAAACGCCCGAGGACGTAATCAACCGATCCATCTGGCGGCGGCGCGCCGATCCCGATCCGCAATCGCGGTATTTCTTCGGTGCCGAACTGGACAATAATCGATTCCAGACCGTTGTGGCCCGCCGTTCCGCCGTCAGGCCGGAGCCGCAGTCGTCCGAGCGGAAGCGCCATGTCATCGAGCACGACGAGCATTTCCGCTGACGCGATCTTGTAGAAATGCGCGATGGATTGAAGCGGTTCGCCGCTGCGATTCATATAGCTCGTCGGTTTGACCAGGATCGCCTTCTCGCCTTTGGCCCAAAGCGCGTGCCAGCTTTTCGAATGCTCCCACGCCACTCCCCACTCCTTCGCGAGCCGATCAACGACTTCGAATCCAACGTTGTGGCGTGTCCCGTTATATTCCGCGCCGGGATTTCCCAGGCCGGCGATCAAACGAATTCGTGAAGCGTCTTCAACCACCTCTGCGCAATCGAAAATCGAAAATCGCCGTAACGCAGCTCGCGAAGCGAGCGAGGCCGGGCTTTCCGATTCGAGAATCCAAAAAGACTACTTCTTCGACTCTTTTTCCTTCGCGGCTCCGCCAGCCGGAGCAGCACCCGCTTCCGGCTCTTCCTTCTTCGCGGTGATGACTTCCGGTCCCGCCGCAGCTTCCGCCGTTGCGGCCACCGGCTCTTCTTCGACCGTCGGAGCGAGCACCGAGAATGCGGTCAGTTCCTGCTGGATTCGCGTGGTCACGCCAGCGGGCAATTGAATTTCGCGGACGTGAATCGAATCGCCAATGTCGAGTGCGGAAACGTCGACTCGAATAACGTCCGGCAAATCGCGCGGCAGACATTCGATCGCGAGGGTCCGAAGATTTTGCTCCAGCAATCCGCCCATGTTCTTGACGCCATTTGCGGTGCCAACTGGCTCGAGCGGCACGTCGGCCTGGATGACTTCGTCCTGAGAGACGGCGTGAAAATCGATGTGCAAAACGGCGCCTCCTACCGGGGCGTGCTGAACTTCCTGGACCAGCGCGAGCCGGCTCTTACCCCCGATTTCCAGTTCTACCAGAATGTTCTCGCCGGCCGCATGGCTCAACAGCGCGTTGATATCGCGCTTTGAAACCTGAAGCGCCTCGGGTTTGTCCTTCGACCCGTAGACCACCGCCGGCACCGAACCAGCCGCCTTGAGTTTTCGCACGGCCGAACGCCCCGTCGCCGTTCGCCGTTCCGCCGTAAGTTTTACCTGCTTAGCCATGTCTCAATTTTTCTCCGCGTCGTTGTCGATCTTGAACAGCGAGGAAACCGATTCGTCATTGTGGATTCGTTTCATGCCTTCGCCGAGAAGCTCGGAGATGCAAAGCACGGTGGTCTTGAATCCTTCCACCGGCCGCACGGGCGTGCTGTTCGTCGTTATTAATTCCTCGATCTGGGATTTTTGCAACCGGGGAATCGCAATATCCACCAGGACGGCATGGGCGACCCCGGCGTAGATCTGGAGGGCGCCGTGCTCCTTTAAAACTGCCGCCGCGGAAGCCAATGTCCCTGCAGTTTCCGTGAGGTCGTCGACCAGCAACACATCGCTATCGGCGACGTCGCCAATAACGTAGAGCGCCTTCGTCTCCGTCGCGCTCTTTCGTTGCTTGGCGACGATCGCCAGGTTCGCTCCCAAGGCTTGGGAGTAAGCGGACGCCATTTTCAATCCGCCTACGTCGGGTGAAACGACGGTGAGTTTTCGGGTCAGCCGTGTCCGGAGATACTTGAGCAGGACCGGCATCGAATAGAGATGGTCGACCGGGATATCGAAGAAGCCTTGCACCTGTTGCGCGTGAAGATCCATCGTCAGCACGCGGCTCACGCCCGCGGCGTGAAGCAAATTCGCCACCAGCTTCGCCGTGATCGGCACCCGCGGCTGATCTTTGCGGTCTTGCCTCGCGTAGCCGAAAAATGGAATCACCGCGGTGATCCGGTCCGCACTCGCCCGGCGGGCGGCGTCCACCATGATCAGCAATTCCATCAAGTGCTGATTGGTCGGCGGCGAGGTCGGCTGAATAATGAAAACATCCCGGCCCCGGATGTTTTCCTCGATCTTGACGTAGGTCTCGCCATCCGGAAACGAGCTGATGGTCGCCTGGCCCAGGGGCGTGCCGATGTAATCGCAAATTCGTTGCGCCAGCTCGCGATTGGCGGTGCCGCTGAAGACCTTCATTTCGGGTTGAAGTGCAAACATGATCTCGAAGGGGCGGCTAACTTAGGCGCGCTCAGGCGGCGTTGGCAATCGCCGATTCGCGAGACTTTCGGGGGAAAAAACGGAGGCGGCAGGATCACTGCCGCCTCCGCCAAACAATGGAGATAAGAAAAAAGGAAACTGCTTAGGACTTCGCCTGCGCGGCCCGGCGGCGACGAAGGATGCTAGTCGAACCGACCGCAACGAGAAGGCCGACGATCGGGAAGAAGGCGCTCATTTCCGGAACCGGGGCCAATCCGCGGATCAGAGAGGTTTCTTCGAAACCGCCCTGGCTCGAGTCGGTGTTACCCCAGCGCTGATACAGGTAGACGTAGTCGCTCGACTTCGTGCCGGCGAACAGGGCCGTCGGGACGTAGACGTTGATGTCGCCGCCGCCGCTGCCAGTGTTCTGATCGTTATACAACACCGAGTTGTTGCCGAGGCTGTAGCGAAGGGTGCCCAGTGAACCGTTGAAGAATCCGCTACCGTCGGTGGACGTGCTGTTCTGGATGGTCGCCGACGTATACAGGCTGAAAGCGTTCAGCGAGATGCCCGCCTTGCTGCCACCCGGCTCATTGACGTCGATGGAGAATCCGAAATACGAAGTGCCATTGATGTTGGTGACTTGGAGATCGGAGAACTGAATTTCGTGGTTCCACTGCGGCACGCGCTTGGTGTCGAAGTTGTTGTTCGAGCCGTTGTAACCCTGTTCCCAAGGATCGTTTTGAACGGTCAGAAATGGATTATAGACGCCCGTGCCTGTGGGGTGATCGTTGTTTGTCTGGAAAATGGCGCCGTTAACGGTGCCGCTCCCACTGGAGCCGAGGTCTACGACCGTCGCCTGAGCGAGGCCTGCGAGTGTGAACATTCCAGCGGCGACGAGCGCGGCGGTGAAGTTACGTTTGATCATTTTGTGTTCTCCTGATTCCTATTTGTTATTGCTGTTTGTTGGCGCCGTTTCCACAACCCTTGTAGTTCCGGCTATCTCTTATGTTTCCCATATTTGTCATAATTGATTCTCAACGTCAATAACAATTATTATGCCTTTGGGAATTTATTTCGGTCTACGGCTCCCTTTCTACGGTGTTTGCCCCGTGTAGAGCAAGAAAAAAAACATCTTTTTATACAAAATATTTAGCCTGAATTTGGCCGCAAATATGAGGATCATCGCCCGGCAAAAGGCGATTTGGGCGGCCGAACGCCCGAGTCGAGGACAGTGGCAGAGAGCCAAGTTTTAAGCTGAAAACGAGGCGCGAAGCTTCTCTTTTTTAGCCTCGGCGTCCTCCTGCAGTCGCCGAACGTCGATGGTCAGCTGCTTCTGGAGCGATTCCGCCTCTTCCGAATTCCCTGCGGTCTGCGCCTTATTGATCTCGCCTTTCAAAAACAGCTCCCGCTCGGCGATTCGGGCTTTGAAAGTCGAATCGACTTCTGCGATCCGAGCTTTTTGTTCCGCGGTTAAAGCGACGCTGGGGGCCTTTTTTTCGAGACGCTCCATCGCAAGCTCGTACGCTGATTTCATCTTCCTAATCTTAGATCGCGAACCAGGCGGGGCAAGACCGCAGAGAAGGCCGTTTGGCGATCGACCGATTCATTCCTACAGTGTCGGCTTTCATGGCTGCAAACTTCCGGTTGCTCAGCACTGATTTCGACGGGACCCTCGTCGCGCACGGGAGCGATCCCGTTCTCGATCCGCGGTGCATCCAACATATCGAGTCGATGCAAGCGGATGGCGTTCTCTGGGCGATCAACACGGGTCGTTCCGTCGACCTCCTCCAATCCGGGCTGGCGGATTTCGAATTCCCCATCCATCCCGATTTTATTCTCACCAGCGAACGCGACATTTTTCGACCTTCATCGAATGGCGGAAAGTGGGAGCCCTTTGGAGATTGGAACGAGCGCGTCGCTCGCGAGCATGCCGACCTGTTCCACTCAGCCGCGGCGGTCCTGGCGGAGGTGGTCGATTTTGTGAATCAGAAAACCAGGGCGCGGCTCCTCTATCACAGCGCTGGTTTGGAGGGCTTGGTCGCCGAGAACGAAGAAGAGCTCGATCGCGTGACCGAATTCATCGACCGGGCGCGCGAGCGGCAGCCGAAATTTCATTATCAGCGCAACACCGTCTATCTGCGTTTTTGCCATGCCGATTACCACAAAGGCGCGGCTTTGGCCGAGCTGTCCCGGCTTCTGGAGATTTCGCCCGACAATATTTTCGCGGCGGGCGATCATCATAACGACATATCGATGCTCGACGGCCGGTTCGCGCGGTATCCCGCCTGCCCGGCGAACGCGATTCCCGAGGTAAAGAAGGCTGTCGAATCAGCCGGCGGCTACGTGGCCTCGAAAAGCCACGGCGCCGGCGTTCACGAAGCGCTGCTCCATTTTGAAGAATTGTAGCGGCGAGCTATGAGCGCCCATCTGCAGATTAGATTTCGGCGGTCATAGACCGCCGCTACAGTTTCAGGCGCGGTTCCTCCGACAGGATTTCATCCAGAGCCGGCCACTGAACTGTGCTGTCCATGTCACGAAACGCGTGCAGGTAAACCGCTACAGTTTCGGTCGGATATTTTCCAAGCAGGCGATCCACGGCTGCAGCGATCTTTTCCTTCGGCAAATCCGCGGGCAGCTCGTCGACCGTGCCGTCTTCGCCGTGCTGGATCTCGAGCGCATCGAGAAAATCGCAGAGCATTTGTTTGTTCGCGCCGAGAAGCCAGGATTGCAGAACGTGGCTCGCGAGTGAATCGCTGATCTTCCGGCCAAATGCCGCCTGCATCCAGGGGAAACGCTCAGACGGCGGTTTTCGCTCTACGAAAACACCGCGAAGATTGCGCTGGTTCGCGAGGCCCTGAATAGCTGCCTTGTAAACCGGCTTCTGTTCGGTTTGCAAAAAAGTGAAAATCTCGGCCGCCAAAGTTGGCGACATCCGTTGGAAAATTTCGTGCGATCTCATCCGTCGGCGGAGACGATGACAGCTTCCTGGTTTTCGTCCAGAGACCGACTCCACCGAAAAACGGAATCAGACCGCGGATTACGCGAATGACACGGATTCTGAGTCCCTGATATCCGTTAAATCCGCGTAATCCGCGGTTCAATCTCCCGACGCGACTGACAATGCCGGCGGCGCATCCGCCTCGATTTTTCCCGCGAAGCGATTCGTCATGTAGGTCAGGAGCAGCACCCAAAACGTGAGCGCGATGCTGAAAAGCGGAAATTGTAGGGCGAACGGAAGCGAATAAATGATCGCCATGAGCGGCCCCCACACCGCCCAGGTCGCGAGCAACGTCGGCACGATTTTGTCGCGATAATGTTCCCACGTGAACGCGCGACGCACCGACTTCCACGAGAACCCGTCGTTCTTCCATTCGTAGACAAGGACTTCGGCCGGCGCAGCGAAAAACGGATTGTACCCGAGCTGATCGACCAGAATTTTCGCGGTCACGACCCAGACCGTCGTGACGTCGCCGAACCAAACCGCGTTGAGCCGATACATCAGATCCACGAGGATGCCGTCGATGCCCCAGGTCGGAATCGTGAACGCAAGGTTCCGCAGGTTTTCGCGACGAAAACGGCCACGCTGGAAAAACAGAATCACAAACAGCTCCGGCACGACGGCGCCGGCGAGGACAGCCGCAACGACGACAAACGCCAGTCCATGGTCGGTCTTAAAGTGCGCGACGCGGTTCAGAAAATCGGCGAAACGCGCACTTAAATAGTATCCGAGCAGGACGAGCAGCATCGCCGCTTGAAGAACGAATCCCGGAAGCGCGTTCGCCTTCGCAGCTTCCCATCCGAGGGCGAGCGATGTCCGGTTTGTCTTTCGAGACGTTACCACTTGGGGGGAAACCTCACACAAAGTCCACGACGGGCACCAAGGAAAACCAGACTTTGTGATCGCTGTGTTCGTCGGGTGAGGCTTTCAATGCGCTGGTCCGTGACGTAGTGTGGCAGGTGCAGACAGCCGCAAAACGACCGATCCACTCGCTCTTCCTCGATGAGATAGAAGCCTATCTCGCGACGCTGAACGAACGGCCGTACCGTGCGACACAGATTGTCGATTGGCTTTACGAAAAGCGGGTCGGCTCCTTCGAGCAGATGAGCGATTTGCCGCAGGCGTTGCGCGAGCGGCTCGCTAACGAATTTCGGTTCGGCCAACTCGAAGCTGTCCGCGTCCTCGGCTCGGAGGATACGACTCGGAAATTCCTCTTTCGACTCGGCGACGGAAGCTTGATCGAGTCCGTTCTCATTCCCGCCTCCCCCGCTCTCTACGGCGAACGTTCGGATCGCAGGACGATTTGTGTTTCGACCCAGGTCGGTTGCGCTTACGGCTGCAAATTTTGCGCGAGCGGGCTCGATGGATTTTCGCGCAACCTCGATCCGAGCGAAATCGTCCAGCAGCTGCTCGCTTTGGAGAAGGCGAGCGGTGAGCGGATCGATAACGTCGTGTTCATGGGGATGGGCGAACCGCTGGCGAACTTCGCGAACGTCGTTCGCGCCATCCGGATCATTAACGCGCCATGGGGACTCGAGATCGGGGCGCGGCACATCACCATTTCCACCAGCGGCCTTGCGCCCCAAATCAAGAAACTGGCCGACGAACCGCTGCAAAGCCGGCTCGCCATCTCTTTCCACGGCGCCACCGACGAAGTGCGAAACCGGATCATGCCGGTGAATCGCAAATTCGACCTAACGACTCTGCTCGACGCCTGCGATTATTACGCCAGCAAAAAGAAACAGCGGATCTACTTCGAATACATTTTAATCGCCGGCGTGAACGATAGCGAAGAACAGGCGCACCTCCTCGCCGGCCACGCCCGGCGCATCGGCGCCCGGATCAATCTGATTCCCTACAACACCGTCGAAGGTCTGGATTGGTCCCGCCCCTCGCGCGAGAAACAGGAACGCTTTCTCGCCATCGTGCGAAGCCATGACGTCGTCGCGACGTTGCGCCGCGAAAAAGGTCACGACATCGAAGCGGCGTGCGGACAACTGAGGTTACAAACAAAACGCGCTGAAGAAGTCGACTCGTCACTTGTCACACGTCACTCGTCACTGTCTTAAAGTGCGGATTCTCGATGATCCCGAAGATATTTCCGAACGGATCGAAGACCGTCGCGACCCGAATCCCCTCACCGACTTCCTGCGGAGCGGATCGCTCGGTTCCGCCAATCTCGATTAGCCGCCGAAACTCCGCCGCCGCATCAGTCACGCCCCAATACGCAATTACTCCGCCTTTGCCTCCCGGCGTACTGGAAGCGTCCGGGTCGAGCCCGAGCTCGTAACCGGCGACATTGAATCCAACATAAAACGGCTGGTCGAAGTACGGCTCGATTCCGAGCACCTTCGCATACCACTCTTTGGTCTTCGCCAAATCGGGCGCGTAATAGATGACCGTGCGCAGACCTTGGAAACTTCCGGAGGATTTCAATTCATTCGCCATTCGCCGTTTTTACCACAGGCCGTCCGGATACAACATCCCTTTAAAGAGAGCGGCAGATGACCATCACTGATACGAGGAATATCCCATGCAAATCCGCTGTAGCGGCGGTCTATGACCGCCGACTTGCTGCACGGAAGATCGGCGGTCATAGACCGCCGCTACAGTCTCGCTTTCTTGAGCTGGGCGAGGTCCTTCAAGACTTGGATGCTGTGCGAAGCGGGGTTCACGCCAATATAAATCTTCGCGATCCTGCCCTGCGGATCGATCAGGAACGTGTTCCGGGCCGCCATCTTCGCGCCTTGGTAATCCGTTAGCGATCGATAGGCCGTCACCGTTTTTGCGTCCGGATCCGCGAGCAACTTGAAGTCCAGGCGTTCCTTTATACAGAAATCGTGGTGCGATTGCGCGCTGTCGACGCTCACTCCCAGGATCACTGCGCCTTCGCTTTGATACCTCGAAAGGTCGCGCTCGAAATTCTTTGCTTCGAGCGTACAGCCACTGGTGAAATCCTTCGGATAAAAATAAAGCACCACCCATTTCCCCTTAAAATCCTTCAAGCTCACCGTGGGCCCGTCGCCGCTCGGCAAACTAAAAGAAGGCGCCAACTGTCCGACCGCCGGTTGATTCTCCAGGTGCATTTTCGGTTTTGCGTCGGTCTTTGCCAGAGCTGGCCTCTTGGTTTCGGCACCGATCACCGTCGTGAGCGCCAGCGCGCCCAACAATCCTGCAAAAAGTCTTGCGATCACGTGAGTCAATTTACTAGCGAATCTGGAAATCCGAAACTCGAATCAAACCTCGGCAACGGCGGCGATGGATACTTCGGCGCCCGCGCCATCTTGGAAATTCGCGCTTGCAGTCCGCTCGTGTAATCGGATGGAGTTTGCAATGCCCGACGCATCTGTAATCGATTCCACCCTGCCGTTCATCGATCTGCATCGGCATCTCGACGGCAGCGTGCGACTGGAGACGATCGTTGATCTGGCGCGGCAGAATAATATCGAACTGCCGGGAAAGACGGTGGAGGAAATCCGGCCGCACGTGCAGGTCACGCAACCGCAGCCGGGGTTGATGGCGTTCATCGCGAAATTGCTTTGGGCGACGCGGGTGCTGGTGAACGGCGACGCGTGCCGGCGGGTCGCGCGGGAAAATGTGGAAGACGCGCAACGGGAAGGAATTGATTACCTCGAGCTGCGGTTCAGTCCGTATTTCATGGCGGAGCCGCATCAGCTCGACATGGCGGAAGTGATCGAAGGCACGGTGGCCGGGATCGCCGAAGGCGTCCAGGCAACGGGCGTGCGCGTCAACCTGATCGGGATCTTGAGCCGGACTTACGGGGCGGAAATTTGTCACAAGGAACTCGAGGCGCTGCTCGCGCACCGCGAGCATTTCGTTGCGCTCGATCTGGCGGGCGATGAAGCGAATTATCCGGCGCCGCTCTTTGTCGATCATTTCAAGAAAGGCCGCGATGCCGGCTGGCGGATCACGGTTCATGCAGGCGAAGCCGGCGGAGCACAGAGCGTTTGGGACGCGATCAAACTTCTCGGCGCCGAACGAATTGGGCACGGAGCACGAGCGCTGGAAGATCCGAAGCTGGCTGATTACCTCGCCGAAAGTCGGATCCCGATCGAGGCGAACCTAACGAGTAACGTCCACACCAGCACGGTGCCGAGTCTGGCGCGTCATCCCTTGCGCGAGATGATGGCTCGCGGCCTTGTCTGCTCGATAAACACGGACGATCCGGGCGTGAGCGGGATCGATCTTCCGCATGAATTCGAAGTCGCCGCCCCGGCTGCGGGATTGATCCGGGAACAGATTCACCAGGCGCAGGTCAATGCGCTGGAGACGGCGTTTCTTTCGGCGGAAGAGAAGAAGGATTTGCGTCAAAAAGCTCAGACGCCTCTTGCCACGCGATAGCGTCAAGGAGCGGCGGTTTACAAACCGCCGAGGAATTGCAGTCCGAGCGCGGCGCATCATGCGGACGCAATAAGCAGGTAGCGTTCTGCGGTTGTCCGTCGGCGGTTTGTAAACCGCCGCTCCTTGGGGCGCGCTAGACGTTCGAGATGGCGCTCGACAACCGAGCGCTAGCGCGAAAGGGTTGCCAGCTTTGGCGCAAATGAACGAGAAGCCCGAAGATCAGTTGTGGATCATCGGCGTGCGGGCCCGGATTTTTCTGGTGTCGTTCACGCTGCTGTTCTTTGAGCTGCTCTGCATCAGATGGATTCCAGCGTACGTCCGGTATCTCAGCTACTTCACGAACTTCATTCTGCTGGCGTCGTTCCTCGGGATGGGGCTCGGGATTTTGGCGGCGCGGCGGGCGACGTTTCGGTTCCCACCGTTTCCGTTGCTCGTGCTCGCGCTCGTTGTCGTTGTCGCGCTCAATCGGTTCGAGCTAAACATTTCGAGCACGGATGTTCTCTATTTCGGCTCGGGCACCACGGGGTTCGCGAGCGCGGAAAGTTTCATCCTCCTGCCGTTGATCTTCACCTTCGTCGCCGCGGCGTTCATTCCCCTCGCCCGCTCGCTTGGGCTGCTGTTTACGAAAACAGAGCCGCTCACGGCTTACACCTTCGACATTCTCGGCAGTCTGGGGGGCACGGCAGCGTTTTTTCTGATCGGGCTTTTCTCGCTGCCACCGGTCGTCTGGTTCGGCGCGCTCGGGTTGCTGGTGGTGTCGTTAGGCCAACGGCAAAGGGTGCTCACAACAGCGCTGCCACTCGTCGCGGCGGCAGCGATCGCGTTCTTGCTTCAGCGCCATAGCTTTTGGTCGCCGTATTACAAAATCACTCTCACGCCGGTCGAGCCGAGCGGGTACGAGCTGGATGTGAACAGCATCGGCCACCAGAGCATGATCCCGTGGCAGTCCAAGGAGCCGTTCTATCGCCGGGTGTATGAGCTATTCCCCGACGCAAAGTTTCAGCATGCGCTCATTCTTGGCGCGGGCACTGGCTCGGATACTGCGACCGCACTCGCCCACGGCGTTCAGCAAGTCACCGCGGTGGAAATCGATCCCGTTATTCAAAAACTTGGCGCGGAGCTCCATCCCGACCGGCCTTACTCCGATCGGCGGGTGCGCGTGGTGATAAACGACGGCCGCGTCTACCTCAGAAACACAAAAGAAAAGTACGACCTGATCATTTTCGCATTGCCGGATTCGCTCACGCTCACGTCGAGCGTCGCCAATCTACGACTGGAAAGCTTCCTGTTCACGCAGGACTCGCTGGATGCCGCGCGCGCCGCACTCGCGCCCGATGGCGTTCTTGTTCTCTACAATTATTACCGCGAGCCGTGGTTGATCGAAAAGCTGGCGGGAATGGTGAGCCACACCTTTGGCCGCGACTCGTTTGTTTCGACCTACGGCGGCCAGGGACGCGGGGCTGTTATTATCAACGGGCCGCGGCTCGCCGCGTCATCCGCCGCGAATTCGAAACCGTACCGCGAACAACCAGCCGAGGGCGCATCGCGTCTGCGCGTGACTGGCGAAGGCATGATGGGCGCGAGCGCCATCCCGCCGGCGACCGACAACTGGCCGTTCGTCTATCTGCCGCGTCCCTCGTTTCCCGCGCTTTACCTGCACGGGCTCGCCGTCGGCGCCGCCATTTCGCTTGCCGGCATTTGGCTTATCGCACCGCGCTCGGTCCTGCGGCGTTTCGACTGGCATATGTTCTTTCTCGGCGCCGCCTTCGCCCTGCTCGAAGTCAAAGCCCTCATTACGTTCGCTCTCCTTTTCGGCAGCACCTGGATTGTGAATTCGCTCGTCTTTTTCGCCATTCTCACCAGCGTCCTGCTCGCGGTTCGCGTTAACGTGCGGTTTCGCGTCCGACGGATCTGGATCTTTTACCTGCTTCTTTTTGGAATGCTGGCGCTGAATCTGGTCGTTAGGCCGGAAACGCTGCTCGTCGCGAATGTGTCCGCGCGCTACGCGATCGCGAGCGCGCTGATTTTTGCCCCGGTCTTCCTCGCCAACGTCATCTTCTCGAATTCGTTCCGCGACACGGAAACCGCCGATATCGCCTTCGCCTCGAATCTTCTCGGGATCATGACCGGCGGCATGCTGGAATACCTGAGCATGTTGCTGGGTTATCACGCGCTGCTCTGGTTTGTGATTGCGTTCTACGCGCTGGCGATGGTGAGACGTGGAGGGACGACCGCCGTGTCGTCCCTAAAACGACAGGGACGGGACGGCGGCCGTCCCTCCAGCTGTAGCGGCGGTCTATGACCGCCGATCGCCCGTCTCATATCTAGCGTTCGGCGGTCATAGACCGCCGCTACAGGGGGACGAGAGGCGCAAAAATTTTTGCGCGGCTGCGCAAATAGGCCTAACTACTTTGATATGTCCGCCTACGAGCCAGAGCCGGATCGGGTTTGGGACGAATACGAGTGGGAGCGGTTTCTCCAGCAACAGGACCATAAAACAGAGAAATACATGGAGCTGCTCGAGAAGTATCTCGATCATCCGCAGCGCGACCAAATCATCGCGCGCGAGATGGGTTGGACGCAGTTGCTCAACGAGGAAGAGAGCGATTCCTGGAGCGACGAAGTGGACGCGATGCTGGCGGAAGAATCGAATGCCCGGGACGACGGCGGCGGGCAACAGGAGCCGCCGAGTTTCACCGACGGGTTCGAGGACCACACTCTTTATCGGGCGGCTTTCGCCCTGACCGTCTGGATCGATCAGCTTTTCGACGACCAGGGGGCGCTGCAAAATGAGCCGGCGGCGGTGAAACTGGCGACCCACTCAGCGTTGGCCAGCGCCAAATTGGCAGCGGCCCTGAGCGATGATGACGTCGACGAGATCGGAATGACGATCGCCTATCTGAAACGGGCCTTGAAGGCGATCACGGTGTCGATGGAAGCCGGGGCTCAGCTGTTGACCGAAAAACTCATTACGCCGCAGCAGCATTCCGTCCTTCAACAGCGCCTGTTCGAGGTCCGCGACGGTATTATCTCCCTGATGGGCCAATATCGCGGCGAGTGGCTCCGGCGCTACGGCTCTCTCTAGGGCCGGGTTGAATGAATTAGCCGCTTTTCCGTCCAAATATGCATACGGAAGCGACTCCGGCTCAGGCCGATGTCCCGGAACTCGATCTGGTGAAACGATGCCAGAAGGGTGATTCCGAGGCATTTGACGAGCTGGTGACCCGCTACCGCACAAGGATTTTTGGAATGATTTATAACATGGTGCATAACGAGCAGGACGCTTGGGATCTAGCCCAGGACAGCTTCCTGAAGGCGTGGAAATCGATCGGTCGATTTCGCGGCCAATCGTCGTTTTACACCTGGATTTACAGGATTGTAACCAACGTAACCATCGATTGGTTGCGCAAAAAACAGGTTAAAGGGAGCGGCGCGGAATTCGATGACGCGATCCAGTTAAAGGAAATCGACCCGGCGTCGCGGACGGTGCCGAAGGCCGACGCGCTCCCCCATCAACGGATGGAACGCCAGGAAATCCGCGGCCGGATCGACGCCGCGATCCAGCAGCTTTCGCCTGAACATCGCGCTGTGATTTTGATGAAGGAAACCGAAGACATGCAATATCACGAGATCGCGGAAGCGCTCGGGTGTTCCATCGGCACGGTGATGTCGCGCCTTTTTTACGCTCGGAAAAAACTGCAAAACCTCCTGAGGGACCTCTATGAAAACGTTTGAAGAAAAATGGACCGCGTGGGTCGATGGCGAGCTGACTGGCCACGACTTGGTCGAGTTTGAGGCGTCCCTGCCCGATAAGGCGGCGGCCGAAGCGGAAAAGCGCGATGCCCAGAAGCTCGGGACGTTTTTGAAGGAGCATCTTCCCTGTCGAGCGATGGGGAACGAGGAATTTTTTCATCATCAATTGCGAGAGCGGATCGCCAGCGAGTCGGCTGTTCCCACGAGTCCAAGTGCCGGTGGCGGTCGAGTGTGGTGGCCGATCGGACGCATGGCGTGGGTCGGCGCCACCGCGCTTGCGATTTTTACCGGGATTGCGCTTTTCGTGATGCGAGAAAACCCCGCGACGGATCAGTCGCAGTATTTGTCTCAAATCTTGAATGCCCGGGTTGATCCCGCGGTAAGCCCGAACGCGACGATCACGATGTTCGAATCGAAGGAAGACAAGGTCACGGTTTTGTGGGTCGAAGGGCTTCAGTCACTCCCGTCTGAGTTTGCCGCAAAATAATTTCTGGTTATGCAACGGCGCTCCGTTCTGCTGCTCGGCCTTTCGCTGGCGCTGATTCTGGGCGCCGTGCGATCAAGTCCGGGATCGCAGGCCGTCTGGAGCGGGCTCGTCATCGCAAACAACGCCGCGAAACCAGAGCCGCCCTCGCCTGAACTGACTTATCTCGAGGAGACGCTCAAAGATTGGTTCGGTTACAATCAGTACAAAGTCATCGGCCAATCGCGCAAAGTCCTCGTGACCGGCTCGGAAGATTGGCTGGCGCAGAGCAAATATTTTTCGCTCCACATCGATTCCAAGGAAGGTAATGACAAGACAGGTTACCGGGTAAACCTGAAGCTGTTTCAGGAGAATAACCTTCTCCTGGAGTGGGAAGCGAAGCTGAGCAAAGAGCGCCCAATCATCGTCAAGGGCCCGCAAGTCGGCGACGGGGAACTGATTCTGTTGCTGGTGGTGCAGTGATTGGAGGGACGACCGCTGTGTCGTCCCTAAAACTACGGGACGGGACAGCGCCCGTCCCTCTAAGACCCCCTGTAGCGGCGGTCTATGACCGCCGAGGAGTTCAGAGGGCGGTTTGGAAAGCGCCCCTCCTTGTTTCAGCTCCGACGCGTTGTTAATTGCGCGATGCGCGTTCCGATTTTCCTCTCCGTCTTCTCGCTTATGATCGCCACGACTTTAACCGCCGAAAAACCGTTCGAGTTCGCCAGCACGCCCGGAAAACTGCCGAAGCAAGTGGTACCGGAAGAGTACGCGATTCGGATCACGCCCGACATTGCGAAGCGAACGTTTTCCGGATCGGAAACCATCAAGCTCAACGCCCGCGAATCGGTGACGCAACTGGTTCTCAACGCGCTCGAAATCAAGATTAGCAAGGCGTCGATCGATGGAAAAACTGTTCCGGCCTCCGCGATCAAGCTCGATAGCAAGCATGAGACGCTAACGATTGTCGCGAACCTTGCCGCCGGGAGTCATCAGCTCGACCTCGAATTCAGCGGAAAAATCAATCAGCAAGGTCAGGGCCTTTTCTATGCGCCCTACCAGGAACAGGGAACCGGCGCGAAGAAGATCATGCTTGGAACGCAGTTCGAAGCGACGGACGCGCGCCGAATGTTTCCCTGTTGGGACGAGCCGAGTTTTCGGTCGCGGTTCCAGTTGACCGCGATCATCCCGGAAAATTTCACCGCGGTGTCAAACATGCCGATCGATAAAGAATCGAAGGTCGCCGGCGGCAAGGAAGTCCGTTTCGGTGCTACGCCGCCGATGGCGAGTTATCTCAATGTCTTTTGCGCCGGCGAACTGGACGCGATCCACGACAAGAAAGGTGACGTGACCCACGGCGTCATCGCGACAACGGGCAAAGCCGAGATGGGGCGCTACGCCCTCGGGAGCTCGCAACAGATCCTCGATTATTACAACGATTACTTTGGCGAGCCGTTCCCGTTGCCGAAGCTCGATCATATCGCGGTCCCGGGCGGATTCGGCGGCGCGATGGAAAACTGGGGCGGGATCACCTACTACGAATCGCGACTCCTCTTCGATCCGGAAAAATCTTCCGCGGAAACGAAGCAGGGCATTTATGAAGTGATCGCGCACGAGACGGCCCATATGTGGTTCGGCGATCTCGTCACGATGGCGTGGTGGGATAATCTCTGGCTTAACGAAGGGTTTGCGTCGTGGATGGGGACGAAGGTCACGGCGAAATTCAATCCCGATTGGGAAGTCTGGCTGGCCAAGACCACCCCGCGCGATCCGACCCGACGTCATGGCATCGGGAAAGAAGCGGCAATGGAAGGTGACGCCCGCTCAACGACTCATCCAATTCAGCAACCGATCGCGACCGAAGCGGAAGCGAACAGCGCCTTCGACGACATCACCTATCGAAAAGGTCAGTCGTTTTTGCGGATGCTCGAGAGCTTTCTCGGCGAAGACGTGTTCCGCGACGGCATTCGAAAATACATCGCGGCCCACAAACTTTCGAACACGACTACGGCCGATCTTTGGAACGCGCTCTCGGCAGCCTCCGGGAAACCGGTGGTCGACATCGCGGCCGCGTGGACGCAGCAGCCCGGCTTCCCGGTGGTGAAAGTGGCGCGCGATGCTGCCGGCAAGATCACGTTGACGCAGGAACGGTTCACCGTGCATTTCGAGAACCCGCCGGCCTTGGAGTGGAAGATTCCCCTCACCTACGCAGTCCCGGGCGAACCGGCGACGAGCGTGCTGATGACTTCGAAGTCGACGGAGTTGCCGAGCGCTTCTGGAAATCGCGCGATAAAATTCAACGTTGAAGGCGCCGGCAATTATCGCGTCGAGTACGACGAAGCCTCCTGGAAATTGCTCCTGGCCGACTTGCCGAAGCTCAGCATGCCGGATCGCGTAAATCTCTTGAGCGACGCGTGGGCGCTGTTCCAGGCGAACCGCGCTCCGCTGTCGCTTTACCTCGGCCTTGTCGAAAAATTGCCGACGAAAACCGAGTTGGCTGAACGAGAGCAGATCATGAACGTCTTCGATTTCATCAATCGGCTCATTGCGGCCGAATCGAAGCGGGAAGAATTCCAAAAATATGCGCGCTCGATTTTGCGGCCGACTTTCGACGAGGTCGGCTGGGAACCGAAAAGCGGCGAGCCGCCGAAAATCGCCGCGCTGCGCGCCAGCGTCATCAAAGCCTTAGGCGATTTGAACGACCAGGAAATCGTCGGCAGATGCCGCGATCACTTTCACAAGTATGTAGGCGATCCGAAGTCGCTCGCGCCTGATTTGCGACCCGCCGTCCTCGCGGTCGTCGGGCGTTACGCAAACGAGGAGACCTGGGATAGGATTCACGATCTCGGGCTCAAAACGACGAGCATCGAGGAGAAGCAAAACTATTACGACGCTTTGGCCAGCTCCGTCGACCCGAAGCTGGCCGCGCGGACCTTGGAGATCTCTCTGGGCGACGAATTACCCACGAGTCGCGCGACTTATCTCGTCGCGAAAGTCGGCCGGCAGAGCGAGCATCCGGAGGTCGCGTGGGACTTTGCGAAGGCGCACATGAAACAATTGCTCGCCAAGGCGGACGCCCTGAGCGCGAACAGCTACGCGCCGAGTTTTTTCAATCTGTTTTCCGCTACGGCGCGGATCGCGGAACTGGAGCGCTACGCGAAATCGGATTTGCCGCCGGCGGCCGCGAAAGACGTAGCGAAGGCGATCGATGAGCTCGGGTTCCGCGCGGAACTAAAACCGCGACTGCTCGCCCAAATCGCGAGCTGGCTCACGGACGCCGCGAAGGGTCATTGATCGGCTTCTCCGGAATCGTCGAGACTAACCGCGCGGCGCGGTTCGCCTCTTCTTCCTGGATAAGCGCCTTCGCGTACTGCCAGCCCGCGACGGCGCGGCTCAGCAGGAAGAACGACATGATCGCCGCCCACAAAATTGGGGTCCCCAGGAAGAACATGAGACCGGCGAGTGGGATAGTCGCCGCGATGCCGATCACGCTGGCAATTTGCAGGCTCCGGATTTCCCCGAGGGGAAACCAAAGAAGCGATCGCAGAATCTGGCCGCCATCGAGGGGATAAACCGGAAACATGTTAAAAATAAGCAGGCCCGCGTTGATCCACCAAATGTGCCCGACCCAACGCGCGATGTCGGTAGATTCTGCGAACCCAAATGGATTGACGTGAAAAATCACAAGCCCGATTGAGAGAATCGGTACCAGCACCACGTTGACTAACGGGCCGGCCGCGATGCTCCAGAGCATGGCGCCAGGCCGTCGCGGCGGATTCACGAATGCGATGCCACCGAGCGGCCAAAGAACGATGCGGTCGGCGACCCCGCCGGTTTGCCGGCAAGCAAGCGCGTGACCGAACTCATGGAGCAGAACAATCGCGAAGAGCGCGACGTATTCGAACGCCGCCCAAACCATTGACTCATACACCCCAGTGCGGCGGGAAAATTGGTAGGCCGCGATCAGGAACCAGGAAAAATGCAGGTAAACCTGGATGCCGCTGAACTTGAAAAGCCGGATGGTGCCGCCCATGACGATTGGAAAGCTACAACCGAAAGGATCGATCGGCGCGCGCCATTTTTTTGGAGGGACGGGCGCGGTCCCGTCCGACTTGGACGACACGGCGGTCGTCCCTCCAGTTACAGCGTCGTAGGCGACGGCGCATCCGGCGAAACCAGGAGTCGCATCGGCAGCATGTGGGATTCGAAAAAGCCGTGGCGCTTGAAGAAATTCTGCGACCGCAGCTCCGGGCGATCGGTCAGGAGTGTGATCCGCAAGAACTTCTTCTGCTTCGCGAAATTGATCGCATATTCGAGTAACTGCGAACCGTAGCCAAAGCCGCGGAAAGAATCGTGGACAACGAGATCTTCCAGCAAGATGACAAATCCGCCTTCGGCCGTGCTGATGGTGAACAGCAGGTTGATCATCCCAACGATCGTGCGGTCGCGGCGGAGAACGAAGACCCGGCCGCGATTCGGCTCCTCGAAGATGAGCCGGAGCCCCTGGAGTTGTTTTTGTTTATCCGGGCGAAAGTCTTTCTCTTCGCTGAACAGCTCGCCGAGAAGATTCGATAGCTCATCCAAATCTTCGAACACCGCTGGCTCGATGACGACTTCGCTCATGGGCGCGATTGGTTATTCCATAAAGCCGAACCATCCGCAATGCGGATGTGTTCCGCTCATGCTCCTGATCCTGATCTTGCTCGTGATCTTTCGCGCAGGCGACGATGGCCCATAGGATTATGATCAGGATCAAGATCATGAGCAGGAATTGACAAGACGGCGTGCCTCCCTAACGTAGCGCCTCTTCTACAGGCAAAGCCATGAAACGCACACTCCAACGCTCGAAACGGACCCGGAAAAACCAGCACGGTTTCCGCGCCCGGATGAGCACGAAGGGCGGACGTGCCACTCTCGCGCGCCGGCGCCAGCGGGGCCGCAAACGGCTCTTGCCGAAAGGCGTGGAAGTTCATTACGCCCGCCACACCCAGGCGTAATTTGCCCGGAGGGATGCGCTTCTGCGCGTCCCGTCTATCGATTACCGACGCGCCGAAGCGCGTCCCTCCGAAATGCCGACCGCATCACTCAATCGGCGGGCGTATCCCGTCAGCTCAAGATAGCCGCGAGCCCTGATCGGTTTTCCCTCGCGAATTCCCTCCGCATCGACCGCGCCTTCCCAATACGTGATCGCACCAAGCTTCAGCTCCTGATCGTTCAACGCGGGTCGAACCCTGAACTCTGCGTGCTGAGCGGGAAGCACAACTCGCCAGCCGATCGGATACTGCGCGCCGCCCGCTTTGCTTTTCCAAAAAACGGTCGGCGTCATTTGAAAATCCGAGGCACGGAGGTGCGCTGCGGCGCCATCCGGGGCGATCCACGTCCCGCTCGAGCTGGGTTCGACCCCGCCATTGGCGAGCCGCATTCGATATAGCATTAGCTCGCTCCCGTCGTCCCATTGTAGACAAAGCCAATCCCATCCGACTTCGCTTTTTCCAAGCGCGCTGCTCGACCATTCGTGGTCGAACCAGGTTTCCCCGTGGATTGCAGTCGTTTTGCCGTTCACGGTGACTTCACCCGATGTCTCGAAGCGCGGCACGGAATAATAATGCGAAGCGCTTGATCCTTCCGCGGCTTTCACACTCACGCCGTTTTCGCCATGCATGGCCGGCAGTTTCGTCCCGTGCAAATGCAGTCGCAACGCTCCGAAATTTGTCGCGGCCGCGAGATCGAAATCGTCACCGCCGGACGTCATCAGAGTCCAGTTCTCGATCCAGGCGAGCCGGTTTCCGTCGTCGAATCCCGCTTCACCAAACGCGCCACGGCTCGTCTTTTGGTCGAACTGGAATTTTCGCCCGGCGACGTCAGTAATCGCGAAGTGCGCAAACTTCAGATCGTCGACGATGAAACGCGACGCCTTCGGATCGCGCTCCGCCGCCGGTTGGATCCCTTGCCGAAAGAAGGTCAGCTCGTAACCGAAGCGCCGCCCTTCTCCATTAAAAAGATTGCCGGTGAAATACCACCACTCGGTCTTGAATTCGCGATGGGCGTGATGATCTCGCGGAAATTCGTAACGCCAACCGGGCTCGGCAGTTTTCCATTCCGCCGCGAATGTAGATAGAGCGACGAATACAAAACCTGTAGCAGCGGCCCTGCGGGCCGCTCGGGATCGATACAGCGGCATCACGCGCTCTCGCGCTTCCCACAGGGAAGCGGCTACAGAATAAATCCGAAGGCCCACTTTCATTCATCGCGGAGATTATCGGCCAGCGCCATCCGGCTGGCCCGCCAGGCGGGAATGATGCCGGCCACAATTGCTGCAACGAGAATCCATACAGGCGTGAACAAAAGCGTCCGCCACGGAAACGCGAGATGGATCGTCCAACCGAAAAACGCACGGTTGATTACGCCCGTCAGCACAAGGGAAAGACAAATTCCCGACGCGAGTCCGATGATGGCAGCAAGCGCGCCGAGCATCGCGGTTTCCGAAAGCAGGAGCTTTCTGATCTGGCCGGCGCTCGCTCCGATGGCGCGCAGAATCGCCAGCTCGCGTTGCCGTTCGGTGATCAAAATCGTGAGCGCGAGGAAAATTCCGGTAATCGCCACGAACAACGAGATCGCGAGCAAAACGTAGGTAACGGCGAACGTCTGGTCGAAGATCTCGAACACGCGCCGCCGCAACAACTGATTGGAAAAGATCGTGAAATGACGATTGGGACCGAAGTGCGCCCAGAGGTCTTTCGTGACCTCGTCGCCGTGATGGTTCGGCCTCAGATAAACCGCGACGCTGTGGACGCCTTCGTCGTGCCAGAAGCGAACGAAATTCTCCGTGCTCATGTAAACGATCCCCTGGTCCCGGGTGTAATCGTAAAAGACCGCCCCGATCGGAAATGGCCGCGGACCATCCGGGGTCGTGAGCGTGATCGTGCCGCCTTCGCGCAATCGATGTCGCCGTGCGAAACTTTCCGACACGAACACGCATGGCTCGCCCTGAAAACGGCGCATGAGCTCGGCGCGATCGCCGTGTAGGAATTGAAACTGGCGCCTTTCGCCGCGGATCACTGCCATCGTCACTTCGGTGTCCGCCATCGGTACTTCGATTTCGCGGAACGTGTCCACGGTTTCGACGGCCGGATGTTTCGACAGAAACTCGATGGCGTCGGCCGGAAAAAAGGAATCGCCACCCGACTCGTTTCCGGCTGGCGCGATGAACAGATCAGCGAGCAAGGTCTCGTCGATCCAGGCTTCCACCGTTTTACGGAATGAAAACACCATCACGCTGACGCCCACGACCATGGAGACCGCCACCGCCAGCGCGGCTACCGTGACCGAATTTCTAAGCAGGGCCCGGGAGAGATTTGCGGCCGCCAGCTCCGTCTCAATTTTTGCTTTCCGCCGGCGCGGGCGAAAATGGCGGAGAGCTTTTCCCGTCGCCGCGCTGAAGTGAAACATGATGCGCGGGACGAGGAACGAGAAACCCGCAATCACGAAAAATGCGGCGCCGAAACTTAACCAGCGTGGGCCGGTCGAGAGCGCCAGCCAGGAAAACAGGGTGGCGGCCAGAATACTAAGCAGACCGCAAATCAGCCAGGCGATCGAGGGACGGACCGAGCGTTCCAGTCGAATCCCTACGTGAAGCGTTTCGGCCGGCTTTTGTTTCGCCGCTGAATGGGCCGGGAAAAACGCCGAAGCAATAACAGACCCGACCCCGACCAGTCCAGCCAGGAGGAACGCCCACGGTCGCAGCGTCAGGTCGCGAACGCTGACCAGCACATACAGCGAAGAGATCGTGGTCGAGACCGCCCGGACAAGCACATGCGCCAGGACTACGCCGCCAACCAAGCCAAGGACCGACCCGATCGCGCCGAGAACCGCGGCCTCGGCCAGGAATAGGCTCCGGATTTCATTTCGGGTCGCGCCTAACGACCGCAGAATCCCGATCTCGTGTTGTCGGCGAACGACCGACGCCGACACCGTGTTGTAGATCAGGAACATCCCGACGAACATCGAGACCAGGCTCATCATCGTGAGGTTGAGCTGGAAACCGCCGAGCATCTTGTCGACTTCTTCCGTTCGCCGCGCCGGCGCCGCGATTCGCGTGTCCTTTGGTAAAATTTCTTGGAGCGAAGAGACGACGGCGTCGCGTTGCCCCGGATCGGCGAGCTTCAATTGAATGACGCCGAGTTCGCCCCGCCGCCCGAACAATTCCTGCGCCCAGCCAATATCCATTGCCGCGAAGTGCGGATCGAACGCTTCGTCTTTGCGAACGAGAAAGCCGATTTCCAATTCGCGATCGACGCCGCCGACGCGCGCGCGAATCTTGTCGTGTTGTTTTAGATGATGGAGTCGGACGAATTCTTCCGAAACCGCGATGGCGCCGGGCGGGCCGAGCCAACCCTGGATGTTGAGATCGCCAGCGCCAAAATTCGAGGGATCGAACGTGCGGAACGGCGCGTTCGTGAACACGTCGATGCCGAGAATCTGCAGATAGTCGCCTCCGAAATCCGGCAACGAAACGAAGCCCTGCACGAGTGGCGTCGCCGCTGAGACACCGGGCACGGCCGTGACGACTGGCAAAACCGTATCCGGCAAATTCCCACTAGGCACCGTGATCTCCAGTTCCGCTTTCCCAGCAACGAGATCGACCGACGCGGCGAAGGCGCGATTCGCACTTTGGTTCGCGATCTGCGTCGCCAGAAAGACCGCTACGCCGAGCGCGACGCTGAGAATATTCAGCACGCCCAGCAATGGATGCCGCCGCAGATACCGCAGCACGTGCCACCGAAAAATGCGAAGGTATTGCGCGGTCACTCCCGTCTGCGATCTAGGCGGTGCGGCGAACCTGCGCTACAAAAAATTCTATCGAGTTTTTTCTTCGAAAGCGTTAAACAGATCGCTTCTCAAATAGAGGGGGACCCAATGCCTACACTCGCTACTACCGTCGACGGCCTGAAATTACCGAACCCATTTGTCATTGGATCCGGACCGCCGGGGACGAATCTCAACGTTATCTCCCGTGCGTTTCGCGAGGGCTGGGGCGCGGTCATTGCAAAAACGGTGAGTCTCGATTCATCAAAGGTCATCAACGTCGCGCCGCGTTACGCCAAGTTTCACGGGAACGACAAGAAGGACGTGATCGGCTGGGAGAACATCGAGCTGATCAGCGACCGACCATTCAACATCTGGCTCGACGAATTTAAGAAGTGCAAGGACATGCATCCCGATGGCGTCCTGATCGCGTCAATCATGGAGGAATATAATCGCGATGCCTGGACCGAGATCGTGCAGCGTTGCGAAGCGGCCGGTGTCGATTCCTTCGAACTGAATTTCTCCTGCCCGCATGGATTGCCGGAACGCAAGATGGGCGCGGCCATGGGCGAGAATCCGGAGATCGTCGAGGAAGTTTCCGGCTGGGTGATGGCGGCCGCGACCAAGCCGGTCTGGGCGAAGATGACGCCGAACGTCACGCGCATCACCGAGCCGAGCCGGGCCGCTTTTCGTGGCGGTTGCCAGGGAGTGAGTGCGATCAACACGATCCGCAGCGTCATGGGTGTCAATCTCGAGACGCTGCGACCGGAGCCGACCGTCGAAGGTTTCACGACGCCCGGCGGTTATTCCGGAAAAGCTGTTCGCCCAATCGCGCTTCGCATGGTCATGGAAATCGCGACTCTGATTCGGAGCGAATTTCCCGGACACAGTTTGTCGGGCCTCGGCGGAATCGAGAGCGGCGAGGATGCCGCCCAGTTCATCCTGCTCGGCGCGGACACGACCCAGGTTTGCACCGGGGTAATGAAGTACGGGTACGATTCGGTGAAACGGATGTGTGACGAGCTGCTCGCGTTCATGGAAAAACACAAGTTCGAGACCCTGGCTGATTTCAAAGGCAAGAGCCTCGATTATTTCACGACCCATCGCGAGCTGGTCCGGATGCAAACGGAACGCAAAGCGAAAGACAAAGCCGCCGCAGAAGAAGCCGCCGCCAAGAAAATGGTCCGGGCCGACGGTGAGTGGAGCGGCGATGATTTCGTGAAACAGTCGGATGCATTAGCCAGAGGCTGATTTGAACCGCGGATGTCGCGGATACCTCGGATTGATCTTCTGAATATCCGCGCCATCCGCGTAATCCGCGGTTAGACTCTTGTAATGAATGCTTGTCCAGTTTTGATCGGAGGGGAGTGGCGCACGCCTCAGGGAAACGGCTCTTCTCCCGTATACAATCCTTCGCGCGGCGAAGTTATCGCCGAAGTCCCGATGTGCGGCGCCGACGTTGTAAACGAAGCGGTCGAGTCGGCGGCGGCCGCCTTTCCAGCGTGGCGGGAAACGCCGGCGGTGGAACGGGCCCGCGTTTTCTTTCGTTATCGGCAACTGGTTGAAGAAAATTTCGATCGCATCTGCCAGAGCATAACGCGCGAGCACGGGAAGACTCTGGCGGAAGCGCGCGGCAGTGCTTATCGCGGGATTGAGAATATTGAGTACGCCTGCGGTGTACCGGCCCTGCTGATGGGCGATACGCTCGAGAATCTTGCGCGGAGCGTCGATTGCGAGACGCTGGTCCAGCCCCTAGGTGTCTGCGTCGGGATCACGCCATTCAACTTTCCCGCGATGGTGCCGATGTGGATGTTTCCGCTGGCTGTCGCATGCGGAAACACGTTCGTGCTGAAGCCGAGCGAGAAAGTTCCGCTCACAGTAGTGATGATCATCGAGCTGCTCGAAAAAGCCGGCTTGCCGAAAGGCGTTCTGAATCTCGTTCATGGGGGACGCGAATGCGTCGATGCGCTCCTGACTCACCCGAAAGTAAAAGCGATCTCGTTCGTCGGCTCCTCGCCAGTGGCGAAATACATTTTCGAAACTGGCACGCGCCACGGGAAACGTGTCCAAGCGAATGGCGGCGCGAAAAACTACATCGTCGTAATGCCGGACGCGGACGTTCCCAAGACGGTCGAAGCTCTTTCGACCGCGGCGTTCGGATGCGCCGGCGAACGTTGCATGGCGGGGTCGACTGCGATCACCGTCGGCGCCGCGGCCGATAATCTTTTGCCTTCACTCGTCCAGGCCGCGCGCTCGATTCGCGTCGGACCGACCGACGTCGAGATGCAACCGGACATGGGGCCGGTGATCACTGCCCAGCATCGCGACCGCGTAGCAAGTCTCGTTGCGAGCGGCGAAAAGGAAGGCGCGAAAGTCATTTGCGACGGTCGCGGAGCGCGGATTGATTCCGCGCCGAACGGCTTTTTCATGGGGGCGACCGTCGTCGACCAGGTCCGCGATGAGATGACTCTCGCGCGCGAAGAAGTTTTCGGGCCGGTGCTAAATGTCATGCGGATGGAAGACCTCGATGACGCCATCGAGATGGCAAACAAATCCGCCTACGGAAATGGCGCCGCGATTTTCACTAACTCCGGCAAAGCCGCGCGCGAATTCAAGCATCGAGTGAAAGCCGGGATGGTCGGGATTAACGTCGGCGTCCCCGCCACGATGGCGATGTTCCCCTTCACCGGCTGGGACGATTCCTTCTATGGCGATTTGCACATTCAGGGCAAAGAAGGGGTGCAGTTTTACACCCAGCAGAAGGTCGTAACGACACGGTGGTTTGGGGATGGAGTCGGAGACGTCTGGAAAAAATAAACCGCGGATTACGCGGATGACTCGGATAAAAGAACCTTCACATCCGCGATATCCGCGTAATCCGCGGTTAATTATTCTGTCATGAGTCTTCTGATAAAAGGCGGTGAGATTGTAACCGGCGCTGAGCACTACATCGGCGACATTTTTTGCGAGCACGAGCGGATCACGCATATCGATCGCAACATCGATCCGCCAGCGGGGACAGAGGTGATCAATGCGAGCGGCAAATATGTTTTCCCGGGATTCATCGATCCGCATGTCCACATTTACTTGCCGTTCATGGGAACGTTCTCGAAGGACACGTACGAGACGGCAAGCAAGGCGGCGCTGGTCGGCGGGACGACAACCCTGATCGAAATGGTCTGTCCATCGCGGGACATGAACGCGGCGGAAGGATTTCGGATCTGGCAGGAACAAGCGGCCGACAAATCGGCATGTGATTACACTTTTCACATGGGGGTGACGCGTTTCGATGAGGAGAACGCGAAACAGCTGCGCGAGATCGTTGGCGCTGGGATCAGCTCATTTAAAATTTTTCTCGCGTACAAAGGCGCGTTCGGAATCGACGACGCGGAGCTATATCACACGCTGAAGCTGGCGAAGGAGCTCGGCGTTATTGTCACGGCGCATTGCGAGAACGAAACGCTCGTCGCGGAACGCCAGAAGGAATTACTCGGGGCCGGTCTGACAGGTCCGGAACAACATCACGAAAGCCGGCCGCCCGCGGTCGAAGCGGAAGGCGTTCATCACTTGATGACGTTCGCCGAACTGACGGGCGCGCACGTTTACATCGTCCATCTCAGTTGCGACGAGGCCTTGCGCGAAGCGCTTCGGGCGCGGCACCGCGGAGTCAACGTTTCGATCGAGACCCTGATTCAATATTTGGTGCTCGATAAAGATGACGCCGCTCGGCCGGAATTTGAGGGAGCGAAGTTCGTTATGTCCCCGCCCCTGCGCGACAAGAGCAATCAGCCGGTGCTTTGGAATGGATTAGCGAGCGGCGAAATCCAAACGGTGGCGACCGATCACGCGCCGTTCGATTTCCAAACCCAGAAGCCGATGGGCCGCGACGATTTCACCAAGATTCCAAACGGAATTCCGTCGCTCGAAGATCGAGTGAACCTGCTTTACACCCACGGGGTGAAGACCGGGAAACTCGATCTTCACACATTTGTGAACGTCGCGAGCACCAATGCGGCGAAAACGTTCGGGCTCTTCCCGCGAAAAGGCGCGATCCAGATCGGCGCGGACGCGGACCTCGTCGTTTACGATCCCGAGTACCGCGGGAAGATTTCGGCGAAAACGCAGCTTATGAATGTCGATTACAGCGCGTTCGAAGGCTGGGCGATCGAAGGCCGGCCGGACCTCGTGACCGTGCGCGGCGAAGTAGCGGTGCGCGACGGGAAATTCGTCGGCACGATTGGCCGCGGCAAAATGCTGAAGCGCGAGCCCGTGCATTTTTAGTAATCATGCTCTTGATCATGATCATGCTCATGATCCTTTGTGAAAGCGTCATACCAGGATTAGGAGCACGATCATGAGCAAGAGCATGACGGCTTCGCCGGATGCACCCGATGTCGAAGGGTCGATCGAGATCGAGCATTCGACGCTCTACAACAAGGACCTCGCGCCGGTTCCGAAGGGGCGCCGGACCTGGCGAGTCGGCAGCTTCGCGGCGCTTTGGATTTCGATGTCGGCCTGCATCCCGACTTACATGCTGGCTTCGTCGCTCATCGGCGGCGGCATGAATTGGTCGCAGGCGATCCTCACGATTTTTCTCGGTAACCTCATCGTCGTCGTTCCGATGATCCTGAACGCGCATGCCGGCACGCGGTACGGAATTCCATTTCCTGTTTTCTGTCGCGCCTCGTTCGGAACGCGCGGCGCGAATGTGCCTGCGCTCATGCGCGCGTTCGTTGCCTGCGGCTGGTTCGGCATTCAAACCTGGATCGGCGGCGCGGCCATCTACAAAATCCTCGGCGTCTTTTTTCCGAGCCTAACGACGCCCGGCGCGCCAAGCTTTCTTGGAATCACCCTCGCGGAATTTGTCTGCTTCCTTTTTTTCTGGGCGATCAATATGTTCGTCGTTTTCAAAGGGATTGAATCAATTCGATTTCTTTTGAATATCAAAGCGCCACTCTTGATCGCGCTCGGCTTGTTGCTGCTTTGGTGGGCGTATCGCAACGCTGGCGGTTTCGGACCGATCCTCGCCCAACCATCCGCATTCGATCCCGGTCAACCGAAAGCCGGCCAATTTTGGTCGTTCTTCGTCCCGGGTTTGACCGGGATGATCGGTTTCTGGGCGACGCTTTCGCTCAACATTCCCGATTTCTCGCGTTACGCGCGCAGCCAACGCGATCAAGTCCTCGGGCAAGCACTCGGGTTGCCGCTGACGATGGCGCTTTATTCGTTCATCGGGGTCGCCGTCACTTCGGCCACGACGATCATCTACGGCCAGACGATCTGGGATCCCGTGGATGTTTTAACGAAATTCACGAATCCGATTGTTCTCGTCGTCGCAATGTTCGCGCTTTGTCTCGCCACGCTCGCCACGAATATCGCCGCTAATGTCGTCAGTCCCGCGAACGACTTCTCACATCTCGCGCCGAACAAAATTTCCTTCCGCACCGGCGGGCTCATGACAGGGATCATCGGCGTGCTCATGATGCCCTGGAAACTGGTCGCCGATCCGTCGGGCTACATTTTCACGTGGCTGGTCGGCTACAGCGCCCTGCTCGGCCCAATTGGCGGAATCATGATCGCCGATTATTTCGTGCTGCGCCGGCGGCACCTAAATCTGAACGCGCTCTACCAGCACGACGCCGAACATTGTTACACGCGCGGCTTCAGCATTGTTGCGCTGGTCTCGCTTTTCGTCGCCATCCTGCCGAACCTCCCTGGATTTCTGGTTACCGTGAAAGTTGTCGATGCCGGAAGCGTCCCGGCGTTCTTCGTTACGCTTTACAGCTACGCGTGGTTTGTCGGATTCGGGATTGCGTTCTGCCTCTACATCGCGTTGCGGAAACTGACGTCCGAACGTCATTCCCACAAAGAATTGTCATCCTGATCCCGCAAAGCGGGAGAAGGATCTCTGACTATTTCCGGTCGCCAGCGCAGAAATAGTGAGAGATGTTTCGCTCTCGCTCAACATGACACAAGACATGACCACGCCACAGCTTCCGCCGTTCGACCATCAACCTGCTAAATACAGCGGCCCGTCCGCCGGTGAAGTCCTTCGGCTCCGCCGCGAATTCCTGAACCCGGCAATTTTTATCTACTACAAAACGCCGATCATGATCGTGGAAGGCAAAATGCAATACGTCTGGGACGCTGACGGACGCCGTTACCTCGACGCGCTCGGCGGCATCGTCACGATCAGCGTCGGGCATTGCCATCCGGATGTGGTCGCGGCGGCCGAGCGGCAGAATCACACGCTCCAACATTCGACCACGATTTATCTGCATCCGAATATCGCGCAGTATGCGGAGAAGCTTGCGGCGAAGATGCCGGGCGACTTGAAGGTTTGCTACTTCGTTAACTCAGGGTCGGAAGCGAACGATCTCGCGCTGCTGTTGGCGCGCGCCTACACCGGCAACTACGACATGATCGCGCTGCGGAACGCGTATCACGGCGGAAATGCGTCGGGCATGGGATTGACGGCGCATAGCAATTGGAAATTTAACACCCCGCACAGCTTCGGCGTTCATCACGCAATCACGCCTGATCCATTTCGCGGTTACTGGGGCCGCGACGATGCGGACGCGGGTCGCAAGTATGCGGCGGATGTGAAGAGCGTGATCGATTACGCGACGCCGGGCCAGGTCGCCGGGTTCATCGCGGAATCGATTCAGGGCGTCGGTGGCTGCGTCGTTTTTCCGGACGACTATCTCAAGCACGCTTACGAACATGTCCGCGCGGCGGGCGGCGTTTGCATCGCGGATGAAGTGCAAGCCGGCTTCGGCCGATGCGGCTCGCATTACTGGGGTTTTGAAACTCAGGGCGTCATGCCGGACATCGTCTGCATGGCGAAAGGAATTGGGAACGGCGCGCCACTCGGCGCGGTCGTGACCACGCCGAAGATCGCGAAAGCCCTCTCGCAACGGATCCATTTCAACACGTTCGGCGGGAACCCGGTCGTGTGCGCACAAGGAATGGCGGTGCTCGAAGTGATCGATCGCGAGAAGTTGCAGGAGAACGCCTTGAACGTCGGCAACCACTTGTTAGGCGGATTGAATCGTTTGAAGGACAAGCACAACCTGATTGGCGATGTGCGCGGGAAAGGATTGCTGCTGGGGATCGAGCTCGTGAAAGATCGCCATACAAAAGAGCCGGCGAAAGCCGAATGCGCCGAAGTTCTGGAGCGCTGCAAGGATATGGGCCTTTTGTTAGGCAAAGGCGGTTTGCAAGGCCAGACGATCCGATTCTCACCGCCGATGAATATCACAAAAGCCGACGCGGATTTTCTGCTCGAAGTTTTGGATCAGGCGCTCGCGGGGATTTAGGCGGCACTTGGGGCAGCGATCGCCGCAGCGCGTTTTCTGATCTCGGCGAGGAACGCCGCATTCGAACTGCTCAGATGTTTTTGCCAAAGCACCGCGATTACCAGCGGGGGGAATTTTGGCAATGGTAAGGCGCGCAATCCCTTTCCAAGTTTGGTACCGGGAATGGCGAGCGAAAGCCCGACCCCGAATCCAAGCGACACGTAGATGGGGATGAGGTCCATGGCGCTTACCTCCACGCCTGTCGGCCAGCTCACGCCCAACTGCGCAAGTCGCGCCTGAAACTGCTTCACCATAACCTCTTCTCCCGGCAGAGAGATGAGGGTCTCCCCAGGTTTTCCGTTTCGCCAAAATTCCGCCGCGCTTTTCAGCTTGAGGGCGCGCGGCACGATCAGCACCAAGGGAAGCCTGAAGAGAATCGCGGAGTTGATGCCCGTCGCCGGCTTTCCCTCAAGCTCTGTCACCGCGAGATCGATCTTGCCCTTCCGAAGAAGCGCTTCGGCCGCGGCCTGGTTGGCATCGTGAAGCTGCAAGCGCAACGCGGGATGCTTTCGCTTGTGATGCTGGAGCAGCGTCGGCAGGTGATTTCGCAGGATCGTCGCCGGCGCAGCAAGGCGTAGAACCTGTTTCTCTTCGCCGCGCAGCCGGTGCGGCATTTCGGGAAGCCGGCCAAAGAACGGTTCGGCAAAAGCGAAGAGCTCGCGTCCCGCCGGCGTGAGGGCGAAAGGACGGCGCTGAAATAACTTCAAACCGAGCGCCTTTTCGAGCTGCAAGATTTGCCCGCTCACCGCCGGCTGCTGAATGCCATAAGGCATCTTGCGGATCGCCGCGCTAATTCCGCCGTGTGTCGCCACGTGATAGAACAACTCGAGATGATGGATGTTCACTCTCTGGAGTATCAATTTTCTCGATGTTTAACGCAATATTTATCGATTAACACCCTTCCCGGCATGCCGCTACCCTGAAGGCATGCTTATAGTGATCTTCGCAATCGCAGCCGGCTGCATGGTTGTGGAGCGGCTCTGGCCCGCCATGGAACTACCACGCGTGCGCGCTTGGTGGCCACGCGTTATTCTGGTCAACTCCATTCAACTCGGGATCATCACTTCCACCGGACAAGCCTGGGATCGTTGGCTCGCCGGACACTCACTCCTGCGCCTAAGCGCTCACCTTTCGAACGTGAGCTCAGCCTTAGTGGCCTATCTTGTTTCCACCTTTGTTTACTACTGGTGGCACAGACTGCGGCACGATTCGCGATTCTTCTGGCGACTTTGCCATCAGCTACACCATTCACCGCAACGGGTGGAGATCGTTGCCAGTTTTTACAAACATCCCGTTGAGATCACGCTCAATTCGCTCTTGAGCAGCGCGATTGTTTTCGTTTTGCTCGGATGCAGTCCGCAAGCCGGCGCCATCTACACCCTGTTCGCCGCGACGGCCGAGTTCTTCTATCACTGGAACATTTGCACGCCGCATTGGCTCGGTTTCCTCTTACAGCGGCCTGAATCGCACCGCCTGCATCACGAGTACCGCCATCACACGAACAATTTCGCCGACCTGCCGATTTGGGATTGGCTCTTTGGTACCTTAAGGAATCGTCGCCGTTTTGCTGGCCGCTGCGGATTTGACGCCTGGCGCGAGGATCGTCTTGAGGACATGCTCGCCTTTCGTGATCTCCATGCCGCAGGCGCGGAAAAATTGGCACCGCTCCACCTGCTACCGACGTGTATCGGCTGCTCGAAACGCTGGGCCTGCGCGAATGCGCGGGAGGCGGTATGAACTCGCTGACTCCCCGCAATGCGGCAGCATTCGCACTGATCGGGGTCGGTCTGTTACAAATGTTGGGAGAGGTTTGTGGTAGCCGTGCCTTGAGAGGCCTGGGAGCGTCCACGGCAGCGGCACCATTCCCGAAGGTATTCTGCGACGTGGCAGGGCTGGAAGGATTCGCTTCGACTTTTACCCTGATCGGAAAGGCGCGGAGCGGCGTGCTTTTTGAAAAGCAAATCACCCCAGAGGTCTACTCACGCCTCCGCGGATCATATAACCGCCGCAATGCCTACGGCGCGGCGCTGTCTTTCGCGCCGCGGTTACCGGAGCTGATGTGGCGATCAGTCGCGCATTACGGCCTCTGCGATGGAGGTCCGTTACGAAACGAACTGCAATTGCCGGACCACCTTGAATCGCTCCGAGTTCGCATCGCGACCCAAACGCGCGGCCGCGGCGACGTTTGGGAGATCGATGTGCCGTTACGATGAACGCGATCACTCCGCAGCAGTTCGCGATTTTTCGCATCGTCTTCGGCTTCTATTTGGCGATGCATTTTATTCAATTAGCGCCGGATGCAGCGGAGTTGTTCAGCAGGTCCGGCATGCTGGGCGACGCACGGCTCAATTTTACCTACGGTTTGCTGCCCAATCCGCTCGAACGTTGGGATTCACCCGCGTTCGTGACGGGATTTGTTCTCGCGCTCGCCGCGCTTGCAACCGCGTTCATGTTCGGTGTCTGCCGACGGCTGGCGGCAGTGCTGCTCTGGTTCGGCTGGGCATGCCTATTCAACCGGAACAACCTTATCAGTAATCCCTCGCTTCCATATATTGGAATGCTGCTTCTCATGAGCACACTCGTGCCGATTGGCGAATCGCTTCGCTCCCGGCAAGCCGGCGAAGGATGGGAATTTCCCGGCGGCGTTTATTGGGCTGCATGGACATTGCTGGCCATTGGCTACGGTTTCAGTGGCTGGACAAAGCTGCAAAGCCCGAGCTGGGTGGATGGCAGCGCACTCAGCCACGTGCTCGACAACCCTCTCGCGCGGCCGGGTTTTGCGCACGAAGCCGCACTTCAGTGTCCGGCGGCATTGCGACTCCTGGCCTGGGGGACAGTGGTCGTTGAACTTCTGTTCGTACCGCTAAGTTTTCATCGCCTAGGCAGGCTTGCCGTCTGGTCAGCAACGACTCTGTTGCAATGCAGCATCGTCTGCTTCGTTGCGTTCGCAGACCTGACTTTTGGAATGTTGATCGTCCATCTTTTCACCTTCGATCGTCGCTGGCTGGTTAGATCTGCACCTGAAACAGCGGCTACGCCACCGATGGCAGCCTCGCCTTCCCGATGAAACCGCGAAGCTTCTTCGTTCTAAGCGCGATCTTTCTCTATGCTGCGGTCGTTAGTTGTACGCCTGTGCTCGATCATCTCGTTCTCTTTCCTTGGACGGGCCGCATTCCATCGGGAAACGCAACGCGTCGCACCGTGCCGTTCGAAGGCGGCGAACTGGAAGTATGGACAGCAGAGTCTCCAGCCGCGCGGGCTGGGCGACCCAAAACCTACGTCCTGCGTTTTTACGGGAACGCCGATCGAGCGGACCGCTGGGTCGCGGACGAAGCGGAAATGTTCGGCGATCGAGCCTTGGAATTTTGGGGAATGAATTACCCCGGTTTCGGTGGCAGTACCGGACCAGCGCGGCTAGCGCGAATTGGTCCGGGGGCGTTGGCTGCCTTCGACGAATTGCGACGTGAAGCCGGCGAAAGACCGATCGTGCTTTTTGGCGCAAGCCTCGGAACAACGGCGGCCTTGCACGTCGCAGCAAAACGCCCGGTGGCCGGTTTGGTTCTGCAGAATCCCCCCGCCCTCCGCCAGATGATCCTGCGCCAGTTTGGGTGGTGGAATCTCTGGCTACTCGCAGGGCCGCTCTCTCTCAAAGTTCCCGCCGAGCTCGACAGTATCAACAACGCGAAGGCAAGCCACGCCCGAGCGATTTTCCTGCTGGCCGAGAAAGACGAGGTGGTGGCACCGCGTTTTCAACAGCTGGTGGCAAATTCTTACGCGGGAGAAAAAAGAGTAATATCTCTCCGCGGAGCGAACCATAATTCGCCGATCGACCCCGAGGGATGGAGAACCTTTCAAGAAGCTCTGAATTGGCTAACGCCGGGAATTAGCAGCGATGACCTACCCCGGGCCCGTTAATCGCGGCTGCAGGCTGAAGCTGGCGACTAGTTCGCTGCCAGGAGCGATCTGCTGGATTCCCTCTTTCGCCTCGAAAGCACGTTGTTTGTGATGATCGGTCAGCCCCCAGCATGGCTCGACGCACAGAAACGGCCCGCCGTCAGACCATAAGGTCAGATACGGCACGCCCGTCAGATCTAGTATGACACTTCGGCCGGTCGGCGGGTCTGAGAAGGTGAAGGAGCGATCGGGCACATCGATGAACTCGAGGATGTAGGACCCTGGCAGTTTCGCGCGCTCGAAGGGCATTTCGCCGCCGGTGAATTGAATGTCCTCGGTCTCGCCGCTCAAATAATTATCGGGCGAGAAATGCCGCCGATAAATTCCAGCGGGCATCTCGAACCTGAACGACTCGAACGAGGTCGCGGCGAATCCGGGATGCAGTCCGAACTCAAGATGGGCGGTCAGTTCAGGCTCGTCGTTTCGGAAACGAAATGTGACGACGATGCGCTCGCCTTCGATCCGATAAGTCAGGTCGAGCGAGACTTTGAGCGGGTATTCGGTCACGGAGAAATCGTCAGGCATGATTCGATAGACGAGTTCGTTATGACGATTCGGTTCGACGCGGTGCCAGATTTTGCCGCGAAGAAAACTGTGGGTGCCGCCGCGGATTTCCTGGCCGCGATAAAGCGAGTGCTCGTTCTTTATCCTGTGCAGGTAATAGCCCATCACCGTGGCGTGGTTCGCCCAGCCTTTCTCGGGCGGTGCGATTTCGTTGTCGCGATTCAGGAATCCGATCCAGGCACCGGCGGAATTGCGGCGCGCGACGCTAATCAGCTCGGCACCTAGGCGAGAAACGATGAGACGGAGCCCGTTCGCTTCGTCGGTCAGAACATCGAGCTGTCGATCGGCCCGCCGTTCTTCGCGCTGCGAAAAGCTCATCGCGGATTGAGTCGTCGGTCCCGCAATGCGGGACCGCTACAGGGTTACGGGAACAGACCGCGCGCGTGTTTCGCTTTCATCACTCGCTCGACGCCAATGGCCATCGCGGCGGTGCGGTGCGAAACCTTGTGCGCCTTGGCCCGGCGGATCACCTGCGCAAAGGAATGCTCGAGGATGCGGAAAAGTTTGTCGGTCACTTCGGTCTCCGACCACATGAAGGCCTGCAATCCCTGGACCCATTCGAAATACGAAACGATCACGCCGCCGGCGTTGCAGAGAATATCCGGGATAACGAAGAGTTCTTCCCAACGCTCGTTGAGAATGAGATCAGCCTCGGGCGTGGTCGGGCCGTTCGCGCCTTCGGCGAGAATCCGGCATTTCAATTTCGCCGCGTTGCCAGCGTTGATCACGCGGTCGACCGCGGACGGAACGAGCACGTCGCACTGCATCGTTAGCAACTCGTTCGGATCAACTCGATCGGCTTCATCGAACGCGCGCAGGTTGCCTTTCTTGAGCACGTGCTGCTCTGCTTTCGCGACGTCGATGCCGTTCGGATTGTATAGCGCGACCGTGTGGTCGCTGAGACCGACGACCTTTACGCCCGTTTTGAGCGCGAGCGATAACGCCGCGACGCCACCGACGTTGCCGAATCCTTGGACGATCGCGGTGCTCTTTTCCGGATTCATCTTGAGCATGTCCATCGCGCGCTCGATCAGGTAAACGACGCCGCGACCGGTCGCTTCGCGCCGTCCTTCGGTGCCGCCGATCGACACCGGCTTGCCGGTCACGATTTCGTTGACGCAATAGCCCTGATACACCGAGTACGTGTCCATGAACCACGCCATGACCTGTTCGTTCGTGCCCATGTCTGGGCCCATGATGTCGGTGTGCGGGCCGACGAACGGGATCATCTCCTGCATGTAACGGCGCGAGACCGCTTCGAGTTCCTGCCGCGAAAGCTTGCTGACGTCGCAGGCCACGCCCCCTTTCGCGCCGCCGTAAGGCAAATTCGCGAGCGCGCATTTCCAACTCATCCACATGGCGAGCGCGGCGGTTTCGCCCATGGAAAGGTTCGGGGCGAAACGCGTGCCGCCCTTGGTCGGACCGAGCGTCAGGTGATGCTGGACGCGGTAGCCCTGGAAAGTCTGGGTGCTGCCGTCATCCATGTGGACCGGCAACGTCACTGCCATCGCGCGCTTCGGGAGCATAAGCCGGTCGCGATCGTTTTTATCGATCTGGAGGTAATCGGCGATGACCTGGAACTGGTCGCAAGCCATCTTAAAAACTTCGTCGTCGTAGATACTGCTCATAAAGGCGAAGCCGGAAGGTAGAATGCGCCGGCGAGAAATTCAGGTGCTATTTGCGCTGAGGGCGCGAGATCGTCAAATTTAATTCGCGATGCGACAGGCGCGATGCAAGATACGCGTTGATGCGCGTTGAAACGCTCGCCGTGCATGCTGGGCATGAGGTCGATTCGGCCACCGGCGCGGTGGCGGCACCGATCCATCTGTCGACGACGTTCGAACGCGATGCGGAAGGGAATTATCCGCATGGCTACATTTACGGGCGGAGCGCGAACCCGAACCGCCACGCGCTCGAAGTAGCTCTCGCCGCGCTCGAGGGCGGAGCGGAAGCGGCGGCGTTCGCGTCGGGCCTCGCGGCGTCCAGCGCCGTCCTGCAATCATTGGCGTCCGGCGATCACGTGGTCGCGCCGACGGACGTTTATCACGGCATGACGAAACTGCTCCGCGAAATCTACATGCGGTGGGGACTCGAAGTAACCTTTGTCGACATGACCGACCTCGAGGCGATCCGGTCGGCGATGCGGCCGGAAACAAAACTGATCTGGATCGAGACGCCCTCCAATCCGCTCCTGAAAATTACCGACATTTCTGCGGTAGCGGAGATCGCTCATGCGGCTGGTGCGATCTGCGCATGCGACAACACCTGGGCGCCGATCGTGCAGCGGCCGCTCGATCTGGGGTGCGACCTCGTTATGCATTCGACGACGAAATATCTCGGGGGCCATTCCGACGTGACCGGCGGTGTGATCATCGCGAAAACGCAGACAGACTTTTTTACACGCCTGCGGGAAGTCCAGACGACTTGCGGCGGCGTCCCCTCTCCGTTCGATTGCTGGCTCATCTTGCGCGGGATGCGTTCTCTACCCTGGCGGATGCGCGGGCATTGCGAGAACGCCCTGAAAATCGCGACCTGGCTGGCGGACCACGCCCAGGTGGAAGCAGTGCGCTACCCCGCGCTCGAATCGCATGCCGGACACGAAATTGCGGCGCGGCAGATGAATGCGTTTGGCGGAATGCTGTCGTTCGAAGTGCACGGCGGACGGGAAGCGGCCATGGCCGTCGCCGCGAAGACGAAGCTTTTCATCCAAGCCACGAGCTTGGGCGGGGTGGAAAGCCTGATCGAGCATCGCGCGTCGATTAAAGGTGAAGATCCGCGGACGCCGCAGGGATTATTGCGGTTATCAGTGGGGCTGGAGCATCCGGATGATCTCATAGAAGATCTGGCGCAGGCTTTGGAATAGGTCCTATACGACTTATAGGACCTATGAGGCGCGCGTCCTGGCGAGCCGGCTGCGGACAAGCATGGCGACATCGCGGACCTCCGCGACACGGAGCAAATACGCCGCGCCGAAAAAGATGACCGCTGCTACAGCGATGGTGACCGCCAGTCCACCAGCTTTCCGCCACACGGGATCGCTTGGCGAAACGAACAGGTAATATTGGGCGAGAAAACAGATCCCGGCGAGGAGTGCGCCAGCGAGCAATAATTTTCCCAACGTCTGCAGCATCACGCCGGTTTCGAGACGGCCGACGTAACGGCGCATCATCGCGTAGAGGATGAGGAAATTCGTGATTGCCACCAGACTCGTGGAGAGCGCCAGCCCGCGATGACCAAGCTGAAGACGAAACGTGAAGAACCAGTTTAACCCGATGTTTACCCCAATCGAAAAGAGGCTGACGAACATCGGGAGATTCCGTTTATCGAGCGCGTAAAAGGCGGGCGCCAAAACTTTGACGGCGGAATAGCCAACGAGGCCGATCGCATAAAAGCGCAACGCGTCGGCGGTTTGAATTGTAGACGCAATCGTGAAACGGCCGTGCTGATAGATCAGGCCGATGATTGGCTCCGCCAGAATAATGAGGCCAATGGCGGATGGAATCGTCAGCAGCATCACCAGCCGCATGGCGTGAGCGAGCGCGCCGCGGAACTCCGCTTTGTTGCCTAGCGCGGCGCTGCGCGAAACGAGCGGGAGGGTCACGGTGGCGATGGCGACTCCGAAAATTCCGAGCGGCAATTGCATGAGCCGAAACGCTATGTTGAGCCAGCTCACGGGTCCGTCGCCAAGGCGCGCCGCGAACCCGCTGTTGATCAACACGTTTACCTGAACCGCGCTCGCTGCGATCACCGCTGGGCCCATCAGCGCCAGGACGGTTCGCACGCCGGGATCGCGCCAATGAAAATCGGTTCTGAATTTGTAACCGACCCGGCGCAGGGACGGGAACTGGGCGGTTAATTGCCAGAGACCGCCAATCAGCGTGCCGATGGAAAGTCCAATCAAGGCGCGAGCGCCGAAGTGCGGATCGAACCACCAGCCGAGCGCCACCCCGCCGATGATCGAGCCGAGATTGAAGAAACTCGACGCCATCGCCGGCATGCCAAAAACGTTTTTCGCGTTCAGCATTCCCATCGCGAGGGCGGCGACCGAGACAAGCAGGATAAACGGCCACATGATTCGCGTGAGCAAAACCGTGAGCGCGGTCTTTTCCGGCGACCAGCTCCACCACGTCATTAAGTCGATGAACTGCGGCGCGAAGAGGATGCCGAGGAGCGTGATCGCGCTCATGAAAACGACCGTGAGGGTGGCGACCTTGTTCGCGAGCCGCCAGGCAGACTCGTCGCCCTCGGTCGCGATTTTCTTCGAGAACGTGGTGATGAACGCCGTCGACAATGCGCCTTCCGCAAAAAGATCGCGCAACATGTTCGGCACTCGGAAGGCCATCAGAAAAGCATCCAGATTTCTTCCCGCGCCGAAGAGGGCCGCGAAAAGCACTTCGCGGATCAGGCCAAGAACGCGGCTGCACAAAATCGCGATCCCGACGACGCCGGTGGCTCGAGTGCTGACGCGTTTGTTCGCCGGGATCGCCGCCTCGTTCACGGCGCAACAGAACAGCGGAGTCGCGTTTTACGAAAGCGAAATCAAGGCTCTTCTGTAGCCGTCGCCCTGTGGGCGACGCGGGAGGTCGCCCTCAACGGAACTTCGGCGTCGCCCACAGGGCGACGGCTACAGAAGAGGCGCCAAAGGCGCAATTCAATTTAGCCTGGGGCAACGCCCCAGGTGTCGGATGCCAGAAAACGCCAGCGCTGAAAGCGCGACTCAACCCGGGGCGCGACCGCCGCAAAGAAATTTGAGTCGCGCCTTCAGCGCTGACCGGGATGGGGGCCTTCATCCTGGGGCGTTGCCCCAGGCTATTGTTGATGACGCGCCGTTGGCGCTGCGGCGAAATCAGGAAGTGGGCAGCGGCGGTGGTGGCGGGTTGTCTGCTTTCGGGATGAGGAAGCGTTGATAAACGAAGGAAGCGACGATCAGGATCACGGCGACGCCGATGAAGGCGCCGATGCGGTAAAGCTGGCTAAGGCTGCTCAAATCGTGGAAGAAAAGTTTGGCGAGGGTGACGACGAGCAGGGCTACTCCGGAATAGCGGACCCAGCTGGTGTGCTTTTTCATACCGATGAGAAGGAGCGCGAAGGCGTAAAGCGCCCAGGCGATCGAGTAGGTCATGTCGCGGGCGAAGTTTCCAGAAAACGAGAAGGTCAGCGTCGGCCCCACGGAGAAATAATCGGCGATCTCAATGTTGAGGAGAAGAAAGGTGAGGATCGCGCCTAACGAGTAGAGGAGCGTTGGGGACGTGCGCTCAAACGTTGTGGTGCGCGGCCGGCGGAACAACCAGCCGCCAACGAAGAGGCAACCGATCGCGATTCCGTAAGCGTAAAAATACCAGTTCCAGATCGGCGTCGCGGTGCGGCGATGATATTCGAGGACGGCCGGGTTCAAAGCCAGCCGGACGAAGGCGAGACAAAGCAGGCCAACGCCGACATAGCGCAGTCCGCGATTCGGAACGACCCGGAAGAGCCAGATTAAGGCTAAACCTTCGAGCGCCCAGCCGAGCGTGATCCATTCGCGATCGAATTGAACCGGGAAAATCAGCGTAATAAAGAAGAGCGCCGCCGCACCCTGCCACGCCAGACGGGCATCGCCTGTAGCGGGATTGGCCTGGCGCTTTCGGACGAGAAACCAAACCGCAATGGCGTAGGGAACAATGAAAACAGCGGGAGCTAAGCCGTTATCCAAAGCGGGAAACGCGTGCCGGATGGTGTCGTAAATCAGCATGAATTGGAGCGGACCGGCCAGGGCGCCGATCGACCAAGGCAAGGCTCTCCGTTCTTCCGCGGTGAAAAACGGAAAGGCGAAGAAGATAAGGAAGAACGCGGTCTGCCATCCGAGCGCGAGGGTGGCGAAACCAATATTGAAATGCTGGGAGCCTTGCCATTCACATTGGACGAGCCAGCCGAAAACGAGCGCGATGAGCGCGATCCAACTCGTGCGAGAAATGACCGCGAGGCCGAGCAGCAGGACGCAGAGAACAAACGTGGTGATGAAATACGGCGTCGGATTCGCCGCCGGCAATTTGGTCATCGCCGTGATGATCAAAACAAATGGGAGCGAGGCGGCGAGCACCGGAATGTTGCGACGCACTTGCGGCGAATCAGAGAAGAAGCGCTGCGCGCTGAAAAGCGAGACCGAGAAAAACAACGTGCCTGAGCCAGCGGCGACAACGAGGAAGCTGGCCAGGTCGATATCGGCCGGCCCGATCGCAATCCAAAGAAGCGCGGAGAAAAACGTGAGAACGACCGCGGCCGCGATGGCGAGCACGGAGCGACGGATGAGCGCCACGCCGATCACGACGAAATCGAGAACCAACAGACAGAACCAGACCGCGGAGGACGTTTCGTTTTTCGAAACGCAGATCCAAATCAGAATGAGCGGCAGCAGCGGCAGATAATTTGGCCACGGCGATTTTTTACCGGCCGTTTCCACCGAAGGCGGCCAAACCGCAAAGCCGGCATGAAGAAGAGAAAAGACGACGTAGGCGCCCAAGGCCCACCAAAGCAACGAGGGAATCAAATAGTTCGCGGTCCAGATCCCGAGAAAAACAAAAACGATCCCCCCGGCGAGCGGGACAAGAAGGTCGCGTTTGGCGTGAAGCAGAGCGAGGCCTAGGAGACCCGCCTCCGCGAGAAAGATGTAAGTGAAAACAAACGATGGACGGAAGCCCAAGGCCTGGTAACTCAAGAGACAGAATCCCCAGGCCAAAGCCGCGAGGGAAAGCGCGACAGCGGCACGCGCGGTCCACTTCGCGGGGGGATGGAGTCGGCGCGCCCAGGCGTAGATCGCGAGGAACTGCGCTTCGAACCCAATAAAAATCGCGAAGGCGATGTTCCGCTTTCCGATCACGAAAAACTTATCGGCCCACCCGAATTCCATGATGATGGTGCCGGCCGCGGCGAGTAGGACCAGGTAATCCCAACGTTTCCGCAACGCGACTGCGGCGACGCCGATGTTGAGGACGGCGATATAACCAAAAAGCGCCGTTGGATTATCGACGCCAGTCGAGAGCAGCACCGGCGTGAGGAAACCACCGAGCAGGCCCAGGATGACGATGACCTGCGCGTTCATGCGAACGGCGAGGAAGAACGCGACCGCGGTGACGACGGCCATTGAGGCGAAGGCGGGCCCGAGCGCGATCAGCCGATAAAAAACTTGGGCGGCGAAAATGTTGCCGTAGAGAACGAGCACGCCGGTAGCGCAAAGACTTTGGCCGGAGACGCGATAATTGCGCGTGGCGGTGAACCAGCCAGTCGCGATGAGCACGATGCCGACAACACTGCCGATCGCGACGCGCATCGCGGGGGTGATGAGATTGTTGTCGAACGAATATTTTACGAGGAAGACGATTCCGAGGAAGAGCACGAATCCGCCGATCCAGGCGAAGAGCTTGACTCCGAAGAACGCTTCCCAATCGAATGGCTTGGATGGAACTGGCGGCGGCCGGACAATCGTTGGTGGCGGAACTATTGGTGGATGGGCGGCGGGTGGCGGCTGCGGACGCGGGATAGGCGGTGGTGGTGGTTCGCTTTTCGGCGTTAATCCTGGCGGTTCCGGAGAGATTGGCGGCGATGAGGCCATCGTAGGTGTTCGCGGCAAAGGCGCTCGCGAAAGAACCGATTCCTTCTCCGCCGGGATGCCTTGAGCCGCTCGAGATTCCAGATTGGCGACGCGCTGGACCAGATTCCGAACGGCGGACTTGAGTTTCTGCAGCTGGACAATGCCGACGATCAGCAAGACCAACGGCGCGAGGGCTACCAGCAACGCAATACAACCCAACGTTGAGTCCGAGCTCATAGTCCAGTCGGGGAATCGATGAATTCCCACGGCACGTCGAACCGCTCGGAGAGATGCGCCGCGAGAGCTTTCACACCAAACGTTTCCGTCGCGTAATGCCCGCCGAGCAAAAGATTCACCCCGAGTTCTTCCGCCGCGACCGCCGCCCAGTGCGGCGCTTCGCCGGTGATGAAGGTGTCGATGCTATCGCGCGCCACCGCGTAAATCTCGGAACCCGCGCCACCAGTTACGACTCCAATCGATTTTGTTTCGGACGGGCCGAACGCAAACATTTTGACCGGGCCGCCTAACGACTGCTCCAGTTTCCGCGCGAGCTCGTCCCGCGAAATTTTCACCTCCACCCTGAGTCCGGTGGGTTGACCTTTCGCCTCGAAGAATGGCTCGGTATTTTCGAAGCCTAACGAATGCGCGAGCTGGGCGTTGTTTCCGAGAACCGAATGAACATCGAGCGGAAGGTGCGCGCTGTAGATGGCGAGATCGCTTCGGAAAATTTGTTGGAACGTGCGACGGCGTCCGCCGGTGAACGGTTGGAGCCCTGGCCAAAAGAGTCCGTGATGCACGATGAGCAAATTCACGCCGCGTCCGATCGCGCTTTCGATCGTGCGCGTGGAAGCATCCACCGCCGCTCCCATTTTCGTAACCGCGCCGGAGTTCTCCATCTGCAGGCCGTTCAAGGCGTTCGGCCAATCGTCGATCTCACGAATGCGCAGATGCTCGTCCGCATAGGAAACGATTTGAGACAGGCTCGCCACGCGCGGCATTGTGGAGAAGCCGATAATAGATTGCACGCGCAGAAAGACGGCCGGATGCGAAGGCCTTGACGAAATCCTGCTGCGTCGGACGGTTAGGCGTCGCTGCGATTCAACCAGGAGGAACTGTGGAATATACCGATGCCCCGACTTTAGAACCGCCGGTTACCGCCGATACGATGACTTGTCCGCACTGCGGGCACGTCCTGCCGAAAGGCGCGACCTCTTGCGACCGTTGCGATTGGGTCCGTCCCGACACGGAAACGGCCGAGGGCAAGGCGAGCGACGCCGTCGCCGTAATGTTGAGTGTGATCCCAGGCCTGGGGCACGTGTACAAGGGCTACAAATTTATTGGTCTTCTGTTTTTCATCGGCGCGATCGGGGCGCTCCTCGGCGGGGCCCTTGCCGCGACGGCGACGGCTGGCTTCGGGCTGTTTCTGATTCCGCTCTATTGGTTCGGCTGCATGTTCCACGTCTACGGAATCCAGGACCGCGTCGCGCCGACTTCGAAAGAAGACGCGGGCGAAGAGTACTAGAAGGTAGGGACAGCGCGCTGCGCTGTCCGTCGCGTTGCCCCGAAGACACGGACGCCGCAGCGCGGCGTCCCTACCTGGCTACCGCCGCATGGATTTCTTCCATGATCTCGCGCAGACCGTAACGGAATTTCCATTCCGGGTAATGCGCCTGGAATTTGCGGACGTCGCTGATCCACCAGATGTGGTCGCCGATCCGGTTGGCCTCTTCGTATTTCCACGTTAAACGCCGGCCGCTGATTTCCTCGCAAAGATTGATGGCCTCCAGCATCGAGCAATTGCTGTGGCGGCTGCCGCCGATGTTGTAGACCTCGGCCACTCGTGGGGCGCGGATGAAGGCAGCGAACGCGTCCACGAGATCGGCGCTATGAATGTTGTCGCGCACTTGTTTGCCGTTGTAACCAAAGACGCGGTACGGTTTCCCGGTCACCGTGCAGATCATGAGGTAGGAGAGAAACCCGTGCAGCTCCGCGCCGGCGTGGGCGGGGCCGGTGAGGCAGCCGCCGCGGAAACAAACCGTCGGCATGTTGAAGTAGCGGCCGTATTCCTGGACGAGCAGATCGGCCGCCGCCTTCGAGGCACCGAAGAGCGAGTGCTTCGTGTAATCGATGCTCATCGTTTCGGAAATGCCGGGCTCGTATTCGTGGCCCGCGGCGATTTCCCAGCGCAGAGGGAGCTCGCGGAGCGACAATCGGTTCGGGGTGTCGCCGTAAACTTTATTTGTCGACGTGAAGACGAACGGCGCTTCCGGACAGCAGGCGCGCGCGGCTTCGAGAAGGTTTAAGGTACCGTTCGCGTTCACAGTGAAATCCGTTTGCGGATCGCGCGCGGCCCAGTCGTGCGATGGTTGCGCGGCCGTGTGAATGACGGCGGCAATGTCGGTTCCCTGATCCTTGAAAAGCGCCAGCACTTTGGCGGCATCACGAATATCGACGTCGTGATGCTCATAATCTCGGACCGAGCCCACAAGTTCGTCGCGAGTTTTCCTGGTCGAAGCTTCGGCGCCGAAAAATTGGCTCCGCATGTCGTTATCGATCCCGACAACGCGATAACCTTCGGCGGCAAAGTGCCGCACGCTTTGCGATCCGATTAATCCGGCAGAGCCGGTGACGATGATTTTACGCATGGGCAATTACGATTCGGCGAGAATCCAGGTAAGGTCCCCAGCCACTGGAGCGACTCGCGCTGAGGGGAATTGTTGATTGCCTTGCAGGATTTGTTCCAAGAGCGCCGGGTTCTTGTTCGCGTTTGCGAGAAAGCAAATATGCCGAGCCTGATTGATCAGGGGGTAAGTGAACGTGATTCGCCAGGCTTCGAATTTCGGAACGAAATTCGCAACCACCTTGCGCGTCTTTTCTTCCAGGGCCGCCGTTCCCGGAAATAACGAGGCGGTATGGCCGTCGTCGCCGACGCCAAGCAAAATGAGATCGTGACGAAAAATCATTTCGCCGCGCTGAGTCGCGAGAAGGTCGAGCCCGTCCTGATATTCCTGCGCCGCGATTTGCGGATCGATTTCGCCACGCATTCGTGAGATTGATTTTTCCGGCACGCCGCCTGGAACGAAAAGCGATTCGCGCGCCATTCGGAAATTGCTTTGCGGATCGTCCGGCGGCACACAGCGTTCGTCGCCAAAGGTGAAGTGGACGCGGTCAAACGGGAGGTCGCGCGCGATGCGGGCGAACTCAGTGTAAACGGGCCGGGGCGTGTTCCCGCCGGAAAGCGCGATCCGGAATTGCTCGCGCTCCGCCAATGCGATGCGGGCCTGGCTCAAAATAAATTGGGCGGCATCGTGAACGAAATCCCGGGAACGGACGACGTCGCGCTTCATGGCGAGCCGCGCGCGCTAGATCGCGCAGTGCGAGAGACCGCGCTTTTCGAGATACCGTTGATGATAATCCTCCGCGGGATAGAACGGCGGCGCCGGTTGAATGAAAGTCACAATCGGATTCTTGAACCGGCCACTTCCTTGCAAACGCGCTTTGGACGCTTCCGCCGCGGCCTGTTGCTCGGGCGAATGATAAAAAATTACGGACCGATATTGATCGCCCACGTCGGGGCCCTGGCGATTGAGCGTCGTCGGGTTGTGGTTCGCCCAGAAAACATCGAGCAGCTGATCGTAACTGACAGTTGCGGGGTCGAATTCGACCTCGACGACTTCGGCGTGCCCCGTGGTGTGGCTGCAGACATCTTCGTAAGTCGGGTTCTCGGTCTTACCGCCCGCGTAACCGACGATGGCTTCCTTCACGCCGGGCACAGCGCGGAAGGTCGCTTCGACGCCCCAAAAACACCCCGCACCGAATGTCGCTTTTTCTGTCGCCATGCATTCACCATGAAACGGGATCGAACAGGGCGCAAATAAGCAGGTCATCCCGAGGCTGGCGAAGCGCGCCGAGGGATCTCTCGAGCGGTCAGTCGCTACCGCGCGACTCGGTGACGCCTACGTCAAGCAGCGCGTTGCACATCGTCTGCGTAACGAGCACTCCAACTGTGAGGTCCCTCGCCGTCTGCGCGACTCGGGATGACAGGCTCGTCGCTACATCACCATTCCACCATCGACCGTCAACACCTGCCCCGTGATGTACTTCGCTTCCGGCGACGCGAGATAGGCGACAGCGCCGGCGATGTCGTCGGGTTCACCGAGTTTACCGAGTGGGACCTTTTGCAGAATGCTTTGGCGAATTTCTTCGGAAAGGACCGTGGTCATGTCGGTCTCGATTAATCCGGGGGCGACGGCATTCACGGTAATGCCACGGCTCGCCAGCTCGCGCGCGAGGGTTTTCGTCAGGCCAATTAGGCCGGCCTTGCTCGCGGAGTAATTGGCCTGGCCGGCGTTGCCAGTCAGTCCGGCGATCGAACTGATGTTGATGATTCGGCCGCTGCGCTGCTTGATCATCGGACGCATCACCGCCTGCGTGAAATTGAAAGCGCCTTTCAGGTTCGTGTTCAGGACCGTGTCCCAATCGTCCATCGACATGCGCATGCTCAATCCGTCGCGAGTCACGCCGGCGTTGTTCACCAGAATGTCGACGCGGCCGAACGTCTCGAAAATTTCGGCGGCGGCTTTTTGGACGGCCGCCTGGTCGGCGACGTCGACGGCGTAAGCTTTGGCTGCATCGGCGCGCAATCCGTTAATCTCGCTCGCGGTTTTTTCCGCGTTCGCTTGGGTGCGGCTGACCGAGGCAACGCGCGCGCCTTCCTTAGCAAGACGGACGGCAATGGCGTGGCCGATCCCGCGTCCGGCTCCAGTGACAACCGCGACCTGATTTTCGAATCTCATAAGCCGAAGGTTATGCGGCCCACGCACGAAGAACAATCTTCTGGTAGGGACGCCGCGCTGCGCCGTCCGAGCGCTGGGTGTATTTTCGCCATCCTCCGGACGCCGCAGCGCGGCGTCCCTACCATGTAAAAACGCTCAGGAACGCGACCTCTACCGCCAACGCTTCCTGAATGTTCCGGCCCAGATGGTCGCGCATTTCTTCGAGCCGCCGAATCCGTCGCAGGATGTCCGGTGTTTTCATCCGCGCCGCCAGAGCTTCGGTTTGCTTTTTTGCCTTTGGAAACTCGCGTCGCGCGATTCCTGTATTCGCCCGCAGAACGTCCGACCACCAAAGAAAGAGAATTTCCACGAGGCGAGCGCGCTGGCGCACGTACTGACTTTCAGTGAGTGCCTTGTAATAATCTTCCCGCTCGTCAAGCCAGGCGCCGTCGGTCGTATTGCGATACCGTCCTTCGTCGCGCTTCAATGCCGCCGCGTTTTCGTCCTGGATTGCTTCGCGCATCTGCGCGAGCAAACGATGAAAACCACGCGCGAGTTGGTAAGCCGGCTGAATTCCCTGCCCTTTCGAGCCGGCTGTTTCGCCCAGCAATTCAATCAACTCCGTTTCCTCGTCGGAAAGCGTTCGCTCCTCCGCGGCGGCGAGCGGTACCGCCACACAACGCGACAGGATGGTGTCCGGCAAAACTTCCGGCATGGCGCTGAGCAGGATCAGCAACGAGTCGTTAGGCGGTTCCTCCAGCGTCTTGAGAAACGCATTCGCCGCTTGTGGTTGCAGACGGTCGGCATCCGCGATGATCGCGACTTTTCGGTGACCGTTGCTGCTCCGCATCTGGAGCGCGTGCTCGAGGGCGCGCACCTGATCGATCACAATCCGGCGCGACTTCGATTCCGGCTCCGCCAAAAAAACGCCCGCCGGCGGTGCGGCGAAAACATCATCCGCTTTGGCTGCCGCAACCAGATTCGACAAATCGGAGGCGAGCCCGCGTTTGCCGCTGCCGGGCGGACCGGAGATCAGGTAGGCGTGGCCCAGCCGGCCGCGTTCGTGGGCTCGGCTTAGATATTCGAATGCGCCGGTGCGGGTAAAAGCCATCGCTTACAATTTCGATTTTCGATTCTCGATTTTCGATTGGAGCGAATTCCAGATTTGTTCTTCGATCGCCTCTGGCGATTCGGCTCCGTCGAGAAGGACGAAACGATCGGGCTCGCGCTGCGCGAGTTCGCGGTAACCCTGGCAAACGCGTTCGTAAAATTCGACCGGTTCCTCTTCCATCCGGTCTTTTACTGCTACGGGACGCACGCGACGCAGCATTCGGTTGCGCGCGGTTTCAACGTCGATGTCGAGGATGAACGTGATATCGGGCCGCGTGTCGCCGACGGCGAAGGAGTTCAGCGTCGCAACGATGTCGGGAGAGAGTTTGCGAGCTACGCCCTGGTAAACTGTCGTGGAATCGAAGAAGCGATCGGAGATCACCACGGTACCTTGTTCGAGCGCCGGCTGGATCGTTTCGCGGACCAGCTGGGCCCGGCTTGCTTCAAAGAGCAGGACTTCGGTTTCCGGCATCATGGCGAAACTTTCCGGCGCAAACTGGAGAAGATCGCGGATTTTTTCGCCGATAGCGGTGCCGCCGGGCTCGCGCGTGACGAGGGTGCGGACGCCGGCTTTTTCGAAACGCGCGGCGAGCCGTTTAACCTGGGTGGATTTCCCGCAACCTTCCGAACCTTCGAATGTGATGAACGCGCCGCGGGCCATGTGCCGAGTGTCAAACAAAGCTGCGCAGTTGTCGAATCACGCCATGATAACAGCAAGCTTGTTCGCGAATCGGAGCGCTGTTCTACTAAACAATCGTGAAACAATTCTGGCTCGTGAAACAGGAACCGTCCTCTTATTCGTGGACCGACTTCGTCCGCGACGGGAAAACGGCGTGGACTGGCGTCCGCAACTTCACGGCGCGAAATAATCTCCGAGCGATGCGCAAAGGCGACATCGTGTTTTTCTATCACAGCGTCACGGACAAAGCGGTCCAGGGAATCGCGAACGTCGTGCGCGAAGCTTATCCAGACCCGACGGCGAAGGAAGGCGATTGGAGCGCGGTCGATCTCGCGCCGGAAAAACCACTATCACGTCCGGTTGCGCTCGAGGAGATCAAGCAGAACTCGAAGCTAAAGGACATAGCGTTGCTGCGGTTGTCGCGACTGTCAGTCCAGCCGGTGACGAAAGCGCAGTTCGACGAAATCGTGCGGATGAGCAAGACAAGCGATTGAGCTTGTTTGCGCCTGATTTGAGACCGAAAATTCCGGCGTGACCGGAGCCAGTGCGACGTCGTTGCCGTCCCTCTTCGCGCTCTCGGCGGAAGCGGAGCGCGCGGCCCTCGTCGTTTCCATTCACGATGTCGCGCCAGCCACCCAAACCCGCGTCGAGGAAATCATTTCGGACCTGGCGCATCGCGGGGTCGCGGTCTGTTCGCTCCTGGTCGTGCCGAATTATCATCACCGCGGTTGCTCCACGGAGGATCGCGGATTTGTTCGCTGGCTTCAGGACTTGGAAACGAAGGGACACGAGATCGTGATCCACGGATATTTTCACGAGCGACCGCGCCGAACCGAGGAAAGTGTGTCGCAGAAGTTGTTCACGCGTTTCTATACAAAAGATGAAGGCGAGTTCTACGATCTCGATTACGACGAAGCCTTTCGCCGGATCACAAAAGCCCGCCAGGAATTCACGGAAGCCGGACTGACGCCGCGTGGTTTTATCGCGCCGGCGTGGCTGCTCGGCGCGCCGGGCGAACGCGCAGCCGCGGACGCGGAATTGGAATACACGACGCGGCTAAGCGGCATCCGCGACCTGCGTTCCGGCGAAAATTATCCGGCGCGGACTCTGGCCTACAGCGTTCGGAGCGGCTGGCGCCGGACCACGAGTCTCGCCTGGAACAACTTCCTGGTGCGCCAACTGCTCGACGCGCCGATCGCGCGCGTCAGCATTCATCCGCCCGATCGCGAGCATCCGGAAATCTGGCGGCAAGTCTTGCGGCTGACAGAACGGCTTCTGCAAAATCGAAATGCCACGACCTATCGTGACTGGATCGCGGAAAAGCGACTCGGCGCGCAGACCTAACGAGTGGTTATGAGCCGCTGCGATCTTCACATTCATTCGCGTTTCAGCGCGCGCTCCGAAGAATGGCTCTTCCGCCGCTTCGATTTTCCCGACAGCTACAGCGATCCACGCGAATTGCATCGTTTGCTGCGGGAACGCGGGATGGATTTTATCACCCTGACCGACCACGACACGATCGATGGAAACCTCGAGATCGCCGATTTGCCCGGGACGTTCATCAGCGAAGAGGTGACGACTTATTTCCCACAGGATCCCTGCAAGATTCACGTCCTCGTTTGGGGAATCACGGAGGCGCAGCACGCGGACATGGTTCAGGTGCGCGACAATATTTTCGATCTGCAAAGTTATTTGCAGCGGCAGGCAATCGCGCACTCGGTCGCGCATCCACTTTACAGCATCAACGGCAAGCTGGACGCGTCGCATCTCGAGCGGTTGATCCTGCTCTTCAAACATTTCGAAGGAGTAAACGGCCTGCGCGACGCGCTCCTCAGCGTCCTGGCGCGCGAACTTCTCGCCGGTCTCACTCCGGAAAAAATCGAAGAACTGGCGAATCGTCACAACCTTCAGCCGACACACCCGGAGCCCTGGCGGAAAATTTTCACCGGCGGATCAGACGATCACGGCGGCCAATTTGTCGCCGGCGCTTTCACGGAAACACCGAAGGCACGGAGCGCGATCGAATTTCTCGAGCACGTTCGCGAAGGGAAATGCGAGCCGCGCGGTGAAGGCGGCACGCCGCTCGCCTTGTCGCACGGGTTCTACAACACCGTCTCCTGTTTCATCCGGGACCGGTTCACGGAAAATCTCGGGCCGACTGCGCCGCTGCTCGAGACGATGTTCTCTCGCTTCATGGAAGGGCGGGACCCGACGGAATTCACGCTCAAGGAAAAGGCGACCTTCATCGCCCACGGCGTGATGTCCGGAAAAATTTTCGAGCTGGCTAAACCGCGCAATGTCTCGCTCTGGAAAGGGCTCTCGAAATATTTCGCGCAACCAAAGGTGAAAGCGCGTTTGGCTCGCGAGATGAAAGGCGTAAAGGAGCCCGAGCGCCGCACATTTTTGATGGCGAACCTCGTGTGCGAGCAACTCGCCTTTCGGCTCTTCGAGAAATTCGTCCAGCAAATCCGGAAGGGAAACCTCATCGAAAGCATGCAGGCCTTGAGCGGGATCGCGCCGATCATCATCCTGCTCACGCCTTACATTTACGCGTTCCACAGTCAGGCGCCGTCGCGCCGGTGGTTGCGCGATGTGTTTTCGAAAATGACCGGCACGATTCCGTCAGCGTTGCAAAACCGGAAGCGCGCCTGGTTTACCGATACGCTCGACGACGTGAACGGCGTCGCGAACACGATCCGTAAAATGACCGCGGCAGGAGTGGCGGCTGGAGAAAAATTGATCGTCGTCACCTCACGACGCCGGCTCGAAGTCGACGAAATCCCGATCATGAATTTCCGGCCGATCGGCGAATTTGAGTTGCCGGAGTACGAGCTGCAACGGCTGAGCTTCCCGCCGATCATGCAGATCCTCGATTACATTCAGCGCGAGCAGTTCACGGAAATCATCATCAGCACCCCGGGCCCGATGGGTCTCGTGGGACTGCTCGCGGCGAAAATGCTGAACCTGCAAACGAGCGGCATCTATCACACCGATATCCCAGAATACGTGCGGATCCTGACCGACGACCGTTTTCTCGAAAGCCTGGCCTGGAGTTACATGCATTGGCTCTACGGGCAGGTCGACACGGTCTTCGTCAATTCCGAGTATTACCGCAAATGCTGGATCGATCGCGGCTTCGCGCAGGAGAAATTGAAGATCCTGCCGCGCGGTCTGGACACCGAGCTTTTCACGCCGACGCGGCGTGACCTCACGTTCTGGCCGGGCTCCGGCGCAAACGGCCAGGAAGTGCGACTGCTCTACGTCGGCCGGATTTCGCGCGAAAAAGATCTCGATGTGCTGGCGACCGCCTACAAAAAAATCCGCGACGCCGGACAGCCGGTGAAGTTGTATCTCGTCGGCGACGGACCTTACGCCGAGGCGCTCGCCGAAGCGCTGCCCGACGCTGTTTTCCTCGGTTACCTCAAAGGCGAAAAATTGGCGCGCGCTTACGCTTCGGCCGACGTCTTCGTTTTCCCGAGCACGACGGACACGTTCGGCAACGTCGTGCTCGAAGCGCAAGCCTCCGGATTGCCGGTGATCGTGTCGGATTTGGGCGGCCCGAAAGAGTTAGTGGCGGACGGTCGCACTGGTTTTGTGACGAAGGCCCACGACGCCGATGATTTCGCCCGCGCGATCGAACGAATCAGCAACGACGCGAGTTTGCGCGCCAAAATGGGCAGGGAAGCGCGGCAGCAAGTGATCGATCGGAGCTGGCCGGGAGCCTTCCGGAAGTTCTGGCAGGCAACCGAACTATAAATTCCATACGATTTTATAGGTGAGATGTCCCGTCTCCTCACCATGTTGATTGCCGTAGGGCTGTCGCTTCCGGCGGTTGCCAGGGCGGACGAAACAGTCCGCCAGGTTCAGGAGGAACTTCGGAAGCGGAATCTCTATTTCGGCAATATCGACGGGCAGAACACCGCCGTGCTGGCTGATGCGTTAAAACGCTATCAGGCCAGGAAAGGTTTCACCGTCACTGGCAAAGTCGATTCGGACACGGCGACTTCGCTGCATGTTCAAGCCACAGCGGTCGCGGCCACGGCGCCACTGCCCGATATGCCGGTGCTGAAGAGCGACACGGAAAGCGCAATGCCGGAATCGCAGCGGCTCGCCTTACAGCGCGAGGCCGAAGAAAAACCGGACCTGACCCCGAGCCCCGCGCCCCCGGCCGAATCCCCTCCGCCGGGACAAAATCTGACGCCTGATCAAGTCACGAAGTTCGTCCAGGATTACTTACGCGACGGCGAAACGCCAGATATCGCGAAGCAGATAAGTTATTACGGCTTTCCCGTGCGCTACTTCGACCACGGCAGTGTCTCGCAGGAATTTGTTACCAAAGACACGACTAATTACGTGAAGCGCTGGCCGGAACGGAAATATACGCTCCTCGGCCCTGTGGCGTTTTTCGCCTCAGAAAACGATCAAGAAACCAACGTTGAATTTACCATCGCCTTTGACCTCCGCAGTGACGGTCGATCGACTAAAAACAAGGCGACCGGTCGAACCAAAAATTGGTGGACCCTGCGAGGAACCGGCGACGACCTGAAAATAGTTGCCATACGGGAGGCCCGCATCCGCGAATAAATAGATGGAGAAGCCGTCTGATAGAGGCTCGGGCGACCCGCCCGGTCTTGGAAGGAGGCAGCCGTGATGTTGTAAGATAGAATGAAAGTCCAAACCAAGATCACCCTCCTGCTTCTTGTCGTCGTAGCGGTTTTCATGGCCGGCCTGTGGGCCTTCCGCGCCTTCGATCAGAAAAAATTCCACGAGATCCGGACCGACCGACTTGTTGAAGCGAAACGCGCATTTGATGCCTTCCTGGTAAAGGACGGCGAGCCGCTCGAGACGTTAGTCGATTACGACACGACCTGGGACACGATGGTTCAGGCGATTCAGACTAAGAACCAAAAGTGGCTGAGCGAAAACGTCAGCAACGAGACCCTCTCCGCCTATAAGGCATATGCAGTCTGGATTTACAGCCCCGACGCGAGCCTCATTTATTCACGCAACGCGCTGCTCCGTGATGCCGAGCAAGACAAGGCCGCTGACGAAAAACAGGACAATACGAAGCCTGCGGATCTTCCACTGCCGCACGAAGCGTTTGATAAACTTTTCGTCGAACATCCGGCCACCCACTTCTTCATTAAAGTGGCCGGAGATCTTATGGAAATCCGCGGTGCGACCGTCCACGGCTCGAAAGACTATGCGCGGCAGACTCCACAGCAGGGGTTCTTCTTCGTCGGCCGCTTGTGGAACGGGCCGCCGCTCGAAGAGATGTCGCTCTTCTCGAACACGAAACTGAGCGTCGCGCCGGCGCAATGGCAGCCACGCGAGACTGTCGAGGACGGCTTGCTCATTTTCAGCAAAACGCTCCTGGGCTGGGACGGACAGCCTGTCGCGCATCTCGTTGTCAAAAATGAAATGCCGGTCGTGCGGTTGCTCAACCAGTCGAACGAACGGCTCATCATATCGCTCTTTATTTTCGCGGGCGTGTTGCTGTTGGTCATTTACTGGTCGGTCGTCCGCTGGGTGAGCCAGCCTCTTCGCAAAATCATGGAGACGCTGAAACGGAACGATCCGAAGCCGATCGAGCGTTTGTGCTGGGACCATTCTGAATTTGGCGAGATGGCGCGCACGACCCAGAAATTTTTCGAGCAGCGCGATAACCTCGTCCGCGAAATGGAGGAACGCCGCGCAACGGAAGAAGCGCTGAGGAAAAGTGAAGAGGAGCTGCGGCATTCCCAAAAGATGGAAGCCGTGGGGCGATTGGCCGGCGGTGTTGCTCACGACTTCAACAATCTGCTCACCGCGATCATCGGCTACGCGGAATTGATCGCGACGCGGACCAGCAGCAATTCGCTGGCGAAACAAAACGCGGAATTGATCCGGAAAGCCGGCGAACAGGCGGCGGCGCTCACGCGGCAACTGCTTGCCTTCAGCCGAAAACAAATCCTTCAGCCCAAGGTGATCGATCTCAACTCACTCGTGGTCGAGATGGAGCGCTTGCTCCGCCGCGTGATCGGCGAGCGGTTCGATTTGCAATCGCATCCCGACGCGGAGAACGGCCGGGTGAAGGCGGACCCGAGCCAGCTTGAACAAGTTGTCCTGAACCTCGGCGTGAACGCGCGCGACGCGATGCCGCGCGGCGGCAAGCTGATCATCCGCACTGAGAACGTGACCCTGGATCGCCAATCCGCCCAGCAGCTTTCCACGTCGCTCTCGCCGGGCGAATACGTCATGCTTTCCGTCACCGATACTGGCGCTGGCATGGACGAGGAAACGATGTCCCACATTTTCGAGCCCTTCTTCACCACGAAAGGTCCGGGCAAAGGCACCGGGCTCGGTCTTGCCACGGTTTATGGAATTGTGCGCCAAACCGGCGGCGGGATTTCGGTCGAGAGCGAAGTCGGCAACGGCAGCACCTTCCGGATTTATTTGCCCGTAGAATCGGCGCCGGTCGATTTCACTCGGACGCCGCTCCAGCCGGTGGAAAAATCCGATAATTTCGAGACTGTGCTCGTGGTCGAAGACGAGGACATTGTTCGCGAGCTCGTCTGCGAAGTTCTCGAGCATCAGGGTTACAACGTGCTTTGCGCGCGTGACGGGATTGAAGCGCTCAATCTCGCGGAAGATTACGACAGCGAAATCCACCTGCTCGTGACGGACGTCATCATGCCCCACATGAATGGTCACGAGCTGGCCCTCAAACTCACCGCGCTCCGGCCGGACATGAAAGTCCTTTACGTTTCCGGTTATTCCGACAACGACATCGGCGACCACGGCACTCTTGATCCCCGCTACGAACTGCTCCAGAAACCTTTTACTCCCCAAGTGCTCGCGCGCAAAATCCGCGACGTGATTCACGAGGGCAAATATGCCTTCACCACCAAATAATTGGCGCGGACGCAAATGCGTCTGCGTCGCCCTTGCCGTCGTGTCGTTAGGCGCGGCCGGGGGTTCGCTTGCCCAAATGGTGAACACGAAGCCACCAGAACCGACGAAGCCGCAAATGGAAGGACTCGCGACTTGGTACAAGGTGCCGCGGAATTCGCGGACGAAACAGCGCGCCGGCCAGAACGAGCTCACCGCCGCCAACAACCATCTGCCTTTCGGCACGAAAGTGCGCGTCACTGACCTCGCGAATGGAAAAAACGTCATCGTCCGGATCACCGATCGCGGAGTCTATAGGCGAGGGACCGTAATCGACCTCTGTAAGGAGGCGGCCGAACAGCTCGATATGTTGCGCGAAGGTTCCACTCGCGTCCGTCTCGAAGTCCTGCCCGACGACAAAGCGCCTGCTTCAAAAACTAAAGCGCCTGCCTGGTAATCAGACCGCCGGATTGGGCGGAGGCGGCAGCGGTTCCACTGGCTGAGGCGGGGCGACGACACTCCAGGCATCATACGCATCGCCGAATTGGCGCAGAAACATAAGCTTGTACGCGCCCAGCCAGACGATGGCGGGCAGCAAGAGCACCGTGCTGACGTAAGGCAGTCCGCCAATGCAACAGGTAAAGCACGCGACCATCGTGCCGATAATAACGAGGCCAATCGCCAGGGCGATTTGGAAGAGCACAAACAAAATGAACGGAACGGGATTGCTCCCGATCAGCTTTGCCACGTCGACGAAAGCTTCACGCGCCAGGCAGCGGCGCCGGTACATGACCGGGATCATGAACGCCGAGATCACTGCAAAGCACAGCCAGAATGCAATCCAGAGCAGGACCACTAGGGATATTCCGATGACGACAATGACGGTCCCGGGGCCCGACTCGTGGTCCCGCATTCCGACAAAGCACAGCCACATTAACAACCCCGCAAGTGCGATGATCACCAACATTCCGAACCCCACCAGGAGCGAAAACAGGAAGAAGCTGTTGCCCTCGCGCCGATATTCACGCCAGGGCTCGCCGATCGCACCACGATTCCTGACCACACAATCGGTAAAGATGAACTGACCGCGCGACGAGACCCACATCCAGACCACCACGAATAGCGCTACGAAAACGAAAAGGCCGATTATCGCGGCGATGATCCACGGTTCAGGATTCCAGTTGAGATCGCCGTGTCGGGTCGCGCTATATTTCCAGTCGCCATTGCCGAGGCGCCCGACCCGGCCGAAATTTCCGCCGCTCGTACCGCCCATCGCGCCCGCGATGAAAGCCGCAAACGCGATCGTCAGCCACTTCGCGACGTCGAACGGGCGGAACAAAACCATTTTCATCCAGTCGTACGCGGCTCGAAACGGCGCGATGATCTCGATTTTCGGTGCGCTCCCGTCCATGCCGCGATTTCACTGCTTCATGCCGCGGAATTCAAGCAACAAGGAGCGGCGCGTTCCAAACCGCCGGGATTTTGGCGATTTGAAATCGCCGCTTCTTATTCTTTGATCAGCGGTGACGCGCGCTCCACGCGTTGACTTGATTTCGTTCAGTCTTAGTTTGCCCTGCCGGCACGGCGCCGGTTTGAAATCGTGAAAAGCGTCCTCTTCGTCTGCACAGGAAATATCTGCCGCAGCCCGATGGCAGAGGGCCTTTTCCGCCGTTTGCTCGGCAATCGCAAAGACATCGAAGTCGCCTCCGCCGGGGTTCATGCCGTTCGCGGACAACCGCCGAGCCTGCACGCCGTCCATGTTTGCGAACAGGAGGGCGTGGACATTCGCGGGCTCCGCAGCCAGCCGCTCACCGCCACGCTCATAGATCGCGCGACGCACATTTTCGGCATGACCGGCGCGCATCTCGAAACGATCCACAGCTTCTTCCCGCAAGCGGCCGAGAAGACATTTCTCCTCCGCGAATTCGAGGAGCCCGGCATGACGGTCTGGCGGGATGTGCCGGACCCGATCGGATGCAGCCGCGATGTTTACACGGTTTGCGCCGAGACGATCAAAAACGCTTTACCGCACGTGCTCGCATTCGTAGAACAAAGCGAACTCGCGGTCCCGGCAAAATCGCGCGGCGGCGGCGCTTCATCTTTCACCATGGCAGATCCCGACATCTCATCCGGCTTCGGCGTTTCATCCACCTCCACCGGCGGACCGCTGAGCAAAGTCGATCCGGAAATTTTCGCGGCGATTCAGGCGGAGGAAAAACGTCAGCGCGAAAACATTGAGCTGATCGCGTCCGAAAATTTCACCAGCCGCGCGGTGATGGAAGCGCAAGGCAGCGTTCTCACTAACAAGTACGCGGAAGGTTATCCAAAGAAACGCTGGTACGGCGGTTGCGAGAACGTCGACATCGCCGAGCAACTCGCGATCGATCGCGCGAAACAGCTCTTCGGTTGCGAGCACGTCAACGTTCAGCCTCACAGCGGCGCCCAGGCGAACATGGCCGTTTATTTTTCGGTCCTGAAGCCCGGTGACAAAATCCTCGCTATGAATCTGGCCCACGGCGGCCATCTCACCCACGGACATCCCGCGAATTTTTCCGGCAAATTCTACCAGGTCTCGCAATACGGCGTCAGCGCCGAGACCGAGCAGATCGATTACGACGCGTTGCAGAAACAAGCGGAGGAAGTTCGGCCTGCGATGATCACCGCCGGCGCCTCCGCTTATCCGCGCATCATCGATTTCCCACGGCTCCGCCAGATCGCCGATTCCGTTGGCGCGCTTTTGTTCATCGACATGGCGCACATCTCCGGCCTCGTCGCGGGCGGTCAGCATCCGAGCCCGATTCCGCACGCCCAGTTCGTCACGACGACGACGCACAAAAGTCTGCGCGGCCCGCGCGGCGGCATCACCATGTGCACCGCCGAACACGCGAAGGCGATCGACGCGACCGTTTTCCCCGGTGTCCAGGGCGGCCCGCTTATGCATGTCATCGCCGCGAAAGCTGTCTGCTTCCACGAAGCGCTTCAGCCGTCATTCCGCGATTATCAGCGCCAGGTTGTCGTGAACGCCAAGGCGCTTGCTGCTGGCCTAACAAAACACGGCTACCGCATCACCTCCGGCGGCACCGACAACCACCTGATGCTCGTCGATCTCCGTCCGAAAGATCTGAACGGGAAAGTCGCGCAGGAAGTCCTAGACCGCGCCGGGATCACCGTGAACAAAAATGGCATCCCTTTCGACACCTACCCGATCTTCAAACCCGGCGGCATCCGCGTCGGCACCCCCGCCGTCACCACGCGTGGCATGAAAGAAGAAGATATGCTCGATATCGCCGACCTGATCAACGACGCCCTCCAAAACCGCGACGACCAAAACGCGCTCGACCAAATTCGCGGAAAAGTCCGCGAACTAACGCGGCGGTTTCCGTTGCCCTCGTAGGAGCGCTGAAGGCGAGTCAATTTCTTGTTGTAGCGACGGCGCTCCGTCGCCGTGACCCGCGTTGTACGGCGACAGAGCGCCGTCGCTACAACTCAGAAACGGCCCCGAGCCGGCCAGCCCTCGCACGCGGGTCCGACGCGTGCGAGACGACGTGGTTCAGCGAGACGTAGTCGCGATCTTCTCGCCGTATGAAGGCGCGGCTTTCTTCAACGGGTCGCCATTTCCGGACGAGCCGGTGAATTTGCTGAGGAAATCCTCCAGCGATTTGGAGCTGGAGGTATTTTCCTGGATGTTGATGCCGGCTTTTTCGCTCAGGATCAGGCTGAGCAGGGTCTCGAGGACGTTGCCGCTGCCTTGTAGTTCGCCAGGCTTCGTGCCGGCGCCGCTGCTGACGAAGAGGCGGCTCGGGACGAGCGGTTGAACGCTTTGTGAGAAGCGGTCGGCGAACACATTGAGCGCGTAGAGGCGCGGGTCGCGATAAGCGCCGACCTTTTGCAACGTCACCGCCGCTTCGGCGAGACCGACCTGGGCGATTCGTGAGGATTCGCCTTTACCGATTAGCTCTTTCGAGCGCGCTTCACCTTCGGCGAGCGTCACCTGTTTCTTCGCCAACTGTTCGGCTTCGGCAAATTGGGCTTCACCGCGGTTGGCGGCGATCTCGACGGCAATCGCGCTTTGGGTCAGCTCGGTTTGACGTTCGGCTTTCGCTTTCGCTTCGTTGAGCGCGACCTGTTGCTGTGCAGCTTCCTCCTGTTTCGCAAATGTGGCGCGCTGTTCGTCGGCCAATCGGCGCATACGGAGTTGGTCGAACAACGTTTCGATCGGGTCGGCGTGGCCGGCGGCAATCTCGCGCGATTCGGGGCGACCGATGAGGACGGCGACGACGTTGATGTCGTAACGTTTGAAACGTTCGCCTAATTCTTCGGTCGCTCGCCGCTGGATTTCTTCGCGTTTCGTCAGCAGATCAAGCATGTGCGAGGTCTGCGCGACGTCGCGAAAGTAGGCGGTCAGGATTGGATCGAGCGTCTGGGTGATCAGACGCTTCACGTCACCGAATCGCTGCACGACCGATGGCGCTTTCTGGTAGTCGATGTGCAGGACGAGCGAGAGCGGCAGGCGCGGCTCATAACCGTCGGCTGTGATCAGATCAATGCTGGTCAGGTCTTCGTCGTAATGATGCGCTTCGGTCTGGCCGCTGATCCAGCGCAGGACGAAGTTGATCGTCGGCACGAGCTCGACTTTCACCGCGTACGGGTTCAACGCGTATTTGCCGGGAGCGAGCGCCGAACGCCAAACACCGCGATGCCCAGCCTCGACCTGTTCGCCGTACCGAAACGCTTCACCGGTGGTGTCGTCGCCGGCCGCGCCGTGATAGGACACGACCACGCCAACGTAACCGATCGGGATCAGGGTTTTCGCCTTGATCTCGACGGTGCCGAACCACCGGTTGATGAAGAAGGTGCCGTCGGTCAGCACCTGGAGCTGTTTACCGCGTTTGCCTCCGAGTTGGAGAAACGCTTCCGGATCCTGGAAGTAATTGTGATCCTTTCCGGGAATCGCTTTCACCTCCGGCGCAATGATTTCGCCGGAGCCAATCGTCGGGCCATCCTGAATACTGACGACGCCAATCGTATCGGTGCTCGGATTGAAGTCGGGCGACGCTGCGGCCAACGACGGGGGCGAGCCGGCTTCGCTCGCACTCGTGTCGGCGAGATGCGCCGTGAATCTGCTTTGCCCCGCGCCGATCACAACGGGATCGAACGCGCGCAACCCAGCGAGCTGCGCTTTCCACGATTCGTAACGGTCCGCCGATTCTTTGACCGGCCCGGAGAAGACGCGGTCTTCGGTAATCACGACGAACAACGCCAGATTAATCGCGTAAACGCCTTCACGCAGAATTCCGCGCTGCCGGCCGCGTTGACCCTGGGCTTCGAGAAAGCGGACCGCGTCCTGGAAATGGTTCGAATCGACGGTACGACCGAGCGTTTGGATCGGCTCGAGCGGGACGCCGTCGCGCGCATAGACGTAAGCCATCTTGCCTTCACCAACGACGACGAGCGGTTCCTTATGAATGCGGTATTGCCACGGATACAATCCGAAGTGAATGCCGCCGCGGAGGAAGCGAGCCTGATAACCGGCTTCGCCGTTACGCGCGATGATCTGGCCTTCCCGGAGCGAGCCTTTGCCGCTCCAGATTTTTTCGATCACGCCAACCTGCGTGTGCGGAATGTAAACAATTCCGAGCAAACGCGGCAGGCAGAGCAACAGGATTACAATTGCGATTGCCCCTACCCCTAACACCCACGGGGCTTCAGGAAGTAAGAGAGCGAGGATATTCATATTTGTTATTCCTTTTTTAACTTCGCTGGATTAGACAACGCGCGGCCCCGGCGGCTGAATTCGTTCAACCGATTTTTCCGAATAAATTCCCGGAGTGGGCATGCGGGTTGAAGGCGCGCCGCAGCGTCAGAACGGCGGTTTTTTCTAACGAGCGGTCAGTTGGCCACTTCCGCGAGTTGGCATGGCAATTGAAGCAAGGAGCGGCGGTTTGAAACCGCCGTTGGTTTTGTAGCGACGCCGCTCTGTCGGCGTAAGCACGGGCTGAACAGCGGCCACGCGTTATAACGGCGACAGAGCGCCGTCGCTACAGCGATTGGGGAAATTTTGCGCTTACGTAAGCACTCCGAATCTGCCTAAATCTCGCTAGCGCGATGAGCACGACTTCGGAAACACAGCAGGCGAACCCGCTCCGCGAAGGGCTGTCGACGCGCACTGTTCCGCAGGCGTGCACCGTCGTGATCTTTGGTGCTACCGGCGACCTGACGATGCGGAAACTGATTCCGGCGCTCTATAACCTGGCGGCGGATGGAGAACTACCGCCGCAGGTTGCCATCGTTGGTTTCGCTCGCCGCCCGAAGACCGATGACGAATTTCGCAAGGAACAGGAAGAATCGACGAAGAAATTTTCTCGCCAGCAAGTGCGCGACGAAATCTGGGACGGGTTCGCGCAGGCGCTCTTTTATCACCAGAGCGAGTTCCACGACGCCTCGGGCTACAAAAGTTTGGCCGAACGCCTCGAAAAAATCGACAAGGAACGCAGCACCGGCGGGAACCGTTTGTTTTATCTCGCCGTCGCGCCCGACCAATTCGAAGCCATTCTGAAGAATTTGAAAGACGCGGGGTTGAACAAACCTCGTGAAGGCGGCTGGGCGCGCGTGATCGTTGAGAAACCGTTCGGCACCGACCTCGCCACGGCGCGGGAGCTAAACCGAGTCGTACGAACCGCGTTCTCGGAACATCAGACTTACCGGATCGATCATTTCCTCGGGAAAGAAACCGCCCAAAACATTTTGGTGCTGCGTTTCGCGAACGCGATCTTCGAGCCGATCTGGAATGGACGCTACGTGGATCACATTCAGATCACCGCGGCGGAAACACTCGGCGTGGAAGGGCGCGCCGGTTATTACGAAGGCGCGGGTGCGTTGCGCGACATGGTGCAGAACCATTTGCTCCAGCTTCTTTGCCTTGTCGCTATGGAACCGCCGACCGATCTCGGCGCTGACAGTATTCGCGATGAGAAAGTAAAGATTGTTCGCTCGCTTCGCCGGATGAGTGCCGAAGAGATCGCGCGCAACGTCATCCGCGGCCAGTACGCGGAGGGTGCGATTAACGGAGAAGCCGTGCCCGGTTATCGAAGCGAGAAGAACGTGAACCCGGAATCGAAGACGGAGACATTCGTCGCGTTAAAGGTCCGCGTGGATGACTGGCGCCTGGCCGATGTTCCAATTTATATCCGAGTCGGGAAACGCCTTCCGAAATCAGGGACGGAAATCTCAGTCCACTTCAAAAAAGCGCCGGCTGTTTTGTTCAATCGCGAGTCGGTCTCCCTCGATCAGAACGTGCTCGTGATTCGGATTCAGCCCGACGAAGGAATCTCGCTGCGGATGCAGGCGAAAGTTCCGGGAACCAGTTTTCGGATCGAGCCGGTGAAGATGGATTTTCATTACGGGACGTCGTTCGGCAAAGCGAGCCCGGAAGCATACGAGCGGCTGCTTCTCGATGCGATGAGCGGCGACGCGACGCTTTTCGCGCGGCACGACGAAGTCGAAGAAGCGTGGGCGTTCATCGATCCCATTGAAGAAGCGTGGATCGCGAAAGAAAAACAGCCCGGTTTATTCATGTACCCGGCCGGTTCGTGGGGGCCAGAGGAAGCCGACGAGCTGATGGCGCGCGACGGTCGCGCCTGGCGCCGACTTTAGATCCCCGAATATGAAACCCCGCAAAGCTTCCACCTCGCTTGCCGCCTTCGCGTTGTTCATCTTCGTCTGGGCCACCACCGCCTCGGCTGCGTCGCCCTTCAAGAAAGTGAGCGGCGCAACGGTTCACGTTCCGTCCGGCATCGTCTTCCCGCCGCATGTCGGCGCCTTTCAATTCGTAACCGCGAAAGTGTACGGTTCAGGCGGACGCGACGTTGGCGCGCAGTACGACATTGGGGGATTGATCCGCGGAGACGTTTACGTCTATCCGCTCGGAACCTACGCGAAAGATTTCAACGGCGAGGCGCGGCTCCAGCAAAACGCCATTAAAAAAACAAATAAGGAGGTGAAGCTGGTCGCCGAATCGCGCCCTCAGCTCACCCAAGCCGGGCGCAATCTTGCGGGCTTCCGAGCGCAGTACGAGCTGACGCGGCTGCTTGGCGGGAATAAAGCGCAGCGCTGCGGTTCGCAATTTTATCTCTTTCGCGATGGCCCGTGGTTAGTCGGCTACCGGTTTTCTTATCCGATCGAGCAAGCTGGCCCGGCGAACAAACGCATCGCCGATTTCCTGCGGCTCTGGCAATGGCGCGCGCAAGGCCACCTCGTGCAGTTGAAAAGAAGAACCGGCGATGTCTCCCGCGGCTGAGAACATCTCGTTAGGCCTGCCGGTCCAGATCGCGGCCATCGGACGCGAACTGAAGCGGCTCTGGGCGGAAGGCGGCGGGGCCAAGACCCGCGCATCGTTGATTAACCTGGCGGTTTACAGCGAAGCGCCGGGATCGCTGTCCAAAAACACGCAGATCGTTTCCGAAATCACGGAAGATCATGCCTGTCGCGCGATCGTAATCGCGGCGGACCCCGCGGCGAAGGAGAACAACGTCGAGGCGTGGATCAACGTGCATTGCCATGTGAGCCGCGCCGGAAGCAAGCAAGTGTGCTCGGAACAACTTTCTTTCCTTTTGGAAGGACCGTGCGCGCGATTGCTGCCGAATATTGTCTTTTCCCAGCTCGATTCCGATTTGCCGCTCGTCCTCTGGTGGCAAGGAGAATTCTCCGAGCCGATGGACGCGCAATTGTGGGCCTGGGTCGACCGGGTGATCTATGATAGCCAGACGTGGGGCGATTTTCGCGCCCAGATGCAGCGCGTTGAAACCGCCCAGGCAGAAGCGAAACAGCGCATCGTCCTTTGCGATTTGAACTGGACGCGGCTTGTCCAGATTCGGCTCGCGCTGGCGCAGTTTTTCGATCACCCAGCAAGTCATTGCCATTTCGATCAGATCGGGAGCGTGGAGATTGAATTCGCACCCGGGTTTCGCTCGACCGCGCTGCTCCTGGCTGGATGGCTCGGCGGCCAACTGGGTTGGAGCGACGCCAAACAATCGCGCAAAGAGGCGCTGACTTTCCGCGGCGAAAAAGGAAACGAAATCAACGTCGTATTGAAAGAAAAGGCGGGAGAACCGATCGGCCGTTGCGCGGTGCGTTGCGGGTCGGCCGACTTCGTCGTGGTCCACGCGGAAAACGCCGATCTGCTGGATGTGGCCGCCAGTGAACGCAAGTGCCGGATGCCAGCCGGGCGAAACGAAATCGTGCGTTTAATGAGCGAAGAACTCATGCGGGGCGGTCCGCATCGCGTTTATCGCCGCGCGATGAATTGCGTCCGGGAATTCCTGTAGCGGCGGTCTATGACCGCCGAGATCGAGCTTCTGTAGCGGCGGTCTATGACCGCCGAGATCGGACAAGGCCGGCGGTCATAGACGGCCGCTACAGGAGGCCGAATATTTCGCGGAGCTGTTTCGCGCTTGTTTCGATCGAGAATTTTTCTTGTGCGATCTCGCGCCCGCGAATTCCCAGGCTCCGCGCGCGTTGTCGATCTTCGAGCAGCCGCTCAATAGCCACGGCTAACGCGGCTGGGTCGCGTTCCGGCACAAGCTCACCGTTAACTCCATCGTCGATCATTTCAGGAATCCCGCCGAGTGGAGTCGAGATCACCGGTAGTCCGGCAGCCATCGCTTCCATGATTACGGTCGGCAAATTATCCATGCCACCATCGGCTTCGCGGGTGCAGGGCAATACAAAAACCGTCGCGTGGGCCAACTGCGCCGCAATTTCGGCCTGGCTTTGCGGGCCCATGAGCTCCACCGATTTTTCCAAATCATTGGCGGCAATTTGCGCTCGCAAGGATTCCTCCAGCGGCCCTTCGCCGATGATGCGACACGTGAATCGACGGCCGCGAGCGTGAAGCGACACACACGCGCTGATCAAATCGCTAAACCCTTTTTTTTCGATCAGCCGGCCAATGGAAACGATCGCTGGCGGTTCGCTTCCGAAGTCGGTCGGAGTAAAGCGGGAGAAATCCACCCCGTTGTAAACCCGATGAATTTTCGCCGCGTTGTCGGGAAATTGTTCCTGCAACAGCCGCACCGCGTAATCACTCACGGTCACAACAGCAGCAGCATTCGCGATTAGCTTCACCAGCGACACGACGAAATCGCGAGGGGCGAAAATGTCGTTGGCGTGGGCGGTGAAGCTGTAGGGAATACCAAAGAATTCGCTGATCCAATAGACCGTTCGCGCTGCCATCCCGGCGAAGTGAGCGTGAATGTGATTCAGCCCTTTTTCGCGGAGACGCACGCCGATGTAAATCGCTTGGTAAAGCCGCAGAAAATCGGATTGCCGTCCCCACTCTTTCACGGCGGCGCGGACCGAGTCGGCGACCGCCTTTGTTTTCAACACGCGATCGATTTCAGCAACGAGTGGCTTTTCCTCGGGCAAATAATGGACGCGTTCGACGAGACTTTTGTCCCAGGCCTCGTGGGGTTCGCCAACCGGGCGTCGGATCGAGAAAACGTGGACATTTACTCCCTGCCGCTCCAGCTCGGCCACCTCCCGATAACAGAAGGTTTGGCCGAACGAAGGGAATCGCTCGAACAGGTAAGCGATCTCGGGCATGGGCGAAGAGTGGATGCCGGAACCAGCCCGCGCAACTTCTCTAATGTGAGCGGGGCCGGTGCGCCTCGATTTTCCGATTCCTGCGCCGAGCAGTCGGGGCGCAAAGGCCGCTCCCACGTTAGTTTGGCCGCTCCCAGGCGTTTACCAGAGCACGACTCCTGCTTTAAAGGGGGCATGCGCGAGCGGGATTTCTTTGCCTATTGCACGAGCCTAAAGCTGCTGGAGCTGAAGGCGATCGGCGAGCTCTCCCGCGTCCGCCATCTCGGCGAAGGTGAGACGATTTACTCTACAGGCGATCCCGGCGATGCCCTCTTCATCATCAATCGCGGTGTAGTTGAGGTAATTCAGCCTTCGGCCCAGCAGTCGCCGGCAACCTACCTTTCGCGCGGCGACGTCCTTGGCGACGTGGAAACCTTGTCCGGCCTTCCGCGGAAACATGTCGCCCGCGCTTGTGAGCCGGTCAGCGTCCAGTGCTTTCCGGTCCGGCATTTCCCGGAACTGATGAGGCGCGTGCCGTCGTTCTTCCATTTTCTGAGCAGCCAGCTGGCGTTGCGTCTCGCCCAGGCCCGCGACCTCGCCATGACGCAAAGTCATTGTCTCGAGCTCAGCGGAAACCTTTCCAACTTCGATCTGATCACGGTCTACCAGACGATCGCAAACTCGTCCCAAACCGGGCAGCTCCGCATTTCGAACCCGGCCGGCGAACTCGTCTCAGCCTTCTTTTTCGAACAAGGTCAGCCGCGCTGCGGCCAATTCGAGCATCTCACTGGCGAAGAAGCATTCTGGCAGCTTTTCGTGAACGAACAGCTCACCGGCAAGTTCACTTTTTCGACCACCGAATTGCCCGAGAAAGACTGGATTCAATCAGATCGCATCACAAAAAACGCCAGCGAGATGCTGATCAACGCGTTGCAGGGCCGCGACGAATTCGCGGAGTTGAAGCAGAAGTTTGCCGAGAGTGCAGCGACGTTGGAGCGGAATAAAGCGAATCTGAATTGGCCGGCCGACGCCCCGCCGGATTCGTTAACGGTCGCCGAGCAGGTATGGAAGTTCGCGGAGACCGGCCCGGTGACTGTCGACCAAATTTTCAAGCACTGTTCTGTGTGCGAGTTGAAAGTCTACCAGGTCGTCGATGAGCTGGTTCGCTCCCGCCACTTCGTGTGGTCGCATGAAGCAACGGCTGCCAAAGTCGCGTAAAGTCGTCTGAGCAATGAAAACGATTTGTCTGGTTCTTCTCCTCGCTCTGGGTTCGACCGGCTGCTCGACGTTTTCGAAGAGCGCGCGGGACCAGCGCGCTTATCGCAAATACGTCATGCAAAACCAAGCCGCGCGAGATAAGCGCCGCAAAGCGGTGATCGAACATCAGCGCGCCGAGATGCCGTCGCTTCGCACCATGCCGCCGCCCTCAGAGCCGCAGACGACGGTATCAACGTCGCCAGATCAGTAACTGCTCCTCGAGCGGCCTAACGAATCACGATTCGCGTTCGATCGGCGTCGGTTTCCCGTCCGGCCCGAGGGCGACGTAAGTAAATACGCCGCGAGTGACCAGGACTTCCTCGCCCGACATATAGCGCTGCACCCAGACTTCTACCGGGATCACCATTGAAGTGCGCCCGATCTTTTCCACCCAGGCGTAGCACGCGACGCGATCGCCGACGTGAACGGGACGGAGAAAAGACATGCCCTCAATTGCCACGGTCACGACCCGCGTTTTCGCGGCGTTCGCCGCCAGGATTCCGCTGCCCAAATCCATCTGCGAAATGATCCAGCCGCCAAAAATGTCGCCGCTCGGGTTCGTATCGGCCGGCATTGCGATCGTTCGAATGACTAATTCGCCTCTGGGTTTTTCCGCCATTGCGCCCGAGAATAGCGAACGACGCTTAGAGGATCAACATACAGTCGCCGTAACTGTAAACGCGGTAACGCTCGCGAATCGCTTCGGCATAGGCGTTGAGGATGAACTCCCGGCCGGCGAACGCGCTCACCAGCATTAGCAAAGTTGAACGCGGCAGATGAAAATTCGTCAGAAGCGCGTCGACGTGCCGGATCTCCTTCGGTGGATGGATGAAAATATCGGTGGCGCCTTCTTGTGCGATCAAGTTGCCCTGGTCGTCGCGCGACGCGGACTCAAGCACGCGGACTGTGGTTGTTCCGACCGCCACAATTCGCTGCGCCGAGTTGATCGCCGTTGCGGCTGATTGGGAAATGGAAAACGTTTCGCGATGCATCCGATGCTCGGAAATGTCCTCTGACTTCACGGGCTGAAAGGTTCCCGCACCGACGTGGAGCGTGATGAATGTGTGCGGCACCTCTGCCAGCATTTGCGAAGTGAAATGCAATCCAGCCGTCGGCGCCGCCACCGCTCCGGGCGCATCCGCATAAACGGTTTGGTAACGGTCCAGATCATCAACGTCACCTTGACGCCGCAAGTAGGGCGGCAATGGGACCATCCCGCCTTCCCACGGATCCAATTCGCGCTCGAACGAAACGATCCGCTCGCCATCCGGGCAAATGTCTTCCACTCGCACCGCGACCCCGTCGATGATCGTCTCGGCGTCGCGGCGCATTTTGCGCCCAGGGCGAACCAGGCATTTCCATCGTCGAGGCCCCTCTTTTTCGAGGAACAGGAACTCAATCTTTCCGTCATCGGAAAACCGGCGTGCGTTGACGACCCTGGTGTTGTTCAACACCAATAAATCGCCGGGCTGCAAAAATTCACGCAACTCGGCGAACTTCCGATGCTCGATTCGCTGCTCTCGCCGATGCAGAACCATCATCCGGGAATCCTCTCGGTTCGCCAGGGGCCGGACCGCGATCAAGTTTTCCGGGAGCGGGTAATCGTAATCGGAAAGCGCGAGGCTCATTTTGTCGTCGCAGCATCAAAGGAATTGCGGTTTTGTGCAAAAACTCAGATGGTCGGCGAGTGGCTATCGAATTCTCTCCGGCACTCAATCTCGTGATCGAGGCGCTCGAGCAGATGCGGGAAGCCGGGGGCAAATTGCCGCGCGCTTCGACGAATTCTCTGGCGCAGTTACAGCGCGAAGTTAGTGCAACGCCGGCCGCTCCAACAAGCGCACCCAGCAGCAAAATCACGCTTCTCGCCGCGGTCCAGGCGCGCGTCGCTCCCTGCACGAAATGTCCGCACCTTGCCCGCTCGCGCACCCAAACCGTTTTCGGAGTCGGCAATCCCGACGCGCAATTAATGTTCATCGGCGAAGCCCCGGGCGCGGATGAAGACGCGCAGGGCGAACCGTTCGTTGGGCGCGCCGGCCAGTTGCTGACGAAAATCATCACGGCGATGGGGTTCAGCCGGGCCGACGTTTACATCGCGAACGTTTTGAAATGCCGGCCGGACATGCCGCGCGGCAGTTTCGGTAATCGACCGCCGACGCCGGAAGAAATGCAGACGTGTCTGCCTTATCTCGCGGAGCAAATCGAAATCATCGGGCCAAAAGTGTTGGTGGCGCTCGGCGCGACCGCGGTCGAAGGCTTACTCGGCACGCGCGGACCGATGCACGCGATGCGTGGCCGGTGGCACTCACACCAGGAGACGCCGCTGATGATCACGTACCATCCGTCTTACTTACTGCGCAACCAGGCGCCGGCGGAGAAACGGAAAGTCTGGGAAGATATGCTGCAAGTGCTCGAGCGGCTGGATCAGCCAATCTCGGAAAAGCAGCGGCGGTTTTTTACCTAGACCGACCAAGCGCGCTCAACACGATCATCTTTCGAATCTCGGCGCGCGGAACCTTGATTCTTCGCGTGAGGGCGGCCCCGCCGGCTTCGCGGATAAGGGCAAGGGTTTGCGCGCCGATCTTTGCCGGCAACGCTGTCGCGAAACGAACCCGACGACTCCGGACGGCGGCGGCGTATTCTTTTCCTGCCTCGATTCCCCGCTCCGCCTTTTCGCGCCACTTATTGAGCACGGGTTCGAATCGAACGGGGTCGCGAAGGATTTGCGCGGGCGACAGGCCTAACGAATTCACTTCTTCGGCCGGAAAGTAACAGCGGCCATTCCGCAAATCATCGCCGGCGTCGCGCAGGATGTTAATGAGCTGCAATCCCTGACCGTACTGCACGCCCAGCATGCTCATTTCGGATTCGGGACGATTGCTGAAGTTCTTCACGTGACGGAAACAGAGGCGCGTCCAGAATTCGCCCACGCAGCCCGCCACCAGATAAGTGTACTCGTCGAGCTCGGCGGCATTGTTCAACGCCCGAATGTTGCGGCCGCCGCCGAATCGCTCCAGATCCAGAGACTGTCCGCGGTTGATCTTGTCCAGAACGTTGCGCACTTCGTCGCGATCCTCAGACCGCAAATCATCGAGCCAATCCAGAAGCGCCGGCAGTTGTTCGATCAAGGCGCGCTCGGCCTTGTCGGTCTGCAAGGGCACAAACGATTCGCGCAAATGCGCCGTTTTTTCGCTGGACGCACCTCCCTGGATCATCGCCGCCAGAGTGCGGAGCGCTTCGGTTCGCAACGCAACGGGCGCCTCGGGCGTGTCGGCGATCGTATCCGTGGCCCGCGCCAAGAGATAGGCGAGCGACAATGGATCGCGGAGCCCCGTCGGCAAAAAGCGCAGCGAAAGATAAAACGAGCGTGAAACGGAGCGGAGCAGCGGCCCTCGAAGAGAATTGCGCTCCATCAAGTTCACCGCCCGACGTTGCGCACTTCGATCACCTCGGCGTTGCCGAGCCGCATTTGCCCGGCCGCCTGGACGTGTTGGGCGAGCGGCGTGATGGGCATTAGCCGCGCTTTAGCCCGCCATTCCTCGATCTGGCGAACGGTCAGCGCATCGATGGCGACCGGATCCTTGCTCGCAAGAATCGTGGCGTGATGAACCGCGAAGTTCGGTTGCGGCTCCGGCCCGCCCGCATATTGCGCCAGTAATCCATCCATGATGTTGAGCACCACCTTGGAGCTGACCGTCGGGTTTTGATAAATCTCCGCGATCGCGGCCTGACCCCACGGGCTTTGAGTGAAACGCCGCCAGTTGTCGATGTTCGGGATCGTCATGTTGTAAATGCAGCCAGCGATCCCGCAGCTGCCGCTGTCGCTCATCACGGGGACGTTGATGACTTTCGTGACTTCACTCGAAAGAATGCGGGCGAAGTGGCTGTCTTCGCTCGTTATCTCCTGGTCTGACAAAAGCGGGATGCGGCCGCGGTCGGAACGAAACTCCAGGTCGCCCCAGATTAATTTTCCGCTCATCGGCGCGGTAAAAATCGCCTTGGGATCGTAGCCGTCGCGCGGCGCGATCGATTTAATCTGATAACCTTCGTTGTCGGGGCGGTAACCGGCTTCCTTGATTCCGCCAAGGCTGCGGTCCCAGACGATAATTTTCTCCCGGGGATGACCCGCGGCGACGAGCCCGTCGACAATTGCATTCACCACGTCGCGGTGAGTCGTAAAAAGTTCACCGCCGGCCGCGGAGATTTTGATGCCGATCTTGTCGTTAGGCGAAACGAGCGAACGCCAGGCATGGGCGAGATCGGTCTGGCCGGTTACGGCAAGGACCAGTCGATTGACCATGCCACGCACCACGGAGGGATTGGTCTGGTATTGAGTGATCGCGGCGGGATCGTGGGCAACAAAAACGATGGATTGGCCGGGAATCACCTGCGCGTTCGCGGTGACGGCAATCGAAAGCAGGGTTAGAATCGCGAGGCGCACGATGAGAATGAGAGCGAGTTTATGATGCCGGAAGAGAACGTCCAACCCACCTTCGCCAAATCGGCTACCGCGGGCTGTAGCGCAACCTTAGAACCAGTCCGGCATCTCTACGTTCATATTCCGTTCTGCGCACGGATTTGTCCTTACTGCGCCTTTTACAAGGAGCGGGCGGACAGTTCGCAGACCCAGCGCTTTTGCGAGGCGCTCCTGCGGGAAATTGAGAGCGTGGGACGACAGTTTCCCTTGAAACTCGAAACAATTTTCTTCGGCGGTGGAACCCCGACGGCGCTCACGACGGACCAACTTGAATTTTTGTTGGGCGGAATGCGCGGGCGTTTGGATCTGACGAACCTGTTGGAATGGTCGGTCGAAGCGAATCCGGGAAGCGTGTCGTCGCGTAAGGCAGCGCTGTTGCGGCAAATGGGGGTCAACCGGATCAGCCTCGGCGTGCAATCGTGGGACGACGAATTGCTCAAGCTCCTGGGGCGCGAGCATAACGCGACCCAAGCCGAAACGTCGTTTCACATTTTCCGCGACGCGGGTTTCAGCAATATCAGCGTCGATCTGATGTTTGGATTGCCGGGTCAGACGCTCGCGCAATGGGAAGCAGACCTCGCGAAAACAATCTCGCTCCGCCCTGACCACATTTCGACCTACTGCCTGACCTACGAGGAAGACACGGATTTTTTTCTGCGACACGCGAGCGGCGAGTTTTCTGAAGACCCCGAGTCAGACGCGCGATTTCTGGAGGGCGCGATGCGGATGCTCGAAGGCGCCGGGTTCGAGCATTACGAGATTTCAAACTACGCCCAGCCCGGTTTCGCATCGGCGCACAATCGCGGTTACTGGGCGGGCGACGATTATCTCGGCATCGGGCCAAGCGCGTTTTCGACCGTCGGTATGAAACGCTGGCAGAACGTCTGCGATTACCGCGCGTATTCCGACCGCATCCTCGCGGGTACGTCGGCTGTGGGTTCGACGGAAGTCCTCACGTCGGATATGAAACGAACCGAGCGGATCGCGCTGGCGTTACGGACCCAGGAAGGAATTTCATCACGCGAACTGGATCCCTGGCCTAACGAGAGTAATGAATTTGTCGCGCTCGGACTGCTGCGCAAGCAGAACGGCAGTTTCGTTCTCACCCGGCGCGGGAAGTTGCTCGCTGATTCAGTGGCTGAAGGCTTCGTTTGATCAAGGAAGGGCGCTTTCCAAACCGCCCTCTGGAGAACGATCAAAGACGGCGGTTTGGAAAGCGCCGCTCCTTGGCTAAATCACTCCACAGCGCCGTAGCGACGATTTCGTTTCCCGAAATCCTCGACCGCCTCGTACAAATCTTTCCTCGTAAAATCGGGCCAGAGTTTCGCCGTTACATACATCTCGGTATAAGACAGCTGCCAGAGGAGAAAATTCGACAAACGCATTTCGCCGGACGTGCGGATCAACAAATCCGGATCCGGATAGTAGCGGGTGTAGAGATGCTTGCTGAACATGTCCACGTCGATCATGGCCCGGTCGATATGCCCGGACTCGATCTGGCGGAGGAGGCTCTTGATTCCATCGATGATCTCGAGCCGGCCGCCGTAACTGAGCGCCAGGATCAGGGTCAGGCCCGTGTTCACCGACGTTCGCTCGATCGACTCGTGCAGTTGCCTTTGGCAACTTGGCGGCAAATCCGTCAGCCGCCCGATCGCCTGGAGCCGCACGTTTTTCTCGAGCAACTCCGGCGTTTTTTCTTTCAGGAATTTTTCCAGCAACCGCATGAGCGCGAAGACTTCGGTTTTGGGCCGCTGCCAGTTCTCGGCCGAGAACGCATAGAGCGTGAGGAATTCGATCTTCAACTCGCCGCAGCCTTCCACGCACTCGCGAACGGCGTCCGCGCCTTTCTCGTGCCCCTTGATCCGCGGTAGCCCGCGCGTCTTCGCCCAACGGCCGTTACCATCCATGATGATCGCGATGTGACGCGGAACTAGTTTGGGCGCCGCAGCCATGGCTATCAGAGAATGATCGTCTCGTTCCGCGTCGGGCCGACGCTGACGATTCGCAACGGCGCGCCGGTTAATTCCGCGATGGCGCGGACATACATTCGTGCCGTGGCGGGCAACTCGGAAAACGTTTTCGCGCCCTGCGTCGGTTTTTTCCAGCCGGGAAACTCTCGATAAATCGGTTCGCAGTTCTCGAGCTGCGCGGCATCGCTCGGCGGAACGTCGAGGCTTTTGCCGTTCAAGCGATACGCCACGCAAACCCGAATCGGATCCACGCCGTCGAGACCGTCGAGATTCGTCACCGCTAGTTCATCGATGCCGTTGATCATCGTCGCGTAATGAGTCGCGACCGCGTCGAACCATCCGCAGCGCCGGGCCCGGCCGGTAGTGGCGCCGAATTCGCGGCCCATCTCATGAAGCTTATGCGCGAGGCCTGCATCTTCCGTGGGCAGGGCGCCTTCGCCGACGCGCGTGGTGTACGCTTTCATCACGCCAACGACGCGCTCCATTCGGTGGGGCGGAACGCCGGAGCCGGTGCAGGCACCGCCCGCGGTGGTGTTCGACGAAGTCACAAATGGATAAGTCCCGTGATCGATGTCCAGAAACGTTCCTTGCGCGCCTTCAAACAGGATTTCCTTTTTGCGCTGCAACGCCCGATGCAGATAAACGACGGTGTTCGTGACGAAGGGCCTCAGTTTTCGGCCGGCGGCCAGATAACTTTCGTTTACTTCGCGATAATTGATCGGCTCCGCGCCGAACGCCTGGAGGATGTTGTTGTTCTCCCGGATTTTGGCCTGCAATTTTTTCGAGAACAGGACCGGCTGCATCAGATCGGACATCCGTAAACCGGTTCGCGCCGCCTTGTCGCCATACGCCGGGCCGATGCCGCGCTTGGTCGTTCCGATTTTTGCGTGGCCTTTGCGCAGCTCGCGTTGTTCGTCCAGCGAACGGTGATACGGCAGCACGAGATGGGCGCAATCACTGATGAGCAGGTTGTTGCCGATGTGGACACCGAGTTTGCGCAACCCTTCAATCTCAGTCACCAGCGCCACCGGATCAATGACAACGCCGTTCCCGATGACGCAGCGCTTGCCGCGCCGCAAAATGCCGGAGGGAATCAGGTGCAGAATGTATTTCGTTCCGCGATGGATGACGGTGTGACCGGCGTTGTTCCCACCTTGGCTGCGCACCACGATGTCTGCGTCGGCGGTCAGCACGTCGATGATCTTGCCCTTGCCTTCGTCGCCCCACTGCGCGCCGATCAAAATCGTGTTGGCCATGAAAACAATAAATCGTCCCGACGCATCCGGTCTCGGACACATTCGGGACTGCGCAAAACGATAGGATGCGCCCGTAGCCCTGCAAGGAATTTCGAGCCGCTCCCGCCTTCCTGCTCATGATCTTGATCCTGCTCATGATCTTGATATGAGGCGCCGCGTATTCAAAGGATCAGGAGCACGATCATGATCAGGAGCAGGACAAGAAAAGAATTGTCAGCTCTTCCGCGGTCCACCTACGCTCGCGGCATGCGCACTATTCTCCTGATTATTCTAATCCTGCTGTTGGTCGGGGCGTATCCTGGATGGGGCTACAGCTCAGGCTGGGGCTATTATCCGTTTGGCGGAATCGGTCTCGTTTTGCTGATCGTCCTTATCCTCGCATTGATGGGCAAACTGTAGCCGTAGCGTTCATCCCCTGTAGCGACGGCGCTCTGTCGCCGTAAAAAGCTGTTGGCCGCTAACGGCGCCCGTACGCCGACAGAGCGGCGTCGCTACAACTCCCGCCTAACGAGTGCTCGTTAAGGCCCGCCGCAGCGCGGCCGAGGATTCAGACGTGTTCCGCTTCCGCGAACCGAAGTCGCGGTTCTTGTCGAAGTGATATTCCCAGTCATGGGTGAAAGTATTCATCGCCACTTTGTAGCTGGCGCCGCCACCGGAGAGATGCCGATGCGAATTGATGAACTGCGTCGGGTCAAAGTAATTGTTGAAATCTTTCTGGAACTTGGAGCGGCTCATCCCGATCTCGAGGTTCTTCCGAATCTCGAAATGAAGATGCGCGTCGTATTGGCCGTGGGCCGTACCCATCGTCGCGATCTGCTGACCGCGCGAGACTCGTTGGCCGCGGCTGACGAGCATTTTCTGGAGATGGCCGTAGAGCGAGTCGATGTATTTCACGTTGCCGCCGTCCCGATAGGCGTGCCGGAGAATAACAACGTTCCCCCAGCCCAGATGGACGTCCCGCGCAAAAACCACGATCCCGTCGCCGGCGGCGTAGATCGGATCGCCCAGATCGGTGTCGCCACCGCGGACTCCATCCCAATCTTCCCCGACGTGGCCGCCGGGCCGGAAGCCACGCGCCTTGTAGTAACCTTCCGCGTCCGGCTTGCCGACCGGGAAATCAAATCCGTCAGCGATCCTGGTAAACCCGCTATCGAGCGAAGTGCTCATCGCCGGAATGATTTGCGGCGGATCTTTCTGCGACGGCACCGACACCATCTCGGCCTTTGTCGGCAGGGATTTGACCGGACCTTCACGTGGCGGCGCTGGCTCGAGCTTCGCAACGACCGGCTCGCTCTTCGGCGTCTTGGGCGGCTCGTTCTTCGAAACTTTCGCGTCCTCCTTGGCGGAACCCTTCTCCTCCTTTAACGACTTCGAGGCGGCGACTGTCGCAGGATGATCTTTCGCAGCCGGCTTCTCCTTCTCCGTCTTCGTCGTGACGGTTTCAACTTTTACTCCGTCCGCTTTCGCAACGCTTTTATCCTTGGCGGGAGCCTTTTCAGATTTGGCCACGCCCTTCTCTTCCTTGGCTTTGTCGTCTTTGACTGGCTTGTCCGACTTCTCTTTGACTGGGGCAAATTTTGCCGGCGCTCCCTTCGCGACCTTGATCGTCGGGACATCGGCATCGGGCTTTTCTTTTTCCGGAGCGACCTTGTCCTTCTTCTCCTTAGGAGCATCCGATTTCGCGACAGTCTTGTTGGCCGGCGGTTCCTTGGCGGCTGTCGTCTTTTCGACCTTGATTGTTGTTAAGTCGTCCTTCGCTGGGGCCGCTTTTTCCTTCGACGGCGCCGGCTTCTCAGTTTTCGCAACGGTTGTCTCGGTCTTCGGACTCTTCGGCTTGGCGGCCGTGTCTACAATCGGTGCGGCCTCTTTTGACGGCTTCGCCGGAGCGTCCGCGATCGAATCGGCGTGCCGGACTGTTTCCTTCGGCTTCTCGGTCTTCGTCTCCGGCTTGTGTTCTTTCGCCGGATGGACCGCCTGAGCCTTCAATTCGCGCGGAACAAAGACATCCTGGGAATACGCCGGCGCGGCCAACGCGAATGCGCAAAACAGGCTGGGCAAGGCTCTTCGCAACATGCGGGCGACCTTTGTAGACGATCGGACCGGCCCCTGGCAAGCGTTCTGTTCTAAATTTTACGCGGAATTATTGCGACTTCGGCAGGGTCACCCGGACCACCGGCAACGGAAACCGAAGTCGCAATTCGTTCTCGAGAAAAATTTCAACATGGTGAAGGCCGAATTGCTGGAACTGGATTCCTGCGAAGTAATGGACGTTGGTCGCATGGCCTTCCATCTCCTTCAGCTCGAATTCCACCTCCGCCTGCGCGAGCACCTGTTGCTCGTCCACGCCGATGATCCGTGATTTTTGCCGGAATTTTCCCGAGCCGCTACACCAGCGCGACCAGATACAAAGGCGCAGGGCATTCACGGGGACGGACGGCGCCGGGATCACGTTGACCACGCCGACGAGGGTCTGCATGCCGTTGATCTCGCAACGCACATCTTCGCAAAGGACGGCGCTTTGCAGGTCCGGTAAGATCGCGTCGGCGTCCATCTGCGGCGGCTAAAGCATTCCGCGCGCGATTGCCACGAGGAGCGCGATCCCGACGATGATCCGGTAAATCGCAAACGGCGCGAACCCGCGGGCGCGCACCCAGCGCATGAACCAGGCGACAACGCCAAGCGCCACGAAGAACGAAACCGCGAACCCGATCGCTACCAGCACCCAGTTGTGCGCATTCATCGTTAATGGCGCCAGCCCGGCTTCCGTCGCCGCGTCATGATGCGGCCGGAGCGTCTTCAACAAATCGTAGCCGGTCGCCACGACCATCGTCGGCATGGAAAGAAAAAACGAAAACTCGAGCGCGGCGGAACGCGAGAGCCCCGCAGTTTGCCCGGCCGCGATCGTCGCCATCGATCGCGACGTTCCCGGGAAAACCGCGGACAAGATTTGGACGGCGCCGATCCAGATTGCCTGCGGCAGATTCATTTCTTCCATGTGATTCGTCCGCGGCCGCGTGCAAACAGCGTCCACGATCCACATGATGATGCCGCCGAGAAGAAGAGCCCACGCCATCACGGACAAGCTCTCCAGGTTTTGGCCGATCTGCTTCTTCAACAACCATGCCGGAACTGCGGTCACGACAAAAGCGATCATGGTGAGGCTAAGCGGATGCGTGAGGATCGTGCGATCGCCTCGTTCGCCGGTTGGAAATGTCGTCAGGAATTTCAGGATCCGGTTCCAGAAATAAACTGGCAACGCCAGAATCGCCCCGAGCTGGATCACGATCGTGTACATCTTCCAAAAACTATCTTGGAGGTTCAATCCGAAGAGCGCCTCGACGATTCGCAAATGCGCGGTGGAGCTGATGGGCAGGAACTCAGTCAGGCCTTCGACGATGCCGAGAAGAAACGAGAGAAGAAAATCATTCATGATTATTTTTCAGCAGAAGATGATGACGTATCGATCGCGGCCAGCTCGGCTTCGACCATTTCGCGAACGAGATCGGCGAAAGAACCGGTGGGCTGCCATCCAAGTTCTCTCTGAATCTTCGCGGGCGAACCGACGAGCCGTGCCGGATCCGCCGGCCGATCGAACGCCGGGTTACGTTTCACATATTTTTCCGGCGGCAAGTTCACGACGGCAAACGCAGCCTCGACGAAATCGCGGACTGAATGGGTTTCACCCGTCGCGACGATATAATCGCCAGGCGTTTCCTGTTGCAACATCAGCCACATCGCGGCGACGTAATCCTGGGCCCTGCCCCAATCCCGCCGGCTCTCCAGACTTCCCAACGACAATTCCTCGTCGAGCCCGCGCGCGATCCGCGCCACCGTTCGCGCGATCTTCCGGGTCACAAAATTCTCGCCCCGCCGCGGCGACTCATGATTGTAGAGAATGCCGTTGCTGACGAAGAGGCCGTAGGAGTCGCGGTAGACGCGAGCCAGCTGCGTCGCGAATGCTTTGGCGCAGCCATAGGGACTCGCGGGGCGGAATGGCGTCTCTTCCGTCTGCGGCGATTCCATCGCATTCCCAAAAATCTCCGAGCTGGAAGCGTGATAAAATTTCACCGGCCCGGGCTGGTCGCGCGCAATTTCCAGCAAACGTAGCGTGGCCATCCCGATTTCTTCGCAGGTCGATTCCGGAATCTCGAAACTCAAGCCAACGTGGCTTTGACCGGCGAGATGATAAATCTCAGCCGGTTGGACTTCGGAAAAAATCCGGCGGAGCGTCGTGCCGTCTGAGAGATCGCCGTAGTGGAGAAAGAGTGAGTCGCTGTGAACACTTTCGTCGTCGCGGAGATGCTCAAGACGGGAGCGCAGCAGATTGCTCGTCCGCCGAACAACGCCATGGACCGCGTATCCTTTTTCCAGGAGCAGCTCCGCCAGATACGAGCCGTCCTGTCCAGTGATGCCGGTAATGAGCGCGGTTTTTTTCATCGAGGCTTTGGCGTTCTAAGACCAATCAGCGAGCCCATCATTTCGCACAAGGAAGAACCCAGCTAAAATCCACGGATGCGCCTAAGGCTATTCGTCGCCGCCTTAATTACGACAATTGTCTCTTCCTCGGCGGAGGAAGCGCGGGCGCCGGTTTACAAAGGCATGACGGTTTCGTGCCAGACCTGGGGCATTGAATGGCAAATGCCGGAGATGGAATCGACGCTCGATGAATTGAAGTCGTTAGGCGTGAACAGCATCGCGATCCACCCTTATGCGCAGATCCGTGAAGACGGGCACGTGGTTAGCGGCCGCCGGGCCGGGACGAGCACCACTCACATTACGACACCGTTGCGCTGGGCGCACGAGCGCGGGCTCGCGGCGATGCTCATTCCGCATATAGCGTATTGGGGCACGAAATTCACTTGGCGCGGCGAGATTAACTTCGCCACGACGGAAGAATGGGATCGGTTTTTCGCCGATTACGAAACGTGGATTGTGCAGATGGCAACGCTGGCCGAATCCGAGCACGCGGGAATTTTCTGTGTCGGCCTCGAGTTCACCTACCCGCAGAAATACGAGGCGCGTTGGCGCAAGATCATCGCCGCGGTCCGCGCCGTTTATCACGGGAAGGTCACCTACGGCGCAAACTGGAACGAATACGCCGACGTGAAATTCTGGGACGCGGTCGATTACATTGGCGTCCTCGCCTATTTCCCGCTCACGAAAACGACCGACCCCAGCCAAGCAGAAATCTCAGCTGCCTGGGAGAAACGCTGCGCAGAACTGGAGCAATTCTCCAAACAGACGGGGAAACAATTTCTCTTCGTGGAGATCGGCTACAACGAAAGCGACCGCGCGGCCGCCGAGCCCTGGGCATTTCGGACCGGCGGCGAACATGCCTCTGAAATTCAGCAACGTTGCGTCGACGCCGCGCTCGACTTGCCGCTGCGCCATCCGTTCCTCGCCGGAATGTTTTGGTGGAAATGGTTTCCAGAAATTCCGCACCACGAACAGGAAAATTACTGCCTGCAAACGCCCGCGATTAAAGCATTGATTGCGAAGCATTGGAATGGAGCCGGCCCGCCCTCGGGCCGGTGAGAGAAAACGTGAGCGCAAACCCACCGGCACGAGGGCGTGCCGGCTCCACTGGGCCCCTAAACCTTTCGCCCGAACTTTTTCTCAAGCTCGGCGTGTGAGATCTGGATCATCGTCGGCCGGCCGTGCGGACAGCAATAAGGCAGATCGCATTGCAGCAGATCGGTGATCAATTTTTCCACTTCGAGATAACGCAACGGATCGTTCGCTTTCACTGCGTGCCGGCAAACTGTCTTAGCTATCATCTCCTCGCCCAACCGCATCGCCGAGGTGCCGTTGCTCGCGCTCTTCAGACCGTCGATGACTTTGCGCATGAAGGTCACCGGGTCGGAGACATCGAGAAAGGTCGGCAGGCTGTCGATCTTGAATGCATTCGCGCCGAACGCCTCGATCCCGATCCCCATTTTCTGGAGCGTCGCTGAATTGCGCTCGACCCATTCGGCATCACGCGGCGCCAGCTCGAAAGTCTGGGCGAGCAAGAGCCGCTGCGACGGCACACCCTGCTCTTCCATCCGCCGCCGCAATTCTTCGAACAAAATGCGCTCATGCGCCGCGTGCTGGTCGACGAGGACCAAGCCGTCCTGATTTTCCATCAGGACATACAGCTTGTTGAGGACACCGATGATCTGAAATTGCTGATCGCGCGATGCCGTCGTTCCCGGCTGATCATTCCACGCCGACGCCGCGATCGAGGGCAACTGCTCGTTAGGCTGAGCCTGGAACGACGGCAGCGCCTCAGTTGTAGCCGGGATCGATGATCCCGGCTCGGTTGAAACAGGACCCGGCGCTGCTGGCATTGCCCGGCCGGGATCGACGATCCCGGCTACAGGAGGAGCAGGGACTGGCGCGCGGAATTGCTGCTGCCATTCCTGCCGTCCGCTTTCCAGAGTGCGGCGCACGGCTTGGACAATCGCTTCGCGCACCCCATTCGGATCACGGAACCGCACTTCGCGTTTCGCGGGATGAACGTTCACGTCGACCGCAGCCGGATCGAGATCGAGAAAGAGAAACGTGACCGGGAACTGGCCTTTCATCAGCGCCGTGTGATAACCCTCGCGCAAACCCGCACTGAGCACGGGGTTCTCCACGGCGCGGCCATTCACAAACACGAGTTGCTGCGCTCGCGTCTGCCGGCTCACCCCGGCCTGCCCGATCAAGCCGCGAATTCGGATCGTGGTGTTCTTTGACTCTTCCACCGGCAACAATCGATCGATCAGCTCTTTCCCGTGCAGATCCCGAATCCGATCGACCAGGCTCGCCACGGCCGGCAGTTGGAAGATGACGCGGTCGTCGCGGACGAAGGCAAAAGCGATTTCCGGATGGCCGGTTGCCTGAAGATGAAGCTGGTGCTCGAGATTGCGGCTCTCCGTGTTTTCCGAGCGCAAAAATTTCCGGCGCGCGGGGAGATTGTAAAAGATCGAACGCACCTCGATCTGCGTCCCGGGAGCTTCACCGCCGTCGCGCACCGTTTCGATTTTTCCACCCGCGACGATAATCTCCGTGCCGGCGACTGCGTCGTGCTCCCGGGTGGAAAGACGAAACCGCGAGACGCTCGCGATGCTCGGGAGCGCTTCGCCGCGAAAACCAAGCGTCGCGATCGCGGCGAGATCGTTGGCCGTTCGAATCTTGCTAGTCGCGTGCCGTTCGAGCGACAGCAACGCGTCATCGCGATCCATCCCGCAGCCGTCGTCGATCACCCGAATCAGCGAAATTCCGCCGCGGCGAATGCTGACTTCGATCTTACGCGCCCCGGCGTCGATGCTGTTTTCGACCAACTCTTTCACGACCGAAGCCGGCCGCTCGATCACCTCACCTGCCGCGACCTGGCTGGCGAGAATCTCCGGCAACAGGCGAATGCGGCTCATGACATTTCGATTTTAGATTGTCGATTTTCGATTGCGAAGGAAAAGCGCGTCCCCGTCGTCTCGGAGGGACGTGCTTCTGCGCGTCCCACGCTTCAACCCGCACCCGCAAACCGGACGCGCAGAAGCGCATCCCTCCGCCCGCTGGTTTGACTACACCCACCCGCGCGATAGTTTCGTACTACCGATGATCACCGTGACGGATAACGCTGTGCGCCAGTTGCGCACGCTGCTCGAAGCACGCCCCGAAGCCGAGCATAAAGGCCTCCGCGTTGGCATCGCGAAAGGCGGCTGTTCCGGGCTGCAATACGAAATGTCACTCGACGCGCAGAAGCCGGGCGACGCTATCGTCGAACGCGATGGTGTGGAATTTTTCGTCGATGCCGAGAGCGCCGATTATCTGCGCGGCTCGACCCTCGACTATCGCGATGGCCTGACCGGCGCCGGCTTTCACATCGAAAACCCAAACGCAGCGCGGACTTGCGGATGCGGAACGTCCTTCGAGGCCGCCCGCCCGGCTTGAACACGAATCGCTCGCTACCTTCGCGAATCTAAATGGCTCGCGACTACTTTCGTTACGAACCAGCCCAGAGCTACGGGCGATCGAAGCGCAAAAAAACGAACTTCTTCGGCTGGGCCGTCGCCATTCTTCTCCTGACCGGTTTCGCCCTCGCAGCGTGGCTCGGGAGCTTTTACGTCTTCTGGCAACCGGAGCGGCCGCAGAGTTATAAGATCCTCAAGAAGCTGCACAAGATCGAGCCGGCAAAACGCTTTGAGCTCACCGCCGCGCCCGCCGGAGAGTTCCTTACTTCAAAGCAACTTTACGATCGCTACATCGCGATGAGCCCGACTGAGCTCGCGACGATGAACGCGGAACTGGCGCGCAATTACATTCGCAATTTCCAACAGGTGCGCGGGCTGGTTCCGTACGTGGTCGGCCGCTTCAACATCATGCAGGCGCGGGAGCTTACACCTAACGACATCTTTCTTTCCGGCATGGTCGCGCTCACAAACGCGGTCGATCACGGCGAGCTCCTCATGGAACACCTCTACCCGGCCGATCCCCAGTCGTTGCCGCTCATGAAGCAAACGCTCACGACCGGGCTCGAAATTAAGCTCGAGCGCACCCACGATCTAACCGCGGTCGTTCACGCCGAGCGCTTGTCCGATGGCCGCATTCTGATCACGGCGATCCCGCTGCTCTACGGAAGTTACACCGTCACAAAGGGACCGGGCACGTTCACGCTTGAACCACCGCTCGATTTGAATCTCGCCGCCGGCTGGCCGCTCTTCAAAGATTCCCAGCGCAAAACCGCCGAATCGCAATACGCCGCCTACGTCGAAAAAATCGCACCGAAGACCCCGGAGAATGTCGCCGGGATCGCGCCGACTCCGCCGCCACCGGCGACAAACGAATTAATCCGGGTCGAGCAAGCCGCCCCGCTTGAAACGCCGAAGGTCGCCGTGGCGACGCCGCCACCGCCTCCCCCGCCACCTCCATCACCAACTAAGCCGACGAAAGGAAACAAAAAGAACCAAAAAGCGACGCCGACGCCGTCGCCCACTCCGGCGCGAACACCGCCGATGGTCGCGCAGAATTCGCCGGTCCCGAAACCCACGCCGACCGCGCCGGCTGCAACTTCGCCGGCTGTCGCCGTTGCTTCTCCATCCGCACCCGCGGCTTCGCCTTCAGCGAGCGCTCCTGAAAATGCACTCGCGTCGACGGCTGGTGGCGGGGTTTGGAAAATGTATCTGCCCGGCAAAATGCCCGTCGGCCGTCTCATCACGACCGGTGACGTGCGCGACCTCGCGGATCGCGGCCTGGCGGGTGAACGCGTTTATCTCAAGGGTCAGTTCGTCGTGAATTTCACCGAACCAAACCGCGCCGTCCTTCGCCCCAAGACTGGACTTACCGACGCCGTTCTGAAACTCGCGGGCGGCGGACAGAACCTGCGAATCATCGTCGATTTCCCCGCCGGTTACACGCCGCCCACTCGCGGTTCAACCGTCACCCGCGATGAAGCCCGCCCCTACGAAATCACCGAAGTCCGCAAACAGAGCGACGGCCAACTGAACGTCTTCGTCCGCGAGATCATGCAGTAGGATCGGAAAAGAGCCGCGCCGGAAGCAAAGACGAACCGGCATCTGTCAAAGGCGGTCGAGGCGATATTAGATGGAGAGCATTGGTTACGTCTTTGCTGCTACAAAAAAGCGAAAGTACACGAAGCTGCCCGCAAGATACAGAAACGCGCATCCGGGAACCAGGCACAACGCGACAAGGAACGCTATCGCAAATGCGCGGTCGAACCCATAGAGAAAGAGAAGGGGTTGCCATTCGTGTTCGGTGGAGTGGTTCACTTCGCGTAGTCCACCGATGAACGCCGCCAAAATGACGCCAACGGTCACAATAACCGTGGCCAGCTTGAGGAGGGGAAGGGTGCGTTCGACCGCGGTAACAAAAGCTTCGCGCGAGGACGCGGCCATCGACCTAACGAGAGTAAGATGAGCGGCGGCGGACGGCAGCGCGCGTCGTTTTCACTTTATCCTTCATACTTGATCCTTCCGCCTTTATCCACGGCGGCCCGCCGTTCGCTCCATCGCATGGTTAGGCCTGTTCGCGATATGGCAAGAGCTCGCCATTGCGAGTGATGATGATGAATGCGGGCCAAGACCGAGCGATTCTTGATTTGCCAGGTGCACAAATAACCATCGCCAGTGCGGATCAGCAACTGCTCGGACTCAATCTGATGTCGCACGTGGTGTGGGGCAGAGATAGTCATGGCGTACCGGGGTTGCTGCGTTTCCGGGTTGTATTGCCCCGCGTTGAAAGTTGTTTTCTCGCCGGGCTGCAGAGCGAACGTGTAGTCGGTTTGCGTCATCTTGATGGATTTGTTTCACAGCGACCAAGGCCTAACGAGAACAAGATGAGCGACGGCTGGCCGGAAAGCGCGTCGCTGCGGTTCTTCCTTCATACTTCTTAAATCTTACTTTCCATCGCTGCCCGCTGTTCGCTCCATCGCATGGTTAGCCCCCGTTATCACGATCTAGCGAGCGCAAGAGTTCCTTCATCAGTTTCTCGCGATCTACTTCTTTGTCAGCGATCGGCAGCGAAATAACCTTCACGATCCTGGCGTGCGTAGCCGTGCGCTCCTCGATACTGATTGCATTCGCCTCGTAATGGCGTCCCGAAGCCTTGCCTGCCTTTTTTGCTGCGTTGGAATCATTGATGGTCTTAATGATAATGGCGACCAAATCTATGACTGCTTTCGCCAAGCCCAATCCTGCGGTAATGACGCCCAAGTAAAGCACGATCTCCGGGCCGGTCTCATGCTCAACAAACAGGAACTCTTGCCCAGACCCAGCGGTGAAGGCGATAGCTTTGCCTCGACTTACGTCGCCGCGTCGCTCCGCGGTAAAACGCGAAAGAAAAATCTCCAACTGCGAATACTCGCTTGGATAAACGTAGCGGTTGCGGAAGTCACTCGGTGAAGCGATAGGCCATTTATCAATGGGCCGAATCTTTATCGAAATGAGGGGCTCGTCCGACGGACTCAATAGCGAACGCGCCTCGTCTAGCGCCATCTCGTAATAGCGTGCCGGAACGTTGTTAAGGAATGGTAGTTCTTCTGGCATTTGTCTTTCAGTGTGGGTTTAGGGACAGTGTTCTGAGAGGTCTAACGAGAAGTAGATTGGAAAATCCTATCTATCACGTTTGGCTCGGGCGGGAAGAGGTTTCAGGCTGGGGAGCATGCCGTGAGCGTAGCTTCGCTCGCCGGAGACCTGCAAGGTCAATCGCCTACGGCGTTACGCCGGGAATCGTTTTGCTGCCGTTCTCGATCACGACTTTGTTGTCTTCGATGGCGAAGCTCCTGATATCGTATTCGGTAGCGTATTCATCGGCGTAACTGCGGAGCGAGCGGAAACCGAGAAGGGTATTCAGAATTTTGTCGGAGACGCCGCCGACTGAGACTTCGGTGATCTCGATGTTCCGTGGATTCCGGTCCGGCGCGGAGCGCACTTGCAGTTCGCCATTCAAAAACCGTCCCTGGAACCCGGCTTTCTCGAGCGGCACACTTACCTGGACTCGCGCGACATTGTTCTCGATCGAGACGAACGCTTTGCCGCGCAACTTCTTGCTGCCCGCGATCAACTGATTGATGTCGGTCGCGGAAAGCTCGATGCGATTACTCGAAGGCGTGGGCGTCGGCACCTCGGTAGTCGTCGTGCCGTCGGCGGGAGTGGCAGCGGCCTCGACGGGCGGGGCCTTTGGTCCGGCCTTAAATTCTTCCCAGCGTTGTTTCACCGCCACCTGCTCGGCTTCCGATGTTTCCACCTCAGGGATTTGCTTCGGCTGGTCCGAAGTAACGACGTAGCGAACCCCGACGTAACCGCCGACGAAGAAGGCGACGCCGAGCAGAATCAGGAAGACCACGAGCATCATGCAGCCTTTTCCGAGGCACCCGGTTTTCCTGCTCTTTGGCGGCGGCTCGATCCACGTAGGCGACATAATTCAGTGGGCGTTGTGTAAGCGTTCCTGGGCGGCCATCAATTTGTCGTAAAGCCCGCGTAATCCTTCCGAGAGCATCCGGGTTCCCGCGAGTACCGGCATGAAGTTCGTGTCGCCGTTCCAGCGGGGCACAATATGGAGATGCAAATGATCGGGCGCACCAGCGCCGGCGCATTGGCCGAGGTTTAACCCGACATTGAATCCTTGCGCTTTCATCGTCTCGCGCAAAAGCCGCTGGCCATGCACCGCGAGGTTCCAAAGTTCGAGCACTTCGTTTTCGCCTAACGAAGAAGCGTCGCCCGTTTTCCGATACGGCACCGCCATGAGGTGGCCGACGCTGTACGGATAACGGTTCATCATCAGGAACGCGTTCTTGCGTCGCGTGACCACGAGGTGAGCGGCGTCGTCACTTGCCCGAGCCGCGTCGGAAAGAAAATCGGGATTCGGCGTTTCCTGTTCGAAGTATTCGACGCGCCACGGGCACCAAAGCGCTTCGATCTCCGATTTCGGGAACTGCATCAGGTCGTTCAAGTTGGACGCGAGACTACAAATCGTTGGATTAAAGTCGAGCGGCTTTTCCGGTCAGCGCCCGAGCAGGAAATAGCGTTTGCCGTAGCGTCCGGCCGGCCCGGAGGTGAGCAGTTTCTTCGGCGCCCCGTGTAACTGCGGAAGCAGGCTATCGATCTCGTCATCGGGAATGACGAGCGCATCGAGCTTCCCCGCGTTCCAATTTGCCGCCGCGTCTGATGGCTCGAGAAACTCCGTCTGCCGAACGTACAAAAGCATCCCTTCTTCCTCGCCGCCGACGACGCCGTAACGCCAACCGTGCGCCGCCATTTCGTCTGTGACCGCGCGACCGAAAACGGCGTAGGCGTCCCGGCCTTCACGATTCGCGAGGGAGATTTTTTGGACGGTGTACCCAGTCATGAAAATCGCGGCGAGCACGATCGCGGTGGCGCAGCAGCGCTCGATGAGCGCCCTTCGATTTTCTCTCAGGCGACCGACGATGACTGCGAGCAACAAACAAAGCGGCGGCACAATTGGAAAAATACGGTCGATCCGTTTCGACGGAACAAACGACATCACCAAAAGCCCTCCCAAGCTCCAAACGACCAGCCAGAATGTTTCCGGCGAACTCGCCTCCCTTTTTCGCCACGCAACAAACGACAAGGCGATCAACAACAAGCTCCACGGCGCAAACCGATGAAGCAGGTGCGGCAGATAAAAAAAGATCGGTTGCGACCGGTGCACCGCCTCGCTGAAGCGACCAGCGAATTCCCGCAAGACCGCGTGCTCGGTGAATTCGGGCACGAAAAGAATTCCGCCCGCCGCCCAGAGAAGAAAGATCAAAAAGGAAAGCAGCCACGGCATCCAACCTGACCAGGCCGATCCCGCGGTTTTTGTCTTGCGCCTTCTCCATTCAAACACCACGAGGCCCGGCAAAAGAAACGCGTAAACGATCGGCCCTTTAATCAGCATTCCGGCGCTGAGGAGGAAGAACAGGACGATGCGGTCTCGCTTTGTCCAGGCAGTCTGGGTCCGAATTTTTTCCCAGATCAGCCAACCGATGCCGAAAATCATGAGCGCGAGCGGCATGTCGGTGCGGACAAGCGAGGCGAGTCGCAACGCGAAGAGGTTGAAGCCGAACGCGCAGGCCGCCGTTAGCGCTGCGATCGATCCGTAAACCGACGCGGCGCGCAGCACCAAAATGAGCAACACGATCGCCGCTAGAAAGGACGGGAGCCGCCACGCCAATTCCCACGAGCGCGTGATCTCGAAAATTCCAGCGGAGATCCAGCCGACCAGCGGCGGCTTTGTCGCGACCCACCAATTCGGCGTGTGCTGGTAGAACCAATGCCCGCGCTCCACCATTTCGAAGGAAGTGAATGCCTGCTTCGCCTGGTCGAAGTCGTCCAACTCCCACGGCAGATTCGCGATGGCGAACAGCGCCACGGCGAGCAGGAGCAGGCTCCAGCGCGTGATCGAAGAATCCAAAAAGCGACTCACGCGTTCATTTATGTCGGAGGGACTCGCCGCGGCGAGTCCCATTATTTTCCTGGTGCCGCGAATAAGTCGGACGCGCGGAAGCACGTCCCTCCGAGCGTCAGTCTCGCCAAAGAATCGCGCGCACCGGTGCGGCGTCGCCGCCCTCGATGCGAAGCGGCAACGCTGAGAAATGATACGTCCCCGCTTCGACTTCGCTCAGGTCGAGCGATTCCACGATCGCGATGTTCGCGGCCGCCAGGGCATGATGATTGACCAGCACCTTCGCTTCGATCGTGTCGATAGATGGAATATCGAGTCCAAGCAATTTCACCTTGCGGTCTGCCAGCCATTTCGCCACGTCTCTCCCGATCACGGGGATCCATTCCGGAAAAATTTTGGGGTCCTTCCAAACACCAGTCTTGAGCAAAACCCGAGGCGCCGAATCCGCCGCGGAAAGATCAGCGATCGTGATTTCACGTCTCGCCCCGTCTTTGAATTGATTCGTTAGGTCGATCACCACCGCTTCGCCGAAGTAAGTCTCCAGCGGCATCCGCTCAATCGTGTCCGCGCCTTGTTGAAAATGAAACGGCGCGTCGGCGTGGCTGCCATTGTGAACTCCCATTGTCACCGCCCCCACGTTCACCGTCGCGCCGTCCGCCATTTTCCATTTCAATTCAAAATGAAAAGCGGTATCGCCCGGCCACGGCGCGAGCCCATTGAAGAGCGGGCGCGAGATATCGAAAATCTTCATGGGTAACGCTGGTGATGTTATCGCGCCGCGCGGCGCTCGACAATGACGAGCGCGATTCCTCCGAGTATCGCGATGGAAGCCAAAGCGAACCGCAAAGTAATCGCCTCGCTGAGAAAGAGGATGCCGCCGGCAGCCGCGAGAACGGGCACACTCAACTGCACGGTCGCAGCCGCGGAAGCTTTCAATGACGGCAAGGCCGAGTACCAGATCGCGTAGCCGACTCCAGACGCGAGCGCGCCGGAGACAATCGCATAACCGATTCCGCTGGCATTGATGCTTACCGCGCGAAACATCATCGCGCCCAGCACCACGGCCATCGGCACAGCGCGGAGGAAATTACCGGCCGTGGTGCGAAGCGGATCTCCAGCACCTTTGCCGCGCAGCGAATAAATTCCCCAGGCGATTCCAGCGCCCAGCATCAACGCCGCGGCGCCGAGTGGCGGCGCGGACAATCCCGGAAAGACGAGCGCCACGAGTCCGCTGATCGCGAGGAGCAGTCCAACAGTCTGCAACCACCGAAAGCGCTCTCCCTTCAGGAGCGCCCAGCAAATCATCGTCGCCTGGACCGCGCCGAACAAAAGCAGCGCTCCGGTTCCGGCGGTGAGTTGGAGGTAGGCGAAGGAGAAAAGCGCCGCATAGCCAAACAGGGCGAGCGCCGACGTCCAGCTTCCGGCCTTGCCTGAAGGCCCTCTCCGGGATTGCACGATGAGCCACAAACAAATCGCACCCGACAGAACCCGGACAAGCGTGAACGTCGCCGCGTCAATCGCGGTGTGCCTGAGCGCTTGCCGGCAAAGCAGCGAGTTGCCCGCGAACGCAATCATCGCCAGTGCCGTGAGAACAAATAGTCTTACTTTTGTCATCCTCAGCGAAGTCGAAGGATCTCTGACTATTTCTTCGCGGGCCTCGCATGACAGCGGAACAAGCGCCGAGATAGTCAGAGATCCTTCGACAGCTCAGGATGACAGGGTGAGGGATGGTGGTCGAGCTTGGGTAGTGGTACAGTTTAACTGTACCACTACCCGAGCTTGCTCGGGGTTGACGCTCCGCTTCGGTGCAAATACGCTCGGTCATCAGCACGACTACTCTTTCCCCATCGCCAACCGTCGGCACGGGCACGACAACCAAAGTGTTGCCGCCGATCAACGTCGACGACTGGATCGAAGCGAACCGCGACTTGTTTAAGCCGCCCGTCAGCAACCGCTACCTTTATGACGGCCGCGACTTCTTCGTCATGGTTATCAAAGGTCCGAACGCGCGAAACGATTTCCACCTCGTCGATTCCGAAGAATATTTTTACCAGCTCCAGGGGGACATCAAGGTCCGGATCCGCGAGGGCGATAAGATCGTCGATCACCTCGTCCGCGAAGGCGAAACGTTTTTCATTCCTCCGAACGTGCCGCACGCTCCGGTTCGCCCGCCCGATACGATCGGCATCGTGGTCGAGCGCCGCCGCCCCGCCGGCGAACACGAGCACGTTATCTTTTACTGCGAAAATTGCGGCGCCCTCGTGGAAGACATCGATTTCGATTGCGCCGACATCGTGAACGCTTTCAGCCAGGCCATGCTCGATTTCTGGAACGACGCTGAGCGCCGCACCTGCAAAAACTGCGGCGCCAAAGTCCCCCAGCCTGAGCCGGTGAAGCCATTCGAAGAACGGCAGTGACAAGTGACAAGTGACATGTGACGAGTGACGTGATTTCGCCACCGCGTCCACCGGCCTCACGTCACACGTCACACGTCACACGTCACTTTCCTTGAAGATCGATCTCCACACTCACATTCTTCCGAGAAAATGGCCGGATCTCGACGCGAAATACGGCTATCCCGGATTCATCCGGCTCGAACATCACCAGCCGTGCTGCGCGCGGATGATGATCGGCGACCGCGTCTTTCGCGAGATCACCGACAACGTCTGGGAGCCTTTGCGTCGCCTCGAAGAAATGGATCAGGCCGGCGTGACGATGCAGGTGCTTTCGACGGTGCCGGTCATGTTCAGCTATTGGGCGAAACCGGCGGACGCACTCGATCTTTCCCGGCGGCTAAACGACCACATCGCCGAGGTTGTCCGCGCGAACCCGGCGCGCTTCACCGGTTTGGCGACGATTCCGCTCCAGGATCCCGATCTCGCCGCGCACGAACTGGAGCGTTGCATCCGCGAACTTGGCTTGCGCGGCGCGCAGATTGGCACCCACGTCGATGCAAATCAACATTTCGGCCGGCTGGACACATTGAATCTCGACAACGCCGCGCTTCAACCCGTTTGGAGCGCAGCGGAACAACTGGGTGCCGCTATCTTCGTTCATCCGTGGGACATGGTCGGCAAAGAGCGCATGCCCAAATACTGGTTGCCATGGTTGGTCGGCATGCCCGCCGAAACTTCGCTCGCGATTTGTTCGATGATCTTCGGCGGCGTCTTCGAGCGCTTTCCCAAACTTCGAGTCGCCTTCGCCCACGGCGGCGGCGCTTTTCCCTTCACGATCGGCCGCATCGAACACGCCTTCCACGTGCGCCCCGATCTTTGCGCCGTCGATAACAGGGCCACGCCGCGGAGCTATCTCGCCACCGCCGAACAACCAGCCCACTTTTACGTCGATTCGCTCGTGCACGATGCTGATGCTCTGCGTCTCCTCATCAATTTGTTTGGCGCGCGCCGCGTCGCCCTTGGTTCCGACTACCCTTTCCCTCTCGGCGAAGCCCACGCCGGTGAACTGATCGAGTCGATGAAACTGTCGCCGAACGAGGAAGCCCAATTGTTATCCGAAACTGCGAGCGAGTTCCTCGGGTTATCCTAGTCCTCTACCGCATTCGTCATATGCCGAAACAAAATCTCGCCATGATCGCCAAGAAATTGCGCAGTCATGCGCTTGCTTACCCCGCGACGACGGAAGCCTTCCCTTGGGGCGAAAGCGCCTTCAAGGTGAAAGGCAAAACCTTCGTCTTCATGCGGGCCGATCCCAACGATCTCAGTTTTTCCGTCAAGCTCTCGAAGTCTCGTAAGAAAGCGCTCGCCCTTCCCGGCTCCGAGCCGACCCATTACGGCCTCGGCGCAAAAGGCTGGGTAACATTGCGGCCGACGGCAAAGACTTCCCTCGATCTTCTTTTCTCTTTCGTCGACGAAAGTTATCGCGCCATCGCGCCCAAGCGCGTTCTCGCCGAGCTCGATCGAGTGTAGCGGCGGCTGTCTCTAGCCGCAGTAATTTGGAGAGCGGGTGGCGACACCCGCCGCTACATTGACATCTGTTTCAAGTATTCGCGGTCCCACGCCGCCGGGATTGATTCGCGCGACGAATACGGACCCGGCTCATACGCTCGCGACGCGATCCCTTGCTGGCTAAGTTCGCACACGTGCCAGTCCTGCTTGTTGGTCACATCCCAGAATTCAATCGCATCGTCCGGATTGAAATCATTTCGCTCAAACGCGTCCGGATGAAACAGCCAGTCGCAAACGATCAGGGTGCGTCCCGGAGACTGCGGCCAGAGCTGGTGCACCATGACGTATTCCGGATGCAGACTCAGGAGCATGTTCGGAAAGATCGAATAGTAGAAGACTCGATCCTTCTCCTCTTGCTCTTGCTCTTGATCCTTTCCCGCCACCGGCAGCGCACATGCCTCCCCGCTCATCGTAAGGCTCTTCCCCTTATTGATCTTCATGAACCCGCCGAGAAACGGTCCTTCGCTGAGATCGTTCTCCGCCGAATCGTAAGGCGAAACCTTTTGCAGCTGCGGATGCACCCCCGGACAGTGATAACACTCAGCGTAGTTCTCGAACATCAGCTTCCAGTTCGCCTTGACGTCGTATTCGACTCGCTTTGCGGAGCGCAGGTTCGGCAAATTCCATGGAGAAAATTTCCCGGCGAGCGGACCGAGCCATTCTTCGAGTTCCATCGCGTCATCCGCCAGGTTCACGAAGATAAACCCTTCCCAGACCGCGACCTTGACCGGATAAAGCGAATACTTCTCGCGATCGAACCCGCACACTTCATCCATGTGCGGCGCGCCGACCAGCCGTCCATCAAGTCCGTAAGCCCAGGCATGATACGGACACTGGATCGTTGCTGCATGTCCACTGGCTTCCTCGCATAATCGCGTCCCGCGATGCCGACAAACATTATAGAAGGCGCGGACGTCACCAGCCTTGTCCCTGGCCACGATCACTGACTCGCCAGTTACCTCGCGAACAAAATAATCTCCCGGCTGCGCGATTTCTTTCTCATGACCAGCTAACACCCAGTGCTGGCCGAAGATCTTCTCCTGCTCTTCATCGAAAAGCTCGGCCGAAACAAAATACTTTTGCGGCAACGTCTTCGCGCCTTCCGCAAAGGGGTCGGCTGTTTTCTGAAAAGCGTGAATAACCTTGGCAGGCATGGGACCTAGCTGCCTTTAACTCTTCACTCGTCCCTTGTCACTCGTCCCTGTCCCGTTTCCCGATTCGTCCCAGGTCTTCGACAAGCGGGCGGTCGGAACGGCGGGAATAGCGAGACCCGCAGCGGCGTAATGCGAAGTATCGTTGAAAAGAGTCAGTCTCGCGCTCACCGCGTCCTTAAAGTCGACAATGTTCAGCGCCGCCGGATTTAGATCGAGCGCATCCCGGTAGCGGCGTGGATCGAACCCGAGGAGCGAGCTAAGCAGAAGCCGAATCGTGGCCTTGTGCGAAACGATCAGGACACCCTCCGCCGCATGCTCGCGCACAATATCCATCAGCACCGGCAACGCCCGCGCCGTGACGGCGAGCCCGCTTTCGCCACCCACTGGCGCAAACGTGTAAGGATCTTTTTCCCACGCCGCGGCTTCATCGGGAAATGCAGCTTCGACTTCCTTGCGCGTCATCTGTTCCCATCGGCCATGCGAAATCTCGCGAAGCCCATCGCGCGTCTGCACATCGAGCGCATGCGGCTCCGCCAGGATCTGCGCGGTCTCAACCGTTCGCCCCAAGGGCGATGCGTAAACCGCCTTTATCTTTTCGCCCGCGAGTCGCACCGAAAGACGACGCACTTGCTCCCGGCCTTCGTCGGAAAGCTCGACATCCGTCGCGCCCGCGAAACGGTCTTCCGCCGTCAGGACCGTGGCGCCATGGCGAACCAGAAAAATGCGGCAATGCATAGTTTCAACCTGTAGCGGCGGTCTATGACCGCCGACCATGCGATAATGCCCAATCCGGCGCGTCTCATGCAACTCACATTCGCTCCGTCGCGAGAACCGAGTTTTTTGCGGAGGATGACGTTACTCGCCGCTCATGCCCGCCACTTCCGCTGGACAATCGAAAATCGCCACTCGAAAATCGAAATTGCCGATCGTCCCCGTAGTTCAACGGATAGAACGAGGGTTTCCTAAACCTTAAATGTGGGTTCGATTCCCGCCGGGGACATATCCAGGCAGCGCCTTCTGCTATCGTAAACTGGATCGTAGTTCCAAGTGCAGCTTCGATTGATTCACTCGCGCCCGCTCGCTCACCCTGCGGGCTTCGTCTGTGTCGCACCGCTCCCGCGGCCTCCATTCCCGCCGGGGACATGGCCAGGCCGCGCCTTCTGCTATCGTAAACTGGATCGTAGTTCCAAGTGCAGCTTCGATTGATTCGCTCGCACCCGCTCGCTCACCCCGGTCGGGGCTACGTCTATGTCGCACCGCTCCCGGGGGCTCCATTCCCGCCGGGGACAAAAGCGTGTTACCCGAGCAGACGTAAATCCGACAAATCGGGACGTCACACGATCAGCATTGCGACCAGTATTCGCCGTTCCCACGAGGATAATTGAAGTCATCAGAACACCGGATCGTTACTAATTCAGAACGGCCGCGAGTTGAAGTCGTGGCCACGCGGTTTACAATCATAGCGCTTGCGATCACGAGGGGAAAGGCAGTGGGGGTTAGGATGGAAACTGGCGCGCGGGTTACTGGTCGGATGTATGCCGCTCGTTTTCGTTGCGGCCGACAGCAGCCGCGTCGCTCAAACTACTATCCCCGCCGGAAGTGTCCCGTCGTTTGCGGGTAACGCTCAGCACACCGCGACCTATTCGCCGACTGTGCCGAACCTGAATCGAATCCGCTGGTCGACCACGATTGATTTCAATAACACCGGTTCCCTGGCTCATTATGGCGAGCCGTTAATTACTGCAGCGAATACCGTCCTCGCCCCAGTAAAAATCGCGGGCGACGCCTTCCGGGTGGACGCCTTCGATGGCGCGAGCGGCGCACCGAAATATTCACTTACCACTGATTACATTCTGCCCGCCCACAGCTGGATTCCGGTGTACAACCCATGCCTAACCACCGGCAGCTTTGGCACTCGCCTCTACTACCCCGGCGCCGGCGGAACTGTTTATCACATCGATAACCCGGACTCGGTCGCGCACGGGGCACCGGTCCAGGAATCCTTTTACGGGCTGTCCAACTACATCGCGAATGCTTCTGCGTTCAATTCCACCGTCTTCATCAACACGCCGCTGACGCCGGACAGTAACGGCAACATTTATTTTGGCTTCCGCGTTCAGGGGACAGCGCCCGCGCCGTTGAGCACCACTCAGAGCGGGTTCGCCCGGATTGATCCGAATGGCAACGGCATTTACACCCTGGCGAGTGCTGCCGCCAACGACGCGAACATTAATCGCGACTCGCACAATTCCGCGCCGGCGTTGAGCAATGACGAAGCGACTGTTTATGTCGTTGCCAAGTCGAGTACTACGACGACTTCGTACCTGCTTGGCTTGGACAGCACGGCACTCGCGCCCAAATATCGCGTTTCGCTGAAGGACCCGCGTAATTTCAATCCGGCCCAAATCACCGACGATAGCACCGCTTCGCCGACCATCGCGCCCGACAACGACGTCTACTTCGGGATCCTGGGAAACCCGGGCGGTGGTTTTCGGGGCTGGCTCCTCCGCTTCAGCCCGGATCTGGTTTCCCAAAAACTTCCGGGCGGATTCGGCTGGGATTACACCCCTGCGATCGTCCCTGCCTCAATGGTCCCCTCCTATCAAGGCAGCTCTTCCTACCTCCTTTTCTGCAAATACAACAACTACGCATTTAGCGATGGGAACGGTGTCAACCGCGTCGCCCTTCTCGATCCGAATGCCACTCAGATCGATCCGCATTCCTCTGCTCCAGGCTTGGTGGAGATGCGCGAAGTCCTAACCATCATTGGTCCTACGCCGGACCCCGACAATTACTCCACTTCCCTTCCTTACGCCGTGCGTGAGTGGTGTATCAATACCGCTGCGGTTAATCCCGCGACAAACAGCATCTTTGTTCCGAACGAAGACGGCCGGCTTTACCGCTGGAATGTTGCGAACAATTCTTTTGCGCAGGAAGTAACACTTACCGCGGGGTTCGGCGAGCCTTATGTCCCCAGCCTGATCGGGCCGGATGGAACAGTCTACACCCTCAACGGCGGAACCATGTTCGCGCTTGGCCCTCTGGCTGGAATAGATGTGTCCCTTATCTCCAGCGCGCCGGACGTCCGCACATTTGTCGCGGGGCAGTCTGTTACGTTCACAGCTACTGTCGCAAGTCCGGCGGCTCCCGCTCCGACGCCCACGGGCACCGTCACCTTTGTCGACTTCACGTATCAGGACGTGAACCCGGTTACGACGACACTCGGGACCGTTCCACTCGATGGGAACGGCCAGGCTTCAGTCATCGTGTCGAATCTCGCGGCCGGAAATGGTTATCTAGGCAATCATCATGTCACCGCGACTTATAACGGGGACGGAACCTTCCCTGCCGGCAGTGCCACGATGATCCAGAAGGTGCATGCGTTCGCCTCGTCCACGGCATTGACCTCGTCGCCGAACCCATCGCAGGTCGCTCAACCCGTTCAATTCACGGCAACGGTGACAGGAGGCCCGCCTACGCCGACCGGCATGCTGACCTTTAGTGAAGGGCCGAATGCTCTCGCCCAAATCCCGCTGAGCAACGGCACAGCCTCGTTCACTACCTCCGCTTTGAGCCTCGGGACACACACGATCACGGCAACCTATCAGTCGGATACCATGTTTGCGTCGAGCAGCAACGACACAACTCACACCGTGCAACCCTCTGGCGCGACGCCTACGCCTACCGCGACTGCTACTGTGGTTCCTACTGCCACTGCCACTGCTACTGCTACTGCTACTGCTACTGCCACGGCCACTGCTACTGCCACGGCCACTGCTACTCCGATACCTACTGCTACTGCTACTGCTACTGCTACGGCCACTTCGACTCCAACAGCGACGGCTACCGCCACTGCAACTGCCACTCCCACCGCGACAGCTACTGCTACCGCCGCTTCGACTCCGACGGCCACAGCTACCGCAACGGCCACCTCTACCGCCACTCCAACAGCTACCGCGACAGCGACAGCTACTGCCACGCCGACTTCGACTCCCGCGCAGCCGGTTAATCTTTCCACGCGTATGCTCGTCGGAACCGGAGATAACGTCGGCATCGGCGGCTTCATTATCAGCGGACAAACTCCGAAGCACATCCTTATCCGAGCGATAGGACCGTCGTTGCAACAAGTCGGCGTGCCCAACGCGCTGGCCGATCCGGTTCTCGAGTTGTACGCCTCAGGCCCGTCGCCGTTCCTTGTGAACAACAACTGGCGCGACACCCAGGAGAGCCAGATCAAATCGACCGGAATACCGCCCACGAACGATCTGGAAGCTGCTATCGACACGACCCTCGCGCCAGGGAACTACACAGCCATTGTAAGAGGTAATAATAGCGGAACCGGCGTAGCGCTAATCGAAGTGTACGACCTGAACCAGTCCGCCGGCAAACTGGCGAACATCAGTACCCGCGCTTTGGTGGGCACAGGAAACGATATTACCATTGCCGGTTTCATCCTGGGGAACCAGGATGGCGCGGCTAACGTTGTGGTTCGTGGACTCGGGCCAAGCCTAACGTCGTCCGGCGTTAAGAATCCATTGCCGAATCCCGCCTTGGAGCTTCGCGACGGGAACGGCGTGTTACTCATTACCAACAACGACTGGGAGGATAGTCCCGCGCAAGCCGCGATGCTGGTGGCGGCAGGACTTGCGCCTTCTGATAGCCGCGAATCCGGCATTGCGGTGACGCTACCGCCGGGAACTTATACCGCTCTGCTATCGGGAGAGAACGGCAGCACCGGCATTGGCTTGGTGGAGGTTTACAATCTTGATCACTAGTTTCGATCGCTCACACATGTTTACTAACAGTCTGGCAACAATGTTAAGGTCCGCGTCCATTATCTGTCTCCTGGCCGCCCTAGGACTCGGAAAGCTGTTCGCGGAGACGGCCGCTGAAAGAGTGATGAAGGCCGGGACCCTCGTCGAGCGCTACCAGGATCAGCCCATGTTTATCTGGAGAACCGACGTATCCGAGCGTCGCGTTTCGCAGCACGGCCCATTCACAAACTATCAGGTAAACGTGGACGGCAATGGCCAGAACATCACTGGAGACGCCGCGAACGAGCCATCGATTACGGTCGACCCGACCGATCGCAGGAAAATGGCGATCGGCTGGCGACAGTTCGACAGCGTTAGCTCGAATTTCCGCCAGGCCGGCTGGGCCTTTAGCGATAACGCCGGCGTGTCATGGACCTTTCCGGGCGTCCTGGAGAGTGGCGTCTTTCGCAGCGATCCCGTCCTGGCCGCGAATGACATTGGCAACTTTTTCTACCTTAGTCTGCTCCAAAATTTCTTCGATGACATGTGGAAGTCGCTCGATAGCGGCCAATCCTGGTTTAGACTTAATTCGGCGACAGGAGGCGACAAGCAGTGGTTCACGATTGATAACACGAATAGCAGCGGGCACGGGTTCCAATACCAGTTCTGGAGCACCGACGGAAACAACTTCGGCGGAAGACAATTCAGCCGCTCCACCAATGGGGGGGCGACTTGGATGAATCCGATCAATCTCCCGAATACACCCAGATGGGGTTCGCTGGATGTCGACGCTGACGGCAACCTTTTTATCGGCGGAGTCAATTTGAATACCAACCAGATATGGTCGTTGCGATCGAGCAACGCAAAAATTGCGGGGGTTACACCGACGTTCTCCTCGGTCCCGGTCAATTTGGGCGGCAATATTGGATTCAGCGCGCCCATCAATCCCGAGGGCCTTGTAGGACAAGTCTTTGTCGCAGCCGACCATTCAGGGAACCTCACGAACAACAACATTTATATGATCGCGAGCGTCCAGCCCTTCGGCGCTAACTTGGGAAGTGAGGTCATGTTCGCCCGGAGCACCGACGGCGGCCAAAGCTACGAGCCTGCACGGCGGATCAACGACGATCCGATCAATCAGAGCAAGTGGCACTGGTTCGGCACTCTTTCCGTCGCGCCACATGGAAGGATCGATGCCGTCTGGCTCGATTCGCGCAACGCTGCGAATAACACGGACTCACAGCTATTTTACTCATATAGCCTTGACGGCGGAGTCACGTGGTCGGCCAACGTCGCAGTGAGCGACCCGTTCAGCCCTTACGTTGGTTATCCTAACCAGAGCAAAATGGGAGATTACTTGACGATCGTATCGGATATTGCCGGCGGTAACGTCGCCTACACGGCTACTCTCAACGGAGAAGAAGATATCTATTACGTTCGGGTGGCGCCGCCGGCTGAGCAGTTACTCAATATCTCAACCCGGACGCGTGTCTCCACAGACGAAAAAGTTCTTATCGCAGGATTCATTGTTACTGGCACCGATCCCAAGCGAGTCATCATTCGCGGAATCGGACCTTCGCTAAGTAACGTCCCGGGCACTTTGTCCGATCCGGTTTTGGAACTGCATCAGGGAAATACGACGCTGGTCAGGAACGACAACTGGAAGATGCGCCAGGACGGAAGCAGCCAGCAAGCGGAGGTGGAAGCGACGACCGTTGCGCCGAAAAACGACCTGGAATCGGCGATCGTTGCGACTCTCAATCCGGGCACTTACACGGCAGTCTTATCCGGCAATAACAACACGAGCGGCATTGGGGTGGTCGAAGTTTACGATCTCGATCAGTCGGCGAACTCAGAGCTCGCTAACCTCAGCAGCCGTGGATTTGTGGACGTGAACAACGATGTCATGATCGGCGGCCTTATCGTAGGCGGCGCGAATACGGACGGAAAAGCAACTGTGCTGGTGCGCGCGCTCGGTCCGTCGCTCACGGGAGTTCAACAGCCGTTAGCCGATCCGGTTCTTGAATTGCACGACAGCAACGGCGGCACCCTGGCGACCAATGACAATTGGAAAATCAACGACCAGACCCAGCAATCGCAAGAGGCTGCTATCCGAGCGACCACCATAGCACCGACAAACGACTTGGAGGCTGCGGTCGTCGCTACTCTGTCGCCAGGCACCTACACTGCCGTCGTTCGAGGAAAGAACAACACCACTGGCGTAGCGCTCGTCGAGGTTTACAACCTAAAGTAGCCTTGTTACCCCGACGCCTCTCAGCTACTTCAGGTTATAAATTTCCACCAGGCCTACCCCGATTCCGCCGTTCTTTCCGGCGAGAATCGCGGTGAACTGTCCACCGGTCAGCGAAGTAAAGATGCCGGACTCCTTCGGGTTAGGCAGCGCCAGTCCATTCGCGGTCAGTTGCGCCGCTGAGACCGGATCGCTTTGCCAATCGTCGTTTGCGATCAGGAGGGCCCCATTGGCATCGCGCAGCTCTAGCGTAGGATCGGCCAGCACCTGGCTGATGCCGGCTTGAGCTAACGAAGGCCCGAGGCCTCGAACGGCAACCCGCGAGGGCCCGTTGTTCCCACCGAGGGTAAAGCCTCCAATCATCACTTTGTCCTGTGTCTGAACAAAGCCGCGAGTGCTCATGTTCGCGAGCTCGGAGTCAACCGCCTGGTTGTTGTCGTAAACTTCGACCGCGCCGATGCCGGTCGTACCGTTCTTGCCCGTGAGGATGACTGTGTAAGTCGTCGGAGGTAAGGTCGTGACAATCACCGACTCGCGATCGTCGGTCGGCTGGTATGGTGTGCCTTCGATCTGGCTTCGTTGAGTGTCCTTCCAGTTGTCGTTTTCGAAAATCAGGTTTCCACTGGTGCCGCGCAGCTGGAGCACCGGATCTAGTAACAGATCGGTGATGCCGAACTTGGCCAGCGAAGGTCCAAGGCCACGGAGCACGACCGCTTTGGGTTCCTGGCCTTTAATAATGAAGCCGCCAATCATTACTTTCTCCCCTGTCTCCACACGAACACGCGTGGAAAGGTTTAACGCCTGTGCTGGCGTCGCCGTCGGGGTAGCCGTCGCCGTCGCGGTAGCTGTGGCAGTGGCAGTCGCCGTGGCTGTCGGAGTAGGAGTCGGCCCGATAACTACGACCGATTCGTTAGCGTCGTTGCAGGCAGTGGTGACGTCTTTGTTGTTAAAGTCCCCGCCGTATGAAGCAATGAAGCGATAGGTCCCCGCCGCCGTCGGGGTAAAAGAATCCGAGGTGTATTGGCCGTCACCATGAACATCTACGAACGAAGTAAATGCCGGATTACCGCCGCAAGTCGAATCATCAGGTCCGTAGGCGAAGAAAGCGATCGTCCCTGTGGCAGACTGGCTTCCCGACAGCGTCGCCGTATCGGTAATAGATCCACCGAGCATAACCGATCCGGAAGCCTGGGTAGTAAGAGTTGGAGCGGCCGACACCACTGTGACCGTCGCGTCGGAGCTATTGTCTTCCGGGTTAATGTCGTCCTGCGAACTGACCGTGGCGATATTATCATAGGTGTCGCCGGACTTGGCCGTAGAAGGAATGTGACCAGTCAGCATGAAAGTGCTGCTGGACCCTGAGGGGGCGGTAGGAATCGTACAGGTAACCGTGCCTCCGCTCCCTGGAGTGGGCGTATTGCAAGACCAGGTCGGACCTAAGGTTTGCGACAACGAAACGAATGTCATGTCGCTGGGAAGATTGTCGGTCAAACTCGCATTCGTCGAATCGCCCGAGCTGGCCACTTGAATAGTGAATGTTACGTCGCTATCAGGCAGAGTCTGGTCGATATTCACGACCTTGGAGACGCTGAGGTCTGCCTGCATGCCGCCAGGCACAGTTGTGTTGGCAAAGGCCGAATTGTTTTCTGGGTCCGGATCGGTGTCAATCATTCCGAGATCCGGATCGTTGTAGGGCGGCGTGCTGACGGTTGCCGAGTTGGTGATAATTGACCCCGGAGCCGCCGCCCGATCAATCTGGACGACGAGAGTAAAAACATCGTCGGCTCCGACCGGCACGCTGTTCCGAGTGCAAACGAGCGTGTTGTTCTGTTGCGGAGCCGTTGGATCGTTGCAGGTCCAATCCGCGTCTGGGGTAACAGAGACGAAGGTTGTCTGCGCAGGGATACGATCCCTTAATGTAGCGACTGTGGAGTCGTCCGGCCCTTTCTCATTTGTAACGTGAATCGTGTAGGTCACGTTGGCGCCCGCCGCGGTTTGGTCAGAATCCGCCGTCTTGGTAATGGCAAGGTCAGCGGACTGGGGTGGCTGCTGCTGCGCCTGAAGAGAAGGCACTAATAGATAAGAGGAAGCTGCAAGAAGAAGAATGAAAGATAAGATTCGGTACTGAGTGGTCACTCAGCAAACGATGCGAAGCATCGTCACCTTGTCGAGCGGAAATTCGGCGCGCGTTCGCGCTCGATTGTCTTACGATGTGTAAACCAGCGCGCCGCAGCGCCAGCAGGTGAACCATTCCCAACCCGGTTCGACAAAATTGGAAGCGCCGTCGTTCCAACAGATGTATGCCATGCGCTTCGAGCGCGACTCCGCTTCGACTGGCGCCGGCGGGTCTTTTTCAAGTCCGGCGCCGCCTGGTTTGTCCGGTTTTTTCCCCGAATTTTCGCCAGCCATTTGTTTCCTCCTCGCCTGATCTCGCTCTCTTTCCCGAGTTTGTCGAGAGCAGGCCAGGAAGCGCAGGGCGTTGGACCCTGCGGCTTCCGCAAAACTGATCGCTTAGGTGTAATTCAGCGCGCCACAACGCCAGCACGTGAACCACTTCCAACTTGGGTCGATGTAGTTCCCGGCGCCGTCATTGAAGCAAGTGTAAAGCAGCTGTCGCGAACGACCGCCGGCCTCACTCGCATCGGCGCCTTTTTCGGCACCGCTTCCACCCTGATCATCCGGCTTTTTACCTGTTTTTTCGTCAGCCATAACTAACTTTCCTTTCTTTCTGTTGTTGCCTTCTTAACTCGCCGTCAACATCACTCGATGCAGCAGCAAATTTCGAATTTTTCGTGGCGCTTCAAGAACCTGTTCTCCGCTTGCCTCGCCAACTCTGATTAGACTCGTTTCTCCGCGTTTCTTGCGAATTTTTTCCCGAAATTGAAATCATCATATTCCAAAAATCAGCCCGGCCGAGCTTTCCCGGAGAGCCCTGCCCCGGACATTTGCGGCGGGGGCGCCGAGGTGTGCGCATCGTCGCCCGCGGGCTTCGCATCTTCGGCATGATAAAGTTCGGCAAATAATCCGCCGCGTTGCAACAGCTCCTGGGCCGTGCCCTGCTCGGCGATCTTGCCGTTGTCCAGCACGACGAAGTAATCGCAAAACGGCATCAGCCACCGCAAATCGTGATCGACCACCATCACCGTGTGGCCTCTCAGCGCGTTTTTAATGATCTCAAGCATGGAAAATTTTTCGACGTTATCCATGCCGACGGTCGGCTCGTCCAGGAACAGGATCGACGGATTGCGGAGCAGGCAGCGAGTAAGCGCGAGCAACTTTTTCTGGCCGCCGGAGAGCCGGCGCGCCGCCGCGAATTCTTCATCGAGCGGGTTCCCTTGCACGCCCGCCTGCAAAATTTTCCAGACCCCGGTCTTCTCGCAGATCGCGCGGATCTCGTCGTCGGTCGCGTCGGCTTTCGCCATCTGCATGTTCGCGCGCAAGGTATCGTAAAAGAACGCCGGGAACTGCGACATCATCGCGATGTGATTGTAAAGATTGTCCGACGCGTAATCGCCCACCGGCCGGCCGCCCAGGACGACCTGGCCCTGCTGCGGATCGTAGAAACGCAGCGCCAGTTTGAAGAACGTCGTCTTCCCCTGCCCCATCCGCGCCACGAACCCGGTGATTTTTCCCGGCGGAATCTCGAACGAAATGTCGTCGAAAATTTTGCGGCTGTTGGGCGAATACGAAAACGTCAGGTTCTTCGCCGCCAGCGTCGGCTCGACTGACGGCACCTTTACGGTCCCCGATTTCTCTTCGCGGCGCGCCCGCGATTCCATCATCTCGTTGACGGTCTCGATCCGCGGCCACGCGCTTCCCGCCATGATTAAGTAAACTGAGAGCGCCTGGATCGGTCCCATTAATTGCGGCGCCAAAAGAAAGATCGCCACGACCTTCCCCGCGGCCTCGGCGTCGCCCGAGCGATACGCTGTGTAAACGCCGAACGCGAGCAGGACCACCTGCACGAGCCAGCTCGGCAAGCCGCTGATCAAGCCCATGTATTCCATCGTCAGCGTGTTTTTGATCCGCGATTTCAGGAGCGAAAGGAGCTGCTTGTCGTGTTTCGCCACGAACATCGGCTCCGCTTCCATCGCCTGGATTTCCTCGGGCGACTGCATGGCGCCGGTCACGAGACTGTTCAGCGCGACCATTTTTTCCTGCATGTCGCGCGAGACGTCGCGGACCTTGTTCGAGAGCCTGGCCGTGACCCACGGGGAGATGAACGCGAAGAGCACGATCGCGAGCGGGATCGCCGCCGGCGGAATCGCCACGCCGAAGATCGTCGGCGGCGGGCCGTCCATTTGGAAATTGTAAATGAGGAGCCCGACCGTGATGCCGAGCGTGATGATCTGCAACACCATGTCGACGCTCACCTGTCTCAGCGTCATCGACGCTTCGACCGTGAACTGGTTCACGACCGCATTCAGCTCGCCCGACTCGTGGTCGTGATAAAATTCCGGGGATTGCCGGAGCATCCGCGCGAAAAGCTGGCTACGGAGTTTGTTGGAGAGCGCCATGTCGAGCTTCGTCGACACCGCGCGCATCGGCAGGCCGACGCCGAGTGCAACCAGCGCGAAGATCGCCCACAAAACGGACATGAAGAGCAAGCGACTTTTCGGCGCGGCAGGTGGAGCCGCTGGAGTGTTCGCGTTCGCGGCTGTCGTTGCCGGCGCATTCGGAGCGGCGGTTGTGTCGGCGGGTGCCGGTCCCCTCGCCGTGCTGGTCAGCGCTTTCGTCACTTCCCCGAGCAGCTGCGAGGTGCCGAGGTTGACGCAGTTTTGCACCAGCATCATCAGGCAATACCCGACCGCGAGAACCTTAAAATAACTCAGCAATTTCCAGCCGAGCTTGAAGATCATCCCCCAGCGCACGTCCCTGAGCTGCGACCCCGATCCGCCGCGGCCCTTCCGTTTTCCATCCGCGCCGGCCGGCGGCGCTTTGCCCATCAAATCTCCGGAAGCGCCTCCGCCCATGGTTGGCGGTAACACGCCCTGGGTGGGTTGCGGTTTTGTCCCGGACGGAGACGATTGCGGTCCTGTTGCGGCCGGACTCGGCGGCGGTTTTCCCTGCATAAAGTAGTGGGGCGGTATTGCTAACAGGCTCCCCCCGCGCAGCGCCAGACAAATCTTTTTTCCGCCGTGCGTTCCGCTGTAGCCGCGCCGCTCTGTCGGCGCGCTCTGCTGGAGGGACGCCCGCCGTGGCGTCCATCTTTTGGGACGGGACAACGCACGTCCCTCCAGGGACGATTACGTATCGTAGCAATCCAAATATTTAATCCCCGACCCGGTATTAAATATCACGACGCGCTCGTCCGCCCCGATTTTTCCTTCAGCCACAAGTTTCCCCGCCGCGACAAAACAAGCGGCGCCTTCCGGCGCCACGAACAATCCCTCCGCCGCGCCGACTTCTCGCGTCGCGCTAATCATCTCCTCGTCCTCAACCGCAATCGCGCCGCCGCCCGAGGTCCGCAGAATATCCAGCATGATAAAATCCCCGACTGCTTTCGGCACGCGTAACCCCGACGCCACCGTCTGCGCGTTCGGAAATTCCGCGGCGAATTTCTCGCCCTCCTCGAACGCGCGCACGATCGGCGCGCATCCGCTCGCCTGCACCGAAAACATCCGGGGCCGCTCAGGCCCAATCCAGCCGAGCTTCTCCATTTCATCGAACGCCTTCCACATCCCGATGAGACCCGTGCCGCCGCCGGTCGGATACAGGACCACATCCGGCAACGTCCATCCCACCTGCTCCGCCAATTCGTAACCCAGGGTCTTCTTTCCCTCGACGCGATACGGCTCCTTCAGCGTCGACACATCGAACCAGCCTTCCTCCACTTTCCGTCTCGCGACCTCCGCGCCGCAATCGGTGATTAGTCCGTCGATAAGCACCACATCCGCGCCGAGCTCACGGCACTCAATGATATTCGCCCGCGGCGTGTCCTTCGGCATAAAGATGTGCGCCTCCAGTCCCGCCCGCGCCGCATACGCCGCCAGCGCGCCGCCCGCATTCCCCGCCGACGGCACCGCCAGCTTTGTTGCGCCGAGATATTTCGCCATCGAGACCGCCGTCGTCATCCCACGCGCCTTGAAACTCTGCGTCGGATTCTGCGCCTCGTCTTTCACCCAAAGACTCGTTAGGCCAATCGCCTTCCCGAATCGGTTCGCACGCAAGAGGGGCGTCCCGCCTTCTCCGAACGTCACCGGCTCAACATCCATCGGCAACGGCAAGACCTCCCGAAATCGCCAAATCGATTTTTCCCGCCGCGCCAGGTCTTCCTTCTTGAGCTTCTTCCCAACCGCTTCAAGGTCGTAAACCGGAAACAGCGGCTTCTGACATTTCGTGCAGAGATTCTGGAGCGTTTTCCACTCATGCCGCGTCCCACAGTTCGTGCACTCCAGATGTGTTAGAAACACAGAGGTATCATCCACAGATTGCACAGATTGACACAGATTTGTTTGGTTCCTGATTCCTTAATCTGCGGAAATCTGCGAAATCTGTGGACGATTTTCCGATGAACGATCCCACTCTCACGCTCCGTCCCCGGTATCGGCCATCCCTCACGACCCAGATCTTCATCGGCCTCATCCTCGGCGGCATCCTCGGCTACCTCCGCCCCGATTGGGGGAACGCCGTCTACTTCCTCCGCGACATCTTCCTTAACCTCATCAAATCCATCATCGCGCCGCTGGTCTTCTCCACCATCGTCGTCGGGATCGCCGGCGCCGGCGCGCTGAAAAAAGTCGGACGGATGGGCGCCAAAGCCCTCATCTACTTCGAAGTCGTCACTACCGCCGCGCTCTTCATCGGGCTCGCCATTGTTAACCTGACCAAGCCCGGCAGCGGCGTCGTTCTCGCCACCAGTAACACCGACGTCATCAAGACCATCGGCGCGACGCACGCGAAGACTCTCATCGAGACCATCGTCCACGCCTTCCCTTCCAGCGTCATCGACGCCATGGTACGCGGCGACGTTCTCCAGATCGTCGCGTTCGGCGTCCTCTTCGCGCTCGCCCTCTCCGCCATCGGCGACACCGGCCGGCCCATCGTCTGCGCAATGGAAAGTCTCTCCCAGGTCATGTTCAAGTTCACCAACTACGTCATGATGTTCGCCCCCATCGGCGTCGGCGCCGCCATGGCCCACACCGTCGCCACCCAGGGCCTCGGCGTTCTCATCAATTTGGGGAACCTGATCCTGTCCCTGTATCTCGCCCTCGTCATTGTCATTGTCCTCGTCTTCGGCGCAGTCATCGTCATCGCGAAGGTGCCGCTCCGGCAATTCGTCCGCGCCGTGCGCGAACCCGCCGTTATCGCGTTCGCTACTACCTCCAGCGAATCCGCCTTACCGAAAGCGATGCAAGCCATGGAACGCCTCGGCGTTCCGCGTCACATTGTCGGGTTCGTCATGCCGACCGGTTACAGCTTCAACCTTGTCGGCTCCACCTTGTATCTAGCCATGGCCAGCGTCTTCATCGCCCAAGCCGCCGAGACCACGATGGGTTGGCACATGACCTTCGGCGCCCAGCTCACCATGATGATCACCTTCATGTTAACCAGCAAAGGCGTCGCCGGCGTCCCCCGCGCCGCCTTAGTTATCCTGTTAGCTACCGTGAACAGCTATCTCCCCGAAGGCCTCGGCCCCATCGGCGTCGCCGTCATCTTCGGTGTCGACGAGTTAATGGACATGGGCAGGACCGCCGTGAATCTTATCGGCAATTGTTTGGCGACAGTGGTCGTCGCGAGATGGGAGCACGAGTTCGACGATCGGCGGGCGAAGATCTTCGGGACTCCCAAAGAAATCGAGCTCGATTTGAAGTCTGGCGATGTAGCTTTTGCTGAGGCGGCGAGGCAGGATTAACCGCACCACGAAATCAGAAAAAATTACGTGCATTGAGACACATCCAGCTACAATCTTTCAACCCAAGATGAGCGGCCTAGCAGTTGCAAGCGCAATCGCAGCGAAAAAAGCGATCGAGAACGTGGTGGAGGATGTCTACGAAACGACAAAATCAATTGCTGGGCAGCGGTTTAAAGTATGGAAGACCACTAAGCGTATTGATTCCCTGTATAAGAAGCTAAAACATATCCGTTTTGTTAAAACGATCTGGCAAGCGGAAAAAGAAATCGATCTATTCAAGTTTTATTACGAGTCAAAGCTGTTCATAGAACGAACCAGAGTTAGTATCCATACGCTGGATGACATTCCTTACACTGGGAACATCTTGATTGAGGGAACTGTCGGCCAAGGAAAATCGATCTTTCTCCGGTATCTCGTATCCCACGAGCTCGCTCAGGGACGAGTGATACCAATTTTTATCCAGCTGATGCGCATCAGTGCTGGTGAATCTCTAATCGACCACATCTTGCTGGAACTAAAGAATCTCGGATTAGCAATGGAACTTCCAGTATTCGAAAAGGTCGCCACCGCGGGCAAAGTGTTTCTGTTCCTTGATGCTTTTGACGAAATCGGAGATGATCAGCAGAGCGCTATCGTGCAGGAACTCGAAAACTTTGCGCGAACGTTTGAAGGAGTTCGAATTATTGTAACGTCGAGGCCTGAGCGGTCCATAGCTTTCTCGGCATTCTTCCGCGTTTTTAAGCTAGCGCCATTAGTCGGCCATGAATATGAGCATGTGATTAAGCGAATGGCCCAGGACGACACAGTCGCTGGCGCCTTGATTAACGGCATCAATCATTCTCGGGAAGCCTTGCGCGGATTACTAACGACTCCCCTCATGGTCGCTTTGTTAATGGTGCGCTACAAGATGGAGCAATCAATCCCAGAAAACGAAATCGCCTTTTATGAGGGACTCTTTATGTTGTTGTTACAACGGCATGATAAGTCCAAGGGAGGTTACATCCGGCCGCGCAAATCGAAATTAGGGGATTTTGTTCTTCAAGATATTTTCAGCGCTCTCTGTTATCTCGCCCATAAGAATCGATTGCCATTCAAGACTTTTGCTTTACATAGCGCGACTCGAGACGCGATCAGCATAACACAAGCTCCGGCTTCCACAGATAAGGTCCTTACCGACATCGTCCAGATCACTTGCATGGTCATCGTTGAGGGCGACGAGTGGCGTTTCGTTCACAAATCCGTACAAGAATATCATGCGGCTGTGTTTGTTAGTCGCCAACCAGACATCGTTGCGACGGGTTTCTACGCTGCGATGCAGACGCGATGGCGTGACTGGGGTCAAGAGCTCTCGTTTCTTCAAACTTTGGATCGATATCGGTTCCAAAAATATTTCCTTATTCCGCAGCTACGTTCAGCGCTTGGAGCATCGGCTGACATTCCTGCGAGCGATATTCGAATCACGGACGAAATTGTTCTTCAGGCTGTAGGAGACGACCAGATCGGAACAAATCCGACCGACCCCCCCCGAACGGAACAAGCTTCGTGCCTGAAAATGCGATCGCGATGTGGACGCACGTAGGTACCGGCCGTTTCTGGCCGATCGGCCGTCTTTCGACGGACCGCAACGGAGTTGCGATGTATATCAGCCAGCTGATGGCAAAGCGGTGGTTGGAAGTTCTTCCTGGAACAACTCCCAAACCCGAGATGGGCAAACCCGACGATTTCACATTCAGAGAAGTCGCGACTCAACAGGGACCCGACGGCCCGTTTCTCACGATAACCAGAGCTTATTTTGAGAAGCTCAAAGAGGAATTAAAAAGAATTGAGCAAGAAGTTGTGCACGTTGAAACAGGCAAGCGGCTGTTCGAGTTTTAGATTTAACAACGCAGTCCTCACTTTGACACATGGGCAAGCCGGTGAAAGGCAGAATGAGGGGAGAGGGAAGGGGTCAGTCTGTGATTATCGCCCTTTCGGCCAACGCGTCTAACAGCAGCCAGAATCACAGACTGACCCTCTTCGCTGCCCCCGCTAATGCCTGATCTAGAAGATAAGATTCGCTCCTGGTTGGACGAGCAGGGCTATCCGCTGGAAATGCGTGTCGCCCGCGCGTTTCGCCAAGTGGGATTTCGCGTTTTCCAGTCGGACTATTATCGCGATCCCCAAACTAATAACGAGCGGGAAATAGACGTTGTCGCGTATGCCGACATACGCATCGACGACTTGTTATTGCGCGTCCAGTTTATCGTTGAGTGTAAATCGGCACGCAGCAAACCTTGGTTAGTATTTTGCTCCCCGGATGTTCGACTCGCTCCTCCTGCGCGAGTCGCCCAGCGCACCGCATCAAAGGCAGGATCGCTTGCTCTTGGGAAGTTGGCGCAACGAAAAGATATACAGGCGCTCAATCTGTTTCACATTCCCGACGCCCCCGCTTACGCAGCAACCCAAGCTTTCACGACTGGAAGCGATGTAGTTTACACGGCGCTAACCGGATTGGGTGCTGCGGCATCGGCCAAAGCGAAGGAAGCTGACGAATACGTTCGAAGAGGAAATCGATTTTGCATCATACTCTTTCCGCTTGTTGTAATCGAAGGCCGGCTTTTTTCGTGTGTACTTGCCGACGATGCGGGGATCACCATCGCCGAGGCTAAGCAAGCTACACTGATTTGGCGTAATCCAGTTGCACGGGAACCCCATACCATTGTGAACATTCTCACAGATCCCATACTGCAGGCTTTCGCAAGCGCCTCGAAGCAAACTGTCGATGACTTCTTCGCACTGGTCGCGCAGTCGCGTGAGGTTTTTGATCAAGCAGGCATTGTCCCCCGGTCATTGCGGTGACGCCAAAGCAATCGACACGCCTAACGGGTCAGTCTGTGATTCTCGCTCTTCCACTGCTACGTCTAACGACGACGAGAATCACCGACTGAGCCTTTTGCTCTTCCTCGTCATTTCCCGCAAGGGAAAACCGCTTTTACAACATCCTTCCTAAGCCGGTATACCGGATTCGCAGCAGATGGCGGATCGCCTTGCAGGGTTAAGAAAAAAAAATCGTTTCCCTCGAAGATCAAGTTCACGGATGTGGTGCGGCGAACCTTATCGCTGATGCCCATGGACTTTTCCAAAATCCGACTCCCGGTTTCCAAAGAAATTTGCGCCATGTCAACATCGAGCAGGACACAACGTGATTGGGCTCCCCCCCATTCGGGCGGCACCAAAGGCATCACTCGTTTCACATACACCAACCACAGCAATAACGCCACAATGACGTTGGCACGCGCAAAATAAACTACGATAAGTTGTGCTGCCCTCATCCCGCGCCTCCGTGCAACAACCTCATGAGCGTACAAACACGCTGCTCCGACGCCACCTGCATATGCGGTAACTCCGCTTCGAACAGCCGGATTGATCATGGCCGCCGCAAAACTGACAAATCCTGCCAACCCGACCACGAGCAAGAACCTGCTCAAGCGAAGTTGATTTTGCGTCGGCGGATATCGCATCCAAAGGTCGAAGACTCGCGTTAATCTTATGGCGACGACAAGAATACTGAGAAGCACTGCCGGGAGGATACCAGCCGCAAAGTACTGCGCGTCTAGTACAGGAATGAAGCCGATGTCGTTCACTAAGCCATACAAAGCCCACGTTAGATATCCGAGTAAATAAAGGGCGCCCGCGCCCAAAAGAAGAGCGTCACGCCGCTCCCCAAGTGTCTTCGCCCCGCCAGATACCGCTGCTCGAAGATCTCTCGTGTTTTTCTTTATCAAATAAACAAGCGATGCCGTTTCGTTCGAAGGCACCCCCTTAGGGATTGAGAAACGGACAACACGGTGCCAAATTTTCCGCATCCACGGCATTGCCATTTCGTTAAATTGTCAGCGGGGTTACGGGTGACATCGTGGGGAAAAAAGCTCGGTAGGCAAAATCCTATCAACTGCACTGCCAGTAAACAAGCTCATAGCTGAGCCAAATCTCAGATTAGAACACAGGAGGGTCAGTCCTAGAATCTCGGCACGACACAAAGTAAGAATTAAGGAAGAGATAGCTACTTTCTCGGCACACATCTCATCGCCACGGTTCCGGGACCGAGCTCGAGCCAGCTCATGAGCCTCAAATCGATACGCTCGACAGCCCCGCGAAAAAGGTCGGCCCGTGACCGGCTATCCGGAGCCAGAAGGGGTCAGAGCTAAGTATTGACACTAGCAGAACGGAGGGCGCGCAAGCCCGATAGCTACCTCCTCGGCGCGTACCTTAGCGCCACCGCCCCCGAGTCGAAGTTCAGCTGACTCACTAGCTTTAAGTCGATACGCTTCGACAGCCCCGCAAGCAACGTCGGCCCGTGACCGGCTATCCGGGGATGCACGATGATCTCGTACTCATCGATCAATCCCAGCTCGGCCAACGCCAGCGGAAGAGTCACGCCTCCCGTGAGAAGGCCCCTGACCGAGTCGCGCTTGAGCTGCTCAACGGCCTTCCGCAGATCCCCGCGCACGAGCTCGGCGTTCCAATCGACCCGATCCAGGGTGCTCGACACGACATACTTTTTCGCGGAGTCGATTGTCCGCGCGAAAGGTAGCATCCAGGGCTCCATCCAATCAGGCGTTACACCCGTTTGCGCCGGCTCCCGCCAGGCTGCCTCCATCATTTCGTAAATCACCCGGCCAAAGAGGAGAGCATCGGCCTGCTCCAGTTTCTGAGCCGCGTGACGATGCAACTCTTCGTCCGCGATCCCTTCCCGATGATCGCAACACCCGTCCAGGGTAACGTTGATTGAATAGCGAAGAACGCCCATAACGGAAAGTTAAAAGTAAAAAAGCTAAAGTAGAAAGTAGAATGAAGCCGCCGGGCGGCGAGCGACATGGACGGTCAAGCCCGCGAGGTAGCGGGTGAGCTTTCGGGAGGAAGCGAATCAAAGTATAAAGGCTAAAGTAGAAAGTCGGTTGTCCCCAGAATCGTCAAAAATAATGGAGGGACGGGCGCTGTCCCGTCCCTTTAGTGCGGGGACGAGACAGCGGTCGTCCCTCCAGTCACCAAACCCATTCGCGCCCCATTCGCGTAATTGAAAGCCCGGGCTCGTTCGCTGCGCGAACTGCGTTACGGCGCGGGCCGTCCCTGCCGTGACTCCCGGCATGTTCTATCGCTGATTCTCGGCGCTAAAGCTCGGGGCTATTTTCGGAAACGTGAGCAGAATCAGCAGAAGTTGTCCGGAGGTCGGCACCTAACGCGACGAGCTTGCCACTACGTTCTGTTCTCGTTAGACACTATCGCGAATGATTACACCACGGTTTTTTCTTTTCAGCTCGATCCTGCTCTTGCCGGTTATCTCTGTTCTTGCCACTTGGAACTACGAGTATGGGCCCGACGAGTACGTCACCATCGCCAGCGGCATATCACCCGATGGGAAGATTGCCGTTACCGCCCACGGCAAAGGGGAGCTGGGCTACGACAATTTCCATCTTTACCTGACCGACGCGATTACCGGCAAAAAGATCGGACCACTCGAGGAGATCAAGGAGTTCCTCGATACCGGCGCGGGTGCATTTGGGGCGCAGTGGTCGCGCGATAGCCAGAAGGTGACGATCGTTTGGAGAGTCGACCGGCATGAGCCACTCAAGGCGATCTCCTATCGTATCGCCGGCCGCCGAGCGGAGAAGATCAAAGGACCGTTTAATGTGAAAGATGGCGACGCCCTCGAGAAGTTTTTCATCAAAGAGTGCAGCGGCGATGGGAAACCGAGCCCGAAGATTTTCGGCACGCCCCTCAAGAATCATTAAACCTTGCCAGACGATCAACCGATTCCGTCAGCATACGCAATGACGTATGGGATCACGGCATCTCTATGAACACGAGGCTCTCGGAGTTACCCGGGAATAGCGCGAATGGACGCGAATATGAGCAGGCAGGGTCATCCGCAGATTACACAGATCTACACAGATTTGTTCTTGGTTCCTAATCTGCGAACATCTGCGTCAATCTGTGGACCACTTCCGCCAGGCACCTTGCGTTATCCATTCGCGTCTATTCGCGTGATTCGCGGGCAGTTCCTCAGCTCGCGGAGCAATCGGCTTGCTGAGCCTTAGGCAAAACTGTTACATCACTTCCCGTTAACAATTCGTAATGAAATCACTTCTTCTTGCGGCCACTCTAATGTTTGTTGCATCTGCAAAACTGCAGGCTACCGAAGCTCTGATATTTGAGGGCGGCGGCTATAACATTTGCATCCTAATCGGGATGGCCGAGCACCCGGTCGTCGCGCAGGTTCGATTTACCGCTCCCGGCGCCAACGAGTTCGTCCAGCTTCCTCACGAGCAGCTTCAAATTAAGAAGTTCGACATGGATGAGCGCGCTTTGGACATGCGCTTTTCAAATCAGAAAAACGATCCGGAGTTGCCTGCTTCGTTTTCCCTTTCAGTCAAAAAGAATAAGGCCCTCCTCTCTATTAACGGCAAAAAGATCAGGAGCTCATTCGATTGGCTCGACGAGTAAGCGGGCGCCGTAACGCAGCTCGCGCAGCGGGCGAGGGCGGGCTTTCAATCACGCAAATAAACACGAATAGGTTAACCTCGGCTTGCTCGCGCCGTTGCTTTGGAAATAGCCCAGCGCTTTAGCGCTGGGAAACCTCAACCGCAAACGGCAGAGTCCCGGAAGGGACGACAGAATGCATTCCTCCTCCAGTTCGCTTTTTCATTGCATCTTCTCAACCAAGAAACGTGAGCCCTCCCTTACTCCGGAAATTCGCGACCGGCTCTATCCTTACCTCGGCGGGATCGCTCGAGAGAATGGTATGAGGACGCTCGCCATCGGTGGAGTGGCGGATCACGTTCACCTGCTTTTGAGCTTGCCGGCGACGATGCCGCTATCGAAAGCAATGCAGCTCATGAAAGGGAATTCGTCCAAATGGATTCATCAAACGTTTCCAGCTCTTCGCGGCTTTTCTTGGCAGCAAGGTTATGGCGCTTTCAGCATCGGTGTTTCGGGCGTCGAAGAAACCTGCGCCTACATTCGTGGCCAGGAGGAACATCACCGCACAAGAACCTATCGTGAAGAAGTGATGATGTTTCTCCAGCGCCACGGCCTGCAATTCGAGGATGCGATGCTCGACTGATGTCTTTCGTCCCTGACGGGACTCGTGGGAAAACGATAAACTTGATCCCAGCGCTAAAGCGCTGGGCTATTTCCGAACCACCGGTGCGAGCGAGTTCAGGTAAATCTATCTGTATTCATTCGCGTAAATTTGCGGGCCTTTTCTCTCCGCTGCCTTAAAGGGTCGGTCTCTGAATCGGGATTTTCCCGCTCGACAGCATTCGGCCGACCTCATATACAGGCGGAACAACCCCACTCCCCATGTCGACGCCCTTCTCACCCCGGCGATGCGAAATTTTCGCTTTTCAGGCGCTTTCCGCACTGCAATCACAAACGCCGAGACACCGCTCTCTGATCCGGTGAACATCACAACGCGGAAGCGCATCTAACTTTCCAGTCTAGAAAACCCCAACTCGGCACCTCACCCACCATGACAACGCAAAACAAACTCAATCGGCACCTCTGCCTGCTACGAACGATCATCTTCGGGCTCGCAGTGTATGCTCTCGCCGTTCCCATCACCTTCGCCCAAACGGCCACCGGCACTCCGCAAACGGCTACGGCGACTCCGCAAAACACCAGTGCTCCAAAAAAGGCCGCCACCACTGTGTACGTCCGCAAGAACGCCAGTTCTCCAGCGGCTAAAGCCGATCTGGATGCGTTGAATCTTGCCATCGGCAAGATGAAAAAGCTCGGCTGTAACGATCCTACGAGCTGGTACTATCAGGGAGGGATTCATTGGGTGCCGGATGATAAAGCTGACGGGTCTACCCTGGGAAAAGGGAACGCACTTTGTTCCAGCTACAATGGCACTATGGCGGCGCTGAAGGCGGCCTGGGATGATTGCACCCATAGACAAGGCACAGAGCTCCACTTTCTGATCTGGCATCGCTTATACATTTACTATCTCGAGGACATCGTCCGCGCTCAATCTGGAAAGGCCGACTTTGCGCTCCCCTATTGGAACTATGTCGATCAAAAGGACGCGCTGATGCCGGCGGTCTTCGCCAAGAAGACCAGCAATCTATTCGAACCGGCGAGGTGCACGGTGCTGAACCAGGGAAAGCCGATTGAAAGCAAGGAGTACGGTCCGGGCAAGGACCTCGATATTACTTTGCTGATGCAGAAAACACGCTACTCCGCATTCAACTCTACGATCGACGCCGCTCCGCATGGAGCGATGCATAACTACATCGGCGGCGCCACGGATGAGGAGACGTTCCTCAATCGGATCTATCAAGCTACCTTGCCCGATCAAGGCGGCGTGATGTCGCAAGTCCCCTCCGCGGCGTTCGACCCGATTTTCTGGGTGCATCATGCTGAGATCGATTACATCTGGCAGCAATGGATGAATAGCCCGAAAGGCCAAAAACCGAACCTGGCGCAATTAAAAGCATCGCCGATTCCTTACAACTTCTTCGATCGAAGCGGCAAGCCGGTTACACTTACTGTCGACCAGGCCTACACCATGGCGTTCTCTTTGCCGGTGACTTATGACACGATGAAGGTTGCCAGCCTGGTTGAAGCGAACCAACTCATGCGTGAGAAGGTGGAGGAAACTGTGACTGAGCCGATGGAGATTGCTCATTCAGCTACTCCCCAAGTGGTCAAAGGCAAGGAGACAACGCTCTCGATGAAGATGGAAATGAAGGCGAATTTGACTGACACGGTTGCGCCGGAGTCGAATCACCGCCTGATCCTTCATCTTCTGGTATCCTTCGTGAAGGAGCCGAAGGGGAGTTATCATGTCTACCTGGTGAACGATGCGAACAAACAGTCGCCCAGCGCGCCGATCTTTATTGGGCATATGACGTTCTTCGGGGCCGCCCATCATGCTCGTCACGCGGCGGCTAACGCTGAGCCCGGCCACGACCACAAAATGACGAAAAATTTTCAGTTCAACGTCTCCGAGCAGATCGACCCTAAGACCTTCACCGGGGATCTACACCTGGTGGTCAAGAAAGACGGCGATCCAAAGGAGCAGGACGAGCTGACCGTCGAGGAGCAATCCCTCAAAATGGAATAGCGGTTGCGCCGAAGCGCCACGGATTTCGCGCGCCTTCTGTAGCGGCGGTCTATGACCGCCGAAGAACTATCCCGATTGGTCGGCGGTCATAGACCGCCGCTACAGTTGCCCGCGAATCACGCGAATGGAACCGGAACACAGGGTTGTAGCCCGGCCTCGTTCGCTGCGCGAACTGCGTTACGGCGCGGGAACCGCCTCTTCCTTGCTAATGCTGGCTTGGCACTCCCCCTCTTCCTCGTTAGCCTTCGGGCCAAATCGAGAATGAACTGGGACGCAATAGTTGCTCTTTCGCAGATAATCGCAGCGGTCGGCGTTATTTTGTCCCTGGTTTTCGTCGGGTTGCAGATCAAACAAAATACCCGCGCGCTCCAGCGGACCGAGCACAACTCGACGATGGAACAGTGGACGGTGATCCGCCAGGCAATCGCCCAGAACCGTGACATTGCCGAGCTAATGACCGCCGGCCTGCAAGGCGAACGCACTCTCGATGCGGCCGATCAACTTCGACTAGAGCAGATGTTGCAGGAGAACGCCTGGGCGGCTTTTCACATTTGGGATCGAACGCAGCGCGGAATCTTTCCGAAGGGGACTTTCGAAGCGACAGGTGGAGCGCTCTTGAACACCTTGCTCCGAACGCCGGGTGGCGAGGGCTGGTGGGGCAGAGCCAAACAAGTTGGCTTCCATCCTGGCTTTGTTGCGGACGTCGACGCCGTGCTGAGAAAGACCTAATCACTCATGAACTGGGAAATGCTTTCCGCGATCGGACAGGTGGTCGCCGCCGTCGGTGTTATCCCCTCGTTGATTTATCTGGCCGTCCAAATACGTGACCAGAACAAAGAGCGTCGACGCGCCGGGATCAACATCCTGACGACGCAGTGGGGCGACTTGGTGAAGACCGGGCAGGAGAGCCGCGAGTTTGCGGAGGTGTTTCTTCGGGGGATGCAGTCCTTTCACAACCTCGATGGACCTGACAAGCTTAGATTCAGCGCCTTCTTCACCCGGTTTACGCGGAACGCTGAGGGAATGTTTATTTACTATCGTGATGGCGCGTTGGAAAAGGCCCTCTGGGAAGAAGTCGAGCGAACGATGATGGATTATTTCGCCTATCCAGGAGTACGAGAATGGTGGGCGACACGGAAACATTGGTTAACCGACGAGTTCCGCGCCGTGGTGGAACCCATCATCGCGCAGAACCCGGAACCGAAAATGTATTCCGCCTATAACCTCGGTGAATCGCCAAAAATCTAGCCGGCGTCCCTCGGCGGAAATTCCGGATATCCGACCAAGGTCCAGGGTATAAGGGCTTTCGTGGGCGGTTGATTCTTGATACATGGTCTCTATGCATCTCCGAACATTCATTCTTCTTTGTGCGTTGCCCATGGCCGCGACGGCCGGCAAACAAGATGTGGATTTCGCGAAGTACGATGTGTCCCTCTACGGCCAGGTCGTAAATCGCATCAAAGCCAAAATTGCTCCGCGCCTCGGGAAAGGCCCTCTAAAAAAAGAGCGCTACTTCATGATTCCGTTTGCCTATCAAGATAAAGAGAATCAACCGGAGATGTCCCATTCGTTCATCACGGTGATCCGAGTGTTTGCCACCGATAAGACGACGGATCTGACGCCTGAACTCCCGGCCCGGGAATACAAAGGTTGGGACTTTGAAGCTTTCACCATCAGCTGGCTGCCGGCCGATTTTATGGAGAACCCACACCTGTGTGTTTTTGACGGCCCCGGCGCCCGGCTCTTTGCGTCGAAGAATAAATGTCCTGTCTCGGAAGGTAAAAACTTCAATCTCAAGGACACGCTCAAGCTGGCGGCAGCCGCGAAGAACGCGGTGGCGATGTGGGGCCCGTACGAAATCGCGAAGCCGGGGTTCCATCTCGGGGTAAAGCGGATGCGCCTTCTCGATAGCGGTGAAATCAAATACCGGGCTGACGATCGCATGTATCAGAAGGACAAGGTCGCCATCAGTTGCTTCCATGCCATGGCAGGGCTGGACGAGATTTATCCCAAAGGGGGCTTCCTAAACACCGGCCTCAAAATGTGGGGATTTAATGGCACCGCCCGGGTGCTGGTTGAATACACCAACCAGGTACATTACAAAAAGCTGCTGATGGATCCGGTCGATGTGAAAAAAGATCGATACGGTTTTGTTTACGCACCGAGTCTTAACGGTCCCGTCGCGTACAATCCGCTGGCAGAGGCGGCCGCTTACCATTTCTAATCTACGGGGCCCCGGCGAAACGATGGCAAACACTGATTCGCGGGTGACCATTCATATGGTGGCAAGCCTCGACGGATTCATCGCTCGAAAGGATGGAGGCGTCGACTGGATGGAGACCTCAGATGAATTCCCGGACGGGGACACAATGGAACCGGGATTCGTCGAGGACTTTCTCAAAACGATCGACTGCTACGTCATGGGATCGCGAACCTATGAGACTGCGCTGAGCTTTGAGGCCAAAGGATTCGGATGGTCGTACGGCGACAAACCCACTTTCGTCCTCACTCATCGCGAGCTGCCGCGGACCCGGGATACAGTTGAGTTTTACTCAGGAGATCTGGCGCAGTTCGTGAACGAGCGTCTGCGGCCGAGGTTCCGGAGCATCTGGTTCGTCGGAGGCGGTGCAGTTTCTGCCGAATGCCTTCGTCTCGGGTTAGCCGACGAAGTCCGTTATTCGATCCTGCCAATCTTGATTGGAGATGGGATCCAGTTCTTCGAGAAGCTCGACCGAGACGTCGCGCTCCATTTGACAGAAATCAAAGCGTACAAGAGCGGCATGGCGGCGCTTCGTTATGAAGTGCGACGTTTGGCGATAAAACACTTTCAAACGCAACAAGCTAGAATCGAAAACACAAGCCAAACAAACAAATGAAAACAAGAAAACAATCGGTCAGTTTATCAATTGCAGGAGCTCTTTTCGGAGCATTCCTGGCACTCGGTGTTTTGTCGGCGCAAGCCGCCGAAAAGGTAACAACAACTACGGTAACCAAGGTGAGGAAGGTAACGAAGGCGGGCTGGTGGATCCGAGTCAACCCGGAGAAAACACAAGCGACCAGCATCTCGCTCCAGATCGGCATGACGAAAAAGGATAGTAAAATGTGGCGCACGTGGACGCCCGGCCAAGGACTGGAATTCGACGTCCCGGCTGAGCTCCTCAACGCCGCTAAACTTTACATCCGCGCGACCACCGATCCAAAAAACAAGCACGCCTTATTTTGCGTCTTTTACATGGATCACGCAGTGGAGCAGTTCCATTTCGACGGAGATGTCGATCACGAGATGAAGCCGAGCGACTCGGACCGCGAGTGCAGACCGTGACAAAGGGCCCGTGCCGCGTTGCGGCAAGGGACCAAGTCAGATTTAGAGGAGGGATGGACTCCGTGGGACCCCACTGAGACGTGGGGTTCCGTACTGCCGCTGGGAAAGAGTAGCCCGCGAATCACGCGAATGTAAAGATGCAGCCACGGCGCTGCGTCGCCGCGTCCAACTCCGCGGCGGAAGACGCCTCGACACAGCGAGGCGGCTACAGCCGCTTTCATTCGCGTTTTATTCGCGCCATCCGCAGGCAACTTCGTAGATTAGTCGGATGTCAGCAAATTCTCAGCAACAACGAGGGTGGCGCCCGAGGCTCGGCTGGCTCGTCGGTGAACTGATCGTTGTGTTCGTGGGTGTGAGCGCCGCGTTTGTCGTGGAAAGTTACCGCGATAGCAGGAACCAGGCAGCGGAATTTCGGCAGGCGCTTTCCGGAGTGACCGCGGAATTAAATCGGACGGAGACTCGCGCGCGCGAATTCGCTGATGGTATCAGTGCCAAGATCAAAGAATGGGAGCAAGCGGATCAGAGCGGCAAGCGCGCGGTGCCCGGGTACTACCGCATCCCGGGTGCAACCCATCCGCCGATCGCCGCCTGGAACACGATGGTGAGCTCAGGGCTGGCGCGAATGATTGAGCCGAAACTTCGAACCGAGCTGGGTTACTTTTACAGCGAGTTCGTCGGTATTCACGATAACTACGATAGATACAATCAGTTTACCGAGCGCGAAGTGCTGCCACGTCTGAGCGCTGGGCCGGATGCGTTTTACGGGCCGGACGGACGCATCCTCCCCATGTTCCGCGTTCATATGGACCTACAACAAGAGTTTGCTACTGACCTGCGTAACTTAAGCACGAAAGCGCACGAGCTGCGGATTCGGTTGGAGAGTGGTCAGTGATCAAGAAGCCAAAACACCCGCGAATCACGCTAGTGGACGCGAATGTGGAACTGGAACAAAGGCTTGTAGCCTGTGTTTCATTCGCGAGGCGATTCCTTTCCGAGCTTGCAATTGCCGGATGAGAAAGGCTTTCTCGTAGCCATGCGAATCATTATTTCTGCAGTCATCGCGTTAGTGGCGTTCATCGCGTCGGCGACGCTCGTCTCGGCGCAAGATCCAGTATCTCTTAATAAGACGGTTAAAGTGAAATTCGAGAATGAGAAGGTGCGGGTTCTCGAAGCCGAATTGCCGGCAGGCGTCAAGGAGGCGGTCCACTCCCATCCGGCTTACGTGATTTATGTGTTGGCCGGCGGTAGGGTCCGCAACTACACGGCGGATGGAAAGACCACCGAATCCGAGCTGAAGACCGGTGACGTGCTTTATCGTGAGCCGCTGACTCACGCCGCGGAAAATATCGGCACGACGACGATGCACTTCATTCTCGTCGAGCTAAAGACTCCGCCTTCGCGGTAAGGGGAAGCAATCGCTGTGAGATTTTCGTTGGTCGCTCTTTTCTTGTTGCTCGCCGCTTCGGCGAACCCGGCCAGCGAAACCTCGGCGATTCCCACGCGCTTCGTCGCGCGGATCGGTGGCTTTTTAGGATCGTCTTATAGCGTCGAACTGAAGGACGGGACGCTGAACTACACGGCGTCCGATCGGGGGCAGACTAACGTGCGGCATGCGACAATCACCCCGACGGACGCGGCATGGCGGGACTTTAGGAAGACCCTGGATGAACTTAACGTCTGGCAATGGCGGAGCGATTATCCGCGCGGCGGCGTAGTCGACGGCACCCAATGGCTGTTCGAGATTGCCTATAGCGATCGGACACTGAAGAGCCGCGGTGATAACAACTATCCGGATGCCGCCGGCAAACCTACCGGCAAGCCAGAGTTCACGCCGACTTTCAACCGCTATCTCGAGGCCATCAAGAAGCTGATCGGCGGCAAGGACTTTGCCTAAGGCAAAGTCCTTTCGGTAGGACAAGGCATGCGCCTTAATAACATTCATGTTGGCGTTCGAGACCTGCGCGGCGCGGTCGACTGGCTGGATCGAGTATGGGAGGCGAAAGCGGAATTTGAGAACGAACGGATGGCGACGTTCTCTTTCGGAGATTTCATTCTCATTCTGGACTCATCGGCGTCAGACAGTTTCGCGACGATTGGTTTTGAAAGCGACAATTGCGACGAAGACTTTCGGGCGGTTGTCGGACGAGGCGCGGTTGCGATCGAACCTCCGAGTGATAGACCGTGGGGCGTTCGCGCCGCGTACATTCAAGGGCCGGGTGCGCTGAAGTTCGAGATCGAGCAGCCGTTGAAATGACATGACGCCGACCATGGGAAACGGAAAGATTTGTTACGTCGAGATGCCGGCGAAGGACATCGCGCGTTCCGCTGAATTTTACGAAAAGGTTTTCGGATGGAAGACGCGGCGGCGAGGCGACGGCGCGATCGCGTTTGATGATGGAGTGGGTCAAGTGAGCGGCACCTGGATCACAGGACGACCGCCAGCGATTCCTGGACTGCTCATCTATATCATGGTCGATGATATGACCGCTATGATCGACGCGGTTCAGGCCAATGGGGGCGAGATCGTTCAGCCTGTCGGCGCCGACGCGCCAGAAATCACAGCGCGGTTCCGCGATCCGGGCGGCAACATCATCGGACTGTATCAGCAACCATCGTAGAGAACTGCCAAGCAGTGAGTGGCGGGGTGCAATCGCTGTGTTTGATATGAGGCGACGCTGCCTCTGGCTCCTCGGCGGTGCAGACACCGCGCTCCGTGGTTTTATCCTAGATCGCTTCGCTCGACTTCGCAGACGACGCGGAAACCGAGATCGTTACAGGAATAATTCGGCGCGTTCGAAGCGCGCGCGCTGGCGCGTAGATTGGTGAAGCGCGATTTCCAACTGCCGCCGCGATAAACGCGTTTCGGACCCGAAGCGGGCCCGCGTGGATTAATTTTCGCAGACCCGGCGAGCTGCTGATAAAAATCGAGGCACCATTCCCAGACGTTTCCGGCCATGTCTTCGATGGCGAAGAAACTGGCACCAGCGGAAAATGCGCCGACTGGCGAGGTCAAAGGGTAACCGTCATTCACCTGCGGATCGCGCCAGGCGAAGCTCGTGCTGGCATCGGCGAAGTTTGCGAAAACGCCGGGGCCGGTCTGGTTTCCCCAGGGAAAGGTGCGGCCATCGGTTCCGCGGGCGGCATATTCCCATTCAGCCTCGGTTGGAAGGCGGTAGGTCTTACCCTCCTTTTGGCCGAGCCATTCGCAGAACTTCACGGCTTCGAAGCTGGCGACGTAAACCACGGGATGATCGTCCCCCGCGCCCTCCATTCTTTTCGCGCGATGCCGCGGATCGAATCGCTCGAACTGCGCGTTGGTGACTGGATGCTGCGCCATATAGAAGGCGCTCAGCGTGACGGGAGTGAGCGGTTGTTCGTTAGGCTGCGCGTCGGGCGCGTCGCTGCCCATAATGAAGTCGCCGGGGGGCAACAGCACCATGGTTGCCCCCACCGTGTTAACAAAACCTGCTGGTAACTGTTTCGGCAGCGGTCGGATTTTCGGAACGAAATCTGTGATGGGTTTGGCGGTCTCTTCCGCAGCGGGCGCAGCATCCTTTTTGGGAAGCTTGATGACTGGCTTGCAGTTGCCTTGCTTAACAAGTGTCAGCTCCTGGTCCTCGAGGAATCGGTCGAGCAATTGCTCGCCGCGGGCCGCCGCGATGCCGAGATTTTCCGCAATCTGGGCGAGCATGGCACGGACTGTATAACTGGCACTCCCCATATTGAGCGCGCCCAGACAAAGAATGCGCAGGTATTCCTTTTCCGCCTCCATCTTGGAAGAACTCGCGGGCTGCGCGACTGGAGGCGGCGCGGCCAGTAACTTGGAGCGGCGGGCGCCCTTGCGTTTTAGTTCTTCTTCAATGCAGGTTTTGATTTGCGCGTCCGGCAGTCCGCTAGTTTGCCCGAATTCCAGGAGGTTCGCTTCCGCCTCGGCGGGCAACACGCCGTCTTTGATGGAGAACCCGATGAACTTGATGAACTCGTCGAGGGCGTCCTGTCCCGCACGGGCGGCGAGTTTCTCGTCCCATTCCTGGCGGCGTTGCGGATCGAGCAGATCCATCCGCGCCTGAACAAGATACCGGGGCGCTTCATCGATCCCCCTCCCCAATAATTGCGCGATCGGATTACTCGGCTGGTTTTTCAGCGGCAATTTGTTCTGCCACCACTGCAGGAGAGCCGCGCAATGCTGCTGGATTTGTTCGTCACTTGGCTCGGAATGCCGGTCGAGGCAAAGCCGTTCGTAAGGGTTGTCGGCGTTGAACCTGTTCCAACCGTCCCACTTTTTGGGGTCGTCCGGGAAAGTGGGAGGAGCGGTGGCAACGGCAAGCATAAAGGAGAAGATTGACCTCTGTGGCGCGCCTCTGGGCTGCAAATTCCATGCCCTCGAGCGGCGGGACCCCAGATGCCCGCGCTCGCCCTACACCAAGACAGGTTGAAGCGGTCGATGAAATGAACGCCGCGCGGCGAAATTGGTGGAGGTAAGGGGATTCGAACCCCTGACCTTCTCATTGCGAACGAGACGCTCTACCAACTGAGCTATACCCCCCAATTTGCGGGCGACATGTTAACCGACCGCAGACGGTTTTCAAGACGTCCGCGCTCAGTTATCCAGCTTGTAGGTTTCGCCTAGAGCAATACCGGTGGTGTTGTTTACGCCGCGTACGATCGAGGTGTAAGTGCCCGCCGGCAGGGTGAGCAGAATCGCGGATTCCTTCGGATTGGAAGGCGCGAGGCCCGCACTCTGGATCTCAGCTGCGTTGGGCGCCTGCTGCCAGTCGTCGTTGAAACGCAACTGCATTCCATTCGCGTCCCGAACTTCCAGCTCGGGATTCTGCAAGGTACCGGGAACTGGCTGGCCGTTCGATTGAAGCGAAGGGCCGAGGGCGCGGAACACGACGCGTTTCGGATTGCCGCCTTCCAAGATCAGACCGTTGAACAAGACGTTGTCATTGGTCTGGACATTGGCGCGGACGGAGAGGTTGGCGAGCTCGACGACCGCGTCCGGGGCGTCAGGTGCAGCCGGGCGTTCGGATTTTTCTTCCTCCTGCGCGGCAGAAGTGACGGTGCCCAAGTCGTAAATTTCAATCAAGCCGATCCCGGTGGTATTATTCGCGCCGCTGATGATGGCGGTGAAAGTTCCAGCAGGCACGGTCCGAATAATGGCCGCTTCGCGATCGTCCGGCGGCGCGACCCCGCTCGCTTGGATCTCAGCTTCCTGGCCACCGGTGCGCCAATTATCGTTCGAGATCATCTGCCCGTTCTGATCGTGCAATTCGAGCACCGGATCCATCAATCGACCGGGCACCGGAACGCCATTCACCTTCATCGACGGCCCGATCGCGCGCGCGATGAAGCGCTTCACGCCGGAGCCTTTGACGATGAAGCCAGCGATGCCGACGTTATCTCCGGTTTGAACGACGACGCGCCCGGAGATGTTCACCAACTGCACATCCGGAGTGGCGGTGGGCGTGGCGGTAGCCGTGGCCGTCGCAGTAGCGGTCGCACTCGGTGATGCAGTAGTGGTGGCGCTCGCTGTTGCCGTCGCAGTCGCGGTAGGTGTTGCGGTGGGCGAAGCGGTTGCGGTGGCCGTCGCCGTAGCAGTTGATGTTGCCGTCGGACTTGCCGTGGCGGTCGCCGTCGCTGTAGCTGTAGCGGTCGCTGTAGCCGAGGCAGTGGCGGTCGCTGTCGCCGTGGCGGTCGCTGTGGGAGCCGGGCTCGCCGTCGCCGTCGCGGTCGCGGTCGGAGTTGGCGAAGGCATTACCGTCCCGTCGTAAACGTAACTCTGAGCGACATCGATCAGGTTGAAGAACGATCCACCGATTCCGCCGAAGGAGGTGACACTGTTCGCCTGCTGTTGCAGCGTCATGGTGGACGCGGTGACTTCATGCAAACGGTTATCGAGCGGCGCCGCCTCGCTCACCATGGATTTGGGAACGTAAATGGTGATGTTGCCGTTGGCGCCGAGCGTAGAGGTGCAGTTCGCGGCGGGTAACTGGGTGTTACCGGGATAAGTCAGCGCCGCACCGCCGCCCAACAGCATGATGGCGTTCTCACCCACGAAACACTGCAAGGCCGCGCCGTTTAGCGACTCGGCATAAACATGGAAATTTTTGCCGCCGGTCGGATCGGTCGTGGAAGGGACCAGCCATTGGGTGGACCAGACCGAATCCGGATCCGGATCGTCGCTGGTACTCGGCGCGAGGCTGAGGTTGTTCAGCTGCATCACTACCTTGTAACAGGGAGCGCCTGCCGTGCACGGCGCGGCGCTCGTCTCACTAATACTGGACCCGAGAATATCCAATTGCGGGATGTTTGCGCTGCTCGTTCCGCTCACTTCATATTTCGCGTCGCCTGACGGATCGGTGTTCGAGTTGAAAGGAGCAAGTCCGGGAATGTTGAGCGGGGAATTCGCGGTCAGAAGGCCGTCGCCGCCATTCTGCTGCACGAACATTCCGTGCGGAACCAAAGACTCGTCGATGTTGTTCGAGTCCGAATACGAAATGCGCGCTTCGCCCTGCGGTCCGAGCCGAAGCTGGATGAAGTCGCCGAGCGTGCGATCGCCGGCCTGACCGCCGATGAGCGTATTCATACTCCCGCGATGATTGAAATGCTCGCTCGCTAAAATCGGCGCCGTGAAGGTGGGGCTGGCAGCGTGACCGTTGAGGGTTTGCACCATCCACAAACTCCAATCGCAATTTGTGCCGCAGGAATCCGGGCCGGCGGAAGGATGAGTCGGCTGCCCCGGCGTCCCATACCACGCGATATCAACCCGTCCGTCGTCGCCTGCTACCGCCCACGCCATAACGTTCGTGTGCAATTCGCCAGCCGCGGAGCCTGTCGTGTCGATCTTGATTGGTGTCGCCCAGGTGTTCCCTTGGTCGGTTGAATACGTGTACATGACGACGGTATCGCCGACGACATTGCCGCTGGCGTCGATTGGCGCCTGAACCCAGACCGCGTAAAGATTTCCGGCTTTATCGATGGCCATGGTCGGAAAATTCGCGCCTGTCTTGGCGTTCGCGCCGAGATCGGCCACGGGAAGATCGGTGCAGTTCAATCCGCTCGGGTCGCTGACGTTCGCAACCGGCGCGCCGAAATCCACGGGGAAGCAGCGACCAATCAGGATTTTGTTGAGCGCCGCGTTATCGTGAATGACGAAGATATGTTTCACAGGCGTGGGGAGCGTCGCGTAAACACCAGGCGTACCCGTCGGCTGGCCGAGCGTGGTGGCCACAGGGCTCAACTCGTTGTTGCCCATAATCGCTTCATCGCAACTTCCGACCGCGCTGACATGGTTCGCTGGTCCGAACTCGATTCCCGCCGAGGGCCCGAGCCCGGCCACCGGCGAGCGATACATGACGAGGACGTTGTTGCCCGTGCTATTCCCACACATTACGCCGCCGGGTCCGATCTCGTCGTTAGCGAGATAAATGGAACCGCCGTTAGTCGGGTCGCCATCGATCGTGTACCACTGGCGATCGACCGCGGTGTCGGGCACGCCGGTATTGCTGCAAGTGAAGGTCGCTCCCTGATCGTCGGAGCGGCTGGTGCTGAAGTTCGCGAGCGTGAGGTCATTGAAATACAGGTGACCGGCTGAATCCACCCCGAGCTCGGTATCGCCGCCGCCATGACAAGTCGTCGCCTTGCCGGTGAGCGGCGCGCCGTTGGGGACCCACTTGAAAGTCTTTCCAGCGTCCAGCGAACGCCAGATCCAGCTCGTGTCGGATGAAAGGGCGCCAGGCGCGCTCATGTACATGCGATTGCCGTTCGAAGGATCGACGCGCAGATCGATCTCAAAACCGCTACCGCCGATGCCGGCCATGACCGGATGCCCAAAGCTCGGAGTGGCGGCGGCGATGGGCGCGAGAGTTTGCGACGACGTCGCCGGCGGCTGAGCCGAACTGAAGACAGCGAGCGAAATGCCGCTGAGGGCAAGGATGAACGCGATAAAAACGCGTGGATGAAACAACCCGGATTCAGTCGTGGATTTCTTACGCATAGTTTCCTTCCCGCCGGCGACACCGTCGCCAGCCAGTTATGTCTGACAGTTCATCGTTGAAGCAGCAGCTAACACATTGGGCGTGCGCGTGAGCGTTACTGTTGCACGTCGTAAATTTCGATAAGGCCGATGCCGACGCTGTTATTCTTGCCGCGGACAATCGCGGTGTAGGGCCCGGGCTCGAAGTTCTTCATCACGATTGCCGATTCGCGCGAATCGCTCGGCTGCAAACCGGTCGCTTCGATTTCAGATTTCTGGCTCGACTGCCAGTCGTCGTTCGAGGCGATAACGTCGCCGTTGCCATTATGGATCTCGATCGTCGGATCCTGCATCGGCTGCGGAACATTAAACGCGGCCAGGGAAGGTCCGAGGGCCCGGAAGACTACGCCGGTGACGGCGGAATTCTGTGGGCCGGCGAAAAATCCGCCGATAAGAACGTTGTCATTGATTCCGATGAAGCCGCGGGTGCTGACGTTCGCCAGACGCGAATTAGCCGCCACGTTCACGTCATACACTTCGACAACGCCAATGCCGGAGCCGTTGTTCTTTCCGCGCATAACGACCGTGTAAGTGCCGGGGTTGAGCGTGATCACAAGCGCCGATTCGCGGTCGTCGCTCGGCGCGAGACCAGTCGACTGGACATTCTGTTGGTCGGTCTTCCAATCGTCGTTGCCGCCGATGTTGACGTTGGAGGAGTTATAAAGCTGGATCACAGGATCCTCGAGTTTGCCCGGCACGTTGATGCTGGGCCCGAGGCCGCGAAGAACTACCTTCTTCGGATCGGTGCCGCTAATAATAAACCCGCCAATGAGCGCGCCGTCGCCGGGCTGGACCTGGAGCCGCGTCGAAAGGTTCAGAAGCTGAGCGGCGACCTCAACCTCTGCTGTCGCGGTGTTCAGACTCTGCACGCCGTGCGAATCCTTCACTGTAAGGGTAGCGAAGAATTGGCCGCCGTGCGTGTAAGTGTGGCTAATAGTAGGACTCGATTGAGTGACATCAGCGGAACCGTCCCCAAAACTAAATGTGTAGGATACTATCGAATCGCCTGAGTCCGGATCGACTGAACCAGAAGCGTCAAATACTACTGTCAGCGGCGGATTACCTTGTTCTGGGTTAGCCACCAGTTTTGCCGTCGGCGGCAGATTCGGCGCGCAGGCCGCGTTGCCACCAAAGGTGAAGCTACCCGTGTAAGCGAGGCTATCCGGCATCTGATCGTAGGTTGTAGTTCCACCGGCGCCGATGCTCGCAACATCGGTGCTTTGGGTAACTGCGGCATTGAACCCGGCTACGACACCGCCGGGAGTCCACCCGAGGTCGCTCGCTTTGACGACAATCGTGATGAGACCTTTGTCGGGCTCGTACTTACTCTCGGGCTCAGCCGGTTTGATCGTGGCCGGATCAACGAAGCGGCCATCCGTGCCGCCTCCCTGACTTCCCGACGCGATGTAGGACTCGAAGCTCGGGGTCGTACTCTTCCACGCCATGTGCACACCGTGCACCTGGCCGTCTGGTGATTTCATCGAAACGTACCAAGCTGAGGCCGGCGGTTGCGGAGACTGACCCGGATCGGTCTGGATCAGGAAAACGATCTTAACGATGCCGTCGGCCGCAAAAGGCTGCACCATTTGCAAACGGAGAAGATCCGATCCTGGCGGCGCACCGTTAACAAAACCAAGCGCGACGCTCGCATCGCCGGCGGGGTCAGTCAGCAGAGTTAGGCCCGGGTTGAGGCATACGTTCTCGGCCGGCGGAAGGATTACCGGCAGGACGTCGTGGCAGAATGGCCCTTCGCCGATTCCGTTTACCGCCGTCACCCGGTAATAATTGTTCTGATTCTTGTCGAAGGTGATGTCCGTGAAACTCGTGTTCGTCGTTGTGCCGAGCAGAGTGAAGCTCCCCGTATCGCCGATCCTGCGGTAGACGTTGTAGCCCGTGATATCGGAGCCGGCGTTGTCAGGAGTTTGCCAGGAGAGCTGCACGGTCAGCTTCGCGCTATCCATGGTAGCGTTGACCAATGGCGCACCGGCAAGCGCGGGTTCAACCGGATCAAATTGGGCCAGGAGACGCTTGCCGCCGGATTGGCGGACGATCAGGCCTTTGGCGGTAAAACTGTTTGCGCCACCCTGCACGCAGGCGCCGACACAGCCATCTTCGCTGCCGACAAGAATGCGTCCTTCCTTGTCGATTTGAATGTCCATGAAATCGAGGAGATTTCGGCAGGTGCCGCCGCCGCAGATGCCTCCGCGTTGGATCGGATCACCCGGCGTGACGTTCTGGGTTGTCCAGGTCTTGCCGCCATCATAAGTGACCGACACATAGAGGTACCAGACCCCCGCGAACGGATCCCGGGGAAAAAGGCCAGTATCGCCCGAGCAATCGTCGCCATCGCCGCAAGCCCAATTATTTCCGCCGGTCTCGGTGCCGAAGAAAGCGACGGCGGCGCGGCCACCGCTCCCGGCGGTCGCGGTCACAAAGGTGGCGTTCTTGATTGGATTGCCGTTGATCACAGTCGCTCCCACGTCAACGCTTGGTTCCCACGTCAACCCTTTGTCGTGTGAAACGGCGACTTTCGGATGGGTGTCTCCCGCTTTGTCCGCAGGATCCATCACTTCCGTGGTGCGATCTTCAGATTGATAGACCGCGTAAACATTTCCATCGGCGTCGATGGCAACGGACGGGTCGCGCGTCCCAAGAATCGTGTTCTGCTCGTTCCCATTGCCATGTGTCGCTGAGTCTGGAATCGGGCGGATGTTCCAAGTCACACCGTTATCTTCGGACACGATCACTGCCTGGTGTGCGCCCGTCTCGTGAAACGGAACCGATCCACCGCATCCGACATTCGGCACGTAAACAGTCCCATCCTTCGGCGAGACTTTGATGTGGCCGTGCAAACCGGCGCAGTCATTGATCGTATACATCGGGAAAGCCGGCCCGAAAGTGAGCCCGCCATCCTGACTAAGAGTGGCCCGCGCATCAGCGACACTTTGCGACGCATAATAAACCGCGTTCGGATACGACGTCAGCGGCCCAAGCGGACCGGCATGAAAGATTCCGCCGCCGAAGGTTTGGTGATCGACGTCCGAAGGAAGACTCGAGCCTTCGCTGGGTGTGAGAGTATCGGCGTCGTCGTCTGTGATGTCAGTTGAGCTGCCGGCGGGAGTCAGTCCTTCGAGTTGAGAAATGAACGAGCGACCGGTGTCGTGATCAGTGAAGAGGATTGGATCGCCTGCGGCACGCGGAGTAGCCGCGAGCAAAAGCGGTTTCGCCTCCCATAAGACATTCGCGGGCGACGAGCAGTCATTAAACGTGGCGCGGTACACGTCGGGCGAGAATCCGCCGAAGAGCAAAGCCCGGCCGCCATTACCAATGCTAAACATGCTGTTGCTGAAGCTCTGTTCTGATTTCCAATTGCAACCGATGGATGGCTCACCCACGTCATCTGCAATGCCATCCGGCGAAGCGTAAATTTGGAACCGTGGCTGCCCTGGGGTGGTGACAGCCGCCTGAGTCACTTGCTGCGAACCTGCGCTTCCGGCGCGCGCGAGCAGAGCAACTCCGCCGAGCATTAACAACGACGCGAGAACGGGTCGGAGGACTGAACCGCGCTTTTGGGATGATTTAGCCTGATTATGCATGGTAATTCTCCAGTGGTTAGTGGATAGAGGGCGGGCTGGGACGGCCGGCTTAGACATGAAGGATTCGGCGCGCCGGTTGCCGATGGTTCCCGTTGTTACCATTACATTTTCGCAATCTTGGCCGCCGCCGTCTCTCTCAAACGCACCCGAGATTGGTTCCCCACAATATTGCTGGCATTCCCGCGCCAATCGTTTTCCTTTCCTGCTCCAACGGATGAAACGTTATCTTCCCTTTTTGATTGTTGTCGTCGTGGCGCTCGCGACTTTCGGCACCGGCTTCGCGCTTTATCGAGCCAGGAAACCAGCGGCGCTGAAGGACGCGGCGGCGTCCGGATTGCATGTTCGCGGTAAAGCAGGCGCCCCGGTGACGATCGAAGAATTTGGCGATTTCCAGTGTCCGCCGTGCGGCATTATGGCCGGCAATCTCAAGAAATTAGAAGAAGAAGAGGGCCCACGGCTTCGTGTGATTTTTCATCACTTCCCGCTCGCGGTCCATGTTCACGCCCGCGCGGCTGCGCTCGCTGCCGAGGCGGCCGACGAGCAAGGTCATTTTTGGGAAATGCACGATGTCCTTTACAAAGAGCAGTCCCTCTGGGCAAAGGAAGCGGACGTGAACGGTTTATTCGAGGGCTATGCCCGCTCGATCGGACTGGATGTTGAGCGCTTCAAAAAAGATATAGCGAAACCAGAAGTCGCAGCGCGGGTGGACGCGGATCATCAACTCGGCGCGTCCCGCGGCGTCACCAGCACGCCGACGTTGTTCCTGAACAATGTAGCGTTAAAGCCAGACGCGATGAGCCCTGCCGCCCTTCATAAAGCGATCGAGACCGCGATCGAGCAGAAAGACAAACCGAAACATGAGTAAGGCTGACCGGAACGAAGCGCCATCGCGCGGACGGACGATTCTTTACAGTATCGCGGCTTTGTTCTGTCTCTTCGGGCTCGCCGATGCAACGTATCTCACCATTCTTGCCCTGACGGGCGAAACCGCGGCGTGCGGGGGACAGGTCGGGTGTCAGGAAGTGCTCGGTAGCGTTTACTCGAAAATTGCCGGCATCCCGGTGGCGAGTTTCGGCGTGGCAGGCTATTTCACCGCATTTACCTGCGCGATTTTTGCAGCGTTTGATTACGCGCTGGCCCGGAAGTTTTTTGTGATCATGGTCGGCGTGCTTTTTGTCAGCACCTTGTGGCTGCTCTACGTGCAGGCGTTTTTGCTCCATGCGTTCTGCCGTTACTGTCTATTCTCCGCGGCGATCTGCTTTCTCCTGATGGGCCTCGTCGTGGCCACTCCCTCGTCCCGCGTTTCCCGGAGTTGACCGGTGGACCTGAAGCGTTACCTCGTCGCGCGGCAGCGTGAGGTCGATCGCGCGCTGAACCGGTTCCTGCCGAAGGAGTCCGTGGCGCCCGCGACGATTCACAAGGCGATGCGTTACAGCCTGTTCGCCGGAGGAAAACGGCTCCGGCCAATTCTTTGCCTGGCGGCTGCGGAAGCTTGTGGCGGAAAAATCAGTGCCGCCCTGGCGCATGCTTGCGCGGTCGAATGCATTCACACTTATTCGCTCATTCACGACGATCTCCCCTGCATGGACAACGACGATCTCCGCCGCGGCCGTCCCACCTGTCACAAAGTTTTCGGCGACGGCATCGCCATTCTCGCGGGCGACGCGTTGCTCACCATCGCCTTTGAGATCGCGACGAATGCGAAGCCGGTTTCCCGCTACGATTTGCGGGATATTTTTCGCGAGATAACTGAGGCTGCCGGCAGCCGGAAACTGATCGCCGGCCAGGTCGCCGATCTCGAGGCGGAAGGCCGGCGTTTGACGCGCGCTGAAGTTCGTTCGATTCACGAAAACAAAACCGCGGCATTGCTAATGACGTCGATTCGGCTCGGCGCGATTTCGGCAAACGCGACGCCAAAACAACTTAACGCCGTTACGAAATTCGGCCGCGCGCTCGGGCTCGCTTTTCAAGTAATCGACGACATTCTCGACGTCACCCAGACTTCGGAGAAACTCGGGAAGAGCGCCGGCAAAGATCTTGCCGCCCAAAAGGCGACGTATCCGGCCGTGATCGGATTGGAGAAATCGCGCGCGGAAGCGCGCCGGCTAACTATTCAGGCGCATCGCGCGCTCGAATCGTTAGGCAAGAACGCAGGCGTGCTACGCGCGCTCGCGGATTATCTTCTGGCCCGCGAATACTGACCTAGACTAAGGCCAAATTTGGATCGATCTCCTCAGCGACTTCGGAGTGTCGTCCGGCGCGGAAGCGCAGCGAGGCTGCGAATGCAATCATAGCGGCGTTGTCGGTGCACAGCTCTGGCGGCGCCGTGAGCAGACTCATCCCCGCCGCGCGACAATGCTTCATCAATTCGGTCCGCAACGCTTGATTGCAACTCACGCCGCCGCTTAGCGTCACGACCTTGGCGCCGCCTTGCTTCGCAGCGCCTAACGTTTTCATCACCAGTACGTCAACGACCGCGCGCTGAAACGACGCGCAAATGTCACTGATCAGTTGGGACGTTTTCTCCTCGGCGGAAAATTCCGCCAGCCGATAACGCACCGCCGTTTTCAGGCCGCTGAAACTAAAATTGTGAGCGCGGGAATCGAGCATGCTGCGCGGGAAATCGAAACGCGCGCCGTCGCCGTCCGCAGCCCGGCGCTCGATCTCCGGTCCACCGGGGTAACCGAGGCCAAGCAACTTCGCCACCTTGTCGAACGCTTCGCCTGCTGCATCATCCACGGTCCGGCCGAGGATCCGATATTGATTCACACCGCGCACTTCGACCAGGAGCGTATGTCCGCCGCTCACGATGAGAGAAACATTCGGTTCGATCTCATCGCGGCCGAAAAATGGCGAGAGCAAGTGGCCCTCGAGATGGTTAATGGCGAGGTACGGTTTCGCCGCGCCCAGGGCCAGGCCTTTCGCCATCGACGCGCCGATCATCAGCGAGCTCGCCAGACCGGGTCCGGAGGTGGCCGCAAACGCATCGATCTCGCCTAGCGAGATGCCCGCCTTTCGTTGTGCGTCATTCAGCAAACGCGGCGCGTGCACCAGATGATTCCGCGACGCGACTTCCGGCACCACGCCGCCATATGCTTCGTGCTCGGTTTGCGACGCGATCTCGCTCGCGAGCAACTGCCGATCCCGCAGAATCGCGACAGCTGTCTCGTCGCAGGACGTTTCGATGGCGAGAATGGTCGCCAATTATTTCTTCACCGGCTCGAGCTTCGGAGAATTTTCCTGCGCGTAAATCATCACACCTTTTAGCGCATCGATTGCCCGCAGCATTTGCGGATCTTTCGTCTTGATCAGGTTCTTCTCTTCATCCGGCTTCAGATTTTCACTGCGTGAGGTGAACAACGCGCGCTCCTGGTCCGGGGTCAGCGGGACCCGGATGTTTGGCGCCACCCCCGCGCCGTGAATGACCTGCTTGCTGGGCGTATAATATTTCGCCGTCGTAAACCGGAGCGCCGAACCGTCAGGCAGCTGGACGACATTTTGCACCGAACCTTTGCCGAACGTCGTTTCCCCGACCAGAACTGCGCGCTTCAAATCCTTGAGCGCGCCCGCCACGATCTCCGAACCGCTCGCGCTGCCTTCATTGACCAGGACCGCCAGCGGAAAACGCGGCCGCTCTTTCATCGTCGTCGGCGTTGAATATTCGTGCTGCTGCGAAGCGACGCGTCCTTGCGTGGAAACGACCTTCGTTCCCGGCGGAAGAAATTGCGCGCAGACATCAACGGCCACATTCAGAAGACCGCCGGGATTATTTCGCAGGTCGAGCACAAGGGCTTGCATCCCCTGTTTCTGCAATTCATCCAACGCTTTCGCTAGCTCTTCCGCGGTCGGCTCGTTGAATTGAATGATCCGGATGTACCCGATCTTGAACGACCCGCCCAAGTCCGCGTCGAGCAGCTTCGTGCCTTTGACGCTCTGGACTTTGATCTCCGTCCGCTCGAGCGCGAAGTCCTTTATCTCCTTCGTCGACGGCCGCAAAATCGTGAGCGTCACTTTTTGCCCGGAAGTTCCGCGCAAAAACTGGACGGCATCCTGGAGCTCCATCTTCTCCGTCGAGTTGCCGTTGATCCGGAGAATCTGATCGCCGGAGAGAATGCCGGCCTTCGCCGCGGGCGTGTCTTCCATCGGCGTGATCACCGTGAGCAGCCCGCCCTTCACCGCGACCTCGATTCCGAGTCCGTTGAACCGGCTCCGCGTGTCGTCCTGCATTTCTTTGAAGTCGGCGGGGTCCATGAACTGGCTATGCGGATCGAGCGACGCGAGCATTCCTTTCATCGCCGCATAAATCAGGTCGTGGTAACTGGTCTTGCTCCCGTCCACGTAATCCTGGCGGAGGAGCTGGACGGCTTTGGCGAACACAGAGATCTGCGAATAACCGCTGTCGTCATCCGTCCCGGCCGCGTGCGCCGTGTAAAAGCGGACTCCAAGCAGGACGTTAAAAAGAATCAGGCACGCGAAAGTGCTGAATAAGAGCCGGCGTTTCATAGGCAAAATATCGTTCCCCAGCGAGGACGATGATCGCTCATGCGGAAATTTTTGGCAACGCGCAAACCGTCGTCTAAGGTTGGCGCGCTGCAGCTCCCATGAGATTACGTCGCCACATCTTTGCGCTGCTGCTTTGCTTTGCAGCCTGCGCTGCTTCGGCCGCGCCGTCCCCTACCCCGAAATTCGCCCCGCCGCTCAAACCGACCGGGCCGGTCAAGCCATTACCAAATGCCTCGCCGGCCCCCTCCGAAAAACCGGCCCGCTCGCCAAAACCAAAGCCTTCTTCGTCGCCCGAGGCCTCTTCCTCCCCTTCCCCAAAGTCTTCCCCAAAACCGCCAAAACCTTCGCCCACGCCGAAGCCCACTCCCGCGCTGAAGCCCGACGCCGAACTGGACGTCGTCGCCGAGGAATACATCCGCGGGTATCTGGCCGCACGTCCGCTCCACGCGACCGCGCTCGGTTTTCACGAATACGACGGCCGCATCAACGAGTACACCCGTCTCGCCATCGATGCCGAGCTGGCCCGGTTACGCCGCTTCGACGATCGCCTCACGAAATTCGACATCACCAAACTCGGCCCGCGCCAGGGAATCGATCTCCGGCTCCTTCAAGCTGCCATCAAAAAGGAGCTCTTCCTAATCCAGGACCTCGGGATGTACGAGCACGATCCGCTGATCTATGCCCGTGCCCTCGACGTGGGGGTTTACGCCAAACGCAAATACGCTCCGATCGAAGATCGGGTCCGCAGCATTGTCGTAGTCGAAAACCAGGCGCCGAACCTGATCATTGCGGCAAAGACGAACCTGGCTGACCCGCTGCCGAAGCCCTACGTGGAGCTCGCCATTCAGACCGCGCGCGGCGCGTCGGAGTTTCTAAAAAAAGACCTCATCGAAAGCCTGGCCGATCTGAAAGATGAAGCCTTGCGTGCGACATTTCTACAATCCAATCGGCGGGCCGCGACGGCGCTGACCGACTATGCCGCGTGGCTCGAGAAGGAAAAACTGCCAAAAGCCGTAGCGGACTTCGCGATCGGCGAGGAAAAATATCAGCGGTTTCTGGCTGAGACCGAACTGGTGAACATGCCGCCGGCGAAATTGCTCGAGCTCGGAATGACCGAGCTGAAGAAAGAGCAGGACGTGTTTGCCGAGAGCGCGAAAAAGATCGATGAGACCCACCCGGCGGACGTCGTTTTCAAGCAAATCCAGAGCGATCACCCGACCGCCGCGAACCTGATTCCGGAAATCACAAAGCGGCTCGACGCCATTAAGAAATTCGTGATCGATCGAAAACTGGTCACGCTCGGTTCGGACACGAAAACGCAGGTGAAAGAGACTCCGCCGGATCGGCGCGCGACCAGCTTCGCTTCGATGGATACGCCTGGCCCGTTCGAGAAGCGCGCGAACGAATCGTATTTTTACATTACGCCGCCGGAGAACGACTGGACCGAGCTGCAAAAGGAGCAATGGCTTACTTCATTCAATTACTTCATGAGCGATCTCGTCTCCATTCATGAAGTCTATCCCGGGCATTACGTGCAGTTCCTTCACTTGAACGCGTCCAAAGCGAGCAAGGCAGACAAAGTGTTCGGCGCTACGTCCTTCGTCGAAGGCTGGGCCCACTACACGGAACAGATGATGATCGACGAAGGCTTCGGCGGCGCCGCTCCCGGGGCGACCCCGTCCGAAAGCGACACCCAGCGCGCGGCGAAATACCGCATGGTCCAGGCCCAGGCTGCCTTGCTCCGACTGTGCCGGCTCTGCGTCTCAATCAAGATGCACACTCAGGGAATGTCGGTCGATGAAGCGACAAAATTCTTCCAGGACAATTGCTACATGGAGGAGAAACCGGCGCGAGCCGAGGCGATGCGCGGCACCTTCGATATCGGGTATGGGAGCTATTCGTTAGGCAAACTTCAGATTCTGAAGCTGCGCAACGATTACCAGGCCCAGGAAGGCGACAAATTCTCGCTCAAAAAATTCCACGACGAAGTTCTCAACCACGGCATGCTGCCGATCCGCCTCCTGCGCGAGGTCCTGCTAAAGGACAAGGCGAAGTGGGACGAAGTTCTCTAGGCTATTGGTCGCTGAAGCCGCGCCATTAACGGCCACCGGGCCCGATGCCGCCAGCGGCTCCATTAGGGGCAGCCTGAGTCCGCGAGTATCCCTCCAAGTCCCGACCGCTCATATATTCGATGTTGTCGCCGTTCGAACGACCGAGGCTGGGAGAACCGTCTTCACGAACCTCCTCGTAATGCCCGAGCATATGCGTCCCAGTTGTCGTCGGAACCCAGACGTATCTTTTCTTCTTCGCCGCTGCCACGGTTTTCGCGGAAGCCGGATTCATGTCGAAGATCACGAACGCCCGCTTTTTCGCGTCGGCCTTGAGCACCTGAGCCGATTGAACTCCCCCCGGTAGCATCGCGGTCACTTTGTAAGTGCCCACCTCCGGAACCGTCGCGGCAAACTGACCTTTTGCGTTGGTTTTCGTCAGCAGCGGAGCTGCTTTTTTGTCCACCCGGTCAATTCGGAGATCCGCCCCTTTCGCCGGTTTGTTATTTACTCCCTTTACTTCCCCTTCGATTTTGACCGGCTGCCCGAAGCTGATGCCGATCAAAAATAAGGACGAAAAGGCCAATGCGATCAGACGAATGTGTGCAGACATACGGATACTTCGCGGCAAAACTAATTGTCAGTCAAGCGTGTAAAGATCGCCGCTTCGGACAAAAAACAGACAATTTCGGCTATCAGAGCGGGATCGCCCGGCCGAGCGTAACCCCGCCTGAAGGACAAAGCGCAGCGGGACGAAACATGCAGCCGAGCGTAGCGAGAGCCGCGGATTAGCGGCCGCCACCTGGCATTGCGGGCGGGAGATTCGCGTTGCTCATGGTTCTCTCCATATCCCGGCCGCTCATGGTGTCGACATTTTGCCCGCTCGTGCGCGACGCGGGAGAATTATCGTCAACGTCTTCCCAATGCCCGAGCATATGCGTTCCCGTGGAGCTGGGCACCCAAATTTGTCTTTTCTTCTTCACCACGGCGACGGTTTTCGCTGAAGCCGGCTTCATGTCGAAGGTAACGAAGAGCTGCTTCTTCCCGTCGGCTTTGATGACCTGCGCCGATTGAATTCCCCCGGGCAGCATCGCGGTCAGCTTGTAAGTGCCGACGTCCAAAACAGTCGCGGCAAAATGGCCTTTCGCGTCGGTCTTGGCCATCACTGGCGCCGCCTTTTTGTCGACCCGCTCGACTCGGAGGTCGGCACCTTTCGCCGGCTTATTATTCACTCCCTTTACGACTCCCTCGATTTTCACAGGCTGGCCGAAGCCGGTGCTTATCAGGAATAAGGAAGAAAAGGCGAACGCGATCAGACGAAAATGTGAAGACATGGCCGGGTAAGACACAGGAAGACCAATTGTTAGTCAAGCGTAAAAAGTTAACACCGCCGCGCTAGCGAGGCAATGCGGCTGGCGGATAGTCTAGAGAAGCCCTACTCAACGCGAAGTAGGACGAAGTGCTGCGGCGAGCGTCGAATGGAGGGCGCGGATTAATTTCCGATTGGCGGGCGAGCCGACGTTCTATTCATTCCCTCCAAGTCTCGGCCGCTCAAATATTCGACGTTTTGCCCGTTCGACCGACCGAGGCTGGCAGAACCGTCTTCGGGAACCTCCTCGTAATGCCCGAGCATATGCGTTCCCGTTGTCGTTGGAACCCAGACGTATCTCTTTTTCTTCGGCGCAGCTACGGTTGTCGCAGTCAGCTTCATATCGAAGGTAACGAACACCTGCTTCTTCGCGTCCACTTTGATGACCTTCGCTGATTGAATTCCCCCAGGAAGCGTCGCGGTCAGCTTATATGTGCCCACCTCGGAAACAGTCGCGGCAAAGCGGCCTTTCGCGTCGGTCTTCGCAATCATTGGGGCCGCTTTCTTATCGACGCGGTCGATCCGAAGGCCGGCATCTTTCGCCGGCTTACTATTCACTCCCTTTACTTCCCCTTCGATTTTAACGGACTGCCCGAACCCGGTGCTAACGAGGAACAACGACGACAGAACCAATGCGATCAGACGGAAATGCGAGGTCATGGGTACAGGACATAAAAAAATTGGTTGTTAGTCAAGCAAATAACCGGTCTGCCCGAACATGACCCCTTACTCATCCGCGTCCAGATCCTGTAACAGCTCGGGCAAAAGCGGCTGCGGATTCGTCGGCAATGCTTCCACGGCGCGCAGCTTTTTCGTGATCGCCCGCGAACGCGTATCGACGTCTTCCATTTTTCGCGCGGCCTGATCGAGCTTGTCTTTCACGCTGGAAAGCGCTTCGCCGAATTTCCCGAACTCGGTTTTCACGCCGGCGAGCAAATTCCACACTTCGCTCGAGCGCTTCTGGATCGCCAGGGTGCGAAACCCCATTTGCAAACTGTTGAGCAACGCGGCCAACGTCGTCGGCCCGGCGAAAACGACCCGGCAATCGCGCTGGACCTGCTCCACCAGCCCTACCCTTCTGATGGCCTCGGCATAAAGCCCTTCGGTCGGCAGAAACATCAGCGCGAAATCGGTCGTCCGGGGCGGGTTGATGTATTTCCCGCAAATGTCTTTCGCGTTTTTCTTCAACTGCGTTTCGAGTCCGCGCATCGCGCTTTCGATCTGGTCGGCGTCCCCCTTGTCCTGCGCCGCGAGCAACCGCTGGTAATCTTCCGTTGGAAACTTTGAATCGATCGGCAACCAAACCGGCGCGCCATTCTCATCGCCCGGCAACTTGATCGCGAAATCGACGCGTTCCGCCGAATCGCTTCGCGTTTGGACGTTTCGCGAGAATTGATCCGCGGTCAGCAATTGCTCTAGGAGATTGCCGAGCTGCACTTCGCCCCAGCCGCCGCGCGTTTTGACGTTCGCCAGAACTTTTTGCAAGCCACCAACATCGCTCGCCAGTTGCCGCATCGCGCCAAGCCCCTGATGCACCTGTTCCAGCCGATCGCTCACGAGCTTGAACGACTCGCCCAGCCGCTTCTCGAGCGTCCCCTGCAATTTTTCGTCTACGGTCGCCCGCATTTTCTCGAGTTGCCCGGTGTTGTCTTCCTGCAATTGCTTCAGCCGTTGATCGACAATCCCGCGCACGCTCTCCAGTGACGCCGTCAATTCGCCGCGCTGCGTCTTCGCCGCATTCGCATTTTCCTCGCGCGAACGCGCCATCTCTTCGCGAATCAAACGCTCGCCGCGTTCCTGCGCGCGCTCGAGGAGTTCGAAGCGCTTTACCAATTCCGAATCGTCCTCGCGCTTGCTCCGTGCAATCGCGAAAACGATCGCGACGATGCCCGCACCAGCGAGCAGCCCGATCAACGCGTAGAGCAGCGGATTCATCTCTCTTACTGTAGCCGTCGCCCTGTGGGCGACGCAACGCATGTTAGTCGCGCTCCAACTGCGCTTCGCATAGCGAAGCGGCTACAGAAGCCTTCGTTTAGAACCGTATCTTGAATCCCGCGAATGCCGTTCGACCGAGCGCTGGAAACCCGAATACTTCCGAATACTGCTCGTCCGTTAAATTGTTGATGCGCGCATACACCGAGAACCGCGAATTGATTCCGTATTCAGCCGCGACGTTCACGAACGCGTAATCTTCAATGTCGAAGTTCGGGCCGCCAAAATTCAATTCCTCGCGCGCGTTCACGAATTTCGCTTCAATCGTCGTCCGCAGTTTCTTCGCCCACAGATACGAGGCGGAAAGGTAGGCTTCGTTCCGCGGCCGGCGCGGCAAACGCGCACCCGGCAGCTGCGTAATGTCTTCCGACGACGTGTTCCGCGCGTCGAGATAGGTGTAGGTGGCGAGAATGGTCAGATCGGTCATCGGCGTCACCCGCAGTTCCGCCTCGATCCCCTGAGTAATCGCGGCCCCGAGATTCAAGGTTTGAAAGAGCCCGTTGAATCCGATCACGTTCGACAAGTCGTTGTGAAAATAGGTGAGGCCCACCATGACCCGGCCTTCGCAAAATCGCTGATCGATCCCCAGATCCCATCCAAGATTCTTTTCCGGCTCGAGCGCCGCCAGCGGTACCGCAGGATTCGGATTGAAACGAAAAATCGTATCCTGGCTGCTCGGCGGACTGAACCCGGTCGCCACGCTTGCGTGCAAATGCGTGTCGGTCTTCGCGATTAGATAGCTGCCGGCGAACCGGTACGTCCAGACATCCCCGAACTGATTGAAATGATCGTAGCGACCTCCGGCGACAAGGTTCAGTCCCTTGAACGGCGTGACACTAGCCTGCAGAAAGGCCGAGGTTTCCTTGGTTTCATCGCTGATGAATGTTGGCTGCGGACCGAACGCCTGCGAAACGAACGGGCGTTCTTCACCCGCTTCGACGTGGCTGTAGAAAAATCCAGACGTCAGCGTTAACCACGATGCCGCCTTAAGATCGTTCTGATAATCGACGGTCGCGCGCGCGAAAAGCGCGCGGGTGGGCCCGACGAACGTTGTCCCCGGCACGAAACCGTCGAAATTCGGATCGTTGACCTGGCGTTCTTCGTCGTAGCTGAAGATCAGGCGATGAGTCCACCATTCGACGGGCCGGAAATCGAGGTGCGGCGCGACCAGCCAGCGTTCCGTCAGGAAATTATCGAGCGGTCTTGGATCGGAGATCGTGTTCGGCAATCCCAGATCGGCGAGCGAATACGTGATGAGCGCGCTCAATCGTAATTGTTCGTTAGGCGACCAACCGAGATCCGCGATCCCGCTCCAAAGCCGATACTGATTGTTTGGCCGTTCGTTGTCCGTCGTCAGCCCGCTCAAACCGATCGAGTAATCGAACTGGTTCGCCGAACCGGAGCTGCTCAGCGTACCGCGAATCGTGGTGTTGGAACCGCCCTCCAAACTGAATTCGCCCGTCGGTGCACCGTCGCCCCGCTTCGTGAAAATCTGAATCACGCCGGCCAAGGCGCGGGGCCCGTAGAGTGTGCTCTGAGGCCCGCGGACGATTTCAATTCGATCGATATTGTCGGTCGTCAGATCGCCGAAGTTAAACGCCCCCTGCAATCCCTGGTTAATCGGAATCCCGTCGAGCAACACCTGCGTGTGCTCGCTCCGAAGTCCGCGCGTGAACACAGAAGTCAGCGATCCGGGCGGGCCCGACTGCACCACGGAAACGCCAGGCACCTCGCGGAGCGCATCGGCGACTCGGTGCGTCTGCTTGATTTCGAAATCGTTCGAGCGAACGACGTCGATTGTTGCCGGGGAATCCTCTTCCCGCGTTTCGATTCGCGTCGCGCTGACGACGATTTCTTCCGATTCCGCTTCGGGATTTCGAAGCGCCGTTGAAGTCGCGTCCTGGGCGCGACCAATGAGCGGCGCGGCTGAAAGAACAGCCGCCGCCAAAAGCCATGAACGATTCCGCATACAAGTTACCCCCAACTTTCTCGAGAGGCAGACTCGATCCCGCCGCCGCGGGACGCCGCGTCCACAGCTCTCATTCTTCTTTTTCGCGAAGAAGTTTTTTCGAGCCGTCGTCCCGCAGAATGCCGGCGATCATAGATCGCCGCTGCAGGGCTGGCTCGAATGAGGTGGAGACGGGCAAATATTCTGGCTCCTGGCTTCCGCGTCCCGCGATACGGGACGCATCCTCTTTCCCGCCTTCACCCCCGAAATCGTTTCGGGGATTGGCCCTGGGAAATTGTATCCAGTCACAGCAGCGCAACTGCTCCCGAATCTCACGGGATTCCTCACGCCGCTCCACAACCGCAACTAACAAAGAACTGCCGCCAGAAGTAGCGGCTTGCGCTTGGGCGCTCAAGATTTATTTAAGTGTAGCGGCGGCTGTCATCAGCCGCAGTGACAGGGCTCTGCGCGTGAGGACACGCGCCACTACACCAATATGGCTTCCGCTAAATCCATTCTCATCACTGGGGGCGCCGGCTTCATCGGCTCCAATCTCGTCCTCGCCCTCCAGGAACAAATGCCCGAGGCGCGCCTGACCGTGATCGATGATTTTCGCTCCGGCGATTTCAAGAATCTCGCCGGCTACAAGGGCGATTTCATCGCGCAAAACCTGGCGACGCTCGATTGGCGCGAGCAATTCGGCGACGAAAAGTTCGACATCATTTTTCACCTTGCCTCGATTACCGACACGACGGACCACGACCAATTCCGGCAAACGCATGACAACGTCGAGAGCTTCCGTCGCTTGCTGAGCTTTGCCCGGCCTAACACGTCACGCGTCGTTTACGCTTCGTCCGCGTCGACCTATGGGGCAGCGAAAGGAGCCAGCAGCGAAACCAGCAACGCCGCGCCGGCGAACATCTACGCATTTTCGAAAGTCATCATGGACAACGTCGCTCGTCGCGCCGCCGCTGAGAACAGCGATTGGATCATCGTCGGCCTGCGCTTCTTCAACGTCTATGGCCCCCGCGAGGCGCACAAAGGAATGCCCGCAAGCATGATTTACAATCTCGCGCAGCAAATCAGGGCCGGGCAACGGCCGCGCATATTCAAGTTCGGCGAGCAGCAACGCGATTTCGTTTATGTGAAAGACATCGTGCAGGGATGTTTGCGCGCGGCGGAGGCAAACCAGAGCGGCATCTATAATCTCGGGTCCGGCGTGCCTCGCTCGTTCAACGATCTCGTCCAAATCCTCAACCAGTCGTTAGGCAGGAATCTGGAGCCGGAATACATCGACAACCCGCACGCCCATTATCAAAACTTCACCCAGGCCGATCTCACGAATGCGCGCAAAGATCTCGGCTATGAGCCGCAGTTTTCCTTCGAACAGGGCGTGGCCGATTACATGAAGTGGTTGTATCCGGCGCCTCAATCATGAAAACCAAACGGCGGTCAAAAAGTCCGGAAGAAATCAATGCCGCCCTCGCGGCGAAAAAGGGCCCGATCTCAAAATTCATCGCGAAAAATTATCGTCACTTCAACGCTGCCGCGTTGCTCGACGCGGCGAAAGGGTACGAGGCGCACCTCGCCGCTGGCGGCAAGATGTTGATGACGATCGCAGGCGCAATGTCGACCGCCGAGCTTGGCATTTCGCTCGCCGAGATGATTCGCCGCGACAAGGTGCATCTCATTGTCTGCACCGGCGCGAACCTCGAGGAAGACATTTTTAATCTGGTCGCACACGACCATTACCAGCGAGTCCCGCACTACCGGCAACTGACGCCGGAGGACGAGCAGGAATTGCTCGGTCGTCACATGAATCGCGTGACCGATACTTGCATCCCGGAGATGGAAGCGATGCGCCGGATCGAGAAGGCCGTGCTTGAAGAGTGGGTAGCAGCCGATCGGGCAGGAGAGCGTTTTTTCCCGCACGACTTCATGTACAAGATTCTTCGCAGCGGGAAATTGAAGAAGAGCTACCAGATCGACCCGAAGAACTCGTGGATGATCGCGGCATGCGAGAAGAATCTCCCGATCGTGGTGCCAGGTTGGGAAGACGCGACGCTGGGCAACATGTACGCGGCGGCAGTGATTCGCGGCGACGTGAAAAACGTCCATACCGTGCGCACCGGCATCGAATACATGACCTGGCTCGCCGATTATTACACGAAGTCGTCGAAACAGCTGCGCAACCGAGAAGGTTCAATCGGATTTTTCCAAATCGGCGGCGGCATCGCCGGAGATTTTCCAATCTGCGTCGTCCCGATGTTGCACCAGGACCTCGAGCGCACCGGGGTGCCGCTCTGGGGTTATTTCTGCCAGATCAGCGATTCGACCACGAGCTACGGCAGCTATTCCGGCGCGGTGCCAAACGAGAAAATCACGTGGGGCAAACTCGCGGCCACGACTCCGAAGTTCATCGTCGAAAGCGACGCGACGATTTGCGCGCCGTTAATCTTTGCCTGGGTGCTCGGGCAGTAAGCAATACTCTTCTGTAGCCGTCGCCCTGTGGGCGACGCGATGCTCGTTGTCTGCAATTGAAGGGTCTTCCCGAGCTTCGCACAGCGAAGCTGCTACAGAAGACCGCCTTCCTGCGCCTACCCTTCCCAGAAAAATTTCGTTGGGCGTTCGATTTCGGGCGGAAGGCTCTTGTGGACGGGGCAATTGAGCGCCGCGTTTTCGAGCAACGCGCGTTGAGGCGTATTTGCCGGCAGCGGAATGTGAACTTCCGACGACAACCCGATGATTCGCCGCGGCGCGTCCTTCGACATTTCCTTGCTCACACTCACGGTCATTCCTTTCACATCGAGACCGTGTTCCTGCGCTGCCATCGCCAGGATCGTGCTCATGCAAGTCCCGAGCGCAGTGGCGACGAGATCTGTCGGAGAAAATGATTCTCCTTTCCCTTTGTTATCCGTCGGCGCGTCGGTCGCGATCGTTGAGCCCGACGGGCCATGCGTCGCATCGCAATGCAAATCGCCATTGTAGGTAATGGAAACGTTGACCATTCCGCAATATGCGATCGCCATTCCCTCAGCGCAAAATCCCATTCTTCCTCGTGCTCGTGCTCGTGATCGTGATCGTGATCGTGATCGAATGCCATCGAGCATGAGCAGGAGCACGATTACGATGATGGGGCGAGGAGCGGCGTCGGTTGAAGCTTATCTGCGTGCTTCGCGAGCTCTTCGCGAAACGTTTTCGTCAGACCGGCGTCATGCAAAATATTCATATCGGTATTGTGCTTCCGCACCTCGTCGTTCTGCCACGATTCGTTCCACCAGCAAAAACCGATGACCGCCGGCCAGCGTCCGGAAAACAGATCTTCGAGCGCGCTCTTCGCCCACTCGCTGGCGTCCACCCTCCGATGATGAAGCGCGCAGCCAAACTCCGCGATCACGACTGGTTTGCCGGGCGCGATCTTCGTTACACGCGGATACGCGTTCGTCATCTTGAACCGAAAACTTTCCGTGGCGTCGACGTCGCGCGGCGTGAGTGGACCGTAGGCGCTTAACGCCACCCAATCGCAATAGGAATCTCCCGGGTAGTAGTTCTCGAATCGGTTCCATTTCGCTTCCGGCTGATCGAGCCAGTTCACATGCCAGACCCATTGCAGATTCGCTGCGCCCTCAGCGCGCATCAGGTCGACGATATGGCGATAGGCGGCGACAAATCGCGCTGGCCCGTCGTTGGCGCCCCCGTTCCATTTTCCGTTCCAGGAAAACCACTTTCCGTTCGGCTCCGTCCCCCACTCCACCAGGATTGGCGAGCCGAATTGCTTGGCGTCCCGCGCCCACGCTCTCAGGTCATCATCGAACTTGCCGGCGACAATGTTTGCGAGGGTAAATGTTTTCTCCGCGCGATCCTGTTCCGCGTCGGAGCGCAGCATCAGACGGATGTACGGAACTTTACCGAGCGCGTGGATCCAGTCGCAGGTTTCGCGAGGGAATTTTCGCGAGTCAAACCAGTTGTCGGAAAAGAAAACCCAGGTGGTTTTCGTGGCGAGCGTTTCTTCGAAACGCGTAACGTCCTCTGCGGTGACGTCGTGCTCGGTGGGGTCGCGGCCGGCCTTTGGTTCGTCGAAGTAAAAGCCCTGATAAAGTTTCCCGGGCTGCGGCGGAACGATGAGTTGCGCGCCATGAACGGATGACGCCGCGAGTACGGCGACGATCGCGCAACGGAGTAGAACCATCGCGCGAACGTAGCACAGCTTTATGGTAGCGACGGCGCTCTGTCGCCGTTGAGACGCGTATTTACGGCGACAGAGCGCCGTCGCTACAGCTGCCTAGTTGTTCTTCGACGCGTCCCGCAGCGCCCTGATGTGATCGTGCGCTTGTTTCACATCGGCGTATTGACGTGAGATCGTTTCGCGGACGGTCGACGAAAGTTTATCGCCTTCCATCGCCTTCTTGTATTCCGAGACGGCTGAATCTTCTCCGCGTTCGCACTCGGCGAGAATCGCGTGATCATCCTGGCTCGTGATGGCCGACTTTAAATTGATCCAGGCGCGGTGCATCGCGCCGGCCGTACTGCTGCTGTCTTCCGGATCGTGTTCGCCCAAGCCGATCGCCTGGCTCTGAAGTTCGCCTGCGAATTTGGCGCGTTGCAGCGAATACTCGTTAAAGAGCGATTTGAGCTGCGCGTCTTTCACCGCCTCCGATGCTTCGCGAAATCCTTGCTGGCCGTCTTTCAGCGTTTCGATCAGGCCATTAATGGTGGAAATAATCTCTTTCTGTTGACTCATAGTACCGTCAATACGGATGTCGAACCTGCAAAGCGCGGGTATTTTTCCCGCGAAAAGTTTGCAGCCCAGGCGAGCGGCACTTAAACTCATCCATGAATAACAAGGTGACGGGACAAGATCTCACGAAGGAAGCGCCACGGAGCCCGCGACTTCGGGTGGGCGGTTACGCAATTCTGGCGCGCACTTACGACAAATGCCGCGCGTTCCTCGGCGGAAATATCGGCGAATACCATTTCGATTGTCCGCTGGACAACATGCTCTTTGGTTTCAAGGGCGTGAAAGGCGACGACTTCAAAGCGGAAGTCGAGAAGGGCGCGAGCGTGGAAGAAATGGCGAGCTGGCTCGACAGCCATGGCGACAAGAAAACGCCGGACGAAGTGAAAGCGTGGAGCGACGAAGTCGAGTCCTCGAATCCCTACAACAATCCGGAGAAACGCGATTGGTTCGTCGAGCAAGTGAAGGTCCATAATCTCGATCCGGCGAAGACGACGCTCTTTGATTGGCTCGAGGTCGACGATAAGGCGAGTTACCAGAAAGCCGCGTAAGGTAGGGACGGCGCGCTGCGCCGTCCGAGACCTCCATTATAGCAGACGGACGCCGCAGCGCGGCGTCCCTACCACCAGAGCAGGCTTTCGTTGGCTCTCGTTCCCAAGCTCCAGCTTGGGAATGCCGATGTCTTGGAAGCTCTAGCTTCCTTCCGCAGCCGTTCGCGAAGCCGATAGCTTCGAAATCCAATTGCGTTCCCAAGCTGGAGTTTGGGAACGAGGGGCATCGCCAAGGCCATTGGCGCTACGAAAACCGTTTTAGAATTGCATGGCGATCTCACTGAAACCGCAGCACCTGAACCGCTACCGTCAGATCGCGTGGCTATTCATCAAGTATGGCCGCTCCGATCTTGTAAAGGAAAGCGGCCTCGAGGGCACACTCGCCGCGGAACAGCGGGTCACGCCGAAGGAAGCGGCAAAAGCTGACGAGCTCGCTGACGATTTGGAGAAGCTCGGGCCGACTTTCGTGAAGCTCGGCCAACTCATGTCGACTCGCGTCGAGCTGATGCCGAAAGCGTACTTGGAAGCCCTGGCGCGGCTGCAGGATAAAGTCGAGCCGTTCCCGTTCGACGAAGTCGAGAAAATCGTCTGCTCGGAGCTCGGCGTCCGCATGTCGAAAGCATTTTCGGATTTCGACGTGGCCCCGATGGCAGCCGCGTCGTTAGGCCAGGTTCACCGGGCCCGGTTACGCGACGGCCGGCAAGTCGCGGTGAAAGTGCAACGCCCCGGGATTCGCGATGCAATGTTTGAAGATCTCGATGCGCTCGATGAGATCGCGGAATTCCTCGATAACCACACTACCGCGGGCAAACGTTACGAGTTTTGCCAGATGCTGGATCAATTTCGCAAAAGTCTGGTGCGCGAGCTCGATTACCGGCAGGAGGCGAACAACCTCACCACCATCGGCGAAAACTTGCGAGACTTCCCGCGCATCGTGGTGCCCGAACCAATCGCCGATTACAGCAGCTCGCGCGTCCTGACGATGCAGTACGTGCACGGGAAAAAAATCACCGACCTCAGTCCTCTCGCCCGAATGGAATTCGACGGCGCGGCGCTCGCCGAAGAATTATTCCGGGCTTATCTTCAGCAGATTTTGGTGGACGGCTTTTTCCATGCCGATCCACATCCGGGAAACGTCTTTATCACCGATGACTACCGGATCGCGCTGATCGATCTCGGCATGGTCGGTCGCATTATGCCGGGATTGCAGGAGCAACTCTTGCAGCTTCTCCTCGCGATCTCGGAAGGGCGTGGCGACGACGCGGCCGATATCGCGATCAAAATTGGCGAGAAGAAGGAAGATTTCGCGGAAAAGGAATTCAAGCATCGAATCGCCGAGATCGTGGCCCAACAGCAGGGCGCGACGGTAGAGCAGATGCAGGTGGGGCGGCTCGTCCTGGAAGTGACGCAAGCGTCGGGCGAAAACGGCATCCGCGTTCCACCCGAGCTGACGATGCTGGGTAAAACCTTGCTGAATCTCGATCAGGTTGGCCGCACCATTGAGCCGGGCTTCGATCCCAATGCTTCGATCCGACGGAACGCCGCCCAGATCATGCAGCAACGGCTGATGAAAAGTTTGTCGCCGGGAAATCTGTTCAGCGGCGTGTTGGAATTGAAGGATCTGGTCCAGCGTTTGCCGGCGCGGCTGAACAAAATCATCGATGCGGTCGCGAACAACGAGATGAAAATTTCGGTCGACGCAATCGACGAGAAAACGCTCGTCCTTGGTTTCCAAAAAGTCGCGAACCGGATCACGGTCGGATTAATCATCGCCGCGTTGATTGTCGGGGCCGCGATGCTGATGCGGGTCGAGACCTCGTTCCGAATCTGGGGTTATCCCGGATTGGCGATTCTGCTTTTCCTGGCCGCCGCCGGTGCCGGCGTGTTTCTGCTGATCAACATTCTCTTCTACGATAAGAGTCACGACGAGTGACGACGCCGATCGATCCCGCCACGCGCATCGGCCACGTCCATCTGAAGGTCGCGGACATCGAGCGCGCGCTGGCATTTTATTGCGGTGTGCTCGGCTTTGAATTGATGCAGCGTTACGGCTTGCAAGCTGCCTTCATTTCCGCCGGTGGCTATCATCATCACATCGGATTGAACACGTGGGAGAGTGAAGCCGGGTCGCCGCCGCCGCCAAATTGCACCGGCCTCTATCATCTCGCCATTCTTTATCCGACGCGCGCCGCCCTTGCGGATTCGCTGCGCCGATTGACCGCGGCGAACATCGCGCTCGATGGCGCAAGCGACCACGGCGTGAGCGAAGCCCTTTATCTCCGCGATCCGGACGAAAACGGCGTGGAGCTCTACTGGGATCGGCCGAGAGAAGCGTGGCCGCGCGGACCGAAGGGTGAGCAAGCGATGTTCACCGTCCCGCTGGATCTCGACGATCTGTTGAGAGCATGACGTTTGAAACAGCGTGTCATCCCGAGGCTGGCGAAGCGCGCCGAGGGACCTCGCAATCGGTCTTCCGTCACACAGATGAGCTGGCGCTAGTTCGTCAATGCGATCTGCGTGGATCGCGAAGCGGCTTTGCGTGATTTGTTCCGCGATTGGGAGGTCCCGCGCCGTCTGCGCGGCTCGGGATGACACGCTTAATCGTAATCGTAATGCCGCTACGGCTTCACGATCGGCGGAACGATGTCTTCCGTCGGGCCCTCGTCCACGCCGTGCCTCAGCCGGCTATGGCGAACGCTGTAGAGAAAATAAATGAGTAAACCGATCAGCAGCCATCCAATGAACCGCATCCACGTTAAGACCGGCAGGCTCAACATTAACGCGAAGCAGAGTAGAACGCCAAGAATTGGGAACCACGGAACCATTGGAACTCTAAATGGGCGTGGACGGTCTGGCGCCGTCCGCCGGAGGACTACCACGCCGATACACACCAAAATGAAAGCGAAGAGGGTCCCGATGTTCGTTAGATCGGCCAGCGATCCGATATCGGTAATCATTGCCACCCCACCGACGGCAATACCGGTCCAGATCGTCGTGACATGAGGCGTCCGGAAGCGAGGGTGAATGCGCGCGAAATAAGGGGGCAGCAATCCATCGCGGGCCATGGCCATGAAAATGCGCGGCTGCCCAAGTTGGAAAACCAAAAGCACAGAGGTCATGCCCGCGAGAGCGCCGGCGCTTACGAGCGCCTGTGCCCAGGGTCGCCCGGTGAACGCCGTCGCCACCGCTGCGGGATCGCCGAGATAGATCGTATATTTTTTCATCCCCGTGAGCACCAACGACATGAGCACGTAAAGCACTGTGCAAATCACAAGACTGGCAATGATGCCAATTGGTATGTCGCGTTTCGGATTGCGAGTTTCCTCGGCGCAAGTCGAGACAGCATCGAAGCCGATAAACGCAAAAAAGACGATGGCGGCCCCGCTCATGACGCCGACAAAACCGGTAGGCATAAACGGATGCCAATTCGTGGGATCCACAAGAAATGCCCCGAAGGCAATGACAAAGACGACGACGGCAACCTTTACGATGACGATGGTCGTGTTCGTGCCGGCACTTTCCCGGATTCCGCGAATCAACAGGATCGTCACCGCCGCGACGATCAAAAAAGCAGGCAGATTGAGCGCGATGGAATGCCCGAAAATGATTGGTAGAGTCGTCGAGGAATAATTCTGAAGAGCATCCCCGCCCGTGGCGATCGTGGTTAAAGCGGTCTTGTGGTCGGTCACCGCCCAAAGGGGAAATTTAACACTAAGGCCGAACGGCAAATTTCCGAGAAGCTGCACGAAGTATCCCGACCAACTTGCAGCGACCGACATATTCCCCACTGCATATTCCAAAATCAAATCCCAACCGATAATCCAGGCGATGAACTCCCCGAGCGTCGCATACGAATAAGTATAAGCTGAACCGGAAACGGGAATCATCGAGGCGAGCTCGGCATAACAAAGCGCCGCAAAGGCGCAGGCCAATCCTGCGACCATAAATGAAATCGCGATCGCCGGACCGGCACCGGATCGGCCGAGGACAACGTCGGCGTGGTTCCACCACGCCATAACAAAATTCGAAACGGGCGTCTCCAAGGTGGAGGAAAAGACTTGGCCGGCCGCCGCCGTCCCCGTGAGGACGAAGATTCCCGAGCCGATAATTGCGCCAACACCCAGGCAGGTCAGTGCAAATGCCGAAAGCGAGCGCTTCATCACGCGATCGGGGTGCTCTGATTCCCGCATCAAAAGCTCAGGGCTCTTTGTTCGAAAAAGTTGCGAAGCCATCTCGTTCCTCGGTTTGCGTTGTTAGGGGAAGAATCGTGGCAGCGCCGCGCGACGAGGGTCAATCCCCAAGTTTTTGCTAGCGGACGGACGCTGGCGCGGAATTAGCTCGAAAAACGCCATGCCAGTTTTCAGCGGCGCGAATCTTATCGGTGGCTTGGTGTTCGGCTCGATCGGCTTCGTCGCATTCATCTACGGGAAACGCATGCACGTCTGGAAGCCGATGTTCATCGGACTCGTGCTCATGGCGTACCCGTACTTTGTCGAGAACGACATCGCGATGCTTGCGATCGGCGTGGTGGGAACGGCGGCGCTGTTCTTGTTCCGCGAGTGATCCCCTTGTAGCGGCGGTCTATGACCGCCGAAGCCGCGGAATCAGCGGAAGATCGGCGGTCATAGACGGCCGCTACAGTTGCTCACTCAGCCAGCAACTGTTAGAACCCAACTCATGGGTCGCCAATGGTTGCATGCGAAACGGGAAGTCGCCGGACTGAAAAAGGGCCAGGTGGTCGGCAAGCTCGTGAAGGAAATTATGGTCGCGGCGAAGCTCGGTGGAGCCGAAACAGCGGGGAACGCGCGGCTCGCAGCGGTCGTCGAGAAAGCTCGTAAAGCAAGCGTCTCGCGGGACGTTATCGAGCGCGCGATCAAAAAAGGCGCGGGCATCGGCGACGACAAGCTGATGATGGAACACGTCGTCTTTGAAGGCTACGCGCCGAACAAAGTCCCGATCATTGTGGAAGTGTTGACCGACAACAACAATCGCACCGCGCCGGAAATCCGCGTCCTGTTCAAAAAAGGCGGCCAGCTCGGCGCGCCCGGCAGCAACAAGTTTCTCTTCGATCACGTCGGGCTCGTTGACGCGCATCATCCCGACGCGAAAGCGGACATCGAAGAGGCGGCCATTGAAGCGGGCGCGCAAAATGTCGAACCACTTTCGCACGAGCAGAACGACGATATTCCGGAGGGAACGACCGGCGCGCGACTCATCACGGAGCGCAGTGATCTGCACGCCGTCACCCAATGGCTCGCGAGCCACGGGTGGACGGTGGTCACGAGCGAGCTCGGTTACATCGCAAAGAGCTTTCCTGAACTGACCGCCGAAGAACGCGAGCATACTGGCGAATTTCTCCAAACCCTCGAAGACCACGATGATGTCCATCGGGTTTGGGCCGCGATAAAATGACGCAGATTTCATGAGCGACGAAATTGAGCAGATCATTCTCGCTGACGCCGCCTCGTCCGTTGCGGAGGAGCCGGCCAGGCGGCGCGGGATCTTTGGCTTTCGGCGCCGGTCGAAAATGCCGGTCCAACCCTTGACGCATTGCGAGAATTGCGGTGCGCCTTTAGCCGGCGACTTCTGCGCCCAATGCGGGCAACATGCGATCGATTATCGCCGTTCGATCTTTCGCGTTTTGTTGGACGCTGCCGATTCGTTCTTCAACTGGGATACGAAGTTCCTCCACACGGTGAACCAACTGCTGATCCACCCTTGGCAGCTCACGAATGATTTCAACGCCGGACGTCGTGCGCGTTACGTCCATCCGCTTCGCCTCTACCTCATCGCGAGCATCGTTTTCTTTCTCGTGGCCCGCGCGGTGAACTGGGATTCGGACGGTCCAATTCAATTAACGGCGCAAGACCGCACGGAGCTCGTGGCGAACCTGTCGAAGATGATCGAGCCCAACTCTCCGTTGACCCCAGAACAGCGCACCCAAGTCGAGTTGGCGCGCCTGAAATTGGCCCAAGCGCAAGGCGCTCTGACGGCCGAGGAACGCGCCGAGGTGAAGAGTGCGTTCAAGGCGTATATCAAATCGGAAGTTCGCAAAAGTATGAGCGCGGAAGAGCGCGCAAAGATGGCGACGACGATGGCGCGCATTCCTAAAATCCCCGAACCACATACCCACGCCATCCCTTCGCCAGTTGCGCCGATGCCGCCTGCTCTTCCAGGGACTAATGCCGCGACGGATCAGCCGTCAATCCCGCCCATCACTTTCCCCACGACGACACCAATCCCGATGCATTTCTCCGTCGGTCCTCCGGGCGAGAAGAAATCACCGGTCGCGCTCTGGCTCGAAAAACAGGTGAAGGAAAAGATCGGCGAGGACGGCGCCCGCGCGAAACTTTTCATGGAAACGCTCCGGAGCAACATCCCCGCGATGATGCTTTGCTGCATCCCGCTGTTCGCTTTCATCCTGAAGATCCTCTACATCCGGAAAGGTCGCTTCTACGTCGAACATTTGGTCTACGCGCTCCATATTCACACTTTTCTTTATGTGACCGTGATCATCACCGCGCTCCTCGTAATGGGCGCTGACCGAACCGTCCCAGCGCTGGCCGGATGGATCAAAGGGTTGATGGCATGCGTGATCGCTGTCCAAATTTTTCTCTCCATCCGACGCGTTTATAAACAGGGGTGGTTTATGACGATGGTGAAGTTCCTCTCTGGCGGCCTGGTTTATTGCGTGATCCTGATCTTTGCGGTCGCGGCCACCGCCATCATCACGCTCATTCTGCCGAACTAATAAACTGTAGCGGCGGTCTATGACCGCCGATCTTCTAGCTGTCCTGTAGCGGCGGTCTATGACCGCCGAAATCTTAGGCCGTCCGCGGTCATAGACCGCCGCTACAACAAAAGCTCCCTCGCGCGCGCTAGAGCAGCATCGATCTTCGAGGTGTCCTGGCCCGCGCCCTGCGCATTGTCCGGCCGGCCGCCGCCCTTTCCGCCCACGATCGACGCGATCTCCTGGATCAGCTTGTTCGCCTGGAATTGTGAGGTCAGTTCTTTCGGAACTGATGCAATTAGCGCGACGCGTCCATCGATCGCCCCGACCAGAAAGATCGGCCCGCTGAAATGCGATTTCAGAGCGTCGACGGTGCTTTGCAGCAGTTTGCCATCCGCGTCAGGAATCGACGCAACGATCGATTTCTGATTCGCGTGCGCAGCGCGAATTTCTTTCGCCAATTCGGCAGCGCGATTTTTCAAATCCGTTTCGGAAGCCTTCGCCTGTTGCTTCTGCCAGTCGTGAACTTCCGCTTCGATCTTCTGCAAGTGCGCCGCGCGAACGTCGATTTGTTGAAGCGCCGTATTGGTTTCCGCCGCCTCATCGAACCCTGGTAATGCGGCCACATCACTTTTCTTTCGAGCGAGCGTTTCGAACTTTTCCTGCTGCCGCACCGCTTCCTCTTTCGCCCATTGCTTCGCCGCCTCGCCCGCGACCGCTTCGATCCGCCGGATCCCCGCTGCGATCGCCTCTTCCCGAACGATCCGAAACGATCCGATGTCGCCAGTCCCGCGAACATGCGTCCCGCCGCACAACTCCATCGAATACCCGTTCAACTTCCCAGCTTCACCGCCGACTTGAACGACGCGAACCGTGTCACCGTATTTGTCGCCGAAGAACTGTTGAATATCCGAACGCTTTTTCGCCTCTGCGTACGGAATCTCGGTCCACGACACCCCAGCGTTCTCCGCGATCTTCTCGTTCACGAGCTTCTCGACTCCGCGCTTCTGTTCCGCGGTTAACGCCGCGCTCGAAAAATCGAACGTCAGCTTTTCCGGTCCAACGTAGCTACCCTTTTGCACCGCATCCGAACTTACCTTTTCGTGAAGCGCCCAATGCAAGAGATGCGTCACCGTGTGATGTCCCTCAATCGCGCGACGTCGAGGAGCGTCGACGGTGACAGTGATACCCACACCCGGTTCGGGTCCGTCTTCCTCTTCGAGCAAGTGCAGAAACGCGCCGCCCGACTTTTGGGTGTTCGCAATGCTCCAGATTCGACTGTCCAGACTTAGACTGCCCTTATCGCCGACCTGTCCCCCCATTTCGGCGTAACAGACTGATTTATCGAGGACGACGGCCGCTTTGCCTTTCGCCGATATGACCGCGACGACGCGGGCGTCGGTCCGATCGTTGTCGTACCCGAGGAACTTTGTGGAAACGTCGGCGTCGGTTTGGGCGAGCTCGATTGCGCTCTTCTTCTGAGCTGCACGCGCGCGCGTGCGTTGTTGCTCCATCAACTTCTCAAATCCCGCGGTGTCGATAGTTAGGCCGCGTTCGCGCGCCATCAGTTCGGTAAGATCGAGCGGGAATCCCTGCTCGTCGTAGAGGCGGAACGCGAATTCACCGGAAACGGTTGAGCCACCTTTCGCAGTCTCGCGCTCAAACAACTCGATGCCCTTGTCGAGCGTCTTGTTGAATCCTTCTTCCTCGCGGCGCAGCGTCTCTTTGATTTGATTGTTCTGCTGGCGCAGCTCAGGAAACACATCTGCCATCGTGCGAACGAGGACGTCGGTCAGATTGAAGAAGAACGGTTCGTGGAATCCAAGGGTGCGACCGTAACGAACCGCGCGCCGGAGGATGCGACGCAGGACATAGCCGCGGCCTTCGTTGCTCGGCTGAATGCCATCAGCGATGGCGAAGCTCAGAGTCCGGATGTGATCGGCGATAACGCGAAAAGCGATGTCGATCTTCTCCTGCCCTGCGGAGGTTAGGCTTCCAGCCTGACTCGGCTGATAGGCATCCTGCCTGTCGGCGTCTTCGACAGCCTGGGAGCCCGCCGGCCGAGACATGCTGGAAGCATATCCTCCGTGCGGAAGAGTCGAGCGGTATTTCTTGCCGCTGAGCTTTTCGAGCTCGTCGAAGATCGGACGGAAAACATCGGTCTCGTAATTGGACACGATCCCGCTGAAATCGGAGAAGTTTTTCGTGCCCTGGATCATCGCGGTGATCCGCTCGAGGCCCATTCCAGTATCGACGTGGCGTTGCGGTAACGGCGAGAAAGTTCCGTCGGCGTTCGCGTTGAACTGAATGAAAACGAGATTCCAAATCTCGATACAACGCGCGTCGCCGGCGTTCACCAACGACCCTTTGGTGTCGCCCGCCGGCGTCAGATCGACGTGCAACTCCGAGCACGGACCGCATGGGCCGGTGTCGCCCATCATCCAGAAATTGTCTTTCTTGTTTCCGTTCACGACGTGAACCGCTGGGTCGAGCCCGGCCTTTTCGAAGAGCCGCGCCCAATGGTCGTGCGCTTCCTGGTCGAACTCGCTCGGCTCGTCAGGCCCGGGCCTGTAAACCGTGGCATAAAGGCGTGTCGCGGGAAGCTTCCAGCGTTCGACCACAAGTTCCCACGCCCATTCGATCGCTTCTTTCTTGAAATAATCGCCGAAGCTCCAATTGCCGAGCATCTCGAAAAACGTGTGGTGATACGTGTCGAGCCCGACGTCGTCGAGGTCGTTGTGCTTCCCGCCGGCCCGGATGCATTTCTGCGTGTCGGCAACGCGGGGCGGATTCCAGGCCGGCTTTTGTTGGCCCAGAAAAATCGGGACGAACTGGTTCATCCCGGCATTGGTGAAGAGCAGGTTCGGCGAATCCGGCAGCAGCGACGCCGACGGCACGATGCTGTGCTTTTTCTCGCGAAAGAAATCGAGAAACGATTGGCGGATTTCGGCGGCGGTCATGATCGATACCACTGTAGCGGCGGTCTATGACCGCCGACAAACGATTCGACAATAATCGGATTCGGCGGTCATAGACCGCCGCTACAGGGAGAGGATTACTTCTTCTCTTCGTCGAGCTTCGCTTTGACGGCGGTCTCGATCTCTTCGTAAAGCGCGGGGTCGTTCTTTAACGCTTCCTTGCCGGCGTCGCGTCCCTGCGCGAGCTGTGTGCCCTTGTAGCTGAGCCACGAGCCGCGCTTCTCGATGATTTGTTTCTCGAGAGCAAGATCCAGCAAAGCACCGGTCGACGAAATCCCCTCGTTGTACATGATGTCGAATTCCGCTTCGGTGAACGGCGGGGCGACCTTGTTCTTCACAACTTTCACGCGGGTCCGGTTGCCGGTGACAACGCCGTCCGTCTGCTTGATCGCGCCGATGCGGCGGATGTCGATCCGGACACTTGCGTAAAACTTCAACGCTTTGCCGCCCGGAGTCGTTTCCGGATTTCCGAACATAACGCCGATTTTTTCGCGGATCTGGTTGGTGAAAATGCAGCAAGTCCGCGCTTTGGAAATCAGCGAAGTCAATTTGCGCATCGCGGCGCTCATCAAACGGGCCTGCGCGCCGACGGTGGAATCGCCAATTTCGCCTTCCAATTCCTGTTTCGTGACCAAGGCCGCGACCGAATCGAGGACGATGACGTCGAGCGCGTTTGACCGAACCAGCGTTTCGACAATGCGAAGCGCTTCTTCGCCCGAACTCGGCTGGGAAACGAGCAGGTCGTCCATATTCACGCCGAGACGACGCGCGTATTGCGGATCGAGCGCATGCTCGACATCGACAAACGCCGCCAGCCCCCCGCGCTTTTGGGCTTGGGCGATAACGGTGAGCGTGAGCGTGGTTTTGCCAGACGATTCGGGTCCGTAAACTTCGACGACGCGACCGCGCGGGAATCCACCGACTCCCAGCGCGCGATCGATCAAAATATTTCCGGTGGGAATAACATCGATATCGACAATCGTCGCGTCGCCGAGGCGCATGATGGCGCCATCGCCGTAGTCCTTAGCGATCTGCTGGAGGGCGAGATCAAGGTTCTTGTTGCGCGCGGCGGTGACTTTGTCTTCGGCAGTTTTCTCTTCAGTTTTTGTAGGCATAGGGAGGGGCCTCTTAAGTACGTGCGGTCGCCAAGTTCGCCAAGCAGAAAAAGCGCGCGAAAAACAACAGGCCGCAAACCTCGCGGCTTGCGGCCTGTGTAACTAACCCAACACGCCTAAAATTAAGCGACCGTGATCTTGCGCGGTTTGACCTGCTCTGCTTTCGGCAGGGACAAGCTCACCACCCCGTGCTCGATTTTCGCGCTGATCTGTTCCGCGTCGATCGATGGATCGAGCTCGAACGCGCGCCGGAAATTTTCCGAACGCGATTCACGATGGAGCAACGTCCCGTCGACCGTGGGGAGGGAACGCCGGCCCACAATGGTCAGCTCGTTGTTCTCGATCCACATTTCGAGGGTCTCCTTGTTCACGCCCGGCATTTCAACTTCCAGGGTGTAACCATCCGCGTTTTCGAGGACGGTCGCCGCCGGACAGATGAATTGCTCTTGAGCGCGCTCGCCATTTGTCGCGGGAGCGCTGCGATTTTCACGAACCAAAGTGTTCATTCGATTTTTCCTTTCTTTGAATTCTTAACTCACGTTGACCTGAATTTGTTTCGGCTTCGCCTCCTCCGCTTTCGGCAGCGTGACGGTGAGGATGCCGTCCTTGTAGGTGGCATTCACTTTGTTCGCGTCGACTCGGGTCGGCAGCGTCACAGTGCGGCGGAATTTGCCGGTGAACCGTTCGGTCCGGGTGGCGCTATCGCCGTTGCTCTCGGTTTGCGATTTACGCTCGCCGCCGATGGTCAGGGTGCCGTCGTGGAGCGAGATCTCGATGTCTTCCTTGCGCATCCCCGGAAGCTCGACGACCGCCACGACGTTATCGTTGTTCTGATACAGATCGAGGGCGGGAGTCCAGCCGGTGAATAATTGCGCCTGGCGCGAGCTGCCGCTCAAAAAGGGAAGCTCGAGAAGCGTATCGAGATCGTCCCGCAGATTGGCCCAGCGATTGAGCGTAGGCCACATCACGGAATTTGGGGTTTGGTAACGAATTAAACTCATAATGGGATTCTCCTTTGTAATGATTGAGATTGGCGAATTCTGATTAGCGGGAGAAATGCCACGGCATGGCGGTGACTAGGTTACTTGAATAAACTACTGATAAAAGGTTACTTACATCAAACACCCGACCTTTGAGAGCTTGAAGCACTAATGCCGTATTGTCACACCATCGTGGGGTAATCGAAAGACGAAACTGTGCCATAATTGCGCTCGTCCGCCGCACCATAACCGTTTGCGTTTCCACACGGTTGCCGATATCTCTGCGGAAGCGCCCATGACTAAAAGCGACGAGGATTTTATGCGGGTTGCCCTGAGCGAAGCCCGAAAAGGAGTCGGCCTAACGAGTCCAAATCCCGCCGTCGGCGCCGTTCTCGTCGTCAAAAACAAAATCGTCGCGCGCGGTCATCACCGTCGCGCCGGTTCTCCTCACGCCGAAGTCGAGTGCCTCACGAATTTCGGTCGGAGCGTGCCGGCAGACGCGACACTTTACGTAACTCTGGAACCGTGTTCTACGATCGGCCGGACCGGCGCGTGCACGGATGCGATCGTTGCAGCAGGCATTCGCAGATTGGTCGTCGGCGCGGTGGACCCGAATCCGAAGCACTCTGGGGGCGGGCTCAAACAACTCGAAAAAGCGGGAATTGATGTCCGACTCGGAGTTCTCCAGAACGAGTGCAGCGAACTCAATGAAGCGTATAACAAATGGATCGTGACCGGGATTCCATTCGTGATCGCGAAGTGCGGAATGAGTCTCGACGGCAGGTTGACCGCGCCGCCCGCGGAAAGCCAGTGGTTGACCTCAGCGCCCGCGCGCCGGCATGCGCAACAGTTGCGCGCGAAGGTCGACGCGATCCTGGTAGGCGCTGAAACTATCCGGGCGGACAATCCAAGGCTCACCGTTCGCGGCCAACGGGGAGCGCAGCAACCGTGGCGGATTATTTTGTCGCGGTCGGGAAAGCTCCCGCGCGGCGCTCGCGTTTTCACTGATGCGTTTGCGGAGCGCACAGCCGTTTACGGCGACACCGATTTGCGGGTCCTCCTCTCGAAGCTGGCGGCTAGAGAAATCACGAGCGTTCTCATCGAAGGCGGCGGAGACATTCTCGGGCAGGCGCTCGATCAACGTCTCATCGACAAAGTGCAAGTTTACGCCGCCCCGCTTCTCACTGGTGGACCGACGATTGCGTTTGCAGGCGCGGGGGCCGACGCGACGCAGAACGCGGCCCGCCTGCACCGCGTCCGTTACGAAAAAATCGCCGACGACGTCTGTGTCGCCGGTTATCCGAAGTATGCGGAAAAGAATTCCTGAATAATTCTTAAAAACACCGCGTCCAAATTCGTGTTAGATTGTTAGCAGTCATTCAAAGGATTCATCATGAATTGGAAAAAACTTCTCTTAATCGCAGTCGCAGTTGGCGCGTTTTCCTTCGCGGCGGTGCCGCGGAGTGAGGCGCGGGTTTCAGTGGGCATCGGGTTCGGTTTCCCGATCGGATTCAGCTACGGATACGGCTATCCCTACGGATATGGCTACGGCTATCCCTACAATTATTACGGCTACCCCCGCACCGTGGTTTATGTCGGACCGCGCCATCATCGGCATTATCGCCGGGCCTATTATCGGTATAATCGGCCGTACCGCGCCGTCCGTTACTACTAACCAAGCGAGATACTTCTCTCCGATTGAGCTGGCTGAAACTTCGGCCAGCTCAATTTTTTTGCTCGCGAACTTAGAGCAGGATCGACTCGTCCAGCGCGTTGCTGTCGTCGGACCCCATCAAATCATCAAGATCCGCCATCAGATCGTTATCGGCGGCGGCCTCGGTGAGGGCGACTGAATCGGTTCGCGCAGTTGAATGAGTCTGCTTGATGAATTGCGTCGGCAAAGCGAGGCCAGCAATGATCACCACGGCCACGCCAGCTGCGGGCACCAACCAACGCGCATACCAGCGGCGAGGCGCCGAGTCGCCCTGAGCTTCGCGAATCTTGCGCAGGACATTACGGGCGAAGAATGGCGAAGGGGCGGTAGGCTCGGTGGCACGACCGAGCAAATCCCAGAGCTTTTCGTCTTCTTCGCGTTTCATAAGCGGTGATTTAACTCCGGGTCGACCGGGAAGTTGCTCGGCGAAAGATTAAGTTTCAGCAGCTTCAAGGAAGCCTTCAAGCTGCCGGATCCTGGTCGGGTGGCGCATCTTACGCAGCGCCTTGGCTTCAATCTGGCGAATGCGTTCCCGCGTGACCCGAAATTGCCGCCCGACTTCTTCCAGGGTGCGGCTGTAACCGTCAACCAAACCGAACCGTTGCTCGAGCACCTGCCGTTCGCGATCGGTCAATGTCTCAAGGACATCCTTGATCTTCTCTTTCAAGAGCACGATCGCGGTCATGTCGCTCGGATTTTCCGCGCCCTTGTCCTCGATGAAATCGCCGAAATTCGTTTCCTCGCTCTCGCCCACCGGTGACTGCAGCGAGATCGGCTGCTGCGCCATTTTTAACACCGCGCGGACGCGATCGACGGGCAGCAAAATTTCCTCCGCCACTTCTTCTGGGGTCGGCTCGCGCCCGTATTCCTGGACGAGCTGCTTCTGCACGCGCATCAGCTTGTTGATCGTCTCGATCATGTGGACCGGGATTCGAATGGTGCGGGCCTGATCCGCGATCGAACGGGTGATCGCCTGCCGAATCCACCAGGTCGCGTAAGTGGAAAACTTGTAGCCGCGGCGATATTCGAATTTCTCCACCGCTTTCATGAGGCCCATGTTGCCTTCCTGGATCAGGTCGAGGAAAGAGAGGCCGCGGTTTGTGTATTTCTTGGCGATGGAAATGACGAGCCGCAGATTGGCTTCGACCATTTCGGTCTTGGCGCGAAGCGCTTTGTGCAGCCAGCTCTTCAAGGCACGGTATTGCTCCGCATATTCCTCGAGCGAAAGCCAGAGCGAGCTTTCGAGGTCGCGGGTCTTGATCCCGAGCGGCGATTTCGCCCCGTTATCGCGCGGATGTTTGCTGATCTCGCCCTGCAAATGGGTCAGCGCCTGGAACCGTTCGTCCGCGAGGTGCACGAATTCCTCGGTCACCTTCTGTTTGAAATAAAATTTCGGGTAAAGTTTTTGCAAGGCCGCGACCGCTTTCTGGAACGCCTTCGCTTTCCTCGGATCGCGCCGGTGCGGGCCGTGCAGAATTTGCGAGTACTGCTGGCGAATGTCGGCGCTTAATTTGTCGACCTGTTTGCAAAGCCGCGGCAGCAACTTCATGTAGCGCTCCCGGCTCTCGATTTTCTTATCGAGAATCACGCGATCGAAACGCTCGCCGCCCTCAGTCAATTTATCGGCGAGATCGAGATGCGCCTGGGCGATGAACCCAAAACGGTTGATCAGGCGCTGGACCATGATCTCGGCTTCTTCGATGCGCTTGGAAATCTCAACCTCCTGCTCTCGCGTCAGCAGCGGCACCTGCCCCATTTGCTTGAGATACATACGGACCGGGTCGTCGAGGATATCGAGCTTGGGCTCGGGCTTTTCTTCCTCTTCTTCGTCGTTTTCCTTTTTCCCGTCTTTATAACGATCGACTTCCGAAGCCTCGATAATGTCGATCTCCATTCGGCGAAGACGGGTCAGAATCGCATCGAGCTCATCCGCGTCGCTCATGTCCGGCGGCAGCGCTTCGTTAAGATCGTCGAACGTCAGATAGCCCTGCTCTTTCGCCAGCTTGATCAGCTCACGAATGCGGGTCTGCACATCCGTGCCGGCGGTTGGCGGCAAAATTTCTTCCGACTCTAAGTCGTCAGGGCGGTTTGGTTCTCGCGCTGCCAGCTGTGGCCGCGCGACTTTCTTTTTCTTCGACCCGGAATTCTTTGGCGCCGCGGCGCGCGTCTTTGCGGGTTTCGCTTTGGCTTTCCGCTTCGGCGGTCGAGTCACTTTGGCTGACTTCTTCGCCGCGGGGCGGGTGCCGCGTTGTGCCTGTTTTCTCGAGTGAGTAGCCAAGTCGTGAGTGAGTGCTTTAGAGGTATCGCTGTTTTCAAGCCAGCTCGCGCGGGCCTTTCCTGCCCCCTCAACGACGGCAATCAGCTGTCGAGCACGCGGGCAGGCGAAAACGCGGAAAGGTCACGGAGTTGCTCCGTAAGGTCAAGAATTTGTTTCTGCAAAGCGACGGATTCGCCGGTGGTCAAACGCGGCAGCTTCATTCGCCCCTCGGCAATCTGCAGTTGGCGGCGCAAAACCGCCTGGCGAAGCCCGTTCCAAAATCCCCGCGCGACCTCCAAGCTGTTCGGCGGCATTTTTTGGAGGAGCCAACCCGAGACGAGCCCCTCTTCTCCCGGACCGAGTTTCGACATGAAAACGTTCAGCGACGCTGGATCGTCCGGACGGAGGTCGCTCTCCAAAATCCGGACGAGAATTTGGGAATCAGGCGTGTGAGCCAGCATCTCGCGCCAATCCTGAGCCAGGACAAACTCCCTTGCTTCCTCATCCCGCAATGCCAGCAAGCAAAGCATCGCGATGTCATGGCGGGGCGGACGGACTGGTTCGGGTCGCGCCTCTGCGTCATCGACCGAAAATCGATCCCGGCTCGGTTTGGATAAGAGCCGATCGAAGTCGCCGCGGGGCACGCCGAGACGCGCGCTGGCGCGGTTCGCCACTTCCCCCCGCATCAACGGATCCTGCACCCGGCCAATCGTCTCGGCCAGGCGTTGGGCAACCTGCATTTTCGCCCCGAGCGAATTCAAGTCGGCCGCGCTCGTTTCCCGCTCGATCCACCAGTCGAAAAAATCGCGCGCGCCGCTCACCAGTTTTTCAAATTCTTCCCGGCCTCGTTTGCGGACCATCGAATCGGGATCTTCGCCTGCAGGTATTTCAGCGACACGAACGACCAAATTGTTTTGGAGAAGCGCGTCGAGCGAGCGTTCCGCCGCCTTTTGCCCTGCCGCATCCGCGTCGAAACAAAGAACAACTTCGCTGACGAATCGCTTCAGAATCCGGGCCTGCTGTTCCGTGAACGCAGTCCCCTGCGGTGCAACGACGTTCGCGATTCCGGCTTCGAAGAGCGTGATCAGGTCGAGCTGCCCCTCACAAACGATTGCGCAATCCGCCTCGATCAATCCGCGCTTGGTCTTATGCAGACCAAAGAGGACGCGGCCTTTCCGAAAGAGCGGCGTTTCCGGCGAGTTCACGTATTTTGCCGCCTCGGCCTCCTTGTCGAGAATTCGGCCACTGAACGCAATCACTTCGCCGACGTCGTTGTGAATCGGAAACATAATCCGGTTCCGGAACCGGTCGTACGGCTTGTTCTCGCCTTCCTCTCGCCGGGTCACGAGGCCGCTCTCGAGCAGCAATCGCTGCTGGTAACCGCGCTCTGTCGCCCAGCCGAGAAACGCGTCCCAGCTTTCGGGCGCAAACCCAATCTGCCAATCCTTCGCGATCCGCTTGTCGATCCCCCGCCCTTTCAAATATTCCCGCGCCGGTTCGCCGACCCTTTTCTTCACCAAATTTTCGTGGAACCATTCGGCCGCTTCCGCATGTAACTGGAGCAGGACGCGCCGCGCTTCGTGTTGTCGATCTTCATCGTCGCGACTGAGGCCGCGTTCTTCGATCACCGGAATCCCGACCCGCGTCGCGAGCTTCTTTACCGCTGCTGGAAAATCGAGGTGCTCGTAATCCATTACGAACCGGAAAACGCTCCCGCCCGCGCCGCAGCCGAAGCAGTGGAACGTCTGGCGCGACGGACTGACCGTGAACGACGGCGTCTTCTCCTGGTGAAACGGGCAGAGCGCTTTGAACGTCGAGCCCGCGCGCTTGAGCGGAAAGTAAGTCCCGATCACTTCCACGATGTCGTTCGCGGCGGCGATCTGCTCGATGGTCTGTGTCGGGATCGTTCCCATGCGCCTGTTAATTTTCGCTCGTGTTATGGCCGGTCGCGATTCAAATTAAGCGAGAAGCGACTCTTTGATGAGAAATTTGTTCCGGCTGACGCTGTTGTTCCTCGGTCTTACCGTGCTGCTCCCCGCAACTGACGCTCGCGAAGTCGTCCGGAAAGGCGACACCGTCGTCGTCGAACTGAGCGGAGAAATTTCGCCGTCGCTTTATTTGTTTCTGCGGCGGGCCATCAAAGCCGCTGAAACCGCGGGCGCCGGCGCGATCGTCATCGAGATGAACACTTACGGCGGCCGGCTCGATGCTGCCGACGACATTAGTGGCGCGCTCAACCGCACCACCATTCCCACCTACACATTCATCAACACGAACGCCGGTTCCGCTGGCTCGCTGATCGCGCTCGCTACGCGCCACATTTATATGTCCCCGGTCAGCGCCATCGGCGCGGCGGCCCCTGTCCTGGCCGACGGCGCGGACCTCACCGGCACCATGAAAGACAAGACGCTCTCCTATTGGTCGGCGCTCGTCCGGAACTCCGCCAGCCGCAACGGCCACAACCCCGACATCGGTGAAGCGTTCATGGACAAGGAGAAGGAAGTGAAAATCGGTGACCGCGTGGTGCACGCGAAGGGAACGTTGTTGACCTTGAACGCGACAGAAGCCACCGAAATCATCAACGGCAAACCGCTTCTTGCTGACGGCGTCGCCGATTCCGTCACTGACCTCGCCAAGAAGGCAGGCCTGAAAGGGACGATCGTGACGGTGGAGCCGAGCGGGTTCGAGCGGCTGGCGTTTTGGATAACCGCGCTGTCGCCGTTGCTCTTGTTGCTCGGGATCGTTTGCGCCTATCTCGAATTCAAGATGCCGGGCGTGAGCATGCCGGGAATCATCGCCGCGATTTGTTTCGCGCTCTTTTTCGCGGGCCACTATCTCGCCGGACTCGCCGGCTGGGAAGTGGTCGCCCTCTTCGTTCTCGGCGTTGTCTTCGTTGTTATCGAGATCCTGTTCTTCGCGCACTCGACGATTGTGTTCGGCGTGGTGGGCGTCTTTCTCATGCTGGCCTCTCTGCTCTGGGCCATGATCGATCGGTATCCCGGTGAGACGTTTTTCCCAACCGGCGACATGCTGGCGATCCCGCTGCGAAACCTGTTTTTCACCCTGCTCGGCGCGACGGTCGTCATCATGGTGCTCGCGCGTTATTTGCCGAAGACCAATCTTTATCGCCGATTTGCGCTCATCACCACGAATCCTCCGGGACCGTCGTTGGCTGGCGCGCCGCGAGAGTTTGCTACCGCGCTTGCTCTGTCACCCGGAATGCAAGGCACCGCCCAGACCATGTTGCGCCCGAGCGGAAAAGCGCGTTTCGCCGATCACGTTGTCGACGTCGTGACCGAAGGCGAATTCGTGGCCGCGGAAACGCCGATCACCGTTGTCCAGAAAGACGGGATGCGAGTCGTGGTAAAGGCGCACGCCTGATCTCTGCTGTAGCCGTCGCCCTGTGGGCGACGCGGGAGAACGCGACGCTCGGATAAAACGTTTCGCGCAGCGAAGCGGCTACAGAAGACGCTGCTACACGCAGCGGTTAACCCCGGAAGAACATCGGGCCGATGACGTGCAGGGTGAAGTCGGCGGCAAAGTGCGCGAGCATCGCGGCCTCGAGCCCGCGTTTCCAACAGAGATAACCGAAGAGAAGCGAGGCGCTGCCGTTGATCGCGAACAACGCGACGATTACCATCGGCGTGATCTGGAGGAAAACTCTCGCCGCCGGAATATGGCCTAGGGCGAAAAGTCCGGCGACGATCACATTGGCGATCCAGAAAATAATGGGACTCGCTCGCGGCGATTGCTGCCGAGCGATCTTCCGTAGTAGCCAGAGGAGCAACGAGAGCGCAAATAGTCGCGCCACGATTTCCTCGTTAATTGCCCCATAGAAACAACTCAGGAACCGTCTCCAAATCGGCATCGCTGCTTCCACGGCGATCGGCCATTCCGGAATCCGCGGGAGGAAAACCGTGTAAAAGACCAACAAAAGAATTGCGGCCATCACGACTCCGGCGAGCAACGACGTGCGCGCGGAATTTTTCGGCAACGGCGCCGGCCCACCATAAAACCACTGTTGCAAGAGCGGCAGTTCGATCCCCGCTTTCGGCGCCAGAACCAGGCCTAACGAGATAAAGGCCGCAAACAGAATAGCGCTTTGCATTACCTGAACCGCCATTAGAACCGGCAAAGGCATGGGAAGTGGATTGGTCGAAAGGACCTTTTGAAAAAACGCGATCAGATAAGGCAGGAGCGCCGCAACCCCGACGATCGAGGCCAGGAGGAGCAGCCAGAAAATCTTCCAGGGATAACGCGGCCGCTCGGTGACCGCTCTGCGCGATGGGATGGTTTCCATATTGCCGCCGCCGCTGGTTCGGCGTTACAAATCTGCAGTTTGTCGCATTCTGCAAACGCGATTAACAACCAGCCTGCAAATGTTTGGGATTCATGATTTCGCCCTTTTCGTCACAACGGGGCTCCTGCTGAACCTCACGCCGGGGCCGGACACGCTTTGCATTCTTGGTCGGAGCATCGCGCATGGCCGTCGCGCGGGGGTTGCCTCCGCGCTGGGGATTTCCGTCGGCAGCATCTTTCACACAGGCGCCGCTGCTCTCGGTCTCTCGGCAGTCTTGGCGACTTCCGCCTGGGCTTTCACCTTCGTAAAACTCGCCGGCGCCGCTTACCTCGTTTTCCTCGGCGTTCGTGCGCTGCTCGAAAAACAGCACGAACTATCGATGCCCGCGCATTTCAAGCGGCGCGGCCCGGCAGCGGCGTTTCGCCAGGGAATACTGACGAACATTCTTAATCCAAAGGTCGCGCTCTTCTTCCTCGCTTTCTTGCCGCAGTTTATCGACGCGGCGGCGCCAGCAAAGACAATCACTTTCGTGGTTCTTGGACTCACTTTTGTCACGACCGGAACGATTTGGTGCCTGATCCTGGCGTGGTTCTCGAGCGCGTTCAGCGCCCGACTTCGGGAAAGTCCCACGTTGACCGCCGTGCTGAATCGCGCCGCCGGATCGCTCTTTGTTTTTCTGGGGCTGCGATTAGCGGTAGCGGCAAGAAGGTAGGGGCGGTGCGCTGCGCCGACCGGACGCCGCAGCGCGGCGTCCCTACCACAGACATAGCGCTCAATGACCTACCCGCCCGCCACCACGCGGACGAACTCGATCCGATCGCCTTCCGTCAATTTGCGATCGCGCCATTCGCGCTGATGAAGCGCTGTCTGATTATGCTCGATCAGGACGCTGTTCGGTTGCAGTCGATAATGCTCCGCTAATTCAGCCACGGTCGTTAGGCCATTTACCTCGGCGCGTTCGCCGTTGACCCAAACATTCATGTCGCCAACAGCGCCGCGTCCCAATCTTTCCAGACCGGCTCGAACCCGCGCTTTCGTAAGGCATCCGCCACTTCGGCGGGCGAACGGCCGTCGCTGATCTCGAATTGTCCGGTCGCTAGCATGTCTTCGCCGTTCTCAAAGTCCGGCGCCACGATCCGCCCCCGCACGGTGCGATGCAGCTCATCGGTGCCTTGGTGGGTATAACCGCCCGGCTCGGTGTGGCTGCCCGCACTCATCATCGTCACGCCCAGTGGAGCGAGCGCATCGCGCAACGCCGCGCGCTCGCGGGTGCTCAACACGATCCCGACTTCCGGGAATGCAATCCGAAACGCGCAGATTAGTTGCGCTAGCTCGCGGTCCGTCATCGCGAATGCCGGTTGGAATTCGCCGGCGGCCGGACGCAATCGCGGAAGGCTCACCGTGACTTGCGCCTGCCAGCAGTGCTTCAACAAATATTCCGTGTGCGCCGCGACGGCGAGCGCTTCTTCCTGCCAGGGGCGAAGCCCGAAGAGAGCGCCGATCCCGAGCCGGCGAAAGCCCGCCACGTAACCACGCTCCGCGCAATCGAGTCGCCAATTGAAATCGCGTTTAGGCCCCGCCGTGTGGAGCTCTGCGTAGGCCTCGCGGTTGTAGGTTTCCTGGTAAACTACAAGACTTTCCGCGCCCGCTTCGACGATCGGAACATAATCCGCAGTTTCCATCGGCCCGACTTCGATCGCGATCGATGAGAAATCCGGCGCCAGCGCGCGGACGCAATCGGACAGATAAGTTTGGCTGACAAATTTCGGATGCTCGCCCGCGACGAGAAGCACGTTACGAAAACCTTCATCCGCCAGGTGCCGCCCTTCCGCGAGCACCTGCTCGACGCTGAGCGTCACGCGAAGGATCGGGTTATCGCGCGAGAAACCGCAGTATCGGCAATTGTTGATGCACTCGTTTGAAAGATAGAGCGGCGCGAAGAGCCGCATTGTGCGTCCAAAATTTTTCAGGGTCAGCGCATGCGCGTGCTGCGCGAGCGCCTCGAGTTCCGCGTCCGACTTCGGAGAAATCAGCTCGTCGAAGCGCCGCAAAAGCGGCGACTTCCGCAGGGCTAAATTATCCAGAACTTCCCCGAACGACATCGCGAACAGTTTCGCTCGCCGGTGCGGTTTCGCAATCGACTGAACCGTTGCTCAGCGTTTTGAAGTCGCGTCTGCGGGCAGATTCCAATCGAGAAGCGCGCTTTGCGTTTTCTCTCCGTTCGCCGTTATCCAGGCGTTCATCTGTTCAATGGCTTGGTCCCCGTAAACCCGATGGGAATAGACGAACGAATGCCCTTTGCCCTCGACCAGCTTGAAGCGCGCGAATGCGACTTCCACAAAATCAGGCTGATTGAATCGCACCGCGATGAAGTGCTCCGCTGGCCGCTGGTCCTTCGCCGGCACCGAGCTCGTTTTCAGGACCTGGCCCTGATGACCGCGATAGTTTCCCAAGACCGCGTCCGCGGTTCCGGCCAGTTTTTCGGCATCATCGACCCCCGGATAAACATTAATCGTTATCATGTCCGTCCAATGGTCGAGGTCCTCCTGTTTCGCGGGAGTGAATTCGTGCTGAGTGCGCTGCGACCACCGATGAAAATAATCCACCTTCTGGAACGCGAACGCCGAGCGGTCTTCCTTCGACGTCAGCGTTGACGCGGCGCTCGCGATAAGAACGAAAACAACAAGTGGTCGCAGAACCATCCAGGCGCCTTGTTTTTATCCGACCTCTGACTCCCGGCTTCTGACCTGTGCGGTCAGCGCAATCGCAAAGCTTGAATCACCCCGGAAGTGATTCCCCCGGTGGCGTCGAGTCCATGATCTCGCTGATAACGGCGCAAGGCGTTGCGGGTCGAAGGGCCGAGCTTCCCATCAATCGCGCCATCGTAATATCCTTCCCGGGCCAGCGCACTCTGCACGTCGGTTACCCGTGCATCGCCGGTGTACTCAGAGTCCTTCGCCTCCGGAGTCTGCCCGTATTCCTCTACGGGACGGGTGCCGCTGTCATACGACGCATCGTAGTAGGTCTCGTACGGATAGTAGTCGTACCCGTATCCATAGCCGTAGGGATACCAGAGGAACGGATCGTAGATGAACCAGAAACCGTTTTGGAAGTGACAACGATGTCCGTGCCACGAATGGTCGCGCCCGCGATCCCAATTTCGGTGCCAGGTGCTTGCGCTGTGTTGCGCGATGACGCGTCCTCGATCGAACCCGTGGGAGCGATTCGCGGCAGAGAGATGCGCGGTCGAGCGCGAAGCGGTTCGCGAATTAAAGGCGGCAGTTCGGTCGCCACTGAAGCGTCGCGCATTCGCAGTAAACGTTGGGTTCCGCAGGGCTGTCGACGTTGACGAAAAGCGTGGCCCCGCCGCGGACCAGCTGCGGTTGGATGGCATCGACGAGATTCGCGGCGAATAATAGCGTCCGGACGCGCTGGAAAAGTTCCGGCTCGTACCCCCATAGCTTCTCGGTCCCGAATAACTGTGCGCCGGTGCCGAATAATGTGCGCCCCCGGAGTAATGGGCGCCTCCCGAGAAATGTGCGCCTCCCGAAAAATGTGAGCCTCCCCGTGCCTCCGCCGGCTGCATCAAAGTAAAGCTTGCCGCGATTCCCAAAGTGAATGTGCCGATGATTTTCATTTCCATGCGCCCTCCCGCGCTGGCCGAATTTACCAAGCGGGCTGCGGCAATGAAAGAAGAATCGAATAGGACGTTGGGCGTACCTCCAACTTTTGTTGACTACGAGGCGGTTACCTAATCTGCCGGAGAGCAGGTTGGAAAGAAGCTGGCCTACCTTAAATGCCAGCTATCTTTGCAAGTCCCATTTCTCTCGTATGAATTCGTCGCGCTGTTTAACGAAATAAGATTCGTCGCCGCCGCGCTCCCGAATTTGACGGATCACAGTCTCCTGCGACTCGATCGCTTTCTGAAGCTGGGCGATGCGCTGTTCTTTGGCGTTAATTTGATCGCGCTGTCTTTCTGCCTGACGAATGGCTTCGTTTCTGGCCAGGGCATCTCGCGATTGCGCAAGGGCCGAGTCTTGCTGCGCCCGAATTTGAGGTGACGGGCTAAGAGGAAAGCGTGGCGCCGGCGTTGTGACGTTGAAGAACGCCTGCCGCGCTTGCTGAATTGAGGAATGCAGCTGGGTGACCGCTTGCTGTTGTTGAAGGTGCGACTGTTTTAATTCGTTATCCAACTTCTTTATCGCCGGTGCTGCGGTGATCGCGACGGTCCCGAGAACCAAAGTGAAGAATACGACGGCGCATAGACCAACCCCGCAGAAGGAGGAAATCAAAAGCGCCAAACCACCGTTTACCTCATGCGTGCACATCGCCACGACAGCCGTCACAATTGCCACCGTGAAAAACACGTTCCCAATCGGGAAGAACCACGCAATGGACAGCCCGAGGCCGAAACAAATCCATCCAGCTTTCAGCGCCGAAGTTGGCGCAGGCCGGGTGGACGGCGTGTCGCAGCCATCGAACATGGATAAATTAGCCTCGTGGACCCGCATGGGAATCAGCGGCGCTGAATCGTACTTCAGCAGAGGAAAGATTTCGTCGAGCGTGCGCCACCGACTGGTTCCGTTCTCGCGGCATGGGTCGCCTTTTCTTAGACGACGAGCCCGAAAAAGATCCGCGATTTGTTCTGGAGAAAGTGGCGTGTGATAACCATCGACTTGCAGCTCGTACAACTTCACTCCCGCATTCGAGCAGCAAATATGCCGGCACCTTCGTGGGGCCGATCTAAGGTTACGAACGAAACTGGAGGCCGGCTTTTTGCAGTTCGCGATACGGCAGCAACCAGATCAGCGATTCATCGTGGAGATCCACGACTTGAATCCGGTTGCCCCACGGATCGCGAAAATCGCAGCGAAACGGCGGCAGCAATTTCAATCCGTACTTTGCGGTCACCTTCTTTCGGACCTCGTTCACTTGCGCTTCGTCGCGCACCATGATCCCAAAATGCCGCGTCCGATCGGGCTGAAGTTTTTCCACGTCGAAAATCGCCAGGAACTGATGCTCGCCCAACTGGAAGAAGGCGTCCCCTTCCCCGCTCTTGAGCTTCTTCAGGTTGAAGACATCCTCGTAAAACTTCACCGCCGCCTTCACGTCGTCGACCTCGATGGCCAGATGATTGCATCCGTAAACTTGCACGTTCATGCGCCAACTTAACTGCCCCGAGGCGCAGGTCTATTGAGCGGTCCGTAAATGCCGGTCCGCGGCGACCGACGTTTCTTCCGATGTAGCGTCGGCTGTCACCAGCCGAAGGAAAATTTTCGGGTGGGACACCCGATCCTACACTGCCTAGTTCGCGGCTAGACGAGACGTCCGGGTCTGCGAATCCAGCTTGGCTTTCGCTACGGCTGAACCGAGGCCCGCATTGGCAATCTCGATTCTGGTGCCGACGGGAACTGCGTTGAAAAGCTGGGCGACATCCTGTGAGCGCATCCGGATGCAACCGTAGCTCGCGGGCCGGCCGATTAGCCGCTCTTCCGGAGTGCCGTGGATGTAAATGTTCCGCGAGTAGGCCCGGGCATTCTGTTTTTCCAAACCGCGCAGCCAGAGAATGCGGCTCACGATCGGATCGCGGCCGGGGGCGTTTGGCTTGAGGACTTCGCCGGTCGGCTGGCGATTCTTGAACACCGCGCCAAGGGGAGCATTTGCCCCGATCTTGGAGGCGACGGCCATCGCGCCGAGCGGGGTGGCGTAGGTTCCGTTGCCGTCGCCGAGACCGAACTTCGAGGTCGAGACGCGATACCGCGCCACGACCACGCCGTCGTTGATCAGCGCGAGGGTTTGGTCAGGGACGCTGACCACGATGGAGGGTTGGGCGAGCGCAGGAGTCGGGCTGACAATTGCCGCAGTCAAACAAACAAGAGAGATGATGCCGGATCGGAGAAGCGTCATACGGCCGCTTACAAAGCGGTCTTCATGCCACCGGCCGCCGCAGCGCGGACGAAGCCCGCGAATGGGGTTGAGAACAGCCGCCGAAAGAGTGGAACCGGTGAATTGGAGAAGCCTCATAGTTTGTTGGAGCGCGAGAGATAACGCATGCGGCGGGTTTCTCCCAACGAATCAGTTTGGGAACAGATACGAACACTTTGAGAACACTTTCCCCCGTCCCGCGCTTGCGGAATGGCGGTCCCGGCTTTGTAGCCGCTTCGCTGCGTCGAGGCGTCGTTTCGCTGAAAACGGCGACCCAGCGCCGTTGCTTCAATTGCCCCGAATTACTTCTTCCCGCCCAGCAGACCGTCCTTCAATTCTGTGTTCGGAGGATTCTTGCCGATCCAGACCCGAATCAATTGATGGCTGAACGCTTTGTCTCCGACTTTGCCCATCTTCTGTCCCCGGATCATGACTTCCACTCCGTCAGCCAGGAAACGATATGCCATCGACTCGCCCTTTTTCATGTCCTTCAGCAGACCCTGCAGCTTGCCGATGTTTGGCTTGAGCTCCGTGCAACCAGCAATGCAATTTTTGTCGAACCCTTCCTCGAAAGCGTCGGCCATTTGCTTCGCGCTCACATCACGCATGAACACCATTTCGATGCTCTTGAGTTGATCCGAGTTCGCGATCGCCTCGCCGTCGTGCATCCCATTTTCCAGGTACAGCCCGGCTGCGTAAGCGTTGATTTTTAGAAAGGTCGCCTGTCTCAATCCCGTGCCATTTAACTTTAGGGTCTTTCCCTGAACGGTCACCTGATCCGGCAATTTCACACCGTTGATCTCCGCGGCTCCTGCCTGGATTCCATTAAAAGCGACGCCAAGGATCGCGATTAGCGCTAAAAACAATTTCGGCGTGGTTCCTGGTCTCATGGCCGCGAGATTATTGAAAAGTCGCCCCGCGATTCGAGAACAAATTATTGCATCGATTGGCAACCGGAGCGTTGCCCCGCAAACAACGCGATTGCATGCGGTCCGGCGAATCGCTTCAATGCTTCCCGTGCAGATTCGCACGCGACGCGATTTCCTTTCTCTTGCCGGCAAGGGGCTCGGTCTGGCCGCACTTTCTTCGGCGACAGTCGCGGCGTTGCAGAAAAACGTGGAAGCCGCGACGAAGGCCGTCGCCCATCTCACGCCGGAAGAAGCGGCCGCAGATGAAGATTATTGGTTCGCGATCCAGAACGCGTTCAGCGTCACGCGCGGCATCATTAATCTGAACAACGGCGGCGTTTCCCCCAGCCCGCGGATCGTGACCGAAGCGATAGTGCGTTACACCTGGCAACAGGAAGACGCTACCGCCTACACGATGTGGCAAATCCTCGAGCCGCAATGCGAAACCATCCGCACCGGGCTCGCGGAACTGTTCGGTTGCGACCGGGAAGAGATCGCTATCACCCGCAACGCTTCCGAATCGCTCGAGACCCTTTTGCTCGGAATGGATTTCAAGTCCGGCGACGAAATTCTGACGACCACTCAGGATTATCCACGGATGCTAACCACGCTGCGTCAGCGGGAGAAACGCGAGAACCTCAAGCTGAAGCTGATCCAGATTCCAATCCCGCCGAAGAACCTCAACGAGATCACGGCGGCCTTCGAAAAAGGAATCACCGATCGCACCCGGCTGATTCTGATTGCACACCAGGTCAACATCACCGGCCAGATCACGCCCGTAAAAGCGGTTTGCGAAATGGCGCGCGCGAAAGGGATCGAGACGATTGTCGATGGCGCCCATTCCTTCGCTCAGTTCGATTTCAAACAGCAGGATCTCGGTTGCGATTATTTCGGGACCAGTCTGCACAAATGGCTCTACGCGCCGAAAGGCACCGGGATGCTTTATGTGAAGCGCGACAAGATCGAAAAGATCTGGCCGATGATGGCCGCGGAAACCAAGCAGGCCAACGACATCCGAAAGTTCGAAGAGATCGGCACGCATTCCGCCGCGATCAAGCTCGCCATCGGCGAAGCGCTTCTCTTCCACAACGGCATCGGTGGCAAGCGCAAGGAAGCGCGCCTGCGTTACCTATCTCGCTATTGGATGAACAAGCTCAAGGACGTTCCGAAGATAAAGTTCAACACTTCCTTCGACGCGAACCAATCGTGCGCAATCGCGAACGTGAACATCGAAGGAACGAAGCCTGACGACCTCGCGAAATATCTCTTCGACAAACACCACATCTTTACCGTCCCGATCATTCACGAAGAATTCCAGGGGATCCGGGTCACGCCCAATGTTTATACGACGCTTTCCGACCTCGATCGTTTCTGCGAACAGATGGACGTGATCGCACGGAACGGCCTGCCCTCCTAAGTAATGGAGATTCATCAGCTCCGTTACTTCGTTGCCGTCGCGGAAGAGGGCAGCTTCTCGCGCGCCGCTGCCCGCGAACATGTCGCTCAGCCTTCGCTCAGTCAGCAAATCCAAAAGTTGGAAGCGGAAATGAGTCTCACCGTTGCCTCGACGACTTAAAACAGGATATCGCCGGCCGGCTGACCATCGGGGCCATTCTAACGATGGCGCCCTATGTTTTGCCGAAGCTCGTCGAGAAATTTCAGGCTCGTTACCCTAAAGTCGAGTTGGAAATTCAGGAGGACACAACCCAAAGCCTCGCCTCGCGGCTGGAAGAAGGAACGCTCGACGTCGCTATTATGTCGACCTGTCAGAAAAGCCCGGCGTTGAAGGCCCAGCTGTTAGCGAAAGAGCCCCTTTTTGTCCTGCTGGCAAATCAACATCCCCTCGTCGAAAGGAAAAAGATTAGTTGGAGCGATCTGAAATCGGAGAAATTTCTGCTCTTACACGAGGTGCATTGTCTGTCGGCCCAGATTTGTAAGCTTTTGGCCGCGCATGACCTTCAGCCGGAACTGGCGCTCAGAGGCGCGCAGCTCACCACGATTGCTCATATGGTTGCGACTGGTTTGGGCGTCTCGGTGGTGCCGCAGATGATGGTTGAACACGACCTGCCGGATGGTTGCAGCGCTTTGCCGTTCACTCCGCCTGCCCCGATGCGCGAGATCAATCTGCTGCGCAATCCGCTTCGTCACCAGACCAAAGCGGCCGCAGCATTCCAGCAGGAAGCCGCCGCCTTTTTTTCCCACTAGAGTTTGTCGATCAACCGCGACACCAGGTAATACAAGATCAGGACGAAGCTCATGTTCCTCCTCAAGGTTTGCTGCGTTTTATTTCAACATGTCCATCGCGTGGACTACTCCTGAGATCGGCCACATCGAGACGATCACGATAACCGTCCAAAGAAACAGGTCCGCGAAGTAGCAGGGGCGTTCCCGCTGTTGGTAACGTTCCCTCAGAAAACGAAAAGCGCGCAGGCGCATCGAAGTCACGTGGATCATTTAGAGCACTCCTTTCTCTGCGGCCGAACGGATGGCTTGCAGAAGTAATGACACCAGTCCGAGGGAGCCCATCATTAAGCCGGCACCAAACCCGACTTGATCAACGCAAACGAGCACGCCCTGGAAGTAATCAAGGGCGCGATCGATTCGGAATTGTTTGCCGGCTTGTCTTAGGCGCCGGCCAATTTGCCATCTCCTTTTGAGAGTTACTGTTTTCATGCAGCAAACCGAAACGCGCGGTCCAGCAACCTGAAATACTTTATGCGTCTGGCTCGTATAGGCGGCGCCTATTTTGATTTGTGACCGTTCCCAATCCGTAAACTTGACGGTCGATTCGCCGTTTATCTGCGTGCTCCCGCCCTGCGCGATTTACGACGGAAAAGTGACTGCCAGCGCTTCCGATTCGTCATGAACCGGACGTTGCAGAGCCCTCGCGCAGCAGGATTCGCTGACGAGCCTGGGTAACAGCTCTGTTACTTATTGTACCGCTATTCGCTGTTGTAACGACGGCGCTCTGTCGCCTCCGTCCGACGAAACGGAGCATCGCCGACAAGCGCAGCCAAACGTCGTTTGGAACGAGATCAGGCGTCAGAAATCCGTCCGCCCGAAAGAATGATTCCTGCTCCCTAAACGGAATACTCCGAACTCGGGGCTCGAGCCGGAAACAACCCACAATTTCATGTCTAAACACGCTTCAACCGATGAGCGTTTCCCTCGCGAACTCGCAACTCTCCGTGAATTGGCGGACGGCCTCCCCCAAATCGTCTGGGTAGCCCGCACCGACGGCTCCCACGAGTACTACAATAAGCAATGGTCCGACTACACCGGCCTGACGTTGGAGAACTCCACCGAGCAAGCATGGCGCGACCTCTTTCATCCCGACGATCGCGAGCGCGCCGAGGCGAAATGGGCCGAAGCGCTGCGGGAAGGCACGCCCTACGACATCGAGTTTCGCCTGAAAAGCGCGGCCGACGGCGAGTTTCGTTGGTTTCTCGGCCGCGCCCTGCCTCATCGCGATGCCGACGGCAACATCGTGAATTGGTTCGGCACCTGCACCGATATCCACGAACAAAAACTCGCGCAGGACGCCCTCCGCGAAACCCGCGATGCGATGAGCCGCGAGAATTCACAAAAAGATGAATTCCTCGCGCTCGTCTCGCACGAGCTGCGAACGCCGTTGAACGCGGTGTTCGGCTGGACGCGTTTGATGCAGGAGCACGTGCTCGGTGAAGCCGAGCGAGCGCAAGCCGTCGATTCGATTATGCGCAATGCCGAAGCGCAGGCCCGGCTGATCGAGGACGTGCTTGATATCAGCCGGATTGTTAACCAGAAGCTCTCTCTCACTCGCGAGATCGTGCAGCTATGGCGCGTTGTTACTGAAGCGATCGATTCGGTGCTCCCCTCAGCCGATACAAAAGGAGTGAGTCTAATCAGCGAAGTTGAGTCGCACGATCTGCTCGTTCACGGCGATCGGATGCGGCTCGAGCAAGTGGTCACCAATCTTCTCTCGAACGCGGTCAAGTTCACGCCGCGCGGTGGCGAAATCCGCATCGCTGTCGGACAGGAACGCGAGTTCGCAACGATTGTGGTTTCCGATAGTGGCCAGGGTATCGATGCGGAATTGTTGCCCCACATCTTCGAACGTTTTCGCCAAGGCGACAGCAGTCTGACGCGGCGTCACGGCGGGCTCGGCCTCGGTCTCGCCATCGCCCATCAGTTGGTCCGTCTTCATGGGGGCGAAATCGACGTGGAAAGCGCCGGCGCAAATGCAGGCAGCCGCTTCACCGTTCGGCTTCCCATCCTTGCGGTCGGCAGCTTGCCCGCGGCGAAATTGGATCCATCGCATTTCTGGGCAGAAGACGCCTTCCCGGCCGAGCACCTGCGCGGCCTCCACGTTATGGTGGTCGATGACGAACTTAGCGTCCGCGAACTTCTCGCGTTGACTCTCGCGAAATGCGGCGCGGCGGTCACGCTGGCCGCTTCGGTCGAGGAAGCGCTTGCGGTCCTGCCGAATCTGAGTCCCGATGTGGTAGTGAGCGATATCGCGATGCCTGGGATGGACGGCTATGAATTCATCGAAAAACTTCGCGAGCTGGTGCAATCGCGGAGCGGCCGCGAAGTTCCGGTGATCGCTTTAACAGCTTGCGCAAGCGGACAGGATCGCGACCTCGCCTTGCAAGCCGGGTTCGAACGTCACCTGACGAAACCAGTCGATCCCGCCGCGCTTGTGCGAGTGATTGCGCAAAGCCATTCCGCCCGGCGCACGACCACGCCCTCGATTGCCGCTTCCATCGAAACCCTGACCGAGCAAACCAGGCTCGCCTGATGACGCTCCTCAGCGAGCTGGTGTAGCGGCGGGTGCCCCACCCGCACATCGCTTCGTGTAGCGGCGGGTGTCCCACCCGCACATCGCAAGACGCAGCTGATCAAACTCGTTGCCTTCCGCGCAACGCGAAATACTTTTCGTCTAACAAAATCAAATCAAAGGAAGGGTTGTCCGTATGCCAAACTTCGTTTCGAAATCACCAAGGTTCGCTGTTAAGCAAAAGATGACGCCACAGTTTTCAAGGCTTGCTGCCGCTGGTCTGATTGGATTGCTCATCTCGTTCTGGTCCCAAACGGCGTCAGCTGCCACCATTACCGTCACGACGACGCTTGATGATATCACTCCTAACAATGGGAGCGTCTCTCTTCGCGAAGCGATTACCGCGATTAATGCTGGAAACAATCTCGGCGATCCAGACATCGCGGCGCACACCGTGGGCGCTTTCGGGACGAACGACACAATCAATTTCAACATCCCGGGCGCGGGCGTGAAAACCATCAACGTTGGGACCGATGCCAGCGCCAGCGGCTTTGAGCTGCCGGTGATCACCAAGCCGCTCACCATTAACGGCTACAGCCAGACCGGCGCCAGCACCAACACCCTGGCCAATGCGGACAACGCCGTGATCCTGATAGAGCTGAACGGTACCGGCGCTGGTTCTGGCACCGGATTAGTTCTTGGGTCCACCACCGGTGGCAGTACCATCAGGGGCCTGGTCGTCAATCGTTTCGCCAACGACGGCATCGTAATCCATAGCGACGGCAACTCGATCCTTGGCAACTTCATCGGCGTCAATCCCGCTGGCACGACCCGGATGCCCAATGGTTCGTTCCCTGGTTCCGGCAGCGGCATTTACATCCAGAACGCCTCCGGTAACGCCATCGGCGGCACCTCACCGGCCGACCGGAATGTGATCTCCGGAAACGCGCTCGATGGGATCCACGTCGTGGGAGACGTCAATTTTCCCGCAAATGAAAACACAATCCAGGGCAACTTCGTCGGCGTTGCCGCGAACGGCGTCAGCAGTGTGGGTAATCGCACAGAGCCCGCCCCGGCGCCCGGTTCCGCGGAAGGCAATAACCTGTTCGGCATCGAGATTTCCGGTGGTAATAATAATACAGTCGGCGGCACCACCGCGGGCGCGCGCAATGTCGTCGGCTTTAATGGCGACGGGATCACGTTGGATAACGGAGCGCAGAGCAACACCGTTCAAGGCAACTTCTGCGGCGTCGGGGCCGACGGTGTGACCCCCGCGGCAAATTTACTGCACGGCATCTCTCTCCGCAGCTCTAATGGCTTCGGTGCTCCCCTCGGCGCCGCGCAGTCCAACGAACCGGGTGTTTCCTTCAACCTGATCGGTGGCACCACGGCCGGGGCTGGCAACCTTGTCGAGTTCAATGGCACCGGCGGCATCGCCATTTTCGGTAACCCGGTGTCGAAATCCGGACAACCGAATGTCGGCAACCCAATCGAGGGCAACTCGATCTTCGAGAATGGTCGCAGTAGTACAGGTCTAATAGGTATCGATCTGACCAACGGTTTCGTTTATCCCAAGGACGACGGCGTCACGGCGAATGACTCCAAGGGCCACGGCGCACCGAGCGATCCGAATAACTTCCAAAACTTCCCGGTCCTCACCGCTGCCAGTTCTACCGCAAGCACAACGAATATTACCGGCACGCTGAGCAGCGCACCTAACTCGTCGTTCCGCCTGGAATTCTACGCGAACGACACGGATCCGCTCGGTCGTCCCCCGGAGGGACAGACGTTCATCGGTTTCACGAACGTAACTACCGATGCCAATGGCGACGCTTCCTTCAGCGTTTCGCTGAATGTGCCAGTAACTAACGGTCGCATCATCACGGCGACGGCTACCGACTCTATCGGCAATACCTCAGAGTTCTCGGCTGGCATCGTTGTGCCGACCCAGGCACCTACGCCGACACCTACACCTAGCAAGGCACTTAACCTATCGACGCGGGGGCGGGTAGATGTCGGTGACAAGGTTGTAATCGGCGGTTTCATTGTCACGGGAAACGATTCCAAGAAACTGGTTTTGCGTGGCCTCGGGCCCTCCCTCACTAAGTTCAACCTTAGCGGCGTCTTACTCGATCCAGTGCTAGAGCTCCGCCAGTCGAACGGTTCGCTCATCCTGATGAACGACAACTGGAAAGACACCCAACGCGCGCAAATCGAAGGTAGCATTTACCAACCGGACGACGACCGCGAGTCGGTCATCCTGGCGAACCTGCCAGCGGCCACTTACACGGTCACCCTAAGCGGTAAGAACCAAACAACCGGCATTGGAGTAGTCGAAGTTTACGACAACGATCAGGAAGCGGACTCAGAATTGGCTAACATCAGCACCCGCGGCTTCGTCCAGACCGGCGACAATGTCATGATCGGCGGATTCATGCTCGGCTTCGGCAGCGGTAATGCACGAATTGCGGTGCGCGGGTTAGGACCTTCGCTTAGCCAATTTGGGTTAAGCAACGTGCTCGCCGATCCGACTCTCGAGCTCCACGACTCGAATGGGGCTACTCTGGTATCGAACGACGACTGGCAAAGTGACCCGGTCTCAGCGGGGCAATTAACAGCGAACGGCCTGGCGTTACAGAATCCGAAAGAATCGGGGATTTTCACTTCGCTGCCGCCCGGCGCATTCACGGCCATCCTTGCCGGACAGAGCGGCGGCATCGGCATAGGTGTCGTCGAAATCTACAACCTGCACTAAGCTTGATTAAGTAGTGGGAGCCTAAGCTTTGGCGCTGAATTGCTTTCGCCGCCGTGCTTTGGTTCAATCGCAGCGTGGCAGCGCAGGACTTCGCTTATCTTGAGAGACCACCGCGCGCCTTTTGGTCGTCTTATTTGCTTCTTGTAGAAGCGAAGCGAATCGGCTAGAAACCGTGCGCCCATTGAGAACACGCCTTTTTCTCTTTTCTGCCGCCGCGGCCTCATTTTGCTGGATCGGCGCCAGCCTTTGCACCGCCGCGTGTCCTGGCCCTACGTGTGGCCTTGCCTACAGTGTCACCAGCACCGGCGACGGCGACAACGTCGGCACGAACACTAACCCTGACGATGGCACCGGCCATTGCACCCTCCGCGCTGCCATTCAAGCCGCCAACAGCCACGCGGGAGATGACGGCATCTCCTTCAACATTCCACCAACCGATCAGAACTGTTCTAACGGCGTTTGCACCATCAATCTCACGCGGGTTCTGCCGGATTTGGTCACCAACATGTCGATTACCGGCCCGGGCGCGAACTCGCTGATTATACGGCGAAACGCCGGTGGCAATTACCGCATCTTCCATGTCACCACGAATGGCTTTGCCAGTTTCTCCGGCATAACCATTACCAACGGGACCGGCGGCATTATTAACGACAACGCCGCTACCCTGACCGTGACCGATTGCATCATTAGTAACAATTCCACTCCCAGCGGGCTCGGCGGCGCCATTTACAACAATAGCACTGGTCCAGTGACCGTGACCGGCACCACCGTCAGCGGTAACTCTGCGGGAAGAGGCGGCGCCATTTTTAACAACAGCACCGGCCCTCTAACAGTGACTAACAGTACACTGACCAACAACCAGTCTACTGGAACCGGCAACGTCGGTGGCGGCGGCATTTACAACAATAGTGCGGGGACCGTGACCCTGACGAACTGCAAGGTAATGTTGAATAGGGCCGAGACTTCTGGCGCCGGTGACGCCAACGGCGGCGGTATTTACAATGAAAGTGGGACGGTAAACATGATCGACTCCACCTTGGAGGCGAACGCGGCCGACGTTCCGAATGGCGGTGCAAACGGTGGCGGTATCTTCAATGCCAGCGGCACGCTGAATATCTCTAACTGCCTCTTTTCCCAGAACGACGCCGGGCCCATTTCCGGTCAGATTTTTGGCGTCAACGCGAGTGGCGGGGGCATTTGCTCCGTCAACGGCACGCTAAACCTGACTAATAGCACGTTGAATAGTAACAGCTGTTTTGCGCTTGGTTCCCATAGCGCGCGCGGCGGCGGTGTTTTTATCACCGGCGGCACCGCGAACATTACTAACAGCACTATCACCGATAACACCTGTGGTGTCCTGGCGCCGGCGATGATGTTTGGTGGCGGCATCTTTAACGCGGCCGGCGTCGTCAAGGTTAAGAGCACAATCGTCGCGTTGAACCGCCTCTTTGACGCAAACACCGGAAATCCGGGCCCGAACCCGGATGTTTCCGGCACATTCAGTTCGCTGGGGTTCAACTTGATTGGCAAGAGAGACGGCGGCACCGGCTTTACCCAGGCTAGCGATCAGACGGGCACAGAGGCATCGCCGCTTGATCCAAAGCTCGACACAAGCTTGCGAAATAGCGGCGGCCTTACTCTTACCAGAGCACCTCTGCCGGGAAGCCCCGCCATCGATAAAGGCAGCAGCCAATGCCTTACTTGCGGCTTGACGGGTGTGCTCGCGACCGACCAACGCGATACTGGTTTTGCCCGGACCTTCGACGATCCCGCAGTATTGAATGCGCCAGGTGGCGATGGAACTGACATTGGCGCGTTTGAAGCGCAGAGCAGCTTGGTCACCCGACTCGCTAATGTCGCGACCCGACTGCCGATCCAGACCGGTGACAATGTCCTCTTTGCCGGCTTTATCGTTACCGGGACGCAGCCAAAGAAGGTTATTATCCGGGCTCTAGGACCTTCAGTTAACGTCCCAGGAACGCTGGCGAATCCAACTCTGGAACTTCACGGGCCCGACAGCAACGGGCAAGATATGCTTCTGGCATCGAACGACGATTGGCAGAGCCAGCCTGCAGCCGATAGACAGGCGGTGATCGACAGCACAATTCCGCCTCCAAATGACTTGGAATCGGCCCTCGTCCGCACGTTGCCGGCGAACGCCACCGCCTACACCGCCGTCGTGCGGGGAGTAAACAACGGCACCGGCATCGGAGTCGTAGAAGTTTACGACCTTGCTACTTCGATCGATTCTAAACTGGCAAACATTTCCACGCGCGGGCCGGTTCAGACAGGCGACGATGTTCTCATCGCCGGAACGATCATCCTCGGCGATCCGGACCAAAAACTCATCGTGCTCGGGATAGGTCCTTCGTTGCCGCTCGCTGACAAGCTCCTGGATCCTACCCTCGAAGTCCGGGGCGAAAACGGCATCCTCTACGCATCAAACGATAACTGGGTCGATAGTCCAAACAAGCAAGCCATCATCGACACCGGCGTAGCGCCAAGCGACAATCACGAGTCCGCCATTCTGGTTACCCTGCCAGCTAAAGGCGCCACCTACACCGCCATCCTCCGCGGCACGAACAACACAACCGGCATCGCCGTCGTCGAAGTTTTCGCCGTCAATTGATCGAGTGCTCCAGCCTGCAAGGGCGCCGGCTCAGGGCTTGAGCCCGATCGCGATGATAAGGTTTTGGAACCTGGGTTCGCTGCGCAGGGCGTCAAAGATGGGATTGGCTTTGAGGCTGCTAACTCCAGAGTCTCTCTCGGCAAGTGCGGCTTCGAGGGCAGTTAACGCCTGTTCTTTTTCGCCGAGCCCGACCAGCACCTCGGCGAGGTAACAGGGCGACACGTTGTTCTCCCTCGGCATTGCCCGCAATTGAGTAAGGATCCTCATAGCATCGGCTGTCTTAGCCGCGATTGCATCGGCGTATCCCAAGGTGGCGAGCACATCCGGCCGATCATGAGAAAGCTCGCGCGCTCGTTCCAGTTCGGAGATCCCACGATCGAGCTCCCCCTTCTCGACGTAGGCGAGCCCCAGGCCGGCGTGCGCTTCAATGAAGTTCTGGTCCATTTCCAGCGCCGCTTTGAGGTACTTAATTCCTTCATCGGGCCGGTGAGCGAAAGTCAGGATAGCTCCCAGATCTGAATTGATTTCGATCGATACGGGATCGAGCTCCTGCGCACGCTTCAATTCGTGAACACTGTCGTCGAGGCGTCCGACGCTCATGAGATAAAAACCGTACCACTGATGGGCGGTGGCATAGTTTGGATTCAGCTTCAATCCTTTCTCGTACTCTTTTTCAGCGGACACCCAGTCCCAGGACGTATGAAGGACCAGGCCCAGGGTCGCATGTGGTTCCGCCAGGGTGCTATCTAACTCCAGGGCTTTTTGGGCGGCTGCCTTCGCTTTCGGAAAGGTTTCGGTAAACGGACGCGTCGTAAAATAACTAAGCACAGCATAGCAATCAGCCAGGCCTGAATAAGCGCGGGCATAGGAAGGATCCAGCTCGATAGCTTGCTCGAAATAACTTAGACCTAGCTCCAGGTCCGGCCCGGTTCGCTTGTTCCAAAAATAGCGGCCTTTCAGATAGAGCTGATAAGCCTCCCGATTATCGGTGTGGCGGGTGGTCAGCAGTTCCTGTTTTTCTCCCTCGCTCAGATGTAAGACAGGGGCTTGCGCGACTTGCCGGGCGATTAAGTCCTGCATCGTAAAGATGTCGCGAACTTTCTCATCGAACTTAGCTGACCAGAGGGCTACCCCATCGCTTACTCTAAGCAGCCGCATGGTGACGCGAACGATGTCGCCCTCTTGTTGGGCGTAGCCTTCCAAAACGATGTCCACCCGCAGGTCTCGGCCTGCTACCAGCGGGTCGTAGGATCCGGCGTCGCAATACTTCTGCACCGCGCTAAGGGGCCGGACGGCGATCTGATCCATTGTGCTGAGCTGGGTAATCAGGGTGTCGGCCAGTCCTAGCCCAAGATATTCGTCTTGCGCGTGCGGCCCCAGGGACTTGAACGGCAGGACTGCCAGCGATTTGATTTGGCCGGAGGTCGCCGGCGATCCCGGAGGTTTGTCTGGTTGAAAGTAGATGGCTAAACCTGCGAGCACGCATCCCAACAGTGTCAGCGTAATCCCTGGCAGGTTAAGCCCGTGAAAAATGCTTCGCTTATCCTGATTCCCTGCAACTTCTCGTTCAGCCGACAACAGCGCCGTCGACGCTCCATTGTGGAGCCCGCGTCCTGGATCCGCTGATCGTTCGCTCGCGTGTGCACTGCCGTTACCGGTTGCTGCCTCTTCCTTTAAGAGCTGCGCGGGTTCCTCCACCTCGGATATATCCGCGGCAAAGCGGTAACCGATTCGCGGAATGGTTTCGATGAACTGGTCGATATCGCCGTTTTGTCCGAACGCCTTGCGCAATTGTGAGATCGCAACTGTAAGATTCGCGTCTTCGACGATTGTGTTAGGCCACAACGCGTCCATGAGCGCCTGGCGTTCGAGGACTTTCCCGGGATTCCGAACCAGCACCGTCAGAGTCTCGATCGCTTTCAGTGAGAGCGGGACGATCTCGCCGCCTCGCCACAAGCGATTGCGTTCGGCGTCGAGTCGGAAATCTCCGAACTGGTAGAAGTGGCGGACCCCATTGGCGGGGAGTTTCACAGACTATTTAGAACAATTTAGAAAATTTTAGTCAACGCTTAAGGACTCCCCGCCGGCGCAAGCCTACGTGGCAACATGCGCCTGATTCGCTTTCTCGCTCTATTCGTATGCTGCCCGGTGGCGTTCGCCGGCACGTTCACCGTTACCAACACCAACGATACCGGCCCAGGTTCGTTGCGTCAGTCCATCACCGATGCAAACGCAGGTGGCCCTAACACAGTCGCGTTCAACATTCCCAGCTCCGGCGTGCAAACGATTACGCTTACCACCGCATTGCCGAACGTCGGCGACAACGTCACCATCGATGGCTACACCCAGCCGGGGGCCAGCCCAAATACACTGAGCGTCGGCGACAACGCCGTCATCCTGATTCGAATCGACGGCACCACTCCCACTCTCGTCTTCAATATGGCGGGAACGGGATCGACCATTCGGGGAATTTGTATCGTTAACGGCCAGGTGAATATCCCCGGAGCCAACAATGCTCTCACCGGCAACTTCATCGGAGTCGATAGCGATGGCGCAACGCCGTTGAGGGTCGCCAACCCGGTCAATCTCAGCGGCGCGAATGCGACGATCGGCGGTACCTTGCCTGCGCTGCGAAATTTAGTTACCGGCAGCGGACAATGCGTCGATGCCAGCGCGGACTCCCCGGTGATCCAGGGGAATTATTTCAATCTTAATGCCGCCGGCACCGCGGCAGTAGGAACATCAACCCACATCGTCAGCGCGGGCACTGGCACCGGGTTGATGATCGGCGGGAGTGCGCCGGGCGCGGGGAATGTCTTTGCCGAATGGAATGGGAACGCGATTAATCTCTCAAAGGGGAATCTGTTTATCCCCTTCGGTAACGTCACGATCCAGGGCAATCTCATCGGCACCGACGCGACCGGAATGGTCAAGCTAACTCACGGCCTGAACGGTATTGATATTGGTACGGCCGACACAATTCAAATCGGCGGGAGCGCCCCGGGCGCAGGGAACCTGGTCTCGGGTGCAGCGCAGGAGGGCATTGTTTTCACCGGCACGCTTACCGGTCCCGTGGCGATCCAGGGCAACAAAATCGGCACCGACATCAATGGCACAGGTCCCATCCCGAACGGATTCTGCGGTATCTTCGCCCGAGCAGCCAGCACGAGCGCGCTCGTCGGCGGGAGCAATCCCGGCGAAGGCAACCTGATCGCGTTCAATGGTACGCTCGGCATTTACATTCAGACGGGGAACACCGGCTGGATGGTCTCGGGCAATTCGATTCATTCAAACAGCTCGTTAGGGATTTCCCTGACCGGCCGGGAAGATCTTGGCGGAAATCCGACACCAAACGACGACTGCGATCCTGACGACGGATCGAATCACCTGCAGAATTATCCGGTCATCACGTCGGTCACCCCTGTCGGGACTGATATCTTGATTGCTGGAACGCTCGACAGTACGGCGAACACAACGTTCCGCCTTGAGTTCTTCGGCAACTCTCAGGCCGATCCAACGGGTTTTGGCGAAGGGGAGACATTCCTCGGATCCACGAGTGTGACCACTGATGCGACCTGCAATGCCCCATTCGCGGTCAGTTTGCCGGCCGTGAATACAAGTTTCATTACAGCTACCGCGACTGCGCCGGACGGGAGCACATCAGAATTTTCCGCCGCGTTTAGTGGGCCCGGACCTTCAGCAACGCCGACGGCGACGGCAACAGCAACAGCTACAGCGACTGCAACGGCCACCGCAACCGCGACAGCCACACCAGCCGCTACAGCTACCGCAACCGCCACGACAACTGCTACTCCCACGGCAACGGCAACATCGACACCTACGGCGACTGCAACGGTAACGCCGACAGCTACGGCTACGGCTACGGCTACGGCTACGGCTACAGCCACTCCGACAGCCACTCCCTCACTTACGCCGGCGAATGTTCAGTTAGTTAATATTTCGGCGCGTTCCCTCGTGCAGACCGGCGATAAAGTCGGCATCGCCGGATTTATTATCGACGGTAACATCTCAAAACGCGTCGTCGTTCGCGGCCTGGGACCATCTTTAAAAATTGGCAATACACCGATCCCGGGCACCCTCAACGATCCGGTGCTCCAGTTCTATAATAGCAGCGGAACGCTCCTCGCCTCGAATGACAATTGGCAGGACGATCCTGTCCAGGCAAACCTGATCATGGCGGCCGGTCTGGCTCCGAGTGACAACCGCGAGTCAGCTATCTGGTATTTGGCGCCGCCCGGCGTTTATACCGCTGTCCTTCGGGGCAAGAACAACGGGATCGGGATCGGCGTCATCGAAGTTTACGATCTCGATTCGATGAGCGACGGGCAACTGGCGAACCTCGCGTCGCGGGCCATGGTCAACACCGGCGACAACGTGCTCATCGGTGGGCTCATTCTTACTGGCGCCAATCCCAAACGGATCCTTTTCCGCGCCCTCGGCCCGGACTTGCACGCCTTCGGAGTTACCGGTGAATTGCAGGACCCCACTCTGACTCTCTACGATGGGAACGGCACCATGCTGCAAAGTAACGATAACTGGCATTTGGCGCCGAATGTCGGTGAGATTCAAGCGACCGGGCTGGCGCCGGGCGACGACCGCGATTCCGTCATCTTGATGACCCTGACGCCGGGGAACTACACCGCCATCGAGAGCGGCGCGAATGGAACCATCGGCGTAGGATTGTTGGAAGCCTACCGGTTGGATTAACGCTCAGGCGATCAAGTCGTGGCGCTGAATTGCTTTCCGCGCCGCGCTTTGGTTCAATCGCGGCGTGGCAGCGCACGATTTCGCTTTGCCGGAAACTGGCCGCGTGGCTTTTGCGACCACGCGGTGGAGCGTCGTGTTGACCGCGCAAACCGATTCACCCGCGGCGGCGCAGGCCTTGGATAGGCTTTGCTCCACGTATTGGTGGCCGCTTTACAGTTTTGTCCGGCGCCAGGGCCATTCCCCTGAGGACTCTCAGGATTTGGTTCAGGGTTTTTTTGCCCGCCTTCTCGAACGACGAGACTTGGAGGCCGTGCGCGAGGAAAAAGGCCGATTGCGTTCCTACCTTCTTGCGTCGCTCAAGAATTTCGTCGCGAATGCGCGGCAGCGAGCTGGAACGATCAAGCGTGGCCAGGGACGGGCACTCATGTCATTGGACGAATTGCGCGCGCGTGAACTCGGCGAAGTCGAACCGGCTGACACCTCAAGCGCGGACCGAATCTACGAACGCCGCTGGGCTGCAACTCTGCTGGAGGACGTCGTCGCGCGTCTCGAAAGGGAATATCGTGACGCGGACCATTCGGTTTTGTTCGAACGGTTGCGCCAAATGCTTTCCGACGAAGCGGACCGGCCGTCGCAGGCCATGGTAGCGGCGGAACTTGGAATGACTGAGAACGCCGTGGCCCAGGCTTTTCACCGCTTTCGACAACGTTACCGTGCCGTCTTACGCGAGGCGATCGCCGATACCGTAGCGATGCCCGGTGACATCGAGGATGAATTGAGACACCTGGTAGCCGTCTTGCGAGAGTAAGTCACGCCCGAATTTCGTGCAGTACATGTAGAGAGAGCTAACGACTGCGCGAAATGACTACCCTTACTCGAACTTGTCCCAAATGTGGCGCCAGCCTCGCAACGAACGCGAGATACTGCCCCGCCTGCTTTTTGCAGACCGGACTCGACCTGTTAGTCGAAGGGGATGATGCCATCGCAGATGATTCGCCGGCCTACCCACCCTTATCGGAATTCGGTGACTACGAACTATTCGAAGAACTAGGCCGCGGCGGCCAGGGCGTCGTCTATCGGGCCCGGCAAAGAAGTCTTAATCGAACGGTTGCGCTGAAGATTGTCGGGCTTGGGCAATGGGCGAGCACACCGCAGTTGAAACGGTTTCGACAGGAAGCGGAAGCCGCGGCGAGGCTCGAGCATCCGCACATTGTTCCGATCTACGAAATCGGGGAACACGATCGCTCGTGCTATTTCAGCATGAAGTTCGTGGAAGGCGGACAGCTCGATGCCGCTCTGGAAAAAGAGCCGATGGCACAGCGCGACGTCGCCGGATTGATGGCGAAAGTCGCGCGCACGGTGCAATTCGCACATGAGCACGGCATCCTGCACCGGGATATCAAGCCCGGGAACATTCTGCTCGATAACAAGGGCGAGCCTCATCTGACGGATTTTGGCCTGGCCCGTTTGATAGAACGCGAAAGCACGATAACCAACTCGCGCGACGTTCTTGGAACGCCAAGCTATGTCGCCCCCGAACAGGCAAGTGGGCATATCAAGGATGTAACCGCGGCGGTCGATGTCTATGCGCTGGGTGCGGTGCTTTACCACCTGCTTGCCGGGCAACCGCCGTTTGTCGGCCTGACCCACTACGAAACTGTCCGCCTGGTCCTGGAAGCAGAGCCAAAAAATCCGCGGACCTTGAATCAGAAAATCGACCGGGATCTGGCTACTATTTGTCTCAAATGCCTCGAGAAAGCTCCTGGTAAACGTTATTTATCGGCTGAAGCGCTTGCCGAAGACCTCGAATGCTGGCTGCGTAACGAGCCCATCAAAGCGCGTCGCAGCGGCGCGATCACACGCGGCCGGAAATGGCTGCAACGAAATCCTGCGACCGCTCTCAGCATCAGCGCATTCGCCGCTCTCGTGGTAGTCGGCGCCGTCTTGCTTTGGAAGACCTACTTTATCCCCGCTCCGTTGGCCAACGGGATCGCAGTTTTACCCTTCGAAGACTTAAGCGAAGATAAAGCAAACAGCTATCTGGCGGACGGAATCCAGGACGAAATCCTTACCCGCCTCTCGAAAATTGCCGACCTCAAAGTGATCTCGCGAACGTCCACGCAGAGTTACAAAAGTCATCCGGCAAATCTCCGCGAGATCGCACACCAACTCGGCGTCGCCCACATCGTAGAAGGCAGCGTCCAAAAAAACGGCGATGCCGTGCGAGTCAACGTCCAACTCATCAAAGCTGCGAATGATTCGCACGTCTGGGCCGATACGTTTGACCGAAAGCTGAACGATCTTTTTTCCTTTGAGACCGATGTGGCAAAGGCGATCGCCGATCGCCTCCAGGCTCGGCTCAGCGGCGAAGAGCGCCAAATCATCGCCGACCGACCTACCGACAATGTTGAGGCACACGACGCCTACCTCCGCGGTCTGGCTTACAGCCTTAGAATGATTTACAGCCCGGCGAATGCGCTGAACGCTCAACGCTATTTGAAAGAAGCGGTGCGCCTCGACGCCGAGTTCGCACCGGCTTGGGCCTTACTCTCCTTTGTGGACGCGCGCGGGTATCTAACTCGGAACCTGCAACCAACCCTGGCGCTGCGCGAGGAAGCGCAACAATCCGCTGAAACCGCGCTTCGTCTTCAGCCGAACCTCGGCGAAGCGATCATAGCTACCGGCTACTTCTATTATGCCTGCCTTAATGACTTCGACACGGCCGAACGTTACTACGATCAAGCCCGCGAAGCGCTTCCCAATAGCAGCCGCGTTCCAGAATCGCTGGCCTACGTAGCTCGTCGCCGCGGCCAGTGGGACAAGAGCGAGTCCTACTTCAACGAAGCCGAGCGGCTCGATCCTCGTAATGTTTATCTACTAACCCAACATGCGCAGTGCTACATCAACCTCCGACGTTTTAGCGAAGCGCTCCGGAAGCTCGACCAGGTGCTCAACATCACCCCGGACGATCCGGACGCGAACGCGATCATGGCGAGCGTCGCCCAAGCCCAGGGCGATCTACCGCGCGCGGCCGCGTTGCTGGCGCCCCTGCATCTTACTCCGAACGATCCGAGTGCTTTTGAGACCCAGGTCTACCAGTCGATCCTGGAACGAAAAACGGCTCCGGTTATCGAGAGCTTGAAACTAACCCTGGCCACGCCCGATCCAGCGCTCGGTTATTACAATGGCGAGCTGCGTTGGTGGTTGGCCTGGGCCCAGGACGTGGCGGGCGACAAGGCTGCCGCGCAACAAAATTGGCAGCAGGCCCGGAACGAATTGCAGGGTTACCTCGACCAGCAGCCTGATAACAATGCCGTCATCGAGGACCTCGCCCTGGCTGATGCTTTTCTCGGAAATAAAAGCGAGGCGTTCGCGCTCACTGAGCGCGCCATGAAATTGCGCCCGGTCGACAAAGACGCGATGACCGGCCCGCGCCAGCTCGATCTTCTGGCTCGAGTAGCAATCCTCGCCGGCGAGCCGGATCGAGCCATCGCAACCTTGCAGAAGCTTCTCTCCATGCCGTACGCCGGTTTGATCGTTGAAGGCGTGCCGCTTACGCCAGCCTTGCTCCGACTTGACCCGATGTTCGATCCGCTGCGAAACGACCCCCGCTTTCAAAAGCTCGCCGGCCTCTAGACCCCCCGGCCTTGGAAGGACGGGCGCCGTCCCGCTCCCATATATCCGGGGACGCCACCCGCCGCGGCGGGCAGGCTTTGGGCGTCCCTCCAACGCTAAATTTTTTCCGTAAAGTCCCGCCTGTTTCCCTGCTGTACCCGATGAATGAACCGTCCGGCTCTTTCGCAGGCAGTTGCGCTCTTCCTCCTTTTTCTCGGCACTGCCACAGCGGGCGCGACGACGCGGACGGTCATAAATCTCGGCGACAGCGGAGGAGGCACGTTGCGCGACGCGATCGCCGCTTCTGCAGACGGCGACGCAATTAATTTTTCGGTCACCGGCCAAATCAAACTCACGTCCGGGACATTAAAGATAACAAACAGCATCACAATTAGCGGTCCCGGCGCACAACAACTGGAGGTAACACGCACCGGCGGAGTATTTCGCATCTTTACGATTGAAAATGGTGGTACTGTCCGAATTTCGGGCATAGCTATCACCAATGGCCATGCTGCCGACGATGGCTCGAACCCCGGAGGTCCCGGGACGGAGGCCGTCAAACCGGGTTCCGGTGGCGGTATCTTCACCTTTGGAGGGTCTGTGATCATCAGCAACTGTATTCTTAGCGGCAATACGGCTGATTACCTCGGCGGAGGCATATATAATGGAAGCGGCCAGGTAACGGTAACAAACAGCACCCTTAGCAACAACGACACCACTGACTCCCCTCCAACAATGAGCGGCGGGGGCGCAATCTTCAACGCTAGCATCCTCACGCTGGACAAGTGCACGCTGAACGATAATAGCACCCACGCAGCCAGGCCTAGCTCTTCTACGCAGTTCAATGGCGGCGGCGCTCTTTTTAACTACGGCGGTTCGACCACGATGACGGATTGTACTCTCAGTGCTAACAACACCACCTCTGGCCTGAGCAGTTCCGGCGGTGGCATCTATAACACCACTGGCGCCGCGGGTGGCAGCGCGTCGGTAATCATTCACCACTGCACTCTGAGCGAAAACGCTTCGTCCGTAGGCGGTGGTATTTGCAATCAGGGCACGACGGGCGTTAGCGTCTCGATTTACGTCGATAACACCATCGTTTTCAGCTCGGGCACGACGCCGGGAGCGAACGTATTTAGCACGGGCGGTGGGGCCGTCGTGACCTCCGGTGGTTATAACCTGAGCAGTGACGACGGCGGTGGTCTTCTCAACCACGCCGGTGACCAGATCAACACCGATCCGAAGCTCGGCCCCTTGCAAAATAACGGAGGCCCCACCCAAACAATGACTCTACTCGCCGGTAGCCCCGCTATCGACAAAGGAGCCAATCTTGGGGTGAGTAACGATCAACGTGGCTTAAGTCGAACGGTCGATATTATCACCATTCCCAACGCGCCCGGCGGTGACGGCACCGACATCGGCGCCGTCGAAACAGACGCGGTGGAGACCGGCCCAAACTTCGTTGTCTCGAGCACCGACGATCATGACGACGGCACTTGTAGCTACGCTGATTGCACTCTGCGCGAGGCGGTCCGTGTCAGTAACGCCGCCGCGGGCGCCACCACGATTACTTTCATTCCCCGTGTCCTCGGCACGATCACTCTGACCGGGAGCGGCTTGACCATAAGTAAGTCGTGTACGATTACCGGGCCGGGCGCGCGGCTCTTAACAGTCAGTGGCAATGGCAACCGCGTGTTTTATTTCGGTAGCGGCACAAACGCTATTTCGGGTTTGACCATCCGGGAAGGATTGGCAAGTGGAGCTGTTGGGACCGGGAGCGGCGCCCTCGGAGGAGGTATCTACAATGCCGACAATTCCACGCTGACGGTAACTGAATGCGCCCTTGTCGCGAATCACGCCCAGGGGAGTGATAACACAATTACGGTAGGAGCGAATGGCGGCAGTGGCAGCGGAGGGGCTATCGCTAATTCGGGCACGCTAACTCTGGAGCGTTGTACGTTCAGCGGTAACGTTGCCCAGGGAGGCCGCGCCGCCGATGGCACCGACGCAGTGGGCGGTAATACTCACGGCGGCACAGGAGGCGCAGCTCAGGGAGGCGCAGTCTTCAACGCCACAGGGGCGACGCTAACAATCAACAATTGCAGCTTCGGCGGCAACACCGCCGCAGGAGGTATCGGCGGGGCGGGCCCAGTCAAGGGAGCCGGCGGGGATGCCACCGCGGGAGTCTTTAACCTTGGGACGATGACTATCACCGCAGCTACCTTCAGCGCTAACACTGGCACTGGCGGGCCTGGCGGCGGGACTAATATGTTCAACAGGGGCCCGTCCGGCATGGGTAGCGGTGGCATTGCTACCCGGAGCACCGGCGCCACCGTTCGTGACACGATCAGCGCCGGTAACACCGGCAGTAACAGTGGCGGCCCCGACGTTGATGGGACCTTTGGCTCAGGTGGCTACAACCTGATTGGTGTAAGCGACGCTGGCACCGGTTTCACCGCCCAAGGCGATAAAGTCGGTACCGGCGGCTCTCCCATCAATCCCCAGCTGGGACCCTTGCAAAACAACGGTGGTCAAACCGATACTTTCGCATTAAGCGCAGGCGGTCCCGCAGTCGACTCAGGGAAGGCATCATTCGGATCATTCGAACTAACTGTCGATCAGCGCGGCGGGCAGCGAAAAATCGACGATCCACAGGTAACGAATCCGACTGGCGGAGACGGTAGCGACATAGGCGCCTATGAGTTTGGAGGTACGCCACCAGCGCCTCCGACTGTAACGACAAGCGCGGCAACCAATGTCACAACTACCTCTGCAACCTTAAACGCCATGATCAATCCTCATGGCAGAGACACGACCTTCAACTTTACCTCGGACTTTGCCGTATTCCCGACGCAGCAGGTCGGCAGCGGAATTGGCGACGTGTCTTTTAGCGTCAACGTCTTCGGGTTAACCCCGAACACGACTTACCATTTCAGCGCGACAGCTACCAACGTTGCCGGCACCACCATGGGCGTTCAGCAAACTTTTACCACGTCCGCCGTACCAACCCCTACCCCGCCTGCTCAGGCATTGAATATCGCGACCCGAATGCAGGTGCAAGGAGGCGACAACGTACTCATAGCCGGATTTATTGTCAGCGGGAATGCGCCGAAGACGGTGGCGGTGCGTGGCATTGGACCATCGCTGGCCCAGTACTTTGATGGCACTCTGTCCGACCCTACCCTGGAACTGCACGGCCCCGCTGGCTTATCCACGATAACAGATGATAACTGGCAGGATGATTCCTCCCAGGCGGCGCAACTGAGAGCCTACAATCTCGCCTTACAGGATCCTAACGAGTCAGGGATCGTAGCCACGCTTCAGCCTGGAGGTTATTCGGCGATCCTGGCGGGCAAAAATAACGGCAGCGGCGTGGGCTTGGTAGAAGTGTACGATCTCGACCAGGCCGCCGATTCCCAGCTGGCTAACATCAGCACGCGCGGGTTTGTCCAGAGCGGCAACAATGTCATGATCGGAGGATTCATCCTCGGTAACAATAGCGGTAATACGCGGATAGCGATCCGGGGGATAGGACCATCGCTAGCCCAGTTTGGTCTCAGCCCGGTCCTGGCCGATCCGACTCTGGAGTTGCACGACGTTAACGGCACGCCGCTGTTAAGCGACGATTGGCAGGATGATCCAGCGCAAGCGGCGCAACTAAGCGCCAACGGTCTGGCTCTTTCGGATCCAAAGGAGGCGGGGATTTTCGTGTCGCTGCCGCCGGGACAATTCACAGTTATCCTTGCAGGAAAGAATGGCGGCACCGGGATAGGGCTACTCGAGATTTATAACGTGCATTAACGGAAAGATGCCCTTTCCTATCAGCCGCGGCGGTCGGGCGAGCGCCGGAATTTTGCCGCACGCCGATTCGATTTGACCCGCGCCCAATCCACCGGACAATGTCGCCGGCAGCAACCGCAGTTTACGATTCACAACCTCAACTGACCGATATCCAAACTATTCCTATGAATTTCACCAATTCTCTTAACCGCTTCCTTGTCGTTCCTGTTCTTTGCGCGCTCGGCGCCTTCGCGCTCGTTCCCACGACCCATGCCGCCGAACCACCCGCCGATCAGGTCAAAGCCGCCGGCGCCATTCCGCTCACGACTGCGCTGCTCGACAAAATGGACGCCGTTATCAAGAGCCTCGGCGAGGATACCGCAGCGAAAGCCGAGATGACCGAGATCGGCAAGGATCCGAACATGACTCCGGAAGCCTGGGCAGCGGCGATTAACACAAAATGTCCGAAGGCCGCGGCCGACTTCAAAGCCGCCGGCATTTCTCCTGAGGATTTTTCCAAGGGCATTTTCGCGATCATGGCCTGCGCCTTCAGCGAAGACCTCGTGAACTCCCAAGATAAAGCCGTGAAAGCCAACGCCGAATTCGTCAAAGCGAACAACCGCTGCGAAAAAACCTTCGGCGGCTTCATGCAACTCAGCATGCCCACCGAGTCCGGATCATCGCCGGCTGCAACACCATAGGCGCTGCGCGCAAAGTAAGAAGTAGGAAGTAAAAAGGAAGAAGTTGTAGCGGTCCCGCAATGCGGGACGAATCCGTTCGTTTACTGTAGCGGCGGTCCGGCGTGGCGGGACCGCGGAATCTCTTCTGCCCGTGTAGTGGCGGGTGTCTCACCCGCAAATTCCTTTTTTCCTTCGGCTGGCGACAGCCGACCATACATCTCTTCGGCTTCCGACAGCCGACTCTCCCGCCAATTCTTCTGCATTGTAGCGTCGAACCGAATCAACTATAACCAAACCCATATGGGATTGCTCGATTCACTTCTCGGCGGCCAGAACCAACCAAATGATAACCCCGCCGGCGGCAGTGCGCTTATCGGCGTGCTCGGCGGCCTTCTCGCTCAGAGCGGAGGCGTCCAGGGCCTGCTCAACAAATTCACTCAGGCCGGTCACGGCGACAAAGTCGCTTCCTGGATTAGCACCGGCGAGAACAAACCCATCTCATCGGACCAAGTCCAAAACGTTATCGGGCCCGACCAAATAAGCGCGATCGCCACCAAACTCGGCGTCGATCCGGCCCAAGCTTCGCAACTTCTTGCCCAGTTCCTGCCGCACTTAGTCGATAAGCTTACTCCGAACGGCGCCGTTGATCCCGCGGCCGATCACCCGCAAAGCCTCGCCGGGATGCTTCCGGGGCTCCTCCAAACCTTCGGTGGCGGCCTCAGCAAATTCCTGCAAACCCCGAGCGAGGGAAGCTAACTAGCTGTAGCGGCGGTCTACCTGTCGCGCCATAGCCATGCGAAGGCGGACGACCGCCGAATCTTTTCTGCCCTGTAGCAGCGGTCTACCTGCCCTCGCCAAATCAATCTATAAACTGACTTCGACCTTTCCCGCTGAAGAAAGATTTGGCCTTGTCGCGCAGATGCGCCGGGCGGCTGTCTCCATTCCTTCCAACATCGCCGAAGGGCAAGCCCGTCACACCACCGGCGAATTCATTCAATTCATCTCCCATGCTGAGGGCTCGACGGCGGAGCTCGAAACGCAATTGGTTTTGAGCGTTGAACTCGAATTGACAATGAAAAGTCGAAGCACGCAGGAATTCGTTCTCCTCGATGACATCCGTCGAATGCTCGACGGCCTTCGCCGGAAATTAAGCGCTGCTTCTTAATCACATCACTCGTCACCGTCACACGTCACTTTCCAGTTTCACGTCACACGTCACATGTCACACGTCACTTTCCCGATAATTAGCACTTGCTGGGGCATCTTTTTCATCGTCTGGCTCGTAGCCGCGATCTTCACCAAGCGCACCGTTTACCGCGAGAGCGCCAGCCAGCGTTTACGCTACTTCATTCCCATCCTGATGGGCTGGTATCTCCTCTTCTGCGGACGTCGTTTCCCCTATCCGTTCAGCGCCCAAATCATTCCCCGGACCGACGCGCTCCTGATCGGCTCCACGATTCTATGCATCTGCGGACTTGTCATCTGTCTCTGGGCCCGGGCAACTCTCGGCCGCAACTGGAGCGGCACGGTGACGTTGAAAGAAAACCACGAACTAATCGTGCGCGGTCCCTACCAATTCGTCCGCCATCCCATCTACACCGGCCTCCTCGCCATGCTCTTCGCCACCGCCCTTGCACAAGGCCACCTCGCCGGAATCCTCGCCCTAGTCCTCGTCTTCATAAGCTTTTGGATCAAACTCAGCGACGAAGAAGAAGTGATGATGAAACAATTCCCCGACCAATACGCCGCCTACCGACAACGCGTGAAACGGATCATCCCGTTTCTTGTGTAGCCGCTAATCGTAATCGTGCTCGTGCTCCTGCTCGTGCTCGACTCCGCTTGGCCTTTGTCACCTGCGTTCTGTAGCAGCGTCCCCGTGGGACGCTCCCGTTGTAGCGGCGGCCTACTTGTCGCGCCGTAGCTCACGCGAAGGCGGACGACCGCCGAAACCTTTCCGCAATTTCAAGCTGCGGGCGGTTGTTAACTGCCCCTATGGCAGAATAAGAAGCCGCGGCTTTTTTAGTTCATAGCCTCGACTGCTTGCATCAAGAAAGACTTGCATGCGACATCCGCTTACTGGCATTCTGTGAACGTGCCCTCCCGCCTCCTCGACCTGGCGAAAATTAGATTCGCTCCCCGAACAATCACCGGCGCCGAGGAGAAATTGTTTCTCGATGCGGAAGCAGGCCGAAAAGTTGATGCCAAAGTCGACAAAGCGAATCCCACGAAAGAAATAGTAAGCTCCGAGTATGTGGTCTGGCTCTGCACCGATCGTTCGGCGCGCGATTTAGTAACGCACCGTGGCTTCCAGATTTCCAACGTCCAGGTTGAAGGAGTGCTCGATCTCGATGACGCGCAAATCCCGTTCCCATTCAAAGCGGTCCACTGCACCTTTAACGGCGACATTTGCCTCGAACGAGCCCGGTTGCCATCGCTTACCCTGATCAATTGTAGTGTGCGCAATATAAAAGCTGCCGGCATTCATATCGAAGGGGAAGCCGAGCTGAATGAGGGATTCATCGCGAACGGAGAGGTTTGTTTCGTTGCGGCCACCATCGATGGTGCTCTCGATTTTCAGGGAGCTTCCCTCCACAATCCGAAGGGGGTTTCCCTCTTCGCAAATCGAGCGAAAATCGGCGGCAGCCTTTATCTGCGACGGAATTTCCACAGCACCGGTGAAATCAATCTCACTAGGGCAACGATTGGCAGCAATCTCGATCTCGGGGACGCCCAGATCTCGAATACCGGCGGCGAGGCTCTCAGTGCAACGTCGACCGAAATCTTTGGCAACGTGCTCTTGCGACGCGCCTGTGTGACCGGCGCGGCAAACTTCATGGCAGCCAAGGTCCATGGTTTTGTGGACTGTGAAGGCGCAGAATTCAATCATCCCATCACGAAGAACCCCGATTTGGAATTCGATGGGAGAGCCCTCATCGCAAATTCAGCGAAAATTGATGGCAGCGTGATGTTAAGTGACGGGTTCACGGCACAGGGAACTCTGGAGTTCGACAAGGCTGAAATCGGAGGTATCCTGGAGTGCACGAACGCTCGGCTGCGACAGGGAGAGGGCGCGGAGCTTAACTTGGAGCAGGCGTCAGCGGCAGCATGGCGTGACGATGAAGACAGTTGGCCAAAGTCCGGTAAATTGCGGCTCGACGGGTTTACGTACAAGCGAATTTACGGTAAGTCTGGTTCATCCGACGTCCACGTTCGACTAGCCTGGCTCGAACTCCAGGCCGCGGGCAAGTTCCTGCCCCAGCCGTATGAGCAACTGGCCGCCACTCTCCGCAACATGGGCCATGAGGCGCAGGCACGGATGGTCATGATCGAGAAGAACAAAGCCTACGCGAAGTTCCTGCGGAAGCATTTCACGGCTCAACCCGGGAAGCCGTGGCGGCCGTTCACGAGGCTGCGGCGCCAGGAATGGTGGTGGTATAATGCCTTTGGGAAACTGATTGGATACGGCTACAAGCCGTGGCGCGCCTTCGGCCTAAGTGTATTGGTGATTCTATTCGGTACATTTCTCCTCCACGAAGGTTACAAACACAGGCTGATCTTACCGACGCATAAAGACGCCTACGAAAAAGCTGTTGCCGGTGTTCCCGGTGTGTCCGCCAAACCTCGACTGGCTCCCGACTACCCGCGATTCAATAGCTTTGCTTATTCGATCGAATCGTTCATTCCTTTGTTGAAGTTCGATCAAGTCAGTAATTGGGCGCCAAATGGTAACCAAGGCGAAAAATCATTCATGTCCGCCAAGGGGGGAAGCCTTCTGTGGGGCTATCTTTGCCTTCAAATTGTGCTGGGTTGGATACTGACATCTCTGTGGGTCGGCGCGCTAACTGGATTACTCAAGACCTGAACTCATTTCCACGGTCTCTCCCAACCCAACACTTTCGCTTTCCGCCCGCGAAAAACGTAATTCGTCTTTGGCGGCTTGGAAACTGTGAGACAGTTCGACGGCGCGGCGGGCGATCGTGATTCGCTGCGCGATTTACGACCACGTTCCTCCGACGTCCGTGGAACACTCGCCAAAGCTTTCGGAGCCGCGTCGTCACAAGTATCGGCGCACGCGCGCTCGATACTGCCGGTAGCTATCGCCGAACTTACGCTCCAGGTAACGCTCCTCCCGCGTGACTACCCCGAAATGAGTAAGCAGAAGCACCGGGACGAGAAGGACGAAGCCCCACCAGGAATTGCTCACCAAAGTCAGGCCGCAATAGAGAAGCGTCATCCCCAGATAAAGCGGATTGCGGGTAAAACGGAAAGGCCCAGCGGCCACAATCGACAGCGTAGGCTTGAACGGATTGACGTTCGTCTCCGCGGCTACTAACGCGCGCCGTCCTGCCACACCCACCGCGATGCCCACGGCGACCAGGACCAGCCCGCTCCAGCGCCATTCGGTCGAACGGAAGATCGGCCAGTGCCACCACCACCGATTAATTGCCAAGCCGATCAAGATGCCAGCAAGGTAAATTAGCGGCGGCGGCGCTATCACACCGGCCCTGTCTTTGTCCTGTTGCGGCGACATAGTAACAGCACCTAGACTCTAATCCCTGTCTCCCATGTCTGACAAGGCAGGGCATCCTACTCTTCGCCCGCCAGACGCGATCAATTTCAGATCGGCATTCGCGATTTTCGGTTCACATTCACCATTCCCGGCGTACTAATAATGGCCATTATGGGCGCATCAAATCCGCCTAATTACCTCCTGGGTCATTCAGCATCCGAGCTCCGGCGCCTGGAAGAACAGGCGCAATTCTTCGGCAGCCTCACCAAGCTTGTCTTTCGCGAAGCCGGGTTGAGCGAGGGGATGCGCGTTTTGGACGTCGGCAGCGGGGCGGGCGATGTTTCTTTATTGGCCGGTAGTTTTGTCGGTCCAGGCGGCGAAGTTATCGGCGTCGACCGATCCGGGACGCGGTCAAGGCGGCGAACGATCGCGCGCGGCCGTCCTTGCCTCTGGCCGTTTCACTGTTCCGTTTAATTTTAATTTTGATCCGCTATCGACTTGCCGATGAGGGCCGACCTCTGATTAAATTACGCTGAGCGTGATCCTATGTACGGCGGACGTATAACCAGCGAAGAGAAATCGAGTCTAAGCATGTATGTCGGTCTCGCCTTGGTGGCCGTGCTCGGGGCAGGGGCAATCTATCTGTTCATGGCTACCCAGGAGACAAAGCCACTGGTCGGTTTCGATCCGAACCAAGCGGTCCAAAGCGACGCCGTTTTAAAACAGCGATTAAAGCCAGAGGAGTATCGGATCGTGCGCGGAAATGGGACCCAGACGCCATTCCAAAACGAATTCTGGGACAACGACAAACCCGGCATCTACGTCGATGTGATCACGAACGAACCGCTCTTCAGCTCGGCCGACAAGTACGATGGCGGTGTCGGTCTGCCGACGTTCAGCAAACCGATCTCGAAAGATCTGATCGTCGAGGTCGCGGACAATTCGCATGACATGCAGCGGACGGAAGTGCGGGCCAAACGAAGCAACGCCCACCTGGGCCACCTCTTTCCCGACCCGAAATCGCCCACTGGACAGGCTTACACCGTCAACTCGGCTGCATTCCATTTCATCCCGGTCGAGCAAATGAAAGCGCAACACTACGACGCCTATCTGCCGCTGGTGGAGAAGAAGCCCTAGCGCCGCAGCTATCCGAACGGATCCGCGGAGCCATTGGGATCGCTCTCTTCACACACGACCTGCGGTTGCGACTAATTTCATCGTCGCCATTTCGCAAAGGCCCGCCCATCCTCGACCTAACTAACGAGGCGGACGAAAACTATGTTTCATTTAATCTGGTACATCTGGTCGGCTTCGTCGCCGGGCTAATTGCAAAATCGGTTATGCACACCCACATACCATCTTCTGGACAATCGTTCTGGGCATTATCGGCTCGATCATTGGCGGAGCCGTGACCCAAATGTTTGCGCGACCGGGCAATCCACGCTTTCATCCCGCCGGCCTGATCTTTTCCACTCTGGGAGCGATTCTCGTTCTCTTCATCTGCTACAAGCTAAAGATCCATTTTCCAAAGATCGGATGATCCTGTAGCGGCGGCCTATAACCGCCGACGCGGCCAATACCACGAATAATGCATTCGCGTAACTGACGTCTGAGATCACGACCGTTTCCTGTTCGTGTAACCTCCGCGGTCTCGCGCTGTTTGATCCATCATGGGGCACCGATCACCGATCACGGTGATCGCCACTTATCCGGCCCACCTGTCTTTGTTTTCCGGACGCGTTCGACGCGCGGCTTGGACTTGGGCTCGAGCTTTCTCGACTTCTTGATCGCTTTCTTTTGCGTCGGCTTCACTGCGCTCGCTCTTTTAGCTCCGGCTCTTCGAACGGCGAAGTCCCCTTCCTTCACCCTCTTTTCCACATACATTCTTTTGTCTGGCATAAGTACCTCCTGCACACGGGTGCACCGCTTGCACCGCATGTCAATCAGCGGCGTTTGCCAACGAAAGGAAAGGCGTGCGTGAGGTTCACCTAATATCGCATCCGGTTTTCTCTGAGCGCGCTCTCATTCGAGTTCCTGACCTTTGTGTCAGTCCAAATCCGTACCCGAAGACGATACATACCGGGGGACGAACATTTAAGAGAGAATGAACAGTCATCACCATTCGTATGGGCAGCTAATCGGATTCCTGTTCCTCGCGCTGTCAGCTGCCGCGTGGTTGCTGCCGACACCCGCTGCCGCGCAAAACTACCAGGTGATTATTTATGATCCGCCCGCTGGCTTCGATGAAACGCGTGGCGAAGGAACAGCCGGGCAACAGCACGTCGGCGCCGCGCGAATTGGTGGCGCTGTGTATCCCGAATACACCCACGCATTCTTGTGGAATGGCAATTCGACCACTCCTATCGACCTCCATCCGCCTAACTGGACTTACTCGAAAGCGAGCGCCACGGATGGGACCCGCCAGGTAGGTTATGTGGAAGGCCAGAACCCTCCCTACAGCGGTCGTCGCGCTGCTCTCTGGAGCGGCACACCCGAAAGCCTCGTCCTGCTCTGGCCGCTGTCGGATTGGGGTAGCTCGGAAGCTTTCTCGATTGCCGGGACCCAGCAAGTCGGCTACTTGGACCGATCATTCTGCGGGAACGAAGGCGGTTGCACTTACCGCATTCATGCAGCGCTCTGGAGTGGCACAGCGGAAAGCTGGGTGGATTTACATCCCACGTCGCTCACCGGCGCGAATGCTCCGGGCGACCAGCGGAGCAAGGCATTCGACACCGATGGGTCCACCCAGGTTGGCTATGTCGATCTGCTTATTCCGCACGGAGGCAACTCCTACACCAGTGAAACCCACGCCATTCTCTGGCATGGAACCGCCGCCAGCGCGATCGATCTCCACCCTGCCGGATGGGACGTCTCGTATGCCTACGGGGTAAAGAACAACACCCAGGTCGGCTACGGAATTGAAGTCGCCGGATTCTCAGACGTGACGGCATTTGTCTGGCATGGCTCCGCCCAAAGCCGTGTCGCACTCGGCGAAGGGACGGCACTCGATACCAATGGCACAAGCCATGTCGGAGTAATCGGAGTCAACAATAGCTCGCACGCGTTTCGCTGGGACGGCGATAGCGGCAACGGCTTCGACCTTCACAACCTCTTGCCAGCGGGCTACATCAACTCAGGCGCGAGCGGCATCAGCGACTCAGGAGATATTATTGGCTGGGCCCAAAGTTCCACCGGTTATCTGGTGGGCGTTTTGTGGAGCGCGACATCCGGCTCGACGCCGACGCCTACTCCGCCAGCAACGCCCACGCCGACGGTTGAGCCCAGCATAACTCCAGAGCCGACGGCAGAGCCCAGCGCTAGCCCAACTTCCACGCCTGCGCCAACAACGACGCCTGTTCCATCGCCGGCAAGTACGGCCACGCCCAGTGCGGAACCTCGCGCCCAGCCAATCAACCTTTCGACACGTATGCGAGTGCAGACCAACGATAACGTGGGGATTGGCGGATTCATCATCACAGGCAACAGCCCCAAGCATGTCCTGATCCGAGCTATCGGCCCTTCCCTGACAGGTTCTGGTGTCTCTGGCGCGCTCACTGACCCGCTGCTCGAATTACACGGGCCCGCCGGATTTGCGACGATTGTTAACGATAATTGGCGACAGAATCAGGAGCACGAAATCCAGGCAAGCGGGATCCCACCTGCCAACGACTTCGAATCGGCAATCGACGCGACCCTGGCGCCTGGTTCCTATACCGCCACCGTTCGAGGCAGCGATGGAGGGTCCGGTGTCGCTTCAGTCGAAGTCTACGATCTCGATCAGCTGGTCCCCTCAAAGCTGGCTAACATAAGTACGCGGGCCGTGGTAGGGAGAGGAGAGGACATCGTGATCGCCGGTTTCATTCTCGGCCATAATTCAGAGAAGAGCGAAGTAGTGGTTCGCGGGATCGGGCCCAGCCTGACTGGCGCAGGCGTGCCGAATGCGTTGGCAAATCCCACCCTGGAATTGCGCGATGGTAACGGAGTCCTCCTAAACGCCAATGACGATTGGCAGGACGATCCGGTCCAGGCCGAGGAGCTTACCAGCGCCGGTTTGGCCCCCTCAAATAGTCTCGAGTCCGCCATAACAGCCGCGCTTCCGCCGGGCGCGTACACTGCCTTGCTCGCGGGAGTCAACAACGGAACCGGAATCGGCCTCGTAGAAATCTACGACCGCGGAGCGCCCTAACCCGGCATTGCGCTTACTCGATCCCCGTGGCCTGACGAACGGATAAATATCCCGCTTTTCGACATACATTCGTTTATCTGGCATAAATAATTACCTCCTAATAACGGGTGCACCGCTCGCGGCGAGTGTCAATGACCGCGGTCTGGCGTCCAGCTCCGTATGGGTTGCGCTTCGCGGGGCACTTATTCTGCTTTTTGCGGAGGCGTGCAATTGTTCGAGATCCTTCAAAATGGCTTTCACACGCCGCTTACTACCACCTTGGTAGAAGGTCTCTTCCATGCCGGTTGTCTCAGTCCGTATACCGGCCGCGATCCGTCCCAGACAATGGACGGGCAAATGATCGACGATCGGTTACCCCTCTTGAAATACCGATCGTCGCGGCAGTTCACCCGTCGTTTACCGGCGACCCGCCGCCCTCGCCCGATTCGATTGTCATTACCTGCAGCCATCCCGCTCGTCTTCGTGGGCGCGATCGCTACCGTGATCATCGGATGCTTCTTTTTCAGTCCGCGATCATCGATGGCCTCGCCGATTCTAACCAGCGCCGCCTCACCGGCCGCCGTCTCCTCTTCATCGGTGCTGGCAAAGACACAGACTAAGAAAAGCGTCACTCAACGCCGACCGCGCACGCGTTAAGCGGATCACTCCATTCGTTCTGTAGCCGCTAATCGTGCTCGTGCTCGACTCCACTTGGCTTCGCTTCCTGCTGTAGCGGCGGTCTATGACCGCCGTAGGCGGTTGAGGTGAAAACAATCTCGACGGTCGCAGACCGCCGCTACAGAAGAACGCGTCGATCGCTCGAGGACTGAAGCCTAACAAACCCCTTCACGGTACAAAGCTTGCAGCGATGAGGGGTTACAGATGTCTCGTGGAATCAAGACTTCCATTATCCTCGCTGCGATTGCAGTAGCGATGCTACCGATTGCCGCCATCGCCGTCTTTCTCCTGGGTAAATCGCCGCTTGAACCCGCGCCGACAGTGCGTCGGGAAATATCCCTGACGAATCAAGGCAGTGTGATTATCGACAGCAAAGCGCGCGGCCGGAGCGAACACGGTTTTTCCCAGCGCGCCGGCTATCGCCCGCCGGGAGCGACTGAGATCGAATGGTTCGGGGACGTGTCGGACGGAGTCGAGCCCCAGATTCATCAGGCCGGACCGCTGGTCGTCGTGATTGATCTGCCGGCCGCTTGTCTCTTTGTTCGCAATCCAAACGGACCCGAGAAATGGAAGAGCTTCGCCTTAATTTTTCCAAATGATCTGGGTCCGTTCCCGATTTCCTTTTACGCCGAAAGGAACGGCCTGACGACGGAAGAGATTTCTCGGATCAACGAGCTCGGCGGCAAACGCGAGCAAAAGTACCCGACCACCTACATCCGGGGTTTCGATCCCGAGACGCGAGATTTGCAGTGTTCCTACCAGGTAGACAATAAGAGCTCATGGCCCCTGCATCTTCGTCTGTCGGCCGATGGAACCCATCTCGCCCTCGTCGCAATCGGCGCGACCTCGCGCTGATAACGACGCCAATTACGTTTCCTGGATTGCGTCAGATAATTATTACCGGTTAACGAGTAACTCGACGCGTTAGCTCGCGTGCTGTGTCAAAGCGAGGACTGAGTCCTATCAAGCTCTGCCGAATTATGGCAGGACAATCTTCTAACCTCGGACACTGAAATTGCGTGCCTATCCTCACCCCCGCTGACCATCGGCGATGATGATGGGATTTAGACGACCTTCTTAACGATTGAGATTATCTCGTTAATCGTATGCAAAACTGAATGGAGCCTCTTTTTTCGGACCCATTTCCCGCCGAAAAACTTCTTAATGAAGTCCTTGAGGCTGTCGGTCACAGTCTCGGCAGCGTCCGCATGATCTTCCGGATCGGCAATCTCTTCGCTTTCACTGAGAGACTCATCGAGGATCACCATCTCGTCCGCCAGCAACGAATCGCGCAATGCGTACGTCATTGTGACAAATGTGAAACGATTTTGCTCCATTCCTTCGCGAACGTCGGTAGTAAGCAGTACGAAACACCTTTTCCGTGCCTCATCAAAAAGCGGCAAGAATCTGCGACGATAGGCACGCTGATCGTTCGCTCGCTCCGCGCAACGGGCGAGGACCGCATTCATTAGTGCGAGAAGACAATCAAAAGCGTTTAAAAAGGAAAAAAGCACTCGCTCGAGATCGCGGGCCGAATCGGGCAATGTCTCGGGCAACTGAGCAAGGTCTTTTTGTAACTGATAGAGGGGTTGGGGGTCGACGCCGTACGCCATAGTGCATCCCATCGAAAGCAACAACTGGAGTCAAGGCCCGAATCGCTCGGCGAAGAATCCCGAAAGGCGAGGGACGAGAAAGGAATTCACTACGGCAGGCGCATCGGAATAGGCGCAGGCAGGAGATCACGAGTGGGCCGGCTAGGTGGTATCGCCCCTGCTCTCCATTGGCGCCTATGGCAAAGTTCCTCACCACTAACGGCATCAATTACGTCATCGAGCAGATCATTAAGGACGCTAGAGAACGAATAGTCCTGGTCAGCCCTTATCTGCAGCTCAATTCGCGCATCAGAGAGCTGCTAGCGGACGGATATCGCCCAGATGTGGATATTCGGATCATCTACGGCAAGAAAGAATTAGAAACGCGAGAGCGCCAGTGGCTCAACACTGTCCCGCACATCCGGACTAGCTTTTGCCAAAATCTCCACGCGAAGTGCTACCTGAACGAGAGCCTCGCTGTCATCACCAGTCTTAACCTGCACCTGTACAGCCAACAGAATAACAACGAGATGGGCGTGCTGCTAAAGAGGGGGCCCGACCAACAAATGTTTTTTGACGTCAGCGCCGAGGTAGACCGTCTGGTCAGGATCAGCGAGCCGACCCACGTCGATCGCGAAAATCTCGTTTTAAAATCCGCGAACGACGCCCAGCCTCCATTCGAATATACGAAAATTCCGACTGGCAAATTGGCAGCGAAGCTTGGTATCCACGCTGCAAAGCTATACGAAAAACTAATCGGGAACGGTTATCTCGAGTTACACGAGGGTAAAAAGCAACTGACGGCAAAAGGAAAAGATGCCGGTGGCGAATTCGCCTTCAACAAAGGGCCGTATTTTCTTTGGCCCAAAGATTTCCAACCGTAATTTCAACGGCAAATCCAACGGCAAAGGCTTCTTCTTCGTCTGGCCGTCGGACTTGAAAGTCTGAGCCTTGTGTCAAAAGTAAGCGACCTACCCCCTTGGGATCACGATCAAGCCACAGCACGCCGAGGGTCCGACCGTCGTCCACCTTCGTAGGTGCCGGAACTCATTGTAAGCTAGGGCGATTTCTGTCCCTGCCACGCGGCCACAGATTCGGCTAAGCCGCCTGGCTTCCAATAAACCTCCCAACTCCGGCGCAGCTCGTTTTGAATAGCCGGACCCCAGTTTTCCCATTGGTATTCATACGTCTGGGCGAGATATTGCCTCATTTCCTGTTCGTTTTTGGGACAGAGCATCAGCTTGGCGATTTTCGCTCTCGCCAGCTGATCTTGGGTAAAGCCAGCCGCGTTAAACCAATCTGCGTCATCGAAATTGGCGCTAACGACGGATGCACCCGTGAAATCAGAGTTCCGCAGGCATGCCTCGGAAAAATCAGCTTCGTCGAGCTCAGCGTCTTTGAATGAGGCCTTGACCAAGAAACATCCCTTGAAGCTGACGCCACGAAGATGGGCCTTGTCAAACTTCGCACCGTAAAAATCGAGTTCCTCTAATTGCCCTTGGTTGAATAACCGTGAGACATCCTGCCCCTGCATTTCCATGATTGAGGCAACAACCGCTGCCCGCACTTTCCTCATGCGGTCATCGGGCGATGGATCATGGAAGATAATGTTCACCAGCTCTTGCACCGCCGCCTGCTTTGCCTCGGTGCTATTCAGCTCCGCGACGACGCCCTTGATGACTGTCAGGCGACGCTGTGCCTCCGGAGGAGCTGTGTGCTCAATGTCTCCGGCGGCGGCGTGAATCTTTGACTTAGCAGCCGCCATGGTTTCATCACTAGTTTTCCATCCGAGAAAAGTCCGGATGTTCGTGAGCGCGGTTGTAAACTGGGATAGTGCTATCAGTGCGCCAGCGATCGCGGTGATAAGCACAATAACCGCGTGTTCCCTTACGCGTTTAACCAGTCCTTTTGCCCCGGCCTGACTACGCTTACGTCGCGCCTCGGTGGTTGGGTGTTTTGGCATCAGTGCTTCAGGTCAGTAGCATTCGGCGAATTCGCCGAGGGGGGTTTGGGGTCTTCGACAATGGAGTTCATGGATTAGACGACATGGACGGGAAGCCCGGAGGGTGAGCGAGTGGGAACGAGTGAATCAATCGAGGCAGGGAATCACTTTTTCAGGTCCTGTGCAATAGCGGCGAACTGCTGGAGCGCTGCTGCTAAATCTTCCACGATCTCGGCCGCGATGATTTCGGGGGCGGGAAGGTTGGCGCTGTCTTCAAGGCTCTCGTCTTTAAGCCAAAAGATGTCGAGGTTGACCTTGTCGCGCTTGATGAGGTCTTCGTATTTGTAGGCGCGCCAACGGCCTTTCTCGTTTTTCTCGGTCCAGGTCGGCTTCCGCTCGTGGCGATTGCCCGGAGGGACCTGCTTCTGCAGGTCCTTGGACGTGCGGGAGCTCGTCCCTCCATTGCGGCCGTGATAGCACGCGACGAAGTCATCGAGGTCGGTGCGTTTCAAGGTGTTTTGATCAACGCTGCGGCGCTGCCCCTCCGGGCTGATGTTCATCAGTCTATGTCGCAGCTCCTCCATTCCTTGAGGGTGAAGTGCAGATTTGTGCGGAAGTCGTAGATCCAGAGCTTCAGAATGCCAGTGCGGCTCGCACTCCACTGCGCTTCCTGCGCGGGTTTGCGGCCGGAGAGAGCACCTCCTGCAGCTCAGACCATCTGCGGCGGATTCGAATCGACAAACTCCCAGACATAGCCGGCACGACCGACGAGAACAGCTTCGCAGACGGCTAAATGAATCATCGAGGAAGCAGTCCTGCCGCGCGCTTGATAGTGGTCATTGAACCGTTTCCAAACGAGGAGGACGCGGGGATTTTGTGCCGCCGCATTCTTGTTCACTTGGCGGACGAGTACGTCGAAGTAGGCTGCTGCCTTGTTGGTCCATCGCTTAGTGAGAGATCTACATGGATTCGCTTTCCAGGTCTGATCAATCAGCGCCATGTGGTTATCGAGTCGGGTTGCCTCGGCAGCGTTAGGCGAATGCAGCCGCGGGATCGAGCCCTGGGGAGGTCCGTTCAGTCGGATCCAGACCTGTTTCGACGCAGGTCTAAAAAATGGATGTAGCCAATCATTTGTCGATCGCGGCGGCCCCAGAGTTATTGCAGCTCCGCCGCCTTTACCTGTTACTACATCGTTACAGCTCTTGCATATCGGGACCAAATTCCAGGGAGAGCACGCAATCAGAGGGAACAGAGTCTTCGCCAGATAGTGATCCAGATCGGGGTTGCCGATGTCGCCGTCGCAGTACGGGCAGATTACAATTGTTGGATAGGCTTCGCAGAACTTCTCTCGGTACGTCCGCTTCGTGATTGATCTGCCAGCGAAGTAATAGCCGCCGACGCGGCTCGAAGAGCCGAGCAGTTCGTAGCATTCGACAAAGAACTTTTTGACTGTCAGGGCGAGAGCTGCGGTGGAGCTCGGCAGCGTAGCTACGTCGACAAAATTGCCACCCGTACCGATTAGCGTTTCAATCTTATTCTGTCGGCAAAACTCCGCATAAAGCGCCTGTCTAAAAGCTGGAGCTGCTGCGGCAATCGTTTGGATACGCGCGAGCTGGCCGCGCCGACAGAACTTCGTCACCCATCCGGGGTCCATCGATTTCCAGAGATTCTGAACCCAAGCGCGGTTCACTGCGTTGACGTTCAATGCTGGATTGGCCAACGCTTTCAGCAAAACTTTCTGCAGGGCGACGACTCGAAACAGACGTGCCGCTAAGCTTGGGAGCTTAACCGGGTGGAGCGGCATCGTGATTGCGCTGGAGGTCGTTGAGCACAGCCCGGAGCTCAGCTCGATAGAAACTGCTGCCCAGAATATCCAAAATTTGGTGAAGCTCCTGCTCACGCCCGTCCCAATTCGTTTTAAGTAGCCGGTCGAGAATCTCCACTGAGCGGCTTCCGGCGCTGCTATCGGCGCGAAATAAATTCATCGTGATTTCGCCAGGGTCGGTGCCGAAGAGACCGCCTTTTACGGCGCGTGCGATCGTTTGCTCAGGACCTTTGTCGAGCACCGTCACCTCGGCGGCGAAAGCGTCTGTAAGCGCGATGCTGGTGTGCGTGGCGACGAGCACGCTCGCGCGCGTCGAGTCGAGCAGCCCAGCCTCGATCATTTCGACGATCTCGCGTTTCCAGGCGTCGTTGAAATGCGTCTCCGGCTCGTCCAGCAGCAGGAGTGAACCGTGTTGACCGCGCAGCAGGTAAAGCAGACCCATCCGCCCGAGCAGCATTTGCTCGCCATCGCTGAGGTGGTCGAAGCTGACGATCACCTCGTCGGGCTTGCCGTCTTTCGCCATCGGTCGATTAAGGCGTTTGATGGTAAGAGTGATTTCCTCCTGCAGACCGGTCCTCTCCCAGTCACGAAGGCGGTTGAAGGCGTCGAGTGCTGTGGAATCCACAGTCTGGTCTTCGCTCAGCACGCGCAGCACCGCTTCGGCGCCGGTCTTGCAGTTGTCCACCCGTTTCGCAACGGAAAGGGCCGCCTCGCTCAAAATCCCCCCGGGAAAGACATTTTCAAGGCGATCGCCGAGGCGGACTCCGTCTCGCGGGCCAAGTGAGATGACGAGGCGCTTCCGACCGCGCGGCTGGTCCACTACCTCATCAGCGAGCGCGATTAGGCAAAGCAGTTCGAGATGCTGCCGCGGGCCAACGCGCTCCTCGGCATCGCGATAGGTAATGGCGAGGTGCGTCGGCCAAAACCAATCAATCTTATTCAGCAAATCCCGCGCATCCCGCGTTCGCTCTTCCTTTGCCGATTTAATGAGGAAATCGTTGCGCAGCGCTTCCTGCCCAAGCTCCTCCGTGAGACCGGGCAGCTCCCGGGCGGCTTGCACGAGGCCCAGCGCGATAGCGGCATAGCGGAGTTGGCGTACTTCAATGCGAAAGTAAGTCTGATCTAGACGCGCCGCGCGAGGCGCCTGATTCATTGCCACCTTCTTGCCGAGCTTGGCAAGTGGCACGATTTCTTGAAGTAGTTGATCGCCAAGCTCACCAGTAACCATTCCGACCTGTCCAGCGCCCGGCAGCGTTTCTGCCGTGCCGCTTGCCGTCAGCGAATACCGCGTGAGCAAATTGGTCATTCGAATCGGTTGTTGTTCCTCCCATTCGCTCTCGATACTCCAACCATGTGGCCGTTCGTCGGCTATGTCGTATTCGCCTTCGCCGTCGTTCTCCGGGCGAAATACGCGGTGTTCGAGCCGGGTCCAAAGTTCGGGCGCACCGGACGTGTAGGCGACGAGCCGCTTCGGTAGGTGGGCCTGGAGATATGAGCCCAGCACAGCATCGCCACGCTCCAGCGTTTGGTCCAGCCCGACAGTGCCAAGGTCGTCTTCGAGGTTCAGAGCCAGTTCCCGCCAGCTCGACAATGATATTTCCGCCGCTGCCGGCAAAGCCACGAAGTAAGGCCGCTTCACGCCCTCGGGCAGGTGAAGCAGTGCGGTCACAGTGTCTCCGCCCGGAGCGATGTCCCACGCCACAGTGACCGGCAGGGGCGGGAAGCGGTTATTCCGCAGTGCTGTAAATGTCTGGTAGATCGCCCGGAGGATGGATGACTTCCCACTCCCATTGACGCCGACAACGAAATTTAGCGCGCCTTGCCGCGTGAGTTTGAGCGCGCGGGTTACCAACTCTTCGCGACCGAACACGATGGCGACATCAGTGAGCGGGCCGCAGCGCGGAAGATAGAGGTAACGCAGTCTCACGTCAGCATCCGCTCCTTTTCCAGTTGGACCACGAGCCGCTCCATCTCGCGCAGGCGCGAGAAGTCGCCGGGGATTCGTTCCGAAATCGCTTTTTCCCCAGCCCCGACAGTCGCGCGGTAGCTCTGTTCATCCGCGGCGAGCGACTCCTGGTCGCCGATCGGGAGACGATAGGCATTGCCGAAGACGTATTCTCCCGTGTCCTCCGTCTGTTCCTCGCGGCTCACCGGAATGATCAGCCCGCGGGCGGCGAAGACGGCAAGGTGCGCTTCAATCGCGTGCGGGTTGCGGCGGAGCGGACCGTCGAGCTCGGCGGCGAGCAGTTCGGCGGTGAAGTAGTCAACGGTCCCGCGTTTGCGCTCCGTAGCTCTCTTGAGCTGCCGAATCTTGCTGAGGGTCAGCAGCGCCTTTTGCTCCCGATTCAGCTCATCGGGAACGTTGAACGCCTCGGCCTCGACGCGTGCGTCGGCCGTGCTGAAATTCACGATCACGGGTCTTCCGCTGAGGATCGCGAGTTCCGCATCGCGCGTACGAACCTCGCCAGCGAGCGTTACGCGGTGCTTCTCGCGCCAGTCGGCGGTGAGCTGACCAGAAAAAGCATGGGCCGAAAGCGAAGCGGAAAGCGCGGCAAGTGACTTTGCTCCAGCCGCGGCAAGGTAGAGTTGCTCTCGAAGATTGTGAATTGCCGCCTTGAACTTCGATTGGATCTCCTCAGGCGGAACAGGGATCTGGATTGAACGGAGAACTTCTAGATTGATGTTTTTCTGTGCGCCTTGAGGTGCCTGAATTTCGAGCTTCCTCTGATAGCCGAGCAGCCACCACCGAACATACTCGACACTAATGCCGTCGTTTGGCGTGAAACCGACGACGCTATCGGGGAAGCATGCATCAAATGTCAAAATGGCGGTGGCGCCGATATTCGCCGCAATTGTGATGGCAAGTGTTCCCGCCCGCCAAAGCCTGCTCTGGGCGAGGCCCTTCTCCGAATATGTTTGGCTGAAGCTTGTGATCCAGCCGTTAGCTTGTGCCACGTCGCCCGTCTGAACGAACGGATATGGCCCGCCGTAAAGCGACGGTTCGTCTCGGGGCCGATGTTTCGATTTGCCACGATCCAAGTCGCCGATTGAGGAGAGCGCCCGAACCGGAAAACGAGACTTGGCAAAGTATAGGTCGCCGAAGGTCGTAGAAAAGATCGCTGGGATCAGTTCGGCTGTTTTAGTTTCGGCTTCGGCGCGGAGGCGGCGAATGGTCTCGGCCGCTTGTAGGATTTCCACTATCCGATGCTGCTCGCTCACGGGCGGGAGGGGGATTTGTTCAAGGGCCAACGAGTCTCGGGTGATGCCAGCAATCGTTGAGCCTTGATTCTTTTGCAGCAGGGCATCCCTTCTGGAGCGAAGGAACTGAGCGACATACGCAGGCAACGCGACTGCTGCGGAATGAATGAGAATGGCCGTTACATCTTGGCTAAAGCAAATCGGGCAGCCGGCGATAGCAGTTTTTCCAACGGACACGCGAGTTGTGATTAAGACGGCACCTGCCGGAACTATCCGAGTCGCACTCTCCTGAACCGCCTCTTCGGTTACGTAGTCCCGCGCACTTGTGATTTCAGCGACATAATTCTCAGGAATGTCCTGTCCAGTAATCCATGGAATTGAGCCTTGAAAGAACTCAGGTCGTTTTCGGCTAGGAGTTCCCCCTCCATGCAACCTTCCAATGTCGCGAATACGAGCGACAGGCCAGCCTGCGGTTTGCCAGTCAGCGCTCACTTCGCGGATTCCACGGTGGCAAGCAGTTTCCCAAGTCGCTTCTGGACTTCGGCGTGGATGGCTTGCAGCTCGCCGATGAGTTCTGCGGGAGGACGGTGCTGGCCCGCGTCGAAGACGAACGGCTTGTGCCGACCGGCCGAGAGATTGAAGTCTAGTGCTTCAAGGCAATCGGGGTCGAGCCGGTCGAGGAAGTCCTTCTTCACCGTGGCGTCGTCGTCGAAGACTTTCAGAGTGTCGCGGAGCCAGACGAAATAGGCAGGATCGAGCACTCCGTCCTGGTGCGTGGGTTTGGCGATGGGCTGCTTGGTCTCGGGGTCTTCGCCCCAGCTTTCTAGCTCCGCCCATTCGCGGACAGGGGCGATCCAACTCAGCAGCCTGGGCACGCGCTGCCGCTCGCCTTCATCGGATTCAGTGAGTTTTCCGCTCCTCGGCACCGAGGTGAGGCTTCGCCGCCAGACGTTGTAGCCATCGAGTTTGGCGAACTCCTTTAACTGCGGAATTAGCGAATCGGCTACCCGGTCGACATCCGGCCAAGCTGGAGCCGACCTCGGTGTTCTACTAGGCATTTCCACCGCGTGCGCCCACCCCTTAACGTTGGCCGAAAGCTTCTTGAGCTCGGCCTTGAGAGCGTTCAGGCCGAATTGATCATATTCGCGATCCAAGAAGCCGCCGTCGCGGGCGCGTTTATTTAGCTGGTTCGTTAGCGCTTTTGCAATTTTCTCGGCGGCCGCAAGTCCCTTTTCAACGCTCGCCTTCGGAGGCATAGCGTAGACATGTTCAACCGCGCGCTTCACTGTTGTTTCGAAGACTTGTTCAAGCCGTGGACGAACGCGCGAAAGGGCGGCTTCGTCATACTGGCGCGAACCTCGGTTGTCTGCCGCGTCAAAAGGGAAGTCCTGCGGCCAAATCTCGTGGAGGGGGAACGTGTGGCCTTTGTCGCCGGATTTCTCGGGAAAGAGTTTCAGAAACTCGTCGTCGACGGTGCGCCATCGCTCCTGCCAGTAGTCCGGCTGGTGGTAGTCCTTGGCGGTGGCAGCCGCACGGAGCGCTGCGACAGTGTCCCCTTGCTTATCTTCGGCTGCCCCTTGGCGATAGCGGTTCCAAGCATCGAACTTTTCGAGCCCATCCCAAAGGTCATTGTCTTCTCCGTAACGGGCGCTGCGCCGCTGGTCGAGCGAGTAAGCCTCTTCGATAACCTCGTAGAACCAGACTTCGCGCGTCCGAGGTTCGTCACCCTTCGCGACCGCTTCGTTGGCCACTTTGTTCTTTTGAAACAGGAGAATGGAAGTCTTCACCCCGGAGTACGGCTGGAACATGTTAGCCGGGAGAGAGACCACAGCTTCGAGCGTATTTTCAAACAGAAGCTGGCGCCGCAGTTCGCGGTGCGCCTTGGTGTTTCCGAAGAGGACGCCATCCGGCACGATGACGGCGGCCCGTCCGCCGATCTTGAGCAGATCGAGCATGAGCCACACGAAGAGCAGTTCGCTTTTGGTAGTGAGTGGCGCGGCTGCCTTGCCACTGCGCGGAAAACGTTCACGGTTCTCGCTAAGATCGCCTTCGTCAACGCTGCCGGTGAAGGGAGGATTAGCAAGGATGTAGTCATAGGTGCCGCTTTCCGAATCTGGGAGGCGCTTACTGAGGGAGTCGAGTTGATGAATCTCTGGAGACTCAACGTTGTGGAGAATAAGGTTCATCCAAGCAATGCGAACCATCGTGCGGTCGTTGTCGTAGCCGTAGAATAGGCTGCTGAAGTCGTAGTGCTCGCCTGCGGGCCATACGGGATGGATGTCATGGGGTGTTCCGTCCCATTCCAAGCGCAGCACATCTTTATCGGTATGCTCGGCCGCCCACTGTAAAAGAGAATTGACGAGGAAGCCGCCGGTGCCACATGCCGGATCGAGTATGATTCTTCCTAGCTCAGGGTTTAGGAGCTGCACCATGAAGCGAATGAGATGTCGCGGCGTCCGGAACTGGCCGTTCTTGCCGGATTCTTTCACCTCCTCGAGCAAGTACTCGAAGATGTCACCCATGATATCTGAGTTAGCTGAGCGGGTATCGAGCTGTCGAAAAAGATTATCGATAAGACTGACCGCACGCTTCAGCGTCTCGTCCTTATTAACGTCCAACACAAAGTAGGCGTCGCTAAGGCGACCTGAGATACGCTTAAGCGCAGTGTCGCCGTTTTGAGACGAACCGACGCGCCCTTCTAGTGTGCGAAGCCACGGGAAAACCGTATCGTTTAAGAGCGGGAAAGAGGGGTTCTGGCGAATATAGGACCAACGGCACTTATCGTAGCTCGTGACGAGTTTTAGGAACTCCGCGCCTTGTTGATTGCTAGTTCCGGGAGGAAAGTGTTCGCGCGCAGAATCCACTTGGCGCTGATTGTCTCTTTCTTCCGCGGAAGTGAGTTCATAAATGGAGCGTTTGCCCTTGGCGACTCGCTCGCGATCCAAGCTCTCCAATTGTCGGATGAAAAGCAGGTAGGTGATTTGCTCTATGGCGACGAGAGGATTAGAGAGTCCGGACGACCAAAAGAGGGTCCAAAGGTCGAGGACTTTGCGGCGGAGTTGTGGTGACAGCATGAAATTTTGTTAGGCAGCGACAGCTTGAATTAAATCGAAGAGTTCGGAGAGCTCCGGTTTCTCGAAGAGGGCCTCTGGATCGCCAATGGCGGAAAAAGGAGGTTGTCTCAGTGCTTCGATCGAAGCGACCTCTGCCTTTTCCATCACTGCTTTCCGCAGCGTGCGGACGAACATGAGCTGAGTGGCAGTGAGGTGTGAATGCTGGCGAACCCATTCATCAAAAGCGCGGGAGATCGTCTCTTCCCGAGAAGGTAGCGTCGATACCTTTAGAATGTGACGGAGAAAATCGGCGAGGCTGGCCTTTGGCTGGTGATAAGCCTCGCGCAAGCGTTCCTCGGTCACGAAGAGATCAGGGCCATTGAGCGCGGCGGCGATTGACTCAATGTCATCGGAACTGAGTTCTTCTCCGCGTCGAAGTCGTTGTAGCGCGGGATTGTTGCCCGCGAGGTCATTGACAAGGGCTTCGACTTGGGCGCGATACGTCTCGGCGAATGATCCCTCTCCGGCCGGCCCGAAGACGATCCAGTGTCGCTGCTGGATTTCATCTGGCAACGAGAGCCGAACAAATGTGCCTGGTGCGCGCCGGTTTCGAAAACGCATTAGCGGCGCAAAGGTCTCCTGTAGCTGCATGATCCCGGGACACGTTAGTCTATTCCAAAACGGATCGGTCTGAGCGGCGGCAACAGCAGCGAGATGCGGACGGACTTCGGGAATGTTCAGCGGGAGAAGGGAGAGATGCTCGGTGATGCGCCCGCGGAGCTTCTCGATTTCTCCGGCGTCCAAGTTGAGGTGCGCGAGAGCAAGTTGTTCGGTCTGATTTTCGAACTGGAGCTCTGGATACGTGCCCGCAAGAGAGAAGCGCAGCAGCGGAGCAATGGTGTGAGAGAAATAACTGGTCCGTTCTTCCGTCAGGTTGCGCCAAGGTTCGTCACTTCCGCAGAGGGCACGAATCTCTTCGGCATGCGGTGCGACGTTGATATTCTCTAGCGGCAAGGTGCCGACTAACCCGCGAAGTTGACCGATGGTGTAGTCGACGGAGGGGGAATCTTGTCGCCCTGCGAGTATCTGTAGCTTTTCCAAGCGCAGCCGGAACAGCCGCGACGGAAGCGGTTCAGAGACTGCACCGGCGCGACCGTCTTTGTTGACTTGGAAGTAGTCGAAGTTATCCCAATGATCAATGACGAGGAAATCGGCCTTCTTTTGGCCGCTGACCGGATCAGTCCACGTGCGCGTGCCCCTGCCCAGCATCTGCCAGAACTTCACCTTGCTGAAGACGGGCTTGGCGAAGACAAGAGTGCGCAGCGACGGTACGTCGATACCGGTGTCCAGCATGTCGACGGAAATGGCAACGCGCGGGAAGTCCTTATTCTTGAAGTCGTCGAGAGTTTTCTCTGGCCGCTCCATCTGACTGTCGATGACCTTGGCGAGTCCTTTGCGCTGGAGGTCCGGGTAGAGGCGGTTGAAGCTCTTGTAGAGTTCGAGTGCGTGCTTGTGGGAAACGGCAAAGATGATCGTTTTTGCGGGAAGGGTTCCAACGGCATCTTTAATCGCATTGTCCATGAACTCTCGGACGATGGCGTCGTTCGTTCCCGTGTTGGTGACTCTGCGCTCCAGTTCGGATCCTTCGAAGCTGTATTGCTCGGGGTCGATCCCTTGCTCGCCGAGCTGTCTCTTTACTTCGTCGGGTAACTCGCCAGGCTTCAGGCCTTCGATCTGGAAGCCGGTTCGGGCGACGTGAACGGGTCGATATGGAACGAGGTGTTTATCGCGGACAGCCTCATCGTAACCGTAGAAAAAGGTCGGGCTGTCGTCTGCGCATTCAAAGAGCTTGAAGGTGTTGTGATCCAGGAAGTCGGTCGGAGTTGCGGTCAGACCCAAAAGCATGGAATCGAAATGGTTGAAGATGCCGCCGTAGCTCCCCTCACTGTAGATCGACCGATGGCTTTCATCCGCGATGATCAGGTCGTAGTAGCCGGGTGAAAGCTTCTGGTAGAGCGACATCATTCCCGGGTAGGTCGCAAAATGGATTTGCGCGTCTTTGTCGATCGTCCCGCCCTCAATCCACGAGCGCGGCGCCCCGGGAAGGTGCTCCTTGAACGCACCGAGCGCCTGCTTCACTAGTTCGCGACGATCCGCCAAGAAAAGAACGCGTTGGATGCGCTCCTGCCGCTGCAGTAACTCCACCAAAGCGACGGCGACACGGGTTTTTCCGGTTCCGGTGGCAAGCACCATGAGGAAGCGCCTTTTCGCTGCTTCAATACGCTCGGCGATGGTCTTGACCGCTTCTATTTGATAAGCGCGATCAATTATCCGGTCGAGCGGCATCGCGCCGGTGAGCGCACTGCCAAATTTGTCGAGGTGAGCGATACGCAGCAAATCCTCTTCGGTGAAAAATCCACTTACCTTTCGAGGTGGGTAAAGCTTGCGATGCCAGAACCAGATCTCGTCTCCATTCGCTAGGAAGACGAACGGGTCTGAGCCGTGCTTGGCGCGGAGTGCGTCGGCGTAGTCCGCGGCTTGGCGTTCGCCTTCTAGAGGATCGCGGCTGGACCGCTTTGCTTCGACAATTGCTAGAGGACGCCCTAGCCGATCAAGTAACGCGTAATCCGCAAACTCGTTTGCATTTCGCCGAGCGCCATTCAGCTCCCTTACTGCGACGGACGTCTCTACCAGAAGCTCTTCAACGAACCGTCGGCTGCCGGAACTCCAGCCAGCGCGGCCCAATTGGAGGTCAATCTTATCCTGACGGGTTTGGCGTTCAGGTTTCATGCGCGCTTTCGATCGCCGCCAATGATGAAGTCAAAGGAAAATTTCGATAGGTCAGCGGACGGGTTCGACACGCATTGTTGAACGCGGACAACGCATGACCTGTCTCCGCGCGTCGATCCGGCCACGCGTGATCCGTGTTTCACCCTCAAGAACAAAGAGCGGAGCATGGCGTAAAGGCGTTGGATGGTGCAGATGGTGACGCGGCAAACGCCATCGAGCTTGTTCGAGGTGAGGTGCGGGACGTTGTAGAGCTCGGTGAACTTGCGACCGTCGGGCGTGACGAACTGCTGGAATTGAAAGCCCGGCCGTTGCATCGCATCCGTTACGGCGGCCATGGCCTGGCGTCCGAGATTGGCGCGATCGACGAGGAAGAGGACGTTGCGCGCGCCGGCATGCTTGATGAGCCGGTAGGTGAACGCGCAGGCGGTGAGTGTCTTGCCGGCGCCGGTGGCCATCTGAATGAGGGCGCGCGGCTGCGCTTCGGCGAAGGATTCATTCGCTCGTCTCCCGACTCGCTCTCCGCTACCCTCGCGGCTCGACCGTGCATGTCGCTCGTCCCTCTCGCTCCATTGCTCGAGGCCGCTGATGGCTTCGACGCGGCAGACGCGGACGTTCTCGCCGTTGTAGGGATACTTGAAGGGCATCTCGGCCAAGCGGCGGCGAAGTGTGTCGGGTTCTTCGAGCCACTTCGCGAGAGTCTCGGGGCGGTGAAACGCGAAGACGCGGCGCGAGCGGGGATGCGGATCGCGTTCGTCGCGGAAATAGGTTTCGATGCCGGTGGACTCGTAGAGGAATGGGAGATGTCCGGTGAGCGGGCCGCGGAGAAAGTCGGGCAGGTTTTTCGCGTATTGGCCTGATTGAAATGCGACGTTCGAAAGCGTCACGCCTGCTTTCTTCGCCTCGATGATACCGACGGGCTTGCGATCGATGAGCAAGAGATAATCGCATCGGCCTTCCTTGAGCCGGACTTCGCGAATCGCGATGCCGCGCCCGGCGGACAGGTCTAGCTTCTTGTAGTCCTGAATGATCCAGCCGCATTGCTGAAGCAGAACGTCGATCTGCTGGCGGGCGAGTTCTTCTGGGGTCGGCATTTAGGGATGAAAGCCAATCCGTTTTTTCGGCGGTGAAGGAGGCGCTACCAGTTGCTTGATCGCCGCGAAGACGGCGGAAAACTGCTCGTCGTACTTCTTTTCGAGGCTTTCAATCTTGCGCGCAAGATCGCGGCTGGAATCCATAAGGCGGCGCAACTGCACGAACGTGCGCATGATGGCGATGTTGACCTCGATCGCGCGCGTGCTTCGCAGCACGCTCGAGAGCATCGCGACGCCCTGTTCCGTAAAAGCGTACGGCAATGCGGAAATGTTCCGACGCGATGCGGTCACAATTTGTGACCGCATATCCAACTGGCGTCGCGCGTTTTGGGTCGATGTGGTCACAATTTCTGACCGCAAAGCTTTAAGTTCCTGAAGGGACAGGCGAAATGCGAAGTCCTCCGGAAACCGCGCTTTATTGCGGCTCATCGCTTGGTTCAACGCTTTGGTGCTGACGCCATAGAGTTTAGCGAGATCTGCATCGAGCATCACTTTCTCGCCGCGAATGTGAAAAACCAGTTGGGCAAGCTCTTCAGGGCTGGGCATACGGGAACGGAGGGTTTTACACAGGAAAGGAAGAATTAGGAATTAAAAATTACGAAACGGAAAGGTGGAGCGCTGTTAGGCGCGAAGCCAGCAGAGCATAATGGGGGAAGGGCATCAGAGGCATTTGGAAAGCCCGGCCTTGCTCGCTGCGCGAGCTGCGTTACGGCGAACGTCGAATGTAGAAATTTCGATTGCGGAAGAGAAGGCGGCAGCGCCGGGACCGTGAAAAACAAAAACCTGAATCCCAGTTTCCCGGGATTCAGGTTTTGTTGAGTGATCGGCGGTGGTTATTCGCCGCCCTTCGCGGGGCGGTCGCCTTCGGCTTTTGCCTGGGCTTCGGTCATGTAGGCACCGTGCCTGGTGTTTCCGTAGTACCGCGATCCCTGGACGTGATAAACGTGGGTCTCGGTGTTCACCCAGACTCGGTCGTTACCGCCGGCACTGGTAGCCGTTGTCTTTTCCATCCCGCTCACGGGTGATTTTTCCGCCGTGGCGGTCGGCGAAGATGACGGCTTGGTTTCCGTTTTCCGGCGGCTGTGTTTCGGCGAGGGTGCCGGCGTCAGCGAAGCCGCGGTTGTCTTTTCCATCGCCGCCGCCGGTGATTTGTCGGCCGTGGCGGTCGGCGAAGACGACGGCTTTGTTTCAGTTTTCTTGCGGGTGTGTTTCGGTGAGGGCGAGGCGCTGGCAGCCGGGGTCGGTGATTGTGCCTGAAGGATAGCAGCGCCCGTCAGGGCGATGATAAGAGTGAGGATGAGTCGTTTCATAATCGTGAATCGTTCGAGCCGGGTTGTTAGGACGGAAAAAGAGAAGCAGGAAATTAGGAACGGGGCGAAGGCCTGTGACGTGTGAGGGGGCGAAGCCTGTGACGAGGGACTTCAAAATTAAGAATTAAGAAGGAAGAATTAGGAAACGAAGCGAGCTGTGGAAGAGTCGGCGATGGCAAAAAAGGCAACAAAAACTAAACCGAAGGCGAAATCGAAATCCAAACCGGCCTCGAAGAGCAAGGGCAGACGGCCGGCAAGTTCGAAGGCGAAGCGGAACCCGAAAAAGGGCGTGGTCGCGAAGATCGCGTCGGGGGTCGTCAGTGCCGTCGCGAGCGTGATGCCGTCGCGGTCGTCGAAAAAGAAGAAGTAAGAGTTGAGTGGCCGAGGAGCCACGAACGCTGAAATCCTGTGATGCTGAAAGGCTGAAACGCTGTCAGCGCGGCATGGGCATCCAGTTAAGAAGGAAGAATTAAGAAGTTCGGGGAGCAGAGCCCCCGCTACGCGCGAAGCCAGCGGAGCATGTGGGGGAAAGGAAGAACGCCGGCGGCGCGGGCGTCGGCGCCGGTCGCTGTCAGGCCAGCGGCAGCGAGGCCGGCCGCGCCGGGATAGCAGCCGCTGGCAAACGTGAAGACGAGGCGATCGCCGCAGCCGCGGTAACCGCCGGAATGAAACAGCTCGGAAAGAGGCAGGCCAAGATGAGTCGCCGCGGCAAAGGACCATGCGGTTGCCTCGGTTTCGCCGGCATGGGGAGCTTCGATTTCGCCGGATAACCGGTCATCGAGCTGGTGGCGTTGCGCGGCCGGCGTAACCGCGATGTGGCCCGCTTCGTGGAGCAGGTCGCCGGGCCATTTTAGCAGCGCGCGATCGAACACGAGCGTGCCGTGCGAGATGCAGAGGCCAGGAAGAAACGTTTCATCGGGGATCGTGTCTTCGCGGATCGGGATCCCAATCTCGCGGAGGAACGAGATGATGGAAGGGAGGGGATTCAAAGTAAGAAGTAAGAAGTAAAAATTAAGAAGTATGAAGTGGGAACAGGAAAGCGAGACGAAAAGGCGAACCGAGTTACGGGTGACGGGAGAACAACCGCAACAGAGTTGCACGGACAAGTGCGTTCCCAAGCGGAGGTTGGGAACGAGGCCGGAAAAGCGACGACGGTCGTAGACCGCCGCAACAGGGCGAAGCGGAGCTGGAAAGCCCGGTCTCGCCCTTTCGGGCTGCGTTACGGCGAAGACATAAGTGCGTTCCCAAGCTGGAGCTTGGGAACGAGGGACCGCACGCGCGCGCGGCGGTTAAAATACGAATCAGATTTAGGACGGCAATCATGGCACGGACACTTGTTTGTTGGTTGGGCGTGACAATGGGAGTGTTATTCCTGCCGGTCCTAACTGAGGCGGGCGAACAGCGATTGCAGGTCAGCAGTCACAAGTTCGTCACGGCGAGTCCGTCCTTTGGCGCATCGCAACTCGGAAACGTCAGACGAAACGTTGCGGACCCGCCGTCGCCAAGGGCTATGGCGTGGCAGGGGGTGAACGCGGGGACGGGCGGGACGCAGTGGACGAACCACAGGACCGAGCTCGCGACTCTTACCTTTGCTAAAACGACCGCTACGACCACGACTGACTCGCGCGGGCAAACGGTAAAAGAGCAGGAACGCAACGAAACGCCGGGCAAGCGGCAGACGATCACATTTTTTCGGTTCACTAATTCGAAATTGGGCGAGGTCTCGGTGCAACCGGTCGTCGGTAACGGAGTGAACGGCGCGCAGCTCTCGATAGGGTTTTGAATTCGAACCTCGATTCTCGATTCTCGATTTTCGATTTTCGAAAGCACGGCGACGCGGACAGATTTTCGGCTGGTGACAGCCGACCGACGCTACAGCGAAGACGCGTCGGCGCGGGCACAAAAAGAGTTCGGCGGTCATAGACCGCCGCTACAGGGGCGAATCGGATGGCGGGGACCGCCGCTACCCGTCTGCGCAAACGCTTCGGCGTGGCGTGCAGGTTTGGGAAATCGCAACTACGGACAAGGCCAAATCGCGGGCCTGACGCGATTTAGAGCGGGTAGCGAATCGACGCTGCGGGCGGGGCTAACCGTCCGGGATTGAATAGATCGCTTCCGTCAACCGACCAAAGAGAGCACCATGAAAAAAATTACCACATTATTGATAGTCGCTTCGCTGGGGCTGGCTGGAGCCGTGATGGCTCAAGAGCCGACCCCGGACGCATCGCAGGCACCTTCCAAAAGACAGGGGCCACCAGAAAAAAAACCGCACGCGGAAAAGCCCGTGACGAAGGCACCGAAGACTAACACTTCGGCTGTAAAAGAGTCGACCGCGACCGAATTGCCGGCGACGACGCCGGGAACAACACCAGCGATGACGCCGAAGACGGATACGAAAACCGACAGAAAGTCGAACCGGAAGAACCCGTCGGCGGTCGCTCCGAATGCGAGCACGGAAAAAACGCCAGCCGCCACTGCGACGCCCGACGTGACGAAGAATTCTCGACGGAACAATAAGAATTCGAAAGCGACCGCGAGCGCTTCGCCAAGCGCGAGTGTCGCGTCGACGCCGAAGACAAATGCCGTGACCACGCCAGCAGCAAAAGCGACCGCGACCGCAGCGGCAAGCACCACCCCAGCCGCCGCCGCGAGCACTACACCGGCTGCGACAACTCCGGCTGCGACAACTACACCGGCAGCGGGTGCGACGATAAACCCGGTCACAACACCGGGAGCAAGCGCGTCAGCTTCGCAAAGCACCACGACGAATGTGGCGGCCGCGAAGAAGCCGGACCCGCAGAAGATCGAACAAATCAAGCAGCAGCACACGAGTTTCCGCGCCCAGGCCAGACCGGACAGAGTTCCGGCGGTCACGTTTAGCGCGAACTTCCGGTTGCCGGGCAGCGAACGCTGGCAGGGACCGCAGTACGAAGTGTATCGCTCCTATCATCCGGAACGGCACGATCGCGGTTGGTATACCTCGCATCATCCGCGGGTGGAGCTGATCGCTGGCGGTTACTATTACTTTAACAATGGCTACTGGTATCCGGCGTGGGGCTACGATTCCGGCCACGAATATTATGCCTACGATGCGCCGATCTATGTCGGTAAGCGCGCGGAGCCGCCGGACAGAGTGATCGCGGACGTGCAGGCGGCACTCCAGGAGATGGGTTACTACAAGGGTGAGGTAGATGGATTGATCGGGCCGTTGACCCGGGACGCGCTCACCAAATATCAGACCGATAATGGTATGCAGGTGACGGCAGTCATCGACGAGCCGACGCTCGATTCGCTGAATATGGGATAGCGGCGCCAGAGGCGCCGAAGTAAGAAGTAAAAATTAAAAATTAAGAAAGGCCGCCGGGGAATTCCTCGGCGGCTTTTTCTTTGTCTTCTGTAGCCGCTTCGCTGCGCGAAGCGTTGTGTGATCGGGAATTAACCGCGGATGGCGCGGATTTCGCGGATGGCATCTGCGTAAGAGGAAGCGCTTCTGTAGCCACGGCGCTCTATCGCCGTGAAGAGATGACGCGTCGACACTGCGACGCGGCTACAGCGCGCCGAGATCCTTAATCCTGTTCAGATGGTGATCGTCGTGCTCGGCCACAAAAAAACACAAATCGACGACGGTCATTGGTTGTTGGAGACGAGGATGGAGGGCCGTGCGGGAAAGTTCGGCCGGAGTCATTCGCGCGACCTTTTCGACGATGCCGAGCCGGGCGTTGCGGAAGTTTTCCAGAATGTCGGAGATCGAACGGTCGTTGTGGGCCGCTTCGTGCGTTTTCCGGTTGTCGAGATCGGCGGGGTGAAGCGTCTGCGCGCCGCGGGCGTAATCGTCGAGGCGCTGGTCCCAGAGCGATTCGAGATCGAAGAGGTGGCCGGCGTTTTCCTGGATGGACCATTTGTTGTCGCGGCGCTTGGTCAGGATTTCGGGTGAAAGGCCTTCGACGGCGGCAGCGAGACGGTCGGGCGCGGTGCGGAGGCGATCGAGGATTTCGGGGGCGGCGCCGGGAGGGAGACCGAGATCGAAGGTGCGAGAGAACCAGCGTGTTTGCGTGCTCATCACGCAAACACGCTAAAGGAAGAAGGAAGAATTAAAAATTAAGAAAAGTTCGGCGGTCATCCGCCTTCGCGCGAGCTACGGCGCGACAGGTAGACCGCCGCTACAGCGGAATGCGTCAGTGTTTCGCGCGTTCGGTGCGGATCTGGGGGAGCAGATCGCTGAGCGCTTTGATATAGGCGTCGTAAAAGGGAATGAACGCGTCGAGGGCTTCGGTGTAGCGAGTGAAGCGTTTTCGGAGTTGTTTCGTCGCGGGATCGTAAAAGAAAGTGATGTCCTGATCGAGGTTCGGCACGATCAGGGTGTCGCTCAGTTGCTGGGCGCGTTGGAATGTGCTGACGCCGCCCCGAAGGACGGACTCTAGCTGGTGTAACGCGACCAGCGTCTTCACGTCGAGAAGTTGGTAGCCGCCTGATTGCAGCAGAGTGGCGACGTCGGTGGGACTGTAGTCGGAGCTGAATGAGAACGTGTTCAGCGGCGGCATTTCGCCCGCGTCGATTTTTCTTTTGAAGGCGGCAAGGCCTTTGGCCTGCGTGTCGCGCAAAATCCTGGCGTTCTCAAGATCGCCGGTGAGCTGCTCTTCGTATGCGGCCAGGATTTGCTGACGGCGATGAATGTCGTCCTGATGTTCCTGGTGTTTGGTAAGCCAGAAGGCTGCGTAAGCGCCAAGGAAAACGAGAAGAAGTTCGGCCGCCCAGCGGAAGACGCGATAGCGCCAGGAGTGAGTCGCGATCACGACGCACTCTAAAGTAAGAATTAAGAATTATGAATTAGGAAAAGGGACGCGTCGACGCACCGACGCGGCTACAGGTCGTCCGCGACGGAAGCGACGGCGAGTCCGAGGACGAGTTCGGTGCGTCTAGAACCGCAAAAGAACAAAGAGGATGAGCAGGGCATAGAGGGCGCGGACGAAGCTTGAGGTTCTCATCGTTCCTCTTATCCCAAGCAAACGAAACGGGATTTCATCGCAGCACGCTAGCCACCGCGATGCGCCGGGTGTCGCGCAATGACCTTCTGCTTGAACCAGTTTGGAAAATTTCCCACGAGGATCCATCCTGCTATCACCGTCCTGACGATGATGAGCCAGACGATAGGCGCGACCGCTGAGGTCAACCGGAAGGGCCATTCCTGGGTGCAGGATATCTCGTTGTTACTCGGATCGACTTTCGTAGGGGAGGGATCCATAACAAAGGACGCGATGGAGTCGATCTTATCCGGATGCGCTTCGATAGCGGTGCCGTGGCCGCCTTTCACGTATTTGGTTTGGAACAGAAAAGTTTGCTCCAAATTCTGCCAGGCGGATTCGCTCATCGTGGCTGGTTTGGTGAAGCCATTGAATCCCGCGCTGCCGATATCGTTTCCAAGCGCGGTGAACGGCCAAATCTCGAAAAGTCTCGGAAACCATCCCACCACCCAGTCGGCCGAGCCGGCGTAGGCGCGAACGGTCTCGACTCGACTAGCAAGGACAGGCGACGTCCAATCAAAGTTCTGGCGCACGACGCTGCCGGCGAACACGACACGCTTCACGTTCTTGAGCGCCTTATATTTTCGCAGCGTGCTCGCCAGGATGTACGTGCCGTTGCTATGGCCGATGAAGTTAATCCGCTTCAAACACGGATATCGCGCCTGAAGCTCGGTCATTTCATCCATGAACCAGCGGACTTTTTTTTGGCGCTCGGGCCACAGTAAAAAACGGCCCATCGGAAAATAGCCGTACTTCGGGCGGTAAATGCACAGCTTATCCGGGGGAGCGTGCGTTTTCATGAAGCGCTTTTGGAGCTCGTTTTCAAATTCGGTCGTCCATTCCCCGTAGTCCCTGATGCCATGCAAAACGACGACCGCCTCGACGATATTATTATCGTCGGCCTCGGGGCTTTGAGGGCTCGCTCGTCGAAGTTGCTCGATGGCCTCGTCATCGCCCAGCGCTTCATTAAACTTTTCTTTGCGTGCGCGACCGAATTCCTGTTCTTCCGCCGTGTCTAATCCGTCATGAAACTTCGTGGCATTAAAATGGTTCGTGCCAGCTAATTGCACCCAGATAAATTCCTTTGAGACGTTGACGTCACGGCTGTCTTCGCTGCTGACGATGTCGTCGGTATCGCCCAGTAGCTGAATTACTGTCGGTCGAACAAATCCCGGCTCGCGCATAACGTCGAGCCACTGCAATCGCAGGTTGGCCACGAAAGGTTCGCCGGTTTCGCATTGGAGAGCGAGGCGGCCCGTGTCTGTGGCCCACCCGATGAACTTTCCAGCAGTGTAAAGGGATTGGTGCCAAAGGCTCATACCGCTGGGCCGGTTCCGGACCGACCAGCCACGATTCATCCCGGCGAAAAGCACGAACCGTTTTACGGTGCCGTTCGTCGCCCATTCGTAGGCTGGCCGAACGGATGGCGCGGCTTCCGGATCGGGATTTAGATCCTCGATCTTGCCGCAGGCGTATACATAGCTCTTCCGCGCAAGCAGAGCGCCCATGCTATACCCGACAAAATCGATCCTCTCGTAATGGCCAGGCTTTTCGCGGTAGCAGAGATCGATATGTTCGCAGAGCTTTGACGATATTTGGAAGCAATCGGCGTTGGAAAAAGTCCCGGGTGGGTATTGCACCATCATTATTTCGGCGTCCGTGTGCTCTTCCTGAATCGCCTGTCGGACCTCAGCCATCTTTTCCTTGCTGCCTTGGTAGGCGTGGATCACGACAATCAAATGCTTGGAGTCCGGATTTCCGAAAAATTCAAACTGGACTGGGTCGTTCACGCCTTGATTTGCGGAATACTGCATGGCGGCACGCAGGAGAAAGAAGGCCAGGAGCGCGGCCGCCGCCGTCCACCAGAGGATTTTTTTCCTAAGCGAGCTGGGAGCCTTACTTCCGGGGGGAGGCGTCGTCATGAGATGAGTGAACTTTCTACGGGAGAAACCTCCGCCACTCCAGACTATTCACTTAGAAACGAACTAACCTTGAGAGGTTCCGGAGGAGATTATGCTGAATGAACCGAAACAAACGCGAATCGAGTCAATTCCGAGGCGACATCTCGACCGACGCCGCTACAGGTCGTCGGTGTCGGACAGGGCGAGGGAGGCAACGGCGATTCCGAGGGCGACTTCGGCGGCGTAAATGGAACGGGCGGTGTTCGGATGGTCGGCCAATTCTTCGGTGACGGCTTTCGCGAGTTGGGGACCGAAATGCCAGAGAAGAGAATGGCGTCGAGGACGGAGCAAGCCCATGAGGCCGTCACCGATGAGGATGAGACCGAAAAGCTCCAAGAGTCGCTTTTGCATAAAGTGAGAAGTAAAAAGGAAGAAGGAAGAAGTGTTTCCAATTATCGCGCGATAACTCAGAATTCACAAATGGCCCCCCGAAAACAGGATCTTCAAGCGCGCACGAAAAACTTTGCACTGCGGGTGATTCGGATGTTCGTATCCCTGCCGAAAAATACGGAAGCGCAAATTCTCGGCAAACAGATATTGCGCTCAGGAACATCGGTCGGCGCAAATTATCGAGAGGCGCATCGTGGTCGCAGCAAACCGGAATTTATTTCCAAATGCGGCGATTGCCTGCGCGAAGCGGAAGAGACCGGATACTGGCTCGAATTGCTGGTCGAAGCGGGGATCGTTTCCGACGACAAAATCAGGCGCTTCGCCAAGAGACCGCGGAACTGATTGCGATCTTCGTCACAATCGTCAAGCGCTCGAAAGCATAATCCTCGGCCTTCTTACCTTTTCCTTCTTACTTCTTACTTTGTCTTCGCTAGCCAAGTCCTAGCGAAGACAAGGTCGGCTGGTCGAGCGCGGCGGTGGTGATGAGACCGTGATCGCGTTGGAAAGAGGCGAGAGCTTCGCGGGTGAGCGGACCCATCAGGCCGTCGACTTCGCCTTTGTAATAGCCTTGCTCCTGTAAAGTCGCCTGACAGTCGGCCACGACTTGATCGAAGGGTACGCGGTGGTCGCCGACATAGATCGGGCCGTCGTACGGATAATAAGCGGCAGCGGAATCGTAACCCCACGCGGGATACCAATAGCCGGAATCCCAGTAATACCAGCCGCCCCCAATGAGCAAAAGGTTGTCGGCATAACGCGACCGCCACCAGCCCTGGTCGTGCCACTGCGGACGGTACGAAACGAAAGCCTGATACTGCGGGCCGGTCCAATTCTGGGCGCCAGCGATCTGGTAGTTCTGATTGAACTGAGCGCTGGCAATAGCTGTGTTTGGTTTTGCTTTGAAGTTGCTGTACTTCGCCTTGATCGCCTGGATGTTCGGCGCGGTTTGTTTGTTCGCCAGAGCCGCGGTCTTCGGGTTGTTTTGGACGGCCGGTAATTGATTCGACTGGATGGTCGATTGTTTCACCGACTTGGTGGACTTCAGGTTACCCGAAGTACTCTGGGACTGGAGATTGGTCGTTTTGTGGAACTGCTGCTTCGACACGTTGTTGGTGTGATGGACTTTCGTGCTGTTTAAGCTTTGCACGTGCTGAGGATGAATGGATTGAACGTGCGTCTTCGAAACGGAACGCGGCCCGGCATTGACGTGCTGCTGGGCGACCGGCCTGGATTTCGGCGCTGCTTTTATTTTGGCGTCCTCCTGTTTGGCGTAAACGCCGACGGCGCACCCGAGAGTGCAGCCCAGTAAAATGGTGATGAGTTTTTTCATGTCGTTCAACTTCCCTTCTTTAAAGAATCGAGTGCGGGGAATTCGATGGCTGTAGAGGTACGGACGACGGGAGCGCCGCGCGCGATTTTCAATTCGGCAACCGGAGCGACTGCCCTACAATGGGGCGTGACCGGGACCGCGCTGCCTTACGAAATGACGATCGCCGTGCAGCCGGTCGACATTGATCGGCAGAACCACGTCAACAACACCGTTTACGTGCGCTGGATCCAGGAAGTTGCCACCGCGCATTGGAACGCGACGGCTCCCGTTCCCGCGCGTGACGAGATCGGCTGGGTCGTGCTCCGACACGAAATCGATTACAAATCGCCGCTCTGTCTGGGCGACCAGATTGTTCTTCGGACATGGGTCGGCAAAGCGACCCGCGTCACCTTCGAACGTTTCGTCGAGATCCTTCGCCAGACCGATCGCAAACTAATGGCGTCCGCCCGCACCCTCTGGGTCCCGATCAATCCCGAAACCGCCAAACCGATCCGCGTCCCTCCCGAAGTCCGGGAACGCTTCTCAACCTAACGCTGAAATATGACTACTGGATGCGAAACGCTTCGACGAGCGCGACGCCGGTGGTGTTATTCGCGCCGCGAACGATCGCGGTGTAATTGCCAGGACTGAGGAAGGCATTGACGATCGCGGACTCGCGGTCATCGGATGGCGCGAGATTGACGGCGCGCACGGCCTGAACCTGCGGCGTTTGCCAATCGTTATTGAAGTCGACGCTGGTGCCGTTGCTATCGAAGAGTTGCAGGGTCGGGTCGAGCAATGGATTCACCACGCCTAAGCTGGCGAGCGACGGGCCCAAGGCGCGGAACACCATGATCGGGCTGTCGCCGTTGCCGATAGCGACACCGGCGATCAGGACGTCGTCGTTGATGCCGACATAGCCGCGCGTGCTGAGATTCGCCAACGCCGCGCCGGAGGTATTCGACACATCGTAAATCTCGATGATGCCGTTGCCGGTGCCATTATTAGTCCCGGCGAGCTGAGCGGTGTACTGGCCGGGATTGAGCGTAGCGAGAATGGCCGATTCCTTGTCGTTGGTCGGCGCGAGGCCGCTGCTCATGATCTCAGCGGAGTTTGGTGATTGCTTCCAATCATCGTTAGACGTCTGACTGTTCCCGGATACGTCGAACAAGGTCAGCGTCGGGTCGGCGAGGACGTTCGGAACGCCATTCGCGGTAAGCGATGGGCCGAGACCGCGAATCAGGACTTTCTTGGGGAAATCCCCGGTGACGATGAAGCCGGCGATGGCAACGCGTTCGCCGGTATCGACAAACATGCGGCTGGAAATATTCAGCGCTTTGGCTGGCGACGGGGACGGACCGACGATCGCGTTGAAAGCAGTCAAAGCGAGCCGGTAATGGCCGGCGGTAGTCGGGTGGACGTCGTCCCAGAAAATGTACTGGTCCGGATTTGCGCTCGAATTGTCCTGCGACGGGCTCGTGATGTTGGTGAATCCAAAGCGGGGGCCGTTGCTGTAAACGCGGACGGCGTCAGCCCACTCATCGACGCGGTAAATCGTGGGCGTTAATCCTTGCGAGGCCAGCATGTTCCGGAGCGCATCCAAACCGAGCGACAACTCGGTCCGATATTCGGCCGCAGCCTGGTTCGCGGTCCGGCCTTTTGGGGTGCCGGCATACCTGGGGATGTCGCCGATCGGGACGACGTTCGGCACCAAAATATAGACCGCGCCCGCATTGGCCAGCCGGCTGATCAGATTCTCGACTCGTCCAACGGTGGCGGTCACGCTGGCCGAGGTGTCGTCGTTGCGAAGATCGTTGCTGCCGCCCCAAACAATGTAGAGCGCGCCCGGATCGACTGTGTGCTGGGCGAGATAGTCGTCCAACTGTTTGCCCATATCGTCGACCGTGATCGAGATGTCGCCGACTGGAGTCGATTCGATTTCCTGATGCGAGCCATCCATCGTGGTGGCGCCGCCGAAGGCGTAGTTAAGGCCTGAGATGCCGCCGAGACTGTTGGTCGCCGGTGGCAATCCAAGGAAAGTGCGAGCGAGCTGTTCGTGCCAGACGCCCAAGTAGGTGTGCGACGACGGATCGGTGTCCGTGTCATTGGTGAACCGGCCGTTGTCGTAATTAAAAGTGTGGCTGGGATAATCGATCGTCCCGCTGCTCTTGGCGTTCGTCTGCGCGCGGACGTTTCCTGTATCTGACAAACTGTCGCCGAAAACGACGACCCGAGTGAACGCTGGAGTCGATTGTCCGAACGTTGCGACCGCGAAACTAACTGCGCACGCGAGTGCGATTCCCCATTTTCCAAAATTGTTAATCATTCCCTAGATTCCCTTCCCTGTTGTTCATGATTCGTCGGCGGGGGCGCCACTGCGCCTGTCGAATTTCCGTTTCGGCCAAAAAAAGAGAGGCCCGGCAGCAATGAAGCCACCGGGCCCACTCCTATTTCCTAGTTGCGATTTTTAGCGACGCTCTTCGACGCGGATATCCTCACGCACGCGGTCATCATGATGATGATGGCGGTGTTCGCCACGACGGTAATGACCGTGGACCCAATGGTGGCCATGCTCCGACCAATGGCCGGGGACCCAAATCATCTCATAGTCCCCTTCCCAGTAACGGGCGCCATGGCTGTAATACGGCCTGTCGCCGAGTTCAATGCGTAATCCCTCCGCCTTGAGAGCGGCCCCGAAAGTGAAGCTCGCCGCGATCGCCACGAGGAGCAGTAGTTTCTTAATCATATTAACCAATTCGGATGGGAATGCGCAGTGGCCCTGTTTTGATTACGAAATTACCGGAAAATTTCGCAGCGTGACATGAGGCGTCGGTTCCGCTTAGTCTTGTTTCAGCAGGATGAAAACTCTGCTTCTAGCTCTCGCGCCGGGCGCTGTTGCCGGCGTCGTTTCCATTTTCACGAGCTGGTTTTGGATGGGCATGGTCTTTCATCCGTTCCAAAACCGAACGCCCACCACGTGGCGTCCGGAAAACGGCCGCAGCTACGCGCTTTCGTCAGCGATCACTTTTCTAAGCTGCATCGCAATCGCGACGGTCTTTCTGCTCGTGGCGCGGATGGGCGGTGTGTTCGCCGGCGGATTGCCCGGGGCACTGCGTTTCGCGGCGGTATGCTGGATCGCGTTGTCGGCGCCGCTGATCGTGAACGCGGCGGTGTTCATCAATCTTCATCCGTGGTTCGTTTTCGGACAGGTCGTCAATGCGCTGACGACATCGGTCCTCGCGTGCAGCATCACGGCCTGCTGGCGAGGAACGTGAGCGAAAGTAAGAAGTAAGAATTGGCGAGGTCTGCGTTGCCATTCGGCGGCGGGTCGTGCTTGGATGAAGCATGAATAGACGTCGCTTTGTGCAATCCAGCGTCGCGGGCGGACTCACCTTGGCGGTAACGCCGCGCGCGCTTTTGGGGCAGGCGCCCACCGTGATCAACTCGAAACCCGCGAAACCCGTCGTCATTTCGTCGGCGAACGGGAACAAATTCAAGAATGGTGGCGACGTGACCTGCGTCCAGAAGGCGTTCACGATGATGACCAGCGGGAATGCAGACGTCCTCGACGCATTGATCGCCGGAGTGAACATCGTGGAGCTCGATCCGCTCGATGACAGCGTCGGCTACGGCGGATTGCCGAACGCGGATGGCGTCGTGCAACTCGATTCGTGTTGCATGCACGGGCCGAAGAAACGCGCCGGGGGTGTGGCCTGCCTCGAAGGCGTGCGGACTCCATCGCTCGTGGCGAAGGCGGTCATGGAACAGACGGATCATCATTTGATCGTCGGGAAAGGCGCGCAGGATTTTGCACGCGGGGCCGGTTTCAAAATTGAGGATGACCTGAACACCGAACATTCCCGAGCCCTCTGGCTGGAATGGAAACGGCGGATCGATCCGAAGCATTATCTCGATCCGCAAAAGCGCGCGGAGGCGGGGCGGCGGGCCTTGCGCGCGATGGTTGCGGAAGGATTGATCGACCCGCAACACATTTACGGCACGATCAACTGCGACGGGATCAATGCGAAGGGCGAGATTTGCGGGGTCACGACGACGAGCGGGCTGTCGTGGAAAATCCCGGGGCGCGTCGGTGATTCACCGATTCTCGGCGCCGGTCTTTATGTGGACGGGGAAGTTGGCGCGGCGGGCTCGACTGGTCGGGGCGAAGCAAATCTCTACGGGCTTTGCTCGTTCCTCATCGTCGAGAACATGCGCAAGGGCATGCATCCGAAAGATGCCGGGATGGACGCGTTGCGCCGGATCAAAGCGAACACCGTTGAGAAGCGTCTATTCAACAGCAAAGGGAATCCGAATTTCGGAATCAGCTTTTACATCCTGAATGCGAAGGGCGAGTACGCCGGACTCTCCATGTACCCCGCTTATCTAAAAGAGAGCACTAAAGAGGTCGTGAAATCGACATATGCGGTTTGCACTGAAAAAGGACCGGAGACTTTGCCGTGCGAAGCGCTGCTGGAAGGAATGCCGGAAGATTGATTTTTCTGTAGCCGTCGCCCTGTGGGCGACGAGAGCCGTTCTGCTGCGGTTAAGCCGATCTGGCGTCGCCCAAGGGCGACGGCTACAGAAGATTACTTCGCGGCTTTCAATGCGACTCGCAGATCGGCGACGAAGAGTTTGTATTCGCGCTCGCGAGATTCTTCGTCGGGCTGGCGAAGGAGCGACGAGGGATGAACGGTCGCGACGACTTTCGGCGCGAGGTCCGATTCGAGAACTTTGCCGCGTTCGCGCGTGACGCGAAACGACGGGCCAAAAATCGCCTGCGCTGCAGTTGCGCCCATGCAAACCAGCAAGCCGGGCCTAACGACTCGGAGCTCCGCTTCGAGCCAGGGCCGGCACGCCGCGATCTCGCGTGAGTTTGGTTTCTTGTGGATGCGCCGTTTGCCGCGCGGCTCCCATTTGAAGTGCTTCACGGTGTTCGTGACGTAAACTTCGCGCCGATCAATCCCCGCTTCTTCGAGCGCGCGATCCAAAATTCCACCAGCCGGACCGACGAACGGCTTGCCGGAAAGATCTTCCTGATCGCCCGGCTGTTCGCCCAGCAACATCAACTTCGCGCCCTTCGGTCCCTCGCCGAAGACGGTTTGCGTAGCGTGCTTATAAAGATGGCAGGCAGTGCACGCTTTTGCGGCAGTCTTGAGCGTTGTCAGACTCGACGTATCGGGTGCCGGCGCGGGCTGCCACTCCTCCTCGTCTTTCGCCACAAATTTCGCCGCGCTCTTCTTCATCATTTCGTCCACTCGCCCCGGCGCTTCCTGCAACAAAGTCGGGATCAGAGCCGTCTCGGGCAGGTTCCGCCAATACTTCTTCGGCATCTCCGCCTGCATCGCGTGCACTTTTACGCGAGCCGGATTGAAAATATTTCCATAGTAGGTCAGCCAAAGCTTCTCCATTTCGTCCTCGGACGGCGCCTGCGATTTGTCGACTCCGTCGGTGAAGGTCAAATCGGTCCCGTCCCAGTGCGCGCAACGATCCGGGGTGAGGATCGACCACGACATCGACGCGAACCGATCCACGAAGAAGGTGGCATTATGCTCGACGATGTGATGCTGCGGCTCGAACCAGGCGACAAACCATGGCCCGCTCTCGCGCTTGATTTCGCGGAAACGAACAAAGGCGCGCATCTTGTGAATGTCGTGGCGCACCGACTTATGCCAGTCGAACGCGCGGGCAACATCGGGATCGATGGAAATTTCGAGTAGTTTCGGTTCGCCGTGTGTGATTCGCCAGAGGAGCCGGTAGAGAAGCGCCCAGCGACGTTCGTCGAAATGCAGCGCCAGCAAAGGCGCGAGCTCGAGGAATTTTTTTGGCACCCGGAAACGCGCGGCCGCCGTCGTTGCGGCGGGTTGCGATTCGTCGAATAGGTCGAGCGCCGGCGCGTCGTGACCCAATTCCTGCCAGACGATCTGATCCGGCGGCGCTCCTCGTTGAAGCGCGGTGCGGGCGGCTTTCTGCCAAGCCGGGAAACTGGGAGCAAACGAAATTTGCTCCACGGTCACAACTGCCCGGTCACAGCTGAGGCGGATGCGTCGAACAAATCGAGTTGTCGATTCGCCGGCTTGAAGCGCTCCACGAGCCGGTCTCCATCGAGCGCAAGCGCAGCGGGGTTGTGGTCCGCGACAATCACGAACGGCAAAACTTTTTCCATGCTCAAATGCAAACGCGGCAGGTCCGCTGTTCGGATTTTGTGCCAGCGTCGCACCTTCAAAATTCTCTCGACCGATCTCGTGCCGATACCCGGAATGCGCAGGAGCAATTGGCGCGGCGCCTTGTTGAGATCGACCGGGAACACGTGGCGATTGCGCAAAGCCCAGGCGAGCTTCGGATCGACCGACAGATCGAGATCGGGAGCGCTATCGGTGGTGAGCTCGCGCACTTCGAACTCGTAGAAGCGCATCAGCCAGTCGGCCTGGTAAAGGCGATGCTCGCGGACGAGCGGCGGCGCGATCGCGGGCAGCTTGCTCGAGGGGTCCGGGATCGGGCTGTAAGCGGAATAATAAACCCGTCGCAGTTTGTGCTCGGAATATAACGAAGCCGCCTGCTCCAAAATCGTCGCGTCTGAAGTCGCAGTGGCGCCCACAATCATCTGCGTGCTTTGACCAGCAGGCGCGAACGCAGGCGCCTTGTGGCTTTCGCGCCGCTCCGATTTTGCATGGTCGATCCGATGTTTGATCGCGCCCATCGCCGCCCGGGTGCGCGTCAGATTTTTCTCAGGCGCCAACTGAGCGAGCGAGGCGACGGTGGGCAACTCGATATTGATGCTGATCCGATCCGCCCAGCGCCCGGCTTCCTCGATCAAGGCGGGAGAGGCTTCCGGGATCGTCTTCAAATGAATGTAGCCGCGGAATTGATGTTCGACCCGCAAAGTGCGCGCAACGGCGACCACCTGCTCCATCGTGTAATCGGGATTCCGAATGATGCCTGAGCTCAGAAACAAACCTTCGATGTAGTTGCGCCGGTAGAAATCGAGGGTGAGCCGGACCACTTCATCGATAGTGAAGCGCGCGCGCGGCACGTCGCTTGAAATTCCGATTGATGCAATAAAGGCAGTCGTAGATGCAGTAGTTGGTCAGGAGAATTTTCAGGAGTGAAACGCAGCGCCCATCCGGAGTGTAGCTGTGGCAGATTCCGGTCCCGGTGGTGGAACCAATTCCTTTCGAAGCGCGCGAATTTCGTTTCGAGGTGCCACTGCTCGCGCAGGAAGCGTCGTATTTTGCGGCGTCCGCCAGAATCGCAAGCTTCCTTGCCAGCTCCATCGAAAACTCTACACGCAAAAAACTCGGCGTGCCGGAAAAATGTTCGGCTGAACGTAGAAGCTCCACTAGGCGAACTTGCTGACCTTTGCTATACCAACGGCGATGCATCGGCTCGATTACTGGCTTGTGGCGGGTGGCGGCGCGCTCGGGAGCGTCGCCCGCTACTGGCTTTCCGGCGTCGTGGGACGGCGGTTTGGCGAAACGTTTCCGTACGGCACCTTGCTGGTGAACGTGAGTGGCTGCCTGGTGATCGGATTTTTCGCGGCCTACACCGGGACCGAAGGCCGACTACTCGTTAGGCCGGAATGGCGACTCGCGTTTATGGCCGGCCTCTGTGGCGGTTACACCACCTTTTCTTCCTTCAGCCTGCAAACCTTGAATCTGACGATGGAAGGCGATTGGTTCCGGGCGGCGGCGAACGTTATTCTATCAGTCGTCCTTTGCCTCGTCGCGGTTTGGGCGGGCCACCTTTGCGCCGCCAGCCTTAGCCGGTAACGCCATGGAAATCCCACACGAAGCCACTCTGCTCCGGATCTTCATTGGCGAGAGCGATCGTTGCGAGCATCGCCCGCTTTACGAAGCGATCATTTTGAAAGCGCGCGAAATGCATCTCGCCGGCGCCACTGCGCTACGCGGCCCGATCGGTTTCGGCAAATCGAGCAGGATGCACACTTCGAAAATTCTCCGGCTGTCCATGGACCTGCCGATGATCATCGAGATCGTGGACAGCGAGGAAAAAATCCAAAGCTTTCTTCCAATCCTCGACGGCATGATCACCGGCGGCCTGGTGACGATGGAAAAAATTCGCGCGATCCACTATCGCGGCGCGGTCAACGGTGACGCTGAATAAATTCCTTCGCGAGGGCCCGGTAGGCGCGGGCGCCGGCCCCGCTTGAATCGTGTTCGAGGATTGATTTGCCGAAGCTGGGAGCCTCGCTGAGGCGGACGGTGCGCGGGATCACGGTCTCGTAAACGCGATCACCGAAATGCGCTCGCACGTCGGCGACGACCTGGGTGCTCAAGTTCGTCCGGCTGTCGAACATCGTCATAACAATTCCGCCGATCTCGAGACGATCGTTTGCGCCGGAGTCGCGCACCTGCTCAATGATGCGGACGATTTTCACGAGGCCTTCTAGCGCGAAGAACTCACATTGAATTGGAGTGAGGAGTTCATCGGCGGCGGCGAGCGCGTTCGTCATCAGAATGCCGAGCGACGGGGGGCAATCGAGCAGCACGAAATCGAAAGTGTTATCGGCGCGCAAAGGCGCGAGCGTTTCGGAGAGGCGAGTGAGATGATTGTCGAGGCGCGCGATTTCTACTTCGGCCCCGGCGAGATCGAGATCGGCGGGAACGATGAAAACGCCTTCGACCCGGGTCGGAAGGATTTTGTCGGCGATGGCCGCCGCGCCGAGCAGCGGTTCGTAGAGGCTCTCGCCTTCCAGCTCCTGCAATCCAAATGAACTGGTCGCGTTACCCTGCGGATCGAGATCGATGATCAGGACGCGCAATCCTTCTTCGGCGAGTGCGCAACCGAGATTGACGGCGGTCGTGGTTTTTCCAACGCCACCCTTCTGGTTCGCGATCGCGACGATCCTCATGGGAAGAAAATTCGAAATCCGAACTTCGAAGCTCGAAACAATTTCCGAATGACGGAAAACGGCGAACCCGAATTTGGAAATTTTTCCTCGGTCATTGTTTCGAACTTCGTGCTTCGGATTCGAAATTTTAAGCCGGCACCATTTGGGTGCGAAGCTCGAAGGTGCGCCGGCCATCGTTTTCCTGCCAGAGCAAATGATCGGGGTCGGGCAACATCTCGATCACTTCCAGCTCGCCGGCTTTGGTGAGCCAGCCGTGAAAAATCTCGAGGAAAAGATAGCTCTCGAGATCGATAAAGACCGGCTTGGTGTCCTTGTCGCGCCCTTCAGCGCCGCTGCGGCGAAGCGCCTGTTCGCTAGGCCGGATATAAATGTAGCGGGGCCACCCTTTCGCGGCCCGCAAGCGCTCGACGGCGGCGACAAGGTTGCGCGAAACGCCGGTGTAATTTCCAGGCGGCAATTCTTCGAGCGAAACCGTCCACGAACGGCGCTGCACAATCACCTTGCCACACCGCAGTCGCGGCATGTGCGGCGTCCGTCCGAAAAGAAATGGATGAAATCCCAGCGGAATCACCCAGGCGCGCGCGAACGAGCCGAGGTATTCGCCCGAAGCGCGGGTGCGCAGCCCAACATCCCCAGTCGTTTCATCCGCGAAAACATCGATGTCGGCCGGCGCGATCCTCCGCCAGCGCGCGCTGCCGCGTTGCGGAGAAACGAAGTTCGTCAGGTCGGGCATCGCATCGAAAATCCGGACCGCCGTTGTGGCCGTGAAATCGGTTGCGAAAAATCCAAAATGAAAGGTCGGCTTTCCTTTCGTGGTGCTGGCAAGTGCGCGGCCGAGCGCTTCCTTGTCCGGACAGCCCCAATAAAAACCGTGATGAAGAAGCGCGACCGGAGGATGAAGCTCGGCCAGGACCCACTCGTATTCACCGCGCGCCACGGCATCGATCGACTTCGCAGAAATCTGCATGTCGGCCGACGGATAGGTGTATTCGTCGAACTTCGGGTACTGAAAATTTTTGCGCACGAAATGACAATCGTCGGCGGTCAGCTGCACTTCGGCGTCATCCGCGCGCGATCCGATCTGCTGGCGGAACGCCGCTTTCACTTCGTGGAAAGCCATATGGGCAAGACCGACCAGGGCGGGACCAGTGAGCGGCATCCGCAGTTGCTCGCAAACCCGAAGAAACGCGGGCAACGGAAGCGCGCCGTTTTTCGTCGGCGCCTTTTCCAAAATCCCACGGAGCCCGGCGGAGACGCGGCTGGCAATGAAAGCATAGGAGTCGCGCCAGAGATCGATCCAGGGTTCGGCGTCGCGCGGCACTTCGTTCACCAAATCCTCGCCGATCGTGAAACCACATTCCCGAAAACATTCTTCGCCGATGGGGTTGGCCGCGGAATAAAGAAAGCGGGTTCCTGTTTTCGGAAGAGCGCCGAGTCGCTGCAGACGCTCGTCGGCTTCATCGATGATCTGGATGCGAGCCGCCGTGTCCTCGGTCGCGGCAAATTTGCGCGGAAGCTCGGCGATCCGCTGGAGTAGCTCCAGCCATCGCGCGCGGGCTGGCGTATCGCGCCACGCGCCGACATCCGCGTGAATGACGTCGAAGGCGTGCGGCTCCAGCGCGGGCACCTCCAATTCCCACCGAACGACATTCTGCTCCGCAAGTTTTTCCAGGAACGACGCCTCGGCACCTAACGAATGGGCCGGCGTTTTCGAATCGATTCGTTGCAGCAAAGACAGCGTCGCATCGTCCAGCTCGATCGACTCGCCAGTGTTGGTAAACAGAAAGCGGTTGCCGTGAATCAGGCCGTTTGGATTTAGGCGCGGGGAAAGCTCCGCGCGAGTTTCCGGATCGGCATTCACAGCCGCGGCTACGCCGTGCGCTGTCCAACGCTCGAGAAACGTTTCGCGCGCTGCGATTCCGGAGCGCGGCGCGAGCGTAAGCCCCTTCGGATCACCCCCAACCTTCCCCCACCCTTCCGGCCCGAAAGCACTGAGTGAATCGTTTTTCGCCGCGACCCGTTGCAAGTAGAGAAGAAGATGGCGCTCGTGCGCGCGCGCCGATTTATTTCGTGGCGGCAAAGTGCCCGAGTCGGCGGATTGTTTCGCTAATCGTTCCCGCAATCCTTCGGCCGTGAAAACCAGATACGGCGGCAAGACCGTGCGCGCCGATTCCAGGAGATTTGTCCGCGCGTTGGCCAGTTCTGATTGCAACGCTGCTTCCAATTTGGCCTCGATGTCTGCGAGTTCGGAAGCGCATTCCCAGCAGGTTGCGAAAGCGCGGGATGCGCTATCGCCCGCCGGCGGCGGCATCGTGCCGGAACGGATCGCTTTTCTCCAGGCGCGGAATAATTCCTCGGAAAGTCCGTGACCGCGATGACGAAGCAGTTGTTCCACTTCCGCCTTCGCGGCGGCAAATTCATCCTGCCTAACGACCAGTTCGCGCGCGAGCCGCGCCGTTTCGACCGTGGCGAGTCGTTCGAGGACATCGAACGGCACCCCGGCCATTCGGATTAAAAAGATGGGGGCAACGCGGTAATCAGACACCTGTTCAACAGAACGGAAGCCGCTGAGAGTGACAAGCGAAAGTCGCTTGTTAATTATTCAGCAGTGGGAGGCGAACCGTGAAGGTGGTGCCGACCTGCGGCGTGCTGTCGACCTTGATCGAGCCGTTGTGATCCTCGACAACTTTCTTGGTAATGTAGAGGCCGAGACCGGTGCCGCTCTTGCCCTGCTTGGTCGTGAAATAAGGATCGAAAATCTTCGCCATCTGGGCGGGTGTGATTCCGGGTCCGGTGTCTTCTACGCGGACATCGACGTAAAAATCCTTTCGCAGGCAGCTCACTGTGACCGTTCCCTTTTTTTCGCTGGCCGCCTGAAGTGCGTTGATGATGACGTTCTGAATTGCGCGCGTCATCTGGGTCGAGTCGCCGGTCAGAGTGCAGGGGTCGTCGCACAAATTCGATTTTAACTCGACCCCGTTCTGCGCGGCCATCCCGGTCACGCCCTTCACGACTTCCCGCACGATCGCGGACACGGAAATTGGCTTGTGCGGCGCGGCTTCGACGCTCCCGTAACTTTGCCACATCGTCAGCAGCTCGCGGCAAAGCCGGACATTCTGTTCGATGATCTGAAGCTCCTTCGCGGAATTCGGCGTCTTCGCGCCATTTTCTTTTTCGGATTGCTCGAGCTTTTTCGCGAGCAATTGCACGTAACCCCAGACGATGGTGAGCGGATTACCGAGATCATGGACGAATTCGGCGGAAGCTTGGCCTAACGAGGCGAGCCGTTCTTTCTGAGCGAGCTCTTTCAACAATCGGTTGTTTAACTCTTTGATCTCTTCCGAAGCGTTCAAACCGGTTCGGTGCATCCGGGTGCGCTCGACGTTTCGGCCTATTACTTCCCTCATTTCGCGGGCGTCAAACGGCTTGGCGATGTAATCGTTCGCACCGAGCCGGAGCGCTTCCTGCGCTGTCTCGAGAGCGCCGAACCCGGTCAGCATAATGACGGCAACGTGGGGATCGATTTCGCGAATACGCCGTAGTCCGTCGATTCCACTGGCGCCCGGCATCCGGATGTCAGTGATGACAGCGTCCGGCTGTTTTTCCTTTAGAAGCTTGATCCCAGCATCTACGCAATCAGCGGTGTAAACCTGATAATTTGGCTTGAGCAACATGCGCAAACTTTCGCGCGGCCCCAATTCGTCATCGATGACGAGGACCTGGGGGAGATCGGAGGCAACAGCAGCAGCGGCGGTCATGGTGGTGGGAGAAAGAAAGCTAAGGCTGTACCGCGCACAAGGTGTATAATATGGAGCCCCTCGCCACAGTTGGCGTCTTTGAAAGTGTGAAAGTTTTTTTAGCGGGCACAAGAACCAACTTGTGAATAACTCAAAAATTTGGTGAATAAGGTGGACATTCGAGCCAATAAAAATGTAATGACTGGAATTTGCGTAATGGCTAGAATGGCCGCCCGTTCCTCCAAATCCGATTCCTAAATGAAGGCCATGCGCAGACATAATCGTGTCGTTGTCACCGGGATGGGCATTCTCGCTCCGAACGGAATTGGCCTTGAAGCGTTTTGGGATTCGCTCATCGCGGGGCGCAGCGGCGTGGGGCCGATCACGCACTTTGACGCGAGCGCATTCAAGAGCCGGATCGCAGGCGAAGTGAAAGGCTTCAACCCGCTGGATTACATCGATCCGAAATTCAAACCGAAGCGGATGGCGCGGCACACCCAGTTCGCATTCGCCGCCATGAAAATGGCCCTGGCGGATGCGCAGTTCGAGCCAGCGAAATATTCGGTCGATCATCCGATCCCAGTCATGCTGGGCGTTAGCACCACGGCGATGGACATTCTCGACGACTGCTGGGACGACCTTTCGGAACGAGGACCGCGCGGCGTTCGGGCGGGAGTCATTGATGGCCAACCGCAGGCGGCCACCCAGGTCCTCACGATGGCGCTAGGAATTTCGGCACGCGCCACGACTATCTCATCGGCCTGTCCATCCGGGTTGGATGCGGTTGCGACGGCGGCGGCGATGATTCGGCGCGGCGAAGCGGATATCGCGGTTGCGGGCGGGACCGATGCCGCGATCACTCCGGTAACGATGGCCAGTTTCGCCACGGCTGGCTTGAGTTCGACGCGCAATTCCGATCCGGAACGCGCCAGCCGCCCCTTCGACCTGTTGCGGGATTCGGGGATCATCTCCGAAGGGGCCGGGATGCTGATTCTCGAGAATTACGAGACCGCCATCGCGCGCGGAGTCTCCCCGTACCTCGAGATCAGCGGGTATGGCACGCAAGGTGATAGTTACGCGAGCGATGAAATCTTCGGATTGGGCCAAACGATGCGAACGGCTCTCGAAAGCGCGGGCAAGACGCCAGACGACATTGATTACATTTGCGCATACGGACCGGGCCATCCTGCGCTCGACATCGTTGAGACGGACATGATCAAAAAGGTGTTCGGTCCTCGCGCCTACAGCATTCCGATCAGCTCCATCAAAGGATGCACGGGCAACGCCCTGTCCGCTTCCGGGCCGCATCAGATCATCACGTGCGGTTTATGCTTTAAGCACAACATCATCCCGCCGACTGCCAACTACGAAGTTTCCGATCCACGGTGTGATTTGGATTATGTGCCCGGTCGATATCGGAACCGGCGGGTGAACGCCGCCTTAATTAACGTCCGCGGATTGGGCGGAGGAAATAGCAGCTTGGTGGTTGAACGCGTCGATACATGAATATCGAGTCCGTCCCCTTATGGCTCGCTCTGATCCTTCAGTTAGGCCTCGGGCTGGCCGTTTTCCGGGCTAATTCCAGGAGCTACGTTAATCAGAGTTTCCTGCTCGTTTCGCTAATCCTTTCGGCCTGGCTCCTCTCCCTTCACTTTGCCTTGGGCGCCACCGAAGCTGGTGCCGCCGCATTCTGGATCCGCAACGCTTCAGTCAGCGGACTGCTCATGGCAATCGGCTTTAATTTACTCAGGCTTGCCATTCTCTGCCGGGAGGGAGGATGGCGGGACATCTGGAAACGTTCCGCAGTTTTGGCCCTCTCTAGCCTGGTCGCCGGAGCGATCTGTTATACACCGCTGTTTCTGCGTTACGCCGAGATCCGAAGCGGGGAAATTCCCCGGCCCGTGTACGGCCCGTTGTTTCCGGTTTGGGCCGGTTTCTGCGCAATTGTTGGGCTCGGGGTTCTCGGTCTTTATGTGCGAGACCTCAGGCGGACTACCGGCATGCAGAAGGTAGAGCTTCAGTTCGTCGTCGCCGGCTGCGCCATCCTCGGGGCACTAATCGTCTTCATGCCGGTCTTTGTGAACCGGGACATCGCAGTCCAATTCGCACCCTTCAGAGTCGTCATTTTCAGCCTCATTATTGCCTACGGCGTGTCGACTCGAAAAATCATGGAGGTCGGGTTCTTCTTTCGCCGAGTGACGTCGTACGCGGTGTTGACGGCGTATCTGTTGACAATCTACGGGGCAGTTTGGTGGCTCGTCTTCACGGCTTTTCGTTCCTCTTTTCCTGCGGAGAGTCGAACCATTGCGCACGTCTCAGCCGCTTTAGTCCTGGCCTTCGCGATGGCGCCGGCCCGGGGGGTGTCGCAATCCCTGGCGAATCGCCTCTTTGTCGGCACTCGTGGGATCGATTTTCAATCCACCATGCGTGAGGCCGCTGCAATTCTGAAATCGGTAACGACGCTTCAGGATTTGCTCGATCGTTTTGCCAAGACAATCGGCGAAGCGGTCGGGACCGATCGCGTTTTCATTCTGCTGCCCGAAAAGGACGCTTACGTGCAGCACTATCCAGCCGTCTACCCCGATGCGGATGGAGACGCATTGCGATTAAGCCGGACCAATCCCACGATTTCTTATCTCGGAACTAACCAGGCAGCGGTCGTTCTCGATGAGTTGTACCGCGTCCGTCGCACGCCCGAGCTGGACCAGGTCGCAAACGAGATGGAGAAATTGAAGACCGCGGTGGTGCTCGGAATTTTTTCGCGACAAAACCTTGCCGGCGTGATGCTGCTCGGGCCGCGCCTTTCGGGCCGGATTTACGGCACCATCGAGCAAAACGCGTTGCAGGTTTTGTGCGGACAGCTCGCAGTCGCGATCGATAACGCGCAACTGTTCACCGAAGTGGAGAACGCGAGAATTTACAATGAGACGTTGCTGGAAAATCTGACCACTGGGGTGATCGCGGCCGGGGCGGACGAACTCGTAACCGTGTTTAATAATGAAGCGGGACTGATCACCGGTTTGGACCCCGACGAGATTATCGATCACTCGCTCGACCGGTTGCCGGCCGGTTTACGCCAGATTTTGTGCGAAACTCTGCGGACCGGTGATCGCCAGGAAAACAGCGAACTGGTCTTGCCAATGGACGATCACAACGCAGTGGTCCGGGCGAGCAGCTCAATCTTTCACGGGCAACAGGGCGAAATGCTCGGCGCTCTCGTCGTGCTGACCGACATCACCGCGTTGAAGCGGCTCGAATTGCAGATCCGTCGGAGCGACCGGCTCGCCAGTCTGGGAACGCTCTCCGCCGGCATGGCCCACGAAATTAAGAACCCGCTGGTCTCGATCAAGACATTCGCCCAGCTCCTGCCAGAGCGTTATCAGGATTCCGATTTTCGCGATACCTTTTCGAACCTGATCGGGCACGAGATCGATCGAATCGATTCGCTGGTCAACCAACTGCTCCGCTTTGCCCGGCCCGCGAAACCAGTCCTGAAGCCCATGCACGTCCACGATGTGCTCGAGAAATCTTTGCAGCTCGTCGGCCACCGGCTCTACCAGAAAGAAATCAAATTAACTCGTTTCTGGGAGGCCGATATCGATACGATCCGCGCCGATGCCGACCAGCTCGAACAAGTTTTCCTCAATTTTTTCCTCAACGCGATGGAGGCGATGAAACGCGGCGGCGAGCTGAACGTGGGGACCGAAATTCACGCTGGCAGCGAATGGGTCGCAGCGATCTCAGGCACGAATGGCGATTCGCACGAGGTCTTGCGGATCACGATTCGCGATGACGGGGAAGGCATTCGAAAGGAAGACATCCCGCACGTCTTCGATCCATTTTTTACCACCAAAGATTACGGGACAGGCCTCGGATTGTCGGTCGTGCATGGGATTATCCAGGAACACGGCGGGCAGATTGAAGTCGAAAGTGAGTTGAGGAAAGGAACGGCGTTTCATATTCTCCTGCCGCTGGTGCGCTTCGCGCAGGAGGTCGCTGCGGCATGATTTTATCACCCCCCATTTGCATCCTCTACTCGCAGGATGCCGACGTCGTCCGCCGCGTGAAGGCTTTCCTAAGCGCGCTCGCCCAGGTTCGCCACGTTAGTTCGCCGGACCGGCTGGATGCTGTCCTTCAGCAAAACAGCCCGGCCATTCTCCTGCTCGACTTACGCGCGAAAGAAGCTCGCGATCTTCTCGAGCAAATCCAGGCCGCGCTCCCGGAGATTCTGGTAATCGCGCTCGGAACCTTGCGGTCGGAACCGTTGCGTGAGGTGGAAAATTCCGGAGTGTATGCGGCGGAGGATTTGCAAATCGATCGGCGCCGTCTTCAAGGTTTGGTAACACGAGGGTTTGATCATCTGAGGGTCCTTCAGGAAAACCGCGATCTGCGCGAACATGCCCTCATGCCCTACGCCGCTCCGGAACCCGCCCGCCGCGCTGAGTCGTCGTTGGAACGGCGTGACTCGCCGTTGCCGCTTTTGCGATTTCCGCGCGTGTTCCGCCGTTTCGACAATGTTGAAGCGCTGCTGACAAACCTCGTCGAAAGCGTGGCCGACGCGACCGGGATTGGACGGGTGGGAATTTTCTCGAAGATCCGTCAGAGCGATCGCTACCGTCTGCGGGCCGGCCTGCGTTGCCTGCCGGAGACCTACGAGGTCGAGTACGGCGAGCGAGACGCCCTGGTTCGATGGTTCGAGCTGCACGCTCACCTGATTTCGCGCGCAAACCTGCCGCAGGTCGATCCGGCGCAACGTACCCTCATGCGCCGCGCCCTCGACACTTTCGCAGCCGAAGTGATTGTCCCGCTTCACGCCGGCGGCAGGATCATTGGCTGGCTCTTTTTCGGTCATCGCGTGACGGGTGAGCGCTTCGAATCGAGCGACCTCGAAGGATTAATGGGACTGGCGGAACACGTCGCGACGGTCCTGGAAAACGCCTTGCTCAACGAAGAAGTCACGGTCCAAAAAACGCTCGCGGAAACTTTGCTCAAATCCATCCCGCCGGGAATTGTCGCGACCGATGAGGAAGCAAATATCCGCTGGTTCAATCCAACCGCCGAACAGATTCTCGGCGTCAACGCGCGCGATGCTTTGAACCAGCCAATCGAAGCGGTCGGCGGCAAACTCGCGGCGTTTCTTCGGGAAACGCTGGAAGCACGCGAAAACCTTCCCGCGCGGCAGTGGATCGATCCCACTACCCGGCGGTCGCTTTCTGTCGAAACACGCCGGCTAGTCGACCAAAAAACCGCGTTGGGTGCGGTGGCCGTCGTTCACGATCTCACGGCGGAGGATAGCCTGCGCCAAAAACAGGACTTGGTGGATCGCGCCGCGTTCTGGACCGACCTGGCCGCGAGCATGTCGCACGAAATTCGGAACCCGCTCGTCGCCATCAAGACTTTCGCGCAACTATTGCCCGAGCGTTTCGACGACGCGGATTTCCGCAAGGATTTCAACGAGATCGTCGTTCAGGAAATCGACCGGCTCGACAAAATCATTACTCAGATCAACAACTTCGCGCACCCCTCGGAATTGGTCATGAAACCAGTCGACGTGCGCACGTCAGTCAAGAAAGCGATCGAGCTGGCAAAAGCGCGCGTGACCAAGAACGGCGTCGCGATCGACACAACCTTGCCTAACGACCTGCCACGCGTGCTCGGCGACGAAGATGCGCTGGCCGAAGCTTTCGCCCATCTCGTCGCCAACGCCGCTGAGGCGACTTCGGGTCAAACGAAGCCCCGAATCACACTCGCGGCTAAATCCCTCCGGGAAGGTGGCCGGGCCAGCGGCGTCGTTATCACAATCCAGGACAACGGCCGCGGGATCGCGGCTGATCTCCGCGAAAAAATCTTCTCCCCCTTCTGCACCACGAAAGCCCGCGGGATGGGGCTCGGTTTGCCGATCGTGAAGCGCACCGTGTTCGATCACAACGGCCGGGTCGATATCGATTCCAATCCACACGGCACTTCGGTGAGCATCATGCTCCCCGCCACGTCGGCGGCCGAGTAGGCTTTTTCGATTTACCAAATTCCAATTTTGGATTTAAGGTGCGTCCCTTCCCGACGCAACCAACCCACAAATCGAATGATCGTCACCACCGCACAGCTCTACAAGGTCGCCTACAAAAAATTCGCCGTCGGCGCTTACAACATCAACAACCTCGAGCAGACCATGGGACTGTTCCGCGGCAACATGCAGAGCAAAGCGCCCTTCATTATTCAGCTCTCGAAGGGCGCCCGCAATTATACCGACAAGCGAATGCTCGAAGCCATCATTCGAACGGCCGAGGAGATCTTTCCCGAAGCGATTTTCGCGGTCCATCTCGATCATGGCGATGAGCAGACCTGTTACGATTGCATCGATTCCGGCTTTTATAGCTCCGTGATGATCGACGCCAGCCACGAGCCGTTTGCCGAAAACGTTGCGATCACAAAACGCGTCGTCGATCGGGCCCATGCCAAGGGCATCAGCGTCGAAGCTGAGCTCGGCATGCTCGGCGGCGTCGAGGAAGACATCAAGGTCGATGAAGGTCACGCCTGCCTCACGAATCCCGACGAAGCGGTCGAATTCGTGAAGGACACCGGTTGCGACGCGTTGGCCGCGGCGATCGGGACGAGCCACGGCGCCTACAAATTTAGAGGGAAACAGGGACTCCACTTTGATGTCATCAAAGACATCAGCGACAAAATTCCCGGGCTGCCAATCGTCATGCACGGCAGCTCCAGCGTGCCGCAGGAAGAAGTCGAACGCATCAATGCCGCCGGCGGCAAACTCGACCCAAGCGCGCGCGGGGTGGATGAGAACGAATACCTCCCAGCCGCGAAACTGGGCGTCACCAAGGTGAACATCGACACCGACGGACGGTTGGTTTGGACCCGCGTTCATCGCGAATTTTTCCGCGACAAGCCGGCTGAATTCGACTTTCGCCCGCCCGGCAAGATTTTCATGCAGGCCTACGCCGATTTCATCGCGCACAAGAACGAGAAACTCGGTTCAGCTGGTCAGCTCGACGCGATTCGCGCGAGCATAAAAAGCTAGGGTGCAGCGACAGCTGATTAGGCCGTCAGCGACCTACATCATTGCGCGTTTGGCTGCTCCGACGCGCTCGTTACCTGGGCCGGCCAAGCTTGGCAAGGATAGTGCTTATACTCGTTATAGTAATTATAAACGAGGTTCCAATATGAAAATCCTTTCCCGCGATGCCGTCGAGTTCCTTCTCATCGATGATGATCCCGCCATCACCAAGTTCCTGGTCACCTATCTCAAACAAAAGGGCCACACCTGCGAGTTCCTGACCGAGGGATTCAAAACCGCGCAGTGGCTCGAGTTCCACCGTTGCGACGTCGTCGTCGTCGACCTGAATATGCCCAAGGTGGACGGCATCTCTTTGATCTCGTTCATTCGCGAAATGAGCCAGACCCTTCCGATCATCGTTTTTACTGGCGTCGGCTACGACGAAGAGCGGATGCATGCCGCCCTGCGGGCCGGCGCCAACGGTTACGTCAGCAAAAATCTCCCGATCGAACAGCTTTATTGCGTGTTGTCTCGTGTGCTCGCAACCTGCCAGCAACGCGCGCGACGTGAATCGCTCGCTCGGCCACAAACGGTTCTGGCCGGCGCCGCGTAAGCTGACGCTTCAACAGGCTATTTCGGCGTCGCCTCTTCGAGAAGCCATCGGAGCGCTTCCGCCGAAATGCATTCAGCGCCACAGGCACTCGCGGTCTCCTGTTCCAACACGTCGCTGGTCGCCACCAGTAGTCGATATCGTCCGCCGTACTTGCTCGCCAGCCGCTCGATGATCGAGTCGGCCGTTTGCCCCTCTCGCGAATAAAAGACCTGGATCTCGCCAGGATCGGAAATCACCCTGGTCGACTTCCCTTTGCCATCGAATACGACTGCAACCCGCGTTTCCGTCCAATCCTGATAATCGCGCAGCTTTTTCGTTAAGGCCTCGCGGGCCAGAGAAGTCCGGCGGGCGTGGAGCCGGCGCAATTCGGGCCAGGCAAAAATAACACTGTGGCCGTCGACGATGAGATACTCCGCTCGCAAAACTGGCCGCGGCCGAGAAACGTCAGTCTTCCTTCGACGACGCCGCGGCCTGCTTCTTGGGCTTCGCCTTTGTCGGCTTCGGAATTTCCCGCCGGACGGGCGCAGTTTTAGCGGCCGCTTTCTTTCGTTCCAGATAAGCTGCGCGCCGGCGCCGCTTTGTTCGCACCCGATGTTGCTGACCCATATTCGCGTTCTATAGGGCGTAAGCCGGTAAGGCGCAACGCGAAATCGGTGCCCATCTCGTGAATCGCATTGCCATGCTCGCGGCGCCTCTTGTACAGTCCCACTTCATCAGCGCGTTCCCCCAGCGTATTCCGATCACGTCCCGGCAACTGATCTTTAGTTCGGTTGTGCTGTTGGCGCTTTCCGCGGTCTTCGCTTTCCTCAATTTGCAAAAGACGCGGGGAATGCGCGCGGAAATTGCGCGGAGTGAAACGTCCAGGGCGAGCGCGGAACAACAGAGCGCCTCGCGGGACGAACAGCTCAAGAATCGCGAAGCCGCGATCGCTGCGGCCAACGCCAAGTTCGGCGACACTCAGGCCAGGATGGTCAGCCACGAAGCGGAATTGGCGAAAGTGCAGGCCGAGAAAAATGACCTGGCAGCAAAACTCCGCGCCAACGAAACCGAGATCGCTGACTTGCGGAAAAGAATCGACGCAGCCGAAACGAAACCGGCGGCCGCCAATTCCCCCGCCCTGTCATTTACCGAACTCCAGGCCCAGCTCGAAGACGTGAAAAAGCAACTCGACGCGGCTGAGCGCGAAAAGGTTCTCCTCTCCGATAAGATCAAACTCACGCAGGAGAAATCGACCCAGCTCGAGACCGAGCGCAAACCCCGGCTCGCACCTGGCGCAAGCAACCCCGGGATTCGCGGCACAGTCCTCGCCGTGAATCAGGCTTATAATTTCGTCGTGCTCAGTCTCGGCGCCCGCCAGGGAGTAGAGACGAACACAGAGATGCTGGTTCTGCGCGGCGGTTCGTTTATCGGCAGGATCCGCATTTCCTCGGTTGAACCAGCCACCGCCATCGGCGATATCATTACCAGCACCCTGGCCCGTGGGGTCCAGGTGCAACCCGGAGATACTGTCGTCTATGCTGGCAACAATTCGTGATCGGCTCCCTTTGAAACTCGCTGTCCTCGCGCTTCTCAGCGCTTTCACGTCGTGCGCGACCAAAGAGACCGCATTCCTCAACAACGACCCAAACGACAAAAAAAAGGAAACGGTTCTGCCTTGGAACGAACAGCAGGATTGGGAGCGCCAAGGTGAGGCGCGCAACCTCAGTCAACAGCACCGATAACTCGAAACGGCGACCGGTCGCGGAGCCGTCGGGCTAAATCCAGAACCCGGCCGGGATCACCGCGTTCTTCGGCACGACGACGATGCCGTCGCGGATGAAATAATTTCCACCGTCGAAATCGTGGGGCTTTCCCTCCGGCGTAATTACCACTCCGTCTGCGATCCGCGCATTCTTGTCGATGATCGCGCGATCGATCACACAATTACGGCCGATCCCGATCTTCGGCAGCCGATGCCGGTCTGTCGGCGGATCGGTCTCGTAATAATCGGCTCCCATCACAATGCTGTTCCGGATCGTGGCGCCGCTCTCAATGATGCTGCGCACGCCGATTACAGAGCGCTCGATGTGTGCGTCGGAAATAATGCAGCCGTCCGCGATGATGGCCTGCCGCAAGGTCGCTCCGTTGATTTTGCTGCCTGGCAAAAAACGCGGGTGGGTGAAGATCGGCGACGACGCTTCAAAGAAACTGTATTGCGGTAGCAGATCCGTGAGGTCCAAGTTCGCTTCATAAAAAGCGCGGATCGTCCCGATGTCTTCCCAGTAGCCGTTGAAAATGTAACCGCTCACCTGCCGATGCTCGATCGACTCGGGGATGACGTGCTTCCCAAAATCCGCGAGATTGTTGTTCAGGCAGTCGACGAGCACGTCGCGATTGAAAACGTAGATGCCCATCGACGCCTGGAATAATTCCGCGTCCGCCGCGGCATCGATCGACGCCAGCAGCTCTGGCCCCATTTTAAATTCATGCAGGACCGCTTCATCCTTCGGCTTCTCGACGAATTTCGTCACCCGCCGGTGCGCGTCGCTTTGCATGACGCCGAACTCTGAGACGCGAGCACGCTCGATCGCTTTCGTGGCCAGAGTGATGTCGGCGCCCGAGCGAATGTGCTGGTGAAGAAGCGCGCGAAAATCCATCCGGTAAAGCTGATCGCCGCTCAGGATGAGATAATAATCGAACGGCCGCTCGAGGAAGTAGCGCATGTTTTGCCGGACGGCGTCGGCCGTGCCCTGATACCACTCCGATCCTTCCGGCGTCTGTTGGGCTGCGAGAATGTCGACGAAGTTGCGCGAGAAATTGTCGAATTTGTAGCTCGCCTGGATGTGGCGATGGAGGGACATGCTGTTGAACTGGGTCAGCACATAGATCGAGCGCAGGCCTGAGTTGAGGCAATTGCTGATCGGAATATCGACCAGCCGATATTTTCCCCCGAGCGGCACCGCTGGTTTGGCCCGATCTTTTGTGAGCGGAAACAAACGAGTACCCGCTCCTCCACCCATGATGACCGCGAGGGTCCGCTCCATCGTGCCGGGCGGCAGCGCAGGGGTGTAGGCTGGTGTCGGAGCGGGGCGGCTTTTCGTATCCACGGCTTTCAATTAGCGCAGAATAGCTCGGCGGCCAACCCCGCGCCGCTACAGGCGATCTGTTGCGCCTGCGGCTCGTTGATGTCACGCTTTCTCTTATGTGCGGCATCGTCGGTTATGTTGGTCGATCTGAAGCGGCGCCCATCCTCCTCGATGGATTGCGCCGGCTCGAATACCGCGGCTATGACTCGGCCGGGGTCGCGATCGTCGACGGCGACAAAGTGGAAACGCGGAAGTGCGCCGGACGGATCGCAGCGCTCGGAAAATTGATGGCGGAACGGCCGCCGACCGGCACTTTCGGAATCAGCCATACGCGCTGGGCTACGCATGGAAAACCGACCGACCAAAATGCGCATCCGCATTTCGACGCGAGCGGCCGCCTTGCTCTCGTTCACAACGGCGTCATCGAAAATTACCAGGCGCTCAAAGATCAATTGATCCGCGATGGCGACACGAAATTCGCTTCCGATACTGACACGGAAGTCCTCGCACATTTGATCGGCAAACTTTATGACGCGCCGCTCGCGGCAGACGCAGGTCCAAACGGCGACAAGGCGGCCCTGCCGAATAAAAAAGGCAAACTCGTGGAAGCGGTCCGCGTCGCGCTTCGCCAGGTCATCGGCACCTACGGCATCGCCCTCGTCCATTGCGACATTCCGGATTTCATCGTCGGCGCTCGGCGCGGTAGTCCGCTCGTCCTCGGCGTCGGCAAGGATGAGAATTTTCTGGCGAGCGATGTAAGCGCGATCGTTGCCTACACCCGCGACGCCGTTTACCTCAATGACTTCGACGTCGTCGCCGTCGAGCGCGACAAATTCGAAATTAGCTCACTCGCTGGGGAGGCCGGCAATTACCAGTTGAGCAAAGTCGAGTTCACCGATGCCGACGTTAAAAAGGGCGAATACCCGCACTACATGCTCAAGGAAATCTTTGAGCAGCCCGGCTCGATTCGCGATGCCATGCGCGGCCGGCTCAGCCACGAGGAATGCACAGCAAAGCTCGGTGGATTAAACATGACGCCCGCACAGTTGCGCGACGTCGGGCGCGTCGTGTTGACCGGTTGCGGCACGGCGCTGCACGCCGGAATGATCGGCGAATATTTGATCGAGCAGCTCGCGCAAATTCCGACCGAGGTGGAGTTCGCGAGTGAATTTCGCCACCGCAATACGCCGATGACGCGCGACACGATCGTGTTCGCCATCAGCCAAAGCGGCGAGACCGCCGACACCCTCGGCGCTCTTCGCGAGAGCCGGCGGAAAGGCTATCGCACCCTCGGGATATGCAACAACGTCGCCAGCACAATCGCGCGGGAGAGCGATGGCGGCGTCTACATGCATGCCGGTCCCGAGATCGGCGTCGCGGCCACCAAATCGTTTACTTCCCAGGTCGCGATTCTGACCGCGATTGGATTGCTTCTCGGCCGGATGCGGCACCTCTCGACCTCGGAAGGCACGCGAATTATTGAGGCCCTCGAGGAACTGCCGGAACAAATCGAAGAGGTGCTCAAGCTGAGCGATCAGATGAAAGCGATCGCGAAAAAATACGCCCACGTGAACGGCATGCTGTTCTTCGGACGCCAATTCAATTACCCAATCGCGGTCGAAGCGGCCTTGAAGCTCAAGGAGATCACCTATCTTTTTGCTGAAGGTCATCCGAGCGCGGAATTGAAACACGGCATCATCGCACTCGTTAGGCCGGACCTTCCTTCGGTCTTCATCACGCCGGACGACGCCATCTTTTCAAAGAACCTTAATAACATCGAACAGGTGCGGGCGCGCAAAGGCCCGGTCATTGCCATCACTTCAGGAGCTTGCGCAAAACACCTCGAGAACATCGCGGACGACATCGTCACTCTTCCGAAGGTGCCCGACTTCGTGAGCCCGATTCTTTCGGTTATTCCGCTCCAGCTTCTCGCTTATCACCTTGCCGTCGAGCTCGGCCGCGACGTCGACAAGCCGCGCAACCTCGCGAAGAGCGTTACGGTGGAGTAGTCTTTTTTTCCGGCGAAATCGTCACCCGCGAAACGCGGTCGCGGGCCAGATATTTTTTCGCGAGCGCGCTGAGCTCAGCGGTCGTGATCGACGCAATATCCGGCAGTCGTGACCGGGCCCAATCGAGCGCCTCCGGTTTCTCCTGGGCGAGGGCCAGGACGGAAAGCCAGTAACCGTTTTTTCGGAGCGAGTCCTTGTAGGCGGCGAGCTTCGGCTCACGCGCCCGGTTGAGTTGATCTTCGGTCACTCCTTTTTGGGCGAGCTCATCCGCCAGATCAACCGCGACTTCAGATACTTTTGCGGCCGATTGAGGATCCACGTCGATGCTCGCGACGACGTAACCGTAACCTGGGAACGTGTCGCTGGCGAAGTTGTCGAGATGCGGGCTGTAGGTGACACCAAGCTCCTCGCGCAGTTTTACGCGGAGCCGGTCGGCCAAGACAGCCTCGAGCACATTGAGCCGCCGGGTTCTATGCTCATCGAACGCATCTTCGGTCGGCCAATAGAGTAAAACCGCCCCTTTCGGGATTTCGGATTCGATGACGTAGTTCTTCGTGAAAGGGTGAGCGGGAAACTTTACCTTCTTCAATTCGGTGAGCGCGGGCTTCGGTTCGCGCGCTGGAAGCGCCCCAATTGTCTTCGCGGCGGCGCCGATCGAAGCTTCGATATCGAGATCGCCGACGAGCGCCACTTCGAGAGGCCCGTGCGCGAGTTGCGGCGTGAGCCAGGCCTTCAACTCGTCGAAGTTGCGACTCATCATCACTTCCTCGGCGGGCCAGCCAAATCGCGGGTCGCCGTCGGCGAGAAGATTGGCGATCTCCGTCGTCATGGGACCGGCCACGGAATGTTTGAAGGTGCGATATCGTTGATTCAACTCCTGGCGCGCGGTGCGCAAGGCTTCAGGACGATAACCGGCGTCCGTAAGCTGAGCCGCCAGGAGCTGCAACTCAAGCAGGAGGTCCTCCGGCGTCGTCGCGCCGCCGAATCGAAATGAGTCCGGCGAGGGGCCGAAATGCCAGCCGACATTTTTGCCTGCGAACAGATCGCGCAGATCGTCGGCACTGTGTTTCCCCAAGCCTCCCCGGGTGAAGGTACCAAGGGCCAGCGTGGCGAGCCCGCGCTGGTTGAGCGGCTCGGTCATTGCCCCGTTGCCGACGCGCGCACTGGAAGCGATGCGGCCTGCTTCGAAGTCGGTTTTCTTCAGGTTGAGCCGAACGCCGTTCTTGAACGTTACTAGTTCGATGTCGAGATCGGCGACGTGTTGGCGTTTCGCGATCTCGCCCGCAGGGCCGAAGTCCGTGTAACCCCAGGCGCTTTTCCGATCTGCCTCCGGTGGAACAACGGCAACGGCGTGCGCTTCGTTGTACTTGGTGGCGATGGCGGTGGGCGGGTCTCCGAAAATTTTCGCGTCGCCAGCTACCATGACGAACCGGCCCGAGGGGGGGAACGCATCCTTAAGCGCGGCGAGACAATCGCTGGGGGTGATTTTGTTTAGGGCCGGCTTAAGGAGCGCAAGGTCATCTGCAGGCGTCGTGAACACTTCGCCCATCATAAGACCATGCACGATTTCATCGGCGAGGCGGTTCGAGTGCCTAGTGCCGGCACTCTTCGACGCCTGCTCGAGGTGATTCGTGAGGCTGGTAACCGCTTCGTTAAATTCCCCCGGCGTAAAACCGTGCTCGATGGCACGGCGCAATTCCTGTTCGCCGAGAGCAAGCGCGGCCGGCCAGGAATCCGCTCGGCACGAGAGGTCGACACTGGCCGTGCGCAGGAAATTGAATTGGTCCGACACGATCGCATGCGCGGTGATAATCGGAGAGCGCTCCTTCTTCACGAGGATCGAGAAGCGCCGATTGAGCATCGCGAGCGCGAGCATTCGCGGAAGCTCTTTGATTCTTCGCCCAGCCGTGTCGGGCGCGCGCGCGTAGGAAATAATGTTTGTCAGAGATATCTGCGTATTGGGCGCCTCCGGTTCGGGATGGAAAAAAGCACGGATACCGTCAAAGCGGGCCGGTTCGCCTAACGAGGGCTCCGGCCGCGAGGCAGCGCGTGGCTTCAAATCCGCGAACGCAGTCGTGATCATTTTCTCCACGGCGCCCACGTCGGGGAAATCGCCCACGACGACGAGGACCATTTTTTCGGGCCGGTACCATGTGTTCCAGAAATCGGCGAAACGTTCGCGCTGGGCGTTTGCGATCACGTCGGGTAACCCAATCGGCAGCCGGCGCGGAAGCAGCGTCGTTCCCAGCACGGCCTCGAATCGCGCCACAAAGGTCCGGTAGCCGATGGAATCGCGGGCCCGTTTCTCAGAGAGAATGACACCGCGCTCCCGGTTTATTTCGTCTTGCGTCAGGAGAAGGCCGTCCGCGTCATCTCTGAAAATCCGCAGGCCTTCGGCAAGGGTGGCGTCATCCGAATGCGCAAGCTCGAGGAGGTAAAGGGTGTGATCGAAATTGGTGTTTGCATTGGCGTCGGCGCCAAGTTGCATTCCCATCCGCTGGAAAAATTCCACGAGCGTGCCAGCCGGATAATGGGTGCTGCCGTTGAACGCCATGTGCTCGAGAAAATGCGCGATGCCGCGCTGGTCGTCCGCTTCGTCAAGCGAGCCGGCGAGAACCAAAAGGCGCAAGGCAACGCGACCCTTTGGCTCCAGGTTAGGACGAATAACGTAACGAACGCCGTTCGGCAGGATTCCAAAATGCGCGGCGGGATCCGGTTTCAGGTCACTCCCTTCCTGTGGAAAAGGAAGGTTCTTCGGCGGAGACGGCGCCGGGCTCGCCGCAATCAGCCCGGCAGCCAGCAGAAGAACGAGAAGATGTCGCGGAAACCGGCGGGGAAGAAGATGCACGGTATTAAACTTAACGAGCCGAAATCTCGACCACAAGCGCGAGCAGATACGCGTTGGACATTGCCACGAACTGAAGGGTCCGCGCTTCTAAACGCTGTGATCGGGCGGCGTGTCGATGTGCTTTTTGAATATTCGTTCCGCTAAACGTTCTATGGGCCGGCCGAAAAGCAGGAGCAACACGGTGAGCACCGCTCCGATTCCGAGCAGGCCCCATTGACCGAGTCCGCAGACGATTCCCATGACCGCGCAGATCCAGATCGTCGCGGCCGTCGTCAGCCCGGTGACGTGGCCCATCGGGTCGCGCAGAATTACTCCCGCTCCCAGAAAGCCGACGCCGGTCAGAATGCCTTGGATCACGCGGCTGATCGCATTCGGATCGGCCGTGGCCCAATGACTCGGCGGTCCCAGGCCAAGGAGCGTAGCCAACGCGGCACCTAGACAAACTAACGCGTGCGTCCGGAGCCCAGCTGGTTTCCCGTGCAACTCGCGATTCAATCCAAGAATCGAGCCGAGGAGGAGCGCCGCGCCCAGACGCAAAGCGAGTTGTCCAGTGGGATCTAACACAGGACGATCCTTTGATTAGCTCCGTCACCAAAGGCAAGCTTATAGTCGCGCCATCGTCGTCGCCGAGCGCGTCTTACGGCGGCGGCGTTGGATTCGCACTATTCGAACGATCCATGGGATCGCTTTGCTCGTCTCCGTGTCGGTGATGCCGGTGCTGATGTTGACGAGGTGTGTCGTCGTCGCTGGCGCAGCCGTAGTTGAATAAAGCGCAGGCGAAAAGAAGCAGGACAACGCTCTTTCTGAAGGAACGCGGCCGCGAGTGAAAAACGAGTTCATGCATATCACTTCTGCCGGAGCGATTGTTTAAGTTGTCCGGCATCTTCCCTGGAAGAATGAACTCCCGCGGATCAAAATCGTTTCCTCAATTCTTTCTGCGCAACCGGGCCGCTCGAGCCGCGGTTCAACGAGAACGCGATGGATACCTTTTTGACTGCCTGGTCCGTAATCTTGGTTTGGGCACCCTGGCTGCGCCGTGGATGGCGCAACGATCCAATGCGACGCTGTCCTTCTCCGATTTCGCCGAAAGAGAAAAAGAAGTGGCCGAACAACCGTTCCAGTTCTAGAACCGTCGGCGATTCATCGGTGCCCCAACGCCCACCTTCGCGCCTTCTGGTTTGCCTGGCCGGGCGCATTACTCTAGGACCTATGTGACCGATGCGACCTATTCCGCTGCTCGATTACGTCGGCAGTCCGATTTTCTGCGCGCTCTTCGCGCTTCTTCTTTTTTTGCAATGGAAATGGCCGCTACGGCGGGCGCATTTTCAGGTGGTGCGTAGGCTGGTGCGGAATTTTGTGATGTCGGTTCCCGCGTTCGTGCTGCTGCGGCTCGCGCTGATACCGATTCCGCTCGCCCACACATTCTGGGCTCGCGAGAACGGCATCGGGCTGCTGAATTGGACCAAACTTCCGCCCTCCATTGCCGCGATCGTCGCATTCATTCTCATGGATTGGGCCTATTACTGGTGGCATTGGGCCATGCATCGCATTCCATTCTTCTGGCGCTTCCATAACGTTCACCACACGGACCTCGATCTCGATGTCACGACGGCCGCGCGATTTCATTTCGGCGAGATCCTGTTATCCCTCCCCTTTCGACTCTTGCTCGTCGTTCTCCTCGGAGTTCCGCCGCTGGTCTATCTCGTATTCGAAATCGTATTCGAATCGGCCAGCATTTTTCATCATTCGAACTGGCGGCTGTCGTTAGGCCTGGAGCGAGTTCTGAATCACGTCATCGTCACGCCGCGGATGCACGGGATTCATCATTCGATCGTCGAGCGCGAGACCGATTCGAACTGGGGTACCATTTTTTGCTGGTGGGACAAAATTCATCGCAGTTTGCGACGCGACATTCCGCAGGCGGAAATCACAATCGGCGTGGCGGCATTTCGCGATGAACAAGAGCTTACCGTCGGCAAGCTGCTAACGCTGCCATTTAAAGGCCAACGACCATGGCGCTTGCCCTGCGGCGAAGTGCCGAAACGAGAGGCGCGCGTCGTAACCGAATTGCAGCCGTGATTTTCCATTCGGCAAGCGGAGCGCTTGCCCTACAATCTCACGAATGGAAGCCGCGGATTGGACTTCATTGCCGGATGAGCAACTGCTCGAACGGCGCATTTCCAAGCTCGGACTGGAACTCGACGGCTCGGGGCTCGAGCCTCTCATCATACAACTCTACGACGAGCTTTCGGCCAAGGGGCTCGCGTTTCATCCTCCCTGCCACATCGGCGATGAATGGTTCGTGCCGGTCGGAATCCCCGCGATCTTCATTCCGTTTTTTCTCGTCCACGATCGGCTCCGCGCGCTCGAAAAAACGGAGATGCTCGAAGTCGAGGGCGGGACGCCGGAATCCTTCATGAAGCTGATCCGGCACGAAGCGGCCCACGCTTACAGCTACGCGTTTTATTTGCCGCGAAAGAAAAAATGGCAGGAGATGTTCGGGAAAACTTCGCGCGACCAAACGCCTGACGTTTATCATCCGCAACCCTTCAGCCGCAGTTATGTCGTGAATCTGGACGACTGGTACGCCCAGAGCCATCCGGACGAAGATTTCGCGGAGACCTTCGCGGTCTGGCTGACGCCGGAGGCGGATTGGCGCAGGCGTTACACCGGTTGGAAGGCGCTCCAGAAATTGGAATACGTCGACGAGCTGATGCGCTCGTTCGCCGGCAAACCGGCGATCCACATGCCTGAGTATCGGCCGACGGAATACGATTGCCTGAACCAGAAGCTCAAGACCTACTACACGCAGAAACGCAAACTCTACGAAGACACTTATCCGAACTTTTACGACGCCGATCTCCGCGATTTATTTTCGACAATGCCCGGGCCGGGACGAATCACGGCGGCCGTTTATCTGCGGCGACGCCGGCGACGTTTGTTAAATTCTGTTTGCCAGTGGACGAACGAAAAAAAATTCCGGGTCAACAAGTTGCTCTCCCGGCTGATCGATCGCTGCGATCAACTCGATCTCCTCGTGCTGAACGACGATCCGCAGCAGGATTTTCGCGTGACCTCGTTCATCACGACGCTGGTGATGAATTATCTTTTCACCGGCAAGTTCAAGCGCACCAAGTAACGTGAAGAAAAAACTCAAAGTCCTCGCCCTGTTCGACGCGATTCGGCCGACCAAAATCGACCAGGACCTGAGCAAGGAGATGAAGACCGAGGACTGGAAGACCGAGGCGAACGTCCTCGCTGCGTTGAACGCGCTCGGTCATGCCACCGAGCATCTCGCCATCTTCGACAACCTCGATCTGCTCCGGCAAAAGATGGAGAGCTTCGGACCAGATGTGATCTTCAATCTGGCGGACCAATTCAAAAACAACCGCGGATTCGACCAGCATATCGCGTCGCTCCTCGAGATGCAGGGCGTGCCCTTCACCGGCTGCGGCGCGACCGGGCTGGTCCTGTGCAAACACAAGGGGACGTCCAAAAAAATCCTCGGCTACCACCACATTCACGTTCCGAATTTCGTCGTCATCCCTCGCGGACAACGGATCGCGCGATTGAAGCGACCGAAGTTTCCGATGCTCGTAAAGCCGGTGAAGGAAGAAGCGTCCTATGGCATTTCGCAGGCGTCGTTCGTGTCGAGCGACGAGCAGTTCAAGGAGCGTGTCGCCTTTCTGCATGAGAGCCACGACTGCGACGTGATCGCGGAGGAATACATCGAAGGCCGCGAACTCTATTGCAGCGTCATGGGCAACGCGAAGCTGACGGTCTTCCCGATCCGCGAGCTCGTCTTCCGTGAAGTCCCGCCTAACGAGCCAAAAATCGCGACTTACCGCGCGAAATGGGACGAGGAATATCGGAAGCGCTGGGGATTGAACAATCAGTTCCCGGAAGATCTGGCGCCGGCGCTGGTGGCGGAGGTCGAGGACGTCTGCAAGCGAATCTATCGCCTGCTCACGATCGAAGGCTACGCCCGAATCGATCTGCGGCTCACATCCGACAACAAAATTTATTTCATCGAAGCGAACCCGAATCCGATCCTGGCCGAGGATGAAGACTTCGCCCAAGCCGCGGCGAAAGCCGGATTACCTTACCCGCAGTTGATCAATCGCATTATCGGGATCGGCATGAAAACCGTGCGCGGGTAAACAAGGAGCGCGCCTCCCAAACCGCCGTCTTTCTCCCTCGCTACGGTTAGTTGCCGGTACGCGGATTTTCGATGAACCACGTCCAGAATGGCGGGGTTCCGCGATCGCCGCCGGAGTGGCGTAGGAGGTTGGCCTCCGGTCGGTCCGAATCAGTCCCCAATCGCGACCTGCCACCGAGACCTGCGGCTGCCGGTTTTTCTGGCGCGATCCAACCGCTCCAGACCGGCGAGAATTCGGCCACGTTTGCCTTCATCCCTAAAACTTCGCGCAAAGCGGGACGCGACCGTTAATTAAAATGTGACTGCAAAGCGCTAAAAGATCGTTAACGCCAAGATGGTAGGGACGGCGTCCCTACCCTGCTAATCGGTACCCGATCCCTACTTCCGTTTTGATCAGACTCGGCGCGCTGGCATTCGTCTGAAGTTTTTTCCTCAGATGAGTCACATAAACCCGGAGGTACTGGGCCTGGCTTTCGGCTTTCTCGCCCCACACCGTCCGTAACAATTGCCGGTGCGTGACGACTTTCCCGGCGTTCTGAACCAGGACGCGAAGCAACGAGTACTCGGTCGGCGTTAATTTAATTTCGGCGCCGGCGAGCTTCACCTGTCGCGCCGAAAAATCGACGCAGAGTGCGCCGGAAGTAAAAATAGGCTCGCCGGTTTCGGTGAGCGAACGGCGCTGCGCCACGCGAACCCGGGCGAGCAGCTCCGCGGTATCGAACGGCTTGGTCACGTAGTCGTCCGCGCCCGCGTCCAAGGCTGCAACTTTTTCCTCGGCATCGTCGCGAACGGAGAGAATCAGGACCGGCACGTCCGACCATTCGCGCAGACGATGCAGGACCTTCACGCCTTCCATGTCGGGCAAACCGAGATCGAGCAAAACTACATCGGGTCGTCGGCGAACAATCTCGGCGAGACCGGCCTGCCCGGTATCGGCTTCGTACACCTGATGGTCGGCTCCCTCCAGCGCGAGCCGAAGCAACCGGCGAATCTGTTTCTCGTCGTCGATGATCAGCGCGGTGTGGCCCGATTTCATACGCTCGCGTCCAGCGCCTTTTCGTCCGTGACCCGCACCGGAAGATTGATGGTGAAGCGCGCGCCGCCGCCATCGCGATTTTCGGCGCTGATTTTTCCGCCGTGCGCTTCAACGAAACCACGCGCAATCGCCAGCCCCAGGCCCAGCCCCCCCGCCCTGCGGCCGTCGCCGCGATAAAATTTTTCGAAGACTCGCTCCGAAAGTTCCGAGGAAAAGCCCGGGCCACGATCGCTCACCGAAATCAGCAGTTGGCCATCTTTGCACTCGGCATCGACTTCGATCGGCAACCTCGGCGGTGTATGGCTCCCGGCGTTGGCGAGAAGTTTCGCGACCGCTTGCTCCATTAAGAGATGATCGACCAGGGCCAAGGGGGTGTTCTCCGGCACGTCGAGCCGCACGTCACGACCGTTAATCGACTCGCGTTCGACGTCGATCGCCGACTGAAGCAGCTCGCGCACGTCGCACCACTCCCGGTTTGGTTGAACGACGCCGCTTTCGAGCCGGTTCATGTCGAGCAGATTATTGACGACGCGATTTAGCCGGTGCGAGCCATCATGGATTTCAGCCGCGAGCTGTTTGAGCATCCCGGCGTTCTCCGCATCCGGGGACAGACGCAACAATTCCTGGCTCGCGGCGCCGATCGCGGCCAGGGGCGTCTTCAATTCGTGCGAAACGCAATCGAGCAAAGTTTTGCGCAGTCGCTCAGAATTTTTCGCCAGCTGAATCTGAGCCGCGAGATGTTCCCGCGCTTTCAACTGCGCTGTGAGACCGCCGACGGTGACAGCAATGATGAAAAAGGTCACGAATGTCAGCGCGTCCTCGAACTTGGCAATGTGGAGCGTGAAACGCGGCGGGATGAAGAGGAAATTCCACGAAAGCGCGCTAAGAGTCGCCACCAACAAAACCGGACCGCGACTCAGAATCATTCCGGCAAGCAAGACGCCCAGCAGATAGATGAGCGAGATGGCGCCGTAACCCGTGAGCGGCGTCAGGAGCCAACAACCGATGGTGAGCGCCGCGACGCCGGCCACGGCGGTCACGTATTGTTTGAGCGGCGCAAAAGAAGAGGTTTCCTCGGCACCACGCGAACTGGAGCTTCCCAGCACGCGGCCAATGTAGCGTAACTGAACTGCCGGCAAAATGCGCGGTTGGGATTTTAGTACCGTTTTAATTATTCCGGGAACCTGCGCTGTCTAAGATCGGAGGAACCGTTGAATCCAGCACCTCCAGCCTTGGCGACCGCCATTCCTGAAGCGGCGCCGCCTTCGTGTGCCCCCGAATCGAAGGTGCATAAGACCCGGCTCCTTATTCTTTGCCTGGCCAGCCTCGGAATCGTCTACGGCGATATCGGCACCAGCCCGCTGTATGCGTTGCGCGAATGCTTTTATGGAACTCACGCCATTCCGCCGAGCCCCGCCAATGTCGTCGGCGTGCTGTCGCTCATTCTCTGGTCGCTGATTCTGATAATCTCCGTGAAATACCTGATCCTGATTCTGCGCGCGGATAACCGGGGCGAAGGCGGAATCCTCGCTCTCGCCACGCTGGTCACCGACGTCGTGAAGCGCGGCAAAATTTTCTTCCTGCTCGGATTATTCGGCGCGGCGTTGCTTTATGCAGACGGCATGATCACGCCAGCGATTTCGGTCATGAGCGCGATCGAGGGTCTCCATGTCGCGACCCCCTTGTTCGATCCGTATGTCGTCCCGATTTCCATTGGAATTTTGATCGGACTTTTCCTCTTTCAATCACGCGGCACGACTAGTGTCGGCAAAATTTTCGGGCCGATCACGCTGTTGTGGTTTGTTGTGATTGCGTTCCTCGGCATCGAGCAGATTAATCGAGTCCCAGAGGTGCTCTCGGCGATCAACCCGCTCCAAGCCTGGCAATTTTTCGCGAACAACGGCTCCCGCGGATTCCTCGTTCTCGGCGCCGTCTTTCTCGCGATCACCGGCGGCGAAGCGCTCTACGCCGACATCGGCCACTTCGGGACGAGGCCGATCCGATTAACCTGGTTTGCGGTCGTCTTGCCGGCACTCGTTCTGAATTACTTCGGCCAAGGCGCGCTGCTTTTGTCGGAGCCGGACGCGGCCGTGAATCCGTTCTTTCGGATGACTCCCGCGTGGGCGCTTTATCCGATGGTGATCCTCGCGACCGCTGCGGCGGTGATTGCGTCGCAGGCGATCATCAGCGGCGCGTTCTCGCTCACAATGCAGGCGATCCAGCTCGGTTACATCCCGCGCTTGAAAGTGAACTACACCTCCGCGCGCATCATCGGCCAGATTTACGTGCCGGTCGTCAATTGGGCCCTCATGCTTTCCTGCATTGGACTCGTCCTCGGCTTCGGATCGTCGAGTAACCTCGCCGCTGCTTACGGCGTCGCGATTACCACCACGATGCTCATCACGACCATCCTTTTTTACGTGGTGGCGCGGCGGCGCTGGCACTGGCCCGCGTTCGCCGCGATGCCTGTGGCGCTGTTCTTCGTCATCATCGACCTGACATTTTTCGCCGCCAACATGCTCAAAATTGAACATGGCGGCTGGTTCCCGCTCCTCGTCTCGGCCTGCATTCTTTTCCTCATGTTGACCTGGCGAAAAGGACGCCGCGTTCTCCGCAACCGACTCGGCGAAATGTGTATCCCGCTCGACCTGTTTATTTCGGATCTGAGTCAGCAACGCATTACCCGGGTGCCGGGCACGGGCGTTTACATGTCGGGCAATCGCCAGGGCACGCCGCTTGCCCTGCTCCACAATCTCAAGCACAACAAAGTGCTGCACGAACAAGTCGTCCTGCTCACCGTCCGCACGGAGGAAGTTCCTTATCTCGCGAATGCCCGCGACCGCGTCGCTCTGGAAAAAATGGAAGAAGGATTCTGGCGCGTAAATATTCACTTCGGTTTCATGGAGAAACCCGATGTCCCCGCCGCGCTTGCGAGCGCGAAAGGAATGAAAGTCCGTTTCGACTCGATGCGCACCACCTACTTCATCGGCCGCGAGACCATTCTCGCCACCCGCAAACTCGGCCTCTCCTCCTGGCGCGGCTCGATCTTCGCCTGGATGACCCGCAACGCCGGCGACGTCACTTCTTATTTCTGTCTGCCGCCGAACGGAGTCGTCGAGCTCGGCGCCCGCGTGGAAGTTTGAAACGGAATAGCCGCGTTTTGTTAACCGCGGATTACGCGGATTGCACGGATAAGTGGGGATTGTCCGCAGCCCGTCTCATTTTCCCCATCCGTGTCATCCGCGTAATCCGCGGTTAGCTCCTTCTCTCTTCAGAGTTGACTATATTCTTATATAGGAATATAGCTCGCTCATGAAATTCGCGGCTCTCCGAGAAATCCTCGAACAACACCCCGGCACGCTTCCCCGTTTTATCCTGCCTGACGGAGATGTCATTCCCTCTCATGCCCACGTCACTGAAGTTGGTCATGTCGTGAAAAACTTCATCGACTGCGGCGGCCTCACCGGAAGAAATGAATCGGTCGTCCTTCAGACGCACGTCGGTCGCGATATCGACCACCGACTCCGCGCCGACCGTTTCGCGAAGATCCTTCAGCTCGGCGCCCGAGTGCTGCCGACCGAGCAGCTCGACGTGGAAATAGAATACGATTGTTGCGTCGTCGCGCAGTATCCGGTGCGCGAAGTCAACCCTGCGGGTGAGCATCTCGATGTGCTTCTCGGCAAGCGGCGAACGCAATGTCTGGCCCAGGAACGTCGCAAGACCGCCGACGCTGAGACCTGTTGCGCTTCCGAGTCGACGGCCTGTTGCAATTAGCATGGATCTCGTCCGCCTTTACGAATGTTTCTGCGACCGGACGCGGCTGCGGATTTTGAATCTGCTGACGAAATCGCCGCTCTGCGTGTGCCATTTCCAAACGATCCTCGGCGAGCCGCAGGTAAAAATTTCAAAACACCTCGGGTATCTTCGGGAACGTGGAATGGTGGACGTGGAACGCGACCAGAACTGGATGGTTTATTCGCTGCCGAAGAAGCGTGCGCCCGAATTGGAGACGAATCTGAAGTGCCTTCAGGATTGCGTGCAATCGGACAAGGTCTTCGCGCGAGACCTCAAAAGGCTGGCGACCATTCAAAAAAACTGTTGCGAACCGCGGAGGGCATTCCATGAGTCCGCTCGTGATCGGAGACGATATGGCAAAGCAAAACGTCTTGTTCATCTGCGTTCATAACAGCGCCCGTAGCCAGATGGCCGCGGCGTGGCTCAACTACGTCTGCGGAGGTTGCTTCGAGGCCCAAAGCGCTGGGTTGGAACCGGGCACGCTCAATCCGCTCGTCGTGAAAGTAATGCAGGAAGTCGGGATCGATCTATCGGGAAACAAAACGCAGCGGGTCTTCGACGTCTGGAAATCCGGACAAATGTTTCAATACGTGGTGACAGTCTGCAGCGAGGCTGAAGCGGAAGGTTGTCCGATTTTCCCGGGAGTAACCACGCGGCTCCACTGGCCTTTCCCAGATCCTTCGAAGCTCAACGGCACCGAGGCGGAAAAGTTGCAGGCGACAAGAAAAATTCGCGACGAAATCCGGACGAAGATTGAAACCTGGTGCCATGAAATGAGCCCGAAGTCGTCCGCGTAATCTTCCCCGGGGTTAGTTCCCTCCCCCCATTCGCGTCCATTCGCGTGACTCGCGGGCTATTCCGCTTGCCGCTCGCGCAATCGATATCGCAAGCTTTCACATCAAATGAACATCCTCTTGTGGATCCTGCAGATTCTCGCCGCGCTCCTCTACGCAGCGTCGGGCTTCATGAAGCTCTTCATGTTCGACAAGGTAAGCAAGGACGTCCCGTCTTTCGCCGCGTTACCGCGGCAAGGCTGGATGCTCCTCGGCATCGTGGAACTCATGTGCATGGTGGGGTTGATCGTCCCCGGCGCCTTTCACTGGCATCCGATGCTGACTGTGGTAGCGGCCGCGGTCCTGGCGGTCGAGAGCCTCGTCTTCATCGGGGTGCACCTGAAGTATCGCGAGATCACGCCCATCATCATGAGTGCCGTGTTGGGCGTCCTCATGGCGTTCATCGCCTACGGCCGGACGTTTCTGAATCCGCTCTTCTGACGGTTGGACCGGCGTTTTCGATTGAACTGGCGTTCCTGCGGCGGAATGTGGAATCTCCGCGCACGTTTGATCTGATCATCTGAAATCCTGATGGCTACTATTCTTGATCCGACGGCCGTGCATCGGCCGCGCAACGTGGATTGGAAGCGCGCGGCCGCGTTGCTTTACGGCGACTGGGGGACGAGCAAGGCGTACGTGATCGGGCTGGCGTTCGTCGCGGCGGGGTTCGCGTCCGGGCCGATCATTCTCGCGGTCTGTCTGCTGACGGCGGTCGTGGCTTATAACTACATCATTGTCTGCGCGCATTTCCCGGATGGTGGCGGCGTTTATTCCGCGGCGCGACAACAGAGCCGGTTCCTCGCGTCGACGGGTGCGCTCTTGCTCGTGGCGAATTTCATCGTGACGGCGGCGTTGAGCGGCTGGGCGGCTGTCAGCTATTTTGGCGTGCCGAGCAAATACGCGCCGGTCGCGACGATGGCGCTCGTGCTGGTGGTCGGCGCGATCAACTACTTTGGCCCGAAACACAGCGGCAGCGTTTCGATTTGGCTCGCGATCCCCGCGGTTATTGTGGTGGTCACGATTGTCGTGTTGAGCGCGGCACATTTGAACATCGAGCACTTCGAGCCGCGCCACGAAAATCTCGGCCAGACTTGGGTCGCGTTCGTCGGCGTGATCCTCGCGCTCAGCGGCGTGGAAGCGGTCGCGAACATCACCGGCGTGATGAAACTCGATCCGGACTCGACCCCAGAGCATCCGAAAGTCACGCGCACGGCGGCAAAAGCGATCGTGCCGGTGGCGATTGAAGTGGTGCTCGGGACGCTCCTCCTCGGCTGGGCGATGTTGTCGTTGCCGAAAAACATGGTGCCGCAGCTCGCCGCCCACAAAGAAGACATGTTGCGCTTTCTCGCGCAGGTCTACGGCGGAATGGCGGGTGGTCTCGCCGTCGGCCAGGCGTTCAGCATTATCGTCGCGATCGTCTTCGGCCTGCTGCTCCTCAGCGCGGTGAACACGGCGATCGTCGCGCTGATCGGCGTCGTTTATATGATGGCGCAGGACGGCGAAATGCCGCGCCAGCTAGCCAAACTCAATTCCCACGGCGTGCCGAGCATTCCGCTCGTAGCGGCTGTGGCGATTCCAATTCTCGTCCTCGCCGTTACGAAAGATTTCGAAGCGCTCGCCGGTCTCTACGCGATCGGCGTGGTCGGGGCGATCGCGGTGAACCTGGGCTCGTGCACGTTCAATAAACGTCTCGGCCTTCCCTGGTATCAACGCGTTATCATGGGCGGGACGTTCGTCGTCCTCGCCGCGGTCTGGCTCACCATCGCCAAGACGAAATCCGACGCGCTCTTTTTCGCGATGTGCGTGCTCGGGGCCGGTTACACGTTGCGCGCCTATTCCCACAAAGTTTCCGGACTAAAAACGATGACGGTCGCGAAACAGGTTGCCGAGATGGTGACCCCCGACCTTGGGGCGACGCTGGAGGCGCGTTTGACCGAAGGCCAGAAAATCATGGTCGCAGCGCGCGGGGTGACACCGGCGTTGGCTTTCGCCCTTGAGGAAGCGCAACTGCGGAAAGCGACGCTCTGTGTTCTTTACGTCAAAGAGATCGCCGTTTTTTTCACCGGCGCTCCGATCCAGGTGCGCCGCGCGAAATGGCAGGAAGATCCGGCAGCAAACGCAATCATGTCGTTGACCATGCGGCTCGGTCAGGAGCGCGGGATCGCGGTCCAGCCAGTTTACGCGGTGAGCGAGGACGCCGCCGCCACGATCCTCGATCTGTCCGCCACGCTCGGGGTTGATTACCTGATCATCGGAGCGTCGCAACGCACCGCTATGGCGAAATTGCTCGGCGGCAGCGTGGTGACGAACGTCGCCCAGCAGTTGCCGGAATCGATCAGGCTCGTGATCTACGGTTAGGCGCGTCATGGATTCCCGCGAACAGACCGCGGAATGTTTGGAGCTGATGCAGCGGCTCATCGAGTACCGCTACGACAAACCGCTCCATCACCAGATCATGAAAGCGGCGGACTATTCGATGCTCTCAGAAGACGTCCTCGTCCTCATCTATCACATGGCGAAGATCTGCGGTGGCGGAATTCTCGAGATTGGATCGTTCCTTGGCGCGTCCACCGTCGCAGCCGGATTCGGCATTCGGGATTCCGGCAAGCCGAAGACCTTTCTCAGCATCGAGCCAGGCGGTCAGCTGAAGGATCACAAGCTCGCGACGAAAAACATCTTCAAAGACCTCACGAAAAACGTTGAACGCGCCGGATTGCACGATCGCGTCACGCTTCTCAACGGCTCATCGTTCGACGACAAAGTCATCGCGACAGTCAAAGCGCGGTTCGCTCCGGGCGACGTGGGCTTCTTCATTTTCGATGCCGACGCAAACGTGAAACGGGACATCGACTGCTACAGCGCGCTCTTCGCCGACGGCTGCTGGGTCGTGATCGACGATTACATCAGCGCCACGAACAAGGCCGGCCCGACCCGCGAACAGGTGGATGAATTCACCGCTCAAGGGAAGCTGCGTCCCCTCGGCTTTTACGGCTGGGGCACGTGGGTGGGCACATGGAGCGCTCTTCTGTAGCCGCTTCGCTGCCTGCCGCGCCGAAGCTGCGCGAAGGCGGGTGCGAAGCGAACGTGGGAGGCGCCTTTGTGCGCCGACCAGTCGGGGCACAAAGGCCCCTCCCACTTTGGCGTCGCCCACAGGGCGACGGCTACAGAAAAGCGGCGCTTCCCAAGTTGTTAGCGCGCCGCTACGGTTGCGCCCATGCACCAACGTTTGTTTTGTCGCACTGCCGTCATAGCGGCGTCGTTCCTTTTCGTATCCGGTTTGCTGGCCGCAGCTTCGCCCATTCAAGAACGCGCGGACCGATTCCTCGCCCTCGCTAACGCCGGTTACCAAGGGTTGTATCGAATAAACGCCGAAGCGCAGTGGCTCTCTGTCACCGATGTCACGCCGGAACATGATGCCGCGGCCGAAGCGACCGGCAAAGCTTACGCGGCATTCAATGGCAACCCGGCTTTGATCACAGAAGCGCGCGACCTGCTTACGCACGAGAAAGAGTTGAACGAGCTCACCGTTCGGCAATTGAAGCAGTTACTTCTCAACGCCGCCGAGGGTCCGATGACGAATCCGGACTTAGTCGCGAAACGCGTCGAGGCCGAGACGAAACAGGCGTCGATCCTGAACAGCTTCGAGTTCAAGCTGAACGGGAAAACCGTTACCGCGAACGACATCGACAATATGCTCGAGAAGAGCACCGACCTTGCGGAGCGCAAAGCGGTCTGGGAAGCATCGAAGCAGTCTGGCCCCGCCCTAAAACCAAACCTGCTGGTGTTGCGCGACCTTCGAAACGGTGTGGCCAAGGAGATGAAGTATCCCGATTACTTCACGCTCCAGGTTTCGAACTACGGCATGAGCACCGACGAGATGCTGAAGATGCTCGAGGGCTGGATGACCACGCTGCGTCCGCTTTATCTCCAGCTCCACACCTGGACGAAGTACAAACTCGCGGAAAAATATCATCAGCCTGTCCCGAAGAAAATCCCGGCGCATTGGATCAACAATCGTTGGTCGCAGGAATGGGAAGGACTCGTCGAAGCTGCTAACGTGGACAAATACTTCGAAGGCCGAAAGCCGGAGTGGATCATCAAGACGGCCGAGCAATTTTATACCGGGCTTGGGTTCACACCGCTGCCCAAAACTTTCTGGGAACGATCGGATCTCTATCCGCTTCCGGCGGATTCAAAGCGGAAGAAAAACACTCACGCGTCGTGCTGGCACGTCGATCTCCAGGACGACATCCGGTCGCTGCAAAGCATCGAGCCGAACTCGCGCTGGTTCTTCACTGCCCACCATGAGCTAGGGCATGGCTATTACTTCAAAGCGTATTCGCGACCAGAAGTTCCCTACTTGCTCCGCACAGGCGCGGCGCCTGGATTCCATGAAGGCGTCGGGGAGCTGATCGCGCTCGCGTCCAGTCAGGTGCCTTATCTCCAATCACGCGACATTTTGCCGAAGGATTTCAAGCCGGACACCACCGCGTTCCTGCTCGATGACGCTCTCGCCCGCGCGATCCCCTTCATCTTTTTCTCGTGCGGAACGATGCCGCATTGGGAAGCCGACGTTTACGCGAAAGGCCTTCCGGCTGACCAATGGAACGCGCGCTGGTGGAAATACGTTTCCGATTTCCAAGGCGTCGAGCCGCCTTCGCCACGCGGCGAAGAATTCTGCGACGCGGCGACCAAGACCCACATCAACGATAATCCTGCCTACTATTACAACTACGCCTTCGCCACGGTCTTTAAGTTTCAGCTGCACGATTACATCGCGCGAAAAATCCTGAAGCAATCGCCGCAGTCCTGTAACTATGCCGATAACAAGGAAGTCGGGAAATGGCTCGATAACATCCTTCGAAAAGGCAGCACCGAAGACTGGCGGAAGGTTCTAAAGGACGCGACCGGCGAAGACATCTCGACCCGCGCCATGGCGGAATACTTCAAGCCGCTTCAGACCTGGCTCGAAGAACAAAACAAAGGCCGTCAAATTGGGTGGGACTAACAAGGAGGGGCGCTTTCCAAACCGCCCGTCTAAGTCACCAGTCTGGAAGCCGCCGCTCCTTGTTCTGAAGAACAAATAACTGAATGAGTCGCTATCTCATCACTTCCGCTTTGCCTTACATCAATGGGGTAAAGCATCTCGGTAACCTTGTCGGCTCGATGTTACCCGCTGACAGCTATGCTCGCTTCCAGCGCGCCCGCGGCAACGAGGTCCTCTTCATCTGCGCTACGGACGAGCATGGCACACCCGCTGAGCTCGCGGCCCATGAAGCTGGCCTTCCGATCGAGGAATATTGTGCACGGATGCATGCCGTCCAAAAGGATCTCGGCGATCGGTTCGGTCTCTCATTCGATCACTTCGGTCGCTCGCACTCACCGCAAAACCACGAGATCACGCAACACTTCTATCACCAGCTCGATGCGAGTGGATTGTTGGAAGAACGGACAACCACCCAGGTTTATTCGGTCGATGACAAGCGTTTTCTGCCTGATCGCTATGTCGTCGGCACCTGCCCGCATTGCGGTTATGAACGCGCCCGGGGCGACCAATGCGAAAATTGCACGCGAGTTCTCGATCCGGCCGATCTGATTAATCCGCGCTCTGCCGTCTCAGGTTCGACTAACATCGAGCTGCGAGACTCAAAGCATCTTTTCCTAAGGCAATCCGAGATGGTAGGCCGCTTGCGAGAGTGGATCGATTCGAGAAAGGACTGGCCGGTGCTGGTTACTTCGATCGCGCGAAAGTGGCTCGATGAAGGACTAAAGGATCGCAGTATCACGCGCGACTTGAGCTGGGGTATTCCGGTCGCCTACCAAGGCACGGTGAGGCCGGGGTTTGGGGCCAAAGTGTTCTATGTCTGGTTCGACGCGCCTATCGAATACGTCGGAGCGACTATGGAATGGGCGGACGCAACCAAGAACGATTGGAAACGGTGGTGGCGCGACGACAACGGCGCAGCGGACGTTCGCTACGTCCAGTTCATGGGTAAGGACAACATCCCTTTTCACACCGTCGGGTTCCCGGTTACTCTCTTCGGCTCAAAGGAACCTTGGAAGGTAGTCGATTACATCAAGGGCTTGAACTGGATGAACTATTACGGGGGTAAGTTCTCCACCTCGGGTAATCGCGGAATCTTCATGGACCACGCGTTGGAACTACTTCCGGCTGATTACTGGCGCTGGTATTTGCTCGCGAATGCTCCGGAATCGGATGACTCGAACTTCACCTGGGAACATTTCCAGGCAACGGTAAACCACGAGTTAGCGGACGTTCTCGGTAACTTCGTAAATCGGATCGCGAAGTTCTGTCACGCGCGTCTGGGCGGCGTCGTCCCGGCGAGCGGCGAATATGGCGCGCTCGAAGCGGAAACAACCCGCGCCCTCGAGCGACGCCTCGCTAATCTCACTTCGTTGATGGAAGCGATGGAGTTCCGGAAATCAGCAATCGAATTAAGATCCATGTGGGTAATTGGGAACGAGTATCTCCAGAAGGCCGAGCCATGGATGAAGATCAAGACCGATCCTGTCGCAGCCGGCGTTTCGATTCGTTATGCGCTAAACCTCGCAATCGTATTCGCCGCGCTCGCCCAACCATTCATTCCGCACGCTACCGCCAAGATTGTTCAGGCAATCGCCGGCAAAACAGATCCCCTGCCCTGGCCCGCGACAATCGCGGACTCACTCGAGCCCGGTGGACCGATCGCCGTGCCTGACGTTCTATTCGCAAAGATAGAGCCCGAGCAATTAACCGCCTGGATCCAACGCTTCGGCGGCGCGGCCCAGGTCACTTAACGATTGCCACTTTCACCGTCTCTTCGAGCTCGTCGTTCACGTAGAACTCGACCCGATACTTCCCTTCCGCCCAACCGTCCGGCGGCCGGCCCAGGGTAAAGCGGGCACTCGCATCCGGAGTTGGCGCGACGCTTTCGGTTTCATCGACGATAAAATTCGGATCGACCAGATCGCCCACGTCTTCCGCGATCCATGCTACCCGCACCCGAGCGCCCTCGGGCAGGCCGTGACCGTGCCACCGCACATAAATGTTTTGTACGTCGGATTTGAATTCGTTATTCGAGCCGCCGCCCGGATCGGTCGAAACTTCGACCGCTAATCTTTTCCCAGCCTTGGCCGGATCTGTTTCCACCTCCGGACCGCGCATGGGCGCCGTCGGCGTCGCTGAAGGCTTCGGCGATGGCGTAGGGGTTGGGCTCGGAGTGGGTGTCGGCGTCGGTTCCGGCGCAATTACTTCCGGACGTTTTTGCAATTGAAGAGTAACGCGCTGGAGTAATCCGCCGGTCGGTCCACGGACCACGGTGGTTTCTTTGACAAACCCAACTCCGGGGAAAAACCACCTGTCGAGTTTGGCCGACATGACCGAAGAATCTTCGCAATGAATGCGGAAGGCGCGGAACGTTCCCGCCGCCACGGTTATTGGTTCCTCTTTCTCCACCACAAAATGCTGCCGCATCTCCATCCCGGCCACTTCTCCGTCCGAATCCCAGGAATCCCCGGCCTTGATCGCCCCGGGAACGATGATTTGCGGCGGGTCGAGCTTCGCCATCCGCCCATCGCGGCCGCCGCGGAAATGGCAAACCCAACCGTGCTCGTCCAACGTCATGAGCTCGGTCTTCGTCACGACGTCGTCCGTCGCCGTTTCAACTTTGATGAACTCCTGGCCGTCCAACGTGTAGCGCCCGACTCGAACGGTCACCAACGTAGTGGTAGGCGCCGCAGCCGCCGGACCGCCCAGCTCTTCCACCAATTCGTACTGCCAGGTCGTGCCCTCTGCCGTCGGCAAAAGGGGCTCCGCTCGGGCGACGGACGCGACGAGCGAAAGGGTTCCGATGAGGGCCAGCATTCTCATGAGCCGGGACTGTTCACCAGCTGTTTTCGGTTCGCCAATCCGGAGAACGAAATTGCGATCAGGTTTCTCCTTGATTGTTGTTACCATCAATATCTATATCCTGCGGTTACATCTGTTACGTGAGCGCCGTTCGCATCCTCTTAATCTCAAACTCGACCCTGCACGGTCGCGGCTATCTCGACCACGCTGAAGACGCGATTCGGAAAACTCTGGGAAGGGCGCGCCGTCTCCTCTTTTTCCCGTTCGCCCTGTACGACCGCGATGGTTACGCGGCAAAAGCCACCGCGCGATTTGGGGCCATGGGATACGAGATGAAGTCGGCCCACAACACAACGGATCCTGCGAAGGCGATCGCCGAGGCAGACGGCATTTTCATTGGCGGCGGAAACACTTTTCGCCTTCTGAAAGCGCTTCAGGACCTTGAGCTCATCGACCCAATTCGCCGCCGCGTTGGAGAGGGCGTCCCCTACATCGGCAGCAGCGCCGGATCAAATGTCGCAGGTCCGACGATCAAGACGACCAAGGACATGCCGATCGTCCAGCCGCGCTCGTTCGACTCGTTAGGCCTGGTTCCCTTTCAAATCAGCCCGCATTTCCAGGATCCCGATCCGAATTCCACTCACATGGGCGAAACCCAGGAAGAACGTATTGTTCAGTTCCTGGAGGAAAACCAAACCCCTGTTCTCGGAATGCGCGAAGGAGCATGGGTCGTGGCCGAAACCGGCCGCGTCATTCTCGGCGGAACGTGCGGCGCCCGGATTTTTCGACGCGGCGAAATGCCCGTGGAAAAAACGACCGGCGACGACATCTCCAGTCTCGTCGGCGCGCCGGAATGAAGCCCGCGGAGACGCTCCTCCTTTCGCGGAGCGAAGTCGCCCGGCTGCTTGCGATTCCGGACTGCATCCGGGCCATCGAAGAAATGTTTCGGCAGCTGGGCGAAGGCAAGCTCCCCTCGCCCGGCATTCTCGGTATCAAATCGCCGCATGGAGGACTTCACATCAAGGCGGCGCTGCTCCCCGGCGGGCGCGATTACATCGTCGCGAAACTCAATACGAACTTCCCCCGAAACCGCAGCGACTACGGCCTCCCGACGATCCAGGGCCTCATCGTCCTTTGCGATGGCACGAATGGGCGTCCGCTCGCCGTCCTCGACTCGATCGACATCACGATCAAACGCACCGCTGCTGCTTCTGCTGTCGCCGCGAAATATTTGGCGCGACCAGATTCGACGGTCGCCACCATCTGCGGGTGTGGCCAGCAAGCGACCGCGCAGCTGCACGCCATCCGCGCGGTGCTTCCCCTAAAGAAAGTCTACGCGTTTGATTCCGACTCAGCCGCCGCTGAAAGCTTTGCCGGGACTCTCGCCACCGAACTCAGCCTCACGATCGAGCCGACGCGCGATCTCCGTTCCGCGCTCCAACGCAGCGACGTCTGCGTCACCTGCACAACCGCCATCGAATTCTTCGTGCGCAAAGAAGACGCGCCGCCCGGAATGTTCATTGCCGCCGTCGGTGCCGACGACATCCATAAACAGGAAATCGATCCGGCGCTCATCGCCTCAGCCAAAGTCGTCGCCGATAGCCTCGATCAAGCGTGCACGATCGGTGACACCCACCACGCGATCGCCGCTGATTTGATGAGCAAGGCCGATGTCTACGCCGATCTCGCCGAAATTATCGCCGGCAAGAAGCCCGGCCGAGCCAGCGATGATGAGATCACGATCTTCGACAGCACCGGCATCGCCCTGGAAGACGCTGTCGCAGCTGTCGCGGTTTACGAAAAAGCGCGGAACCGAACGACAGGAAGCCGGTTCGAGTTCGCTGCCTGACCTTTGAATCGGCGCCGCTACGGCAGCGCGACGAATTGCTTCAGGAAGGACCGCGCTGAGTTTGTATCGAGGCGATAAGCTGTGTTCGTGGAACGGCAGATGGCATCGCCCGTAATCGTGATCGCGGCAATCGTGTTGGTGCTGCCGAGGAAATTCGGTCCACCAGAATCGCCGTAGCAACCTCCGCCATTTCCAGTTGCGTGATTCTCCGAAACCCGGAGCCAGGCGGGCGTGATCGAGTTCAGCGTACCGGTCGCCGCGCCCCGGACATCGTTATACAAATACTGATGGCCGCCGGGCTGGTTGGTGACTTCGTAAGCGCCGTAACCCACAGCCGTGATCTGTTGATTGTTTGGCAGATTGGAAAGCGAGCCCGCTGCCGGAAGGACGGCGGGGGTGATTCCTTTGATGGGCTTGTCGAACACAACGACTGCCAGATCATGCGGGTCGCTTTCGTCATGTCCATACAGGGGATCGGCATGCCAAGTCCCGACGTAAGTCTTGTCACCATCCCGGTAAGCGGAGTCGAAAGTAACAGTGACGCGAGTGGAGCCGATGTCGCAATGGGCCGCGGTTAGAAAAACTGTCGGCGAGATCAAAGTTCCCGAACAATAAATCCAGGTGCCGTCGGAAAAAGCTTGAGGATAAACCAGGCCGCCCGCGTTCGGATGTCCGTTTCCGTCCGCCACGCCGTAAACGACCGCGTCGGCCGAAACGATAACGAGAAGCAAAGTGCCCGCAGAAAGAAGAGCGACGGCGAGGCTGCGACGGAGGTAACTCATGGCGCCGTTTTACCGAATGGTAAATCCGCAATCAAGCGCGCTGTTATTCGATGTTCTCAACTGCCGCCTGTGCTCGCTGCACCATGGCGACAGCGGCAATCAAAACAATCGCGGCGACAATCTGGTGGGGCCGAAGCGCGGCGTGAAAGAATCCCCAGGTGATGCAGACGGCCGCCAGCGTTTGCATCATTTCAAAGTAACCGGCCGTCGATGCGCGGGTCAGACGCAATCCTTCAAAATAAATGAGCAGCGGAATGCCGCCTGAAATGGAAGCGAGGAGAAGGAGCGCGACGATCGCAGTCCCAGGATGCGCTTGAGCCGCGGCTGGCCAGAGCGAAGGGCTCCGGAGTTTTCCGTAGGCGAGAAGAATGCACGTCATGCAAACGAGGCCGACGACGATGCGCAGACTCGCGGCGAGCCGAAGTGGTATGCCGATCATGACGCCGCGCCCAGCGACAGTGGAGAGTCCCCAAAAGAGAGCACAGATCAGCGCGTAACCGGTGCCGAGGTTCAATCCGGCCTGGGCAAACGACACCCCGATGAGCGTCGGGTATTCCACCGAAAGAAAAATTCCGGCGACGATGGCGATAGCCGCATAAAGAAAAAAACGCGGCGTAAGCCGATCACCGAAGAGGAAGAAGGCGCCGATGGTCGAAATGACCGGCTGGATATTGAGGATAACGTTTACCACCGTCGGGTTGCCGTTCTTGAGGGCGAGCGTGAAAAAGATCGTGCCCACGGCGGAGCCCGCGAATCCGGAGAAGATCAGGTAACCCCAGCTTCGTTTGTCGATTTTAGGCAGCTCGCCGAGCTGCGAAATGAGGATGGGAAGAAACATCAACAAGATGAGGACGTGCTCCCAGAACACGATCACATCCGCGTCGAAGAGATCGTTGAGCGGAATACGCCATGCGCTTTCCGTGCCCCACAAGGCCGCGCCGAGGCCGACAAGCCATGGTCCGTAACTGGAACGGCGCGCAACGGTCTTGGTCACGCGCTTGTCTTAGCGGGCGCGTCGGCGCTCGTCAAAACGTCACTGCTTTCAGTCGGAGCGAAGAGCAATCATCGGGTCGATCTTTGTCGCGCGGCGGGCCGGCAAATAACACGCGAGCACAGCGACCCCGAGAAAGAGGATTGCGACACCGGCAAACGTGAATGGATCGGTTGGTCGCACGCCGTAAAGCAGACTCGCGATCAGACGAGAAACGACGACCGCGGCCACAAGTCCTACCGCGGATCCAACGAGTGCGAGCCTCAATCCCTGGCCGAGGACCATTTGCAGGATGTTGGTTCGCGCCGCGCCAAGAGCGAGACGAATCCCAATCTCGTGGGTGCGCTCGTTCACGAGGTAGGAGATCACTCCATAAATTCCCAGGGCCGCAAGGATGAGCGAGGTCAGTGCGAATAGACCCACGATTTCCATCGAGAATCGCCGTTGAGCGAGCGATCCCGACACGATTTCGCTCAGAGTTTGCGCGCCAAAAACCGGAAGCGTCGGATCGATCGCCTGCACTTGCTCTCGCACCGCATCGGGAATCGCGGCCGGATCCAGTTTACCCCGCAAGAAAATTGTCAGATGCTTCGCCGTATTCTGATAAAGGTTCACGTAGAGCTGCGGCGGTTCGGTTTCGGCCAGCGATTGGGTCCTCACATTGGCGACCACGCCGATGACAGTGATCCAGGGCGAATCAGGCCTCGTTGATTTAAGCCGTTTGTCGATCGCCTCCTCGTTAGGCCAATAGGTGCGCGCAAACGCTTCGTTCACGATCGCAACTGGCGGAGCGGTGTCGTTGTCGAATTCGTTAAACAGGCGGCCGCGCACCAACGGGATTCCCATCAACCGGAAATATTCCGGTGAAATCCGCGACCGCTCGACGAGTGACGGCGCGTCCACTTGGTGATGCGATCCTTCGAGCGTCACAAAGAACTTGCCCTCGAGCGCGTTCAATTCGCGTTGACTTTGGTCCAGTGGAATCGCGCCGGTATCGCCGAGAGCCACTTGTTCGACTCCGGGCAACGAACGACAACGGCGAAGAACATCCCGAACAAACGGCGTTTCTTGAGCCGCGGTGGCGTACTTGTCGATTTTGAGATCGTTCGGATAAGGCATCCGTGTTCGCACGGTCATCACGCGTTCCGGATTGAAACCGAGCCGCACATTGAGCAAATCCCAGAAACTTCGCAGGAGAAGCGCGGCCGAAGTCATCAGGACGAGCGCGAGCGCGAACTCAGCAATGATCAGCAAACGTCGCGTGCGCGCCCGTTCGCGGGAACCGGTCGAGGCGCGACCTTCCTGTTTGAGCCCATGATTCAAATCGATTCTACCGGCCTGTAACGCCGGAGCGACGCCGAAGATCACGCCGGAAACGACCGAAGCCGCGAGCGCGAAAAGCAAAACGGGCCAGCTGATGGAAATTTGATTGAGCCGCGGCAAGCCCTCTGGAACAAGGCGAAGAAGAAACTCTTTCGAGACGAGCAGAATCGCGACGCCCGCTAATCCCCCGAACACAGAAAGAAGCAAACTCTCCGTCAACAATTGCCGGGTAAGCCGCGAGCGTCCCGCGCCGAGGGCCTGGCGAATCGCCATTTCCCGGCCGCGCGTGCTGGAGCGCGCGAGCAGAAGATTAGCCACGTTGCCGCAAGCGATGAGCAAGACCAATCCGACCGCGCCGAATAGCAGGATGAGCGACTGGCGCACATTTCCGACGAGGCGCTCCTTGAGCGGCACGAGCTGCACACGCCAGCCGTTGGGATAATCGCCGGGATATTGTTTCTCAACTGACGCGGCAAACGCGTTGAGGCGAGTTTGGGCTGCCGCAATCGTTAGGCCAGGTGCGAGCCGCGCGATTACAGTCGGAAGGTTGCGTCGGTTCCGCAATGGCTTGTCCGGCAGCGGTGGTCCATAGAAACTCGTCGAGGCCCAGACTTCTATATTCCGCTCCTGCGCCGTTCGGCCGGGCGAGTCAAAGGTCGCCGGCATAACCCCGACGACGTGGTAGAGATCAGTGTCAATCCGCACATCTTTGTTCAGGATATTCGGATCGCCGCCAAACTGCCGTTGCCAAAGTGAATCGCTGATCACGACCTCCGGAATGAATCCAGGCGAGTCATACGCAGGATCGAACGCGCGACCGAGCTCCGGATGGACCCGCAACAGCGCAAAATAATTCGGCGCTACGATCAGCAACCGCACTCGCACCGGTTGCGCCGAACCGGTTAGATTATTTTCGTCGAACCAGGTCGGTGAAACGTATTCGAAAATTCCGGAATGCTGAAAGTCCTGCAACTCCGGTTGGGATAAGCCGACGTCCTGCGCGCCGATGGCCGGCAAATCATTTCGCAGACTCACGAGCTGTTCTGAGTGCGGATAAGGCAGCGGCTCGAGGAGCGTGGCATCGACGACAGTGAAAACCGCGGTCGTTGCTCCAATGCCCAACGCAATCGTGAGCACCACGATGGTCGTGAATCCTGGCGATCGACGCAGCGTGCGCGCGCCGTAACGGACATCCTGGATCAACTCATCGAAAAAATTCCCGCCGATCGCTTCGCGACATTCCTCCCGGAATTTCTCCGCCGAACCGAATTCAATCCGGGCGCGGCGCATCGCGGAGCCGCGACTGAGGCCGGAGCGTTCGAGCGCCTCCGCGCGAAGCTGAATGTGCGATCTTAGTTCGTCCTCCAGGTCGCGCTCCGTTTCAGACCGTCGAAAAAATCTCGCCGCCAGCGATGAAAAATACGATTTCATGCTCCTTCCGGCTGAGCGGAGATAACCGTGGCCACCGCCGAGGCCAGGCGGTTCCACCACTCGGTTTCTTCCTTCAGTCGCTTTCGGCCCTTACGAGTCAGCTCGTAATATTTAGCGCGACGATTGTTGTCCGACTTGTCCCACTCGGTCTTGAGAAGGCCCTGGCGCACCAACCGAAACAAGGCCGGATAAAGCGCACCCTGCTCGATCAGGAGCGCGCCGTTGGAAATCTGGCCGATGCGAAGAAGCACGCCGTAACCGTGCAGAGGTCCGAGAGAAACGGCTTTGAGAATGAGGAGATCGAGAGTGCCCGGCAGAAGTTCGGCGGTTTCGTCAGACATTGGCGTTTCCTAAGTTAGTCAGGAGAGTAACGTTCACTCTCCTAAGCTGTCAAGGAGAGAAGGCGGGAGCGCGGGCGCTCTTTTTTCCTTTAAGGATTTTAGAAATTGTTTGGAGCTTGGGATTTGGAGTCTGGAGCTTCATCCTAAGGCATGGCAGCGACGGTGAACGTGAATGGACGGATCTCCGCACAGGAGGACGCGGTTATTCCAGTCTTCGATCACGGCTTTCTCTACGGGGAAGGAATCTACGAAACCTTGCGGACCTATGACGGCCGGTTGTTTCTTTTCGATCGTCACCTGCACCGGCTGCGCAACTCAGCGCGGCTGATCGATCTCGCGATCCCATTCGCTAACGATGACGAGCTCGCCGCGCACATTCGCGACACGATCGACGCGGCGAACCTGAACCGAACCGAGGCTTATGTCCGCGTAATGATCACTCGCGGCGTGGGCGAGTTAACCTACGATTTAAAGGCAACCCCGACACCGTCCTGGGTAATCATCGTAAAACCCCTCGTTCCTCCGGCCGCCGAAGTTTACGAACGCGGCGTAAAGGTCGTCCTGGTCGATGTCGTCCGGAACCACCCGCAATCGGTGAACCCGATGATCAAGAGCAACAACCTCATGAATTCCGCGTTGGCCGCGCAAGAGGCAATGAAGCGCGGCGGCTTCGAAGCCGTGATGCGCAACTATCGCGCCGAGCTGACGGAGTGTACCCAATCCAACTTCTTCATTGTTAAGAGTGGCGCCGTTCTCACGCCGCCACTCGAATCCGGTCTTCTTCCCGGCATTACCCGCGAATTTATTTTTGAGCTGGGCCGTGCCGACGATATCGAAGTTCGCGAACAGGTGCTGCGCGATGACGATCTCTTTGGCGCCGACGAAGCATTCCTTACCAGCACAACGCGGGAGATCGTGCCGATCGTGAACGTCGACGATCGCACCATCGGTAATGGCAAACCGGGGGCGACCACGCTAAAACTTTTGCGAGCGTTTCGCGCAGGCTGTAGCGGCAGTCTATGACGCCGAGGTTTCTTTAGTCCGGAGATCTCGGCGGTCATAGACCGCCGCTACAAGGGAGAGCCGCGGCGTTTGTGAGAGAGGCCAATTGGTCTATTTTCCCGCGTGCCACCCAACATCAGCGCCCGCAACAACGTTACCGTTCGCGGCGCCGGCACGCAGCCGATGCTGTTCGCGCACGGGTTCGGTTGCGATCAAAACATGTGGCGCTTCGTCACTCCCGCTTTCGAGCCGGATTATCGACTAATCCTTTTCGATTACGTCGGCTCGGGCAAATCCGATTGGTCGGCCTACGATGCGAACCGCTATGGGACTCTCGACGGTTATGTGCGCGACGTGCTCGATATCTGTACCGAGCTCGATTTGCGCGATGTCATTTTCGTCGGCCACTCAGTGAGCAGCATGATCGGTGTGCTGGCGGCGAATGAAGAGCCGGAGCGTTTCGCAAACCTGATCCTGATCGGCCCTTCGCCGCGCTACATTAATGAGTCCGATTACATCGGTGGCTTCGAGCGGGCTGATATCGAAGGGCTGCTCGACACGATGGAACGAAATTATCTGGGCTGGGCGAGCTTTCTTACCCCGGTGATCATGAAGAATCCCGAGCGGCCCGAGCTCACTCGCGAACTGCAGGCGAGCTTTTGTTCCACTGATCCGGAAATTGCGCGCCGGTTCGCCGAGGCAACTTTCTACGCGGATAACCGCGCCGATCTTTCGAAAGTGAAAGTGCCGGCGCTCGTCATGCAATGTTCCGACGACGCCATTGCGCCGCTCTCGGTGGGCGAGTACACGCATCGGAATTTAGCGGGCAGCACCTTTCGCGTGATGGAAGCGACGGGGCATTGTCCGCACATGAGCCATCCGGACGAAACGATCCGCGTGATCAAAAATTATCTCTCTACTCAGTCCCCTTCCCCCGGAGTGCCGCGCGCATCCTAGGATGGATAGTTCCCTCGACAACGCGCCCTGCGGCTTCTTCGTTTTCGCGGATAACGGTTCCATCCTGCGGGTCAACGCCACCCTGAGCAAAATGCTCGGCTACGACCAGGACGAGCTGCCGAAACAACATCTCCAGGTCCTCTTTTCGCCCGGCGGCCGGGTCTTTTATCAGACGCATTTTTTTCCGCTCTTGAAACTCCAGGGCGAGCTCGAAGAGATCTACATCGGGTTACGCACAAAAAGCGGCGAAGAGGTCCCGTTCCTGATCAACGCGCGGCGGCGCGAGGAAAATGGCGTCGCCGAAAACAGCTGCATCCTCGTGCGCATGCGCCAACGCGGTCACTTCGAGGACGAGCTCCTGAAAGCCCGGAAATCAGCCGAGAGCGCGAACAAGGCGAAGGACAATTTCCTCGCCGCGCTCAGTCATGAGCTGCGGAACCCGCTCAGTCCCGTCCTGATGATTTCCACCGCGATGGAACTCGATCCCGAGCTTTCGGCCGACGTGCGTGAGCAAGCGGCCACCATCCGTCGAAACGCGGAGCTGGAGACACGCCTTATCGACGACCTGCTCGATCACACTCGGATCGGTCACGGCAAACTCGCGCTCGTTATCGCGTCGGTCGACGTTCACGGCATCCTGCGCGAAACCGAAGAGATCGTGCGAAGTGAGAGCACCGCGAAGCGGATCGCGATCGAATATCAGCTCGAGGCGGCCCAACGTTATGTTCTAGGCGACGCCGCCCGGCTCAAGCAGATCTTTTGGAACGTGATCAAGAACGCCGTGAAATTTACGCCCGCCGGCGGCAAGATCCGCGTCGCGACAACAAACAAGGACGACCAGATTGTGGTCGTGATCGCCGACACCGGGGTCGGCATTGCGCCCGAAGCGCTCCCGCATTTGTTCCATGCTTTCGACCAGGGGAATCTCACGGGCGGAAGCTTTGGCGGGCTCGGGCTCGGACTCGCCATCTCGCGCGCGCTCGTGGAGATGCACCACGGGAGTATCGTCGCTGAAAGCGAGGGACCCGGTCGCGGCGCAACCTTCACCGTGAAACTGAAGACTGCGGCGCCGCCTGCACCGGTAAGCGGCGCCGCGCCTGTGCTCGCGCCGCGCACGACTTATCTCCGGCTTCTTCTCGTGGAAGACCATGATTCGACGCGCGAAGTTCTCGCGCGAATTCTCCGTCGAGCAGGTCACGAAGTGCAGACCGCTGGTTCGGCGGCAGAAGCGATAGCCCTAATCGGCGCGCCGCCTCCGTTCGACGCCCTGATCAGCGATCTCGGGTTGCCTGATATAAGCGGGTTGGAATTACTGAAAGCGATTCGGGCAAACCATCCGCGGCTACCGGCCATCGCTCTGAGCGGATACGGCATGGAAGAAGACGTCAAACGCGCTCACGACGCCGGCTTCAACGCTCACCTCGTGAAACCAGTTCCGTTCGACCAGCTCCGCGCGTTGTTGGATCAAGTCAGCTCGGGAAATCTCCAATAGCGCCGGTTGTTTCGCAGCTAACGATCGCCACTGAGCGCTTCCAAAAATTGCCACGAGCAGTAAGTTGCGCACTTCGATGGCGCATCCGAATTTCTTCGCCGAGCTGAAGCGCCGCAACGTCTACAAGGTCGCGGTCGCCTACACGGTCAGCGCCTGGCTCGTAATCCAGGCGGCTTCCATTCTATTTCCGACCTTCGACGTGCCCGCCGTAGGGATGAAACTTCTCGTGTTCATCCTCGCTGCGGGATTCGTCGTGGCTCTGGTCGTCGCCTGGGCATTCGAGATGACGCCGGAAGGTCTAAAACGGACAACCGAGGTTTCGCCTGACGAAGTCAGCGGCCTGCCTTATTGGAGCAAACGAAAGTTCGCCAGTTTCCTCATCGGCGTAACAATTGTTGCTCTTGGCCTTCTCGCCTTTCAGTTGCTCCGCTCGTCGGCGCCGAGCGCCGCTTCCCGATCGGAGAGCAAGTCGATCGCGGTCTTGCCGCTCTTGAATGAGAGCGGAGACCCGAAGGACGAATATTTTTCTGATGGTCTTTCTGAAGAATTGATCGCCGCTTTGGCGCAGATCAGGGAACTAAAAGTAATCGGCCGCAGCTCCTCGTTTCGTTTTAAAGACAAAAAGGAAGACAGCAAAACGATTGGGGAAAAGCTCGGTGTCGCTACGCTACTCGAGGGCACGGTTCGAAAACAGGGTGACCGCGTCCGGATCGTCGCCGAATTAATTAACGCTCAGGACGGGATTGAACTTTGGTCGCGAACCTTCGACCGGCAGCTGAAGGATATCTTCGCCGTTCAGCAGGAAATCGCGACAGCGGTTGCGTCGTCGTTGAAAACCCGGTTGCTCGGCTCGGAGCAACGGTCCGGCGCAAATTCCGCGACCCAGAATTCAGAAGCGCATAACGCTTATCTGCTAGGCCATTATTATTTCCTGCGTCGCAATACGGAAGACTACCGCAAAGCTGTTGATCATTTCGATGAAGCCATCCGCCTCGATCCGAAGTACGCGCTCGCCTACACGGAACGCGCCGAAGCGTGGACGCTGATTGGCGATCTCACCGGCCAACGCGACACTGCCTGGCCGAAAGCGCAACGCGACGCCGAACAAGCCGTCGCCCTTGCGCCCGATCTGGCCGAAGCGCACGGGGCCCTCGGGTGGGTTCGCTCTTTTACCCAATGGAAACTCACTGAGGGCCTGAATGAGCTCAGGCGCGCCAAAGAATTTTCGCCTTCGAATCCGACCGCGAACGATTTGCTCACGCGGGTCCTCACTTATGTGGGCAACTTTGCCGAGGCGGAAAAATTAGCGCGGGAAACAATCGAGCTGGATCCCCTCGCCTTCACCCCGCCGTTCAACCTCGCCCGGATTCTTTGGCTTGAGGGCAGACTCGACGAAGCAGAAGCCGCCGCTCACAAGGCCGCCGATTTGCAGCCGGAGGCCGCGTCGACCCATCGCTATCCGGTCTTCATCGCGATCCAACGCGGTGATGCCCAATCGGCCTTACGCGAAGCTCAGTTGGAACCCGACGACACTTACCGCCGCTTCGAGCTTGCCCTGGCTTATGTCGCGCTAAAGGACCAGCCAGCGGCAGACGCAGCTTTGGCAGAACTGATCGCGACGAGCCGAAACATAGCCGCTTTCCAAATCGCCGAGGTTTATGCAACGCGTGACGAGACCGACAAGGCTTTAGAGTGGCTGGAAATTTCGTTCGATACCCACGATACCGGCCTGCTCAGTCTTAAGGTTGATCCATTGCTGCGCGGTCTGCGCGACGATCCACGCTATGATGCGTTGGTGGCAAAAATGAATTTCCCGGCGTCGCCGTGAACTGGGCGTGATCGATTTGTCGGGCAGCGCTGAATTTAGCGCCGCGCGGCCACGCGAGGCTCAGCCGGCGTCAACCGTTCGTAAAAACGCAGCGCCTCGATGTTGCTGCCAAGTTCGCGTAATGGATACAGACCCTTGCTCGCGCCCGCGCCAGGATCGCGGATGAGATAATCGAATCCTTCCTTGCCGGCGATCACCACGAAATGAGTGATCCCGCTGGGGAATCGAACCCGCACGATCACCGGATTGCCACGGTCCAGATTCGAATCGATCAGCGCATACGAGGGCAAATCTTCGTAAACGTGTCGAACACGGTCCGGCGCCCACCATGCGGCGCGGTCCCAATAAAGCCAGCCTTCCGGCGTGTAGCCGCTGGTGTCGGTGAGGAACCAGTTCAATTGCTGCGGATCGACCTTGATCCCATACGATTGAAACACCATCGCGGCTGAAGCGACCGCGCACCCGGCGCTCCCCATCGTCCCGTTCTCCTCCATGCCGCCGAGCGGATCTTCGCGCCAACGTTGATCGCCCTGGCGAAAAGAAGGCACGGCCAACTCGAGCCGATGAAAAAAATAACGTCCGCCCCGCGGCGAAAGCGCCCGTTTCCAGTTCCAATCAATGTAAATGCCCGCCGCGGCGGCAAGCACGAACAGGCCAAAAATAAAAATCGCGCGCTTCAGAGTGCCGAATATAAATCGAGACTCGCCGCTCGCAAAATTCCCGATCCGCGCAACCTACCTCTCCGGTTCCAGTTCGACTTCGAGCGAGTGATCTTTCTGGAATCTGCTCACGCCGAAAACGCTGAAACCGACGACGCGGCCGTCCTCGCTCACTCGCCTCATTACCGCGTCACTATTAGTCGGCCGCATGTAGCCGGGCGCGTCGCAGAACGTCACTTCGAGGTAATCAGCTTCGGGATAAAACCGCAGCTTCAGTTTATCGGCCATTGTATTTTCTCCTACAGTTCGCCAGGCGCTGCTCCGTTGCCGGCCGCCGATGCGCCGCGCTCCAAATCAACAAGCACGATCCCTCCGATCGCGTCATCGCTGACCGTGATCTCGAGGAGGTCACTCCTCGCAGTCGCCGTCCGATCACACGGCACCCCAGCCGTTGGAACGCGGCGCGTGCGGAGCACCCTTGTGGGGCGGCACCGGTATCGGCGATTCCGAAAGCACGCGCGGCAAAAGTCACCCCAATGAATCCAGTCCTAGCGTCCATGGCGCAGAGTTCGGGGCCGGCCAGCCTGGATTTCGCGGCGCAAGACCAGACGAATAAATTCGGAAACCGAGAGGCGCTCGCGGCGAGCCTTATCGGCCAGACGTTTTTGGATGTGTCGGGGTACGCGAAACGTCACCGATACACTGCCCTGGGGCAGTTTCGTTCTGGGCATGGTTATCTGTATTATTGTATCATACACATTGTCAAGGCTGAAAAATCTTGCCGTTCGTGCTGGCTTATGACACGGTCGGCGGCGTGCGGGACAAGGAGTCGACGGCTATCACGATTACCCTTCCTGTTGTCCTGGACCGGGCTCTTCAGGCCCTGGCCGATCAGAAACATTGCGGCAACAAATCGGCCGCGATCCGGGAAGTGCTGTACAAAGAGGCCGGCATGAAGGCGAAGCTTCGGATGAACGAAAAGACGGACAACGCCTCGGTGGCCAAGGCGGAACATCGCGCGGTCAAATACGGCTCTCGCAAAAAGAAAAGCCGGAAATAAGGGCGCCGTCACGGTCCGACTTAGAGGGCAATAACGGTCCGGTAGTTATGAATCCAAACAAAGAGCTCTGGGAAAAAGGAGACTTCACTCGCATCGCGGCAACGATGCGGGAGAGCGGTGAGGCGCTCGTCCAACGCCTTGGCGTGACATCCGGGATGAAGGTGCTCGATCTTGGATGTGGCGACGGCACCACCGCCTTGCCCGAGGCGCAGCTCGGCGCTGACGTTCTGGGTGTCGACATCTCGAGCAACCTGGTCGCCGCTGGAAACCGGCGGGCGCAGGAACAAGGCCTTACCAATTTAAAGTTCGAGGAAGGCGATGCTTCTAATCTCGAGCAGCTGCCGGATAAGACGTTTGACCTCGTGGTCAGCATCTTCGGCGCGATGTTTGCGCCCAGGCCTTTCGATGTGGCGAAAGAAATGGTGCGCGTAACAAAGGCCGGCGGTCGCATCGTGATGGGTAACTGGATTCCGGGCGATCCAACCTTGGTCGCACAGATCCTCAAGATCAGCTCGAGTTATACGCCGCCGCCGCCGGAAGGATTCGTTAGTCCAATGACCTGGGGCATCGAGAAAGATGTCGTCGAGCGCTTCACCGCTGCGGGGGTTTCAGCCGACAAAATTTCCTTTGTTCGCGACGCCTTCCTCTTTAATTACCCCGGCGCACCGTCAGCTTACGTCGGCGAATTCAGGAACTATTACGGCCCGACCATGAACGCCTTTGCTGCCGCGGAAAAAAACGGGCGCGCCGCTGATCTCCAAAAGGAGTTGGAAGAATTGTTCGAGAGCAAGAACGAGAGCGCCGACAAAACCAGGACCTCGATCCCCGCCACCTTCCTCCGCGTCACCGTTTCGGTTTGATCTGTTGTTAAACCTGGCGCCAATGGTCAGGAGATATTCGTCCGCAGATTTCGCAGATGGACACAGATTTTCTGGAATGAAAGTTTCTGAATCTGCGAGGGAATTAGGGCGCTGGAAATCTGCGGATTAATTTCGCGCTTTACGATTTCCGCGTTGCATCGCAAGGAGAGCGCGGCGAAATCAGACTCCTATGGCAACCAACACGATCCGACTTCACCGGGTTCTGCGCGCCGAACCTGAAAGAGTTTACCGCGCCTTCCTAGATCCGGACGCGATGGCGAAATGGCTGCCGCCTAACGGATTCACTGGCAAGGTGCATGAGATGGACGCGAGGGTCGGCGGTAGCCACAAAATGTCCTTCACGAACTTCACGACCGGCAAGAGCCACTCCTTCGGCGGTACCTACGTGGAGCTCAAGCCTAACGAGTTGATCCGTTACACTGACAAGTTCGACGACCCGAATCTGCCGGGAGAAATGCAAGTCACTGTGACCTTGAAGAAGGTTTTATGCGGCACCGAACTGAACGTCGTTCAGGAAGGCCTGCCCGACGTCATTCCCGCCGAGATGTGTTACCTCGGCTGGCAGGAATCGCTCATTCTCCTCGCGAAACTCGTCGAAGCCGAAATTCCCGATTGAGGAATTCGTCCGCAGATTTCGCAGAGTAACACAGATCTTGGAGGGTGGGCGTTGGCCGCTCGGAGAAAATGATAGGCGAGCCGCCGAGGACAGCGTTCAATGTCTTCCGTGAGCACGCCCGAGCGCACGACCGCTGCTGCGTTTCCCCGCCACCTGAAGGGGCAAGTCATAGCGGATAGCATGACGCTACGCTGGCCGGGATTGTTTGCGCGTCGCCACAAACACCCGCGGGTTGTCGATCGCTTGCTCGTCCCGGCGACACCGGAGCCGCAGATTGTTTGCCAGCTCGATGGCTCAGCCGAATTCCGCGAGCGCGATCTCGGGCAGAACTGGATCACTCACCAGCTCCGCCGCGGCGACCTTTTCGTCACCCGCTCGAAGGTCCCATACGAGGTGCACTTCAGTTCGCCGCCCGGCCAGGAGCTCGACTCGATCAGCATCCATCTTGCCGTCGATGTTTACCTCGCCGCAGTCGAAGCCGCGCATCCAGGTAAGTCGGAGCGCATCGATGTGATCGACTTCTTCGGGCGCGACGAAGCACTCGCGCATCTCTGTTTCGCGTGTGCCGAGATGCTGGCCGAACGCGTGCCCTCGAAGTCAGCCTGCGTTACTCAACTGACAAATCTTCTCGCAAGTTACCTGGCCGAGAAATACACGACCGCCACGACGCAGAAACCCGACTTCCGCGGTGGTCTTCCGGTCCGCCCGTTGCGCAAGGTCGAGGATTACGTGCATGAACATTTGGCCGACGACATCTCGCTCGAATCGTTAGCGGAGTTAGTCGAGCTAAGTCCCTTCCATTTCTCCCGTGTCTTCAAGCAAACAACGGGCACGTCGCCGCTCCAGTTCGTCACCCGCGAACGGATCACCCGCGCCCAGCGACTCATCCGTGAAACCAGTCGCAGCCTGATCGAAATCGGTCTCGACGTCGGCTACAAGAACCCCAGCCACTTCGCGCAGGTCTTCCGCCGCGTTGTCGGCGTCACACCCACGCAGTTTCGGAGCGCATTGTAACCGCGCTCGTCTTCTGTAGCGGCGGTCTATGACCGCCGACGATTGTGCCACTTTTCCCAGTCAGGGTTGGCCACCGAATGTGACGTAATCGTCGAGATCGAGCAGGTCGAACCACGTCTTGATGTCTTCGCGGGTGGTCGAGAATTTGGCGACAGCTTCGGCGAAGAACTGCAGCGTTTCGGCGTCGCTGTCGGAGCTGCGCTGGATCTGGTAATTGCTCCAATGCGCAATTTCCCACGGCTCGCGTGGCGGCTTCGCGTTAGCCTGCACCCACGCGAGCATTTCGCTGTCACTCTTGCCGGTGGCGACTTCGGCCTTTAGGGCAGCTTCGTCGATGCCGGTGAAGTTCAGGAAGTGCCGGTCCATGCTTTTGGCGCCGAAACGAAATTCGCCTGCTTTACCGGCAATAGTCGCGCGGCATTTATCGAGGATGCGGGGCAGGAGAACGTAGCCACCGAGCCTGACCCGCGGGCTGCGGGGTGGGCGTTGAGTGAGATCGAAAGAGGTAAGATTGTTCATATGTTTTGCAGGTTTCGTTTACTTCTGTCCGCCGGAAACGAGCACGGATTGGCCGGTGATCCAACGGGAGTCTTCGGAAGCGAGAAAGACAGCGACGGGGCCGATGTCGTCAGGCTGTCCGATGCGGCCGAGCGGAGTCTGCCCTTCGACGACTTTTTGGAAGTCGCTGCCGGCGATGCCAGCAGAGTGGAAGCCCTCAGTTTCGACCATGCCGGGATTCAACGAGTTGACTCGGATCTTGCGGGCGCCGAGTTCTTTCGCGAGCGAGTTCGTAATCGCGTCGACGGCGGCTTTGGTCGCGGAGTAAACCGCGCCGCCCGGCTGCGGACTCACCGAAACGACCGAACTGATGTTAATGATGCTGCCGCCTTCAGCGCCGAAAGTTTCGGCGGCCTTTTGCGAAGCCAGGAGAAGACCGAGGACGTTTAAGTCGAACTGCTTGTGGAAGTGCTCCTCCGTGATTTCGGCCAGGGGCTTGAAGTCGAAGATGCCGGCGTTGTTGACCAGAATATCGACTCGGTTGAACGCCCTCTTGGCCTCGGCAAAGAGGCGGTCGATGTCGGCTTTCTTGGCGACGTTCGCCTGCACCGCGATCGCTTTGCCCCCGCGCTTCGCGATGGTGTCGACGACGCGATCCGCGCCTTCTTTGCTCGACGAATAATTGACCACGACGGATGCGCCCGCCGCGGCGAGATGGGTGGCGATGGCTGCGCCGATGCCTTTGGAAGCTCCAGTAACGATGGCGACTTTGCCGGTGAGTTTACTCATGATGATTGGGTTCTTTCTTTCGCCGGACGAACCGGGACGCCGCACGTTGCGCCGCCTACTGGTTCTTCCGGCAATAGTTCAGAACTTACGAACAATGGAACAAGTGTCAAACTGTGATAGGTTCATCAATTCATGAGGCCGCTTTTCCATCCTTCGATCGAGGACGTGACCGTCGAAGCGATCCTTCACGCGCTCTCCGATCCGGTGCGGGTCGCGATCTTTGCCCAAATCGCGAACTCGCAATGCTCGCAGCGTTGCTCCGAGTTCCTGACCGTAGTCGACCGGGACATTCCGAAGTCGACCCTCTCGCAGCATTTCACCGCGCTGCGTCACGCCGGCTTAATCCGGGGTGAGCGCCGCGGCGTTGAAATGCAGAACACCTCCCGCTGCGCCGAGATCGAGCGGCGTTTCCCGGGCTTGATCAAAGCGATCATCCACGCCCACAAGGTTCAGTCCCGCGCCCAACGAAAGAAAAAACCGGCGACCAGTGCGTCGAGGAGCCGATCCGCGCCTCGATAGTCTCACCAAGCCGAGCACCACTTTCCCGCAAGAACGCAACAGTCGGCGCAATAACGCGAGAGCTTTCGGCGGCAGCAGGGGCGATTCTTTGTCATGAAGAAGCGCACACTTGGACAGGGTCTGGAAGTCTCGGCGATTGGGTTTGGCTGCATGGGGCTGAACTTTAGCTACGGCAGCAAGCTCACAAAGGACGAGGGCATCACGTTGATCCGCGCGGCGGTGGAACGCGGCGTCACGTTCTTCGATACGGCGGAAGTGTATGGGCCGTTCACAAATGAGGAGATGGTCGGCGAGGCGTTGCGGCCGGTGCGCGAGCAGGTCGTAATCGCGACGAAATTTGGATTCGCCATTGATCCGCAGACCCGGGAGAACCGCGGCCTCGATAGCCGGCCCGAGCATATCCGCGAAGTTTGTGATGCTTCGCTCAAGCGGCTGGGCGTGGAGAGCATCGATCTTTTCTATCAGCACCGGGTCGATCCGAATGTGCCCATCGAGGATGTGGCCGGCGCGGTCAAAGAGCTGATTGCCGAAGGAAAAGTCAAACACTTCGGCCTCTCGGAGCCGGGCGCGCAGACCGTGCGTCGCGCTCACGCGGTGCAGCCCGTCACTGCTCTACAAAATGAATATTCGCTCTGGACGCGTGGACCGGAAACGAACGGAATTCTCGACGTCTGCGACGAGTTAGGGATCGGGTTCGTGCCCTACAGTCCGCTCGGCAAAGGATTCCTGACCGGCGCGATGTCGAAGGAGACGAAGCTTAGTGAAGGTGATTTCCGCAACACGATCCCGCGCTTCTCGCCCGAGGCGATGGAGAAGAACCAGGCTCTGGTCGACCTTTTAAAGCAGGTGGCCGATGAGAAGGACGCGACGCCGGCGCAGATCGCACTTTCCTGGTTGCTCGCGCAGCGACGGTACATCGTGCCGATCCCCGGGACAACGAAGCTCCACCGGCTGGAAGAGAATATCGGCTCAACCGCTCTCACGCTCGCAGAAGCTGACGTGCGCGCGATCGAGGAAGCTGCATCGCAGATCGAAATCGAGGGCGACCGCTACGCGCCGCAACAACTGGCCATGGTCGGGCGTGACGCGCCTGCCGCGGTCGCTAATTAGCGCGGCGATACAGGAGGAATAAGTATGAACAACAGTTTTAATTTCGAAGGCAAGGTGGCATTCGTCACCGGGGGTGGCAGTGGGATCGGTCGGGCCGCAGCGCTGGCGTTTGCACGCGCGGGCGCGGGCGTGGTTGTGGCCGATGTTGGCGAAGAGGCCAACCAGGAGACGGCGGGTTTGATCGAGCAGCAAGGCGGTCGCGCCCTGGCGCTGCGTTGCGACGTGACGCAGCGTGATCAGGTGAAGGCGGCTTTGGAAAAGACGGCTGAGATGTTTGGCCGGCTCGACTTCGCCTTCAATAACGCCGGCATCGAGCCGAAGAAGCCCGCGCCGACAGCTGACTACGACGAAGAGGAGTGGAACCGCATCATCGACATTGATCTGCGCGGAGTGTTCCTCTGCATGAAACACGAGATCCCGCTCATGCTCAAGAGCCGCGGCGGTGCGATCGTGAACACATCATCGGGCGCGGGCATAATTGGTATCAAAGGCAGCCCGGCTTACACGGCGGCGAAGCATGGAGTCATTGGACTTACGCGTGCGGCGGCACTCGATTACGCAGCGCAGAATATTCGGGTGAACGCAGTTTGCCCCGGTTACATCGATACGCCTATGATGGGCCGCTTTACCGGCGGCACACCGGAAGGACGCGCGCAGGTTGTGTCAGAAGAGCCGATCGGAAGAATGGGTCGGCCGGAAGAAATCGCTAACACCGTCCTTTGGCTCTGTTCCGATGGCGCAGGGTTTGTTGTCGGTCACGCCCTCGTAGCCGATGGCGGGCAAACGATCGCGTAAGGAATTATATGAAGAAAGAACCATCAGGAGCAGAGAAAATGTTCGGCGGCTTTGCGCCGAAGTTAGTTGAACTAACCGACAACATCCTTTTCGGGGACATGTGGGAGCGAACAGAACTATCCAAGCGTGATCGCAGTCTCGTCACAGTCGCGGCATTGGTAGCACTGAACCGCGCGGAACAGTTGCGGTTTCATCTACCGAATGCTGTGAAGAACGGGGTGACAGAGCCGGAGCTAATTGAAACAATCACCCATCTCGCGTTCTACTCCGGCTGGCCGAATGCGATGAGCTGTATGGCCGTGGCAAAGGAACTCTTTTCGAAGCAGGGTTCTGCCCCATCGGAAAAGAAGGAGTAACGACAATGAAGATTCAAAGAAATGGATGCCAGCCGTCGAAGAAGGGGCCGGCGGAGTGGTTCACCGGTAGCGTCCGCGTCGACACACCGTTCAAGGCGGAAGATCCGGGACGCATGAGCGGCGCAATCGTCACCTTCGAGCCAGGCGCTCGCACGAACTGGCACAGCCACCCGTTAGGCCAAACCTTGATCGTGACGGCGGGATCCGGTCGGGTGCAACGCGAAGGTGGGCCGATGGAGGAGATCCGTCCCGGCGATGTGGTCTGGTTTCCGCCTAACGAGAAACATTGGCATGGCGCCACCCCGACGACCGCGATGACGCATATCGCCATCCTGGAGAAACTCGACGGCAAAGACTCCGATTGGATGGAGAAGGTGACCGACGAGGAATACGGCGCATCTTAATTGGTACGGCAAACTGGCTGGGCGACGAGTGTCCAGTGCAAACCGGATTCAAAACATGAACAAGAACTTCAAAACGAAAATCGCGATCGTGCTCGCCATAAGCGCAGCGTTGCTCACTCTTCCCGCCGCGCGAGCCGAAGAACCCGCGTCGCAGACTAAGCAAACGAATCAGCAGGTGTCCAAGCCGATGCGCATCGGTGTGATCGGTGCGGGGTCGTTAGGCGGAACAGTCGGCAGTGTTCTGGTTAAAGCTGGACATGAAGTGAAGTTTTCTTCGCGACATCCAGATGAGTTGGCGGCGATGGCCCGCGAGCTAGGCCCACGCGCTTCGGTCGGCACGCCGCGCGAGGCGGCGGAATTCGGGACGGTGCTCTTGTTCGCGGTTCCTTATGGAGCGTTGCCGGAACTCGGGCGCGACCTGAAGGATGCGATTCGCGGCAAAATCGTGCTCGATGCCTGCGACGCTGGCAATAACACCGCGATCGAAAAGGAAGCGGTGGCGAACGGCAATGGCCCGACTTCCGCCAAGCTCCTCCCAGGCACAAGACTCGTGCGCGTTTTTAGCGCCGTCGATGCGACCCAGATCAAAGCCTCTTTCGAACGGCAGAACGACAAGCTCGCCGTCCCCCTGGCAAGCGATGACGCCGACGCGATGCAGGTCGCGGCGCAGCTGGTGCGCGATGCGGGCTGCGAGCCCGTGATCGTGGGCGACCTGGCTTCAGGGAGAAAATTCGAGCGCGGCACCCCAGGTTTTCGCGCGCATTTGACCGCGGACAAGTTGCGTCAACTGCTCGGATTGCCGGCAGTGAAATAACAGAATACGCAGTGACGACTGACAGGTGACGTGTGACATGTGGGTAGTGAAAGCCGTCTCGGAGAAGATGCGTCACGTGAGCTTCGGGCTCGGCCTTTGTCTCGCCATCGGCCTGGGGGGTTGCGGGAAAAAAGCGCCACCTCCTCCGCCACCGCCAGAGGTGTTGATCACAGAGGTGAAGCAACACGACACGCCGATCTACAACGAGTACGTCGGTCAGCTGGATGCCTCGGTGAACGCGACGATTCAGTCGCGCGTCCAGGGTTATCTCGTTTCGCAGAATTACAAGGAAGGTCAGCTGGTGAAAAAGGACGACGTCCTTTTCGAAATCGATCGCCGTCCATTCGAAGCGTCGCTCGCCCAGGCAAAGGCGGCGTTTCTGCAAGCTGACGCCTCGGCCAAACAAGCGGAGATGAATGCACAACGCGCCGCGGATTTGTTTCAACGCAAAGTTTCGAGTGAACAGGAGCGCGACAACGCCACTCAAAGCGCCCTCGCCGCGCGGGCCCAGGCGGAAGCGCAACGGGCCGCGGTGGAACAGGCCCAGCTCAATCTGGATTACACCACGATCCACGCGCCGGTCGATGGAATTGCCGGCCTCGTAAAAGTGCAGGTGGGCGATTTGATCAGCGCGGGCACTATCCTGACGACGGTGACGAAAGTCGATCCGATGAAGGCTTACTTCACCGTGAGCGAGCAGCGTTTCTCTGAATACTCGAGGCGCTACTCCGATCCGCAGCAACTCATCGAACACGAGAAAGAGTTACGCTTCGAGTTGATCCTGGCAGATGGCACCGTCTATCCGCACACCGGTGAATTGTTCGCCAAAGACAACCAGGTCGACGTCCGCACCGGCTCGCTGCGGATCGCGGCGCTGTTTCCCAATCCGGGAAATATTCTGCGGCCGGGGCAGTTCGCGCGCATCCGCGTGCTTTCTGAGATCAAACCGCATGCGCTGCTCGTGCCGCAACGCTCGGTAATCGAGTTGCAGGGAACGTATCAGGTCGCGGTCGTTGGGCCGGAGAACAAGGTCCACATCCAGCCGGTGAAAATGGGTCGGCGGATCGATCATGAATGGATTGTGGAAGAAGGCCTCAAGCCCGGCGACAAGGTGATCGTCGAGGGCGTGCAGAAGGCGCGTGAACACGGCGCGGTGAATCCGAAGCCCTGGACGCCGCCGTCGCCCTCCCCTTCCCCAAGTCCATCCGCGGCGCGGCCGTCCACGACTGCGTCGGCAACGAGTCGTTAGGCCAAATGAGGTCGACGAATCTGCGCACGCACAATTTGGGTAGGGACGCCGCGCTGCAGCGTCCGTTAACGCTGAACACCGGGCGGCTTCCTGCGGACGGCGCAGCGCGCCGTCCCTACCGATCCTGATGTCGAAGTTTTTCATCAGGCGGCCGATCGTCGCCATCGTCATCGCGATCCTGATGACGCTCATCGGCGCGGACTCGATGATTCAACTGCCGATCTCGCAGTATCCGAACATTGTGCCTCCCGAGATCCAGGTTCGCGCCAATTACACCGGCGCGGATGCCCAGACCATCGAGCAATCCGTGGCCGCGCCGATCGAACAGCAGATGAGCGGCGTCGATAAGAGTAACTACATCCAGTCCGTTAACGCGAACGGCTCGATCCGGATGACGATCAACTTCGACGTCACGACCGATCCGAACGTCGATCACATCCTGACTCAAATGCGAGTGAACCAGGCCAGCTCGCAGTTGCCTCAGGACGTCGTCAACGCCGGTGTGACGGTTCAGAAATCGACGACTGCGCCGCTCCTTCTCATCGCGTTGAATTCGCCGAAAGGCACTTACAACAACGTCTTCCTCGCAAACTACGCGAACATCAACCTGATCGACCAAATCACGCGGGTCCCCGGCATTTCCAATGTCCAGGTTTTCGGCGCCGGCCAATACGCAATGCGGCTTTGGGTGAAGCCGGATCAACTCGCGAAACTGAGCGTGACGGTGACCGACATCATCAACGCTTTGCGCGCCCAGAACACAGTGAATCCGGCAGGGCAAATCGGCGGTGAGCCCGCGCCACCCGGCCAGGAGTTTACCTACACCGTGCGGTCGCCGGGCCGCCTAACGAGTCCGGAAGAGTTCGGCGAAATTGTCATCCGCGCCAATCCCGATGGATCTCTCCTGCGCTTGAAAGAAGTCGCGCGGATCGAGCTCGGCGCGCAGGTCTACTCTTTGAGCGGCCGGCTCGATGGAAAGCCGTCCGCTATTCTTGCCTGTTATCAGCTCCCCGGCACGAACGCGCTCGAAGCGGCGAACGGCGTGAAAGCCTTGATGGAGCGCGCCTCGAAACAATTTCCCGCCGACATGTCTTACGTGGTCGGGCTCGACACGACCCGCGCCGTCACCGCTGGCATGCACGAAATTGTCTACACGCTGATCGAGGCGCTCGCCCTCGTCATCCTCGTCGTGTTCATCTTTCTGCAAGGCTGGCGGGCAACCCTGATCCCGCTCTGTGCTGTGCCTGTGTCGCTCGTTGGCACCTTCATGCTCTTTCCGCTTTTTGGTTTCACCATCAACATCCTCGCGCTTTTCGGTCTCGTCCTCGCCATTGGGCTCGTCGTCGATGACGCCATCGTTGTGGTCGAAGCGGTTGAGCATCATATCGAGGGAGGTATGTCGCCGCGCGACGCGACGGTCCGCGCGATGGAGGAAGTTTCCGGGCCGGTCATTGGGATTGCGTTGGTCCTCTCGGCTGTGTTCATCCCGACGGCGTTCATTCCGGGAATCACCGGCCGTTTGTATCAGCAGTTCGCGCTCACCATTGCAATCTCCGTCATCTTTTCGGCTTTCAACGCACTTACTCTGAGTCCCGCATTGGCGGCGATGTTGTTGCGCCCGCGGAAAGCGGCGCGTGGCCCGCTCGGCTGGTTCTTCGAGCGGTTCAACCGCGTTTTCCGGCGCACGACCGACCGCTACGTGAGCATTTCACGAGTCGCGATCCGCAAAGGCGCGGTCAGCATGTCGTTGCTAATTGTCTTTGTAGTCGTCGCCGGGCTCTTTAGCTCGCGCTTGTCTTCCGGTTTTCTCCCGGAAGAAGATCAGGGATATCTCTACGGCTCGCTCGCCCTGCCCTACGCCGCATCGATGGAACGAACCGGAGACGCCGCGCACAAGGTCGAGCAAGCGCTTCTGAACACGCCTGGCGTGGCGCACGTCACGAGCGTGCTTGGGTTCAACCTGCTCAGCACCGTCCAGACAACTTTCAACGCGTTCTTTTTCATCACCCTCAAACCGTGGGACGAACGGACCGCGCCTAACGAGCAGTACGCCGCCCTCAAACAAACCATCAACCAGAAGCTGGCCGGAATCCCGGACGGAGTTGGCTTCTCGTTTCCGCCACCGTCCATTCCCGGCATCGGCACCTCCGGCGGCGTCACCTTCATGCTCGAAGATCGCGCTGGACGCGATCCGGCGTTTCTCGGCGAAAACCTGAACCGATTTCTCGAGGCGGTCCGCAAACGCCCGGAGATCGCTTCCGCCACGAGCACGTTTCTGCCCTCGGTGCCGCAGGTTTTCATCGACGTCGATCGCGACAAAGTGTTGAAGCAAGGCGTCGATCTCATCCAGGTCAGTCAGACGTTGCAGACCTTCATGGGCGGCTACTTCGTGAACTACTTCAATCGGTTCGGCCGGCAATGGCAGGTCTTCGTCCAGGCCGAAGGCGAGTTCCGGACGAAGGCGGAAAACGTCGGCCTGTTTTATGTGCGCAATTCCAACAACGAAATGGTGCCGCTCAGCACTGTGACCAATGTGCAGACGCGCGCCGGGCCCGAGTTCACGATGCGCTTCAATCTTTATCGCGCCGCCCAGGTCAACGCCGCCGCAGCGCCCGGATTCAGCTCGCGCGAAGCGATGAACGCGCTCGAGCAAACCTTCGCGGAAACGATGCCGAGCGAAATGGGCTACGACTACGCCGCCATGTCCTTCCAGGAAAAGAAAGCGCAGGAAGGCGTGCCGCCGAGTGTGATTTTCGGCGTCTCGTTGCTCTTCGTGTTTCTGATTCTGGCGGCGCTTTACGAAAGCTGGACGCTGCCTTTCAGCGTTTTGTTAGGCACGCCGATCGCGGTCTTCGGTGCGTTCGCAGCCCTCTGGGCGCGCAACATGGAGAACAATGTTTACGCTCAGATTGGGCTCGTGATGTTGATCGGTCTCGCCGCGAAGAACGCGATCCTCATCGTAGAGTTCGCGAAGCTTTCCTATGAACGCGGCACGCCATTGCTTGAAGCCGCGCTCGAAGGCGCGCGTCTCCGTTTGCGTCCGATCATCATGACGTCGTTCGCGTTCATTCTCGGCTGCGTCCCGCTCTGGCGCGCCTCCGGCGCCGGCGCCGTCGCCCGCCGCATCATGGGCACAACGGTGATCGGCGGCATGCTCGCCGCCACTCTCATCGCGATTTTCCTGATCCCCGTGACCTACTACATCATCGAACGTTTCGCCTCGAGACGGCAAGAGCCGCGTAGCGAAAGTCCCGCCCCCTTGTAGCGGCGGTCTGTGACCGCCGAATCTTCCGCGCCACCAAAAGCCTTGGCGGTCATAGACCGCCGCTACAGTTACGACTCTTCCTGGTAGGGACGCCGCGCTGCGGCGTCCGCCGATTTTGATACGGCACCACGGTGCTCGCATCGGACGGCGCAGCGCCGTCCCTACCTCGGCGGTCCCGCATTGCGGGACCGCCGCTACAGTTGTAATTCTTCCTGCGCGGCGGGCGCACTCCTGCTAGATTTGCCGATGCGAAAGATCATTTGCGGGTTGGTTTTGGTTCTGGCTTCCCCCGTTTTCGCCGAGACGGCGCCGGTCGCCGATCGCGTGTCGAAACAAAACGCGCTGTTCGACGAGTTCTATGAAACGGGACTCAAAAATGCGCCCGAGTTGGCGACTGCGTTTGGCGATTATCGCTACAACTCCCAACTCGGCCAATATTCGCTGGCCGAGATCGCGCGTCGGCACGCGGAAGCGGATGATTTCCTGAAACGCCTGAAAGAGATCTCGACCGATGGCATGACCGACAAAGACTTGCTCAGTCACCAGTTGTTGCAGCGCCAGCTGGAGCGCGACGACGTCAGTTACGACTTGAAGAACCAAGAAATGCCGATCAACCAGCAGAACGGCGTCCACACCCGCCTGGCCGATTTGCCGCTCAGCGTGCCGCTCGATTCCGTCCAGCATTACCAGGATTACATTTCCCGGCTGCACCAAATTCCGCGCGTCCTCGATCAGACCGCTGAAGTGATGCGCCAGGGCCTGAAGGATGGCCTTATGCCGCCCAAACTTGTCCTCGAAAAGTTGCCCGGCCAATGCGACGGCATCATTGCCGCGAACCCATTTCTGTTGCCGACGAAAAAGTTCCCGAAGGAATTCTCGGAGGACGACAAGAAGCGGCTGACTGATGAAATGACGAAGGCGATCAACGACGATGTCTTTCCGGCCTACAAGAAATTCGCTGAATTTCTGCGGACGGAATACGACCCGAAAGGTCGCTCGGAGCTTTCCATCGAAAGCCTGCCCGACGGGAAGCGCCGTTATGCCGAAGCCGTCAAGTACATGACAACGTTGAACGTGACGCCCGCCGAAGTGCACGAGCTTGGACTCAAGGAAGTGGAACGCATCACCGCGGAGATGACGAAGCTGGCGAAGGCGCAGGGGAAAAAGGATCTGGCGAGTTTCCGCGAAGCGATCAACAGCGATCCGAAGTGGAAACCGAAAAGCGAGCAACAGATCGTCGACGATTTTAAGAAATACATCGACCAAATGCAGCCGAAGTTGCCCGAACTCTTCGGTCTGCTGCCGAAAGCGCCGGTCACGGTGGAACCGATCCCCGACTTCGCGAAAGCCGCCGCTACTCATTACGTCGCGGGAACGCCTGACGGCAAGCGGGCCGGCCGCGTCGTCGTCGCCGTGTCGGATCCGACGACCCGCACGCTCGTTGACGACGAAGCGGTTGCGTATCACGAAGGTGTTCCGGGGCATCACATGCAGATCAGCATCGCGCAAACGTTGCCCGATCTGCCGAAGTTCCGGCTGCACGGATTCTATTCCGCGTATGCCGAAGGTTGGGCGCTTTACTCGGAAGAGCTGGGCAAAGAGATCGGCTTCTACAAGGACCCTGTCTCCGACTATGGCCGGCTGAACTCAGAGCTCTTCCGCGCCGTTCGGTTGGTCGTCGACACCGGCATTCACGACAAAAATTGGACGCGCCAGCAGGTGATCGATTACATGCACGCCAACGACACAAACGATACGCTCGCGCAAAGCGAGACCGATCGTTACATCGCATGGCCGGGCCAGGCGCTCGCCTACAAAATGGGGCAGCTCACCATTCGCAAATTGCGCGACGACGCAAAGGCCGCGCTCGGCGCCAAGTTCGACATCAAAGCTTTCCACGACGAAATCCTGAACGGCGGCGCCATGCCGCTCGACCTTCTCCAGGATCGCGTCCACCGCTGGATCACCGAACAAGGCGGCAAGACCGCCGCGAAATAACGGGTAGGGACGCCGCGCTGCGGCGTCTCGCTGTAGCCGCGGCGCTGTGTCGCCGCGTCTTGTCCCCCGTGTAGCGGCGGTCTATGACCGCCGAACGCCTGTCGATGCCCTAAAACCGAACACGGCTCCGCATGCGATATTACTTTGTTGCACCCGATCTCCTTTCTCGCCGTAACCGACGCGCTCCTCCCGATCCGGATCGTCGCCTCGATCGCCCTCGTCGCGGTAATCATCGCCTTCATTTACGTCCTCAGTCACCTGAAGAAGATCGAACAGACCATCGTCTCCGATAATCTCGTCCCGCCCCGACGCGGCCCGCGCAATAACGTCGTCCTGATTATTTGCGCCGTCCCGATCATCGTCGTCACGCTGCTCCTGTTCCTGATCCTCAAAGCCTGAGACCGCCGATGACCTTCTCATTTTTAATTTTTACTTCTTCCTTGCCTTCCCCCTCCACTTCTGAGATTCACCACTCATGAAGCTCGCTCGTCGCACACTCGCAATCAGCACTCTCGGCATTATTCTGATCATTCTTTTGATCCTCGCCTTCGGTGGCGGCTTTTACGGGGGCGGCGGTTATTACTATGGCCCCGGCGGATTGATCCTCCTCATCCTGATCATCCTGCTCGTGATGGGCAAACTGTAGCCGGCGACCAAGCTGTCTCCTCTTCTGTAGCCACTTCGCTATGCGAAGCGCCGTTGTCGCTTGGCCGCGGCATTGGACCGCGCTGAGCTACTTACGCTTCATTGCCACGACAACGAACCAAAGTCCTCCGGCGACAGCGGCGATGACGCCCCAGACTTGGAGAGTGTTGCCGATCTTTTTTTCGGCGAATACCTCGTCGAAGCTATACGACCCTGAGTCGATGGTGTGGTAATACATCTTGTCCATGTATTTCCCATTGGCGTGCATGCGAATCCCAAGGCCAACCAGAAGCAGCACGGTTGCAACGACGAGTAAAATAACCGGATATTTCATCTAGCTATGAGGTCATCAGTCGCTTTGATTGATACCGCAGGCGTTCGATAGGAATGGGGTAAACTCAACCGAGTTCCCGGGCAAGTCGAAAGGTCCGGCAGTCATGGACAGCCGCTACAGCAATTAACTTGAAGCGCAGCTTCCCAGCTCCTTACCTTGCGCCTATGCGTTCTTTTTCACTTGTTTCCTGCCGGCATGGTATCGTGTCGTTGTTCTTCGCAGCTTCTCTCGCTTTCGCCGAGACTCCAGCGGCGGCGCCGACTCTGAAGTCTGTCCTTCTCGAGCAACTAATGACAACCCACGCCCAGGAGGACTGGTTCGTGCCCGTGAACATCGCAATCCAAGGTCTTACTGCGGAGCAGGCGGCGTGGAAAGACGAGACCGACAATCATTCCATCGCTCAACTGGTCAATCATTTAATCTTCTGGAACAAACAACAGCTCGCCAAATTCAACGGCGAAAAGCCGGCGCCGGTCAGTGACAACAGGGAAACCTTCACCGGCCTCGATAAGGCTACCTGGGAAGCCAGCGTTAAGACGATCGATGAAGTCCTCACGGCCTGGGAAAAAGCGATTCAAGACGCCGACGACGCGAAGCTCTCGAAATGGTATGGCACGATCGCCCGGATCAGCACCCACAACGCCTATCACACCGGCCAGATCATCTACATCCGCAAGATGAAAGGAAACTGGGACCCAGCCAAAGGCGTCAAGTAGCCAGCACTCTAGCTGTAGGCACGGTGCTGTGTCGCCGTGTCCTCTTGTAGCGGCGGCCTACCTGTCACGCCGTAGCTGCCGCGAAGCCGATAACCGCCGAAAATCTCCAAACTACCGCGAATTACGCGGATGACTCGGATGGCAACAACTAATAGCGGAATCCCGCAATCCGCGGCCCCCTCTTTGTCTTCTTCCTTCTTACCTCTTAATCTTGCTCACGTCCGCGGTGGACGGTGAGAATCGCGCGACCAGTGTGGTCGCGGCGAGATCGCCGGTGGCGTTGGTGACGGTGGCGAAAAGGTCGGGGATGGCATCAACGGCGATCAGGATGCCGATGCCTTCCAGAGGAAGGCCGATCGCGAGGAAGAGCGGCGCGAGCATGAGGAAGGCACCGCGCGGCACGCCGGGCGCGGCAAAGCCGAGGAAGATCGAGGCCAGTGCGATCGTGAGATATTGGAACGCGTGCAATTCGACTCCGTAGAACCAGGCGACAAAGAGCGAGCCGAGCGGCCATGCTACCGGTCCGGCAAACTTGAACATCGAAACGGCGAGCGGAAGCACGAACCCGGTGACTTCTTTCGGCAGCTTTAGTTTTTCCTCCGCTCCTTCCACCAGCGCAGGCAACGACGCGATCGAAGAGCTAGAAGAGAAAGCGATCAGCTGAGCGGGAAGCGCAGCGCGCGCGAACACTTTTATGGGCACTCGTGCGAGCAGCGACAAGGCCGGGTATAACAACAGGATGAAGAGCACGCTCGCAGCTGAATACGCGATGACGTAGAAGCCGACCGCGCCCGCGAGTCCTACCCCGCCGTGCGCGCCGAGTGGAAGCATAAGACCGAAAATGCCGATGGGCGCGAGTCGCACGATCCATCGCACCAAGACGAGCATCGTCTCAGTGACGGCGCTGAAGAATCCGAGCAACGTTGTGCGCGCGGCGGCGGGGCTTTTGCCGATCGCGAGCGCGAACAAAAGCGTGAAGAGGATCAGTGGCAGCATCGCGCCGTTGGCGGCGGCGTTCACTGGGTTGGTAGGAATCAGCGAAGTGAGCCAGCTCGTAAATCCGACTTTCGGAGCGTCCGACGTCAGTGACTGCGCCGCTTCGGTTGCGCCAGGTGGAAGCGAAGGTCGGACGGTAATCAGATGCGGCAACCATGCGAAGAGAGCTATCGCGAGCGGGATCATGATCAGCGTGGCGACCGCGAGCATGCTGATGAACACAGCGAGGGTGCGGCCGCCGAGGCGTCCGACTGCTTTGACGTCGGATGCGGATGCAACGCCGGTGATGACAAGTGAGACGACCAGCGGGATCACGGTCATCCGGATTGCGTTCACCCAAAGTGTGCCGACTGGGGCGATGGAATCGGCAGCGTTGAGCAGCGCTGGGTTGTGCGAGGCGGCGACGGCAATGCCGACACCAAGGCCGGCACCGAGTCCCAAGAGAACCTGCGTGCTTTCTTTCATGCGCGTCCTACATCATGAGGTCGCCGCCATTGATATCCAGGGACGCGCCGGTGATGTAGCCAGCAGCTTCCGACGCCACAAAGCAAATCAAATCGGCGACTTCGATGGCGGTGCCGAGACGCGGGACGGGATAACTCTTGGCGAGACGTTCGAGGACCTCTGGGGCGGCGCTTTCCCGAGTGAGCTCGGTGTCGATCATGCCCGGGCAAACAGCGTTCACGGTGATGCCGAACACGCCGAGTTCCTTCGCCGCCGCGCGGGTGAGGCCGAGAAGTCCTGTCTTGGATGTCGTGTAATGAGCGCCGCCGAGAGTGCTCACCATTCGCCCGGCCGTGGACGAGATGTTAACCACGCGCCCATACTTCTGCGCCTTCATCGCGGGCAGAACGGCTTTGATGAGCAGGAAGGGCGCGGTGAGATTGACCTCGAGGGCGCGGCGCCATTCCTCGCCAGTGATGCCTTCGAATCGCGTGGTGAGTGGCGCGGCCGCGTTATTGATCAGGATATCGATGCGACCAAATCGGTCGAGCGTACGCCGCACTATGTCGTTAGGCGCGTCGGGAGCAGCGACGTCGCCCGGCACAGCAAAGGCGCGTTCGCCAATCTCGTTGGCGATGCGCTCCGCGCGTTCCGGATCGCGAACGTTGACGGCAACTGAGCCGCCGCGTTCATGCAACCGTTCGGATACCGCGCGCCCGAGCCCGCGCGCCGCGCCAGTAACGATCGCGACGCGACCGGCGTAATTTTGAGATGCCATCGGCATGACCAAAGTAAGAAGGAAAAATTAAGAATTAAGAAGGAGAAACGCGACAGGCGTCGCCGTGGCCGTCACCGGCTTGCTTGCGGTGGTTGGCCTTCTCTGACTCGGATCGTGATCCACACCATGTTGGCCAGATCGCAAAACAGAGTTTTGAAGACAAGTGCGTTCCCAAACAGAGTTTGGGAACGACGAAGATCTGAGCAGCAAACTGCGAACAGGAAGCTTCACAACGCTCGCGAGCATGCCCATAACTACACCGCCCGATGTCTCGCGACGGACCCAAAAGACAGAAGCCGCCCGGGCAAGCCAGGGCGGCTTCATCTCGTGGTTAAGGGTTTAGTTGTTTGTTAGTTCGCGGGGCGGCCCGTGAGCCGCAGGCTTTCGAAGTTTTGCAGGAAAAACGGTTCGAGCGGAGAGCCGTCCGGCTTGCGCGTGTAGCTCAGGAATTGATCCTTCGCGATGCCGCCATCTCGCGGGTCGTTGATGACCGGGCAGAAGGCGTAACGGAGTGAGTCGCTCTCCGGCCGAACGGTCTTAGTGATGTAACCCTTCGAGTAGAGGTTATCGATGTCGCTGACGGTGCGGATGATGGCGGTCCCGTCCAGGTCGCGGCCGTTTTTCCCGGCGAGGTCGTTCATCATCTTGATGCCGTCGGCGGTGTTCAGCGCCTTGTCGGTGTAACTGACCCAGGTGTGGATCCAGGCGCCGAGTCGGTTGTTACTGAAGTAGCCGTTGCGCATGTCGAGGATGACCGATTGCCGCGCGGCGCCGAGACCAACTGGGTTGGTTCCGCGGCGCGGGAAAACGTATTCCGGGCTGCTATCGGCAATCTGCCGTTCGCGCTGCCCGGCGGCATCCGCGGTGAAGGTAGCGGTGCTGGCGCCGCCCATCACGCTGAAGTACCAGATGTTGCCGCTGTGATCATAAGCCGGCGAAGTAATGAGCGCGCGCACATTGCGCTGATACCAGAAGATCGGCGTGTCTTCGGCCGCGGACGGACCGGGCTGACGTCGGCCGGAAATGGCCGCGGGGTTAACGCCGTTCCGCATGTAGTAGGCATCGGTGAAATCGTAAAGACGATCCTGGATGCCGGCTTGAGTGATAGTGGGAATCGCGAGGAGCGCGAGCGCGCCTAACGACAGGTTTTTAAGAAGTTGTTTTGGTTGCATGGGCGGGAGGAATACAGGTCTGCAACATTGCTGGCTATTCGCGAAAAGTATCTCGATTGTTACCTGACGACCGCGCGCTGTAGGATCGGCTGTCACCAGCCGATCCAATGCAGCTGGCTAATCAAGTGACCGATCCCTCGTTCCCAAACTCTGTTTGGGAATGTCAATGTCCCGGCAACTCTGTTGCCCCGATTGCGAAACAGAGTTTCGAAGACAAGTGCGTTCCCAAACAGAGTTTGGGAACGAGGTGTGACGAATAGCTCTGCTCGCCGTGCGAAAACACCGGGTCGCTCGCCGCGGCTACAGAAGATGGCGGTTCACACAAACCGCCGCTCCTTGTTTCGCGAAGATCGGCGATCAGTCGGGGCGCAAAGGCCCTCCCACTTTATGTCCCGGAGGGCAGGTAACAGTTCCGTTACCGCAGGTGTGTTGTAGGCGTATCTCGAAACTGCTTTCTGTCTCGCCATGCAAAAATCCACGACAACAAATACAGACAACGAAAATCGAAATCGGAATCGACTGGTGACAGCCGACACTACACAGCGGCGCCGGCTCTCGCGTTGGGCGGTCGGAGCGGCGGTCGCGCTCGCGGCGCTCCCGGCTGCGTTCGCGCAACCGAGCTTCTTCGTCACGGAGCTACCGATCGCGGCAGGTTACGAAGCCTGCGCGCCTTACCAAATTAACGACCAAGGATTTGTCGCCGGTGATTCCCAGCGCGGGAATGATCGGGTCGCTACAATCTGGAAGAGCGGAACGGTGAAGCTGCTCGGAAAATTAGACAAGGGCACCTACAGCTCGGCCATGGCCGTCAATTCCACCGGCGTCGCAGTCGGGGACGGAGATGACGGTGATGGCCGTCCGCTCGGTTGGGTGACGAGTTCGGGCAAGCTGGTTAATTTCTATTCGAACAACGGTGGGAACACGCGGCCAATCGCGATCAACGACGCTGGATTGGTCGGCGGGTATTTCATCAAAGGGTTCGATTCGCAGTGGCGCGGCGGGATTTGGAAAATCGATCCTAAAGATGCGCGCAAATCGACCTTGACCACGCTCCCGGTGCTCGCCGGCGGCGATCCGACGACAACGTCCGCGATCTCCAGTGCGTTCAACAAAAACATGGAGGCAGCCGGTTATTCATCTAACTCCACCATCGGACAGCACGCGGTCTTCTGGAAGAACGATGCGGCGCATACAATCGTGGATCTCGGGGTGTTGGGAAGCGATTGGACCAGCCTCGCCTATAGCTTGAACGACCTGGGACAAGTCGTGGGGCAGAGCAATCCGCCATTCAGCAATCGGCCGGTCCTGTGGCAGAACGACGCGGCCCACACGGCCGTGGAGCTACCGCTTCTACCCGGCGATAACTACGGCAGCGCGCACTTGATCAATAACGCGGGCACAATCGTCGGCTATAGCGCGGTAAGCGAGCCGGGCACCTGGAACGTTACCGCAAGCAAGATCGCGATTTGGATCGGCGGCACACCGTACGACCTGCAATCGCTCATCGTGCAATCGGGCACCGGTTGGACGATCAACTACATTGCGAGCATCAATAATTTCGGGCAAATGGCAGCACTCGCGACGCGTGACGGCGTGATGCGCGCGGTGGTGTTGAATCCTGCGCAGTAAGCAAAAGAAGAAACGGAGACGCTAACCCGCGGTGGCGCTGGCCTCGCTGGCGCACCGCGGGTGTAGTGTCGGCCGTCGCCAGCCGATTTTTGTAGGGCGTTCGGTATCAGGAGAGAACGGTTTGTAAACCGTCGCTCCTTGCTTTCCTGGTAGGGACGGCGCGCTGCGCCGTCCGCGGTATGCGGCTGCGCGTTCAGCGTTGCGGACGCCGCAGCGCGGCGTCCCTGCCAAACGACGCTACACCTACCAGATTTTTACCCGGGCATCGTCGGTGCGGTACATTTTGTCGCCGGGTTTAACGCCGAAGGCTTCGTAGAACGGGACCATGTTAGTTACAGGACCGGTGACGCGGAGAAAGCTCGGGGCGTGGACGTCGGTCTTCACGCGAACGGCGAGGTTCTCGGGACGGATCTGGTTCATCCAGCCTAAGGCCCAACCGATGAAGTAGCGCTGCGACGGCGTGAAGCCACCGATCGATTTGCCACTCTTGTATTGCTCGGTTTTCTTGAACGCGTCCCACGCGATGTTGATGCCGCCGAGGTCGGCGATGTTTTCGCCCTGGGTGGCGTTGCCGTTCACGTGAGTGGTGCCGACAGCGATGTAGTCGTTAAACTGTTTCACGATTCCGGCGGCGCGCTTGGTGAATTCGTCGGCGTCTTCCTTGGTCCACCATTCCTTGAGGTTGCCGCGCTCGTCGAACTGGCGGCCCTGATCATCGAAGCCGTGGGTAAGCTCGTGGCCGATGGTAGTGCCGGCGGCGTAACCATAAACGATGGCGTCGTCGACCTGCGCGTCGTCGATGCCCGGTAGAATGAAGATAGCGGCGGGAAGCACGATCTCGTTATTCGACGGGTTGTAGTAGGCGTTATAGGTCTGCGGAGTGATCTCCCACTCGGTGCGATCGACGGGTTTGTGGAGCTTGGCGATGTCGTATTCGGTGTGCCAAATGTTGCCGCGGACGCAATTCATCAGGTAGGAACCGCGATCGACACTGTAAGTGGAGTAATCGCGCCAATGGTCCGGATAACCCACCTTCTTCACGACGGTGGCCAGCTTTCCGAGGGCGCGTTCCTTGGTCGGCGGCGTCATCCAATCGAGCGCGTGAATGTGTTCGCCCATGCTGGCGAAGACTTCGTTCGTGAGCTTGGTATAGCGCTCCTTGGTCTGCGGTGTAAAATATTGCTGGACGTAAAGCTGGCCGAGCGCGTCACCGAGTCGTTCTTCCTCGGCGTCGAGCACACGTTTGAAGCGCTCCCGCTGTTTCGGCGTGCCGTTCAGGATCGTGCCGAAAAAGTGGAAGTCTTCGGCGTCGAACTTGCCGCCGGCTTTGTCCGCGAAAGTGTGAGCGATGAGCCAGCGGAGGTAAGTTTTCCAGGCATCAAGTGACTGCGTGCCGAGCGATGCTTCGACCTGCTTGAAGAATTCCGGCTGGCCGACGATGACGCCGTCGATGCCCGTTATGTGGTCTGCTTCGAGAAATTCGCGCCAATGAATCGATGGCGTAATCGCGGTAATCTCATCGAGCGACATCGCATTGTAATTCTTCTGCGGATCGCGGAGGTCTTCGAGCTTGCGGGAGGCACCGGCCAGCTCGGTTTCGAGGCGCATGACGGTGGCCGCGTTCTCCGCGGCCTTTGCGGCATCGTCGCCCAGGAGGGCGAACATGTTGGCAACGTGCTTCCCGTATTCCGCTCGGAGGGTCGTGGAGCGGGCGTCGGCGTCGAAATAGTAGTCGCGGTTCGGTAAACCGAGGCCGCCCTGGTAAAGATGGAGCGCGTAGCGGTCGCTGTTTTTTTCGTCCTGCGCGATGAATGGCGAAAACATCGCGTTCACGCCGATGTATTGCAGGTGCGCGATTGTCTCTAGCAGGCCGCGGTAATCTTTGATCGCGGCGATGCGTTCGAACTCCGGCGCGAGCGGGGTGAAGCCCTGCTTCGCGTTCGCCGCTTCGTCCATCCCGGCGGACCAGAAATCGCCGATCTTCTGTTGGTTTGAACCCGGAGCCGCGGCTTTATCCGCAGCCGCCGCCTTATTCAGAGCGACGACGCGATTGTAGGTCTCCTCCTGCACGACGTGAGAGATGCCCCACGATTTTTCCGAAGGTGGAATCGGATGCGCCTTGAGCCATTTACCGACGGCGAAATGGAAGAAGTCGTTTCGCGGCGAGACCGAGCGGTCGACGAATTGGTCGAGGTAGTTCTCGGCGGTGGCTGTCTTCGGCGCGGCCTTTTGGTCGGGAGCTGGTGCGGATGATTTGCCGCTGCAGGGGAGTGAGAGAAGAGCGAGTGCTGTCGCTGCCAGGAGAATGTTTCGCATGAGATTCATGAGGTTGTTGAAAACTGAAAGGTTGAGATACCGAGATCAGGAGCATCCGCCTTCGCGCGAGGCTACGGCGGACAGGCGATCCGTGACATCCCGGAGTCTACGGGGCTCGAACCCGCAACCTCCGCCGTGACAGGGCGGCGCTCTAACCAATTGAGCTAAGACTCCTCGCGAGAGGAACAGATTGTAGAGGCGGGTGTCGCTACCCGCAACTCTCTCTGAAAGATTCTGCTGTAGCGACTGTAGCGGCGGTCTGTGACCGCCGACGAATCCGGCGAAGGTTCGGCGGTCATAGACCGCCGCTACAGGGGGAATATTTGCGACGCCAGTTCGCTGGCGTTATCGTCGCGGCGATGGATGAGGAGCAGACAAAGGGATTCGGCGAGCCCGAGGACGAATCGGGGCCGCACGAATTAACGTTGCTCGAGGCGTTCGATCTTCTGGTCGAATCGATCCCGCCAGAGAACCGGCATCGGCGCGAACTCTACATCATGCGGTCGCAGCTCGTGGCGCAGGAAGAGACGATCGGCGAAGCGCGGCAGATGATCGAGAAGCTGGAGGAAGTCGTGAAGAAAGTGACTTCGCCGGCGAATCGGATCGGGACGTATCTGAACAGTCCCGCGCGCGATACGGCGCATATCGTGGTGGGCGGCGCGGATTATTATTGCAACGTCGATCCACGAATCAGTCTGGCGAAATTGAAGAAGGGTACACGCGTTCTTGTGAACGAAGCGTTTGTGATCGTCGGCGATCTCGGTTTCGAAACCGCGGGTCCAGTGACGAAAATCACGGAGGTAATTGGCGACGATCGGCTCCGGGTTGGCTCCGAGCACGGCTTGCAATCGCTCGTGCTCCAGCGTTCCGCGGCGTTGATGAAAACGTCGCTCAAGGCCGGCGACGAAGTTCGAGTCGATCCGAATTACCGGATCGCGCTCGAGGTTCTTTCTCATCCGCAGTCGCGGGAGCATTATCTCGACGACGTGCCGGAGCTGCCGTGGAGCAAAGTCGGCGGACAGGACCAGGCGCTGGAGGCGATCAAGGACGCGATCGAACTGCCGCTGATTCATCCGGAGTTGTTCGAAAAATTTCATCACGCAACGCCGAAAGGATTTCTGCTTTACGGCCCGCCCGGCTGCGGGAAGACGCTGATCGGGAAAGCGACCGCTTACAATCTGACGAAGCAGCTCCGGGACAGAAGCGGCGAAGACATGCGCGAATATTTCATGCACGTCAAAGGCCCGGAGATTCTCAATATGTGGGTCGGCGAATCGGAGCGGATCGTGCGCGAGATTTTCGCGACTGCCCGCGAGAAACGACGCGAGGGATTCCTGCCGTTCCTGTTTATCGACGAAGCGGAAAGCATTTTAGGAACGCGGCGGGCGTCGCGTTATTCCAACATTCTCTCGACGCTCGTCCCGATGTTCTGCTCGGAGATGGACGGAATCGATTCGCTCCACGATGTCGTGATCATTCTCGCCTCGAACCGCGCCGACCTGATCGACCCGGCGATCCTGCGGCCCGGACGGATCGACCGGAAAATCAAAGTGAACCGTCCGAACCGCGAAGGCGCACGCGACATCTACCGGATTTATCTGACGGACGATTTGCCCTACGACGGCGCGCTGGCGAAGGAAGCCGGCAACATCGGCGCAGCCATCGAGCAGCTAATCGATCGCGTCCTGGAGGTGCAATTCGCGCGACGAGAGGAAAACAAGTTTCTCGAGATCACGTTGCGGAGCGGGCGGAAAGAAACGCTTTACCGGAGCGATCTGCTGAGCGGCGCGATCATCGCGTCGATCGTGGAGCGGGCGAAAGGATTGGCGATCAAGCGTTCGATTGCTACTCAGGTCGACCAGGGAATCAGCGAGACGGATTTGCAGCAGTCGTTCGTCGCCGAGTTCAACGAGAACGACATTTTCCCGCCGACCGATATCACGGAAGATTGGTTCAAGCTGATCGATTTCGACCCGGAAAATGTGGTGAAGATCTCACCGGTGCGACGGGATGGGCAGGTGCGGCCAGCGCTACGCGGCGTGGTGATTTAGGTGGAACACAGGCTTTCAGCCTGTGCGGCCAGCGGACATGTTGTCCGGCGACTAGCAGAGAGCGGGTTAAAAACCCGCTTCCCGCACAGACTGCAAGTCTGTGTTCCGAAAAACGGCGGTTTGTAAACTGCCGGTCCTTGTTGATAGCATTGCCGCGATGAAAACGTTCGTCGTTCTAATTGTATTCATGGCCGCTTCCTTATTCGCTCAGCCGACGCCGGACCCTAAGACTGATGTCTCGAACAAGGCGTTGCTAACGAAACTGAGGCCACCAGCCAAAGCAGGGAACGACATCGTGGCGCTGCGAGAAATGGCGGATGAATACTACGCCTGGCGAAATGAGAATTTCCCGGTCGTCAGCAGCGACAGTGGACTCCATACCTGGGACAATCGGCTCACGGATTATTCGCCGGCCAAGATTGCCGAGCGCAGCCAGCACGTTCGCAAGCTCCTCGATCAAGTGCGCGCGATGCCGGCGTCGAAATGGTCTAAGGACGACGTGATCGATTGGCTGCTGTTCCGAGCCCAGCTCGAGAACGTCGATTTCGCCAGCCGGGTTCTGCAATCGGAAATCAAAGATCCCCAAGTTTACATCGGCGAATGTTCGACCGGAATTTTCTCGCTCTTGAAAAAGGAATACGACGCGCCGAGAACCCGCGCCCTCGCCGCGACCGAGCGGCTCAAGCAAATGCCGGCGATGCTGGCGCAGAGCGAAAAGAATTTGCAGAAGCCTGTAAAACTTTTCGCCCAGCTCGCGATCGACTCAGCCCGCTCGATCGATCCGCTCTTCAAAGACAGCCTCATGACGCTGGCGCGCGACATGCCGCCTAACGAGCGCGACGAACTGGTGAAAGCGCGTGATGCCGCACTTGCGGCAATCCATAGCTTCGCCGATCGCCTCGAAAAACGGCTGCCGTCGATGGTGGATTTCGCGCCGATGGGGACGGCGAATTACAACTACTACCTTAAACACGTTCTTCTCCTCCCGCTGAACGACGAACAGGTCGCAATGCTGGGCCGCGCGGAGCTTGCGCGTTATCGCGCGCTCGAATCGCTTCTCCCCGATCCGTCGCTGGCCGATCCGAATCCAGCCCGGAGCAAAAACATCCCGCCGGACCAGGCGTCGTTTCTCGCTGCGTACGAAAGCCGCGAGCAGGAGATGATCAGTTTCCTGAAAGAACACAAACTCGTCACGATCCCGGATTACCTCGGTCGTTTCGAGATTCGGCAGCTGCCGGAAGCGTTCAAGCCGACCAGTCCCGGCGGCTTCATGAATCCGCCCGGCCTTTACGACAAAGATCCCTCGGGTTTCTATTTCATTCCGACCTACAACCCACAGTCGAAGAATTTCTACATTCGGGCTGCGATCGAAGATCCGCGACCCATCCTCGGGCACGAAGGGATTCCGGGGCATTTCATGCAGCTCTCGATCGCGAACCATTTGCAGGACGAAGTTCGGCGCCAGCACGGCGACGGAGTGTTCGTGGAAGGCTGGGCACTCTACGGCGAAGAAATGCTGATGCGGACGGGTCTTTACCCGGACAACTCCGCGGCGGAGGGACAGATCCTGCGGCTCTCGCGCTATCGCTCGGCGCGCATCGGCGTGGACGTGAACCTTCACACGGGCAAATGGACGTTCGAGCAAGCGGTCCAGTATTTCATGGAAGCCGGCGGCCTGGATCGCGAAGCGGCGGAAGGCGAAGCGGCTGGGGCGGCCTCGAGTCCCACGCAGAAGATCAGTTATATTGTGGGCAAATGGCAGATCATGAATTTGCTCGGCCGTTATCGCGACAAGGCCGGAGCGGATTTTCGCCTCGGCCAATTCCATGACGACCTGATCAAGAACGGTAGTCTGCCGCTCTCGATTATTGAATGGATTCTGCTGGATGACCCGACTTCGATCGAACAAGTGATGAAGTAGGAGTCCTTCCTCTAATGGTAGGGACGGCGCGCTGCACCGTCCGAGTGGATACGTGGAAAAGTTGCGGTTTATGGCGCGCGGACGCCGCAGCGCGGCGTCCCTACCCGTCGAGTCTTTACCGATTTAGATTAACCCGTGGCTTCAGATCCAACTTCGGTCCTTGTCGTGGGCGGAGGTCCGGCTGGTTTGCGGGCAGCGGAAGTCGCGGTCGCGGCCGGCGCGCGCGTCATCGTCTGCGACGCGCAACGCTCCGTCGGCCGGAAATTTCTGATAGCGGGCCGGGGCGGGCTGAACCTCACCCACGGTGAAGCGGTGGAAAATTTCCCAGCGCGCTACGGCGCTGAGCCGGAACGGTGGCGCGATCTGCTCCGCGAATTTGGACCGGACGACTTACGCGCGTGGGCCACCAGCCTTGGTGTTGAGACTTACGTTGGAACCAGTGGCCGCGTTTTTCCGCGCGGGCAAAAGGCGGCGGGTCTTTTACGCGCCTGGGTCCGGCGGCTCCGGGCGAGCGGCGTCCAATTCCGCACGGGCGCGCGTCTCACCGCGTTGGCGCGGGAGTCAGAAGGCTGGCGCGGTGAATTCCAAACCGATGGAGACAACGTATCCATTCCTGCTGACGCGATTGTTCTCGCGCTCGGCGGCGCATCCTGGCCTGAAACCGGTTCAGATGGAACGTGGCCCGCGATCCTCGCCAGTTACGGCGTCGAGGTCGCGCCATGGCAGCCAGCGAACTGCGGCTGGACCGTCGATTGGCCTAACGAACTGTTGGCGCGGGCGGAGGGATTGCCCCTGAAGAATCTCATGGTCCGGGCCGGCGATGAATCGGTTTCGGGCGAGTTGCTGATCACGGCGCACGGATTGGAAGGCGGAGCAATTTATCGTCTGGGACGCACCCTCCGTTCGATGACCGAACCGCGCATCGTGATCGATTTCAAGCCGCAGCTCTCCGCCGAAGTCCTGCGGGAACGAGCGTCGGGCGCGTCTGATCCGCAGGAATTGTTTCGGCGTTGGAAACTGAGTGCAGCTGCCATGGCATTGATGGACACCGTCTCACCCTCCGACGACAAAGATTTGGATCGGCTTATCGCGCGCGTGAAAAATTTCGCGTTGCCTCTGCGAGGGCCGCGTCCAGTCGCCGAAGCGATCTCATCTGCCGGCGGAATTCGTTGGAGCGAGCTCGATCAAACCCTCATGCTCCGCAAGCTGCCGAGCGTTTTTGTGGCGGGCGAAATGATCGACTGGGAGGCTCCGACTGGCGGCTATCTCCTCCAGGGCTGTTTTGCGACCGCGACACGCGCCGGACGGTCCGCCGCAAACTTTTCTCCTTTACGAAGGGAGAAGATGGCCGGAGAGATGTGAACACATCCCCGGAACAATGGCGCACTACAAATACGTTCACTATCTCGCGAATCTCTCCGACCAGAAATTCGATCCCGCCCATCAGCCCGGAACCACGACACCGCACACCGGAATCTACAAATGCCAGGGGTGCGGCGTCGAAGTGATCTCGAGCGCCGGTGATCCCTTGCCGCCATCGACTCATCACCAGCATTCGCTCGCCCAGAGTGGAATCGCGTGGCGATTGATCGTGGCGACTGGGTGATTTGGAGGGACGGGCGCCGTCCGTCCCCTAGTATCGATGGACGCCACAACGGGCGTCCCTCCAATTTCTGGTTTATGCTAACCCCGCGATGAAGCGGGTGTTCGGACTGGAAACGGAATACGGCATCACGATTCAAGGCGCGAGCTCCGTGGATGTGGTCGCCGAATCGATCGAGCTGGTGCGGTCCTACACCGAGCATGGGGCCCACATGAAATGGGATTACCGGCTCGAAGATCCGCATCGCGATGCCCGCGGGTTCCGCGCTCCGGCGTTGCTCCAGGACACCGATGAATCCGCTTATTTCGAGATCGACCGGAAACGGCCGCTGAGTTTCGAGGAGATCAAGAGCGATCTTGTGCTTTCGAATGGAGCGCGTTTTTACAACGACCACGCTCACCCGGAATATTCCACGCCGGAATGCACGACGCTGCGGCAGATCGTCGCGCACGAAAAAGCCGGCGAACGAATCATGGCGGAGTGCGCGCGTCGGCGAAACCTCAAGCTGACGGAAGGCACGGAGGTGCGGCTTTTCAAAAATAACACGGACTTCGCCGGACACAGTTACGGGTGCCACGACAATTATCTGATTCGTCGCGAGCTGCCGTGGGATGAATTGGTAGCGGGCGTTTTGCCGTTCCTGATCACGCGCCAGATTTTCGCGGGAACGGGAAAGATCGGCATCGAAGCGGAGAGCAGCGGAGCGCAGCCGGGAGTGTTTCAGATTTCGCAGCGCGCCGATTTTTTTCAAACCTTGGTCAGCATCGATACGATGAACAAGCGGCCGCTCGTGAATACCCGCGACGAGCCGCACGCCGATCCGAACCGGTACCGCCGGTTCCACATCATCATCGGCGATTCGAACATGAGCGAGTGGGCGACGGCGTTGAAGATTGGGACGACCGCACTGGTTCTCGATTTGATCGAGCGCGGGAAAGCGCCGCATCTCGAAATTGCTCAGCCGGTAAACGCGACGAAATCGATCAGCCGCGATCAGGATTACGATTGGATCATTGAGCTAAGTGACGGCCGCAAGATTTCGGCGATCGACGTGCAACGTCTTTACCTGAAAGCGGCCCAAATGGAACACGGCGGCGATTCGGAACACGCGTGGTTGCTGCGCGAATGGGAGAACGTCCTCAACGATTTCGAGCGGGACGTAGCGGTGACCGCCGACCGAGTCGATTGGGTCGCAAAAAAATTTCTTCTGTCCTCGTTCCGCGAGGAAGAAAAACTAACGTGGAGCGATCCATGGCTGCAATCGATCGACCTCGAGTATCACAACATCCAGCCCGACCAGGGATTATTTTACGAGCTGCAGCGGCAAGGCTCGATGCGAACGCTGATCAGCGAGAAGGAAATTAAAGATGCGATTTTTTCGCCACCGGAAACGACGCGTGCCTGGTTTCGTGGCCGCTCTGTGGCCCGATTCAATCACGCCATTCGCGCGATTCAATGGGATGAAATCGCGTTCGCGGGCGAGCGGAAGTCGCGCGTGGTGAAATTGCCAGAGCCGGCGGGTGGTGAACGGCTGGAGAAATTGAACGCGCTCGTAAACGCGGAGAACGAGTTCGAGGATTTCTTTCAGGAGCTGGTCCTGTAGCGGCGGTCTATGACCACCGACGTCTTAATATTTCGGCGGTCATAGACCGCCGCTACAGGTCACGACCAGGTGATCAGCCGCAGTTCGTGCGTTTGCATGAGATGCGGATGGACCGGCACGACGCGAACGCTGAAGCCGTAAGTACCGCTGTCGGACGCTGGCACGGAACCTTGATAGGTGTAATTCCCCTCGCCTTCCGCGGGTGAGCTGCCGTTCAAGACAGTCACCGTTGGATTCTTGATCCCACCGTTGTCGGCTTCGCCATGATACGCTTCGACTCGGACATGATCAGGGCTGACCGCGCCGAGATGCACGCGCGCTGAAATCTGGAGCGCTTCGCCGACCTGGATATTCTGCCGATCGGCGTTGCCAACCTGAACATCAATGATCCCGACCTGCGGCCAATCTTTCCGCATCTTCGCTTTCCACTGACTGAGCCCCGTCGCTGCGGCGCAGTTATCGCGGCTGAATTCCTGGTGCGCCTTTGCTGCCGGCGTGTAAAGCCGCTCCGCATATTCCTTCACCATCCGGTGCGTGTTGAAGACCGGCGTGACGGTGCGGATCGATTCGCGCATCAACTGGAGCCAGGCGAGCGGTAGTTTGCCGTCGGGCTTCGCGTAATAAAGCGGGATGATCTGGTTCTCGAGAAGCTGATAAAGGCTGCTCGCGTCCACTTCGCTTTGGAAATCGACCGTGCCGCCTTTGATTTCGCCGCCAATGGCCCAGCCGTTGTTTCCGTTGAAGCTCTCGCACCACCAGCCGTCCAGTACGCTCAAGTTCAATCCGCCGTTTGGCGGCAATTTCATTCCGCTGGTGCCGCTCGCTTCCAGCGGACGCAACGGGTTGTTCAGCCAAAGATCCACGCCCTGAACAAGCCGGCGCGCGATATAGGTGTCGTAATCCTCTACAAACACCATCCGGTTTTCGAAACCATGTTGCCGGCTGAATTGATACACCTGCTGGATCAACGCCTTCCCGCCTTCGTCCTGCGGATGCGCTTTTCCGGCAAAAATGAATTGCACGGGCCGGGTCTCGTCGTTCAGCAAACGTTTCAAGCGTTCCTGATCGCTGAAGAGGAGCGCGCCGCGTTTGTAAGTGGCGAACCGTCGCGCGAAACCGATCGTAAGAATTTCGGGATCGAGAATGCGATTCACGCTTCGGATTGACTCGGGCGATTCACCCGAGCGTTCCCGCGCGGCGCGGACGCGATCCCGAACGAATTCGATCAGGCGCAGTTTTAATTTCTGGTGCGTCTCCCACAACTCCGCTCCGGGAATGTCCGTCACCCGCCGCCAGAAATCCGCATCGGTGAGATGTTCTTCCCAATCGCCGAGATACTTTTCGTAAAGCGCCGAGAACTCTGGCGCCATCCAGGTTTTCGTGTGGACGCCGTTAGTGATGCTGGTGATCGGAACTTCGTGGCCGGGGACGCCGGCCCAGACATCTTTCCAAAGGCCGCGGCTCACTTCGCCGTGCAATTTGCTGACTCCGTTTGAATGCCGGCTCGCGCGCAAAGCGAGCACCGTCATGCTGAAAGCATCGAGCGGATTCAAACTCGCCTGGCCGAACCTCATCAACTCATCGAAGGAAAGTCCGACCTGGCTGGCGAACTCGCCGAAGTAGCGCTTCATCATCTCGCGCGGGAACGCGTCGTTGCCCGCGGGAACCGGCGTGTGCGTCGTGAAAACATTGGCCGACGCGACGAGCTGCAGCGCGGAATAAAAATCCAGTCCTTTCTCGGCGACGTGCAAACGAATCCGCTCGAGCGCGAGGAAGGCCGAGTGCCCCTCGTTCATATGGAAAACCTCGGCATCGATCCCGAGCGCGGTCAGTACTTTCACGCCGCCAATGCCGAGCACGATCTCCTGCCGCATCCGCATTTCGAGGTCGCCGCCGTAAAGCTCAGCAGTGATCCGGCGATCTTCCGCGTTGTTCTCCGCGATATCGGTGTCGAGCAGGTAAAGATTCACGCGCCCGACGAGAAGCTGCCAGACCTTCGCGCGCACTTCGCGATCGAGGAGACGCACTGAGATCAGCAAATTGTTGTCGCCCTGCCGGACTTCGCGAATTGGCAGGTGATGAAAATTTTGATTGAGGCTGATCGCGTGCTGAACGCCCTCTTTGTCGATTTCCTGTTTGAAATAGCCGTGGCGATAAAGCAAACCGATCGCGACGAAATTCAGATCGAGATCGCTCGCCGATTTGCAATGGTCGCCGGCGAGAATGCCGAGGCCGCCGGAATAATTCGGGATCGATTCGTGGAAACCGAATTCGGCGGAGAAATAAGCGATCGGTTTTTCGATGGCGCGCCCAGCGCCTGTTTTCCCGTAGGTGTCCTTGCGCGCGAGATAACTGCGGTAGGCCTCGTGGACCTCTTTCAATTCGCGAAGAAAATTTTTATCCTGGGCGACTTCAACGAGCCGCGCTTGGCGGGAAAGCTGAAGCATTCGGACGGGATTGTGGTTCGTCTTATCCCACAATGCCGGATCGAGATGGCGAAAGAGACGGCGCGCGGAAGGTTCCCAGGTCCACCAGAGATTGAAGACCATTTCCCGGAGGGGCTCGAGTGCCGCCGGGAGAGTCGGGATCACGTTATACGTGTGGTAGGTGGGCATTTGGAGAAGCTTCGGAATCTGGCAGCAAAAATTTTAGCATCAAGCATTCCATAGGTTCGCCCCTGGGCGAACCATCATGCTCGTGCTCCTGATCGTGCTCATGATTGCGGGAGGAAGCGACGCAGTTCGAAAGATTATGATTAGGATCATGAGCATGAGCATGAGCGGGAAAGGCTAGGCGGGACGGGACTTGCCTCGCGAACCGAACAGCACGCCCAGAACAACACCGGTCGCCAAACCGCTCAAATGCGCCGTCATGCTGATATGCGGCGTCGACAAATCGAACGCGGTCTGGATCGCGACGATCAGCACGATGTTCTTCAAACGCCGGCCGGCAAAAGGTTCGTGCCGATGCCGGAACAAAAAGCCGGCCCAGACACCGACAATTCCCATCACGCAGCCAGACGCGCCGACGAGCTGTTCCGGCCGCAAAAGAAAAACGCCGATGCTGGAGCCGAGTCCGGCGAGCAAATAATAGAACGCGAACCGGATTGAGCCGATGATCCGTTCGAGGCCGGGCCCGATGATGAAGAGCGCATACAAATTGAAGAGCAAATGGAGCGGACCGTAGTGGAGGAACAGCGAGGTGAGCATCCGCCAATATTGGCCGCCGTTGCGGATGGCCCCCGGGTCCATGGCGCCGAGCCGATCCAACGTGCGCGGGTTCGTCGAACCGCCGAACTTCACCTCCGCAAGAAACATCACGAGGTTCAGCGCAATGAAGATCGCGACAGCTACGGTAATTCGCGTGTCGGAGCCGAACGCACTCGGCGGCGGACGCTCGCTCTGCTCGCTCCGCTGAAGCAAGGCGACGGCCGGCGCGGAAAGTGGTGTCTTCGCGAGCATTTCAGCGGCATCGAGCCGTTGCGCGATTTCGGACCGAAGCAATTGGTCGCTCGTCATGGTTCGTAATTTTTCGAGACGAAGACGGGCCGCCGAAATTTCGCCCGCTGAAAATTCGTCGGTGCCGATCCAAAATTCCCTAAGATCGTGCGGCAACGCTCGCAAGGGGACATGATCCGCGTTCGCCCGCAGCCGGCCGCAAAATGCCAGAACCGTCCGCATATCGGCGTGGTAACTCCAGGCCGGTTGATGGGAGGGCGAGGTTGCCGCGAGCATCGAGCCGAATTCCAGGACGAGCTCGTCGCGCATTCCGGATTCGCCGAGAGCGCGGAGATAAACCGGCATGAGAGCGAAATCATTCCGGCGAATCGCCGCCGGCACTTCATTTCGAACCCAGCCGACGAGTTGGTTCCATTCGCCACGCAACCGAAAGGATTGCGCGGTTGCTTGCCGGCCGACGTTCGTCTGGTTGTTTCGGAGCGGCCCGAGAATGGCGAGCGCGGCCGAAAAATTTCCGCCACGCGCCAGCTCGAGGCCGCGGAACAATTCCTCCTGAAGACGCAAGGCGGCGGACGGATGAAGTAAGCGAAGCGGCTGGCTTAACCGTCGAGCTGCGGCATAACGTTGCTGGCTCGCCAATTCGGAAACTTTCCGGAGTCCGACAGACGGTAGCAGGAGCAGAGCGACCCATGCGCCTCCGCCCACAAACCCGGCCGTATTCGGATTGACCAACCAGGCCGCGCCGGTCACCAGCAGGACCGCGAAAGAAGCGAGTCGCCACGGGCGATACAATCCGCCGCGCCGGAGCGTTTGCGCGAGCATCACCAGTGGCGAAAGGCACGCGATGAAAAGCAGAATGTGGTTGAGATCGATCACGTCATTTCGCTTTGCAACATCGGGTGGCTCCCGTACATCAAAAGCCGATGAAACTCAAAGTCACCATCTACCTCGACGTGATTTCCTCCTGGTGTTTTTGGGCGCAGCCCGCATGGGAGGAATTGAAGAAGCGTTACAGTAGCCGGGTCGATTTCGAATGGAAGATCGCGCTCATGGATGCGTCCGGGTTTCCGAAATCAATCGAGCAAGCGGACTGGTTTTATCGGCGCAGCGGAATGATGATGCGTTCGCCATTCATGCTCAAGCCGGGTTGGTTCGAGCCGAATTTGCAGGAATGCCTGGCGCCGAATTTGATCGCGGAAGCCGCGCGAGATCTCGGTGTGGCCGACGACCGGGTGCGAATGGCGTTGGCAAATGCGACGGAGCGCGAAGGTCAGCACACGAACGATTGGAATCTCGCAGCGGAAATCGGAGCAAAGGCCAGCGGGATCGACAAGACGAAGCTGCTGGAGCGAGCGCGTGCCCCCGAAATCGAGGCGCGGGCCCGGGCGACAACGGCGGAGTTCCACGCTCTTCAGGTCACGCAGCGGCCGACATTCGTCGTCGATAGCGAGATCGGCGACCGCGCGATTTTTTCCGGCTTCGCGAAGGTGCAACCAATCGCGGCAACGATCGACGCGATGCTCGATGATCTGGAGGCGTACGCTGCGCACGCCGCCCATTTCGGCGAGCCGCCGCCGGCGTGATCTTTCTGTAACCGCCGCCTTGTGGGCGGCACGAGATCGCGGGGAGAATAATAGTTCGCTCCCGCGCTTCGCAAGCGAAGCGGCTACAGAAGACGCCCGTCCCGGCAGATTCGCCTTGCTACCGCCCAATTGTCGCTTACTACTTCCATTCGGCTCGCGAAAAGCGGGCTCCTCATTGCGCGTCCGCAGGCGCGATGAGGTTGAAGTGTCCGGCGCCAGCGATGGTTCGGAGAAGATGCGGCAAATAAATACGGCGCCATGGTTCACTTCCCGCGTCGCCGGCCAGGAGCTTTGATTTAATCTGCAACAACAAATTCGTGTAAACGGTCGGATTCGCGCCCGCGAGGTGCGGGTGATCATGGGATCCTCCGGCGAGCAACTCGGCGTCATGAAGCTCTCTGACGCGTTGCGCAAAGCTCAAAGTCTTGGCCTCGATCTCGTCGAGGTCGCGCCGACCGCTAACCCGCCGGTCTGCAAGATCGTCGATTTCGGAAAATTCCGTTACGACATTTCCAAGCAGGAGAAAGACAAGAAGACCACCGGGACCAAGCTGAAGGAAATCAAGTTTCGCGTAAACATCGACGACCACGATTACCTGACGAAAATCCGGCACGGCGAGGAATTCCTCGACAAGGGAAACAAGGTGCGGGTGCAGCTCCAATTTCGCGGCCGCGAAATGGCGCACCAGGAATTTGGGATGCAGCTGATGGAGAAGGTGAAGGGCGATCTCGCTGGCATGTCGCAAGTCGAGATGGAACCGAAGATCGCTGGACGCAACGTGACAATGACCTTGTCTCCGCTCCCGGCGGCGCGACGGAAAAGGCGCTTCTCGGTTAGAGGAGAAGACGCTGATGAGGAGGCCGCGGAAAAGGCGGCCGCGGCGATTCCGGAGTAATTTAGCGAAGGCGCTCTGTCGCCGTTTGAGCGGGTGTTACGGCGACAGAGCGCCGTCGCTACAGCTAGCCTTCAACGGGCCGTTTATCCGGCGCCGCTCGGGGCGGCCGAAACGGGTTCTGAAATTAATTCGCTGATTCGATGAATACTGACGGCGCGCCCCGTCTTTTCATCGATCGAAACGACGGCGCCGCAGAGCCGCACCGCCCCCCTCGCCACCGGAAAGAGCGCGGGCAAATTCGAAATGAACCGGTTCACGATCGGATCGATGGCGCGGCCGAGAACGGAATTTGCCGGTCCGCACATTCCGGCATCGCAGAGGAACGCGGTCCCGCCCGGGAAAATCTGCTCGTCGGCGGTCTGAACGTGAGTGTGGGTTCCGACGACAGCTGACGCTTTGCCGTCCAGAAACCGGCCGATCGCAATTTTCTCGCTCGTGGTTTCCCCATGCGCGTCGACAAAGATTACCGGCGTTTCCTGCCGCATCGCTTCCACTGCCGCCGCCACCGCTGGAAAAGGATTCTCCAGGATGGGCTGCATGAAGGTGCGCATCTGCACGTTGATCACGCCCACTTTTCCCTTCGCCGTCTCCAGGACAATCGAACCATTTCCCGGCGCGCCGGCCGGATAATTAATCGGCCGAAGCAATCGCGGCTCCGTATCGATGAAGGACAATATCTCTTTCTGGTCCCAGATATGATCGCCGGTGGTGATAACAGACGCGCCGGCCCGTAACAGATCGATCGTGATCTTGGGCGTGATCCCGCGTCCACCGGCGGCGTTCTCGCCGTTCACCACCACGAAATCGACGGCGTGCGATTCTTTCAGGCGGGCGAGATTGGCGATGACCGTGCTCCGGCCCGGCTCGCCCACCACATCACCCAGAAAAAGAATCGTCAGCATCGCGCGAGCATCGTATTGAACAGCCGGAAATCCAAGAGCTGTGATCTTACAATTCCGAATCTTCCTCTTGCTCTTGCTCTTGCTCTCGCTCTGCGTTTCCGCGTCCGCGGCGGATCACTTGAGCCATCCACTGGCGGATCCGCCGAACTGGAAGTCGCTCGAGACATTCCAGAAGACAATCACGCACGACGAATTCGAGCGACTGCTTCGCGGCGTTTATTGCACGCACGGAATCAGCGACGAATTCATCCGGGTCGATGACAAATTCGCCTGCATCTTGATGGACCGCGACGCGCAGACCTGGTTCACCCTGCGGTTCGCGCCCTCGGAAGAAAAAGCCCAGAAAATTACGCGATGGTGGCGGCCCGCGCGGGCCCTGCCGAAAACGAAGAAGCGCGGACCGCTCTCCGGCGTCAAGATCGCGCTCGACCCGGGGCACATCGGCGGGGCATGGGCGAAGATGGAAGAGCGCTGGTTCAAATCAGGCGATGCCGCGCCGGTTGAAGAGGGCGAGATGACATTGTTCGTCGCGAAGATGCTCGCCGAAAAACTGCGGGCCCTCGGCGCGCGCGTTTCGTTTGTCCGGGACAAAACGGAACCGGTGACGCCCTACCGGCCCGACGATTTCAAGGAAACAGCGCGCGCCGTTCTCAAAGCCGAAGGAATCGAAAATCCACCGGAAGATTTTCAGCGGCCCGACGATCCATCGCGCGAACAGAGCATCCGTTGGCAGAGCGAGATTCTGTTTTATCGGACCAGCGAAATTCACGAACGGGCCCGACGGGTGAACACGATCTTGCGTCCGGATCTTGTGCTCTGCCTGCACTTCAACGCGGAAGAATGGGGCGATGAACGAAACCCGACCTTAACTGAAAAGAATCATCTGCACCTTTTGGTTAATGGATCTTATCTCTCTGCGGAGCCCGAATCGGATGACGTGCGTTTCGAGATGATGCGGCGTTTGCTGAGCCGGACTTTCGATGAAGAAATTGCGGTCGCGGACGTGGCCGCCAGCGCGCTGGCAAGAAAGAGCGGGCTGCCGCCTTATGAATACACGAAGGATATCGTCACGAAGGTTGGCACGAGCGGTTATGTGTATGCGCGAAATCTTGCCGCGACCCGATTGTATCAGTGTCCGGTCGTCTATTTCGAACCGTACGTGATGAACAGCGTCGACGCGTTCGCCAGGATTCAGGCGGGCGATTACGAAGGAACGCGGGTCGTGAACGGGATTGAGCGGCCAAGCATCTATCGCGAGTACGCTGATGGCGTGGTGGACGGGCTCCTCGAATACTACAAGACCGCGCGGAAGTAATTCCTGTAGCGGCGGTCTATGACCGCCGAGGTCGGCGGCCGAAGGACTTCGGCGGTCATAGACCGCCGCTACAGTTGAGCGATCGCGGCTTCGATATCTTTCATCGTCACATCTGCGGCCAATCGCGCCGAACCGATTCTCGGCGTCACGACGAAACGGATTTCGCCACGCTCGAATTTCTTGTCGAACCCAATCGCGCTTTGAATTTTCTCCTTCGGGAAATTGCCGGGTAATCGCGTCGGCAATTCGAACGCTTCGAGGGTCTGCACGATTCGTCCGCGGTCGGCTTCGGACAACCCAGCCTTCTGCACGGAAATTTCGCAGGCGGCTACAATGCCGAGGCTGACGGCTTCGCCGTGGAGAAAATCGCGATACTCCCCTGCCCGCTCGATGGCGTGACCGATCGTGTGGCCAAAGTTTAACAACGCGCGTTCACCGGTCGTCTCGCGTTCGTCGGCAGCGACGATGGCAGACTTAATCTCGATGTTCCGCCGGATGAGCGCCTCCAGCTCCCCCGGATCATATCGCTGCAACATTTCGAACAGGTCGGCGTCGCGGACGATAGCGTGCTTGATGATTTCCCCGAAACCCTGGCGCAATTCGCGCGGCGGCAATGTCGTCAGCGTGTCGACGTCCGAGATTACGAGCGCCGGCTGGTGCCACGCGCCGATCAGATTCTTCCCGGCGGCCGTGTTCACCGCGGTTTTGCCGCCAATTGAGCTGTCGACTTGCGCGAGCAGCGTCGTCGGGATTTGCACGCACGGAATTCCGCGATGGTAAATCGCTCCCACGAATCCCGCGAGATCGCCGATCATTCCTCCGCCGAGCGCGACGACGAACGAGGAACGATCCAAACCCGCTGTGATCATACGTTGGCAAACCGACTCGGCGCTCGCCATCGTCTTCGATTCTTCCCCGGCCGGGACCGTAATCAGCGTCGGCTGGCAACCGGCGGCGCTCAGGCTTTCGAGGAGCGGATCGGCGAAATGTTTCGCGACGTTATCGTCGCAGATCACCGCACACGTAATGCCGCCCAACTTTTCGCGAACTAACGCCCCGGCTTTCGCGAGGAGGCCGGACCCCACGACGACCTCGTAACTCTTCTCGCCGGCACGGACGCGGATCGGGTTCAACACGACGCGAGCGTACCGGCGCTCTCCGGCGCACGAAAGCGAAAAGGCGCCCGAGTTGCCTTGACAAAATGCACCTCCGTTCCTCTAAATGAAGTATGACAGATCCAGTCAACCCGACGCCGGTTCCGCCGCCGAATCCTGCTCCGGCTCCGGGTGCAAACACCACTACCACCACCGGACTTCCGTCCAACGTCGCGGCCGCGCTCGCCTGCATTCCGCTCATCGGCGGGCTCGTGTTTTACATCCTCGAAAAACACGATCAGTTCGTCCGCTTCTACGCCATGCAGTCGATTATTTTTGGCGGCGTCTGGTTTCTCTTCAATCTGGCGTCCTGGATTCTCCACGTCATTTTCGCCGTCATCCCGGTTATCGGGTGGGCACTGGCCGGCCTTTGGATCTTCGTTTCGGCGCTGGTCCACCTCGGGCTCTTTGTCATCATGATCATCGCGATGGTGAAAGCTTTCAGCGGCGTTCGCTGGGACATTCCGTATATCGGACCGATGGCGCGGAAGCAGGTCGGCGAAGCAGTGTAGCCTCTCCAGTCGGCCGCCTGTCGAGCTGTCATCCTGATCCCGCAAAGCGGGAGAAGGATCTCTGAATATTTCCGGGGTTCTGACGCGCAGAAATAGTCAGAGATGTTTCGCTTTGCTCAACATGACAGGTTCGGAGATCAGCAGGCCAGCAGCTTCACCACGATCTCCGTCAGGATCAGCTCGTGATCGAGCTGGCTGCTGACGATGCGGACATTGGCTTCGAGGCACGCTTCCAGCCCAGCGATCAATTTTTTCGTCTGGAAACGATGCGCGTGCTGCGCCGCGAGTCCGAGCGCGTAGCCATTGATCGTGCCGTCTTTTTTTCGCGGCAGATGCTCGGTTGCTTCAGCGGGCAATCGATTCAGCGCCGAGATGAAACTAAAGGGGGCATGCGGCCGCGGGAGGCGATGCCGTTCCATCAAATCTTTGGCCAGCAAAAGATTCCGCACCGTGGGCAGAATTGCGACCAGCAGAATTCCGATCGCGCTTTCACCTTGATCGAGCAACCGCTTCACGAGCATCAAAGCCCGCTCGAGATCGCACGCCGCCAGGGCGTTCCCCAATTCGAAGATGACCCCGGCCCGAGAAAGTGGGACGAGCTCGCGCACCGTTTCGACCGAGACGCTGCGGTCGCGATTCTGATGAAGATCGATCTTCTCCAGTTCGTTGTCGATCTGCCGCGTGTCGCCGCCGGTAAGCAAGACGAAGAGATCCAGCGCGTCGTCGTCGAACTGCAACTTTGCTGTCTTCGCTTTTCGCCGGACGATTTCAGTGGCTTCTTCCTCCCATCCGGCTCGCGAAGAATCGAGTCGATCGATTACCTGCACATCGGCGCGCTTCGAGAGCGTCTTGTAAAAGGAGCGGCGCTTATCCGTTTCCGTCGCGCTGATCAGCAAAGTCACGTCCTGTCCAAGGCCGGCTTCGAAGACGTCGGCTAGTTCGTCGAGCGCGCCCTGGACCGCCGCCGATCGGCCAATCACACTATCGGCCAGGCAATTGGCATTCTTGAACCAAACCAGTTTTCCCCCGCCGAAAAATGGGAGGGTTTGCAGCGCTTCGATTGCGGACCGAATTCTCGAGACGGCCTGATCGACATTGTCCGCGCAGGCGTCGATCACTTCGATTCCGAATTCGCCCGCGTCGGGCGGAGCGAGTTTGGCCGCGAGCTCGGCAGCCAGGCGCTTTACCTCGCTCTCGTCGGACCCCACAACGGCGTGGATCCTCGATTCAGATTCGGCTGTTCTTGCTTTCGTCTTGGGCACGACATCGACTGTCGCGATCTTGCCGTTGAAGGGCAAGCGCATCGCTTGCTGTTCAATTCTCAATCACCGGCCGCGAACTCGTTGGCCGCATACTCGCGGAATTTTTCCTCGAGCGCCGCCAGAGTCAGGAATTTCGTCCCGTAGTTTTCGAAAAGCGCCGTGTCGAACGGGCGATGGCGCCCGAGCGCGTCGAGAAACGTAAGAAAACTCCGCTTGTCGGTCATCGCGAGAAAACGCACCAGCCGTTCCGATTCATCGTAGAAGGTTTCCACCCGATCCGAGGGCGGATAAGTCAGGGCCATCAACTCAGCGAGCGGGATGAGCTTTTCTTCGGCGACGGCGCGCGAATGCGGCCGGGCATTATAGTTGCGCGCGCGGAGATAACTGGCGCGCGCGCCTTTCGAAACGAACTGCGCGAACCCTTCGTTCAACCAGCACGGGATCCCGTCCGGGTAATAGCGATGCAAAATCAGATGCGCGATCTCGTGGCCAAGCAGATTGCCGCCCGCTTTGAAGCCGGGATTGCGCTGAATGAAGAGGCTGCCCTGCGAATGGATCCCGCCGGTCCACGGTTCCAGCTGAGCCGCGCCCTGGAACTGTTGCCAGTCCTCCTTCGTTTGAAAAATGTAGATGTGGGATTTCGTGTCGCCGACGGGCTGCTCGCGCTCGAGCTCCTTGGCCACCACGCGATAATGGAATTCCGCCTCCACCGAGATCGGCGTCGCCATCGTGGTGTCGACGAAATGATAAATGAAATGCTCGGTCTCGCCGTGCTTCCATTGGTCCGGATGGATGGCGAGCGCTTTTTGGCCGAGCGGATTGGGGTCCCGCTGGCTCAGGCGCGCAAACTCAACTTCGGGCAGAGCGTTCAGGCCGGGCGTCGGCGATTGCGCCAGGGTTTGGGCAAGGAAAAGTCCGATGAACGGCGCGGCAAAAAAGATTTTTGCGGGAAGATGCACCCGAAAGGGTTCAGCTAATCGCGTGCGAGAAGTCTCTTGGTGTAGCGACGGCGCTCTGTCGCCGTACCAATGCTAGGCAGCTAACACGCGTGATTACGCCGACAGAGCGGCGTCGCTACAGCTCGGGTGCGCGCCTTACACCCGCGAACGTCTTCGACCGCTGTTCCGCGTGTACTTCACCGGTCTGCGTTTCGGCTCGATCTTCGTCAGCCCCGTGCCGCTTTTCACTTCCATGATTTGGTCGCGCAACAAGGCGGCGCGCTCGAATTCCAAATTCGCGGACGCGCTCTGCATTTCCTCTTCCAACTCGCGCAACAGTTCCGTGAGATTGAAATCACCGCCGCCCTCCTGAATCACCGAGGCCGCGATCTCCCGGCCGCGCAAAATTGTATGCAGACTTTCCTGGACCGCGCGCCGCACGGTCTGCGGCGTGATCCCGTGCTTCTCGTTGTACTCCATCTGCTTTGTGCGGCGATAATCAGAGATCGACATCAAGGCCTGCATGCTCTGCGTCACCACGTCGGCGAAAAGCACGACTTCGCCATTGATGTGGCGCGCCGCGCGGCCCGCCGTCTGGATCAATGAAGTCTGACTCCGCAGAAATCCTTCCTTATCCGCGTCCAGGATGCAGACGAGCGAGACCTCCGGCAGATCGAGGCCTTCGCGCAGCAGATTAATCCCAACCAGAATATCGAACTCCGCGGCGCGCAGGCCGCGCAAAATCTCCACCCGCTCGATCGTGTCGATGTCGCTGTGGAGGTAACGCACTTTCAATCCGACATCGCGGAGATAATCCGACAAATCCTCCGCGGTCCGTTTCGTCAGCGTGGTAACCAAAACGCGCTCCTGTTTTTCGACGCGCTGCCGGCAAAGCTCGATCGTCTCGTCGATCTGATTCTTCAGTGGTTTGAGCGTGATCTTCGGATCGAGCAATCCGGTCGGCCGAATAATCTGTTCCACCACCAGCGGCGCGCCCGGCGTGTGAACGTCGAAGTCCTCGATCGGTTGATCTGTTCGCGATAGCTGAAGCGGCGCTCTATGAGCGCCGTCATTACGCGTTCGGCGGTCATAGACCGCCGCTACAGATTCGCCGGCGACCAAAAACGGGACCGGTTCCTCTTCCCCGATCCTCTCCCGCTTGTGCGGAAAGTATCCCTTATTCCCGACGATACTGTTCGCGATCTCAAACTCCGCCGGGGTCGCGCTGACGTAGGCGAGCTGGTTCGTCATTCCCATGAACTCCTTGAAATTCAGCGGCCGATTATCGAGCGCGCTCGGTAACCGGAACCCGTATTCGACCAGGACCGTCTTACGCGACCGATCGCCTTCATACATGCCGCCGATCTGCGGAATCGTGGCGTGCGATTCGTCAACTACGAGCAAATAATCCTTCGGGAAAAAATCAAGGAGCGTAAACGGTTTCGAGCCCGGCATTCGGCCCGAGAGATGCCGGGAATAATTCTCGATGCCGTTGCAGAACCCCATCTCCTGCAACATCTCGAGATCGTACTCCGTGCGCATTTTCAGCCGCTGCGCTTCGAGTAATTTGCTCTGCGATTCCAGCTCGACGATCCGATGGTCCAGCTCGTTCCGGATCGACGCGAGCGCGCGATTCAATTTATCCGCCGGGGTGACGAATTGTTTCGCCGGATAGAACGTGATCACGCTCAGCGCCTGATGGGCATGACCAGTGAGCGGATCGAACCGCGTGATCGCGTCGATCTCGTCACCGAAAAATTCCAGCCGAATCGCCTCCTCATCGGCGGTCGCAGGATAAACTTCAACGACATCGCCGCGGACGCGGAACTTGCCGCGGGAAAAATTCATGTCGTTCCGCTCGTAAAGCATGTCGACCAACCGGCCGAGCACGGCTTCACGGCTGATCTGCTGGCCCTTCTTTACCGTCAGCAACATTCGCAAATAATCTTCCGGCGACGTCACGCCGTAGATGCAGGAGACGCTCGCGACCACGATCGTGTCCCGTCGCGAGAGCAACGCACTCGTCGCTGAAAGCCGGAGCCGCTCGATCTCTTCGTTAATCGACGAATCCTTCTCGATGTAAGTGTCGGAGCGCGGGATGTAGGCTTCCGGCTGGTAATAATCGAAGTAGCTGACGAAATATTCGACGGCGTTCCGAGGAAAGAACTGCTTGAACTCCGAGTAAAGCTGCGCCGCCAGCGTTTTGTTATGCGAAATGATGAGCGCCGGCCGATCAAGCTCGCGAATGACGTTCGCCATCGTGAACGTCTTGCCGGAACCAGTCACGCCGAGCAGGGTCTGGTGACGATTTCCCGCCTCGATCGACTTCAATAATTTCGCGATCGCCTGCGCCTGGTCCCCTCGAGGTTTGTAGTTGGATTCGAGCTCGAACGCCATCGGTCAAGATAGCACGGTTTTAACTCGCTATGAGTTGCGCGGCGGGACAAATTCCCGCCGAGATCCGATGAATCCCGGGAATTTTTTTGGCGAATTGCGCCGCCGCAATGTCTACCGCGTGGCCGCTGCCTACGCTGTGGTCTCCTGGCTGGTGATCCAGGTCGCCGCCTCGACCTTTCCCGTCCTGGAAATTCCGCACTGGTGCGTGAGGCTCGTGATTGTTCTTCTTTTGCTCGGCTTTCCGGTGGCAATGGTTCTTGCCTGGGCCTACGAGCTCACGCCGGAAGGGATCAAGCGCTCGGAAGATGTCGCGCCCACCGAAGCGGCGCGGCGGCCGGTAACGCAACGGTTGAATCTCACGATCATCGCCGTCCTCACGTGTGCCGTCGCGTTTCTGATTTACCAGCGCTACCATTCCAGCCCGGGTTCTTCGGCCGTCCCAGAGAAGAGCATTGCCGTATTGCCGTTCGAGAACTTCAGCGACGACAAAGAGAATGCTTTCTTCGCCGACGGGATCCAGGACGACATCCTCACGAGCCTGGCAAAGATCCACGACTTGAAGGTCATCAGCCGCACTTCGGTAATGCCGTATCGGGGCGCGACGAAAAACAATTTGCCGCAGATAGCGCAGGCCCTCGGCGTAGTGAACGTGCTTGAAGGCAGCGTGCGACGGGGCGGGAACCAGGTCGTGGTCAGCGTCCAGCTGATCGATGCCCGGACCGACCGGCATCTCTGGGCGAAACGCTACGAGCGCACGCTGGCGGATTCATTAGGGCTGCAAGGCGAGCTCGCGTCGGAGATTGCGGCCGAGTTGCGGGCAACCCTGAGCCCCGAAGAAAAGGGCCAGGTCGAAACCAAGCCGACGGAAAATCCCGACGCTTACGTCCTGTATTTGAAAGCGCGGGCCTACCAGACGAATCCAGACCGGCTCTTCGAGGACTTCAAGCTGGCGGAACAACTCTACAACGAAGCGCTCCAACACGATCCGAGCTTTGCCCTCGCTTATGCCCGGCTCTCGGCCACGCTCGCCCGGATTTATGTCTGGTTCGATCCGACGGAGGAACGCAAGGCGAGGATCAAAAGCAGCGCCGACAAAGCGCTCTCGCTGAAACCGGAGCTGGGCGAAGGCCACCTCGCACTCGCGCTCTATTATTATTGGACAGAAAAGAATTACGACAAAGCGCTCGAGGAATTCAGAATCGCGGCGGCGGCGTTGCCTAACGACAGCGAGATCGGTTACCTCTCCGCCGCGATCCGGCGGCGGCAAGGCAAATGGGAAGAAAACATCGAATTGCTCAAGAAAAGCCAGAGCGTCGACCCGGGAAACGCGAACGTCGCGTCAGAGATCGCGTACACCTATTCCTTTATTCACGATTGGCCGAAGGCCGCGCAAATGTATGACCGCGTCGTCGCGCTGGCGCCCTCACCAAATTTCAAAATCAACCGCGCCTACATCGACTTTTATGCGAGCAGGAAAACCGACACGTTGAAAGCCACGCTCGCGAAGATACCAGCAGGGGTGGATCCATCGGGGCTGGTCACCCGAGCGCGCTGGGACCTGGCGATGCTGGAACGGGATTACGCCGCGGCCGACCGGGTGATGGCCGCGTATCCGCTGGATGTTTTCCAATCGGACGGATTGCCGATGCCAAAAAGTTTTTATCGCGGATGTACAGCGCTCGCCCGGGGCGACGCGGCAACGGCGCAGGCGCAATTCGCCATGGCGTTACCGACCTTTGAATCATCGGTGCAGCAAGCCCAAACCAGCAGTCTCCGTCACGCTAATCTCGGGCTGCTTTATTCTTTCATGGGTCGCAACGAAGACGCCCTGCGCGAAGGACGCCGCGCCGTCGAACTCGAGCCGGAAACAAAGGACGCGGTTTACGCTCCATGGATGAAGGGATTCCTGGCGATGATTTACGTGCGCTGTGGCGATTTCGATGCGGCGCTGCCGCTGCTAGAACGGACGGTCGCCGCTCCTTTTCCCGTCGATAACACGAACTGCTGCATCACCCACAACGATTTGCGAAAACGCTGGCAATGGGACCCAGTGCGCCACGATCCGCGGTTCCAGAAGCTGCTGGCGGAACGGTGAATCTTCGATCGCGCATTTCTGGTAGGGCGAGATGCTGTCGAGCCGCCGCGTTGGCCTCGACAGCGTCTCGCCCTACCGAAGAACTTCGTTAAACGCGCGACCGAGATTCGCAAGAACGTGGCGCGGTAGAAGCGACTGTTCGCTTTCGCCGTTCTCGAAGACAGCGATCTCGGCAGCGCGACCACAAATCCACGCGCCCAGCCTCGCGGCGTCGTAAAGCGAAAGACCCTGCCCGATCAATCCGGCGCAAACACCGGTGAGGACGTCCCCCATCCCGCCCGTCGCCATTCCGGGATTTCCGGTGGAGTTGTAACTCAGCGGCCGCTCCCGCGCGGCCACGATTGTTCGCGCGCCTTTGTAAAGCAGCGTGACCGGAAATGTTTCCGCAAAATTCTTAGCCGTTCCGGCCCGAGACATTTTTCCGGAATCGAAAAGCCGTTTCATTTCACCCGGATGCGGCGTGAGCAGACGCGGACCGGCACACCGTTCCAAGATCTCAACGTCGCTGGAAAGCATGTTCAAGCCGTCGGCGTCGACGACCATTGGCGCGGACGCGCGCTCGATCAATTTAAGAAGATCTTTCGCTTCCGCAGTCCCCAAACCGGGGCCGACCGCCCAAACATCTATTTTTTCCTCAAGCAGATCGCGGTAGGAACGGACCGGCTTCACCATCGCTTCCGCCGGCGCGGCCGCGGCGACGATCGAGTAAATATCTTTCGGAACAAAAAGTTCCACGAGACCGGCGCCGGCCCGGAGCGCGCCTTCTGTCGTCATCAAGGCGGCGCCGACGAAACCCTGCGAACCCGCGACGACGCCGATCCGCCCGAATTCATTCTTGTAGGAGTTGAACTTTCGGCGCCGCAGCAACCCGCGTAACGAATGCTCGCAGGCCATAAGATCGTTCGCAGGCGACGGGCTGATCACGAGATCGGAGAGGGGGACAATTTCGAGGCGACCGACGACGTTGATCGCGCTGTCGACGACCAAGCCGTGCTTCGCGTTTCCGATCGTGATCGTGCAATCGGCTGCGACGCAATCGACGGGGTCGGTTTCGCCGCTGTCACCATCGAGTCCCGTCGTCAGATCGACCGCAAAAACGAACGCGTTTTCTTCGCGGCGCAGGCGGTTAATCTCCCGGGCGGCAGTGCGGATCGGCTCGCGGAGCAAATGTTTCGCGCCGAGGCCGAGCAATCCGTCGAGAACGATCAGCCCGGAGGGACACGCTTCTGCGCGTCCCTGGACGAGCGGAAGCTCGTCCCTCCGAAAGTCGTCCAGTTTCTTCCGCGTCAGTTCAGCGCAATCGTCTTCCGGAAAACTCAATCGCAGGTCGATTTCCCATCCGGCCTCTCTCAGACGCGCGGCCGCGACGAGCGCGTCTCCGCCGTTATGGCCTTTGCCGACAAAAACAATCGCGCGGCCGGCTCGCGGAAAAAACTTCTGCACTGCCGTGGCCACGCCGGCGCCCGCACGATCCATCAGCGCTTCCACTGCGACGCCGCCCGCGAACGCGGCCTCCTCCGCTGCGCGCATCGCGGCGGCACTCACGATCGGCGATTCCAATCAATCCTCCGAACTTTTCTTGTGCTTCTTTTTCCTGGGCTTGCTGCTCTCGCTCTTCCTGCTCCGATGAGAGCGTGCGGATTTCGATGAATGCTTTCGACCGCGGCTGAAGCTTTCTGCGGGCACGCGCACAAAATCGTTGCCGAGTGAAACGCTGCGAAGACTGGAGGTGAGCGGCCGAACAGATTCTGCCGGTTGCCGTTTGATTCCGCGCGCGATTTGCTCCGCCAATTTCTGCCGATAACCGGCGCTCAGGGCCAGACTGCCTTCGGTTGGATTCGTCAGAAAACCGCACTCCACCAGGACCGAGGGAATTGCCGTCCGCCGTAACACATAAAAACCGCGGCGCCGAATCCCGCGATTTTCGGTGGGCGCGCCGGAGACGACGTTGCGATGAATGCTTTGAGCGAGGCCGGCGCTGTCGCCCCGATAATAGTAAGTCTCGATCCCGTTCGCACCGGCGCGGCTTGCGCAATTGAAATGGATCGAAACAAAGGAGGCACCGCGATAAGCGTTCGCGATCGAGACCCGTGCTCCCAGCGAGACAAACACGTCGCTGTCTCGGGTCATGACCACGCGATAGCCTTCAGACTGGAGGATCCGTTTCAAGCGCTGCGCCACATCGAGGGTCTTGTCTTTCTCGCTGATCCGCTGGCCCGGGACACCGCCCCGGTCGTATCCGCCATGGCCGGCGTCGATGACGATGGTCCGCGATTGGCCAAACGCCGACGCAGCGAAAATGGTCACCGCAGCAATGGTTGAAAAAATAACGCGAGATAAATTCATCAGAAAATAATGCCGACCGCTCTATTCCTCGGCAGGACTTGCCGGAGGTCGGTCGGATAATTTTGAGGCCGGGCTCTGTTTCGACGCAGCGATTGGAACCTCAAGCTTGCCGCCATTCACGGCGATACTGCCATCGGGCGTGTGCCGCAAATGCGGACGCGTTTTTGTCTCGAGAAAAGTCGAGTGCACGAGAAGTTCCCCATTCAAACCCACGTGGGAATAAGCCCAACTTCGCGGCGCGGCGCAATGGAGAACATGAAGTTGATTCGCGCGGTCGATCTCGGCCTGCGGATCGCCGTTCGCGATGACCCGGCCTAACGAGTAGGTCGTAAACACGGCGCCCGTATCCCTGTTTTCCACGCGCACGTAGAGCGAGGTGTGATCGACGAAACGATTTGAGAGGAGCGAATAGGTTCGCGTTTCGCCAGCGCCGGCAATTCCTTCCGGAACACCGACGGTCTTTTGCCAGATCGGCCGCGCGTCGGTTACCTGCACGACCTTCGTGCCCGAGTAGAAGAATTTGTTGAGGTCGGTGAAGTAAACGTTGGCGCGGACATGATAGGCGCCGAAATCGTGCACCGGATAAAGAGCGGCGAGATTGATTTTTCGGACAACGGTCTTGCCGGCTTCGACATGCAGGGCCGGCTCGGGCGCATTGGTTTTCAAGGGCGCGAGGAGGCGACCTTCGGCGGCATTGATCTCGAAGCCGAACCAACGCTGGCCGTTGTCATCGCGCAGATCGATGTCGCCCCCGGAATTGTTCGCGATTTTGATCGTGGCCTGGATCGGTTCGTGGGCGATGTACTGGAGGCGTTTGAAGCTCAGGTCCACCTGGATCTGGGCGTGAACTGTCGCGGCGACAAGGACAAATGCGGGGAGGACAATCCTGAAAATCATCGGCGAGAAGAATAACGGATTCTAGCGGCGAAAGAAAGATGGCCCATCAAGGAGCGGCGCTTTCCAAACCGCCGTCTGAGGACGACGCGAAAGAAGGGCGGTTTGGAAAGCGCCCCTCCTTGGTCGCCGCGAAGACGAGCCGCACGCCATCACACATCAATTACTGCGGCGCCGTGAGCGGTGGCGGAAATAGATTCAGCAACTTCGTCGGATCGGCTCGGACGGCCTGCAATTGTTCGTTGTAATAGATGCGAACAATGTAACCGAGATATTTACGATGACCCGCATCCGCCGTGGTGGCAGCCGGCTTCGTCGCCGCCGGCTTTTTCTTCGAAGTTCCCGGCGGGGTCACGGACGCTGCCGCCGCCGCGAGATCCGCTTCGGTGGACGCCTTGTTTTTCCCGCGCACGTAAGTTACCGCGAGGACTTCCGGATTCGTGTCCTTCCAATCGTGATGCGGGGTGAGCCATTCATAACTTACGTCCGCGTCGGTCAACACGACCTCTTTGTTGTCCACGGTGTCGTAAAAGAAGACCTGGATTTTGACCTTGGTGTGATCGATCGGCGTGTTCGGGCGCGCTTTCACGCTGATCTTCAACTTCATGTTGGTTTCAGCATCCGGGTCGGGCGTGTCGGTCGCCGTCACGTCAGTGATGCCGAACGTCGAGCCGTCGGGGATACCATCCGAGTCGTTGCGCGTGGTTCCGGCATCGAGCGGCGAAGTCCCAGCCAGGCCCGGGCCGGTTGTTGTCGTGGGTGCCGTCGTCGCCGGCGGCGTCACGCCCGTCTTCAATTTCATGTCCGCTAATTCGTAGAGCGGGCCGGCCGAAGGCCCGATCTCCACGATCTTCTTCCAGGTTTCGTTCGAGCGGTCGAAGAGCTGGATCGATTCGTAAATCATCGCCATTTCGGCAAGCACGTTCGCGTTTTTCGGATCGCGCTGGGCCGCGTCCTGGAGGCGAGCGAGCGCATTCGTGGTGTCGCCTTTGTCGCGAAGCTCGGTCGCTTCCTTTAGTAATTTTTCGGCGACGGAAAGAGCCGCGGCGCTAGGCGTGGTTTGCGCCGTCGTGGTCGTAGTTGTCGTTGCTGCGGTCGAAGCCGGTGCCGGGGTTGTCTTTTCCGCGACCGTTGGAGCGCTCGGCGCCGGAGTGGCTACAGGCGCGACCGGTTTCGGATGCGCTGCGACGTAATCGGCGCGCCATTTTTTCGCGTAAAAAACGCCGAGACCGGCCAGCTCCGCGGCGGCGAAGAACACGACCAGCCAGACGGCGATCCGGAACATCCGGTCGGGTGGCGGCGTGGGCGAAATGAGGTCTTCGGCGTCCATATGGTGCGGGGAATTATGCCTTGGATTCCCCGAGGCGCAAAAGCGTTCAAATTTTGCACCCCCTCTTTCTCTTGCTCTTGCTCTTGCTCTTGCTCCAAATCGATTAACGCATCCAGCGGGAGTAAGAGTAAGAGCAAGAGGAAGAAATTCTACCGCGAGATATCGGCCTGGCTGAGGAGCTGGAATCCTTCGCCGAGGAGAACGGACGAGGCGCAGTCGGTATCGTCGACGTGCAAAGCGAGGGCGGCGAACCCGCGGGGATGTGTAAGCAACGGGTAAGTAAAATGGACGTTCACCTCCGCCATTAGGAGCGCCGCCAACAGCTTCGCGAGTTGCGTCGCCACTTCCCGCAGCTCCACCACGACCATCGAGCAAACACCGAAAGGGACGTTGTGTTCCCTAAACAATTGCTCCACCAGTTCCGGATCGCTCACAATAACCCGCGCGATCGCGGAGTCGGTCGACTCCGAGATGCTCATCGCGACGACGTGAGAGTTGTGGGCCTGGAGCAACTTCACCACGTCCATCATGGCTCCGACCTTGTTCGGCAGAAAAATCGAGAACTGTTTGACGAGCGGCCCGTCAATTTTCGAGGTGGTCTGCGGCAATTCGATATCCATGAAACGAGCGCGCCGAGCCGGGTTCCACCGGGCTGAGACGCGCGAAAATATGGCGTGGGGCGAGGCGTTTTTGCAAACGAATATTGGGAGAGGGGCCTCGCACAAAGGACACAAAGGGCCACAAAGGTGAGAACCAAATCCAAATCCTTTGTGTTCCTCCGTGGCCGTGGTGAGAGGAATCTTTAAAGACTGTTCATTTTAGGCGAGCGTTCTAGATTCGCTCGCCCACGATGGAAGACGAAAATCAACTGATCGCGCTCCGGCGCGAAAAATTGGAGGCGCTTAAGAAAAGCGGCGCAGATCCGTTCGGCCGCGCCTTCGAGACTTCTGGGACGATCGCTGAGCTGCGGGAAAAATTCGCGGAAGGCACCACCCTGCGCGCCGCGGGCCGAATCACCGCCCATCGCGACATGGGGAAAAGCCATTTCGTCGATTTGCGCGATTCCACCGGGCGCATCCAGGTTTACATTCACGCCAAGGAAGTCGGCCCCGAAACCATCGAACTGTTTAAGCTGGTCGATCTTGGCGATTTCATTGGCGTCGAAGGCGACTGTTTTCTGACCAAGACCGGGGAGCCGACGCTGAAGGTCCACAAGCTGACGCTGCTCTCCAAAGCGCTTCGGCCGCTGCCGGAAAAATGGCATGGGCTTCAGGACGTCGAAGCGCGGTATCGGCAGCGGTATCTCGATCTGGTCACGAACGAGCGTTCGCGAACTGTGTTCGAACAGCGGATCACCGTCGTCCGCGAGATCCGGCGGTTCTTCGAAGCGAAAGGTTTTCTGGAAGTGGAAACGCCGATGTTGCAGGCCGTGCCGGGCGGCGCCGCGGCGGAGCCGTTTCGCACCCATCATAAGGCGCTCGGTCTCGATCTTTATTTGCGGATCGCACCGGAGCTTTATCTCAAGCGCTTGCTCGTCGCCGGGTTCAACAAGGTTTTCGAGCTGAATCGCAACTTTCGAAACGAAGGCATTTCGCGGAAGCACAATCCGGAATTCACGATGCTCGAAGCGTACTGGGCCTACGCCGATTTCGAGAAGATCGCCGACCTCGTGGAAGAGATGATCTGCCATCTCGCCGGCGTCATTTCGGAGGGACGTGCTTCTGCGCGTCCGGCAGATGGGACGAGCGGAAGCTCGTCCCTCCAGATCGAGCACAAGGATGCCGAAGGAAATGTCACGCGGACGCTCAATTTGACTCGGCCGTGGCGGCGAGCGCGTTACCGCGATTTGATCCGCGAGATTGACCCGGAGTGGTTTAATTACTCGACTGAGAAACGTCGCGAACGTTGCGGCGAACTCGGCGTGGAAATCAATCCGCGTATGGCCGATTACGAAGTGACCCAGCAGGTCTTCGAGAAGCTGGTCGAAGAAAAAACGTTCGACCCGCTCTTCGTGACGCACTGTCCGAAGGAGCTGGTGCCGCTCGCCAAACAGAACGCGGACGACGATTCCCTGGTGGACGTTTACGAGCTGATCATCAACGGCCAGGAAATTTCGCCGGGTTACTCCGAACTGAACGACCCGATCGTGCAACGGCAACGGTTGCTCGAGCAGGCGGGTGAAGAAACCCAGAAGCTGGATGAAGAATTTCTCCTCGCGCTCGAACACGGAATGCCGCCCGCGGGCGGCTTCGGAGTCGGCATCGATCGGCTCGTGATGCTGTTGACCGGCGCCGAATCAATCCGCGACGTGATTCTATTTCCGCAGTTGAAACCGAAACGATGATGAAACGTCTCGCGTTGCTTTTTGCGCTCGTGGCGGCAACAGCGAATGCCCAATCTTTCGTTGTCTACGTCACCAACGAACGCTCCGGCGATCTCACAATTATCGATGGGGCAACTGATGCCGTCATCGGCACCTACCCCGTGGGCAAACGTCCGCGCGGAATCCAGACATCGCCGGACGGCCACCAGGTCTACGTCGCGTTGAGCGGATCGCCGCGAATGGCGCCCGGGGTCGACAGCGAACGTGCCCCAGCCGACAAGACCGCGGACGGTATCGGCGTGTTCGATGCGACCCTACGCCGCGTCGTTCAACGCTGGCACGTGGGCTCCGATCCCGAGCAGTTCGCACTCAGCCGCGACGGGAAATTCGCTTTTATCGCCAATGAGGACGACGCGAGCATGTCGATACTGGACCTCGAATCAGGGCAGCCGCGCGGCAAAGTGAAAGTGTCCGCGGAACCGGAAGGCGTCGGGGTCAATCCGGCGAACGGCGAAGTTTATGTAACCTGCGAAGAGAAGGGCGACGTGTTTGTCATCGAGCCGACCCAGCAACGCGCGCTTGCGAAAATCGAGGTAGGCGGCCGCCCGCGTTCGGTCGCGTTTCTTTCCGACGGGAGTCGCGCCTTTGTGGCGTCCGAAAGCGGCGGGTTCGTCGCAGTGCTCGATACGAAAGCGCACACGGTCTTACAGAAAATCGATTTGGGAAAGGGCGCCCTGCCGATGGGGACGGTCACGTCGCGCGATGGAAAAGAGGTTTTTGTCACGACAGGGCGCGGCAACTCCGTCGTCGTCATCGACACGGTGACGAATGCAGTGGTGGCAAATATTCCGGTGGGCGGACGGGCCTGGGGAATTGCGTTGAGTCCGGACGGAACGAAACTCTACACCGCAAACGGCGCCAGCAATGACCTGTCAGTAGTCGACGTGAAAACGCGCAAGGAATTGAAGCGGATCAAAGTCGGCGATGGTCCGTGGGGGATCGCCATCGGGCCCAAGTCGTAGGGTCCATTCGTTAGGCGGTTATTTGTAAGAGTAGAGGTACGCGGCGATATCGCGCGCCTCTTCGTCAGTCAGTCCCATTTCGGGCATGGCGGTGTCGTTATGCACGGCGCGCGGATGTTGGATGAAGCGGACCAAGTTCGGCCCGTTGTTCTGCATGCTTCCGGCGAGATAACTTCGCGCGGCCATTCGGGTCAGCGGTGGACCAACCATCGCTTCGGATGAAATGCCGTCGATCGTGTGGCACGCGGCACATCCATATTTCCCGATCGCGTGTTTTCCCCGTTCCGGAATTCCGCCAGTCGCTTCGGAGGCCCAGAGTTTGGTCGCGCCACTGGGCTTGCAAGCGCTTAGACAAGCGGTCGCGACGAGAGAAAGAATGATCGCTCTCATGTTAGAGGCTCAGGCTTCGGCATTGCTTCTGAGATTGCGACGGTGTGCCCTGATTCACGCAGCCATCCGGCGAAAAGTGCGAGCCCGGCTATGATGTAAACTACGCCCGCTGGAATCCACATGATCAAGCCCCCGAGCTGTTGATCTTCGAGGGGGGTGAATCCCCAGGATTGGGTTGTGCCGTTGTAGACCGGGTACCAGACAGTTCGAGCGAACGTGAGCAGCGCACCTAACAAACTGCTGTGGAGCGCGGTCGTAAACAGGTACAGCACTGCGGCGCCGTAGCCGAAGGCCCGCTTTCGTCCGTGGAGGATTGCCCACCAGAAAAGGAGCGCGGAGCCGAAAAAGCTCGCGTGTTGCAGGGCATGAACCCACTCACTTTCGAGCGTCGCTTGGAAGAGAAACGGAACATGCCAACCCCACAATGCGATCGCGTGAATCAGCCACGCGACGAACGGCGCGGTGACGGCGCGCCACACTCTTTGCCACGCCCCTGCTTTCGTCCACGCGCTTAGATGCCGCGCGGTCGTTTTCGGGAATGCCCACAAGAATGGGACCATCGGACGACCAAGCACGAGCAGCGGAGCGGCGACGAGCATGAGCAGTTCGTGTTGCGTCATGTGCGCGGAGAAAAGAACGCTTCCCCACGGATGCACGGGGGACACGAGCGCGATGACAAGCGTAAGCCAACCGGCAACGAAACAGAGTATTTCAACTCCGCCGATGATGTGCGTATTCACCCGGCGCAAACGCACGACTCCAATCGCGTACAGCAACCCGGACAAGGTTAAAGGAATCACGACGCCCGGATCGAACGCCCACCAATATCGCAGCTCGTTGAAATCAGCGGGCCCGGCTTCGTGGGCCCAACCGGTCTTGCCGATCACGGCCCAGCACGCAAAAAATAGAAGGAGCCCGCGCAATTTCATCGATCAGGTCGAGCACGGGTCCATGAGCAGCATCGCGATAATTTGCGCGATTGTGACCAAGGCAAAAAGTGACGCCGACATTACCCCTACGTGCGCCATAAACCGTCGTGCCTTGTTTTCCGCGGGGCTGGCTAACTCACGAATCGCGAGGAATCCGCAGCCTGCGATCAGCGCGAGTGAAATTAGCGATACAATGATGAGCCAGATGTTGCTCTTGATGGCGCACGCCGGGAGCACACGGGCGTAGATAATTTCAAAATTCGTGAGCCAGATCGTCGGTGGCCCCAGCATTCCGAGCCACGCGCAAAAATCTTCCCTGGTATCGCCGGGTTTTGTTATCGGGATCATTGTTTTCAGATCAGGCGCGGGCCGAAGTAGACAATGACGTAGAGCGGAATCCAGATCGCCGCGATCCAGTACCAATAGACAGCGCCGACACGCACATCGCGTGCGTGCTTATCATCCAATCCGTGAATCCAGAGCCAGAGGCACAGAATAAAATTCTCCGCCGTGGCGGTGACCAGGTGCAAGAGATGCATCCCGACCGTTGTCCAAACGATGCCGGCGTAGGCGTTGTCGTCCCAGCGGAATTGGAGACAGCCAAATTCCAGGAAGCGCAGCCCGATCGTGATCAGCCCAATGATCACCATTGCCGTCATGCAAATTTTTACGGTTTGCGTGTCGCGGCGCAGACACGCGCGGTCCGCGATGAACATCGGCACAACGCTCGCCAGGATAATCAGCAAATTCAGCGTCGGATAACCGAGCGCCGGATTCGTCTGATAGTTTGCGTTTGTCGCGCGCGGCGGCGGCCACGCCGTGTAGTTCATGTGGATGTAGAAATACGTCGCGACGAGGAGAGCGAACATCGTCGTCTCGATGCAGAGCAGGAGGAGGTTGCCCCACCAGATCGGAGAACGCGCGTCCATCACGTGAGGCTCGAGATGGGAAACGTCGATCGTTCTTGCCGGCGCGCTCATTAGGCCGTGGCCGGCTCCTCCGGCATGTCTTCCGGGGCGGGATGCCCTTCCGCGGATTCGATCAGGTGTTTCGGTTCAGTTCCGCGCCAAAACCAGGCCCAGAGCACAAGCATCGAGGCGAAGGCGCCGCCTGGTATCGCCCACGGGCTGAAAATGAACCAGGTCATCGTTAGGCCGACGACAATCGCGAGCAGAATCGGCCAGATGGAATCGACCGCCATCTCGTAGCGATGCTCCGGTCGCGCATCCATGATCGTCGTGTTCAAGACCTCGCGTTTCTCGGTGCTCAACCCGACTACGACGGGCTGTTCCTCGGGATTTTCCCAAAGCGCGTGGCCGCCGCGAACGCTCGGCAGAAAATAGTAATTGTAAGCGGGCGGTGGCGACGGGATCGCCCATTCCAGAGAAGGCGCAAACCAGGGATTTGCTTCCGCGATTTCCCCGCGCTTCCGGCTCACGAATACATTGATGAGAAAAAGGAGGACACTGATGCCGATGATGCCGGCGCCGATGGTCGTGAGCAGGTTCAGGTTCCCCCACCCTGTCTCGGCCACATAGGTGTAAATGCGACGGGTCATGCCTTTCAATCCCAGGATGTGCATGGGGAAAAACGCGATGTTGAAACCGAAGAACAGCGTCCAGAAATTCCATCGACCTAACGAGTCGTTCAGCATCCGGCCGGTCCATTTCGGGAACCAATAATAGAAAGCGCCAAAGAGCGGGAAGACCGCGCCACCGATCAGCACATAATGGAAATGCGCCACCACAAAGTAGGTATCGTGCACCTGAATATCGAGTGGGATGGAGGCGAGGATGATTCCGGTCAGGCCGCCCATCATGAAGATGAAGACGAAGCCGAGCACGAACCAGAGCGGGACGCGGAGCCGCGGCCTTCCGCCCCAGAGGGTCGCGATCCAGCAGAACATTTGCACGCCGTTCGGGATCGCGATCATCATGCTCGACGCGGTGAAGAAGCTGCGGCCGAGATTCGGCAACGGCGTAGCAAACATGTGGTGGACCCAAAGCCCGAAGCCGATAAACGCCGTCGCGATCAGGGAGAGGACAAGCGCTGTGTAACCAAAAATGCGCCGTCCTGAGAACGTCTCAACCAGGGTTGAAACGAAGCCAGTCGCCGGAATAAAGATGATGTAAACCTCCGGATGGCCGAAGAACCAGAAGAGATGCTGGTAGAGGAGCGCGTCGCCGCCTTCGGCTGGATTGAAGAAGTGAGTGTTCACGTGCGCGAGCCGATCCATCGCGAGAAAGCCGCTCGCGATCATGACCGACGGCATGGCGAAGATGACCATGAACGAAGCCACTACCTGCGCCCAAACGAACATCGGTAATCGGTTCAGCGACATTCCCGGTGCGCGCTGTTTGAATACTGTCGTGATCACCTGGACGGCGCCGACGAGCGCGGAAATTTCGGTGAGGGTGATCATGTCGGCCCAGACGTCCACGCGATGGCCCGGCGAAAATTGAGGCCCCGACAACGGCACATAAGCGAACCAGCCAACGTCCGCGCCGGTGTTGGTGAGGAGGCCACCCCAGAGGAGCAAACCTCCGGCGACGTAAGCGAAGTAGCCGAACGCGTTCAGTCGAGGGAACGCGACATTCCGCGTCCCGACCATGAGAGGAACGAAATAAATCGCGATGCCTTCCATCACCGGCACGGCGAAAAGGAACATCATGGTCGAGCCATGGACGGTGAAGATCTGGTTGTAGAGATCCGGCCCGATGAAATGCATTTCGGGAAACGCCAGCTGGATGCGCATGAGCAGCGCGAGGATTCCGGCCAGCCCGAAAAACGTGAACGCGGTCACGATGTAACGCAGCCCAATGTCCTTGTGATTGGTGCTGCACAGCCAGCCGATGAATCCCGGCGCGCGCCTCCAGAGTCGGTCTAACGAGTGGTGCGACTCCGCGTCCGGCGCGATGATGCTGGGAACAGGCGTGCGCGCGACGACGTTCATTTCAGCGACTCCAAATAATCCAGCAGCGCGTTGAGATCGTCGGACGGCAACGTGTTCGGCGGCATCCGCACTCCCGGCTTGATGTTCTGCGGATTCGCGATCCACCCGGCGAGATAACCGCGTGTATTGGGAATGGCTCCAGCCGCGAGCATCGGACGGCTCGCGATGTGAGTGAGGTCGGGACCAACGGTCGCGCGCGCGTTCGTGCCGTTAATCGTGTGGCACATCATGCATTGGTTCGACATGAAGACGTCGCGCCCGCGCTGCTCGGTGTCCGTCGTGGGTGCCGGCGCGTCTGAGGAAGAGGACTGCATCCATTTGTCGAATTGCTCCGGCGTTTCCGCGACGAAGGTGAGCCGCATGTGGGCGTGCTGGAGCCCGCAGAACTCAGCGCATTGTCCGCGGAACGTCCCGGGCCGCGTCGCGGTGAGCCACATTTCGGTCGGATGGCCGGGCACGAGATCTTTTTTGCCGTGCATGTTCGGCACCCAAAAGCTGTGGATCACGTCGCTCGATTGGAGAGTAAGCTTCACCGGCCGTCCGATCGGCACATGGAGCTCGTTGGCCGTCGTCATCATTTTGCTCGGCTCGGCTTTATCTTCGTAATCGACTTGCCACCACCATTGATGGCCGGTGATCTTAATCGTTAGGGCATTCGCATCGCCGGTGTTCTGATCGTTCAGCGCGTAGATGGAGCGGCCGGCAAAAAAGTCGACGAAGAGGAGTGCGAACAAAACGACGATGCTCGCAATGACGGCTCCGATTACTACCTTCGCGAGACTGCGCTCTTGCGGCGCCGGAGTTTCCTCCAGGCGCCCAACTGGCGTTTCTTCGGCCATGCTTTCTCGGCGCGGCAGCATCGCGAGAAAAAGAAAGATCGCGACGAGAACGAAGATCACCGCCAGGACCCAGAAGTAGGTCCACCAAAGTCGGGCAATGCTGGCGCCTTGTTCGCCAGCCGGACTGAGCGCGGACTGGAGGTCGCTTATCGCCAGGACTAAGGGAGCAGTCCACGCAAACAAGATCATGGCCGTTCCGCAGATTTAGGCAGCGACGAGTTCTGCGGCGTCTGCGCGGGCCCGGAGTTCGGGGGTTTCGGTCCCTGCAGTTCGTCCCCGCGCCCTGGAGCAGTGCCGCTCGGCGCGAGTCCTCCCAGGCTGCGGACGTAGGCCGCAATTTGCCACACTTGATAGTCCGTAATCTTTCCACGGAACGCCGGCATCCCATTCGGCCGGCCTTCAACGATCGACGCAAAAATCTGCTGCGGATCGCTGCCGTAAATCCACTCGTTATCCATTAATGGCGGGCCGATCCCACCGCCGCCATGAAAATGGCAGCCGACGCAATTCATCGTGGTGTAGAGCTTCTGGCCTTCGCTGATCGCGTAGGCGCTCTCCTCATAACCATTCTTCGAAGCGGGCGGAGTCGGACCGCCGCCGGGATGGAGATCGCTCATCGATGCGAACGTCAACTTGTCGGCCGCTGGCGGTTGAACTCGAAAGCCACGCTCTTCGCGCTTGCAGCTCGTCGCCCCAAGCGCACAGCAGATGGCGATGGCATGAAGAATTTTCATTTTGCCGCTGCGACTTGTTTCCCAGGATCGGAGACCCGCGGCACGCCGTACTCGTCGAGAATGGCGTTGATCTCTTTCTGTTTGCGTTGGAGGACCGCGTCGATCTCATCGCGCAATGGCTTGTCACTTTTCCGCACCCCCATCGCGATGCTGAACGTAAATGGCAGGTTCGGATCAGCGGCGGGCGACACAGGCACGACTTCGAGTGGAACTGAGGCTTGCTTTGCGAAATAGCCAGCCAACGGTCCCCAGACCACCGCAACATCCACGTCACCTCGCACGACCGCGTCGACGATGCGCGCGGGCGGGTTCGGATCGCGGTAATCGCCGTAGAGCGTGTATCCGACGACGTTATCGACGATGCCGCGATGCGCGAGGGCATGTGCGGGGGGCGTGTTCGTCTCGTCGTTGCCGATCATTTGCACACCAATCTTCAATTTATGGAGGGCGGGATCGTCTAACGAGTGGAGACCGAGGTTGCGATCTTTGCGATAAACAAAGACGTAGCTCGACCGGTAGTACGGCGCCGTCGTCAGCGCCATGTCGAAATGCGCGGGCACGCCCAGCACGAGATCGGCGCGATCTTCTTTTAACGTCTCGCGAAAAAATCCACGCCGTTGGGCGCGCCAGGAATATCGCAGTTCGGCGCCGAGCTCTTTCGCGATCAGCTCGGCGAGTTTGTTTTCGAAGCCTTCCCGTTTTTCGTTGGAGAACGGGAGGTTATTTGGATCCGAAGTAACGCGGAGAACGCGTTTGTTCGCGGTTGCATCCGCAACATGCGGCTCCTCCTTCGGCAAGCAGCAGTCGTCCTGCGCGAACGCCACGGTTGCGCCTAACGAGAGCAGCAGCGCCAGCTTAGGGAAGCGCAAAGACATAAAGCATTCCCCCCTTAGTCGTCTTGTCCGGCAGATCCTTCATCGCGTTCACAAAACCAAGCGCGCCCGTTGGATCTTTCGGATCGAGCCCGCCGGCGACGATCGCGCCGGACCAACCGCCAACCCCGGACAGAATCGCGACGTACTGTTTGCCATCCGGTCCTTTGTAGGTGACCGGCTGCCCGATAATCCCGGAGCCGCACTTGAACTTCCACAACACCTCGCCGCTCTTCGCGTTCACGCATTTGAACCAGCCATCCATCGTTCCGTAAAACGTCACGTCGCCCGCCGTCGCGACCGTACCGCTCCAAACCGGGAGATCTTCCGGAATCGCCCATACTTTCTTCCGAGCGATCGGATCCCAGGCGCAATACTCGCCGCGATTTTCGCCGCCGTTCGCGTACATCTTCACGTTCATGCCGACGTACGGCGTGCCTTCGATGTAGTTCGCATCGGTGCCTTCGTAATCCATCGCGAGATTTTGGTGCGGGATGTAGAGCAGGTTCGTGCGAGGCGACCACGCACAGGGCTGCCAATCTTTTCCGCCCGGGGACGCGGGCGCGACGTCGTGGATCGTGACGCCGGTGTGCGGTTCCTTCTCCGGATTCTCCTTTAATTTACCCGTCTTGAGATCGACGCCGAACGTCGCCGTGATCCGGATGAATGGATCCGCCGAAAGCACCTCGCCCGTTGTGCGATCCCAGATGTAAACCATGCCGTTCCGCTGCGCCGAGAGAAGCACCTTGCGCTGCTGGCCACCGACCGGCAGATCGAGAACGAGATTTTCGTTTACGGTGTCGTGATCGAAAAGATCGTGCGGGTTGAGTTGGTAGTACCAGCGCGCCATTCCGGTCTCGAGGTCGCGCGCGAAAATGCCGCAGCTCCATTTGTTATCGCCCGGCCGCAGCTCGGGATTCCAGACGCCGGGATTTCCCGTGCCGTAATAAATCAGGTTAGATTCGGGATCGTAAGTGACCCAACCCCAAACCGTCCCGCCACCGATCTGCCAGCGATTCGGCGGCCAGGTCGAGACCCCAAGATCCTTACCCTTGTCCTTGTCGTAAAACGGCTTGAAGTCGGACCCGATTAAAACATCGGTGTCGGGGCCGGTACTCCATGCCGTCCAGAGTAATTTGCCGCTGTTGGTATCGAGCGCTTTCAGCCAGCCGCGGACGCCGAATTCGCCGCCGGAATTTCCGACCAGCACTTTATCTTTCACGACCAACGGAGCCATCGTGATCGACTCGCCGTGGTTGATCTCGCCGACTTTCGTCTTCCAAACTTCCTTCCCGGTTGCCGCGTCAACGCAGATCGTGTGATCGTCGAGGGTATTGAAGTAGAGCTTCCCGTTCGAGAAAACGCAGCCGCGATTGACGGTGTCGCAACACGCTACGCCCTGCGCGGCTGAGGCGGGCTGCGGCTTGTAAGTCCACTTCAGCTTTCCGTTATCCTTGAGATCGAGGGCGTAAAGAATGTTCGGGAACGGGGTGACGACATACATCGTGTCACCGACCACGATTGGCGCGGCTTCATGCCCGCGATTCACGCCGGTCGAGAAAGTCCACGCGACCTTCAGGTCTTTCGCGTTCGTCGTATTGATTTGATCCAGACCGCTGTAACGCGTGGCTTGGTAATTTTTCCCGGGCATCGTCCATTGCCCGTCTTCCTTTTCCGCCCCGAAAGAGTTCGGTAACGGCGCCGAAGGCGTGGGTGACTGAGCTTCACTGGAAACCAGCGTAGCGCCTACGAGGAGTGATGAGAGACCGAAACGACACTTACCCATCTCACGAAAAAAACGCAGCCCGAGAAACCGGTGAGCGTCAGAAAAATCCTGATTTTTCACCCTATCGGGCAGTATCGTCGATAGCCTGCATCTTCTGTAGCCGTCGCCCTGTGGGCGACGGCGTGATTGCGGTCGAACGCGTGATCTCACGCTTCGCACAGCGAAGCGGCTACAGAAGACAGCAATGCCGCAAAAAAAAGAAACCATCGTCTGAAGCAGCCGCGTTCAAGACTGGCGGCGCGAAAATATTCGCGACGCAATCAGGGTTTAACCAAGGGGGCGCATGCGAGCATTACGTTGGTACGGCAAGGGAGACGTTCGGGTTGAAACAGTTCCGGACCCGACAATCGAAGAACCGCGCGACGCGATCGTGAAGGTGACGAGCTGCGCGATCTGCGGCAGCGATCTGCATCTTTACGATCATTTCATGGTGGGACTCGAGAAGGGCGACATCCTCGGGCACGAATTCATGGGCGAAGTCGTCGAAGTTGGGAAAGGCGTGAACGGCAAACTCAAGGTCGGCGAACGCGTCGTGGTGCCCTTCACGATTTTCTGCGGCGAATGCGACCAATGTAAGAAAGGAAATTTCTCGGTCTGCGAGCGGACCAACCGGAAGAAGGAAAACGCGGAGAAGATGTTTGGACATTCGACCGCGGGATTGTTCGGCTACACCCACTTGACTGGCGGTTATTCTGGCGGCCAGGCGGAATACGTCCGCGTCCCGTTTGCGGATTGCACCCACATCAAGGTGCCGGACAGCCTGACCGACGAGCGGGTGCTTTTTCTCGGCGATATTTTCCCGACAGGCTGGCAGGCCGCCGCGCAATGCGATATCCAGCCGACGGATACCGTCGCGATCTGGGGTTGCGGCCCGGTGGGCCAATTCACGATCCGAAGCGCGATTCTTTTGAATGCGAAACAGGTCATCGCGATCGATCGCGTCCCGGAGCGGCTTGCAATGGCGCAGGCCGCGGGCGCGACCACGATCAACTTCGAAACGCAGAGCGTCGTCGAAATCCTGAACGACCTGACTCAAGGCAAAGGCCCGGAAAAATGCATCGACGCGGTTGGAATGGAAGCGCATGTCAGCAGCACGCTCGACTCGGTGGTTGATCGCGCGAAACAGGCCATGATGATGGAAACGGATCGGCCGCACGTCCTCCGCGAAATGATGTACGTCTGCCGGCCGGCCGGCACCCTTTCGATTCCTGGCGTTTACGGCGGGCTAATGGACAAGATTCCGTTCGGCGCCGCGATGAACAAGGGACTCACCTTCCGGATGGGTCAGACCCACGTGAACCGCTGGACCGACGATCTGCTCCGCCGGATCGAGGAAGGCGAAATCGATCCGTCATTCGTCATCACGCACCGGATGAATCTGAACGACGCGCCGGAGATGTACGAAACGTTTCGGGACAAGAAAGACGGCTGCATCAAGGTGGTGCTTACGCCCTGAGGAAGGAAAAACTATGCGTTACAAAACAAACGAATCGCAGCGTGGACAGGCTGATTCGGCGACCTTCCGGCTCGCGCAATTTCTCGGTGTGTTCAGCATCATGCTCGGCGTGGGCGAATTGATTTGGGGCGGCGTCATCGCCCGTCACACCGGACTCGAAGGCTACGAATGGCTCGTGCGCGTGTATGGCGCGCGCGAAATTGGCAACGGCCTCCTCATTCTGTTCACCAAAGATCCGACGCCATGGATTTGGTTGCGCGTCATCGGCGACGGCCTCGACGCCGCGACGTTGATCTGGGGTTACACGCGTGATCCCAGTCACGTGATGGGCGTGATCATCGCCTTTGTGGCCGTAACACCTATCGTGATCGCCGACATTTATTGCGCGATCAAGTTGAGCAGCGAATCGAAGCGGCCGGTCGCGCCCGTGAAAGATTACGGCGACCGCAGCGGGATTTAGGTTGGGGACGCCGCGTCGCGCGTTTGGTAGGGCGAGATGCTGTCGAGCCGTTCGCGGCATTGGGAGACGCTCGTTCGGCTCGACAGCGTCTCGCCCTATCAACCTAGAGCTGCCAACGGCCTTGCAAGGTCACCAGTCGCGGCGCGCCGATGGAAACGAGACCGTCGGCTGACCGGCCGCTCTCGATCTGCTCATTGAAAAGGTTTTCGATCCGGAGCGATGCCATGAAATGCTCGTTGAATTCGTAACTAGCCATTACGTCGCAAACCATAAACGCCCGCAGCGTCCGCGAATTCTGATCGTCCTCGAACTGGGTCGAGTTGTAACGGACTTGCGCGCCGAACTTCCATTTCGGCGTCGGGCTCCAATCAAGGCCCCCGGTGACGACGTGTTCGGGAGTTTGCGCGAGCAAATTGCCAATTAGCGCCGGATCGGAAGCGCATTCGATCGTTGGCCGCGTGAACAGATAGGCGAATCGGGCCCGCACCGTCGGAACAATTTGCCATTCCGCCGTCGCCTCGACGCCCGGCGCCACCACCAGATCGAGATTTCGCCGTTGCCGCAAAACACCGCCGGCCGGAACGAATCCGCCCGGATCGAAATTGCCGGGACCAAACCCGATCGTGACGTTGCTGACGGCATCCTCGAGACGATTCACAAACCCGGTCGCCGAAAGGCGAAAAGTTCTTGTCGCCTGCCATTCAAAACCGGTTTCGGCGCCGAGAAGATGCTCCGGATTCAAAGCGGGGTTGGCTTCCGTGATATCGTTACCGACGCGAAAAGGCCGATACAGTTCGTTCAACGTCGGAATGCGAAAGCCGCTGAAGAAGGCGCCTCGAAGCGCGAGTTCATCCGTCGCCTTTACGCGAATCCCAATCCGGCCGTTCAATTCTTCGTCGCTTCGATTCGCGAAGCGCGAGTCGAGCCGAGGCGCGCCGGTCGCGCGATCCGATTCGTGGCGAAATCCGTCGTTCAATTCCCAATGATCCCCGCGAACGCTGGCCACGAGGGTTGTTGCATCCGTTATCGTCCAGGTATCTTCCGCGAAGATCCCGCCGAAAAATTGTTCGCCCCCGGCTCGGCGCAGACGAGTAAACGCGGTGCCGTTCCAGGAAAACAGTTCGTTCGTTTCGCCCTCGACCCAACGCACGTCGCCGCCGAAGACGAGCCGGTGTCCGCCCACAACTTCGCTCCAGACCAGGCTCCCACCGGCGGCGTCCGCCGGCACGTCGAACTGATCGAGCGCGGGCGTTTCCGCCGTCCGCGTTGCATTTACCGAACTGAACGTGCTGCTAAAAGTTCTTCGTTGTCCGTAGGTGCTGACCTGGAGCTCCGCCGATTCTGCCGGTAGTTTTCGAGTAAGCGTCGCGCTGAAATCCGAGGCGTCAGTGTGGTTGCGCGTGTACGGCGTGCCGTTGCCGCGATCATCTTCAAACCAGCGCGCGCGCGCAGTCACGCTCGTGTCGCGGTCCAATTCCCAAGTGCCGCGAAGGTCAAAAAGCGACGAATCGGCGCTCGTCTTCCGATCGATCGGGCCGCGCTGATTTGCCGCGATCACCGGGTAACCGCCTGTCGAGAATCGATCCGCTACGACTTGGAAGCCTAACGAGTGGTTCACCACAGTTCCAACGACTGACGCTTCGTAGGTTTCGGCGTTGCCCGCCAGCAGGTCGAGCGAAGCGGTGGTCGTCTCGATCGAATTCGACGCGAGAAAAATAGTGCCGGCGAGCGCGGTATTCCCGAACAACCCCGCGCCGCTTCCTGGTTGGACGAGGACCGAATGCACGGATGCAACCGGCACCTGGCCCCACAGGACATAACCTGCGAACGGATCGTTCAGCGGGATGCCGTCGAGCAGGACGAGTGTTCGTCCGGCCCCGCTTGGACCGAAGTTGCGCAAAGTCACTCCTTGGGTGGTCGGGTTCGCCGTTCGGCTGCTGTTGCGACGAAACAGACTGAACCCGGGAGCTTCCGCGCGGAGAATGTCATCGAGCCGTAGTTGCGGCGCGCTCCGAAGTTCCTCGGAATCGACAGCCGTTACACTGAAGGGCGCCGAAGATTCTGCGTCAGGCAATCGATCCGCGGAAATGACGATCCGTTCGGAGGCGGTTTCCTCCGCGCGCGATGGCGTCAGCGCGGTGGCGAACAGCGCGACTCCAAACCACGCCGATATAGCTCTTCGCTTTTTCAACGCTCCCTTGCCGGGCGACGCCTGATCTCAATGGGAGGGAATCCGACAATGTCGTAGGTTGCGGAGGCGATTCCAATTTTCGCCGCGTCGAAGCCAGCCATGATTTCGCGACTGATCGCGTCTTTCAACGTTCGCACCCCATGTGTTTCCGAGACGAAACGCACCGCGAGCTCCAGCCAGTTATCAGTTAGTCGCCAGTAGACGCGCGGCTCAAGGTCGAGCGGCAAAACCTCATAACGCTTCTGCAAACGCTGCACGGCCGCGCTGCCAATCTTGTCTTCGGTCAAGGCGTGCTTCTTTGTGGCCGCCAACATGATTTCTTCGGCGCGCGCTCGATCGGCCTGATAGGAGACCGGGATGTGAATCTCGTCCCAGAGATAAGGGAAATCGCGCGTGTAGTTGTAAACCGGTTCGTCGAAAATCTGGCTGTTACTTACGGTGACGATGCGACCGGTAAATTGGCGGCTGTGCACCCAGTGCGCCGGCTTTGATTCATCGACCGGAGCAGGCTGACCCATTTCCATGATGGTGGTTTGGAGAAACCCCAGCGCGACCACATCCCCACGAACGCCGCCCATCGTAATGCGATCGCCGACACTGAACGTGTTGCCGCGCAGGATAACGAAATACCCGGCCATCGCCGTGATCACTTTTTGGAGGGCAAAGGCAAGTCCCGCTGTGACGAGTCCAGCAGCAGTCGTGAGGCGCTTGGGATCGTCGAGCCAGATCGAAGCGACGCCGAGCACCATCAGAAGCGCCGACAAAAGGCTGATTCCCTGGTGAGTCCAAAAACGTTCCCGGCGCGCTTCCTCAGAGCCGCGGACAAGAAGCCGCGCCGCGCCCCGCAAGAGCCAGCGCAGCAACATAACCGCGAGGATGAAAGCGACGGTGAGAAGAAGCTTGCGCCCGTTCTCCGCGTTCAGTCCGACGAATTTGATTCCGTAAATTTCCATCTCGCTCCGAATCGAAACGCAGCCGGGTTCGCGAAGGGTCGCCAGAATCGATTGGATTTTGCAAACCGGCCAGGCTCCAGCGTGCGAGTCCTACTTGTGGCCGCGCGCCACGTTATGAGCGACGCCGAACAGGAAGACAGGGAAGCAGAGGAGAAAAGTTCACCGACCGCGCATGTCGTCTACGAAGCCATCCGCAAGGAAGGCCGGCACGAGCTCGAGCGAAAAAGTTCGTCGCTTGCCTGGTCGGGCCTCGCCGCCGGAATGTCGATGGGATTTTCGTTCCTGACCGAGGCGCTGTTGCGCGATCATTTGCCGGACACGGTTTGGGCCCCGCTCGTGATCAAGCTCGGTTACGCCGTCGGCTTTCTGATTGTTATCCTCGGGCGACAGCAGCTTTTCACCGAAAACACACTCACGGTCATCCTCCCATTGCTGCTCCACAAAACGAGGGGAGACCTGTCCAAAGTTCTGCGGCTCTGGACAATCGTTCTTCTGGCGAACCTGGCGGGCGCATTTCTCTTCGCGTGGGCCGCTGCGAAGACCGGCGCGTTTGAGCCGCCACTGCACACCAGTTTGGACGCAATCGCGACCGAGAGCACTGCGCAGACATTTGGAATTAATTTGCTCCGCGGCATTTTCGCGGGCTGGTTGATTGCGCTCATGGTCTGGCTCCTGCCGGCGGCGGAAACCGCGCGCATCTGGGTCATAATCATTATCACCTATCTCGTCGGGCTCGGCCATTTCCCGCACATCATCGCTGGAGCGGTGGAGGCGTTCTATGCGGGATTGAATGGGATTCGGAGTTGGAGCGAGCTTCTTGGTGGTTACGGATTGCCGACGCTGATCGGCAATACGATCGGCGGAGTGACATTGGTCGCTGTTCTCGCCCATGCCCAGATTGTGGGGGACAAGGAGAAACGGCGCGGAGATTCAAGCGTTGTGATGCCGTAGCGCACTGAGCTTCATCATGCTCATGCTCCTGATCATGATCATAATCCTGGGACCGACCGACGCCGCCTAAAACATAATGAGCAGGAGCATGAGGGAGGAGTGTGGAACCGCCGGATGGCGCGCGCCATTACATTTGGGGCATTCCGTATCAGATCGCTGTCCTGGCAGGCAGTGTAAACGAAAACTTGGAGCCGGACCCTTCTTCGCTTTCGACGCGCACGCGTCCGCCGTGAGCTTCAACGAAGGTCTTAACAATCGCCAGACCGAGACCCAATCCGCCCGCCTCGGCCGCCCCGGGCTCCAATTCGTCGAACACTCTTTCAAGCTGAGCTTCCGGGAACCCTAAACCGTTGTCGCTAACCCAACATTCAACGCCGTCTTCGGTATCCAGTTCCCGCGCGCCGATGATTACCTTTCCCCGCGGGGTATGTTTGATCGCGTTGGCAATCAAGTTCTGAAAGACGCGACGCATTAGGCTGGCATCTGCGAAGATCACGAGGCGATGAGGCACTTTGTTCAGCAACTGAGTGCTACCGGTCCCTGCGATGGGACGAAGATCGTAGATTAGGGCTTCAACCAGTGGCCATAAGTCAAAGTCCCGCCGCTCCAACTTGACCCCGGTCTCAGTGCGAAGGTTCGTATTCTCTTCAATAACCTTTTCGACTAGGAGGCGAAGCTGCTGAACATTGCGGGCCAGGGTTTTCAACATTTTCGCCGTTTCAGCGCGGGCAGTGGGTTCCCCAAATGTCAGGTCGAGGACTCTTGTCGCCAGGGCGATGGCGTTCAAAGGAGTGCGAAGATCGTGTGCGACGAAAGCAAGATACTCTTCCCGGCGCTTCTGCACTTCCAGCGCTTGTTGAGTGGCATAGGTTTGTAAGGCCAGGCCGATTGCCTGATCGAAGACGCGATTTAGCACGTGGAAAGATTCGCCTTGCAAATTCAAGCCGTTTTTCTGAGCCAGATCGTGAATGCAGCCGCGCAGGATATTGTACTCGGCAACGACCTCTTGAATGTCGAATGCCTCTTGAAGACGTTGCAATCCGTGAGCGGGCGGGCTGGCTTCGACCAGCGCTTCCGGGATCGTTTGGCGAGAGTGAGCGTTAAGGGCAGCGACCAGTTCATCCAAAAGTAACGGAATGTGGTTATTGAGCACTGGCACCTCCAGGTTGCGAGCCGAGGGAAGTTCCCGAACTTGCAGCCGCCAGCTAAAGAGCAAAGCGTCACTCTCCTGCCCAATCAGCGCTGCCAGTCTGTCGAGGGTGTCGATGCTCATCTGAACCGAGCTTGTTCAGCCTTTTTCGGGGCCGGGAACACGCAAAATGAAAAGTTTTGCCCCGAAATTCAACTCACGCAATTTGCAGCTGCCTTTCATTCGCGCAATCAGAAACAACTTGGGACCGAGAACTGACACGATTGCGGCGTGACGCATGCAAGTTCCAAATTGCGAGGTAAACTCGCATCCGGATTTGGAGCTTCCGCGCGTCAGCGCCAGCGGAGGGAACGGCGCGCTGCGCCGTCCGCTCATCCTGCTCATGCTCCTGATCATGATCATACATCTTGGGAGCAGCCGACGCCGCTCAAAGGATCATGAGCACGATCACGATCAGGAGCATGAGGGAGCGAAGCTAGACGCTTCGCTCGGCGACCCACTGGACGGCGAAGCGCGCGACTTGCCGCGCATTCTGCAGATTCAGCTTCTCTTTAATATGCGTGCGGTGCGTCTCGACAGTCTTCGGGCTCAGGTTCAGCGTTTTCGCGATCGCCTTCACTTCTTTCCCGGCGCCGATCATCTCGAGCACTTCCAATTCGCGATCGCTTAATCGATCCGTGATCTCTTCATCAGGCGCGACGCGATTGACCACAACTTTCGAAATCACCTGGCTCGCCATCTTCGGACTGAGATAGGTGCGGCCGTCCATCACTTCGCGCACCGCTTCGAGCACGCTCCCGAGCGCTTCCTGTTTCGTAACGTAACCGCGCGCGCCGGCCCGAAGCGAACGCACGGCGTAAAGCGATTCGTCGTGCATCGAAAGAATGAGCACCGGCAAAGTCGGAAACTCGGCCAGAATCATTTTCGTCAGCTCGATCCCGTTGGTCCCTTTCAATCCAAGGTCCGCGATGACCAGGTGCGGCTTCACTTTCCGAATCACATCCATCGCTTCTCCGGCGCTGCTCGCTTCACCGCAAACTGAAAAGCCGTCGTCGGAGTTAAGCAGTTGGATCAGGCCATGGCGAAACAGCGGATGATCGTCCACCACCGCGATCCGGACGGATTCCGGCAGCTCGCATTTGGGATTCGCGACCACCCCGGAGCTGAGCCCCGCGGTCGACTTCACATCCGGCTCCATCGCCTGGCGCCGCGCCTCTTTGGCATCGGGACCGGCGGTAGCCTTTTTGCTGCCGGCTGCGGCCTTGGGCGCTTTTATTTTCGATCCGCTGGCCATATCGCAATTATAACAACATCGCGGGCCGCGCCGAGACTGTTCGCATCAAATTTGGTAGGGCGAGACGCTGTCGAGCCATTGGGAGTCAGACGCAGACGGCTCGACAGCGTCTCGCCCTACCAATTACCGTTTGATCGGGATCTTGCAGGTAATGTCCATCCCGCCAGTCTTGCGGCGCTCGACCTTGAGCTCGCCGCCGAGCGCGTTCGCCCGGTATCGCATCATGTGGAGACCGAGCCCTTTTCGTTTTTTGCCCGGCGCGAATCCTTTCCCATCATCCTGGACGCTGATGCAGACGTGATTCTTGTCGTGATCGAACGAGATCAGGATATTCCTGGCGCCGGAATGTTTCACCGCATTCGTGACCGCTTCCTGCGCGACGCGGTACAAGTGCAGAGCGACGGTGTCATCGGTCACGGTCGCCCCGCGCGCGGCCTTGAAATGGCATTTGGTGCCGGTGTTCTGACAGGCCGCCGCCGCCAGGTCCCGCAGGGCATTTTTTAATCCCGATGCCGTCAGCTCGACCGCTTGCAAACCGCGGGCCAGCTCCCGGGCGACGACGACATTGCGGTTCACCGTTTGGGCTGATTGTTCCAGGGTCTCGGCGGCCTGGGGAGCTTTGGCCGCGAGTTTTTTCGCGGTCGACTTTAGGTACAGCGCCGTGGCTGTGAGCTCCTGGCAAACCATGTCGTGCAGGTCTTCGCCGATCCGGCGCTTCTCCCGTTCGCTGATTTCGAGAAGCTCGCGCTCGAGCTGCTGGCGTTGCGCCATGGTCTGTTCGAGCTCGTTATTCATCGCGACCAATTCCCGCGTCCGTTCCAGGACGCGCTGTTCCATCTCATCCCGCGCGTGGGCCAGCTCGTCCTCAGCGGTTCGTTGATCGGTGGCATCGCGCGCGACCTTGGCAAAACCGCGCACCTCACCCCGTTCGTCATCCAGGCGCATAAGCACGCCGTCCGCCCAGAAGCGCGAGCCGTCCTTGCGCACATGAAATCGCCGATCAGGCGCCCGGCCTTCGGCCAGGGCGATTCCGATCTCCTTCTCGGCCGCACCCTTGCCTTTGTCCTCGGGAGTGAAAATCAGAGTCCCGCTTTGGCCGATGGCTTCGTCCTGGGTCCAGCCGAAGACGCGTTCCGCGCCGTTGCTCCAATAGGTAATGACATTCGCCGGATCGAGCAGGAACATCGCGTAATCGCGCGCGCCTTCGATGAGAACGCGGAATCGTTCCTCGCTCGCGCGCAGACGGGCTTCGGCTTGCTTGAAGTCGTCGATATCGGTAGCCGAACCGAACCAGCTCAGCACTTTCCCATCATCCCGCAGTGGAACATTGCGGCCGATAAACCAGCGATACACGCCATCCTTTCTCCTCATCCGGTATTCGGCCTCGAAGACTTTTCCCGCCGCCAGCGCGCGTTCCCAGCGCTCGCTCGTCTCGGGCGCGTCTTCCGGGTGAATAACCGATTGGCGGCCGGCTTCGAGTGATTCGTCGGGAGTCAGGCCGGTGTATTCGTACCAACGGCGATTGAAATAATTCGCCTTTCCGCCGGCCTCATTTGTCCAGATGACCTGCGGAATGTTGTCCGCCACCGTGCGAAAACGTTCTTCGCTTCTCCGCAGCGCTTCTTCTGCGCGCTTGCGATGGGTGATGTCGTGCAGGCAGTTAATTGCGCCGGTAATCTTGCCCTGCTCGTCTTTAACCGTCTGTGGGGCAACCATGACGTTATGGCGAGAGCCGTTCTCGTGCTCTACCACAATCTCGAGATCGGCTGACGGAACCTCCTCGCCGCGCAGCACTCGCGCCATTGGGCATTCCTCATGCGGCATGCGCCGCCCGTCCGGGTAAAAAATTTTGTAGGACCCGCAGAACTTTTCCCCGGCCGGTTTTCTTCCCCACAAATTCACCGCGCGATGATTGTATTCGAGGATGTTCCCCTCGGCGTCGGTGGTATAAACCGCCACCGGTACCAGCTCGAAGAGCGTCTGGTATCGCGCCGCGCTGGCCCGAACTTGTTCCTCCGCCTTTTTTCGCTCGCCGATATCGATGAAGGTCGCGACCACGCCGGCGATCCGGTCCTCGGTGCTGCGATACGGAGCGATCCGCGTCAGGTGCCAGGTATCGTTCTCACCCACCTGCACTTCGCGCTCGATGGTCACCAAATCCTTCAACACTTTCTCGGCGTCGCGGATGAATCCCTGGTATTTGAGTCCGCTGGTGATGTCCGACAGCGGACGGCCCATATCGGTCGGGATGAGATTAAAAATTTTCTGGGCGCTCGGAGTGAACCGCAGAATGCGCAAGCCGCGATCGAGGAAGATGGTGCCGATGTCGGTCGAGCTCATCAGATTGTTGAGATCGGAATTCGTCCGGCTCAACTCCTCGACGCTGCTCTTCAGCTCATAATTCACGGTCGTGAGCTCTTCGTTGACCGATTGCAATTCCTCCTTGCTCGTCTCGAGTTCTTCGGTGGCGGAACGCAGCTCTTCGTTCATCGCCTGAAGCTCCTCGTTCGACGCTTTCAGCTCTTCGTTGGCCGCTTCGTACTGCTCGACGGTCGCGTTGAGCTGTTGTTTGAGGATTTCAATTTGGTCTTCGGCTTCGATGCTGGGCGGTTGTGCCGCCGGCATGTCTGCCGCGCGGTCAAGCGCGCCGCTCTCTTTATGAAAAAGGAGCAGGAAAAATCCCTGTGCCTCGTCCTTCGCTCCCATCGGCCGGACCTCGAGCGAAACCATTTCACTTCCGCCGCCGCCGAAATCGACTTTTGTCGGGGTCGTCCTGACCGGCTGCTTGGTTTGGCTTGCGCGGAACAGCGCCGTCCGGACCTCGAGGTGAAGGGTCGGATTGATTACCTTCACGATTTCCGCGGTCGGTTCGCCGGCTGCGAATTGGAGATAACGTCCTGCGCTCTCGGAAAGATGAACGATCTCCTGCGACTCGTTTACCACCACCGACGGCGGCCCGTATTGCTCTAGCAGTCGCAGGTGGAGTTCGCCAAAAAGCACTTCGCGCCTGGTCTGGCCGCCGTGCATTTCCTCCCCACCGCCTCCTGCCGCTTTGTCTGCGCCCTGCTGCGTCAGCGCAGGAAGGCTCCGGGTCCTTAAGCCGGGCGGCCGGCGGATCGGAAGCAGCGGCTGTCGCGCTGGGACCAGCGGCACCTTCCACGCCGGCCGCGGCGTCGATCGACGAATGAAAAGCCGGTGTTTTGTATCGAGTGGCGAGAACAGCGCTTGCGCCTGGCTATTGTTCTCCGAGCCGCCGATGAAAAGCAGGCCTCCGGAACGAAGTGAGAAATGGAAAATGTCGAACACCTGCGATTGCGCTTTCCCGGTCAGGTAGATCAGCAGGTTCCGGCAACAGATAAGGTCGCAGCGGGAAAAGGGCGCGTCGCGGAGGAGATTGTGGGCGGCGAAGAGAACCTTCTCCCGGATTTCCTTCCGCACCCGATAGCGGCCGTGATCGCGCAGGAAAAATTCCCGGAGCCGTTCGGGCGTTACATCCGCCTCGATCATGGACGGGTAAAGACCGTCGCGCGCATCGGCGATCGCCTGCTCATCGATGTCCGTCGCGAACACCTGGATGTTGGGCGGGCGCTCGAGCCGTTGGGCGTATTCGCAAAGCAGCATCGCCACTGAGTACGCTTCCTCGCCCGTCGCGCACCCCGCCACCCAGACCCGGACCTCATCCTCGCCTTTCTTGCCGGCGAAGAGTTGCGGAATGTTCGCCTCGAGTGCCGTGAATGCTTCCCGATCCCGGAAGAAATGCGTGACGCCGATGAGTAAATCCTGGAGCAACGCCCGGGTCTCGATGGGGTGGGTGCGGATGAAATTGAGATACTCCGGAATCGATTCGATCGAATTCACCTGGAGCCGCCGCGCAATTCGGCGCAGGATCGTCGCGCGCTTGTAGTGGCTGAAGTCGTGGCCAGTCTGCGCCCGGACATCGAGGAGCACTTCGCTTATCGCCGCTTCATCTTCTTTGTCGTGGGTTTCATCTGAGACCGTTTCGCCCCCGGGCGCGTCCTCCATTTTCGCGTCCGGCTCTTCTGCGCCGAGGATTTCCGGCGGTAACTTCATCCGGTTCTCGTTGCGAACGAACTCCAACAGTTTTGGCGCCATTTTTTCGACCGGCAGCACCCAGTCCACCATTCCGGTGCTGATTGCAGTCACGGGCATGCTCTCGTGCTCGGCTTCGTTCGGATCCTGAACAATGGTGAGTCCGCCTTGGGCGCGAATGTGTTTCAACCCGATAACTCCATCCGAGTCCGTGCCGGAGAGGATCACGCAGACGGAACGCTGGCCATAAGCCTGCGCGAGGGTGCGGAAGAAAAGGTCGATGGTGACTCGCCGGCCAAGCGGCTGTTGCGGCGGGACGAGGCGCAGCATGCTGTCCTCGAACGTGAGCTGGTGGTTCGGCGGAATAACGTAAACGTGGTTCGGCCGCACATGGACCGGCTCGGTGACTTGCGTTACCGGCATGCTGGTTTTCTGCTGGATCACATTCGCCAGCTGACTCTCGTGTTCCGGCGATAAATGCATCACGACCACGAACGCGAGCCCGCTGGCGGGATCCATGTCGGTGAAAAATTGCTGGAGCGGTCCGACACCACCTGCCGAAGCGCCGAGACCTACAACCGCCGCCGGTTCGTTCGGGTCTCGCCGCTTCTTTGCGCCATTGCGCGAGTTCTCGCCCGGCTCATCCGTTGCCGCCGGATCGAGGATCTCGGTCGTCTTCTGCGCGTCTTCCGCCATTCGCGTTGAATATGCCGCGCCCTCGCGGTGATAGCGAGTCTTTTGCTGTAGCGCTGTAGCGGCAGGTGTGCCCACCCGCAGAGAGCCGCCTGTCTGACTCAATCGCGGGACTTCTCATTCCTGCTCTTGCTCGTGATCATGATCGTGATCCTCTGAGCAGACGTCCGTTTCAGAAAAGATCATGAGTATGATCAGGATCATGAGCAGGAAAGATCGGCAAAAGTGTAGTGGCGGGTGTCCCCACCCGCAGAGAACTGATCTGTCTGCGCGAGCAGAGAATGTTTCCGCGGGTGAGGACACCCGCCATTACGCTTCTTTCCGCGGGCGAGACACCCGCCGCTACACTTTCTTTCTGCGGGTGAGACACCCGCCACTACACCTGATCACCCGCGCGCGCGCGATACTTAGTTAGAACAATGCCGAAACGCGATATCGTGGTAATTGGCGCTTCCACCGGCGGAGTGGAGGCGTTACAGCAACTCGTCGAACTCCTGCCGGAAGACTTCCCGGCCGCGATCTTCATCGTCATGCACACCGGGCCCGGCAGTATCCTCCCGGAAATCCTGAGCCGGGCTGGAAAAATCCGAGCCGTCAGCGCCGAGAACAACCTGCCGTACGAGAAAAATCGGATTTACGTCGCGCCGCCTGATCGGCATCTCCTCATTAACGATGGCGTCATGCAGCTCGATGCTGGCCCGCGCGAGAACGCATCCCGGCCTTCGATCGATCCGCTTTTTCGCAGCGCCGCGCGGACACATCGAGAACGGGTCGCCGGCGTCATTCTCACGGGCAAACTCGACGACGGCGCGGCCGGGCTCTACGCCGTGAAAGCGCGGGGCGGCCTCGCCATTGTCCAGGATCCAACTGAAGCCGCGGCGCCCGACATGCCGCTCAACGCCATGCGCCACATGACCGTTGATCATTGCCTTCCGCTCGCCGGCATCGCGGCCTTGCTCACCAAAATTGCGTCCGAGGAAATCGCATCCGACGAAGTTTCATCGCAGGATATGAAAGAGCAGCGCAACGATCTCATCGATCCGCCGGAGCTAATGAAATCTCCGCCGCCAAACGAGACCCAGATCTCTTTGGCCTGCCCCGAGTGCAATGGCGCGCTCTACGAACAAAAGGAAGGCGACATGGCGCATTTCAGGTGTCACATCGGGCATTCCTTTTCGCCGATGAGCTTGAGCCAGGCGCACAAGGAAGTGCTAGAGCGCGCGCTCTGGACGGCGGTCCGGACGTTGAACGAGCGCGTCATGATGCATCGCCAATTTTTGCGCCGCGAGCGCAACGGCGCCGAGGAATTCATTTTCAAGCGCTTCCAGGAAAGCGCCGCCGGCGCCGAGCGCGACATCGACCTTCTGCGCGACATCATCTCGCGCATCTAATAATGTAGCGGCGGGTGTCTCACTCGCAGAGATTTTAACATTGCGGCTAGCGACAGCCGCCTCTACACGAAATCTGAACCAATGCGGTTGGTAACACCCACCGCTGCAACAGAGATTCGATCAGACTTCAACGGATGTCTCTGTCGGTCGGTCGACCGATTGTCCAATCGCAAAGCGCTTGCGACCGTGGATGGCGTGAGCGCTTCGCTTCCTCTCCAACTCCCGCCAGAAGACAAACTCGACCTCCTCCGTTATCTCGACGAATTCCATTACTGGCATTCGCTCGATGACCAGCGGATTTGCAAACGCTGTGGCCGAACAATCACCGGCCGCCAGATCCTGATAAAGAGCTTACAGGGCAGACGCGGCAAATTGCGCCTGCAGTGTCCGAGCGCGGGTTGCGTTTCGACTCCAGCCAACTGGGCGTATGCGAACGCGGTGGAAGCGGCGAAACTTATCGCGTTCTCTGGGCCGGCCACCGACGAAAGCGCAAAGCGAGTCATCGCGACCACGCTGACTCATCACGGGAAACGAGCCGCGAAAACAAAAGCTGCGTCGAGCCCGCATTCCATTGTTGGGCCGGCGCACCCGGTCCGCTCGGTTCTCGCGCGCCTGGTCTTGTTGCGGCCGATTGCCACAGGTTTCCACGCTTTTCGCCCAATCTTTTGAAAACCAGGAAACGCGACCGGACCAAGACGCCAGCGCCGAAAAACTTCTATCGATGTCCGGCCTGCGGAGAGATGGTCGACAACACGAATCGGGAAAGCGTCGGGCTCCATCACGATCACGTTTTGCATTCGGTCTTCTATCGGTTTGCGCCTTTGTCGATGCCGCCGGCGCCAAAGACGCGAGCATCGGATTCCGCGAGAGTGAATCGGCCTTTTTCCGATAGGCGCGTCGGGGAGCGTTCGGAAAGCCAGCGTGCCAGAATATAACGTTCTTACAGTCATGACGGCGAAACATATCGACAAGATCGCGGCCATGCAGCGCGCCGAGCTGTATTACGAAACTCATCCCGGAAGCCCGTCGGCCGTTCGGCTTCCGAAATTATTTGTCCGGTCCGGGATTTGGATTGCATTGCTGGGGCGGAGCGTGCGCGACGGAATAGCGGGTTTCGGTCCCACTATTGAAGCAGCGCTCCGCGCCTTCGATGTGCAGTATCTCCAGACTTTGCGTCCACCCGTCGAGAGCTCGACCCTCGACCGCGCCGCCTAGATGTAGTGGCGGGTGTCTCACCCGCAGAAAACCTCCCGCGGGACATTAAACAATCTGGCGGTTGCCTCACCCGCAGGAACTACAAAACCTCTGCGGGTGATGACACCCGCCTCTACACCGCCACACCGAAAATTTCGTGCACGCTCGGAACCGTCCAGCGGCGATTTCTCAGTATGGCAGGACGAAAAACGATGCATCCCCAACGAAAACCGCGCGCCCAATCCATCCCCTCGCGTTCTGGCGAAAATATCCAGAGCGGCGGGAACAAGGTCGGCGTCCAAAGCGGTGCGAAAAAGTCGGAGACCACGAGGGCGACTCGGCGCTCCGGTGGGATGCGCGGCGACGCTGGTTGACCTCTACCAGCCACGGAATTCCGTCTTCTCGATCAGCGTGGAAAAGATTGCTCTTCGCGCGGTAAATTCTCATTCTGAGCGGCGTGGACGCACTCTACCGGCATATTGACGAGCGACTGCGCGCTCGAAAATACTGCGTCGTTTTCGAAAACGAACTTCAACGGGTCTGGCCGACCGAGAAACGAGAACGAGCCAAACGCGCTGCCGCCATCGAAGCGTTCGCGCGGTCGCGCGGCCTCATTGCCACGATTCACGACCCCGGGATTCGCGTCACTTTCCGTCGGATTTCCGCGGGACCATCATAACTCCGCGGTCAGCGGGTCACCGTTGACGATAGTGACCGGAGTCGTAACTGCTGTTGGCCAACGAATAATGTTGGGAGTGGCACGATGATAAAGGTGTTCGCGGGATTTTTCGCATTCGGAACTGCAATGTGCCTTCTCACGATAACGCTCCTGCTTTTTCCGGGAACGGCGCTCGATTCGGTTTGGCGCCTGAATCCCGACGCTCGCGCGGGCTTCCAATTGATCGGCCCGGCAGCCATCGCTCTGATGTTCGTGGTGGGGACCGGTTGCGCTTTCGCCGCGGTCGGCTTGTGGCGGAACAGGCGCTGGGGCGCAAACGTCGCGATCGTCGTTCTTTCGGTGAACCTTATTGGCGATCTGTTCAATACCGTCTTGCGCCAGGATTATCGCACGTTGATCGGTCTGCCGATTGGCGGGGCGATGATCTTTTACTTGGTTCGTCACCTCCCTGCCGCTAAGCCATCTTCACGATGAATACTTCCCAAACATTGTCAGCCCTGGGTTTTCTGCTGATAGCGACCACTTTGGAAGTCAGCGGCGACGCCGTAATCAGGCTCGGAATTTACAATCACGCCGGCACGATGCGGCTCGGCCTTATGCTTGGCGGCGCTGTTCTGGTCTTTGGATACGCGTTTTCACTAAACCTCGCACCAGTCGAGTTCCGGCAGGTCGTAGGGCTTTATATCGCCACGCTTTTTATTGTCTGGCAGGTGATTAATTTCCTCGTGTTCCGGACTGCGCCCACTCTCCCGATCCTGGCCGGCGGCAGTCTCATCGTTGTCGGCGGCTTGATCGTGACCTTTTGGAACGCAGCCGGCCCACGCTGAATTCCTGAACTTTTCTCGCGGTGTCTTCGCGTTTGCCGCAGGCACGTCTGCGCGCTCACGCGCGGTGACTTGGTATTTAGTCAGACGCCGGACGGCGAATTGAGCTTCCAGACGCGGTATCCGAACGTTCCCGCGTAGAAAAGATAAAGGAGGTAGGGCACGAGGCAGAAAGCCGCCAGCCGATCCAGCCAAAGCAGAAGAAGGAAGAGACCAAGCGCGAGCAACGCGTAGGGAAGCGATATCAGAAAGGCGTGAAACAGATTTCGCGTCCGAAAGAAAAAATAATTCCAAAGCGCGTTAACGAACATCAGGGCCAACGCGGCCCCCAACGCCCATGATCGGCCCTGGGTATCTTGAGCTCTGGCGAACAAGCGATAGAGCACGACGAAACAAGTGACATAATAAAGAATGCCGATGACCACCCAGCCCCAGAGCGGCGGCGCAAAGCGCGGCACGCGCAATTCCGCCAGGCGCAGCTTGATCCCGCGTCCGGCGAACAGCGCCTCGAGGCCCACCGAAACCGCGCAAGCAGCGAGAGAGTAAAAAAGCGCTCTGCTCACGCAGGTTCAGGCGAACAATGCGGTTTGTTGGAGTTCCGGATTCGGCATAGCACTAACGCGCCCCGAGTTTATTTAGATAACTTTCGTCGTGCCAGTCAAACCCTCGGCGCTGTCTTTCTCGTGTTGCCGCGCCGTGTTCAGTGTGCCGATTATCTGGACGCCAGTAATTCGCTCGAAGCCGGCCACGGTAGCTTCAATCTCGCTGAGGGCGTGAATGACTCCGGCATATTTCAGCTGCCGGAGCGGCTCGACGACTTCCCGCCGGAAAGCTTCGAAGTCTTTGCCTCTGTCAGCGTAAGACCAGGAACGTTTGCCGTCCCGGATTTGAGCCAAAATCTCGGTTTGGTAGCGAGCAGCTGTAGGGAAGCTCTCGTTCATATTTCTCAATCATTTGGTTCATTTTATAGAACGAGAAAAATCTTCAATTCGGATGCCTGGCTCCCAAATTTTTTGAGGACTCGCGCTCATCGTTGACTCGCTGTGTCCGCGACCCGCTAAGTTTTGGTTTGCCAGCCAAACCCTCGGCGCTCGTCGATACGCGCGTCATTTATTGCGAGACCCGGGGTGGCAAATCGGCGCGCTTCGCGATACAACTTATTCGTGCAAACGATCGTGATCGAAGTCTCAGGAGGCGTCGTTCAGGAAGTATATGGCGACGCTGAAGAAGCGCGGGTCGTGCTTCTCAATTGGGACGCCGGTGAATCGCCCGGCGACGCCTTCTGCGGAGGCGAACTCCCGCTTCAGCCGGCCGCTCTTATGCCCGCCGATACGCGTCAGGCCTTTTCCGAGCTTGCGAAACAGAAGCGAGCTGGCCGTTGACGCCACACGACACCGCCAGATAGGTTTGGGCGTGCCAGCCAAACCCTCGGCGCTCGTCGATACGCGCGTCATTTATTGCGGCGATAATCTGGATCAACTCCGCAAACTGCCGGACGGCTGTGTCGATTTGGTTTATATCGATCCGCCGTTCAACTCGAACCGGAACTACGAAGTCTTTTGGGGCGAGACGAAAGAGAAACGCTCATTCGAAGACCGGCACGAATCGACCAAGGCGTATATCGATTACATGCGGCCGCGGTGCGTCGAGCTGCACCGCGTGCTCAAGACAACCGGCAGCTTCTATTACCACTGCGACTGGCACGCCAGCCACTACGTCAAAGTCATGCTCGACCAAATTTTCGGCGAGAACAATTTCATTAACGAAATTGTTTGGAAACGCAGCGACGCGAAAAGCGATGTTGGCCAGGGCGCGAAGCACTTCGGCCGCGTTCATGACAGCATTTTCTATTATGCCGGCAGCGACAGTTATACGTTTAATCCAAAATTCACTCCACTACCAGAGTCGACCCTCAAATCCTGGTACAAGCACATCGAAGAAGAAACTGGTCGTCGTTACAACAAGGCGGACGTGACCGGACCTGGCGGCGCGGCAAAAGGTTGCCCGGTCTACGAATGGAATGGAATCACCCGCGCTTGGCGTTACAGCAAAGCAAATATGGAGCGGCTCGCGAAAGAGGGCCGCCTCGTTTACAGCAAAACGGGGATGACATATCAGAAGCGATACCTCGACGAGAGCAAGGGAGTCTCGCTGAGCACTTGGTGGGACGACATCGACATGCTTCGCGGCATTACGACAGGTGGGGAACGCCTTGGTTATCCCACGCAGAAACCGCTGAAACTCCTTGAGCGGATCATCGAAGTGAGCAGCAACGAGAACGATATTATCTTGGATGCATTCTGTGGCTGCGGCACCGCGTTAGTTGCCGCGCAGAAACTGAAACGGCAATGGATTGGGATAGACATTTCGCCCACCGCATGTCGCGTGATGGCGAAACGATTAAAGGACAAGAAGGTCTGCGGACTGCCAGAAAACGAGGAACTCTGGGCCATTGGCCGCGCCTTCATTGTCCGTGACCTGCCGAAAACAGAAGCAGAACTGAAGAAATATCCTCCGTTCGAATTTGAAAACTGGGCCGTCGTGGCCCTAGGCGGAACGAAGAACGCCCGCCAGACCGGCGACATGGGAATCGACGGGCGGATTTATCCCGTCAGCGCAATGCCAGAGCGTCGAGGCGCGCGCACCGGCGAAATGGATTTCATGGACGAATGGTATCCCATCCAGGTCAAACAAACCGCCAAAGTCGGCCGCCCCGATATCGACGCTTTCGAGGCCGTCATGATGCGCGAAGAACGGATGCTCGGCTATTTCGTCGGCTTCGAGTTCACCGGCGACGCCCTTTTCGAGATCGATCGATTTCGGCGGAAAGAGGGGCGCGAGATAAAGCCCCTTACGGTTCGCGAAATCTTGGACGAGGAGTTAGCCACCTAACGTCTAACCGACAATGGCAGTTCCGGAGAACATTCGGCCGCTTTCACGAAATACAAAAGCACATCCAGTATGGGATGTTTATAGCGAACTGCGGACGGCCCGTTTGAATGTGAAATGCCTACAGCGTGAAATTCGGAATATCCGGCGCAAATCGAGAGCGCTCGAGTGGATTTTGGCGTTATCGGGCACTTCTAGCATCGGTGGTTTTGCCTTCCTCCAGCACAACTTTGGGAAAGTGTTGTGGCAGGTTCTAGGAGGAGTCGCGGTCGTTATCGGGGCGGTTAAGCACCTACTGCCGTACGCTGAAGAACGCGTTAAGAAAGAGCGGTTGTTGTCAAGTTACAGCATGCTGGACAATGACCTTCATGTGATTGCCGTTCGTATCAAAGAGCGGCGTGCATACGACGAACGGGCGCGCGAGCAGTTTAGAATTGCGATGGAGCACAAAAAATTCCTGCGAGCCCAAAATGAGGGCGAATGCGCTGGCCGCATCAAGCGTCGGTGTGAGAACGAAGTGTTAAACGAGTTGCCAGACAAGGACTTTTATATACCTGGTTGAATATGCCTGATAATCCTCGCCCTGAACCGCCGCCCCCTCCACCGCCACCGCCACCGCCACCGCCACCTCCACCTGAACGCAAGAGTGAGCCTGAGCCATTGACAGAGCACGTGGAGCCGGCGCGCCCTTGGCCACGGCGATAACGTCAGGGCGCGAGGCGGGGGAGCGAAGCCTCCCAGAACAACTTCCAGTTAACGGCGCGGCCGCCCTCGGGTTCGGGGTGTTTTCGAGGTTGGGGTCATTGGCTCAAGTTTAAACGGCTGGTCTACCGCCTGAATACGGTCTTCACGCTCGCCGATTGCGCTCAACTCCTCCACAAGCTGAGCGCCGGACCGATGGATCATTGCGATCATACTTGCCGCCAAATCGGATTTGAATGCTTCCCGAAACGCCTTGCTTAAAACTGGATCAAGGTCCGGTCGAAGCTCGCCGACACAGCGATTCCACGCTACACCCAAGGCGTGTTCTGTTGCGCTATCAGCGTCGTCCATCGATCGCGAAACGAGAAGTTCTATGAACCGTTGAACATGAAGCAGGTATAGCTCACCATCGGTCGTTTTGATTCGATGGATTTTCCGTCGGTCGCCCGCATCAGGCACCATGTGTTCGAAAACGTCGACGGCGGCAATATTCTTCGTCGCTTCGCTGGTCTGAAGCCGAAGCCAAAAGTTGCTCGTAAACTCGCGAACAAACTCTTCACGATAGCGGCCGGCTCCCAGCCACCCAAGCACCATTCCTGCGACGCCAGCGGCGACTATTGGCACGGAAAGTAGCGGACGATTGTATTCTGGCCAAAACGCCGCCGCACCGCCGAAACAGACCCCTAGTGCAATCGCCCCGCGGAAAACCCAGCGAAATACCTGGCGATAATAGGCTTCTGGGACTTCGAAGAAAGGTGTGTTGGCGGCTGTCATCGAAATAGGCGGTTAAATGATTCTCTAATTAGATGAGCGCCCACCATAGACATTGTCGCAACGAAGAGGACTGCATCAACGACGAACGTCATGCGTGAGACGAGCCCGACACCAAAAATGAGCCACGGTGATACTTCGTGTCGAGCACACCAATGTTCGAGTGCATCCAAAGCGAGAGCCGCAGTGCACAGCGCAACCGCGATGAGGAAGTTCGTTGCAGTGTGTTTGAGCAGTTCGATCGTATGTCGATCTACAATTTTCATGTTCTGATTCGATCACGACGCGGCTACGACCGCTCCACAGCGGAAACATTGGAGTACGGTCTTGCGCATGATTAGCAGCCAGCCGAGCAAACCTCCGACGAACGATCCGATCATCAGCATTACCGAAAATCCGCCGCCGCAGCAGGCTGCCAGGGCCGGAGCGCCTTTTGTCGTCGAGATTTTAAGTTCGGCCGTGTGCACGGCTAACCGCTGACTGGAATTCAATCTCGCCAGGTCCAAGCGAGTGTCGGTCACCTGCTTTTCGGCACACACATCTGCGATGATGTCTTCCGGCACTTGTGCTGCCGTTAGATTGCTCCTAATCGATTGTAAATCGCCGGCGGGCATTTTTCTGTCTGCGGTCGCAGCGCCCCCGATTGCAGCCATTAGAAACGTCACTCCGCCGAACAACATTCCGAGAATCGACGGGATGAGAAGAATGAATCCGATTACCACCGCCGGTCCGCTCATTCGAAACACCCGCTTTCGCGTCATCACGCCTTGACCGCATACCTGACAGGGTACTCCAGATATAGGCAGTGATGGAGGAGGCATTGGGAGGGAAAGTCGAGGGCGTTGCCGGCGAAATTATCAGGCGACAAATGGACCGGCAAGGGCAAAGCATTTAGGTATGACTGCCAATCCATTGCAATCCGACGGCGGATATATTCTGGATGATTGGCAGGCGTACTATTCGCCATTTCAGGAGAACGCGATGGACCAAAAATATCCGTGGGAAGATGTGGAAGCGTCGCGGCGCAACCGGCGGTTACAGAGACGGCATCGTTTGGCAGAACGACTCGACGATGGGCTGGCGACGTATTTCGGGTACGCGCGGCCCTGTCCCAAATGCGGACTGACGCCGGACAAGTTGAGCTGGTTCTATTTTCGCAGTCCGAAGGAAACTTGGGAGAACGAATGCGGCGTGGCAGGTTGGATGGCCGTGTGCGATCCATGCCATATCCAAGTCAATTTCTTCGACGAAGTGATCAGCTAACGTTCGTCGTGCGGCGAGGAAAACGATTGGAGCCGGTGTAGCGGCGGGTGTCTCACCCGCAGACGGCGTTCGCATATTTGCGGCGGAGGACACCCGCCGCTACACCGTCGCGCTGAGCGTCACCTGCGGATGGCGCGCCAATATTTTTGCGGGTGAGACACCCGCCGCTACACCGCCGCGGTCGGATCACATTCCTGCTCATGATCATAATCGTGCTCATGATCGTTTCCTGCCGCGTCGATCATACATAGGATCAGGAGCACGATCATGAGCAGGAGCATGAGTAAAAACAGCCGCCCTTCGGCTGATGGCGCAGCACGAAGGGCGGCCCCTGTCCCATCATTAACTCCAACCCAACTAATTACTAACGTTCCGACCCTGTCTGCGCGGCTTCCTTTTCGAAGTCGCCGCGTTCGCGTTTCTGATCTTCCCGCGGCACTTCCTCGTAGAACTTCTGGTTCACTTTCGCTTGCGCGCCTTCGGACAAAACCCGGCGGGCTGCGACCAGGGCCTTGTTCATGCCGCCCGGAACAACGAACAATTTTCCGCTCATTAATCCTTCGTAACCCGCCTTCGCCACATCCTGCGGCGCGGAAACACTGGCTTTTTGAAATGCGCGGGTATCGAGCAAGTCGGCCTTCGGGAAAAAATCGGTGTCGGTCGGCCCGGGACAAAGGGCTGTAACCGTGACTCCGCTTTTTTCGAGCTCGACGGCGAGAGCTTCGCTCCAGGAAAGAACAAACGCCTTGGTGGAATGATAGACGTTCAGAAGCGGGCCGGGCTCGAAGCCGGCGACTGAAGCGGTGTTGAGAATGCGGCCGCGCTCGCGCTGGAGCATCGGCGGCAGGAAAAGCTTGGTGAGACGGAGGACGGCTTCGACATTGAGCCGGACCATCGAGATGTCGTGCTCGATTGGTATCTCCCACGATTTGCCGCGATAACCGTGGCCGGCGTTGTTCACCAGGATGTGGACATCGGTGGCGTTGCGGCGCAGTTCGTCGAAGATTTCCTGGGCCGCATTCTCGTTTTCCAAATCTTTCGCAATCACGATGACGTTGACGCCGTGCTCGGCCGTGATCTTTTGAGCGACTCTTTCCAGCTCGGATTGAACGGGAGCAACGAGAATCAGAGGATGACCGTGCCGGGCGAACTCGTGGGCGAGGTGCAGACCGATCCCGCTGGACGATCCGGTAATGAGAGCAGTTTCGGAATTCATTTGCCAGGGAATCGCATTCCGCCGTGACCGCAGATGCAGCGAAATTATCCGCCGGCGCACTCCGAAAGCGCATGGGCGAACTGGCCCGACTTCTTCGAATAAGGCTAGTCGCCTCCCGCTGTAGTGGTGGGCGTCTCACCCGCAACGGCGCTGGCACTTGCGGGTGAGGACACCCGCCGCTACACCGAGCGTCTACTTTTTAATTTCGCCGCAGCTCGCCATTTCTTTGCCGAAATATGGGTTGCTAATCTTCTCGCTGTTCTGAATCCAGTCCTTCTTCAGCATTGGGCAATTGACGACGTAATAGCCGGCTTGGCCGGCTGCGATTTTTTTCGCCTTGTCGCTCAGCTTTTCGAATGCAACCCGCGCTTCTTTCAACGAGCTGCTTTTTGCCAGCGCCGCGCCGTCTTCGCGAAGGTCGCTCGCCGCGCCTTTGGCGTTCGTAAGATCATCCGCAGCAAGCGCGCTCCGGACTTTCTCATACGCGCCGAGAAACTGCCTGTCATCGTCCGAGAGCGACGCTGCCTGGGCGAATCCCGCGCCGAGCGCGAGCCAGACGCCAACGAAAGCTGTTTTCTTCATGTTCATCACGGTGTCCGCTGAATTTTCCCCATTGTGTAACCGGAATACGTTACCACTTCCTTTATCTTGGCATCGCTCAGCGTCTGCCCCGGCTTCGTCTTAATGACTACCTGCTTCTTCGGCAAATCGACTTTCACCGACGCTACCTCCGGTTGTTTGTGAAAGGTCTTCTCGATCCCGGTGGCGCAGAACGCACACACCATCCCGTTGACTGTGGTCGTGATCGTTTCCGCCCAAGCCGAACCTGCGAGGCTGGCCAGGACAACGAATGCTAACAAGGTCTTGCGGATCATATTTCCTCCTCAGAATTGCACGGTCCAGTTGACCATGACGTGGTTGTTGCTGCTGTATCCGGCTTCGAGCCAGATGGTCTTGTAAAAAAAGCGAATGACCGGAGTGACGACAAAATGGTCGCGCTTGGCCGGGTGATGATCGAGCCGGAGAAGGAGCCAGGTGTTGAGCTGCTCGTAATCGGCCAGGTACGGAGCGAACCCGGCATAGGCACGTTGCCAGACCGACTTCTCGATGTCGCGCGCATACATGAAGCGCGATTCGTAAGAGAAATAAACCCGCCGCGTTTCGTAATCGCCGAGCAATGTCAGCCAGGCCACCGGTTCGGTGCGGGTGCCCTGCCGCGCCTCGCCCGCACCGGACATGGCGAAAACATTTCCCTGCCCCTCAGGCAGGTTCCATCGTTTCAGAAGCCAGTTAAGCTGCGGCCCGGCCATCCAAAATTCGTTCGCCTGGTTGATCTCGTATTTCGAATAGAGTCCGAGCGCGAAATGCGGGTCGAACGTGTAATCGATCGAGAGCGTGTGACCGGTCTCGTCGTTCTCCTGCATGACCATGGTGCCGCCGACATACGAAAGCGGCTTGGCCATCACCACCGAGGCCAAGCTGAGAGTCAAAAAGAATAGTAAAAGGTAAGGTTTTTTCATTGATCCAAAGGCTGAGTTGCAATCCAGGTGCGCCCGCCCTGTCCGTCCGCGGACGATGGGCACACCTCCGGCGTGCGAGCCTTTAGATCAGATCAGGCGAATGCAGCTGCTCGCGAGTGGCGGCAGCGAATGCGACCTGGAACGTGCGTCCAAGAAAGAAACGAAACCGGTTTCCCGGGCGGGATAGGGCCGGAAGATCGCGACGGCGGTCAAGCCAGACACTGGCGGTTTGACCGAGCTGTCCTGAACCAAGGGATGCTGTGCCTGCCCTTTATTTTTGTCCGACGGGGCACAACAGCTTTTATTCGCGCAGCAGTGGGGCTTGCAGCCCTGTGGGTCCAGCTCCTTGGAAAGAATGCAGGACGCGGCTGGAAGCTGGACAGGCCGAATCAGCATTGCCACAAGAATGACAATCAAGATGGGCGCCGTCCTCCGCATACAATATCTCTAGCACAAAATGATTCTCCGGCCAGATCTGTGTCACCGGGCTGAATCACGTCGCGTGATCGCCTGCGTGTAGCGGCGGGTGTCCTCACCCGCAGAAGAAGTAGCGTCGGGTGTCTCACCCGCGGATGCTGTGCGTCTTCGAATACTCTCTTGCGGGTGGAGATACCCGTCCCTACACCGCCAGAAGCGCCCGCAGTTCGGCAAAGTCGAACGGCTTCGTCAGGTAATGATCGAACCCCGCCTCGAACCCGACTTTGTGATCGTCGTCGGAATCGCGAGCCGTCAGGGCGATTGCCTTGATGTCTGGATTTAGCTGCTTCGCTATGACGACGACATCGAGGCCATCGCCATCCGGCAAACCGCGATCACACAAAAGGATATGGATCCGGGCGCGGCCGAGCAGCCCGACCGCCTCGGTTACGGTTTCGGCGGTCATCGTCGTATGGCCGTCGCGCGAGAGAAGCGATACCAACGTTTTCCGCGTTTCTTGGTGGTCTTCAACCAAAAGAATATTCACCTTCTTTGTAATCGGACGAGCCGCGAAATCGGTTGGTGTGGACCGAAAGGCATGCAGCGACGGGCGACGGTCGCTTCATTTTGTGCGACGACAATCTCGGCCAACAGGCCAGATTAAAAGACTGCCCGTTGGACCGCGACAAGATGCACTTGCCAGCAACAGCCGCAGCAGCTAGACCTCGCCGGATGGTCAGGATCGACGTGGGGTTCGACCCGCACCCGTTTGAAAAAAATGTCGTGGAACAAACGAAGGACGACATCCAAAACCGACTGAACGGTCACGAATTCGGCCGGTTCAAAATCGTTTTAAAGAAACCGCCCCAAAGCCAACAGATCACGCTGCAATTTCTTGGCGACCCGGAGAGTTGTGAAAAAGCAAAACGCCTACTCGGGATTTATTGATCGACTGTGTCCGCTTCGTGCTGACGTCGCCCCGATCGACACGGGCCGCTCCCCCAGGGTCAGCGCGCGCAAAAAAAACACGCCGATCAGATAATCTGCTGTCAGACGCATCGCGACTTTCCTGCTCATGATCATAATCGTGCTCATGATCCTTTCCTGCCGCGCCGATTACGACACAGGATCAAGAGCACGAGCAGGAGCAGGAGCACGAGTAAAAACAGCCGCCCTTCGGCTGATGGCGCAGCGCGAAGGGCGGCCCCCTTTCACCTCGTTAATACCAACCCAACAAATTACATGGTCGTTCTCCAACTAGGCTGTGCCGGTTTGGGTCGTTAGGCCAAACACGACCCCCGGCGTCGGTCGATGGCGAACCATCCGGAGACGGGGATTGTCGACATAAACCCATTCGTTCATTGTGGCGTTGCAACCATCTGTCGGACATCGCAGCTCCACCTCGCCGGTTCGGTTCCGGATAAATTCCAAATGACGCCCGGCGAATTTCCGCTCGCAAAGCAGACACACGCGCTCATCGTCCAGGCTTTTCCAGCGGCGGCGTGTATCGATCCGCCGCAACAAATAGAAACGTTCTTCCATCGGAATGTAGTTCGGCTCCGGAGTTCGCTTCATACTGATAAAATCGTTTTTCGCGGATCGTGCGTCTATAAGCGGCAAGGAGAAGCGCCCAGTCGGCGAAATTCTTAGAACGGCTTAGGAGCAGCGCGGTTCATTTCTTTATTTTTCCAGCCGACTCGGCCGCAGTTTGCTCCACCCGCTCGAGCGTTTCAGAAAGATCCCTCACTTTCTCGCGCAATCTCTCGAGGCGTTCCTTCACGCTTCCCGGCGTTTCGCCGTGCTGTTCGGTTGAAGATTCAGATTGTGAGGTTGAGGAATTGTCGTTTTCACGCATTCGCAAAGACAACCCGACCCTTCGCCGCGGGCAATCGGGATGAACCTACCGCCTGTTTATCCGAACAATTCCGACTGAGCCGTCAGGCGATCGGGCAAATCAACAGGCCCGCACTTTCATTCGCCCGATCGAAAGATTGATAATCGCAGCGGAGCAGGTCTTAGTGCTCGCGATGAAACTCCTTCGATCCGACCGATTCTCGTTAGGCCTTTAGCATAGCTGTGCAACGTCGCCGTTTTCTCAGACTCATTTGCAGGGTGACGTTTGTCGGTGCGCTCGCATTTGCGCTCGGAGTCGCTCTACTCGTTTGCGACGGACTCCAGGACGATCTTGGTTCGGCGGATCTCGGCATCGTGCTCGGCAACACTGTGTATCCTGATGGCACGCCTTCACCCCGCCTGGCTGCGCGCCTTGACCGTGCCTTGGAACTTCACCGGCAAGGACTGTTTCAGTTCGTGCTTGTCAGCGGCGCCACTGGCAAGGAGGGGCGAGACGAGGCTCTCGCTATGCGTGATTACCTGCTTCACCGCGGTGTTCCGTCAGGCGATCTGCTCGTCGATAGCAATGGCGGCACCACCTTTGCCACGGCCACCAATGCCCACAGGCTAATGCACGAGCGCGGCCTTCATACCGCCCTGGTGATCTCTCAATATTTCCATGTGCCGCGCGCAAAACTCGCCTTGCGGCGCTCCGGCGTAGAGAAGGTGTATTCTGCCCACGCTCACTATTTTGAGCTGCGGGACTTGTATTCTGCGCCTCGGGAACTGATCGCCTTTCTCCGGTATGCGTTAAGATGATATGATGTGACCTAGCCTGACCTCGCGCTGTAATGCGATGCGGCGTTAGGCAACGGATCAGTCTTCCACCGATACACACGGCGGTCGCGCTCCCGATTGTGCGATCGCCCGCCGCTGGTCAGCCTCGTCTCATGAGCGCTTCGCCGCCCAAGCATCTCCCCCCCATCTCACCCCGGTTAGATATGCCCGGTTCGGGCGCACGCACGCATCACGGTCGCGCTTGTACCGTGCGGGTTAGAAAACGAGTCCGGAGAAACAACGCAAGATTGTCATCTTCGCCGGCGCGCAACTCGGTCGCCCCGCCATGTATTTCCGCACTCCTCGCGCGACTCGCCATGCTCAGGACGATCGCCGCCACTTTGCATGCGTTTCATCCTCTTGGATTCGCGGCGAAGCGCGCAAAGAAAGCGTGACGAGGTGACGAGACAGAAGAAAAAAGCTGCGCAGCCGGGGATTCCGACGGAGGCCACCGGTTTTTACCGTTGCCCGGCCTGCGGCGAGAAGGTGGACCAGGAATCGCAGGAAGAAATTCGCCTCCATCATTCTCACCTGCGGCACCGCGATGGACTCGCGCAGCGCTTCGATCTGTCGCGGGCGCCGTATCACCACGCCGCCCAGACATGGATTCTGGGAAAGCCCCGCGGCTGCTCGTGAATCATCAAATCTTCACGGGATTGTCACCGAATGTTCCCGTTTAAATAGAAACTTGGGCAATCGGGCCAGCGGTCAGCGAGAAGCGCGCGTGCTTCGGCGGCGATGCGCCAATGCTCCGCGTATTGGAGAGCGTCGATCACGAAAACACCAACTACCTGACGCATCATCGCGGTGGCGTCGAGGTAGCAGAGATCGGATTCATCCATCGCGAAGCGGAACGCGTCTTCGATCGGAATCGAGAGCTGATATCTGGTGTCCTCGTCGTACATAAAACAAAAACTAGCGCCACCGAAAGCGGCGTCAGCGAGAAAATCGCTGGATTCTCACTAACACCCGCAAAAGCGACAAAGCCGCAATCGCGACAAAAAGAAAACGCAGCAGAGCAGCCACGCAGATTCAACTTTCGACGCAGGTCGAATCGCGAATCGCTCCGATCGTTCGTTAGAATTTAAATGGCGAAGAAAACCGCGCCGATGATGAATGCGTAGAGACGCGGTGAGAAGGATGATTGCTTCATCGGCAGTGAATCGCCGACCATCGGCGCCGCCCCTCACCTCGCCGTCTAACGCCATGCGGCATGTCTAAGGCAGGTTCGGATTTTTCCCGATACGTCGTTAGGCATGCATTCCCAAGAACCCACCGCTACTATGTAACGTTGTAACGGATAAATGACGGCGAAATTTCTCGATAACATCGCAGCTCGGCATCGCGCGGAGTTGTACTACGAATTGCATCCGGGAAGCCCTTCTGCGATTCGCTCGCCAAAAATTTTCATGAAGTCGGGCGTCTGGACGGCGCTTCTCGGCAAAAGTATTCGGCAAGGCATAGCCGGCTTCGGCCCGACGGTCGAAGCCGCGCTCGGTGCCTTCGATCGGCAATATCTGAATTATTTGCGTCAGCCAGACGGGGCGTCGCCGCTGGATCAGGCGGCGTGACCGCCGCCGCCAGCGCCGGCGTGGCTGGCGGTGAAGTGCAAAAATAAGGCCGTCGTTCGATGAGGTCCGGCGTTTCCTCGGAAATCTACTCACAGGATCAGGAGCACGATCATGAGCACGAGCAGGAATAGAAGAGTCGCTGCGCGAGCGCTTCCGGTTTATTCGTTGGAATCGTCCATCGGCCACCCGCGCAGCTTCCCATAAGACCGCGCTCAGAAAACGCCGGGGCGTGTCAGTTCGGCTCTGCTGAATTTGCGGTAGCGCGACGATCAGATTTCGACCGATATGCGCGCCGGTCGGCGGCCCGATTGTGCCGGTTCGCGGCCTTTGCGAGGCTGCACGGCGTGAGCACTTCCACCCCGCTACAACTGCTGCCCGAGGACAAGCTCGACGTGCTGCGTTATCTCGACGAGTTCCACTATTGGCATTCCCTCGACGATAAGCGCCGCTGCAAACGCTGCGGCCGTGTAATCACCGGTCGCCAAATGCTCGTGATCGAGCTTCAGGGAAGGCGCGGCAAATTGCATCTGCAATGTCCCACGGTTGCGTGCATCTCGACCCCGAGTGATTGGGTTTATGCGGATCCGGTCCTCGCGGCGAAACTGCGGGCCGACTTTCGCCCGGGCGCGAGGCATGCCGCATTAAGCGCAGAGCATGATCATGACAGCCATGCCGACAATGTGCGGCGCGTAAAACAAGCGCGGAAGAAATATAGTGCCCGGGAGCACTTACTCGAACCGCAGCGTCCTTTAGTTTCGTTCCGGGCCGTGGCCGCGCGGTCCAAGCTCTTGCGCCCGATCGCCAGCGCGCTTCACGCTATCCGCCCCGTCGCCTGACGCTGCTGGCAGTCGCCCGAAACCCGCCCATAGTTCGCGGGATGCGTCGTCGGTCAAAAACCGTCAGTCTCGTTAGCTTCGCCATCATGGCGTGCGCAATCACCACGGCTTCGGCCTGCGATCTCTGCGGCTGTTACACACCGCAAATGGAAACGGCCCTCGATCCCAACCCCGCCGGTCAGCAATCGTGGCGCGACAGTTTTTACGTCGGCGCAGCCGAACAGTTCACCCACTTTGGCACGCTGCAATTCGAGGGTGAGGAAGTCAGCAATCCCACCGGGCAATACCTGAACAGCTCGATCACGCAGCTTGTCGCGGGTTATTCCATTACGCCGCGTTTTGCATTGCAAATCAACGTGCCGCTTATCTATCGCTCCTTCGAACGGCCCGAAGGTTTTGCGATCGAACGCGGAACCGAATCGGGCCTTGGGGATATTTCGTTGCTCGGAAAATTCGTTCTGTTTCATCGCGAAACCGGCGGGAGAACGTCGCTCAAATTCGACGATCCGAAAAATCCGCACTTCGAAAAGCACGACCCTGACTTCACGATCTCCGCGCTCGTCATCAGCGGCGTGAAATTTCCGACCGGGGATACAAACCGGATCAAAGAAGAGTTCAACGAAATCGAAGTGCCGGGCGCGCCGGAGAGCGGCATTCATGGTCACGACCTGACTCTCGGCACGGGTTCCTATGACGGGATCTTCGGCTGTCAATTTTCGCTCCGCGCAAAATCGTTTTTCTTTCAGGCCGACAGTCAGTTCACCCTGCGTGGCGCCGGCACTCACCAATATCGTTTCGCAAACGATATCTCGTGGAGCGGCGGGCCTGGATATTATTTCGTCCGGGACCGCGAGACGATTGTCGGCCTCCAGTTTGTTTGCTCCGGCGAACACAAAGACGTCGACCGCTTCCGTGGCCAACCCGCCGAAGACACCGGGATCACTTCAGTTTTCCTGGGCCCGCGTTTCATTGTTTCACACGGCAAACTCAGCGGCGAACTCGCCGCCGAGCTTCCGGTTTCAATCGACAGCACCGCGCTGCAAGTCGTCCCCGACTACCGGCTGCGCGCCAGTTTCGCAATTCGGTTCTGATCTCGCGGTGTAGCGGCGGGTGTCACCACCCGCGAAATCACCGAGCGAACTGCGGTTAGAGACAGGCGCCGATACGCCCAAAAAAGTGCCGCCCCCCACACTTCGAAGAAGCGTGAAGGGCGGCTGTTCCCCCCAGAACACCCCTACCTAAACATTTGCCCGCGCAGTCAGCAACCGATCTTCTTTAAATTTTTCGGAATCTGAGTTCTTCACGCGGCGAAGGCAGTGGACGTCGCTCCCTGAAGCAAGTAATCGCGGACCACCGCGTTCACATTGTCATCGAGCCAGCTCGCCATGGCTTCGTCTTCCTTCAGATTTTTTTCCAGTAACGGGACGATTTCCTCGGCCCCTGCGACGGCGGCCCCGGCGATCAACGCTTTGTAGCAGGCGACCTCGAAATATTCCGCGCCATAGCCACAGAGGAAATCCTTCACCCGTTCGTCGCTGGCAAATTTGCTCATCGTTCCCTTGGCGAACTCCATCACCTGCCCCGCGACGCTTTTTATGGTTGATGGCGTCTCTCCGAGCATCTCGAGACACTGGCCGACTCGCTCGGCATGCACTTCGGTTTCGTCCAAATGGATCCGCGCCCGTTCCCGGATCGCGCGATGCGCATCTTCGTTCTCCGCCTGTTTGCGCAGCATCACTTCGAGGCTGCGTTCCATCGCGTAAGCGTCATTTAACCAACCTACAATTTCACTGCGTCTGCCATTCGTATTTGCCATAACTCTGTTCTTTCGGGTTTACGTTCGAGCTGCGCCGAATTCGGAGCAGCGGTTTAATTGTGGGACGCGGTTCAATGCGTTCCTCAATAAATCGCGCGGAGAGTTTCGCGCGGCTCTCAGACCTTTCGAGCGCTCCAGTATCCGCAAAACTCCCAGCGTGAATTAGGGTTTGCCGTTATGCAGACTGCGGTCCGCGCCGTTCGAGAACGATCGTGGGAGGAACCGGGGAACGCCCGCAATCCCCGCCGTAAATCGTCAGGCCGCCGCGTGGTTTTCGGCCGGCAGGAACGAGACAAGTGAGGCGCAAAGTGTTTCCGTTGTTATTCTCGATCACGTGCCGGAGCAGGTCGCCATCGATGGTCGCGTGGGCGAGGTATCCATATGCGCCGCGGCCATTGCGCAAATAACTGAGCGCGCCGGCGGCATCGTGAGGATGGTTCGGCAGGATACCGCTGTAAACCCGAATGCCGTTCAAAAGGATTCTGAATTGGGTCGGCCAGGCGAACGAATCGGTCTGCGGCGTGCCGTCGCGGCACGAAGAGGCCTCACAGAGAAGGACGATTCTTTCTGCCTCTCGCAGCTCGTTTGGATGAATCGGAAACTCCCATTCGAACGAGCCCGATCCAATGCCGAAACACGCGCCCGCCCGTTCGGCTTGCGCGCGGTCGCTCATCGCCCCGCTCCATTTGGCTGCGCTCCACGAATGGGTTTCGGCGCGAAGAATTAATCGATCCGCGCTCTCCTCTCGCGCTGGAAAGCCTCCGTCGACAAAGAACTGGATATAGTTACGGGCGACGAGAGTTCCATCGGGCGTCTGCGCCCTGACCCACAGCGTGCAGAGCATCGTTTTCTCCGGGAGGCGAAATTTAATCCGATCCGCGACAACGACACCATAATGAGGAAAGGAGATCCTCTTGCGACCCTGAAGCAATCGATCGTGCGCCCAGCCTAACGAATCGATTCCGCTTAAACTCCAGTAGAGGGTAACGTCGTCGCGCTTCCGCCGAGCGAAATGAGACGAGTAAACGTCGATCTCCAGCTCCACCCCGGGAGGATGCCGCGCGATCGGCGGCGCATCGATCGGCAGGACATCGCCCTGGTTCACGATCGTCGAATCGTACCCGAACGTTTTCGGCGTCCGATCGTAATTCAGAAAACCGTTCCGCTCCCATTCCACGTCGTGCAGCTCGGTGAAAATGTAAGCGGACAAATTCCCGTGCCGCCGCAACTCGTTGGTCAGAAACTTGAAGCTCCAGCTGATATCGATGTCGCCATCGAGCGCGCCGACGCCGCCGTATTCGCTGTTGATGAGCGGTTGCGAACCCTGCTCGAAGCCCGGCGTGTAATTGAACTTCGAACCGGCATAAGTCTTCTCGACGACTTCCGCGATGTGCTTCTTCGCCTTCTCGTAATCATCCGTGTAAAAATGCCAGGAGTTCACATCGGTCCGGCCATGGCCGAAGTTTTCGATGTGGTCCCAGGCAACGACGCTCATGTCTTCGACGAGCCGGGTCCGATCGAGCGTTTTTGCCAGGGCCCACATCTGGTCGACCCAGACGAAAGAGAGTTGGTTGTCGATCTTGGAAGGCGCTGAGTTCGCGGGAAGGTCGACCATCACCGGCGGCTTCGGATTGATCAGCTTCACAAATTCGGCCTGGCCGCCGAAGCCCCAGGTCTCGTTGAAGAGACACCAGCCGATGATCGATGGATGGTTGAAGTCTCGCGCGATCGCCCCGCGCATGGTTTCCTCAAAACGCCGCCGGCCTGTCTCGGTGTCGCCGCCTTCACCGAAATTCGGGAAGTCCGCCAGCAACATGATCCCGATGGTGTCCGCGTAGTGAAGGAGGAGCGGATCGTCGATCTTGATATGAATGCGGAGGAGATCGAACCCGGCGCGTTTCGCGAAGGCAATATCGTCCTTCAAGGTTTGGACGTCGCCCGCGGTGTAGATTCCATCCGGGTGATACGACTGGTAGAGCGCGCCGCGAACGTAGATGGCTTCGCCGTTCAACGATAAGGCGCCCGGCGCCGTGACGTTTTCCGCCGGCTTCGTCTCGATGCTGCGCATACCGAAGTAGCCATGCACTACGTCGGATTCGCCGCCGTTTCGAAGAACGAGGCGCAACTTATAAAGCTGCGGGTCGCTCGGGTCCCAAAGAATTGGGTTGGGCAACGGCAAAACGCCGGCGGCAATTCCGTCGCGCACCGCGAGGATGTCTTTAAAAACCCGGCCATCGGGCCCGGTCACGATGATCGCGCACTCGCTCCCCCCATGCGTAAAGATCTTGAACCGCGCTTCGCTCCGCGGCAGATCGGTCGCCACTTCCAACCGCTCCACCCATACTTGCGCGCGCGGCTCTATAAAAACCGTCTGCCAGATTCCGCTGACGCTGCTGTACCAACCCCACTGTTTACCAACCGGCTGCTCGCGATTGTCCGTCGGATCTTCGACGCGGAGAACAATCGTCGCGCAGAGCTCGCCGTGTTCGTTGCGGCCCAAGGCGTCGGTCAGATCGAATTCGAACGGGATGTATCCGCCTTCGTGGTGGCCGACGTGGACGCCGTTGCACCAGCAATCGGTGAAAAAATCCGCGGCGCCGATGGTGAGGATGGTTCGCTTTTCTTTCCAGTGTTCGTTCACGGGAATCGCCACCGTTCGGCGATACCAGCCCACTTCGTATCGAGCGGCGTCTCGATAATTGAACCGATCGACCTGTAATGGATCGCGATAGACGCGCCGGGAAAAATAATTGTCGTTGTTCGCGGCGTCGGCTTCGCCCCAAGCGGCCAGTGACTGCCAGCAAAACGGCACTGTGATCTGCTCCGTCCAGCGCGGTTGGTCCTGCGCGAACCATTCCTGTTCGAATCCGGAACGATCGGGATCGAAGCGAAATTCCCACGCGCCATTCAGGTTCAGCCAATCGACCCCGTGGACAAAACCTCGCTGCCGATCGGGCCGTGGATATTCCGGCCGCGGCAGAAAAGTGTTCGTGGCCATTTCCGTTTACCGACGACGAGCGGAGAACGCAGTGCAACCCGAATTAATGAGACCAGCTAACGGCGGCGCCATCCGCGGCCTGACAAACAAACACTGCTGCCGCATGCGGACGCAAGCGCTCGACTACATCATCCGCTCGCGCGCTTTCGACCAGCGTCACGGTTGCGCCCCCGAAACCGCCGCCGGTCAGCCGCGAACCAAAAACGCCAGGCAGCGATCGCGCGATCTCGACCAGCCGATCCAGGTCCGCGGTGGAATTCTCGAAATTAGTTCGCGAACTCTCGTGCGACGCATTCATCAAATGGCCGAAACTTCGTGGATCGTCGCCTGATTTCAGAATTTCGACCGCACGCAAGACGCGATCGTTTTCGCCGACGATGTGCGCCGCGCGCCGATGAAGCAGCGGCTCGAGATTCGGCGCTGCGCATTCGAGTTGCGCCGGACTGACGTCGCGCAGGCTGGACACCCCAAGCGCACGCCCCGCCGCCGTGCATTCCTCTCGCCGTTGGTTGTAGAGGCTTTGGAGGAGATCATGTTTCCCGCGCGATTGCGCGATGACAAGCGCGAGACCAGTCGGGAATGGAATGGTCCGGATCTCTTCGCTCCGGCAATCGAGAAAGACGACATGATTGGCGCGGCCGAAAACCGAGGTGACCTGATCGAGCAGTCCGGATTGGACGCCGACGAATTCGTTCTCCGCCCTGCGACAAAGCTTGGCGACCTCGAGCGGATCAATGCGGAGATCGTGGAGCGCCATCAGAAAACCAGCGGTCGCGACTTCGAACGCCGCCGAACTCGAAAGGCCGGCGCCGGCGGGCACGTCCCCGGAAACTTCGGCGGTGAATCCGCCAATTGGGTAGCCCGCGCCGCGAAACTGTGCGACGACGCCGAGAGCGTAGTTGGCCCACGGGTTGTCAGTTCGCGAGCGCAAATCCGACACCGAGGTTGTGATCTCGGCCGCGATTAGTGGCGACGAAAGTTGGATCACATCGTCACCGCGTGGAACTCCGGTGACGGTCAATCCACGATCGATGGCGGCAGCAAGAACGACTCCCTGGTTGTAGTCGGTATGATTACCCAGCAGCTCGACGCGGCCGGGCGCGTATCCAGAAACGGGAGTCACTCCGCGCAAGATTGCGCGCGCTCTCTCTCTTGTCATCCCGAGGCTGGCGAAGCGCGCCGAGCCGTAACGCAGCCAGCGAAGCTGGCGAGGCCGGGCTTTCAAACCTCGCAAGCGCTCAACCGCTTCCGCGTCGCAAAACGCGTTCTACGTAACGCCGGCGTAATGCTTGATTGTGTGACGCACATTGCAACTGGGGGGTCCCTCGCCGTCTGCGCGGCTCGGGAGGACATACTCGCCTCAGGCCGCTTGTGATGTTCGTTGTCTCTCCCGCTGCCACCAACCGGGCGTCGCCAAGTATGGATGCTCGAATGTGCCTCGAGCCGTTAGCCCGCGCACCATTTCTCCAAGCAGAGTCTCGCGCGGTTCGCCGTCGTAAATATCAAACACTCCCGGCTCGTAATGTCCTTCGTCGCGCGTCACGAGGCTGTTCCAATCGAACGATCCCAGGAGCGACCAGATCGTGACCGCTCGCAGGTCCGCGCCTTCGACGCGCGCCTCGTTCGCCGCATCCCAAATGCCCATGAACCACCGCAGCTGCTCATCGGGCGTGCAACCCAAGTGCGCCTCAGTAATTGCGATCGGGATTTCATAGCGCTCCCAAAGTTCCATCAGTAAATTTTTCGGGCCGCAAATCTCGCTCAGTTCGGAACGGACCGCAGCGATATCGGCGTAAACCTGCCGGCCGTTCCCGCCACGGCATTCCGTCGGATGCGCGGAAAAGTTATCGTCGAGATAGCGCTCGCTGGTGACGTAGTAGTTCGCGCCGATAACGTCGGGAGGGCACGGCTCACACAAGAAAATGTCGAGCTCGGAATCCGAAATGCCGGAGCATTTGAAATAACTCCGGAGTCGATGGGCCCGGTCCACGTGTCCGCAGAGAAGGTCCCATGTAATCCACCTGCGCTCGTTCTCGAAGCTGGCTTGGTAGGAGAGCGGCGGCGCGCTAAACGTTTTTCCGAGATCGTCGGTCTGGATCAGTTGCGCGTCCGGATTGATCTCGCGAATCGCACGCATCGCCAGGACGGTGGCTCGACATTGATTCAGCAACGCATGGGCAAAGCTGTTGTCGTCCCGCGCGTGAGGATACCAGTGGCCGTAGAGCCCGCTGAATCGCGCCGTCGTGAGCGGCTCATTGATCGGTGTATAAGCGTCGATCCACGGATACCGGCGCGCTACCTTGCCGGCGTAACGCGCGAACTTTTCCGGGAAGTCTGGATCAAGCAGGTTCGTGTAAACCGGACCGCTCCCGTGATGGAGCAGACCGACAATCGGCCTGATCCCGAGATCGCGCGCGCGTTGCAGCCGGTTATCCGGCCATGCCCAATCGATTTCTTCGGGTGAATTGGGCGCGAGCGTTTCCCAGAGCACCGGGAACCGCAATGTCCGCAAACCGAGCTCGGCGAAACGATCGAGATCGTGCGCGCGGTCCCAGTGGCCGTTGCGCTCGAGCTGATTGAAAAACCGATCGCCGACCCGGTTAACCGTGCACTCAACTCCGCCCCAAAGCTGGAGCGATTTCTTCATTTCGATGTCCATTCGTCCTCTCGCGAACGCCGGCCTCCGCGCCCGCGATCTTTTTGTAAACGGTCAACGCCTGCGCGATCACCTGGTCCATGTTGTAATAGCGGTAGGTCGCGAGCCGGCCGACGAAGCGGACATCCGGCGTCGCCTCGGCGAGCTCGCGGTATTGCTGGTAGATCGCCGCGTTCGCCGCTTGCGGGATCGGATAATACGGGTCGCCTTCCGCTTTCGGAAACTCGTAAACGATACTCGTCTCGCGGTGCTGCTGGCCTGTCAGGTATTTGAATTCGGTGATGCGAGTGTAGTCGTGCTCGTTCGGATAATTGATGACGGCGGCCGTTTGAAAACGCTCCCGACCGTGGGTTTCATGCCGAAATTGCAGCGACCGATACGGCAGCTTCCCGAAACGCAGATCGAAGAATTCGTCGATCGGCCCGGTATAGATCATTTTTCTATAGGGAATTTCGTCGGCGATCTCGCGGTAATCGGTATTGAGCAGAATGGAAATGTTTGGGTGGTCGAGCAGGTTCTCGAACAGCCGGGTAAAACCGCGCCGCGGCATCGCCTGATATTCGTCGGTAAAATAGCGGTCGTCCCGATTGGTGCGGACAGGGATCCGCGCGGCGACCTGCGCGTCGAGCTCGGAGGGATCGAGGCCCCATTGTTTGCGCGTGTAGCCGCGAAAAAACTTTTCGTAGAGATCGCGGCCGACTCGGCTCAGCACGACATCTTCTGAAGTCCGAATCACCGCGCGCTTCTCCGCCACCGAATCAAGGAAACTCTCCACCCCGGCGGAATCCAGCTTCAATCCGTAGAGCCGATTGATCGTGTCGAGATTGATCGGCATCGGGAGCAACTGGCCACCAACGCTGGCGAGGACCCGATGCTCATAGCTCCGCCAATCGGTGAAGCGCGACAGATAATTGAAAACCTCCGCCGAGTTCGTGTGAAAAATATGCGGGCCGTAGCGATGGACGAGCACGCCCGCAGCATCGTATTCATCGTACGCGTTCCCGCCGATGTGGGAGCGCTGATCGCAAATCAAGACGCGCTTCCCGGAACCACGCGCAAGCCGCTCGGCCAAAACACTGCCGGCAAAACCGGCCCCAACTACCAGGTAATCGAACATGTCGTTAGGCCGCGGTCGCGATTGACCGCCCGCGGTTGATGATTTGGAGAACGTGCCCTTCGAGTTTTTCGACGATCGATTCCCACGAATTCCAGGAGGCGAGTTTCAATCCGCGGCGTACGCCCACCCGGTTCGGGCACTCGGCGGAGCGCCGGCAGGCCGCCACAAATTCTTCCGCAGTCCTGACCACCTTTACAACGTCTTCGAATTGCCGAATCACATCCTCGATCGGCGTCGAAACGATCGGCCGTCCGGTCGCCATGTATTCGAGCGCCTTCGTGGGATTGATGAATTCGGTCGCTTCATTCAACGCGAATGGCATCAGGCAAACATCAAAGCGCCGGGCGTAGGCGGGCAGCTCGCTATAATCGCGTCCACCGAGCCAATGGAGGTTCGCGCGTTCGGGAAGCTGCGAGCGATCGACTTTCGTCCAAGGGCCCACCATGACGACGCTCCCGTCTGGGTTTCCGTCGGCGAGCTTTGCAATCAGATCGTAATCAAGCCGTTCGTCGACGACGCCGATGTAACCGAAGACCGGACCAGCAAGCTTGGCGACATCGGACGGCAGCGGAGTGAGCGGATCGTTCGCTTTTGCAAAGTGGTTCGCGTCGACGCCGCAACCGATGGAGTAACAATTTGCGTTATAGGCGCGTTTCTCTTCGCAGATTTTCGGACCGCCGGCGAAAACGACGTCGGCGATGGCGAGCAACTCGCGCTCCCGCCGCACGAGCTCGGGAGGCGCTCCGTGAAATTGCGACAACTGATCCATGCAATCGTACACAATCGCGGTTTCGCCGAGGTGACCGGCGAACGCAGTCACGGCCATCGGGTCGTAAAACCATTGCACTGGGTCCGCGAAATCAGCGCCGAGTGGACCATTCAAAACCGATTGGACCAGGCGGCGCCGTTCTTTGTCCACCCAGGCGCCGTCGCTCCAGCGGTGCTCCGGCATCGCCATCTGCAAGACGACGATGTTTGGATAGTCGGGCACTTCGCGCAGGGACACTCGCGCCGTTTCAATTCCGCGCTGCGGCACCGGCCCTTCCACAAAGAGAATGCGATGTCGCTTCGACAGCCGGGAATGAAACTGCTGCGGGCGTTGCCAGACCCAATCCCAGGCAAGATGAGAGTGTACGATGATGGGAAATGAGGCCGCAGGTGGAAGGACCTGCGTTGGCTCGACGCGCGCCAGTAACAAAGTAGGTTCGAAATTCATGGGTTGTTCAACAGAAACGTGCGAAGGCCGCGATCCAGCCGTCCGATAGCGCGCTGAGTGCGCACTACGATTTTTCCCGACGAAAGTGGAACTTAACACGGAAGCGCAGATTTGCTGCGGAAAGGATACCACTTGAAATCGGCGCGTAATCGGCGACAGTGGCGGCCATTGGATTAAGGTCTGTTCTGTTTCTTAGCTTGGTAGATCGTCAGTCGAGTTTGGCTCTTTGGTGATTTGAAACCCGATTCTCGGGAACGGCTCTTAGCTGGCAGCGAATTGCTCCAAAACTCAAATACATGAAACTCTACGTCGGAAATCTTTCCTTCGATACTACCGAGAACGATCTTCAGGATCTTTTCGAACAACACGGCGCCGTCACGGAAGTGGCGCTCGTCAACGATCGCGTCACCGGCCGCTCGCGCGGCTTCGCGTTTGTGACGATGAGCGACGCCACCGCGGCCACAGCCGCCATCAATGCCTTAAACGGCAAACAGGTCCAGGGACGCGCCCTGACCGTGAACGAAGCCCGCGCTCGCGAAGAGCGGCCGCGTAATTACGCCGGTTCCCGCCGCTAACTACGGTTCTTTCGCGGCCGGCGTTCCGCCAACCGGAGCGCCGGCCTGCAAACCCGAATGCCACTCGAAAAACAACTCCAACTCGAAGGACTGATTACCTCCGTTCTGGCCGGCACGATGTTCCGCGTCCGCCTGGCAAACGACCACGTGGTGCTCGCCCATATCTCGGGCAAAATGCGGAAACGTTTTATCCGCCTCACCATTGGCGACCGGGTGAAACTGGAAATGTCTCCTTACGATATCGACAAGGCGCGGATCGTTTATCGTCTCGGCTAATGCGGTTCCTCGCGCTAAAGTAACCCCGATCATGACAAAACGAATTCTCGTACGCTGCCCCACCACCGCCAAACTAACTGCCACCGGACAGGTGGTAGAAGAAGAGCTTTGGGCGGATAAGAAAGTCAAAACGAACAAGGTCACCTGCGCCCATTGCGCCAAGGTGCATGCCTGGACGAAGAAAGATGTCGTCCTGGCTCGTTAGCAGCTAATTTCGCAACTCCATCTTCTGTTTTTGGCGCGATTCTTAATGCGCGCCCAACTCATGTTTCTTCGCCTTCCTTACGACCGCATCAACTGGACAACCAGTTCGTTCCTGATCGGCACCCTGTTCCTCACCCTCACCGCGGTCCCCATCTATCTCTGGTTCTCCGGGGTCGATTGGTTTCAGTTGGTCCTGTTTTTCGTCCTGCTGATGGCTAGCGGCTTCAGCGTCACGCTCGGATATCACCGGCTTTTTTCGCATCTGACTTTTCGCGCGAAATGGCCGGTCCGCATGTTCGTTCTGCTCTTCGGCGCGGCCGCGTTCGAAAATTCCGTGTTGATGTGGGCGAGCGAACATCGCCGGCACCACAAGCATGTGGATCACGACGAAGATCCGTACGACATCAGCAAAGGTTTTTTCCACGCCCACATCGGCTGGCTGCTTTTCAAACTGCTGCCCCAACCGCCGTTCGATAACGTCAACGATTTGAAGAAAGATCCCTTCGTCATGTGGCAGCATCGCCACATCCATTTTCTCGCTTTGATGATGGGGATGGTTTTGCCGGCAGTAATCGGCGCGATCTGGGACGGATGGGATGGCGCGCTCGGCGGTTTGCTTCTCGGGGGCGTCGCGAAAACTGTCGTCCTCCAGCACTGTACGTTTTTCATCAACTCGGCGTGCCACACGGTCGGTCGCCAGCCGTATTCCACGCGCTGCAGTGCCCGCGATTCGCTTCTCCTGGCCCTGTTCACTTTCGGCGAGGGCTACCATAATTTTCACCACGAGTTTCAGCACGATTACCGCAATGGCGTGAAGCCTTGGCAATTCGATCCGACGAAATGGATCATCTGGACGTTGTCCAAACTCGGTCTCACGGCCGCGCTCCGGCGCGTCCCAGCCGAAGCCATTGCCGCCGCCAAGGCGCGGACGAGCCCAGACCGCGGGTAGCTAGCGAAGCGTAGCTTCGTGAGCACGGCCGTTCCCAAGTGCAACTTGAGAACGAGATGCACGAATGGATCATCTGGACTTTGTCCAAACTCGGTCTCGGCAGCGCGCTCCGACGCGTGCCAGACGAAGCCATCGCGGCTTCGGGCCAGCGCACGAAGCCAGACCGCGGCCGTCCTCCACTCCTAACCGCGCATCCACTCGATCCTCGTTCCCAAGTTGCGCTTGGGAACGCGCTTGCTTCCGAAGCTGTGCTTCGGCAACCCTTGCGTTAGCGTGCGCAGCCGTTATCAAATCCACGAACCGAACGTCGCTCACTTCATCACCAGCACTGTCATTGCGTGGTTGCTCATCTTCACTAAAGCTATCCGCTGCGACATCATCGTCGAGTCACTCGAATACTGCCGCGCTCACAAAGCGCTCAAGATCTACGCCTGGGTCATCCTCGACAATCACCTTCACACGATTCTCGCGGCCCCGAATTTGTCTCGCGTGATTGCCGACTTCAACGTCACACCGCTCGCCGATTGATCGAACAACTCGGATCCGAAAATTGCGAGTGGCTGCTTCACCAACTTCGATACCGCCGAGCTTTTCATAAGGTAGAGAGTGAGTTCTAGCTCTGGCAGGAAGGCTCCCACCCGCAGGCCATCGTCAGTGATTAAATAATGCTCCAGAAGTTAGCTTACGTGCACAACAACCCGGTGAACCGGGGACTCGTGGCATTGCCTGAGAATTGGCGTTATTCGTCAGCGCATGAATGGGCGCCAGGCGTCCCGCCGTTGCTGCGCTGCGACGAATGGCGGTAATTAGCGAAGCGTAACTTCGCGAGCAGCGGCATTCCCAAGTGCAACTTGGGAACGAGGCACAGAGATCCACGCGGAGGGCGAGAGCCTGACAACGGCAAGCGATGAAACCGACGATAGATTCGGCTCAATCGCGAAATCGGCGCACCGGCAACGTACAAAACCAGGATCAGGAAATAGACGGCTGTCGTTCGAAAGCGGCCCCATGTTTCAAACGTCCGCGGATCGCTCACGATTGTTTCCCGGAGCTGGTTCATTTTCCCAACCTTGCGCAGACCGCGGTATAGTTCCGCGTCTTCCAGAATCGGGACATTCGGATAGCCGCCGATCCGACAAAATGCCGAGCGCCGGCAGAAGATGCCGTGATCGCCAAGGGCAAATCCGAACACTTTCACGCCGAGATTGCCGAGTGAATCACTCACGCGGTAAATCAGATGCGGCTGGGGAAAGCGCAATCGAAAGCAGCCGCCGGCGTTCCGCAGGTCGGCTAACGCGGCGCGCATTTTCTCGACGGTGTCCGCGGGCGGTGTCGAATCAGCGTGCAGAAACCAGAGAATCTCGCCGTGAGCAAGCGCGGCGCCGGCGTTCATCTGCAACGCCCGTCCACGCACTGTAACGATAGTCTTGTCGGCGAGCGGTCGCGCGATCGAGACGGTTCCATCGTTACTGCCGCCATCCACAACAATGATCTCCAAGTTGGGGGCGAGACTTCGCACCCGCCGCAGGAAGTCGCCGATCAACGCCGTTTCGTTCAAAACCGGAACGATAACCGAAACAGATGGCAGTCGAGCATTTGCCGACATAACAATATAACGTCCTGGACGAGGTTTCCCGCCGTTTCAAAGATAAGCAACCGTGAAACCGAACGACGAGAACGGCCACCTTCCGCCGGACCAGCGTCCGCTTCGGGTCCTCATCATCGCCGGATCGGATCGGCGGCAATACAATTGTCCGGGTGTCGATTCGAAAGCGCGCACCTTGATGCTGCGGATGGCGGATTCGTTGCCGCCGGAATGGGAAATCGATTACGAAGATCTGGGAAACGTTTACGGCCGGGCGCGGATTCAAAGTTGTAACGCCTGCGTCTCCACCTCGATGGCACTCTGCGTGTGGCCCTGCAATTGTTACGAAAAAGGCCACTCGAAAGAGCCCGACCTCATGTGGGACCTCGACTTGTATGCGCGCCTCGATCTCGCGGACGCCTGGGCAATCATCGGTCCCGTCAACTGGTACGCGCCGACCAGCAACCTCAAGCTGATGTTCGACCGGCTCGTCTGCATGAATGGCGGTAATCCGCGCGAAGAATTGATCGAGCACAAAAACCCGGAGCTGGCGATGGCACTCGAGCATACTCCGGAGTGGGAAGCGCTGAGCCTGAATCATCTTGAAGGCCGCACTGCCGGATTTTTTTGTTATGGCGATGCCGGCGGCGACGAACTGGATCCGCAAGGCCGGCCGAAATTATTGAAGCACGCGCACAAGCATTACTTCGATCCGGACAAGGAGCCGTTCGAAAATGAGCGCGACACTTACGCGCCGCTGGTCTGGCAATGTCGCTATGGCGGGATCGAAGTTCCCGATGAGCTCTGGCATTACGTTCAATTCGGGAAAGGCGAGAAGTACAGTGATAATCAGGCGGAAGATTTGCCGCGGCACGAGCAGGCGCTCATTGAATTGGAGGCATGGACTCGGCGCTTTGGAGATTTCGTCGGCCGAAAAGGAAAAGTCGAGCCGGGCAAATATCGAGCCTTCGGCTATGAGGCGCCCGGCCATTTTCTTCGCGACGTGAAGCTCGCCTGGCGCGACGTGCGAATGCGGTCCGGTCACGCTCCCGAAGGTTCGTCACCGGAGAAACAGCAGAAACTCGATTTGAACCGCGACGTAACTTCCGATCCTGCGAAAAGCGAGGGCGAGAAACTGCGCGACGATTAAAGCGCGTACGACGCGGCAGCGCCGCCGTTGCGTCCGGCGGGCGAATCGATTCGTTCGAGGACCAGCCGCAGCGCCGCCAGATCGATCGGCTTCGCGAAAAACATGTCGAACCCGGCATCGTTCCCGCGTTGTTGATCGGCCGCAGTGAAGTAAGCGCTCACGGCGATCGCCCTCAGTCCCGGCGTCCGCTGGCGAGCTTCGGCAATGAAATCGTAGCCGTTCCGGTCCGGCAACCCGATGTCGCTCAAGACAACGTCGACCGCGTGGTCGTCCAGAAATTTCAAACCACTTTCCGTGGAATCCCCGGTGCCAACCTTATGTCCCCAGCTGCGGAGAACCGCTGCGAACGCCTGCCGCGTGTCGTAATGATCCTCGACCAGCAGAATGGCGCACATAACGGGGTGACCGCTGGGCGGTCTGATTTCTCTTCGAAGCCGGCACCGGTCTTGGTCGGGTCTTTTCCGATAATCGTATCGGGGTTTTCCCGATAAACCGGAGCCGAGGATCGGCGAGACACGCGTTAAGATCGTCTCCACCGTATCTTAAGGAGAGACGTTCGATTATGGCCGAACCAAACCCCGAAGCTGAACCCGCGACGCGGAAGCCAGGCGGTGAAGAAGCGCACGCCGCTTTAATTGTGCGGCTCACCCAACTCTATCGCAAACCGGTCAGGCCGCCGAAATCGTTGCAGCCCACGCCGGAAGCCGCCAAGAGCAAGATCAGACGGTTGCGTCGAAAACGGCAGTTGTTGATTCAAAAATCACGGAGCGACGTTTGAAACCCGCCGGCCCAAAGTGAGGCAGTAGGCCCGGTTGTCGAAGTTGGTCTAGACTTCACGCACGATCGCGCGCGGCGCCTTGTCATCGCGCAAGCCTTCGAAGGTCGCGTGTCGGAGCAACCCGTAGTTCGTCCACTCGGTGAAGCTGACTTGCGCGATCAGCTTCGGCTTCAACCAGCACAGTTCCGCGATCTCTTCGACCGTGATTCCCTCACCGAAATGGCTCTTGCGGCTGGTTGGCAAATTCGCGAATGGACATTGGCGGGTGAGGAACGGACTCATTTCTTTGAGGAGTCGCGCGCGAACCACCGGATTAAATCCCTGCCGCACTTTGCCCGCGAAGATCAGCTTCTTCGCATCGTAATACCCAACCAAGATCGATTGAAAACTTCCCGGCTCGGGTTTGTAACCGCCAATCACAAACTCCTGTCCCTTATTCAACTTTAACTTGAGCCAGCTCGTGACCCGCGTGCCAGCGCGATAAACTGAGTCGCGCTTCTTCGCCACCACACCTTCCAGTCCGGCGGCGGCAACAGTGCGGATAATGGCCGGCGGCGTTCCGGATAATTCCGCGCTGTAGCGCAACGTCGACGACGCTGTTTTGGCGATCAGTTCCCGGAGTTTCGCTTTCCGTTCGTGCAACTCCAGGCGTTGCAAATCATCGCTTCCCAGGTTCAGCAAATCGAAGGCGTAATAGACGACGCTCCAACCGCGGCCAAGGCTTTTGCGATTTTGGAGCACTTGAAAGGATGGCCGTCCTTTCGTATCCACTGCCACTATCTCGCCGTCCACGACCGCGGTTTCCGCCGCCAGACCGCGCATGGCCTTCGCGACGCCCGGGAAATCGCTCGTGAGATCTTTCTCTTTCAAAGAGAGCAGCCGGACATCGCCTCCGTCTTTCATCCCGAGCGCCCGATAGCCGTCCCACTTGATTTCGTAAATCCAATCGCCCTCCGCCGGAAGCCCGGTCACCGCCGTCGCTTTCATCGGCCTGACGAAACGCGGCGCCTTACCTTTCTTAATGTGGGAGGGACCTTTGCGTCCCGATTGCTTTCGCTTCGATTGTCGGGGCGCAAAGGCCCCTCCCACATTGGGTCGATCGCTCCTCCACACCGCTGATTTCTCTCCAGCGATCTTTTCCATCGTCCGCCCCGTCAGCGCCGACACGTTCTCGCGTTTTTTCGGAATCGCTTTGGCAACACCGCCTGTCTTCTTTACAAACCATTTCGCTTTTCCCTCCTCCGATTCCGTTCGCGTCAGCGTCCACTCGCCCTTCAACTTCTTGCCGGACAGAAAAACGGTGAGCGAACCCTTCCAGTAGTTGCCCTCCACCACCTCATACGTCCCGATGTCCCAGACCATCACGGTGCCGCCGCCGTATTCGCCTTCGGGAATGATTCCCTCGAACTCCAGGTAATCGATCGGATGGTCTTCCGTTTCGAAGGCCGTCCGCGTTTCGTTCTGGTTCAGCGAAAGATTCTTTGGCACCGCCCACGACTTGAGGACGTCGTGCATCTCGAGCCGGAAATCGTAGTGAAGGTGACTCGCCGCATGCTTTTGGATGACGAACCGGCGACGGCTCCCCTGCCGGCTGCGGCGCGGGGCCGATGGCGCCGGTTCCCTCGTTCGCCCGAAGTCGCGTTTCGCCGCGTATTTCTCGAGCGATCGAATTTTATGTGACGGCTTTTGTGCCGATCGTTGGACGAACTGTGGAGGCAGCTTCTGTTTCAACTTCAGCACCGGCGAAAACAGATCGCCGATTTTCTTCAACCGAGTGAGTGCCGCGCCCGCTTCGAAATAGAGCGCTTCCACCTTCGACTTTTTGAGCTCGCTCCATTTTACCGGCATCGAAACAAACGGCCGGTCCCGCTTCGCGCGGAGCGAATAAACCCCGACCGTCGTCTTGTGATCTGCGTTCTGGCTCCAATCGATGAACACTTTTTCGTGACGCAGATTCTTCGCCATGTCGGCCACGACCAGTTTCGGATGCTCGCGTTCGAGGAGTTCAGCGATCGTCTTGGCGAAGAGTTGCGTTGCGTCGTAGGACGTCGGCGTATTCAGCGGCACATAGAGCTGAAGCCCTTTCGAGCCTGAAACTTTCGGAAACGATTTCAGGCGAAGTTTTGTCAGGACGTCACGCAGAAGAAATACGACCTCGATGCATTCAGCGAGTCCCGCTCCTTCGCCCGGATCGAGATCGAAGACGACGTGCGTCGGTCGCTCGAGGTGGGGGACGCCATGCAGAAACGGGTGGAGTTCGAGCGCGGCAAGATTCGCCACCCACGCGAGCGTCGCTCGGTCGTTGATGAGGATGTAGTTGATGTCCGGCCCGCCTTCGCGCCGCGGCACGGGAAACGTCTTAATCCACTTCGGTGTGTACTGCGGGGCGTCCTTTTCGTAGAAAACCTCGCCGTGCACACCATTCGGGTAACGCTTCAACGTCACCGGCCGGTTCCGGAAGTGGGGCAGCAAAAACGGCGCGACCTTCAGGTAGTAAGTGACGACATCGAGCTTGGTGAACTTCCCGCCGTTATAGAAGACCTTGTTCGGATTCGAGATCGCGATGGGCCGGGTATCGACCTTCAACGTTACTGATCCGGCCATACGTCTAGCTTCGTTACGAAAACCACCTCCGGGCGTGACGATTCCTATTCCTGCTCATGATCCTGTGATCAGGCCGCATCAGCACAAAAGATCATGAGCCCGATCATGATCATGATCAGGAGCAGGAAAGCCGGCCAAACCGCCAGCCACCCGATGCGCGAATAATAAACGACGCCACCGCTGGGTGGCGTTTCCCGTCATGAAACGAATCTGGAAACGAAAATGGTTTTGGCCGTTGGTCGTGATTCTTGTCGCGGTCGTGATCGTGCGGCTGATGCTCGCGATCTGGGTGCGCGATTATGTGAATCGCAAGCTGAACGAGATGGACGAATACCGCGGACACGTCGCCGCGGTGGATCTTCATCTTTGGCGCGGTGCCTACACGATCCACGAAGTGACCATCGAGAAAACGACGGGCAAGGTGCCGGTCCCGTTTTTCTCCGCGCCCGCGGTCGATCTCTCGGTGGAATGGGGCGCGCTCTGGCATGGCGCAGTGGTGGGCGAGATCGAATTTTATCGCCCGAAAATGAATTTCGTGAACGCAGCCAGTAAGGCGAACAGCCAGTTCGGCGTCGACAAGCCGTGGACGGAGAAGATCAAAGAGTTGTTTCCGCTCAAGTTCAACCGCTTCGCCGTCCATGACGGGGAGATCCATTACCGCGATTACAGTCACGATCCGCACGTGGACGTTGTGTTCGACCGGGTCCAGATGGTCGGCACCAACCTGACGAACAGCAAAAAACTCTCGAAAACGCTCATTGCCGACATCGACATGGAGGCGCGCCCGCTCCGCACCGGCGAAGCGCGTTGCAACGTGAAACTCGATCCGTATGCGCCGAAGCCGACGTTCGAGATGAAACTCGAGATCGCTGAAGTGCCGCTTACGAAACTGAACGACTTCGCAAAGGCCTACGGCCACTTCACGTTTGAAGAAGGCACGCTGAAAGTGGCGACGGAATTGAATTCAAAAAATGGCGCTTTCAAAGGCTATATCGAGCCAGTCTTCGACCACATGTCTATCTTCGATCCAGCGCACGACAGCGACAATCCGATCGACTTCATCTGGCAGGGCATTGTCGGCGGCCTGACTCGAATCATTCGCAATCATCCGAAAGACAGGTTCGGCACGCGCGTTCCGCTTTCCGGAAGTTTCGAGGACCCGGCCCCGGAAGTGATGACGACGGTTCTCAATGTGTTCAAGAACGCGTTCGTGAAGGCGTTCGAAGGCAAGCTCGAGAACGAAAACATCGAGCTACCGAAGGTCGACAAGGAAAAACACTAAACACGGTCTAATCCCTCGGGCAGCTCAGATAATAACTGACTGCTGAATAGGATCGCTCTCCGATTGGCGATTTTCGAAATTGTGGGAAATCAACGCTGATGGAAACAGTCCCGGTCAATCCCGAAGAAAAACTGAAGCTGCTTCAACACCTGGACGGGTTTCGGCAGTGGGGCAGCATTCATGAACGGCGCCTTTGTCTCGGGTGCGGAAAAATAATCAGCGGCACGGAGATCAAACTCAGCCGCGGAATGGAAGGACTCGGGCTGTTGCGTCTGCGCTGCCCGACCGAAGATTGCACGGCCGGCCCGATGGAGTGGGTCGATCCGGACGCGAGAAGCGTCGGCGCCTAGCGCTTAACGTCGCCGCGGTCGCCCTGCCCTTTTTCGACTTTCGTTTTCGCTTTCCGCTTCCGGTCCGCGGCGAGGGACTTCCCTACCTTCACCTGTTTTTTGAATTCGCCCTTTTTGTTCCGGCGAACATAACGCCGATCGCCTTTTTTCGGCTCAATTACAGTGCGCTTGCTTGTTTTGCTTTTTTTCTTGGTAGCCATTTTTTACCCCGTTCTTTGTCGGTAGATCGCGCCGAAAGGAATCGGCGGTTTGATAATTTTCGCGCTGGTGCTTCGCCTCGAAGCGGACTTCAGCTCGTCCAAATGCTCGCCTCGCCCATCCGGACATTCGCCGGTTTCGAAGTCGAGCACGCGTTGCCCTGATAAAACCAATCGCGGGGAGCGGAAGGGCATCCTTCTGTCGGGCAATGGAGCGAAAACGTGCCGCCGGGTTCGCGCTTCACTTCGATTTGTCGGCCCGTAATCGTTCGATCGCACAAAACACAGACGCGCTGATCATCCAGCGAATGCCATTTGCGGCGTAGATCGGCCGCTTGGAGGAGTGCAAGTTTGTCTTCCGGAAGCAGTGGCGTGTCCATTTGGAAAGCGTGCAGATTAAAGCGGCACCAAAGTCCCTTGGACATCGGTACCGGCGCTGAAACGCATATAAGATAAACCCCTACTGCGGCCGGAAGTTTCGGGCCGAGAAATCCAAAACGCCCCGGGAAAACGTCCATCGGACTTTTCCTTATCGACAGGTAATGCCGTGGGCTTATGGCCGATACGCGAAGCACGTCCGAACTTACGGGTATCATGGCGATATTCCCGGAAATCATTCCTCAACTCGACGGCGCGGACGGCTCGTTCCTCTGCGATGAAATGCTCATGCAGGAAATCACGCAACGCCGGCAACAGGCTTTAAAGGAATTGTATTCCCGCTACTCTCGCTCGCTCCGCGCGCTCATCGGCAGCGTGGTCCATGAAGAATCGGAAGCGGACGACGTCCTCCAGGAATCGTTCCTCCAAATTTGGCGCGAGGCGCATCATTATTCGCCGAAGGCCGGCAAACCGCTCGGTTGGGTCATCACAATCGCGCGCCGCCGTGCGATCGACCGGGTGCGCCGCCGCGACAGTTATCGCCGCGCCAAGCAGCGCTTCGAGGATGAGATCAAGCCTCAGGCTCAGAGTACGCGGACCGGAAAAACTGATACCGAAGTGACGCAAAGCGATCTGCGCACTTTTCTCGGCAAGCAATTGAAGACGCTGCCTGCGGTCCAACGCGAAGCCGTGGAGCTCGCGTATTTTAGAGGCTTAAGCCAACGCGAGATCGCTGCGACGACGAATACACCGCTCGGAACCGTAAAGACGCGCTTGCAACTCGGGCTGCGGAAACTCACGCAGTGCGTGCGGCCGCTACGGAGCAAGATATAACGGCGGTCGTCTCTTCCTGCTCATGATCGTGATCATGCTCATGATCCTTTTGTAAGGCGCCACTTCTCGGAAAGATCATGAGCACGATCATGATCAGGAGCAGGATTAAGCCAGATCGCACGCGTCGGCCGGCATCCAATGAGCCTCGCGGCCGTCCCATTTCACGTTGCAGCCGATCGGGTTTGTTACCGGCATCCTGACCGGGTTGCCGGCGAGATGCTCTTCAAGAGCGCGCTCGAGCTCGTGCGTCTTTGAGCGATCCGCCTGCCGCGGATTATCGACGGCGCGGCCGGTGTAAATCAGCCGCCGATCACGATCGAACACATAGAAGTGGGGAGTGCGCAGCGCACCGTAACCCCGCGCGACCTCCTGAGTTTCATCGTGCAGATAAATCCACGGGAATTTTTCTTCCCGCATTCGCTGCACCATGTGGGGGAAATCGTCCTCGGCGTAGGTGTTCTTGCTGTTCGAATTGATCGCCACGAAGCGCACTCCTCGCGCCGCGAATTTTTCCGCGGTCCGCCGCGTCGATTCGTCGGAGCCCGTGACATAAGGGCAATGGTTGCAGGTGAAGAAAATCACGAGCACCGGATCGCTGGCGAAATCGCCAAGCGCATACGTTTTGCCATCCGTGGCTGGCAATCGGAAATCGGGCGCGGCTTCGCCGATCTGCAGAGTAAAGCTCATTAGATTTCTTAGCGCCGCGAACAGCGAATGCAAACCGCGCTGCTCATGCTAAAGTTCCCCCCATGGATACGCCCAAGATCACTGCTTACCTGAAAACCACCTGTGGCTGGAGCAATGGCGTCCGCGCCGTGCTCGCCAAATACAATCTTCCTTACACCGAAAAAGACATCATCCAGAATCCGGCTTTCCGTTGGGAAATGGAGACCAAAACCGGCCAGCCGCTTTCACCCTGCGTCGAGATCAACGACAAAATGCTGGCCGACGTGAGCGGCGATGAGGTCGAGGAATATCTGGTTGAGAACAATCTGGTCGCGGCAAACGCGGCGGACGCCGGTGTGCCGACGAACGCGCCGTGCGCGCATGAACAGCACGACAGCGCTGTTCAAATGCGGATCTAATTCGCGTCGAATTATCAGTCATTCTGAGCGGAGCGCAGGGGGAGTCGAAGAACCCCGTGGCGCTGCGATCGGTGTTGTCCGGCGACTCGGCGGGGTCCCTCGACTCCGCTTCGCTCCGATCGGGATGACTGCTTTAACGATTTGATTGGTTAGCGGTCTAACTTTGACGATGAAGCTCCTCGCCCGCGCTCCCGCTCGAAAAAAGAGCCGGACCAGGATTCGCGTCCCGTGGAAGCTGGCGCTCCTTGGGCTGCCGGTCATTCTGGTCTGCGGCGTTCTCTTTTTCTACGCGATCTGGGCCCAGACCTACGACCTGAAAAAGGTCGGCGACATGCCCGAGCGCAACACCGTCTTCGACGTCGACGGCAAGATTTATAGCCGGCTCGCGGGCGCGAATCGGGTGAAGGTTGCGCTCACCGAAGTTTCGCCCTACTTCATCGACGCGTTGTTGGCGCGGGAAGACACACGTTTCTTCGAGCATGGCGGGATCGACTGGCGCGGGATCGCGCGCGCGCTCGTGCGCGACATCATGAGCGGGTCGGCTAAGGAAGGTGCGAGCAGCATCACCCAGCAGCTCGCGCGCAACAGTCTGCCCCTCGGCGGTCGGACTCTGAGCCGGAAAGTTCTCGAAGCGATGGTGGCGCTGCGCATTGAAAAGGATTTTACCAAACAACAAATCCTCGAGGCTTACGTGAATCGGATTTATTTCGGGGCCGGTTGTTATGGAGTGCAAACCGCGTCTCTCGCCTATTTCGGGAAGGAGGCGGCGAGTTTAAATCTTTCCGAGTCAGCGACGCTCGCTGGCTTGATCCGGAGCCCAAACCGGTTTTCGCCGCTGAAGAATCCGGAAGGCGCGGCGTCGCAACGCAACACCGTGCTCGACCGGCTAGTTGAGTTGAAAAAGATCACCTCGTCCCAGGCACAGGACGCCAAGCTCAGGAAGGTCGAGTCCCATCCGAAACGCATGCCGCTAATTCAGGAGAACTACGCGATGGACGCGGTCCAGCGCGACCTCAACCTGCTTCTCACGCCGGAACAAATCGACGAAGGCGGGCTCTATATTTACACGACCCTCGATCCGACTGTGCAAAATGTGGCGACGCAGGCGATGGAAACGCAGCTTGCGAAGATCGAGCATCAATCCGGTTTCAAGCATCCCCTCAAGGCGAACTATCGCCCGCCGGAAGAAGGCGAAGATTCTTCCATGCCGTATCTGGAGGGGGCGCTCGTCGCGATCGATAACGAAAGCGGCGGTATCCGCGCGCTCGTCGGTGGTCGCGATTACGCCCAGAGCAAATTCAACCGCGCCCTCGCGCCGGCGAACCGCCAGATCGGCTCCTCGTTTAAACCGTTCGTTTACACAGTCGCGTTTGCGCATGGCCTTCTCCCGGGCGCAGCGGTGAGCGACGGACCGATCGAGCCGGGCGAAATCCAGGGCGCGGGCAACTGGACGCCGGGAAATTCCGACGGGACCTACGGCGGTGTCCAGCCTGTCTCGTACGGGCTGATCCATTCGCGCAACACCATGAGCGTGCGCGTTGGCGAGATCGCCGGACTCGATAACGTTCAGAAAATTGCGATGACTCTCGGCCTCGGCCAAAACGTTCCCCACGGACCGGCGATTTACATCGGGTCCTTCGAGACGGACCTGAAGGATCTCACTGCGGCTTATACCGTTTTTCCAAACGCCGGCATCCGGAAGCAGGCTTACATCATCGAGCGGATTGACGACGCGGATCACAATCCGATTTATCGGGCCGCGCACGTGAGCGTTCCGGCGCTCGATCCAAGCGCGGCCTGGATGACGTCGCAACTCATGGAGCAGGTCCTCGTTAGCGGGACGGCGGCGAGCGCCAAGTCGTTAGGTTTCAAACTGCCAGCCGCGGGCAAGACGGGAACCACCAACGATTACAAGGACGCGTGGTTCGTCGGTTACACTAACGCGATCACCTGCGGCGTCTGGGTCGGCTTCGATCAGCCGCAAACGATCATGCCGCGCGGTTATGGCGCGGCCCTTGCCCTCCCAGTCTGGACGCAGGTCATGACCAAAGCCGCGCAGCGTTATCCCGCTAAAGAACTCCAGCCCACGATGCCGCTCGCGAGCGCGGTCGTCTGTTCCATCTCGAATCATTTGGCGACGACTGGTTGCAACGCGGCCGGTACCGCCTACGAAATCACTTTACCGCAAGACAAGGTCCCCACCGTCGCGTGCGAAGTTCATGGCGGTACTCAGACGCAATTTGCTCAGAAATTGCAGGACCTTGGGCAAAAGGCGACCACGCTTCCAAGCCGCCTCTTTCAATCGTTCCGGAAATTTTTCGGCGGAAAATGAGCCGGATCGCGATCGTACGATTTGCAGCCGCCCTTTGTTTTTTGGCGGTGGCCTTGGGCGCGTTCGGCGCGCACGCGTTAAAAGCCGCGCTGCAATCAAGTGGCATGCTCGACGTTTGGAATAAGGCGGTGCTCTATCATTTTCTACATGGCGTCGCGCTGGTGGCGCTGGCGCTGTATGGAGCGGGCAATCGCGCGACCTATTTCCTTTTGGTTGCCGGCATTCTTCTTTTCAGCGGCAGTCTGTATGCGATGGCTCTGACAAATATTCGTTGGCTTGGCGCGATCACGCCGCTCGGCGGCCTTTGTTTTCTTGCGGGCTGGGCCTGGCTCGTGATCGCGCCAAAGCTCTAAGTCATCCCGAGCGAAGCGTCAGCGGAGTCGAGGGACCCCGCCAGGCGTCGTGCGATTGTCCACGGCATCCCTCGACTTCGCTGCGCTCCGCCCGGGATGACACGCGTTTCTGAGCACGGCACTTGTCGCACCCTCGTTCATCCTGATATTCTCCCGCCGCTAATGTTGGAGCTCATCCAGACCCAAAGATCCGCGCTCACGATGATCATTTTCATCGCGACGTATTTCGCTTCCCTGACGGTTGGCCGTCTCCTCAAACGCCGAGCCGGTGTTCCGCTCGGTGTGCTCTTTCAACTTTTCTGCCTCACCCTCGCGTTTTACGCCGCCGTTTCATTTTACGGAGTCCATGCAGACTGGCGGAATCACGTCGGCGCGGTTCTCTTTCTCTTAAGCACCGCGTTTTTCGTCGCCCTGCTCGATCGCTACCTCTGGGATGCCTACTGGGAAAAAAAGCGGCGCGCGACCATTCCCCATTTCCTTCGGCAGGTCGTCGCGCTCTTCATTTACCTCATCGCACTGCTCCTCGTCCTGAGCGTCGGTTATCACGCGGAAGGACAGCTGCGCGGCATCCTGGCCGGATCCGGCATCGCCGCGATCGTGCTCGGGTTCGCCACCCAGGATTTGTTCGGCGGCATCATCGCGGGCATCGCCCTTCAGATCAGCAAGCCTTACAAAGTTGGCGACTGGCTCCATATCCAGGACCGCTACGCGGAGGTAATGGAGATCAACTGGCGCTCCACTCGTCTTCGCACCAATGATGGGATTTACCTCGATATCCCGAACTACCAGATCGCACGCAACCCGATCATCAATCTCCATTACCCGACGGAGATCCACGCGATGCGTCTGCGCGTCGGCGTCGACTACGATGTTCCGCCAAACCGGGTGAAAGACGCCCTCCATCGCGCCGCCGAAAGCGCGGAAGGCGTGCTGCCCGATCCGCCGGTGAAAATTTACGTGATGGATTTTGCCGACTCAGCGGTCGTCTACGAGATCAAGTTTTCCATGGGAAATCACCGCGCTTACAACGATGTGTGCGACGCCATCCGGACCAACATCTGGTACGAGTTTCGACGCCAGCAAATCACCATCCCCTTCCCGATCCGCACTCTGCATGTGCAACGCGGCCCGAAACGGACCGGCGATCCGCAGGCCGAGGCCCGTGCGATCATGCGAAGCGAGCCGCTCTTCGATTGCATGAACGACGATCAGCTTGCGAACGTGCTTCAGAATTCGCCGATCCATCGTTACGGCCGGGGTGAGCGTTTGATCCAGGAAGGCGACGCCGGCGATTCGATGTTCGTAATGCTGCGAGGCACGGCAGCGGTAGCTATAGCCAGAAATGGGACCAGCGTCCGCGTGGGAACAATGCGCCAGGGCGATTGCTTCGGCGAATTTTCGCTGCTCACCGGGGAGGCGCGCACCGCCACCGTTAGGGCCGAGAACGACTGCGAAGTTCTCGAAATTAGCAAACCGATCATGGCCGAGGTGCTTAAGGAATCGCCGCAATGTCTGAGCGCGCTGAGCGAGCTGCTCGCAAAGCGAAAAATGGAGGGCGAAGGCATCGTGAAAGATGCCGAGAAGCCTCAGGAGCAGGAGAAAAAGGAATCGGAATATCGGTCGTCGTTCCTGCGGCGTTTGCGGACGGTTTTCGAGCTGTAAGAGGCGGAGGGACGTGCTTCTGCGCGTCCCATTGTTTTTACCCGCGATGAAATCAGGCGGACGCGCCGAAGCGCGTCCCTCCACTGCCGCATCACGGTATTAGATTTACCGATTGCCAGCCCGGGAAACCTAACTACAGTGCCCCGCTTTCAACGGAGCCGTCATGACTTTTCTTGCCCTCGATATCCTCAAATCCGGTGTCACCCTTTCCATGGTCTGCGCGGCTTTGGGTTTGGTTTTCGCTTTTCTTCTTATCAAAGCCGTCATCCGGCTTTCGCCCGGGAACGACCGGATGCGACAGATCGCCGGCGCCGTCGAGGAAGGCGCGAAGGCGTACTTGAAGCGCCAGGTCGTGACCATCAGCGCAATCGCCGCTGTCATCTTCATTCTCCTCTTCATCTTTCGCGACAAATTCACCGCGATCGGCTTTCTGATCGGCGCCTTTTGTTCGCTCGCCGCTGGCTATATCGGCATGCGCATCGCCGTTCTGGCGAATACCCGCACTGCCCAGGCCGCGAGCCAGTCCCGCTCCGCCGCAATGCGCGTCGCTTTCAACGGCGGCGCCGTCACCGGACTTCTGGTCGTGGGTCTCGCGCTCCTTTCGGTCGGCATTTTTTACACGGTCGCGAACCGGTTTATCGGCCACGATCTGGCAATCAAAAGCCTCGTCGGGCTCGCGCTCGGCGCCAGCTTGATCAGCGTCTTCGCTCGGCTCGGCGGCGGCATTTACACGAAGGCCGCCGACGTCGGGGCTGACCTCGTCGGCAAAATCGAGAGCAACCTGGAAGAAGACGATCCGCGTAACCCGGCGACGATCGCTGACAATGTCGGCGACAACGTCGGCGATTGCGCGGGCATGGCGGCAGACGTGTTCGAGACTTACGCCGTGAGTTTGATCGGCGCGATCCTCGTCGGCGCACTCACTCTCGGTAGTTATCCGGCAGCTGTAATTTATCCGTTCGTTCTCGGCGGTATTTCCGTGCTCGGCGCTGTGATCGGAATTTTGTTCGTGAACATCAGCGGCGGAAGACCGGGATCGGTCCTGATGGGCGCAGTCGGTGCGAGTGGCGTTATCTCAGCGATCTTGTATTGGCCCGCGACGCATCTGCTTTTCCCGAGCGCGGTCACGATTGGCGGAATTGCTCGCACGGCTGGCGACCTGTATCTCGCATCCGTTGTCGGATTGGTGATGACGGGCGTTGTCGTCCTGATCACGAACTACTACACATCGACGCGCTACGCCCCCGTCCGCAAAATCGCGAAGGCTTCCGAGACCGGACACGCGACGAACATCATCGCCGGTCTCGCGATTGGTCAGCATGCGACCGCGTTGCCCGTGGGATTTATCGGCATCGCGATTCTGCTCAGTTTCCATTTCGCCGGTCTCTACGGCATCGCCGTCTCGGTCATGAGCATGCTCTCGATGGCTGGCATCATCATCTCGTTGGATGCGTTTGGTCCGATCACCGACAACGCAGGCGGCATCGCTGTGATGAGCAATCTGCCGAAGGAAATTCGCGGCATTACCGATGAGCTGGACGCCGTGGGCAACACAATGAAGGCCGTGACGAAAGGCTACGCCATCGCGTCCGCTGGTCTCGCCGCGCTCGTTCTTTTCGGCTCTTACGTCGAAGAGCTTCGCGCCCACTTCACTACCAGTGGCCGGACCTATTCGTTCCAATTTTCTTTGACCGAACCGAAGGTCATCATCGGATTGTTCATCGGCGGATTGCTTCCGTTTATCTTCACCGCCTTTAGCATGGACGCTGTCGGCAAGGCGGCCGGCGCGGTTGTGCGCGAAGTGCGGCGTCAACTAACCGCAAAGCCAGGAATTTTGACCGGGACAGATACGCCGGATTACGGCACCTGCGTCGATATCGTCACCAAGGCGGCGCTCCGTGAAATGATCATTCCGGCGTTGCTGCCGGTCCTGTTCGTTCTCGCCGTTGCGATGATCAAACCGCTCGGACCCGTCGTTCTAGGCGGCTTGCTCGTCGGCACCATCGTTACCGGCCTCTTCGTTGCCATCGCGATGACGTCGAGCGGCGGCGCGTGGGACAACGCCAAGAAATACATCGAGGAAGGCAACCTCGGCGGCAAAGGTTCTTTCGCCCACGCCGCCTCGGTCACCGGCGATACCGTCGGCGATCCTTACAAGGACACCGCCGGTCCCGCGATCAATCCCATGATCAAGGTCGTGAACATCGTCGCGATCCTGATCATCCCGATTTTCTTTTAGCTGTAGCGGCGGTCTATGACCGCCGGCTCGTGAATTAGACGGTTCGGCCGCGGCTATTCCTTTTCCTTCCCGATCTTAGTGATCTGGGAATAAGTCGATTGCCATTTGCCGTTCTTCTTTTCAAAGACGTCGACGGCGCGAAAGCTCTCGTCGAACTCCTTGCCCTTGTAGCTGCCCGCCATTTTCACGATGCCCGTCACATAGGCGAAATTTTCGCCCATCATGTTGACCTTCGCGTCGCTCATCGACGCCGATTTACAAACAAACGTCTTGTCGCCCAATTCCTTGATGTCTTTGTCCTTCGTCGCAATGGTCCCGTCGGAGTCCACCAGGGTCCAGCCATCTGCTTCGACGGTCTTCAGGAACGCGGTGTCCCCTTTTGCGTAGGCATCGAGCCACTGCTGCTCCAAGGTTTTCAATTCCGCTTCAGCTCCGGCGCCGAAACCCGCCGTCGCGAATCCCAAAACCATCAACATGCTAATTACAGTTTTTTTCATGGCCGCGATTCTGGTTTGACAGAATCTGCCGGTCAATCCACAAGTGACTCCCCTGCCCGGTGCGCTGTTGGCCGGGAAAATTGACTCCACAAATGGACGAACCTCGCGATTACCAGCTCGTCTCCGCCGATCAAACGACGCTGCGGAAGGAAATCGCCAAACCGGATCCGGGCGCGACGCCCTTCAAGGTCGTCGTCGATCCCGAGATGCGTTTGAAACTGCGGCGAGCCCTCATCGAGCTGATCGATTATCACGACGAAGCGCTGGCCGAGCATTTCGCTGAGGGCAAGCTCGCTCTCGAATCCTACAAGGAGTACATCGAGCTCTTTGCCCGCAGCCTGAAGGAAACAATGGAAAGTCGGGAAGGCGTTTCCTATTTGCTCCGCTCAGTCGGGTTCGATGTGGCGGCCGAGGAAATCAATCTTCATCCTGACCTGCGCTGGAAAAAGGGCAAGCCGGGCGGCTTCGGTTCCAGTTTGTTGTAGCGCCCAAAAACGCTTGTTTCCCCACGCGGCGCTGAGCAGAATCCGGCGCTACAACTTATGCCGACCGTGCTGCTTATCGAGGACGACGTGGAAAGCCGCAAACGCGTGGCCCGTCTTTTCGCTCGGCACGGCTGGGACGTAATCGAAGCCCTCGAAGGCAAGGCCGGTATCGAGCTGGCGTTCGCAAAACGCCCGGACGCTGTCGTGTGCGATCTGCTCCTGCCGGGAATGAGCGGGTTGCAGGTCGCCCGCGCCATTCGCGAAAAACTCGATCTCGCCCGGATCATCATCATGGCCGGTCGGCGTTACGACATCGATCGCGAAGCAGTCCTCGAAGCGGGCGGCGACGGTTATTTTCTAAAACCCCTCAAATGGGAAAAGCTCTCCGCCGTTCTAAAACGTCCGCGGTGCCGCCCAGGGAGACTTGCGGGACGCGAGTCGCGCCGGTTAAAATTTCATCCGCCCTCAACGCGGATAAAATTCTGGGGCGTCCGCGGCTCGATCCCAGTCCCGGGGCCGACGACGATCGGTTACGGCGGCAACACCACGTGCGTGGAAGTGCGCACGAACGGCAACATCATCATCCTCGATGCTGGCTCGGGCATTCGCGAGCTCGGTCTCGCCTTGAACAAGGAATTCGGCAGCGCGCCGATCAATCTGCATTTGCTCCTGACCCACACGCACTGGGACCATATCCAGGGCCTGCCGTTCTTTCTTCCGGCGTATCAGGCGAAGAACACCATCCAGGTCCTCGGCTATCAGGGCGCCCGCGCCGGGCTTGCCACAATTCTCGCGGCTCAGATGGAATTGCCTTTCTTTCCCGTGAGTTGGAAAAATCTTCCGGGCACGATCAAAGTCCGCGAGCTCAAAAAGATGGAGTTTTCCGTCGGCAACGTCAGGGTCCGCTCGCGATTTTTGAATCACCCCGGCATCTGCGCCGGCTATCGCCTTTTCACCAAGGAAGGATCGATCGCGTTTCTGCCGGACAACGAGCCCTTCGAGCCGCTGAAGCTGAAATTGGCCGAACGCGACGGCGTCCATGCCGAGCGGGCCCGCGCTCAAGCTGTGGTGCAGCGCTCGAAATTGGTCGAGTTTTTGAAGGACGCCGACGTCCTGATTCTCGATGCGCAATACACCGATGAAAAATACCAGGAGCACATCGGCTGGGGTCACGGTGCGCTGAGCCGCGTCGTTTCGCTCGCGTTGGAAGCCAGGGCGAAAAAACTATTTCTTTTTCATCACGATCCCTCGCATGACGATCATCAGATCGACGAAATGCTGGAGCGGGCGCGTTTGCTCGTGGTGGAAAGCGGGCGAAACCTGGAAGTGGAAGCCGCCCGCGAAGGCGCGGAAATCTGGCTGAGCGGCCACGTCCCCGCGCGATAGCTCTTCTTCTGTAGCGGCGGTCTATGACCGCCGATCCTCTGCCGAAATCGATTTGGCGGTCATAGACCGCCGCTACAGGGCTTGCGAAATTCCCTCGGAAAGCTTACGTCTTTCGGCCCTCAGCGAAGCCTCGTGGTGTAATGGTAGCACAAGAGATTCTGGATCTCTTTGTCTAGGTTCGAATCCTAGCGAGGCTGCCACGTAAAAGACCTGCGGTCTCACGTGGCTTTGCCAACATTAACGAAACAACCGCGTGAGCGAAGCTGCTACGCGGTTCGAATCCTGGCGGGGCTGCCAACGAAATTTTTCAGCTGGAGGGACGGGCGCTGTCCCGTCCTCGCTGATTGATGGGACGACACAGCGGTCGTCCCTCCATTACGGCAGATGCAGTGCGCGGCGGACGCCAATGGTCAGATGCCCGTCTACGCGCTGAAGATGGTTCCTTTGGACGCGGGCGATTGCGTCAGAAACGAGTTCGGAGTTCACGCCGTCAATCGGGCCGCAATAGTAGCCACGGTTTCGCATCACAGTTTGGAGTGCCGCGACGTAGGCAGGATCGCGCAAGAGTTCGTGGCGTGACTTGAAATAATAATAGAGGCGCGAACCTGACCGCGGAAAATAATCCGTCTCATCCACATTCGGCATTTGATGCAGCCGGCCCCAATCGTCGCGCGGCGCGAGCGGATTAATGGAATGAAAAAGCGGATCGTCGTCCTGAGCGCGAGCGGCGACTGGCGAAAGAACGATGACAAAAACGAAAGCGGCCCGGCTCAATATCTTGATAATCATAAGCGAGAACAGCCGAAGCTAATCACGGGTATCCCAGACTGGCGAGTCGGAAATGCGATTGCGCGTCTTCGCGTAGCAATAGCAGTCGCGCGGGACATCGGACACATTCGGATGGACCGACCATTTTCGCAGAACACCTTCCTGGTTAAATCCGTTTCGTTCCAGGAGCCTCGCTGACGCTTCGTTATCGACATCGCAGACCGCCCACACCCGAAAGACGTTAGGCTGCGCGAAAGCCCAGTCGACAATTGCGCTCAGCGCTTCGCTCATAAAACCGCGCCGCCAATATGGGCGGGCCACGAGATATCCGAGATTGATTCCCTGGTCCTCGCGCGCCGCGATCGCGCCGATCAGTTCTTCGCCTTCGCGTCGAAAGATTAACCAGCAGTACGATTTTCCTGCGCGCCATCCTTCCAGAAATCGGCCAACCGCTTCCACCGCATCCTTCAAACCGCGGTGCGGCCGAAACGCAAGATAACGCGTCACCTCCGGATCCTGTCCATAGGCCGCGAAGATGTGCGGCGCGTCTTGAAAGCGCGGCTTCCGAATCAGCAATCTTTCTGTCGCGAACGACTCAGGCGGAGTGACGTGCGATGCAGGCATCAAACATCCTAATGCCTAGTGCTCGGAAAAAAACTTTGGAGAAGCTTCCGACTATGGATTTGGCAGCGAATAAACCTCAACCACGCCAACGCCGCTTCCACCATTCGCACTCGTCACGACTGCCGTGTACACACCAGGCGGCAAGGTGGTGAGCAGCGCCGAATCGTTTTCGCTACCGCAACCCAGTCCATGAGATTCCAATTCGGCCTGCTGCGTCTGCTTCCAATTGTCGTTGCTCGCAACCGCGGTGCCTGACTGATCGTGAACGGTCAGGAACGGATCGGACAATGGTGAGCTAATTCCGAGATCTCCCAGGGAAGGACCCAAGGCGCGGACCACCACCGTAGACGCTTCCGCACCACCCAGGATAAACCCGCCAATCAAAGCCTGGTCACCCCCATTCACCATTCCGCGAGTGCTTATGTCCGCCAGACTGGAAGTCGCCGTGGAATCGAGATCGTAAAGTTCGGCGAGCGCTATACCCTGTTCGCCAGAACGTCCTTGAATTACGGCGGTATAGGTCCCGGGAGCCAAGGTCATCACAATCGCCGATTCCAAGCTATCAGCGGGCTGGAGCCCGGTTTTTAGAACTTCGGATTCGTTCTGCTGCCAATCATCGTTAAAGGCAATCATCGCGCCGCTCGCGTCGTGCAGTTCCAGGGAGGGATTAGCGAGAACCTGCGATGCGCCAAATCCATTCGCTGTGAGCGAAGGGCCGAGCGCGCGTACGATGACCTTCTTGGGCCAGCTCCCGCTGATAATGAAACCGGCGATCTCCACGCTTTGGCCTGTTCCTACCTGCGCCCGAGTCGAAATGTTCGCCAACTTTCGCGACGATCCGTCGTTCAGGCGAACAATGGCGCGCCGCTCCAATCCATCCACATGATCGAAGCCACCGGTTACGATGAGTTGACCATCCGGCTGCACGAGGAAGGAACCAAATCCGCCCGCACTAAATGGCACGGAGACAAACGAAGCGTCGCGCGCTCCGGCGGAGTTTAATCGGGCCACGCCAGCCCGCGGGACATGCCTACCGACATCAGCCTCGGGCCCGATGTCTCCATATAAAAGAATGCCAGCCTGATCGAACCCAGCCACCGTCGCCCACACGAGATCCGGATTGAAGCTGGCATCGCTCGATCCATCGCTGTTCAACCGAAAGAACAACTCTCGAAAGTTAGAATACGCGTATCGATCGACTAAATACTTCCCGTCAGGTTCGAGCGCCGCTCCGCCGACCATCTCCAAATAGCCGAGGTGAATACTATCGGCCGTGCTAAACCCGCTATCTAAAGAGCCGTCCGGGTTGAGCCGATTGAGACCTTTATCTCCTATCAGCAGGATTCGCTGGTCCGGTTGGACAAGCGCAACTCTTTCGTTAGGCGCGGCAGATTGGAATGACGTATCGAGACTACCGTCCGGAAGCAGGCGCACGAGTGTAAAGTTGTAAACACCGTCGTAAACGAGAATCTTCCCATCTCCCAGAACGGCGACGATTCCTACCGGGCGCCCACTTGAAAAGGGTGTGAACTGAAATGCATGATCCACACTTCCGTCCGGATTGAGACGCACAACATTTCGGTTGAAGGCGACGAGAATTTTTTCGTTCTGCACTGCGATTGAGTTCACACCGGTGTTGTCACTCGTATCCAAAGTGAGCAGGGTCCCTGGATCGAAAGTAAGATCGGGTGTGCCGTCGGAATTCAAGACCGCGATTCCGGTTCGTGGCACGCGATCGATGTAATTGAAGGCTCCTGTGATTACGATCTTACCATTGGGGAGCAGCGCCGCGTGATCGATTGCCTTGTTCTTGATCAACGTCAGGTGCGGCCCACCGGCAAAGCTGTTGTCCAGCGACCCGTCCAGGAACAGCCTGATTAGTTGCGAACCCGCGGCCCATACAAGTTTCCCATCACTCTGCTGGCCGACGACGCCCCCAGCTATGGCAGGCTTAAAAGTCGGGTCGTTCGTGCCATCGGCATTCAACCGCCGTTCGGAATTGATGAGCAATTTGCCGTCTTGCTGCACGAACGTCCATAGCGATCCGATGTAATCAAACTCCGTATAGGTGAGGAACGTTGGATCGTAACCTCCATCGGCGTTCAAGCGCCTCAGGGTGGAAGTCGTGGCGTCAAATGCATTCGACCTATAGATCGTCCAAAGAATCCGGTCGTCTGGCTGCACCAGGACGGAGCCGAGCGAATTAGCGTTACTACCCGGATCAGTGACGACCACAAACGAATTATCGAGAGTGCCATCAACATTCAGCCGATCCACTTCGCTGTCACCGAACGCGATCACGATTTTGCCGGTCGATTGCACAACGAAACTGCTACTTGCTTTTGCCGGGTTGAAACTCGAATCCAAAGTTCCATCCGGATTCACTCGGACCAGTTGCGGACGCTGAACTCCATTCACCGTATCGAAATATCCGGCGATCATTATCTTGCCGTCACCGAGAACAACGACATGGTCGATCGTGGGATTCGAGCGGGCCGTTGTGAACCGGACGCTGAAGCTGTTATCAAGACTGCCGTCCGGGTTTAGCCGGAGAAGAACGGCCGCGCCCGAACCTCCCCGTCCATCGACAAATAAAATGCGGCCATCGAGCTGAATCGCTACTGGAAGCAGGTCATGAGATGCCGCGGCGTTTGAAGCATCGAAGCTAGTGTCGAGCGAGCCGTCCGGATTCAATCGAATCAACGGCGGGACGTAGTCGAGATTGATGGCATTAAAAGATCCGAAGACCAGGATCTTGTCGTCCGGCTGGACCAAAGCGGCGGACCCCCAAGCCTTCACCAAATTCGGGCCACGCCCCGCATCGAGCGTTGGATCGACACTGCCCGGTTGCGGTGCAGCCAGAGCGGCGAAGACAGGGCCCGCTACCGCGAGAAAGACGACTACGCGAACAAAGGAGGAGAACATAACGAGGTCAAAGTTGCCGCCCCGTCGGACGGAAAGGGCTAACTTATTACGCAATCCTCTTAATCGAGTCAACGCTCATTTTCGCAGTAAATTTATCGCTCGCCCCAGTGCGGTGTTTCTTGGCCGGATCACGATCGATTATTGGGACTTGGGTTGCGCCTTTCGCGAAAAAAAGTTTGAAGCAGTGCGGCGCATTGATCGTGCAAAACGCCTTCGGTAATTTCGCATTGATGATTAAGACCCTGCATCTGGAGCAAATTAATCGTCCCCCCGGCCGCGCCGCTCCGCGGATCGGCGCAACCGAAAATGACGCGTCGCATTCGGACATGGACCAGCGCGCCGGCACACATGGCGCACGGTTCCTTGGTGACGTAGAGGTCGCATTCATTCAGGCGCCAGTCGCCGACGGCGGCTTCGGCTTGCGTGATCGCGAGCATTTCGGCGTGCGCGGTGGCATCCTTCAACATTTCCACCTGGTTGAAAGCGCGGGCGATGATTTTTCCCGCGCGCACCACCACGGCGCCGACCGGCACCTCTTCTTTCGCGAACGCTTTCCGCGCCAGGCGCAATGCTTCGCCCATAAAAGATTCGTCAGTCGGCTGGTCGATGAGGTTATCCATGCGAACGGTCTACCTAGCGAGGGTGGTCAATACAGCCATCGCACTTCGGGCAGGCGATCTAAATGTACCATGAAAACGATCTCGGCACTTCTCGCCATTTGCTTGCTACCTTTCGCCGCGAGAGCTGCGACCGAACAGGAAATCGTCAACCAATCAGCCTCGATTTTGCGACAGTTCAAGCGGATGCCAGAGCGCGGGATTCCGCGGAGCGTGATGCGCAACGCGAAAGGGTTGGCCATTCTGACCGTGGTCAAAATCGGTTTTGGTCTTAGCGGCAAGGGCGGTCAGGGTGTCGTTATCGCGCGGACCGGTAACGGCTGGTCTGGCCCGTCGTTTATCGGCACCGGCGGCGCGGGTTGGGGACCTCAGATTGGCGCGCAGATCACCGAGTATGTCTTCGTTCTGAATACGAACCGCGCCGTCCGCGCGTTCTCACGTGACGGCAATTTCACCCTCGGCGCGGACGCGAGCGCCGCCGCCGGTCCCGTCGGTCGAGAGGCGGCGGCAGCGGTAACCCCGACCGCTGCGATTTACACCTATAGCCGTGCCCAGGGTCTGTTCGCCGGCGCGTCGCTGGAAGGCACTGTGATCGCCACGCAAAAAACCGCGAACGCGCGCTATTACGGCCACGGCGTGAGCGCCTCGGAGATTCTCAGCGGTAATGTTCCTGCGCCCGGTCGTGCCGCGGTTTTGGAACGAGCGCTCGGTCGCTGATCGCGCAATTTCCTTTACAACAACGCGCCCGTTTCGACACGTTCCAGAACGTGCGGACGCTCGTTGTCATCGGGATATTTTGCTTCGGGATCTCGACCGCGTTCGCTCAAAAGCAGGAGCGCCGTCTGATCGATCGGCTCCTGAAACCCGATCTCGAATTGGCGAACGCGGCGCAGAACAAGAAGTTTTCTTACACGCACTCTGCGTCGTTCGAGAAGCCCGCGCGGACCGCCACGTTTTATTCGGCACAGAAACCGATCGCAAAAGGTTTTCCCAACGAACGCTCGCTCACGCCTCGACGGTTCGCGGCCCGGCATTTTCGAGCAGGCGATTCGGCAGCCTATATTTCGTCACGGTCGCAGCCGCCTAAAACCGACACGATGATCGCCGCGCCAGTCGCGACCGCCGGTACCCGCATCGCGCCCGAAAGCAATACGTCGGCGCCGATCCGCGAATATGCAGATAACCGGGAATTTCTCGGCCAAGGCAAAAGCCAAAAGGCGCTCCATGCTCAGGACAAGCCGCTCACCATCGAACAGGTGCGCGAGCTGTTGAACAAGAGTAAGTAGCAGCCGGCTACCACACTCGAAGCGGATCGATGAAACCGGACGAAGCTCTTTCCATCCTCAAGCAAGGCGCCGCTCAGATCATTAGCGAGGCGGAACTCGAAGCGAAACTCGCTCTCGGCCGTCCTCTCCGGATCAAGCTCGGCGTCGACCCGACAAGTCCCGACCTCCATCTCGGTCATGCGATTATTTTGCGGAAGCTCCGGCAATTCCAGGATCTGGGGCACGAAGCCATCCTGATCATCGGCGACTTTACTTCAATGATCGGCGACCCGAGCGGGCGATCGGCGACGCGGCCTCAGTTATCGCGCGAGCAAGTCCAGGCGAACGCCGAAACCTACAGGACCCAAGCGTTCAAAGTCCTCGACCCGGCGCGCACCCAGCTCGTCGCGAATGGCGATTGGCATTCCAAGATGGGATTTCACGATGTCATCCGGCTCAACAGCATGGTGACCTTGCAACAGATGTTGCAACGCGAAGATTTTCGGAACCGGATCGACGAAGGTCATCCGATTCACGCCCACGAGATTCAATACCCAATCATGCAGGGTTGGGATTCGGTGATGGTGAAAGCGGACGTGGAACTCGGAGGCACAGATCAACTTTTCAATTGTCTGGTCGGTCGCGATTTTCAGAAACACGAAGGTCAGCCGCAGCAGGTCGTGTTTGTGTTGCCGATTCTGGAAGGACTCGACGGCGCCATGAAGATGAGCAAGAGCCTGGGCAATTATGTCGGCTTGACCGAGCCGGCTTCGGAAATGTTCGGGAAGCTGATGAGTATTTCGGATGAATTGATGGCCCGCTATTATCCGCTGCTTCTCGGCAAACCGCTCGATGCGACTGCACATCCACTCGAAGCAAAAAAGCATCTCGCCGCGGCAATCGTGGAAACTTATCACTCGCGCGCTGACGCGGAAAAAACGCTGGCCGATTGGAATGCGCGCTTCAGCGAAAAGCGACTCGCGGACGCGGAGCTGCCGGAATTTCCCGCCCAAAATTCCGATGCCGTCAGCATAGTAGTCGCAGCCTATGCGACCGGGTTCGCGTTAACGAAATCTCGCGCCGACGCGCGACGGCTGGTCGAACAAGGCAGCGTTCAACTCAACGCCGAAAAACTTCGCGATCCAAAAGCGGTGATCGCCCTCGAGCGCGGCCAGATTCTACGCCTCGATAAAACGCACGCCGTCCGAATTTCCTAGCCGCGGCATCTGTACAACAAAAGAGCGCGAAGTCCCCCGAATTCGCGCTCTTTGCCTGAGACAGCAGTCCCTCTATGCCGTTGCCGTCTCAAACATCGAAAGCATCGGCGTGCGCTCCACGACGGGCGCCGCGATACCTTCGAAATGGGAGCGAATGCTTCGCAACTCAGAGGTCACGAATGCATCCACAAAATGAAATCGCCGGTCGAGCCAGGCGAAAAGCTTGTTCTTGATCTCGTAATGCAATGCGAGCGTCACTTCCGTGCAGCTCGGCCGGATCTCGGTGAACTCTACCAAACCCATGACGTCGAGGTTCCCGCCCGTCGACTCAAAGGCGAATTGGTCCGGCGAATCGCTTTCCACCGACAACAGGACGGTGCGGGCTTCGAAGCCCAGCGGCCCCCGGAAACTAAAATCCACGGTCTTGGAGGAAGTGACCGTGGCTTTCGTTACCATCACGAACTGCCGGCGATATGATTGGATGCTCGCGAGGCGATGTTTGCACTCATCGAGCGACTGGTTCATGTGCAGAGTTTTTTGTAGCAACATAGGAATTTGGATTGTGCCAACATTTCGAGCAATGGGTATGCCCGGCCTGTTTCCCCTAGGGAGGCCAGTCTGGAGGGCCAAAAACGTGTAAATTCGGTTTACACTTGTGTAAATTTAACCGTTTTTACGCATCCACTTGGGAACCGGCAAACGAACGCCGAAAACAAGGAGCGGCGGTGTCTTCACCGCCGTCGCCTTTCCAAGGAGGGGCGCTTTCCAAACCGCCCTCTGGTTCCCTTCGGCGGTGAAGACACCCCCGCTCTTTGAAGCTTCTATGCAGCGCGCGCGCGATCGGCTTCGATGGTCTGAATCATCGACTGAAATATCTTCAAACCGTCGGCACTTCCAAGCCGCGCTTCGCACGCGCGATCGGGATGCGGCATTAGTCCGAACACGTTCCCTTCGCGATTGCAGATGCCGGCGATGTTTTGCACGGACCCGTTCGGATTCGCTGACATTTCTATGCGGCCGTCATCGGTTGCGTAACGCAAAATGATCTGGTGGCGCTCATTCAATTCCCGCAGCGTTTTGTCGTCCGCGAAATAACAACCCTCGCCGTGCGCGATCGGCAATCGTAAGAGCGAACCCTGCGGGCATCCATGCGTGAACGCCGAATCCGGCACCTCGACGCGCGTGGTCAGCAATTCGCAGATGAAATGGAGCTTCCGATTTCGCACCAGCGCGCCGGGAAGAAGTCCGATCTCGCACAACACCTGGAAGCCATTGCAGGTGCCGATCACCAATTTTCCACTGCGCGCTTCTTCCACCACGCTCGCCATAATCGGCGAGAACCGAGCGATGGCGCCGCACCGCAAATAATCGCCGTAAGAAAATCCGCCCGGCAAAACGATCGCGTCGAACCCAGCGAGCGACGTTTTCTTGTGCCAGACATATTCGGCTCGGACCCCCGCGATGCCATTTAACGCCGCGAGACAATCCTGGTCGCAATTCGATCCCGGAAACTGGATCACCGCGAATTTCATTTCACGACCTCGTAGTCTTCGATGACCGGATTCGAGAGCAAATCGCGGCAAAGATCGTTGAGCCGCGAATCCAGGTTCGGAGTCTTATCGTCCACCTCGATCTCGAGATATTTGCCGATCCGCACCGCGCTCACTTCGGGCATTCCGAGATGCTGCATCGCGTCGCGAACCGCCGCGCCTTGAGGATCGAGGACCGCGGCTTTGGGCGTGACGAGCACTTTGACCTTCATGTCCCAATATTCGGAGTCCGAAGGTCGGCGACAAGTCGAATCATTGGTAGGGACGGCGCGCTGCGCCGGTCCGCTGAAGTAATGTCGCTGATCCCAATTACCGGACGGCCAGCGCGCCGTCCCTACCCAGCTGTTTCGCGCACAACTTTTTCCGGCTTCTTATCCTCGCGCAATCCAAGGAAGACCGGCTGCCGCAATTTCGCGTCCCGGGTCCACTCGGCGAACTTGACCTGGCAAACGAAAACCGGATTCACCCACTCGATCTTTCTCATCATCGATGGCGTGATGCCCTGCACCCACTGACCGCCCTGCTTCGACGGCAAATCCGCGAACGGACAATCACCGCGCTTCTCGCCTTTTAAATTCTTATGCAGCGCCGCGAGCGATTTGGTGTTGAACCCGGTTCCCACTTTCCCGGCGAAGAGAAATTTCTTCCCTTCGAAATAGCCGACCAGGACTGCGCCGAAATGCTGCCGCGCGCCCTGCGGCGGGGTGAAGCCGCCGATGACGAACTCCTGTTCGTTTACGCACTTCAACTTGATCCACGTGCCGCTGCGTCGCCCCGCTTCGTAAACCGAATCGCGCAATTTGCCGATCAAACCCTCCAGTCCGCGCCGCTGGACTTCCTTCAGCAACTTCGTCGCGTCGCCGCCGATTTCTCCGGAATAGCGGATCGGGTCGCCCACCCCGTCGCAAATTTTCGCGAGAACTTCCTTTCGGGCCGTCAGCGGCAGCTCCATCAAGCTGCGGCCGTTGAGCTGCATGACATCGAACACGTAGAAGACGATGGGCGCGTTGTGGCCTTCCATTTCCAGACCTTGCAGCAGTTGGAACGACGATCGTCCCTCGTCGTCGAGCGCAACCACCTCGCCATCGAGCACACAGTCATCGGGCGGAAAGTCTTTCAACGCCTTCACGACATCTGGAAACCGGTTTCCCAATTCGTTACCATTGCGCGAGACCAGATTGATCTTCGATCCATTCTTCACCGCGCAAACGCGAAACCCGTCGAACTTCAGCTCGTAACCCCAATTACCGACCGGTGGCGAATCGACCAGCCGCGCTTTCATTGGGTCGATGAACCGCGCCTTGGCTTTCGGCAATTTACTTAGCGCCTTTGTGAGGGACGCCGCGCTGCCGCGTCCGCTCTTCTCTTCACCCGCGTCGTCTTCTTGGACTTTTTTTTTAAGCGCGGCTTTGATTCGTGATTTCAAGGTCGGCTTCTTGTCCTCTTCCCGATTCGATTGCCATTCCGCATCCTTTTGGGCAGCAATCTGCGCCATCGTCCGGCCAGTTTTCACCGATTGATCGTCGCGCTTCTTCGAAATCGGTTTCATGCTCGCGCCACTTTTCAGCAAAAGCCATTGGGTCTTGCCGCCGTCCATCCGGGTCCGGATCAACGCCCACTCGCCCTTTGCCTTCTCGCCATCCATGACGAGATGAAGCCGGCCATCGCGCAACGCCTTCATCGGCTCCTCGCCGTAGACATGATACTGCCCGCGGTCCCAGACCATCACCGTCCCGCCGCCATATTGGCCATGCGGAATGATCCCCTCGAATGTCGCGTATTCGACCGGATGATCTTCCACTTCCACCGCGAGGTGCTTCTCACCTTTTTCCCACGGCAATCCCTTGGGCACTGCCCACGATTTCAGCACCCCATCCATTTCCAGCCGGAAATCGTAATGAAGCCGGCTGGCGTCATGTTTCTGAATCACGAAGCGGCAGGCGCCTTTCACCAGTTTCGGCAATGGCTTGCCGCTCGGTTCAGCCGTGACCTTGAAGTCCCGCTTCTTCTTGTATTCCGCTAACCCCATCGCAGGTAATTAAGCGAAATCGCCACCACAGTCACGCGGACTGTGATGGCGATCTCTCAATATCGCACGGGCCTTTGTGCCCCGAACGCCCGCTTATTTCCGCTTCCGAGCTTTTTTCGCGCGCTTCGGCTTCTCGTCTTCCTCAGCTTCGCTTGCTTCGACATTGACGATGGATTCCGCCAAGCCGGTCAGCTTCTTATCGGTTTCGGCCTCTTCATTCAGCGTCCGTTGCAACGTCTCCACCGCATCCTCTTCGCCGAGTAATGAAGCGAAAGTGCGGACGACGCCGTATCCGGCGATTTCATAATGCTCCACGCGTTGCGCCGCGCCGATGAGGGCGGCATCGAGCACGGAACCGTCTCCGTCTTCCTCGATGATTTCCTTGCCTTCCTCGATCAGACCCTTCATGGCCTTGCAGGTTTTACCGGTCGGCTTTTCCCCCAAGCCTTTGAAAATCTTTTCCAGCCGATTGATGTGCCCCTCGGTTTGCTTGAGGTGATCTTGAAACGCCCGCTTCAATTCGGGCGCGGAAGCTTTCTTCGCCATTTTTGGCAGCGCCTTCGTGAGCTGGTTCTCCGCGTTATACAGATCCTTCAGCTCGTCGATGTACAAGTCCTTCAATGAATCCATCGCCATAAATATTTTCTCCTAGGTTGATTGTTTGAAGGGCCGGGAATTCCCTGTTTGCCCCGCGCGATTTCGGGAAACGAAACGGCGCCAAAGTAGAAACGCAGGGGGCGTCAAAAATGGGTGTATTTTTTCTGTAGCGGCGGTCTATGACCGCTGAACCGACTGCGACAATGCAAAAGGCAACGGCGGTCATAGACCGCCGCTACATGAAGGCAGATTAAGCCGCTTCTGCCTGCTCAGTTGCCTGCTCTGCCGCTTCCAGCGGTTCGCCGACTAAATATCGCGTGAAACGTCGAATGACGATGTTCTCGCCCAGTTCCGCAATCTTCGTCGCGACCAGCTCTTTCACGGTCTGATCCGGATTCTTGATGAACCCCTGCTCCATCAGACAAACCGTGCTGTAAAACTTGTCCAGCTTTCCGGCCACGATCTTCTCCACCACGTTTTCCGGTTTGCCTTTCACCTGGCCCGCATAAACCGCCTGTTCGGATTCCACCAGCTTCGCCGGGACCTCCTCGCGACTCACGTAAAGCGGATGCGCCGCGGCGATGTGCAGCGTTATGTCTTTGACGAACTCGCGAAACTTCTCGTTCTTCGCCACGAAATCGGTCTCGCAATTCACCTCGACGAGCACGCCAACTTTTCCCTGCAAATGAATGTAGGAAGCCACGATGCCTTCCTTCGTCGCCCGCGAGGCTTTCTTGCTGGCCCCGGCGATTCCCTTCGTCCGCAAATGCGTTTCCGCCTTCTCCAGGTCGCCGCCGCATTCCGCCAGCGCCCGCTTGCAATCCATGATGCCGGCGTTGGTTTTCTCGCGCAGCTGCCTGACTAACTGCGGATCAATCTCTGTCTTCGTCTCCATTTAGAATTGAAAATTGGTTCTTGTTTGGGATTTGATCCCTTGAGATTTGGGATTTCCGCCGAACTAGGCGGACACGCCGGCCATCTCGACTTGCTCGCGCGCGGGCGCATCGGCGCTCGCCGACACAATCGCGTCCACGAGCTTCTGCAGCATTACGCGAATCGCACGAATCGCGTCGTCGTTTCCGGCAATCGGGTAATCGATGATTTCGGGATCTGCGTTCGTATCGACAATCGCCACGGTCGGAATTCCGAGCCGTCGCGCTTCGAGCACTGCGTTATTCTCGCGCGTCGTGTCGATCACAACCATCGCATCCGGCAACGCGCTCATTTCCAGAATCCCGTCCAGATTCCGACGCAGTTTGGCCGCTTCGCGATTCAAGGCCGCCAGCTCCTGCTTGCCCATCTTCTTATAGTCCGGCGATTCCTCGATCTGCTCGATGTATTTCAAACGACCGATGCTTTTCCGGATCGTCGCCAGATTGGTCAACGTCCCGCCCAGCCAGCGCTGGTTCACATAAAATTGTCCGCAGGCGGTGGCCGCTTCCTTGACCGCTTCCTGCGCCTGCTTTTTGCAACCGACGAACAAAATCTTTCCGCCCCGTCGCGTGACTTCCTGCAGAAATTCGGTGGCGCGATTGAGCTGCCGCGCCGTCTCATCGAGATTGATGATGTAAATCTGATTTCGCTTTTCGAAAATGAACGGCTTCATCTTCGGGTTCCACCGCTTGGTCTGGTGACCAAAATGGACGCCTGCCTCGAGTAATTCCGGAACTAATTCTGCTGCTGTTGCCATAGGTAAAATGGGGAGCCGCCAGGGGCCCCGCGAACGCGGGAGCGGACGTGGAAGATGCGCTAGCCAATGCCCAAAGGCAAACGGAATATTAGGCCCTCTCGCCTCGGGAATCGAGCCGTTCTGGCAGCTGCTCCGCATAGCGCGCGAGCAGCCAGCAAACATCCGAAAGGCGGTTCAGATACCGCAGAATTTCCCGGTTAAACGCCGGGTCAGCCGCTATCAGCCCCGCGACCCGCCGTTCCGCCCTGCGGCATGTCGTTCGCGCGACCTCGAGCGCCGCCGAATCCATCGTTTCTCCGGGCGTCGACCAGCCTTTGAATTTCCCGAGCCGGTTCTTTTCCAAATCGTCCACAACCTCGGTGAGCCGATCGGTCATGGCGGCCGTTGTTAGTTTGAACCCGTCTTTCTGATAACGCGCCAAATTCTCACCGGCGGTCGCGAGTTCGCCCATGACGATCACGAGCTCCTTTTGGAGGGCGAAAACTTGTTCCTTCAAAAATCCGTCGTTCGCTGACGCGCGAGCCAGGCCGAGGGCTGAGTTCAGTTCATCGACAGAACCGTAGGCGTCGACCCGCGCGTCGGTCTTCGGCACGCGCCGCCCATACATGAGCGAAGTTTCGCCTTCATCCCCAGTTTTTGTCGCGATCGACACGGCGCTTTAGTCGCCATTCTGTTTTTCACCGTTCGCCCGGTCAAGCGATACGATATGAGGCGCATCGAAGATGTGAGTGCGGTCTTGTTCGTCGACGAGCACAAGCACTCCACGACCTACCGCGATGAAATCAGGATGCGGCACGTTGAAACTGCGTCCGTCCGAAAGATGGAGGGCGAACGGCTGAAAATCTGGCCCTAATCGATCACGAATTGGCTGGAGGTTTAACATGCGAATTAATCCGGCGGGCGCATCGCCACGTCAAATAACGCGAATGGCGAACCAGCTTGCGCCGATTCGCCATTCGGAATTCGCATTTCGGTTGGACTAGCCCAAGGCGGGTTGCGGCTCCGTCTCTTCGACCAGCGATTCGCCGATCGGTTCGCCCTTCTCGACGAGCCGGATCTCGCGGACCTCAGGGAAGCCCGTGCCCGCCGGAATGAGATGGCCCATGATGACGTTCTCCTTGAAGCCGCGCAGACGATCGACCTTGCCGAGCGTCGCCGCTTCGGTGAGGACGCGGGTCGTGTCTTGGAACGACGCGGCTGAAATGAAGCTGTCGGTTTCGAGCGAAGCCTTGGTGATTCCGAGCAGAACCGGAGTCGCTTCCGCGGGCTTGCCGCCCTGCTCCACGACCTTGGTGTTCTCCGCTTCGAAATCGAGCCGGTCCACCTGATCGCCCCACAACAGCGAAGTGTCGCCGGGATCGGTGATCTTTACCTTGCGCAACATCTGGCGCACGATGATTTCGATGTGCTTGTCGTTAATCTCCACGCCCTGGAGCCGATAAACTTCCTGCACTTCGTTCACCAGGTGCTCCTGCAAATCCTGCGGCCCGCAGACCTCGAGGATTTCGTGCGGAACAACTGGACCTTCCGTGAGCTGCTGGCCTTTCTTCACGAAGTCGCCCTTGAACACAATGATGTGTTTCGTGAGCGAAATCAGGTGTTCTTCCTCGGAACCGGTTTCCGGATCTTTCAGAATCAGTTTCCGTTTGCCGCGAACCGTACCGCCCATTTCGACGATGCCGTCGATCTTCGCGATCTCGGCCGCGTCTTTCGGACGGCGCGCTTCGAAGAGTTCCGCGACGCGCGGAAGACCGCCGGTGATGTCCTTGGTCTTCGCGATCTTTCGCGGCGTCTTCGCCAGCAAGGCGCCGGCGCGGATCTTCGTGCCTTCATCAACCACGACGTGCGCGCCCGCGGGAATCGAATAGCTGGCGAGCACTTCCTTCTTGTCGCCCACAATCACGATCTGCGGGTGCAAATCTTCCTTGTGCTCGATGATGACCGTGCCCATTAGCCCAGTCGCTTCATCGACGTCGCGCTTGATCGTCACTCCCGCGATCATGTCGCGGAATTCGATCTTGCCGCTCTTGTCGGTCAAAATCGGAACGTTGTACGGGTCCCATTGCACGAAAGTCTCGCCCTTCTTCACCTGGGCGCCGTCCGGCTTCGAGATGACGGAGCCGATGACAACGTTGTAGCGATCGAGTTCGCGTCCCTCGGAGTTATGCACCCCGATGGAGCCGTTCTTGTTCAGGACGATCCAGCTGCCGTCGAGCGCTTGCACGGTGCGGAGATCGTTGAATTGGAGCGCGCCGTCGTTCTTTGCCTTGATGATTGGCTGTTTGAACGTCTGGCTCGCCGTTCCACCGATGTGGAACGTCCGCATCGTTAGCTGCGTGCCCGGTTCACCAATCGATTGCGCCGCAATGATACCCACCGCTTCGCCAAGCTTCACATATTGGCCGGTCGCCAGGTTACGTCCGTAACACATGGCGCAGACTCCGCGTCCGCATTCGCAGGTCAGCACCGAGCGAATCTTCAGGCTTTCCACGCCGACCTTCTCGATCGCCGCGGCAATATGCTCGTCGATGAGTTGGTTCGCTTTCACGACCTTCTTCTTCGTGACTGGATCGACTACTGATTCGCAGCTCACGCGCCCGATGATGCGGGTCGCGAGATCGACGACTTCTTCGTCGCCTTCATAAATTGAGCGGACCACGATCCCGTTCACCGTCCCGCAATCCATCTCGTTGATGATCACGTCCTGCGACGCGTCGACGAGTTTGCGGGTGAGGTAACCGGAGTCCGCCGTCTTCAACGCGGTATCGGCCAGACCCTTTCGAGCACCGTGCGTCGAGATGAAATATTCGAGCACGCTCAGGCCTTCGCGGAAGTTCGAAGTGATTGGTCGCTCGATGATTTCTCCCGACGGCTTCGCCATCAAACCACGCATGCCGGCGAGCTGTTTCACCTGCTGACGATTGCCTCGCGCACCCGAGTCCACCATCAGGAAGACCGGGTTCAGTTCCTTGCGCCCCTCGTTGTGTTCGAGAGTGCGGAACATGACGTTCGAGATTTCGTCACCGGCGTGGGTCCAGATGTCGATGATCTTGTTGTAACGCTCGCCGTCGGTGATGATGCCCTTCCGATACTGCTGCTCGACCGTCTTGATCGATTTGTAAGCGTTCTGCAGCTCGGTCTCTTTTTCCTTCGGAATGATCATGTCGGAAATTCCGATCGAAATTCCCGCCTTGGTCGCTTCCGCAAATCCGAGCTCTTTCAGGCGATCGAGCGTCTCAACGGTACCGTTCTGTCCGGCCACCTGGTAGCAACGCCAGATGATGTCGCTGAGCTGTTTTTTGCCCGCGGCTTTATTGAAGAATCCGAGCTTCTCCGGCCAGATTGCATTGAACACTACGCGGCCGGCGGTCGTTTCGATGACGCGATCGGTCGCGTTGCCGTAAATCGTTTCCTTGCCGAGGTCCGGGTTCTTGTAACGAATCCGGTCGTGCGTTTTCACTTTTCCATCCGCCATGGCGAATTCGACTTCGGTCGCGTTCGCGAACAGCGGCAGACGCGATTCCTTTTCGGAGCCCGCGGCGCGCCGCGGATTCTGCGTCAGGTAATAACAGCCGAGGGTGATATCCTGCGACGGCGTGGTGATCGGCTTCCCGCTCGAGGGCGAGAAAATGTTGTTCGGCGCGAGCATGAGCATGCGCGCTTCCATCTGTGCTTCGACTGAGAGAGGCACGTGGACCGCCATCTGGTCGCCGTCAAAGTCCGCGTTGTAAGCGGTGCAAACGAGCGGATGAATCCGGATCGCTTCACCTTCGATCAACTGCGGTTCGAAAGCCTGGATGGAAAGACGGTGCAAAGTCGGCGCGCGATTCAGCAACACCGGGTGGCCCTTTGTCACTTCTTCAAGAATGTCCCAAACCTCAGGCGTCTGGCGCTCGATCATTTTTTTCGCGCTCCGGACCGTGTGGACGTAACCGAGATCTTTCAGTCGCCGAATGATAAACGGCTCAAACAACACGAGCGCCATTTTCTTCGGCAATCCGCATTGGTTCAGCTTCAGCTCCGGTCCGATCACGATGACGGAGCGGCCCGAGTAATCGACGCGTTTGCCGAGCAGGTTCTGACGGAATCGTCCGCCCTTGCCCTTGAGCATGTCGCTGAGCGATTTCAGCGGACGATTGCCCGCGCCGGTAACAGCGCGGCCGTGACGGCCGTTGTCGAACAACGCATCAACCGCTTCCTGCAGCATGCGTTTTTCGTTTCGGATAATGACGTCCGGCGTCTTGAGCTGGAGAAGGTTCTTCAACCGGTTGTTCCGGTTGATCACGCGGCGATATAAATCGTTTAGGTCCGAGGTCGCGAACCGTCCGCCTTCGAGCGGAACGAGCGGACGCAAGTCTGGCGGAATAACCGGCAGAACATCGAGCACCATCCAGTCAGGGCGCGCGTGCGAGGACGCGAAGCCCTGGACGAGCTTCAACCGCTTCGCCAGCTTCTTGCGAATCTGTTTGCTCTTCGTGTTCCCCATCGCCTCTTCCAGCTCCTTGTTGAGCTTGTTGAGATTGATCTCGGAAAGAAGTTTCTTCACCGCTTCCGCGCCCATCCCGGCGACGAAATCTTCGCCATATTGTTCCTGCGCTTCGCGATACTCGACTTCGTTCAGAAGCTGCGTCTTCGTCAGCGGCGTCTTGCCCGGATCGATGACGATGTAGTCTTCGTAATAGATGACGCGCTCGAGCTGCCGCGCGCTCATGTCGAGCATCAAGCCCAATCGTGACGGCATGCACTTGTAAAACCAAATGTGCGAGACCGGCACCGCCAGCTCAATGTGGCCCATGCGTTCACGGCGGACTCGCGCCAGCGTCACTTCGACGCCGCAACGGTCGCAGATCACGCCCTTATGCTTGATCCGCTTGTATTTTCCGCACGAGCATTCCCAATCCCGGGTCGGCCCGAAAATTCGCTCGCAAAACAAACCGCCCTTCTCGGGCTTGAAAGTCCGGTAATTGATCGTCTCCGGATTTTTAACTTCGCCTTTGCTCCACGACCGCATCGTGTCCGAGGAGGCGACGCCGATCGCCACCTGATCGAAGCCGACCGCGCGTTCTTCACCAACTAGTTCCCGCCAGGAATGTTCGTTCATTTATTAAAGACTGATTTGTTTGAAAAAAATTACGCCACGTTTTCCAGGAAGCTGCTCGGCGCCTGGCCGCCGACTTTGACGTCGAGGCCTAACGACTGCATTTCCTTGATTAACACGTTGAAAGATTCCGGCGTCCCGGCCTCGAGCGAGTTGTCGCCTTTGACGATCGACTCGTAGATGCGCGTCCGTCCCTGCACGTCGTCCGACTTCACGGTCAGAAGTTCCTGGAGCGTGTAAGCCGCGCCGTAGGCTTCGAGCGCCCAGACTTCCATTTCGCCGAAACGCTGGCCGCCGTATTGCGCCTTGCCGCCCAACGGTTGCTGGGTGACGAGCGAATACGGGCCGACCGCGCGGGCGTGAATTTTGTCCGCGACCAAGTGGCCGAGCTTCATCATGTAGATGTAACCAACCACGACTTCCTGATCGAAAGTGTCGCCGGTGCGTCCGTCATAAAGCCGCGCCTTGCCAGTTTCCTTCACCCAACTGAAGCCTTCCTTCTTCTGCGCGTCGTTGAGGTACTCGCGGATTTTCGTTTCCGCGATTCCATCGAACACGGGCGTCGCGACCTTGAAGCCCAGTGCTTTCGCGGCGACACCAAGGTGGGTTTCAAGAACCTGGCCGACGTTCATACGGCTCGGCACGCCGAGCGGATTCAACACGATCTCGACCGGAGTTCCGTCCGCCAGGAACGGCATGTCTTCTTCCGGCACGATGCGCGCGACAACACCTTTGTTGCCGTGGCGGCCCGCCATTTTGTCGCCAACGCTGAGCTTGCGCTTGCTGGCGATGAAAACTTTGACCTGCTTGATGATGCCGGGATCGATGTCGTCCCCGCTTTCGACACGATCCATCGAGCGCTCACGCTCCAGTTCCAATTCCGCGAACTTGTGTTCGTAGGAAGCGATGATCTCCCGGATCTTGTTCCGGATCGGGCTCGGATCGATCTCGATGTGATCGTAAACCGTTGCCAGTTTCCGGAGGAGGGTCTTGGTGATTTTGCGATTCGCCGGGATGATGATCTCACCGGTCTCGGCGTTCACCACGTCGAGCGGGATTTTTTCGCCCAACAGAATGTTCGAGAGCGAATCGGTCAGTTGTTCCGTCAGCTCTTCTTTCTTTTTGCGGTTGTCTTCCGTGATCGTCTTGAGCTGTCGCTTGGTTTCCGACGGCGTCAGCTTCTCGCGCGAAACTTCATGCCGCGAAGAAACTTTGACGTCCATCACGATTCCGTAAGTGCCTGACGGGACCGTCAACGACGTGTCCTTAACGTCCGCCGCTTTTTCACCGAAAATGGCGCGGAGCAAACGCTCTTCCGGCGCCAATTCCGTTTCGCTCTTCGGGGTGATTTTTCCAACGAGGATGTCGCCCGGCTTCACTTCGGCGCCGACGCGCACAACGCCGTCCGGCCCGAGGTTGCGAAGCGCTTCTTCGCTAACGTTCGGAATGTCCCGAGTGATTTCTTCCGGCCCGAGCTTCGTATCGCGCGCGCCGATCTCGAATTCGTCGATGTGAATCGAGGTGTAAATGTCCTCCTTCACGACCTTCTCCGAGATCATGATGGCGTCTTCGAAGTTGTAACCGTTCCAAGGCATGAAGGCGACAAGCACGTTCCGCCCGAGAGCGAGCTCGCCCTGGTCCGTGTTCGGGCCGTCGGCGATGACCTGGCCGCGCTTTACGTGTTGGCCTTTCTTGACGATCGGCTTCTGGTTCACGCAAGTGCCCGCATTCGAGCGCATGAATTTTCGCAACTCGTAAACGTGGATTCCCTCTTCCGCGTCGGTCTTGAGCTTGCGCTTGCCTTCGGGCATGTGCCCATCCTTCGTGATGACGATTTGGTCCGCCGTGACCGAAGCGACTTTGCCCGCTTCGGTTGAAATCAAAACCGCGTGGGAATCCCGCGCGACTTTTCCTTCCAGTCCGGTGCCGACGAGCGGCGCCTCAGAAACGATCAACGGCACGCCTTGGCGCTGCATGTTCGAACCCATCAGCGCGCGGTTCGCGTCGTCGTGTTCCAAAAACGGAATCAATCCGGCCGCAACCGAAACGAGCTGCTTCGGCGAGACATCCATGTAGTGGACCTTCGCCGGCTCGACTTCCAAAAAGTCGCCGCGATATCGGACCGAAACCTTCTCCTGGGTCAGATGACCCTTCGCGTCCATGGTCGCGTTCGCCTGCGCGACGAGGAAATTTTCTTCACGATCTCCAGTCAAATAATCGACCTGATCTGTGACGCGACCTTTCTCGACTTTGCGATAAGGCGTTTCGATAAATCCGAATTCATTGATCCGCGCAAACGTCGACATCGAGCTGATGAGACCGATGTTCGGACCTTCTGGCGTTTCGATCGGACAAATCCGTCCGTAATGCGAAGGATGCACGTCGCGCACTTCGAACCCGGCGCGATCGCGGGAAAGCCCGCCTGGCCCGAGGGCCGACAAGCGACGTTTGTGCGTCAGCTCCGCGAGCGGATTCGTCTGATCCATGAACTGCGAGAGCTGTGAGCGGCCGAAGAAATCGCGGATCACCGCGCTGAGCGCTTTCGGGTTGATCAACTTCTGCGGCGTCATGCCGTCGATGTTGATGTCGAACAACGTCATGCGTTCCTTCACGAGACGTTCCGTTCGGGCGAGTCCGACGCGGCACTGGTTGGCGAGCAATTCGCCCACGGTCCGCACGCGGCGGCTGCCGAGATGATCGATGTCATCCAGCGTGCCTTCGCCGCGGCGGAGATTGATCAGATATTTGATCGCACCAATGAAATCCTTGTCCGTGACAATGCGCTCGCCAAGATCGACGTCGATCCCGAGCTTCTGGTTGATCTTGTAGCGGCCAACGCGCCCGAGATCGTACTTTTTCGGGTCGAAAAAGAGCCGCTTCAGGAGCGCCTTCGCGTTCGCCACCGTCGGCGGATCGCCAGGGCGCAGCTTGCGATAAATATCCTTGAGCGCCTCTTCCTGGTCGTGCGCCGGATCTTTCTTGAGCGCTTTCACGACGGTGTCGTCGTGCGAAATGTCGATCACCTTTACGTCCTTGTGACCGAGGCCCATGATCTGGCGAACCGTCGCCGCGGTCAGCGGCTCAAAAGCCCGCGCCACGGTCACTTCGCCGTCGAGAACATCAGCAATCAGAACTTTCGTCGCGAGCTCTTCTTCACCGAGTTTCTCGCTCAGTTTCAGCGTCTCGATGTTGTAGAAAAGTTTGATGACTTCTTCATCCGGCCCGTAGCCGAGAGCGCGGAGAAAAGTCGTCGCCAAAAATTTCCGGCGGCGTTTGCGGCGATCGAGATAAATGTAGAGCAGGTCGCTCGTGTCGAATTGCACTTCGATCCACGAACCGCGATCCGGAATAATCCGGAAGCTGTAGAGCACCTTGCCGTTCAAATGGATGCTCGATTCGAACGCGATGCCCGGGGAGCGATGGAGCTGCGAAACGACCACGCGCTCCGCGCCGTTGATCACGAACGTGCCTTGCGGCGTCATGAGCGGGATTTCGCCCATGTAAACTTTTTCTTCTTTCGTCCCCTTCTCCTCGCGAAGCTGGAACGTGACGTGAAGCGGTGCGCTGAACGTCTGGCCTTCGCGCTGCGCCTCGAGCGCCGTCAGCTTCGGTTCGCCGATGTCGTAATGGCTGAAATCGAGCGTCGCCTTTTCATCGTAGCTCTCGATCGGGAAAACTTCCTTGAACACCGCCTGGAGTCCGGAATTTTTCCGCTTGGAGAACGGGACGTCTTTCTGGAGGAAGTCGACGTAGGAGTTGAGTTGAACCTCGATGAGGTTTGGAGGCTCGATGCCTTCCTTGATGGTTCCGAAGTAGATGCGTTCCGACATAATTACTAGGCCAATCTCCGAAGTTGTTAACGACACCCCGTCCGCTCACGGCGTGTCGAAATGACAGCTCACGCTTTCAAGCCGCGAGCAAGAAGCGCAAAAATAGCAGCAAAACAGCGGGCGTCAAATCTGCTGCCGCACCGTTTTGTTGCCTTGTTAAATTTTGTCCGTCAGTTGCGAGTTTGAAAATATTCCGACTGCTCTAACGCTAAAAGTTCTGACACACGGCTCGCCGCCGCGCAAGCTTTTTCCGCTCCGCCCGGAGGGACGCGCTTCTGCGCGTCCTCGGCTCCGGACAGGTCGGATGCCGCAGTGCGACGTCCCTGCCAAATTACTTGATCTCGACCTTCGCGCCGGCCGCTTCGATCTTCTTCTTGATCTCTTCGGCTTCCGCTTTGGTCACGCCTTCCTTGATGGTCTTCGGAGCGCCTTCGACGAGCGCCTTGGCTTCCGCCAGGCCGAGGCCCGGCACCGCGCCGCGCACTTCCTTAATCACGCCGATTTTGTTCGCGCCCATTTCCTTCAGGATGACTTCAAATGAAGTCTTCTCTTCCGCCGCCGCCGGGGCCGCACCGCCCGCGCCTGCTGAAGGAGCCGCGACCGCCGCTACCGGCGCCGCTGCGCTGACACCCCATTTTTCTTCGAGTTGCTTCACCAGACCAGCAATCTCGAGAACGGTCAGGCCGCTGAGTTGCTCCACGATTGTATTTGTATCCGCCATTTTATTTTCCTCTCATGCGCCGCCTTCGGAAGCTTCCGAAGAATTACGTCCCGCAGCCGCGGAACCGGACGTTGTTTTTGGTTGCTCGCTCGGCCATCAGCGGCGTCGCGAAATTTTTGTTAGGCGGGCGTTTCGCCAGCCGGGGTTTCTCCTGTGGTTGATTCTGCCGAAGGAGCGACTTCTGCCGCGGGTGCGGCTTCCGCCGTTGCCGCGGGCGCTTCCGCCTTCGGTTCTTCGGCGGACGAGTCCGCCTTCTTCTCTTCCGCTGCGGGCACTTCTTTCTTCGCTTCCGGTGCCGGCGCCGTATCGCCCTTGTCGCCTTTCGCCTTCAGCAAACGCGCGAACGCTGCTGCGGGCTCATTCAAAATTCTCACCAAACGTGTCGCCGGCGCCTGGAGCAATCCGAGCAGTTGCGCCAGCAGAATTTCGCGCGCCGGAAGTTCCGCCAACGCCTCAACATCCGCTTTCGAGATTACAGCCTTGTCAATAACGCCGATCTTCAACGCCGCGATCTTAAATTCCGCCGCGAACGACTTCAGGATTTTCGCCACGGGCGCGACGTCTTTGTCCCCCATCACGATCGCCGTTTGTCCCGTCAGCTCGTCGCCGACGTCCGGCATTCCCGAATCCGCCATCGCGCGCTTCAAAAAGCTGTTCTTCACCACGCGCACTTCAGCGCCCGCGGGCGCAAGCCGGTTCCGCAGTTCGCCGAACTGGTCCACCTTCATCTGCTTGTAATCAGTCACGAGCAGGAACGGCGAGCGGTTCAGCTTTTCCGAAAGATCCGAAACGATTGATGCTTTTTCTGGTCTCATGCGATTGGCTCCCGTTAAACAGTGATGTACGGCGACGGATCGACCCGCACTCCCGGTGTCATCGTCGCGCTCAGCGTGACGCCTTCCACGAACCGGCCTTTCGCCGTCGCCGGACGCGCCCGCACCACGGCTTCGATCACGGCCGTCCCGTTCTCGACCAGTTGATTCTCCGCGAATGAAAATTTTCCAACAGGCACCGCGACGTTCCCGTTCTTATCAAGCTTGAACTCGACCCGGCCTGCCTTTACTTCGCCGACCGCTTTCGCCGTGTCGTCGGTCACCGTTCCGGTTTTAGGATTGGGCATGAGGCCACGCGGACCGAGGACTTTGCCGAGCTTTCGCACTTCCGCCATCGCTGCCGGAGTCGCGATCGCGACATCGAAATCCTGAAAACCTTCCTGGCACTTTTGGATCATGTCCTTGAAGCCGACGTATTCCGCGCCCGCGTCTTTCGCCGCTTTCGCCGCCGCGCCTTCCGCGAAAACCAAAACGCGAACTTGCTTCCCGCTCCCATGCGGCAACGGACAGGTGCCGCGCACCATCTGGTCCGATTGCTTCGGATCGACTCCGAGCCGGAACGAGACCGTCACCGTCTGATCGAATTTCGTTGGCGGCATCTTCTTCAAAGCGGAAACCGCTTCGTTGAGATTGTAAGCCTTGTTGCGATCCACCTGCTCGGCGGCCGCGCGATAACGTTTGCTGCGATCTTGTTGCATGATTTTGTGCAGTGCCAACGAGCCCCATGCTCTCCTGCGGTTGCCGGGCCACCCCGGCGCGGGACGTGGAAACTAGCCTCCTTCGGCTTCCTGTCAAAGCGATTCTCTAAACCAAGGAGCGGCGCTGTCCACACCGCCGTCGGCTTTCGTCGCATGAAGAAGAATTAACCGCGGATTACGCGGATTTCACGGATAGGGAAGCAGTTGTTTTCTCATTGAGTCCTTCCTATCCGTGCCATCCGCGTAATCCGCGGTTTGAAGCAAAAATTCGCCTTTGTGTCCTTGGAAAGCCCGGCCTCGCGCTTCGCGCTCGTTACGGGTGTGAGCTCCCAAAAATTGCCTGTTGCCAATGCTGAAAGCGACCTGCTAAACCAGCGGCATGCACTCCACGAAAATTATACTCGTTACGGCTATCACTGTTTTAGCCGGAGCTATTAGCGCCCTCGCTGCTCCGGTCAATTTCAACGAAGTCTCCCTTTGGGTCCGCGCCAAAGAGACCGACAAATCGATCCTGAACGAGGTAAAGGAGCGCAAGCTCGCCAAGGCGCTTACTCCCCAACAAGAAACCACTTTGAAATCCCAGGGCGCGAGTGATTCGCTCGTCCAATCGCTCCGCAGCTCCGCGGTTGTCACCTCGTCAACCGACGTCGCCACCACCGAAACAAAAACATCCGCCTCGAAAACCGCAGCCGCTCTCGAACCAGACCGCGAATCGGCTGGTGAAAACCTCGAGGTCTTCGACGTTCCTGCCGGCCACCCGATCAATCTCAGCCAATGGGGCGGCCCCGATTACGAATTCGCGTTTAACATTTATCGTTACGCCGGCGAAAACATCATCGAGCCCGTGATGGTCGACCCTGTCCGCACCTACACCGACGTCGCCCACTACGTCGGCGTCCTCGGCACCGGCCCGCGCACTGCGGCCCCGTATTTCCACAGTAAGCGTCTGACTCCATATCTCGGCGGCGACCTGAAAGACGACTCGCACATGATCGGCGATTACATTGCCGTCTCGTCGCATTCTACCAGCCGCGCCATGTCGATCGACCGCAAACATCCCGTCGTCTTCCGAGGCTCGCCCTACACCCTCTACCCAGTTTATGGCGCCGGCGGTACGGAACTCTATTACATCGGCCACGGCAGCGATTCCGTGAAACTCGCGGTCCGCATCGCCAGCCGATAGGACAAACCTAGGGTTTCGCGCCGCCTTTCACGATCTTCCCTTCTTTCATCACGAAGGAGACGCGTTCGGTGGCGGTGATATCGGTCGTGGGATCGCCGGGCATGGCGACAACGTCGGCCAGCTTGCCTTTTTCCAGGGTGCCGACTTTGGCGGAGATGCCGAGCAGATCGGCGTCGGCCGAGGTAGCGGCGCGGAGCGCTTCGATCGGGGGCATGCCGAGGTCGGCCATTAGTTTGAATTCTTTCGCGTTCATTCCGTGCGGATAAACGGCGGCGTCGGTGCCGAGGCCGATCTTGACGCCCAGCTTTAAGGCGTTGCGAAACATTTCGGTGCGGGCGGCGCCGGCGGCTTTCGCTTTCGCTTGTAAGGCCGGCGGATAAGAGTCGAGCTTGCCAAGGATCCATTCGGTCGCCATCAGAGTCGGCACGAGATAGGTGCCTTTGGTTTTCATCAGCTGAAGCGTTTCCGGTTTTAAGAACGAGCCGTGCTCGATCGAATCGACGCCGGCTTCAATCGCGTCTTTCGCGGCCTGGTCGCCGTGGCAATGGACGGCAACTTTCTTGCGGAGGCGATGGGTTTCATCGACGAGCGCCGCGATCTCCGGAGGAGTAAATTGCGGCGTGTCGACTTCGTCGGTGAGTGAAAGGACGCCGCCGGAGACCGCGGCTTTAATGACATCGGCTCCGTTTTTGATTTCGAACCGGACTGCTTTCCGAATCGCATCCGGACCATCGGCGATACCTTCGCTGTAATCAGGTTCGTGGCCGAACAGCATGTCACGAAATCCAGCGGTGCTGTCGAAATGGCCGCCCGTCGCGCCGATTCCGAAAGTCGCGACGAGCATGCGCGGGCCGGGAACGATGCCGTGATTGATCGCGTTGCGCAGCGCGACGTCGACAAATTCCTTGCTGCCGACAAAACGGCTGCCGAGATCGCGGACCGTGGTGAAGCCCGCCTCGATCGTGGCCCGCGCAAAGGTGGTGGCGATGAGCGCCTGCTCGGAAACATTCAGGTCGAGTTCCTTCAACCGGCGATCGTTATAGCTGCCGGCGAAGTCCGCGGTGAGATGAGTGTGCGCGTCGATAAACCCAGGTGAAAGCGTGGCGTCGCCGAGATCGATCACTTGCGCGCCTTGGGGAATCGTAAGATTACTGCCCGCATCGACGATCTTGTCGCCTTGGACGATGACGACGCCGTTCGTGACGAGCGCTTTCGATTTACCGTCGAACAGGCGCGCAGCCTTTAGAGCGATCGTAGTCGGTTCGGCAGCAGAAGCGGAAAGGATTACCGCAGACAGCGCAGAGAGAAAGCGAAGGAAATTCTTCATGGCTTCGAATATGAAATTTTGAAGTGCGAATGCAAGACAGCCGGCGTTTCGCAGAGCGAAACGGATACAGAAGATGCGGCCCACGAATTGACAATGGAAGGTGTTTCCGGCAGACCGGCGTGATGCGACGAACACTTGGGCTCGCAGTGGTGTTGCTTCTCGTTGCCAGGATCGGAGCGTCCGGCGAAGACTTCGCGACTGTCGGAAAACTGGCGGATGATTTTTGGAAATGGCGCGCGAAATACGCGCCGTTTAGCAGCGATGATGTCAACCGGATCGAGCGCCCTGGTGGGACTCGCGATTGGTCGCGGACTGCGATTGACCGGCGCGGCAATGAGCTCAGCGAGTTCATTTCTCGTTGGAAAAAAATCGATTCCAAGGATTGGCCGATTCCGCAGAAGGTCGATTATCGTTTGATTGGTTCCGCGTTGGCGCGAGTGGAATGGGAGCTGGATGTCAATCCGCGCTGGAAACGCGATCCGAATTTTTACATCGAGCAAACGCTGACGCCTGTCCTCGAGGCGCTCACAATTCCGGGGCCGTATAACGCCAAGCGGAGCCACGAGATTCTCACCCGGATCGAAAACATTCCCGCGATCCTGCAGCAGGGAGAAGCGAATCTGGCGAAGCCGCCGGCGCCATTTGCAACTGTCGCGATCCAAGCCCTCGAAGGCGTGCGGGAACGGCTGCGCACGATGGCGGTTTCTTTGCGACCGGCGACGACGCTCAACGAAAAGGAGTTAAACGACGCGACCAACCGAGCCGCAGATGCGCTTGAACATTTTCAAACGCGGCTGAAGGAACGTTTACCTTCGCTTCCGAACGAAACCGCGCTCGGTCGCGACGCTTACACTTTCTTTCTCCAGAGTATCGCTCTCGCTCCTTACGTCCCCGAAGAATTGCTCGCGATGGGCCGGCAGGAATGGAATCGGGCCCTTGCCTTCGAAGGTTACGAGAAGGAACGGAATCGGAACGTGCCGCCGCTCAAGCTCGCGGCGGATACCGACAGTTGGATCAGGGACGCGGCGGCAAAAGAATCGGCGGTTCGCAAGTTTCTCGACGAAAACGGAATTCTCAGCGTGCCGGATTGGATGCAGCATTACACGCTTCGGCCGATGCCGGAATATTTACATGCGCTTCAGGGTTTCGGCGAAAGCGACGACTTCACTTCTGCATCGCGTTTGACGGAAAACTGCGTTCGCTACATCGATCCGCCGACCGGGAATCTCAGTTTCTTCTGGCGAGCGACCGCGCAAGACCCGCGCCCGATCATCGTGCACGAAGGAATTCCCGGGCACTATTTCCAGCTTTGTCTCTCCTGGAAACATGAGGACCCGATCCGCCGCCATTACTACGACTCTGGCGCGAACGAGGGTATTGGCTTTTACGCGGAAGAAATGATGCTCCAGGCCGGTTTGTTTGATGACAGCCCGCACACTCGCGAAATCATTTACAGTTTCATGCGGCTGCGCGCGCTTCGGGTGGAAGTGGACGTGAAGCTCGCGCTCGGCGAGTTCACACTCGAACGAGCCGCGAAATATCTCGAAGAAAAGGTCCCAATGGATCCCGGCACCGCGCGCCAGGAAGCGATTTTCTTTTCAACCGCGCCCGGCCAGGCAATCAGTTACCAAATCGGCAAGCTCCAGCTCACCAAATTCCTCACCGAAGCGCGAATCCAGCAGAGCGAGAAATTTAATCTCCGCGCTTTCCACGATTTCGTCTGGAAGAACGGCAACGTCCCAATCGCGTTGCAGCGCTGGGAGTATTTAGGGTCGTCCGAAAAGTAGAGGCCGGCGGTCATAGACCGCCGCTACAATTAATCGACGACTTCGAGGCCCATCTGGCGGGCGGTGCCGGCGATGACGCGGAAGCCCGCTTCGTCGCTCCGCGAATTCAGATCCTTGGCCTTCGTTTTCACGATCTCCATGATCTGCTTGCGCGTGACTTTACCGACTTTCGTCTTGTTCGGCTCTTTCGAACCGGCCGCGATGTTTGCGGCTTTCTTCAAAAGCACGGCAGCCGGAGGGCTCTTGGTGATGAAGGTAAAGGACTTGTCTTTAAAGACGGTGATCACAACCGGGAGAATGTCGCCAGCCTGTTTCTGAGTGGCCGCGTTAAATTCTTTGCAGAACGCCATGATGTTGACGCCGCGCGGTCCGAGCGCGGTGCCGACGGGCGGCGCGGGATTCGCCTGGCCGGCCGGAATCTGCAATTTGATCTGAGCAACAACTTCCTTTGCCATAAATTTCTATCCTCTTTCGACCTGCCAATACTCCAGCTCGACCGGCGTAGCCCGGCCGAAAATCGTAACGGAGACGCGGAGCTTGCCACGATCAGGATCGATCTCCTCGACAATGCCGTTCTGGTTTTGGAACGGGCCGTCGGCGACTTTCACGGTCTCGCCCACTTCGAAGCTGACCTTCGGCTTTACCTTTTCCTCACGCTCGCGCATTTGCGCCAGCATGTTGTCGACTTCGGCTTTCCGCATCGGGATCGGTTTGTCTTTCGTCCCGGCGAAACCGATGACGCCCGTCGTCTCGCGGATAAAATACCAGGTCTTGCCGACGAGCTGATTGTTCTCGTCGAGCAAGTGCATGTTCACGATCAGGTAACCGGGGAAAAATTTCCGGGTCGTCTCGCTTTTCTTACCGCGCTTGATCTCGGAAACGCGCTCGGTCGGGACCAGCACTTCGAAAATGACGTCGCCCATTTCCTCGGTCTTGACGCGCTTCTCGATATTGTCGCGGACCTTGTTTTCCTGGCCGGACAACACGTGCACGACATACCACTGATCTTTCGGAGCGAGGACCTGAGGCATATCAGTGAAGGCGGGTAAAGAAATGGATGAAATTAATGATCACGAAATCGAAGGCCGCGACAAAGCCGCCGAGCAGCAGCATCGCGATGATCACGACCATCGTCGAATCAGTCAGCTCCTTGTAACGGCGGATCCCCTTGTCCTTGGATTCCCAGGGCCACGACGCTTTTCCGAGCTCGGCGCGAACTTCGCTGAAAAAGTTTTTCGTTTTTGTGATCATCGGGAACGTTTCAAAAAAACCAGGCCAGGAGGGACTCGAACCCCCAACCGACGGTTTTGGAGACCGCTACTCTACCAATTGAGCTACTGACCTATTGGGATTTTCGATTTTCGACTTTCGATTTTCGATTTTCTTCCGAAATCGGCAATCTGCAATTCCTCGTTAGTCCAGAATCTCCGCAACGCGGCCGGCGCCGACGGTCTTGCCGCCTTCGCGAATCGCGAACCGGATGGTCTTTTCCATCGCAATCGGCGTGATCAATTCCACCTCGACCGAAACGTTGTCGCCCGGCATCACCATCTCGACGCCTTCGGCGAGCTTGACGGTTCCGGTCACATCGGTCGTGCGGAAATAAAATTGCGGCCGGTAATTCGTGAAGAACGGCGTGTGACGGCCGCCTTCCTCCTTGCTCAGGACGTAAACTTCCGCCTTGAATTTCTTGTGCGGCGTAATGCTGCCGGGCTTGGCAATGACCTGTCCGCGCATGACGTCTTCCTTTTTCACGCCACGCAGGAGCACGCCGACGTTGTCGCCTGCGCGCGCTTCGTCGAGAAGCTTGCGGAACATTTCAATGTCGGTCGCCGTCGTCTTCTGCGTGTCTTTGAGACCAACGATCTCGACTTCCTCCATCTTCTTGAGGATTCCGCGCTCGGCACGACCGGTCGCGACAGTGCCGCGGCCTTCAATGTTGAACACGTCTTCGACCGGCATCAGGAACGGCAGATCGATCGGCCGCTCCGGTACGGGGATGTAATCGTCCACCGCCGCGATGAGGTCGAGGATGCACTTCGCATCCGGACTCGCGGGATCGCCGGCGGCGAGAGCCTTCGCGGCGCTGCCTTTGACGATCGGAATTTTGTCTCCAGGAAATTCGTATTGGGTAAGCAGATCGCGCACTTCCATCTCAACGAGATCGAGAAGCTCGGGATCGTCGACCATGTCGGTCTTGTTGAGGAAGACGACGATCGCAGGGACGCCAACCTGGCGCGCGAGCAGGATGTGCTCACGAGTTTGGGGCATCGGACCGTCGGCAGCCGAAACGACGAGAATCGCGCCGTCCATCTGGGCGGCGCCCGTGATCATGTTCTTGACGTAGTCAGCGTGGCCGGGGCAATCGACGTGCGCGTAGTGGCGCTTGTCGCTCTGGTATTCCACGTGGGCGGTATTGATCGTGATGCCGCGCTCTTTTTCTTCCGGCGCGTTGTCGATCGAATCGTAGGCGCGCGCCTCAGCCTGGCCCTTTTTCGAGAGCACGGTGGTGATCGCGGCGGTCAGGGTGGTCTTACCGTGGTCGACGTGACCGATTGTGCCGACGTTAACGTGCGGCTTATCGCGTTTAAATGCTTCCTTAGCCATCTGATTTTCCTCTTTTAAAAACTACTGCGTCTTTTGGTTTTTCTGCGCCGGCCGCGAGCCCGTTTCTGGAGCCCATGATCGGGATTGAACCGATGACCTCGTCCTTACCAAGGACGTGCTCTACCAACTGAGCTACATGGGCCTCTCCCTGTCACTGCTCGCTCGCCCCGCATGGCGGGACGAACCGGTTGCTCTTCCTGTAGAAGTAAAAGTCCCAGAGCCGTTAAACTTCCGTTTCGAACGACCTTGGGACTCCTCTCGTTCTCCGAAAAAAGCGTCGGCAAGCTAACAGCCGCCTTCCGGGTGTCAAAGAAATTTCTTCGTCGCGGCGCGGCCTGTCGCTAATACCCGCGGCTTTTTTTCCGCGAAATAACGATGATCAAAATCACGATGATAACAAGTGCCGCGGCTCCGAGCCCGATCATCATTTGCACTGAGAGCAACGGAGGCTCCGGGGTCGGTTGCGGAGTAGGCGGCGGGGTGGCCACTACCTTCGGCGCGGGGGCCAGCTTCGCCTGGACGAACTGGAGCCGTTGCTCCATATCGAAATCGCCAGGTTTCAACTTCAGGGCCATTTGCAGATCCGGTAGCGCCTTGTCGAATTCCTTCTTCGCGACGTACGCGTCCGCCCGGCGGCTGTAGGTGGTGGGATTGTCCGCCTTTTTCTCGATGCTTGTGGTGTAGTCCTTGATCGCCTCGTCATGCTTCGCCAGCTTGTAATAGGCGAAGCCCCGCCGGTCGTACCCCATTACGTTGTTGGGATTGATCTCAATCGCCTTGTTGTAATCGGCGAGCGCCGCGTCGTACTGATTCTGCATCATCTGGAGTTGGCCGCGTTCGATGTAACCGACCTCACTTTTTGGCGCGAGCTCGATGGCCTTCGTGAAATCAGCCAGGGCCTCCGGTATTTTGTTAGCCGTGCGAAAAATCACTCCACGATTTCGGTAGAGAACCTCGTCCTTGGGGCTAATCTCGATCGCCTTGTTATATTCGACAATCGCTTCGTCCAGCTTTCCCGCCGCTACCAAATCTTTGCCTTTGTTGGCGTGAGCGGCGGCCTCGGCGCTGGCCCCCTGAGTAAAACGAGCCGTTCCCAGAATGAGGAGGCCCAAGGCCAGACTGGTAAACAAATTCTTCGGGTTGTTCATAATGATCTTTCGGTTGTGGTGTGGCCCAGTGGATGTTTCTAAGCAATCAGCAACCGCCCGGGAAGCTTAATCGCGCTGGCAAAAAAATTGGCGACGAGCAAACTGGCCTAACGAGGCGATGCCCCCGGCGACGTGGCTGGCTTGGTCGCGGGAGATGGCGACGAAGGCCTCGTGTACGGCGTCAGGGCGGCCGCGGGGGTCGGGTTCGCACTGCGCGTCTCGAGCGCTTTCAAACGGCTCTGAGCATCGAGATCGTCCGGCTTGATCTTCAGGATCGCCTTGAAATCCTCGGCCGCCTTCACACTGTCGCCGGCCAAAATATAGGCCTGGGCTCGACGGCGGTATCCGTCGGCGTCTTTCGGATCGATCGCGATCGCCTTGGTATAATCAGCAATCGCTTCCTTGTACTGTTTTAGGTTGCGATGGGCAAAGGCGCGCCGCTCCCAGGCGTCGCCGTCCGCTGGCACCTTTTGCACGACTACGGAGTAATCGTCGATCGCCTTCTGCCATTCGTTCTTCGAAATATAAACGAACCCACGAAACCGACGCGCGCTGGCGTTGTTCGGGTCGATCTGAAGCGCCTTGTCAAAATCGGCCAAGGCGTTGTCGTTCTGCTTCTGCTGGAGCAGCACTTCGCCGCGGCCAATGAAAGCGGTCATCATCTGCGGCGAGAGCTCGATCGCTTTCGAATAATCGTTGTAGGCTTCCGTGAATTTGTTCAGGCCGCGATACGCCGTCGCGCGGTTGAAGTAATTCTTGGGATCGTTCGGCTCCGCCTGGACCGCCTTGTTGAATTCCTCGATTGCCTTGTCGTATTCCTTTTTCTTGGCGAACTCGATCCCGGCCGCGTCGTGACCACCCGGGTCCTTCGGATTCGTCCGGGTATTTCCCTGCGCCTGCGGCGCTGGCGCCGGCGCGTGCTTCTTCGCCGCCCACAAATTGTCTCCCGGATACGCAATCAGCGCGATCACCAGGCCCGCCACGGTCCCGATTCTGTAAGTTTTCATGTGTCCTGTTATTAGAGGTAGCCGCAAAACGATTGCAAGCCAGCGCTACTCTGTTTCGATTGGGCCGGCTTTATCAACCGCCAGAAAATGACCCAAAAGCGAATCACCGCCGGTTATCTCGCCGTCTTCGCCACGGTCGTCATCTGGTCGACCCCGTCGCTTTTTCAATTCTACCTCATTCCCTATTACGAACCGTGGTCGCAGAATTTCTATCGTTATCTGGTCGCGTTTCTTGCCGTGTCGCCGTTCGTGATCCTGCGTTTTCGCAGTGGCGGCGCCCGCCTCGACGCTTCGGTTTTTTTCGCGTGCCTCATTCCGTCGCTTCCCAACGTCGTCCACCAAATCACGCAGACCGTCGCGCTCTATCACATGGGGCCGGGCGTCTACGCGATCTTCGGACGTTCCTCCGTGATCTTCACTGCCCTGCTTGCGCTCATCTTTTTCCCCGAGGAACGGTGCATCATTCGACAATGGCAATTCCAAGTTGGAACTGCGCTCGGACTGATTGGAGCGGTCGGCGTGGTCCGCTTTCAGCAAGGGTGGCAGACAGGCGCCGTGCCTTTGCGCGGTTTCGCCCTCGCGCTTACCGCAAGTTTCTGTTGGGCGCTCTACAGTGTGCTGGTGAAACGCCCCTCGGCCCGGCTCGGCCCAATCCGGAGTTTCGGCGTCATCAGCTTCATTACCTCAATGTTGCTTCTGCCGTTGACGATTCTGTTCGGGAAAATCGAAACACCCCTGCGCGTCGACGCGAAGGTAAGCGTGATCCTAATTATCTCGGCGGTGACGTGTATCAGTCTTGCCCACGTTTTGTATTACGTAGCGATCCGCAAGGTCGGGGTCGCCTTGTCGCAAACGCTGCAACTCATTTGCCCCGCTGGCGCAATGGCGCTTTCCGCCTATTTCTTCGGTGAGCGGCTCACTCACGCTCAGCTTTGGAGCGCAGGCCTCCTGCTTTTCGGCGCGTTCCTCGCCATGCGCGTCAAACCTGCGGTTGAACCGGCGGCGCTCGAAGAAGTGTAGGGAGACAAAATGTTTGTCGCGCCAGGTCGGTCGCGAGCTGCTCGGCGCCGTACCATTTTTCCAGGCAACGCTTGTCCAAAAGGTCCGGATTAGCTGCCCTGAATTCGCTCCAGCTTTGAGTCGCGCCCCGTGCGCGCCGCTCGTTAATCACCGCCAGGAAAGCGACTGTGATGGTTTCGTGATAGACCCGGGGCTTCCCCGCCTTTGCCGCGAGCAATTTCAAACCCCGCGCAAAACGAGCGACGGCTTCACCGAAACCATATCGACCCAGCATTTCGTATCCGAGTCGGACGTGCTCGGCGTGAGGAAACTTCGCCAGATCAAGGGCGCCCCTTTCCAGCGCGCGCAGTTCTTCCGCGGCGGTCATCTTGGTTCCTCGACCAGGTTGTGGCTGTCTTTCGCCGTCAAGGTGAGGCCGTGCACTGTCTTGAATCGTTTTACGTGCGCCAGGGTTTCAGCCGAGAAAGGCGCCTTGCCTTCGAGAGCGTGGAGCGTGATTCCCTCGAGCAAATCGCCCAGCGACAAATCCAGATAATCCGCCAGGCCGCGCAGCACTTTGACGAGGCTTTTCTCCATGCGCGCTCCGATCTGGACGCGCTCGACCCGCTTGGGCGTCGTTTTCGATTTCTTCATGTTACACTGTTACCAGTGTAACAAAGTTCCGCCAAGCGAAATTAGCCCTCGCGCGATTTTAGCTTCTCCGCTTTTCGCGCCATCTCGATGAAACCGGTGCGATACCCCGCCGTGTCCCGCCCCTTCCCTTCCTGCGCCCATTCGATCACCGCCCCGATGGTCCCCTTCCCCTTGAACTGCGAATCGCGCAGCAGCATCCCAAACTCCGCCACCGCCGCGGCGAACTTGAGATCGGGCGCGGCATTCTCGAATTTCGATCCGTTGTCCGTGAATGCTTTCTCGGTCAGCTCGCTGACGTCCCCGTCCGGCTTTTTGTGGCGCAACTTCACCGTCACCATTTCTGGCGAAGCAATCATGTCGAGGTTCGCTCGCGAAGCGGAGTTGTCCGGCGGTTGATATTTCAATGGATCGACCGGTGGAACGCTGGCCGCCGGGTTCGCGGCGTCCGCGCTCGCAGGCACGACTTCGTAAAGCGCCGTCACCGTATGGCCCGCGCCGATTTCGCCAGCGTCGACCTTGTCGTTGTTGAAATCCTCCTTCCGCAGGAGCCGCTTTTCGTACCCGATCAATCGATACGACGCGACTCGCGAGGGATTGAATTCGACCTGGATCTTCACGTCCTTCGCGATCGTCATCAGGGTGCCGTTGATCTGATGCACGAGAACTTTTCGCGCTTCTTCGACTGAATCGAGATACGCGTAATTCCCGTTCCCTTTGTCCGCCAATTTCTGCATCGTCGAATCCTTCAGATTATCCGTGCCGACGCCGAGCACGCTGAGGAACACGCCTGTCTTCGCCTTCGCCTCGATCAACCGGATCAAATCGCCCTGGTTCGTCACGCCGATATTGAAATCGCCGTCCGTTGCCAGGATCACGCGGTTCACGCCGCCTTTGATGAAATTCTCGGCCGCGATTTTGTAGGCGAGCTCGATTCCGTCTGCGCCGTTGGTCGAACCGCCCGCTTGGAGTTCCTCCAGCGCCTGCAGGATTTTTTCCTTCTCGTTGCCCGGCGTCGATTTCAGGGCCAACCCCGAGCCGCCCGCGTAGATCACGATCGCCACGCGATCGTTCTCGGTGAGCTTGTCCACGAGCAACCGCATCGCCTGTTTCACGAGGGGCAAGCGTTCCGCCGGCATCATCGAACCCGAGACGTCGAGCAGGAACACGAGATTACTCGCCGGGCGTTTCTCGTTCGCCACCTCGCGCCCTTTCAATCCGATCCGCAACAAACGATGGCTCCGTTCCCAAGGACAGCCCGTCGCGTCGACATCAATCGAGAAGGGCTTGTCGCCCTCCGGCTCGCGGTAATCGTAAGAGAAATAATTAATCATCTCTTCGACTCGGACCGCGTCTTTGGGAGGGAGCGAACCCGAATTAATGAAGCGGCGGACGTTCGCGTACGAGGCGGTGTCGACATCGATCGAGAAGGTCGAGAGCGGATTGGTCGCCGCCGGTAGGAACGGATTCTCTTCTACCTTGTCGTACGTCGCCGTGTTGAAATCCTGGCGGTAACGGGATGGCGGTTCGGCCGCCGTGGTCTCGCCCGAGCCCCGCACATTAGAGCGCGTCGTCGGAGCGGGATTAACCCCGATTCCAGCAATCAGCCCGGCCGCCGGTATTTTGCGATTAACGCTTCGCTCTTCTTCCACAAGGTCCGGCTTGGTTGACGGCGGCGGCGGCGGTGCCAGCTTCAGCTCCGCTGCAGGCGCTTGGGCGATGTCCATCTCAACTGTTGGCTCGGGCACCGCTTCCACTGGAGCGGAGGGGACATTGTGTTTCCCGACCGAAGCCTTTGGATTCGCCGTCAGTTTTCCGCTTTCACGTTGAATCGTCGTGATCGCTACCGCCGCGATCACCGCAAACATCGCCAGCACCGCCGCAAGCGATCCCCATTGGTAGCGCGATGAAGAACGCCGCTGTTCCTCGGTCCAGACGACGTTGGTGAATTGCCGGCGGTTCTCCGGAACTGCATCTGCCGGCTGCTGCCGGTCCGCTTCATATTCCGCCCGCAAGAGCCGGGCGAATTGTTGGGTCTCCGCGACGTAGCTTTGCGCTTCTGGCGAATCGGCGATGGCGTTCGCCATTCTCGCGCGCTCATCCGGGTCGAGCTCACCGAGCGCGAACGCGGTCAGGTTTGGATCATCGAGGTTTACTTTCATGAGGCTGTCCGAGGTGTGAACGGCAGGAAATCCCGGGAGGCTTGCCCGTAACGTTGCCGCAGAGTTTTGAGCGCGTTGTGGATCGTCACGCCGACGTTGGAGACCGAAAGCTGGGTGATCTCGCTGATCTCCTGGTAGCTCAGGTCGTTTTGAAATTTTAGCTGAAGCAATTCCTGCTGCCGCGGTGGCAAGGTGCTGAGAATTTTCAGGAGGAACCCGCTCGCTTCTTTTTGTTCGAGGGTCTCGAACGGCGCCGGTTGCTCGCTCTCGCGGGTCTCGAGCAATTCGTGGTCGAGATACGTCATCCGCTTTTCCTTGCGGCAAATATTGAGCGCGCTATTGCGACAGACCGTGAAGAGCCATTTCGCCGGCGCGTCGTCCAGCTGGTCCCGTTTTTCGTTTTGGAGTTTGACGAAAGTTTCCTGGACCACGTCGCGGGCCCGGTCCCTGTCGCCTAAAATTCGAGTCGCGTATTGCAAGAGAGGGTGTTCAAAGCGCCGGAGCAGCGCGCCCATTTGCTGGCCGTTCATCTTCCCCGCGTCGGCTGCGATGCTTTGCATTTTCCTTTCATCAAGTTAACGCGCGAGCGGGCGGAAAATTAAGAGGATGTTTGGGTTTCCTGCTCGTGCTCATGATCATGATCATGATCTTTCGTGGCACGAGCGCGTCACAATAAGATCATGAGCGCGATCACGATCAGGAGCATGAGTACAAAAAAAAACGCCGGGAACACTCACGGTGTTCCCGGCGTTTAGAATTATACGGCGTTGTTTAGAACGCGAAGTTGATGCCGGTGCGAGCGATACCGAAGTTATTATCGGCGCCCGAAACGATGTTCCAGCTCACGTCGTTGGTCCAGCCGACGTGCGGGGTGAAGCGAACTTCAAAACCGCCACCGACCTGACCGACCAGCTTGGCGTCACTGTCATCAAACTCTCTCCGGACGACGCCCCCGGTCACTGTCGGATCGAGGAAGAAGTCGTGGTTGCGGCCACCGCCCCAGACGCCACCGCCACCCGCCCAGAAATACGGGGCAAAGCGCGAGCAGGCAATCGGGAAGCGCAACGTGAAGGTGCCGAGAAGGCCGCCCACAAAGTGGGAATCCTCGTCGCCCCGCACGCGGCTTGCGCCGACGATGAAGAGGTCGTTGGTGTGCGCCTCAGCGCCCCAGGCTTGAACGCCGAAACCGAAGTAACGATGGACGAAATATTTCGCGTCAATCGCACCACCCCAACCGTGATCGATCGACAGATAACGGTCGTCGCGCCAATCGTTTCCGGTCCAGACATAGGCACCGCTCAGGGTGAGGTTAAATTCGTTGTCGGCATACCACTGCGGGCATGGCGGTGGGGCGACGCTTTTCGATTCCTTTGAGTAGGTCTCGCCAGCATAAGCAGCGGACACCATCGCGACCGCCGCGCACAAGCTAAGTGTTAGTTTCTTCATGTTGTTTTCTCCTTTGTTGGTTAAGTCTTTTTATGCAGCTTTCACTACACTTCTTAAAGAACGCACCGGGGGGTCTCCCTGGATGTCCGCGATTTTGCCATAGACAGTTTTATTTGCAAGCACTGAATCGAGGTTTTTTTAGGGATGTCAAGGTTTCAATTCCGCCCCGGACTGGGCATCGGTAATTACGAATTTTTCGTGGTGATACGTCGGGTCGCCTCGGAACAATAATCGCCCGGCATACCGGCGCTCCAGTTCGATCAAAAATTCCTCGTCCTCCTCTTTCAATCTCTTCAACACGTCCGGATTCAAAATGACTCGGAACTCGTGCACATTTTCCTGATATTTCCGCATCACGGTATTCAGGGTCCGGTGCAGCTCCACGCTCGTTGTCATAGAGGTTTTCACCACCCCGCGGCCCTGGCAATACGGGCAATTCTCGTAGATCGAATCGCTCAAGCTTTCCTGCGCGCGTTGCCGCGTCATTTCCATTAAACCCAGGGCGGAGAGCTGCAGGACATGGGTTTTCGCCTTGTCGCGTTTCAGCCGCTCTTTCATCAGGCTGTAAACCGCCTGCTGATCTCTCCGGCTCTTCATGTCGATGAAGTCGCCAATGATTAGGCCGCCGATGTTCCGCAGCCGAACCTGCCGCGCAATTTCGTCCGCCGCTTCCAGGTTCGTCTGCAGAATTGTTTTCTCGACGTCGCGTCCGCCCTTGTTCCGTCCGGTGTTCACGTCGATGGCGACCAACGCTTCGGTTTCGTCGATCACAATGTATCCGCCGCACTTCAGCCAAACCTGGCGGTGGAACGCGTCGTCGATTTGTTTCTGGATCCCGAACGTTTCGAAGATCGGCGTGGCCCCGTCGTAAAGCTTGATCCGGTTCCGGGCCCGGCGCGAAATTTGCCCCACCATCGCGTTCATCCGATCAATCGCATTTTGATCGTCGCACACCACTTCATCGATCTCGTCGGTCAGGAAATCGCGCACCGTCCGTTCCACCAAATCGGGCTCTTCAAAAAGGCGGCAGGGCGCCGGCTCGTCCCTGATCAATTCCTCCACGCGCGCCCATTGCTCCACGAGCACGCTCAGGTCGCGCACGAAATAGCGCGCCCGCTGACCTTCACCCACGGTCCGAATAATGACGCCCACGCCTTCCGGAATTTCGAGGCCGCGTAAAATTTTCCGAAGCCGTTCCCGCTCTTTCGGGTCCTCGATTTTGCGCGAAATACCGCTCCGATCGCTGTAGGGCATGAACACCAGGTAGCGTCCCGCGAAGCTCAGATTCGTCGTGACCCGCGGCCCCTTCGTGCCGATCGGACCCTTCGTCACCTGCACGATCACGTCGGAACCGACCGGGTAAATGCTCGGAATATCTTTCGCCGTGATCCGCTTCTTCGGCTGCCGGCCTTTTGGTCGATCGATTTCCTCGATGCCGCTGTCGAGCGCGGCCGGGATCGCGTCCCAGAAATGGAGGAACGCATTTTTCTCGAAGCCGATGTCGACGAACATCGCCTTCAACCCCATCTCGATGTTCTTAACTTTTCCCTTATAGACGCTGCCGACGATGTTCCGGGAGGTATTGCGCTCGACGCTATATTCTTCGAGCCGCCCGTTCTCGAGCAACGCCACGCGCCGCTCCAGTTTCTCGACGCTGATTACTAATTTGTTGCCGGTCTTGGGCCCGGACAGCCCTAACATTCGTCGTACTTTGTCCATCATAAGCGGGGAGATTGGATGCGATCAGGAACGAAGCGAATGGAGGGAGCGCTAAGGTTCGATCAAAGGTTTTCATCATCATCTGCGCACCGGCTTTTGTTGGGTTTTCGGCGGTGGCGCGGGTGCTGGCGTCGGCTTCGGGCGGACACCAAAAAGTCTTTCAAAAAAGTTGAGTTTGCGCGGCGGCGGGGTGGCGACCACGACCGGTCGCATCACTTTTTTCTCCACCTTGCCGGCAGCGTCGGCTTCCGGTTCCACAGAAGGATCGGCGGTTGTGTTTGCCATTTCGGTGTTGCCGTTGCCGTCTAGATTCTCTTCGTCGCTCGCGTCGAGCTTCGGGTCGGAATCCTTAAACGTGACCGCTGTGATCGATTGGAATGGATTCGGTTTGTGCGCGGGCGCGATCCACGCGACCTGCTGCTGGAAATTGCCCTGGTCCATCGCGAGGCAACGCTCAAGAATTCGAGTGGCGATCGGGGCGGAGACCTGACCGCCGTGTCCGCCATGCTCGCCGCCCTGCACCATCACGACAATGGTGTACTTCGGCGCGTCGAACGGCGCGAAGCAGGCGAACCAGGCCGTCGTATCGTTCTTTCCTTCGGTCGTCGCCTGGGCGGTCCCGGTTTTGCCGGCAACCTGCACCCCATTCAAGCGCGCGATGCGAGCGGTGCCCCCATCTTCGTTCACCACTTTCCACAGACCCTTGCGCGCGAGCTGGATTTGCTGCGCCGGAAAATCAAACCGCAGATCGTGTCGGATTCTGGGCTCCGGCTTGACCACCGGCTGGCCTTTTTCATTCAGCAAAGGTGTGCCATCAAAATTCGTCACGCTTTGCACCAGCCTGGGGTAATAGGAGATGCCCCCGTTCGCGACCGTCGCATAGACCATCGCGAGCTGAAGCGGCGTCACGAGGTCGTACCCCTGGCCGATCGATACGTTCGCCGTGTAAGCCTGCGACCAACGCTCGCGCGGATAATGAATCCGCATCCAATCGGGGCCCGGGAGAATGCCCGGAGATTCGCTCGTGATTTCGATGCCGGAGGTTTTCCCGAGCCCCAGCTCGTCGCCGGTCTCATCAATCGCATCGATCCCGGCCGCATTGCCGAACTGGTAAAAGAATGAGTTGCAGGAAACTTTGATCGCGTCCGCGATGCCGATTACGCCGTGGCTACCGCCTTTTTCTCCGATCCAGCAATGGAAAAAATGGTCGCCGTAACTGACGCCGCCGCCGCAGTTAAACGTTTTGTTGGCGAGACCTTTTCGCAGCCCCGCGAGCGTCGTCACAAGTTTAAACGTCGAGCCGGGCGGAAATCCACTCACGGCACGATTCACCATGGGATTGGCCTCATCTTTTCGCAGCGCTTCCCAATCTTTCGCCTTGATGCTCGGGATAAACGCATTCGGATCGAATGAAGGGACTGAGGCCATCGCGAGAATGTTCCCGTTGTTTGGATCGATCACGACCGCGGCCCCGCGTCCCACCGATCGCAGCGCTTCCTCCGCGATCATCTGAATGCGCGCGTCGATCGTCAGGTTCACGTTCGCGCCCGCCGTCGGCGGCACCTCGCGGAGGACGCCATCGATCTGGCCCTTTGCGTTGCGCCGCATGTAACGGATGCCGGGTTTCCCCTTCAAATATTCATCCATCGCCTTTTCAACGTTGGATTTCCCTTCCACGTCCGACTGGTAAAACGTGAACTTCTTCGCTTCCTCTTTGTTGGTGTCGTCGGGCGGGCCAACGTAACCGAGGAGGTGCGACGCGAGCGCGCCATACACATACGAGCGCACCGGCTTGATCGAGATATCCACACCGGGCAAGCCGACGTCGTGCTCGGAAAATTTCGCCATCGTTTCGAAATCGATGTCCTTCAGGTACGAATACGGAACCTCGGTGTTGGTGCGGAAATGGCGCTGGAGCTGGACGGAATTGTAGTCGCGCGCCAGATCGAGATCGTCGAGTCGCGGAACGATGCCGGTGTTTACGATCTTCACGATGTCGGGTTCCTGCAGATCTTTCGGCATCCCGTTGATCGTGCTGCGGTATTCGGTCATGGGCGGCTTCCCGACGCGTTCCCGATAGCCCTTCACCATCTCTGGCAAATAAAAGTCGACTTCGTAGCTGGCGCGGTTTTGCACCAGCGTCGTTCCATTCCGATCCCGAATCTCGCCGCGGACCGATGGAATCCGGACTGTTGCCTCAGAGCTCCCACGGATTTTGTTTGTCCATTCCTGGCCGTGCGCGACCTGCACGTACCAAAGTCTTCCGAGGAGCGCGCCCAATCCCGCCAGGAAAAGAAGCGCGAGTAATTGCAAGCGCCAGCGGGCGCTAAAACGTCTTTGGTTCATTTGAGAGCGTCGTAAGCATCAAAAGCGTCTCGGTCGGGACGATACGGATTTCTCGTTAGGCCGGCGAGGTAATGGAGAATCCAAAACGCGAGCGGCGCCATGATCATCGCGATGATCCCCGGCCCGATGATTTGCCACCAGGCTTCCCGGGTGAAAAAAAGTGAGCCGCGCCGGAACGAAATCATCAGGTATTGCGCGAGAATAATCGCCGAGGTGCAGACACCGCTCATTACACAATGCACTTCCCATCGTCCCCTGATAAACAACGGCCGTAGCCCATGCATAATGGCCGCCAGCACGGCATAGAGGAGTATCGACCATCCGAGTGAAATTTCAACCCGGGGCGGATTAGTACTGAGCACCTGCGCCGTGAGCGCATCGAGCATAAAGCCGGCGAAAAACGCCTGACCCATCACCAACGGAAACGGGAGCGACATCGCGCCGTAAAAGACGATCACGGGCACGATATAAATTCGCGCGTCGTACATCCAGTCCAGCGGCGGAATGAAAAACTCTGCGATCTGCGCGAAGAACGTGAGGATGAGGAGGACGACGAAGAAAATCATTGGGAGAAAATCCGAAATCCGAAACTCGAATTCCGAAACAATAACCGAATATCGAATGACCAATGACCGATCTGGTTTCGAACCTTGAGTGATTCGAATTTTGAATTTGTTTCGAATTTCGAGCTTCGAATTTCGAATTTATCCATCGGTTACTTTCTTCCGGTCACCACAAACACATCCTCCAGGTGCGACAAATCCACCGCCGGCGTCACCCGCGCCTGGCTATCCAATTCGCGCACCTTGAAACTTTGGACCACACCCACGAGCAGGCCTGACGGAAAAACGCCGCCCACTCCGGAAGTATAAACTTTCGCGCCGATTGGGAGGTTCGCCTGCTTTGAAAGAAAATTAAGATCGAGCATCGGCGAAATGGAACCGGTGACGCGCTCGCCCGACACGATTCCCTGCTCCCGGCTGCCTTCGATCGAGCACGCGACCTTGCAGTTCTCGTCGGAGATCAAAAGAACGATGGTGATGTTGTCGCCCACCGTTGCCGTCTTGCCGACAACTCCTTCATCCGTCACCACCGCCTGGTCCGGTTCGATACCGTCGGTCTTTCCGCGATTGATCGAGATCGTTCGCCACCAGGTCGACGAATCGCGCGCGACGAGTTCGGCCGGCACCAGACGAAACGGGGCGCGCTCGCGGTAGTTGAGCGCCCGCCGGAGCCGATTCACTTCATGCTCAACGTCACGCAATGACTGGTTCGTCGCCTTCAGCGAGCGGTTCTCTACTTTTAGCGACGCGTTGTCCTGCTCGAGCTCTTCCAGGGTCTTCAACCCCCCGGTGACTGACGTTAGCTGCTTCTTGATCCCCGATCCGCTGGTCAGAAACGGCGAGATGACTTTGTAAAAGCCCGCCTGCAATTTTCTCGTCCCTTCCGCGCCGAACGTCAGGAAATACGCGAGGATCGCCCCGAGAACCGCGAGCGCAATAATGCTCGATCGGTTCATGTGATTGCAGATTGTAGATTTAAGATTTCAGATTTCAGGACAAGCGCGGATTCTCGCGCAATCTGAAATCGGCACTCTGCAATCTGCAATAACCTACCGCCAGTTGCGATCGCTTGAGGCCACCTGACGCAAAAATTTAAGTTCATTGAGGCATTTACCGGTTCCTTCCGCGACGGCGCTGAGCGGATCTTCGGCGACGTGGACAGGCAAACCGGTTTCTTCGCTCAAAAGTTTATCGAACCCGCGGAGCAACGCGCCGCCGCCGGCCAGGACCAGGCCGCGATCGACCAGGTCGGCGGACAATTCCGGCGGACAACGTTCGAGCGTGATGCGAACAGAATCGACGATCGTCGAGATCGGTTCGAGCAAAGCTTCCCGAACTTCCTGCGACGTGATCTGCAAAGTTTTCGGCAAGCCCGCGACGAGATCGCGGCCTTTCACTTCCACACTAGTTTCTTTTTCGCTCGGATAGGCGGAGCCGATTTTGATTTTGATTTCTTCCGCGGTGCGCTCCCCGATCATCAGATTGTAAGCGCGCTTCATGTATTGAACGATCGCTTCGTCCAGCTCGTCGCCCGCGACGCGCACACTGCGGCTGAACACGATTCCCGAAAGCGAAATCAACGCGACCTCAGTCGTGCCGCCGCCGATATCGATGATCATGTTGCCCGCCGGATCCTGCACCGGCAGACCAACGCCGATCGCGGCCGCCATCGGTTCTTCGATCAAATAAACTTCGCGCGCCCCGGCATGCGTCGCCGATTCCCGCACCGCGCGCTTCTCTACTTCCGTGATACCGGAGGGCACCGCGATGACGACCCGCGGTTTCGCGCGCACTCTGCGTCCGTGCACTTTCGTAATGAAATGCCGGAGCATTGCTTCGGTCACTTCGAAGTCCGCGATAACGCCGTCTTTCAACGGGCGCACTGCGACGATGTTCGAAGGCGTGCGGCCGAGCATTCGTTTCGCTTCGTCGCCAACCGCGAGCACTTTGTTTGTCCCGGCCTGGACGGCCACGACTGAAGGTTCCCGCAGGACGATTCCCTGATCCTTGACGTAAACGAGCGTGTTCGCCGTGCCGAGGTCGATGCCGATGTCGCTGGATAACCAGCCGAAAAGTCCGTTAAACATGAAATCTAATTATCGAGCGTTCCAGGCGAGTGTGCTGGCCTGCGAAGCGCGATAACATGAAACAGCACATCTGATGCGCAAGTCTTAAGTGTTAAGGGTTAAGTTTTAAGTGCGGGAGCGAGCTCTTTGCTTAACACTTAAAACTTAACAGTCGCTCCCATGCCTTCGGTTCTCGTCGCACCATCCATTCTCGCCGCTGATTTCTCCCAGCTCGCAGAAGAGATCCGTCGCGTCGAAGGCGCCGGCGCCGATTGGCTCCATCTCGACATCATGGATGGACATTTCGTCGACAACATTTCGTTCGGGCCCGCGATCGTCGCCGCGGTGGGCAAACATACCGCGCTCCCGCTCGACGTTCATCTCATGATCGAACGCCCGGATCATTATCTGCCGCGCTTCATCGAAGCCGGGGCGCACTCGATCACCGTTCATGTGGAATCCGAATCGCGGCATGAAGTCCCGAAAACACTCGCCACGATTCGGGCGGGCGGATGTGGAGTCGGCTTGACCTTGAATCCCGCGACGCCGTTCGAAGCCGTCGAGCCTTATCTCGACCGCATCGACTTGCTCCTGATCATGACCGTCCACCCCGGTTTTGGCGGCCAGGCATTCCGGCCAGAGATGATGGAAAAAGTGCGACGCGCTAAAGAATGGCGCGACGCGCACGACGGCAAACTGAACATCGAAGTCGATGGCGGGATTAAGCCGGAGACAGCCCGCACTTCAATCGAAGCCGGCGCAAATATTCTCGTTGCCGGCACGTCCGTCTTCCGCGCGCCTGATTACGCGGAAGCGATTCGGCACCTCCGGGGCGAGTAATTATTTCGCGCTGAAAGATGCGCGTCATCCCGAGCCGCGCAGACGGCGAGGGACCTCCCTATTGCAAAGTCGGATACGCAAGCGAAGGACGAACGCCCTCTTGACGTAGCGCCCACAGGTTTCGCGGAAGCGGTCGAGCGCTTGAGAGGTCCCTCGGCGCGCGTCGCCAGCCTCGGGATGACAGCACGCGCGAGAAAATTCACGGTTGGTCGAAAAGCTCCGCGCTTAAATCTTTCCGCGCGGGATTCAATGTCCGGACCAAGTCATTTTTCTTCTCACGACGCCAACCCTTGATCTCCTTTTCGCGCGAAATCGCGTCGCGCGCCGTGTTGAAGCCCTCGTAGTAGACGAGCCGATCGCAGCGGTAGCGTCGAACAAAACTATCTGGTTTGGCGTTCGCATGAAACCAAAGCCGACGTTCCAAGCTTTTGGTCACGCCGGTATGCAACACCGTTCGACTACGATTGCTGACCATATAAACGTAGAAGGTCTTCACTGCGACTGGGGGGTCCCTCGGCGCGCTCCGCCAGCCTCGGGATGACAACAGCTAAATCGCGGTCACCACTGAAGCTCGCTAGCTCAGCACCGGTGCTTCGCCGTACGTTGCCGGCGTGCTTTCCACCTCAGTCTCCGCCATCGATTCGTCGGTCTGTGTGACGCGCACGACCTCTTCAATCGTCGTCTTGCCTTCCTCCACGCGACGCAGTCCGTCCTGGCGCAAGGTGATCATTCCTTCCCGAATAGCACACTGCTTGAGTTCTCCGCCGTCCATCTTTCGCATGATCAGACGCTTGAGCGGTTCGGTGACGACGCAAATTTCGTAGATGGCCATTCGCCCGCGATAACCGGTGTGGCGGCAGTTGTCACAGCCCGCGCCGCGATAAAACTTCACACCCCGCGCAAACCCGGCGCCAATCTCGCTCAGATATTCCGGCGGATATACAGCCTCCTCTTTGCAGTCCGGACAAATCGTCCGAACAAGGCGCTGGGCGAGAAACGCTTTCACGACCGACGCGAGAAGAAACGGCTCCACGTCCATGTCCAGAAGACGCGTGATACCGCCGACCGCGTCATTCGTGTGGAGCGTACTAAAGACCAAATGGCCGGTCATCGCCGCTCGAATGGCAATGTCGGCAGTTTCGACGTCGCGGATTTCTCCCACCATCACCACATTCGGGTCCTGACGAAGAATGTGACGCAGACCTTTCGCGAACGTCAGATCGATCTCCGGTTTCACGTCGATCTGCGATACGCCGGGCAACCGATATTCCACCGGCTCTTCAATCGTAATGATCCGGCGCTCGACCGAATTGATGCTGCTGAGGAAACAATAGAGCGACGTTGATTTCCCCGACCCGGTGGGCCCGGTCACGAGGATGATGCCGTTGGGCTGGGCGAGAAGCCACTTCATGATCGCACTCTGCTTCTCGCTCAGATCGAGCCGTTCGAACCCGAAGGTTTGCGTCTCGGTGCGGCTGAGCAAACGCAAGCTGATGGACTCGCCGTTGACGGTCGGGATCGTCGAAACACGGACGTCGATGTTCTGGTCGTGCGCCTGCAAATTAATCCGGCCATCCTGCGGCAGACGGCGCTCCGCGATGTCCATGTGCGCCATGACCTTCAACCGCGAAATGATCGCCGATTGCAACAGCCGCAATTGCGGCGGCACCGCGACCTCGTGCAGAATTCCGTCGATCCGATAACGAATCCGCAGATCGCCTTCGAGCGGCTCGACGTGAATATCGGTCGCACGTTCCAGGATCGCTTCGCGAATAATCTGGTTCACGAATTTCACGACCGACGCGTCCGGATCGTTGGCGTCAAGGTCGGTCGCCATCTCGATGTCTTCCGCGCCTTCGAACGATCGGTTCGTCTTGAGGATTTCGTCGAACGTCTCCGCGCCCACGCCGTAAACAGTCTTCATCGCCCGCAGGATTTGCGCGCGCGGAACGAGCACCCATTCCGTGGGCCGCTTCAACAATTGCGACGCCAGCTGGCGGCCAACCGAATTAAACAAATCGTAAGTCGCCAACACCACTGTCTTGTCCCGCGTCTCGATCGGCAGGATGTGATGCTGGAAAACGAATCGGCTCGGGAGCAACGAAAGCGTCGAACGCTCGATGCGTTTCGTATCGATCGACATGACCGGCACCCGGAAAAAATTCCCGATCGCTTCGAGGAACCGCTGTTCGTCGACCTTTCCCGAATCGAGCACCTGCGTCGTCCACGAACCGCCGTTGAGGTTCGTAGAAAGCTCAGCCGCTTCCTCTCGTGACGGCACCCCGCTGGCGAGCAAAAGATCGATGAGCGAATTACTGATCGCCTGATTCACTCGCTGATCTTACTCGAACCCTGGCAAATTGTCATGCGGCGTTGGTTCTCCCTCGACTTCCAAACAGTTTTCTCCTTGGATGCGGGTACATGAAAACCCTCATCATACCCCTCGCAGTTCTCGCCCTATCATTCACACGCGTAATCGCCAAAGACGCCACGTTTACCAGCGTGATCATTCCGGATGGCGGACACCAAGTGACGATCACTCTAAGCATGCATCAATGGATGAAGATTACGAATTTCACCCAGAACAGCATCAACGAAAAGCCTGCGCCCAACAAAGCGGGCGTCGCCGTGTTCAAAGGCGAAGATGGCCTTTGGGTTTTGTTTGCCCGCGATGTAGGGGTGCCGGACCCGCACGAGGATGTGTTCGTTGCCGGGCCAGCAACCGTCGTCGTAGCGCCTCCGTACAAAGGCGAACAGACGGAGGACAAAGGCCACGCCGTCGTTTTCCTAACCTACGAGCGCGGATCCGACTAACGCTGGTCCACCCCGAGGCTGACGTAGCGCGCCGAGCCGTCACGCAGCCAGCGAAGGTGGCGGGGCCGGGCTTTCAAACCTCGCAGTTGGAATTTCCGCTACCGCAAACGTGAGGTGCAAGTTTACGAAGAACGCGTCCAATAACCCGAAAGCGGTTGAGCGCTTGAGAGGTCCCTCGCCGTCTGCGCGGCTCGGGATGACAACGCAATGACGCGTTGCCTTACTTCATCCCGGGCAGATCAGGCCCGGGCAACACGATTTGTTTATCGTCCATCGGCGCGGTTTTCGGGCAATCGGGGCAATCATCCTGTTCCAGCTCCGGCCCGAAATGCGTTCTGTCTTCGTTCTTCTGGCGCAGCCGATAAATATCGAGCTTCGTCAACGCGACTTCAGGCCGCATCAGGACAATGAGCTCGCTGCGGTTCAGAGTCTTGTTCGTCTCCCGAAACAATCCGCCGATGAGTGGAATGTGGCTCAACAGCGGAATCCCAGTCTTCGAATTCCGTTTGTTATCGGTGATCAATCCGCCCAACACGATCGTCGAGCAGTTCGGCGCCGAGACCGTCGTCTTAATATATCGCGTGGCGATATTCGGAATCGAATTGCCGTCGATGGTCGTGGAGTCCGCGACGCTGTCGAGCTTTTGCAGAATATCGAGCGTCACTTCTTTTTCGGAATTGATCAGCGGGACGACTTCGAGCTGAAGCGCTACTTTCTTGTACTGGATGCTGGATTGGGTGCCGAAGTTAGTAACGTTTTGCGTCGTGCCGTTGGCGTTGGTTGTGGGCGCAAGGGTCGATAGTGTATTCACCGGCACGGGTATCTCCTGGCCCGAAGCGATGATCGCCTTCTTGTTGTTCGTGGTAAAAACAACCGGCCTATTGATGACTTTGAAGCGACCGGTCGAATCGAGCATGTGGACGACAGCGGCGAGGGAGGTGCCGGCAGCGAGATAGGCGTTGACCCCGCCCGCTGCCTTAGTCGCAAGGTCTGTAAAAGTCACGATGTTGCCAGGATTGAAAACGCTCGGCACTCCGTTCGCACCGCCAGTTGCCGGAGGTATCCCCGTATAGTTCGTTGTCCCCGCCACGCGATTGGGGTTCCGCGCGAAATAATCAATCCCGAAATCCTTTTCGTTATTGATCGTCAGCTCTCCGATTACAGTGCTTAACGCGACTTGCGGGGCCTTAATGTCCATTTCGTCAAGAAGCTTACCGACCTTCACCACGACTTCGCGGTTGCCGAGGACGATGATCGAATTCGAACGCTGATCGGCTATGATCTTGGCGTTGCCAATCGTGACCGCTTTCGGCGCCGTATCAACCGCCTGAGTCGAAAGTTCTTCGGAGAAATTTTGGCTACCACTCGAGCTGCTGGAACTCGAATCCAGGCCGCTGTTGCTTGGGTTCGTCGTTCTGCGCTGATTTTGTTGGGCCTGCTGTTGCGGCGCCGCCGGATTAGTCGTGTCAGCCCCACCGCTTTGATTCGCGCCCGGTTCGGTAAGGATCTGTACGATGACCGGGAGTACTTCAGCCGCGCTGATGTAACGCAAAGCCCGCGTCACCGGCTTGGCGAACTCCACGTTCGCGTCGAACTCGGAAATCAACTTCTTGATGAAAGGCATGTTCACCGGCCGGGTGATGACGTGAATCCGATTCGTCCGCACGTCGGCGGCGATCTTGATCTTGCCGACAACGATGTTTTCCTCGGTCAACGCGGTTAACCCGCTCAGATCGCCCTCGATGGAAAGCTGCGTAGTAGCCGGCGGCGGCGGCGCGTTTGTGCCCGGCCGAACAGGGCGCACGCCGGGTGCAACCGTCGTCGTGGTCGTCGTCGTGGCGCCGCCCTTGTCAAAAACGTCTTTCAACATGTCGACGACCTTGCTCGCGTCGGCGCGCTCGAGCTTAATGAATTCGCTCACGACTTGCGCGGGCGGGACATCGATCTGGTCCACGATGTGGATCAGGCTGCGAATCACGGCGGAATTTTCCGTGATCAGAATCGCGGACGCTTTCGGCAGCGCCAGAAAAGAGGTGTAGGCCTGGGGCGGCTGCAGATATTGCCCGAGCACCTGCTGAAGCTCGATCGGGTCGGCATACTTCAACTTGAAGAGAAAGCTGACGACGTGTTCGCCTTCGGGAATGTCGGCTTCATCCGAAACCAGCGGCACCCCGGCGTTACGCGGGCTCCGGCCAGTGCCGATCACTTTCACGATGTCATCGCCGGCGGGCACGAGCGAGTAACCGTTCATGAGCAGATTCATCTCGATGATCTTGACGGCTTCATCGCGCGGAACCGGACGGCTCAAGGCGATGTTCACTTTGCCCTGGACGAAGTTGTCCATGATCAGCTTTTTGTTGGTGAGGTTTTCGTAATAGCGGAGAACATCGACGACGTCGCTATTCGGAAACTGGAGCGTGACCATTCTGTCCGGCTGCGGAGTCAATCCGGGAATCGAAGAGGGCGGCGCGGGGCTTGTCGGCGGCACAACCGCGGGCGCTGTGGTAGTCGAGGGCGGAACTGACGGGCCGGCTTGCGGCGCGCTCGGCAATGGTCGTGGACTCAGCGGCGGCGCGCTGGTCGGTTTTGGTTGCCCAAAAGCGGAGGTTAGCGCTGCGAGACACAGCGCCACGGAACAGATTGGGCGAAGCACGCGCTTTATGTAATAGGTCAGGGGTGGCAGGTCAAGATTATAGGGACGCCCCTGTAGCGGCCGTCTATGACCGCCGAAATCTCATCCGCATCCCCCTGTAGCGGCGGTCTATGACCGCCGAATTCTTATCCCCGTGTAGCGGCGGTCTATGACCGCCGAATTCTTCTTTAATCTCGCGACCATCATCGACCGCCGCTACAGAAGAACCCAATGAAGAAGCTGATTCCGATTCTGCTCCTGACTGCATCCAATTTTTTAGCGCTCGGCGTCGTCGCCGCGAACGATCCCGCGTCGGAAATCCGCGCCGTGATGACGGCGCAAGTCGCGGCCTGGAACCGCGGCGACATCGATGGCTTCATGAACGGTTACGCGAAATCCGCCGACACCGAATTCGTTTCCGGCGACAAAATCACCCGCGGCTGGCAAACCGTTCGGGATAATTACCGCAAGAAGTACGACAGCCGGGAAAAGATGGGCACTCTAAAATTCTCCGAAATCCAGGTGACCCCGTTAGCGTCCGATGCCGCGATCGTTTTGGGCCGGTGGCAACTCGCTCGCCAAAAAGACAAACCGCGCGGCACTTTCACTCTCCTCTTCCGCCGCACCCCCGCCGGCTGGCGCATCGTCCACGATCATACGTCCTGACTTAGGGAGTCGGCGGTCATAGACCGCCGCTACAGGGGAGCGAAGCGCACGGCTGATCTTCTTGCGCCTCGGCGGTCATAGACCGCCGCTACAGGGGGAACGTGAGCGTGGCATCTTGCCTGTAGCGGCGGTCTATGACCGCCGACCGAGCTACGTGCGATATTCAATTGGCCAAATTTCGCCGCAGTAAGGCCATTCTTCCAAGTCTTCGTCAATCCTGCGCGCACCGGATTATCACGAACGTACTCCCACTTCTGCGAGTAGGATTCCGCGCTTCGCAGAACGTGATCGAAAAATCCTTTCTGCCAATGCGGCGGCGAAACTGCCAAAGTTCGTAGCGTCTTCGACAACGAATTCTTCAGCGATTTCATCCAGGCGCTGAGCTCCTTGTCTTGCTCGAGCACGACGAAGAAATGGATGTGATTCGGCATGATGACATAGGCGCCAACGTATGCGCCGTGGGCTTCGCCCGCCTCGGCAAACTCCAGAAATCTTTGCTGCATCGCCACCCTGGCCAGAATCGCTCTTCGATTGAACGTGCATGTGGTCACGAAATAAATAGGCGAGGGAGCAAAGATTCGATTCAGGCGGCGCAAACGTAACTTGCGCAGATTTTCGTTCTGGGAGTCGGCGGTCATAGACCGCCGCTACAGGGCAGGCATTTTCAACGCGTCCAGCAGCTTCGCGTGAATCCCATCGAAGCCGCCGTTGCTGAAGATCGCTACTACGTCCTTCTTTTTCAGAAGCGGCACGAGCTTCTCTATAATATGAGCAGCGTCCGGTTCGTAAAACGCCGGGCGGCCCGCGGCGGCGATCGATTTCATCACGGCTTGCGGATCGAGCCGTTCTTTCTCCGGGATTTGGTCGAGCCGCGCCACCTGGGAAATGAAAACGCCGTCGGCCAGCTTCAGCGCATCCGGCAACTCCTTTTGGAATACAGCGCGCCGCGTCGTGTTTGAGCGCGGCTCGAACACAGCCCAGATCCGCGAACCTTTGTAACGATGTTGAAGGGCGCGGATCGTCTCGCGGATCGCCGTCGGATGATGCCCGAAATCATCGATCACCGTGATCCCGCGAACTTCACCGCGCACCTCCTGCCGGCGCGCGATTCCTTTAAAACTCTTGAGCGCCTTTCGAATGTTCGCGAGCGACACGCCGTAAAACCGCGCCGCGGAAATCGCCATCGCGGCATTGCGGACGTTGAATTCGCCGACCATCGGAATCTCGAACCTGTCCTCGCCTAACGAAAAAGCGGACCCAGTCGACTCATAGGTCGCATCGGAAATTCGCTGGGCGCAATTCTCCGAAAACCCGATCTCAACAATTGGCGCCGACGATTCCTTCGCTACTTCCACGCAGTTTCGGTCGTCGCCGTTCAGAAGAACCATGCCGTTCTGTGGGACAATGCGGAGGACGTGACGAAAGCTCGTCTTCACCTGGTCGAGACTGCTGAAAATATCGGCGTGATCGAACTCGATGTTGTTTACGATCAGCAGCTCGGGCAGGTAGTGGACGAACTTTGAGCGCTTATCGAAGAAGGCGGTGTCGTATTCGTCCCCTTCGATCACGAAATATTTCGAGTCATTGAACTTCGCGCCCTGGCCGAGATTGGCCGGAATGCCGCCGATCATGTAGCTCGGATCAAGCTTCGCTACCTTTAGGATCCAGGCGAGCAACGAAGTCGTCGTTGTTTTTCCATGGGTCCCGGTGACGACGAGATTGTGCCGGCCGCGCAGGAACAATTCCTTTAGCACTTCCGGGAGCGACGCGTAGTACAGCTTGCGATTGAGGATCGCTTCCACTTCCGGGTTGCCCCGCTTCATGGCGTTGCCGATGACGATGACTTCGGCGTCCTCCGGGATATTTTCCGGCCGATAACCGGCGCTGAGCGCCACGCCCTTGCTCTCCAGAAACGTCGACATCGGCGGATAAACGCTTTCGTCCGAGCCGGTCACCGTTACCCCGCGGTCCCGTAACGCCGCCGCCACCGAGCCCATGGCTGTTCCGCAAATTCCGACGAAATGAAATTTCTTTGCCGTTCCGATCACGCGGATTTCTTTACGCCGCAGGTCAGGGTTTGGCTAGCGACGGTTCTATTTCGTAATCGTGCTCCTGCTCGTGATCGTGATCAAAACCGCTTGCCGTCGAGCATGAGCATGAGCATGAGCACGAGCACGATTACGATTGGAATTTGATCCCCGTCTGGAAAATGATTAGCCCGAAGATGCCAACGCCAAAAATCGTAGTCATCATGCCAGCCTACAATGCCAGCAAGACCTTGGAGCAGACCTTTCGCGAAATCCCTGCCGGCATCGTCCAGGAGTGTATTGTCGTCGATGATTTTTCCGCCGACTGCACCGTCGAAGTGGCGCGCAAGCTCGGCCTGCGCGTTTTCCTTCACGCCGAGAATCAGGGCTACGGCGGCAACCAAAAGACCTGCTACATCGAAGCGCTCAAGACCGGCGCCGACATCGTGGTGATGCTTCATCCAGATTACCAATACGATCCGAAGAAAATTCCGGACTTGGTTCAACCCATCGTCGAGGGACGCGCCGATTGCGTCCTCGGCTCCCGGATGGCTTACGCGGTTGCCGGCGGGATGCCCTTTTACAAACGGCTGTCGAATCGTTTCCTCACCTGGTGCGAAAACAAAGTTTTCAAATTGAAGTTATCCGAATATCACACCGGCTTCCGCGCCTTCCGCCGACGCTTGCTCGAAACGGCGCCGTTCCTTCTTAACTCGAACGATTTTATTTTCGACCAGGAGATCGTCGCGCAAGCCGTCTGGTTCGGAGCCCGCTTCGAAGAGATCTCAGTGCCGCATCGTTACTTCGCCGAAGCCAGCACGATTGGGTTCGGACGCTCGCTCCGCTATGGCTTTGGCGTTCTCATTCTTCTCGCTACATTTTTCCTGAATCGCAAAGGCTTGATGACTTCTCGTATGTTTCGCCCCATGCATCATGCCTATACCGAAGTAGCGGCTGCCTCTTTGTTGCGTTCCCAAGGTTCCTGACGGTTTCTCATGCTCGCGTTTCTTTATCTCGCCCTGGCAATTTATCTCGGTGACCTGCTTGGCCGCCGATACTTTCGCTTTATCTCGGTCGCGCAACGATGTGGGAGCGCTGTCATCGTCGGCGTTTTTTTGAGTTCCTGGTTCACCTATTTGGTGTCGTGGCTATTTCGGGGGACCGCCAAGCCACTCTTGTGGGGCGACATCTTCTTTTTCGCTCTCGCTGCTGGTGTGATCTGGCTAACTCGACGCCGGGCGCGGCGCGGCCTTATCACGGCAGGGCGCTTCATCCACCCGCGCGTGCCGGGCTCGACCTTCTGGGATTGGGTAACGCTTTTTGGTTTTGTGGTCATGGCCTGCTGGATGATGTTCGCGACCCTCGACTACAAAGACGGCGTCTTACTTATCGGTAACAATGAATGGAGCGACTTCGGGCCGAACACGGCCATCATTCAAAGCTTCGCCGTGGGTCATAATTTTCCGACCCAATACCCACATTTCTCGGGCGAAACGATTCGCTACCATTTCCTCTTCTACTTCCAGGCCGGAAACCTAAGCTTCCTTGGGCTTAACCTGGCGTGGGCCCTCAACGTCCTAAGTATCATCACGCTGGTCTCGCTGCTCGCGCTCTTGATGGCGCTTGGGCAGTTGCTCTTCAATTCCCGTTTCGTCGGTCGCCTCGGCGCTGCCCTCTTCTTCTTTCATGGCACCCTTAGCTTTATCGCGTTCTTACGCGCCCATCCCTCTCTTGGCGACGCTTGGCAGGCGATCCGTGGACTGAAAGATTTTCTGCCTTCCGGCTATACCTATCGCGGTGAGTTATGGGGCATCTGGACCCAGGTCGTTTATTTGAATCAACGGCATTTTGCCAGTGGCTTCGCGGTCCTTGTTATCGTCCTCCTGTTTCTGATCGATCGCTATCGCCAGCACTACCAGGCAAAGGCAGCGTTGCGCGCGGCGGAACCGTCGCCCGTTCCAGACTTATCGCCCGCTGCTGAACCGGAGTTTCCGGAATCCGATTTCTCAATGCCTGCCCCAGAAGAACCTGAGCCGGAGATGCGTTTGTCGGAACGGCTTCGGCAGATGCTTGGTAAGCTCGTTGTATTTGATAAGAGCTTCCTCTTCGCCGGCTGTCTCCTTGGTCTACTGCCTTTTTGGAACGCTCTGATTTTCACGGCTGCCTTTGCGCTCCTGGCTGGTTTGTTCGTTCTGTTTCCATGTCGCCGACAAATGGTGGCTCTGGGGATCATGACGGCGTTGATTGCGCTGCCTCAACTCATCTTGCTCAACTCGGGCGGAGCGAAAGCGACGACTCATCCTTTCTTGCACTGGGGCTATGTGATCGAGCAACCAACTCTGGGGAAAGTTGTCCGATACATCGGTTTCTCCTTTGGACTTAAGCTCGGGCTCGTAGCTGTCGCCCTGGCCTTCGCTTCCTGGTTTCAACGCCGTTTCTTTCTTATCCTTTGCACCCTGTTTGTCATGACCTTCTGTCTCGAGCTGAGTATCGAGACTCTGGCTAACCACAAATACCTCAACATCTGGCTCATCATTAGTAACCTCTTTGTTGCTTATGGCGTGTGGCGCCTCTGGCGTCTTCGTCCCTGGTGGTTGCGCTTTGCGTCGCGGCCTGCGGCCCTGCTCGTCGCCGGTGCCATCATTCTTGGAGGTGCGATCGATCTTTTCCCGATTCATAACTGCGTCTGGATTGTGATGAAATATGGGGGCGATCCTTTGATTAAATGGATCCAGGAAAATACAAAGCCGCATGACCTGTTTCTCACTGATCGTTTTGTCAATCATCCAATCCTGCTTGCCGGCCGCCGGATCTTTTACGGCTGGCCGTCGTTCGCGTGGAGCGCCGGCTACGATACTACCCGGCGCGATAACGAGTATAAGCAGCTCTTTGAGAGCACCGATCCCTATACCGTGTTTCGTCTCCTGGCTAAGAACGGGATCGACTACGTGGCAATCGACGAAGGAGTAAGACGCGGTGAATTTATCAAGCGTCCTAACGAAGAGCTATACAAGCTTAACTGCCAAAAGGTATGGGAAGATAAGACCAACCAATATTGGGGATTAGTTATCTACAAGGTACCTAACCCGCCGCCAAAGGAATTGAAGCGACCCGACCCAGCTCGCCTTAATGCTTTACTCCTCCAGATCCCACCGGTCACGATGTTTCAAGGGGGCAAAGGAGCTGGCCGAGGACAGTTCGACTTTGGACGCGGCATAGCCGCCGATGGGTCCGGCAACATCTTAGTTTCCGATACTAACAACTCACGTATCCAAAAATTTGCACCGACCGGCGCGTTCGTCAGCTTTTTCGGGACAAGTGGGCGCGGGCGAGGCGAGCTTACTGAACCAAACGGCATCGCCGTCGATCGACAGGGGAACATTTACGTGGCCGATACTGGCAATCATCGGATCCAGAAGCTAAACTCGGCCGGGCAGTTTCTCGCCGAGTGGCACGGCCCGGCTCCAGGCTTTTATGGCCCGCGCGACATTTGCATTTCCAGCGATGGCTTCGCCTATGTAGTCGATCAAGGCCGCTCCCGGATCGTTAAGCTTGATCTCAATGGAAACGTGGTGGCTTCATGGGGATCGCAAGGCACCGGCGACGACCAGTTCGACGAACCAACGGCAGTAGCGGTCGACGCAAAACGCGACCGGGTTTATGTCGCCGATCCGCATCACCAGCGGATTCAAATCTTCGACACGAAAGGGAAGTTCATTTCGAAATGGACAGTCAAGGAATGGCAGGCGGCCGGCTGGTCGTTCCAGGACCTATGCTTCGATGTGCAGCGTGATCGCGTCTATGCCATTAGCCCAACGACAGATGAGATTCTCGCCTTCGACCTGGCTGGTAACAAGCTGCCCTCTGTTAAACCTGCGCCCGGTGCCCGATTGGAAGGATCATCGGCCTTGACTTTGTCCAATGGCAAACTTTATGTCCTGTGCGCCTTCTCCGATCGCGTGGTGACGATCGATTTAGGCCGGCAATAAAGTTAGGCCGGTCCTCCGCCGTCCTTTGTATCGGTCGATTCGGTGACGAGATAACGTGGTCTGCCTTTTACCTCGCGATAAATTCGGGCCAGGTATTCCCCGATAATCCCAAGGCTTATCATGAGGAAGCTGCCGATTATTAGCTCCAGCAGGATAACGGTGGCAAAACCACTTATAGCCTGGCCGCTTAGTTTCAGATAGATGGTCTGCGCTCCAAGAAGGACGGAGAAGACAAGGAAGAATGCGCCGGCAAACGTAACAAACTGGAGGGGCAGCGATGAGAAGGCCGTTATTCCTGTGATAGCCAGCTTGAGGCGCTTCAGATAGGACCAGGTGGATTGTCCGCTCTCGCGTTGCGCCACTTCAAACGGGATCTGGACCGTAGTAAAGCCCATCCAGGCTGTCATGCCGCGGAAGAAAACATTTCGCTCCCGCATCGTTAGCCAGGCGTTTATCGCCTTGCGGCTCATTAGCTTGAAGTCAGACGCGCCCCTCAGGTCAAAACCGGAAAACTTTTTGAGCACGACGTAAAACCCGAGCGCGCCTGCTTTGCTCGAAAAGGGTTCCTGACCCCGGCTGCGTTTTACCGCCTGCACAATATCGGCTTGGGTAGCCTTCCACAGCCGGATCATTTCCGGTAAGAGCGACGCTGGATGCTGACCATCGCCATCCATGATAATGACGGCGGCGCCCCGGGCATTCTCGAGACCCGCGCAAAGCGCCGCCTCTTTTCCGAAGTTCCGACTTAAGCGAAAGCCTCGGACGGATGGCGACCTCGCCGCCTCCTGGGAAATGACAGGCCAGGTGTCGTCGGCGGAGCCGTCGTCCACCAAAACACATTCATAGGAGATGGAACACTGATCGAGGACGTGCCGGACGGAAGCCAGGAAGGTAGGCAGAGCTTTAGCCTCCTGAAAGACGGGAATAACAACGGAAACCAGGTCCTGGGAATAATCAGTCATGGGCGACAACGCCAGAGACAGCAATAGTAGTAGCAGGCACCCATAAGTTGATTCGAGCAAGCGGGCCGGGAAGTGACAAACCAAACTTAGCGGCAATGAGGCCGAAGGGAAAAGCGTGCGGATACGGCAGTCGGCTAATCTTCGTTAATCCAACTTCGCGCATCAGCTTTTGCAGCGACTCGAAGTCGAAATAGAGAACATGCTCGGGCACTTTAAAAGAAGGCCACCTCCGTCCCATGACTTTTCGTAAAGTTCCGCCAATATCCGGCGTCGCCAGAACGACATAACCACCAGGTTTAACGTGAGCCACGAGTTGTTTCATGAAGGTGACCGGTTCGTAGATATGCTCGATCACCTGAATCGCGAGCGCGCAATCGAACATGGCATCGCCGGCTAGCTGCTCCAAGCCTCCCACGAAAACCTCGGCGCCGGTGGCACGCGCTTGAGCCGCGGCGTCGGGCGAACATTCCGTGCCCACTCGGCGGCGAAAGTAAGACCGCGCTTCGTCCAGCAGGTATCCGTAACCGCACCCAACTTCGAACAGATCGCCACCGGTCATCTCGCGTTTTTTCAAATTGCGCAACAGGGACCTGAAAGTCGCGCGCAAGGCAGTTTCCTGATCGAAATAGCTCGTATCGGCGTAGCCGGAATTTCCGCCCTGGTAGTAGCTCGGATCCTGGTAAACGAGTTGCATGGCTTCCTCCGTGAGCCGGGGGTAAAGATAATGGGTGCCGCACTCCTCACACCGCGCCACCCGGTATTCATCCGGTAATTCGAAAGGGAACTCGCGCTTCTCGCTGCGGCAAAGCGGACAGGCAGGTTGTTCCAACGTTGGTGCCTGGGCTGCCTCTGAGGTTCCGATCGTGTTCATTTCTTTTTGAAAACTTCCACTGCATTCCACGCGGCGTCAGGCGGTTCCTTTTCGTATTCGAGCGCGCGGTCCAGATACATCCTGGCTAGCGTATCGTCGGGATAAAACTCCAGAAATTGCGAAAACAAAATCTTCGCCTGAGTAAAATCGCGTTCCCGAAATTTCCGAAAACCCTCTTCGTAAGTTTCCAGCCGCTGGAGAAATTCAGTCTGAGTTTCCTTTGCGCTGACGAGGGTGAAAACCTCGACCGGCTCTGTTTTACCCTTCACCTGGACCAGGGCAACGCTCCGCAGGTTGAATTGATCGCGAATCAAGGCCGCTGCTCGATCGCCGACCAGGATATCGACGGAATAGGTCCGAGTGAGTGCTTCGAGCCGCGACGCGAGATTGACCGCATCGCCGATGACGGTTGGATCCGCTTTTTCCTGCGACCCAATGTTGCCGACCAGGACCTCACCGTGATTGATGCCGATCCCGAATTGAAAAGGCGCGATGCCCCTCTCCTTCCATTGCAGGTTAAGCTGCAACAGCTCATGTCGCATCGTAATGGCCGCGCGGGCGCAAGCCTTGGCGTCTTCCGCAACGCCGGCGCTGGTCACGTTGCCCCACACCGCCATGACCGCGTCGCCGATGAATTTATCGAGCGTGCCGTTGTTTGCGAAAACCGCGGCCGTCATCCGGCTGAGATATTCGTTGAGCTGGGTGACTAACTTTTCTGGATCCGCCTTTTCCGTCAGACTGGTGAACCCGACAATGTCTGAGAACAGGATCGTGGCAGGCAACCGGACGCCGCGCAGGCTGCTGTAAAAGCTGTCGGGGTTATCCAGGATCTCTTTGACGAGATTTTTGGAAACGTAACGTTCGAGCGTCCGCCGCGTCCGTACTTTCTCCATTCGTTCGAGGACGAATTCGAAAAGTAACGAGAGCAACCCGGCAGTCAGAAACGCGGACAACACCGGAACCACGGCGACAAGGAGACCGGCGCGATCGTAGGCGACGCGGACGAACACAAGATAAGCCACCGCGATTCCAATAATGGAAAGGACAGAGAAGAGGGGCCGCCGAACAAGCGCGATGAGCGCCCACGCGAGAATCCCGGCCGCCGCTACCAGAATCAAATCAGTCCGTTCCGATGTCGCGTAAAGAAAATCGTGATCGATCGCCGCGACCATGGCGTAGATGTGGAGCTGCGGTCCCGGTGTGTCCGGGCTCATCGGCGTGGCTACAAAATCGTGCGCGACCTGGGAGGAAGCACCGACGATGACGATCTTGTCCTTGAAAAACGCGCCGTCGCCGTAATTGGCGTGCCACAGCTTCGGATCGAATACCGTGTACATCGGCAAGGGCTGATAAGCATCGATGGCGGCGAACCGAAATTGATGCGCCTGGAAATCCGAGGGCACATCGGCGGCGTGCCCGATCTTCTTCAGCATGCGCGTCGACATTGCATAAAAAACTTCCTGCGACGGATTAGGATTCTGGCCCGCCAGGATGAAATCCGAAGTCATGTAACGAACCGAGCGAACCTTGCCGTCCAACGGATCGGAAAAGAAAACGACATAACCGACCCGGTCGTCCTGCAATTGCGGCGGGGGAATAAGATCAGGATGCGGCACTACCGCCTGGATCCCCTGGGAAAAGTCGAAGTTTGCCCCGATCACGACGCGATCGCGATATCGGTCCAGGGCTTCGCGAAATTTTGCGTCACCGTCGTTTGGCGGATTGGCGACAAGATCGAACATGACGCCGCGGGCGCCGGCCTCCATGAGCCGATCGAGCAGAAGCGCCCAGACCTCGCGGGACCACGGAGGCCGCTGGGTTAAGAGCTGTAAGCCGCGGCTGCTTTCGAGTTCCTCGGGCAAAAGGGGCGGAAGCTGAAGCGTGCTTTGGTCGATCCCAAGAAAGACAAACTCAGGATGCGTCCGAGCCTTTCGACCTTCGCGCTGGAGGAAATCCTCGAAACTTTGTTCCTGCTGCCACGCCCACGACACAAAGGGCACGTTCGGCAGGAAATGCCCTGCGAAAACGATGCCGGCGCAAACTGCACAGATGGCCGCAACGACGAACGGGCGATGTCGGGCTAGCCAATGCACGCGGCGATTTTAGGAGCACGCTCTCAATGGGCCAATCAATTTCCGATCTCTCAATCGTAATCGTGCTCGTGCTCGAAATTCAGAGCTTCAGCAGATCGATCACGACCAGGAGCGCGAGCACGATTACGAAGTTGCATGAACCCAGGGTCTCGCTACCTTTCCGGCCCGCGAACGCCAGATGCGTCGCGTCGATCTGCTCACCTGGACCTGCAAAGCGGGGCCGAATCAGCGAATGAGGTCGCGCAGATCATTAACGAAAAGAACAATTCGCTGAAAGAAAGGGTCTCGCTTCGGCGGGGCTAAAACAAAATGCCAAGAGCTACTAATGCTCCCGCCAGCCGGGAGCGACGCAAACGCGTCCTCGATGCTGCCAAGGGTTACCGGGGCCGCCGTTCCAAACTTTTCCGTTACGCCAAAGACGCGACGATGAAGGCCAAGTATTGGTCGTATCGCGATCGCAAAACCCGGAAACGCACTTTCCGTTATCTCTGGATCCAGCGGCTCAACGCTGCCGTTCGCGCCCAGGGTCTCACCTACAGCCGCTTCGCCGAAGGGTTGAAAGCCGCGAACATCGGACTCGATCGCAAGATTCTTTCCGATCTCGCAATCACGGACGAAGCCACCTTCAAGGGAATCGTCGAGCAGGTGAAAACCGCGCTCGAAGAAAAAGCGAAGAACAAGAAGAAGGCGGCGTAACGCTTCTTTTGTAGCGGCGGTCTATGACCGCCGAACGCGCTGCGAGAAATCTTTCGGCGGTCATAGACCGCCGCTACAGTTTCACCATGCCACACGAGCTGGAACAACTCCGCGACGCTGCCCTGGCTGAAGTCGGCGCAGCAACCGACGAGCAGGCACTCGAAGCCGCGCGCGTTCGCTATCTCGGCCGCTCGGGAAGCATTTCGGCGTGGGCGGAGCGGATGAAATCGCTCGGCAAAGAGGAGAAACCGGTTGTCGGGAAATTGTTGAACGAGGCGCGCACCTCGGTGACGGCGGCGATCACCGAAAGAACTGAGCGGCTTCGTAGTGAAAAAGAGTCGCGGGCCCTGGCTAACATCGATATCTCGCTGCCCGGCACCACGGCCGAGGTCGGCTCGCTTCATCCCCTCACCCAAATGCTCGAACGCAGCATCAGCATCTTCCGGCGAATGGGATTCGCGCTTGCGGAAGGTCCGGACGTCGAGACCGAATGGCATTGCTTCGACGCCCTCAACACCGCGCCCGATCATCCGGCGCGCAACGAGCAGGACACATTTTATTTGCCGGATGGGCGGTTGCTCCGCACCCACACTTCAACCGTCCAGATTCGGACGATGGAAAAAGCGCCGCCGCCGATCCGGATCATCGCGCCGGGCGCCGCCTATCGCCGCGATGAAGTCGACGCCACGCACGCGGCGCAGTTTCACCAAATCGAAGGGCTTTACATCGACGAGAAAGTCAGCGTTGGCGACCTGAAGGGAACGCTGGAATTTTTCCTGCATGAACTTTTCGGCGCGGACACCCAGATCCGTTTTCGTCCGCATTATTTTCCGTTCACCGAGCCGAGCTTCGAGATCGACGTGAAATCGAAGGCGCTGAGGGGCGGCGAGAAATGGCTGGAGATGTGCGGCTGCGGCATGGTGCACCCGGCCGTTTACGAGCAGGTCAATTCCAAGCGGGGCGATAACGCTTACGATCCGGAAAAATGGAGCGGGTTCGCGTTCGGCCTTGGGATGGATCGGCTCGCCATGATTCTTTTCGGGATCCCTGATCTCCGCTATTTCGCTGCGAACGATCTGCGGTTCCTGAGGCAATTCGCATGAAGATAAAACGGAAGATAGCCTTCCAGGCTGTCTCGGCCGGCAGGGCATCTTGCCTGTCTTTCCGGACAGGCTGGAAGCCCATCCGCCGAGTCAGGCAGGATGCCTAACCTCCAATGAAATTTTCCGTTAACTGGCTGCGAGAATTCGTAGAGTTGCCCGCGACCGTCGCTGAGCTGGCGGAATTGCTCACGATGGGTGGCGTCGAGATCGAGGGGATCGAAAAACGCGGCGCGAATTTCGACAAGGTTGTCGTCGCCCAGATCAGGGAATCTTCCCAACATCCAAACGCGGATCGGCTCAGCGTTTGCCAGGTCGACGACGGCAGCGGCGAAGCGCGCCAGATCGTTTGCGGCGCGAAGAATTACAAAGTCGGCGACAAAGTTCCGCTCGCGTTACCCGGCGCGGTTCTTGTCGGCGACTTGAAAATCAAACCGAGCAAACTGCGCGGCATCGAATCCCAAGGCATGCTTTGCAGCCCCAGTGAGCTCGGTCTCTCCGCAGATAGCGACGGTCTTCTGATCCTTTCGCCCGAGGCAAAAATTGGTGAGCCAATCGCGTCGTTATTTCCCGAGGACACGATCCTCGACGTCGAGATCACGCCGAACCGGGGCGATCTGCTGAGCCATTTCGGTTTGGCGCGAGATATCTCGGCTCTTGTAGGGCAACCGCTCCGGCTGTCGAGCGCAATCAAGGGTCCGGGATGGGCTGGCTCCATCGAGATTTCGGCACCCAAGGAATGCCCCTTCATCTCGCTCCGCAAAATCGAAAACGTAAAAGTTGGGCCGAGCCCGGATTGGATGCGCGCGAAAATTGAAAGCGTCGGCCTCCGTTCGATCAACAACATCGTCGACATCTCAAACTTCGTGATGATCGAGTTAGGCCAGCCAACCCACGCGTTCGACGCCGATAAATTAAAAGGCGCGATCAATGTCCGCCTTGCGCGGGAGGGCGAAACGTTTCTGGCGCTCGATGGAAAAAGGTATGCCCTCAAGCCGGATAATCTAGTCATTGCCGATCAAGAACGCGCGGTTGGTCTCGCTGGAGTGATGGGCGGCGAAGAAACGGGCGTCAGCGAAACAACAAAAAACATCTTGCTCGAAGCCGCCTGGTTCTTGCCGACGACCGTTCGCCGAACCGCGCGCACACTCAATCTGCCGAGCGACGCTAGTTATCGTTTCGAACGGCGGGTCGATCCGGGAATGGTTCTCGCCGCGTCGAATCGTGCGGCGGAATTGATGCGCGAAATCGCGGGCGCGAATCCGGCCCCGGAAATCGCGACCGCCGGAAAACTTCCCTCGCCTCCGCCGGACGTTCCGCTGCGCTACGCGCACGTGGACGAGCTGATCGGCATTTCAATCCTGCCGACCCGCGTCGACGAAATCTTGCAGCGCTTCGGATTGCATCCGGCTAGCTCGAGCAAAGAGCAAAGTTCATGGCGCATCCCGAGCCATCGGTTCGACCTCCAACGCGACGTGGATTTGATCGAAGAAATCGTGCGCGGATTTGGGATTGCGAACGTGCCGCTCCGGTATCGCAGCAGCTTCACGACCGAATCGGAGGCGGATCGGAATCACGATTTCGAAGCAACGGTGCGCGCGCATTTGGTGGGCCGCGGACTGAATGAAGCGCGAACCTCGAAATTGATCAGCAAGCGAGCAGCGTCGCTCGAAAGCGCCGTCGAACTGCGCAATCCGCTCAACGAAGATCATGCCGCGCTCCGAAAAAGTTTCTTTTCGCCGCTGCTCGATGTCGTGGAGCGCAACGTCCTGGCCGGGGCCGAACGGGTCGCGATGTTTGAACTGGGCCGCGTTTTCCTTCCGCCGGATGGAAGAGAAGAACGACACCTTGCCGTCATGCTCTGGGGGAAACTTGCGCCCGGAGTGCATTGGCGGTCGCAAGATCGGGCCTTCGATTATTTCGATCTCAAAGGTGTGACCGAGTCGGTCATTGGTCCCGCCACTTTCAAGCGGGCGGAACATCCTGATCTCGTTCTTGCCGTGGAAATCTTTTCGAACGAGCAACGCGTTGGTTTCGCCGGCCAGGTTTCATCCGATCGGACGAAGACATTCAATTCCACGCAACCCGTTTTGTTCGCCGAATTGAATCTTCAAACCTATTCCGGCGGCGCACCGACCTTTCGCGAGATCGATAAATTTCCCGCCATCACCCGCGACATCGCGATGATCGTTCCGGAAAATTTATCGCACGAAAAAATTCTGACGACGATCCTGACGGCGAACGAACCGCTGCTCGCGAGGGTGGAGCTGTTCGATGTTTTCGGCGGAGAACAAGCGAAAAATTTCGGCACGGAAAAAAAGTCGATGGCATATGCGTTGACATATCGGGACAAAACTCGGACACTGACAAACGAAGAGATCACCGTGGTCCACGCGAAGATTCGCGAGCGGTTGCAACGGGAATTGGGCGTGGAACTCAGGGAGTAGTTCTTTGACAGGCGGCCGGGAGTTTTCCATTGAGGGTTGGGATGGAAACCAGAGTTTTTCGCTCAACTCTCAACCGAGAACTTTCGACCAATTTACCCTGCGGTGTTCGAGATTACAGGTGTGAATCCCGAACCGATATTTCATTAGCTAAGGAGGCTGGGGCGCGCTGTAGAAGATGACATGCCTTAATTGGAAGTCAGACGCTCTCGTGCCGGTCGTCCGCCCGTTACCGAAAGGGAACGGGAGTTCCACCTAAACGGCATTTGCGGGGTAATAATTTAAGCCCGGGCTGCGCGAGCAGTTCGGGCTTTCTCGTGCTCATGCTCGTAATCGTAATCGTAATCGAATGAATTAAGACTCGATCACGAGCAGGAGCACGAGCACGATTACGAAGAGGCACTCATGAAAATCCAATTCTCTCTGTTTCTCACCGTCGCTGCACTATTCACGTCCTTGTCGACTGCGAAGGCGACCACGCCGGCAATGGCGGATCTCGTCATCGAAAAAACAGTTCAGACCTCGCCCACATTCTGGACCGTGAAAGTGAAAAACATTGGGCCGATCGATTCCAAGCCGACGATGTTGAAAATGGTCGCAACCCCGGGCGGTTCTTATTCGTGTCCGGTTGCAGCAATCAAGGCGGGCGGGACAATCGACGTTCCGTGCCGGATGCCGTTCAAAAGCCAGAAAGACATGCGCTGCGAGTTCATCCTGAATCCCGACAAGACAGTCGCCGAAGCGAGCTATTCGAATAATCGGACGACGACGCTGACAAATCCGAAGTTCAATTAGAACCAAGCGGAACACAGACTTGCAGTCTGTGCGGCCAGCGGAGTTGCACTCCGCTGTTTAAAAAAAGAACCGCGGACAAAATGTCCGCCCCACCGCACAGGCTAAAAGCCTGTGTTCCGCAGCCAAGGCGGAAGAGCGTTTGAAATTTCTGCGCTAGACGGCACACTGCGCGAGCATGCGCGCAATTCTCGCTCTCGAAGACGGCCGAATTTTCGAGGGCGAATCGTTCGGCGCCAAAGGAACGCGCGTTGGCGAGGTTTGTTTCAATACCTCGATGACCGGTTACCAGGAAGTGCTGACCGATCCTTCGTATCGCGGCCAGATCGTCGCGATGACTTATCCGCTCATCGGAAATTACGGGACGAACGCGCTCGACCAGGAAAGCCGCGAGCCGCACGTCCGCGGTTTCGTGATTGAAGAATTAAGCGAGATCCCGAGCAACTGGCGTTCGGAATTGTCGCTCGATGATTATCTTTCGCGCTGGAACATCCCGGGCGTCCAGGGGATCGACACCCGGGCGCTCACCCGGCATCTGCGCGAGCGCGGCGCGATGAAAGCGTGTCTCACAACAGAAGCGCTCTCGGAAAAGGAGGCGGTCGCGCAGGCCAGCGAAGGGGAAGGCGTGATCGGGATGGATTACGTGCGCGAAGTAACGACGCGCGCGCCGTACGAGTGGGACCCGGATGACGCTTTAAGCGCCAACTGGGCAGTCGCGAGCGGGACCGCGGAGGAAGTGGTCCGCCATCCGTTGCCGCCAGTGCGGCATCGCGTCGTCGCTTACGATTTCGGGATTAAGGAAAATATTTTACGGAGCCTGCGCCGCAACGGTTTCGGCGTGACCGTCGTGCCGGCATCGGCAAGCGCCGAGGAAGTTCTCGCGCTGAATCCGGACGGAATTTTCTTATCGAATGGCCCGGGCGATCCTGAGGCTTTGCCCTACGCGCACGAGGCGCTCCGCGGATTGCTGGGCAAGAAACCGATCTTCGGAATTTGCCTTGGCCATCAGATTCTGGGATTCGCCGCCGGGGGGCGCACCTTCAAACTGAAATTTGGTCATCGGGGCGGGAACCAGCCCGTAAAAGATTTGCGAACCGGGAAGGTCGCGATCACGTCGCAGAATCATGGGTTCGCGGTGGATGCGGATTCGCTTCCGAAAGAAATGGAAGTCACCCACATTAATTTGAATGACGGCACAGTGGAAGGCATGCAGCATCGTGAGCTGCCGGTCTTCAGCGTTCAATACCATCCCGAAGCCGCGCCCGGTCCCCACGATGCGAGCTACTTCTTTTCGCACTTCGCGGAACTGATCGACAAAGGTCGTTAGGCTGTTCTTCTGTAGCCGCTTCGCTGTGCGAAGCGTTCGACGGCGGTACCAGCGGCTCTGTCACTCTCGCGCTTCGCACAGCGAAGCGGGTACAGAAGAATTGACGCGGGCGCTTTCGGTCGGACGTTTGCACATGTTGTACTCACCTGATCGAACTTCGAAGTGGTTGAAATTCGCGGTTGTCACGAGCTTCTCGGCGGGACTCGTTTTCTCGCCGCTCGTGTTCGCGCATGACGAGCATGACAAAGACAAACTCGATGCGGCGTCAGACAAGACGATCACCGGCGAAATCGTCGACCTGATGTGTTACGCGGACCACAAGGCGAGCGGCGAAAAGCATGCGGCTTGCGCCGCGACCTGCATCAAGGGCGGCGGCCCGGTCGCGATCCTAAGCGATGGTAAAACTTATCTGGTCGTCGGCGATCACAAGCCGATGAACGATCAGCTCGCGGAATACGCGGGCAAAACGATCACGCTCAAAGGCAAGCTCGCGAGCACCGGGGGCATCCCGATGCTGGAGAACGCCGAGATCGTAAAGAAGTAACGGCTACGCTTTCCGCAGAGCCACGATCTCGCGCAGCATGCGGACGCTGTCGCGGGCGAAGCTGACTTTGCTGCCTTCGTTGTGGTTCCAGCGCACGGGGATTTCCCGCATCCGCAAATTCGCTTTGCGCGCCAGATAAAGCAGTTCGACGTCGAAACCAAAGCCATCGGTCTTCGCGGCCTCGAGGATCGGCCGGAAAGCATCGAGCCGAAACGCCTTGAATCCACATTGGGTATCCCAGAACGGCAGACCGGTCGCGAGCCGGACGATCAGATTGAAAACCCGGCCGCCTTGTTCGCGTTTCCACGGCTGACGGTGCCCGATCAGGCTCCGGTCCAAGGCGCGAGAACCGAACGCCACATCCAGTTCGCCGGCAGCGATCGGCTCGACCAACTTTGGTGCTTCTTCAATCGGCGTCGACAGGTCGGCGTCGGAAAATAATCCGATCGGCTTCGCGGCCGCGAGCAAGCCTTGCCGGACGGCCGCGCCTTTTCCGCGATTCGGAAAATGCTCAAGTAGTCGCGTCGCGACCCGAGTGGGCTCGGAAAAGACGTCGCGCACCACTTGCGAGGTCGCATCCGTCGAGCCGTCATTAACGACAATGACTTCGCTATCCGGGCTGGTGGTTTCCAAATAACCCAACGATTCGCGCAACGTGTTCGCGATCCGGTCGGCCTCGTTAAAGGCGGGAATGACAAGGGAAAAGCGCGGCAACATCGTCTGGAAGTTGTAGAGGCCCCAGTGCGACGGCGCAACCTCAGGGTTGCCACGGCACTCATGCTCTTGCTCTTGATCATGATCCTACTCTTGGTCTGACGGATCGAGTCGCTCACAGGATCATGAGCATGATCACGAGCATGAGCAGGACATTCGCAGCTACGCTACTTGTAAATTCCGACGAAACTTCGGCCTTCGACGTCGATGGAACCGCGATACATCCCGATCGTGTTGAAGGGCAACGCAATGTTCCCCTCGCCATCGACTGCGATAAGTCCGCCGGTTCCGCCCAGCGCGGCCACTTTCTCTATCACGACGAGAGCGGCTTCTCCGAGATTCATCCCGCGATACTCCATTAAAGCGGAGACATCGTAGGCCGCGACAGCGCGCATGAAGAATTCGCCGTCGCCGGTGGCGGAGACGGCGCACGTTTTATTTTTCGCATAAGTGCCGGCGCCGATGACCGGGCTGTCGCCGATGCGGCCCGGTCGTTTGTTCGTGCTGCCACCGGTCGAAGTCGCCGCCGCAAGGTTACCCGATTGGTCGAGAGCCACCGCGCCCACCGTACCGTGGCGATCGGCATCCGAGAGTGGTTCGGCTCGCGCGGCCCGCACCCGCTCCAAGGCCTGCCAGCGTTGTTCCGTATGAAAATATTTGTCGTCCACGATCTCGAGTCCGAGCTCGCGCGCGAAAGTCTCTGCGCCCTGGCCAGCCAGCATGACGTGCGGCGATTTCTCCATCACGCCGCGAGCGAGATCGATGGGATTTCTGATTCGCGAGACGCCGCCGACCGCGCCAGCCCTCAAGGTCCGGCCATCCATGATCGCCGCATCCATCTCGTGCGTCTCTGCACTCGTGAAGACCGCGCCCCGCCCGGCGTTGAAAAGCGGCTCATCTTCCAGCACCCGAACCCCAGCCGTGACGGCGTCGAGACTCGAGCCGCCACTGCGCAAAATCGCGTCGCCCGCATCGAGCGATCGCTGCAACCCTGCGCGAAGAGCGCGCTCGATGTCCGGCGTCATCTGTTCCGGCTGCATCGTTCCCGCGCCTCCGTGGATGGCGAGCGCGTATTTTTTGTTCGTCCTGCTCATGATCGTGATCTTGCTCCTGATCCTTTCCGGACAGCGTTCCGGCAAAACAAGATCAGGATCATGATCACGAGCAAGAGCAGGAATAAAGTTCTCCTTTGCGCGCCTCCGAACTAAGGCAACTTCTCGTCAGCATGGCCGAGAATGGCGAACTGGAATCTGGCAATAAGATCGAGACCAATCCGGTCGTCGTCGTCGCTGGGATTGGGCAGAAAGGGCGCGGTTTCCTGCGGGAAATCGGCGGCATGTTCTGGTTTATCGTCAACACCGTCACGGAGACCTTCGACAACGTGCGCCGCGGTCGCGCCCCTTTCCGCGCCGTCAGTTTTTTCCGGCACACGGAACGCGCGGGAGTCGGTTCAGTCCCGCTGGTCACGATGGTCTCTTTTTTTCTCGGGCTGACGATGGCGCTGCTCACGGGCTACCAACTGCAACGCTTCGGAACGGAACGGCTGGTGCCGGGGCTGGTTGCAATTGCGTTTACCCGGGAACTGGGACCGCTCATGACCGGGATCATGCTCGCGGCGCGAATCGGCGCAGCGTTCACCGCGGAGCTCGGCACGATGGAAGTGAACGAGGAAGTGGAAGCGATCGAAGCGATGGGGATCAGTCCGCTGCGTTTCCTGGTCGCGCCGCGAATGCTGGCCCTCTTCGCATTGATGCCCTGCCTGTCTGTCATTTCCAGCCTGGCCGCGATCATCGCGACCTTCTTCATCTCCTACGGGTTTTTCAACATCGCCCTGGCCTACTTCAACGACCTCGTTATCAACTCGCTTTTGATTCGCGACATCATTACCGGGATCGCGAAAAGTTTTCTGTTCGGACTCTTGATCGCGGCCATCGCCTGCTACCGGGGATTGAACGTCACCGGCGGAGCATCCGGCGTAGGCACCGCGACAACGTCCAGCGTCGTCACTGCTATCACCACGGTGATCGGGTTCGATACCCTGTTCAACATCGTTTACACCGTTTTCTTTCCAACATGAGCGCGCCTACCCCTGATGTGGTCGAGTTGCGCGATGTCCGGCTCCGCTTTGACGAAAAAGTGGTCCTGGACGGCGTTTCGCTCCGGGTCGAACCGCTGGACCGACTTGTCGTGATGGGCCAGAGCGGCAGCGGCAAGAGCACGATTTTGCGTTTGATCCTCGGAATCCTGCAACCGAATCGCGGCTCCGTCTTCTTCAAGCAATTTGAAATTTCGCGGCTAAATCGTCGCAAACTCCAACGAGTACGCACCCAGATCGGAATGGTCTATCAATATTCGGCGCTGCTTAGTTCGCGAAATGTGCGGGATAACGTCGCCCTGCCGCTCGAGGAATTGACCAAGAAAACCCGCGACGAGATCGACCGGATTGTCGACGAGAAACTCGATCTCGTCGGAATGTTGGACTCGAAGAATGAAGCGCCGTCGGAATTAAGCGGCGGAATGCGCAAGCGCGTGAGCCTCGCGCGTGCCCTCGTGATGGAGCCGGAGCTGATCCTGTTCGACGAACCTTCGGCAGGGCTCGACCCGGTCATCGCCACGGTGATCGACGAATTAATTATCAGCCTGACCGAACGCTCCAACGTCACCTCGATTATAGTCACCCATGAAATGGACAGCGCCTTTCGCGTCGCCACGAAAATGGCAATGCTTTACCATGGAAAAATTATTGAACAGGGAGAGGCTGAGGCGTTCAAAAACTCGACCAACCCCGTGGTGGCGCAATTCTTAAGCGGCAGCACCGAAGGTCCCATTCTGGAAGGAAGCAAAGATGCAGTTGCAACGAAATGAAGTCCTGACTGGCCTGCTCGTCCTGACGACGATCGCGGTCCTGACTTTTATCCTGGTCCTGCTCGGCGCCCCCGGGCTCTTCCGACCGCTGGTCACCTACAAGATCTACATGGACAACGCCGCCGGAATCAAACAAGGCGCGCCGGTGTTGCTGGCTGGTCGCAAGATCGGGCAGGTCGACAAGTTGTATTCACCGGTGTCGAAAGACGAGGCGGCCAAAGCCGTCGCCGCCGGCGAAGCATTGCACTCCGGCGATCCGAGCCCGACTCCGGCGGACAAGCCGAAATACGAGGCTCGGATTGACGTCAAAGTGGATCGCAGTGCGCTGGTTTATCGGGACGCCAGGACGCGATTGATCACTCTCGGGCTACTCGGCGAAGTCGCAATCGACATTACCCAGGGCAACGAAAGTTCGGGGCGTGCCAACGATGGCGAAATTTTCGCGGGCGAACGCGTCCCGGATTTCGGCGAATCGATTTCGAAGATGCTCGACATTGTGAAGCCGGTCGCGACGGAGGCGACGAACACTTTGAAGGAACTTCAAACGACGGCGCAGAACTTGAGCCGGATCACGGACGAAAACTCGCAGTTGAACATGGGCCTCGCGCAATTCCGCACCTTCGTCGAAAACCTCACGAGCATGACGGCGCGCGACAGCTCGCTTGCGGTTGCGCTCGCCAACATCGAGAAGATCAGCACCGATTTGTCGAACAACGACAACATCAAGATCACGCTCCAGAATTTTCGGGAATCGTCCGACAAACTGAAAGGCGTATTGGACGATCTGAGCAACCTGGGACCGGACCTGAAGGCCAGCGGCACCAACATCAAGGAGCTGACCGAGACGGTGAAGACTCAGCCGTGGCGCTTGATCTGGCCCAGCACGAAAAAATATCCGCAGGATGAACAGGTCGCCGCGGAGAATTCGCCGGTGAAGAAGACGACCAAGCCGCGGTCACGAGCGACTGCAACGCCACCGCCGAGGACAAGGTAATTTGGAGGGACGACCGCCGTGTCGTCCATCGTGGGACGGGACAGCGCCCGTCCCTCCAATCAGGTTTTCTTTTCTAACCGCGCTTGGAGGAAGCTCATGACAGCCGCTTCTTCCGAGCGGAGGTCGCCGAGTTTTCGCTCGAGGGTTTCTTCGGTCTTCTGCTTCAGGCCTTCGATCATCGCACCGTCGAGATAGGTCTCGAGGACAGCCGGGTGCACGTAGCATTTGCGACAAACGGCCGGCGTGTTCCCGAGAATTTTCGCAACTGCGGAGATCGCGTCTTTGACGTTCTTTTTCCTCTGCGTCTTGTTCTCGAAAGCCTCCTGCGCATTCAAGGCCATCGCCGCCAGGACCGTGCCGGCCCAAGTCCGGAAATCTTTCGCCGTGAATTCTTCGCCGGTGATCTCGCGTAAGTAATCGTTCACGTCCTCCGATGTAACTTTTCGCCGCTCATTGTTCTCGTTGAGATATTGAAAAACTTCCTGCCCGGGAAGGTCCTGAAGCTGGCGAATGATTTTCGCGAGACGTCGATCGGTCACATCAACTTCGTGATCCTTGCCGCTCTTCCCGCGGAAACTGAACTTCAATTTCGTGGCGGTGACGTCAACGTGACGGTTGCGCAGGGTCGTTAGGCCAAACGACTTGTTTTCTTTCGCGTATTCTTCGTTGCCAACGCGGATAAAGGTGCGCTCGAGGAGCTGCACGACCGTCGCGAGGACTTTTTCTCTCGGTAAACCGCGCCGTTTGAGGTCGCGATTTACTCGTCGCCGGATTTTCGGAAGGGCTTTGCCGAAGACAAGCATGCGGTCGTACTTGTTCTCGTCTCGCACTTCGCGCCAGCGTTCGTGGTAACGGTATTGCTTCCTCCCGCGCGCGTCCCGGGCGGTCGCCTGGATGTGTCCGTTGGCCGAGGGGCAAATCCAGACATCCTTGTAGGCCGGCGGAATGGCGAGCCGCTTGATCCGAAGCAATCGCGTTTCGTCCCGGATGCGTTTGCCCTCGGTGTCGAAGTACTCGAAGTCGTCGCCTTTCGCTTTGCGGGTGTAGCCAGGCTGCTCGTCGCTCACGTAGCGAAGCCCGGCTTCCTCCGCGACTTCAACCGGATCGGGAGCAATCTCGATTTCGTCGATCTTCTTTTTCTCAGCGCGCAGTTTCTTCGAAGGCATCAATGCTATTCGCGCGCGACGAGGGCTCAGGTTGTAGCGACGGCGCTCTGTCGCCGTAAACACGCGCGGCCACAAGACACGCGCGCCGACAGAGCGGCGTCGCTACAAAGGCACAATTACGCGCCGTAGCTCTTTGTGAATTTCTTCCGCGATTCGGCTTCGGATTGCGGAGTCGCTGAGCGTTCGACTTTTTCGGCGGTCGGCTCTGCGGCCTTTTCAGCCGCTTCGGGCTCGGGAGCAGATTCTGTTTTTCCTTCCCGCATCTCCTTCGAGACTTCCACGAACGCCATCTGCAAATTCGCCAAGGTGTTCTTCAAGACGGCGCCTTCTTCATTCGTCAGGTTCCCGCGCGTCTTCTCCTGGATCATGCCGAGCTGATCGATGAACATTTTCGCGAGCTCCAGGTTGACTTCGCCTTTGCCCGTTTGCGGGTTTGGGATTTGCCCGAGGAAAAGCGCCGCATTCTGCGCCTGCATCATCACAAACTCGATGAAGCGCTGCGACAGTTCCCCCAAGGATTGGGTATTGGTTTGGACTTCGGCCATGGTGGAAACCTAATCGATCACGAGCAGGAGCACCAGCCTTCGCAATGCTACGGCGTGGCAGGCGAGCACGATTACGATTTCCATTCCCCTCGTTCTCGTGCTCATGCTCGTGATCGTGATCGATCTTCTGAAGCTTTAGCCGGCGGCCGCACGAGCGCCAAAACGTAAGGTTGGTTCAGAAAATATTTCGCGGCGACCCGGCGAACGTCCTCGACCGTGACCGCTTCCACGTCGCGCTCGAGCATCTTGTAGTGTTCGAACCCGAGGCCGTAGAGCTCATCCAGCGCGGCCATGTATCCAAACGAATCGTTGCTCTGGTTCGAGATTTGTTGCTGGCCGATCAACTTCTTTTTCGCCCGCGCCAGCTCGATATCGCTCAACCCTTCCGTGGCCAGCTTTCCGATTTCCTCCAGCAATGCTGCTTTCACGGGCTCGATCTTTTGCGGATCAGTGCCGAGATAAAAAAGGAACAACCCCGGAACCAGCCCCTGCATCTGACTCGCGCCCACAAAATAAGCGAGGCCCATTTCCTCGCGGATTCGGACGAAAAAGCGCGAGCCGATATCGCTGCTCGCTTCGTCGATCAATTCGAGCGCGTAGCGATCGTCGCTAAACATATCGGCGCCGCGGAACCCAGCCATCAAAACGCCCTGCGCCTTTTCCTTCAAACTTTCCACCGTCACCGTCGTGGCGAGCGGCGTCGATTGCGGCGCGGCCGTCAGCGCCAGCTCGCCCAGTTTCATTTTGCCGAGCGCGGTTTCAAAAAGTTCGCGCACTTCTTCGGCCTTCACGTTTCCAAAAATCGAAACCACGCCGTTGCGGGCGACGAGATGGCGATCGCGAAACGCCAGGAGTTGTTTCCGCGTGAGGCTTTCGACGGAATCGACCGATCCTTTGCCGCGAAGAGCGTAAGGGTGATCTCGAAAGAGCGCCTCCCGCAAAATATTGCGCGCCACGGTGGTGAGCTGTTCTTCGTCCTCCTTGATGCCGGCGAGCTGCACCTGGCGCTCGCGCTCGACGGCAGGTTCCGGCAGGGTGGCGTTCAACAGAACGTCGCTCAGGATTTCGATGCCGAGCCGGAGATCGGGCTGGGTGACGTCGACAGCCACGCTGAAACTGTTGTTCCCCGCGTCGCTCCCGATGCTGCCGCCGACCGCTTCGATCGTGTCGGCGATCTCCTCGGCGGTCCGCGTTTTCGTTCCCTTCAACAGCGTCTTCGCCATCAAGCGCGTGATCCCATTCGTGGCCGGCGTTTCCGCCAGGAGCCCGCCGCGGAAAACTGCCGCCATCGAAACGAGTGGCAGTCGCGGATCTTCCCGGACAAGGAGCCGCAATCCATTCGAGAGCTCGATCTTTTGGATTTCGCCCGCAGCGATTGTGGGCGGCTTTTCTCGGCTCGCAGCGACCGTTTTTGGATTCAGCGAAGTGATCGTCAGGTTGTCATCGACGAGATATTTTCCGGCAACCCGGCGAATCTCGTCCGAGGTGATCTTCTGGACGGCGTCGAGGTAATCGCGGGTGAAATTCAGGTTCCGGGTCAGGAACCAATTTGAGCCGAGGTCCGAAGCCTGACCGCGCATCGTGGTCAACGCGCCGAGATGATGGCTCAGCGAAATCTTTTTCGCTTTCGCCAGCTCCTCAGGAGTCACGCCACCAGCGATTATTTCGCCGACAATTTTGAGGATGAGATCGCGTGTCGCATCGCGGTTCTCGGGCTCAACCGTAGCATCGATCCCAAGCAATCCGGGATCGCCCGGCGTGTAGGAAAACGCGGAGACCCCGTAAGCCAGACCGGTTTCCTCGCGCAGTTGCCGATAGAGGCGCGAGCTGCGGCCATCGCCAAGGATGGTCGAAAGAAGATCAATCGCCGGCACATCGGGATGCGTGATCTCGGGAATGTGCCAGGCAAGCGAGAGGCGCGTCAGCTCGGTGACAAATTCTTCGTGGGTTTCGCGCCGGCCGAGCTGCGGCGGTTCGTTCGGGATGAAGAGCGGCCGGAGCGATTTCGCCGGATGAGCGTTAAAAAAATCGCCGAGCTGCTGACAGACCGTGTCCGTGTCGACGTCGCCGACGACGATGAAAGTGAGATTGTTCGGGACGTAACGCGCCTGGTAGTACCGCATCACATCGTCGCGCGTCAGTTGATTGAAGACATCGAGCAGCCCGATGACCGGCAGCCGGTAGGGATGACGCTGGTAAGCGGTGGCGAAGAGAAGCTGGCCGGCCATCCGATCGGGATCGTCCATGCCCATGGCGAATTCGCGCCGGATCACTTCCTGTTCCTTCGCGTATTCCTCGACCGGCAAGGTCGAGTTCATCATCGCGTCGGCCAGGACGTCGAGCGCGACGGGGACGCCGTCTTTCGGCACATCGATCCAATACACGGTGCGATCGAACGACGTGTAGGCGTTGATGTACCCGCCGACGTTCTGGATCTTTTGCGCGATCGCATTCGCCGGGTTGGTCTTCGTCCCCTTGAAAAGCATGTGCTCAAGGATGTGCGACAACCCCGCGCCGAGATGTTCATTCTCGTCGACGCTGCCGGTACCGCACCACGCCTGGACGCTGGCCACCGGCGCGCTCCGATCTTCCTGCACGATGATTGTGAGGCCATTCGGCAGGACGCATTTCTGCGCCGTGCTCGGCGGAAACACGATCCCGGTGCCGGTTTCTGGCGAGGTCGCCTTAAGATGAGCGCTCAACATACGGAAAGAGCCGGACGGCCCGCACTTCAACTCAGGACAATTTCGGCGTGGGAGTCGGCAGCCGAACCGGGATGTCGGGATGTGAGCGCTTCTCCGGCTCGAACGGCTTCACAAACGCTTCGTGGAAATCGAAGACGTTCTTGAAATCCTCGATCGAATCATCCTCGGTCTTTCCGAAAATCCCGGCGCCGATCAAATTGAAAACCATGTGGCCGATGTCTTCGCAGGATCGGATTCCCCAATACGAGAGCACCGTCACCACCATGGGTCCGAATTCCTTGAGCGCATATTGCCGGACACCCTCCAGCAACTCTGGCCCGGCCACGTGGCGAACCGATGCGCCTTTGGCTTTCTTCTGTTGCTTGGTGGTGTAATCGAGCGCGTCCCGCAGGAAAACATAGGCATCGCGTTGATAGCGCGGGTCACTGGCCACAATCGAATCGAGCGCTTCCGCAAATCCAATCTTTTGCATATTGCTCTCGCTCGTTTTTAGCGAGAGCCGCCATGATACGCAACAACGCTGCCGCCGGCAACTGTTAGCCGCCGGTCAAATCGTTCTTGAAGGCCGAGTGCTTCCTGTTAAAAACGCGAAGTTCGTAGAGATAAACCCCGGCGACAAACCCTGTGGCTAAACCCTCGCATTCCACCACCATCGTGGGATTGCTTCTCATCGTCGGCGCCGCGTGCGCAGTCGTTTCTGCTGCGACTACCTCGACGAATCCTGATCGCCCGCCGGTAGCGAAATTTGAGACCGGGCTCGTGCGGATTTGGAACGAAAAAGTCGGGCCGCCGGTCGAACGCGACCATACTCCGGAGGCGAAGCTCGGAGATGCGATCATCGTCGAACTGAAGAATCTCGACCAATGGTTCGCCGAGAACCTTGAGGCGGGCGCGTGGGCGGAAGAAGAGCCAGTCGCGAAAGCCGATCCGGCGGTGCTCGGGATGATAAAAGATCATCAACTAGTGGCCGCAGCGAAGGTCGGCGAACAACTCGAAATCCTCGCTGCCCTGATCAGCTACGTAAACGCGTTCGGCAACGAAAATGCGCCCGAGCCGAGCACCGATGTGACGCGATTGAGGGACGACCCGGATGCCCTGGCGCAACTTGTCTACGTTCAGTGGGGGGAGTTCAAGGACGACAAAGGAAATGCGATCGACGGTTCAAAGCTCACCCTATCGGACATTCCCGGCATCGTCGATCGCTGCAGCAAGGCCCTCGATTTCATCCACGCATTTACCGCCCAAAAAACAGCGAAGTTTCTCCTCACCGTCAACGATATCCCGCTTCCGGGATTGCTGGTAGAAACGCCAAAGCCCGAGGCGGCCTGGCGGAGAGACGACGATACGTCCGGCCTCGAAATTCCCCCGTCTTACACTTGGTTCGAGTTTCGATTACGAGGGGGCGGTAGTAGCACAGGCGAGGTTCACCACGAACGCGCTGAGTTTGCCAAGGCGTGGACCCATCTTATGGAATCCGCCGGCAAGACTTACTCAAAGCCGAGCACGGTCGCGCTGTCGCTGCCAGGGGAGAAGAACTCGCTGCCGACCAACGTCACTCCCACCGCAGAAGATCCCAGATGCAGATTTAATTTACTGGTCGTTAGGCCGACGACGCCCACGCCCGGCCAGACTCACTTCAAGATAGGCGACGCGGTTTACCCGCTCGATGAGCGCGATCTCGATAACCATGTTCTCAAAGCGACCATTGTCGAGGAACCGGATGCGAAGTCGGACAAGTATCTCGTCCACTTCGACGAGAAAGGCGGGACCGACCGGTATGCGGCGACAGAACTGGCGCGGCTGCCGCCCGATTTGATCCCTGCAGGCGTGGTGCGGGTGTGGAATGGCAACCAACACGACGCCGCCTGGGAGGACGCGCAAAAATACGAAATCCCCAGCGCGAAGATGGGGGATACGCTCGTGGTCGAATTACGAAACTTCGACGTCTGGCTGGCCCGGCAGATCGATAACGGGCTCTTCCAGGACGACCCGCTGCTGCACCAGGCAACCCAAGCGTCGAAAAACCTGGACGCCTTCATTAAGGAGAAGCATTTCGCCAACACAGTCAGAGTGGGCCGGAGAATTCATCGGCTTCTCGATGATTCGCCGCACATGAAAGGCAGAGCAATCGTCGAGTCCCTCCATCAAGAGGCGAAGCACGAAGATTATCTGGCGGCGCTCGATTTTCCAAAATTCTCTGACGAATCCGTCTCGAAGATCTCGCCGCCGGAAAAACAACCGGCTCCTGCGACTACGCCGGCACCGGCCCCCCCACCCCAGGTACCCGCGCCTCAATCGGCAGTGCGAGCTCCGTCGCAGTCACCAGACGCCATCAAGAACGAGCAACAGCAGCAGCGAAAAGCCAAGGCCGACGCAGAAGACGCGAAGGAAGCCCAGGAACAGAAGGTGGCCGACGAGTTTCTGGCCCCCTATAAAGCCGCCTACTCGGTATTGAATGAATTGGTCGCGAGCAAACTGCGGACGCTGACCCTCGCCATCAATGACATCCCTCTCGGGATCACTCCTGACAACGCGGATTACGAGCCGGTGTCAGTTTCCCGGCGGCCCGGCGGCGACCCCAAGGGGGATGTTTATTATTGGCTGCCTTTTTCTCTCCGGCCGAAAAGCACGGCAGCGACCCAGGAGGAAAAACAAGCCGGCGACGATCCCTTTAAGCGGCTGATGGCTCACCCTAAGTTTACGATGCCGAGCAAGGTGGCGCTCGCCCTCAAATCCGGCACGGAGACCGTGATCTTGCCCACTGCCGTGACGCAAGACGCGCGGGATCCCCGCGCCCAATTCAACCTGATCGGGATCGAGAAGTTTAAATTCTACCCCATGGTGTTGGTCTTCGTTCTAATCCTCGGATCACTCGCCTTTTTCGCGGCGAGCACCGACATTTTGCGGGATCCCTGCCGCCGGCGGCCCGAGGGCGTGGAGCCGGTCAGTCTTGCCCGCACCCAAATGGCATTTTGGTTTGTGGTCATCGCCGCTGCGTTTGCGTTTCTCTGGGTCACCACGGGGAACATCGACACCATCAACGGCACCTGTCTCACCTTACTGGCCATCGGCACCACCACCGCACTTACTTCATTGGCCATTCAAGGCCAACGCAGCGACCGGAAAGATCTCGCCACCGTCTTGCAAAAGACGCCGCACGAAATGCTCGCAATGAGACCGACGGAATTGAAGGAGGCGATGGACCAGAGGAAGCAGGAGCTGGAGACGGTGGGCGCCACAACGATGACGCCGGACGAGATTGCCCAAGAAAAAGCGATCCTGAAAAGATACGAAACGGAAATTGCATGTCGGGAAAAAAAGCGACCGAAATGGTTGCCGCGCCGGGTTTACTTCTGGCGTTACCGGCTTCGAACTGTGTTTGAAGATCTCCTGACGGAGGAGGCGGGGACTTACGATTTCCATCGCTTCCAGATGCTGGCGTGGACCCTGGTCCTGGGCGCGGTCTTCGTCGCGAAGGTCTTTAGCGAGTCCACCATGCCGCAGTTCGATTCGAATCTGCTCTTGCTCATGGGAATCAGCTCCGGCGCGTATATCGGTTTTAAGATGGCCGGACCGCGAAAGACCGATGGCGATCCGCCGAAAAACGAGGACGATAGCGCCGCGGCAAAACCCGCATGAAGATTTTTGGCGGGGCTGTTTGCGCGATCGTTCTCGCCCTTTGCGGGAAAGTCGCAGACGCAGCCGGACCTGAAAAAAATTACCCGGCGACTCTAAGCGGAGGCGCACCCTGCGGTTCCTGTAACGCGCCGGAAAGACTGTCTTGGAAAACCGTGATCCCGCCCGAGAACGAGCCCGGCGAACCGCTAGTCATCGCTGGAAAACTTTTTCAGGCAGACGGGAAAACGCCGGCCGAAGGAATGGTGCTCTGGATTTATCAGACGGACCGGACGGGTTATTACAATGCGCAGGACGATGCGAGTCATCCACGGCTCAACGGTTGGATGAAGATCGGCGCCGATGGGAAGTACGAGTTCCGGACGATTCGGCCGGGAGCGTATCCGCATCGGACCACGCCGGCGCACATTCACGTGCACGTGTACGGGCCGGGATATTCGGAGCGGTCCATCGATGATTTTTGGTTCAAGGACGATCCGCGGATCAACGAGAAGGAGTTGAAACAACAAGCGGACAACGGCGGACATCCGGTGATCGTTGATGTGAAGCGCGGGAGCGACGGTGTATGGCGCGGCGAGCGCGACATCACGCTCAAAGCGGTCAAGTAGCGCAGCAAGGCCGTCATCCCGAGCGAAAGTCGAGGGATCCCGGCGACGGTCGATCGATATTCCACGGGGTCCCTCGACTTTGCTCGGGATGACGCGGCTTGAAGTCCTTTGCCCTCCCCCATCCCCGGCGCTAGAATCGCGAAATGAGTCCGTTGCAACAGGAGATCGAGCAACGCGGGTTGCAGATGTTCGATCTCGTCGATCAGAACCCGGAGTCGATCTTCAGCAAGGCCGGCTTTTACCAGCGCATGATGGCGTTCTCGATGCGCGACGAGCATTTCAAGGTGCAAATGTTCCGGTTCGTCGACGTGCTCGCCTCGCTCCGCCGCTCGAGGGACATCGTCCAGCATCTCGGCGAATACTTTGCCGACATGCGCAACGGCTCGGTCCCGTTCCTCCAGACCGGTATCAAAGCCGCCCGCATTTTCCCGTGGCTCACCGCCCCGATCCTGCGCTGGAACGTCTCCGGCATGGCCCGGCAGTTCATCGCCGGGCGGGATCCGGATGACGTCATGAAGACCCTGCGCAAACGACGCGGCGAAAAGATCGGATTCACCGTCGATCTGCTCGGCGAAGCGGTAGTGAGCGAACACGAGACGGACGAATACGCGGCGCGCTGCCTCGCCTTAGTCGAAGGCCTGACCGCGCAAACCCAGGGCTGGACCGACCCGCTCGGCAAGAACACCGAGCTGTTTCCAGTCGTGAACGTGTCCGTGAAAATTTCCGCCCTCTATTCGCAGATGAATCCGGCGGATCCGGAAGACGCGATCGCGCATCTCGCGCCGAAACTGCGCCCGATTCTGCGGCGAGCGCGCGAGCTCGGCGCGTTTATCAACTTCGACATGGAGAGTTACGCGCACAAAAACACGACGCTCGAACTCTTCCGCACGCTCTTCATGGAGGAAGAATTCCGCCAATGGCCGCACGCCGGGATCGTGATCCAGGCTTATCTGCGCGACGCCGAGCGTGACCTGAGGAATTTGATCGAATGGGGCCGGCAACGCGGCACGCGCTTCACGGTGCGCCTCGTGAAAGGCGCGTACTGGGATTACGAAAAGATCAAGGCGGCGCAGAACGGCTGGCGCATTCCGGTGTTCCTCCAAAAACCGGAGAGCGACGCGAACTTCGAAGTGTGCACGCGCATTTTGCTCGAGAACGAAGCGCTGGTGACGTCCGCGTTTGGTTCGCACAACGTCCGGAGCATCGCGCACGCCCAGGCCTACGCGCAGCAACTCGGGATCGATCAAAGCCGAATCGAGTTTCAGCTCCTTTACGGAATGGCCGGCCCGATCAAGCGCGCGCTGGTCGAAATGGGCTATCGCGTTCGCGAATATTGCCCGGTCGGGGAGCTGCTGCCCGGCATGTCGTATCTTGTCCGGCGGTTGCTCGAAAACACTTCAAACGAAGGATTTCTCAAGGCGAAGTTTTCCGATAAAGCCGGCCCGGAACAGTTGCTGCGCGATCCGCGATCGTTGATCGGCAAACGGATTGGGCCGGGATCGACGATCCCGGCTACAAGGCGCAATGGGCAATCACTCGAGACGCCGCCGGGCGACACCTACGAAAATTCGCCATTGGTGAATTTCGTCCACGAAAAAAGCCGCGACCGGATGCGGAGCGCGATCGGGGAAATGCGTCAGAAACTCGGCGCGAAATATCCCATCGTGATCAACGGCCAGAAAATTTGGACCGATAATTTCATCGACTCGATTAACCCGAGCCGGCCGACGCAAGTCGTCGGGGCAGTCGCGGAAGCGACGGTCGAGCACGCCGAACAAGCGGTCGTCGCCGCGAAAAAAGCGTTCGAGCATTGGTGCCGGGTCAGCGTCGAGCATCGCGCCCAACTTCTCGAAAAAGTCGCGACGATCATGGATCGCCGACGGTTCGAATTATCGGCTCTCGAAGTTTTCGAAGTCGGCAAACCATGGGCGGAAGCGGACGGCGATATCCGCGAGGCGATCGATTTTCTTCTCTTCTACGCCCAACAGATGCGGATCCGCGGTTTACCCCGGCTGACTCAGCACGTGCCCGGCGAGGAAAGTTATCAGCACTACTGGCCGCGCGGCGTCGCGCTCGTCATTGCGCCCTGGAATTTTCCGATGGCAATTCTGACCGGGATGGTCTCCGCCGCGATTGTGACCGGTAACACCGTGATCATGAAGCCCGCGGAGCAATCCGCGGTGTGCGGCGCGATGTTGATGGAGATGTTCGAGGAAGCTGGGGTTCCTCCCGGGGTTCTGAATTTCCTTCCCGGCAAAGGCCGCGTGATCGGCCAGCACCTTGTCGAGCACAAGGACGTTTACATGATCGCGTTCACCGGCTCGCGTGAAGTCGGGCTCCGAATTTGGAAGACCGCAGGGGAAACGCGCGAAGGCCAGTTGGAATTGAAACGCGTCGTTTGCGAAATGGGCGGGAAGAATCCGGTCATCGTCGACTCCGATGCCGATCTCGATGAAGCGATCATCGACACGATTTACTCCGCGTTTGGTTACCAGGGCCAGAAATGCTCCGCCTGTTCGCGGCTGATCGTGCTCGAGGAAAATTACGATCGCGTCGTTAAACGTCTGGTGGAAGCCGCGGCGAGTTTGCGCGTGGGCAATCCGGAAGAACCCGGCATCATCGTCGGCCCGGTAATTGATGAAACCGCTTACGGCCGAATGCTCGATACAATCGAGACTGGGAAAAAAGAAGCGACCCTCGCCTTCCAGGGCAAAACGCCGCCAGAAGGTTTCTTCATCCCACCGACAATTTTCACCGACGTAAAGCCGGACATGGTTCTGTCCTGCGAAGAGATCTTCGGGCCAGTCCTGAGCGTATTGAAAGCGCGCGACCTCGACGAAGCCATCCGCATCGCGAACGACACCGACTACGCCCTGACCGCCGGCTTTTTCTCGCGCAGCCCCGCGAACATCGAGCGCGTGAAAGCCGAGCTGGTCGCGGGCAACGTCTATATCAATCGTTCCTGCACCGGCGCCGTCGTCGGCCGCCATCCTTTCGGCGGATTCAAGATGTCGGGCGGCGGCACCAAAGCCGGCGGCGGCGATTATCTGCTCCAGTTCATGGTCCCGCGGGTCGTCACCGAAAATATCATGCGTCACGGTTTCGCGCCGGACACCACGCCGGAATTTCGAGCTCCGTTCGGCGCCGCGCATGAGTAAGTCCACCGCGACGAATCGCGCGCTCCAAATCGGGTTCCTGATCTTTCTTTGGGCGGTCTCCTCCGCGTTCGCCGGCGTCAGTGGGATTTGTTTCGTTTACCAACCCCTGACAACGCTCGGCACCGACGCGGAATCCAAAATCGTGGTGGCCCGAATCCCGATCATTTGCAGTGGCCCTCCGGAAAGTGTTCTCACTTACATCTCAGCCCCGCACCAGTTGCTCCAGCGCGGGCCGGCGATCGTGGAAGATTCAAACCTGCTGTCGTCGGTCGGGATTTCTGTGGAAGGCGCGTGGGTGGAAAAAGCGGGCCATTACCTGGTGACCCTCGATCTCTCGCAGATGAAGCGGACCGGACGACATGAGTTGAGCGATGACGAGATAGTATTTGCCGCCGTGAAATCCATTCGGCGCACGATCGATGAGATCGGGCAGAAGAAGGTTTGGAAAGTTCGTATCATCGGCCGCCCGCAAGATGGGACCAAGTGGCAAAAGTACGAGACGGACTATAGACCGCGGCAATGAAGACGGCGGCTTGGAAAGCGCCGCTCCTTTTCCTCACTCGTTCATCGCGGCAAGAATCTCTTTCGTCGCTGTCAAGAGCGGGCTTACGTGATCGCCGCCCTCGACGGCATGGAATTTCACGAAAGCGGGAAACTGTTCGGCCACGGCGCGGCCCATCCGAACTGGAATAGTGTCGTCCTTGGTGCCGTGAAAGATTTCCACGCGCGGCGGGGGCGACCGCCGGGCAAGTTCACGGAGGCAAGTTAGATTGTCGTAGTTCTCGCTCAGCAAATACGAGAGCGGGCCGCCAACCACGAGCGCTGCTTCTTCACGCAGATTCGTGAAGACGGCGACGAGAATGATTCGTTGGGCGGAATGGCGGGTCGCGAAATCGAGCGCAACCGCTGTTCCCCAGGAATGACCGAGAACATTCAGAAGCGGTTCCAGTTTATCGGTCGTGGTGTTCAGGTGTTTGGCCAGCGCCGCCAGCGCCCCGTCGGCGGCGGCCCGCGTGGTCGCGATAGTCGCGTAGCCTTCGCTCTTGCCGTAGCCGGGATAATCGACCAACAGGAAAGTGTCGCCGACCTTTCGATCGTGATCGATCAGATTGGTCCAATCCAAAGCGAGCGAGCCATTGCCACAAAACGCGATCCAAAGGCGCCTGGGCATTTGTTGGCCCAGTCCGCGCGGCAAATAAAAGGCGACTTGCTTGCCGGCCCCAGTTTGAAACGAAAGCTCGACGCCATCATGCGGAAGGAGATTCGCGTAGCGCGAACTGTAAGGGCGGGGGTGATAAAGCATCGAATGCTGGCTGCAGTACACCAGCGCTACGAGCGCCACTACCGCTGTGAAAGCGGCGGCCAAGAGTCGCAAGAGCCACGCGCGAGCCGAACGCCATTTCTCACTGCGCTTCGGCTCCGAATTCATCCGGCGATCAATCGACGACAGTGGCCCTCCGCCCTTAGCAGAATTTTACCGCCAGTGGCCGGCGATCCAGATCCAGCCGGCAGCGCGACGCTCCCAATGGCCTTCCACCCAGACAGCGGCGGGACGCGGCCTCACGAGCCAGCTGCCCGAGACCCAGATGTAGTTCGTCCCGGTCCACCGCCAGTAACCGCGAGTCCAGACGTAGTTCGCCCCGGGCGAAACGGTTTGTGATTCGACCCGCGTAGCCGGCGGTGTTCGCGTGACGTAGACGTCATTACTCGGACCGGTGGTCGTGACCTCGCGGGTCACTGTTGTGGTCGTCGTTGCCGGAATCGTTTCGTGAACGACGCAGCCACCGAGAGCGAGCGGCATTAGCGCCAAAAGATAAAGCTGCAATTTCATGACGAACCTCCTCTAAAAGATTCGTTTTCCGGCGCGGTCGCGGCTGTTGTGATGGCGCAAACCCAATTCTGATTCGATGATGGCGAAATGCTTTACGTCGTGGCCACGCCGATTGGAAATCTCGACGACATCACCCTGCGCGCGTTGGAAGTTCTGAAGGCAGTCGACGTGATCGCGGCGGAGGACACCCGGCATTCCGGAAATTTGCTCCGGCATTTCGAAATTCGGAAGCCGCTCGTCAGTTATCATGAGCACAATGAAGCGATGCGCTCGCAGGAGTTGGTCGAGCGCCTGGCCGCCGGAGAAAACGTCGCGCTGATTACCGACGCTGGGATGCCGGCGCTATCCGATCCCGGAACGCGTCTGATTCGGAAATGTATCGAGCGCGGCTTGCCTTACACGATCGTGCCCGGCGCCTCGGCGATTCTGACGGCGCTCGTTGGTTCGGGACTTGCGGCAGACGCATTTTGCTTCCGCGGATTTTTGCCGGTGAAAAGCGGGCAGCGCGAACGCGAGCTGCGCGCCGCGGCGGAATGCAAAGAGACCACCATCTTTTTCGAATCGCCCTATCGAATCCTGAAAACGCTGACTGTTTGCGCCGAACTGATGCCGGAGCGGCAACTTTGCGTGGCGCGCGAACTGACGAAGAAATTCGAGGAGTTTCGGCGGGGAACAGCGGCTGAGTTACTGGCCCACTACCAGGCCCATCCGGCGAAGGGCGAAATAACGTTGGTGGTCAGCGCGATGTGCTGAGGATGTTGTCATCCTGAGCCGCGCAGACGGCGAAGGATCTGTGATCATTTCTGCCCTCGGGGGAAACGGAAATAGTCGGAGATGTTTCGCTCCGCTCAACATGACAGTTTGAACTGGCCAGCCACCTCACGCATTTCCGCTTGTCAAATCCCCGCACCTGTGGAACTTTGCGCGGCTTTTCCCCCGGCTTTTCGTATGGCTTACGCAATTATTAAGACTGGCGGCAGACAACACCGCGTCGCGGAAGGAGACATCATCGATGTCGATTTCCTCAATGAAGAACCGGGCAAGGAAGGCGTTTTCGCCGATGTCCTTTTTCACGCGGACGGCGACAACGTCACCCACGGGACACCGTTGATCGAAGGGGCGACCGTGACTGGCGAAGTGGTCGAGCAACGCAAAGACAAGAAAGTCATCGCCTTCAAGTATCGCCGCCGGAAAGGTTATCACCGCACCGTCGGTCACCGGCGAAAGCTGACCCGGGTCAAGATCACCGAAATTAGTCTGGGCGGGAAGAGTTCGAAGGCGAAAAAGGCCAAGACCGAGGACAAGGAATAATCTCATGGCTCATAAAAAGGGACAGGGCAGCGTCAAGAACGGCCGGGACAGCGTCAGCAAACGGCTGGGCGTGAAAAAATTTGGCAGTGAAACCGTGATTGCCGGCAACATCATTGTGCGGCAGCGCGGGACGAAGTTTCTCCCCGGCAAGAACGTTGGGCTTGGACGCGATTACACGATCTTCGCGCTCGTCGACGGGAACGTTCGCTTCGATCGCGCCGGGCGCCGGGTGAACGTCGATCCCCTCGCCGCGAAATAAGGTTTTTCCCGATTCGTTTTTAGCGCAGCAAATCCGCTGTGCGCCTCGCAGCGTTTCTGTTACAACCCGAAATCCGTCCATGAAATACCAAACCTATCTTCTTTTTGGCGCGCCCGGCAGCGGCAAAGGAACGCAGGGCCGCACCCTCGGAAGCATCCCTCGTTTTTTCCATTGCCCGTGCGGCGATGTTTTTCGGGCGATGGATACGCGCACCAAGGTCGGTCAGGCTTTTCTCGAATATTCCAGCAAGGGCCAACTCGTTCCGGACGACATTACAGTCCAACTTTGGAAAGCCGCGATCGACGCCGCCGTTGAAGCGCACAAATTCAAGCCGGATATCGACACCCTCGTGCTCGATGGTATTCCGCGGAACGTCGCCCAGGCGAAAATGATGGACGAGCTGATCGACGTGAAGAAGGTCTTCCATCTTTCGTGCCCGGATCGGGAAGCGCTTTTCATGCGGCTGAAAAAGCGCGCGTTGAAAGACAACCGGCTCGACGACGCCAACGACGAAGTGATCCAGCGCCGCCTTGCCTGCTACGAGCAGGAATCAAAACCCGTCCTCCAATATTACTCGAAGGACCAGATCACCTGCATCGACGCGAGCGAACCGCCCTCCAAGGTTTTGATGCACATCCTCGAGAGCGTGAATGACGGCGTTAACGGCGCGCATGAGCCAGCAGCAGTTTGAGAATTTCACCGCCTCGAGTCTTTACTGCGAGAAGTGCAAAACGGCGATGCCGGTCCGCGAACGGCTCCTGCTAATTCTGCCCGACAAGGAAATCTACGATTATCTTTGCACCGGCTGCGCGTCGTCGGTCGGCCAGCGAGAAATTACCGCCGGGGAAAAAATGATCGCGCAGGCGACGCAGCCGCGACGTCCGCGACGCCGGGCGCCCGCGCAACGCATTCGCCTCTAACGCGCGATGCGCGTGCTCTTCATCGGGACGGGCGAAATCGGCCTGCCGGTCTTGCGGTGGCTGATCGATTCTGAGGAACACGAGCTCGTCGCGGTCGTGACCCAGCCGGACAAGCCGGTGGGGCGCGAACAGCGAATCGAAGCACCCCCGGTCAAAGCGGCGCTCACCGATCGGGACCTTCCGGTTTTGCAACCGAAGCGGATCAAGAGTTCGGTTGAGGAAATCCGAGCGCTGACACCCGATGTGATCGTCGTGATGGCTTATGGTCAAATCTTGCCGCGCACGATTTTGGAAATACCCCGGATCGCGTGCCTGAATCTCCACGCTTCGCTCCTTCCACGGCACCGCGGCGCCGCGCCGATCCAGGCCGCGATTGTCGCCGGCGATCGCCAGACCGGAATTACCGTGATGTATATGGATGAAGGTCTCGACACCGGCGACGTGCTCTTGCAAAAACGGCTAGAGATTGCGGCGGATGAAACCGGCGGTTCGCTTCATGATCGTTTGGCTGAAATCGCGCCGGCGGCGCTGAACGAGGCGCTGACACAACTTCAAAGCGGAAGTGCCGCGCGGACCCCGCAGGATTCGTCGGCCGCAACCTACGCCCCGAAACTCGAACGCGAGCATGGCCGGATCGATTGGAACGAACCCGCAGCCTTGATCGAACGGAAGATTCGCGCTTTCAATCCGTGGCCGGGCGCGTTCACGATCTTGCGCGACGACGCGCAACGCGAACGGAAGCTGAAAATTTTTCGCGCTCATCCCGCGGGCAAATCGTCCGCTGCGCCCCTGTTAGTTCCGGCAAAAGACGAGGCTCTGGTTCTTGAGGAGGTTCAGCTCGAAGGGAAGCGCCGAATGAGTGCTGAGGAATTTTTGCGCGGCTATCACCAGCCGCTGCATTTCCTGTAGTTGGAGCCGGCCTGCCCTCAGGCCGTTCAGGGAAAAAGCGTCGTCCTCCACCGGCCTGAGGGCAGGCCGGCTCCAATTCTCATTCTTTGCTTCCCATCATTCATGCGCTCTGTTGAAGATTACCGGCCCATGCCAAGCGAAACATCAGCGCCCGCCTACAAACGAATCGTCCTCAAGCTGAGCGGCGAAGCTCTGCGCGAGCGCGGGGCCAAGGAGAATATTTCGCCGCAAATCGTGCGCGAAATTGCCGAGCGCATCAAGGAAGTGAGGGCTCTCGGCGTCCAGACCTCCGTCGTGATTGGCGGCGGCAATATCTGGCGCGGATTAGCGGCGCATCATCGCGGCATGGATCGGACGACGGCGGATTACATGGGGATGCTGGCGACGGTCATCAATGGCCTCGCGCTGCAAAGCGCCCTGGTCCAGATCGGGATCGAGACGCGGGTCCAGACCGCGATTGAAATGAAAAACGTGGCCGAGCCTTTTATTCTCGGCCGCGCCATCCGCCATCTTGAATTAGGGCGGGTGGTCATTTTCGTCGCCGGCACCGGCAATCCTTATTTTTCCACGGACACAACGGCGGCGTTGCGCGCGAGCGAGATTCGCGCGGACGTGATTCTAAAAGCGACAAAAGTCGATGGCGTTTACGATCGCGACCCGGCAGTCGACCCCGCGGCGGTGCGCTTCGACAAGTTGACCTTTTCCGAAGCGCTGACCAAACGCTTGCAGGTCATGGACTCGACGGCATTCAGTCTCTGCATGGACAACCGGATTCCGATTATTGTGTTCGACATGAACACGCCGACTAATTTCACCGATATCGTGCTGGGAAAAACAATCGGCACGATGGTATCGGAGTAATTTATGACTGCTGAAGAAATCGTATTCGAAGCCGAGATGACGATGGAAAAAAGCGTGGATTACATGATCCACGAATTTTCCGCGGTGCGCACGGGCAAGGCATCCCCGGCCCTGGTCGAGAACGTCGATGTGGAGGCGTACGGCTCGGCCATGAAACTGAAGCAGCTCGCGCTGATCACCACGCCCGAACCGCGCCTGCTCGTCGTGCAGCCGTTCGATGCCGCGACGGTTCGCGACATCGAGAAGGCGCTGAAGGATTCGAAGATTGGAATTACGCCGATGGTCGACGGGAAAATTATTCGGCTACCGATTCCGGAATTGTCCGAGGAACGCCGGAAGGATTTGGTGAAGTCGTTGCGCCAGATGGCGGAGGAAGCGCGGGTCCGCGTCCGAGGCAATCGCCGAACGGCGCTGGATGACGCCAAAAAATTGAAAGCGTCCGGCGAGATAACGGAAGACGGTCTGCACGATTTGGAGGCCGACGTTCAGAAGCTGACCGATCGCTTCGTAAAATCAGTGGACGATCACCTCGAGCGCAAAGAAGCCGAGGTAATGAAGATTTAGCTGTAGCGACGGCGCTCTGTCGCCGTAAAAAGCGTGTCACGGCGACAGAGCCCGTCGCTACAACACAAGTGAGTAGACGGTCTACAACCGCACCAAGTCCAGCAAGAACTGGCACCAGAGATATACCATCCCGCGCCACGAATACTTCACCTCGCCCTCTGGCGTGGATTTCAGCACGCCTTTCTTGATGTTGTGCGCGATCTGGTCGCGCAAATCATTCTCCACTTCGAGCTGGATGCGATCTTCATCCATCGGATCGATCACGCTGGTCTCGACTTGGTTCTGCCGGAGGAATTCCTTGTGGCTTTGGTAAAGTTGCCAGAACGATTGATCCGGTCGCTGACGATTGATCCGAAATTGCGGCGTCAGTTTAAGACCGTAGGAGAGCGGATAATTCCACGTCGTCCAGATCGTGCCATCGTTCGCGCGCGAGGAAACCCGCAGGTAGTAGAACGAAAGATCGTTCTGCTCGTTGAGGCAGATCGTCGCCTGGGCGCGATCTTCTTCTTTGTAAAAGAGCCGGAAGAATTGCCGGTAATCCTCCCAGTCCCAGCCGGCGTCGGTGACGTGGACGAAGCCTTCGTTGTGAATCTCAGCGCTGATTTCATCCAGCGTCGGGAACACATCGGCCGAGGGCGGGCTTTTGGGCCGCAGCGCTTTTTCCCTCGGCAACCGCAATGCGCGAATCCGGGTGAGGATTTCCAGCCAGGGCAAAAAGAACCAGGCCAGTGCCGCCGCTAGACCGGCAATCCAATTTCCCGAAACGAAATAAACCGCGAGAAAAGTGGAGACGAGGATGCCGACCGCTCCGGCCTTTTGCGCAAACGCCGTCTGGTAGCTGCGCAAGGCGACGCTGAGAACAGCAACGCCGAGCGTAAGAAAAAGGCCAAACAGCATTAAGGCTCGATCCGGTGCTTGTTCAGAAACGCTTCCAGCTGGTCGGTATCGAAATTGGCAAGCACCTCATCGCCCGCGACGAGTGTCGGCACGTAGGTCTGGTTGGAGAGTTCGCGCATCTCTTCGTAGGCATCCCGGTCGCGCCCGACATCGATCTCGGTGAATTGATAGCCACGTTCGGTGAGATATTCCTTCGCATCGATGCACCAGGAGCACCACGCGCGACTATATAGAGTAATGTCGGTCACGGCATCGGAATAAACCCGACCCGTTTCTCCGCGTCAACCGTAGCCAGTGGATCAATATGCTTTCGCCCAAATAACCCGGCGCGGGCTGGGGTTGCCGGTGAACGGACACGTCCCCGCTTCGGGCGGATTCGCCGGGTCGTCGAACGGCACGACTCGGATCGTCACTTTCAGGTCGTTCTTGATTTGTTCTTCCGCGCCGCGCGAGCCGTCCCAATGCGTGAGCGCGAAACCGCCATGGATTTCCGGCCGCGCGGAATCCTTCGGCGTGAAGAAGGCGTAGAATTCTTCCTTCGAATCGATCCGACGAGTGTTCTCGTCGCGGAATTTTTTTGCGCGCTCGAGTAATGCTTGCTGAATCTCTTCCAACGTAGCCACGGCGCGAGCCACGAAATCAGCAAGTGGAACTGATTCCTTCGCTTTCACTGGTTGATCGCGGCGGCTCACCGCCACTGTGCCGGCGTCCAGATCGCGCGGGCCCAGCTCGACCCGAATCGGAACGCCTTTCTTAATCCACTCCCAACTTTTTTGACCACCACCGAGCTCGCGACGATCCACTTCCACTTCCAGGGGCGCGCCGAAAAATGTTTGGGCGCGCAACTTCGTCGCCAGGTTGTCCGCTGCTTCGAGAACGCGCGCCCGAGTTTCCTCTTTCGGCGTGATCGGCAGAATCACGATCTGGGTTGGAGCGATTCGCGGCGGCAGGACAAGACCGTCATCATCAGCGTGCGCCATGATCACAGTCCCGATGAGACGCGTGCTCATGCCCCAGCTGGTCGTCCAGCCGTACTCCTGGGTTCCGGTTCGCGATTGAAACTGGATTCCGCTCGCGCGCGCGAAATTCTGCCCGAGAAAATGTGAGGTGCCAGCCTGAATCGCTTTCCGATCCTGCACCATCGCTTCGATGCAAAGCGTCTGGACCGCGCCCGGGAACCGTTCGCTCTCCGATTTTTCGCCGCTGTAAACGGGAACCGCTAAATGGTCCCGCACAAAAGTCTCGTAAACGTCGAGCATCTGCTTTGTCTCGGCGCGCGCTTCGGCTTCGGTTTCGTGAACTGTATGCCCTTCCTGCCAAAGAAACTCGCTCGTGCGCAGGAAAATTCTGGGCCGCATCTCCCAGCGAACAACGTTGCACCATTGGTTAATGAGAATCGGAAGGTCGCGATAGCTTTGGACCCACTTGGCATAACTCGCGCCGATGATGGTTTCCGACGTCGGGCGGATGACCAGCGGTTCGGTGAGCGCGCTCGACGGCACTAATTTTCCCTCGGCGTTCGCTTCCAGCCGGCTGTGGGTCACGACCGCGCATTCTTTCGCGAAGCCTTCCACGTGCTCGGCTTCCTTGGCCATGTAACTAAGCGGAATAAAAAGCGGGAAATAGGCGTTCCGATGGCCGGTCGCGCGAAACATCGCATCGAGCTGACGCTGCATGTTTTCCCAAATCCCGTAACCCCACGGGCGGATGACCATGCAGCCCCGGACGTCTGACGGCTCGGCCATTGCCGCGGCGCGGATGACCTGCTGATACCACTCGGGGAAATCTTCGTCGCGCCGCGGTGTGATCGCGGTCTTAGCGGCGGCGGGTGTTGGTTGGGCCATGAGAAAGCGGCAAAAATAAGCTTGGCGAAATGAAATGACCAGCGACCATTTCTCGACGGACTCGCAACTTTGCTGCGGGTCCGGGTTACAATCCGAACAGATGAAATTGAAACCGACTCTCTTCCTCGCGCTGATGTGCACGGCGCAGCTCGCGCCGAATGTTTTCGCGCAGTCTCCACCCGATCGGCCGGAGCGACCTTTTCGCCAATTCTTAACTGAGCGGCGGGCCGCTCGATTAGCGAACCTCAACGAAGACGAACGGGCCCGTCTTCGCGCTGCCTATCAGAAGGCGCTGCAGGATCCCGCTGTGCAAACGGCGCGGGAGAAAATGAAACAAGCGCGGCGGGAATTTCGCGAGGTTATGCGACCGGCGTTGCTGAAAGCCGATCCGTCGGTCCAGCCAATTCTGGAAAAATTGCGCGCTGAGCGACAGGAAAAGGCCGACCGGCAATAAAGCCTGCTTAGAAATTCCGCGCGACGAGAGTATCGGCTGGAGCTTCGCCACCCTCGGCATAGCCGCCGGCGAAATCCATGCTGCACATCGTGCCAAACCGCGCGTGCGGGCCGAAAGCCGCACCGGCGACGTTGTAGTTCGGATTGAAAATGTTTTTGCGATGCTTCCGGGCGGGCAAACCGTCGTCGATGATTAGCGCCAGCACGACGTCGCGTGCGGTCGACTTTCCGTAGGAAATGTTTTCTGCCCAGCCGCCCATGAACGTGCCGTAGCGCGCGATCCGCTGCCCGGCGTGGCTCCGATCTTTTCCTTCATGGCCGAACCCGCCGGCCGCCTGGTCGGCGCAATGGTCGGCGGCAGCCTGGCTCATTCCTCGCGAGAGGGTCAGCGGCGGCAACGCTTGAGCTGTTTGCAGAAACCGGATCGCTTCATCGAGAGCGCGAGTCCCTTCCTTCGTTCGGATGCGAGTGTGACCGGAAAGAACCAACACGTTGCCATTCATTCGGCCGCGCAATTCCTGAACGAAAGTGGCATAGAGCGCTGGATTTTGCCGGGCAAGGTTGAGTTCGCGGATAATGGCGCGACCAGAGGCGGAATGCTCATTTTTCTCGGCGGCGAAGGCCGGAAGAGCAGCGAAGATTGCGAGGGCGATAGCAGAAGGAAGCGAGAGGCGCATTTATGGTATTTATAAGCAGCCGGGGTGCCACGCGGTGCTCTCGCCATTGCCTCTGTCCACGCCCAAAATGCCGGCCAACATCCAGTTGACACTCCCCCGCTTCGCTCATACTTTCCGTGCCCTCCCGCTCCCGATGAAAACGTTTTCCGCTAAAGCCAACGCAGTTCCGCGCAAGTGGTGGATCATTGACGCCAAGGACCAGGTCCTCGGCCGCGTCGCCGTGAAAGCCGCCAATCTTTTGCGCGGCAAAGAAAAGGCGATCTACACGCCCCACGTCGACACCGGCGATTTTGTTGTCGTAATCAACGCCGACAAAGTGCGGCTCACCGGCAAGAAGGAAGACCAGAAAACTTTCATGAGCTTTTCCGGTTTCGTCGGTGGCCACAAAACCGAGAACGCGAAGGCCCGTCGCGCCCGTCATCCCGAGTTGCTCGTCGAACGAGCGATCCGCGGCATGATCCCGCACAACAAGCTCGGCCGCTCGGTTTACCGGAAATTAAAAGTTTATCGTGGCGATCTTCATCCGCACGCGGCCCAACAGCCGGCCGCAGTTTCATTCTAGGATTTTCGTATGGCAGAGACTCAGGAATTCATCGCCACCGGCCGACGGAAAACATCTGTCGCCCGTATTCGGATGACGCCCGGCAGCGGCAAGATCGATATCAACGGCAAAAGCTTCGAGGATTATTTCCCGACGATCCCGCTTCAGAACACGGTGCTTCAGCCGTTGCAGGTGGTGAAGCTGGCGAACTCTTACGATCTCTCCATCAACACGACTGGCGGCGGCGCCACGGGCCAGGCCGGCGCGGCACGGCTCGCGATCGCGCGAGCGCTCTTGCTCGTCGATGGGAATCTTCGGGGAACGCTAAAGGCTGAAGGCCTGCTTCGCCGCGATCCGCGGATGAAAGAGCGCAAAAAATCCGGACAGCCCGGAGCGCGCAAACGCTTCCAGTTCTCGAAGCGGTAAAGTCATCCCGAGGGGAGCGAAGCGGAGTCGAGGGACCCCGCGTATCGTTTCTCGACGGGATTCCTCGACTGTGCTCGGAATGACAAAAGCCCCTACGGCTTCTTCGCCGGCGGCGTATTTTTCGGAGGTGCCGGCGGAGCAGCTGGGGCGACTGATTGCGCAGCGGGCGGAGCCGAGGGCGCCGCGGCCGGCGGAGTGCTTACCTGGGTCGGAGGCGCAGCCGGTGGAGTTTCTGGCTTGAGCAAACGAAGTTGGTAAGCGGCGTCAGGCGCGAGCCGGCTTTCGCGGTACTGGGTCATGATCGTCTCACAAACCCGGCGGGCTTCGTCGATCTGCTTCTTGTCCTTCAGCAAATGAATTTCGGAATATAAAGCCAGCGGAGCCGCAAATCCGTTCGGGCTGGCGATTACAAGTCGCTTATAAGCCTCGAGCGCTTCGTCGTTCTTCCCGAGTGCCTCGAGATTCCCGGCTATCGCGAGGCGGGCCGTGTCGGCCAACTCATTCTTCGGAAACTTATCGAGGAACGTCTGGAGCGTCGTGTTCGCTTCGGCAAATTTCTTATCTTTATGCTGTGCGTCCGCCAGTAACAGATAAGCCGAGGCGCCGGCAGGGGTGCGGGGATAATCCGCAATCACCTTTTGGAAATCGGAGGCGCTCTTCGCGCCGGCCAGCGTTTCAGCCGCAGCATTCGCCTGACGATCGGAATAAAGGCGATACCCGCCGTACGCCGCCACGCCCACAAGCGCCAGGATGAGCACCGCCATCACTTCTTTTTTGTAGCGGTCCCAAAAAACTTCGCGGTCAGGCGCGGTATCGGTCGAGGTAAGCGTGGGCATTTTTTTACGGGAATGGAAAGGTCGCCCGCCGCGAACGGCGCGCGAGGCTTGCTCTTATGCCACGCGATAGTTTGCCGCGCAAGGGGCGGACCGTAAGTCCGCTTGGCCCGCCAACGGCGATTTTCGTTTGATGAGCGACGCCGATGAAACGCCCGCGATGCAGAATCCGGAAAAGGATCCCGAAGACTGGACGACCGGTGACGAACCGATGACCGGCCCCCAGCGTTCCTATCTCCAAACGCTCTGCCGCGAGGCCAAAGAAGATTTCGACGAATCTTTGACCAAGGCCGAGGCTTCCAAGCGGATCGAGGAGCTCCAGGCGAAAACCGGACGCGGAAAAAACGCCTAGTTGCGACGGCGTTTCTTTGCGCGCGGCAATCGCAGCCGGTTCGACGGACGCGTATCCGCCTTCAGGAATTTTCTCATCAACGTGAGCGCCTGGCGATTCTCCGCCGGCGTATTGGAAACTGTGCAATCAGAAGGAATAATCAGGTCGTAATCGCGCATGTAGGCGTCGTTCGCGGTGAAGAGCACGCAGAAGTTCCCGGCAATTCCCGTCACGATCAGCTTCGTGCAACGGAGATAACGCAGAAGGGTTTCGAGCGTCGTGGAAAAGAACCCGGAATGTTTCGGCTTGAGGACGAAATAATCGTCTTCCTCGGGCTGGAGCAGCGAAACTATGTCGCGGCCCCGTGATTCCTCGCGGAGGCAATGCACGACTTGCCGCCGAAAATCCGAGCGCCAGCGGCCGAAATTATCGTTCACATAAATCACGGGCACGCCGGCTTTCTTGGCGCGGTCTTTCAGGCGCAAAATTTTTCGCGCCATCGGCCGAGCCTGACGCAGGAGCTGGTTCGCCTCCGGAAAATCGAGGTCGTTAATGACGTCGATGAGGAGCAACGCCACTTCGGATTTATCGGGCGCGCTTCCGTGAAGGTCTGCGTTTCTTGCCGGCATCCTAACGAAACCGGGCGGCTCCTATTGCGATGCCGGTTTTCACGCTAACAACCCGATCAGCGTTTCTTCTTGCCGCCGGATTTCTTGCCGCCCTTCTTCCCGCCTTTGCGCGACGATTTTTTGCTGCTCTTCTTCCCGCGGCCCGACCCACTTTTCTTGCCGCCTTTGTCGGATTTGTTCACGGTCGCCCAGGCGCGGCTCTCCGCTTCCTTCTTCGAGACGCCGCGTTTCTCGTAGCCTTCCTCGATGTGCTCGGCTTTCCGTTTTTGCTTCGACGTGTATTTCTTTTTGCTTCCTTGTGCCATGGTTACCTCCTGATTCAATTTCTGGCTCAATAAGGAAACGAATCTGCGCCGAGCACCGGATTTATCGTGGAACGAGCCCGTTTGATACGCGCGAATCGCCTCGGCACAGCGAAACGTTGTCATGAACGCGCTCCAGAATTTTTTCCTCGTCCTTCTCGGTCCCGACGGCAAGGCGACAGAGCTCACCGTCCTCAATATTTCATTACGATGTTTCGTCATCTTCACCGTTGGACTCGCCCTCGTGCGAATCGGCGACCGTCGTTCGCTTGCCCAAAAAACCGCCTTCGACGCGGTCTTCATCGTGCTCATGGGTTCGATGTTGTCCCGCGCCATCAACGGGACCGCACCCTTTTTCACGACCATCGCTGGCGCAATCGTCCTGATGATCATTCATCGCATCTTTGCGTTCGCCGCCTTCAAATCGCACGGCTTCGGCAAGCTCATCAAAGGTCAGCCGATCCCGCTGGTTCGAAACGGCGAGATCGACTGGCAGGCGATGAAAGACAGGCTCGTCTCGAAACACGACTTTGAGGAAGACCTGCGCCTTTCCGCGAAAACCGAGGACGTCTCCAGCATCCAACTGGCTCGCCTCGAACGCAGCGGCGACATCAGCTTTATCAAGAAAAAACAACAGTAGGAACGATAGCCAGGAAGGTCGACGCTTGCCCGCCGTAGCGTCGCGGAGGAGGGTTTTCCCCGATGTCCCACGACAAGCTCTTCATCCCAGGCCCGGTCGAAGTCTCAGCAAAAACCTGGGCCGCCTTTTGTCGTCCGATGATCGGTCATCGCAGCGAAGCATTCCGCAGTCTCTACCGTTCCGTTCATCCGCGACTTCAAACTTTGTTCGGAACCAAGCAGCCTGTTTTCCTTTCCACTTCTTCGGCCTGGGGTGTGATGGAAGCGTCCATCCGCAACCTCGTGTCTCGCCGTGTCCTCAACTGCATGTGCGGCGCCTTTTCCGACAAGTGGCTCGACGTTAGCCGCCGCTGTGGGAAGGAAGCCGAGCCGCTTCAGGTTGAGTGGAGCAAACACATCGGTCCCGCCGTCCTGGATGAAAAACTCGCGACCGGCAACTTCGACACGGTCACGCTGATCCACAACGAAACCTCGACCGGCGTTATGAACCCGGTCGAAGAAATCTGCGCCGTCGTTCGGAAATATCCGGACGTCGCATTGATCGTCGACACCGTCTCTTCCTTCTCCGCCGTCCCGATTCCAATGGACGAGCTCGGGATCGATATTCTCCTCACCGGCAGCCAGAAAGCGCTCGCCCTGCCCCCCGGCTTTTCCCTCTTCTCGGTTTCCGAAAAGGGCTTCGCTCGAGCTTCTCAACAGAAAGATCGTGGTTACTACTTCGACTTCCTGGAATTCAAAAAAAACCAGGAAAACGATATGACGCCGACCACGCCGAGCATCGCCCACATTCACGCACTAGAGTCGAAGCTCGAGGACATCTTCACCGAAGGCCTAACGAATCGTTACGAACGCCATGCCCGGACGAACAGCCTCGTCCACGATTGGATCCGAAGCCGTGGCTTCGATTTTTTTGCCGAAGACGGCTATCGCTCCAAAACCCTGACGTGCGTGAAAAACACACGCGGCATCGACGTTCTCAAACTCGCGAGCGCTTTGCGCGAAAAGCATCACCTCGTCATCGACCCCGGCTACGGCAGGATCAAGGGCCAGACCTTCCGTCTCTCAAACATGGGCGACGAAACTGAAGAGACCGTCGGGCATTTGTTAGCTTGTCTCGACGACGTCCTGTCGACTTTGTGAACGACATCCTTTCGTGCATCGGCAACACGTCGTTGCTTCCGCTTCGAAAAATCGTTCCAAAGAACGGCGCGCGAATTTTGTTGAAGATTGAAAGCGAAAATCCGACCGGGAGCATGAAAGACCGGATGGCGCTCGCCATGATCGAGGCCGCGGAGAAAGATGGACGACTGAAGCCAGGCGGCTCCGTCGTGGAATACACCGGCGGGAGCACTGGCGTGTCGTTGTCACTAGTCTGCGCGGTGAAGGGATATCCGCTCCGCATCGTCAGCTCGGATGCGTTCGCGCCGGAGAAACTCGATCACATGCGAATTCTCGGCGCCCAGCTTCAGATCGTGAAAAGTGAAAGGGGCGGGATGACGGAGAAATTAACGCGCGACATGGTCGAGGCCGCCCGGGTCATCACCGCCGATACCGGCGGGTTTTGGACCGACCAACTCAAGAATACTGATCAGCTCGTCGCCTATCACAAAATGGCCGATGAGATTTGGACTCAAACAAACGGAAAGATCGACGGCTTCGCTCAGATGGTCGGAACGGCCGCGTCGTTGCGTGGGATTAGCGAACGGTTACGGCAGCGCGACGAAAAGATTCGAATCGTCGCGGTCGAACCCGCGGAATCACCGGTGCTCTCGGGCGGCAAACCGGGTTCGCACAAGATCGACGGAGTGGGCGCTGGATTCGTGGTACCGCTGTGGCGAGAGGGGATCGCGGATCAGATCGAGCAGGTCTCCACGGAAGAAGCGAACGCGATGGCGCTCCGCCTGGCGCGCGAGGAAGGGCTTTTTGCGGGAACATCTACCGGGGGAAACGTCGTCGCCGCTTTGAGGCTGGCCGAACAACTTGGGCGTGATGCCATGATCGTGACGATGATGTGCGACACGGGAATGAAATATCTGAAAACGTTTCGCAGCACGTTGTAGCGACGGCGCTCTGTCGCCGTAAACACGCGTGGATTCCAAATAAGTGTTCGTACGCCGACAGAGCGGCGTCGCTACAATGTTAGTCATTGCCGACCTGAGCCAGTCGAGCGAGATCCTGCGGGTTCGAATGGAACGCGTTCAAATCGACGAACCCCGACACACCGTGGACGCGTCCGCGCGCGCTAAATTGCCAGAACGACCATCCTGGATCGGGCTTTAGCACAACGTCGCGAATCCAGAGGCGTTCGATTGGCATGAAGCGAAGGTATTGCTTCTGAAAATCGCTCGCGGTGTAAACGACAGGAAGTTTTCGATAGTGCGCTACGACGGCATCCCAAAAAGTCGCGAGCTCACGTTGAAATTGTTCGGGCGACGGCCGCCGGTTTTTGTTGTGGCCCGAGAACTCGAGATCGATCGCCGGCGGCAGGGCATCGGCATCCGCTGGCACGGTGGCGATGAAATGGTCCGCCTGCGACTGACCGGATGTGCCCAGCGTGAAAAAATGATAAGCGCCGCGCACGACTCCAGCGGCGTTACTGTTCTTCCAATTTTCGGAGAACGTCGCGTCCGTGAAATCCGCGCCTTCCGTCGCTTTGATGTAGGCGAACTGAATTTCGGACGCCTTCACCGCGCTCCAATCGATTTGGCCTTGGTGATGAGACACGTCGATGCCGCGCACCGGATATTGAGAACTTGAGGGCGCGTTTGGGATCCAAATCCCAAAAAAGCAGAGCGCGAGACCGATAATGATTATTCCGATCAGGCATGCGCCAACCGTGAGAAAACTGCGAAACATTCCGGGACAGTCGCGTTTCCCTTCGAAAAAAGCGAAGGGCGCCTTCGTTTCCGAAAGCGCCCTTCATTTCGATGGCGATAAGCCGAATTCTGTCAGCGGATTTCTCCTTCTGCGATGATCATTTATCTCGTCCCGCTCGCGCGGGACGCCCGTCCCGCAATCGCGGGACATGATGCGACGATACCCGAGGATCAACGGACCGGCTGTCCTCCCTCTGTTTTGTCTTGCACCGCATGGGGTTTTTCATGCCTCGCGAATTACTCCGCGAGCGGTGAGCTCTTACCTCGCCTTTTCAACCTTGCCTGCGCTTCGTTGCCAAAGAACCGGCGGTGTCTTTTCTGTGACACTTTCCGTCAGCCTCGACTTGGGTCGGGGCCGCCCGCGTGTTTTACGCGGCATGCTGCCGTATGGTGTTCGGACTTTCCTCTCCGAATCGCTCCGGAGCGATCATCTGCCATCGGGCGGAAGTTATCACAGCAGTGCAACTTTGCAGCCAAACCTTTTGACCATCGGTTAGGCGTTTCTATAGTGAATTCCCCCGATCAACCTGAACCGGAGACGTTTTTTATGGCACTCGCAGTTGGCACCAAAGCCCCCGATTTTTCACTCGCAACGAAAACGGCTGATGGGCCGAAGCAGATCAAGCTCAGTGATAACTTCGGTAAACAGAACACCCTCCTTTTATTTTTCCCGATGGCGTTCACCGGCACCTGCACGACGGAGATGTGCAGCCTGAGCCCGGAACTTCCGAGCTATAGCGGGATGAATGCGGCCGTCTACGGGATCAGCGGGGATAATCCTTTTGCGCAGGAAGCCTGGGCGAAGAAGGAAAATATTTCCGTGACGCTGCTGAGCGATTACGAGCACAAAGTCGCAAAGCAATACGATGTGATGTACGACTCTTTTCTGCCGCAGATCAATCTCGGGATGAGCGGCGTGCCGAAGCGGTCGGCGTTCATCGTCGATCGCGATGGCGTGATCCAGTACGCCGAAAGCAACGACGACGCGAAAGCGCTGCCCGATTTCGATAAGATCAAAGCGAAGCTCGCCGAACTGAAGTGAACGACGAATTTAAGACGCTGAAGAAGTTCGATGCCGGAAACGGCCGCGAAGGAACGCTTTTCTCTTTGCCGGCGCTGGAAGAACAAGGCGTCGGGCCAATCTCACGGCTGCCGGTCAGCATTCGGATCGTGCTCGAATCAGTCTTGCGAAATTGCGACGGGAAAAAAGTGCGGCGGAAAGACGTCGAGACGCTCGCGAAGTGGAATGCGAAGTCCCCCGCGAACGAAGAGATCCCGTTCGTCGTCGCGCGAATTGTTCTCCAGGATTTTACCGGTGTGCCGCTGGTGGTCGATCTGGCGGCAATGCGCAGCGCGGTCAAAGAACTCGGAGGTGATCCGAAGATCATCGAGCCACTCGTCCCCGTTGATTTAGTCGTCGACCATTCCGTACAGGTAGATTTTGCCGGCTCAGCGGAAGCGCTGCGCTTGAACATGGAGATGGAGTTCAAACGCAATCGAGAGCGCTACCAATTTTTGAAATGGGGCCAGCAGGCGTTCAAAACCTTCGGACTTGTCCCGCCCGGAATCGGAATCGTTCACCAGGTGAACCTCGAATATCTCGCGAAAGGTGTGTTGAGCTCTCAACTCTCAACTAACAACTCTCAACTTTTCTACCCCGACACGCTCGTCGGCACCGATTCGCACACAACGATGATCAACGGCCTCGGTGTCGTCGGCTGGGGCGTCGGCGGAATTGAGGCTGAAGCAGGGATGTTGGGCCAGCCGGTTTATTTTCTCACGCCGGAAGTCGTCGGCGTCCACATGACCGGACAACTGCGCGAAGGCGTGACGGCGACCGATCTCGCGCTGCACATCACCCAGATGCTGCGGGCGCAGAAAGTGGTCGGAAAGTTTGTCGAGTTTTACGGCGAAGGCGCGGCCTCACTTCCCCTGCCCGATCGCGCGACCGTCGGCAACATGGCGCCGGAGTACGGCGCGACGATGGGGTATTTCCCGGTCGACGGCGAATCGCTGAATTATCTCCGCGCAACCGGGCGCACAGAAGAGCAGTGCGCGGCGTTCGAGAATTATTTCCGCGCTCAGAAAATGTTCGGGATGCCGCGGAAAGGCGACGTGGATTATAGCGTCGATCTCGAACTCAACCTGGCGGATGTGCAGCCGAGCGTCGCCGGACCGAAACGTCCGCAGGACCGGGTCAATCTGCCAGAACTCGGCAGCGTATTTCGTTCGCTCCTCGAAAAACCGCTGACCGATGGCGGGTATGGAAAGACGGATGGAGACCTGGGCAAGCGCCACCCGATCAATCTGAACGGGACCCCGCCGAATCAGGGCGACATGGCTTCGACTGACAAACAAGATCAGGGAATCGAGCCAGGCGACGAGCGGAACAAAATCGAGATGGTCGCGAACCGGCCGACGCCGGATTCCGTCGTGGAGATCGAGGCGAAACCGGGCGATACCTTCGCACACGGCCAAAGCAAGATCGGCCACGGCAGCGTGTTGATCGCGGCAATCACGAGCTGCACGAACACGAGCAACCCGAGCGTGATGCTCGCGGCCGGTCTGCTCGCGAAGAAGGCGGTCGAGCGCGGTCTAACGATTGATCCCGCGGTGAAGACCTCGCTCGCACCAGGATCGCGCGTGGTTTCCGATTACCTTCAGAAAACCGGGCTGCAAAAATATCTGGACCAGCTCGGATTCAACGTCGTCGGCTATGGTTGCACGACCTGCATCGGAAATTCCGGTCCGCTGCATCCGAAGATCGAGAAAGCGATCAGCGAGTTCGATCTCGTCGCGGCTTCGGTCCTTTCGGGGAACCGCAACTTCGAGGCCCGGGTTCACCAAAATATTAAAGCGAACTTTTTGATGTCGCCTCCGCTCGTAGTCGCTTTTGCGCTGGCCGGTCGGGTCGACCTCGACCTTTCCAAGGAACCGATGGGCCGTGGTTCGGACGGCAAGGAAATCTACCTCCGCGATCTTTGGCCCACGCTGCAAGAAATCCGCGACACAATGCAGTCCGCGCTTACACCGGAAGTATTCCGCCGGCTTTATCGCGATTTCTCCGCGCAAAACCCGAAGTGGAACGAAATTCCGTCGAGCACTGGTGAAATTTACGAGTGGGACGAGAAGAGCGATTACATTCACGAACCGCCGTTCTTCGAGAATTTTTCGATGTCGGTCGGGAAGATCGAGGAGATTCGTGACGCGCGCCCGCTCGGGATTTTCGGGGACTCGGTCACGACAGATCACATTTCGCCGGCGGGCGCGATCAAGCCCACCTCGCCTGCGGGACAATATTTGAAGAGCCGAGGAATCGAGCCGGCGGATTTCAACAGCTACGGTTCACGACGCGGAAACGATCTGGTGATGACGCGCGGGACATTCGCCAATGTGCGGATTAAAAACCTCATGGTTCCGGGAACCGAAGGCGGAGTCACCATCCATCACCCGGATGGCGAACAGATGTCCATCTATGACGCGGCCGTGAAGTACCAGGCGGACGGTATTCCGCTCATGATTCTCGCGGGGCACGAATACGGCACCGGGTCGAGCCGCGACTGGGCGGCAAAAGGAACGCGGCTGCTTGGGGTGAAGGCTGTCGTCGCCGCAAGTTTTGAGCGCATTCATCGTTCGAACCTCGTCGGCATGGGCGTGCTGCCGCTGCAATTCGCGGAAGGAACCAATGCTCAGACCCTCGGGCTCGACGGATCGGAAACGTTTTCGCTCACCGGGTTGTCCGACGCGATCCAGCCCGGACAAACCGTGACGCTCGAGATCACGCACAAGGATGGCAAGCGCGACTCAGTTCCCGTGAAGCTGCGGATCGATACGCCGATTGAGATCGATTACTATCGGCACGGCGGCATTCTGCCGTTTGTTTTGCGCGAATTAATGGCGCGGAATTGAAACTGTAGCGGCGGTCTATGACCGCCGACCGGTCATCAAAGAGTTCGGCGGTCATAGACCGCCGCTACAGGAGCTCGCGATTCCGTTTGTGCACTTCTATGCGTGACCCGTCAGCGAGGAATCCTGAAAAAGGCGGCGCGGCCAGCGTCTCGACGAATTGCGGACCGTAAAGCGTGGCGACATCCGCTTCGAACTTCATCGTTGCCGCTTTCCACAAACGCCAATGCGGATGCTCGACGCGGTATTCGCTACAGCCGCCGCGACGGGCCGTATAACCCCAGTAATGTTCGGTGATAAATTCCTCGTGCGAACCGCAAGCGGCGGATTGCGGTTCACCGGTCGCAGTCATCGAGAGCGTTTCCCAGCGGCCGCCGCGCCGCCATTTATATTCCGCAAACACCCGACCGTCCTCGTGCTCGAGCACGTGTCGCATCGGCAAGGCCAAATACGGCTCTCCGTAAAACGTCCGGGCAACGAGCGCGATGGCGCGTCGCGGCACTAATTCCCGAACAAAAACGACACCACGCCGCCACTCGTTCGCGCTTTTTCGCCGAACATAAAAACGCAGGTTCACTTCCTCGAAATTGCGATGGAGCGGGATCGGCAAGCCTACGACGCGCGTGTCGAGAAAGAGAAAGCCAACCACACTGACGAAGGTCTGGCCCGCGTGAAAATCGAGTTCAGTTTCGACCGGAACCAGCGGCTGAAGAATCTTCGCGTCGACGGCGAAGTTGAGCATCGCCAGGTAACGCCAGTTTGCGGTGAGAAACGGTCGCATGGTGGGATCGAGCGCTCCGCGCTCGACGTGTATTAGCATCGCGCGCGCGAACGCGCGATCCACCTAGCGCAAAAGCTTTTCCAGCGCCGGATCGGGCTCGGCGCCCAGCGAAGTCGCTTTCACGTAGTGCAGCTTCGCCTGCTCTTTCGACGGCGGCTGACCCGTCGCGTAAACGACCGCCAGGTTAAAATGCGCGTCGGCGTAATCCGGATTCACCGCGATGGCGTCGAGCATCTCTTTCTCGGCCGCTTCCTGCCAGCCCTTCTGGCTCGCGGTGATCCCGAGATAATTATGCGCGGTCGCGCTCTTCGGATTGATCCCGAGCGCGGTCGTCAGCTCGGTGATCGCTTCGTCGAATTTGCTTTGCCGATAAAAAACGATGCCGAGCGTGGTGTGCGCGAATTCATCCTTCGGCGAAAGCGCCACGGCCTTCTTCAAGGTCAGCTCTGCGGCTTTCCATTTGCCGGTGCGGAAGTACACGACGCCGAGATTGCAGAGCGAGTAAAGGTTGTTGGGAACTTTCGTCAGCAATTCCTGATACTGTTTTTCCGCGGCGCGATATTTTCCTTTCTCGAAATTGTCTTTCGCGTCACGCGCCAGCGGAGCGAGCTCATCCGGAACGGCCGGCGCGGTGGTCTGCACCGTCGGTCCAGTCGGCTGCTTGTTCGGTCCGTTCTTCGCCATCGCAAAAGTGCCGGATGACGAGGCGGGATTCACGTCGGAGACCGCGACGACCGGCTGCCGCAACAGCGCTAGCTCGGCATCCGTGAGTTTGGTTACGGGCTGCGCCAGCAACTCGATCTGTTGATTCAACGTGTCGGATTTGATCTGCAGTTTATCGAACTCAGCCAGCATCAGCTTCTTGGCCTGCTCGCGTCGTGCTTCTTCCTGCCGCTCGCGCATGACGATCTTGCGAAGCATGTCGTTCTCCTTCACCAACCGCGCTGTTTCTTCCGGGTTCGCGCCGGTCAGTTTCGCTTTCTCCAATTCGCTGCTCGCTTCCGACAATTGCGAGCGCAAATCCGCGACCGTGACTTCAAATTCCTTGTTCTGTTTCTGGCTGGCCGCCAACTGCTGGCGCAACTGCTCGACCTGCCGTTTTACATCGGCGACTTCCTGTTCCTTCTTCGGTTTATCCGCACTAATCTCGCGCACGGTTTTTTCCGCGAGCGCCAGCTTCGTCTTCAAATCGGTGTTTTCGGTCACGAGCACCTGGACACGTTCCTGCGCTTGTTTCGAGGTCTTCAGTTCCGCCAGCAATTGATTCCGCTCCTTTGTTACCGCGGTGACCTTCGCGCTCTCGGCCTGCTTCTCTTTTTCGGCGGCGACACGACCTTTTTCCGCCGAGGCAAGCGCTTTCTTCAGCTGCGCAATCTCGCCGCGCAACGCTTCCTGCTTCTTCGAATCCTGCTTGTCGCTCCCGGCGATTTTCTTCAGTGAATCCTCAGCCTGCGCGAGCTGGCTGCGTGCTTCCTGCTCCGCGCCCTTCGTCTTTTCGATCTCCTTCTGGGCCTGCTCGAGCTTCGTGCTCGTCTCCTGCAGCTTACCGTTCAACGTCTCTTTCTCTTTCGCCACCGTGTCGTACTGGCTGCGCGATTTCTCCAGCTCGGCCTGGAGTTGATCGACTTTGTCCTGCAATTTCTTCGTCGCTTCTTTGATCACGGCATCGCTCGCGACAGAAACACTCGGCTCGCTAGCGGGTGTGGGCATGGCCGGCGCAGGCGCAGGTGCTGACGGCGGGACCTGGTTCTGAACGACCGGCGGTTTGGTGACCGGCAAGGTCGAATCCGGCGGCCCTGGTTTGGTGGGCAACGAAGGCGGATTTGATGCGGTTGGTGGCGGCTGATTGGAAGTGGCCGCGAGATCCTTTTGGTTCCCGAGTTTCGCCTGAACGCGGATGATGTTCTCGCTGATCTTGCGACTTCGGTAATCGACGATCGCGGATTGCCAATCGCCGTGGGTCTTCTTCAATTCCTCGAGCAAACTTCCGGCAAACCGGAATTTCGAGAGGGCTGCCTGAAGCTGGTTATCGTGCTCGAGTTTTTCCCCCTGCTGCGAAGTCATGTAAGCCTTGAGGAAAACTTCGCTGGGATCGTCCGATTGCGCGGCGAGAGCGGCTGGGGTGAGCGTAAGACAAAAACCGGCGAGCAAAATCAGCCCGATTTTTTTCATGACTTGGAGAAGCCCGAGATTACTCATTTGTGTGGTTGAGTGGCAACGCCCGAGAGCGCCGCGCCTTATTATAGAGCGGGCGCCGTGCCAAGCGCAGGCGGGTTTCCCGTTTGCAAAGGACGTTCGAAAAACTAGAATGCTGACCCTCTGTTGGTGACCGTAGCTCAATGGTAGAGCTCCAGATTGTGATTCTGGCTGTTGCGGGTTCGAGTCCCGTCGGTCACCCGCCGCGATCGCGTCGGGAAATTCCAAATCCCAAAATCCAAAATCCATTGGAGCTTCGGATTTGAACGTTGGGATTTCCGCGGCGAAGCCGCGGCGGCATATGCGTTGCTTAACGAGATTCCATGCTCAATCCCGCCAGTGTTGCTTCAATGAATATGAAGGATGCCAATTTTTGGCTTCGCCTTCTCAATGACGAAACTTTGTCCGACTGCGACGACCTCGAGAAAATCGTGATCGGCTGTGAGATCATCGCGGCCCTCGACGCGGTCGAATTGCTCGCGGCCTGAGCGCTTAGTTTCATCACGCCGGTAACAATCGCGTTACCTTTGTCGGCTCGCTCCGCCCGATCGAATTCATACGGTCGGGGCCATGAAGTTTCGTCGCCTTGCGCTTATTGCTGCTGTCGCGACGCCGGGCGCGGCGTTCCTTCTCCAATCCACCGGCCGACTCCAGGCTGACAGCAGTGTTCGGCCGCAATTGTCGGCACCTTTCACTTACCAAGCGCTGGTAACGTCGGCGGAAGCACCGCTGCCGTTGCGTCAGTTCACGACGGCGGTGAAGACCGATTCGCGCGGCCGGATTATCACCGGGACGACGAGCGATCCGGTGAAAAATATTGTTGGTCCGGAAGCGGCCGGCGAACGCGGCGGAATGGAGCGGTACACGAAGATCATGTTCGGCGCGGATTACATCAACGGCCGGCCTGATCCAGGAACCCGGATCGACCCGAACAACGTGGCCGTGAAAAGTGGCAGCCAGCTCTGGCCCAACCGGCCGCAGCCGTTCCGCAGTCAACCCCGCGCGCTCGCCCTTACGCCGGACGGCCGCAAACTTTATGTGACGTTGCCGGGCCGCGAGGGTTATCCGGATTGGCGCGTGGCAGTGGTTGATACGCAGGCGCGGCGTGTCCTGAAGTGGATCGATCTGCGCCCGAACGGAATCAGCGCCGGTCTCCGTCCCATCGGCATCAAGATTTCGCCCGTAAACACATCAATTTATCCGAGAGCCTACGCGGTCGTTCTCAATCAATACGGCAATTTTGCTTCGGTCATTGATACGGAAACCGACGCGATCATCGGCGATTTCGGAACCGGAACCTATGGCGAAAAAACTCTCTTCAATAGCACCGGCACGCGCCTCTACATCACGGACCGTTTTAAGGACGAAGTGCGCGCCTATCGGATCGATCCGGGACCGAAGTTCACTCAAATCGCCGAAATCCCCACGGGCAGCACCCAACTCGAGCGCGCCAATCCGCGCGACCTCGACTTGAGCTCGGACGGCCGCACGCTTTACGTCGCGAACACGCTCGGACACACCATCGCGGCGATCAACGTTGCGAACGACGCGAACACGCTCACCGGAAACCTTCCGGTCGGCGGCTTGGCAACCGACGTCAAGATTAGCGGCCGCTGGGGAATTGTTTCCGGCCAGGAAACGAACACCAAGTTGAATGGCAAAGAGACTGGCCACGGCTTGCCGACGCTCGACGCGAACGGCGTCGCCATTAAAAACGACGGAAAACCGCTCGGTTACACGCCGGTAATGAGCGATGCGACGAAGGCCACGACGTTCGACGATATCGGGAGCGAGATAAACATCTTCGACACGCAGACGAATCTTTTCGTTTATCGCTACGTCGATAAGGGCCGCGACTTCTCGCAGTTGGTCACGCCCGGCGAAGTCGTTGACCTGCACGATCACACCGAGGCTCAGCGTCTGATTCGGGGCAGCGGCCCGGAACAAATGGTTGTGAAAAACGGAATGCTTTTCGTCAGCATGGTCCACTCGGACAAGGTTGAAGTTTTTCGGATCAACCAGACGCCCGCGGACGTTTCCGAAATTTTGGCGCCGCTCGGATTCGAGTTCACCGGCGGCATTACGCCGCAAGGCGTCGAGGTTTCGCCCGATGGTGGAAACGTCTACGTCGCGAATATGCAGACCGAGGATATTTCCTTTCTCGGCGTTGATCAAAACGGGAACCTGACGCGGCAGGGTTACCTGGCCGTCGGTGTCACGCCGAGCACGCCGGACCCAAAGAAAGGCGGGAACGGTTCGAATTTGTTCGCGACCGATGAAGAAGTCGGACTCCGCTGGTTCTTCAGCTCGGCCTATGCCGACGACGCGCCGATCATCGGCAAAACTTCCACCGGCTTTGATGCGCAAAAGTCGTGCGGATTTTGCCATTGGGACGGCCGCCAGGACGGTTGCGAATGGAACGTCGCGGCTAACGCACTCGGTGGCGTGAAAGTCTGCCCGCAAAACAAGGATATCTCGGATAACTGGCCGGAATGGTACGAAGGCCTCAATAACGATTTCATGGCTTACGCCTCGGCCTGCAACGGCGAACTGCTTGGCGGCGAGCGCGCGCCGATGGCCATTTTCCCACAACAGGATCAGGTCGAAAGGATGAAGGCCCGCGAACAATGGGTCCTCGATAAAACGGAACAAAACTCGCGCGCGATCGGCCGTCCGGAACTGAACGGCAAGGCATTCAAGGTTGGTTACAACGACATGGCTTACCTGCAAATTCTCTGGTCGCAGAACGAGACCCGCCTGTTCCCGAATCCGCTCGGCCTCGCGCCGAACCAAACGGAAGCGCAAAAGATCGAGCGGGGCCGGCAGATTTTCACGAACAAAGTCTCGGTCGGCGGGGCCGGTTGCGCGGATTGCCATCACAACGGAAACAAGTTCAGCAACGGCGTGCTCGACGACACCTTCCAGGATTTCAACATCCACGAACCCGGCGTCATCAGCGAGACGACGGTCGACGGAAAAGGGCCATTCTATCGGCCCCAAAACGATTACTTCTTTGAGCCGTTCGCCCCGCCGCAAGATGTGGGGACGCCCCAAAATTTCAGCAGCCGCAACACCAAGCATCTCCGCGCTCTTTGGGACGCAGTCCCGCGCTATTTGCACCACGGCGCCGCCCACACCTTAAGGGAAGTGTTGCTCGCACCGGATTCGCCGCTCCTGGCGCCGGGCGAACGCGGCTTCAATTTCCGCACCGTCCGAACGGATCAAAGCCGCGCGACCGGCGCCGGGTTGAATGGGCAGGCTGCGCCCGTTTTGCCGACTCAGGTTCCAATCACCATCGCTGATGGAAACGGCTCGCTGGCCGGTGACGCCAAAGGCGCCATCTACGTCAGTCTCGACAATCCCTTCGTGACGAATCCCGACGGTTCGTCGCAAATCGATCGGCTCGGGACCAACAACGTGGCCCCGCTGATGTCCGGCGGTCAGATCAATTTAGCGCTCGCGGCAAATAACATTCAGGTGATCAAGGACACCCACGGAAAAACTTCTCATCTCTCCGCGGCTGACCTCGACGCGTTGATCACCTACTTGAACTCGCTCGATCGAAACACGGTGGTCGCTACGAGCCCCGGCCCGGATTCGACTCCGAGTCCTTCGCCCAGCGCAACGCCAGGAACGACGGTGTCGCCGTCACCAACGATGAGTCCGGGTCCGAGTGCCAGCGCTAGCCCGACCGCGTCGGCAATTCCGTCTGCGACGGCGAGTCCCAAGCGGGCCGCACCGAAGCCGCTGAATATCTCTACGCGCGTCCGAGTTGAGACTGGGGAAAACGTGATGATCGGCGGCTTTATCATCACCGGAAATGCGCTCAAAAAAGTTGCGGTGCGCGCCGTGGGACCGTCCCTTGGCCAGGCCGGCATTACGAATCCCTTGAGCGACCCCATTCTCGAATTGCGGGACTCGAGCGGCCAGGTAATCGCGCGCAACGACAACTGGCGAGAACGGCGCGAAACCGAGGATGATTGCCGAAACAACGGACTCGCGCTTAGTGACGACCGCGAATCCGCCATCATCGCGTCACTCGCTCCCGGCGCCTACACCGCCGTGGTCACCGGTCAGAACAACGGCATCGGCACCGGCCTCGTGGAAGTTTACGATCTCGACCAGTCGGTCGATTCAAAGCTGGCGAACATCAGCACGCGCGGCCTGATCCTCTCCGCGGAGAACGTGATGATCGGCGGGTTTATTCTTGGTGGTGAAGGCGACGGGACGAGAGTACTCGTCCGCGCAATCGGCCCGTCGCTGACGCAACTTGGCCTCAGCGGCGCGCTGCCAGATCCGACGCTCGAGTTGCACGACGGCAATGGCGGGCTCATCCGAAACAACGACAACTGGCGCGATTCGCAGGAGACCGAAATCCAAAACAGCGGCGTTGCGCCATCGCAGGATCTGGAAGCTGCCGTGATCGCGACTTTACCGGCTGGCGCCTATACCGCGATCGTGGCCGGCCACAATAACAGCACCGGCGTAGGGTTGATCGAGGTTTTCCACCTGGAATGAAGCCCGTTAACAACATAAGTAACAGAGACGTTACTTTTGGCCGCTCGCGGCTCCCGATGACTTCCTTACCCTAACCAGACGAGTAAAGCGTTGCCATCGTCCCCGGCAACCACTGTCGACGGCGGCAACACTGCTCTCGTGCCCAAATACCATGCGCATTCTTGTAATTGATGATGAAGTCCGGCTCGCCCGACACGTGGCTTCGGCCCTGACTGAAGCCGGTCACGACCCAGTCGTCATCCATGACGGGGAAACGGCGCTGGGGGAAGCCGAGCAGACGCCGTTCGACCTCGTCGTGCTGGACGTCGGTTTGCCCGGCATGGACGGATTCGAAGTTTTGAAACGAATGCGCTCGAAAAATATGTCGCATCGGGTTCTGATGCTGACAGCGCGCGGCGAACTCAACGATCGCGTCACGGGCCTCCAGCTTGGCGCGGACGATTATCTGGCAAAGCCGTTCGCGATGCAGGAGCTCGTCGCCCGGGTGCGCGCGCTGGGTCGCCGTTACGCCGAAGAACCCGAACTCGTCCTGCGTGTAGGCGATCTGACCTTGCACCTGGCAAACCAGGAAGTACACCGCGGCGACCGGCACATTGAGCTCTCCACGCGGGAACTCACTTTGCTAAAAGTCCTCATGCGCGAACCGGGACGCGTCTTCACTCGCACGGAGTTGTGCGAGCGCGTTTGGGAACGCGAACACGAATACGACATGAAGCTTGTCGAGGTCTTCATTGGACGGCTCCGGAAGAAAATCGGCAACCCTCCCTTGATCCACACTGTGCGGCACGTCGGTTACACGATCCGCGAAGCGGACCCGGAATGAAACGCTGGCCGTTGCGCTGGAAGCTGGCGCTTTACGCAGCCACTCTCGCCGTCATCGCCACGATTGCCGGCGCCGCGACGACCTGGATCATCATTCTCTCGACTGACCCTGCGATGAGGCACGTCAGTCACATCCGTTGGGACATCCTTTTGGGGATGCTCGGCGCAATCCCGACGGTGCTGATCGTGATCGCGATTGGCGGACGTTGGGTTGCAAAACAGGCGCTCGCTCCAGTCGAAGCGATCACCCACGCGGCCGCGCGCGTTTCCGTCCACAACCTGGATCAGCGCTTGCCTGCTCCCCAAACCGCGGATGAGATCGCCGAGCTCGTCACTGTTTTAAACGGTACGCTCGATCGGCTCCAACGCAGTTTTGAGCAATCCGTCCGGTTCTCGGCGGAAGCTTCCCATCATCTCAAAACGCCGATCTCGGTCTTGCGCGTCGGCATTGAAGAAATTCTGACCGATCCGGAAACGCCGGCGAAACAACAAACCCGCGCCGACGCCTTGCTTCATCAAATTCACCAACTCACTTCCGTTGCGGAAAACCTTCTCCTCCTGGCGCGCGCTGATGCCGGACGGCTTGAGGTGCACCGCGAACAGTTCGACTTGAGCGAAGTGCTCCGCGGAATCTGCGAGGACGCAAGCGTAATGGCCGAAGCGGAAGACCTCGAGGTCGAAGCGAAACTTCCACCGGAGCTTCCGGTCGTCGGAGATCGCAGCGCGATATCGTTGATCGTGCAAAACCTGCTCGAGAACGCGATCAAGTACAACCAACCTGATGGCTGCATCTGCATTTACGCGCGCGCCATCGACGGAGAGACGGAAGTGATCGTGAAAAATAACGGCGAGCCGATTCCGTCCGAACGTGCTCCGCATATTTTCGAACGATTCTATCGCGCCCGAAAAGATGCGCGTATTCCGGGACAGGGCCTCGGCCTCGCCGTAGCCTCTGAACTGGCGCAAGCCCAAGGCGGTAGCCTTGAGCTGGTTCGTTCAGACCGTGAATGGACAGAGTTTCGCCTGTTGCTCCCCATTCACCACTTTGATGCCGTGAAGCGCGAAGGCGTCCTGGCCTAGCTTCGAACGTTTTCCAGGTTGGAATTCCGCTTCTAATATTGCCGGGTTTGATGCGAGATTGCGGAATGAAGGGATCAGTCGTCATTGTCATCGCTGCGTTGGCGCTGCTGTGTGGCTGCGATCGCGACGATCAGCACATCAAGGTTTATAAGGTCGCGAAAGCGCCCCTCGAAACTGCGCCGCCCCCGGAACCAGCAATGCCAACGAACGCGTCCTCGCCCTCGACGCTGTCCCCGAATTTGCCGGGCCTGACGACAAGCACTACTGCCGAAGCGCCGAAGAATTGGGAGCCGCAGCCATTGTCCCAGATGCGCGAGGCCAGTTTCATCGTCCGGGGTGATAACGGTGCGACCGCTGACATTTCTCTCGTGAGACTGGGACCGGCGGCGGGAAATATTCTCGATAACGTGAACCGCTGGCTCGGTCAGCTAAAGCAGCCCGCCGTGACCGAAGAAAAATTGCGGAGCATGATTCAACCGCTCGGCGACGCGGCGATCGTTGATCTTTCCGGTCAGCCCGAAAACGGTGATCCGGCGAAGGATGGGCGAATCGTCGGCGCAATCGCGTCCGATGAAAACGGCAGAGCCTTTTACAAGATGCGCGGGAACGCGGCGCTTGTCGGGACGGAGAAAGAAAATTTCCTGAAGTGGGTCAGCGCCTCGCGGAGTGGAACGTCGACTTCGGCGCCGACAAATTCGACGACAGCGCCGCCGCCTTCTGATTCGCAAACGCCGCAGATCAAATGGGAGCTGCCGGCAGGCTGGTCCCCCAACCCGCCCGCCCCCATGCGCTACGCGAGTTTTTCCGCGGAGAAGAATGGCGAGAAAGCAGACATCTCGGTCGTGACGTTTCCGGGCGATGGCGGTAGCGACGCGGATAACGTCAACCGCTGGCGACAACAGATAGGATTGCCCGCGATCGGCGAAGAGTTGCTCAAGCCAATGATCGCGGCCGTGCATGCCGGCGACGTTCACGTCGACATGATTGACATGTCCGGACCGAGCGCGCGCGTGATCGCGGGCTGGACGCGGCGCGAGGGGAACGCCTGGTTTTTCAAAATGACGGGGCCGCCGCAAATAATCGAAGAGGAAAAACCGAAGTTCATGGCGTTCCTCCAATCGATTCGTTTCTAGATCATGCTGCGGAAATTTATCGATCTGCTTACATCGCTGAAGCTGACAATCGTTTGTCTCGCCGCGGGAATGATTCTGATTTTCGCTGGGACTCTCGCCCAGGTGCACCTCGGAATTTGGGAAGCGCAGCAGCGTTATTTCCAAAGCATGGTGATCTGGTGGCCAGCCGAAAGCCGGGGCTTTCAGATTCCGATTTTCCCCGGCGGACATCTGATCGGCGCGGTGTTGCTGATCAACCTCATCGCCGCCCACGTGAAGCGGTTTCAGTGGAACCTGCGCAAGCTCGGCATCCATCTCACCCACGCCGGGCTCATCATCATGCTCGCCGGCGGATTGTTCACCGACTTGTTCGCGGTCGAGAGCAACATGCGCTTGAGCAACGGCGACACGAAAAATTTCTCGGAAGCGCCGAGAAAGGTCGAGCTGGCTGTGATCGACACGAGCGACCCGGAGCTCGACCAGGTGACCGCGATTCCTGAAGCGCTCCTGCGGCGCGGTGGCACGATCGAGCACAAGAGCCTGCCATTCCGGATCGCGGTGCGGAATTTCTTTCAGAACTCGCGTTTGAAAATGGCGAGCGAGGCCGGCGGCTCGTTGAAACCGATCGCGAACCAGGGTCCGGGCGCGCAGGTCGTCGTGGAACCGGTTCCGCGCGCGACCGGAATGAATGATCGGGATCTGGTTAGCGCTGTGGTCGAGATTATCACGCCGGAACGTTCCCTCGGAACCTGGCTCGTCTCAGATGCGCTCGGCGCGCCCCAAACTTTCTCGGCCGGTGGACGAACGTGGCAGCTCGCAATGAGGCCGGCGCGTTATTACAAACCGTACAGCGTGACCCTGCAAAAGTTCACCCACGAAAAATATGCGGGCACCGAGATTCCAAAAAATTTCGCGAGCAAGGTTACGTTGATCGATGAAGAGCTGTCGGTGAATCGCAACGTTCTCATCTACATGAATCATCCGCTCCGTTACCGCGGCGACACCTACTATCAGGCGGGGTTCGAGCCGGATGATCGCACTACTATCCTCCAAGTGGTCCGCAACCCGAGCTTCATCGCGCCTTACATTGCCTGCGTCGTTGTCGCCGCCGGGTTACTGGTGCAATTTGGATATCACCTCGTCGGGTTTTCCCGGCGACGCCGGGCCGTTCCTGCATGAAACGCTTCTTCCCATGGCTGGTTCTGATTCTCGCGGCCGGATGGGTCATCGGGGACTTGTTCCTACCGCGAACAGCGAAGGACGGCCCCGATCTGGTGACGTTCGGAAAAATTCCAGTGCTCGTCGGCGGCCGAATGAAACCCCTCGACACCATCGCGCGCAATTCGCTGCTGATCATCCACGGCAAACAAACGATCGAGGTCGCGGATGGCCGCTATCTGACCGGGATCGAGTGGCTCGCCGACCTCTTGTTCAAGCCGGCCGTAGCGGACAATTATCCACTTTTCGTTATCCAGAATTCCGAAGTGCTCGGCCTCTTCGGCTGGGAACAGAGCGACCGAAAATATTTTAGTTTCAACGAGCTCGCGCCCTTCGGAAAACAGATCGACGAGCAAGGCGAGCAATCGGAGAAGCTCGAGTCCGTTCAGCGCTCGGCCTATCAGACCGCGATCCTGAATTTGCGGAACGCGCTCATTCTCTGTCAGCGATTGAAAAACAGTCTGCGGCCTGACGACGCGCAGGACTTTTCGAAGGAACTCGACGCCTACGCAGCCGCGATTCCTCCTGCGATTGAGGCCGCCGGCCATCGCGAGAAGGGTGAAACCTTCGACAAATCGAAGCTCGAAGCTGTCGCGGGTTTCGTTGGTCGCTACGAAAACATCGCGAATATGGCTTACATGTTTGCGGTCCCGTCGGGGAACAAGTCGCAATGGCAACCGATCGGGGCCACGCTTCTTCAGGCGCTATCCACCGGGGAAATCCATCCAATGGTTCGGACCTACGCGCAGCTCGGCGACGCCTACCAGGCCGGCGATTCGCGCAGCTTCAATCGACAGGTCGGGGCGCTCCGCGATTGGTTCGCAAAAGATCAACCGGTCGCGACAAAACGGACATCGTACGAATTCCTCTTCAACCACGTCGATCCGTTTACCCACAGCATGTATCTCTACGTGCTGGCTTTTCTCTTTGCCTGCGGGTCGTGGCTGACGTGGACGCGGCCGTTGAATCGCGCCGCTTTTTACGTGCTGCTCCTTTCGCTGGCGGTCCACACCTTTGGTCTCGTCTCGCGGATGTACCTCCAGGAACGTCCGCCGGTCACGAATCTCTATTCGTCCGCGATCTTCATCGGCTGGGGCGCAGTCATTGTGGCGCTGATTCTCGAACGGATTTTTCGCGATGGAATTGGCGCGGCCTGCGCCGGCGCGATCGGCTTCATTACTTTGATCATCGCGCATCATCTCGCCGGCAACGGCGACACCCTTGAGATGTTGCAAGCTGTGCTCGACACCAACATCTGGCTCGCCACCCACGTCGTCGCGATCACCACGGGTTACGCCGCCATGTTTCTCGCCGGCATGTTAGCCATGATTTACATCATCCGCGGCGTGTTCACTCCCTCGCTCAAGAAGCCGACCGCCGATTCGCTGGCGCGGATGACCTACGGCGTGGTTTGTTTCGCGACGCTCTTCAGTTTCGTCGGGACCGTGCTCGGCGGAATTTGGGCTGACCAATCCTGGGGTCGTTTCTGGGGTTGGGACCCGAAAGAAAACGGCGCAGTCCTGATCGTTCTCTGGTGTGCCATCATTTTGCACGCGCGTTGGGGCGGATTCATTCGCCAACGCGGGCTCATGATCATGGCGATCTTCGGCAACATTGTGACGAGCTTCTCCTGGTTCGGCGTGAACATGCTCGGCGTCGGTCTGCACTCCTACGGCTTCATGGAAAAAGCTTTCCCGTGGCTCTGCGCCTTCGTCGCCAGCCAACTTGCATTGATGGCTGTCGCCGCGATGCCACTCGAACGCTGGCGTAGTTTTCGACGAGCTGGCGCTCCCGACCGCCCATCACCCCGCCGCGACGACGCGCCGATCCCTTCGGCTGCGCATTAATTCGCGAACGAGACGCAGGGCAAGCGACGGCCGACTTAAGGCCGGAGGCGGACTAGAGCGGGACAATATGTTGGCGAATCGCGTATTTGACGAGGCCGACGATAGAATCGACGGAAAGTTTTCGCATTATATTGAGCCGATGCGACTCCACCGTCCGGGCGCTGATACCCAAAGCATCGGCAATCTCTTTGTTGCTTTTTTCTTCGACAACCAGTTGCAGAATATGGCGCTCCCGAGCGGTAAGAGGATTCGGGTTGTCGACCTTGCCGCGGCGGATTGAGCGGAAAAGCGCGGTCGACGCCCCGTCGCTGAGAAAAACCTCATGTGAGGCGACGGTCTTGATCCCGTCCACTAACTGCTCACCTGTTTCGGATTTGAACAGGTAGCCCTTGGCACCCGCGTCAAGGGCGTCGCGAATTGGTTGATCGTCCTCGTGAGCAGTCAGAATGAGAACCTCTGTTTCCCCATTTTCCTGCCGAATTTGGCGAGTCGCTTCTACTCCGTTAAGCAATGGCATGGTGATATCAAGAACCGCGACCTCCGGGCGCAGCTCCCGCACTTTCTCGACAGCCTCCTGTCCCGTGACTGCTGTGCCGCAAACGTCCCATCCTTGGCGGAGGAGAAGCGATCGGACGCCGTCCCGCATCAATTCGAAATCATCGGCGATCAAAATCCGCATTGGGAAAAGGGAAATTCACGCCGACACAATAACGGACCGTTACCCGTCTCCGATCCTAGGGGCATAGGCGTGCATTATTCTAATTCGGAAAGGCGACAGCAAACGGATGCTCCCCAAGGCCTAACGAAGCGGCCCGTCGACACAGATTTTGCTCAGAAAACGACGCAGCTCGCCAGATCGGTCGGCCGTCAATAATGAGCTTTTGCGGAAACCAGGTGCGCTGACCAAATCACCGCCATAGCGAACAGCCGTTAATCCGTACCGGACCGATTCATCTGTGGGCGCGGCAGGCGCCGCATTTTTTTAGTTCGCAATATGTTCAAGTCATTCAGCCAGTTTTTTTGCACGCCAATTTTGAGATTCACGGTTCTTCGAACCTTTTTCATGGCGCTCCTCCTTACCACCTGGCTGGGCGGTTGCTCGGCGGTGCCGTTGTTTACCAAACATCTCCCGGGCGATCGCGCCTTCATTAAGCAATTCCCGGCAGAGGCGGGCGACAACCGCCTCCGGCTCGCAATCAAGGACAACATTGACATGAAGGGAGTCGTGACGACGGCCGGCTCGAATTTTTTCCTTTTAACCCACAAGCCTGCCAAAGCGGATGCCGCCTGTCTCGCGATCGCACGCCAGCGCAACGTGCAGATTGTCGGTAAGACAAACATGACCGAATTCGCCGTGGCACCGTCGGGCATGAACGAATACTTCGGGACGCCCAGGAATCCGCTGAGGAGCATTCTGATTCCCGGCGGATCGTCGTCAGGAAGTGCCGTCGCCCTGGCGAACGGGGAGGCGGACGTAGCTTTCGGGACCGATACCGCGGGATCGATCCGGGTGCCGGCCGCTTGTTGCGGGATCGTCGGTCTCAAAACAACGTTCGGGCTGGTTTCAATCAAAGGCGTGTATCCGCTGGAGCCCAAACACCTGGATGTGGTCGGTCCCATGGGAAAAGATATCGCTCGCACCGTCCAAGGAATGGACCTTCTTCAGGAAGGATTCGCCGGGCGATATGCAGCGGCTAAAGCCGCGAAGCCATCCGGCAGCAGCATCCGGGTCGGACGCCTGAAGCTGCAGGGAACGGATCCCGAGATCGACAGGGCGATTGACGACGCGCTCGCGAAGGCTGGCTTCCAAATCGTGCAGTTGGACGACCAGTTCCGCGAAAAATGGGACGCGGCGAAGGCCGATGGCAATCTCGTGGCGGCGGGCGGGACGTGGCTGAGCAATCAAGGATTCCAATTGGCGCCTGGAGTATCGGCTCGAACGAAGACGATCATCACCCTGGGGCAGGCCACTTACACGACGACGTATGGCGGCGCGGTGAAGAGACAGCACGCGTGGCAGCAAACCCTCAACAGTGTTTTCGACAAGGTCGATATCATCGCGCTACCCACCCTTCAAAAGGCACCGCCGCTGCTTCCGCCGTTCAACCTCCGATTGGGCATTCTCGACGCGCACGTTCTTCAGATTCAGAACACCGTCGCGGTGAATTTTGCGGGCAACCCGGCTCTGGCTATGCCGGTTCCGGCGTCCCATCGGTTCCGCGTTCCGGTCACCAGTTTGCAACTCGTCGGTCCGCGCTTCTCCGAAGCGCAGCTGCTAAATGCCGGAAGAATTGTCGAAGATGCGGTGAAAAAACAATAGGCCGGATCTGCGCTCATTTGGCTGACAAAAATTGAACAATGCAACCAGTTCGTTCGTCTGAATTAGAGGGCTCGCTGGTTAAAACATCGTTTTCTACCGGCTGACACTGCTGCGCCCACACCAGATTCTGATGAAATATTTTTGCCATCGCTTTCTCGCCATCGCTTTCGCATTGGCCTGGGCCCCGATCGCTTTCGCTGCGGACTCAGCGGACGAGCTCATCGATAAAGGCAAAGTTTTCGATAAAAAATTTCAGGCCAACGATGCCTTGCTGCTTTATCTGTCGGCGGAAAAAGTGGAACCGAAGAATCCGGACCTGCTTGTCCGAATTGCACGGCAATATCGTTACCTGATGACGGACGCGAAGGATACTCAGGAAAAACTGCGACTCGGTCATATGGCGCTGGAGTATTCCGAGCGAGCGGCAGCCTGTGGTCCGAAAGACTGCGACGCCCAGCTCGCACCGGCGATCACGCTTGGAAAAATGCTGCCTTACATGCCGACGAAAGAACAGGTCTCGGCCTCTCCGAAAATCAAGGAATCCGTCGACAAAGCGCTGGCCATCGATCCGCACAACGACACGGCGTGGCATATCCTCGGCCGCTGGAACCGTGTCCTGGCAGAAGTCAGCTCAACGAAACGATTTCTCGCGAACATGATTTACGGCCAGCTTCCGAAGGGATCGATTGACGAGGCCGAGCAGGACATGAAGAAAGCGATCGCGCTCAATCCTCGTCGTCTCATGCACTACATCGAGCTCGGACGGGTTTACGCGCAGATGGGCAAGACCGATGAAGCGCGCGAGCTCATCAACAAGGGTCTCGCGATGCACGACGCGGAGAAAGACGATCCGGAAACAAAAGAGCGCGGGCGCGAGACGCTCGCCAAGATGCACTAGCGTTACGTTAGCGCGATCGCAGTCGGGCTTGCGCCCGCTTCCACCGCTGCCGGTGTCGGAATTGCGGTCCACTCGGGCAGATCCGCGAGCCCGCCGCCCATAAAGAGATGATGCCAAAGCTGCGTGGCGGCGACGGCCATCAATCCCATCTCGACAGAAAGCCGGGGCAGCGAACCTGCGCGCATCTTGCGAAAATCGGTTCGCCAACGAGCCACTGCGGCGGCGTCGAAGTAACCGGTCTTGCGCAGCGATTCCTCGCTCAACAGCTGCGCGACAAACGGCGGCTCCGGTTCCATGTGAAAACTATCCAGCGGCGCGCGAAAGATCACTTTGTGCCGGCGCGCGACGGATTTCGGCACCCATCGTTCCGCCAGAAGACGCAACAGATGTTTGTCTTTGAATCCGCGGAGCCGCCAACGCGGATGGAGCTTCGCCAAAAAATCGAAGACATCTTCGTCGAGGAACGGGTAGCGCACTTCGACTGACGAATGCATCGCGACCCGATCGCCTTTGGCCTGGAGAAGATGGCCGGCGAGCAGAACGCGCGCGGCAATCCACACTCCGCGATGGAGCGGCGCCCAGCGCTTCGCGCGTTCGACCGGAAAATTAAGTTCGGTCCACGGATTCGTTCCCGCGAGCGCTTCGTGCATCGATTCGCTGTAGAAACGCAGTTTCGATATCGCGAGCATGCCGTAGGCGTCGATCCAGGCATTCGGACCGGCGACGGCAGTTTCGACCTCCTGGCGCCATGAATTCGGAAAATGCGGGACTTTGTTCAGTCGCAGATACGCGTTGCGCGCAACGTTGCTGAGGCCCATGCCGGGAATGAAATCGAGGAACCCGAGCAGTTTTGCCGCTTTATACCAGGGATAGCCGACCAGCCATTCGTCGGCCCCCTCACCTGTTAGGACCACTTTTTGTCCGCAGCTGTGGACTTTCCCCGAGAGCTGAAGCAACGCGGCGCAGGCCGTATCGATGACCGGAGCTTCCGCGGCGGTGATGAGTTTTGGATAGGTCGCGAGCGCGTCTTCATCACGGAAGTCCTGGACGATGGGCGGCTTCGCGCCGATGTGCCGCGCCGAGAGACTCGCCGCATCCAGTTCATCCAGCTCCGGCTCGTGGACGCGAACCGTGTAGGTGTTGATGGCCGGACCTTTCAAGTGGCACGCGAGCGCCACGATCATGCTCGAATCGACGCCACCAGAAAGATAAGCGCCGACCGGAACATCGGCGCGCAACCGCTCCTCGACCGCTTGCAGCAAAATCTTTTCGAATTCGTCAACGAGTCGCTTCGGATCGTCGCCGCGTTCCTCCTGCCCTTGATCGGGAAAATCCATTTCCCAAAAGGCGCGCTCTGCCACCAAGGGACCCGATCCGTTTCCGTAGGAGGGAGAAATTTTTAGACAATGTCCGGCCCTCAGAAGCTGGATGCCCTCGAAACAAGTTCGCGGACCCGGCACCGCCGAAAAAGTGAAGACGTGATCGATGCCGCGTCGATCAGGCCGGACCGGGACCATGCCGGAAGCGAGGAGTCCCTTGATTTCGGACGCGAAGAGCAGCCAATCGTTTTGCCGCGTCCAGAACAGCGGCGCGATCCCGAACCTGTCCCGCCCGAGTTGAAGTTGTTGACGACGCTCGTCCCATAATGCGATCGCGAATTGCCCTCGCAACCGTTCCCACGTCTGGTCTCCGTGATCCTCCCACATATGAGGGATGATCTCCGTATCGCAGTGAGTGACGAACCGATGGCCGCGCGCGCGCAATTCATCCCGGCGCTCGACGTAATCAAACAGTTCGCCGTTAAAGACCACGACGACGTTGCGATCCTCGTTAAAGATCGGTTGCTGACCATCGGCCAAACCGACAATGCTCAGCCGGCGCGACGCCAGACCGAGCCCGGGCCGAATAAGAAATCCCTCCTCGTCCGGGCCACGGTGCAGCAACGCGCGGGACATGCGTTGCACGGTCCCCTCGGGAACGGGACGTTGCCCCACGAGATCGATCATTCCTGCGATGCCGCACATTGGACTTTGGTTCTATCTCGAAACTGTTGCCGAAATTGTAAGTTTCACTATTTCACATTTCTCGGCGGATGCTGGATCGACCTTCAAAAAACCGAGCGCCGAATAATTACGCTAATGCCGTCGTCTCAATATTCGATCAACACCAACTAATCGTAAGCGCTGCTGCAAATGCGTCCGGCTAAATTCCGTGGCGTCACTTTTTCTCTCCGGTTGCCTTGGGTAGGGGTTCTCCCTATCATGGCATCCCGCGAGAGCCTCCATTTATGCACAAAGACCGTATCGCCATCATCGGAATTGGATGCCGTTTCCCCGGAGGGGTGACTGACGCGGAATCCTTCTGGAAGCTGCTACTCGAACGCAAGGACGCAGTCAGCGAGGTCCCGGCCGATCGATGGAATGTCGAACGCTATTACGATCCCGAGCCGGGGATCGCGGGAAAAACGTTCGCCAAACGCGCCGGGTTCCTCGATCAGATCGACAAGTTCGATCCGCAATTTTTCGGCATCTCGCCACGCGAAGCGCCTTATGTCGATCCGCAGCATCGCCTGTTGCTCGAGACGGCGTGGGAGGCGATCGAAAATGCGGGCGTCGTTCTCGACATAGAAAAGGGCAGCGACATCGGCGTCTTTGTTGGCATTTCGCACAATGATTATCAGGGAATGCAGAGCACGGCGTTCGACCATTTCGGGATTGCGCCCCACACCGCGACCGGCAGCGCTCATTCGATCGCGGCGAATCGAATTTCCTATTGCCTGAATCTCCGCGGTCCGAGCGTGGCGATGGACACGGCGTGTTCCTCCGCGCTCACAGCGGTTCACACCGCGTGCGAACACATCTGGGCGGGACGCGGCGATACCGCGCTCGCGGGCGGCGTGACGGTGATGATTACGCCGGGCGGATTCATTGGCTTTTCGCAGGCGGGAATGCTTTCGCCAGAGGGGCGCTGCGCCGCTTTCGATGCGAGTGCGAGTGGTTTTGTCCGCGGCGAAGGCGCCGGGATGGTGTTGCTGAAACGCCTTTCCCAAGCCATCGCGGACGGCGATCCGATCCAGGGCGTGATCGTGGGGACAGCACTGAATCAAGACGGTCACACGAACGGCATCTCGTTGCCGAGCGCGGAAGCGCAGAGTCGGCTGGTCCAGGATGCGTGCAGAGACGCCGGTATTTCGCCTGCGCAAATCGGATTCGTCGAGGCGCACGGCACGGGGACCGCCGTGGGCGATCCAATCGAAGCGCACGCTCTCGCTGAGGCTCTCTGTCAGGATCGTTCGACTCCGCTACCGATCGGTTCGGTGAAAACTAATCTGGGACATCTTGAGACCGCTGCCGGTGTCGCCGGACTCGTGAAAGCGATGCTCGTTCTTCAGCATCGTGAGATTCCGGGAAGTCTGCATTTCACTTCGCCGAGCCCGCACATCGATTTCGATAAACTGAAATTGCGTGTCCCGACCGAGACCGAGGCTTTCCCTGAAACAGATGGGGAAAGGCTCGTGGGTGTAAACTCTTTCGGATTCGGCGGCGCCAATGCGCATGTCATTCTCGCGGAGCCGCCATCTCCTTCGCACGCGGACCATCCGGAAGTCTGGCTCGACCGCGGCTGGCCTGTAATGCTTTCCGCGCGGTCGGAAGACGCGCTTCGGGGGTACGCGATGAAGCTGGCTTCGTGGCTGACTGACCGGCTTAATTTGAACGGCGATTCGCCGATGTTGCCAGAGCTCACTTACACGCTCGGCCACCGGCGCAATCATCACCCTCATCGTCTCACGCTCGTCGCCCGCTCCATTCCAGAATTGATCCAGGAGCTAGACGCATTCGCGATCAAAGAAGACAGCGTGAAAATTCGGACATCGTTCACACCGCGGCCGGAGAATGCGCCTCGGGTTGCTTTCATCATGAGCGGACAAGGCCCGCAATGGTGGGCCATGGGCCGGGAACTCATGCAGCATGAGCCGGTCTTCCGGGACGTCGTCGAGCGGTCTGACGCGGCCCTGAAGGGCGTCGCCACTTTTTCGCTTTTGGAAGAACTCGGGCGTTCTGAGGAAACGTCGCAATTACATCGAACCGAAATTGCGCAGCCGGCGATTTTCGCGATGCAGGTCGGGTTAGCGGAGCTTTGGAAATCGTGGGGTGTGCAGCCCGCCGCGGTGGTGGGTCACAGCGTGAGTGAGATTGCCGCAGCCTGTGTCGCCGGTTTGTTTTCAGTGGAAGAAGGCGCGCGAATCACCGCTCTGCGGGCGCGCTTCATGGAAGGTTGCGCGCGAGGCGAAGGCAAAATGCTCGCCGTCGGCCTCGGTGAGGAAGAAGCGCGGCTCTTAATCGACAAACACGATCGGACGGTTTCGATTGCCGCGTTCAACAGTCCTCGCTCGCTGACGCTGGCGGGTCCGACTCGATCGATCGAAGCGATGTTCGCCGAATTGGAGACGCAAGGCGTGTTCGCGCGCCTGGTGCGGGTCGATCATCCGTTCCATCACGCGATGATGCAGCCCGCGGCGGATGCCCTCGAGAATGCGCTGACCGATCTCGCGCCGCTGCCGGAAAACATTCCACTCTTCAGCACGATTACAGGCAGCCGTCTTAACGGCGACGCCGGCGACGCGACCCACTGGGCTCGCGGAATCCGGCAGCCAGTGCAATTCGCGCCGGCCATCAATGCAGCCGCCGAGTTTGGCGTCGACATCTGGCTAGAGCTCGGCGCGCATCCGGCGCTCGCTCATTCAATTCAGGAATGTTTAGCGGGCCATAACGGATCGAAACCGATTGTGATCTCCTCAGTTCGCAAAGAACGCGAACACGATTCTCTGCTCGAGGCCGCGATGGACCTTCATCGTGCCGGTGTAGCCCTCGACTTCAAAGCGATGACGCCGTCGCGTCGTCTCCTTCCGCTGCCGGCCTATTCGTGGGATCGCAGCCGCTGGTGGAATGAGGCGCCGCTCTGGCGCGAAAGTCGTCTCGCATCAGGCGGTCGCGGATTGCTCGACACCCGCATGCCGTGCGCCACCCCCACCTGGTCAGCCCGGCTCGATAGCCGGCACATGGCGTTCCTCAAAGATCACAAGGTCGAGAATCACATCGTTTTTCCCGCGGCCGCGTTTGTCGAACTGGCTTTGGAAGCCGGCGTGCAGCTCTTCGAAGGCCGGCCTTTCGTGATCGAAGATTTTGAAATCCGAAAACCGCTCATCCTTGCTGACGCATCTACCGGGGTTCAGCTCGAAGTTTCCTACGAGCCGGCGGACCGCGCTTTCACGATTCAAAGCCGATTCGATCAAGGCGCGTCGTGGTCGCTCCACGTGGTTGGGTCCATGCGCGGCGAGCGCACGGAATCACCGTTCGCGACCTCGAATTTTGAAACGGAAAACGGCGCCGAGTTGGCGAATCTGAAGCCATTCGGGGTCGACGCGTTTTATCGCTACATGAGCGACCTCGGTCTGCGTTACGGCGAAGAGTTTCGTTCGGTCCGCGAGCTTTCAGTCGGTCAGGGTGTTTCCGCGGGACGAGTGGCGCTTTCCGATACCGCCGCGAAACGAGCGAGCGAGTACCCTTTGCACCCGGTGCTCCTCGATGGCGCACTCCACGTATTTTCCGGGGGCCGCGCCGCGGTCGAAGCGCGCGGTTCGCAACTGAAGCTGCCGGTTCGTTTCGGCCGGATTCTTTTCCTGCGCTCGCCTGGAGCGTCCGCCCGGATTCGCGCGCGTGTCCTCGAATGCAATACAGAATTCGTGGACGGACGGATCAGCCTCTTCGATGAAGACGGAAAACCTTGCGTTCTGATTGATGGCTTCCGGGCCATCAGCGTGGCCGGCATCCGCCGCGACAGCGTCGGCGGGACTCGCGACGTTCTCTATCATATAGATTGGGAAAGAACGCCGACGGTTTCGCAGCCGGCCCCAGCGGAGCCAGTACCGTTGTCGCGTTTGCGGGATGTGGCGCAGGCCGCGCTCGCGGATGTAATCGCGACGCGTGGAGAGGATCGCCTCAAGGACGCGATCTCCGCTCAAGATGATTTGGGGGCGGCCCTCCTTTGCGCGGGTCTGCGCGAGATGGGCGCGGAAGTCGGAGTAAATTTCACGGCCGAAACTCTTCGGGTCGCTCCGCAAATGCGTCCGGTCTTCGAGCAGCTGATGTTGAAGTTGGAAGGGCGGGGTCTTCTTCAAAAAACCGACGGCGGATATTGCCCGACCGAAATGTTTGGAACCGCGGCCGATTCGGCAGCGGCCATGCAAAAGGATTTCATCCACCAGAATCCCGGTCATTTGCCCGAGGCTCTACTCGTCACATCGACCTGCTCCGAGTTGGGTCTGATTTTACGCGGCGAAAAGGACGCGATCCAGGTCCTGTTCGCCGGCGCCGGAGCAGAACTTCTAGAACAGTTCTACGGCGACGGCCTGCTCACGAGTCACTGGCTCGCAGCGATTACCGCCGCGGTGCGCGAAGCGGCCAGCATTCTGCCCGAAGGTCGCGGCTTGCGGATTCTGGAAATCGGCGCGGGGACTGGCGGTCTCGCCTCTCAACTCTTGCCCGGTCTGGAACGCGGTCTCCACTCGTATGTTTTCACAGATGTCTCGGCCGCTTTCTTTTCCAGCGCCATGCAAAAGCTGGCGGCTTTCCCGGAAGTCGAGACGAAGATTTTCGATCTCGAAAAGCCTTTTGCCGAGCAGGATTTCGAGCCTGGATCATTCGATCTGATTGTTGGCACCAACGTGCTCCATGCCGTGGCCGATGTGCGCTCGGCGCTGGAAAATCTCTACGGACTTCTTGCGCCAAACGGCTCACTCGTGTTCATGGATCTGGCCACGCCTCAGCTCTGGACCGAAGCTGTCTTCGGCCTAACAAGTGGATGGTGGCGTTTCACTGACCGCGATTTGCGCAGCGTCCATCCGCTGCTGCCCAGATCGAAATGGGAAGAATTGCTGCGCGAGACGGGCTTCGGCGAGACAACGTCGCTCCCCGGTTTGATGGGACGTTACGGCGAAGGACAGATAGTCCTTCTGGCTCGCAAATGCGAGGACACTCCGGTCGACTTGGAGCCTGTCGTCGAAGTTCCGGTTGAAAAGTCGTGGCTCGTTTTTGCGGACGACGGCGGAATTGGAGAAGCATTAGCCGCGCGTCTGCGCGCCAGCGGCGCCGACTGCAAGATTGTCCGGCGCGGAAATGATTTCAGCGCGCCGGATAGCGAGACCTTCACGGTTCGCCCGGGAGCGCCGGAAGACTGGCCGCAGCTTTTTCAAAACTACGCCGGCGACCTCCCGCTGGAACGGATCGTTTATCTTTGGAACCTGGATCTGGAGTTCGATGACGACGCCGTCTTCGGAACCGACGCCCTGCTTCATCTCGCTCAAGCGCTGGAAATCGTTCTACCCGGAACAAAACTACGCATCGACGCGATCACGCGCGGCGCGCAGCCGGTCGGACGCGATGCGCAGCCGACTGCGGTAGCTCAAGCGCCTGCTCTCGGTTTGTTGCGCGTCATTCTAAACGAGTACCCGAACCACCTCTGCCGCTCCGTCGATCTGCCGCCGACAACTTCCGCGGCTGACGTCGACCTGCTTTGGAACGAATTGCTGCGGACCGAGGCAGAGCGCGAAGTCGCTCTTCGCGGCGAGGCGCGCTACGTTCAAAGGATCGATCGCGGACGTGCGTCGGTCCAACACGATCTGGATCCGGCGGTTCCGCTGCGCTTGGAATCTCGCGAACGCGGCCACCTCGACACCCTGAGATTTTCTCCGTTTGTGCTACCGGAGTGCGGCGCCGATCAAGTGATCATCGATGTCAAAGCCGCGGCGCTGAATTTTCGCGACGTCCTCAAAGCGCTCGCGCTTTATCCCGGCGAAGCGCCTGATGCCCGAATCTTCGGCGATGAAGTAGGCGGTATCGTGATGGCGGTCGGTTCGAAGGTTAAACACGTCCAACCCGGCGATCGCGTCTTCGGACTTGCAGTCTTCGGTATCGCCACGCGGACGATTGCGCGAGCGAGCGACATCCGCCGTATCCCCGACAATCTTTCCTTCGAAGAAGCGGCTACGATTCCAGTCGTGTTCATGACGTCATGGCACGCGCTGAAAAATGTGGCGCGACTCCGCAAGGGTGAACGCGTGCTGATTCACGCCGGCGCCGGTGGCGTGGGCATGGCGGCGATCCAGATTGCGCATCATCTCGGCGCTGAAGTCATCGCCAGTGCCGGCAGCCCGGTTAAGCGTGCGCTGCTTGCCACGCTGGGCGTCAAATACGTTATCGATTCGCGCCGGGGCGACTTTGTGGAAGCCGTCATGGAATTGACCGAGCGTCGCGGAGTCGACGTCGTCTTGAACGCGCTCGCCGGCGAAGCGATTCCAATGGGCCTCGCGTGTCTCGCCGAGTTCGGCCGTTTCATCGAGATCGGCAAACGCGACATTTATCAGAACTCACGCATTCCGCTTCGGCCGTTGCGTTGCAACGCATCCTTCCACGTTGTCGCGATGGATGCGGTGTTTGCCGGCGACGAATCGCTGACGCGCGATATGTTTGCCGAAGTTGCCGACCTCGTGGAGCAAGGCGCGTTACGTCCGCTTCCTTTCCGCGCTTTCCCGGCCTTCAATGTTGACTCGGCCTTCCGACTGATGGCCGGTGGCAAACACATCGGAAAAGTAATCGTCTCTTTCCCGCAATCCTTTGTCCCGCGGCGCGGCGAGCCCATCGCGCCCGAGTTCCAAATTAAATCGGATGGATGTTACCTGATCACCGGCGCGTTCGGCGGGTTCGGCAGAGTGCTGGCCGATTGGCTCGTGCAATCCGGGGCGCGTCATCTTGTTCTTTCAAGCCGTAGCGGCGCATCGACGCCGGAAGCCGAAGCCTTTGTCGAGAAGCTGCGCGCTGCCGGAACTCAGATCGAAATCGTTAAGGCCGACGCCGCCTCAAGCGCGGACATGGCCCGACTCTTTTCAGTGATCAGCCAAACCGGCCAGCCGCTCCGAGGCGTGTTCCATCTCGCCATGGCGATCGACGACGCGGTGCTTTCGAAATTGAATCGTGATCGAATGGCCGCTGTCATCGGCCCGAAAGCAGTCGGCGCATGGTTGCTTCATGAAGCGACGCGCGATATGTCGTTGGACTGCTTCGTCATGTTCTCGTCGATCTCCTCGGTTTTCGGAAATCCGGCGCAAGGCAATTACGTCGCCGCGAATGCATTTCTGGATTCGCTCGCCCACCATCGGCGGACACTTGGTTTACCCGCTCTGACAATTAACTGGGGCGTCCTCGGCGGTGAAGGTTACGTGGCTCGCAACACGCGCGTCGCCGAATTCCTGGCGAAACAAGGCACGACAGAATTGTCGCCCGCTGAAGTGATTTCAATTCTCGAGTCATCGCTCCGCGCGCCGAGCCCCCAGGTCGCTGCCATCCGCGTCGATTGGGCGAAATGGCGAACCTTCTTCCGAAGCATGCAAGCTAATCCACTTTTGGAACGCATCTTCGCTTCGGTCGAAGGAGAAGAAAGCGGCGGCGTCACCAGCGATTGGCGAAACCGGATCGAGTCGGCCGCGCCTGCGGAAAAAGAAGCCGTCATCGCGCAGGCTGTGCGCGAAGTCGTTGGGTCCGTCCTCCGAGTGAAACCCGACAGGCTGCGTGACGATCAGCCGCTCACCGATCTGGGCCTCGATTCATTAATGGGCGTCGAGATCGAGAACTCACTCGAGGCCGCAATCGGTGTCGCTCTTCCGCCGACGAGCCTGATGCGCGCTCGCACCATCGGGCAGATTGCAGCCTTGATGGCGACACACCTGGGCGGCAGCGCGCCGAAAGCTGGGGCGATTCCCGTCGCCGCGCCAATAACGGCAGTCGAGCCGAGTGCTAACGAAACCGAAATCGATTTCGACGCACTTTCGAACGAAGATATCGACCGCCTCGTTGCGGCAGCTCCGAATGTCTGACGCGAAACAAGCTCGGCTCAAGCAATGGCTCGCCAGCGGCGAAGCGCAGCTCCGTCCGCTTACATTTTCACAACGCGAACTCTGGGAGACTTCGCCGGCGCCGCCGTCGGACGTCTCGAATCATATTTGCTGCATCATCGACCTTCGTGGACCGATCTCTCCGGAGGATTGTCTCGCGTCATTGCAACGAGTGGTTGATCGACAAGAGGTGTTGCGGCTTTCTTTTCTCCCTGGAAAAAGCGGGCCGTTACAGTTGATTCGCAAACAGAGCGAGCCCTTGATTCGATTTCGCGACGTTTCGCCCGGGGCATCCGCTGAGATGATGGAGGAGCTGGCTCTCGAAACTTTCGTGCAGCCCTTCGATCTGGTTCGGGGCCCTCTCTATAGAATAGAAGTCCTTCGCCGAGCGCCTGACGATCAGGTCCTGGTTTTTGCGATTCACCATGCGATTGCCGATGGCTGGACCTTGGGGGTGTTTGTTCAGGATCTTTGCACCGCTTACGTGCAACACCGCGCGGGCGGTCCTGACCGGGTTCCGCCAGTGCCGACTTCTTATTCCGCTTGGGGCGCCGCGGAGCGAGCATTCTGGCAACCGGCCGAGTTGCAATCACGCCTGGAGTTTTGGAAATCGCGCCTGTCCGGGATCCGTCGGCTTTGGAGCATTCCTGACGACACCGAAGTCGTTTTTCGCCCGCGACGGCTGGTCTCGTATCTGCCGGCCGAGATCAGCGGGCCGGTACGTGACTTGGCCCGACGCAGCGGCGCCACGTTGTTTAGTACTTTGCTTGCAGCCTTCCAGGTCACGCTGTCGCGATGGACTGGCGCTGAAGACATCGTGGTCGGAACGCCGGTGGCGAATCGCACCAGGCAGGATGTTCGTGAGACGATGGGATATTTTTCCGGCGTCGTGCCATTGCGTGGCCAGGTAGAACGCGATCGTCCGTTTTCGGAGCATTTACGAAGTGTTCACGAATCCACCGTCGATTCGTTTGGAAACGCGATCCCGTTCGCCGAGTTGATCCGCGCGATTGGTGAAACACCGTCGCCAAAACACAACCCCATTTTCCAGGTGCGTTTCGCCTTACAAAATCATCCCGTGCCCGACATCGAAATCCGTGGGCTTTCCCTCAAGCTCCGGATGCGCTCCACCGGAACACCGCGATTCGACCTGGGATGCGAGATCACGGAACAGGGAGACGCCCTGGAAGTGGTTTGGTTGTTCCGGGAAAATCTTTTTTCACAAGCTGAAATTGAGGAGCTGGGCCGTTTATTCAGGACAGTGCTGGAAAGTATTTGCCGCGTGCCCGAAAGGCGAACCGCAGCGCTGACAAATTGAAATGGTAAACCTCGCCACCACCGCTGAAAGCATTCCCGAGCTGCGCGACGAGCATAGCGTGAGCAGCGTTACGTTTCAGACTCTCGTCTTCTTGATTGCCCTAACTGAGGTCGCGATCTGGGCGTCAGTCTGGGCCGGATGGGTGTGGCTGACTTTGGCGCTGGCCCTGGTAGCGGCGCATCTAATGCACGGACTCCTGATCGGATTTCACGAGGCTTCCCACGGTTTGCTGCGAAAGAGTCGTCGCTTAAATGAATTCGATGGCGTGCTCATCGGCATTTTTAGTTTTCTGCCGTTCAGTCTCTACCGCGTCGTGCACCAAATGCATCACATGCATCTGGCTACCGAAAAAGACACGGAACTCTGGCCCTTCGTCCTCACCCGAGCGCCGCGTTGGGCGCGGCGGCTGGCGGCTTTTGTCGAACTCACCTTCGGTTTGTTCTATTCCCCGCTCATTTTCTTGCGCGTTTTCCTCCGTCGCGATTCATCGGTTCGAAGTCGCAAAGTGAGACGGCGGATTTGGTTCGAGCTTGCTCTGTCCTTCGTGGGGTGGGGCGCTATTCTCGCGGCGGTCGCGTTTTGGGGCGTTTGGAAATATTTTCTCTGGCTTTATCTGGTGCCGGCGATGATCGCGGCCAACCTCCAGAGCTGGCGAAAGTACGTCGAACATCTCGGGCTGACCGGAAACACGGTGAACAGCTCGACGCGTAGCATTGTGCCGAAGAGTTGGCTCGGGCATCTTTTTGCTTACACGCTGCTGCACGAACCGTATCACGGGGTGCACCATCAAAATGCCGGGTTGCCGCATCGCTGGCTGCCTCAGTTCACCGAGATTCTCATGCCAAAAGAACCAGGCGAACTGGCTCCGTTCATGAGCTACCGGCAGGCGCTTCCGGATCTGATCCGCAGCCTCAGCGATCCTCGCGTCGGTGCGCAATGGCGCGATTCCTCGCGCAACGGACAGCCGGTCTCGTGAGTAATGACGAAAAAGCGGCCGCCGCGCCGTTTGTGTTCGAAGCGGTCGGACTCCAAAAGGAATTCGATGACGGCCAGGTACAGGCGTTGCGCGGTGCCGATTTCAAAATCGCGGACGGCGAATTTGTGGCGATCATCGGGCCTAGTGGAAGCGGCAAAACAACCTTGCTCCAAATGCTGGGGACCCTTGATCGACCCAGCGCGGGAGTGCTGAAATATCGCGGCCAATCTCTACTGGATTTGCCAGACCCAGCCGCCTATCGAGCTCACGAGATCGGCTTCGTCTTCCAGGCATTTCATCTCCTTCCGACCTTTACTGCGGTTGAGAACGTTCAGATCCCGATGTTTGAAAATCACAAGTCGCGCGCGGAGCGACAAACCCGCGCGCTTGAATTGCTGAAATCGGTCGGGCTCGAACAACGCGTAAATCATTTTCCGTCGAAGCTATCCGGCGGCGAACGACAGCGGGTGGCCATCGCCCGCAGTCTGGCGAATTCTCCTACGGTGCTTCTGGCCGACGAACCGACCGGTAATCTGGACAGCGAAAGTGCAAAGCACGTCCTCGATCTTCTCTCCTCGCTGCACCGCGACCGCCGCATGACGCTCATTCTCATCACTCACGACATGAGAGTCGCCGCCCGCGCTTCCCGCGCGCTCCAGATGATGGACGGCCGGATTATTTTCGACGGCGATCCGGCAAAACTTTCCGCGCCAGGATTAACATGACTTTCTTCGAAGTCGTTACGCGGAGCCTCCAACGCCGGCCGGTTCGGACCGGATTGACTTTGTTAGGCATTTCCGTCGGCATTGCCGCCGTCGTCGCGTTGATCGGCTTGTCGCGCGGACTCGTCACAAGCTGGGCGGGCGGCATGAAATCGCGCGGCACCGACATCGTCGTGAGCAACATGCGCGGCTCTCTGACTCCCAAGCCGTTTCCCGCATCCACCCGCGATCGCATCGCGCATCTGCCGGGCGTATCGGCAACGTGTTCGATTCTGGTTGAGTTTTCGAGCATTGAGACCGCTGAGTTGATGATCGTGTCGGGACGCGAGTGGGGCTGCTTTGCCTGGGAAAATCTGAAGCTCGTCTCCGGGCGAATGCCTAAGGATGAAAACGAGCGTGCCGTCGTCCTCGGGACCAGTGCAGCGGACATTCTCAAAAAGAAGGTCGGCGATACGGTTCAGATCGAGACCGAGGAACTCGCAGTGGTCGGTATCGTGAACGGCGGCGCATTTGTCGAAAACGGCTCACTCATTCTTTCGTTGCCTCTGTTGCAACAGGTCACCGGTAACCAAAATCAGATCAGCGCGATCGACGTGCGAGTAGCTTCAGGCACCGACATTCAACGGCTTTGCGCGGACATGAACCACCTTATTCCGGAAGCGCGCGCCGATACCGCCGGCGAACACGTTGCCACCGGCGAAGGTTACCGGGTGATTAACGCGATGAGCTGGGGAACCTCGCTGCTGGCCGTCCTCGTCGGGGTCCTTGGCGTCACGAACACGATGTTGATGAGTGTTTTCGAACGAAAACAGGAGATCGCCGTGTTGCTTGCCCTCGGGTGGAAACGCGGCCGAATCGTGTGCATGATTTTGTTGGAGTCGGCTTTGCTCGGACTTTTCGGTGGCATAATCGGGGTGCTTATGGGCGTCGCTGGTGTTCAACTGCTGAAGATGGCGCCGGCTGTGCGGGGCATGCTGGAACCGTATTTGGGGATTAGCCTGATGATCGAGGCTGTGGCCATCGCGATGTTTGTTGGCGTTCTGAGCGGACTCTATCCGGCGTGGCGGAGTTCGCGCGTGGCGCCCAGCCTGGCTTTGCACGGATGAAGAACCGGGAGAAGCATTCGTCGAATAAATTTATGAATCGTCACTTCGTCAGAACGCATGTGGTCGCGTCAATTTGTGTTTGGGCGGCTCTCTCTCGGTTCGCATCCGCTGAAGACCCGGGCTCAGAGCTCGCCGCGAAACTGCGGGCGAAGGAAGCCGGTTCCACGTTGGTGCGGATCCGGATGCAGGACGGAAGCGGCCAAACCCTTCAAGTTCAAATCAAGTCCCGCGTTTCGAACGCGACCGCCGACATCGTTTATCAAATTCTTTTTCCGAAAGAGCGAAAAGGTGAATCCGTTTTGCTTCATCGATCGGGGAACAAATTCAGCGCGACGGCGTTTACACCGCCCGACGCTCTTAAACAGATTAGCGCGGCAGAGATGAAGCAAGCGCTCTTCGGCACCAACCTTTCCTACGAGGACATCGTCGACAGTCCTTTCGCCTGGACCCAGCAGGCCATCGTCGGAACGCAGGACGTGGGCCGATTCCCTTGTCAGATTCTGGAATCGAAACCGGGGAAAGACCACGCGTCGTCCTACGCGAGCGTCAAAACGTGGATCGACCCAAAGCGGATGGTTCCACTTCAGATCGAAAAATACGACAGCGCCGGCAAAGTGGTTCGGCGCATCAATATCACGCGCATGCTGCTCGACGGAGGTGATTCGCTCCCGGCTGATCTTGAGGTTACCGGACCGACCGGCTCGGTCACTCACATAACCGGCTCGAGCATCAAACGCGGATTAAGCTTTCCCGAGACCGAATTCACCGCGGACGGTCTGAAACAGCTCAAGGCCCCGTCGGAATAGCAGGCGACCCTCGCGCTAATTTAGCTGGGAAGCCGGGTGTTGGCGCGGGACTCAAACCCGCAGCCAGAGCATTTTCTTGGATCCGACAAGGAAATCTAAGTCCGCCGAAATCCCGAAAGACATTGACACCCTGGCCCTAAATTGTCTATGTCGAGGATATGTTCGCCGGATCGCCTGTCCGTTCACCATTCTGGGTCGCCGCTATTTCGGTCCTTATTTTAGGATCTGCGCAGGCCGCGACTGTCACCGTCACGCGGCTGGATGATCGAAACGTCGGTTGCAATGCGGGCGATTGCAGTCTGCGCGAGGCGATCGCTCTCGCGAATACGCAGGCAGGCGATGACACAATCGCTTTTAGCGTTCCCACTCCGGCGACGATCAGCCTGGTCAACGGCAATATCGCCATTACCAGCAACATCGTGGTCAACGGGCCCGGCATCAATTTTCTCACGGTCGACGGCAACAACCTCGACCACATCTTTTCCATCGGTTTGGGCGCGGTCGTTACTATCAACAATCTCACGCTCACGCACGGCGCTGGAGCGATCGACGGCAAGGCTAACCAACTTACGGTCGACACCGTCAGGTTTGTCGACAACGTCGGCCCCTCGACCATAGGCGGCGGTATTTATAGCTCGGTCGGCGCGCTGACCGTGCTCAATTGCACTTTCACCGACAACCAAGCCCAGACCGGTGGCGCGATCTATCACTCAGGGGCGCAGTTAAAAGTCCAGAGTTCGACCTTCAGTGGCAATATTTCGACCCGAACCGCCGATCCCAATGGCGGAGGCGCGATTTACACCGAACAGACGAGCATCATTTCGAACTCGACCTTTAGCGGTAACTCATCGGGTTACGCCGGTGGCGGAGTGTTCTACCTCGGAGCTGGAACGAAAACGCTCACGGTAAGGAATTGCACATTCACCGGTAACTCAGCGGGAAAGTATGGCGGCGGGTTGATCCATCTCGCGGATGGAGGCGGCAAGGTCGCCAATAATATCATCTCCGGGAATAGCGCTCCGCAGTATGCCGACTACTACGATGGCGGTAGCATCACGCTGGTCACCAATCTGGTTGGCGGCAATCCCATGCTGGGTCCGTTGCTCGATCGCGGCGGTGTTACCCCGACTCACGGTTTGCTTTCAGGAAGCCCTGCTCTGAACGCCGGTACCAACGCTGAGGCTTTAGACATTAATGGCGCCGCCTTGACGACAGACCAACGCGGAGCCGGATTTCCGCGAATCCTCAGCGGCACAGTAGATCTGGGCGCTTACGAAGGCACCATTCCGGCAAACCTGCCGCCGGTGAATTCCGTTCCCGGTGCACAGGTCATGAACGAAGACAGCGTCCTGACATTCTCCTCGGGCAATGGCAATTTGATTTTCGTTTCTGACTCGGATGCGCACACGAATCCCGTCCAAGTCACACTTACGGCTACGAATGGCGCTCTAACTCTGTCCGGCACGTACCGGCTGAGTTTTACGGCGGGCGACGGCAACAGCGATAGCGTGATGACATTCACCGGGGCGCTGACTGACATAAATTCAGCCCTGAATACGATGGTCTTTACCCCGAACGCGAACTTCGCCGGCGCGGCGGCCATCCAAATCGCAACGAACGATCTCGGTAATACCGGAACCGGGGGTGCCCTCCAGGACAGCGATTCCATCAATATCACCGTCAATCCGGGTAACGATCCGCCGATCAATGTTGTTCCCGGCCCCCAAAGCGTCGTGTCTGGGAGCGTGTTGACGTTTTCGCCCGGGAACGGCAACGCTATTTCAGTGTCCGACATAGACGCTGGCGCCAACCCGGTAGCCGTCACCTTGTCCGCCATTAACGGGACCCTAACTCTCAGCACCACAAGCGGTCTTAGCTTCGGCAATGGAGATGGCTCCAGCGATGCCAGCATGAGCTTTACCGGCTCGCTCCCGAGCATCAATGCAGCCTTGAACGGCTTGCAGTTCTCTCCCAACCCCGGAGTGACTGGCGCAGCCAGCCTCCAGATTGTGAGCAACGATCAGGGGAACACCGGAAGCGGAGGCGCCTTATCCGACAATGATACGATCAACATTAACATCAACCCCCCGCCCCCTTCGCCCACACCTACCCCGCCACCTGTCGGCCAGCTCGCTAATATCGCCACGCGGCTCCGAGTTCAGACGGACCCGAACGTCTTGTTTGGCGGTTTCATCATCACTGGCAATCAGCCAAAGACAATTATCATTCGCGCCATTGGGCCTTCGTTGCCCTTGAGCGGCGCGCTCGCCAATCCCGTCCTTGAGCTCCACGACTCCTCCAGCGCTCTTGTCGCCGAAAATGACAACTGGGTAGATGCGCCGAACAAGCAAGCGATCATCGACAGTACGATCCCGCCCCCTAACGATCTCGAGTCTGCGATTCTAACAACACTTTCTCCCGGAACCTATACAGCGATCCTCCGCGGCGTGGGAGGAACGAGTGGCATAGGTGTTGTCGAGATTTACGACCTATCATCAAACAGCGATTCGAAGCTTGCCAACATCTCGACGCGAGGGTTTGTCGACACGGGAGATAACATCTTAATCGGTGGGTTGATTGTCGTAGGCCAAAACTCGGTGAAGGTAATCGTCCGCGCCATTGGCCCATCCTTACCTTTCGAGGGCGTCCTGGCCGATCCCACTCTGGAGTTGCATGACGGGAACGGCGCTTTGCTGGCTTTTGACGACGACTGGCGCACCGGCGGCCAGGAGGCAGAGATCAACGCTACGACAATTCCACCCTCGAATGATGCTGAGTCCGCGATCGTTCGCGACCTTACTCCAGGGAACTACACGGCAGTGTTGCGGGGTAAGAATGACACGACCGGTATCGGAGTCATCGAGGTGTATGCGCTCCAGTAACGGGCGCCGTCTCTGGACTGCTAGCGCGGTGGTGCTGGGTCTCGCGGCCCGGTTTCTTTTCGCGTCTAATCCGCCCCAGGGATCGGTCGGTCCCAGCGATGGATCGTCGACCAGCTGGAGCGGGGTTGTTCCGACTCCGACTCCTGCATCTACACCAGTCGCAGCAGAGAATTTTTCACCTCCGAGTCCAACGGCTTCACCGTTCAAACCTAGTAACACGGAGGCGGGTTGGACATTCACAGTAAACGAACCAATCCTCGTCACCCATGTCGGCGTTTGGGATGGCCCAAACGATGGCGGCACGCCAGGCGACGGCTTGACCGAGGCGCATACCCTCCGGATCTACGACAGTCAGGGTCGCAACTTGCTTCCAATTACGATTGTAAAGCCAACTGAATCGCTCGATCCCGATGGCTTTCGATATGTTGCCTTAACCGACGGACTGATACTTCGTCCCGGCACCTACACGGTTTCGGCAACCTATGACTCGGGTTTCGAAGAGGTCGGCCGCGACGGCACGAACACGGATAACACCATGTCAGTTTCCTACATTGAAGGGGCCATCAGCACTTCGAACGACCCTGATCAGGATCCCGGGATGCCGGTGCCCGACGGAAGCAGCGGAAGCTATTTCGGGCCAAACTTCAAGTTTACTCCCACCACACCGCCCAATCCGGCTCTCGTTTTCCAAGGAGGAACACCGGCACCCCCATCCCAGCAAGGCGAACGCGGCTGGGCTTTCACGGTGAATCGCCCGGTCGTCATCACTGATCTCGGTGTCTATGATGAAGGCGGAGATGGTTTGACTAACCGGCTGGTTAGTATCCGTGACGCTACCGGTCAGCTCGTCGTTCAACAGTTCGTTTCCGGCAACGACCCCGTGGATGATTCCAGTTTTCACTATCGGACGTTGGCGATGCCGGTGACTCTTTCTGGCGGAAGCTACACAATTTCTACCTTCTTCTCGAACGGCGATAACCCCTACGTAACAAATGCATCTTTCGTCGGCACAGATCCGCGAATCACCTACAACGGCGCGGTCCTCGACGATGGCAGTTGCTTCAGCGGTTTTCAGGGCTGCGTGCCGACCCAGAAAAGTTCGGATAAGGGATATTTCGGTCCAAACTTTCGGATAATTCCCGAACCGTTAAAAGACCAATTCGTCTTAAACGTAGAAGGAAACCGGGTGGAGTACAAACAACAGGCGCTCCGGGTCAAGGTCGAAATTGCGTCTGTGGAACCAGGAAAAGACTTCGACGTTTACGTTTATGAAGCTGTCCCGCAACCAACACCTGAGCCTGTCTTTCCTGACGATTCGCCCACTTACAAAGAAGGGCCGCTGGTAGCCTACGCGGCACACCAGGGAAGTGAGGCCGAAGCGACGTATTTTTATCCCTCAGAACTCGGCGCGGGACCGTATCTGGTGGACGTATACTACCGGAGCGGCGGAATGGAGACCGAGCCCAACGCTTACAATGGGACGGCCACGGTCGAAAACATCCCGATGCCCCAAACCGCTGCTGCTCCTACTTATAAGACTTCCGGCAATGGCGGCACCATCACATTCGGTCCCAGCGTTACTCTGAAGGCACCATTTGCCGGTGCTGAGGGGAATCCCCAGAACCGTACCGACGTGGAAGGGAACAACTATATAGGCGCCATGCGCGGTGCCCCGGCTGGAATCGACTTGTGGTATATCGACCTCAGACCGGTAGTTGACGACCCTAACAATCCCGGACAACCAATTCCTAATCCCACCTTCGATCCGAACACACGAGTTCCTCTTTATCGAGGACAACCGATATCGAATTTTGGATCGGAACCGGGCTTTGATGGTTATCTCGCGCTCGCAGTTGCGCCCACGAGTAGTCCGGCGCCAATCGGGTTCAGCGAATTGCTGGGTGGAATGGTCACACCCGGAAACAGTGGTGATCGTGGACAATCCTTGAGCGCAAATAATCCTGTTGTTTTGCCGTTCGACCAGAACGGAAACCCGCGGGCGATTTCACCACAGCAATGGGAAGAATCTCTCAATGAGAGTGTGACGTACCTCTATTATCGGACATACCCTTTTGACCTCGCGGATACAGGGGAGGTATTTATTCATCGCTCGAACGACGGCGGCTCGAGTTTTGATGGTCCACGCAACCTAAACATCGCGATCGGCCGGCTCGGACCGCTCGATGTCGATCAAACGACTGGAGCGGTATATGGCGCCGGCTCTACCGGGAATGTTCTTATCGGCATTCCTTCTTCCCCGACGGTAGCTCCCGACACCTACACTCTTTCTCAAGCGATTACAGATCCCAACGGGATAGGTCACGCGCTTTTCGTGACGAAGATCGCGACGGATGGCACCATCTACGGTGCCTACTCCAATGGTCAGGATATCTTTCTGGTAAGCTCCTCCGATGTTGGTCAGACCTGGAGTGCTCCAGTTCGTGTCAACAGCGACACAACTCAGACCAACATATTCCCCTGGCTCGAAACCGGTCCGTCCGGAAAGGTTGGTCTAGTTTGGTACGCAACCGCCAATGTTCCGTCTCCGGGAGCTAGCCCGAACTCGCGGCAACCAAATGATGACTCGGCGGAATGGAAAGTCTATTTCGCTCAGATAACCGGGGCGAATGCTCCGGCTCCCACAATCGAGATCGCGGAAGTAACCCAACCCCAACATTATGTTCATGCCGGCAATATCTTCGATCGCGGATATGACCCTTCGAGTCCGGAATTCGATTTCACGACCACGCTCACAAATCACAATCTTTTCGATTACATTCAAATTTCCTTCGATCCACAGGGTGCAGCCGTTGTTTCCTACACCGATGACCACAATGACTATCGTGGCGATATTTATGTAGCGCGGCAGATCACCGGCCCGGGCATCGCAGGCGATCTGTTGCCGGCGCTCGTGCAAGGAAAAGCACCTGAAGGCGCTGGGCTAAGCGCTCCTATGCCTACGCCGGGCGACCCAACCTTTCCTCCCCCTCAACCAGATCCGGGAACCGGCGCCCAGGTCAGTGACTTCGCGTTCGACTGGAACGAACTCGGCAATGACGCGATGGATGTTCGCACCGTGCGATATGGTACTACTGGGCCCGCAGGAGAACTTTCCCTTTTCGCTGCGATGACCGTGACGAATCTCAACAGCATCGCCGGTCTTTTGAACTTGAGCCAGTCCTCAGTCCCGGCCTGGCGAATGAGTTTTTCCGTCCACCCTTCGCATGCGGGCCTCAGTAAGACCGATCCTGCCGCCGGCCAATACAGCTTCGCAATGTCTGATCGAGGCGATCAATTTTACTTCGAAGCGCGGCCGAATCTGCAGTTTTTCCAAGCCGCACCCGTAAGTGTCTTCCTAGGAATGCAACCGTTCGAATTTATTTTCGGCGTCGCTACTCGCAATTCCGACGGCAGCATATCCTATTCGGACATCGCGCCGGCGGACTTTGGGTTTCTTAACTTCAATCTTAATACGATTTACGTTCAAGTCAGCGTCGCGAAGCTTAACGCGGTGCTGCCGCCCGGCCATGCTCTAATAGGAGATAAGACGATCGTAGCTGGGTTACGTGGCCAAACTCTGATTGAGCCTCTTACTATCGGTATTCACCAAGGCGAGCAGGCGATAGATACTACGCGCGGCGGCACCGAGCTCCAAATTTCCGACCCGTCGCCAAATCCCTCGCCAAGCGCGACCCCGGCTATCTTCCAATTCGATGCGGCCCAGTACAACGCCCACGAATCCGATGGGCTCGCGATTATCACGGTAAGACGCAGTGGAGACACAACGAGCGCCGCGACCATCGACTTTGCAACAGATAACGACACCGCGGTTGCCGGCTCTGATTACACATCTGCTTCTGGAACGCTAAGCTTCGCATCGGGCGAAACCGCGAAGCTCATCAAGGTTCCTTTATTAGACGATGATACCCAGGAGCCGACGGAAGACTTTACGGTTGTTCTGAGCAATCCGACGGGAGGTGCAACTCTCGGCAGCCCTTCCCAGGCTTTTGTGGTCATAAGTGATGACGATGGCGCCCCCTCGCCTTCGCCAAGCCCTTCCCCAACTCCTTCGGCAACCCCTTCATCGACGCCAGCATCGCAAACCGTCAACCTTTCGACCCGAATGCGCGTCGGCGTGGGCGACAATGCCGGCATCGGGGGCTTCATCATTACCGGCGCTGTTCCGAAACACGTGATCGTGCGGGCAATCGGGCCATCCCTGACAAAGTTCGGTTTTACTGAAGGCGAAGTATTGTCAGATCCGCGTCTCGAAATTCACGGTCCGGGTTCTTTCGGCACGATCACGAACGATAACTGGAGAGAGTCCCAAGAGGCGCAAATCAAGGCCGACGGTCTCCCGCCAACGAACGACCTTGAATCGGCGATTGACGCTACTCTCCCACCGGGAACCTACACCGCCATTGTCAGTGACACGGCGAATGGCGCAGGAATCGCATTAGTTGAGGTTTACGACCTCGACATGGCGGCGGCGTCAAAGCTCGCCAACCTTAGCACGCGGGCCTTGGTCGGAACCGGTGGTAATGTAGTGATCGCAGGTTTTGTCCTAGGAAATCAGAGCGGCGTCGACAGAATTTTGATTCGCGGTCTCGGCCCGAGCTTGGCCAGCCACGGCATCTCCAATCCTTTAATCGACCCGACCCTGGAGCTGCGAGACGGCAATGGCTCGCTCGTCATCGCAGATAACGATTGGCAAGATGATCCCGCGCAGGCGGCACAAATAACGGCAGACGGCTTGGCGCCCAGCGACTCCATGGAATCCGCGCTAGCAGCAACGTTGTCTCCCGGCCTTTACACAGCGATCCTGTCGGGCCGGAACAACGGCACCGGGATCGGACTGGTGGAAGTCTACGATCTCGGACCGTAGTCTCCTAACCGTTCGCTTTTTAGTGGACAATGCCGGGTATTGCCGGCCATTGTTTTTCTAGGGACTTACGCAGCAAGGTTGGATGACAAGCGAATGGCAGATGTCGGAGAACAACCAGAGCGCGCGCTGTTACAACCTGATCAAAAGCGGGGCACAAACAGTTGAACGAAGACGAAGCCGACTGGGAGCGACTGTCGAGCGCGGTACGCCGCGTCCTGCGCAGCGCGTAGAGAAATGACCTGGTTTCGCGTGCTTCGCGCGCGGCTCTTCGCTCTGGTTCACAAAGAGGAGGTCGAGAGCGAGATCGAAGAGGAGCTGCGATTTCATCTCGCCAGGCGGGTGGAAGAAAACATTCGCTGTGGAATGCTTCCGGCCGACGCTGCTCGGGAAGCGCAGCGGCAGTTCGGCAACCTGAATCGAGTGAAAGACAAGTGGCGCGACGTGGTCGGCGCCGGCGCTTTCGAATCCTTTTCGCAGGATGTTCGCTTTGCGTTGAGAGTGTTGGGCAAAGACCGCACCTTCACCGCGGTCGCGTTGCTTGCCCTAACCCTGAGCATCGGCGCCAACACGGCGTTGTTCACCCTGACCGACAGCGTTCTGTTACGACCGCTCCCCTACTCCGCACCGCAGCGGATCATGGCAATCTGGAGTAGCGCGACGCGGAATCCCGGCGCCCGATATAACTTGTCCTACCCTGATTTTCTCGACTTCCAATCCGGCAATCACTCGTTTGAGTCACTCGCCGCGTTCTACTCAACAGGCATGGTGGTGACGGGAGGTGTCGCGGAACCAAAACACATCCAGGCCACGACAGTTACCGCCAACTTGTTTTCATTGCTTGGCGTCAGTCCCGTGCTCGGCCGCACCTTCAGTCCCCAGGAAGACGCAGCGGGAAACCGCGTCGTCATTATTAGTGATGAGCTCTGGGAAGCACGGTTCGGCCGGAGCGCCGCGCTGGATCAGCTCTCGCTCGAGATCAAGGGGATCGCATATCGCGTCATCGGAATCATGCCGCCCGAATTTCGCTTCCCCATTCAAAACGAAACTGCCCAACTCTGGATTACCCTCTCCGGCGACCTGGAGCCATTCGCGAACGGCGCGTCCCCAGTCATCAACATGCGCAATGTTCGCTACCTGCAGGTGCTTGGCCGCTTGAAGCAAGACGTTACGGGGAGGCAAGCCGAAGAAGACCTGCGCGCGATTGCCGCCGGACTCGCGAAGTCGTTGCCGGAAACCAATCGGCGAGCGGATTCGTGTGTCGTCATGCCGATGCTGGCCGACATTACGAGCAACATCCGGCCTAGTCTGATTCTACTCATGGGTGCCGGCGGCAGCGTTCTCGGCCTGGCCTGTGTTAACCTCGCGAACCTTCTCCTCGCCCGCGGTAGCACGCGACAGAAAGAGGTCGCCGTGCGTCGTGCCCTTGGCGCCGGTCGCGGTCGGATTTTGCGACAGCTTCTCATCGAAAGTCTGGTTCTCGCGCTCTTTGGCGGTGTCGCCGGTTTGCTCCTCGGGCTGGTCGCTATTCGCGGGCTCGTCGTTTTGCTGCCCGATAATTTTCCACGCGCCGCTGATATCGCCGCCGGTATTCGGGCGGTTGGGTTCACCGCTCTTATCGCGGTCGTCACCAGCTGTTTCTTCGGATTTGCTCCCGCCTGGAGCTCGTCACACTGCGCGCTAGGCCCGATCTTGAATGAGCCGAACCGGGAATCCACTGCGACCCGAAAAACAAGGCGATTGCGGAGCACTTTTCTGGTCATCGAGATGGCGCTCGCCTTTATCCTGCTCGTTGCCGCTTGTTTACTTCTCCGGAATCTTTGGCAGTTGTGGCACACACCGCTCGGCTTCAACCCTAGTAACTTATTGACAGCAAACCTAAGTCTGCCCGAGAGCAGGGACGCTGCGACGCTGGATCGCTCGGCCGCTTTCTATGGCGAACTGCAAGCTCGAATCAGCCGCCTCGAGGGCGTCGAAGCGGCTGCCGTCGTTTCTCGGACGCCATTGACGGAGCAGGCATTCACTGGATTCGAAGTCACTGGCCGGTCAAAGGACAAGGACCCCCTCCCAAGCGCCTACTCGATCGTTGTGACCCCGAACTATTTTCGAACTATGGGAATCGCGCTCCTCAAGGGACGCGACTTCGACGAACGCGACGAACGATATGCCCGAGCCACGGTGATTGTAAACGACACGCTGGCGCGGCTCGCGTTCGGGAGCGAAGATCCAGTCGGCAAACGGATCCGGCCTCGAGTTACCGATGACATTGTTCACGGCCCACAGGAACGTGAAATCGTCGGCGTCGTTGCGGACGTCAAAACGTCCAATCTGACTGCGGCTCCGTTACCCGCAGTGTACGTGCCTCACAGCCAGTGCGCGTTTCCTGACATGACTCTCGTGGTTCGCAGTCGTTCCCGCCCAGAAGCTGTCTTCGATTTGCTCCAGGAAACTGTCGCTCAAATGGATGCGTCGCTGCCGTTGTTCCAACGCCGGACGATGGGCGACAATATTATTGCTTTGATTGCCCAGCCGCGACTGAACTCAATGTTGCTCTCGGCCTTTGCGCTAATCGCTACCCTATTAACCGCGGTGGGAGTCTATGGCAGCATGGCTTACTCGGTAGCGCAGCGGACCCACGAAATCGGAATTCGGCTTGCCTTGGGAGCGCAAAAGGTAGCCATCTTTCGACTCGTCGTCGGCGAGGGCATGCGTTTGACCGGGTGGTCGCTCCTGTGCGGGGCGCTCTGTAGCGTTATTCTCGGACGCCTCCTTGAAAAGGTTGTCTATAGCGCTGGCACCGGAGGTATGTCTACTATGCCCATCATAACATTGGTTGCTGCCCTGGTGTTTGTCGTTGCGCTTATCGCCTGCTGGTTCCCCGCGCAGCGTGCGTCCGGCGTAGATCCTTTGCATGCCATCGGTCAGCGATAGGTAAGGCACAGCCCGCGAACGTGTCGTTTTCTTACTCGACAGACTTAGACAACTATAGGTAACTCTGTGCGAGGACATAGAACTTCTGTGTCATTAGATTGGGGCGGAACCGGCGCTATCAATACTTTAAGGATGACGTGAGATCGGACCCAAGTCGAATGACCAACAAGAGAGTTTCTATTCTTTGTTTCGCTTTCCTTCTCCTCGTTGCGTCGGCATTAGCTCTACCTGCCGAAGATGACGCCCGGACCGCGGCCCGGGCAACTCTCGAGCGCATTCAGGCTCTGCGGAAAGAGCGACCGGGTGATGGTATCCTGGAGTTCTATCAGGCAGTCGTCCATCTTAGTCTTGGTGAGCGGGACGATGCGTTCGCCCTTCTGCGTTCCTTGAAAGGCAGGAAGCTCGGACTGATTCCGGTCCGAGATTCTGGGTTTGATGCAGTTTGGGAGGATGCAGAATTTCAGAAAATACGCGATGAATTGGCCGGCGAAGAACCGCGAACGCCGGTGTCCCCGATAGCCTTCCGGCTGAAAGATCCAAAGCTTATCCCGGAAGGTATCGCCTACGACGAAAAAGGCCGGCGCTTCCTTATTGGAAGCGTTGCTCAACACAAAATCATAGTCACAGATACGAAAGGCGATTCGCGCGATTTCTCCCTTCCATCCGATAAGCTTGATGCCGTTCTCGGACTGACGGTCGATGCAAGCCGCGGACACTTATATGCGGTGAGCACGAATGGCTTCGAAGACAGCGCCAAAGCCCAGAGGCGCAATGTTGTTGTCTGCTACGATCTGAAGACCGGTCGACTCCTAAATCGCTTTTCCGCGCCGGCGGCAATGCAACTTAACGATCTCGTCGTGGCGCCAGATACCACCCTTTATGTGACCGACTCGATGAGCAGTAGCGTTTTTCGCAAGAAGCCCGATGAAACGACCCTTACTGGCTTCGGGACGGCAGGGGCGTTTCGAGGCGCAAATGGCATCGCGCTCGGTGCGGATGGCGCGTTGTATGTAGCAGTCTCGACAGGAATCGTACGGGTTGACCGTGCGACGGGAACGTTTACCAGGCTGCCGCAACCGGACACCGCGGTCACAGGCGGCGTCGACGGGCTTTACTGGGACCATGGTGATTTGGTCGCCATCCAGAACGTGACCAATCCAGGGCGAATCATCCGAATGGCGCTCGCGGACAAAGGGAACCGCATTGCGGGTCTGGCCGTCTTGCAATCGCATCATCAACCGGACTTCGACGAGCCGACTACTGGGGCGATCGCAAACGACAAACTGTATGTGATCGGCAATTCGTACGTGGGGCATTATCAACCGAATGGATCAATCACGAACGCCGCCGCTCTTAAAGGCACGGCGATCATTGCGGTGCCTTTGCGGCGGGCTGAATTCGAGCGCTAAAACTTCACGATCCCGGTCCCCAACATTCGCTTTTCGCTGGACAAGGCCAACAAGGCTGGCCATTGTTTTTCTAGGACATAGATGGATGGATTCCCGTCATGCGAATGGGGCTCGGAGTGGCTCGATTGATCTTTGGGATTGCTCCCATAAGCCGGGTGTGTTAGTCGCCATGCTGTCAGTTGCAACAAATCAGCCACAAAGCTTTTTTTCACCGAGATGAGACGTCCTAGTGCCAAGCTTCTTCAGGGAACGCTTGATATGCTTATCTTGAAGGCTCTTTGCCACGGCCGGATGCACGGCTATGGGGTTGCCAAACGCATCATGCAGCTCGCCGACGATGCACTTACCGTAGAGGAAGGCTCGCTTTACCCAGCCCTGCACCGTTTGACGCAGCAAGGTTGGATTACAAGCGAATGGCAGATGTCGGAGAACAATCAACGCGCGCGTTATTACAACCTGACCAAAGCGGGGCGCAAACAGTTGAACGAAGACGAAGCCAACTGGGAGCGACTGTCGAGCGCGGTCCGCCGCGTCCTGCGCAGCGCGTAGACAATGACCTGGTTTCGCGTGCTTCGCGCGCGGCTCTTCGCTCTGGGTCACAAGACCGAGCTGGAGACGGAAATGGACGAAGAAGTTCGTTTCCATCTCGCGATGCGCGCCCGCGATAATGTCCGGAACGGCATGTCCGAATCGGAAGGTTGGGCGGAGGCGAAGCGTCAGTTTGGCAATATTAACCTGGTCAAGGATCGGTGGCGCGACGTCACCGGCGCCGGTCTCCTCGAAGCGCTCTGGCACGATTTGCGATTCGCCGGCCGAATGCTTCTCAAAGACCGCGCTTTCGCGACGATCGCCGTTCTCGCACTCGGACTCGGGATCGGCGCAAACACGGCGTTGTTCACGGTCGTCAGCCGAGTTCTTTTGCGGCCGCTCCCTTATCCGCACCCCGAAGAAATCATGTTCGTTGGTTTGCAGGAGGATCGCAGATCAGATCTATCGGGCCTTTTTTCCTACCCCGACTTTGCCGATTTCCAGACTGAGAACCGCTGGTTCGACGGGTTCGGGGCCTTCTATACACAGGGCATTGTCGTTTCTGGTGGCGTAGCCGACCCGATCCGCGTCCAGGGAACACGACTCACCCCTCAAATTCTACAGATGCTTGGCGTCGCTCCAATGCTCGGCCGGGTCTTCACCGAAGAAGAGAACGAGCCCGGCAACCGAAGTGCGCTGGTAAGTTATCAGCTTTGGCAGGAACGGTTCGCCGGAGCCTCAGCTTTATTTGGCGCGACGATCGACCTCGACGGTTTCAAATACAACGTCATCGGCGTCATGCCGCCCGGTTTCGAGTTTCCGGTCTCGAACGATCCGGCCCAGGTTTGGATTACTTTTGGGCGTGACCGTGAACCACCCCCCGGCACCGATGTGGGAATCACGAAGCATCGCGACGCCCATTATCTGCGAGTGCTGGGCCGGCTAAAACCGAATGTGAGTCGCGCCGAAGCCGCGAAGGGTTTCAGCGACATGGCCGCCAGGCTGGCCTCAAAATACCCGACGACGAACCGCCGTTTGGATTCGTGCATGGTGGTCCCATGGCTGGCCGAAATCACCGAAAGGGTGCGGCCCGCCCTCCTCATGCTAATTGGGGCGGCTGTCTGTGTTTTGTGTGTAGCGTGCGCGAACGTCGCCAATCTGTTGCTAGCGCGCGCGACCACGCGACAAAAGGAAATGGCTATCCGGGCTGCAATCGGCGCGGGTCGCGGCCGAATCCTCAGGCAGCTCTTAACCGAAAGCCTCTTAGTCGCCTCAATCGGTGGTTGCCTCGGTTTGTTGTTCGCGCTGGCCGGCACCCATTACATTGTTTCCCTTTTGCCGCCCGATTTCCCGCGCAGAGGTGAGATCGCTCCCGATACCCACATGCTCGTCTTCACCGGGATTGTTAGCGTCATTACCAGCTGCCTTTTCGGGTTTGCGCCCGCGTGGCATTCAGCGCGATGCAAGCTCGCCCGGGTACTCAATGATTGTAGTCGCGTCGCCGAGGATAGCCCGCGAGGCCGCCGCCTCCGAAGTGGATTAGTGGTCGTCGAGCTGGTCCTGGCGTTTGTTCTTCTTGGCGGAGCACTTTGTTTGATTCGATCTCTTTGGAAGATGCAAGGCGCGTCACCCGGGTTTGAGGCCGACGGCCTCGTAACGGTTGGCCTGGCTTTCTCCCAGCAGACTAATGGCGACCCGGTAGACATGAGTGCCCAATTTTATGCCGAGCTGATGGGCCGGCTTGCTGCTGAAAAAGACATCCGGGCGTCAGCGGCCGTCTTTCCATTGCCGCTCACGAGCCGGGCGATGTGTGACTTCGAAATTGCCGGAAGGCAAATTCCCAAGCCCGACCTGCCGAGGGGCCGGGTCCATACCGTCACCCAAAACTACTTCCAGACCATGGCGATTCCATTGAAGCGGGGCCGGGACTTCGATGCGAGAGATCGCAGAGCAGCGCCGGCAGTGGTAATCGTTAACGAAACTTTCGTCAGGACCATTTTTCCGAACGAAGATCCGATTGGAAAACGTATTCGCCCCGGCCTATCGGACGGCGCTGCGCTGCCGCTGGAACGGGAGATCGTAGGCGTCGTCGGCGATGTGAAAGGCGAAGATCTCACCACAGACAGGCTGGAGGCTTATGTGCCGCATCCGCAATGCGCCTCGGACGACATGACGCTGGTCCTGCGCGGAACCGGGTCGGAAGAATCAACCCTGGCCGCTGTTAGGCGGGTGGTTGGCACCATGGAGAGAGACGCTCCCGTCTATCAAATCCATCGCATGCAACATTATCTGGCAGCGGCGGTGGCGCAGGCTCGATTGAACTCGACCCTGATGGCGATCTTTGCGGCGGTGGCGGTGACCCTGACTGCAATCGGGGTTTATGGAGTGATGGCATATTCAGTCGTCCAACGCCGGCACGAGATTGGGATTCGCCTAGCGCTGGGGGCGCAGAAATTCAGCGTGATCCATCTCATCCTCGGCCAAGGTGTGCGGTTGCTGGGCTGGTCACTCCTTGCAGGGGCCTTGTGTACCACCGTCGCGATGCGGTCGTTTCGCCTGGGCGGATATTCCACGATGGGTAGCGAGATGCTCACGATCGGGCCGGTCGCGATGCTGTTGTCGCTGGTGGCCTTGATAGCATGCTGGTTGCCGGCGCGTCGGGCGGCTGATCTTGACCCGCTCACCGCGTTAGGACAGCGCTAGTCTAGTTTCCAGAGTTGCCGCGCATTCCGCGGCTAATTGGGAGCCGGTCGTTTATTTCGCCCATCGCGCGACTGTTTTGTCTCGAAGTCACTGCCGGCGGACCGGCTGGGCATTACATTTTCGTCATAACGAAATAAAATCTTGCCTCTGTTTTTACGTTTCCATAGAACATCAATGTCCTAGATCAACTAGGTCAAGATTATCAGCCTCATTAACTCCATTCTATGAAAATTGCCCGTCGCTTTCACCTGGCCGGTTTCATCTCTCACCTTCGGTTCGCTCTCGCCATCATCCTCCTGGCCGCAGGTGCGGCCATCGCGATCGTTGGAACTCGATCCGAACCCAAGCAAACTTTTGCCAAACACCGCGGCGATCCCGATGGCGGCTTGGATGGCGTCATGCGTCCGGGACCTAACGAGGAGGGCCCGGAGGCCTATGCACGGGAACAGTTTCTCCTTCGCGCTTATCCGGCTACCGACTATCCATTCGAGCTGACCCAAAGAGCGATCCAGTCCTGGAACAAGCTGCAACTCAGAGCCGACGAGGCGATGGCGGTTAATCCGACCAATCCCTACCTCAACTGGAAGCTGGTCGGTCCAAGTATCGCGACCTTCCCGCCGCCTCTTACCTATACTGGCGCTACTTATGTGACTTCCGGCCGCGTCATCGGCCTGGCCATGGCACCCGGCTGCAACGCTACTGCTTGCCGCCTCTGGGTTGCCGCGGCGGGCGGTGGCATTTGGCGGACTGACAACGCTCTGGCTACCACCCCGACCTGGACTTTCGTTTCCGGATCATTTGCGACCAACGCGATCGGCACTTTGGTTTACGATGCACCTAACAACACACTCTATGTCGGCACCGGTGAAGCAGCCGCCGGGTCGGATTCGATGGCGGGCCTGGGTATTTACAAATCCACCGATGGCGGCGACACCTGGACCTTACTCGCATCCCAGATCGGACCGATCACAACTACGTCTCCCGGGATCGGCCCCAATGGCACTTACACCGGCAACGCCTTTCTCGGACGCGGAATCAGTTCCATCGTGATCGACCCGACCGACGCCAATCACATGTTTGTTTCTTCGGTCCGCGATATCCGCGGAGTTACACCTACGGGGGCCGGCACGGTTGGAGCTCCGCCCACGCCGCGTCCGCCCTACGGCGTGTTTGAATCCACCGACGGCGGCGCGACTTTCACCTTCCGGTGGGACGGCAGTGACGCCTGTCCGGCGACCTGCGACGGTACCACTGCTAAGGCCGCGCCCCGCGGCGTTCATCAGATTGCGCTCGATCCAGGCTGGGATGGAAACACAAATAAAATCATCTACGGCAGCGCCTACGGAAGTACCGCCGCCGCGGGCAGCGGCGGCATCTGGCGTTCAAACGATGGCGGCTTGAACTGGACCCAGATCCATTCCGCGCGGGCCCTTAACAACAATGTGGATACTCCTTCGTTTGCCCTCACCCCGATCGCTGGCCCCAAGACGCGCATGTATGCCGGTATCGGCAACGGCACGCACAGCGCGCCAAACTTAGCGCACGTATATCGAACCGACGATGCGGTTGCCGCCACCGGCGATGCAAGCTTCACCGATCTGAGCGCTCTGCAGGACGCCTCGGCGGCGCCGAACCAAACGACCGGTTACTGTTCGAGCGCCGCGGCGGGCGCCCAATGCTGGTACGATAACGTCGTTTACACTCCACCGGGCAAGCCGGACGTCGTTTATCTCGGCGGGTCGTATGACTACGATAATTATGGCGGACGGAACGACGGGCGGGCCTGGCTCCGGTCGACCGATGCCGGCGTGACCTTCACGGACATGACTTGGGACGCTACGATGAATCCCGCCCCTAATCCAACCTGCTGCCAGAACCTCCCCTTCTCCCAAAATGGCATGCACCCGGACAGCCACGCCGTTCTTGAAGTGCCGGGGACTGACATTGCGATTTATAGCAGCGACGGCGGCGTTGTGCGGACGAGCGGCGGTTTCACCGACTTCTCGAGCACCTGCTCGGATGCGTCACGCGGGCCGCTCACCGGTGCCAATTTGGCCACCTGTCAGCAATTGCTGAAGGCGATTCCAACGCAGCTTTACAGCATGAACGTCGCGCTTTCGACGATTCAGTTTCAGTTGATCAGTGTTTCACCGTCTGATTCCACGAACATTCAGGGTGGGACCCAGGACAACGGGACATTCCAGACCTTCAACTCGCAGTCGTGGGCACAATGGCATTACGGCGACGGCGGATTGAGCGGTTACAGCTCGACGAATCAGGCCCTCCGCTTCGCCAGTAACACCAGCAGGTTTATCGTAGGCAACTTCCACGATGGCGATCCAACCCAGTCGGTTTATTTGTACAATGGGATTGAGGCTGCGGCCCTATTTTACCAGCCGCACATCGCCGATCCAAGTACGGCGGCCGGCCAGACAATCTTCCACGGCGGATTTAGCGTCTGGCGAACACAGGACTGGGGCGGTAACCAAACCTTCCTCGAAGCTAACTGTAACCTTTACACGGCAGTCAGCCTTACGGGCTGCGGCGATTTCGTCGCAATCGGGCCGGCCGGCGCGACCAATTTGAACGCAAGCAACGCCGATTATCGGGGGACCACTCGCTCGTGCGCAGGTTCCGGATGCGGCGTCTCGTGGCTCGCGCGAACCGCAGTTGACACCGGCACCCTGTGGGTGGGGACAACGACCGGCCGTCTCTTCGTTTCGAAGAATGCGGATGCGGCTGCGGCAACGGTGACCTACACGCGCGTCGATTCGCTGGATGCGACTTCGCCAAACCGCGCCGTCACGGGCGTCTATGTCGATCCAACCAACCCAAATCACGCCTGGGTCGCTTACGGCGGTTACGCGTTTAATACGCCGACGGAGCCTGGTCACGTTTACTCGGTAGTGTTTGATCCGGCTGGTCCGACCGCGACCTTCACGAACATTGACGGTACGGGAGCGGGGGCTTTCCCCGATTTCCCAGCTACCTCGATTGTGCGCGCTCCGAACGGCGACCTCTACGCGGCCAACGATTTCGGCGTCCTTCGGTTGCCGAACGCTGGAACTGACTGGGAAGTCGCGGGGACCAACCTGCCGATGGTAGAGGTCCCCTCCCTTACAATCTCGCCGGACGGCAAGAAGATCTACGCGGCAACGCACGGTCGGAGCGCTTGGGTTTCCGACCTACCGAATAGCGCGTTGACGACGCCCACTCTAACGACGCAGGCGAATCCAACGACCGCAACCCTCGGAGATTCCGTGCGAGACACAGCCACGCTCGCTGGAGGTGTCGCACCTACCGGCAGCATCACCTTCCGGCTCTTTAGCGACGCAACGTGCTCGGGAGCGCCGATCTTCACTTCCAACGTCACGATCAATGACAACGGAAGCTACGATTCGGCCACTTACACGCCGACTGCGACCGGCACCTATTACTGGGTCGCCACCTACAATGGGGACACGAATAACAACTTCGTGAGTAACGCGTGCGGCGATCCGAACGAAACGGTGACCGTCAATGCGGTGCCTTCGCCAACCCCAACGGCGACTGCTACGGCTACGGCAACACCAACCGCGACCGCCACCGCTACTGCGACTGCCACTGCCACGGCAACAGCAACTGCCACAGCTACCGCCACTGCGACGGCCACAGCTACCGCGACTGCAACTGCGACTGCCACTGCGACGGCAACGGCTACGCCGACAGCGACTCCTGCTTCGCAAGCGTTGAACCTGTCGACTCGGATGCGGACCGACGCTGGGGACAACGCTGGCATCGGCGGCTTCACGATCACCGGCAGTGTGTCCAAACACGTGCTCATTCGCGCGCTCGGACCGTCGTTGACCAAGTTCGGCTTCTCCTCAGCTGAAGTGCTGACCGACCCGACCTTGGAAGTTCATGGACCGGGAGCGTTCGGAACGATCACTAACAACAACTGGAGAGATTCGCAGGAAGCGCAGATTAAGTCTGACGGAGTCCCGCCGACCAACGATCTGGAATCAGCGATTGACGCGAACCTGCCGCCTGGGCAGTACACGGCAATCATCCGGGGCAACGCCGGCACGCCGCCAGCGGGTCTATGCCTGTTCGAAGTCTACGATCTGGATACGGCAGCAGCGTCGAAGTTGGCGAACCTGAGCACACGCGCCTTTGTCGGCACGGGCAACAACGTGGTGATCGCGGGGTTTGTGTTGGGCAACAACCAGGGCAACGATCGCATCGTGGTGCGTGGCCTGGGACCGAGCCTGTCCTCGTTCGGAATTGCGAATACTCTCGCGGATCCGACGTTGGAGCTGCGCGATGAGAACGGATCGTTGCTCTTTGCGGACAACGATTGGCAGGATAACCCAACGCAAGCTGCGGAGATCACAGCCGATGGCTTAGCGCCGTCGAACACGAAGGAAGCGGCGATTGCGGCAACCTTGCCACCGGGTCTCTACACGGCAATCCTGGCCGGCCTAAACAACACGCAGGGAGTAGGAATCGTAGAAATCTACGATCTCGGATCTTAGTTTGGTTGAGGTAAGACGTTAACATTAGATAACGAACCCAAGGACATCAGCCCTCGCGCCTCGGCGCGAGGGCTGTTTGTTTATGTAAGACCGGCCCCGAACACAAGGTGAGCTCCCAACAGCGGAGCAAGGCGGACGGAACGCGCGGAGATTAATGGCTTAGCCGGTGGTCGCGGGAGTCCACCGCCACGCTTGGGGGATGCGAATCAAAATCTCGCCTAGACAAATCAAATCGGTTGGCGAAGAATATTACATAGATCATCTATGTCCGAGACTCTACAGGGCTCGTTTTGATCAGCCGACTTCGGAAATGAAATGGCATCGCGTAATAATCTCGGTCAAGGCACCCGATAAGTTCACTCAACACAACATCGAGGACTTACTGCATGACCTCATAGTTGCAGCCATGGACAAAGCGGGTGCGGCTAAACCGACTACGAATGGATCGGAGAATTGCGATGTAACCCGCCTCTTTCTTCATAAGCCACGAGTCGAAAAAACGCGGCAGCTTTATGAACACACGCCCCCCCGACCCAACAGCCAACGACGCGCTTGGCGTGATCATCGCCATCAAAGCGAGGAATAGATTCCGCCCACTGCAATGCCGCGGCGCGGTTGCCGCGGCGCCTTGAATTTGGCTCGTCGAAGCGAGCCCGGCTTTGAAATTCGGCAAAGAGCGTTTTTACTCTTGACGAGGAGACATAGCAGTTCTATGTCTTCCAGACTATGCATTCAAAATATCGTCTGATCGCGTTCGCTTTCTCTTCCTTATTCCTGATGAGCACCGGCTTCGGCCAACCCGTGAAAATCGAGGGAGTCGTAAAGGGAGCGAACAATAAGCCCGCGAAAGGTGCGGACCTCCGAGTGGATCGGGTCGATAAGAAAGCGGCGCCAGTGATGGCGAAGACCGACGCGAAAGGCCATTTTGCCGCGACTGTTTTGGACGTCGGCACTTACAAGCTGACCGCGATGCTGCCCGGGGGAATTCAATCGGCGCAGGTCATCAAAGCGGACGGGAAGAAGCAGCTCTTTGTTACCTTCGACATGAAGCCGGCTTCAGCGACAACCGTCGCCGCGGTGAAGAAGAAAAGACAAATTTGGGTGCCCAGCTCCACGGGAACGCATATGCTCGGACATTGGGAAGACGTTGATGACAATTCTCCCGCGTCGCGCACGAGCGGACAAAATGTCGACACCATGAGCGGCCGGGATATGGAGAGAACCATGAGCGGCTCAATCGTCGCTCCCTCGCAGCCCGGCGGTCGGTAATCCCCGCGGCTTTGTGTTATAAGTCGCGTTGAAAAGGACGCGAAATTTTGGCGCTCAAACGGGGCGTGAGGGAATACGTTCTTGGCCCAACATTTAATTTTGCAACTTGAGGACGCGGCGAACCTCCGCAATCGCCTCACGATTTGGTGCGCGCTGTGATTCGAGGGCACGACTAGTTCCGACTGGGCGCCATTGGCGTGGGAGCGCCAGCACGGAACGACCCCGTCAGAACTATTCGACGCGTCACCCCGTCGGCGGACGCCTTCGATGGTGTGGAAGGGGATGCCCGCAACAACAGTGGGCTTGTGTTGAGGCGGGTTTTCTTGGTAAGGGAATTGCCTTGTCAACCTTTGCGCACATGGAGCTCCGTTCTTCTTTCGGGACAAGGATGAGGCGGGAAGATGAAATCCCCGGCCACGACGCTTGGTCTGGCGGGGGGGCGGGTCACATCCGGAGATCGAGCGAGGTTCGCGGACGTTCATGACTAACCCTGGCGCAACCGCTCCAATATCAAGCATATGAAAAAATACATCGCGGAATTCATCGGCACTTTCTTCCTTGTCGTCACAATTGGTCTCACCGTAATCGGCGCGGGTGCGAGCGTGATAGCACCGCTCGCCATCGGTGCGGCGCTTATGGTCATGGTCTACGCCGGCGGCCACATCTCGGGTGCGCATTACAATCCTGCGGTAACGCTCGGGGTCTTCATTCGCGGGAAGGTGATGGCGGCGGATGTCGTGCCTTACATTCTCGCCCAACTCGCTGGGGCGGCCCTCGCCACGGTCGTGGTGAAATTCTTTCGCGCCGGAGTGGACGTAACCCCGATGACTCTCCAGGTCGGTCCAGCCTTCTTGGCGGAGTTTCTCTTCACCTTCGCCCTCGTCTATGTCGTGCTCAATGCCGCCACCGCGGAGGGAACGTCAGGCAATTCCTTTTATGGCCTGGCGATTGGGATGACGGTGATGACCGGGGCGTTCGCGGTCGGCAGCATTTCCGGAGGAGCGTTCAATCCCGCGGTCGCCGTCGGGATCTCGATGCTCGGTCTTTCGAGCTGGGGAAATATTTGGATTTTTTTGGTGGCGAATTTCGGAGCGGCGATCATCGCGGCCTTTATCTTTAACCTGATCAATCCCCCCGCGCAGACGACCCCGATCGCGACGGACGAACCTCCCTACGAAACACCGCGGTAACGCGCAGCTAATCTAAGACATCCGAGAACTCGATCTCGCAAGTTGATCCAGGTTGAGCTTCCGGCCTCGGGAAACTGAAGAGCGCGATTTACTTGGTCAATTGGCCCCCTTCCCGTTTCATGGCGTGGGTGTCGACGCGCCACACTTAAGGGTGGGTTGGGCGGGACTCGAACCCGCAACCAACGCCTTAAAAGGGCGCTGCTCTACCATTGAGCTACCAACCCGTCCGGAATCAGTTCTACGCGCCGGGGAGACGATTGGCAACCAACCCCGAACGCTTTCGGGGCTGCTCTACCATTGAGCTACCAACGCGCGGTGGGGAATCGTTCTAATCCACTTCCAAGACCGCCGCAAGACGCACTGAAACTAGTTTTCGGATCCGTGGTTCAACAAATAACGATGGACCGCATTCGCGAAACCTTCATCTTCCGACGATGTCGTCGTGTAGGTGGCCGCGTTCTTCACTTCGTCCGCCGATTGGCCCATGGCGATACTGATGCCGCTCTGTTTGAACATCGAAATGTCATTCGGCATGTCGCCAATGGTTGCGATTTGATCGACGGGAATTCCCAGCATCGCGGACAACGCGAGAACGACGGAGCCCTTGTTCGCGTCGGGATGAGTGACATCGAGGTAATAAGGTTGGGAGCGCGCAGCGGAGACGAGTGAATGAGGTTCCCGTTGCGGATTGGATTTCCCGCAAACGACGGCTCCCGCAAAGCGTTCGCGAACCGCGCTCTCGCACGCCCGGACTGCTTCCAGGTCGTCGCTCACTCCGACGAGTTTGGCGACGTCACTGGTCAGGCCGCTGAAATCGGACACCACCGTCGGTGAAAATTTCACCGTCCATTCTTCGCGGTCGACGTGCGGCCCGTGACGTTGGCGCACAAACCAATCGGTCCCGCGATAGATCCAGGTGTCGAGTTGATTCGCTTGCATGATCTCCATTGCAGGCTCGATGACGTCGCTTTGGAGAACGCGCTGCTTGATCACAGACAGATCGGGCCGGACGAACATGCCTCCATTGAAGGCGGCGATCGGCGTCTTCAGCGCCAATGGCTCAATCAACATCTGCATGCCGCGCGGCGGCCGACCGCTCGTGATGGCAAACTGAACACCGGCTTCCCGCAATTTTGCGATCGCCGTCTTGGCGCGTTCGGTCAGCACTTTATCGTGGGTGACGAGCGTTCCGTCGACATCGGCAAGAAGCAGCTTGATCACCAGATCGATTCCTCCAATCGAATCATAAGGATAGCAAATCCCGCAGCGAATTGCCCGGCCGTTCCAGACGGAATACTTGGAGCCCAGCGGCGGAGGCGCCTTCCCAGTCCCGCACCGGATCGTCGCCGACATGCAAGGTCTCGTTAGGCCGCGCTCCGCTCAGTCGCAAGGCTCGCTGGTAAATTTCCGGATCCGGCTTGTCCGCGCCGAGCTCGCTGGAGAGGAATACGTGCGCGAAGAATTTTGAGACGCCGAGGTGTTCGAGAATCACACGCAACCGGCCATCGAAATTTGAAATGACGGCGGGCTGGAATCGGCCGTGGAGTTTTTCGAGAACATCGATGACCTCAGGGTAAAGATCCCACACTCCAGGCTCAGCGAAGTGGCCATAGACCGCTTCGAACAATGCGTCGCGGTCCAACTCAGACACGTTCGGCGCAACCCGATCTAAGACTCGATTCACAAGTTCCCGCCACCAGCCTTTGTCATCGTCATCGCGCGCACCATCAATGGGGGAACGTTGCGGCGTTTCTTTCCAGCAAACGGTGAACGCTTCGTCGAGGGCGACGCGATCCAGGCGCAGCCCGATTCGTTCGCCGACATACGCATAATGATGACCAACGCTCTTTGGTAAATAAATGAGCGTGCCGGCGGCGTCGAAGAAGATGGTCTTAACGCGGTTTGGCCTTTCCACAAAGGAACGCGAACGTATTATGACCGCTCGCGCAACGTATGAAAGCGATCGACGAACTTTTCGCGGCGCCGAACTGGGACCAGACCCGGCGGGAAGAGATCGCCAATTGCGTGAGCCACGGCTTTGGCCTTGCCGCGACGATTGTCGCCACGCCCTTTCTTTATGTGGCGGCGGCGCGCCAACCGAACCAATCGTTTTTCGTCGGCACAATCATCGTCGTCGCCACGATGTGGCTGCTCTATCTTTGCTCCACCGTGTATCACGCCTGGCCGCGGACACGTTTGAAATGCGCGTTTCAAATCCTCGATCACGCCGCCATTTTTCTCCTCATCGCAGGGACCTATTCGCCGTTCACTCTCGGGCCAATGCGCGGCGCCCTGGGCTGGACGATTTTCGCGGGGGTCTGGCTCTTCGCTCTCGCCGGAGTGATTTTTAAATTTCGCACCGGCGTCCGCTGGAAAAAACTCTCGTTGCTTCTCTATCTCGGGATGAGCTGGTTGATCCTGCTCGTGTTCCGTCACCTCATCCTTGTGGTTCCGACGGCGACGGTGATCTGGCTACTCGCGGGTGGCGTGGCCTACACTTCTGGTCTGATTTTTTTCGCGAATCAGCGGCTGCGCTACGGTCATTTCGTCTGGCACCTGTTCGTCCTCACGGGAACCGCTTGCCATTTCTGCGCGATTTTTTCCTGCGCGGCCTGACGGGTTCGGCCATAATCGAAGTCGGGCATTCTTTGCCGCACCATGTTGCCGGTAGAACACAACGATCCCATCAACGCGAAGATCCTCGCCGTCTCGGAGGATAAGATCGATGGCTTCGTCCGCGAACCCTTCGAGGAAATCGCCGCCCGATCCCGAGTGCCGGTAGAAACGGTCATGGCACGGATCGCTGCGATGCTCGAAGCCCGGACCATTCGCCGGGTCCGGCAAACCTTGCTCGCCACCAATCTCGCTGATGGCGCGCTTGTCGCCTGGAAAGTTCCTCCGGAAAAGATCGAAGCGGCTTTTGATTACATGGCACAATGCGATCCGTTTTCCGGCCACGTTGTGCTTCGCTCCACCGACTCGGTCACGCCCGGTTCGGAATACAAACTCTGGACGACGCTGAAAGTGCCGCGCGGATTTTCTTTGCAGCACCACGGCGAGCTGCTCGCCAGGAAACTGGGCGCGGAACATTTCCGCCTCATGCCCGCAAAAGGGATCTTCACGCTCGGCGTTGGGCACGTGTGGCGGAAAACGATCGAGCCCGGGAGCAAGGCGGACGTCCCCGCAACAATGGCGCCGGTGCACGTGGCGAAGCTCAGCGATCTCGAGTGGAAAGTTCTCGTCGCGCTGAAACGCGAATTTGAGTCGCACGAAATCGCGCCTTCACCGTGGCGAGCGCGAGCCGCCGAAGCCGGTGTCAGCCTCGATGAGTTCTGCCAGATCGCGGAAGCACTGAATGGGCGGAAAGTGATAGGCCGCTTCTCGACTTTTCTGGAGCACGTCAAACCATCGGCGAGTGGCGTTCGGGTCACGCGTTTCAACGCGCTTTTTCACTGGGCGGTTCCGCTCGGTCGCGAGATTGAGGCCGGCGGCGAGGTGGGACGGCACCACATTCTCACCCATTGTTATTGGCGCGAAGCCGGACCGGAGTTTCGGAACGTCAACATCATGGCCGTCGCGCACGGGACGGACAAGGAGCTGCTCCTCGAACACAAGCGTGCCATCGATCGCCATCTTGAGGCGTGCGGAATTCCCGTTTCTTACACGAACGTTTTTTGGGGCGGCCGGAGCGAGATCAAGCCGTCGGAAATTTCGCCCGACGCCTATCGCGCTTTCGTCCGTGAATTGGAAGGTAAGGACGCCGCGCCGCGGTGTCCGCCGGATGATGGATCTGAGGTGAACGAGGCGGACGCCGCAGCGCGGCGTCCCTACCAATGAAGGGGCTCGTTAACAAGCTGCGCAGCGGTTTGGATCTGACTGCGGGCGACATCAATTACGCGACGACGCTTTTGCTCTCCGATTCGACGGACGACGCGCTGAAAGCCGAATTCCTGATGGCGCTCCATCGCAAGGGCGAAAGCGTCGACGAAATTGTCGCTTTCGTTCAACAACTGATTGATCGCGCGATCGATCCGGCCATTGACCCGAAAAATCTTTCCGGCCCGATGCTCGACGTGTGCGGCACCGGCGGCGACGGTCTCGATCTTTTCAACGTGTCGACCACGATCATGTTCGTTCTCGCGGCCGGCGGGGTCTGCGTCGTGAAACATGGCAATCGCAACGTGACTTCACGTTGCGGCAGCGCCGATGTTCTCGAAGCACTTGGGATCCCGATCGCCCTGCCGCCGGCGAAACTGAAGGAATGCGTCGAGCGCCACGGGCTCTGTTTCATTTTCGCCCGGCAATATCATCCAGCGTATCGCGCGATCGGCGAGATGCGGAAACGATTGGCCCGCGAAAATATCCGGACAGTTTTTAATTTGCTCGGACCTCTTCTCAATCCGGCCCGGCCTTCCCGGCAATTGATCGGCGTTTTTTCGCCGCGACTCACCACGATTTTCGCCGAAGCGCTCCGCCGGCTCGGTCGCGACCGCGCATGGATAGTTCACGGCGTGATCGAAACGGGCGAAGGCATGGACGATATTTCCACCAGCGGCGTGACGACGTTTGCCGAACTGCGGAACGGAAAAGTGACAACCGGCCTGATCGATCCGCGCTGGCTCAATATTCCCGCGGCGCGGCTGGACGAGCTCCGAGGCGGTGACGCCATGGAGAATGCCGGGTATCTGGAAGGAATTCTGTCGGGCAAAATTCAAGGGGCGAAACGCGATTTGACGCTCGTGAACGCAGCGGGCGGATTCGTGGTTGCCGGGCTTTGCAATGACATGAACGAAGGGCTCTCCCGGGCGCGTGAACAGATCGACAGCGGACGGGCCCTCGAAAAATTGCGGGAACTGCAGCAGTTGGGGGGAACATAGGCTTTTAGCCTATGTTCCGCAAAACCGCGACTGCGAGTTTGGCTCGTGAAATTGTCTTCCCCGTCGCCATTGCCAAAGAGCCAGCCGTGTCACGCAAGTCTTCCGGAAAATCGTCGATCGTTTGGTTCACATTGATCCCGATGCCGGCGACCGCGACGTAACTTCCATCGGTAGCAGTTCGGCCTTCCACGAGCACACCAGCAACCTTTCGACCCGATAGGTAAAGGTCGTTAGGCCATTTGATGGTTGGCGCGCAGCTTGTTTCCTCGGCAATCGTTGCCGCTAAAGTTTCGGCCAGGAGCACAGTCAACTTGGGCGATTCGGCGAGCGTCAGCGCCGGACGTAACACAACTGAAAACCACAAACCCAGATACGGCGCGGATTCCCAGCGCCGGCCGTACTGTCCCCTGCCCTTCGTCTGCCGCTCGGCGAAAATCACGAATCCTTCGGGCACGCCGCGCTCGACCGCTTTCCAAGCCAAATCATTGGTCGATTCGGTTTCTTCCACGACCATGATGTCGTTGCCGATGCGATAGCCTTGGAGTGCCGCGCTGAGTTCGGCGGCGACCAACCGATCGCTAGCTTCCGACATGCGTCAGATCTAACGACAGATCGATTGCCCGCGCGGAATGAGTCAGCGCGCCCACGGAAATGTAGTCGACGCCGCTGGCCGCGATTCGTCGCACATTTTTCAACGTGATCCCGCCGCTGGCCTCGAATTTAACCTTGCCTTTCCCTGCCGCGACGGCCTCGCGCATTTCGGTCGGTTCCATGTTGTCCAGCAGGATCACATCGATCCCGTCCACCTCCAGAAAGGAGCGGACTTGGTCCAGCCTGTCCGCCTCCACTTCGATGCGAAGGCCGGGCCGTTCCTGTCGGAGCCGCTGAATGGCGGACGCGAATCCGGAAAAGCCGGCGCCCGCGTTAAGGTGATTGTCTTTAACCAGGATCATGTCGCTCAAGGTCGAGCGATGGTTCGAGCCGCCGCCCGCGACAACCGCCGCTTTTTCGAAGGCGCGCAAACCGGGTGTCGTCTTGCGCGTATCCAGAATTTTCGCGCGCGATTTTCCGATCGCTTCGACGAACTGCCGGGTCAGCGTCGCGATGCCGCACAACCGCTGCAGGAAATTCAAGGCGACCCGTTCCGCCGTTAGGATCGAGCCAGCCGCGCCGCGCACTTCGAGAATTGTTTCCCCGCCGGAAAGAGCCGTTCCATCGGGCTGAAAAATCTCCACCTCCAGCTGTGGATTCACGCGGCGAAAAACTTCGGCTGCCACTTCCGCCCCTGCTACGACAGCGCGCTCACGCGCCACGATTTTTCCCAAGGCCCGCAGATTCTCCGGCACAAAAAACTGCGTGGTCGTGTCCCCTTCTCCGAGGTCTTCGCGCAACGCAATTGCAATCGGATCCATGGTCGAGTCGGTCATACGGGATTAGGCGCCATCGCGAAAAGGAATCTACCGCAACTCGGGGTGTTTACCGGCGAAAAGGGCGAACTTGCCCACAAAAAAAAGGATTCGGGCAGCGCACGCAGGAGAAACAACAAATACGAGAAACGTGCCGCCGCCCGAATCGCCTTAACCTGTATAATTTGACAACATGATCGGCCTGTCGTTCGAACTTTTTTCGACAAAAGCATGGGTGTCCTTGATATCGGCGCCGAGATCGCCCCGAAACCCCTCTAATTGTCATCCTGAGCCTGCCGAAGGATCTGTGAATATCTCAGCGATTCTTTCGCTGCGCACGCCACACCTGCGCGGAAAAGGTCAGAGATCCTTCGGCTGCGCTTCGCTTCGCTCAGGATGACATAACGGCTGATGGCGCAGTTACAGCAGCAGTTCACCCTGCTTCACTGTGCCCGCTTTAGTCGCTTCATCCCGGACCTCCTGAAGGAGCGACTTGAACTCGCACTTTTCCAGCGCCCCGATGAGCGCCGGATAATCGGGCTTGATCCGCAACTCATCGATCGGCACTGGCAACGGCGTGTCGCAATCCAGCTCCACCATTTTGCGGTTCTGCTGAATTTGCTCCCGGCCCGCCGTCAATTTCTCCCGGGTCCGGTCGCTCTTAATTGTTTCCAGGTTCGCGAGCAACGCATCGAGGTTGCCGTGTTCCATGAGCAATTTCGCGGCAGTCTTCCGGCCGAAACCGGCACTCGGAATGTTGTCCACGGAGTCGCCCGTCAACGCCAGGACGTCGCCGATCAGCTTCGGCGGCACGCCCCATTTCGTGGTCACTTCCGCTTCCCCGAGCAAGGCGAACGCGTCCTTGGGCGAAGCCAGATCAGCTTTCGCTGTCGTGTAAACTTTCACGCACGGCCCGACGAGCTGATACAGGTCTTTGTCATTGGTCGCGAGGACCACCTCGATATTTTTTTTGCAGGCGGCGATCGCGTAACAACCCATGAGATCGTCCGCCTCCGTGTTCGGCAGCGAAATATTCTTGAAGCCTAGCAGCGAGGTGAGCTCGCTTTGAATGTAATCGAGCTGGGGGACCATCGGCTGTGGCATTTCCTTGCGCGTTTCTTTGTAAGCCGGCTGCAGGATCATCCGTTTCTCGGGCAAACCTTCATCCCAGAACACGGCGCCGAGTTCCGGCTGGAGATGCTTGATCATCAAACGCAACGTTTTTGTGAACCCGAAGATCGCGTTCGTCGGTTCGCCGCGCGAGTTCGACAGGTTCATGATCGCGAAGAACGATCGGTAAACGTAATAATGCCCGTCGACGAGAAGCAGCTTCACGAAAAGGAACGTAGCCAAGAGGCGCCGGTTTCCAACCTCGTGGTGATCATCGTGATCTTGCTCATGATCCTCTGAGCGACGGTCGTTGTTCCAGAAAGATCAGGAGCATGATCAAGATCATGAGCATGAAATTCCGTGGAGAACGGGCTGTGGCGATTGTTTGCTTTCACTAGTAAAGAAGCCCAATGCCAGACCAATGGATGGTGCGGGTAGAAGGGCGCGAATACGGCCCGGTCGACACCGATACGCTTCTCGAATGGAAAAGCGAAGGCCGCTTGATCCGCAGTAACGAAGTGCGCCGCGTCGAGGACGAACGCTGGTCCCTGGCGGCGGAGTTCCCCGAGTTCTTCGCCGACGATGTACCACTCGCAGAGCCACCCGACCTAATTATACGCCGCCGGAGTTGGCCGGAGATTTTTCGCGAAACGATTCTCATCTACCGCCGTGGTTTCTGGCGCTTCATGGTTTTCGGCTTTTTGACCGCGGCGCCCATGTTCGTCATGCAATGGAACTTCCCGCGAGTCCCGATCCCGGACCTCACTTCGGGCGAACCACTGCCGACGATTTCCGTGCCGCCGATCTGCTGGATCATGTTCCTGCTCGTGATTCTGCTCTGGCCGATTTCGACGGCAGGTTTTCAATATGTAGCCGATGATGTCCTGCGCGGCCGGCGCCGATCTTTGGCCGCGCAATTTTCCGCGACGATCGAGCGTTTCGGCAAAATGCTCGGAACCGGTTTGCTGGTTTACTTCAGCTACTTCTTTTGGTTTTTCGTTCCGCTGACCGCGATGATCGCGCTGCTGGGCGCCGGCTTGTCAGTCGTGACGATCCTGCTCTACCTCCTCGTCGGCGCGTTCATGGTTTACATCAACGCGCGGCTCTTCATTAACTTTCTCTTCTGGGAACAAACCGCCGCGTTCGGCGATGAGGGTCCTTTTCTGGCCGTGCGCGAAAGCAAAGAGTTGGCGCGTTGCGTTCCCGATGCTCCCAAGCTAGAGCGCCCACTCTATCGCGGCGCGATCGTCGCTTCGGTTTGGCTGCTCGTTCTGTTGTTCGCGCTGATCGCTGTGCAATTTCCTTTCACCGCCGCCCGGCTGAGCGGGGTCGATAACCCCGAACACGCGATCGCGCTCATGCAATCTCTCTCCCAGGCGAAAACGCCCGATGCCTTGATGATCGCATCCGACATTGCCTCAGCCGTGATGAATCTGATCTTGCGGCCGCTTCTGGCGGCTTCGTTTATCGTTCTCTATTACGACGCCAAAGCCCGGCGGCGAAGATAGGTGGATCGAGCGCTCCGCCGCTCGATGACGAAATCATGCCCCGAAGCCTGGCAGTGCTGACATCGCGCGGAGCGCGCGACGCACCTTTGCCTAAGTCAGCGCCACGTACGGCAGCAGACCGTGCCGCCCACCTTCTCGGCCGAACCCGCTTTCTTTATAGCCGCCGAAGGGACTGGTCGGATCGAACTTGTTGTAGCTGTTCGCCCAAACGACGCCGGCCCGGAGTTTGTTCACGATCTTGAAGATCTTACTGCCTTTATCCGTCCAGACACCGGCGCTCAAACCGTACGGCGTGTTGTTCGCGCGCTCGATCGCTTCTTCGGGGGTGCGGAACGTCATCACGCTCAGGACCGGGCCGAAAATTTCTTCCTGGGCGATCCGATGCGAAGCGGTGACGCCGGTGAAAAAGCTCGGCGGATACCAGTAACCTTTCGCAGGCAAACGCGCGTTGGATTGCACCAGCTCGGCGCCTTGTTTCAATCCGCTATCGACCAGTTCGCAAATCTTATCGAGCTGCATCCGGGAGTTGATCGCGCCGATGTCCGTGTTCTTGTCGAGCGGATTGCCGACCCGCAAGGTTGCGATGCGATCGCGCAATTTCCGGATCACCTGCGGGAAGACGCCTTCCTGCACGAGCAGGCGCGAGCCGGCGCAACAAACGTGACCCTGGTTGAAATAGATGCCGGAGATAATTCCTTCGACCGCTTGGTCGATCGGCGCGTCTTCAAAAATGATGTTCGCGGCTTTGCCGCCCAACTCGAGCGTCAGTCTCTTTTTCGTTCCCGCGACGGCTTGCGTGAGAATTTTCCCGACTGAGGTCGAACCGGTAAACGCGATCTTGTCGACGTCGGGATGTTCGATGATCGCTTTGCCGGTTTCACCGGCTCCCGTAACGATGTTGACGACGCCCTCCGGCAATTCCGCCTCCTGAAAAATCTCGGCTAGATGCATCGCGGTGATGCTCGTGGTCTCCGCCGGCTTGAGGACGCAGGTGTTTCCGGCGGCGAGGGCGGGCGCGAGCTTCCACGCCGCCATCAGGAGCGGGAAGTTCCATGGAATAATTTGCCCCGCAACTCCGAGCGGACGCGCGGTCCGGCCAGGGAAAGCGTAATCGAGTTTGTCGGCCCAGCCGGCGTAATAAAAAAAGTGGGCAGCGACGAGCGGCAGATCGATATCGCGGCTTTCCTTTATGGTTTTGCCGCCATCCATCGTCTCGAGCACGGCAAGCTCGCGCGATTTTTCCTGGATGAGTCGCGCGATGCGGAAGAGAAATTTCCCGCGCTCGCGTCCCGGCATCTTGCTCCAGACATTCTTGTAAGCGCGACGCGCGGCGGAGACCGCTGTCCCTACGTCGGCCGCATTGGCTTCCGCGATTTCCGCCAGCTTCTCTTCCGTCGCCGGGTTGATCGAAGCGAAATATTTCCCGGATTTCGGCGCAACAAATTTCCCGCCGATGAACAGCTGATAACGCTTTTGCAGCCGGATGTAATCATGCGCTTCCGGCGCCGGCGCATAACCCCAGCGGTCGCCGAAATTGAGATGCCGTTCGCGCAGGGGCAAGGCGACGCGCTCACGCGTTGCTGGCGCATGGCGCGACAGCACCACCAATTCGGAGCGCGACTTCTTGCGAGGCATGGCTCTTCTTAACCGCCGAAAGCCCTGGCCGCACGCAAATTCATGTCCGCGGACGCTGCCTCAGCGCTGGAACCGGCGGCGAAATTCGCGATCCACGAAATTAGAAATCCGTCGCCCGCGGTTGCGGACAAACAGCAGTGGCGAGTTGTCGACAAAATAAGTGAGCAAAATCGAATCTCGCGTCTTCACTTCCGGGCCGACTTTATCGACGGCGTGCCAGGTCTCTTTGCCGACGGCAAAAGCGTAGCCGCTGTTCGGCAGGAACTGCATCCGAACTCCTTCGCGAAAATTCCCGTCAGGCAGATGTTCGTAAAAGATCGTACCGACGTGGGAGATCGTTTCGTCCGGCGGAAGATAAAATTGGACCGTGACACCTTTCCAACGCGTGTCGGGATGCGGGGTGATGAAATACCCAGGCACGTCCCGGGTGAGGATCGGAATCGGATAAAGGCGGGCTTTCGCGAAATCCGGGCCGAAGCGTCGCTCCAATCCCGGACCCAGCCGCTCCACGAACGCATTCTTCAGTTCGGCGGAACACAGAGCCTGTCCAACCAAGTTCCAAACCGCGCGTTGTTCCGGTTGTAATCCACGGATGTACTCAGGAAACAAATCGACTTTTACCCGCGTGTGCACGCCATCGATTAGATTGCGGACCTTGCCCCGGCCGGAAATCGGCCGGTAGTAGGAACTGACCGGCATCGCAGAAAGCATCGCCGCGTAAAGATCATCCGGAAAAACGTTCCTGAGCACGATGTGTTCGAATGGGTCTTCCCCCGCCTGAGCCGCTCGAACTGCGGCGGCGATGAAACGGCTCAGGCTGCGGACGTCGTGCGCAGGTCTCGATACCGGTGACGCGATAGGATTGATCGTCATCGTCTGAATTTTTTCGGCGGAGCGAAACGACGTCAAGTGCTTCTCGCGTCTCTCGGCCTCCCGAGCGGAAAGGGAAGTCTAAGGCAGGGAAAAGTAATCGCCGCTTTGGTAATTGCCGTCGACGACTTTGGCGATCTGCATGAGAACGTCGTTGGCGAGGGTGCTGGCGCCGAAGCGGAAAAGATCGGGCGTGAGCCAATCGTCGCCCAGCGTTTCCTTGAGCATGACTAGATAGGCGAGCGATTGTTTGGCGGTGCGAATGCCGCCGGCGGGTTTCATTCCGATCCGAATTCCGGTTTCGTAAAAGTAATCACGGATCGCTTCGAGCATGACGAGCGTCACAGGCATCGTGGCGGCGGGCGACACTTTCCCGGTCGAGGTCTTGATGAAATCGGCGCCCGCGCGCATGGCGAGCTCGCTGGCGATGCGGACGTTGTCGTAGGTCTGGAGCTCCCCGGTTTCAAGGATCACTTTTAAATGCGCGGCGCCGCAGGCTTCCTTGGTGGCGGCGATCTCGTCGAAGACGCGGTTGTGATTGCCGGCGAGGAACTGGCCGCGATCGATCACCATGTCGATCTCATCGGCGCCGTCGCGCGCGGCGCTGCGGACTTCCTGCAATTTCAATTTCAACGGCATCAGTCCGGTCGGGAACGCGGTCGCGACTGATGCGACCTTCACGCCGGAATTTCCCAGAAAACGTTTCGCGGCCCGGACGAGATTCGAATAGACGCAGACCGCAGCGCAGGACGGGACTTCGTAGCGCGGATCCATCGGCTGCATCGCTTTCCGGCAGACGAACGCGACTTTTCCCGGCGTGTCTTTTCCTTCCAGTGTCGTTAGGTCCATCATCGAAATGACAAGCTTGAGCCCCGAAAGTTTGGCGGAAGTTTTGATGCTCCGCTTGCCGAACGCAGCGGCGCGTTCTTCGACCATGATCTGATCGATCGTTGTCGAAGCCGGCATCGTCAGAGATCGGCTACCGTTTTTTTCGAGAAGCACACTGCGAGCTTAAACAGCCGCGAAACCGTTGCAAAGCGCGGAGTCGTCTCCTAGCGGCCGGCTCGCATCTGCTTCACCAGATAAGCGAGGAGGCCGATGGCCCGCTCGATTTGTGGCGACCAGGGCTCACCGAAACTCAGGCGAATGCAATTACGATAGCTTTCCCGCGGCGAAAACATCGGTCCTGGGGCGAGGCTGATTTTCTCGGCGAGCGCTTTTGCATGCAATCGAAGTGCATCCACCCGCCCCGGCAATTCCACCCAAAGCACAATGCCGCCGCCCGGCCGCGTCATTTTTGTTCCGCTCGGAAATGATTCCGCGACCGCGTGACTCATTTGTTGCATCTGGCGCTTCAAAGCGACGCGAAGGCTGCGCAGATGATGTTCGTAACCGCCGTTCGTCATGTAATCGGCCAGCGCGAATTGCGGCAGCGTCGCGGTCGCGACCGTGCTGGTGCACTTCAAGTCTTTCACTTTCTCGAAACATCGGCCCGGCATGAGCCAGCCCACGCGATAACCGGGCGCGACGGATTTCGAAAACGATCCGCAAAGCATCACGAGCCCTTTGCGATCGTGCGCCTTCGCGACGTGCGGACGTTCGGCGCCAAAATGAAGGTCGCCGTAAAGATCGTCTTCGATCAGGGGAATCTCTTTTCGCGCGAGCATTTGAACGAGGCGTTCTTTGGCGGCATCCGGCATGAGACTGCCAAGCGGGTTGTTGAAGTTGGGCACGACGAGGCAGGCGCTGACTCGACGCGTGCGGAGCGCGCGCTCGAGCGCGTCGAGATCGAGGCCGGAACGCGGATGGGTCGCGATCTCGAGCGCTTTGAGGCCGAGCTGAGCGATCAGCTGGACGATGCCGAAGTAGGTTGGCGATTCGACGGCGACCGAGTCGCCCGGTTTCGTCACTGCTCGCAACGCAAGAACCAGGGCCTCCATGCAACCGCTGGTGGTAATGATTTCGTCCGGCGAAATTTTCACTCCCCAATCGAGAGCGCGCCGCGCCAGGGCCCGTCGCAACGGTAAACAACCGGGCGGCATATCGAGTTCCAACGCGCCCGGACCTAGCCGCCGCGCGGTTGAGGCGAGGATTCGATTCAATTTCTGAACGGGAAGAAGTTTCGCGCTCGGAACTCCGGGACCGAGTTGAACGACATCCCGCTTCATCGTCGCGCCGAAGAGACGCGAGATGAGCGTGGGAGATTCGTGGGCAGATGCGCCCGGCAACGGCCGGGACGTTTGCGGCTCATCAAGAAGCTGCTGCGGACGATGGCGAACGAAAAAGCCTGATTTTGGCCGCGCTTCAATCAGGCCGCGATTTTCCAGTTCGAGATAAGCCTGCACCGCGGTCGCCATGCTGACGCGATGCTGGCGGCTGGCGCGGCGTACCGACGGAATTCGATCGCCGGTTCGCAGCACACCGCCTTCGATCAACTCGCCGACGTTAGCGGCGATCCGGGCGTAGAGCGGTTCGCGCCGGCCACTCGAAACTCGAGAAACAACCATTAATCGATCATGTCACACAGAGTGCGCATAACGCAAACTGTACCGGCCTAAAATCTTCAACTCTGAATCTGTATCAGGCCAAGCATTGAGCGCAAAATCCCTCATGCCAGTAGCCGAAGCCTGCGAGCTTGTTTGCGATCCCCCCGCTGCCGCTTCGCCACGATTCTCCTGGACTCAATCGCGCACGCTTCAAGTCGTGCTCGCCTTTGCCGCTGTTTACCTGATCTGGGGTTCGACCTTTCTCGGCATTCGCGTCGCGATCGAAACAATTCCGCCGCTGATCATGGCTGGACTGCGATGGACGGTGGCGGGATCCCTATTCTATCTTTTTATCCGCTGGCGCGGCGCGCCGCGACCGAGCGCCCGTGACTGGCGCAGCGCCGCGCTGATCGGCGGCGGAATTATTTTTGCCGGCAACGGCAGCGTCACTTTCGCGGAGCAATACATCCCATCCGGGACCGCGGCCGTAATTGTAGCGCTGGTCCCTGCAGTGATGGTGTTGATGGGCTGGTTGAGCGGCACGCTAAGAAAACCGCGACTGCCGGTTTGGTGTGGGATCGCGATCGCGACCTTCGGAGTGGCGGTGATCGTTCAGCCGAGTGCGCTCACGTTCACGCCTCAATTAACCTTGAGCCTCGTCCTTCTCACCATCGGCGAATTACTTTGGTCGGCCGCCTCGCTCTACGCCATTCGCGTCCGGCACGAAACGTCCGGGTTCATGATGGCCGCGATGCAAATGATTTGCGGTGGCGTTCTCGGGCTCATCGCCGCGTCGCTCCACGGCGAGTTCGCTCATTTTAATATCGGCGCCGTTACTGTGCGCTCGCTGGGCGCAATGACTTATCTCGCCGCCGTCGGATCGATTGTCGGATTCTCCGCCTACCTTTGGCTTCTGCGCAACGTCGAGGCAACACGCGTCTCGACCTACGCCTATGTAAATCCAGTCGTCGCAGTGTTCCTCGGCACCTGGCTTGGCGGCGAGAAACTCGCGCCTGCACTTCTCGCCGGCAGCGCCCTCGTGGTCCTCGGCATTGCATTGATCGTCACGTTTCGTCCGAAAGCTGTCGCATGAATCTGCAAACAAAACTGATTCACGCCGCACGCTCTCGGAATTCCACCCGCGCGATCGCGTCACCCATCTGGCAAAGCACCAGCTTCGAAGCCGATTCCATTGCGGAGTTCGCCGAAATTTCGCAGACGATTCAGCCCCGCGAATATTACACGCGCTACGGCAATCCGGGTCACGAGCAGGTCGAAGCGCTACTTGCGGAGATGGAAAGCGGCGAAGCAGCGATGGTCACGGCCTCGGGGATGGGCGCGATTTTCACGGCCGTGATCAGCATTCTGAAGAAAGGCGATCACGTCGTGGCGCAACGGAACGTATACGCTTCAGCGGCGACATTGTTTCAGGAGATTCTTCCGCGCTGGGGAATTGAGTGCACCCACGTCGAACAAGATGGCGACTTCGCCGGGGCAATTCAGCCCAACACAAAGTTGATCTACACCGAAACGCCGGCTAATCCGTTGATGGGCCTGACCGACTTGCGCGCAATCGCGGAAATCGCGAAGCCGCGCGGAATCGCGACGATAGTCGACAACACCTTCGCCACGCCGATTAATCAACGCCCGCTCGAATTTGGAATCGACGTTGTCGTCCACAGTGCGACGAAATACTTGAGCGGTCACCACGACGTGATGGCAGGCGCGATCGTTGCCTCGAAGGAATTCATCGAGCGCGCCTGGCGATTGCACATCGTGGTGGGCGCGGTCCTGAGCCCGTTCGATTCGTGGCTGCTCCTGCGCGGCCTGCGCACGCTTGAACTACGAGTCGAGCGGCATAATCGCAACGCGCTGGCCGTGGCGAAATTTCTCGAAACTCATCCGGCGATCGCGCGCGTAAACTACCCGTTTCTCGAATCCCATCCGCAATCCGAATTGGCGGAGGCGCAAATGAGCGGCGGGACCGGAATGCTGAGCGTGGAATTTCGCGGAGGCTACGCGGCTGCGGAAAAATTTATTCGAAATGTGAAACTCGGCCGATACGCGGCGAGCCTGGGCGGATTCACGACGCTCCTGGTTCACCCAGCCGCGATGTGGGCCGAAAGCCTGAACGCCGTGCAACGCGCGGCCATGGGCGTGGACGACAGCCTGATTCGGATTTCGATTGGTCTGGAAGACGAAGCCGATCTGTTGTCCGATTTCGGACAGGCGCTCGACTCAATTTTATGAACAAACGTTCTTACCATCTCGTGGATGTTTTCACGGATCGCGCCTTTGGCGGGAACCCGCTGGCGGTCTTTCTCGACGGCCGCGGACTTTCGGACGCGCTAATGCAGGCGATCGCGAAGGAATTCAATCTGTCGGAGACGACGTTCGTGTTTCCGCCAGAAAATCCCTCCAACGATTTCCGGCTGCGCATCTTCACGCCGGCCGAAGAATTGCCGATGGCGGGCCATCCCACCGTCGGCACTACTTTCGTGCTGACACGCGCTGGACTCGTTAGGCCGGACCGCGAGCGCACCAAGATTACGCTGGAAGAAAGAGTGGGGCCGATTCCAGTCGCGATCGATTGGGAAAATGGCAAACCTTCCTTCATCGAGATGCAGCAACCGCTGCCGAAGTTTGGCCCGTCCGTCGACGATCGTGCCGGGATTGCGGAGATGCTTTCGTTGGAGACGGAGGCTATCCTCGCCGATCTACCCATCCAGGTCGTTTCGTGCGGGGTGCCGTTTTTGTTCGTCCCGGTAAAAACGCTGGAGGCGATGCGGCGCATCCGTTTTCGACGCGGCGTCGAGGAGCGATTGAAATTGCCGGAGCAAAACATCTTCGTCTTCACGACGGAGACCGAGTTCGAGGGATCTGCTGTGCACAGTCGAATGTTCTCGCCGTCGCTCGGCGTCCAGGAGGACGCAGCGACGGGCGGTGCGACCGGACCGCTCGGGTGCTATCTGGTGCGGCATCGCGTTCTTCCGTCAAACGACGACGAGCTACGTTGCGTGAGCGAACAGGGAGTCGAGATGGGGCGCCCGAGTTTTCTTCATATTCGGATCAAGCATTCGGGCGGCGAGATCACCGGTGTGTATGTGGGAGGCACTTGTTGGTACATGGGATCGGGGCAGCTGGAGTTGCCCGAAGACGGCGGTTTGGAAAGCGCCGTTCCTTGAAATGTCTTTTGAGTTACAACCGATTTTAGAGGGCGAATTGCTTCGGCTGCGTCCGCTGCGCGCGGATGACTACGACGCTCTGTTCGCGGTCGCGTGCGATCCGTTGATCTGGGAACAACATCCGGTGCCAGATCGGTATCAGGCGGAGGTTTTCCGCGGATTTTTCCGGGAAGCAATGGAGTCCGGCGGCGCGTTCGTCGTGCTCGACAAAAAAGATGGGAGCATCATCGGCTCATCGCGCTACCTCGGCTACGACGCGGAACGCAGCGAAATCGAAATCGGGTTCACTTTTTTGGCCCGCAAATACTGGGGCGGCGTTTACAACCGCGAGATGAAAGACCTGATGCTGAAACACGCTTTCCGATTTGTGCGGCATGTCGTTTTTCTCGTCGGTCCGAGCAATTGGCGTTCGCAAAAGGCGATGGAAAAGATCGGGGGCGTGCGCATTGAACCGCGGGTCAAGGCCGGTCGGATGAATGTGGTGTTCCAAATTGATGCGCCATCCGGAGAGTGAGTTTCTCATTCGACGCGCCGATGTTCGGGACGCCGGCGTGATCGCGCGGCATCGTGCGCGAATGTTTCAGGATATGGGCGATCTTTCCGAGGAAACGCGGGATGATTTTCTCGCAGCCTCACAGGCGTGGACGGAACGCGGTCTGGCTAGTAGTGAATACATTGGCTGGTTAGCGTCGCCGAAAGCTGAACAGGGCGTGGTCATTGCTGGCGCCGGGGTGCAAGTGCGCCTGGTTGCTCCGCACCCTCATCGGCCTGCGCGCAACGGCGGTTTCGCTAAAGGGCGTCACGCGATCGTGCTGAATGTCTTCACCGAACCGGAATGGCGGAATCGCGGCGTCGGCCTGCTCTTAATGAATGAGATTATCCGCTGGGCCCGGGAAGAAAAAATCGACCGGCTCGTTTTGCACGCGTCGACCCAGGCGCGTTCGCTTTACGAGCGACTCGGATTCGTGGTGACCAACGAGATGCGTTTCGGGGACGTGCTGTGAAAACGCTCGGGATCATTGGCGGGATTGGACCGGGGTCGACGGCCGATTATTACCAGACAATCATCGGGCTCTACCGCGCTCGAAAGAACGACGGCAGTTATCCGCCGATCTTCATCAACAGCATCGATCTGCAGCGTGTGCTGGCGACGGTGGGCGCCGGTGAATTGAAGGAACTCACCGATTGGTTGCTAACCGAATTGGCGAAGCTCGAGCGCGCCGGGGCAGACTTCGCGATCATGGCGTCGAACACGCCGCACATCGTGTTTGACGATCTCGCGGCAAAGTCACCGCTGCCGTTGATCAGCATCGTCGAAAAAACTTCTGACGAAGCGAAAAGACGCAGGCTGAAACGACTCGCGCTTTTTGGGACTCGCTTCACGATGCAAGGCACCGCCTACCGCGACCTCTTTTCAGCGAACGACATTGCTGTCATCGCGCCGGAACCGGCCGACTTGGAACTCATACACGAGAAATATATGAGCGAATTAGTGGCCGGCGTCTTTCTGCCGGAGACGCGGGCCGGCCTGCTCGACATCGTGGATCGGATGGCCGAGCAATCGAAGATCGACGGCGTGATTCTCGGCGGAACGGAATTGCCGCTCATTTTGTGCGACCCGTCGCATAACGGAATTCCCTTGCTCAACACCACCCGCATCCATTGTGAGGCCGCCGTCGAGCGGATGTTTTCGTAGGCAATGAAAATCACGGTGATCGGAGCGGGAGCGGTGGGCGGTTACTTCGGTGGCCGGCTTGCCTTGGCGGGGAACGACGTGGTTTTTCTGGTCCGCGGAAAGACGTTGGAAGCGCTGCGATCCGCGCCGCTTCGCGTCAAAAGCATCAATGGCGATTTCGAGGTGAAGGTTCGGGCGACCAGCGATCCCGCGGAAATCAAAGGACCAGACGCCGTGCTAGTCGCGGTCAAAGCCTGGCAAATACCGGAAGCGGCGGAAGCCATCCAAAAAATGCAGGCGGAGAATTCTCTGGTGATTCCACTCCAGAACGGAATGGAAGCTCCGCAGCAACTGGCCGCGGTTGTCGGAACCGACCGTGTTGCCGGCGGTCTCTGCCGAATTGTGGCGCAGGCGATTGGGCCCGGAGAAATCCATCATCGCTCAGCAGAACCTTCGATCGAGTTCGGCGAGTTGGAACCGTTGCGAAATCCGGAGCGTCTGACAGAACTGCGCGACGCTTTTGCGGCAGCGAAAGTCCGCTGCCAAATTCCCCGGGATATCAGTCTCGCGATGTGGGAAAAATTCCTGTTCATCATGTGGGGATCGCTCGGGGCAGTGATGCGATTGCCCATCGGTCCGATTCGCTCATCGCCAGAGTTGCGGGCACGGCTCGTGGCCGCCCTGCAAGAGGTCGCAGCGATCGCGCGGGCCCACGGGGAAAATCTCAACGCAGAAACGATCAGCAAGACACTGGCGATCCTCGACTCTCAGCCGCCCGAAACGACCTCGTCAATGCAACGCGACATCATGGCAGGCCGCCCTTCTGAACTGGAAGCGCAGACCGGTGCAGTTGTCCGGTTCGGCCAAAGGACGGGCATCTCCACGCCGGTCCACGACTCAATCTACGCCGCATTGCTGCCACTGGAAAAACGAGCCCGCGGATTAGCCTAACGAGCAGCTTCGTCGGAAGCCGCGCGCCATTCTTCCCGGGTCTGCGTGATCAACGGCTGAAATCCAATATACGTCCGGACGACGTAAACGAGATAACCGATGAGGCCGATTCCCTGGGCCCCGATGAGAAAGTAATGTCCGCCTCGAGCGAGAAAGAAATCGGGACGAAGATGGATGGCTACTGCGCACCCGACGTTGAAGGCAAAGATCAGCGGGATCAGGAATCGAATGTTTAGAATTTGATCCGCGCCGACCAGGGAATACAGGCGGCTGCCGACCGGTCCCGCGCTATCACGGCCGCGCAACGCGACCATGCGCATGTCGTAAACAAAGAGCGTCCACACGACCACCGCGTAAACTGCGGTCAAAACAAACCACGCGAATGGGTCGCTCAGGTGAGTGAAGGCGAGCGCTTCGACGAGCGTGCATGCAACGTAAAAAAAGTTGTGCACGAACTCGAGCGGCCAGCGGATCAGGGTGAGCGTGTGAATGAGCGACCGCGACCAGAAAAGCAGGATGATGATCAGACCAGTCGCGACATAGGGCCATGCCGAGACCTGCCCCATCGAGACGACCGCGCGCGCATTTTCGACCAGAAAATAGAGGGCGACCCCCTGAATGATGCTGCACAGGGTCAGCTCGATCTCGACCACCATCGCGTCGAGTTCTTTGCGGCTGCCGCCCGGCGAAGTCACGAGGCGAGTCGTATTCCGGGAAGGGCGGAGATGTCAATCCGGGACGCTTATTGCGGCAACCGCTACTTTCCGAGCGAATTCGGTAGAAATCTTACACGTGATCGGCGGGACAAAACCGATTTAAGACAAGGCCCTCGAAGGCCCGGAAATTTGTGACCGGCCCTGCTTTAGGAAATTCGGCGCAGGCAACGTCAGGTTGCCGGGAGCACCATTATTGCTCCATTTCATTGCGCTCCGACCGAACCACCGGCTTTTTTCCAAACCCGATGCATTTATGAAGAAAACGACTTCACCACCACCGCGGCCTAAAGCCGACACTCCACCACCGCAGCCGAAAGCCGCTGCCCCATCAGCCCGGCCCAAAGCCGCAACAAATGGGTCCCGTCTAAATGGCGAGGGTCTGGACCCGAAGCAATTGCTCACCGCGCTCACTGCGTTTAAGCGCGGCGATTTTTCGGCCCGGTTGCCGGACGACTGGACGGGCTTGGCAGGCAAGATCGCGGACACGTTCAACGACGTGATCGGGATGAATCAGCGGCTGGCGCGCGAGCTGGACCGCATTGGACAAGTGGTCGGCAAGGAAGGCCGAATTTCCCAGCGGGCATCGATCGGCGACGTCGGCGAATGCTGGGCGGAAGCAATCGGGTCGGTCAATGGATTGATCGGCGATCTGGTCCATCCGACGAGCGAGATGGCGCGGGTCATCGGTGCGGTCGCAAAGGGCGATCTGTCGAAGACAATGGCGACGGAGATCGAAGGCCGGGCGTTGCAGGGCGAATTCCTGCGCACGGCGAAGACGGTGAACACGATGGTCGATCAGCTCGGCGCGTTTGCGTCGGAGGTGACGCGTGTGGCCCGCGAAGTCGGCACGGAAGGAAAACTCGGTGGCCAGGCGAAGGTCAAAGGTGTGGCCGGCACTTGGAAGGATCTCACGGAAAACGTGAACCTGATGGCAGGCAACCTGACCGCGCAGGTGCGTAACATTGCGACGGTCACGACGGCGGTCGCGAATGGTGACCTGACGAAGAAAATCACGGTCGACGTGAAAGGCGAGTTCCTCGAATTGAAGGACACGGTCAACGTCATGGTGGACCAGCTGCGATCGTTCGCGTCTGAAGTGACGCGCGTGGCGCGCGAAGTCGGTTCGGAAGGAATTCTCGGCGGCCAGGCGCGCGTCGAGGGCGTTTCCGGAACGTGGAAAGATCTCACCGACTCCGTGAATTTCATGGCTCGAAATCTGACCGGTCAGGTCCGAAACATCGCAGACGTGACCACGGCGGTCGCTCGCGGCGATCTCTCGAAGAAAATCACCGTTGATGTGAAGGGCGAAATCTTGGAGCTGAAGAACACGATCAACACGATGGTGGATCAGCTCAGTTCGTTCGCGTCGGAAGTGACGCGCGTGGCGCGCGAAGTTGGTACTGAAGGAAAACTTGGCGGTCAGGCGGACGTGAAGGGCGTTGCCGGCACGTGGAAAGATCTCACCGATTCGGTGAATTCGATGGCGGGCAACCTGACGGCGCAGGTGCGTAACATTGCCGAGGTTACGACAGCGGTCGCAACAGGCGACTTGTCGAAAAAAATTACGGTCGATGTCCGCGGCGAAATTTTGGAGCTGAAGGACACGATCAACACGATGGTGGATCAGCTCCGCTCGTTCGCTTCGGAAGTGACGCGTGTCGCGCGCGAGGTGGGTTCGGAAGGCGCGCTCGGTGGTCAAGCCGATGTGCGCGGCGTCGCCGGCACCTGGAAGGATTTGACCGACAACGTGAATATGATGGCCGGCAACCTCACGGCGCAGGTCCGTAACATCGCCGAGGTGACGACCGCGATCGCGAACGGCGATCTGTCGCGCAAGATCACGGTCGACGTCAAAGGCGAGATCTTGGAAATGAAGAACACGATCAACACGCTCGTTGATCGACTCAGCTCCTTCGCCTCGGAAGTAACGCGTGTTGCGCGCGAAGTGGGTTCGGAAGGAATTCTCGGTGGTCAGGCCGAAGTGCGCGGTGTGTCTGGCACTTGGAAAGATTTGACGGACTCGGTGAATTTCATGGCCGGCAATCTGACTGCGCAGGTGCGAAACATTGCGCTCGTCACGACGGCGGTCGCGAACGGCGACCTGTCGAAAAAAATCACCGTCGAAGTGAAGGGCGAAATCGCGGAGCTGAAGGACACCGTCAACACCATGGTCGATCAGCTGAGCTCGTTTGCCTCGGAAGTGACGCGCGTGGCGCGCGAAGTGGGTTCGGAAGGAATTCTCGGCGGTCAGGCGGAAGTGAAAGGCGTCGCCGGTACTTGGAAAGATCTCACCGACTCGGTGAACTCGATGGCCGGTAACCTGACCGGTCAGGTGCGAAACATTGCGGAGGTCACGACCGCCGTCGCGAATGGCGATCTCTCCAAGAAGATCACCGTCGATGTGAAGGGCGAAATTTTGGAGCTGAAGAACACCATCAACACGATGGTCGACCAGCTCAGCTCGTTCGCGGCGGAAGTGACGCGTGTTGCGCGTGAAGTGGGAACGGAAGGCCGGCTTGGCGGTCAGGCCGAAGTGAAAGGCGTCGCCGGAACGTGGAAAGATTTGACCGATTCGGTGAATTCGATGGCCGGTAACCTGACGGGTCAGGTGCGAAACATTGCGGAAGTCACGACGGCGGTCGCGAACGGTGACTTGTCGAAGAAAATTACGGTCGATGTCCGCGGCGAAATTTTGCAGCTCAAGGACACGATCAATACGATGGTCGACCAGCTCCGCTCGTTCGCCTCGGAAGTAACCCGTGTTGCGCGCGAAGTGGGTTCGGAAGGAAAACTCGGCGGTCAGGCGGACGTGCGTGGTGTTGCCGGCACTTGGAAAGATCTCACCGACTCGGTGAACTTCATGGCGGGCAACCTGACTGGCCAGGTGCGTAACATTGCCGAAGTAACGACGGCGGTCGCGAACGGCGACCTCTCGAAGAAAATCACCGTCGATGTGAAGGGCGAAATTTTGGAGCTGAAGAACACCATCAACACGATGGTCGATCAGCTCAGTTCGTTCGCGTCGGAAGTAACTCGCGTGGCCCGCGAAGTAGGAACGGAAGGACGCCTCGGCGGTCAGGCTGACGTGAAAGGTGTCGCGGGAACCTGGAAAGATCTTACCGACTCGGTGAACTCGATGGCCGGCAACCTCACGGCCCAGGTGCGAAACATCGCTGAAGTCACCACCGCGGTCGCGAACGGCGACTTGTCGAAGAAAATCACCGTCGATGTCCGCGGCGAAATTCTGGAGTTGAAGGACACGATCAACACGATGGTGGATCAGCTCCGTTCCTTCGCGTCGGAAGTGACGCGTGTGGCGCGCGAAGTGGGTTCCGAAGGTGCGCTCGGCGGACAGGCGCGAGTCGAAGGCGTTTCGGGAACTTGGAAAGATTTGACCGACTCGGTCAACTTCATGGCGTCGAACCTCACGACGCAGGTGCGAAACATCGCGGCGGTGACGACGGCGGTCGCGACGGGTGACCTTTCGAAGAAGATCACGGTCGACGTTAAAGGCGAGATTCTGGAATTGAAGAACACCGTCAACACGATGGTGGACCAGCTGAACTCGTTCGCTTCGGAAGTGACGCGCGTGGCCCGCGAAGTGGGCACGGAAGGTCGGCTCGGCGGTCAGGCCGTCGTGAAAGGCGTCGCCGGAACCTGGAAAGATTTGACCGACTCGGTGAACTTCATGGCCGGCAACTTGACCAACCAGGTGCGCGGTATCGCGAAAGTCGTGACCGCGGTCGCGAACGGCGACCTGAAACAGAAGCTACTCGTCGAAGCGAAAGGCGAGATCGCCGCGCTGGCCGACACGATCAACGGCATGACCGACACGCTCGCGATTTTCGCCGATCAGGTCACGAGCGTGGCGCGCGAAGTGGGCGTGGAAGGAAAACTGGGCGGCCAGGCAAACGTGCCCGGCGCCGCGGGAACATGGCGCGATTTGACCGACAACGTGAACCAGCTCGCGGGCAATCTGACTTCACAGCTGCGCGCAATCGCAGACGTGGCGACCGCCGTAACGAAGGGCGATCTAACCCGATCGATTCAAGTCGATGCGCAGGGCGAAGTCGCGTTCGTGAAGGACAACATCAACGAGATGATTCGCAACTTGAAGGACACGACGTTGCGGAACGACGAGCAGGACTGGCTCAAGACGAACCTCGCGAAATTCACTCGAATGCTGCAAGGCCAACGCGATTTGCTCACGGTCGGCCGGCTCATTCTCTCCGAGCTCGCGCCGGTCGTCTCCGCGCAACAAGGCGTGTTCTATATGATGAATGGTTCGGCGGAAGAACCCGAGCTCCAGCTTCTGGCGAGTTACGCGTTCCGCGAACGCAAAGGCGTCAGCACTCGCTTCAAACTCGGCGAAGGTTTGGTTGGCCAGGCCGCGCTGGAAAAAGAACGGATTCTCCTCACGAAAGTTCCGCCTGATTACATCCAGGTGAATTCCGGCCTTGGCGAAACCGCGCCGAAGAACATCGTCGTTCTGCCGATCCTCTTTGAAGGCCAGGTGAAAGCGGTAATGGAGCTCTCGTCGCTCGAGCACTTCAGCCCGATGCACCACGCGTTCCTCGATCAGCTCACCGAAAGCATCGGGATCGTGTTGAACACGATCGAAGCGAACACGCGGACGGAGGATCTGCTCAAGCAATCCCAATCGCTCGCCTCCGAATTGCAGAGCCGGCAGGAAGAATTGCAGCAGACGAACCAGGAACTCGAAGAAAAGGCGCGACAACTTTTCGAGCAAAACGAGGAGGTCGAGCGGAAGAACCGCGAGGTCGAGCAAGCGCGGCAGGCCCTCGAAGGCAAGGCCCAGCAGCTCTCGATCACTTCGCGTTACAAGAGCGAATTTCTGGCGAACATGTCGCACGAGTTACGAACGCCGCTTAACAGCCTCCTGATTCTCGCCGAACAACTCTCGTCGAATCCGGAAGGCAACCTGACTCCGAAACAGGTCGAGTTCGCGCGCACGATTCGCGGCTCCGGCAAGGATTTGCTCCGGCTCATCAACGACATTCTCGATCTTTCGAAGATCGAGTCGGGCACGGTCACTCTCGACGTCGGCGAAGTCAGGTTCGAGGAAATGCGGCAAACGATGGAGCGCACTTTCCGCCACGTCGCCGAAGGAAAAGCGGTGAACTTCACCATCGATATAGACCGGCGAATCCCGGCGGCGATCCAGACCGATTCGCAGCGGCTGGATCAGGTGCTCAAGAACCTGCTTTCGAACGCGTTCAAGTTTACCGAGCGCGGTTATGTCAATTTGAAAGTGGCACCAGCGGCGGCTGGTTGGTCGCCGGACAATCACAATCTGAATCGGGCGGAAAGCGTCCTCGCATTTTCTGTGAGTGACAGCGGCATCGGAATTCCGGGCGACAAACAGGTCACCATCTTCGAGCCGTTCCTCCAGGCGGACGGCAGCACCAGCCGGAAATATGGCGGAACCGGACTCGGCCTTGCGATCAGCCGCGAGCTAGCGCGGGTCCTCGGTGGCGAAATCAAACTGGAAAGCTCGGAGGGACGCGGCAGCACATTCACGTTGTTCCTGCCGCAAAACTACAGCGTGTCGCCGATGGAGCGCGCGGCGGCGCGGATCATGCCGGAGCCGGTCGAGCCGGAAACCGTCTCTAACGGCGAATCCGAAGAGGCGGAGCCGATGGAGTTCGCGCTGGCCGACGATCGGGCGAATATTTTGCCCGGCGAAAAATCGGTGCTCATCATCGAGGACGACCGGGATTTCGCGCAGTGGCTTCTCGACGTTGCCCGTCAAAATGGATTCAAGGCGGTCGTCACCCCACGCGGCAAAACAGCGCTCGATCTCGTCCGCGAATTTTCGCCCGCCGCGATTACGCTCGATCTTAGCCTGCCGGACATGGATGGCTGGCATATTCTCAATCGGTTGAAGTCGGACCTAACGACCCGACATATTCCGGTCTTCGTGATCTCTGCGCGGGAAGAGCCGCGAAATGCGTTGCGAATGGGCGCGCTCCGCTTCCTAACCAAACCGATCGACGAAACCCAGATTCGCCAAATCTTCGAAAAAGCGAACGAAATGGACGCTACGACTGCGAAGAAACTGCTGGTGGTTGAGGACGACGAGAGCCAGCGCAACAGCATTCGGGAATTGATCGGTAATTCGACCGCGAAAGTGGTCGACGCCTCGAGCGGCGGCGCGGCTCTGGAACGCTTGCGCAACGAGCCTGTCGATTGTGTCGTGCTCGACCTGATGCTGCCCGATATGTCGGGCTTTGATTTGATCGAGCAAATTCGCCACGAGAACCAGCATCTGCCAATCATCGTTTACACCGCGAAGGACCTATCGCAGGAAGAGGAAGAGAAACTAAATCGGATCGCGCAAACCACGATCGTCAAAACGGTGCGCAGCCCGGAACGGCTCTTCGATCAGACGGCTCTCTGGTTGCACCGGGACGCGGCGACATTGCCCGAAGACAAACGCGAGATGCTCCGGCGATTGAACGATCCGAACGAAATCCTGGAGGGGAAAAAAGTGCTGATCGTGGACGACGATATCCGGAACATCTTCGCGATGACCAGCATGCTGGAGCGTTTCAAGATGGATGTGCATTCGGCGGAAACCGGGAAGGCCGCGCTTGAATTACTCCAGGCTGAGCCCGACACAGACCTGGTGTTGATGGACATTATGCTGCCGGAGATGGATGGGTACGAAACGATTCGCGCGGTTCGGAAGATGTACGGGTTCGAGGAACTGCCGATTATTGCGCTGACCGCAAAGGCGATGAAGGGTGACCGCGAGAAATGCATCGACGCTGGAGCGAGCGATTACATTTCAAAACCTGTCGATACCGAGCGCCTGCTTACATTGCTGCGCAACTGGCTGCACCGTTAATCATGTCCGCGGAGCCCAGCCCGAAGGAGCCGGCCGAAGAAAAGGTCAGCATCCTGATTGTCGACGATAGGCACGACAAGATGCTGGCGTACGAGACGATCCTTGCCGATCTGAAGGAGAACATCGTCTGCGCGCGTTCCGGCAAGGAAGCGCTGCGCTGCCTGCTCCAGCAGGACTTCGCCGTGATCCTGCTCGACGTGAACATGCCGGTCATGGACGGGTTCGAAACCGCCGCGCTCATTCGCCAGCGGCCGCGGTCCGAGACGACGCCGATCATTTTCATCAGCGCGGTGAACGACACGGAGACGCACGTTTCGCGCGGTTATTCGATCGGGGCCGTCGATTATATTCTCACGCCCGTCGTTCCTGAAATTCTGCGAGCGAAAATCGCGGTGTTCGTTGATCTCTTCAAAAAGACCGAGCAGGTAAAACGGCAGGCAGAAGAGCGGGAGAAATTGGTCCTCGAACAGGCGGCGCGGGCGGAGGCGGAAGCGCGCCAGGAACGGTTCGCGTTTCTCGCCGACGCCAGCAACGTCCTGGGTGGATCGCTGAACTATGAGGAGACGTTTTGTAATTTGGCCGACCTGGTCGTGCCGCGGGTTGCCGACTTCTGCCTTGTTCTGGCCGTGGAAGATGACGGGCGGATGCGGCAAGCCGCAGTAGCGCATCGCGATCCGGCGGACGAGCCCGCGATGAAGCGGTTAGCGGAGGAATTTCCCGCGAGTGAGACCGCCGAGAAAGGTGGCGCCCATGTTTTGAAGACGGGCAAATCGCAGCTGGTTTGCGACGTCCATAACGGCGAGCTCCGCGAGGTCTTCGCAGAAAAATCAGATCGCGATTGGATCCGCTCGCTGGCTGCGAAGTCATTTATCGCGGTACCGCTGCGCACGCACGACCGCATCATGGGCGCGATCGTCATGATCAATACCAGGCCCGGCCGAATTTGCGGGCCGGACGAACTTTCGCTCGCGGAAGAGCTGGCCCACCGGGCCGCCCTCGCTCTCGACAATGCCGGGCTCTACAAATCCGCGCAAAACGCGCGCGCCGAATCCGACCGGGCAAATCGAGCGAAGGATTCTTTCCTGGCCATGCTTAGTCACGAGTTGCGCACCCCATTGACGCCGGTTCTCACCTCCGTGTATGCGCTCGAGCAAAGCGCGAGCCTGCCGGATGAACTGCGTTCTTCGCTGCAAATGATCCGGCGCAACGTCGAGCTGGAAGCGCGGTTAATCGACGATCTGCTTGACCTCACCCGAGTCAGCAAAGGCAAGGTCCAGCTGAATCTCGAGAAAGTGGATGCGCATCTGCTCTTGAGCAACGCTCTCGAAATTTGCCAGGCGGATATCGACAAAAAGCACCTGACGTTGGCAACTGAGTTCGCGGCGGAAAACGTCGCGCTTTGGGCAGATCCGGCCCGGCTCCAGCAGATCTTTTGGAACCTGATCAAGAACGCGGTCAAGTTCACGCCGGAAGGCGGGCGGCTCGAAATCCGGACGGAGAACGGCGACGACGGGTTGCGGGTGGAAGTGTCCGATACCGGCATCGGGATCGACGCCGACAATCTCCCGAAAATTTTCAACGCCTTTGAGCAAGGCGAACGCTCGCAGTTCGGCGGGCTCGGCCTTGGTCTCGCCATCAGCAAGGCGCTGGTCGAAACTCATCATGGGAAATTGATCGCCGAGAGCGAAGGGTGCGATAAGGGTTCCCGCTTTACCGCGGTTTTTCCACTGGCGGAAACGACTCAGGCGGCGAACGAGAGCACGGCTCCTTCCGCTCCGCCCGCGCATAAGTCCATGCGCGTTCTTCTCGTCGAAGACCACGAAGACACGAACCGCTCGCTCACTCAGCTTTTGCGGCGGCGCGGTTACCACGTCCAGCCCGCCCACAGCGTTCAGGCTGCCTTGGAAGCAGCCGCGCACGAAAAATTCGATGTCCTGGTCAGCGACATTGGTTTGCCGGACGGCAGCGGCATCGATCTGATGGAGAAGCTAAGGAACAATCATCCGATTTTCGGGATCGCGTTGACTGGCTTCGGGATGGAAGACGATCTCCGCAAAAGCCACGAGGTCGGCTTCAATCATCATCTTGTGAAGCCGGTCGACTTGAACCGGCTCGACGCCCTGATTCAGCAGGCAGATTCAATTACCGCCGAGGCGTAGTCCGGAAAGCGCTTGAGTTTCGGGGTAATTTGCGTGCAAATTTCGGTGGCTCGGGCCGTATTCGAGACGCGCCACCCATGGGAAGAATTCTTTATTTCGCATTGAGTTTGCTGACGGTCGTTAGCACGCTCGCCGCGGCCGCTGTCGACGAAGAAAAACCGCACGGCCGCGTTTGCCTTTCGATTTTCGAGCCGGGCCCGCCGGAAAAAGAAGAAGCGTTCCAGATTTCCGCGCCAACGGGAGCTGGGAAACTGGTGCGCGCGTATGTTGACGCGAGCGACAAATGCAGCGTCCTGATTGCCGCGATCACCAAGGACGGGAAACTCGCGAACGGCTGGCGCCCACAACTCGCGGAGGTGCCCGCCGAATACGAAGAGATTCTGTTGCCGACTGCATCGGTGAAATGGGAGTGGAACGCTTCGCCACCGGCATTCGACTTCTACGTCCTGTTCCTCGCGCCCGATTCCAAGGAAATCGCCGAAGCGAAGAAGCTGGTCGATGCAATGCAGAATCCAAAGGTCGACGATCGCGTGCTCGCGCTGCAAACCGGGAAGCTCAAGGAATTGATTGGCAGGATCGCGGCGGATAAAAGCGGCGCGAACCAAGCTCCCGGGAACGAGCCTGAAATTGGCGGCGTGTTCCGCGGCGCGGCCTTTCCGTGGCGGCAATTTGCGCGCGCCGCAAACTTCGCGGCCGACCGGCCCGGAGTCGTGATCGTTTCCAGCGAGGCTGCGGAAAAGAAATGACGCCTGGCGGTTCGGCCAGGTCCGCCGCTGCCGGCGAACAAATCTGGCTCAGATCGCCCTGGCCGCTTTTGCTCGTCATTTGCGGGGTAGCGGCGCTCTGGACGTTGCTCGCCGGCGATCCTTTCGAAGGATTGGAGATGCGCTGGTTTGGCCAAATCCTGCGTTGGCGATACGAGCGCGGCATCGCGCCGGCCGTCGATCCAAGCATCGTCCATGTCGACATCACGCAGACCGATTTGCGGAAAACGCCGACCTTGGAATCGGAGTATCAAAGCGCGGCTAACATTATTCGGCAGGCGACCGAGCTCGGCGCGAAAGTGGTTGCTTTCGATGTTGTGTTCGGCCGCGGTGACCAGGCGATGGCCGACCCGATCCTGAAGGAGATCCAGACTACAAAAGCGCAGAGTAAGACGGTCATCCTGGCGGAAGCGCTACTCCCCTCACCCGAAAATGGTAAAGAAGAGCGGATCCGTTCCTTTCCGTTTCGCGAGCGTGTCCTGCCAACGGGCTTGATCAATGTCCGGGCGGATGGTGACGGCGTCCTGCGACGTTATGATTACGTTCATCGGTCGGGCGCGGATAAGTACGAGCCATCACTCGCGCTCGCCTGCTATCTCGCCTGGCGCGACATCGTCTGGGACGGCGGAGTAACATTTCCCAAGGGCGATCTCGCGCGGTGGGAAGAACTCTCGAGTGATTTCACCACGGTCGAACCGCGAGAACTTAAGCTAGATACGGTGCTGCTGAACTATCGGAGTCCGTGGACCGGAAAAGGGGCAGCTGCCTTTCGTCATTACAATGTTGCCCAGCTCGACAGCCTTTATCAGACGAGCCGTCCTTCTAATGCCCAGCCGCTCGCCAATGCTATTGTGCTCATCTCCTACTACGGCGCGGGACTGGGCGACATGGGAACTACTTCGATCGCGCCGAACCAACCACGAGTCGTCCTGCACTCGACAGCTTTGAACGATCTCATGCAAAGGAGCTGGCTCCGCAGAACGCCACGATGGATCGACGCGGCCACAATTGTCATTCTTCTCCTCCTTGGGGCCGTCGCCACACTGTTCCGCGGCACAATCTCGCTTCTTTTCTTTTGGGTGATCGGGATTGCTACCTGCGCGGCGCTAAGTGCGGCGTTCATAGTCAAAGCCGGGTGGGTCCCAGGACTCATGAGCGCTGCGGTCGTTTGGAGCTTACTTACGCTGGTCGAACTGGGCCGCAGGCAAAGCCACGAATTTATCCAGCGCCTCAAGCTCCGCTCCACCATGAGCCTCTATTTTTCACCGCACATCATGGAGCATGTCCTCCAGAATCCAGGTTCGATGGAGCCGCAACAAGCCGAGCTCACCGTGCTCCTGACGGACCTTCGTAACTCGACAGCGATCGCCGAATTACTAGGGCCACCAGGAATGTTTAAACTGCTCAACCAAGTTTTCGAAACCCAGACCCGCGCGATTCTGGCGGAAGACGGCAGCATGGAACATTTTCTCGGCGACCAGTTCTTGAGTTACTGGGGCGCACCCGACGCCCAACCGGACGCAGCTGATCGCGCGTTTCGCGCTTCACTCAGCCTTATCACGGGCATGGAAGAGCTGCGAATTAACCTGGAACCCAAGCTCAAAGCGCTTTTCGGTTACGGGGTAGCGTTGCACAGTGGGAACGCTCTAATCGGAAACAAAGGGTCCGCCCAGCGCCTCGATTATGGACTGGTGGGCGATTTGATAAATGCCGCCGCCCGGGTCGAATCCCTCACGAAGTACTACGGCGTCCTATTTCTCGTGACCCGCGAAGCCTTTGCAAAACTTTCTCCCCCGCCTAAAGTTCGGGTGATCGATAAGGTAGTGGTGAAAGGCAAAACGACTCCGCTTGAGTTGTTTGAAGTGCACCACCCTCACAGTCTCGATCACTTCGATGAAACCCTGGAGCGCTACAACGCTGCCTTTGCCGAATACGAACGAGGAGAATTTCATACCGCGGAAGCAATGTTTGCGGCGCTTCGCGATGAGAGACAGGACAAGCCGAGCATCGTTATGGCGGAACGATGCCGTGAATTGGCCAACGATCCGCCGAAGGATTGGAACGGAATCTATCACCTGACAACAAAATGACCTTGCCACGCTTTATCTTTGTCGCCGCCCTGCTGATCACCTCTGCGATTCCGTTAGCGATCCGATCCGAGGAAAAGCCGAAGCCCGACCGCGCTACCCTCGAAGCGCTATTTAAGAAAGCGGATAGCGATCGGGCCGCGGCGAAAGAAAACACGAAGGAGCGCGCAGAAGCAGCCAAGAATGCGACACAACAAGCGTCGGATATTGCCTGGCTCGCCTTCGACGCCGGAAAGTTCGACGAAGCTGCCAACTGGTTTGCCACGAGCGCGAAGCTCAAAGAGGAGAGCTATCACAATGCCCGAGGCTACTGGGAGCAGTATCTCCAAACCACGGCCGTCGAGCTCGACAACAAGGTCGATAACCAGATCAAGACTCAGCAAGCTCAACTGCCAACCGCGGACGATTCAAAGAAAGCGATCATCAAGCAGCTTATTCACGGCTGGGAAAAGCTCCGGTATCTCAACCGCTACAACGCGGTCACGATGCTTGAACAGATCACGCGTGATAACAACGACAACGAAGGCCTGCTGAAGTATTGCGAACAAGAACTGGAGATCCGCAACTCTGAGATGGCCTACCTGCGAAAGGTCAGCGCGCCTAAGAATGAAGTAGACGAAAAGACCGCACACGTAGCTACGGCGGTCGAACGAGTTGCCAGCGCGCAGGCCAGTCTCGCTATCTTCGACAAAGCGGAAAAGAACGGTCTCGAGGCGCTCTCCTTGCGGCGTGGCCTCCCGGAGGAAATGGCAGAGCGAAAACTGGAAGAGAGCTTGATCTCACTGGCCCAGATGTACGCCTTCAATCTGGGCGACTTAAAGAAGGCACAAGATTATTACCAGCAAGCACTAGCCAGTATGGAAGCCTCGGCTGCCGTAAGAAAGAAGGCGTTAGGAGAAGATCGTTATTACACGCCGGAGCAAAAGACAGCCATGTCGAAAGAAGAACTGGCGAAACACGAGGAGTTTCAGGCGCAAACCCGCGATATGAAGATCGCCCTTGATGCAACCTCTCAGGCGATGGCCCTAATGACGCTCGGCGAAATCAGCCAGGAAGAAGGCAACTTGAAGCGCGCTTTGGAGGATTACGACAAAGCATTGAAGGTTGCAGAGGGGTTGCCGAAGGGCGGTTACGCGAATGTCTTCGAGCTATTTCGTGCTCGAATCCGGGCTCGCGTCATCGGCGACAACGCCGCCGTTCACGCCGAGAGCGGCGAGGTCGATTTGGCTTTGAAGGAACTGGACGAGGCCATTGCGATCAAGCGGAGCATTGGTCAGGACGATTGGACGGCGCAATCCCTGATGCAGGCCGCCGATCTTGCCCACCAGAAAGGCGATTATGCCGGCGCGCGTCATCTGTTGGAGCAAGCCCAGCAAATTTTTGTCGCGTCCCATAAATTAAACAATGTCGTCTCCGCCACCGGCTTTCTTGCGATCGTGGCGCGCGATGAGGATAAGCTGGATGAAGCCGCTCCGCGCGCAGAGGAAGCTCTGGGATTGGCCCGTAAGACTGGAAACATTGCCGCGGTTTCCGGCGCAGCTCGAACCTTCGCTTCGATTCGCCTCAAACAGAACAAACTCGACGAGGCGAAAACGCTGATCGACGAAGCAGCAGCAGCGGATACTCGGACGGGTTCGTTGAGCGATCACATTGCGACCCTCGGAGTGAGCGGGGAGATTCTCGAAGCACGCGGCGAGAACGAGAACGCGCTCGAGGTTTACCGGGAAGCCGTGAAGCTTCTCGAAAGCGTGCGGGCTACCGCCAGTTCCGAAACGAGTTTCTCCGATGTGAAGCGAAACTATCGGCCGTACGAAAGGATCGTCCGCGCCTTGATCAAGCTTAATCGCCCGGATGAAGCCTTTGATTACCTGAGCCGCGCCAAATCCAAGAAGCTCCAGGAATCCCTCCGGCTTTCGAGCATGAAAAGCGGCGATAAGAACATGCAAGTGTTGCTTGATCGAGCCGGTGGCCTGGAGACGAAGTTGCAGGCGACCAAAGCGCAGCTACAGGCAGAGCAAGCGAAGCCGGAAACGGACCGGGATAAGACCAAGATCGAGAATCTGAAGCAAGTAGTAGCGACGACGGATCGCGACTACTTCAGCGTCGTCGAGCAGATACGCAAGTCGAACCCGAACTACGAAAAAGCCATGACCGTCAACCCCAAGGCGCTCAAAAAGACACAGGGGAGCATTCCCCCGGGCGTTATGTTTGTGCAATACGCCCCGGTTGGCGAACAGCTTTACATTTTCCTGGTTACTAAGACCGACATCAAGATCGTGGTCGCGCCAACCAAACCGGAGGAACTCTGGAAAAAGATCAAGGTAGTCCGGAAACAGATTACGAGCGGAGAGTCCGGCCCGCCCTTACTCAAAAACCTTACCTCGCTCTACGATTCTCTCATCGCGCCCATTGAATCAGATTTGGCGCCGATCAAGGTGGTCGCATTTATCCCAAACCAATTATTGTTTTATCTTCCCATGCAGGCGCTGGCGAAAAAACAAGCCGATGGCTCGGTCAGGTACCTTATCGAAGATAAACAGATAGCCTATCTGGCGGCTGCCGATGTGATGACGGTAGTGCAAGCTCTTGACGAGGACAAAGCGCGGGGTGGAATGATCGCCCTTGGTAATCCGACCGGAGCCAATCTCCCAGCGGCCGAAATCGAGGTGAAAGCCATCGCCAAAGTGTTTCCATCGACGGAAGTTCTTTCCGGTAGCGAGGTGACCAAGGCGGCTCTGAACAGCGGCGATGCCTCGAACAAGCGAATCGTTCACTTCGCCACCCATGGTATCCTCAACGCCTCCAAGACAGACGATAGTTATATTCAACTGGCGGCTGCAGCAGAGCCGGACCAGTCGCGTCTAACAGTCAATGAAGTCTGGGGGCTGCCATTTAAGAAAGTAAGTCTGGTTACGCTTTCGGCGTGTGAGTCGGCCCTGGGAGATAAGGAACCTGACGGCGGGGAGATCACTTCCCTGGCCGACGCTTTCTCAAGCGCCGGTGCCAACGCGGTGCTGGCCAGCTTATGGAGCGTCGGCGACGAAAGTACGAAAGAACTGATGGTGGAATTTTACAGCAAGCTCGCGGCCGGCGCTTCCAAGGCCGAGGCGCTGCAGAGCGCGGAACTGAAATTATTGCGGAACCCGAAGTTTTCGCGGCCGCTTTACTGGGCGCCATTCGTCCTGATGGGCGATTGGCGTTAGCTAAAGCAGAAGACGCCCTACGAGGAAAGCTATCCACAGGCCGAGGATAGCGGCGCCTAAATAGCCGATCGCTAATCCCGTAGTCGTGACCGTTCGTTCGAACGATCGGCTACGCTTGCCTTGCGTCTTGGCGAGAGCGAGATGCCCGCAGATAATGGAAGGAACGGCCGTGAGCCCAAAAGTGAGGAGCGAAAAAACGCCCAGGGTCACGGTCCAGATCGGGAGCGCGGACAGTTCTTCTGCGGGCCGGTTCAAGACCGGAGAATTGCTATCGATCATGGTCCGACGATGACGACTCGACCTGCCTGCCTTGCAGGCGAAATTTGCCAAAATATCCCGGAACAGCTTGTAGTGAGTTCGTTACTGATCTGGTAAACAGGAACCGATGAACGAGCCGGATGCGCCTATGCAACCTGAGTCGGCCGCCACGAAATCACCTTTCGTTTTTGGCGTGAGCGGGCACCGGGACGTCCGGCCGGAAGATACGGCCGAGTTGAAGAGTCATATCCAGCTTGTGTTCGGCCGGTTCCGTCTGGCGTATCCCGCGGCGTCGTTTGAATTGCTGAGTCCACTGGCAGAAGGCGCTGATCGGATCGCGGCGGAAGTAGCCGTGCATTCCGGTATCCGCTTAGTGGTCCCGATGCCGATGGCGCAGACTGAATACGAGAAGGATTTTGGAACGCAGGAATCGCTTGGCGAATTTCGCCGCTTACTGGCAACAGCGGATTCGCACTTCGAAGTTCGCGACACCGAACCCGGAAGCGATCGCCGATCGAAAAAATATGCAGTCGTAGGCGACTACATTGCCCGCCGCAGTCACGTTTTGATTTTGTTATGGGATGGGCAGGACAACGAAAAGATAGGTGGAACAGCCTGGGTAAAAAAGCGGAGGGAACATTGGGTAAACTCGACGAAGGCCGGAGACAAAGCGCCTCCCGTCTTTGGTTACGCCGGAACAATTCACATCGTCACCCCGCGTCTGACGGACGCTGATAGTCATCCGGAGATAGAAATTATCGGAGACTTACCTCCGATCGTTGGGGGTCAGGCCGACGAGCGTTCCAAACTGTAAACTCGGAACAATCCGTAGCTCTTGGCCAAGGCGGTTGTCCCGACCAGATCGCACGTGAAACACTTTGATTGCTCTGCCGCGGCGAGAGCGGCGAACTCTTCGGAAGCAAAGACCTCGCCCTCGTGCGCAATCGGTTCAATTCGCGCCGCCCGGCTGACGTGAGCGCCAGTGAAAGAAATCTGCCGCACGACCGGATCGAAATTGACGTAAACGGGACCGGCATGAACGCCGATTCGGATTGAGAGATTGCGAGGCAGCCCAAGATCGATCCAATCGGTCTTTACGACGAGATCGCGAAGGTCCAAGGCAAAGCGGCCCGCGTCTTCTACTCCATTAAAAACAAAGAAGAGACCGTCGCCCCAGGTATTGAGATTGACCGGGGACGCGGGACTTTCGGCAACGAGCCGCGAGACCCTTTGATTGAACTGCGCCACATACTTTGGAATTACGGTCTCGGGTAGCTTGCTGTAACCAACTACGTCCGCGAACATGATCGCCTTGATTTCCTGGCGGCCCGAAGCGCGGACCCACGCTTCAAACTCATCGTCGTCATTGTCTGCGTCAGTCTCGAAAGTCTCGGTCAGCAGCGAAGGAGCTTTTGCCGCGATCGGCACCACTTTCACTGGCACCCGGTGGCTGCGCCAGTAGCGAACAAAAGATCCAGTTCCGCCCGGCGCGCCGGCGAAACCGTCCCACACGGCCAGCGGTGTTATCTCGAGATCGAGCGAGCGTGCGAACAAACGGGCGAGACCGATCATGGCGAGATTGCAGTATTCGAAACCGGTCGCGCTCCCTGGCATATAAAGCTCGCCCAGGACGCGAATGGAGGCAGCCCGATCTATCACCTTATGAAAGCGCTCCACCCATGCTTCGTCGCCGGCCAGAGCGACACTGGTCTTCACGAATTCCTCGGCCGGCCAGGGCAAAACGAGGTGGATCGTGGCGGCGCGCGCAATCATCGCTTCGAGAAACAAGATATCGGAACCGGAAGCCGCACTGGCGAATCCTATCCCCGCGTTCATCGCGGCGAGTTGCTTTTCCAGCAGCTGCCTTACTTCCTCTTCCTTTGAAGGCGGGAAGCGCGGGGTGCGCCGGTCGGGCGCATCGATCATGTGACCGGAGAAGACAACAAGCTTGGGAATCGGGAAACAATCGTCGAACGCATTTGGGTTACCGAAGAGTTCTCGAGAAAGGACGCGCGCCTGTTTTCTGGTGGAGGAAAAGGCGCGAAGATTGTCTTTCTCCGTCGCGACTGCCGCACGATAAGCCTCCCGGGCGGCTTCAGTATCGCCCAGGACGACCAACGCTTCTGCCACGGTAGCGTACTTCCAATAATCGTCGGGCTGAGCGTCGCAGATCTCCAGGACAGTCTTAGCGATGCGGGCGGCCTTCTCCTTCTCCTTTAAAAGAAAGGCTATCGTCGCGGCATTGATCCCGGGATAAGAATCGGGGGGAGAAACTTCGAAAGCGCGGTTGTAACAGTCGAAAGCCTTACGCAGGTACTGTTCGTCGTCGGGGTTTACACACCACTGATCCTTGTACGTCCTACCGAGGATACTTAGTGTCTCGCGGTCGCTCGGATTCTTGGCGACAAGGGTATTCAAGATTACCTGGGCGCGGGCCGAGGATCCCATTTGAGCGAGAGCTAACGCCATTCGCTGTTGGAGCCAGTCGTCTTCCGGGTGTTCGTCGAGTCGTGCGCGAGCGGCATCGTAGGCCGTAAGAAATTCGCCCGCGGAAAGAGAGCGTTTTACGAAGGCATGAACGGCGTCCGCGTCGTCCATCCATTCCGTGCGGCGGCGCCAAAGCTCGTGGAGAGCGACCGACGCGCTGGGAGCATTCTTGACTTCAGGCAGGTCGGACACGTGTAAAGCAGCGCGTCGTTTTTGGAGACGACTAGGGTTTATTAAACGAGCGGTACCGGACTAGCCAGAATTTTTTCGAGGGGCGGACCTCAATGGCCGCAGCAATCGTGATCGTGCGAGTCGTGATCGTGGCCGCACTCATGGTCGTGTTCATGAGTGTGAGCGTGAGCGTGAGCGGACCAGGAAGGAAACGGATCGACAAAACTTCGCCAGGAGTCCGGACCGCCCACCATTTCCTCATCAGTCAGAAGACAACCATTGAGCTGACCTTGAAGCGCGTCTCGATTAACCCCCCACGCCATCACCGCAAACGATTGTCTGCGATCTCCGAAAGGTTCCTGCCATTCTTTTCGCGTCCGCTCGGGCATCTCCGAATCGCGAACGTGTGCATCGCGCGCCGCCCACCATTGGCCCGCGGACGCGCACTGGATTTCCGCTCCCGCCAGGTTGAGACCGCCGACTTCGTCCATCCTCGTAGCGAGCCAGAAGAAACCCTTCGCGCGAAACAGTCCCGGTAATCCTGTTTGCAGCAGGGCCCAGAACCTCTCCGGATGAAACGGTCGCCGCGCGCGATAACCAAATGCGGCTACTTCGCTGCCGCCGGCAATCGCCGACGTTTCTTCATCGATCAGCTTTCTCCAGCCCGCGCCTTCGAGAGCCTTTTGGAAATTCAGTGAACCTGCCGCATCATCTCGGCTGATAAGCGCGGCTTCCGCGATCGGGACAATGCGCGCACGCGGGTTAAGAGCTTGGGCGATGCTGCGTGCGAGCGGTAACTCGGGATCCTGAGCGAGTCCGTCCAAAACGATATCAGTCGCGAATTCCAATTGTTCCGCGAGAAAGCATGGTGAGATGGAGGTCGCCTTCCGGTTCAGCAGTGAATCGAGAAACGTGGCTGCCGCAACGGCGAAGGCTGCGGTAGTGAGTTCGTAAAGACTCGCCAAGGGGCCCGACGGATCGGCGAACAAGGACGCGTAAGCCATGATCGGCGTGTCGGCTTCGCATTGCACGATCAGATGATCTGTTTCGCCGTCCTCCGCGATCGTTTTGATCTGCTCGATAATCTGGCCTGGGTTCGAGCCCGCAACTGGTTCAAACACTCTCGGCCGCGTTTCGCGATTTCCGAGGGCCTTATCGATGACTGTCCGCGCAGCCGGTCCGGCTACGATCGTCACTGACGTCATACTCGGACTAACTCGGCGGTGGCCGCTTGCCCGCGCGAGCTACAGGCGCCGCAGGGGCGCTAGCTTCGACAACATTGGGCGCGGTAACCTCGGCGCGCCACGGGATCGCCAGCCGATGCATGATCGACTTGGCCTCTAACGGCGCCAACCCAGGCATTTCCGAGATCAGTCGTGCCAGCAACGCGCTCATAATCGGCGCGGCGAAACTGCTGCCGGTAACTTCTTTGGTCGAATGATTGTTCCACGGCAGAGTCACATCGACGCCGCGAGCCGCGAACTCAACAAGGTGGCCCGGCTTGTAGAAGAAAGTGTGATCCTCCTCGAACTTGGCCATGTTCGTAGTGACAACGCTGGGAAAGTATCCCGGCCACTCCGGGGTAGTGAAGTCGTAGTTGTTACAGGCGGAGACGACGTGGATACCTTTGAGGTAAGCTTCGTCGATCCACTCTTTGTACTGGAAGATGTGTTCCGGCAAACCACAGCCGAAGCTGCAATTCAAAACGTGATAGCCGCGATCAATCGCCTGCCGCACTCCTTCGCGAATAATAACTGTGCGAGAACCGAGGTTAGCGCCCAGAACCCGGATGCTGCCAATCTGTGCATCGGGCGCAATTCGTCGGATAACGCCAGTTACAGCGGTCCCGTGACCATAGATGTCCGTGCCATCACCGGGTTTGACCTCGATCTGCACTCCAGCATCCACGACATGCAGGTCGTCCAACAAAGTTAGTCCTGGTAACGCTGGGTGATCGATCTCGATGCCCGAATCGATGACCGCGATCCGCACCCCTTTGCCGGTTCCTTTTTCCAGGGCACGGCGCGCCTCCTCCAGGCGGAACGGGCTTGGATCTGGGGCTAGAGACGGTTCCATCCTACAGCAGTGCCGAGAAGCCGATAGTCAATCAAGTCTCTGACCACCGCGGCGATAGTTTGGATGGCGTTCAGCTCGGGAGGCCCAAAGCCGGCAGGCTTCTCCCCCGCTGCTTCGGCCTGGCCGTCATGAACCTCGACATCGAGAAGCTGGACACAGGAAATCACGCCGCGAACTTCATTAAGAAAGTAAAGAGGCACCACGATCATTGCATAAGTGGTCTTATGCAGTTTCTCATCCAGCGTCTTGCTGTGCTTCGCATTCTTATAGACCTGGTTCTCAACAAAGGGATGCTCACTCGCCACCACCAGACTAACAATCCCCTTACTCACAGGTTGCTTGAACCCCATGATCTTTTCCGTGTTCGGACCGCTGTTATAAGCGACCACCAGATGTTGTTTATCCTGGTCGAGCAGCCAGATGCTTCCTTCGTCGGCGCCGATACGCGCAAAAGTTTCCTTGAGAAGTTTCAGCAACATCTCGTCGCAGATGCTCAGGAAATTCTCGGGCGTCATAGCCTGGCCGAGCTTGGCCAGATGCTCCTGCAACGCCGGCCGCAATGGAACAAAGCGCTGCTCCGGAAGAAAATTAGCGCGGGTCGCCTTCATTCCGGCGGTTGCCGCAGAGCTTTCGTCTCGGTGACGAGGGCCGGAATCAAATAAGGCTGTTCTTGCAGCAGCTTTTTCATTTCACCGCGCTCGTCTTCAGTGCATTTGCCACTCGCAAACCTGGCGATCTTTTCCTTTAGATCGGCTGGAATCGCCGCGGCTGACCTTCCCCTCACTTCCTGGACGTCGCCGTCGAAGAACTCCAACAGAATTTTGAAATCATCATTCACGGCTAAAGAGTGGTCAAAGAAAAACGCGGTTGAATTGGTTTACATCATGGTTTGGAGCCCACGAGCGGGTTGCGGCGCGGTGGAGATTTTCCGGGCGGCGTCCCGTTGTATTTTGCTCTTCTCTTAGACTTATCAAGCGACGCATTTTGCGAAATTATCTTGGCTCCGTTTCAAAAACATCGGGCGACGTGGCGCAAAGTTCGACAAAATCATCCCATCGCAGCTCGAGCCACGGATCGATTTTCTTGAGCTCAAACAGGATGATTTTGCCCATACTTTGTCGCGTCGTGTCCAAGGTCCGGCTGACTTTCGATTCGTGCCACCCCCACATCCGCGAAATTTCGCGCTGACTCAGCTCGTGCAAGTGCACCAGCTTCAACATCAGAATCGCGTCTTCGTCCTGCTGGGCAAAAGCGCGCTGGATCGCCTCGCGCAACAAATCCTGCAACGGTTTCTCGCTTGTCGGTTTTTCCGGATGCGGCCGGCGCTCAAAGAAATCCTCGGGTGAATCGGGCGTGGGCTGGACATCGACGCGGAAGCTCTGGCGCCTCTTCAAATCGACCAGACGATTCGTCGCAACCGTGAGCAGCCAGGACTCGAGCGCGCATCGACCCTGATATTTTGTCAACAAGGTGGGGCGATTCGTTCGCGCGCCAAAGCAATCCGTCCACAGGTCGGCCACCAGATCTTCCGCTTCGGTTTGATTGGCGCCGCGGGCCCGGAGCACGCCGACCAGCTTTCCGTGATATCGGCTCCGCAATTCCGACGCCGCCGAGTCATCGCCCGTCAGGACGCGCTGGACGAAACTCAAATCCTGTTCGTGGCGCGACGGAGCTTCAACGGGCATAAAGGGAAAAAAAGATGAAGGCCGGCGTCTGGAACGTCAATCCTTTTGACCGCGCGTGCCTGGAGGGATTCGAACCCCCAACCTGCTGATCCGAAGTCAGCTGCTCTATCCGGTTGAGCTACAGACACGAGTCATTTTCAGTTTGGAATTTTCGATTTTCGATTGCCAAAGGCAAGAAGACTTACGCGATTCGCGCAAACCTCTTGAGCTTTCGACAGAAATTTGCTCTAAGACTCGACGGAATATGAATCGAATGAACTTTTCTCGGATTAGCTTTAGGGCGGTTGCGATCGCGTTTTTGGTGTCCGTGTCGATGGCGAAAGCCCAACGTTTTCCGGAAGCGTTCGGCCAGCGGTTTCAGGCAAATCAAAACGCCGAACGCGCCAGCGGACCTCGCGCCGGATTGGACGCCCTTCACCGCTGGAACCAAATCGCAATCAATGCCAGCGGACTGGACCACACGCCTGTCGCCCCCGGGGAAATCCGCACGTTCGGCGAGCAATTAGGGCCAGCACGGGCCAGTCGCGCGATGGCGATTGTCCATATCGCCATGTTCGATGCGGTCAATGCGATTCTTGGCGGTTATCAAAGTTACACCGGCATTACGGCAAAGGGCGGCGCGGCTTCGCTGGATGCGGCGATCAGTCAGGCGGCGCACGACACCCTGGTCTCGTTATTTCCATCGCAGACTGCGACGTTCGATAATTTCCTCGCCACCGATCTGCTGCGCGTGTCGAGCAAATCTCAAAAAGCGGACGGCATCGACCTGGGCAAGCGCGCGGCCGCAGCGATCCTTGCCTTGCGGGTTGGCGATGGCGCTGAAGTCGCGGAGCCGCTCCTGGGGACCGGGCCGGGGTTCCACGAAACGAGCAACCTGGCGGGCCATTGGCGGCAAGATCCAATCAGCGCGATTCCGCTCGCGCTCGGCGCTCACTGGTCGGTCTGCAAGCCTTTCGTGTTGCAAACGACGGATCAGTTTCGCGCACCCGCGCCGCCCGCCATGACGAGCGCGGCGTACACGGCAGCCTACAACGAAGCAAAAAATCTCGGCGGCGATGGAATCGTGACGGCGACCAACCGGACTGCGGAGCAAACCTTTATCGGCCTCTTCTGGGCTTACGATGGAACACCGAGCCTGTGCGCGCCGCCACGCTTTTATAATCAGATCACCGTTCAGATCGCGGACCAGGCGCGGCTCGGCACTCCGGAACTCGCGCGGCTTCTCGCATTGGCCAATGTGGCGATGGCGGATGCGGCCATGGCGGTCTGGGAGTCGAAATTCTATTGGGACGTTTGGCGGCCGATTACCGGTATTCGCGAGTCGGACCCCGGCACCGGACCGATGGGAGCGGGCGACGGCAATGCAGACACGGTCGGCGACCCAACTTTTCGGCCACTCGGCGCTCCGGCGAGCAATCTCGTGGGACCAAACTTTACCCCGCCGTTTCCATCCTACCCGTCGGGACATGGAGGGATCGGTGGTGCGCTCTTCGAAACGATTCGTAGATTCTTTGGGACCGACAAGGTCGGGTTCACCATTGTTTCGGACGAATTCAATGGCTTAACGAAAGGGAACGACGGCATTACGCGTCCTTACATGCCACGGAGTTTCTCGACCTTATCGCAGGCGGAAGAGGAGAACGGCCAAAGCCGTATCTACCTGGGAATTCATTGGGCATTCGATAAGACGGAAGGAATCGCGCAAGGTCACCGCGTGGCCGATTACATCTTCGACCGCACGTTTCGCCCGCAAAAGCATTAGTTCGCAGGGCGAAAACAGATAGGTGCGCCAAGACCCCCGCGCGCGTAATCTTCGGGACGCCGATGGAGGATCTCTACGATTACCTGAACGATCACGTGGCCGGCTCGGTCGCGGCGCTGGAACTACTCGACCGGCTCGTCGAGACGTATGAAGCGAAGCCCCAGGAACGTTTCTTCCGTGATCTCCGCGCGGACATTCAACAGGACCAGGAGCAATTGAAGGAGCTGGTTGAAAAGCTCGGCGCCAAGGAAAGCACCGTGCAGAAAGCGGGCGCCTGGATCGCGGAGAAGCTTTCGCGGCCGAAGATCGATCTGGGTGATGGCGACGGGAACGAGGTCGGGCTGTTTTTGGCACTGGAAGCGTTGATTCTTGGCATCACGGGCAAGCGCTCGCTCTGGCGCGCTCTGCACGCAGCCTCGCGGACGATTCCGGAGCTGGCCCGTCTCGATTATTCGGGCTTGGAGAAGCGAGCAATCGAGCAATGCGAGCGCGTGGAAGCCCGGCGGTTGGAAATGGCGCGGTCCGTTTTCAGGAAGCCGGACTGACCGGGTCGAATCCCAAGTTTATCCTTGAGTAGGCCGGGCGAACCATTCACGCTCGATGCGTGAGAGCGTCTGCCGCCACGGAAAGCCCCGGAGCTCTGACCCATTTTGTCACGACGCGATGGAGCTTGCTCCGCCAGCGGGTCGCGCCCGGTGCCCCTAGCCAGGTTGATCCCGGTCTCGCTCAACTGTGCCACATTTACTGGCGGCCGATCTTCACTTTCATTTACCGCCGCGGTTATTCACCGCATGACGCCCAGGATCTCACCCAGGATTTCTTCCTCATGATCATGGAGGGAAATCTTCTTCAATCAGCTGATCCCAATCGCGGCCGCTTCCGCTCGCTCTTGTTGCGGTCGGTAAAAAATTTTCTGATCGATGTCGCGGCGAAACGCGGCCGGCATAAGCGGGGCGGCGGCATTCAATTTGTGTCTTGGGAAAAATGGATGGCCGAGGTACCGGCGCAACTATCTCTCCCGGCCGCAAAAATCGAATCGTCAGCGCCGGAAGCGTTGTTTGACGCGGGATGGGCCGCAGCGATTGCCGGAGAAGCATTGCGAAGGCTGCGCCTCGAATGCGAAAGCAAGGGACGCCGTCGAGTCTACGAGGTTCTTCACGTTTTTCTGACCGCCGAACGCTCCGAGATTTGTTACGAACAGCTGTCACGAGCTTTGGGCGTCCCCGAGCCATCGGTAAAAAGTTTGCTCCATCATTTCCGAAAACGTTATCGCACCCTGTTGCGGGAGGAGATCGCCAAGACCGTGGAATCGGCAGCAAACGTAGACGACGAGATTCGGTATCTCTGTGCGACCTTGAGCGCCGAACCCGCCTGATAACGTGCAAGCCAATCCCCCAACCGATTCGGCATTTGCGATTCTCGGAGAACCGCAGGTCTGCACCCAGTGTCAGTCGATTTCCCGCCTCACGAATGGCCTTTGTCTGAATTGCCTTCTAAGAGGCGCGCTGGATGAGGATGAACCACCTTCCGACAAGGATGCTTTCAAGGAAGTGTTGGCCAGCGTTCAATCGCGAGACGGCGATTGGCACATAGCCGACCACGAAATTCTCCATGAGATCGCCCGCGGGGGCATGGGTGTCGTTTATCAGGCGCGGGAGCCGAAATCCGGACGCGTCGTCGCGCTGAAGTGCGTTCTGGTTTGCGATGGCGACGCCGATCACGCTGAAGCGCGATTTCGCCGGGAAGCCGAGACCGCCGCGCGCCTCGAGCATCCAAACATCGTACCGATTTACCACGTCGGCGAAACCGCAGATGGCTTTCCGTATTACACCATGAAATACGCGGCGGCCGGCAGCCTTTTGCAGGCGCGGCACCCGTTGCTGGAACACCCGCGGCAAAGTGCGGCCCTGATGCTGAAGGTCGCCCGCGCTGTGCATTACGCCCACGAACAAGGTGTCCTCCATCGAGATCTCAAGCCCGGCAACATTCTTCTGGATAGTCATGGCGAGCCCTTGGTGAGCGACTTCGGCCTGGCCCGATGCGAAGCCGTTTCGAGTTACCTGACCCGATCGCTCGCCAGTTTCGGCACACCCGGTTACATCGCGCCGGAACAAGCCGATGGTCCGGCCGCCAGACTCACTCCGGCTGCCGATGTCTACAGCCTCGGCGCCATTCTGTTTGAGTTGCTGACCGGCCGGACGCCATTCGTCGGCGACAACGCTTTCGCAGTCATGAAGCAGTCGGCCGAGCAAAGCGCGCCAAAGCTACGCAGCCTGGCGCCACAGTTAGACCGTGACCTGGAAATTATCTGCGATCGCTGCCTGGAACGCGAACCTGCCGATCGTTACCAAAGCGCCGCAGAAGTAGCTGACGACTTACAGAGTTGGCTCGATCATCGGCCCATTCGGGCCCGCGCGCCTGGGGTTTGGCTGCACACGCGCCGCTGGGTTCGCCGCAATAGCCTGCTCGCGGCATCGTTCGCAGCTTTGGTGCTTGTCGGCGCTGGGTCACTCTTCTGGTACGGCCGCACTCAACGCCTGGCTTCGGTCATGAACGAAAGTATTCTAGCTGCGCGATCGGTCCTGGTGCTTCCATTTCTTGATTTGGATAGAGCGCGCGAAGACCCAGTGTCCACACGACAGGTAACCGATATCTTAACCTCGCGTTTCAAGTCCTTCGGCCCGGCGCGAATCCTTGCCGGTGAGCTGCCACGCTGGCGCAAAGTCGAAGACCTTCAACAGTTGGTCCGCCCGTCAAAGGCCAGAACGATTCTGACGGGTACCGTGCGGAACGTCCAGGGCCGGATGCGCGTTTCTATCCGTCTCCTGGATCCAAGTAATGGCGAGACCGTGTTCGCAAAGGTGCTTGAGCAAAATGAATTCGAAAGCCCGTCAGGAACGGCCGCGGAGGATTGGGCTCGCAATATCTACAATCTTCTGAGCACAGACGATTGGACGGCGCTCACCAGCGCCCATCGCGATCCAGGAGTGCGCAACCGGGAGGCGAATGAAGCAATGCGCGCGGGTCGGCAAGCGATAGCCAGCTATTACACGGTAGCTGACCTCGACCGTGCCATCGCGCTGTTCAAAAAGGCGATAGCTCTCGAACCTGACTCGGCCCAGGCTCATGCGTACCTGGCGATGGCAACCGCTTCTCGAATGCATTTTGTCGCGGATTCCACCTACCTGGAACAAGGAAAGCGCGAAGCCCTCAAAGCGGTCGAGCTCGGGCCAAACTTAATGGATGCCCATCGTGGTTTAGCCGGAGTCTATTACCAGGAAGGCAAATTCGATGAGGCGCTCGAAGAGGAAATCAAAACCATCGAGAATGGAGGGGTCACACATGGAACGTCGATCTTCGTCGGCATGGTTCTCGATATCGTCGGCCGGCCCGACCGCGCGCTTGATTGGTATGAAATCGCGGCCGGGTTAAAACCTCAGCCGGGTGAGGTCGACGTGGGGGTGGCCGATTGCTGGACAAAACTCGCTGATGATGAGCGGGCGTTTCGCGCTTATGACCGTGCCATCGAGCTTCAGTCGAGTTCTGGCTCGGGAGCGGTGGGCAAATGCCGTCTTCATATTTTGCGCGGTGAATTTGAGGCCGCGCGAGCAATCTGCCGCGCGCGCTTTCGCGATTTCAATGGCCTCGGAGAAATGACTCAGATCGCGGCGCAGGTGGAATTTTTCTCTCAAAACTACGAAGCAGCGAACGAATTGTACTCCAAGTTGATCAAGGATGATGCTAACGGCGGCGGGTCCTTCTATGGAGCAATTACCTATCGGTCGGCACTTGGTCGAATTAAACAAGCGCTGGGAGCTAACGACGAGGCTTCCCAGCTTCTAAGTGAGGCTCTGGCGGCTGAAACCGCGGCCTTCAAACTTCAACCTCGCAATTCGGAAGCCGCCTATCGTCTGGCTGCGGTTGAAGCCTGCTTAAAACAAAACGATTCCGCTTTCAGCCACCTGCGACAGGCCATAGCTCTCGGCTGGTTGGATTACCGATCCCTGCAACGCGATCCACGCTTTGATTCCCTCCGGACAGACCCAGAACTAGATACTCTTATTGACGGGTTGTCCGCGAAGGTCGCGGAGCTGCGTAAGCAACATGAAAGCGAAATAAAATGAAAAGCGAATTAAATACCAAAACGTGGGATGCCATGACCAACGACGAAAAGCTTGATCGCCTGACCTCCGTGCTCACGCGCGCCGGTTCTGATATCGAGTTTCGCGATCGATGCATGGCCTCGGCCGAATCAGCCAAGCAGGCGGTAAGTGAAGCGGGAGATATCGAATTCCCGCCGGATTTCGAAATTCAGTTTCTCACGCCGGAGCAGCGCATGAAGAGACTTGTTCTGGCCGTGCCGGAGTTCATTTCGCCCCAAAATGGACAATCCGAACAGCGCAACGCGGAAGATTACCAAACCTGCAGTTATCCTATTTGGAGGAGTTAGCACCGCTTTAAACGGCGCTTCCTGCCCAGCAAAAGCGCACTCTTAATTGCGTCGGCAAGTTCCGAGGGCATCTCGTTCTTGTCTGACGGCATAAGCTCATTCGTCTTCCTGACAAAGTAGGGAAGATCAAGCCGTGACAGGGCGCGGACTTCGGCTCGAATCACCGCCGGCTTTATCGAGCTGCGCGAACAAAGCCGCGCGATAAGCGCTTTCCGTCCTTCTTCAGACTGCAGCGCTGATGGGGCTACCGACGCACGCAAGATCGCCCCATACGTTTCTGTCGCGAGGTAAATCCAACGCCGCGGTTGTCGCCGGATTTGGCAGAGCTTTTTTAACAAAAATGAGCGCCCCCGGGATGTTGCCATAAGACAGTTCCAAGCACGTGAAAATCCGCCGATAATCTGCTTTGTGTAATCGCCGGCGTCGGTGGCTCGCCCCGCGATCCGCGCGAGATGCTTACCTGCAGATGACCCTCCCAACACGCTGCTTCGTGATTGGAGGCTGCGCCGTTTTGAACTTGGGAAAAAGCCGGTTTGATAAAGAACGGTCGCAAGGCTTTGCGTCCTAGTGACCGGCGAGACATGCCACAACGCATCGACATCCACTAGCACCGGCTGTTCACCCGCCGCGATCACATTCTCTCGATGACAATCAACGGCCTTTAACAGATAAGCGACCGCAATCATGCCGCCGAGACGCGTATAGAATCGCCGGACTGCTGCCTGGTTACGGCAAGACGTCGCCTCGACGTGCTCCATCCAATGATAATTTCTTCGGAGCAGAACGCGCGCGGCTTGTAACTCCGGCTGGAAACGATGCCGGTTCATCCACGTTATTAATTCGAACCAGGACGACTCGCCCGTTCCAGAACGGGGTTTGTAAATAACGCGGCCGCCTTCGCATACGATCAGCGTTACGGAGCGTCCACCATTGTGCGGGTCCGATAAGCCAGGGCGTAGGTCTTTGATTCGGCCTGCGGGAAGATTACCGAAAAGCGTGCGAACAATCATCTTCTCGTCAGCCGCGAAACGGTCAAAAACTTCTACGACATGATCTTGCCATTGCCGAATGGCCAGCGACCACAGACACGCTAGCATCGGAAACTTCTTAAACAGGAAAAAGAGCCGATGACTGGGGCGATCGCGCAAGAACATTCGCTCCTGCGCGCGCGGGTCGGCCCTCAGACCGAGCGAATTCATCGCGAGCACGAAGCTTTCCCACTCAAGCTCGAGCGAAGGTCGGGTGATCTGTTCGAGCGTCCGTAGCAAATGTGTTCGCAGACTCGTGCGCGCCTTCGTCGTAATCCTTGCGAACAGATGCGCCGCAGCTGCATTCGTCAGTTCATTCCATCCATATGCGACTCCAGCCGAACACAGTCTGCGGAGCGGTGTTCCGCTGCCTGCGCTAAACCCAAGGTCACTCAACCCGACGAGCATTCTCCGGAGCCGCGAATCCGAGGCGAACGATGAACCACGACTGACCGACCGAACAATACTTTCCAGGTCGGCTTCAGTAACACCCATTTTGCGTTGTGCCCGCCGTCCATCAGCGATCAGGCGGCGGCGTCCGCGGAAAGTTGATATCGGCGCCAGTGCGCCTCGCATTCCGGAAGTAATTTGTCGTCGCCGAGCAACCGGATGATGTCGATGAGCGAATTGACAGGGCGCCGCACTCCACTCGGAAACCGCCACCGCGGCAACTCCCATTGCGGACCTGCCTTCGCCATATACCCCTCCGGGTCCGCCTCGAGAGCGCTTTGGATAACTTCGGACACGATCTGGCTGCCGACAGGTCCTAGAGTTAGCCCTTTACCTCTTAGCTCTGCCTCTTTGAGGATATAAAAAAAGAGAGGCGTATTCCGTTGGAGACCGTTACTACCCAGAACGCTGCCAGACCGGTTCGAACTGTCCTCAGTCAGTTCCGCAGAAGAGAGGCAATCGGCTGACTTGATCTTGCCGTCCGCCACCAGCGCTTCCGCGACTTCCTGGCCCGAGGGCAACTGAGCGCGCGCTCCGCGAAGGAGCGTCCTTACCGGAAGATTCGATGGATCGACCGCTTCCAACCTGTTCGCGAGACGAATAGTCCCGGCCGACAATCCGTGCATCGCGAGGCTAACCGAGGTATCGATATACGAACTGGACGCCGGCGGTCCGGAGGTAGGTAGTCCGTCGAAGAATGTCCCCCATTCTAGGAGGTCGTCATCCGAGATAGATTCCCCTTTTTGACCTAGCTCCATTAGCTCCCCTATAACGACGCGTTTGCGCCGGCAATTCAGCCGGTAGGCATTGCGTACCATGCTATGGCCGAAGCGAAACGCAGCCAGTGAGAACTCGACGGGCACAGAAAAGGCGCCGCCAGCTTTGCTCTGCTTACGCTCTTGTTGATACTCCCAGACATCATTGTGAAGAATCCGCGGCAGGTAATCGTGCCGAATGATCCATTGGTAATGCCAGCAAACCAGTCTTCGCGCGCACTCGAAAAGCGAACCCTGACCTAACGAGCTCGCGATGGTCTCCAGTTCCGGGTTAGTCTGGAGTTGGCGGACGGCTTCGTTGTGAAACTTGAGGAACAGCACGTGAAGCTGGCGTAACAACAGATTGTCAACGTTACGCGTGTCCTGTAAGTCTCCGATAAGCAGGAGCCCGTGCCCGATTGGCAAGTCCCGCCGATAACCACTCGGGATCGTGCCGCCTACCTTGAAGGTCTCCGCACCTTGTTCTCCCTCATACAAGTAGGGCGAGCCATTTGGCCCACAGGCGTAGACGTGGTCCAGATCGAACGTCGCGGTTCGAAAGTTCGGGGTCGCTTCCGCTTCGCGATACGGACCTGCCAGCGGAGTAGCATCGTGAGTAAGGTCATGGCCGAGGAATTGTCCGAAATAAGTGTAGCCAACACGGGGGGTTAGCGTCCCTTCGCGTTCCTCTCGATAGCGCATGGCAGTCCCTAGCTCGACGAGCTTGAATTCATGGTCAGGCGTTATTGGCTGAGATGGGCGCGGGAAAAGGCGCGAATAATAACCCTTCGCCGCGGATTCAACCGTCCGCGCGTGCGAGCAAGCTCCCGGCTGCGACGCCATTTTGTCCATCGCTGGATCCCGGGAGGAGACCCTATACTACCCGGGATCACCGGACCTGAAAAGCAAATAGCGATGGCCCGGCACCGGGCCGTTTATCGCGACGGCTTTTGATCGGCTGTGGATTTCTTCGTCGCGATCCAGAGATTAACGTTCTGTTCCAGAACATCCAATGGCACCGCCCCGGATAACAGCACCGCGTCGTGGAACTCCCGAACATCAAACCCCTCGCCTATCTCGCGCCGGGAGCGCTCGCGGAGCTCTTTGATTTTTAGCTCTCCGATTTTGTAAGCGAGCGCCTGGCCAGGCATCGAGATATAACGGTCGATTTCGTTTACGATGTCGTTCTCCGCCTTAGGTGCATTCGCCATGAAATAATCGATCGCCTTTTGCCGGTCCCACTTCATTGAGTGCATACCGGTATCGACTACGAGCCGGACCGCTCGCCACATCTCGTAAGTAAGTTGGCCAAATTTCGAGTAGGGATCGTCATACATTCCCATCTCCTGCCCGAGCGACTCGGAGTAAAGCCCCCACCCTTCGACAAATGCCGTATAGAAGCCGTAACGACGGAACTTTGGGATGTCGCCCAGCTCTTGGGCGAGGGCGATCTGCAAATGGTGGCCGGGAACTGATTCATGAAGCGAGAGCGCCATCATCTCCCATTTGGGTCGCGTCTCCGGCTTGTAGAGATTGACAAAGTAAGTTCCCGCGCGAGAGCCATCGGCGGCCGGTTGGTTGTAGTAAGCCGTTGTCGTGTCGGGCGCGATCTTGTCCGGAATAGGGGTCACGCCGTATGGGGTTCGAGGTAAGGTCTTGAAGACCTTCACCAGGTTTGGATCGATCTTCTTTGCCAGAGCGCGGTAGGCTTCCAACAATTCCTCGGGCGTTTTGTAGAAGAACTGCGGATCGGTTCGCAGCTTCGTGAAAAACTCCGGCATCGTTCCCTTGAACCCGACCTTGCTCATGATCGATTCCATCTCACTCTTGATCCGCGCCACTTCGCTCAAACCCTTCTCGTGAATCTGTTGCGGAGTTAGGTTCGTCGTCGTGTGACGGCGCGCGAGATAGGCGTAATACTCCGCGCCTTGCGGCATCTTCCAAACACCTACTTCGTCGAACGCGGCCGGGAGATATTCGTCCGCGAAGTATTTCTTCAGCTTCTGAAATGATGACAGAACCCCGGACGCGATCGCCTCTTGCGCAGCCTTCGTGAGTCGCTCGCGATCGGCTGCGCCGATTGCGTCCGGGAATTTCTTGAATGGTTTGAAGAACGGACTCTCCTCCGGCTTCCCCACCAATTGCTTGTCGATCTGCCCGGTAACGCGATTCAAAACTATCTTCGGCCACATCACATGGGCGCGCGCGCCTTCCTTCATGAGGGCGATGGTCTGCTCCATCAGCGTGGGGAACGCGCGCAGCCGCGCGATCCAATCGTCGAAATCTTTTACCGTTTCGAACCGCAGCCTATCGCCGAGTTCATCCAGCGTCTGGATACCACCGCGCTGGTTGATCGGCATGAGGTAGCTCCGAAACTTGGCGCCTTCGATGTCCTGCTCGAGGTCCTTCTTGAAAAGGTCGTAGTTCAGTTGGTCCGATACCGAAAGCTGACTGCGATCAAATTTTTTCAAGCGTTCGAGCGCGGCGACCGCGTGCTCCTGTCGTTTCTGAATCGCTTCCAGACTTTGATCGCCCCAGCGATCGTTCCAACGACGATCGCCCATGGAGGACGCCTGCGCCGGGCTCTGTTCCATGTCGTAATTCCATTCCGATTCGAAGAATTCATTCAGCGCTTTGCCGGCATCCTTGTTTTCGGCAAGAGCGAATCGAGTGAGGAGCAGGACGAAAAACAGAGTAAGTGCGCGCATGATTTTTCCCATGGGTTGCAAGCCGGACCGGCAACGCCATTGTCTAGAGACCGCCCGCCCAAAGAACAACCAAGAATTCACATGAAACGCACCATCAAATCAAAGATCGCGGTCCAGTTTTGCTTCGGGTTGATCCTGAGTTCGGCCGCCGCGGCGCAGGAGAACTCGCCTTCTCCCACTCCAACGCCGACGCCGGCGCTTTACTCACCCCAAACTCTCTCCGAGCTGAAGCAATTGCAGCAGGCCGCCTTGAAAAGCGATTACGCCTACCGCCAGGTCGCGCATCTCACGAACAATATCGGGCCGCGCTTGAGCGGTTCGGTCCAGGCGCAAAAGGCCGTCGATTATGTTTCGGCGGAATTGAAAGCGCTCGGACTCGAAGTGCAGCTCGAGAAAGTCATGGTGCCGCACTGGGTCCGCGGCGAAGAGACCGCGGCGCTCGTCGAATTCCCTGGCATGGCGGAGAACACGACGCAAAAAATAGTGCTCTGCGCGCTCGGCGCCAGTGTCGCGACTCCTCCGGAAGGAGTGACCGCCGAGGTTCTAGTGGTGCATGATTTCGATGAACTCGAAGCGCTCGGCAAGGACAAGGTCGCGGGCAAGATTGTCCTCTTCAATTATCACTTCGACAAACCGATGGCGGCGGAAAACCGCGCCGGTGACGCTTATAGCCAGGCGGTCAAATATCGTGCTGACGGTCCGACGGCCGCCGGGCGTCTCGGAGCGATCGCGGCCCTAATTCGTTCCGTGGGCGGCGCCGAGTATCGCCTGCCCCACACTGGCCAGACCGATTACAAAGAAGGCATGCCGAAGATCCCAGCCGGCGCAGTTACCGCGGAAGACGCTGACCTTATGGCCGCGCTCGCCCCACAGGGCACGGTGCGCATGCACCTCGTGCTTACGCCGCAAACGCTTCCCGACGCCCCCAGCTTCAATGTGATCGGGGACATCAAAGGAACCGAGCATCCGGAACAAGTGGTGGTGATTTCGGGGCACTTGGATTCATGGGATCTCGGCACCGGCGCGATCGATGACGGGGCTGGCGTCGCTGTTTCGATGGAAGCCGCGAACCTGGTTCAGAAACTTCATCTGCGGCCGAAACGCACCATTCGCGTGATCGCCTGGATGAACGAAGAAAACGGCCTTGCCGGCGGAAAGACCTACGAAAAAGATCACCAGAAAGAGATCGCGAATCATTTCGCCGTTATGGAAACAGATGGCGGCGCCGGTCATCCGATCGGGATTAATTACGCAACAAAAAAGGAGGCGAAACCGTTCTTCGAACCGATCGCCAAGATCCTGCAAAGTTCGGGGGCCGGAATTTTAAATCTGGCCGAGCATCCCGGCGCCGACATCGGACCGCTGACCAAGCTAGGCGTTCCCGGATTCAGTCCTATTCAGGACAGTCGTTATTACTTCAATTACCATCACACCGCTGCCGATACGCTCGATAAGATCGTTCCTCAGGAACTGGCCGAGAACGCCGCCGTCGTCACTGTCACCGCCTACGCGCTCGCCAACTTGGAAAAACCTTTTCCGCGCTAATCAGGCGTGCGCCGGCGCGGAGATGGCGTAGGTCAGAAAGGCGCAGATCGCGACCATGACGATCATCGCCAGAATGAACACGCTGTCCGCGACTCGTTCGAGGCGGCGCATCCGCGGCGCGCGACGCGAACGAAGCGCGGCGTAGGAAACAAAACACGAAACGAGAAACAACAAGGTGTCCCCGGCGAGCAAATCGTCCGCGAGCGTGTCAGCTTTACCCAGCGTAATCACAATGCGAACCAAACCGATCACCGTCAGGCAAACGCCGACCATCGCGGAGGAGACCGTGAAAATGTGGATACAAATGTCCTCCTCCAGGTCCCGTTTCTGTTTGCCGTTGGAATCCATGTTCGGTCACGGTTTAACCGCTACGGCAGCTAAAGGTTTCGATATCCCGGGAAAACGAAAGGCCCTCGCGCCGAAACGCGAGGGCCCCCCGTTTGTCTCTTACCCCTCGAAATTAGTCGCGATCGATCTCGTAAACTTCCACGAGCGCGATGCCGGTGCCGTTATCGGCGCCATCAACGACCGTCGTGTAAGTGCCCGGCTCGAGCCGGATCAGGATCGCCGCTTCCTTCGCGTTCGTCGGCGGGATCGTCGTCGCAGTCATCTCGCTCGCATTCGCCGCGCTCTGCCAATCGTCATTCTGCCGCAACAGGGTGTTGTTTTGGAAGAGTTTGATCTGCGGATCGGCCAAGGCCGGATTTACTCCCGCCGCGGTGAGCGACGGTCCGAGCGCACGGATGAAAACCATTTTCGGTCCGCCGCGAATAATGAAACCGCCGATGAGCTGACCCTGGCCGGTGTTCACGAAACCGCGGGTCGCAATGTTCGCCAGATGGTTCTCCGACGACTCCTGCGGAGCGCGGAAGTGAAACACCACGCCATTCAGGGTGAAGTCGCCGAGGAGCAATCCGTGGCTGATGGTCAGATGGCCGGTCACGGTCTCGCCCGTGACGAGAGTCAGCGTAAAGGTCGCGCTGAAGCTGTGCTCGTTGTCATCCAGATGATGGTCTTCCCGCTCGTCTTCATCCTCGAATTCGTGGCAGCTGCCGGATCCAGCATTGTCACAATCATCGTCGCCGCCGTGATCATTTGTGCCGTTTGCTGAAGCCGTGGCGCTCGGAGTCGCACTTGGAGTCGACGAAGCTGTCGCACTCGGACTAGCTGTCGGCGTGGGACTCGGAGTCGTCACGGTGATCGTGCCGAAACCGCCGAGCACGGTCGCGCCTTGCTTGGCGATCATGAAAATATTCTTTTGCGCATCGACGACGAACTTCACGTCGAACGAAGCGCCGCTGTCACTCGTCGCGGTCGCCGAAAAACGTCCGCCGAAATGCTCGCCTTCGCCGAAAGCGGCGACGCGATTAGCGGTAACGTTCTGGCCGAGCAGCGTCGCGGCCACGAAGCCGGGATTCACTGTCCCGGAAATCGTTGTCGCGGGAGTTGCCGTGAGCGTGAACGTGCCGTTATCCGCCACTGTGCCGCCGCCGAAATAGGCCTGGTGACCCGAGCTGTCGAACACATACGTCGAGAGGGCGTGATTGCCCTGGACGAAGAAGATCACCCGGCCGCCGCCGGCCAGGCTTCCCTCGTAGAATCCGCGTTTGCTTTCCTCTGCGAAGCTCGGCACCGCCAGGGCGATCAGGAGCGCGCAGACCTGAATTGACTTAACTAACCATTGTTTCATGCCGCCCATTGGAACACTTCGGCAACGGCGTTTCCACTGGGCATAGGTAACGCGTCTGTTACTTCGATTCGCGCTCTTCTGGAGCAGTCGCCCTGTGCGCGACTCGCGGAAAACCGGCTCATTAACCACGACGGCGGCGAGCATATTTCAGCTCCGGAAAATTTTTTTAAAAAAAGTCTTGCCCTTCTGAATTGGTGTTGTAGTTATGTAGAACACTATATGAGAGGCATCGATCAAATACCGCGGCCCGAACCTCTCCGGAAAGGATTCGGTGAACCCGTTAATGAGCCGTGAATGGAATGACAACCAACCCATCTATCGCCAGCTTCGCGACCGCGGCGTCCATATGATTCTCGACGGCGTCCTCAAGGAAGGTGATCCGCTCCCGTCGGTCCGCAATGTCGCGGCCGAATTCCGGGTCAATCCCCTCACCGTGCTCAAGGCCTACCAACACCTCGTCGACGAGGGCCTCGTCGAAATGAAGCGCGGCCTCGGCATGTTCGTGAAGCCCGGCGCGCGGGAACAATTGCTCAAAGGCGAGCGCCAGAAATTTCTGAAAGAAGAGTGGCCGCGAATCGCTGCGACGATCGAGCGCCTCGGCCTTACCGAAAAGGAACTCGACGCCGCTAACCGGAAAAAAATGAAGGAGGCACGCTAGCCATGCCTTGCGTCGAAGCACGCGGACTCCGCAAAGTTTTCAACACTACGCCGGCGCTGGACGGAATTGATCTGTGCATCGAGGAAGGTCGCATCCTCGGGCTCATAGGTCCGAACGGCGCCGGCAAAACCACCGCGCTCAATGCGATCCTGGGCCTGACGCCTTTCGAAGGCGAATTGAAAGTCCTCGGGCAGGACCCGTGGAGCGCGCGCGAACAACTCATGCGCGATGTCTCATTCATCGCCGACGTCGCCGTCCTGCCGCGCTGGATGCGTGTCTCCGACTTGCTGGATTACATGACGGGCGTGCACCCGCGCTTCGATCGCGCCAAGGCGGAGACCTTTCTCGCAAAAACGATGATCAAACCGGAGAGCAAAGTCCGGCAGCTATCCAAGGGCATGATCGCGCAACTCCACCTCGCGGTCGTGATGGCAATCGACGCGCGGTTGTTAGTCCTCGATGAGCCCACCCTCGGTCTCGACATTCTTTATCGAAAGCAATTCTACGATTCCCTTCTCAACGACTACTTCGACGGGACTCGCACGATCATCATTACCACTCATCAGGTCGATGAGATCGAAGACGTCCTGACGGACCTCATCTTCATCGATCGCGGTCGCATCGTGCTCGAATGCACGATGGAACAATTCGAAGGGCGCTACCTCGAGGTCATGGTCAATCCTGAAGCGCTGCCAGCCGCACGCGAGTTGAAGCCGATTCACGAACGCCCTGTGTTTGGCCGAAGCGTCTTGTTATACGACGGCGTCAGTCGCGATGACCTGGCTCCGCTCGGCGAAATCCGCCGGCCGAGCATCGCGGACGTATTCGTCGCGGTGATGGGTCAACACAATCCGGAGGTTGGACGATGACTGGGCAGCCTGAGACAGTAACCAAGCAAGTGCGACCCTTCTACTGGTCGGTGCGACGGGAGCTTTGGGAGAACAAGTCACTCTACCTTGCGCCCCTGGTCGTGGCTGGAGTGATCGTAATTGGTTTCATGTTTAGCGCGGTAGGTCTCGCGGAACGGCGTCAGGCCGTGCTCCTGCTGAACGACCCGGTAAAAGCGCGAACCGCCATTGAGATGCCTTACTCCATGGCCGCGATGATGATCATGTTTACCGCGTTCATCGTTGCCGTCTTCTACTGCCTCGACGCGCTCCACGGTGAACGGCGCGAGCGGAGCATCCTCTTTTGGAAATCGATGCCGGTCTCTGATTTCACAACGGTGATGTCGAAGGCGGTAGTCGCGTTCGTAGTCATTCCAATCATCACTTTCGCCGTAGTTATCGTTACTGATCTGATAATCTTTCTCATCAGCAGCGTAGTCCTGGTGGTCCATGGAGTGAGTCCTGCGACCACGGTGATTCAGACTCATTATTTCCTGAATGTTGTCCTGTTCCTTTACGGGATCGTTGTGCTGACCCTGTGGCACATTCCTACCTACAGCTGGATGCTGCTCGTTTCCGGGTGGGCGCGCCGCGCTGCCTTTCTCTGGGCCATCCTTCCCTGGATCGCCATCACGTTTTTCGAAAGGATCACTTTCGGCACCTATTACTTCTCCTCCTTTCTCAAGTATCGGTTTGGTTCCCCGGCCACGATGGCCTTCAACTTTCCAGACCCAAAGCACCCCTGCCTCGATTCATTGAGCCAGCTCACTTTCGGCAGATATCTCACCACCCCTGGCCTGTGGATCGGACTGGTAGTCGGCGCTGGCTTTCTCGCGATCGCGATCCGAATGCGGCGCTATCGCGGGCCCATGTAGATCAGGAGCAAGGAGAAACAATGCACGCCACGCTAACTCAACCCATCGCAGAATCGTCGCCGCTCTTTAAAGCAAGAATGGCCGGCTTCTTTTGGTTAATGACTATCATAACCGGCATGTTCGGCTTTGTTGCGGGCGGCCGGTTCCTCGTCGCCGGCGATGCCGCCGCGACCGCGGCGAACATCGTAAACAACGAGAGCGTTTATCGGCTGGCTTTCATCGCTAATCTCATTGCGACCGCGTGCTATCTGGCGGTAACGCTGTTCGTTTATCAGGTGCTCAAGCCAGTCAACCGGACCGTGGCAGCGTTTGTCGTCCTCTTTAGTTTGATGGGTTGCGCTGTCGGACTCGTTAGTAGCCTCTTGTTTCTGGCCCCGCTCGATTTTCTCAGCGGCGCCTCCTACCTGTCAACCTTTACGGTCACGCAGCTTCAGGCCATGGCGCTCAGCGTTGTTACTCTCAGTTTGCGCCTGAACGACATTGGGATGGCATTTTTTGGTCTCCATGTTTTCTCGATTGGCTATTTAATCCGTAAATCGATCTTTCTTCCTAAACTATTAGGAACGCTAATGTTCGTCGCCGGCTGCTGTTACCTGGCAAGCAGCTTGGCTAATTTCCTGGCGCTTCCATTCCGTGCGTCTCTGACGCCTTTCGTCGCGCTCGGCGGACTAATCGGCGAGGGATCGCTGACTGGATGGCTTCTCGTGAAAGGCGTCAATGCGGCGCGTTGGAACGAGCAGGCAGCTGCCAATCAATCCTAACCCTATGAAAACAAAAGTACTCAAACATGCCGTCGCTGCGGCCAGAGTAACGATCTTAGGCCTCGGCTGCGTGTCGCTCGCCGTCGCCGATATCAAATCTGACGAAGCTAAACAACGTATCCTTACCCAGGCGCAAAGCGCCGGACCAGATGATTACGCCTTCACCCGCACCGTTCGCAGCGAATCTACAAGCAACGGCAAGACCGAGCAGCACGTCAACGTCGACAAGTTCGATCCCAGTAAATCCGGCGATGCGCGCTGGACGCTAATCTCGATCGATGGCGCTCCGCCCGCCGCGGAGATGCTGGCGCGCTACCAGAAGGATTCTCCAAAGCGCCGCGTCCCGGGTTACTACCGCCTTGCGAAATACTTTAGCGCCACCTCTACGGCATCCACCGATTCACGGGGCCGAACGGTTTTTCATTTCAATTCGCTCCCGAAAGATTCGGCCGTCGTCATGGACTCTGATGTGTCATCGAACACGAGCGCTGACGTTACGGTTGCCGAGGCAAATGGAGGTGCTTTCGCCGAGCAGGTCCATCTGAGCGTAAAGCCCATGCGCCTTAAACTCATTATGAAGCTCGATCGCTACGAGTCCACGGCTCGGTACCGGATGGGTCCCGACGGCAAGCCGCTTTTGGTTGAGCACATAAGCGACATGAGCGGCTCAGGCATGGGCCAGGAAGGCAAGATTCATAGCGTCGCTACTTATAGTGACTATCACCGCGTCGAACACTGAACGGTCGCTACCGGCCAAATCATATGACAACCCGCAGCGTTGAATCATCTCCCCAACTTTACGCGAGGCTCGGCGGGCTCCTTTACCTGATCCTTATCATACTGGGCTTTTTCGGACAGTACGTTCTAGGTAAGGTGATCGTATCGGATAACGCTGCGGCAACAGCCGTCAATATCAGCTCGATGGAGTCGCTCTGGAGGCTCGGTATCGCGGCCGAAATTGTTGCCCTAATCTGTGTGACCTGTCTGGCAGCTATCTACTTTCTCCTGCTGAGGCCGGTCTCAAGGGAACTGAACCTTCTCGCAACGTTCCTGCGATTTGTCGGGATCGCGGTCGAAGCAGTAGTAACGCTAGATCTCGTGGGCGCATTGCTTCCCTTGGGCAAGACGGCCTCTCTCAAAGCGTTTACTCAGGAGCAACTCTACGCGCTAACCAACCTTGCTCTCAAATCGCATGGCCAGGGATACGCGCTCGCATTGCTCTTCTTCGGTGCTTGCTTCCTCATCCACGGACATCTGATCTTCAAGTCCGGGTTCCTTCCTAAAACTCTCGGTGTTTTAATTCAGATCGCCGGGACATGCTATCTAACGAATAGCTTCGCGGTTTACCTGGCCCCTGCTTTTGCAGACCAAATATTCCCGGCAATTCTCTTACCTGCCTTTTTCGGTGAAGCGTCGCTTTGCCTGTGGCTACTCCTGAAAGGCGTGAACGTCGAGCGGTGGAACGAGCAGGCCCGGGCCGAGCGATCGCCTGACGTCCTGAATGAGCAAGCAATCGTTCTTTAACAGCACTTTCCGATGTTGTCCTCCAACCTTCGTTTCGCCTGTCGCGCGCTGCTTCGTAGCCCGGGGTTTACGTTCCTCGCGATCATCACCCTCGGTCTTGGGATTGGCGCCAACACGGCCATGTTCAGTATAGTCAATACCGTCCTGCTTAAGCCGCTGCCTTATCCCCAAAACGAGCAGCTTCAGCGGCTCGATCGGGTTACTCCGCAAAACCCGGCCGGGCGGGTCTCTCCTGCTGACTACCTCGATTTGCAACGCGAGATGAACGGCTACGGCGATGTCGGCGCCTATGCCTTGGGCGACACGAGCCTTTCGGAGCCAGGGCAACCGGCTGAGGTAGTTCGCGCTCTCCGAATCAGCGCCAACCTTCTCACAGTGCTCCGGGTTCAGCCGCAACTAGGTCGCAATTTCCTTGCGCGCGAAGATATAGCTGGCAACGACCACGTTGTTATCCTTAGCCAACGCTGCTGGCAACAACGCTTCGGCAGTGCTCGCGATATCATCGGCCGGTCCATCCGCGTGGACGGCCAACCTCATGAGATCGTTGGCGTGTTGCCGGCGTGGTTCAATGATTGGCGGCATCTGGGCGCATTCGATTTCTTTCGCCCCCTTGCGCTCGATCAGCAGAAGTCGTCGGACCGCCGGAGCGCTATTCTCAGGCTACTCGGGCGTCGACATGATAACTTATCGGAAGCAGACGCTACAGGCTTCATTGCCAACTTCGGCGCCCGGCTGGCCAAGGATTTTCCGGAGGTAAACGCCGGCACCTCCTGGCACGCGATCGCTCTTAACGGCACTGCGTTTCCGAAGAACGCCATTGCACTCCTGTCGCTCCTCATAGGCCTGTCCGCTTTCGTTCTTCTCATCGCGTGCTCGAACTTGGCCAATCTCCTTCTCGCACGGACAATGGCGCGCGCGCGGGAATTCGCCGTCCGCGGCGCGCTCGGCGCCTCGCGCCTGCAACTGTTGCGGCCCTTGATCAACGAATCAATCCTCCTCGCGCTCGGCGGCGGAGTTTGCTCGATGCTGATTGCGCGCTGGGGCGCGGACTGGATCTCGGCCCGGACTTTGTCGGAAAACGGCGAGCGTTTCACCTTTGCTTTTGATTGGCGTGTCTTTGCCTGGGCGTTTGCGGCTTCCATCGTTACCGCGGTTGCCTTCGGACTCGCTCCAGCGCTTTTCGCGTTACGACTCAATGTGAACGACACCCTGAAAAGCGGCGCGCGCGGGATGACTGGCGGCCGGGGCCATCAGCGCTTTCGCCACGCCCTTATCATTGCCCAATTCGCACTGGCCATGGTTTTACTCGCCGGGGCTGCGCTTTACATCCGCGCCTTCAACGAGCTGAGTAATAGTCGAGGCGGCTGGGAATCCGAACGCCTTGTTACCGGCACAGTAGTTCTTCCCAGCGCGGCCTACGCCGACGCGGAAAAGATCAACACCTTCCATCGCCTGACCTTGGAGCGACTCCAAGCCGTGCCCGGAGTAACTAGCGTTAGCATCGCGTCATTCACTCCTTTCTTCAATTGGGGTGACGTTCGCAAATACATCGTCGAAGGGCGCGACCTTCCGCCGCCCGGACAGGAACCAGCCGCGGTGGTTAACAGTATCACTTCGGCTTACTTCGATACCTATCAGACTCGCGTCATCGCCGGACGCACCTTCAATGATCGCGACACCCTGACATCACCCAGGGTGTTTATCATTAGTCAGACGACGGCGACTGCGCTGTTTGGGAACGAGAATCCGATCGGGCATCGCCTTGCCCAAACCGGTATGAGCAATCCGCAGTGGGGCGAGATCGTTGGGGTCGCGGCTGACGTCAAATCGGTCCTGACTGACCCCGGCCCGGTGACCCTGCAGCTTTACCAGCCAATGTCACAGGATCCCCGTCCTTACAATGAGATCGCTGTCCGGACGAGCGGAACAGCACCGTCGACTCTGGTGGTTCCGATACGAAACGTCATGACCCAACTGGATCCCGACTTGCCTGTGCGCCAGCTTCAGGCCGCGGACGTCACGATCGAGCGCGCTAACTCTCAGACAGCTATCTTGCGCGATATGCTTACTTGCTTCGCCGTGCTTGGCGTCGCTCTGGCGTCGCTAGGTATCTATGGCGTCATCGCGCGGACAATGGCCCAGCGGACCGGTGAATTCGCCATTCGGTTCGCGCTTGGCGCTTGCACCGGAGATATCACCAGGATTGTGCTTACGGCAGGCGCGAAGCTCGCCGCGTTCGGATTGGCGTTCGGAGTTCTCGGCGCTATCGGTCTTTCCCGTCTCCTTGCCGGCATTAATCCCGGGATGCGTTTCGATAGCATCTTAACCCTCGCCGCCCCCGCCATGTTCCTTGTTGCAGTGGCGCTGTTTGCTTCCTGGCTGCCGGCACGACGGGCCGCCCGCATTAATCCTATCGAAGCCCTTCGGACGGAGTAAGACCATGACCACACTAACAGTCACCAACGAGCAGCAACGCGCCGCCAAGCTTGGCGGAATCGCCACCCTCCTGGCTATCGCGATCGTTGTTTTCGGCAACTACGTCCTGCTTACGCCACTCATCATTCCCGGAAAAGCTGCGGAAACCGCGCAGAACATCGTCGCCCATGAAACCGCGTTTCGTCTGGCGGTCATTTGTTTCCTTAGCTACAGCTTAATTAGCCTGGTTCTTGTCTCTGCCTTCTATGTGGTGCTGAAGCCAGTCAATCACGGTCTCGCCTTGGCCGCCGCGTTGTGCCGTCTCGTTTTTGCCGTTTTATGGCTCATGGGATCGCTCGAGATGCTGGGCGCCCTTCGCCTATTGAGCCATGCCGCTTACCTCCAAGTCTTTGAAACTGATCGTTTGCAGGTCCTCGCGAGGGCAACTATCGCCGCTACCTTCGATGACTACTATGTAGGTCTCCCTTTCTTTTCGCTGGCCTTGACCATTTGCGCTTACCTGTGGCTCAAATCGAATTTCGTGCCGCGCTGGCTCTCCTGGTTCGGAATTGTCTCCTCCGCCTGGTGCGTGATCTGCGCTTTCATCTACCTTCTTGTCCCGGCCTTCGCCAAGCCGGTTGACCCTTATTGGTTCGATTCTCCAATGGCGCTCTTCGAGCTCATTCTGAGCTTTTGGTTGCTCTTCAAGGGTTTGAAACCCTCCGCTGTCGCTCCCACCCCGAACGTTGAGCGATGAAAGTGCGACGCATTCTAAAATGGACAGCCCTTGTCATCGTCCTGGGATTAGCTGGCCTGATGACCGTGTCTTACTGGACGTCAACCAATGATTGCGACCAGACAGCTGGTCTCCCATCGCATCCCATGAAAGCTATCCGTTACTGTGAGTTCGGCAGCCCCGAGGATGTCCTGAAGCTGGAGGAGATTGAAAAGCCTGTTCCGAATGACAATCAGATTCTCGTCAGGGTTCGCGCCGCGGCTGCAAATCCGTTGGATCTCGCCACCCGCAGACCATGGTGGATTCGGGTTATCACCGGTCGGCGCAAGCCGAAGGAGACCCGCCTGGGCGTAGACTACGCCGGAACAGTCGAAGCGGTGGGGAAGAACGTGACCGATTTCAAGCCCGGCGACGAAGTGTTCGGCGGAAAGATCGGCGCTTATGGCGAGTATGTCTGCGTCGCCGCAGACCGCGCCGTCATGCTGAAGCCCACCAAAGTGACCTTTGAGCAGGCTGCATCAGTTCCCGTCGCCGCAATCACCGCGTTGCAGGGCCTGCGAGACAAGGGACACATCCAAGCCGGCCTAAAAGTCCTCGTTAACGGCGCGTCCGGAGGCGTGGGAACCTTCGCCGTTCAGATCGCGAAATCGTTCGGCGCTGAAGTCACCGCGGTCACAAGTACTCGGAACGTCGATCTTGTCCGTTCTATCGGCGCCGATCACGTCATCGATTACACTAAGGAAGATTTTACTAAGTCAGATCAACGTTACGACTTGATCTACGATATCGTAAACAACCATTCGTTCTCGGAGCGTCGACGGATTCTAACTCCTAACGGCATCTGCGTCATGGTCGGCTTCGGCGGCTCGGGATGGCATGATGAGACCTTGGGACGCCTCGGCGGCGCGCTCAACGCCGTTGTCCGCTCCTGGTTTGTCCACCAGAAATTCGGAATCTTCCTCGCGAATTTGAATAGGCCCGACCTGAAGATTCTCGCGGACTTGATGGAGTCCGGGAAAATTACCCCTGTCATCGACCGAACTTACAAGCTTACCGAAGTGCCCCAGGCTTTGAAATACCTCGAGCAAGGACATGCTCGCGGAAAAGTTGTGATCACGGTCGATTGAAGGGCAACCGATGAAAATAAAACGCGTTATCAAGTGGAGCCTGCTCACGATCGTCGTCGTGTTAGTTGCCTGGTTCCAGGTCGCCTACTGGACGTCGAGTAATGATTGCGGAAGGAGCATTCCTCCGAGCGCGGCCCTAATGAGGGCGATCAAGTATTGCGAATACGGTTCGCCCGATAAGGTTCTGAAACTCGAGCAAGTCGAGAAGCCGGTTCCGAACGATAACCAGATTCTGGTCCGAGTCCGCGCTGTCTCCTTAAGATTCTACGACGGCGGCATGCTGGAAGGTAGCGTGCCCGGCCGGCTCATGTTTGGTCTTCGCAAGCCGAAGAACACAACTCCGGGATCGGACTTCGCCGGAACAGTTGAGGCCGTGGGAACGAGCGTTACCGAGTTTAAGCCCGGTGATGAAGTCTTCGGAGTAAGAGCCGGGTGTCTCGCCGAATATCTTTGTGTCAGGCGCAATGGCGCGGTGGCTTTGAAGCCCGCAAACACTAACTTCGAGCAAGCCGCGTCAATACCTACCGCGCTTGTGGCGTTACAAGGCCTGCGCGATACCGCGAGAGTCAAAGCCGGCCAAAAGATCCTGATCAATGGTGCATCCGGTGGCATCGGGACATTCGCGGTCCAGATCGCAAAGGCCTACGGCGCGGCAGTAACCGGCGTGTGCAGCACGAAGAACCTCGATCTGGTCCGATCGCTCGGCGCTGATCACGTCATCGACTATACGAAGGAGGACTATACCAAAAGCGACGAGCGTTACGACGTGATCTATGACCTCGTCAATAATCACTCTTTTGCGGAACGTCGCCGCGTCCTCAAACCCGGCGGACTGTGCGTGATAGCTGGAGTAGGTGGCTCAGGCATGCATGAAGAGACTTTGTCACGGTTTGTCGGCGTGTTTACCGCCGCCGTTCGTTCGAAATTTGGGAACGAGAAGTTCGTCATCTTTGGCGTGGACATTAACAAAGAGGACCTTGGCGTTCTGCGCGACTTAACCGAAAGCGGAAAGATAACCCCTGCTCTCACCAAAACCTATCCCCTTACCGAGGCCGCTGCCGCGTACCAATACCTCGAAACCGGTCACGCCCAGGGCAAAATCGCGATTACGATCGATTGAGAACTACGAATCTATGAAAATAAAACGCATTTTAAAATGGGGCCTGCTTATCCTGGTAGTTGTCCTCGTAATCTGGTTCCAGGTTGCTTACTGGACTTCGAGCAACGACTGCCACCGCCTCAGTGCTATTCAGGGCGATAGCATGAAAGCCATGGTCTACTGCGAGTACGGCCTGGCTAATCTCCGCTACGTCGATATTCAAAAGCCCGTTCCAACCGATGACCAAATGCTCGTCAAAGTCCGGGCTGTCTCAATCAATCCGTACGACTGGCATTTCATCGAGGGCACGCCCTACATCATGCGAGGCCTGGGGGTTGGGCTCCGCAAACCGAAGGACACGCGGCTTGGAGTCGATTACGCCGGCACCGTCGAAGCGGTCGGTAAAAACGTAACCAAATTTAAACCGGGCGATGAGGTGTTTGGCGGAAAGACTGGCGCATTTGCGGAATACATCTGTGTCCGACCCGATCGAGGAATCGCTCTGAAACCGGCGAACATCACTCCGGAACAAGCGGCGTCGGTGAATATTGCCGCAATCACTGCTTTGCAGGGACTGCGCGACAAAGGCAACGTTCAGCCTGGCCAGAAAGTTTTAATCAATGGCGCGTCGGGCGGCGTCGGCACCTTTGCCGTGCAGATTGCCAAGACGATGGGAGCCGAAGTTACCGGGGTTTGCAGCACGAAAAACGTTGAGATGGTGAAGTCACTCGGTGCAGATAAGGTCATCGACTACACCAAGGAAGATTTCGCCAGGAGCGGCGAGCATTACGATGTCATCCTCGATAATGTCCCAAATCACGCTCTGGCAGAATGCCGGGCAGTCCTGACCCCGCAGGGGAAATACATCATGATTGGTGGCGGCGGACCAAACGATAACCGGTGGGTCGGACCTTTTGGACGTGTGATTCACGCCTTGCTTTTAAAGCCTTTCATCAAACAGCAGATGGCCATGATGATGGCGGACTCAAATGCGACCGACCTGACGTTCCTCGCTCAGCTTATGGAAACGGGGAAGGTCAAACCGGTCGTCGACCGGACCTACAAATTGAGCGAGCTTCGCGACGCCATCAGCTATCTCGAAAAGGGCCACGCGCGCGGCAAAGTTGTGTTAACTGTTGATTGATTGTAGGAACGGCTGCGGTCGTTCTGTCATCGCAGATGAAACGCTTCCTTGTCGGGGCTCAACGCCGGATCGTTGATGTTAAGCCGGAAGAAATTCGCGCCCTGTGGCTCGGATTCGCGTTTCATTTTCTCATCCTGACCGGCTACTACATTATGCGGCCGATCCGGGACAGCATCGCGGCCGGTAATCGTCTCGAAACGTTGCCCTGGATGTTTACCGCGACTCTGATCGCGATGGTGATCGCGAACGCGCTCTTCGCCGCCATCGTCGCCCGGATGTCCCGCCGGAAATTCATTCCACTGGCCTACGGTTTTTTCATCTTCAATCTGGCTCTCTTCTTTGTCCTGATGCGGACCGGGTCCCCTGCGCAACAAGTCTGGATCGGCCGCGCCCTTTATGTGTGGGTGAGCGTTTTCAACCTCTTTAACACCGCCATCTTTTGGGCATTCATGACCGACCTGTTCACGGTCGAACAAGGCAAACGACTCTACGGTTTCATCGCCGTCGGCGGATCGCTGGGCGGCATTCTTGGACCATTCATCACCGCCCGCTATGTCCAAACGATTGGCCCCGCGAACTTGCTCGCCATTTCCGCCGCCATCTTTGCGATCGCCGCAGCTCTGGTTCAATTCTTTCCCAATAACTTCACCGATCAGAACAAACCGGTGAAAGCGCGGGCCGAGGAGCCTATCGGCGGTTCGATTTGGTCAGGCCTAACTCATATTGTCCATTCCCCTTACCTCCTTGGGTTAGCCGGCTCGATGCTCCTTTATACGACTACTGGAACGTGGGCCTACTTCCAGCAATCCGACCTCACCCGTTCTGCCTTGAGCGACAGCGCTGCGCGAACGATCTTTCTCGCCCATCTCGACATCTGGGTTAACTCGATCACCGTCATCATCCAAATCTTCCTCACGGGCCGCCTCCTGAAATGGTTTGGCGTTGGGTTCACCCTCGTGGCGATGCCTTTCATCAGCATGATAGGTTTCGGCGCGGTGGGTTTGGCGCCGAGTCTGGCTTTACTTGCGGTGTTTCAAGTGGCGCGCCGGGTAGGTGCCTACGCTCTTATGCGTCCGTCGCGCGAGATCCTATTCACCGTCTTGAAGCGGGAAGACAAGTATAAGGTCAAAAGCGTTACCGATACTCTCGGCTATCGTACCGGCGACCAACTAGGCGCCTGGTCCTACACCGGCCTCCATTCATTCGGCCTCGATCTTTCCCGTATTAGTTTCATTGCAGTCCCGGTCCTCGCCGGGTGGTGCGTCCTCAGTCTGTGGCTCGGCCGAAAGCAGACGGCGCTCGCGGCGAAGCAGCAAGGGACAGCCTAACTCACGATTCATCGATATGCGTGTCGGTTCTGCTTCAGGGTTGTTGACGTCGCCGTACGCGCCTGTCAATTTACAGCCCTGTGAGTTCCTCCGACGCGTTGGCGCCAGATCCGACCGTTACTGATCTCGAAGGTTTGCACCGCGTCTGCGGCACTCGAGATCCAAACCGCCGTGCCGACATCGTATTCGTCCACGGCCTCGGTGGCGGCGCGCGATCCACTTGGGAGTACGGAGTGGAAGAAGTGCTCGGTTATTTTTTCTGGCCGGCCGAACTTGGCAAGGACTTGCCGGACTGTGGTGTCTGGACGCTGGGATATGAGGCGGGGGTTGTTCCTTGGTTTGGCGCGGACGGAATGCCTATTGAAGATCGCGCCGTCAACTTGGCACACAAGATGACGACGCGCGGCCTCGGAGACAGGCCAGTCATTTTTATCGCTCACAGCATGGGAGGTCTCATGGTAAAGGAGATCGTCGTCCAATCATTGACAACCGGCGATTCTGCTTGGGCCCGCCTTGTTTCCAATATTGCCGGAATCGTTTTCTGCGGCACTCCGCACCGCGGTTCAGATGTCGCTCTTATGGCACGGCATCTTGCCACCATCTTGCGCACACAGGACCACATCCGCGATATGGCTTCAGGCGTCCGCCATCTTGAAAGATTGCATTCACATTTTGTCGAATGGCAGGGCGAAACGCAAGTGCCCATTGAAGCATACGCCGAGCGACTCGGTATGACGCGAGAGAATATTTGGCTGCGGTGGCTGACCAAACTGCTTATCGTTTCTCCCGGTTCGGCTGATCCTCAAATCAAAGGCTGCCGCTGCATCCCCTGTAACAACCACCATACGGGATTGGTGAAGCCGGCTAACCGCGATCACGACGTCTATTCGGGAGTTCTCAAGTTCATCAACACGCACCTAGCGTCATCGGAGCGTAAATCGCAAGGCATGCTGACCTACGCACATTCGATCACCACTCCGAAACGTAATTCCCTGTATCTACTGCCGCCGGTTCCGCAAGGTTTCGTCGGACGCAAGACTGACGTAGAAACACTTCGAGCCGTTCAGCCTTCCAATGGCGCTCTGCTAGCTGGTTTCCGGGGGATGGGCGGAATTGGGAAAACGGCGCTGGCGCTTGTGATAGCGCACGAATGGTCGTCGCGATTCCCGGATGCGCAGCTATTTCTTGACGGCCAAGGTACGCGCCGAGAACCGCCGCCGCCCACTGGAGGCGACCTGATCGCGCAGGTCGTTCAGGCGTTTCATCCCACCGCGAAGTTACCGAATGAAGAGGCTGTTTTGATATCCACGTATCGACAACTGCTGTCCGACAAAAAAGTGCTTATCTTGCTCGACAACGCGCATGATGCCGCGCAGGCGGCGCCGCTAATCCCGCCAAGCGGAAATGGACTGATCGTCACGTCACGGCAGAGCTTCATGCTTGGCGTAACAAAACCACATAATGTCGATAGGTTACCGGACGACGAGGCCGTCGCCTTGCTTCGCGAGTATCACAGAGGACTTGCGGATACCGATGCGGCCGCGTTAGTGAGCCTGTGCGCCGGCCTGCCATTAGCCTTGCGACTAGCCGGCGCACATCTCGCACTGGATGCCAGCGAGCGCGGCGGAACGCCAGACGTATCCGGTTACTTGCGCGCCTTGGGTAGTGGCCCGCTAAAAAATCTTGATGCCGATGCGCACGACGCCGGCGTGATTACAATCTCTGAAACTTTGCGCCTGAGCGAAGACCAGTTCTCGGTTGAAGAGGCGCAGGCCTGGCATAAGCTTGGCGTTTTCACTGCGCCATTCGAGCCCCTCGCCGCCGAGGAAATCGCCGGAGCCGATCTGTCGATGCTCGCGAATTTTGTCCGACGTAGTGTACTCGAACGAGACGGGCAGCGTTATAAACTTCACGATCTTGTTGCCGACTACGTACGCGCTAGGTTAACCGAGCGGGAATTTACCGAAGTGCGAATGGCGCACGCTGGCCACTATATCCAAGTAGCGGGCGCCGCCGAACAAATGTATCTTAGAGGCGACCTTGTACGCGCCTTGGCTTTATTTGATCAGGAGCGGCCTCATTTCGACAGCGCTTTCGCGTGGCTAACGATGCAGCGTGAACCTGCCTCGGCCAAACTGCTTCTCGATCTATGCTTTGCAACTGTCTACACCGGCGACCTACGGTTCCATCCGCGAGACCAAATTGCGTGGGCTGAAGCGGCGCTTACAAGTGCCAAAATTGCGAACAACCAGAAGGCTGAGATTGCTGCGCTCGGCAAACTTGGCAACGGGCTTTGTGTCGTTGGAGACGTGGATAAGGCAATTGAATTTTATGATCGGGCTCTGATATCGGCTCGCGAGATTGGCGACGGATTCGGAGAGGCCAATGTCCTCGGCAGTCTCGGCGTCGTGCACGCCATGCGTGGCAAAGTCGGCAAAGCTATCGAATTCTACGAAAAGGCGCGGGTTATCTATCGGAAAATCGGTGACCAACGCGGAGAAGGAAGCATGCTTGGCAACCTTGGCGTCGCCTATAAAGACTTAGGCGACGCGCACAAGTCTCTTCAACTCCACGAGCGGTCTCTCGCTGTCTGGCGCAAATTAGGTGACCGTCGCGGAGAAGGGCAATCTTTAGGTAACATTGGGGTTGTCCACGCCAAGTCGGGAGACCAGCGGAATTGTATAGAATTCAATAAGCAATCTCTCGCAATCGCCCGTGAAATCGGCGACCGCGGCGCAGAGGCAAATTCACTTGGCAACATTGGCACCGCGTACGCCCGACTGGGCGATATTAAAAAATCCGTCGAATTTCACAACCAGGCACTCATCCTATCGCGTGCAACCGGTGACTCTCAGTCGGAAGGCAACTCCCTTTGGAACTGTGCGATTGGCTTCGCCTTGTTGGGACAGCCGGGGGAAGCCATCGCCGCGGCGACCGCAGCGCTGGAGATATTTGACGCGATCGGAAGCCCAACGGCCGAGAAAGTTCGCACACAGCTCGCTAAGTGGCGCAACGCGTAAACGTCGAAGCGAAAGTTCGAAAGAAAGGATCATCATTCAGTGTCCTTCAGTCGTTACGGCGGCGTCCCCCGCACCCTGGGCGAGGGCTTGTTCCACGGCGCGCCACGCGAGCATGGCGCATTTGACGCGCTGGGGGAATTTGCGGACGCCTTGGAGGAGCTGGAGATCGCCGAGTTGCTTGGAGGCGACGGCGGTATCGGTCGTAACTAGATCGTGGAAAGAGCGACTAAGCTCAGAGGCCTCGGCGCGCGTTTTGCCTTTGAGCTTCATCGTCATCATCGAAGCGGAGGCCTGGCTGATGGCGCAGCCCTGGCCGCTGAATTTTATTTCTTCGAGTTTTCCATCGGAACTGAAGTGAACACCGAGATGAATTTCGTCGCCGCAGGCGGGGTTGTCGCCGTGAACAAGAACGTCGGCGTTTGGGAGCGTGCCGAAATTTCGAGGACGCCGCGAATGATCGAGGATCACTTCTTGGTAAAGCTCTTCGAGTTCGGTGCTCATGCGAAGAACCGGGCGGCGCCGCGCAGAATCTCGATCATGCGATCGATCTCATCGGTGGTGTTGTAGAAATAGAAGCTGGCGCGAGTGGTGCCGGGCAAACCAAAGCGCCGCATGAGCGGCTGATTGCAGTGATGGCCGCCGCGCAAGGCGAGGCCACGCTGATCCGCGAACGTAGTGAGGTCGTGTGGGTGCGCGGCGTCCATCACAAACCCGAGGATCGCGCCACGCTCGCCCGCCGGGCCAAGGATGCGCATTCCGGGAAGGTCGGCGAAACGTTCCTGCGCGTAACGGGTCAGTTGAGAATCGTGCTCGAAGATGGTCTCGCGACCGATGTTTTCGATGTAATCGATCGCGGCGGCGAGACCGATCGCGCCGGCAATATTCGGAGTGCCGGCCTCGAAACGGTGCGGTGGCTTCTTGAACGAGCTTTTTTCCAACGTCACGCTCACAATCATTTCGCCACCGCCATGCCAGGGCGGCATCGCGTCGAGGACTTCGGCGCGACCATAGAGCACGCCGCTTCCGGTCGGCGCACACATTTTGTGTCCAGAGAACGCGAGGAAATCGCATCCCATTTCCTGGACGTTCAACGGCAGATGGCCGGCGCTTTGGGCGGCATCGACGAGCGTTCCGGCGCCGACAGCTCGCGCCTTCGCGCAAAGCTTCGCGACCGGATTGATCGTGCCTAACGAGTTGGAAACATGGGTGAACGCGAACAGCTTTACTTCCGGCGTCAGGAGTTGATCGAGCTGATCGAGGGCGAGCGTGCCGTCATCGCGCACGGGCACAAAGCGGAGCCGCGCGCCGGTGCGCCCGGCGAGAAGCTGCCACGGCACCAGATTACTGTGATGCTCCATCTCGGTGAGCAGAATCAGGTCGCCTTCGCGCAAAAACTTCCCGCCCCAGGCTTGCGCGACGAGGTTGATGCTCTCGGTCGTTCCACGGGTGAACACGATCTCGTCCGCGCTAGATGCACCGATGTATTGCGCCACCCGCGCCCGCGCGCCTTCATAGGCATCAGTCGCGCGCGAACTCAACTCGTGAAGCCCACGGTGGACGTTGGCGTTGTCGTGCTCGTAGTAATTGCGCAAGGCTTCTACTACGGTCCGCGGTTTCTGCGTTGTCGCCGCGTTATCGAAATAAATCAGCGGATGCCCGTGGACCTGCTGGTCGAGAATAGGAAAATCTTCTCGGATTGCGTTCCAATCTATCGACGCTGGGCGAGCCTGATGCACACCTCAATGTGGGGCAGACCGTGCGCCGCGTCACATTCAGTTCTCGGGGGGCCTTTGATCGCGCAGGGGAGACCTTCCGGACTGGCAAAGGGAGGGAAGCCGTGCAGAATCAGCCGCTGTGACTTCGTCCGACCCAAGGCCCGCTTCACGCTGGCGCATCATGTGGGAAAAATCCGCGTGGGTCTTGTTCATGTTCGCGGTTTCGCGGCTCCTTATCGTGGCGCTGACGGTATATTCGCGCCAGATCGTGCACCGCGGTCCGCACGTAGAGGTCTCGACCCAGGAGGAGCATGGAGGGACGATGCTTGATATTCTGACGCAATGGGACGGCAACTGGTATCGTCTGATCGCACAACACGGTTACGGCCCGCCGATGCCGGCATTGGCGGCGGCTTTTTTCCCGCTCTATCCCCTCGCAGTTCGCGCCGTCGCGTTTGTCGTTCGTGACTGGCAAGTGGCGAGCGTGCTGGTGTCGAATGGCTGCCTGATCGCCGCGGGTGTTCTTCTGGTTCGACTGTTACGCCGCGATTACGACGACCTGGTTTGCCGGCGCGCCATTACTTTTCTGATGTTCAACCCGGTTAGCTTTTTTCTTTCCGCCGCTTACAGCGAATCGACATTTCTTCTGCTCTCGATTGCCGCGTTACTAGCCGCGCGCCAGAACAAATGGTTGCTCGCGTCGGTCTGGGGCGCGTCTTTAACCGCAACGCGCGCGCCGGGTTTGATCATTGGCGCCCCGCTGCTGGCGGAGTATGCGATGCAATGGCGCGAGAACGGCGATGCGATCCGGCAGTTTGTGCGAGCAAAACTTTTTTGGCTCGCGTTAGTCCCGTCCGGCCTCGTCCTCTACCTCTTTTATCATTATATCACGCGCGGCGACTTCTTTCTCCCAATGCACGCGCAAGCCGATACCTGGAAAAAGACGCTGACGTGGCCGTGGCAAACCTTCATTCAACCTGAGAATTTTGCGCCTTCCCACATTCCGCTTTATCAGGCGATCGTCGGCGTCGCGCTGATTCTCGCGATCCTCGGATTTTTCTTAAAACTGCGCCCGACTTATCTGGTTTACATGGCAGTGGCGCTGGTGTTTTATCTGATCTGGGGAAGCCTCGAAGGGTTGCCGCGCTATTTGAGCATTCTTTTCCCGCTGCATCTCGTGCTAGCGCTGACGTCGATCCGGTGGCCTTGGCTGTACGAGCCGCTTCTGGGGTTCTCGATCGGGTTGCTGGCGCTTTGTACGATCCTTTTTGCGAACGCTTATCAAATGACTTGAACTGCCAGGTCTTTTCGCGCCCATGACCTCCAAAGCAGACGGCCACGCGGCAACGGAGCGGACGCTCATCGTCGTGCCGACCTTTAACGAACGCGCCAATATCGGTGAGTTAGTCCCGCAAATCTTGGCCCAACTCAAGGACTTGCACGTGCTGGTAGTAGATGACAATTCTCCCGATGGGACGGCCGACTTCGTCGAGGAGTTGAGCAAGCGCTTTTCGAATCTGCAGGTCCTTCGTCGGACGAACGAACGTGGACTCGGCCGCGCTTATACGGCCGGGATTCTCCACGGATTAGCGAACGGATTTGAGATCATCGGGACGATGGACGCCGACCTGAGCCACGATCCCGCCTATCTGCCGGCAATGCTCGCCTTGCTCCGTAATCACGACGTTGTCATCGGCTCGCGATACGTTGCCGGCGGCGGCACCGTCAACTGGGGTCTGCACCGCCGGCTCCTGAGCTGGTTCGCCAACAAGTTCGCGGCCACCCTCCTCCAAACTCCGGCGCACGATATTACGTCGGGTTATCGGCTGTATCGACGCGGCGCCCTCGAACAGATTCGGAGCAAGGAAATAAAATCGACCGGGTACTCGTTCTTGGGCGAGCTGCTTTACCGCGCCTATCGCAGCGGCGCCAGAATCGGAGAACAACCGATCATTTTCCACGATCGGACGAACGGCGTCTCGAAGTTACATCGCCGCGAGATTTATCTCGGCGCGATCAACCTTCTGCGGCTGCGTTTCTCGCGAAGCTAGATCTTAATCTCGACCCACTCGTTCCGGGCGCGCGAATCAGCCACGGCCTGGACGACGCGCATGTAGGCCACCCCGGCTTCGAAATCTGGCTGTGGTTTGACGCGGCCCTTCGATTTCACGGCTGCGACGAAATCGTCTTCGACGTGCCACCCGCCTTCCAACTCGGGGGTGATTTCCACTTCATGCAACGCGCGGTCGCCGACGCGGCCGGCGTTGACGATGTCAGAACCGAAATCGTAGGTCATGGTGCCGGTGTCGCCGTAAACTTCGAGCCGATCGCCAGACGCGAGGGCGTCGATGCCACTGAACTCGAGCACACCTTCCGCGCCGTTCTCGAAACGGCAAAGAACCGTCAGCAGATCCGGAATAATCACTTCGTAGCCCTGGCGGATCGCGTGCAGGATTTTGCCGCGAGCGAACACGCCGGTGATGTTGCCCAGCCAGCGTTGCAGAACTTCGACGTAAATGCCGAGGGCGAGCACATTCAGTCCGCTGATTTCGATCCGTTGCCGCCAGTGCGCCGCCGCGTCCGCATTTAAATATGCCCCGGTAAAACATTGGAGCCGGATGTGGTGCGGACGGCCTATATAATTCTCGGCCAGCAATTTTTTCACGAGAAGATCACCGCGCAACCCGAAGGGCGGCGGGCAAAGCATCGTGACTAGCTCCGGAAATTTTTTGGAAGTGGCCAGCATTTCCTTCGCTTCCGCGAGATCGTTCGCCATCCGGGCCTGGCAAAAGACATGTTTGCCGGCTTCCAGGGCGGAAATGGTGACGGCCGAATGCATGTAGGGCGGCGTCCCGATCCAAACGATGTCGAGGTCAGGCACGGCGAGGAGGTCGGCCCAGTTGGCCATCGGCGTGGCGTGGGGGGCGTTTTCCTGGCAAAACTTCTCCGCGCTTTCATAGGTGGAATTCGAGACGGCCACGATCTCGACTTCCGGATGTTTTTTTAGCCCGGGCAAATGCCGGTCGCGCACGATCGCGCCAGCGCCGACGATTCCCATGCGCAATTTGTTGTTGGTCCGGCTCATATAAAATAGTCAGGGTGAAGTTTGTTTGACTCTCGCGCGATGGGAACGTTCAACTCCGAAAGCCTTCGCGAGTCAACTCCGACATTCGTCGTGACTTAAGAATCGCTTGACCGGTTGGGGCAGTGACGCCAGCTTACGCACCTTCGAGGTCAGTTATGGCAAGAGTTTGCAGCATCACAGGATCAAAAGTCACGCGCGGAAGTGTGATTCACCGGCGCGGTATGGCGAAGAAAAAGGGCGGCGTAGGCCGCCACGTCACAAAGAACGTACCGCGCACGTTCAGCCCGAACCTACACGAGCGTCGCATTTGGGTGCCCGAACTGAAGAAGTTTGTGCGCATCCGCGTGACGGCTCGCGGAATGAAGACGCTGAATAAGAACGGCGCCTACAAGACGCTGAAGAAGGCAGGGCTGGTCTCGGCTTAATGTGGGAGGGGCCTTTGTGCCCCGACTGTCGCCGCACAAAGGCGGCTCCCACATTGGTTGCTACGCCTGCGAATCTGCCGAAACCGGCGTTTCAACTGGCGCGGGCTCAGGGTTCGACACCGACTCGCTCTCGGCCGCGACGATTGGTTCCGGTTGATCTGTCGCCACGGGATTTGAAGGTCCGCCATCGGCGTCTCCGTCGCCTGCCTTAGGACTCGACTCCGCTTCGCTTTGCGTCGGAGGTTCCGCGGAAGCCGCTGCTGCCGGTTCTTCGGGAATCGCAGGCTTTTCTTCAGCGGGAGCCACGGGCGGCTTCGCGCGCGGTAGATCGAGCGAGCCGTCGTTAAATTCGATGACGTAGCCTTCGCGAACGAGCCAGTGCAGATCGTTCGCGAGCGTCATCTTCGCGCGCTCGGCGGCAGCCGCGTCCCCATCGGGAGTAGCGAGCTGAAGTTGTTCCGCCAGCTGTTTCCGGTTGATTCCCGGAGTCGCAGCCACTTTTTCCAGGATGCCGTTGATCGAGGCCGAAACGCTGGCGCGTTCGTGCCCAAAAACGCGGGCTCGAACTGGCGAAACGAAAAGCATGCCGCGTCGGTGCCGGAAAATGTTGAGGCCCGCCTGGCGCAACCCAGCGGCCAATTCCTGCATCATTTTCGACGGGGAGCGCGTTTCCTGCGCCCAAGCATTTTCTATTGCGCGGCCCAAGCGCCGGTCCGGCAGGCGACGGCTGAGGACGCCGCCGATCGTCAGCTCTTTTGCTTCGCGCAATAACGTTGGCAGATGATTCTGACGAAAGTGCCGTTCGGCATCGGCCGCGCTCGTGAACGACTGCGGCGGCTCCGCGTTTTTCACGTGATAGGTCGTCACGTTGCGCGCTTGTTCCTTCCATTGTTCGACCACGGCTGGATCACTCACGACGTCGATCTGGCGCTGATAATCGGCGAAGCTCATCCGCCGGCTGAAACGAGATTCGTAAAGATTGCGCAGCTGCGGCTGGTAAGCGTGGTAGTTCGTCGGGCCGAGCAAAGTCCCGCTGAGCCGGCACCGGGCGACGTTCGTGAAGTTGCCCTTCAGCGGCTCGTTCTGCGTGACCTCGACCGTGTAAAAATCGTCGCGCGCACTGGCGAAGGCTGAATTCTCGAGAATGCGGCGATCCGCCGCGACGGCTCCATTTTCACCAAGCTGAAACAGCTGCGCGCCTTCGGGCATGGTGAGGCGAACGTCGTAGCGTTCGGGTTTTTCCAGGAACAACCGGGCGAGGGCGAAAACGGAATAGGCAATCGGCGCGGACTTTATCTGCGCGATGACGTTTTCGAACGCTTTCTGGTGAGGCAGGAACCGGACGGTTACGGCGAGCGGTTCGACTTCGACTTGCGGCCGTTGCTCGCGCGAATGCCCGTGGTCGCGCGGTGCATCGTGCGGGCGTCTTGGGCCGCGATCGCGATCCCGCCCGGGACGCTCTTTTCGCCGATCAGGCGGGCGCGGTCCACGCCGGTCCCGATCGCGACTCCTCGGGCGATCCGAGCGACGGCCAGAAGGTTCTGCTTCTTCGCCTTCAAAATTGGAATAGTCGTTCGGACGCGCCGGCTCGTTGACCCAGGCGGGCAACATCCGCAGGTCGAGCAGGTCGTCAGTTGGCGGAGGCGACGGCATGCATTCTCCTTACGCCAAGCCCGAGCGAAGTAAACTGTCCGCGAACCGTCGCGAGCCTGAAATAGATTGCCCGCGAATGCGTTCGGGGTTGACAAGGCCGCTAATTCATTTAGTTGCGATGCTTGCCGGGAATGTTAAGAACGTGTCCCCTCAAATAACGTCAAAGGAGAAAAGTTTATGTCGGACAAACCAATCGAAGAGAAGGTGAAAGAGATCATCGTCGAGCAGCTCGGCGTGAATCCGGAACAGGTCACTCCGACCGCGTCGTTCATCGAGGATTTGGGCGCGGATTCGCTGGATATCGTGGAGCTGGTGATGGCTTTCGAAGAAGAATTTTCCGTGGAAGTCCCGGACGAAGATGCGGAAAAACTGCAGACCGTCGGCGACGTCATCAAGTACATCGAAGACAAGCAGTCGAAACAATAGGCCCGCGCCGTTTAGCGCGAGTAATTTCGAGAAACGCGGCTTCGGCCGCGTTTTTTTTGTAGCGACGCCGCTCTGTCGGCGTACGAACGCACTGATTCGATGCGAGACGTATTTACGGCGACAGAGCGCCGTCGCTACAAGCAGAGACGTTTCCGGGTTGCGTCGCGATTTTACCAGCCCAGACTAAAACCGTGAACTTCGCCCTGTTCGAGCGGCCGCTTTTTTACGTTGGCGGCCACTACATCTCGTTCCTGGGGCTCATGGCGTTTGTCGCGCTCTTTGGAATCGGGTTGCTCATCGCGGCCGGCCTCCAGAGCGAAGTGGTTCGGCGTTTCCTCGCCCGCTTCAAGCTCGACACAAACTTTACCGCAATCGTCACGACGATCCTGAGCGGATCGGCCATCGTCTTTTTTGCCGTCCACGCCGTAAACGCCGCGGGCATTCCCCTGCTCTGGACCGCCCCAGTCCCGGGCGTCTCGCTCAGTCTGGTGCAGTTGTTTCTGCTCATCGCGCTGCTCGTCGCCGTTTTCTGGTTTTCCTCGCGAACAAAGCGTTTTCTCTTCAACCGCTTCCTCGTCAAAAGCGGGCTCGACCGTTCTCTTCAGTACGCGATTGCGCAGATCGTCAGCAATCTCGTCCTCGTCATTGGCATTTTCATCGTGCTCGAAAACACGGGGATCCACCTCGGGGCGTTGACCGTCTTCGCGGGCGCGGTCGGCGTAGGCGTCGGGTTCGGGCTCCAGAATATCGCGAGCAATTTCATCAGCGGGCTGGTGATTCTCGCCGAACGACCCATCACGATTGGGGACCGGGTCGAGGTGTCGGGCATTGTCGGGCAGGTGCAGCAAATCCGGGCGCGCAGCACTGTCATCCTGACGAATGACAACATCGCGATGATCGTTCCGAACACGAAGTTTATCGACTCGCCGGTGACGAACTGGACCTACGGCGATCCGCGAGTGCGCTTCCGCGTGCCGATCGGCGTCGCCTACGGCAGCGACGTGAAGAAAGTGAGCGAAGCGCTCATCGCCGCCGGCCGGAGCAATCCGCATGTCCTCGAGCACCCGGCGCCCAGCGTTTTCCTGAAGGAGTTCGGCGAGAGCTCAATTAATTTCGAGCTCGTCGTTTGGAGCAGCGAAATGAGTCATCGTCCGAGCCGGTTCAAGAGCGATCTGAATTTCGGCATTGAAGAAAAGCTGCGCGAGGCCGGAATTGAGATTCCGTTTCCGCAGCGCGACCTGCATATCCGGAGCGGCGTGTTGCGGACCGAAAACGCGAAGGAGACGTCATAAGCGCGCTGCCTTCTTCAATGTGGGAGGGGCCTTTGCGCCCCGACTAATTGCCGCACAAAGGCGGCTCCCACATTGGCTCTTTTATCCATGAGCGCTCCGCTAATCATCCCTTTCACGAACGGCACCGCCCGCGTTCTGACCCGCGCCGACCTCGCGCAATACGAACCGTGGACGCGAGCCTTCGCCGGCAAAACAAAAGACCATCGTTTCTACGAGCTCGTCGCGGACACGCTCGGATCGAACTTCGAGCACCATTATCTTTTGCTCGAAGATCGCGCCGGGAAAGTTCGCGGCATTCAACCGGTCTTTTTTGTCCAACAGAATTTAGTCGAAGGAATTCCAGCCTTACGAAACGCCGTGGAAAAAATCCGGAAACGCTTCCCGCGTTTTCTCACGATGCGTCTACTGATGATCGGAAACGCAGCCGGCGAAGGCCATTTGTCCACCGGCGCGCCGGAAGACGAAACGTGGGTGGCGAACGCGCTCCATGAAGTGCTGACGCCATTCGCGCGCCAATCGAAAGCGTCACTTATCGTGTTCAAAGACTTCCCGGCAAAATACCGCGACGCTCTCGCCAACCTCGCCGACGAAGATTTCGCACGCGTGCCGAGCATGCCGATGACAGAGCTCTCGCTCGATTACCGGGATTTCGATCATTACGTCACGACGCTTGGGGCTTCGACACGAAAGGATCTCCGCCGAAAATTCCGAAAGATCGCGACGGCCGAGCCAATCAGTTTCGAGGTTGTGAACGACCTCACGCCGTACGTCGACGAGGTGTACCCTTTTTACCTCCAGGTCCACGAGCGATCGCCGATGAAGTTCGAGAAGCTGACGAAAGAATACCTATCCGAGCTCGGCCGCCGGATGCCGGATCGCGCCAGGTTTTTTATCTGGCGGCAAAACGGAAAGGCGATCGCGTTCAGTGTCGCGCTCGTCCATGACGACACGATTTACGACGACTATCTCGGGCTCGATTACCGCGTCGCGCTCGACCTCCATCTTTATTTCCAGACCTTCCGCGACATTCTGACGTGGTCGATCGGCCAAGGCTTGAAGCGTTACCGGAGCAGCCCATTGAATTACGAGCCGAAGCTCCATCTGGGTTGCATCCTCTATCCGCTCGACCTTTATGTCCGCCACCCCAACCGGGTCTTGAACAAAATATTTCGGCCAATCCTAAAGTTGCTCGAACCGACGCGGCACGATCCGGTGTTGCACCGTTTTCGTAACGCGAACGAACTTCATGACGACCGAAAATAAACCGACGGGTTTCCGCAACCCATGGCTGCATCTCGCGATCAGCGTCACCTGCGTGACGATTTACGAACTCTTGCTGAAACGCGGCGCCGCCGAGACCGCGAATCTGAGTCCGGCCTGGTCATGGACCGGTCTTACCGGGTTGGCCTCGATCTACGTCTGGATCGCGATCGCGTTCGTCATCCTCAGTCTCATCACCTGGCTTTACGTTCTGCGTTACCTCCCCCTCTCGATCGCGTTTCCAATTTCCCAGGCAGTGCACGTCCTGGTCCCGCTCGGAAGCTGGCTGGTCCTCGGAGAAAATATCGTCACTCTCCGTTGGATCGGGATTGCCTTCGTGTCGTTAGGCCTGGCTGTCGTCGCCAGGCCGGTTGCGCGTCTAGAGGAGGAATTATGACGGCCATCGCGCTTGTCATTGTCCTGATCGCGCTGGTTGCGCACACGGCCGGCCAGATTTTTCTAAAACACGCCATGGCTTCGTCGCATACCGACGCCGGATTTCGGTCCAGCGCGGTGGCCGTTCCTTTCGCGATCGGGATTGCCCTCATGACCACACAATTTTTCCTGAATCTGGGATTGCTTCAGCGTTACGACCTGAGCTTCATCTACCCTTTTCAAGGTCTGGGCGTGATCATCATCACGCTTACCGCCGGGATTACATTGCGCGAGAAACTCTCGCTCCAACTCGTAATCGGTTCGATCTTGATCAGCGTCGGCGTTGCAGTGGTCTCAATGACTTAGGTAGGGATGCCGCGCTGCGGCGTCCATGGGGCGTGGCCGTCTGGCAAAGCGAAGCAACATCCGCGGACGCCGCAGCGCGGCGTCCCTACCCAAGAAGCGCGGGCCAAAGCGTGTCGAAAGCGCGGCGATTAATTTTGCGCGCCGCGTCGACGTCGATCGCCGGCAACTTCGGATGGTCCATCTCCGCGGCGAACCGCTGTTTCGCGCGCGCATATTTCGGCGGGGAATAGGCGCCGCAGATATCGCCGGCGACGATCTTGGTCTTCGTCCGCAGTTCGGCCACCGCCCACGAAACGTCGTCCACAGTGAAGCGGCCGCTCTCCCAATTCGTGACTGCGTCTTCCGCCCGGAGGCAGTCGAGATCGATTGTGACATACACATTCGAGCCGGCCAACGCCTGAACGAATTGCGTGAACCTTGCCCGCCAGTTCGCGGCAACAATTGCACCTCGTCGATTTTGCTCCGAAGCGCGCCGGCCGTCGGCCCAGGGATGGACCTCCAATTCGCCGCTTCGTTCGGCCCGCCGATTTCCGAAGAATTGCCGCGGCCACCAGCACTCGAAATTTCCGCAGCCCCAAACGCCGACCTTCTGAAGAGACGGAAGTTCCAGTGCGCGATTGATCCAGCCGCCGCATCCCCAGCGCGGCGGACGCACATCCCAATCCGGATGGTTGTCGAACGAGACAAGGACGAACGGCTCCCGGACCCGCCGAATCCAGAGCGCCGTCAGATGATGAAAGTCGCCCGACCCATACACGAGGAAGGGCGCGACTCGCGACTCGTACTCGCGAAAAAAATCCTCGATCAAACCGGACGGTGCGGAGAAACGCAGACGCGGACCCCATTCTCGCGCATCCACGACCGGCAGGTCGCTCGGGAGATCGGACCAGGCATCATCGAGGTTGAGGTGCAAAGTTCGGAAATCCCTATGCGCGCAGTTCGCCCGGCGCAAGCGAAGTTAAGGTGCATGGCGAACCACAAACCCAACGGCCGCAAGAAAAACGGCGGAAACGGCGGCGGCAAAAACAAGGAAGACCGCGATCTGTTTTGCCGGATCCGCGACGCTTTCGGCATCTTCGCGCGCAAGACGTCGAACATACTCGGAAGCGCGTGGGCCTTTGTCTTCGCGATCGTGATCATCGTGGTTTGGGCGCTGACTGGCCCGACGTTTCACTACTCGGACACGTGGCAGCTCATCATCAACACCGGCACCACCATCGTCACTTTCCTGATGGTCTTCCTGATTCAAAACACCCAGAACCGCGACGCGAAAGCTGTGCACTTGAAACTCGACGAATTGATCCGGGCGCTCGGGCCAGCGCGGAACAAGCTGGTCGATCTGGAAAAACTCTCAGATGACGAGTTAAAAAATCTCGAGAACGAATTCGAAAAGCTGCGAAAGAAGGCCGAAGGCGCGAAAGAGGAAGTCGAAGAGCTGAAGGAGACGGCGAAGAAGTAGCGTTGCTATTCGGGCGGGACCAACGCTTCGCCCGAGCGGATGAAAGCTTTGCCGCTCGGGCAGAGGTCGAAGATTTCGCAGCGGTGACAATCCGGTTTCCGCGCGAAACAGCGCCGCCGGCCGTGCCAGATCAGCCAGTGGCTCCAGTTCGTCCAATGTTCTTTCGGGACGAGTTTCATTAAATCCTGCTCGATTTTCTCGGCGTCGGTTTGGCGCGTGATCTTGAACCGATGCGAGAGCCGAATCACGTGCGTATCGACCACAATCCCCTCGTCTTTGTGGAAGGCGTTGCCCAGGACGACGTTCGCCGTTTTTCGGCCCACGCCCGGCAATCCGTGCAGTTTCTCCATCGTGTCGGGAACGCGACCGCCGTGCTCGGCGACAATCGCGCTGGCGGCTCCGCGGATGCTTTTTGTCTTGCTGCGAAAGAAGCCCGTCGAGCGAATCATTTTTTCCAACGCCGCCGGAGTCGCTTTCGCGTAATCAGCCGGGCTCCGGTATTTCGCGAACAGAGTCGGCGTCACCGCATTAACCCGTTTGTCCGTGCATTGGGCGGACAGGATTGTCGCGATAAGCAGCTCGAGCGGGTTCTTGAAATCGAGCTCGCAATGCGCAGTCGGGTAAACTTTCGGTAGCGCTTTGACCAGCGCCGCAACGCGCTCGCGAACAGTCATGACGACGTTTTCCTTCCGATCATTGCCTTGGCGCGCGCGAGAGCGCTCCTGGCCCAGGCGAATTCTGAAGCGAGGATCGCGAGACCGACCGGGATCACGATGAACGCCGGCCCGGGCAAAACGATCAAAGCCACGCCGATCAAAAGCACAGTGCCGCCAATAATCGCGATGATGAGCTTGCGCAGATATTTCATCGCGGAAGCGACTAAACCGCAAAGGGCGCGAGTTTCTGAAGAAGGTGCGGGGGCGTGTGGGCGACAATGACAGCGAACTCGCCCTCGTAACGCAATTCGAGCACGTGCCCAACGCGATGAATCTCCGCGATCAGGGCGCTCTCGCTTAGCGGCACACGAAAATGCGATCGCAGCCGCCACGCGCCCAGCTCATCCTGCAACGCCTGCACCAACCCAGAAACGCCGATTCCCTTTCGCGCGGAAATCGCCACGCTGGCCGGAAACTTTTTCGTGTAAACATCGACGAGCTCATTGTTCGCGAGCAGATCAATCTTGTTGAACACCATGAGCGTTTGCTTTCCGAAAGCGCCCAGTTCCTTAATCACGGTATCGACCGCTTCGATGTGCTCATCCACGCGCGGATGACTGAGATCGACGACGTGAATTAACAAATCCGCCTCGCTGACTTCTTCGAGCGTGGCTTTGAACGACTCGATCAGCGTGTGCGGCAGCTTGCGCAGGAAACCAACCGTGTCGGTAAGCAAGACGCGCTGGCGATTTGGCAATGTCAGGCTCCGCGTCGTCGGATCGAGTGTCGCGAAAAGTTTGTCTTCGGCGACCACGTCGGCGCCGGTGAGGAGATTCAGGAGCGTCGATTTGCCGGCATTCGTGTAACCGACGACAGCGGCTACCGGCCATTGATGGCGCTTCCGGCCCTGGCGCTGAACCGAGCGAACCTTGCGAACACCTTCCAACTCGCGCTCGAGTCGCGCGATCCGCTCCTGGACGCGGCGACGATCGACTTCCAACTGCGTTTCGCCCGGACCACGCGTGCCGATGCCGCCGGTCTGCCGCGAGAGGTGAGTCCACATTCGGGTGAGGCGCGGCAGCAAATATTGCAATTGTGCTAGCTCGATCTGCAAACGGCCTTCCCGGCTTCGGGCGCGCTGCGCGAAAATATCGAGAATGAGCTGCGTCCGATCGAGCACCTTGCGCGAAAGCAAATTTTCCAGGTTGCGTCCCTGGGCCGGTGAAAGTTCGTCATCGAAAATAACCGACGTGACGTGCTGGTCCTTAAACGATTCCTTGATTAACTCCGCTTTCCCTTTGCCGATGTAATAGGGCGCGGTCGGCTTCTGGAGTTTTTGGGTCACGGTATTGACGACTTCAGCGCCGGCGGAATTCGCGAGCTCCGCCAATTCTTCCATCGAATCGCGCAGGTCCCACTTCGAGACACCGTCCTGCTCGAGGCCGATCAGGAGCGCGCGCTCCTGTTTTTTCTTCGAACTAACTTCAATCATCCACTGGCGAAGACGCGCGACGCACTTTGCGAGATGAGCTCGACGGCTTCAGCAGGATCGTGCGCGGAAAGGTTCAGCGATGGAAAATTAGTTTGGCGCCGGAACCAGGTCAACTGCCTTTTGGCGTAGCGACGAGTCGCCTGCTGGATTCTGGCGATGCATTCGTTCTGCGAAATTTCACCGGCGATTAACGCCTGGATTTCGCGAAGGCCGAGAGTTTTTTCCGCGGTCGGGCCAATCTTCTTTGCAGCGCGAACTTCGTCGTCAACGCCAGCGGCAAACATTGCTTCGACGCGCTGATTGATCCGGGCGTAAAGCTCGGCTCGGTCGCGCTCCAGGAGAACGCCATTTGTCGGAGCAGACTCGTTCCATTCGGTGCGCTGTGCCGAGAACGGTTTGTGGGTCAACAAGCAGACTTCCACTGCACGAACGAGTCGCCGTCGGTTCTGGCGGTCGATTTTCTCGGCCCCGACGGGATCGAGCTTTCGCAGGCTTCGGAACAACTCTTCGCTTGTTGTTCCCTCGAGCTTCTCGCGGAGTTTTGCGTTCGCGCCGGGTAATTCCGCGATGCCGTGGGTCAGCGCTTTGACGTAAAGCCCGGTACCGCCAACAACAATGATTGGCTTGCCGCGGTCCATGATCTTCTCCGCTGCGAACCGAAACTTCTCCGCGTTCATCTCTTCGCTGAGTGGAAACGTTCCGATCAAATGATGCGGCGCTTTCGCGCGAGTCGCCGAATCCGGCTTCGCCGTTAGGAGGTCGAGCCCGCGATAAATTTGAAACGCGTCCGCGCTGAGAACTTCCGCGCTGGTTCGCTGCGCCATTTCGGCGGCCAGTTCCGATTTCCCGACTGCTGTGGGACCGACAATAAAGAAGGCGCGTTTCATCACGCTACTTCGTAATCGTGCTCGTGCTCATGCTCGTGCTCGATCTGTTTTTCCCCGATCACGAGCACGAGCAGGAGCACGATTACGATTTAAAAAAAACCGGGAGACCGGTTTTCACCGCGTCTCCCGGTTTCGCAATTCAAGAACTCGTTAGTTCGCCGAATGATGCTCGCTCGATTTCGCGCCGCTCACCACCAGCTTGCGGCCGAGAAATTCCTTGTCGTGCAATTCCTCCACCGCCCGCTTCGCTTCATCCACCGTGTTCATCTGGACGAAGGCGAATCCCTTCGACCGCTGATTGTGGCGATACGTAACGACCTCCGCGTTCTGGACCGCGCCAACGCCGTTGAAGAGCTCGAACAGATCGCTCTCCGTCGCGTCGAACGACAGGTTCCCGACGTAAAGCCGGGGCGTCGTCACTTCGACTGCTTCCGGTTTACGCGAAGGCCGCGCCGTCGCCGGCTGCGAACCATTCCCGCGCGATTGCTGCGCCACGGTCGCCGGTTTCGGCGCCGGTTTTCCGCCGCCGGTGAAAAGGTCCATGATTCGCTGAAGCAGCGATTTTTTTACCGGAGCGCGCGAAGGCGCATTCTGGTAGCGGGAGCGATTGTCGCCCCTTCTGCGGGAGCCGCCGCGCGGACGCCGGCCGTTCCTCCCTGGTTGATAAGATGCCATATTGATCCTCAGGTTTTACCCAGTTGTTAAATGGGCGAAGCGTCCCGCTTTTCTGCAGGACACGGTCCTTGGCTGGCGAACCAGTCGTGTGGCCGCTCCGCAAAAGGAGCAGGACCCGGTAAACAATCAGCCGCGCCAAAGGAAACTTCGCCTCGTAGAGTCGGGAACCCATTCGCAAGCAACGGCGGTCCGCACCGGTCAACCGACGAAACAAGACCGATAGGACTCGGCTTTGAGAAACTTTGTTTCGTCGTGAAACGCGAACGCCCGGGTTAACGAAGAACATTCCCGACATCTGCGGGAATTATGGCGGCTACGGCGCGGAATGCAAGGGCGGCCTGTCGGACCGGGATCGGTGACTCCGAAGAGCCGCATCTCTCCTGTCATCCTGAGCGAAGCGCAGCGGAGTCGAAGGATCTCTTGACTATTTCTGGGGCGGGTTTGGCATCGCAGCGCGAGAAGCGCGGAAATGTTCAGGGATCCTTCGACAGGCTCAGGATGACATTACTAGCGAAGGCCCTTCGTCCCTTCGATCAACGATCCCGACTACAACTTAGAAACCAATCCACAAACTTCGGCAGCCCGTCGCTTAACGGAGTCGTCGGATTGTATCCGAGAAGTTTTCGCGCCTTCGAAATATCCGCGCAGGTTAGCGGCACGTCGCCGGGTTGTTCGGGCAATTGATTGATCTTCGCTTTCTTTCCCAACGCTTTCTCGATCGCGGCGATCAGTTCCTTCAATTGGATTGTCTCGCTCTCGCCGAGATTGAACAGATCGTAGAGCGGGCCGTTGTACTCGAACGCGGCCATCACGCCCTGGATGATGTCGTCGATGTAAGTGTAATCGCGGCGCGTCGTCCCGTCGCCGAATTGATCGATCGGCTGGCCCGCGTTGATCTTCCTCGTGAATTGATGAATGGCGAGGTCCGGCCGTTGCCGTGCGCCGTAGACCGTGAAGAAACGCAGCGCCACGATCCGCATTTGATAAAGATGCGAATAGGTCGAGCACAGAAATTCACCTGCAACCTTCGTGGCCGCGTACGGGCTGATGGTCTGGGTGAGATGCATGTCCTCGGAAAACGGCACGGTCTTGCAGATGCCGTAGACCGATGAGCTGGAAGCGAAGATGAATCGCTCGATCCCGGTATGCCGCGCCGCTTCGAGCAGATGCAACGTTCCGCTGACGTTCGTGTCGTAATAAAGCTGCGGCTGACTGATCGAAGGCCGGACGCCTGCGCGCGCGGCCAAATGCGCGATGGCGTCAAATTTTTCGCGATGAAAAAGCAGGTTTACCGCCGCGCTATCCCGCAAATCTACCCGATGAATCGGCACTTCGCCGGCGACGCCGGCAATATTCGCCCGCTTGATCTGCGGGTCGTAAAAGTCGTTGAAGTCGTCAAGAATCGAAACTTCGTGGCCGGCGGCGAGCAATTTCTCGACGAGGTGAGAGCCGATAAAGCCCGCTCCGCCCGTGACAAGAATACGCATCGCGCGACCGTAAAGATGGAGCCAAGCGCGAGCAAGGGAAGAACGCGACCCGAGCGTTGTCCAAGCGCAGCGCGCTGATTATTGCGTGTCATCCCGAGTCGCGCAGACGACGAGGGACCCCACGGGCGCTCAACCCGCTTCCGCGACACGACGGGCGAATATCGAAAGTGCACGCGTCAGCCATCCGGAAGCGGAACTTCCAACTGAGAGGTCCCTCGCCGTCTTTGCGGCTCGGGATGACACGCAGTTTTTTCCACGACTAGTACCGCATGTGGTGGACGAGGAGATAAGTCCAATTCACCACGATGAGGGTGACGACCGCGATTCGGACCGCGTTTCTCGCAGCCGGCGTCCAGTCGATTATCCGGAGCCGCGGCGTGCGGCCGACTAAAACTATCGCAGCGTAAACATCGAACACGATGACTCCACAGAGCGCCACCAACGCGAGCGGATTCCAGAGCCAGCCGGCGGAAAAGTTTCCGTGCCCGAGCGCGATCGCGCAGCGCGTGGCGCCGCAAGTCAGGCAGGGATAACCGGTCACCGCGAGAAAAGGGCAGCGCAACGTCGGCAAACCGAGCCTCAACCAGATCGCACCCCCGACGGCCGCCGCCACGGAAACCGCGAGCCAAACCAGCTCGTGATTAAAATCAGACGACGTTATTCGGCGCCAAACCAAACGCATTGGGTCGAAGTGCGGCGGCGAGCCGCGCGCTCAATGTTTGTTCAGGAAGGCCCCGAATCCACCGAGCACTACTCCCAAGAGCACACCCACGCCGCAGCAGACGATCAGCGGCAGAAAGATCGCCAGAAGCGCTTTGCCCGTCGTGGTCTGATGCGCGCGACTCAGGCCGATGCAGTAGAGGACGATGCTATAAACGAGGGCAATAAAGCCGCCGCACACCGGGATCATATTAAACAAATTGGCGGAACCGCCTGTAAAACAAGCGACGCGAAAGGTTGTTTCAAAAGACCGGTTCGCGCCGCCTACCAGCATCAAACAGAGATGTAAAATAGCGCTGCCAAGAAATAACCCGAAGGCGACCAGCAACGGCGACAACACCGCACAAATGATGATGAACGCCAGATGGCTTACGCCGAAATAGCGAAAGACGTCATCGTTGCCGCCAAAGCCGGGAATCGACTGCATCACGCCCTGGAAAAGGAGCGAAACCACCGAACCCGCGCAACCGCCAATTAGGCCGAAGAGTAGCGGGTCTGTCATCCCGCCCTCGGGCCGCATCATCGTAAACGCGTCGCTCGGCCGCGTAATCACGAGGCTAACCGTATCGAACCATGCTTTGACCAACCCGAGTTCCTGGCGGTGTTCCCAAGGCAGGCCCGAACCGGCAGCTGCCGGCGCGGCTGTTACCGAAAGTGGCGCGGTGGCTGTCGGCGGCGCGGATGCCGCGCCCGCTACCTCACTGAGCGGCCGCCATTCCGCCATACCGGTTTGCCAAGCCAAATCCGTGGGCCGGAATTGTCCGGTCGTTAGGCCGGCACGAATTTGTTCGAGCGTAAACTCACCGAGCTTCGCGCCATCACGAGCCACATGGATCATCGGCATGGCGTCGTTTTATGAAACAACGAACGCCAAGTCAATCGTGGCCCGATTTCGCTGGAGCGACGGCATTACAATTTCAGTCGAACCGGCTTTTTATTTCCTTCTCCGGCGCGTCGAGGGCGCGCCAGAAATACCAGGCCGCCACGGACCGATACGGCCGCCATTTTTCGCCGATCTTTTGAAACTGTTTCGGTGTCGGCAATTTTCTGCGTTCAAAAGTTTTCGCGAAGCCCTTTTGCACGCCGTAATCGGCGACCGGCCAGACGTCGAGCCGGCCAAGATCAAAGAGCAACAGCATCTCGACGGTCCATCGCCCGATGCCACGCACCTTTGTGAGCCGTTCGATGATTTCTTCGTCCGTCATGCGAATGAGTTCGCGGCGCGTCGGCACGGTGCCGTCGAGCGCCTTGGCCGCCAGATCTTTCAACGCCGCCGTCTTGCTTCCCGAAAGGCCGCAAGCGCGCAACGTTTCATCCGGCGTCTTGAGGACTTCAGCTGGGTCCAGTTTCTTGCGTTTTCCGTAAAGCGCGCGGACGCGGCCCCAGATCGTGGCCGCGGCTTTGCCGCTGAGCTGCTGGTAGGCAATCGATTCCGCCAAAGCCTCGAACGGCCTCACGAGTTTGTTCGCGATCACGTCAAACTTTCGCGACCGCGAGATGAGCTTTGCGAAACGCGGGTCGCTTTTAGCCAGATGATCGATCGCCTTTTTCATCTGACCTTTGAACAACAATTCCAGCTCGCAGACAAATCCGTTTTGTCCCGGCATCCGAATCAGCTACGGTCCCGCCGATGAAAAAAGCCGCCTGTTGCCTGTTTCTGATCTGCTTCGTCGCGGCGAGGGTCTGGGGACTGTCGCTCCGTGGCGCGGTCGAATCGATCGGCGACGAAAAGCAGGAGCCAGTTTCGCACGACCTGTTCGAGATCGAGTCGAGTTACGTTTTCGGGGGCGACCTGCATCGAAGTGCCAGCTTCGGTGACCAGGATGCGATTCAAAACTCGTTTTCGTACGCGCATCGGATTCTGCTGGACGGCCATCTTTATCTCCGTCTCGGGATCGACTATAGCCGCTTCGATTTCAGCAGCACCTCAGCGCCAGTCCCGACCCACCTGCAAAGCGTCGCTGCCGTTATCGGGGTCGACTACATGCATAATGACGATGTCGGCGCATTTCTGCAGGTGAAGCCGGGCTTTTATACGGAAGAGAGTTTCGACCGGGCTTCCTTTGACGCGCCAATCACGCTGGGCCGAATCTTTGTTCTCCAGACCGACCATTTATATCTGTTCACCGGATTGAATGCATCTTTTCTCCGGGGCCGTTTCCCGGTGCTTCCAATCGCCGGCCTGATCTGGATGCCGAATGACAATTGGAAAGTGCTCGGATTGCTGCCGGAACCACGCGTGATTTATTCGCCTAACGACAAGTGGGATTTCTGGGCCGGCGGCGAACTGATCGGCGGCTCGTTCCGGACCGATCGGAACGACGCGATCTTCCCCACGAAGCTGAACGGCGCGGAGGTCGATTACTCGGAGTATCGGGTCGGCGGCGGATTGATTTATTCGCCCAGCGACAAGGTGTCGGTCGATCTGGGCGGCGGCTATGCGATTCGGCGCGAGTTCGATTTCCACCGCGCCGATATCCGCTACAAAGTCGACGGCGCGCCCTATCTGCGGATCGAATTCAAGGCGAAGTTCTAACGCGTCTTCCTGCTCCTGCTCCTGATCCTGATCATGCTCATGATCCTGGGAGTTGATTTACGTTTGGTCGAAAGATCAGGAGCATGATCACGATCATGAGCAGGAACTATTGTTCGATCCGTCTCAGCAGATAGACCGCGCCGACGAACGTGATCGCGACGCCGGCGAAAAGCGTGATCAAATCCACAGCGTAGAATTCCATCCCGGCGCGGTAAAGGTTCACCAACCGGAACGCCCGGCAGAAATGAGTGAGCGGAAACAATTCCGAGATGTAGCGAATGGCTTGCGGCAGTTGTTCGAGCGGAGCGAATGCGCCCGAAAGAACGAACACCGGTAACAGGAAAAAGACCGAGAACTGGATCGCCTGGGTTTGGGTGCGCGAGATCGCGGAGATGAGCAGGCCGAGTCCAAGCGAGCAGAGCAGGAACAGGAAACAAATCAGCGCGAGCGCACCCCAATCGTGGAATTGCACCTGAAAATGCCATGCCGTCAGGAGAATGATAAAAAGGATCAGTACGATCGAGATCGCGAGATAGGGCAGCACTTTCCCGAGCACGATTTCGCGGCGTCGGAGCGCAGTCACCATTAACTGAAAGAGCGTGCCGGCCTCACGTTCGCGCGCCAGAGTGCAGGCCATCAGCGTGACTGTGATGAGCTGGAGAATCAGACCAATCACGCCCGGGACGACGTAATCGATGAAACGCGTCTTGGGGTTGTAGAGAATCTTATGCTCGGTCGTCCACGGTTCCATCATGGAGGTGAATTGTTTCCGGACTTGGACCGGCAATTTCTTCGCGAGATCAAAAACGTCTTCCGGCAACGCATCGATCATCACCTGGCGCTCGCTCAGCTGAAAATCGCCGAGCGTTTTCTGCACGCTGCCTTCCAGCTGTTCGGCGGTGTTTGTGTCGCTGCCGTCGAGATAAAGCATCAGGGGCATGGGGGCGCCGGCGGCAACGCTATCGCTCCAGCCCTTTGGAATAATCAACGCTCCCTGGACGCCGTGCCCGAGCAGGTCCGCTTCGTCGGTGATCGACGGCGGCTGGGTTTGCCACGCGAAAGTTTTATTCCCCAGGATCAATTCCATGAAACGCTCGGCTCGCTCGGTCTGGTCCCGGTTAATCAGGAGCGCGGGCACCTCTTTCAATTCGCCCGCTTCGAACGCGTGGCCGAACACGAGCGTGAAAACCGGCGGCAAAATCAGGAGCAAGATTAACACGCGACGATCGCGATAAATGTGAAGGAACTCTTTGTAAGCCACGCTCAGGATCGCGTTGAACGATTGGCGATTCATGACGCTCTTCTGGAGCCGCTGCCCTGTGGGCAGCGCCCAGGTAATATGAAGTTGCCACGAACGCTTCGCACAGCGAAGCGGCTACAGAAAAAGCTCTGGCTCAGGCTGGACGCTTTCATGTTTGCGGCGGTTTGAGTAACGCGTCGTAGCCTTGGGAGTAGGCGGTAAACACGTCTTCCATGTCCGGTTCGCTCCAGCGATGGCCTCGCCATTCCAAGTCGTTGAATGGCCACGTCCTCTTCCACTCGTCGATCAGCTTCTCAGCATCTGTCGCGTAAAGGCGCAGGCTGCCGCTCCGCAAGGAGACGCCGAGAATTCCCGGCACTTCTCGCAGTTGGACGAGCGCCGGCATGACCGGCTCGACATCGATCTCGAGCAGCTTCGCGTGAAAACTTTCCTTTAAGGCGCGCGGTGACGCTTTGGCCAAAAGCCGGCCTTCCTCGATGAATCCGACTTCCGTGCAGCGCTCGGCTTCATCCATGTAATGCGTCGTGACGAAAATCGTGATCCCACGGTTACTCAGGTCGTAGAGCAAATCCCAGATCTGTTGGCGATGGACCGGATCGAGACCGGACGTCGGCTCGTCGAGAAACAAAAGCGGCGGATCGTGGACCAGCGCACAGGCCATCGCCAGCATCTGACGCATCCCGCCGGAAAGTGCCCCGGCCATGGCGCGCCGTTTCTTTTCGAGATCGGTCAATTGCAAAAGACGCTCCATCCGCTCCGGCAATTCGTTTCGCGACACCCGGCTCGCGCCCGCAAAGAACCGGATATTTTCCTCGACCGTCAGATCGCGATACAAACTGAAGCGTTGCGCGACGTAACCGAATTGCCGACGCGCCTGATGGCGTTCTCGCCAAACATCGATGCCGGCGATCTCCGCGCGGCCGCTGCTGGGATGGACGAGACCGCACAACATCCGGATCGTCGTGGTTTTGCCCGCCCCATTGGCGCCGAGGAATCCGAAGATCGTTCCCGGCGCAATCGTGAGCGAGAGATCGCGGACCGCATCGGTGTCGCCGTACGATTTACTGAGGCGGTCGAGAAAGATGGCCGGTTCGCTCATGGAAAATTTAATGGAGCCGGCCCGCCTTCGGGCCGCTGGAGATCGAGCATCGCTGCTTCCCGTCGGCGCGAAGGCGCGCCGGCTCCAAGTGTTGCAACCGAAGCACTATGGGATAGATGTGCCTTCTTCAAAATGGAAAAGAAATCAGGTGAAGCATCGCGCTTTGCCGCCGTCCAAAATACCATGCGTTTTTTCTCTCTTTCGCTCTTGCTGGCGTTCGCGATCTCCACCGCTGCCGCCGCTGATCCCGCCGCGGAACTGGCCAGCTTTTCAGTTTTCAACAACATCAACGTCGCCGAGCTCGCCAAAGGCGAACCGAAAGTAGCCCACGGCCCTGCGATGAGTGGCCATTTTATCTCCGCCCAGAGTTGCTTTGTGGTCGCTGGCGTCCCGGCCCGGGTTAGCGAAGCGCTGCGGCAATGGAATCCGGCCCGGCATTCCGAGCTGAAAGTCCTGATCCACTCCGACCTGCCTTCGTCACCGAGCGCGTCGAATTTTTCACGACTGGCGAGTGCGCCCGACAGCAGCGCAGTCCGATCGCTGGTCAGCGCGACTCAAAAACTCTCGCCCGATCTGCAGATCAGCAAAGAGGAGGAGAAACGGTTTGCTGCCGTGGCCGGCGCAACGGGAGGCGCGATGCCGGCGCCGGTCGCCGCCGCGTGGGCCGATGTTTTGAGTGCCCGGGCCCGGGCCGGCAAATCAGGGCAGCCGCCTTACAGCCACACCGCTCAGAGCATTCGCCCCTCCGACGAGCTCAACGCCTTGCTGCGGGCGAACGATAAAGTGAGCGGGCGCTTCTCCGGCATCCTGAGCGGCGGAGGCGAGCTGTTTTGGGAGTTGCTTACGGCCGACGAAGAGGGCGTTCTCACTCTGGGCGCTTCCTATCGGCGCTCCGGTGCAAACGGGACTTATCAGGCTGCCGACGCGCTTTTCTATGCGAGCGGCGGCTATTACGCGGGCCTGACTCTCTATCAAATGTGGCCGGTGGATGTCGGCGGACGGCCCGCGACGCTTGTTTGGCGCGGTGATTTCATCTCGTCCGCGGCGATTGCTTCCCTCCATGGAATCGAACGGGTTGCCTCGGAGTCCGTCCTGATGCGCGATATTTCTAAGGCTTCTTCGTTATTTCGGCGTGACACCGGGCCAGTTCGCTAGGCAATCTAGCCGCCCGCTCGTTACCCATCGCCCATGAGAATCATCGTCAGCTTTGTCGCATTCTGCCTCGCCCTCGTGGCGAACTGGGCGTTCGCCGTCCAGGTCGAGACGTATTCTACCTCGTCAAAGGAAACGAAGGACGTCGCGCTGGTCGAAGCGGAATCGCCGTTCTCGTTCGAATTTCATGCTGAAGGAACCTACGTGGGAAGCGGTGACGTCGAACGGGGCGAACACGGTGACATGCGGGTTCGCAATTTCGACGAAAGCGACGCGCGCATTCATTTCATCCTCACGCCGATGACGAAAATCGGCGTTTTGCGGCTCGGCGTGCAAACGGAGCGCTACTCGTTTGGTTACGGAAACCTCCGGCCGATCCCGAACGATCTGCATTCCACCGCGCTCGTCGTTGGTCTGGACACGGAGTTCTCCGATTCCTTTTTGGTCCGCCTGGAATTGGATCCGGGATTTTACGGGACGGATTTCGACGATTTCGGTCAGGACACCTTCAACGTCCCGGTGATCCTCGGCGGCACTTACATTTTTAGTTCAAACTTCCAGATCGTTTTCGGACTTGGTGTTGATGCGCTGCGAAAATATCCAGTGCTCCCCGGCGGCGGCATCCGTTGGAAATTCGCGTCGCAATGGACGCTGAACGCGGTCGTGCCGACGCCGCGGATCGAGTACGAGCCAAATAGCAATTTGCTCCTCTACGCCGGCGCCGATATTCGGTCGACAAGTTACCGGGTAGAAAAGAATTACGGCTCACTCCGCGGCGACCCTTCGCTGAACCACGCCGCGATCACTTACCAGGAAACGCGCGTCGGCGGCGGGCTCGACTGGAAACTTTCGTCAGCGGCTAAGCTGACAATGGAAGCCGGCGTGATCCCATTCCGCGACTTCGATTTCCATCGCACGCAGGTTCGCTATCACCAGGACGGCATTGCGCCTTACGGGATGGCCGCCCTGCACGTGGCGTTCTAGCGTTTCCCGTACAAGTCCGCGCGCCGGTGGGAAAACACCGGGATCTTGTTTCGCACCGCGGCAATCGTCTCGGCGGAAATATCCGCGACGAGCAATTCTTCTCGGTCCCCGGAAGCAGACGTGAGCGTCACACCCGATGGATCGATGATCGCTGACATACCGCAGCACGTGACGCCGGCATCTACTCCCGTGCGATTCGCGAGCACAAGGTAGCTCTGGTTTTCGATCGCGCGCGCGACCGACAACGCGCGCAAATGCTCGACCCGCGGCAGCGGCCAGGCCGAGGAGACCAGCAGGACGTTCGCGTCATGCTCGAGCGCCAGGGCACGGGCGACTTCGGGAAAGCGGAGATCGTAGCAGATGCTCAAACCAAAATTGAATCCGGCGAAAGGCACGCTGACAAACTTGTCGCCACGCGTGTAACAAGTGCTTTCGTCATTCGGCGCGAGCACGAAGAGATGGGTCTTGCGATAGCTCGCGAGGAGCTTGCCCCGCGGATCGATAAAGACCTGCGAATTATAAATGGTGTCCCTATCCCGTTCCGAAACGCCGGCTACGATCGTGAGCGAAAGTTTTTTTGCCGTTTCCTCAAGCGCCGGAACAGCGCCTTCCGTCCATGTCTTCGCGTGATCTCGAATGACCGGCATCGAGTAGCCCGTGTCGGACGCCTCTGGAAAAACGATTAAGTCAGCGCCATCGCTTTTCGCGCGCGCGGAAAAATCGCGCATCTTTCGCAGGTTCGCGTCGACGTCCCCGAGCGCGCAGGCGATTTGAGCAGCAGCGATTTTCATTTGAGCCCGCGAATAACGCGAATCTACGCGAATGATTTTTAGAAGTCAGTTAATTCGCGTCATTCGCGGCGACTCCGTTACCGCAGGTTTTTGTCTAACGCTCCAATCTTCCTCGTCTCGGGCCAGATCCACGAGACGCCGAGGACGACGAGAATTGTGCCAATGCCTCCCGCCACGACGGAGATGACGGGGCCCAAGAGCGCGGCGGTCAATCCGGACTCGAGCGCGCCGAGTTCGTTCGAAGTGCCGATGAAGATATTATTCACGGACGAAATCCTTCCGCGCATCGTGTCGGGCGTAACGAGCTGGAGCAAGGTGTGACGGATGACGACGCTGACGCTATCGAACACACCCGTGAGGAAAAGCATTGCAAGGGAAAGCCACAAGTAACGGGACAATCCGAAGACGACCGTGGCGAGCCCGAAACCAGTCACGCACCAGAGCAGGGTTTTTCCTGCGTTTTTCATTGGGGGCAGATACGCGATCAGCAGCGCCATGATGAAGGCACCGATTCCGGGCGCCGCGCGCATCCAGCCAAGGCCGATCGGACCACAGTGCAGAATTTGGTCGGCGAAAATCGGGAGGAGCGCCGTCGCGCCGCCGAGAAACACGGCGAACATGTCGAGCGTGATGGTCGCGAGCACGACCTGTTTGTGAAGAATGAACCGGATGCCTTCCTTCAAACTGCGGAAGGCGTTGCGCTCGGTGCTGCTCCCGCGATCGCTGCTCCGGATCGGCAGCACGAGAAGGAAAAACGAAAACGCGCAGGCTGCGTCGAGCGCGTAGATGAACGGAAAACCGGCGCGGACAATAAGCAATCCGCCGATTGCTGGGCCGATGACCGAGCCGATTTGAAACACGCTGCTGTTCCAGGTGACCGCGTTCGCGAAGACTTCGCGCGGCACGAGCTGCGGAAAGTAAGAACTGCGCGCCGCCCAGCCAAACGTGCGCCCCGTCGCCGAGATCAGCAGGATCAAATAGATGAGCGGGATCGAAAGATCATCGAAGTGAAAGTAAGTGTGCCGCTCGAAGACGGTCGCGATGGAAAACAGAAAGTGATTTCCCGCGCGCAGAAATCCGGAGTCGGGAATGCGCAGATGATTGAAGGAGACGAAGGCGAGGCCTAGCGAACAGACTGCGCTTAGGGCTTGGGTCACAAGCACGATTCGTTTTCTCGGAAAGCGATCAGCAATGTGGCCCGCCGGCAATGACAACAGCACCACCGGCAACGCGATTACCAACCCAACGACCCCCAACGCTGTGGCCGAGTGAGTTCGCCCGTACATTTCCCATTCGACCGCGACGATGAACATGAGGCGGCCGATGACGGAGATGAGATTGCCCGTCGTGTAGAACGAGAAGCCGGCGTAGCGAAAGGCGGCATAGGGATCATGTTTCGCTGCTCGTTCGAGCGTGCCCTCAGCGGTCGTCGCGCGTTGCGCCCGCGCGGCTTCGTAGGGCGGCGGTGAGGCGTGTGGCTCGTGGTCCGGCATCTTCGAACGCGTCTGGCTTCACACACGCGCACGAGATTGTAAATTCGCATGCCGCAATCGCAAACCAGCGGAATTACGTCGACAGCGGCGCGGCGACTCCTATTCTCGGCGGCATCTGCCGCCCGCTCTGTCTCGCTGTTCTTGCGATGCTTTTTCTCGCCGCTGCGCCGGCAAAGAAAGCAGAGAGGGAAAAGTTACTTCGTTTGTTTGAGAAAGGAGATTTGGAATCCGCGCGGGCAATCGCATTCAACCTTATCGGTGCGAAAACCAACGATCGGGATGACGAGGCCGATTATGCTGTCGATTGCGCGAATGCGGCGTTCCTCTATGACTACGCCGGCGATTACGATCAGGCTCAGCCTCTCTATCTCAAGGCGGTGACAATCGCGGAGCGCGGCTTGGGCCACGATTCGTCGCTGAAAGAGGCCGCGCTTCGCAGCCTCTTTGCCTTGTATGTGAACACCGGGAGAGCCGCGGACGCGGAAGCGATCGCGCGGCGCGATCCAAAAATCGAGACTGAACTGGATACGCCTGCGAGCCCAATGTTGCTCGTCGCGACGACACGCGGGCGCGATTGGATAAAGGCCCGGTCAACGCTGGCAAGTGGATGGATCAATTACTTGCACGGCGATACGGACGGGGCGCTGGCTCGAGCGAAAACGGCCAGCGAAATCAGCCGACGACTTGAAGCACGCGCGACTCTTTCGGATGCGTTGAACCTGATCGCGACGGTCCATTACAAACGCGGCGAATACGACGACGCCCGGACGATCTATCTCGCAGCCCTCGCCCTTTCTTCAACCTCCAATTACACCTTCGGAAACGCCCGCAACTGGAGCAGCCTCGGCTCCACGGCGTACCGACAGGGCGACTATCGGCAGGCGCTGGATAACTACGAAAAATCACTCGAAGCGCGTCGCCGTCTCGGGAATAAGGACGAACTCGCCCGCGCCATCAACGATCTCGCGAATGTGCATCAGGAGATGGGCGCGCACGAACGCGCCCTGGAGTTGCGCCAACAGGCGCTGACATTGTGGAAGCAAACCGGCAATCGATCCGGCACGGCGGATGTGCTGAACGACATCGCGTGGATCTACCAGAGCCTGGGGGATTATCCGAAAGCGTTGTCCTGTCTGACGCAGGCCCGCGACCTTCACGAAAAAATCCCGGATCGCTGGGGCGTGGCGGACGATCTCGATGGTATCGGCCTCGCGCAATTCAAAACGGCGGCCTACGAAAAGGCGGTCGAGGCCTTTCGCGAGTCGCTCCGGCGATTCACCGAGCTCGGCAGCCTCGAAGAATGCGCCCGGGTTCAGCTCCACCTCGGTGACGCGTTCCATCACCTGGATCGCTTGCCGGAAGCCGAAACCGCATTCCAGGCTGCACTCGCCTTGTACGAAAAAATCTTTGGCTCTGGCAATCCAAGGACGAGCGAGACTCTGGGCGATTTGGCGAAAGTGGCGATCGATGCCGGGCAGGAAACGCGCGCGATTGACCTGGCCCAGCACAGTCTCGCGGCCGCGCAAACTTTGCTCGCGAATGTCCTGTCTTTTACATCGGAACGGCAGCGGCTGGAGTTTCAAAAAACGACGGATCCTTATTCCCTCCTCGCGACTTTGGAACGCGGGCCCGAACTGGCGACCACACTTTTGCGCAACAAAGGAATCGTTCTCGACTCATTGCTCGAGGATCGACTCGCGGCGGACGCGAGCAACGATCCACGCCAACATGAAAAGGTGGCGCGGCTTCGCACCGCCAAAGAGCGGCTCCTGCAATTGTCCCTCGAAGCTCCGCCGAGCGCCGATCCGGATGCCCTGAAGAAACGCGATCTGGAAAGGAATTCTTTGAGCACGGAGGTGGAGGAATTGGAGGCCGGACTGGCGCGCGAGGTGGCGGGGTTAGGACGCGCCCGCCGGGCCTTGAGTGTAACGGTCCCCCAGATCCAGGCGGCCCTGGCCCCGGATGAGAGCTTGATCGAACTGGTGCGCTACCAGCATTACCTCGGGAAAACCAAAAACGAACCTCGCTACGGCGCAGTCGTCATCTCGCGAGGGACCACACCGACATGGATTTCGCTCGGAGCCGCGGCAGAGATCGAAAAGAATGTTCGGCTGTATCAGCGGACCGGACGTGGAGAAACCAGTGAAGCGGTGTGCGCCGCCGTTCTTCACGCGCTGGAACGCCAAATCTGGCGGCCGATTGAGAAAGCGCTCTCCGGCCAAACAAAGAAAATCGTGATCAGTCCGGATGGTGTTCTTAGTTTTGTTTCGTTCGCCACCCTACTTCGCGAAGACGACCGATTTCTCAGCGAAAAATATTCAGTCCGCTATGTAGCCAGCGGCCGTGACCTTTTGCGCCAGGACCAGCCGCCCGCAAGCGGCGAGGTGGATGTTTATGCCGATCCGGATTTCGGAAAAAAAAGCAGCGCCCCATTTCCTTCGGACGGCAGCGCGACCCTGGCTCAGCGCTCGGTGACAATGCAAGATCTGGAACGGCTGTCATTTCCCTCACTGCCAGGAACAGCGCGCGAAGCGGACGGACTGAAACGGCGGGCCGGCGAACTCGCCCGGGTATTCGTTGGCGCAAACGCTACTGAAAAAGAATTACGCGAAACCAAATCGCCACGGGTTCTGCATTTGGCCACCCACGGTTTTTTTCTTCCGGAAACCGACCTTGGGCGCGGATCGAGCGATGCCGTGGGCCAGGAAAAAAGTCGGAAAGGGAAACTCGAGAACCCGATGCTTCGCAGCGGACTCGTCTTATCAGGCGCGCAGAATACATTGTCCGACTGGGCGCACGGTGAAGTGCCGGCCACCGAGAACGATGGAATCGTTACGGCGGAAGAAGTAGGTGGGCTTCATCTCGAAGGCACCGAGCTCGTCGTCCTTTCCGCCTGTGAAACTGGTTCTGGCGAAGCGCGGGCGGGCGAAGGAGTGATGGGACTGCGGCGAGGATTTGTCCAGGCAGGCGCGCGCAATCTGGTGATGACCCTGTGGCCGATCAGCGACGATACAACCGTCCAAATTATGTTCGACTTCTACGACGCCATCTTCAAAAACATCTCCGCGCCGCAAGCATTGGCGGATACGCAACGGGCCTGGCTTGTGAAGCTGCGTAAAGAAAAAGGTCTGCTCGCGGCGGTGCGGCTGGCTGGTCCCTTCATCATGAGCTCGCAGGGAAAACCCTGAAAACTCGTCGAGCAGAATTGAGGGACCCCCATTTCGAGAGTTGGCACTGCCGCGCGGGTTGCCAGCCGGTGTGTTTGGAATTGTCGGGCCCGGCGGAATCCGGTATACTCTCAAGTATGCGACCTCCCCCTGTCCGCCTCCCCCTTTTGATAGACGTAAAATTTTACGCCTTTAAAGACGAACTTACGTCTTATTCTCGTTAGGACCCTTTTCCCATGAGATATCTCACTTCACTCTCCATTATCGCGGCCATGATGGCAGGCGCAGCTCCGACGAGTTTGTTTGCGGATCAGAGCACTTCGCCCGGACAATGTCTAAAGTTGCGCAAGCAGTATGCAGGACAATTCCGGGCGGGCTGGTTCACCGACCCGACTCGCAAAGCCGTGATGGAGCTTTTCGCGAAGGACAAGAAGGCCTTCGCTGAGAAATCGAAACAGTGGCTGCGCCACTGTCCGATCGACGCGAAAGTTCATGCGATGCGTGCGCGCGTGTTGACGGAGCCGAGTCAGGCAGCACAAAAGCAATACCACCAAGCGATGTTCTCTGGTCTCATGGAATCGCTTTTTAAGTCGGGAGACGGAAAATCGTGCAAGACGGCTTACCACGCAATCAACGTCAACGAGGAATACATGGTTTTGGACTGGCTCAACGCGAAGCCTGCGGGGCACAATTCACAAGAGGGCTGTGATGTATTCGACGTTCAGCTGAAGGGAAAGCCCGCGAAAATATACTTTGATGTCTCTGGCTCTCTTTGATCGCACGTGAGCAGCCACGTCGGTGTCCTAACCATGCGATGGAGCGAACGGCGGACCGTTGTGTGTTCCAATTTTAAGATGAGTTCCACCCATTCACCCCAAGCAACGCACGCTCTCGTCCGCCGTCGCTCATCTTGTTCTCGTTAGATTGTGATAGTGCTCGACGCTTTATTTGTGACTTGCGGTGTGACTGCGATCATCGCGACACCATTCATGCTCGTTAATTGGTTTAGACATCTTGCTCGCCCCAAGGCGCAGCGGTCTTTCCCGCTCAAAAGCGTCCTTTTCTTCGCCATCCCGATCGTATGCGGTCTGCTAATCGGATTCACTGGCACCTTCATAGGCCAACTCCAGGTTCTTCACTTCCTAGACGGTGTTCCCCCGGATGCGTCCGTTTTGGTTAACCAGCAGAAAGCGAAGAACGCCGAGGTTATCGCTGCACTCAGGGAGTTACGCGACCTACCAGCACATCACTCAGCACCCACGCACCCCATTCGCCTCGACATTTACGGCCAATCACATTTGGCGCTATCGCTAGCGCGGGACTCGGGCAATCCGCGCGAGTATTGGGTGTTCTATCCGCGTCACTGGATTACACGGAACAACGAAGTCGGGCGTATCATTACGCCAGTCTTTGATGCATACTGACGATCTAACCATGCGATGGAGCGAAAGGCGGACCGCCGCATGACAAGGCTCAAGGAAGAATTAAGAATTATGAACCAAGCGACGCACGGTCCCGTCCGCCGTCGCTCATCTTGTTCTCGTTAGACCCAGGATCCGTCCGCCTATGCGAGCTGCTTTTATTTCTGTATTCGTGGCGCTCAATTCCGTAATCGCGACGGAGCCTTCCGAGCTGGTATTCCGCGGGACTATCATCCGCATCGAACAGGGTGTTACCGCCGATCCGTTCAAGAGCTTTGTGATCACGACAAGCGTGGACAAGGTGCTCTCGGGCTCATTCCACGGGAAGCAGTTTCAGTTCGCCGTCCATTCTCCTTCGCAATCTGGACTAGGCACAGGAAAGCAATATACGGTTCGAGTCACGCGCACCGAGACAGGTTATACAGTGGACGAACTTCAGTGGGTGCGTGCGACGGAGCACAAGAAACAATGAACCGGTCTAACCAAGCGATTGAGCGAACGCTCGTTCACGTTCATCGCGTCTGGCCACCGGCCTGAGGGCAGGCCGGCTCCAGAAACAGCGCTCAGGGGTTTTGCAGGTTGTAAACTTCGAAGAGACCCACGCCGCTCTCGCCGTTGCGTTCGTGAATGACGGCGGTGTAGAGGCCGGATGGAAGCGTGGTGATGATAGCGGACTCGAGATCGTTCGTGGGCGCGAGTTTGGATTCTTCGATTTCCAGTTCGGGGCCTTCGCGCCAGTTATCGTTCGCGGCGATCAGAGTGCCGTTAACGTCGCGCAATTCGAGCGTCGGATCGGGCATCGCGTCGGTTATGCCGGCGGAAACCAAGGATGGCGCGATGGTGCGGACGAGGACGCGGGTCAGTCCAGTGGTGCCGCTGACGATGAAGCCGCCGATCATTACGTCGCTCTGCGGACCAACTGCGCCGCGGGTACTGATGTTAGCGAGAGTCGAATTCGAACTCGGGCTCAGATCGTAAACTTCGACAAGCGCAGTGCCAGTGCCGCCGTCCTTGCCGTCAACGATCGCGGTATAAGTTCCAGGCGGGAGGGTTCGGACGATGGCGGATTCCAATTCGTTAGGCGGCGGAATTCCGCTGGCGTTCACTTCCAGCGCCTGGGTGTCGGCCCAGTTGTCGTTGCTCGCGATGACCGCGCCTGTCGAATCATGCAACTCGAGAGTCGGATTGGCCAGAGCTGAGGTCACTCCGAAACTGTTCAACGACGGGCCCATCGCGCGCACGATCACTTTTTTCGGTGCCGTCCCCGAAACGATAAAGCCGCCGATCAAACGATGATCGCCCGCGCCAGCAGCGACACGTGTGGAAATATTTGCGAGCATTTCGGCCGCGGTCGTGATCACAGGTCCGCCCGGCGACGGATCGGCGGTATCGGGGTCGCGCGGAAATTTTGCGTAAGGCAACCGCGCGCCGAGATAGGCGAATTGATCGGCGCGAATCGAGTAGGGCGCCAGAAAATCGTGGGTGCCCGAAGCGCCAACGATGTCGTCTTGATCGACGCCGTCACCGCTGATCCCGATCGCGCCGATTAACTGGCCGTTGCGATAGAGGGGAAAACCTCCGGGAAAAATCGTGATGCCATTCGGGAACCGGGCATCGAGTCCGGAAGAGTCGAGGACGTAATTGGGAAGCGCGCTGCGACTGAATCCGGAAAACTGTTCCTGTAATCCGTAGTAAGGGCCGCGATCCTGGACATCGAGGCCGGGCGGATATTTGGTCTGCGCCAGGAAACCGACGGTGCGGGTGGACATTGCCAGCGAATTGTTCGAGAAGCCGACGGCAGTCCGGCCTTTTTGCACGGCGACATCCCAACTGAATAGGGTCGCTTCACCAGTCCGAAACGCGCCCAAAACCGTTGGCGCGACCGCTGGATTGTCCGGATTATTTTCGACCGTGATGAAAACTTCCATCGGGATCCCAACCGGAAGCCGAATTCCGGCGCGCGTAGTCCGTGCGCGATCGGCGGCGTAATTGATGATGCTGGCGACTTCGGCCGCCGTGAGGCGCGGCTGCCCGTTGATGGGCGTCGAAATCGGATCGCTGATAATCGGCTGACGGATTTCACCCTGCACACCGCCGAAAGTCGCGATCGGATATGGAAACGGCGCGGGCGCGCCCATGACTGGAAAGCCGGGAGCAGCTGCGCCTTGGAGTGTGCCGCTCACGCTCGGGACTGGCGAGATGACGTACGGAAGCGCGATGCCGTTGATGTAAACGTGGTCCGCCGTGATCGAGCTCGATGGGCGGAAACCAGTCTGGCCCGCCAGGGCGACTTCTTCGTCGACGTCGTACCCGGGGATAAACGTGAACGGATTTTGCGAACGAAACACGAGCGGCCCGGGATTGCCGTCGCCGGTCACGCCGATTCCACCGACGTGAATTCCGTTTTTGAAAAGCGGGACGCCGCCGGGAGAACCGTCGAGAGACGTGCCGAAGACCGGGACAATCGTCAGGCCGGGCGTCGAACTGAAAGTGATGACGCTGCCGGGCGCGCGGAACTTGTTGATGTCCGACGTGAAAAGATTCGAGAGACCAACGCCTACCAGCGGGCCGGGAGAAGTGTTCCGGACGCCGGGTGGGAAATGCTGCTGGATGATGAACCCAGCGGTTCGCGACGTAAACGCGTTTTGGTTACTGCTCAAATACGCGGCGGTGCCGGCTTTCGAAACGCAGCTTGAAATATCGAGCGCACTCGGCGGCGTGCCGTTCACGCTCCAAACCGCGAGGACGTCCCCTTCCCGGTCGAGCACGGCGATGACGCTGTTCGGCGAAATCTGAATCGCGCGCGTCGTCGCCTGGTCGATAATCGTCTGGACGTCGACGGCCGTCAGTTGCGCTCGCGCGATCGCTGGCGCCAGCAGTAGAGCAGCGGAGAATGATAGTGCGGCGCGGATTCTCACGGGGCCCGGTTTCATACTAAAATTGCGGAGCTTCCGCCATGAAAATCCCCCTGCTCTGTCACTTCATGCTCCTGATCATGATCGTGCTCATGATCCTTTGAGTGGTGCGGGATTCGATTAGGATCATGATCAGGATCAAGAGCATGAGTGGAGGAAAACCCGGCTTTTTCCGCGCGGCCCTTAAGCTTGCCAATGCCAAGGCGTTTCCGGCATTCTTCGCCTCCCTATGCCTTCGGGTCGGCCATGGAGTGGAGCGCGAAGCAGCCGGCTGCTTTTCGCGCTGGCCGCATTGGCCTTTGTGGGGAGCAATTCGCGACTTCAAGGGGACGATCCTCCTCCGACCGGCGGCGCCCAAGTCGAGCTTAATGGTGCGTCGCGATCGCGAAGAGCCGCCGACATAAAGATCGATTTAGGCGACAGCAAGGACGCGAGCGTAACCACGCGACCGCGAAAGAAAAACACGATCCAGATCGACCTGGGCGACAACAAAGACGCGACGGTTGAGATTGTTCGCGAACGCGGCGACGCCAACGTCGAGATCAACGGTTATCGGGTGAAGTCGCGACTGAAACCGAGCCGGCGTTATCTCTTCGGTCAGGAGCAAGTTCTCGATCCGCCGTTGCCGCCGTCGCAATTCAATCCCGATCCCGGAGGCGGCAATCTCCTCGAACCGGTAGAACCGCCGGATTTGTATCCGCCCATTCTGCCCCAACCCCCGGAATACGACGGTCCGGCTCCACGTTCGTTAGGCCTGCCGCGCCGCGGCGTGCGCGAGATGGAACCGGAACGGCACAAGCTCGATTACGAACAGTATCCTGACTCAGAAAGCGGTCGCGGTCTGCTGCCGGCGTCGGAGCCGGTGCCGAACCGCTGGTTTCTCGGGTTCGGTCGATGGCAGCGTTATGCCGATCCGGGCACGGCGGAGACCCCGTATCAAAGCGGCCGCCTCCGTTTCTGGCACCCGTATTTGCAAAGCACTTTGAAAGGCGACTCGCCCATCATCGGCCAGGATATTTTTCTTAACCTGACGCTGAACGATTTTTTCCAATTTGAGACGCGCGACCTTCCTACACCGAGCGGAGTGAGCACGGCGCGCCCGAACAGCTCGGAATTTTTCGGGCGCGGCGACCAGCTCTTTTTCTCGAACGACTTTTCGATCGGCATCGACCTGTTCAAGGGAGAGACCGCGTTTAAGCCGGTGGTCTGGGCGTTGCGCCTCCTGTTCGTCGCGAATCAAAACTACATTCGCGTGAAGGAAAATAACGCGCTCGATCCCGATCCGCGCGGGCCCGGTTTCACCGCGCCCCAGCCAGTCCCCACTTTCCCGAACCCCGGCGATCCGACTTCCGGACTGGGACCCGGATTGACGCGGCTCCCAGGCGATCTCGCGGGCTCACGTTACACGACACGCGCCAAACAATGGTACTCGCTTCAGGAAGCGTTCGGCGAAATCCACATCCGCGATCTCACGAACAACTACGATTTCCTCTCTTCGCGCTTCGGGATTCAGCCATTCGTGAGCGACTTTCGCGGGTTCATTTTCGACGATTCGAACCTCGGGCTGCGTCTCTTCGGCAACTACGACAACAATCGCTGGCAATACAACGTGATGGCGTTCGACATGCGCGAGAAGGATACGTATTCCGATCTCAACAAGTTCGATTCTCGCGATCAGCGCGTGATCATTCTCAACGCGTACCGCCAGGATTTTCTGACGAAGGGCTATACCGCCCAGCTCAGCTTCCACGCGAACTTCGACGAAGCGTCACGCCACTATGACCAGAACGATTTTATCACCCGGCCGGCGCCGATCGGCGAAGTGCGCAATCACTACGTGCAGGCCTTCTACCTCGGCTGGACTGGTGACGGCCACATCGGGCGGCTCAATATCACCCACGCACTTTACGAAGTGCTCGGCGAAGATGGATTCAACGGGATCGCGCAGCAGCGCGTTTCGATTAACGCGCAGATGGCCGCGCTGGAGTTGTCGATCGATAAAGATTGGCTGCGCTTTAAGCTCTCCGCCTTTTACGCGAGCGGCGACGATAACCCGCGGAATTCACATGCCACCGGGTTCGACACGATTTTCGATAAACCGTTTTTCGTCGGTGGTCCGTTTTCGTTCTTCGTTCACCAAGGATTCAATCTCGGCGGCACATCCGTGAACTTTAAGCAGCGCGACAGTCTCGTGATCGATTTGCGCACGAGTAAAAGCGAGGGGCAATCGAACTTCGTGAATCCCGGCACGATCATCGTTGGCTACGGAAACGACGCCGACATCACGCCGAAGCTGAAGGCGTTCCTGAATGTGAACTACATCTGGATGGCGGAGACTGAAGTGATCCGCGATGTCCTCTTCACGAACCGCACGAGTAACGAGATCGGGCTCGATTGCAGTCTCGGGATTCAGTACCGGCCGTTGTTGACGAACAACATCATCCTCACCGCCGGCGCCGGGTTCCTGGTTCCTGGGCAGGGTTACAAAGACATTTACCGCGCAAATACGAACCCGGTTTTCGGTTATCCAGGACCGGAGGCGGGCAAGGTCGATGACTTTTTATACAGCGGGATTGTTACACTGACGCTGACTTACTGAGCGATGGAACATCCGAAATTCCAAATCCCAAATCCCAAAATCCAAACAATTTCCAATCCCCAAATTTCAAAGGGAATTGGCGCCATGCGAGTTGGAATTTTGGTGCTTGGAATTTGGTTATTGTTTGGGATTTGGAATTTGGGATTTGGAGCTTCCGCGGACCTGTCCGCGGATGGTTACGGTCCGCCCACTTCTCTGCCTCCGAACTACTCGGTCACCACGCCCTCGGCTCGTCCTCGGCCGAACTGGATCGACCAATCACAGTCAGCAGCCGACGCGAAAAGCTCCGGCTGCCTCCAGTGCCACGCGGGCGTGGAACCGATGCACAAGAACTCCGCGAACGTCGTCCTCGGTTGCACGGATTGTCATGGCGGAAATCCGCGGCGCGGCCTAACGAAAGAACAGGCCCATATTTTGCCGCGCCATCCGGAATTTTGGAAAACATCGGCCAACCCACCGAATTCGAACGTATGGCTGAACCACGAATCGCCGGAGTTCATCCGCTTCATGAATCCTGGCGATCTCCGCGTGGCGAAACAGACGTGCGGTCTTTGTCACGACGACATTATCAACCGCGTCGATCACAGCATGATGAACACCGGCCCGATGCTCTGGGGCGCGGCGCTCTATAACAACAGCGGGTTTTATTTGAAGAATTATGTGTTCGGCCAGGCCTACGCCGCGGACGGCGCGCCGTTGCGATTGCTCAACTACACGCCAGTCACGCCTGACGACACGAAGGTCCACGGCATTCTTCCGTTTCTCGATCCGGTCCCGCGATTCAACCTGAGCAATCCGGGAAATATTCTGCGCATCTTCGAGAAGGGCGGCGAAAAACAATTGTCGCTCGGCGTTCCGACAACCGAGGAGCCACCAGGCAAACCGTTGAGGCGTTTGTCCGAACGCGGGCTCGGAACTCTGAACCGGACCGACCCAGTTTTCCTCGGCATCCAAAAAACGCGGCTGCACGATCCGCTCCTCGGATTTCTCGGATCGAACGATCACCCGGGTGATTATCGTTCGAGCGGTTGCTCAGCTTGCCACGTCGTTTACGCGAACGATCGTTCGCCGACCAACTCCGGCTGGTGGAGCAAGTACGGCCACCAGGGGCTCACCTTCACCGCTGACAAAACGATCCCCAGAAATGAGCGGGGTCATCCGGTCACGCATCAATTCACGCGTTCCATTCCCTCGAGTCAGTGCATGAACTGCCACATGCATCAGGGGAATCTCTTTGTGAATCCGTATCTCGGCTACACTTGGTGGGACCAGGAAACCGACGGCGAGTTCATGTATCCGAAGGAGCAACGGAACCCGACCGACGACGAGCTGGTCATAGAAACGCAGAGCAATCCCGAAGCGGCGGCCGCGAAAGGACTCTGGGGCGACAAGGAATTTCTCGACAAAGTTTCTGAGTTAAATCCGAAATTGAAACACACGCAGTTCGCCGATTACCACGGCCATGGGTGGGTTTTCCGCGCGATCTTCAAACACGATCGAAAAGGCAACCTGCTCGACCTTAACGACAACAAAATTGCGGACGGCGACGCCCAGAAGTTCGCGAAGGCGGTGCACTTGAAGGACGTCCATCTCGCACATGGAATGCAATGTGCCGATTGCCATTTCGAAGTCGACGTCCACGGCAACGGGATGCTTTACGGCGAACCGCGCAACGCGACCACGATCAATTGCATCGATTGTCACGGCACGATCAATCAGCGGCCGACGCTCATTACCACGGGTAATGCCGGCGCGGTCGATCTTGGCAACAGGAGCAACACGCCGTGGGGTCCGCGCTTTGTCTGGGAAGGAACGCGGCTCTACCAGCAATCGGTCATGTCGCCGGAAATGCGGTGGGAGATTCCGCAGACGATGGATACGATCGATCCCCTCTCCGATCACTACAACCCGAAGTCGGCTTACGCAAAAACGCTGCACCGCGACGGGAAGACTTGGGGCGGAATTGTTTCCAACAATCCGGCAGAACGGCATGCGCAATTCGCGCACGACAACAGCGCGATGGATTGCCAGATCTGTCACACCTCGTGGGCGACGAGTTGTTTCGGCTGCCACTTGCCGATGAAAGCGAACCAGCGCGTCGCGCAAAACAAATTCGAAGGCGTCACGGACCGGAACTACACGACCTACAACCCGCAGGTTGTGCGCGACGATGTCTTCATGCTCGGCATCGACGGCACGGTGAAGAAGAACCGAATGGCGGTGATCCGTTCATCGAGCGCGGTCGTGGTCAGCTCGCAGAACGCGAACCGCGAATGGGTTTACTCGCAGGCCCAGACATTTTCGGCCGAAGGTTACAGCGGCCAGGCGTTCAACCCGCATTTCCCGCACACCACGAGCAGCGTCGGCACGACCAAGACCTGCACGGACTGCCATCTCTCGAAGAACAACGACAACAACGCCTGGATGACGCAGCTCCTTGGGTTCGGCACCGGCACGGTGAACTTCTTCGGACGCTACGCGTATGTCGGCGAAGGGCCCGAAGGATTTCACGCCGTCGTTTGGACGGAGGAGGACGAACCGCAGGCCGCCATCGGCAGCCACCTGCACAAGCTCGCGTATCCGGACAACTACCGAAAACATCTCGAGGCCGGCTCGATTTTGAAGGAAGCGCACGAGCATAGCGGCAACGACATCCAGGACATCGTATTGCGCGGAGAATATCTCTACACCGCGAATGGGTCGGGCGGGCTTGAAGTATTCGACGTCGCGAACATCGATCAGAAAGGATTCTCGGAACGGATCGTGAGCGCCCCGGTGTCGCCGCTCGGACAACGGACCCGCGTGAACACGAAGTACGCCACGTCGATCGCGATCCCGAGCACGCTCGCGCTCGATCCGGCGCGGGTTCGGATTCCGGAAAACGAAGAGCAGCCGATCGATTTGTTCTACGCGTTTGTTTACGTCTCGGATCGCGAAGAAGGCCTGGTCGGCTCGAACGTCGCGACGCTCGTTGACGGAAATCCCGACAACAATTTTCTAAAGCGCGATGTGACCTACAATCCCGACGGTGCGCTGACCGGCGCGACGTTTGTCACCGCCGCCGGGCATCGTCTTTACATGACGACGCCGCGGGGATTGTTCGTGATCGATTGCACCGATCCAATGCATCCGAAACTCGCCGGGCAATACACCGGCGATTTTCTGCGCAACCCGCATTGCGTCGCGATCCAATTCCGTTACGCCTTCGTGACCGACAGCGAAGGCCTCAAGGTTCTCGACATCACCGATCCCTATCGACCGGAGCCGATCCGTCGTGCGGTTGTCGGATTGAGGAATCCGGGCCGCCTCTACGTCGCGCGGACTTATGCCTACGTGGCGAACGGTCCCGAAGGTCTCGCGATCATTGACGTGGAAAATCCCGAAGCGCCGCATCTGGATCAGATGTTCAATGCCGACGGCCAGCTCAACGACACGCGCGCGGTCCAAATCGGCAGCGTGAGCGCGTCCCAGTTCGCGCTCGTGGCGGATGGCCGAAATGGATTGCGCGTTGTGCAACTGATCTCGCCGGACACCGTGCCGGGCGCGCAAGGATTCAGTCCGCGTCCGAATCCACGTTTGATCGCGACTTATCCCACACACGGCGAAGCAATCGCGGTTTCGCGCGGGTTAGAGCGTGACCGCGTCGTCGATGAAACCGGAGGACAGACCGTGGTCTTCGGCCGGCGCGGAGCGCGTCCGTTTCATCTCGATGAAATGGAAAAATTTTACCTGCGCTCGGAAGGAGAATCGAAAGATGGACGGCGCTGGGGCAGTTTGTATTTCGTGGAAGACGTAACGGCGAGGAATCGACAGCTCATGACGAAGGGCGGGGTGCTCTTAAATCCGCTGCCGGGTCCGGAGCCAGCGGCAACCGTCAGTCCCACGCCGCCGCTCGATTACGCGCCGGATGTTGAGCCGAGTCCGATCGAAGGTCCGAGCCCGCCTCGAAGGTAGGGTCGCCGCGCTGCGGCGACCGCGGACGCCACAGCGCGCCGTCCCCACCATTGAAAAGCATTGCGTCGCCCGTCGCGTTTCCGGTAAAAAGATTTCATGGCCGATAAAGCAAACAAACTTCCGGAAAACGTTCCCGGTGCCTGGTACGTCGATAACACCTGCACGCCCTGCCGTGTTTGCCTCGACGAAGCTCCGAATCTTTTGAAATACAACGACGACGAGACCTACGTCTATTTCTACAAGCAGCCCGAGAATGACGACGAAACCGGCGCGGCCCAGCGCGCGATGGACGTTTGCCCCACCCTCGCCATCGGCAACGACGGTCCGTAGATCTTCTGTAGCCGGCCTCGAGAATCTCGGCGGTCATAGACCGCCGCTACAAAATATGGGAAATGAAACTCCAGCGCCTGCGGCGAAACCGGCTTCCCAGTACACGCGGGCAAATCCGTTTCCTGGGAAACTAACCGTTAACCGTAGCCTTTGTGGGGAAGGCTCGGACAAAGACACGCGGCATTTCGAAATCGATCTGACCGGTTGGGGATTGAATTACGAAGTCGGCGATTCGATGACGGTCTGGCCGACGAACGATCAGAAGCTCGTCGATGAAATTCTGAAAGCGATTTGCGCCGCCGGCGATGAGCCCGTGAAAAGTCCCAAAGGCGAAACGACTTTGCGCGAAGCTCTCTTCCGTGATTGCCGCATCACTCAGACGACGCCGAAGTTTTTGAAGATGATCACGGAACGCGCGAACGCCGCACCGCTGCTGACCGAGCTTCTCGATCCCTCGCGTAAGGAAGATCTCGATCGTTATCTCTGGGGAATGGAAGTGATCGATTTTCTGACCGAACATCCGTCGATCAAGATTTCGCCGCAGGAATTCGTCGATGTGCTCGCGAAATTGCAGCCGCGCCTCTACTCGATTGCCTCGAGTCTGAAAGCGCATCCGAACCAGGTGCATTTCACCATCGACGTGGTGCGCTACACGAGCCACGGTCGAATCCGCGGCGGCGTTTGTTCGACCTTCCTCGCGGAACGCGCACAGGACGGGCCAATTCCCGTGTTCCCCAATGCCTCGAAGTTTCGCCTCCCCGAAGACGGAAACACACCCATCATCATGGTGGGGCCTGGCACCGGGATCGCACCCTTCCGCGCTTACCTGCAGGAACGGCAGGCGACCGGCGCGAAAGGAAAGAATTGGCTCTTCTTCGGATCGCAGAAGTCGGCCTGCAATTATTTCTACAGAGACGAATTCGAAGGGATGCAAAAGGACGGCTTGTTGACGCAATTGTCCCTGGCTTGGTCGCGCGACCAGGCGAACAAGGTTTACGTGCAGGACCGGATGTTGGAGAACGCCGCCGAACTTTGGAAATGGATCGACGGTGAGGGCGCGCATTTCTTCGTCTGCGGCGATGCACGCCGAATGGCGAAAGACGTGGATGCGGCGTTACGCAAAATCGTGCAGGACCAAGGCGGGAAAGACGTCGACGCCGCGAATGAGTACGTCGAAAAGCTGAAGAGCGATAAGCGCTACAAGCGCGACGTTTATTAGGCGGACCGGCTGCGCATCGCCGCCAAGACAGCCGAACCGAGACAGGCCGCAAGACTCGCGGCGGCGATTGCACCACCCCAAATCAGCCACCACGGGCGATAGACAACCGTCAACCGACCCTTCGTTCCAGCCGGCAACTCGACCACCGGCAGCAGACCCCGATACGCCCCGACTTCCAAAATACGATCGGCGACGTTCGCTCGGTAACCCGCAAAGAACGGTCGCGAAATGGTCAGGAGTGCCGGCATGTCACCGGTCGGTACCGCAACGTCCGCCTCGACTCGGTTGCGGCCGGCCGCAATTTGCGAAATTTCAGCCGGCGCGAATTGCTCGTTAGGTCGTGAATCAAGCGACGTAACAGAACGAACCGGCGCGAGTGGATTCCGCCGATGAAAAACGCGACCTTCTTCGGTCGTCGCCGCCAACTCCCATTCCGAAGGCGGATAGGGATTGGTCGCGACTTCGCTGGCGATAATAATTCCGTCGACCCCCAGCAGCTCCAAAAGGCCATCGCTCCCGCTCTGAGAGTACAGAGCGAGATCGGCCACATTCGGCTCGATTTCACCGTGAATGGCTGCCGCGAATTCCCGCGCCACGCCGGCTGGGCGAATCGGGCTGTAGCCATTAAGGAAATGGACGCCGCCGAACATAGAGGTGCTGCCCGGACGCACTGTGGTCCCAAATGGATCTGGTTGTTTTTCAATTCGGTAAGTGTGTTCGGGCGCGGGATAAATACTGAGGTAGAGACGTTGTGGATCGAGCGGCCCGGGCCGCGTGAGTTCCTGGGCCAGATTGTATTTTGGCACGCCGCAATTCGGCGGAATCCAAATGTAGGTCACGAGCAATGCGGCAAACGTTACGATTGCGGGAAGCCAGGATCGCGCGAAAGGCCAGCGCGATTCAGCGAACAACTGGAGCGCCTCCGCGGCGCAGAGCGCGAGAACAACGTGAACCAAAGGCAGCCAACGAAAACTCCAGCGAAACACGCCCGCTGTCGGAAGCATGCTAAGAACGAGCGCGACAAGGAGCAATCCAAGTTCCCAGCCGATGCGTCGAATCAACGCACGACGAAGACCGAACAAGCCGGCAATTAACCCGATCGGAGGAACCAAACCGCAGGTGAGCTCGGTCGCTGTATGCGGCATGAGACGCGAGGAAAAATCCGACCACAAAACAGTCCAATTCGGGATGATGAAGCCTGGCAGCGCAGCGACCGGCACGCGCCATTGCAAATGCTCAGCAGCGTCCTGGGCCGCCCGCGCGGATCCATGAACGTAATCTAAAAGCGCCAGCCACGCAGGAGCAGCCAGCCCGATTCCGAGAAGCGCTCCGAAAAACAGCGGCACGATCGAGCCGAGATTACGAGTTTGGCCTAACGACTTCACGGCCAGCCAGCCCGCGACAAGCGCCAGCATTAAGACCGTGTAGGGAAATCCGCCGGTGAGGACGAGATATACGAATGGCGCCGGCCAGAGGAATCGCCATCGGCTGCGTTGCGGATCGAGAGCGCGCTCCATTCCCCACCAGGCCCAGGGCAGCCAGGCAAAGGCACCGAGCGCGCCGAACCAATCGGTCGCGCCCCAGCAAATGATCCAGCCGTTCAAGGCGGCGACAAGCGCCACCAACATCGAGAGGGACGGCACGAGGTTTCGTCCGCGCGCCAGGAGATAACCACCCATCGCCAGGACGAACAGATGTGCGATGGAAAGTGCGGCGGCTTGTTGTGGAAAGGTCAGCGGAAATTTCCAGATCAGGACGACGGCGGCGTTAACGAAGACTGAGAACGTCCCGTATTGGTATTCGCCGGCCAGATTGCCGCACACCCAGGAGTACGGACTCAGCAGTGGCCACTCGCCGTGCGACCAGCTTCGCGCGACGTCCGCAAAGACGGGAAGGATCGACAACTCGTAATCGTCGTTCCAGAAGAGCAACGGATCATGCCAAAGAAGAATCAGGCAAAAGACGAGAACAATGCCGCCAGCGCTCAGCGCCGCGACGAAGTTGTGGCGCTCGACGCGTTTCACTGAAACGCCCTACAGAACAACCGGTGCGCCTTCGGTCAGCAGCAGCACCTTATCGGCGATGCCTTTCGCCTTCGCGGCGGTGAGCAGGCGCGCGGGCGGTTCGTCGAGCGGTTCGTAGCCAAGACGGAAACTGCCGTAGTGCATTGGCACCAAAGTTTTCGCGCCCAGTTCGAGAAATGCCTGGACGGCTTCCTCCGGGTTCATATGAACCGAGCGTCCAGTCGGCGCGTCGTACCCGCCAATGGGCAGGAGTGCGACTTCGATGGGATGTCGTTCGCCGATTTCCTTGAAGCCATCGAAATAGGCGCTGTCGCCACAATGAAAAATCGTCCGCCCATCCGTTTTGATGATGAACCCGCCGAAGCCGCGGTGCAGATCAGCGAGAAACCGCGCCCCCCAATGCGCGCAGGGTGTGAGCGAGACTTCGATCGGCCCTAGCTTCACGGTCTGCCAGTAATCGAGCTCGTGGACGATGTTGAACCCGAGGTCGTGCACCAGATTGCCGACGCCGATCGGCACAACGATCGGTTGATCGGCGGCGACCTTAATCAAAGTGCGGCGATCGAGATGATCGAAGTGCGCGTGGGTCACCAGCACGAAATCGATTTCGGGCAGATGATGAATTTCGAACCCAGGCTGCTTGAGCCGCTTAATCACTTTCAGCCATTTCGACCAAATCGGGTCGATCAGAAGATTGCACTCGTGGGTTTGGATTAGAAACGACGCGTGTCCGATCCAGGTGATACCGACTTCGCCTTTCCGGATTTTTGGGAAATGCGGGCGCGCGTGATCGCCGGAACGCTTGGTGAAGAGCGATGGGATCAGGACTTCGGTGAGGAAATTACGCTTATGCCAGTCCGCGCTCGGGATTAGGCGAACACGGGTGGAACGTTTGTTTTCCGCGCCCTCCCCGCTCGCCTGCCGAACGACATTCCTCCGGCTTTTTTTCGAAAAAGGAATCGGCACGGTGGCCCAAGCATATAAGCTCGGCAGGGTGAATCAAAGGGTTTCCCCGCGCGCGCCGTTTCCGCCCGGCTGGTTGAAATGAAGTAGCGCCCTCTACTCCCCCGGAACATGAAGCTGCTGAAGGCATGGCCGCGTCAGCCGTTTTTCGGCGTCGCGATTTCCGCCATGGGCGGGATTCTTCTCGCTGATAATTGGCCGCGCTATTCGTTAGGCGTCGCTATCGTCCTCGGGGCATTCGCAATCGCCGCCTGGTTCTCGCGTCGCTCGCTGGCAACTTATGCGCTGGTTGCTGTTGGTTTCTTCTTTCTGCACAGCGTTAGAACGACCGACACCGTGGGACAACGATTGGCGCGCGCCGTCGGAGAGGAACCGCGTCCGATTACCGTCCGGGGGACGGTAATCGCCGAACCGAAAACTTCGGAGCGCGGTTACGCGTCATTCTTGTTAAAAGCTGAAGAGATCGAGGTCGATGGCGAATCTCATTCCTGCAGTGCGAAATTGTTCACGCGGTGGCGGCACACCGTCGACTTCGGTGATGAAGTAAAGCTGTTCGGCACCGCCCAGAAAATTGAAGGGCCCCGTAATCCGGGCGAGTTCGATCTGCGCGCCTATCTCGCACGCGAAGACGTTCATCGCGCCTTGATCGTTCGCTATCCGGAAAATGGCGCGGTGATCCGGCAGAACGGCGGGAATCGCATTCTGCGCGCCGCTCAAACATCTCGCACCTGGATGCAGGCCACGATTTCCCAGGGGTTGGAGAATTCGCCAGACGTAACCAGTTCAATCAACGGAATGGTTCTCGGCCTCCGCCACCAGACCGCGGAAGATATTGAAGAGCCGTTTCAACAAACCGGCACGTTACATTTATTCGCCGTGGCCGGTTTGCACGTCGGAATCGTGGCACGGCTCCTCTGGATCATGGCCACGGTGGCGCGCTTGCCGCAAAGATGGGCGACGCTGTTCATCATCCCCGCGCTGCTTTTCTACGCCGCGGTCACGGGGCTCCACACTTCGAGTGTTCGCGCGGCGGTAATGAGCGCGGTGTTGATCGGCGGATTTATCGTGGAACGGAGGGCGTTTGCTTTCAACGGCCTGGCCGCGGCGGCGACGCTGATCCTGGCGTGGGACACGCAGGAATTGTTTGCCGTCGGTTTCCAACTCTCGTTCTCAGTCGTTGCCGCAATTCTTCTGCTCCATGAGCCGACCTTTCGTTTTCTTAAGCGGCTGCTAGCGAGCGATCCATTTTTGCCGCGAAGTCTGTTCACCAAAGGACGGCGTACTTTGGAAAAAACCCTGACGTGGTTAGCCCGCGCGGCTTCGGTGTCGTTCGCTGCCTGGGTCGGTTCGCTGCCGTTGATGCTCTGGTATTACCACTTGGTGACGTTGATCTCGCTGGTGGCGAATCTCGTGGTGGTGCCGATCGCGTTCTTCGTCCTCGCCGGCGCGATGCTTTCGCTCGTCACCGCTCCTTTTTCGCGATGGCTTTCAGTCATTTTCAACAACGCGAACTGGGCGCTCACAAAACTTATCCTCGGAGCCGTCAGCCTGTTCGCGCAGATACCCGCTGGCCATTTCTATGTCGAACATCCACATCACCCGAGCGGCGCGATCTTGGAAATCAACGCGCTGGACCTTCGCTCTGGCGCAGCCATTCATCTCCGCGACACGCATTCCGACTGGCTCATCGACGCCGGACCGGCCCGCGATTACGATCGCGTGCTCCTGCCGTATTTGCGGGCCCGGGGTGTCAATCGACTGGAAGGCTTCGTCCTGACGCAGGGTGATTCCGCGCATCTCGGCGGCGCGGGGAAAATCGTCGCTGATTTTCGACCCCGGCACTTGATTGATACTACCGCGACAGACCGATCGGCATTGCACCGAAAATTTTTCGCGTTCCTCGCGACCAAACAACGCACACCGCGATTCTGTCAGGCGGGCGATGAAGTGAAATTCTCCCGCGATGTCACCGCGCGAATTTTGTTTCCGCCGGCTAATCTCCAATGTACTCGCGCGGATGACCTGGCACTCGTCCTGCAACTGTTTGTTTCGGGACAACCGCGTGTGCTTCTCATGTCAGACAGCGGCGAGACCACGGAACAATTTCTCCTCAAGAATTATTCCGACCTTCGCTGCGAGGTCTTAATCAAAGGCCAGCATCACAGCGGCGTATCGGCAACCACGGCGTTTCTGGAGCGGGTGCGGCCACAGGCGATCGTCGCGACGTCGCGGGATTTTCCCGAGAGCGAACGCCTACAACCGGAATGGATCGAAGGTGTCCGGGCGCGCGGGATAAAACTGTTTCGCCAGGATGAGACTGGCGCGATGCAAATCCGTTTGTATCGCGATTATTGGGAGGCGACGGCTTATGTGCCCGGCGAAACTTTGCGGAGCTCAAGCCGATGAATCGGGACGCCGTCGTCAGCGAAACGCTTTTCGAATTTGCTGACCGCAAAAGACGGATGGCTGGCGCTGTCCACTACGTAGAGCGGCGTTTGCGAAACGAGCCGCTTGATCTGGTGGAAGTAGGCAGAGTCGTCTGTCGAGATTCGCACCTTTCCGTCCTCCGTGAGCGCCCGATGCATCGATGCCATAAAATTTTCTGACACAAGACGGCGTGGAGCGTGGCGGCGTTTCGGCCAGGGATCGGGAAACATAAGATGAAACGCGGTGACCGAATTGGGCGGCAGCAACTGCTCGACGACGTAAGAAATCTCGACGCGTAAAACGCGCGCGTTTTTTAACCGGGCGCGCTCAATTCTTTGACAGGCGCTGCGGACCCGTCCCACCAGGCGTTCGATTCCAAGAAAATCGTGCTCGGGATTTTTGTCCGCGATCGCCACGAGAAACGAACCGTCACCGCAACCGAGATCGACTTCCAGCGGCGCAACCCGGCCGTACACGGAGCTCAAATTGAGCCGTTCGAAATAATTCCCAGGAACGAGCTCCGCTGGCGTTGCTGGATTTGTTGAAAGATCGGAGGACAATGCGTCAGATGATTACGAAATTTTGTGCGCTGCTCTTGGGAATGACGGCGTTGCTTGCGAACGCAGTCGAACCGACCACCGCCGGGACAAAAACCGCGATCTTTGCCGGCGGATGTTTTTGGTGCATGGAACCGCCTTACGATAACGCCAAAGGAGTTGTCAAAACTGTCGTGGGCTACACCGGTGGAAGCGCGGAGGACGCAACCTATGAAAAGGTGTCTGCGCATCGGACGAAACATCGTGAGTCCATCCAAGTGACCTACGATCCCGCCCAGATTTCATACGATCAATTGCTCGACATTTTCTGGAGGAACATCAACCCGACGCAGGCCGACGGTCAGTTCCACGATATCGGACTAAGTTATCAAGCCGCGATTTTTTACAGCAATGATGACGAGAAGAAAGCGGCTGAGACCTCGAAAGAGGCGCTCGGCAAGTCCGGAAAGTTTTCGAAGCCAATCGTGACGGAAATTCTGCCGGCCCAGCCTTTTTATCCGGCCGAAGATTACCACCAGAAATATTACCTCAAGAATCCAGCTGATTTTGAGGCGTATCACGTCGGCTCCGGCCGGGTGAGCTTTCTCGAGAAGATTTGGGGACCGGCGCTGAAAAAATAGTCATCGACGCCGTGCGCGCAGCTTCGCGACCCAGGCGCGAAGGTCCGGCAGCTCCATGAAATTAATAATGCGCTCCGGGGGTATTTTGGCTTTCAACGCCGCCGCCAGACCGAGCTCGATGAATCCCAACTGGTCAGCATGATGGGCATCGGTGCCTAACGAAATTCGGACTCCTTCTTTGCGAGCGATCCGGAGAAGCGCGACGTTGAGGTCCTGGCGATCGGGATAACTGTCGATCTCAACCGCCTTATCGCGTTTTGCGGCTTGCCCGAAAACCCGCGCCCAATCGGCTTTCAATCCCATCCGGAAATTGTAAATCCGGCCGCGCGGGTGGCCGAGAGTCTCAATGTCGGGATTACGCAACGCGGCGAGATAACGCGGCGTCTGATCCTCCTTGGTTCGCAAAGCCGAATGAAATGCGCCAAGCACGATATCCAATCGAGCCAGCGATTTCGGGTTCATGTCGCCTTCGCCGCGCGGATTCAGATTCATCTCGATCGAGCGAAGAACGGTCAACCTCGAGCCCGCCATCACGCGGTTCACGCCAGCGATTTCGCGGGCTTGTTGCGCCAGCGCCTTCTCGTCAATTCCGCCAGCGATCTTTAACCCTTTTGAGTGATCGGTAATTGCGATGTACTCGTAGCCGCGATCCTTCGCAGCTTCCGCCATCTCGGCAATGCTCGCGCTGCCGTCGCTCCAACCGGTGTGCATTTGCAGATCCCCCCGCAAGCGCGCCGACCAATCAGAGTTCTCGGCGAGGATCACTCGCGCGTCCGCTAGCGTAAGAAAATCACGGCGAATCAGAGGCGGCCTCGCTTTTTGGCGCGGCGGTTTTTCTATCCAAGCCTGAAGTTGCTTCGCGATAAAGGGGCCAACGCCGTGAAGTTCAGAGAGCGGACGCCCGGCGTGAAAAACGTCATGTGCACGCTCCGGCCAGAGAAAGGCGCTCCGCGCTGCGCGACGAAATGCGCGGACCAAAATTCCGGAGCTGTTTGCCGCTTCGCGGGCGAGTAGTTCGGCCAGATCGGCATTAGAAAGTGCCCGTCTCACTAATAACTATCGTGGGCGCGCAGATAAAAAGCCGCTGGAAGAGTCGAAGAAACTCCAACGACGCGGACCCGGCATGGCCGCTGCTTTAGAGATTTACGCGAGCCAGGAAGTCACTCACTAAAATCTAAAGTTACGTTACGTTCCTTTGGCCTTCGCGACGCGATCAGAAATGGTCGCGTTTTTTTTGCCTGAAAAACCTCAGGGCTTTGCGAGTGACGGCATTTGAACGAAGACCGCCATCGGTGACGAAGTCGCGGCCTGTTCAAGGGAGCTAAACGTGTAAAGCTCGGCTTCACTCGCGTTCACAAAATCCGCCTCGCTCACGGCCAACGGCTCATTGAGGATGCGCGAAAGCTCCTGCGCCAGAACGATTGCAATCGCACGGGGATCCCGGGTGTAAACGGGAATCGGAAACGATCCGGAGTTACGATCGTAGCCGTAGACGTTTCCTTCGGTTTCCCAAACACAGTAAGCGTGGCCAGCTGGATGGTTTTGGAAACGAACGAGCAGTATTTTCGCCCAGAAATTCTTGTCCAAGGCGTGCTGGGTCTTCACAACTGCGAGGTAATTACAGGCTGAAACCACACAGCCATTCAGAACGACCAGGTCATCCTCCCCCGGGGTCAGGACAACCCGTTGCCGGCAGCCGGTCGATCCGAAGAGCAGCGCCACAGTGGCCATCAGACTGAAAAACCCGCGAAAAAAAAGTTTCATCTGGGGCATCCGGACTGAGATCGATTTGCGAATAATTATGGCCATTGGTGTTTTTATAGCACCAATCCTGCTTTATTGGGAAGCTTTATCTTCAGAAGTTCGGGATAAGGCAAGGTTTTCCTATTCCCAGACCCGAACTACCGGATTCGCAGATACCGCCTTCGCTCGCCATTAGCGGCTTGGATGACGAACGAATCTTCCCTCAGTTCAAGCAGCTGATCGCGATCAGTTGTGCCGGGCGGGATCCTGCCCCGCGCCTCGCTCAGATACACGTAGAGAATGGCCTGTTTCTCCACCTTCCACTTGCCGGCAAATTTCAGGGCAAGCTTCCCACCGCGGTTCACCTCTCCTGAAAAGGAGCCATCGGGGTTAAAGGAATAATGACAACTTTGAACCTCATCTGAATACCCCCAGTTGCCCACCAATTTCGCCCCGGTGCGTGCGCCAGTCGTTGTGCACGACGCGATCACTAGCAGCGAAAACAAGGCAAGGACCGCTTTCATTAGCTCGGGAAGCGCAGCACGATTCACCGGCCCACCCCGAAGCGCAATCCAACCAGCGGAAGTTTATTACTCTTTCGCGCCCAAAAACGATGAGAGCGACCCTCGGGGAGGATCGCTCTCTCGTGTTTGGCTACTCCTAAAGGCTAATTTTGAGCGACAAGCGCCGAGGCCGCGCGAAACTTTTTGCTGCCGGCATAGGCATATAAGGGTTGGTAATTGCGCTTCCCCACTTGCGCCGCGGTGCAGGCTGCCCAATTAAAGGTCGGGTCGAGAACGTAGCTGCCGCTGTCAGTATCCCAAGCCAACCAGGCATGCGTCTGCCGGCTGGCCGAGGTCCGCTTGCCAATCACCAGGCGAACGTTTGTTGCCCCATTTTCGCGCATCTTTTCGTAAAGGGCCACGGCTTTGGCTTTGCAGTCGGCAGGCGCGCCAGACTGGGCTTCCGCCGGTGTCTTCCAGAACGTGGTAAAGCCGTACGGGATCGAGCGCAGATCAGTCATCCACTGATTGACGATCGATACCGAGACTTGCGATCCCGAGGAGTGGGTGGTAGCGGTAAGAACCGGGCGGATTCGGGCCATTTGGCGATCGTAAGGGGTGGAATTAACGGTAAAGAGGAGTGCATCCGCGAAAGAGGAAGAAGCGGCGAAGGCGAGGAGGAGGCAGGAGAGGAGAAGTGATTTTTTCATCGGCGTGTGTTTTATAGGCTTTATGCTGACTATAATTTCTATAAGCAACGCCTGTGCCAAGCCCGGATGGTTGGTGAAAAGACCGGCCACGCCCGATAGAGAAACCGTCAGCGCACCAGTAAACCGGCCGCTGCGAGCCAGAGGCTGGCACCCCCAAGGACGGCGGAACGACTGAAAGCGCCGATGAAAACGCGGCGTTTGGTGGAGGCGAGGGGAGTTGAACCCCTGTCCTCGAAGCTATCAACGCAAGCTTCTACATGTGTAGCCGATGAAAATGTTTAAGGGGCCGAACTTTGCATCGGCACACTGCCAGCCCCCGATCGTCCGCGAAATTCCTTCACCGCCCGGCGCGGTCGCTCCGCCGGACAATTAGCCTGCTGTCCATGTTCCCAGCCGTAGCAGGCGTCCAACCGGGAACATCGCGGTCAATTAAGCCGCGAGAGCGAGATCTTGGTGATCTGCGTTTATTTGTTTTGGTCCGGATTTTAACGAGGCCAACGAACCATCCTCGACATGCCGCCTGCGCTTCAAACTACGAGTCGAAGCCAGTACGCCCCCATTTCTTGGAAGGCCAAAAGATATCTGCAATGCCACTAAGCCGCAAGCGCACGGGGCGCGTCCGGAAAGAAATTCCTTGCGCGGACTATGAGGCTGCCGCACGAGTTGCGGATGCCGGAGCTGAAAGCGTTCGCCAGCTCGGTTGCTATCGTGGTTTCGAGCTGCGATTCGTTTTTCGACACCTGGCGGCCCTTCGTGTTTTTCTTGGGAAAATATTGGGCCGACTGCCCTTTTCCCGTCTTCCTTATCGTCAACCGGCTTCGAACTCGCTCCTCAATCGTTCAGCCAATTTCAGTCGGCCCGGATCGCGGGTGGGCCTCCAATATGATGACTGCCCTGGCGTCGATTCCCCACCCTTACATTCTTTATTTTCAGGACGACTATTTCCTCAACGGCCCCGTCAATAGCGAGCGACTCGCGCAGGATTTCGCCTACGCCATCGACAACGATGCCGCCTCTTTCTGTTTTCATGCTCGCGGACAGCTGGAGCCTAACTTCCAACCATTGAACGATCGGTTCGGCGTCGTGCCGCGCGATTCGGATGGCCGCGCTCGCTTGCAGGTCACCCTGTGGAAGAAAAGCGTTTTTCAAGCGACCCTGCGTCCGGGTGAAACTGCTTGGAATATGGAAGCTCGCGCCAGTGAGCGGACGCGCGACCTGCTCGCCCTTTCGTATTTGAAACGGGAGAACCGTCCGATCCCCTACCTTATGTCGGCGATCGTGCGCGGCCTTTGGACACCGGAAGCTGTAGCCATGTGCCGCAAAGCGGGGATCGAAATTCAGCCGAGGTTCCGATCCGTCCATTCGGACGTCGCCTGGCGGCGTCGCCTCCGGCGCGGGCTGGATCGACTGAAGCTAGCGTTCGTCCTTGCAAAACAACGCCGGGAAGTGATGGACCTCGATACGCCGCCTAAATGAGAAGGAGTTGCAGGGTCGAGGCGGTCATACCCAACCTCTCGTGCGAAGGTAATCTAAGGCCCGTGATCTGATGGAATCGCAAAAGGAAACTGGTTCGCCTCCCATTGCTGAGGCGCAACATTGGGGCGCCGACCGGGCCCTTCTTAATTCAGCTCTCGATTGCATCATTTCGATGGATGCATCAGGCCACGTGACTGAGTTCAATCCAGCGGCAGAACGGGTCTTCGGCTACACTCGCGATCAAGCTCTCGGCCAGGAACTAGCGAGCTTGATCATTCCGCCGGACTACCGCGAACTTCATCGCAAGGGACTCCAACATTATCTCGAAACCGGCGAAGGCCCGGTTCTGGGTAAGCGCCTCGAAGTAAAGGCTCTGCGGGCAGATGGCTCCGAGATCCTGGTCGAACTTGCGATCACCGTATTGCACAGGGAAGAAAAGCCGTTTTTTACGGCGTATCTGCGCGATATCACCGACCGCACCCGGGGTGAGGAAGCTAGCCGCCGGCTGGCTGCGATCATCGAATCATCCGATGACGCCATCATCAGCAAGGACCTCAATGGCATTATCACCAGTTGGAACGTGGCGGCAGAACGCCTTTTCGGCTATAAAGCCGACGAAATCATCGGCCAGTCTATCCTAACTCTGATCCCCCCTGACCGACAACACGAGGAGCCCCGGATCTTGGGAAAAATCCGGCGCGGCGAACGGATCGATCATTATGAAACGGTGCGGCGCCGGAAGGATGGCACGCTCTTAGACATTTCGGTCACGGTTTCTCCGCTGAAAGATAAAAGCGGCACGATCATCGGCGCGTCGAAAATCGCTCGGGACATCACCGACCGGATCCAGAACGAACGGCGTCGGACTGCTCAGTACACAGTGGCCAGCCTGCTCGCGGGTTCGTGGTCGATCCGAGAAGTCGGCCCTCGAGTGATTCAAGCGGTGTCGACAGTCGGAAATTGGAGTGTCGGGTCCATCTGGCTGCGCGACGCTCGCACGGACGGACTGGAATGCTCCATCACCTGGCACCAGGACAAACCGGGCCTGGCTGCCTTCGCCACCGCGACCGAGGCCACACCGCTCACGGAGGGACACGGCCTCCCAGGGCGCGTGATGTTAGCTAGCAAGGCGTTTTGGATCGAAAACCTCGCTGAGGAGCCGAACTTTCCGCGCGCCGCCGTCGCGGCTCGCGCACAACTCAAGAGCGTATTCGCATTCCCTCTTGTAGCCGAAGGTGAGGTCAACGGCGTTCTCGAGTTATTCAGCCACGACGCCGTTCGGCCCGATGACGATTTACTTTCGCTTATGGAAGCGCTTGGCAGCCAGATCGGTCTATTTATTCATCGGCGCTTGATGGACGCCGAACTGAAACGGCAAAAGGAAGCGGCCGAATCCGCGAACGCCGCCAAGGACCGGTTCCTCGCCACGCTTAGCCACGAGCTGCGCACGCCGCTCACGCCCATTCTCATTTGGGCGGGCGGAATGGCGAACGACCCGTCGCTCCCGCCGGAAATCGACGAGGGCCTTCAGATGATTTGCCGGAACATTGAGCTCGAAGCGCGGCTGATCGACGATCTCCTCGATCTGACCAGGATTGCACGGGGCAAATTGAAACTGCATTTGCGAAAATCGGATGCACACGACTTGTTAGGCCACGCTATGGAAATTGTGCGGGATGAAATTTCCTCCCGCAAATTGAAGCTCGCGGTGGAACTGAACGCGACCGATCACCTTGTTGTGGCGGACGAGTCACGGCTGCAGCAAGTGTTTTGGAACGTTCTTAAGAACGCCTCCAAATTCACTCCAGGCCAGGGCGCCGTGACGGTGCGCACGTCCAATCCCCGGCCGCAAGCTCTTCACATCGAAATCAGCGACACCGGCATCGGGATCGACCCGGATAATCTCGAAAAGATCTTCGAAGCCTTCGAGCAAGGCGGCACCCGGCGCGAGGGACTAGGTCTCGGACTCGCCATCAGCAAAGCCATCGTTGAGATGCATAGCGGTTCGATTCGCGCCTTCAGCGAAGGCCCGGGCAAAGGCGCAAAATTCGTGATCGATCTCCAGACTGCTGCCTAATTTTGTGTCGTTAGGCCTGGCTACGTTTCTGCCTTAAGCGCTGGCCTTCCGGTGCAGACGCACGATGTCGTCAGTCGTGATAGTGTCGCCAAGGGCGATGAATTTCTTGACCATCTCCTCGCGCCTCTGTGGCGCACTCGCTCGGTCGGCCGCCACTAGAGCCTCGCGCAATTTGTCGGCCGTCAGTTCCGTGCAGTAGGCCGCCGTGATGGGTTGCTGCCGCCAAGACTCGGCCAGCGAGCGGCCGTCGATAGCGTCAAAGCCAGTGTCTTCGACGAGTGACATGATGATCTTCTTCGCCGTCGGGTCGTCGCCCGCTACCGGAAGAGCGATCCGTCCCTGGCCTCCTGCGGAGAGTCCTTTCCCGGCCAAGGTAGCGGCAAGGACGTTGTTCCAAGCCTTGATTACAGGATGGCCAATTTGATGCGAGACCCACAAGCTCTCAACTTCGCCGTCGTCGATGGCGGGAATCTGTCCGTCGCGAAAGGGAAAGTAATTTGAGGTGTCGGCCACGACCAACTCGTTACCAACATCGGCCAAGGCTTCCTTCAAAAGGGGCAGTTTGCCGAAAGGAATCGAGAGAATGACGGCGTCCACCCCGTGGGTTGCCTCCCGCGCGGTCACCGGCGTTGCACCCGTCTCGTCCGCCAGCTCCTTCAAAGTTGCTGGTCCTCGGGAGTTCGCGATCCGAATGGCGTGGCCGGCTTTAGTGAGCTTGCGCGCCAGAGTGGAACCGATGTTCCCGGCGCCGATGATTCCGATTCTCATGTGAATCTCTTTCGCAGCGGAAATTCCCGACTTACTTCAGCGGTCGCGCCACGAGGATGCCGGAGTCAGTGCGGTAGCGGGCGAGATAGCTTGAGAGCGTCGAATCGATCACAACCTTTCCGTAATTTCGCGGTGAAGAAGCATGCATGAAATGGAGCGACCCATCGGCCGTTCGCAGGCCAAGGCCGACGTGCGAGGTGGAATAAAGGCCACCGCGATCGCGCGAGATGATGCCGATGATATCGCCGTCGCGTAGTTTACCCTCGATCGAAGCCACGCGGCCTTTCGGAATCTGGTAAAGCGGCCGGCTTGAGACCCGAGCTTCCATTTGAGCGAGCGGGCCGAGCAGAGATCGATTCGCGGCGAGATAACGATAATGGCGCCAGCCGATCGTCATTTCTCGCGCGGAATGCGGCACGCTCGTTCCGCCAAGGCTGCGCGTCAGGTCTTCAACGAGACCGCGGCGGTCGTTATCGGCGAGCCAATCTTCGAGGTAATGGAGCCGTGAGAGATATTCACCAGTGCAATTTCCACCGCGATACCGGTCCAATTCGATGTAATGAAGCAGTTGCTCGGGGGTCCAGTTTTCCTCGGGCTCGTTTAGCATCCGTGCGAATGCCAGCGAGATCTCGTAAAAGGTCCAGCAATCCATTCCGTTGAAGTTCGCCGAAGGCGCTTCGATCCGGTTATCGATCTCCAGCGTGAAGGATTTGTAACGCGTCCCGACCAAGGCGCGCCCCACTGCGGCCGTGCGCTCACCGATCGGCAGGGCCTTCCAGTTTTCCTGCCGCGCTTTGTTAACGAGATTATCGAAACGATCGCGCCCCTTGAAAACCGTATTGAAAGGCAATCGCGATTCCGCGCCCGCCAGCACGGCTGTGGCCACGAAAATTGTGATAATGGAGAGCGTTTTCCGCATGCGCGCGAATATAAGGTGCGCGGCTGTTTGCGCTTCGTATTTTTTATCCCGTGCAGGATTTGTTTCAGGCTGCTGAAGATCCAGAGGCCGAACGGGCCAGCGCATCGGCGCCTCTGGCGGCGCGAATGCGTCCGCGAACACTCGAGGAATTTGTCGGTCAGGAACATATCCTTGGGCCCGGAAAACTTTTGCGACGCGCAATCGAAGCGGACCGGCTGCCTTCGGTAATTTTGTCCGGGCCTCCCGGGACCGGTAAGACGACACTCGCGCATGTCATTGCGGAGATGACGCACGGGAAGTTTGAGAGGCTGAGCGGCGTTGAGAGCAACGTCGCTGAAATGCGCAAGGTAGTGGCTGCCGCCGCAAATCGTCTGCGGACTTCAGGCAGGAAAACGATCCTGTTCGTCGACGAGATCCATCACTTCAACAAGGCGCAGCAGGACATTCTCTTGCCTGACGTCGAGAGCGGAAATCTGCGCCTGATCGGCGCGACGACTTACAATCCCTTCTTCTACGTCAACAGCGCGCTCGTCTCGCGCTCTCAGGTTTTTCAACTCGAACCGTTGCGAGTGGAGCAACTCGAGCAGCTGATCGATCGCGCCCTCGCCGACAAGGAGCGCGGCGTCGGCAATTACAATGTCAAAATGGACGCCGATGCTCGCACCCATCTCGCCAAGCTCGCCGACGGCGACGCCCGCAAATGCTTGAACGCTTTAGAAGTCGGCGTCCTCACCACGCCGCCGGATAAAAAACACGTCATCCATTTCACCCTCGCCGTCGCCGAAGATTCCATTCAGCAAAAAGCCATCGTCTACGACAAAAAAGGCGACGCGCACTACGACACGATCAGCGCCTTCATCAAAAGCATGCGCGCGTCCGACGACAAAGGCGCGATCTATTGGCTCGCGAAAATGCTTCATGCCGGCGAAGACTCCCGCTTCATCGCGCGGCGGATTGTTATTTTTGCCAGTGAAGATGTCGGTCTCGCCGATCCCGAAGCTTTACCGCTGGCGATCGCAGCGCAGCATGCCGTCGAGTTCGTCGGCATGCCGGAAGCGCGCATTCCCCTAGCCCACGCGACCGCCTACATGTGTCGCGCCAAGAAAAACCGCGAGGCGTACGAGGCCCTCGGCGCCGCGACTGAACAAATCGAAAACGAACAAACCGAGCGGGTCCCGGAGAATCTCAAAAACAAACACTTTCCGATGAATCCGGAGAAGTGACGCGCGGCCAGCGGCGTTCCGAATGGTCACGAAAAAGGCAGCAACGTCGGCGGTGCTGCAAAAACAACTGCATCCCAAGCTGGCTCGCTGGTTTCAATCTACCTACTCGAACTTCACTCATGCCCAGCTCCTGGCGGTGCCAGCAATTGTCCACCGCCAATCGATTCTGCTGACCTCGCCCACGGGCAGTGGAAAAACGCTGGCGGCCTTTCTCGGTATCTTCGACGCGCTCCTGCGAAAACTCGACGCCGGGACCCTGAGTTCGGCCGTGCAATGCGTTTACGTGTCGCCCTTGCGCGCTCTCGCCTACGACGTCGGGAAGAATGTCCGCGCACCGATTGCCGGGATGGGATTGGAGAAACATTTGCGGATCGCGTTGCGAACCGGCGATACGCCGAGCTCGGAGCGCGTGAAATTCCGCGAGCGCGGCGCGCACATTCTGATTACGACGCCGGAGAGTCTGGCCGTAATGCTCGCGCAGGAAAGTTATGCGCGACATCTCGGGGAATGCGAATTCATCGTCGTCGACGAATTGCACTCTTTCGCCGGCAACAAACGCGGGGCGGACCTGACGATTTCGCTGGAAAGACTGGAGCGTTTGCGCCTGCAGAGAAATTCTAAGGCCCGCGCGCTTTGCCGCATTGGATTGTCTGCGACCGCCGCACCGCTCGCAGTGCTGGCGCGGTTTCTCGTCGGCTTCGGACGGAAATGCCGCATTGCCGAGGCGCAAACGGAAAAGGAATCGCTCGTCGAGGTCTTCTCTCCGATTCGGCGCAAACCCTATCCCCCCGCCGGCTATACCGGAGTTCGTCTATACGCTGAGCTCGGTGAACTGATTCGCAGCCGTCGATCCGTTCTGGTGTTCACGAACGTCCGGTCGGCAGCCGAGCAGGTAGGATTGCGATTGAAGGAGCTGCTGCCCGAGCTGGCGGCGCAAATCGAAATTCACCACGCCTCGCTTGACCGAAGCGTGAGAGTCGAGGTCGAAGATCGACTCAAGAACGGCGAGCTGCGCGCAGTCGTTTGTTCGACCAGCTTGGAAATGGGAATCGATATCGGCGCGGTCGACCTGGTGGTAATGGTCGCAACGCCGAAAGGAGTGTCGCGCGCCATTCAGCGGATTGGGCGGTCCGGTCATTCGCTCGATCGGAACAGCCACGGCGTGCTCGTCGCGACGAATATCAATGATCTCGTCGAGGCGACGGTCACCGCAAAGCTTGTTCGGGAACGCGCCTTGGATCCAATCAAGATACAGGAGAAACCCTATGACGTTGTCGCCCAACACGTCGTCGGCCTTGCCGCTGTCGCGCCGGTCGAGAGCGAGGAGGTCTTCGCGCTAATTCGGCGCGCTTATCCATTTCGGGATCTTACTCGCGATGAGTTCGATCGAATTTTGCAATACCTCGAAGGAGGTGGAGCAGCGCTCGAGAAGCAATACGCCGGATTGTTCGGCAAGATCCGACTGGAAGGGAATTTGATCGGTCTGGCGGATTCACGGGTCGGTCGCGATTTTTTAGTTAACGTCGGCACGATCCCATCCGAGGGTTTTATCGATGTGTTGCTCCGGCGACGGCGGCTCGGCTCCGTCGAGGAGAACTTCGTTAAACAACTTCAGATCGGCGATCTCTTTGTCCTAGGCGGCCGCGTCGTTCGTCTAGTCGACACCGGTGTGCAAGAAGCGTACGTCGAGCGAGCAGACGGGCACCTGCCGACCGTGCCTCGCTGGAACGCCGCCAAAATGCCGCTCACTTCCGGCCTGGCGCGAGCTGTCCGGCAATTGCGGACGGACCTGGACGCTAAAGTTCGCCAGACCACCGACGATGCGACGATCGCGGACTGGCTAGTCGAGCATTACGCTATCTCGATCGCGAACGCGCAAGCGATCGTCGAGCTTTTCCGGACGCAGCTGAGCATCTCCGATATTCCGGTCGGCCGGAAAATGCTGGTGGAGCTTTATCGCGAGGGAAAGCACGCCCATTATTTCTTCCACTCTCTGATTGGCCGAAGCGCGAATGACGCTCTCTCCCGCATCGTCGCATTGCGAGTGAAAAATCGGATCGGTGGCAATGCGCTGGCCACGATTGACGATTATGGATTTCTTCTCACGCTGCGAAATTTTCAGGAGTTACCGCTCACCGAATTGAGGAGCTGCTTTTCCCGACAGAATGCTGAGGATGATCTTGGCATCGCTTTGCGCGGATCAGAACTCGTAAAATGGCAGTTTCGCGGCGTCGCGCAGACGGGCCTGATGGTCCCTCGAAATTTGCCGGGAAAGAAACGGAAGCAAAAGCAGCTGAGCTGGAGCTCCGAGGTTTTGTTTCGCGTCCTGGAGCGGCACGAACCGAATCACCCGCTATTGGTCGAAGCGTACCGCCAGGCAACGCACACGTTTCTCGATGCAGAGGCCGCGTTCGCATTTCTCCAAGATGTGGAGACGTACAATTGGAAATTGGTCGAGGTCCCCGCAGTCTCGCCGTTTTCATTCGCAATGTACGCCAGCGTAATTAAAGAGACAATGATGCTTGAGGATCCCACGTCCGCGATTGAGCGAATCTATCGCGAGATGTACGCAAAGGTGGAGAGCGCTGCGGCCGACCAATCGTAATCGAGACGGAAGGATAAAACGCGAAAGGAGTGGGACCTTTCGATCCCACTCCTCCCACACATGAGCGAGGCTTCTCCTTAGCTTTTGCTCTGCGAAATCTACGTCTTGGCCTGCGAAACCACTTCGTTGAGTTTGAAGATCGGCAGGAACATCGCGATCACGATGCCGCCCACGATCACACCAAGAAAAACGATCAGCATCGGCTCGATCAACGAGGTTAAAGCATCGAGCATTGCTTCGATTTCTTCGTCCCAGAAATCGGCCATCTTCTCCAGCATCGTGTCGATCTTACCGGTGGCTTCACCGGCCGCGACCATGCGGAGCATCATTGGCGGGAAGATCGGTTTCTTCGACAAGGCGACCGAGAGGTTGTCGCCTTTCTCCACGTCGGAGCTTACTCCACTGATGCTGGTTTCGACAACGTGGTTGCCCGAGGCACCGCCGACGATGTCGAGCACTTCGAGGATCGGCACACCGCTGCGGATTAATTGCGCGAAAGTGCGTGCGAACCGCGACATGCAAATTTTGTGAACCAAGGGACCGAACACCGGCAGCTTCAGCTTCCAGCGATCCCAGAGCTGTTTGCCGCGCGTCGAGCGCAGGAAGGTTCGGATGCCGAAGAAGACCCCGCCGATTCCGAGCACGAGGTAATACCAGTCACCCCGCATAAAATCACTGACGTCGATGAGAAATTGAGTGGGCGCCGGCAGTTTCGAGCCGAAGTCCTGGAAGATTTCGCCGAAGATCGGCACCACCTTCACGATGAGGAAGGTCGTAATCGCCATCGCGATGCAAATAACGATGACCGGGTACGTCATCGCCGACTTGATCTTCTTCCGCAGGCGCGCGCTTGCTTCGAGGAAGCCGGCCAGACGATCCAGGATCTCCGCGAGCAAGCCTCCGTGCTCGCCCGCCTTCACCATGCTGGTGAAAAGGCGATCAAACACGCGGGGGTGTTTCGCAATCGATTCGTGAAAAGTTTCGCCGCCTTGGACGCGGGTCGTCACGTCGCTAATAATGTGACGCAGGCTTTTCTGCCGTTTCGGATCGCACTGGTCGTAAAGAGCGGTCAACGCCTGGACCAGCGAAATGCCGGCCTCAATCATCGTTGAAAGCTGGCGCGTAAAGAGAACGAGATCGGTCTCTTTAACCGACCAGGTCTTCTTGCGTGACTTTGTCGCTGTAGCTTTTTGTTGGAGAGACAAAACCATCAAGCCTCGACTCATGAGGCTGGTGACGGCGTTGTCCTCGTTGAGGGCATCTTGGATGCCGGAAACGATCTTCCCGGACATATCCCGGGCTTGGTAGGAGAAGGTGATCATGTTATGGTAATTATAATCCGTATAGCAGCTACGGTGCCACCCTCGTTTGTTGTTCCCCGCTTAAACCCAGTCTTGAGAGGACCTTCCCCGAGGCGGATGATTCCCAAACTATGGCCATTGCCCCGGAAATCGAACCTGTTGCCCCCGGCCTTAGTCTTTGGCGGGTCTACGATCCGGCCGTCAAAGCAGAACTATATTCTGCCGCCCTCACCGTGGCTGAACGCACCTATTTGGTCGATCCGGTCCCTCTCACGCCCGTGGCACTCGTCCAACTGCGTTCTGAGAGCGCGGTCGCGGGAATCGTGGTCACGAACGAGAATCACCACCGCGCCGCCGCGGAGTTCGCGGAGATGTTTCAGGCGCCGATTTACTTACACGACTCGCATCCATTTCCGCCAGGGCTAACTGCTGTGCCAATCGAAGGCGCGGTTCCGGGCGAGATTGCTCTTCATTCAGAAGCCGCCGGCGGCGTGCTCATTGTGGGCGACGCATTAATTAATTTCGAGCCATATGGATTCACGTTCCTGCCAGCTAAATATTGTTCGAATGTGAAAGTTATGCGCCGTTCGTTGCCGAAGCTCCTGGATTATTCTTTCGAACGGATTTTGTTTGCGCACGGCACGCCGATCCTCGCACGCGCGTACCAACGTTTGAAGCAGCTGCTGGAGGACCGCTAACACCGGATGGGGACGCCGCCAGGAAATGTCGTTACGCGGTTCCTGCGGTTGATCCGGTTTTCCCACACGATCTTCGCGCTTCCCTTCGCGTTAGGGGCGCTCGTCGTTGCCGCCAACGGGTCTCCGAACACTCACGTGCTCCTGCTCGTTGTCGCGTGCATGGTTCTAGCGCGCACGGCGGCGATGCTTTTCAACCGTCTTGTGGACTGGTCGATCGATCAAAAGAACCCCCGAACGGCGACACGACATCTGTTACTCAGCAAACCGATTGGCTGGCTCCTGCTGACTGTCGCGGCGATCGGTTTTCTGTCCCTCAGCGCCGCGATCAATCGGCTGACAGCGTTGCTAGCGCCGGTGGCCCTCGCCATCATTTTCTTTTACTCACTGACGAAGCGTTTTACGAGCGCGACGCACTTTTTCCTCGGGCTCGCGCTGGCGGTTGCGCCAGCGGGCGCGTGGATCGCCCAGAGAGGTCGGATCGATTTGCCACCGCTCGTTCTCGGCGCGGGCGTGATTTGCTGGGTTGCAGGTTTTGACCTGATCTACGCAACCCAGGATGCGGACTTCGATCGCCGCGAAGGCTTGCATTCGTTAGTCGTCAGGCTCGGGGTCGCCGGAAGTTTGCGTCTCGCCCAGTGGCTGCATGCCGTCGCGTTTCTCGCGCTGATCGGCTTCGGTTTAACTGCGAAGCTCGGAATTCCCTATTACGCCGCCATGCCGCTAATTGCGGGCGCTCTGATTTATGAACATCGGGCCGCGCGGAAGCTCGACCTCGCAGCGATCAACCGCGCATTTTTCCAGAGCAACGCCTTCGTCAGCGTCTTGTTCGTTGCCGCAGTAATGATCGATCGCTGGAATTAATTCGGTTCGAGCTCAGCGATCCGTCGCGCATGCCGGCCGCCCTCGAAATCGGTCGTGAGCCACACCCGAACGATCGCGAGCGCAGTCTCCTCGGGAATCACACGCTCGCCCATTGAAAGGACATTCGCGTCGTTATGCTGGCGGGATAATCGCGCTGTCTCCTCGTTCCAGCAAAGCGCGCAACGCACACCACGTACCTTATTTGCCGCGATCGCCTCGCCATTGCCCGAGCCGCCGAAAACGATTCCGCGATCGCACTCGCCTTTGACGACCGCTTCCGCTGCGGGCCGGATAAACAGCGGATAATCGACCGGCTCATCGTTGAAGGTCCCGAAATCCTTCACTTCATGTCCCAGCTCAACGAGCAACGCCTTGACCTTCTCTTTGTAATGGAAACCGGCGTGGTCCGTGCCGAGCGAGATTTTCATTCCGGCGTTCTAATCGTCGGCGCGCAGCGGTGTCGAGCGAAAGCGTCAGTCGGCGCCGTGAAGCTTGGCCAGCTCGCTCCAAATTTCGCGTTCGCGCTCGCTCAACTTCTTCGGGATCTCGATTTTCGCCTCGACAAATAAATCGCCTCGGGTTTGGCCTGAAGTCGGCAAACCATGGCCGCGGAGACGAAAGCGCTGGCCGCCTTGCGTTCCGGCAGGAATCTTCAGACGCGCCTGGCCTTCTAGCGTCGGGACGCGCAATTCCCCGCCCAGCGCCGCTTGCCATGGCGGGAGTTTCACCTCGTGAATCAGATCATTACCTTCGACGGTAAAATCCGGATGGCGCGCGAGCCGGACTCGCAGAAAAAGGTCCCCGCTCTTACCGCCACCCGCTCCAGCCTCGCCCTGGCCTGCGAGCCGGATCCGTTGGCCCTCGTGAACGCCCTTCGGAATTTTGACCTGATAACTTTCCACCTTGTTGGAATTCCCGCGCCGGAGCGAGATGGGCCGCTTCGATCCGTGGAACGCTTCCTCGAGCGTGACCATAATGTCGGCTTCGACATCACTCCCTCTTTCGGCGGTTCGCTGCCGTTGTCCGAAACCGCTGCCGCCGCCAAAACCAGCCTGACGTCCACCGCCGAAAAACGCCTCGAAGAAATCGCTGAAGCCAGTCCCGCCAAATTCAAAGTCGATCCCACCACCGTCGCCCGGTTGATAACGTCGAAACCCGCCGCCCGGTTGCGCGTTCCATCCTGGTGGCGGTTGAAATCCGCCCGGCTGGTTCCAGTTCGCGCCGAGCTCATCGTATTTCTTCCGCTTCTCTGGATCGCCCAGGACTTCGTAAGCCTCGTTGAGTTGCTTGAATTTTTCTTCTGCCGTTGCCTTATCCTTGTTGACGTCAGGATGATATTTGCGCGCGAGCTTTCGGAACGCCTTGCGAATCTCATCGTCGCTCGCCGTTTTCGAAACGCCCAGGGTCTCGTAGTAATCGCGGAATTGGACTGCCATCGCTTTCGCAAAAGTTCAGCGAGCGCGTGCCTCTTATCAAGGAGCAGCGGTTGGTAAAACGCGGCACCGCGGTATCTTCTCCTATGCGCGAACTCGGCCGAATGCTGGCGATTTTTGGCGGCGTGATAATAATGGTCGGGATCGCACTCTGGGCCGGCGTTGGCGCTGGCTGGCTGGGGCGTTTGCCCGGCGATATTCGGATCGAACGTGGAAGCACCGCGTTCTATTTCCCGATCGTCACCTGCATCATCGTGAGCGTCGTCCTCACGCTCGTCCTGTCCCTCTTTCGACGCTGATCGCCCGCATGCCTCGCGCGTCGCGCAAACAACAACAGCTCGAGCAGCACGTCGCGTTACTGCGTCAATGCCGGCGTTGCCCTCGGATGCTACCGCCACCAATATCGGGCGGCGCGGTCCTGAGCAAAGTGATGCTGATCGGTCAGGCGCCGGGCGTTAAAGAGCCGGTGTTGGGCAGACCGTTCGCCTGGACGGCGGGCCGGACGCTCTTCAGCTGGTTCAATGAATTTTGCGGAATGAACGAAGAACAAGTGCGTGCGACGATCTATTTCGCCGCCGTTTGTCGCTGTTTCCCAGGAAAAACTGCGGCCGGCGGCGACCGTGTTCCCGCTCCGGACGAAATCCGCAATTGTTCGACCTGGATGAACGACGAGATCGATTTGCTCCAACCCGATCTCGTCATTCCCGTCGGAAAACTGGGAATCGCGCAATTTCTTCCGTTCCAAAAATTAGATGAAGTCGTCGGACGAACCTTCCCCATCCGCGACAAACGTCGCGCGTTCGACCTAATTCCGCTGCCGCATCCGTCCGGCGCGTCGCCGTGGCATCGCATTCCGCCGGGACTCGGCTTGCTTCGCAAAGCGATGCGACTCGTTGCGCGTCATCCCGCAATGCGGAGATTGGAAGCCAAATGACCGCCAAAGTCCTCACCCGCGCCGATCTTCCGGACTCCGACAAATGGGACCTCACCCATCTGTTCGTCGATGTCGACAAATGGACGGAAGATTTTGTTTGGCTGCAACGGAGCTACCCAAAAATCGCCGACTGGAAAGGTCGCCTCGCCAAATCCGCGGAGTCGCTCGCGGCCTGCCTCGAGTTTGAAAAATCTCTCGACCTCAAGATCGAGCGACTGTTTCACTTTGCCTCGCTCCAATTGTCCGAAGACAGCGCCAATCCTGATTACCTGGCGCGCATGGGCCAGATGCAAAATCTTCTCACCAAGATCGGGGAAGCAGCGTCGTTCCTGAGTCCGGAAATCCAGGCAATCCCCGACGGTACCTTCGGACAGTTCCTTAACGATCCGTCCCTCGCTGAGTGGAAAATTGCGCTGGAAAAAATCCGGCGGATGAAGCCGCACGTTTTATCCGAGCGCGAGGAACGACTTCTTGCGCTCGGCAGCGCAGCGCTCGACGGCTACGACGAAACGTTTTCGCAGTTAACCGACGTCGATATGAAGTTCGGTGTCCTGGTTGACGACAAGGGCGAAGAAAAACCGCTGACTCAAAGTTCGTTCAGCTCATTCCTGGTGAAGCGCGACCACGGTCTGCGGAAACGCGCGTTCCACCAGTTCTACGAGGAATTTCAGGATCATCAGTTCACCCTGGCAGCGTCGCTCGCTTACTCGGTGAAGGCAGATGTGTTTCGCGCTCGCGCGCGAAACTATTCATCGGCGCTCGAAGCATCGCTTTTCCGCGACGACATCCCGGCTGCGGTTTACGACGGTCTGATCTCGGCGGTGCGAAACAACGTCGCGCCGCTTTTCCGTTATTATGAGCTGCGCCGCCGGGTTCTGGGTCTTGATGAGCTGCACCATTACGACACCTATGTTCCGTTGGTCTCCGAGATCGAATCGAGCATTTCCTTCGACGAAGCTATTGAAACCATCCTTCAGGCCTTCGAACCACTGGGTCCGGAATACACAGCGGTCTTAAGTGAGGGTCTGCGCGGCCGCTGGTGTGACCGCTACGAAACAAAAGGGAAACGCAGCGGCGCATTTTCTTCCGGCAGTTTCGGCGCGCCGCCCTACATCCTCATGAATTACAAGAGCGACGTCTTTTCCGACGTTTACACGCTCGCGCACGAGGCCGGCCATTCCATGCATACCTGGTTTGCGCAACGGACCCAGCGCTACCAGGATTACAACTACCCGATCTTTCTCGCAGAAGTCGCGTCGACCTTTAACGAGGAACTCCTCACCCATCATTTGCTCGAGAAGACACAGGACAAAAAAATGCGGGCCTACATTATCAATCGGCAGATCGACGACATTCGCGGCACGCTCTTCCGGCAGACGATGTTCGCCGAGTTCGAGAAAATCATTCACGCGATCGAGGAACGCGGCGACGCGCTAACGCTCGACGTTTTTAAGTCGGAGTATCATGCGCTGCTGCAGACCTACTTCGGCTCGAGCGTTGTGCTCGATCCGCAACTCGATCTCGAATGCCTCCGCATCCCGCACTTCTACAACGCCTTTTATGTTTACAAATACGCGACCGGCATTTCTGCCGCCGTCGCACTCTCGGAGCGGGTCCTCTCCGGTGAGCACGGCGCGGTCACGGCTTACCTCGGTTTCCTGAAGTCCGGCGGCTCGAAGTTTCCGCTCACAACTCTACGCGCCGCCGGGGTGGACATGGCGACATCCGCGCCAATCGAAAGCGCGCTTCGCCTTTTCGAGCGGCGGCTGACCGAGCTCGAATCGCTGTTGCTTTAGGTTAGGGCAGCGGCCCGGCAAACTACATTGCGCCCTAACACCCCATGGCAAGCGATTTGCTAAATAAGGAACCGTGCAGTTCGAATGGCAGTTGCAGGCCGCCTGCGGCTACGCAGAGCTCGGCATGACACGCGAGTCGCTCGCCGAACTCGACGCCATCGACAAACGCCACCAGAACCGCCCTGAAGTTCTCCAGCTTCGCCTTCATCACCTAATGCGAAAAAAGAAATGGGCCCTCGCCCTTCGCGTGAGCCAGAGACTGTGCCGTGTAGCCCCAGACGCCGGCGCAGGATTTCTGCACGCGGGTTTTTGTCTGCACCAGCTCGGCAAAACCGCTGAGGCCAAAAATCTTCTCATTACCGGCCCGGTCGCGCTCCTGAAAGAGCCCATCTATTACTACAACATGGGGTGCTACGAAGCGCTTCTCGGGAACGTCCACGACGCGGAAGCGAATCTTCAGATTAGTTTTAAGATGGACAGCTCCTTCCGGGATCTGGCGAAGAAGGATCCGGATCTCAAGGCGCTCCACGCGGTGATTTGAGTGGACACCGAAGCAGCATGACAAGGAGCGGCGGTTTACAAACCGCCGACCGAATAAAGGCGGTTTGGAAAGCGCCCCTCCTTGTCAAAGAATCGCTTTCGCAACATCGCCTTCCCAAAGAATAAATTCGTTTGAGCTTAGGTTCCCCTTTTCTGGATTCCGCCGGATGTAACGAATGCAGTTGGCAAAGTGATGCTCGTCCCGAACTAGTCGATCAAAATAGTCGCTTTGCCAAAAGCTGCCGGATCGCCCCAGAAGCTTATTAACTTGTCGGGCAGTGAATCCCTTCCAGCTACGAATCAGCTTCTCTAATGGCCATTCAGAATTCTGGACGAATAACGCGTGTACGTGATTAGGCATCACAGCGAACGAAATCATACCAACACGTTCGCCTTCGAAATGCCGTAATGTCTCCGCGACGATTGTTGCGCAATCGTGACGCCGCAGCAGGCAAGAACTGTGACCCTCATCGAGCCATTGTTCAAGCGCACCGGAAAAACGCCGGTGATATTCGAGTTCGATTTCGAACGCCCACGGCTCGGGATTCAAGCGGAGCCACGCTTCCCGTTCGTCCTGCCATCGACCGAGAACATTTGAAGGGATTGAGTCCGCGAGCCGGAAGGTTACGAAATAAGTTGCGCCTTTCTGCTGCCAATGCGGCAAACGATTTTCCGTATGGCCGATCTCGGCGTACGGATTGAAAAATTGAAGTTCCATCAGGGGAGAGCGTGCGGATTGTAATCAAGCGCTCGCCGAATTGAAAGTCCCAAGGAGCGGCGGTTTGAAACCGCCGACCGATCGACGGCGGTTTCAAACCGCCGCTCCTTGGTTTACTCTCGACGGTGAATCAGGAGCGTCTCGCTGACTTATTCCGCGAGAATTTCGAGGGTTACGGCGAACTGGGCGCGGCCGTTTCCGTTTGGCAGCACGGCAAGCCGCTCCTGGAATTGCATGGCGGATTTCGCGACGCAAACCGTGAACAACCGTGGACCGCCGATACGATCGTCCTCTTCTGGTCGGCGACGAAGGGTCTGGGGAGCGCGTGTTTACTTCACACGTTGCAACTGCACGACGTCGGACTCGAGCGACGCGTGGCTGAGTTCTGGCCGGAATTCGCACAGGCCGGGAAAAGCAAAATCACGCTGGCCGAATTGCTTTCTCATCAGGCCGGATTGAGCGCGCTCGATGGAACGGTGGACGTCCTCGATTACGCCGCCGTCATCGCCGCGCTGGAAAAACAGAAACCGCTTTGGCCGCCCGGAACGGCGCACGGTTATCACGCCCGCACCTTCGGATTTCTCGTCGACGAGTGCGTCCGGCGAATCGCAGGAAAACGAGTCGCGCAATATTGGCGGGAGACATTCGGCGAACCGCTCGGCCTCGATGTCTGGATTGGATTGCCGGCAGAGGAACACCACCCGACCGCCACGATTTACGCGGCGAAAGCCGGGGGCGAACAAACGCCGGCCGAATTTTATCGTGAACTCACGACGCCTGGGACGCTCGTGCGAAAAACATTCACCTCGCCCGCCGGACTCCATTCGATCGCGGCCATGAACACCGCAGAAAACCGCGCCCTCGATATTATCTCATTCAGCGGAATCGGCAGCGCGTCGTCGCTCGCGAAGTTTTATGGAATGCTGGCGAACGGCGGGGAAATGGAAGAGCGGCGTTATTTCAAAGCTGAGACGATCGCGCAAATGACGGCGACGCTCGCATCGGGAATCGATCGGATCCTCCAAATCCCAACCAGCTTCTCCGCCGGCTTTATGAAAGATTCGCCCGAAGCTTCGGCGCGGATCTTCGGTCCGTCTCCTTCGGGTTTCGGCCACCCCGGCGCCGGCGGAAGCAACGCGTTCGCCGATCCGGAGAACGGTATCGGCTTCGCTTACGTCATGAACCAGATGGAGCAATCGCTTTTGCCTAACGAGAAGTCGTTGCGGCTGATCGACGCCATCTATTCTACTCGCCCATCACCGTAACGGCGATCTTGCGGTGATGAGCAGCGCGCCGGTGCTCGAACACAAAAATTCCCTGCCACGTCCCGAGCTGTAGCTTGCCATCGACAACCGGCACTACTTCGCTCGTGCGGGTCAGCGCCATCCGAATGTGCGACGTGCTGTCGTCAGGGCCTTCGTCGTCGTGTTCGTAGTCCGCATCCTCGGGGACGAGACGCTCGAAGAATTTTTCCAAATCGCGCCGTGCGGCCGGAGCGGCATTCTCCATGATGACGAGACTGCAGCTCGTGTGGCGCACAAACACCGTCGCGGTTCCCGTTGCGATTTTACTTCGAGCGACGACCTCCTGGACTTCGTCGGTGACTTCGTAGGTCCCCTTCCCTTTCGTGCGCACTTCGAAGTTCTCGCTGTGAACGGCCATCGCGACACGCTAGCGGCCGGGTCCCGAGCGGCAAGTTTTCGCTTCGCACAACGTGACGAAGACTGGATAGTCTCTCCACGATGGAGGCAGACCTAGAGCGGATTCTTTTCGACGAAAAGACGATTCATCGACGGCTGGACGAGCTCGCGGCCCAGATCGCGAACGATTATCGAGATCGCGAGCTGACGGTTATTGCGATCCTCAACGGCAGCGTCATCCTGATGGCGGATTTGCTGCGCCGGCTTCCGCTGCCGTTGAAATTGGATTGCCTGAGCGTCGCGAGTTATCACGGCGGCAGCAAAACCACCGGCGAGCTGGTTTTTCGGCAGCTCTGGATGCCGGATATCGCGGGACGGCACGTTCTTCTCCTCGACGACATTCTCGACAGTGGCGTGACGCTGGCGACGATTCGGGAAAAGATCGCGTCGATTGAACCGGGTCCGCAAAGCGTGAGCATTTGCGTGCTCCTCGAAAAAACCAAAACCCGGTTGCGCCACGTGGACGCGGATTACGTCGGCTTTCAGATTGGCGACGAATTCGTAGTCGGCTACGGGCTCGATTACATGGAACGTTATCGGAATCTGCCGTGCATCGGCGTGCTCAAGAAAGATTTGATCGCGGCGACGGCGTGAAAGTGCACGTGCAATTTTTTTCGCGGCTGCGCGACCTGGCCGGAACATCATCCACGGAGGTCGAAATTTCCGACGGAACGAGAGCGGCTGACCTGCTTCACGTCCTGTATTCTGAAACTCCTGCCCTTCGTGATTGGGACAAAAGCATTCTCGTCGCAGCCGGGGTTGAGTTTGTAAACCGCGATTATGTGCTGAAACCAGGCGACGAGATTTCAATCATGCCGCCCGTTCAGGGTGGATAGGCGCGAAAGCATCAAGGAGCGGCGGTTTATAAACCGCCGAACGAAGACAGGGCGGTTTGGAAAGCGCCACTTGTTTTCTCAATCCCGGAAGTTCTTGAAGTTCGTCGCGACGCCGAAATCGCGGCCGCGCACGAACGCGATCACATCCTGGAGATCGTCCCTCTTCTTTCCCGTCACGCGGACCTGGCGATCCTGGAGCTGGCACTGAACTTTGAAATTCTGGCCTTTGATCGCGAGAATGATCTCCTTGGCCTTGTTCCCTTCAAGCCCCTGCTGAATTTTCAATTCCTGGCGCGCGTGCCCCAACGGTGAAATGGCAGGTTCGACCTGCTCGACGTTTCGCAGATCGATGCCGCGCTTGCTCAGTTTGCCGATGACGATCTCGCGGAGACCCCGCAAGCGCGACGCATCCTCGGCCGTCAGCGTGATCTTATCTTTCTCGACTAGGATTTCCGCGGTGGTGCCCTTGAAATCGAAGCGGGTCGCCAGCTCCTTGCGCGCCTGGTTGACGGCGTTATCCATTTCCTGCGCGTCTATTTCTGAAACAATGTCGAACGAAGGCATCTTGGGAATTTTGGATTTTGGATTTTCGATTTTCGATTGCTGACGAATCTTGAGCCAATGCCGTTTCGAATCTGGCGTCAAGCTCGCAGGCTCGCAGCAGGGCTGATAATTCTCGCGCTGCCGGCGTGTCATCGCGCTGGATCGAAACAGGAAAAGGCGCTGCGGGCCGACCTGCAGAAGGCAATCGACGAACAAGCGTATGGGCGCGCGGTTGAGCTGGCGCGAAGTTATCTCAAAATAAAGCCGCAGGATAACGGCACCTGGGACCGACTCGTTCGGGCGGAACTCGGCCTGCACGATCTGTCGGCGGTGAGCCAGACCCTCGATGATTGGCGAAACACGGTGCCCGAACCGTCCCTAAATCTCGACGAGTACGCCGGTGACTACGCGGCCGCGAAAAACGATGACGCGTGGGCCGTCGCAGCCTGGAAAAGAGTGGCTGATGCCGATCCAAAAAATGTCCGAGTCTGGGAGAAGATTGCGCGCCTTGAGAAGCGCAACCATTTCTGGACGAAAGAAGAAACGGCGTGGACGGCGATAATTGCCCTCCAGGATAATGCGGTGGCTCGGATCAATCGCGCGCTTTGCCGGCGCCGTCTCCATCGTTGGCGCGATGCTTTCGAAGACCTCGATAAAGCTCGTGCGCTCGCGCCCGAGGATCCCGAAGTCCAGCGCGGCGCGAAATTGCTCGAGCGCATCGGGAAATCGCTGAATGAAATTCGGGAGCTTGATTCAGCGCTCGCTGTTTCGCCGACCGATGTGGGACTGCTGACCGATCGCGCCCTATTATTTCTGCGCGCGGAGGATCCTGAGCTGGCACTCGAAGATGCAGAAGCGGCAGGAAAGATTGGCACCTGGGCGGTTCGGCCGAAATTATTTCAGGCACTGGCCTTGATTGCCCTAGGGAGGCCGGACGAATGCGACAAGCTTGGGGTCAACAAGACGATTCGGCTGGAAACGCTTACGTCTGAGTTTCTCGAAACGGTTGGGCGTCTCGATTCGGAGATCTCGGCCGAGCGCAATAATGCGGAGCTTTACGCATCGCGCGCCTGGCAGCTGAATGAAATCGGCCAGCCCGCGCTGGCCTTGCAAGACGCCCAGACGGCGATGCAGTTCGACGCGAAATCCGCCGGCGCCTGCGCGGAAGCCAGCTATGCGTTGACCAAGCTGGGCCGCGCTGAGGAAGCGCTGCAACAGATCGAGCACGCTACGCAACTCGATCCGAATTTTGCCACGGCCTGGCAATATCGCGGTGAGCTGGAAATGGCCCGCGGCGAAATTCTTTCCGCCATCGATTCGTTTACTCACTCGCTTGAGGCCACCCCGACTGCGATCGCTTTGCAGAAACGCGAACAATGCTATCGGCGGCTAGGCTTACTTGTGAACGCGGAACAGGATCGGAAAGCTCGAGAGGAACTCGCGCGAGCTTCGAAGTGAATCCAAGCCGCTCCTTGAACCGTCTAATAAGTCATCTTGTCGATCCGGATATTGCCCCGACGCGCTTCGAGCGAAACGACCGCTTCGGCGTCTGAACCGATGACTTCCGCCACGGAATGAATTAATTCCTCGGCGGAATTGGCTTTCTTTGGCGCGAACGCGTTTGCGATTCGGCCTTCAGTCGCAGTCGCGCTGAGATTAATTGAGGTGTCGCCGGGAAAAAATGCGCGAATGTTGCCGCGAGAGCTAAAAGCTTTGATAGAAAACTCGTGATTCTCCCACCAATCGTAGGCGACATCCAGCCGCCCGGTTTCGACCGCTAGATCGAGATCGCCGAAGCAATTGTGGCCGGCCATCCAGCCATTCACCAGGCGCGCCTTGGCGCTGCCGCCGGGACGCAAACCTTCCACCAGCACCTCGCCATTCGTCAGACTGAGGTCGGTTACGCGAGCAGTATGAGGGACGACGATAATGAAATCGACGGTGCCGGAACGGTCGCTAATCGCGTTTTTCCGCGGAGGCAAACTCGTGGTGATCGCGACACCGTTCTGCGTCGCCTTTACGTCAACCACGATAGCTTCAAGACGCTCCCGATCATAAGCTTTCTTGATCGCCTGGATCCGAATCTCGGGCTCTTCAGCGGCGTAAACCCGAATCGAGCCGTCGATGTTCTGGACAGTTAACGTCGCGTTCGCATCCACGCTGTATTTTTGCTCGACGACTTCTTCGAGCAATTCGACGGCGAACGCGCGCGACGCGAGGAACAAGACGATCAGCCCAAAAGCCGTTTTACTCATACCGTAGCGCCACCATCGGATCGACTTTCATGGCGCGTCGCGCGGGAATGTAACTGGCCACGGCCGCCGCGAGAATGAGCAAACCAACAACGCCGACGTAGGTGATGATATCCGTGGCGCGGACGCCGTAGAGCATTGTCGTCAACAAACGAGTGATGCCAGCCGACGCAATTATTCCAAGAGTTACCCCGGCCAAAACGAGCGCGAAACTTTGCCGGAAAATCATCCGCAACATATCGCCACGCTGCGCGCCGAGCGCCATCCTGATTCCGATCTCATGCGTGCGCTGCGAGGTAATGTAGGCCATCACGCCGTAGAGTCCCACCATCGCGAGCAACAGGGCGGCACCTGCAAAGACACCGAGCATCACCATGCTGAAGCGCCGGTTGTCGAGCGAGGCGGAAACCAGTTCGCTGACGGTCTGGAATTTCGTCGGCATTTCCGGATTCAAGGCGCGAGCCTCCCGTCGCATCGCATCCGTCAGCGCTGCCGCGTCGCCGCGGGCATGCGCGACGATGGAGAATTGCGCGGCCGCTGCGGGACGCTGGAAATAGTTCGCGTAAACGACCGGACGCGGATCGGCGTCTAAACCTTCGTCGCGAACATCGCCGACTACACCGACCACGTGGAGAAGCCGAACCTCGCCGTCCATATTTCCAAATTGAAGCTGGCGGCCGATCGGATCTTCGTTAGGCCAAAACCGACGCGCCATCGTCTGGCTAATCACGCAAACGTGCGGCGCATCGGGTCCATCGGAATCCAGAAAGAGCCGGCCGCGGACGAGGGGAATTCCCATCGTCGAAAAATATCCGGCACTGCTGACGCGAAAATCAGCGTCTCCAGTTTTGCCGGAACCGCGCAGAGCATCGAGTTGCTTAGCGAGTGCCGGCATATCTTGCGCGGGGTTCGCGCCGTCTTCAATGATGAACGTGCCATTCGCGCCGGAGCCGCTCATGGGCAAAGCGTTTGTGCCCCCGACTGCAATGACACCTGGCAAGCCTTGGAGACGCTCAAGCAGTTGCTGATAAAGCTGCGCCAACCGGCGTTGCCCGGCCGGCTCCTCAGCGAATGGCAGCGAAACGGTCATGGCGACGGCGCTTTCAATTTCGAACCCGGGATTCACTTCCATGAGGCGTTGGAAGCTGCGGCCCAACAAACCCGCGCCCACCAGGAGCACAAGCGTGAGCGCGACCTGCCCAACGATCAGCACATTTCGAAATTGCGTGCTGCCCCGACTCGCAGATTTTCCGCGGCCCGCGCTTTGCAGATCGTTCTGCAATTGGCCGCGCGACGAGCTCAACGCCGGCACGACGCCGAGCAAAACGCCGCTGAGTAAGGAAACGCCGAGAGTAAACGCCAGGGCTGTGGTGTTGATGCCGATCTGCCCGATGCGCGGCAAATTCCCATGATAGCCACTGACAATCAGGTCGACGCTCCAGAACGCGAACAGGGTTCCCAAGGCACCGGCGAGCACCGTCAACACAATGGTTTCGACGACGAACTGCCGAGCGAGCCGCCACCGCGACGCGCCGAGGGCGGCTCGGACCGCGGTTTCGTGACGACGCGCGGTGGCGCGAACCAGGAGAAGGTTCGCGACATTCGAACAGGCGATGATCAGCAGCACTGCGACGGCGATCGCGACCACGAACAAAACACTGCGCACATCTTTTACGAAACGTTCCCGCAAAGGTGTGAGACCGAAGCTCGCGGCGTCGATCAACGAGCCGTGTTCGGTTTTGAGTTGGCGGCCGATCCCGGCGATGTCGTTGCGCGCCTGTTCGAACGAAACGCTGGGCTTGAGCCGGCCGGCGGCGCGCCAGTTGTGCGCAGTGCGCGAAGTGTTCGGCGGAAAAATATCCGCGCGAAACCAAACGGCAGTGCCGGGCGGAAACTCCATCTCCGGAGGCAACACTCCGATGACCGCAAAACTATGGTTACTGAAGCGGAGCGCCATCCCATCGAGGTCGGTGCGGGCGCCCAGGAAACGCTTCCAAAAACTGTAGCTAACGACGACGGCTTCTTTGCTCGCGGCGTCTTTAGTGAACACACGACCGACCACTGGCGCGGCGCCGAGAACCCGGAAAAAGTCCGCAGACGTCGCGCAGACGTTGGCGCGAACCGGTTCGCTTCCGCCGACGATGGCATCCGGGAACGCGCTGTATTTGGCGAGCGCGTCGAAACTGTGCTGCCGCGCAACGAGGTCGTTGAAGTTCGGCTCGGCAAACGACATTCCGCGGCCTTTCTCGTCGAGCTCGCGCAGTTCGACGATTCGCTCCTGGTTCGGATAGGGCAGCGGCCGCAGGAGCACGGCATCGAGCACGCTAAAAATCGCAGTCGACGCGCCAATGCCGAGGGCGAGTGTGAGAACGGCGACGGCGGTGAACGCCGGCGATTTGATCAAAGTTCGCAGGGCGTACTTCAGGTCATTCATACCGCAGTGCCACCATCGGATCGACTTTCATGGCGCGGCGAGCGGGAACGTAACTGGCGAGCAAGGCGGCTCCGCCCAGAAGCGTTATGACCAAAGCATAGATAGAAATATCATTCGCACCGACCCCGTACAGCAGCGTCGTCATCACACGCGTCGCCGCGAGTGCGACGACGAATCCAATGAGGAGTCCTATAACGACCAACGTCATGCTTTGCCGCAGAACCATACCGAGCATCTGAGTTCGCCGCGCGCCGAGCGCCATGCGAATGCCGATCTCGCGCGTGCGCTGGGTGACGCTGTAGGCGATGACGCCGTAAATCCCGATCGCCGCCAGCACCATTGCGACCGCCGCGAACACGGCCAGCAGCATCATGTTGAACTTGGGCTGCGCGAGATGCGTGTCGACGAATCTCGTCATCGGAGCGAGCACGGGCACGTAGATGTCCTTATCGATCTCGTGAATCGCGCGCTTCACGTCGGAATTCAGGCCAACGAGATTCGTTGAACTGACGCGCAACACAATATCAAGACCCCGTCCCGGATCCTGCGCGAACGGGACATACATTTCCGGACCCTGCGGCTGGGCGAGAGAATCGTGACGCGTGTTGGCGACGACGCCGATCACCTCACGAGTATCGAATTTGTTTTCCGGTTGATCGACCATCACCTGCTGGCCGATCGGGTTCTTTCCGGCAAAATGTTTCTGCGCGAACGCTTCGTTGATCATGATGACAGGTGGCGAACCCTTCGTGTCCGCGGGGCTGATCGCGCGACCTTGCAGGACCGGGATTTTCATCGTCTTGAAGTAATCCGGTTTGACGAGCAGGTAACTTGCGCCCGGATGATTGCCGCGCGGCAACGGCGCCGCGCCACTCGGCATGAATGAAGAGCTCCGCTGGTTATCTCCCAGCGGGATGGGATTCACGCCGCCGGCCGATTCGACTCCCGGAATCGCCGCGAGCTTTTCGGTGATCGTATCGTAGGCGCGTGTTTGCTGATCGGCATCGGGATAGCGGATTCGGGACAGGTTCAGCGTCATGGTCATCACGCGGACCGGATCGAAACCGGGATTAGTCGCGCGCAGATTAAAGAAGCTCTTGATCAACAAGCCGGCGCCCGCGAGCAACAGGAGCGAGAGCGAGACTTGAGAGACGACGAGAAAAGCGCGGAGCCGGTTGGTGTGCAGTCCGCCGGTGGAACCTTTTGCTCCCTGTTGAAGCGACTCGTTCACAGCAGGCCGCGAAACTTGGAGGGCGGGAATAAGACCGAAGAGCAGCGTGCTGCCGATCGCCAGCACGAATGTGAACACGCAAACGCTTATGTTCACTTTGATCTCGCCAAGGTGGGGCAAACCTTGCGGACCGGCCGCGCCGAGGAGATCAACTCCCCACCAGGCGAGAAGCAATCCCGCACCGCCGCCCAGGATCGCCAGCACCAAACTTTCGCAAAGCAATTGGCGAACAACGAGCGCGCGACTCGCTCCCAGCGCCGTTCGGATCGCGATCTCGCGACTGCGCGAAGCCGCGCGCGCCAGAAGAAGGTTCGCAACATTCGCGCACGCAATGAGCAGGACTAAAGCAACCGCTCCCAGAAGAACCATCAATGCCGGACGAACGTCGCCGACGATATCGGAATGCAGTTTCACCACGGCGGTTCCGGTGAAGTTCATATTCGTATCCGGATATTGCTTCGAGAGGCGGTTGGCAATCGCACTCAGCTCAGCTTCCGCCTTCTTGATGGCCACGCCCGGCTTAAGACGGCCGACGACGGTGAGAAAATGCGAGCCGCGATTTCCAAGAACTTGCGGGCCGAAATATTCGAGCGGCAACGCATACTCGATGTGCTCGTCTTCGATTGGGAATTTCCAGCGCGGCGGCATCACCCCGATGACGGTGTGCGGCCGCCCAGAGAGCGTGATTTGCTGGCCGATGATTTTCGGGTCGCCGGCAAACGCACTTTTCCAAAACGGATAGGTCAGAACCACGACGCGGTTCGCGTCGTTCTTGGCGTCCTCCTTGGTAAAGGCTCGACCGAGAATCGGCGGCACGCCGAGGACGTCAAACACTTCCGGCGTAATTGCGATGCCTTCGAGAGACTTTGCGTCTTCGCCGTAGGTAAGCGTCGCACCAGTGCGAGTGTATGCCGCCATCGCCGCCATGGTTTGGCTTTGATCGCGAAGGTCAACGTAGTCCGCAAACGAGTGGACGTTGCCGCGAACGCTGCCGCTGTCGTTCGCGTAGCGCCCCCAAATGTTCACGATTTCGTCCGGGTTCTTGAAGGGAAGTGGCCGGAGCAGGACCGTATTGATGACGCTAAAGATGGCGCTGTTGGCGCCGATGCCGAGCGCGAGCGTAAGGATCGCGATCACGGTGAAGACCGGCGCTTTGATTAGCATCCGGAACGCATATTTCAGGTCGGTTAACATAGGCAGATGGTTGTTAGCTTTGCGTCATCCCGAGCGGAGCGCAGCGGAGTCGCTCGGAATGGCTGAAATTCATACGATGAAGCCATCGCGCAGCTGGATAATCCGATTGCCGTAGGCGGCATTCACATCCGAGTGCGTCACCTGAATGATGGTCGTGCCCTGGCTGTTCAAACTCTTGAACATCTCCATGATCTCTCTGCCCTGATCGGAGTGGAGATTACCGGTCGGCTCGTCAGCGAGAATAAGTTTCGGATTCGCGATCATCGCCCGCGCGATACTAACGAGCTGTTGTTGGCCGCCGGAGAGTTGTCGCGGATAGAGGTCCTTCTTTCCGACGATGTGAAATTTATCCAGCGTGTCGCAGACGATCGAGTCACGGCCGGCTTTGCTCACGTGCCGATAGGAAAGCGGGATGTCGAGGTTCTCGTAAACGGTGAGGTCGTCGAGGAGATGATAGGCTTGGAAAACGAAGCCGATCTTCTCGTTACGGAGCGCGGCGCGTTCCTTCGGCTTCAAGGCGTGGACACCGACGTCGTCGAAGAAATATTCGCCGCTCCAGGCGTGGTCATGCATTCCGAGAACGTGAAGCAGCGACGACTTGCCCGCGCCGGACGGTCCCATGATGGAAACGAAGTCGCCTTCTTCAACGTCGAGGTTGATGTCGCGCAGGACGTAAAAGAATTTCCCTTTCGCGAGTGGATAAAAACGTTCCAGGTGTTTGAGTGTGATCATTGACATAATTTTTTAGCTCTGGGCCAGCGCGATCTTGGGATCGAGCCGGGCCGCGCGGCGCGCTGGCAGATAACAAGCAACCAGCGCCACGAAAAGGAGCAACAAAGGAATTGCGACGAACGTCAGCGGATCGGTCGCGGCCACGCCGAAAAGCAGGCTCGCGATCAACCTGGTAAGAGCGAACGCGCCGACGAGCCCGACGACAACGCCGATCACGGCCAGGGTCATGCCTTGCCGAATAACAAGGCCGAGCACGTCGGATTTTTGCGCGCCGAGCGCCATACGAATTCCAATTTCCTGGGTGCGTTGGGTGACAGAGTAAGCCACGACCCCATAGATTCCGACCGCGGCGAGAAGCAAAGCCGCGCCGGCGAAGACGGCGAAGAGCTGCATCGAAACGCGCCGCGTGCCTAACGAGTTCGCCACGACCTCGTCCATCGTCCGAACACTGTAAACCGGCTGGTCTTTGTCCAACGCCTGGACTTCGCGACGCACCGTAGTAGCGAAAGCGGCGGGATCGCCGGCCGTGCGAACGACAATCCCCATGAAATTCCAGCCAGGATCCTGGGCATGCGGGACATAAATCTGCGCGCCGCTCTCGGCGTCCAGGGCACTAGTCTTCGTGTCGGCGACTACGCCCACGATCTCCCGCATGAATTTCTCATCGCGCCAAATGATGAGGCGCTTGCCCAGCGCCGCCGCGGGCGAACCGAAATGCCGTTTTGCCGCCGATTCGTTGATGACCACCACCTTGGGGGCATCGGGGCCATCGCGAACCTCGAAAGTGCGTCCACCGAGAAGCGGTATTTGAAGCGCACGAAAATAATCGCCGGTGATTGTCGAGAAGCTCGCGTCGGAGGCTTCGTCAACCGTCAGCGGGCGACCTTCGGGAATGAACGCACGACCGATTCCATAATTGGTGGCACCGAGCGGCAGATTGACCGCGCCGCCGACAGCTTGGACGCCAGGCGATGCCGCGAGCCGTTCCGTGAGCTGGCGGAAAAATTCCGGTCGTTGTTGTTCCTTGTATTTTGCACCCGGCAACGAAACCATCGCCATTAGGGCGTTATGCGGGTTAAACCCCGGACGGATTTTTTGGAGGCGCAGGAAGCTCTTGATCATGAGACCGGCGCCCACGAGCAGCATGAGCGAGAGCGCCACTTCCCCGATCAACAATAGATTGCGCGCGCTCGTTCGACGATGACCTTCGCCGCTTCGGCCGCCTTCTTTAAGTGAGCTGCTGACGTCCAGCTTCGACGCCTGGAGCGCGGGGACGAGCCCGAACAGGATACCGGTGACCGCCGAGATAACGAACGCGAAAGTGAGCACCCGATAATCGATTCCGACCTGGTCCATTCGCGGCGCTCCTTCCGGGACGATCGAAAGAAGTACCTCGGTGAGCCAGATGCTCAGGAGCAGCCCGGCGACGCCACCGATCGCAGAAAGCAAAATACTTTCCGTGAGCATTTGCCTGACGACTCGGCCGCGGCTGGCGCCCATCGCGGCGCGGACCGCGATCTCTTTTTGGCGCGCGGCCCCGCGAGCGAGGAGAAGATTGGCAACGTTCGCGCAGGCGATCAGCAACACCAAAGCTACCGCACCAAGGAGGGCGAGGAGCGACGGCTTTGCGTCCCGCACGATCCTTTCGTGAAGAACCGCGAGATTGGCGTCCCAGCCTTTATTAGTTTCGACGAATTCCTTCGCGTGCTGGGCGTTGATCGCGCTGATCCGAGATTGCGCCGTCTTGACGTCAACCCCTGGATTGAGACGCGCGATCGCGGACCACGAGCGGTTGTCTCGCGGTTCCTCCGACATCTTTACCCCACTCGTAGTCCAGATTTGGGTTTGCTCGGGAAATTCAAATCCCGGCGGCATCACTCCGAGGATCGTTATTTGTCGGGCGCTGATCTGCACTTGTTTCCCGATGATTCCCGGATCGGAACCGAAACGGCGTTTCCATAAACCGTGGCTGATGATCGCGACCGATGCCGTGTCGGGCTTGTCGTCGTCCGGGACAAAGGCACGGCCGAGCGCTGGCTGAACGCCGAGAACAGCGAAGAATCCGCTGGTGACACCGGTCCGAGGCACGCGCTCGGGTTCGGCGCCGTCGGCGGCGAGGTTAGAGTTACCTGTGTAAAAAGCGGACGAGCTGGAGAAGAGGTCGGTTTGTTGGGACCAGTCAACGTAATCGGGGAAAGAAATATTGCTGTCGGTGATCCCTTGTGTCGGGTTCCGGCCTTCGAAATAAACGATTCGTTCCGCGTTTGGAAATGGGAGCGGCCGGAGAAGGACGCCGTTGACCAAACTGAAGATCGCGGTATTCGCACCCACGCCGAGGGCGAGGGCGAGGAGGGCGACGGCGGAGAAGCCCTTGTTTTTTAGAAGAAGCCGGAGCCCGTAACGGATGTCTTGGATGAGTGTGTTCATGGGAATTCAGGTTCGCGCCAGGGCCTTGATGGGATCGAGCCGCGCGGCGCGACGCGCGGGTAAATAACAGGCGAAGAAAGAAACCGCGGCGAGAAGCACCGGAATCCAGAGGAATGTCGTCGGATCGGTGGCGCCGACGCCAAACAGGAGGCTGGCGAGCAATCGAGTGAGCGCGAACGCTCCCGCTAAGCCGATGGCGATGCCGATGAGCGTCAGCGACATGCCTTGCCTAACGATTAGTTGGAGAACGTCGCGCGTCTGCGCGCCGAGCGCCATGCGAATGCCGATCTCGTGAGTCCGTTGCGAGACCGATTGAGCGAGGACGCCGTAGATGCCGATCGCGGAAAGAACCAGCGCCAGCGCGGCGAACAATCCGAGGAGGAACATCGAGAAACGCCGGAGCGAGATCGAGTCGGACACGAGCTGGTCCATCGTTGCGATGTTGAAAAGGGCCTGGTCTTTATCGAGCGCGAGAATCTCGCGTCGAATAGCTGCAACCATCGCCGAGGAGTCGATGCGGGTGTGAACGACCAGGGTCACAGCGTTCGTCGGAAATTGCGTGAGCGTTTCGTACATCGCCATCGGGCCCGCGGTATCGAGGCCGTACTGTTTTACGTCGCCGACCACGCCGACTACGGTCCGCCACGGACGTTGTTCGCTCGGATTGGAATTGTAAAAGTGAACGCGCTTCCCGATTGGATCGGCGCCGGGCCAAAGCTTGCGCGCCATCGTTTCACTGACCAGAACAGTCAGCGGCGAGTTTTCGTTGTCTTGAGCCGTGAGCGCGCGGCCTTCCAGGAGCGGAATCGACATCACCCGCAGGTAATCGGGTGAGACCATGTAATTATCGACGTCGGGATATTCGCCGGGAACGTGCGCCTGGCCTTCCGCTTCGATGGTGCGCTTGTCGAAGTTCGCGCTGACCGGTAAAACACTCGTTAGGCCGGCGGCTTCAACGCCGGGAATCGTTTCGATTCGTTCGAGCATCCGGTTGAAAAACTGGTTCCAATCCGGCGCCTTTGGATATTTCGCGGTCGGCAGCCAGACATTCATGGTGACAAGCCGATCGGGCTTGAACCCGGGATCGACGCCGCGTAGCCGCATCACGCTCTTGATTAATAGGCCCGCGCAAATCAGCAGAACCAGAGCAAGCGCGACTTCGGCCACGACGAGCGCGCTCCGTAACGGACTGCGCGTCGATGCCGCACCGGCGCTGCGGCCGCCGTCGGAAAGCGTTTCATTCAAATCCGGACGTGACGCTCGCCAGGCCGGAAGAATTCCGAAGACGATTCCTGTGACCACCGAGATCATCGCTGTGAAGACGAGAACTTTCGTGTCGATCTCGATATGCCCCAGGGTTGGCAGAAACTTTGCCGCCGATGCTTCGATCAAAGTCGTGCCCCAAACCGCGGCCACAATCCCGAGCGTTCCGCCAGCGAGCGAGAGCAGCAAACTCTCGGTGAGAAACTGGCGAACGAGCCGGTCGCGGCCGGCGCCCAAGGCAGCTCGAATCGCGATTTCTTTGTGGCGCGCCGTCGAACGCGCGAGCAAAAGATTGCCGACATTGGCGCAAGCGATCAACAAAACGAACCCGACGGCGCCGAAAAGCATCAGCAACGCGGGACGCAATCTCCCCACCAAATCCTCGCGCAATGTCACCAGGTGCACGCCACTGCTCGCGTTGTCATTCGGATGTTCCTGGCTGAGCTGTCGCGCGATGAGATTCATCTCGGTCTGCGCTTGCTCGAGCGTGAGTCCGGGCTTGAGCCGCGCGATCGCACGCAGATGCCGGCTCGCGCGATCTTTCTCCGCGGGCTGCTCAGCGACCGGCCGATAAAATTCCGCAGTCCAGTTTAGTAAACCTACCGGTAACGATTGAAAATCCGACGGCATCACGCCGATCACCGTGTAATCGCGAGCGCTGAGCTTGATAATTTTACCGACGATGTTCGGATCCGCGGCGAAACGTCGTTGCCACAAACCGTAACCGAGAACGACGACCAGATCTTTGCCCTCCTGTTGTTCTTCCGCCGTAAAAACGCGGCCGAGCAATGGCTGCGCGTGCATGACTGAGAAAAATCCGTCGCCGACCTGCGCACCGGGAATGCGCTCCGGCTCGCCATTGCCCGAGAAAACGGGGCGAAAGTCGGAATAGGTCGTGATCTCTTCGAAGACGTGATTACGCGCGCGGTAATCCGCGACATCGGTGGCCGATACTTGCCCGCGCGAACTGCCGCCGGCTTTATCTTCTCCCCACACGAGGACGATCGATTGAGGTTCGTGATACGGCAGCGCTTTCAACAGAACCGCGTTGATAACGCTGAACACAGCCGTATTCGCCCCAATACCCAGCGCGAGAGAAATGATCGCGATTGCAGTAAAGCCCGGGCTCTTGAAAAGCATTCGCGCGGCGAATCGAATATCTTGGAGAAGCGTGTCCATGGGTTAGGCGATGAAATTCTCGGAGGGACGTGCTTCTGCGCGTCCCTCTTCCAGTGAAATGGCGTCGCCGATGAAAAGTGGGAGGCGCAGAAGCGCGTCCCTCCGGATAATGCATTTGGTGCTCATGGTTCGCGTAAGGCAGTGATTGGATCGACCTTCATCGCGCGCCGAGCGGGGAAGTACGTGGCCACCGTGGCCACAGCGAGTAACAACAAAGGAATGGTCACGAACACGAACGGATCGGTCGCGGTGACCTGATAAAGCAGACTCTGAAGAAGCCGGGTCAACCCGAACGCGGCGCCGAGTCCGATCACGATACCGGTGACGGTCGTCACCATCGCGTTGGAAAAAACTAGCCGAAGAATGTCGCCGCCGCGCGCGCCGAGCGCGATCCGGATTCCCATTTCATGAGTGCGTTGCGTGACGGTGTAGGCGATGACGCCGTAGATGCCGACTGCAGCGAGAACAAGAGCGAGACCGGCGAATACGGCGAGCAACAGCATGTTGAAACGGCGCTGGGCCATCGATTCAGCCAGATAGAGATCCATCGTTTTAATGGCGGAGACGGGCTGGTCTTTATCGAGCGCTTGGACTTGTTGGCGCAAAGTGGCCGTCAGCGCGGTCGGATCGATCGTCGAACGAACTACGATCGTCAGCGCGGAGGTCATGCTCGCAAGATAGCCGGGCGCGCTTTGCAGCATCGGCACGTAGACTTCCGGCTTCACTTCGGCATCGACGCCGTAATTGCGCACGTCGGCGACGACTCCAACGATCTCGCGCAAGTCTTTCGGGCTGCCGCTCAAGTTCAGCCGTTGGCCGATCGGGTCTTCGCCGGCGAAATAGCGAGCCGCCAACGTTTCGTTAATAATCACAACGCCGGGCGCGTCCTGAGTATCACGAGGCGAGAAGGCGCGACCTTTCATAATCCGCATGCCCATCGCCGCGAAATAATCCGGACTGATCATCCGATAGTCGGTCATCGCCCGTTGGCCCGGCAGCGCTGCCGGTCGCCCATCGACGTCGAACCCCGTCGAGCTGCCGCCATAGAGTGGAATGTCGGTCACGACGCCGGCCGCGCTGACGCCGGGCACGTTACGCAACCGCTCGAGCAGCCGATCGAAGAACGTGACCTGTTCTTCGCGCTTCGGATATTTCGCAACTGGAAGCGAGATGAACGCGGTCAGGACATGGTCGGTCTTGAACCCGGGATCGACGGCGAGCAAACGAGAAAAACTCCGAATCATCAAGCCGGCGCCGATCAGCAACACGAATGAGAGCGCGACTTCCGAGATTACGAGCAACGCGCGCATCCGATGCCTCCGCGGCGCGTCGCTTCCGCGGCCGCTTTCTTTCAGGCCTTCATTCAGATCGGTTTTCGAAACCTGCCAGGCGGGTGCGAGGCCGAAGAGAATGCCGGTCAACACCGACACCGCCGCGGTGAACAGAAACACGGTGCGGTTGACGTTAATCTCAGCGAGCCGCGGCAAGTTGGCCGGCTTCAACGAAACCAGCAGGTCAAGACTCCAAATGGCGAGCAGCAACCCAAGCGCGCCACCGACGATCGCCAGCAGAACGCTCTCAGTCAGAAGCAGCCTAACGACTCGGGATCGACTCGCCCCTAGCGCGCCACGAATCGCCATCTCCCGACTGCGCGCCGTGGCCCGCGCAAGGAGCAGATTGGCGACATTCGCGCAGGCAATGAGAAGAACAAACGCGACCGCTCCGAGGAGAACGATCAGCATTGGCCGGACATCGCCGACCATATGCTCCTGGAGCGAGGCGACTTTGACGCCGATGCCGACGTTCGTTTCCGCATAACGCTGGGTCTGGCTTTGCGCGATCGCGGTCATGTTCGCCTGGGCCTGCTCGAGCGAAACGCCCGGCTTCATGCGCGCGACGACGTCGATGAAATTCGTGTCGCGGGTGGCGCGTTCCGCGGCGTTGAACGCGATCGGCGTCCAGATCTGAGCGCGCGGATTGGGAAAAGCGAAACCGCGCGGCATGACGCCAATGATGGTGTAGGTCTGGTCGCTTAACTTAATTGTTTGCCGAATCGCGTTTGGATCGCCAGCAAAACGGCGTTGCCAAAATTCGTAACTCAGGATGACCACGCGATTGCCGCCGTCGCGGTCTTCCTCCGCCGTGAAGTCGCGCCCGAGGGCCGGTTGCACGCCGAGCAATTGAAACATGTCGCTGGAAACGCGCGCGCCGACGACACGCTCCGGGGTATCCGTTCCGGTGAGGTTGAATCCCTGACCCACGTAGGTGGCTATGGGGGTGAACACCTGGTTCTCGGTTCGCCATTCGAGAAAATTAGCGGGCGAAGTCGGGGCCTCGGGCAGCGTCGGCTGAGTGCCAAAGACTTGCACCAGTTGCTCCGAATGCGGATACGGCAACGGTCGGAGCAGGACGGCGTTGACGACACTGAAGATCGCGGTGTTGGCGCCAATCGCGAGCGCCAGGGTCAGGACCGCGATGAAGGTAAAGGCTGGGGACTTCGCCAGCATCCGAAGCGCGTAGCGAACGTCAGCCATCATATTTTTATGCTCCGTGACCCAACGCGATCATCGGGTCGGCTTTGGTTGCCCGGAGCGCCGGGATGTAACTGGCCACAAGCGAAACTCCGATAAGCGCGAGCGTTACAGCTGCGAACGTCATCGGATCGAACGCACCGACGTTGAAAAGCATCGCGCGCAGAGCGCGGCTGCTCATGATTCCCAAAACGAGTCCGGCAGCGGTGCCGATGAGAACGAGCTTCGCGGCGCGGCCGATAACGAGCCGTAAGACATCACCACGCTGAGCACCGAGTGCCATTCGCACGCCCATCTCATGGGTGCGTTGCACAACGAGGAACGACATCACTCCGTAAATCCCAACCGACGCCAGAACGAGCGCAACCGCGGCGAAGACTCCGATCAACACGACCGACAGTCGGCGCGGCGCGATCGAGTCGCCTGCGACCTGTTCGAGCGTCCGCACATTCGCGGCCGGAAGATCGGGATCGAGTCGCGTCAGCTCGCGGCGAATCGCGGAAGTAAGTGAGCGCGGATCCTGCGCGCTGCGAACTGCCAGGACCATCCCGCGATACGGCCGCTGATTGTGGGCAAGGTAGTATTCGGGCTTCGGATCCAAATCGAGCCCGCGATGCCGCATGTCGCCCACCACACCAACGATGGTGACCCATTTCATGTCTGGCTTACGCGGATCACCAAAACCGATCCGTTTGCCGACCGCGTCCTGGTTCGGGAACCATTTCTTCGCGAAGGAATTGTTGACGATCGTCACGCTCGGGCCGTCGAGCTGATCGCCGTCGTTAAAGAATCGGCCCTGTAAAAGGGGGACCTTGAGGACGGAGAAGTACTCCGGCGTGATGTCGCGAATTTCCTCGTCGGGAAAAACTTTTTCGACCATCGCATCGCGGCCTTCGATCGTGAAGGAGCTGTCGCTGTTCGTCCCGCTTAACGGCAGAATGCTGGTGAACGCCGCCGCTTCCACTCCCGGGAGGGACTTTATCCGGCGAGTCGCTTCGGCATAAAAATCGGCGACCGGTTTGCCGCGCGGATATTTCAGCAACGGCAGCGAGACCTCCATCGTCAGCACATTTCTGGACTCAAAGCCGGGGTTGACGTTTTGGAGGCGCACGAAACTCTTGAGTAACAGGCCGGCTCCGACGAGCAGCACCAGCGCTAGCGCCACTTCGGCGATGACGAGCGCATTCCGCAGCCGGTTCCGGCGCAGACCGGTGGTGGCGCCGCGGCCGCCTTCCTTCAACGCTTCGGTCAATTCCGGTTTCCCGCTCGCGATGGCCGGAATGAGGCCGATCACAATTCCGGTGACCACAGCAGTCGCGAGCGTGACGAAGAGAACGCGCAGATCGAGATTGACCTCGGCGAGGCGCGGAACGGTCTGCGACCCGATCGAACGCAGCAGGTCGAGTCCCCAAATTGCCATGAGAACTCCAGTCGTTCCGCCGAAGAGCGCGAGCAGAATGCTTTCCGAAAGCATCTGGCGGATCAGCTGAATCCGCCCGGCGCCCAGCGCGAGACGGATCGCGAACTCGCGCTCACGCGCCCCTGCCCGCGCGAGCAGCATGGTGGTGAGATTTGCGCAGGCAATCAATAGAACCATTGCGACCGCGCCGAGAAGAATCATCAACGCCGGCCGCATCCCGCCGATGACGAGATCGTGCAACGGATAAATGGTCGCGCCAAACTTCGTCGACGGCTCATAGTTCTGTGGGTACTGCTTGTACCAATTCGCCACGATGGTGTTCGCCTCGGCCTGCGCCTGCGCGATCGTCGCCCCTGGTTTCAGGCGCCCGATGACGCCCAGCCCGCGCGAACCGCGGGACTCCAGATCGCTTTTCGTAAACGCGATCGGCTTCCACATGTCAGCGCGTTCGGCGAAGGTCCCGCCTTGCACGCCGAAAAGCGGCAGCGGAAATTCGAACTTCGCCGGCATGATCCCAACGACTGTGTGAATGTTGCCATTCACGGAGACCTGGGAACCGACGAGCTTCGGATCGGAATTGAAGCGCCGTCGCCAGAGACGCTCGCTCATGATAACGACGTTATCGTTCCCTTCGCCGAATTCGCTGTCGTTGAAAACACGACCCTTGATCGGCGCCACGCCGAGGAGCGGAAACAAACTCGGGGTAACGACCGCGCCCTGGATCCGCTCCGGCATTTCGCCGCCGGTGAGATTGAAGTCCGCGAAGTTGAACGCGGCGATCCGCTCATAACTGCGCGTCTGTTTTTCCCAATCGAGATATTCCGGCGCCGAAACCGGAATCTGGTCCAGGCCCTGAGCGCTGAATTTTTCAAACAGGAGAACGAGATCCTGTGGTGCTTTGAACGCCAGGGGACGGATCAGAAGCGCGTTAACGAGGCTGAACACCGCAGTGTTCGCTCCGATCGCGAGCGCGATGGTGACAATGGCGACGACGGTGAAGCCGGGAGTTTTGAAAAGACTGCGAAAGGCTAGACGGATGGATTGGAGCATAAAATGGTAGGGACGGCGCGCTGCGCCGTCCGCGAATGAGAGTTCAGGATTGGGCCAAACAAGAGGACGCCGCAGCGCGACGTCCCTACCACTGCGATTCGGCGGTTATTCATAGCGCAACGCATCCATTGGATCGAGGCGCATGGCAGCGCGCGCGGGCAGATAACACGCGGCGAGTCCGACGAGGAAAAGAATCATCGGCACGAGCGTGAAGCTCGGGGGATCGTGCGCTGAGATTCCGTGGAGACTGCCGGACAAAAGCTTGGCGAGGAAAAAAGCGCTGACAAAGCCGATGACGAGACCCGTCAAGATCAGCCGCAACCCCTGGCCGGTCACGAGCCGCAAGACATCGCCTGTTTGCGCGCCGAGCGCCATCCGCACTCCGATTTCCTGGGTGCGCTGCCGGACTGAATACGCCATCACGCCGTATATTCCGAGCGAGGCGAGAAAGAGTGCCAGGCCCGCAAAAATCGTGAACAGCGTTCCGAAAAAGCGCCGGTCCCAGAACGATTGCGCGACTACTTCGTCCATCGTCAGGACCTTGTAGATCGGCAGGTCCTTGTTCACTGCCAGAACGGTGGTGCGGACCAGGTTCGCAAATTTTGCCGGGTCCGTTTTGGTCCGCACCATGACGGACATGAACCGGCTCGGAACCTGATCCTGCGGAAAATAGACCGCCGGTATTTTCGTCAGCTTCGTCAGCTTCTCGTAAACCACCGGCCTAACGATCCCGACGATGGTCGACCACTTCGGCGGCTCGCCCGCCTTGTCGAGGAAACGGAGCTGATGGCCAATCGGATCGTCGTTTGGAAACCAGGCGCGCGCGCCATCTTCATCGATCAGGCAAACCCGCGGCGCGTCCTTCGTGTCCGCGACGGTGAAATCCCGTCCGCGCAAGAGCGGGATCCGCGCGGTTTGAAAATACCCGGGGGTGATCATCAACTGCCGCATGTTGCGGGCGTCCTGGAGTTGTTTCGGCTCGGCCTCGCCGTCCAAAATGAACGCGCTAATGCCGATGTTGCCCTGGGCAGGAAGCGAAGTTGTCGCGCCCGCTGCTTCGACGCCAGGCAAAGCCGCGAGTTTCGGAATGAGTTGCGCAAAGAAACGCGGCGCGGCTTCGTTTTCCACGAATTGCGCTTCCGGTAAACCTACGCGGAACGTGAGGGTGCGCGATGGATCCATGCCGATGTCGGTTTTTTGCAGAAACATGAAGCTGCGCATCATCAGGCCGGCGCCGATCAGAAGAACCAACGCCAGCGCGACCTCCGCCACGACGAGGGAGTTGCGCATCCGCTGGCCTTTCGCGCCGCCGGCCCCAGTCCGACCGCCTTCCTTGAGCGCATCGACGAGTTGCGGGTTCGACGCCTGGAACGCGGGCACTAATCCGAACAGAACGCTCGAGAGCGCGCCGATCCCGAGCGCGAAGGAAAACACGCGCCAATCGAAATCGAATCGGATCCAGTAAGGCACTTCGTTCGGCAACGCGGTCAGCATCAGGTCCACGCCCCAGACCGCGAGAAGCAACCCGACTGCGCTGCCGACCATTCCGAGGACGAGACTTTCACAAAGCAGTTGCCGGATGATCTGCCGCCGGGACGCGCCGAGGGCCAATCGGATGCCAATTTCCTTAGAGCGAGTTGCGCCACGGGCGAGCAAAAGATTTGCGACATTCGCGCACGCGATGAGGTGGACGAAAAGGACCGCGCCCATAACCAGCAAGGTGAGCGTCTTGAAATTGTGCACGCTCTCTTCGCGGTATGAGGTGACGTGCACGCTGACGCCGCTGTTCGTGTCGGGATGCTGCGCCGCGATCCGCGCCGTGATCGCCTCCATCTCGGCGCGGGCCTGCTCGATCGAGACGCCTTTCTTCACTTTGCCGACGCAATCGAGGAAGAAATTTCCCCGCGGATGATCTTTCTCCTCAAACTGGAGCGGCATCCAGATGTCGCAAATCTCGGGGAACCGCCAGCCCTTCGGCATGACGCCGATTACGGTGACCTGCTTGCCGTTAATTGGAATCGTTTTGCCGACAACGCCCTTGTCGCCGGCGAAATGTTCCTGCCACACGTGATAGCCGATGAGGGCGACCGGCGCCGCGTTCAGGTCGTCTTCTTCCGGCCGAAAGAGACGGCCGAGAATCGGCTGAACGCCCATGAACGAAAACGCGTCTGCCGCAATTTGCCCGCCAAGGTAACGTTCGGGCTTGTCGCCGCCGGTGATAATGAACGTCGCTTCCGTTATCGCCGCGATGCCATCGAGCGTGGTGACGTTCTTTTTCCACTCGAGGTAATCGGGGAATGCCGTGCCGTTGTCGTGTCCGGGCTCCTTGGTAAAGAACTCCGAGATCGCGACCAGGCGGTCTTGGTCCTGGATGTACGGCATCGGCCGGAGGAGGAGCGCGTTGATCGTCGAGAACATCGTCGTCGACGCGCCAATGCCGAGGGCGATCGCGAGAACAGCGATCGCCGTAAACCCCGGGGTCTTTACGAGCATCCGACTGGCGTATCTAAGATCTCGTAACATTAGACCCCGGGTTATGTTTACATGGCTGAGATTCTAACTAACCACTACTCGTTAGGCCGCCATCCGATCTTCCACGACGCGACCGTCGAAGAGATGGACTGTGCGATCGGCGTGCTCCGCAAAACGAGTGTCGTGCGTGACCATGCAGATCGTCGCGCCGCCATCGTGCAATTCCTTCAGCAGCGCCATGACCGCTTCACCGTTGCGCGAATCGAGGTTGCCCGTCGGTTCGTCAGCGAGAAGGATCGCCGGCTTGCCCGCGAGAGCGCGCGCGACCGCAACACGCTGTTGCTGGCCGCCCGAGAGCTGACTGGGCAAATGTTTCGCGCGATGGCCCATGCCGACGCGCTCCAGCGCTTCGAGCACGAAACTCTTGCGCTCGCTCGAGCCCATGCCGCGATAGGTGAGAGGCAGCTCGACGTTCTCATAAACCGTGAGGTCGCCGATCAGGTTAAAGCTTTGGAAAATGAATCCGATCTCGCGGTTGCGAATCCGCGCCCGTTCCGGGAACGACAGGTTCGCGACTTCCGTGCCCTTGAGCGAATAGCTGCCGCCCGACGGCGTGTCGAGCAGGCCGAGGATCGAGAGCAAGGTCGATTTGCCGCAGCCCGAAGGCCCGGCGATCGAGATGTATTCGCCGGTCCGGATATCGAGATGAATGCCGGAGAGCGCGTGGGTTTCCACTTCGTCGGTCAGGAACACTTTCGTGACGCCGTCGAGATGGATGAGGTTGCTGCCACCGTTGCCGTTGGGGGAGCGGGTCGGTTGTTCGTTGATGGTTTCGGTTGAGGCCATGATGATGTTGGGTTTTCGGTCTGTCTGTCGTGGTTAGTTAGTTGTCAGTTAAGTCGAATGCGCTCGTGGGCGTCCATCGAGCTCGTGTCGGAAAGGATGACCTGGTCGCCGGGTTCGAGGCCGCTCAGGATCTCGATCGTGTTCACCGAGCTGCGGCCGAGCTTCACCGGCGTGCGGACCGCTTCGGAAGTTCCGGAAACGAGTTTGAAGATGCCGACGGTGTTGTTCTCCTGGCCAAAGGCCGGACGGCCGACATAGATCACATTATCTAAACGTTCCAGTTCGATCGTTCCGTCTACACTCAAGTCAGGACGCGCACCTTTCGGCAGATCGCCATCAATCGCCACATCCACGGTTACCGTCCCCTGCTCTACCGCGGGGTCGACGCGAATCACGTGACCGGCAACGATGCCGTTCCGCGTATCGATCGACGCGACCTGCGCGTTCTGAATGTCTTTCGCCTGCGTCTCCGCGATCTTTACCTGCGCCTTCAGTTTCGTCGGATCGGCGACGCGCGCCAGGTTATCGCCTGGCTTGATGCGTTGCCCCACTTGCACGGGCAACTGCTGGAGCACGCCGGTCATGCCGGCTTTCACGTGCAACTGCTCGACCTGGTCCTGCTTCAGTTTCGCAAGCTCCTTCGCTTGATCGACCGCGGCTTGTTTCGAAGCGATCTGCGGTTCAATCGAGCTCTTGGAGAATTCAAACCGCTTGGTCTCGATCGCGTCGCGGTTCGCAAGTTCGGCTTCCTTCACTTTCGAAGTTTTGTAAACGAGCTCTGATACGAGGCCGTTCTTCGCCAGTTGATCGTTGGTTTGGCGCTCCATCTTCGCCTGCTCGTACTCGGAATGGACGCGGGCAGTCGTCGATTCCTGGTCGAGCAACTCCCGCTGCAAAGTCGCCCGCAACGACGTCATTTCGGCTTCCGCCGCCGTCGCCTTCGAGACAGCGTCATTCGCCGCTTGCTCCAGCTCAGGACTCGTTAGTTCCAAAATCACGCTGTCCGGTTTCACTTCCGTTCCGGGCCAGATCACGATTTTTTCGACGCGGCCCTCGGTGTTCGCCGCGATCCAGCGAATGTCGACCGGCACCAGGGTGCCGAGGCCGCGGACCTGGCGCACCATCGGCCCGCGTTTCACGGTATCGATCCAAACCGTCGAGCGATCGATGCTCGGCACCGCCGGCTTCAATCGCGAGAGAAGAAAAGTGACGGCGATTAATCCCAGAACGCCGGCCACGATGTAAATGATGCGCTTCTGGCGTTTCTTCTTGGCGACGCCCGCGCGCGGGACGTCCATCGTATTGCTGGGGGTGGTGAATCCGGATGGCCGCACAATAGTATTTTCCGCTTTGGCTCCTGAGGCTTGAGTCATGGGTAATCTCCGCGGTTAAAAGGCCGCGACCGAACGAACGAGATGGACCATCGCCATGGCGGTGTAAATCAGCGGCACGGCGGCCGTCATCACGATCACGCTGAAAAACGCGGCCTCAGTTGCAAATGTGGAGCGTGCTTCGTTCTTAAAGTATTCGCGGCTGATCGCGCGAATGGAGGCACGGCGCGAACCGAAGTTGCGTCCGCCGTGGCTCGGCATCGATCCGATCTGGTAATTGCAGTCGGTCTTCGGCATTCGCCGGCCATTGCGTTCGTTCAATTGGATTGTCGGTTTCATATTCTTCCTGCTCTAGTGGGATGCGTCGTGTGGGCGACTTGGATTCAAATAATTGGGTTGCTCCCCGCCCCTATTGCAATGGCCGTGCCACCGCTTCCGACAAAGTCCTAAAGAGCACTAAGCCAGCGGTTTGCGAGCACGGATAAAAATGCGTCTGCGGATGAAAAGCTTCGGTAGTGGGATTTCACTGTCCCGATTGTGGGACGGGTTTTCCTCGCTCTCGTGCTCGTGCTCGTGATCGATCCCCTTCGAATTCGAGCGCGAGCAGGAGCACGAGCACGAGCACGATTACGAGAGCGTGCTGGGCCGCCGGCTCCCTTACTTCGGCAAGCGCAACAGCGCCTCGCATCCCGGCCCCGCGCGATTCGCCAACGTCAACGATCCACCATGCGCTTCTGCGATTTGCCGGCTCAACGCCAGACCGATTCCAGATCCGCCCGGTTTCGTCGTGAAGAACGGAACGAAAAGATTCGTCGGGTTCATGATCCCGGGACCGGTGTCACGGACAAAAACCTCGATGCATTCTTCGAAGTCACGCCAGCCGGCCGTAACCGTTCCCTTAGTCTCGAGTGAAGCTTCGGCCGCGTTGTGCAGAATGTTAATCAGCAATTGCTCGAGCTGCGCGGCATCCGCTTCGATCGTGACATCGCCACCAGCGACCACGCGCACTGCGATCCGCGTTTCGAGACTCGCCACTCGCCTGACCAGTTCGCCAAGATTGATCTGTTCCTTTTGCGGCTGCGGCAAGCGCGCCAGCCGCGCGTAAGCCTGCATAAAACGGCTCAGCGATTCCGCCCGCGTCGCGATGATGTTCAATCCACTCCGCGCGTCGTCCCGCCAATCTGCCGGCGGCGGATCTCTCCGAATCAACGTCTCCAAACTGCCGGCGATCGATTTAATCGGCGCGAGCGAATTGTTCATCTCGTGACCGATAACGCGGACGAGACGCTGCCAGGCGTTGCGTTCCTCTTCGCGCAGCGTTCGGCTCAGGTCAGTGAGCACGAGCAGCTCGTGCGGAAGTCCGCGTTCGCGAAACGAGCTTCGTTTCACACCCCAGCGCCCTGACGCACCGGGAAAGGTCAACGTCAGCGGCGCGTCCTGATCGGCGTCCAGACAAACATCGAGATTGAGGTCCTTGGCCCGCCGCCCGAGAAGTTTGTCCATCGGTTGGCCTAACAAGTCTTCGCCAGCGCGATTGACGAGCCGAAGCCGGCGTTCCGGATCGAACGTGAACACCGCCACGTCGATCTCCGCCATGATCGTGCGCAGAAGCGCCGTGGCTTCGAACGCTCCCAATCGTTGCAAACGCAGCGTCTCGCCGAGCGCGTTAATTTCCAGGAGCGCTTCGCCGAGCGCGTCATCCGCGCGGGCGCCGCGGGCGCGAATCGAGTAATCGCCTTCGCGCAACGCCGCCAGCAGATTCGTCATCGTTTGCAGCGGACGCATCACGTGTTCGCGCGCGCTTAGGATGAAACCCAAACCGAAGCCCGCGATGAGCAGCGTTAGCGTCCACTGCACCTTCGCGGTGTGATCGCCGAACCAGAGAAGAATCAGCGCGACGAGCGCCGCCGGCACTGCCGCGGCCAGGGTCAGCCACGTGAGCCGGCCCTCGTGTGTGAGCCGGTGCCGCAGCTTCTTGATCGTTTTCTTCATCTGCGCGCGAAGCAGCCGGGGCTACTACCGCTACGCCTAAAGTCCATATTGTTGCAAGCGCCGATAAAATGCGCTCCGACTCAGCCCCAGCGCTTCCGCGGCTTTTCGCGCGTTGCCGTCGAATCGCGAGAGCGCCTTCTTGATCAGGAACGCTTCCACGTCCTCGAGGCTCATATCTTCGAGGCGCGGCGTGTCGGAAACACCACTCGTTAGGCCGAGATCGTTCGCTTTCACCTGCTGCCCTTGCGTCATGAGGACGGCGCGCTCCACGACGTGATCCAGCTCGCGCACGTTGCCGGGAAAGTGGTGCTGCATCAGAACATCACGCGCTTTTTCTTCGAAGCCGGTCAGCGTTTTCCGATAACGTTTTGCGTGTTGCCGGAGAAAATTATTCGCCAGCGGCATGATGTCTTCCCGCCGCTCGCGCAACGGCGGTAGCGCAATCTCGATCGTGTTCAGCCGAAAGAGCAGATCCTGCCGGAACCGTCCCTGCGCGACTTCCTCGTGCGGATTCGCGTTCGTGGCGGAGATGATCCGCACGTTTGCCTTCAAAGTTTTCGACGATCCCACGCGCTCGAATTCGCCCGTCTCTATGACGCGCAGCAATTTCGCCTGCTGATTCATCGGCACGTTCGCGATCTCGTCCATGAAGAGCGTGCTCTCGTCCGCCAGCTCGAAGCGTCCCGCCCGGTCCGTCTTCGCGTCCGTGAACGCGCCTTTCACGTGCCCGAATAATTCGCTCTCGAAAATTCCTTCGGACAATCCGCCCATGTTCACCGTGATCATCGTGTGCGACGCGCGATTCGAGAGCGCATGGATTGCGCGCGCGACCAGTCCCTTGCCCGTGCCGTTCTCACCCGTAATCAAAATGTTCGCGTCCGACGGCGCCACTCGCGAAATAATTTCCAGCACCGGCCGCATCCGCGGTGATTCCGCGATGATGTTCGGCGCGTTGCCCCGCAACAATTGGTTCGCGGCCTCGAGCCGTCGCCCCTTCCTGAGCGCACTACCCAATTCGATCTGCGTCCTTACGATCGTGAGCAACCGATCGTTGTCCCAAGGCTTCGGAATAAAGTCCCGCGCCCCGCGTTTCATCGCTTCCACCGCGAGATCGATCGTCGCCCACGCCGTCATCACCACGATCGGCAACGTGTTATCGAGCGCCTGGATTTTCGGGATCACCTCCAATCCTTCCTGTCCCGAAGTCGTGTCCCGCGTGTAATTCAGGTCCATGATGAGAAGCGCGTAATCCTTCTTCTCCAGCGCCTGAAAAATTCCGGCGAGCGACGTCACCGCATCCGTCTGATGCCCCTCGCCCTTGAGCAAAATGCGCAATGCCTCCAGCACATCGTTCTGGTCATCCGCGATCAGGATCCTGCTCATGCGCTAAACGATGAACCGCGTTTCGGATGCGCTGTCAATCCGTCACTCAGCCAAATCCCGATTGTTGGCGCACAGGAAATAACGAGCAATCCATCTCTCGGCGCGTTGGCGATTCCTGACGCATGAACAAAGAAACCGCACTGATCACGGGCGCGTCGAGTGGTATCGGGCTGCATCTGGCGCATGAGTTCGCTAAACATGGACATGACCTCGTCCTGGTCGCGCCAATCGAATCAGAGCTGCGCCAGCTGGCTGACGAATTCAAAAGCAGGCACAACGTTGAGGTGCGCGTGATCGCCGCCGATTTGCGCGAGGAAAATGCCGCCGACCAAATCTTCGACGAAGTCCAGCGCGGCGCGCCAATTGGAATCCTGGTCAACAACGCCGGCCACGGCCAACGCGGCAAGTTCTGGGAAATCCGGATCGAAACCGACCGCTCGATGATCGACCTGAACATCTTCGCTTACCTCAAACTCACGAAACGGTTCCTGCCCATGCTGTTCCAGCAAGGGCACGGCCGGATTCTGAACACCGCTTCCGTCGCAGGCTTTGAGCCGGGCCCGCTCCAGGCGGTTTACCACGCCACCAAAGCGTTCGTGCTCTCATGGAGTGAAGCCCTTTCAACCGAGCTCGAAGGCACCGGCATCACTGTCACCGCGCTTTGTCCTGGGCCGACCGATACCGACTTCTTTCCAAAAGCAGACATGACCAACACGCGCGCCATGCAGCACGTGATGGCGCCGCAGGACGTCGCCAAGATCGGTTACGAAGCGTTGATGGCTGAAAAGACAGTCGTTGTCGCCGGAGCGGTGAACAAGGCAATGGTCTTCGCGCGCCACATCATGCCGGTATCGGCGCAGGCGAAAATGAATCAGAAGTTGTACGAGAACATTCCCAAGGAAGAACAGGACGTGCAGCGCGGCGACAAGGAAATGGAAGCCGCCGCGAAAGAGAATTAAGAAGCTCGTTCGCTTAATCAAACGAAACCAATTCGCATCTCACTATTCCGATGGTAGGGATGCCGCGCTGCGGCGTCCGCCGCTCTTGGCGGCCTTCTGCGCGCGCTCGAGCAAACGCGGAGCTTCCATCTTCTCCGTCCACGCCGCGAACGCTGGTGTGGGCCCGCGCCAGCCCAACGTCTCAACCTTCTTAAAAAGTGGCGCATCAGTTCGCAGCGTCGCCAGTTTCTTGAAGAGCAGGGCGAGTTTGCGCTGCTCGCCGAGAATGTTTTGCGGGAAGTTTTCAATCGCACCGTGCTGATTCAAAAGTTGGGCGGCGGTCTTCATTCCAAAGCCGGCAATGCCGGGATAGCCGTCTGCGGCGTCGCCAACGAGGGCGAGCAAGTCCGGGATGAGCGGCGGCTCGACGCCGAATTTTTCGCGGACGCCCTCAGCATCGCGGATGATTTTCCGGCGGCCGTCGATCTGGACGATGCGCGTGTCGCGAACGCATTGCGCGAGGTCCTTGTCCGGCGTCCAGATGGCGACCTTCTCCACCTTCTTATCTTTCGCCGCGATATGCGCCGCCGAAGCGAGCGCGTCATCCGCTTCCAGCTCGATCATCGGCCAGGCGACAACACCCATCGCGGCGAGAGCTTCTTCGAGTGGATGGAACTGTTTGAGCAATGCGCGCTCGATACCGGTGCCGGTCTTGTACCCGGCCCAAAGCTTGTTCCGAAACGACTCGATGATGTGATCTGTTGCGACCCCGAGATACCGGTCGCCGGTCTCGATCATCGCTAGGACGCCGTGCAACACACTAACAACCGCGCCATATGGTTTGTCCTTGCCCTTGTTGAAGCGACGCAGCCCGTAGAAGTGCCGGAACAATTCGTAAGTCCCATCAATGAGGTGCACCATCATATCGTCGAACGCGACGCTGCTGTAGCCGCCTCGCTCTGTCGAGGCGTCTTCTCTGAAAACACGGCGACCGTCCTTCGCTTATGCTACGGCCCGGCACGCACAGCAACGAACTCCCGACCCTGATTCCCAAGTCACCCGCGTTCTGTGCCGTGGCTACATCATCAAGCTGCGGAGCGCTCGATCCCACCTTTCACGCGGCCGCTACCCGCATTCCCCGCGATTCAGTAGCATGTTACGCTGGATTGTTCGGATGGTCGCGGTCACGGTTGCTTCACAACTCATAGCGAAATACTTCGGATCGCGCGGTGCTCGGCCGGTGCGATGACCGCGTCCGCGTAGCCGCCTCGGCAGCGCAGCCCGCTGACATTACATCGAGCGCGGAGCGCTCGATCCACCAATTAGCGAAGCAACTCCTCCCTCGTTCCCAGCCTCCCCGGCACGCCGTAGCCTCACGTAGGCGGCTGTTTGGGAACGCACTTGCCTGCCCCGCCATAGCCTTCGCGACGGCGGGTCCTCGCAACTCCGTTGCTTAGTCATTCCTTCGTCACATGTCACTCGTCACACGTCACTGGCTGCGTAACATCTTCTCCGGAAAATGTGCGTTCTGTTCGCGCCGCAAAATGCGCTGCTGACGCCATCGTAACATCGGGCCCGGATTCGCCGGATCCCAGCCTTTCGGATTCGGCAGCACCGCCGCCAGCATGGCCGACTGCTCCCGCGTCAGACCGCGCGCGCTAACCCCGAAGTAATGCTGCGACGCTGCTTCGACCCCGTAAACTCCGCGTCCCATCTCGATCACGTTCGCATACAGCTCCAGGATGCGCCGCTTCGGCAGAAGCAACTCCATCCAGATCGTGTAGTACGATTCCAATCCCTTCCTGATCCACGACCGCCCCTGCCAAAGAAAGATCGACCGCGCGCATTGGTTCGTGATCGTAGACGCTCCCCGAATCGGTTTCCCAGTCTTCTCCGCCTTCTCCATCGCGAGATCCATCTCCTTCCAATCAAACCCCTCATGCTCAAAGAACCGCTGGTCTTCCGAAATCCAAAGATGCTTCAGGAACATCTCCGGCATCTGCCCCAACGGAATCCAGCGATACCGCACCGGCGCCTTCGCTCCGCTCGATGACACCTGCTCAATCCACATCGGCAACGTTCGCGGCGGATCGACGGACCGCACCACCGCCACCTGCATCGCCGGGATCAGCAGCAAAACCAGCAGCACAATCCAAATCCATTTCCAACGTCGTAAAAAGCCCCGTGAGGGTACGCCTTTTACGCGGCGCTTCTTCGCACTCGGTTTTGCCATCCCGCCAAGAGACTGTCGAGGAGGCCCGAGCGCAACGCGTTATGAAGCGACTGGCCGGCGGCCGCCAGGGATCAAAAAATTCTTTCACGCTTTCCCTTGTCAGCGGCCCACCCATCTCGCTAATAGACTCCCGTGCCCCCAAGCGACAATCGTCTGATCGCATGATGTACCTGAATGACGCCCGTATTCGTGAGGCTCTGTTGCGTAAGCTGACGCGACAGAAGGCGCGTCCGCGGGCAGTTCTCCAGGAACTCCACGTTCATAGCGGCAATGCGATCGCCGATATTGTTACTTTGCATTCGGAGGCGCATTGCTACGAGATCAAGGGTGCGACCGATCGCATCGAACGAATTGCTGTGCAGGGCATTTATTACAATGCAGCGTTTCGGCGGATCACGCTCGTCACCACCGAGTGCAAGCTTCGACGCGCGCTGAAGCTGGTGCCTCCTTTCTGGGGCATCATGGTGGCGGTTGAGGACGGAGACACAATCCGATTTCGCCACGTCCGACCTGCGCAGCTTAGTCCCTACTTTGAAAGGCGATTGGCGGCAATGACCCTCTGGAAGAGCGAGATGCTTGAATTAGTGTCGGAGCCAGACGCAGAACGGAAACCGAAAAGGCTGCTGGCGCAGTTGATCGCCGAAACCCAGCGAGATCTTGAGCTCAGCATGAGCATTTGCAATCTGCTATTCAATCGCCGGCCATGGGGTCAAAGGCTTGCGCCGAGCGCCATGTAGGTGATGTGAGCGACGACGGAAGGTTTTACCACCGTGTTATTCATCGCCCTACTCCCGACGCCTTTGCTTTTCTCGTAGAAATAGTCCTCGCCGGTTGAATACCCCGGGCGGAAGAAGCCCTGTCCGCACAGCTGCTTCGTCATACCAAGATATTGTCCATACCCGCCTGAAGCGAGTGAAGATCCTCGGCTTATATAATGGGAGCGGTTAAAGGAATAAATCAGCCGTGGGCTCGTCACTCTTGGAAAGAGTTCAGGCGCGAAGTCCGCATCAGAGTAGAAAGGACTGACGGTCGCATAGTCGCCGCCGACTAGGTTAATTGCGGTCAGTTCGCGTGCTTTGCCAAGAATGGCAAGTTCGCGGCGCGGCAGAATTTTGGAAACGCTCGGTTCAACTACTTCACCGAGAGAACGCGGAATGCAGGAGCCCGTGACTATCACGCGGCGCACCTTGTCGTAAGCGTCGCAGAACTTGTTTGCGAAGGTGGCGATCTGCCGTGCGGTTTCCAAGATATCCATGCTGATGCACACCCGGCAATCGAGGATTAGATCGATCGCCTCGAACTCTGCGAAAACAGTTGCCAAATCGTAGTCGATTTGGTCCTCGCTGCCATCGAAGTCCTCGAAGTCGACGTGTTCGGCTCGGAACGCGACGGTGCCGGAGGAGATCTCACCGCGACTCTTGAGACTTGCCACGGCTGCGTTGTGGCTTGTCCGGTTGAGGGCTACGGCAGGGATGACTCTTAACCCGTCAAAGGCCTTGAGCAAGTAGGCATATTGATGCTCGCCTTTCACAGTGAGCTTTTGGCTTATGTCGAAGTCATCGAAGTAGAACTCGGCATCAACGCCCCAGTTCTTGCTCAGGCTGGTCGCGATACTGCGCGTCGTTGCGACGTAGGTATCCGCGTTGTAAACCGGCTCCTTTCGCGGGAAGTCGAAAAACGGGCAAATGACCTGCTTTACCTCGGGAGCCAATTCTCCCATCGCACTGCGTTCGCCGCGCTTCGCCTTAAGAAAAGGAACGTAGCGGATCATGACTCGAAGATGATGGCGCGAACGTCGTGCTCGCTGATGATCGAGCTGTAGCGCTTATAGTTGCCGGATTCCTTCCGAAGGAGGCCGGCGATCAAGGCGGGATGGACGCTCTGCTCAGCAGCATAGTCGTACACGGCCTGGTCACTCGGATCGTATTTGGGTGCGCAGTTGCGCCAAGACTCGCGGTCGACAATTGAATCCTTAGCGAGGCGATTGGCGGCCTTCTCGGCCCGATCCATCTCTTCGGCCTCGACGTCGAAGAACACCGGTTCCTTGAGCTGATCGTTGTGGAGGACTAGGTGCGCGAGCTCGTGCAGGAGCGTGAACCAGAAGTAGTCGAGGCGCGGGAAGCGCAGGCTCATCGCGACAACGGGGGCGCCCGTGCGCAGGTGGAACACGGCGCCGTCGGCACTCATGCCGGGCAGCGCATAGATGTAGATGAGGATGATGCCGAAGTCGGCCAGGATCCGGGGAAGGTCGCGGATCACCCGCGGGTCGACGCTCATCTGGGCGAGTTTCCGCAGGTACTCCTTCGTCAGGCCGGTGAAGGCCGGCCGATCCTCAGCGAGCCACAGATATTCCGCCTGAGCTTGGGCCCGTGCCTGCCAGATCGCCAACAGGTTTTGGTTGGCTTTGGCGGATTTGCGGAAGAGCGTGGGCTGTGTCGAGAGGGGGAGATCGAAGAAGACACTTGCAAGGGGCGAGTCGTCGTCGGTAGTCTCCAGCCAGCGGCGGGCGACCAGCTCCTTCCGGGAGAGGCCGGCGATAAAGCCTTGGAATTCGCGGTAGTGCTCAAACAGGTCGTGCGCGCTTACCTTGGAGGTCCGCGTCGTGTGAGTGAAATCTGACCAACTTTCGTCTTGGGTGCTCATCTCAGGGGGTCTCCATTAATCTAATTGCCAGGGCTGCGGGGAGCTCGTAATACGCGAGCGAGTCCGCGTCTTCCTTGCCGTCCACCTTCACCATCTTGAGTTTTGCGTAGAACCCCTCCGCCTTCGGGAGCGAATGCAGGCAAAAGCCCGGGCGAAGCTTGAGCTCCTTCGCCGCGAAACGTTGGACCGCGCGAAGGATGACCTCGCCCAAACCATGGAACTCGCGAGGGCGGAGGTCACATTTGCGGTTCCAAGGCGCCACCGCGACGAACTTGACGTAGAAGATGTCACCCGGCTCGAGGGCACTCGCTTCCGGATGATAGATCAGGCAGGCGGCCTGCGGTTTGCCGTCGGCGTAAAGATGGAACCACTCGTATTCGTCAGTGCTGTAGTTGACCGCCTTCCCGAACCAGTCCCAGTGTATGTCCTCGGTCGAGATCGAGGCAAGGATCTCGTCCTGCTTCGCTTCGTCGGGCTCCGCATGCTGGATCTGCTTGAAGAGTGCCACCCAGCCCTGCTTCCACAGAATATCGCACTCGAGGGAAGACTTCAGATCCCAGCCGCGGACAATCTTGTAGGAAATCTCCTTCTTGGTGACATGCGTAAGCTTGCCCTGCTCGATTTCTTGCAAGGAGCCAATCTTCCGTTTGCCGAGTTTGCTCATTATTGGAGGGAAAGGTATCGGCCGAGCCGGTCACTTGCTGTTGCTGATGAGGAGTAGTTTCGCGGCGAGTTCGTCGGGGTTTAGTTTGCCGGACTTGACGTCATCAACGAGGGCACGTACGGCGGCGCCAAGGCTGGGGCTACCTTCGGCCAAACGTTTCCAGTCGGCGAGAGCCGAGCGATGGTCGTGCTTTTTTAGGTCCTCGGAGGACGCGCGAAGCTTTTGAGCGATTAGCGCCAGGGTTTCATTCGTCGGAAAACGGCGTCCCAGCTCCACGTCAGAGAGAAAAGGTGCCGAAATGTTGGCCGCTTTTGCAACCTCGCGAAGAGAAAACCCGGCGCGTTCGCGCAGTTCGCGGAGTCGCTGTCCCATCGTGGCGGCTAGAAGTTCGTTCATGTAAGCTAACGTATGCTTACAATAAAGAAGTGTCAAGCTCATATCTTAAAATGCTGCGGGACGTTGCGATTGCCCGCGGGCAAAAGCCCGCATGGTAGGCTTGCCCAATACCAGTACCTACTGCGAATGAGGCGGGGCCAGGAGGGCCAGAGCGAACTATTAGCAGTTGCGACGAAAGTTAACTCTGACCCTCGAGTCTCCTAATTGGGTGTGAGTCACTCAAATCGCGAGTCCAGCGTCGCCTTCGAGAACCGATGTTCTTAGCTGCGGGCGCTCGCCACTCTTCCATAGGGCGGCAGTGTGTAAGGTCCGATACCGGAGCGGGCCGCCATCGGGTTTTTCGCTGCGGTAATGGGGCGCGGGATGCAGACGAATTCGTGCGCATTTCATCGGCGGACAAGCGGACCTTCGCATATCCGTGTCCGCCAAGATCGACGAACTCGAGGTGCGGAGCCAGGTCCGGGTTGGAGACCGACCGGGCGCACTTTTCTTAATAGATTTTTAACTTTACCGCCGATCGCGTGGCTCAGAGAATGGCTTCGCGCCAAGTTCGTTAGCGCCTCCGCAAAAAGAGCTCCGCCTGACCGCCTTATCGCAGGGAACAGCGCGACAAGGGTCGCTCGCGCAACTGGAGGGTCACATGAAAACCACTGTTGCATTTGGGCCAGTAATACTCCTGGCAGTCGCGCTCACGTCGGCGGTCGCCGTCCAAGCATCCCCCGCTGCGGCGGCGCAAGATTCAACGGCGATCCGGCCCTTCACGGTCCAGGTCGTACCGCAGTCTGCGCTCGATGATCTCCGGAAACGAGTCGCGGCCACGCGTTGGCCGGAAAAGGAAACGGTCAGTGATATGACCCAGGGCGTGCAGCTCGCCACGGTGCAGAAACTGGCCCGCTATTGGGCGACGGACTACGATTGGAGAAAGTGCGAGGCGAAGCTGAAAGCGCTGCCGCACTTCGTCACCACGATTGATGGATTAGATATCCATTTCATTCACGTGCGTTCGAAAAATCCGAACGCGTTACCGGTGATCATCACCCACGGCTGGCCAGGCTCGATCATTGAGCAGCTGAAGATCATCGATCCGCTGACCAATCCCACGGCCCACGGCGGGAAAGCAGAAGAAGCGTTCGACGTGGTGATTCCCTCGCTGCCGGGTTACGGATATTCAGGCAAGCCGACGAATACCGGCTGGGACCCTATTCACACCGCCCGGGCGTGGGTCGAGCTGATGAAACGCCTCGGCTACGCGAAATACGTCGCGCAAGGCGGCGACTGGGGTAACGCAGTCACCGAGCAAATAGCGCTACTGGCGCCGGCAGGATTGATCGGCATCCACACCAACATGCCTGCTACCGTCCCGGGCGAGATCGACAAGGCGGCCCTAGCCGGCGCGCCTCCGCCTTCAAGTCTCTCAGCCGAAGAAAAGCACGCCTACGAGCAGCTCTCTTTCTTCTACCAGCATGGACTCGGCTACGCTCAGGAAATGGCTAACCGTCCGCAGACGCTCTACGCGCTGGCGGATTCACCTGTTGGCCTGGCCGCATGGATCCTCGACCACGATGGAGTCAGCATGGCGCTGATGTCGCGCGTCATTAATGGTCAGCCCGAGGGACTCACGCCAGATGACGTTCTCGATAACATCACTTACTACTGGGTTACGAACACGGCGGTCTCGTCAGCTCGCTTATACTGGGAAAGCAAGCTGCCGTTCTTTGCACCTAAAGGCGTCGCCGTCCCCACCGCAGTGAGCGCATTTCCAGACGAGCTCTACCAGGCTCCCAAGAGCTGGACGGAGAAAGCTTATCCGAAGCTTATGTATTACAACAGGCTCGACAAAGGCGGACACTTTGCGGCCTGGGAACAGCCGGAGTTGTTCACGCAAGAGCTGCGCGCTGCGTTTAAATCAGTCCGCTGACTCCCGTGGAACACAATCGGAAGACCGTAATCGTCACCGGCGCGTCGCAGGGGATCGGCGCGGGTGTGGTAAAGGCCTTTCTCGCGCGCGGGTACAACGTTGTAGGAACCGCGCGAAACGCCACGAAATCCAAAGAGCTATCCCCTTCCGATCAACTCGCCTTGATCGATGGCGACATAGGGCAATTTGAAGCCGCTCAGAAAGTGGTCGAACTCGCGCTCAAGAAGTTCGGTTCGATCGATGCCGTGGTGGCGAACGCCGGCATTTTCGTAGTGAAGCCGTTTACCGAATACACGGCCGAGGATTTTCGCGCTCTCGTCTCCACCAATCTGGCAGGGTTCATTTACCTTACGCAGCTGGCGGTTAAACAAATGCAGGTGCAGAAGACCGGCGGCAGCATTGTCAGCATCACTGCAGCCCTGCTCGATAATCCAATTTTGGGCGAACCGGCTTCGCTCTCGATGATCACCAAAGGTGGTGTGGACGCAGGCTTGCGAAGCCTGGCTTTGGAATACGCCAAAGAGCACATTCGGTTCAACGCCGTAGCTCCCGGCATCGTCGCCACGTCGCTGCATACCGACAATTCGAGAGAGTATCTGGAGTCGCGCTCGCCCATGGGCACGGTCTCGACGGTTGAAGACATTGCCAGTGCAGTCGTTTACCTGACAGAGGCGCGCCAAATCACCGGCGAGGCTATCCACGTGGATGGAGGCGCGCACCTCGGAAAATGGTAACCCGCGAACAATCGGAGCCGACAAGCGCGGAGCAGCGTTTGAAAGAACTCGGCCTCGAGCTCCCGGCGCCCCCTGCGCCGTTCGGCACTTATGCTGAAGCGGTGCAGACGGGAAATTTGCTCTTTCTCACCGGCATGCTTCCGACACAGGGTGGCGTTGCGAAATTTGTCGGTCGCGTTGGCGCGGAGCTCGATGTGGAAGCCGGGCGCAATGCTGCATACCTCGCTGCGCTCAACGCCCTCGCGGTCGCGAGAGCGTATTTGGGATCGCTCGACAGAGTAAGCCGGGTTGTCCGGCTCGGCGTTTCTATCGCCACTTCGGGAGACGTCCGCGATCATCCGAAGGTCGCTGACGCTGCTTCCGAACTGCTGCAAAGCATCTTCGGAGAAAACAAGAACCCTTGCCGCCTGGTTTATGGCGTTGCCAGTCTGCCGCTGGGAACACCTGTTGAACTGGAAGTCATTTTTGAAATCTCTAGTTAAGACTGGCCCGATGAAGCGACAAACTAAAGCAGCGCAAGTCTTAATCGGCGCGTTGTCGCTTGCATTGCTGCCGCCCGGGCAGGTCAACGGAAAGGAACCCATGATGGCACACCCGATTTTTTATCGCACGATCAAGATAGATGAGACCTCCATCTTTTATCGGGAGGCCGGTCCCAAGGACGCGCCCACGATTCTTTTGTTACATGGGCTTCCGACTTCCTCGCGGCAGTTCGAACCGCTTTTCGCGCGACTCTCTGATCGCTTTCATCTCGTCGCGCCGGACTATCCCGGATTCGGGCACAGCGACTGGCCCGACCCGAAAAACTTCGCCTATACATTCGATCACATTGCAGAGGTGATGACGCGTTTCACCGAAGCGATTGGCCTGTCGCGTTACACACTTTACATGCACGATTATGGGGGACCGGTTGGCTTTCGAATGGCGGTGGCGCATCCGGAACGAGTCGAAGCGCTCATTGTTCAAGACGCGGCCGGCCACAACGAAGGGTTGGGCGCGAATTGGAAGACACGGCGCGAATTCTGGAAAGATCGGGCGGCGAACGAAACTGCGCTTCGCACAAATTTGCTTTCCTTACAGACGACAAAGACGCGCCATGTCGGGGACGATCCGAGCGTGGAACGTTATGACCCGGATTTATGGACGGATGAGTATTATTTTCTCAATCAGCCGGGCCAGGCCGAAATTCAAAGTGATCTTTTCTACGATTATCGGACCAATGTCGACGCGTACCCGAAATGGCAGGCATGGATGCAAAAGACTCAGCCGCGTCTCCTCGTGATTTGGGGCAAGCACGATCTCTCGTTCGATCCGGGCGAGCCAGAGCGCTATCGCAAAGATGTGCCCAATGCCGCAGTTCACGTCCTCGATGCCGGACACTTCGCGCTCGATACCAGGGCAGACGAAATCGCGGCGCTCGTTAAGACATTCATGAAATAGACGCGGGGCGTCCCGCACATTCACAACTGGAGCAAACCATGAAGATACTAATGGTCCTGACCTCGCATGATCAACTGGGCGACACCGGTCGCAAGACTGGCTTCTGGCTGGAAGAATTTGCCGCACCCTACTTTGTCTTTAAAGACGCCGGCATCGAACTGACGCTCGCGTCTCCGAAAGGTGGACAGCCGCCGCTCGATCCAAAGAGTGATCTACCAGAAAATCAAACGCCACCCATGGCGCGGTTTAAGGATGATAAGGCCGCCCGGGAAGCTCTCGCTAACACCGTCAAGCTTTCGAGCGTGAAGTCGGAAGATTTCGACACCGTGTTTTATCCGGGCGGGCACGGCCCAATGTGGGATCTGGCAGAAGACCCCGTCTCCATTGCTCTGCTCGAATCGTTTTACAACGCCGGCAAGCCAATCGCGCTTGTCTGTCATTCGCCTGGTGTGCTCCGCCATGTCACCTACAAGGGCGAACCTTTGGTAAAAGGGAAGCACGTTACCGGCTTCACGAACGGCGAAGAAGAGGACGCCCAACTAACGAAGGTTGTGCCATTCCTGGTCGAAGATGAACTGCTGCGGCTCGGCGCCACCTTTGAGAAGAAGGCGAACTGGCAGCCTTTTGCCATCACTGACGGTCGTCTCATTACTGGCCAGAATCCTGCCTCGTCGACCTCGGTCGCTCAGGCACTTCTGAAATTCATGACTGGATCGGAATCGCCAGCGAAGAGTATCCAAATCGAAGAGAAGAGCTATGAGATGCCTCCGCGGGAGGGGATCAGCATTGCGCATTTTCTTACCGTCGCCGATATCGACCGATCGCTTAACTACTACGAGAAGATCTTCGGCGCTCGCATTCTGAGCAGAGGCGACGGCAACGCACCTGGCTACCTTCAGCTCGCGAATATCTGGATGATCATGAACGTGGGGGGCGGACCAACCCCCGACAAACCGACGGTAATGCTCAGCGTCCCCGACCCGAATCACATCAACAGCTTTATGAATTTCCGCGTCGCGGATATTCAAGCGTGCTACGAATTGTGGAAGAGTCGAGGAGCCGAATTCATCACGGAGCCGATCCCCAAGTACGGTGAGACGCGCTGCTACATCCGCGATCCTGACGGTTACATTATCGAAGTCGGACAGAGCACGGACCTCACGTACGGCTAAAACTTTTCTCTGATATGCGTGCGAACATTGTTCCAGGAGCTCTCTTCCCGGATTACGATCTTTCCGATCACACCGGCAAGCATCGCAAGCTATCGGACTCGCAAGCCCTGGATCCGATGGTCCTGATTCTCAGTCGCGGCGCTTATTGCCCGAAAGATCGCAGGCAGCATGAAGGATTGCTTCAGCTGCATCGTGAAATGGAAGTCGGTTATTGCCGGCTGGTGACCATCAGCACAGACAACATCACTGACACTAATGAATTCCGGACTGGCGTCGGTGCGCATTGGCCATTTCTTTCCGATCCGCGCCGCATCATTCAAAAGGAGCTCGATATCGCCGAGTATACCGATCCGCAGCACAATCCTATGATTCCCCACACGATTGTGCTCGAACCCGGCCTGGTCGTTTACAAGGTCTACATGGGTTATTGGTTTTTCGGTCGCCCGACTGTCGAAGATTTGCGTCAGGATCTACGAGCAGTGATCAGGAAATGTCGGCCGGACTGGGATATCACCGTCCCTGAAATGAAAGCTGCATGGGAGCAGGGCCGAAAGGATCTGTTCTATCCCTACGGGAAGAACTACGCGCAAACTATTAGCGAACAGGAGTAGCCGGACTGCCTTTACGCGATTAAATCGAGAGGCCAGCGTCGCCTTCGAGGACGGATGTTTTTAGCTGCGGGCGCTCGCCGCTTTTCCACAGGGCGGCAGTGTGTACGCTCCGATACCTGAGCGGACCGCCGTCTGGTTTTTCGCTGCGCGCAATGGGGCGCGGGATGCAGACAAACTCGGTGCGCATTTCGTCGGCCGATAATCGGACCTTCGCGTATCCGTGTCCTCCGAGATCAACAAACTCGAGGTGCGGAGCGAGATCCGGGTTGGAGAGCGATCGGGCGCGATCGAGGTCGAAGCTCTTCGCGTATTCGAGGCACGAACGGACGCCGTGCCTCAGCAGCATGTTGAAGGTCCAGTCCGGCTTCTCCCCCGCCGCCTTGTCAGCGAGAAACAGCGCTCGGAGCGGATTGTCCTTCTTAAGATTGTGCTCCTGAGCTTCCATCGGGCCGGCGCTCGAAAGTGACGCGCCGGTGAAGCTCAAGCCGACCGGCTCGAACTTGCCGGGCGGAAGTTCCGCTGCGGCATACCCGGCCCAGAAGCTGTGGAGATCCCCCGAGACGATGGCGAAGCCGGTGATCTTCGCATCGCGCACGAGATTGTAGATCTCAGCTCGCTCCAGGTAGGCGGTGCCGTAATCACCTCCGCCCATGTTCGCGTAAATGTCCTTCGGCCACGACTCCTTGGTAAGACTGGGCGGCAGGTTCTGCGGGTCGGCGCGCTGATCCAGCGTGCCCTGCGAGTTGGCCCAGATTTTCCACGTAGCCGTTGAGCTCTTGAGCTTCTCCTTGAACCAAGCCTTGTGCGTCGCCCCGAGAATCGTTTGCGGCGGCGCGGTCCGTTGCGGATTGGGAACATGCGCATCGTTGAACCCGACTTCCACCGGTGGCTTGCCACCGTTGAAATCACGACCGCCGTCGAGAATCTGAAGCAAAGGCTCAGGAGACATCGCGGTGAACTCGTCTCCGCCCAGCTTCGCGAGCGACGGATCGGCGAAGGGATCGGCGCTGCGATAACTCCGCTGGTCGGTGATGATCAGGTCGAGGTGCTTGCCGTAGCGGTACGCGCGATAGCCTTTGAGGGCGTTGATCGCGGTCAGATTATTCGGCTCCGTCCCCAGCCCATAGCGATCGAACTCTTTAATAGGAACGTCCTTTACCGCCGGCGGATCGAACCTTTCGAGTGATCCGCCCGGCCGGGCGATACGTGCCGGAAGATATTCAAACCACGCCTGCATCGCCGCGACCTTCACGCTCTGCCCAGGAATCTCGAACTTCGGATTCTTGACGATGCTCTGCCAGCCCATCCACGAGAATTCGTGGTTGTCCCAGATCGCGACGAACGGCCAGCGCGCGCGTGCGTCCTGGAGATCGGGGTCGGCGAGATAACCTTTATAGACAGCGCGGTAGCCATCGACCGTCAGCGGGATGTGGAAGTTGCCAACCTTGCGGCTGTGTTCGTCGGCAAAGCGCGCCACCTCAAAGATCGTGCGATCGTAGCGCGTCTTCACCTCCTCGGGATACTGCATCACCTCGTAGATGAAATCGCCGAGGTGCAAAACGAAACCGAGCTGCTCGGCGGCAGCCGCGCGTTCGTCTTCGTAAATCATCCGGCGATACGCGTTGAGCGTCCCTTCATTCACATCCTGACAGCTCACGAACGCGAAGTTCACCGGGCGCGGATCGTCTGGCGACGGGGCCGTGATCGTGCGGCCAACCCGGCTGCCGTTTCCGTCGGTGTCGGTAAACCGGTACCAGTAGGTCTGCGCCGGCTTGAGTCCGGCGATCAAAACGCGCGTGGTCCAGTCCGCCACGCTCGAGACCGGCGCTTTCGCGTTCGCAACGACTCGTTTGAATGCCTCGTCCTCAGCGACCTCGACCGTCAGTAGTTCACGCGTCCCCTTATCGAATGGCCGCCTCGTCCACAAAATAACGCTATGCGCATCCGGATCGCCCGACGCAACCCCTTGCGGATAAAGCTCACGCCGCTCCTTCCATTTGACCTTCGACCCGTGCGCCGGCCCCACCCACGCCAGCGAAGCCCCCATGGCCGCGGCAGATTTCAGAAACGATCGCCGGCTAATCTTCATCGCCTGAGGATAAACTGATAAGACCGCGTGAGGCGCAAGCCTTTTACGCGGTTTCACGTCAGACAACGGACAGGATTATTCGGCCATGAAGGTCGGCGATTATCTGAAGAACGCTCAACCCGCGGCGAAGACGCGCGCCTAACCCATCGCGTCGCGGAGCAGTCCGAGGGTTTTGATGACAGTTGCCCGTTGTCCGACGGGTATTGCCGACATCAGCCGCTCGAATTTCGCGTGACGCGCTCGCTCGAGACGACGCCACGCCGCCCGGCCTTTTGCAGTCAGGCGAATGAACTTCACCCGGCCATCGCGCTCTGACCCGTAAAGCTCAACCCAGCGTCGCTTTTGCAGTTGCCGCACCAATCGCGTGACCGTGCTTTTTTCCAGACGAAGGCGAATGGCCAATTGACCATGACTGATCGGGCCGCTCGCCAAATCCATTAAGGCATGCGCTTCGGCGACGGGAATCGCTTCACCGCATGGCGTTTCTTCCGGGCGATGGAGTCCAAAGGCACGGACGAACGAAACCATGCTCTGGGCTAGGGCCGCCGTTTCAGATTTGGCTTGATCTTTCATCGGAATAGTTCACTTATACAACTATATGAAAACTATTTTATCGCTTCTCCTGGCTCTTCTCGTCCTGCCTATCCTATCATCCTCCGCGCAAACTGAACACTCTTCTGCCTCGCCGAGTTCTACTTCGCACTCGGCTCATCATGACGCGGTGGACGAGCGCGGAGATAAGGGCATGGGCTTCAGTCATCATATGACCGGCCACCATTTCCATCTCCTGGCGGATGGCGGAGGCATCGAAGTCGAGGCGAACGATCCGGCCGATCAGGCCAGTCAGAAAGCCATTCGCGATCATCTCGCCGCCATCGCCGGGATGTTCAGCAAGGGCGATTTTTCCGTCCCGATGTTCGTCCACGCGACGAATCCGCCCGGAATGGAAACGATGCAGCGCCTGAAAAGCGAAATTTCCTACGTGTCCGAGAACACGAAGCTCGGCGCCCAAGTGAAAATCCACACGACGAATCCCGAAGCAATCAAAGCGATCCACGAATTTCTGCGTTTCCAGATCGCGGAGCATCGCACCGGCGATCCGTTGACTGTTCAGCCATCCGCCGCAACGAAATAAGCGCGCGAATCACACCCACAGGTTCCGGTCGAAAGTCCGATACTGGATGGCTTCGCTGACGTGCTCGGGCGTGACGATGTCGGAGCTTGCGAGGTCGGCGATGGTGTCGCTCAACGGCTGTGCTGCATCGCGTCTCGTAACACCTCCAGCAGCTTATGCGTGTCGTATGGTTTTACGAGCAAATGCTTTACGCCAATCTCTTGAAGTTGGTCGGCGCGCGAATGCCCGTTATGGCCAGTCGACGCGATAATAGGTATCGAGGGTCTGATTTTCTTCAGAGTCCGAATAACCGCTATGCCATCCATAAACGGCAACGATATATCAGTGACCACAGCACTGATTGAGTTCATTTCCCGGGCGAAGATAGCTACGGCTTCCGGCCCGTCATGCGCTGCTAGCACGCGATAGCCTTTCTCTTCGAGTATCATTTTCGTAACCTGGAGAATGGTTTCCTCGTCGTCGACGATCAGAATGAGTTCACCATGTCCAAGTAACGAGCTGGTAGTCGTGTCATTGAGTTGATAGATTTCGTTGCTCACATTTGCGGGAACGTAAATCTTAAAGGTGGTTCCTTTGTCGACGTCACTATAAACGGAAACAAATCCGCCGTGACTTTTCACAATTCCAAGGGCGGTGGAAAGGCCGAGCCCGGTTCCTTTTCCAACTTCTTTAGTTGTGAAGAAAGGATCGAAGATTTTCTCGATCATGCTACGCGGCATTCCAGTGCCGGTGTCGCTAACTCGGATAGAAACGTACGCGCCAGGAGTCGCGCCCGGCGTCATCGCCGCATAGTTTTCGTCGACCTTGATGTTTTCCGCCCAAATCACAAGTGTGCCGCCCCTCGGCATGGCGTCTCGGGCATTAACCGAAACATTGAGGAGGACCTGATGAAGCTGCGTTGGGTCGCCCTGAATCGTCCAAAGATCTTCAGGATAACGGCTGGTGATATCGATGGATTTTGGGAAGGTCTTCCTCGCGATGTCGATTATCTCTTCGATTAGGTGGCCGGGGTTGATCAGAACGCGCTCACCTTCGACACCACGCGCGAAAGTTAATACCTGCTTCACGATCGCAGCGCCGCGCCGCGCGCTCTGCTGGATAAGTTTAACCGTTGTCTGTCCGTCCGGCCCTTTAATTTGATCTTGCAACAGGTCCGCACATATCAAGATCGGCGTTAGCACATTGTTCAAGTCGTGAGCGACACCACTGGCCAAAGTGCCAATACTCTCAAGCCGCTGGGCGCGAAGCAACTGAGTCTCCAGCCTCTTCTGTTCGGTAACATCCGTGGAAATAATCAGGACCGAGTGTGGTTTGCCTTCATGATCACGAACAACCGAAGCACGTATCGCCGTGATCAATTTCTTGCCATCTTTAGTAGTCTGTTTCACTTCACCGCGAAACTCTCCGGTCGTGATCAAACAATCGGTGATCTCATCAATCTGCCGTTGATCCGCGAGCGTCGGAATATCAGGCAGGCCAACTCGCTCTTCGGCGTTCCAACCATACAGACGCTCCGCGCCTTTGTTCCAAAAAGTGACGCGCCCATCATCAAAATTGCGGATCACGATCGCGTCCTGAGCCCGATCGACGATTTCCGCCTGCTCCCGCAGCCTACGTTCAGCTGTTCTGCGCTCGGTGACATTGATGGCGGTGACCATTCGAGCGGCTATACCGTCCCAGACTAGCGGGCTTGAGTAAATCTGCACCATAATCGAAGAGCGATCCTTCTTAAGGTGCGAGAACTCACCACTGCAATGGGTTGGCTCGTCCGGAGCGCTTAAAGCCTTAAGCAATCTTGTTCGGTCTTGTGGCTGACGTAAATCGGTCAATTTAAGCCGCAAGAATTCTTCAGTTGTATAGCCGTAGAGTGAGACCGCCGCATCGTTCACTGCCAGAATTGCAAGGCTTTCTACGTCGAATACCCACATGGGATTGGGATTTGTTTGAAAGAGCAATCGATACTGCTGCTCCTGTAGCTTCAGGCGCTGGTCAGTCATGCTCTGATAAGCACCATCGCTAAGATCAAGGATCCTGCGGGCTATGTTCCTGCGTGTCATTTTTCTGAGGGATCAAGCAGATTATTCGTCGGGACGACACCGGCTGTCGTTTCGTCGCCCTCGTCACTCCCGGTAGGTCTTTGGCTGGGGCAGCTTGTAAGTTCACTGATGAAAACTCAGCGACGATTGTGCTATCCACAATTAGGGAAAGCCTTAGGGGGAAACCTCAAGCCGCCGGAGACCGGCGGCGACTCGTTAGGCCGCGGCGGATACCAAACCGCTCCGAATCGCAAAGCGCACCAATCCCGGCACATTGTCTATCTTAAGGCGGCCCATCAATCGTAGCCGGTGCGCTTCCACGGTCTTAATACTTATCTCTAAGAGGGCGGCGATTTGCTTGGTATTCAAGCCTTCGGCTACATGCTGGAGAATCTGCCGCTGGCGAAAGGTAAGATGCTCCAGATCTGGATCTGCTTCCTGCATCGCCGCATCGACATCGCCGATTTCAACCCGCTTCCATGCGCCGTCTCGGACCGTTACCGTAAACCGATGCGTCCGCGCGGCATCAAGAATTTCCTGCGCACCAGTCAAGGCCAACGGGAACGTGCAGACTGCAATCATTCGCTGCCCCTCCAGCAAAGTGTCAATCTCACGTTCGAACTCGCGATATCGCCGCGACTTCAGGTTTAGTCGCACCCATGTTGGACTGCCATTCCAACGCAACCCGGAAAACCCGTTCTTCAATGCGCCGGCAGCTTTTTTTCTTACTCGAGCGATCGCGGCCGCCGCATCAAACCGGCCGTGGACTCCGAATAACTGTTTGTGAGTTATGATTTCGAGGCAGCCCTTCCCGAGCCGTTTCCCACGTCCTGGGACACATTCACCTAACGCCTCCGTAGCTCTCTTGATTGTCCCAAACTCAGTGCCACCGACAACCCAGAGACAGAATTCGTTTCGTTCTATACCCGTCTTGAAAAAAGGGATCAGAATATCGAGTAAATCTTTTTTCGTTTCGAAGAAGGTACAGAAGTGCGAACCCCAAGGCACACGTCCGACACCCGGGAAGCCAGTTTCCGTCGACGGTTCGTCGTTTTTCAAATTGTGAGGCAAAATTTCCTTCGATGGGGTTTGTTGGGCAACCCAATATCGGATACAGCCAGCCGCCGCAAAATGCGAATTGTCGCAACACAATGCCTCGACACAGCGCGAATCTGCGTTGACCGGCCTTTATCCGGGTCATGGAAGGTTGTTGAATCCCTTCCACAAGATAGGCCATAGGTCAGGCTGCAATCTAAACCCACAGCGTCCGATCGAAAGTGCGGTATTGGATCGCTTCGCTGACGTGCTCGGGCGTGATTGAGTCGGCTTCGGCGAGATCCGCGACGGTGCGGGAGACTTTCAGGATGCGGTCGTAGGCGCGGGCGCTCAGATTCAACTCGGTCATGGCGACGCGGATCAGTTCCTGGGATTCGTCGCTGAGTTTGCAATGGTGTTTGATCTGACGCGGGCCCATTCGCGCGTTGCAGTTCACCTTGGCGTCGGATTGAAAACGAGTGCGCTGTTTTTCGCGGGCGCGCTGGACGCGTTCGCGAATGGCGGATGAAGCTTCTTCGGTCCGGGTGCTGGAGATGTCGCGATATTCGACGGCGGGAACTTCGATGTGAAGATCGATGCGATCCAGAAGCGGACCGGAAATGCGCTGGCGATAACGATGGACCTGCGTGGGACCGCAGCGGCATTCGCGTTTCAAATCGCCGAAGTACCCGCAGGGACATGGATTCATCGCGGCGACGAGCATAAATTCGGACGGGAATGTCACGCTGCCAGCAGCGCGCGAGACGGTAACTTTTCCATCTTCGAGAGGCTGACGCATCACTTCGAGAGTGGAGCGTTTGAACTCGGGCAGCTCGTCGAGAAACAGGACGCCGTGATGCGCGAGGCTCACTTCGCCGGGCGCTGGAATAGCGGAGCCGCCGAGCAGGCCGACATCGGAGATGGTGTGATGCGGCGAGCGAAACGGACGAGTGGAAACGAAAGCCTGTTCGCCGTTGAGCATGCCGGCGATGCTGTGGATCTTCGTGCTCTCGATCGCTTCTTCGAGCGACATCGGCGGCATGATGGTCGCGATCCGTTTCGATAACATGGATTTGCCCGAACCCGGCGGGCCGATCATCAGCAGATTGTGACCGCCGGCGACGGCGACTTCGATCGCGCGCTTCACATGGCCCTGGCCTTTCACGTCGGCGAAATCGACGTCGTAATTTTTGTGAGTCGCGAAGAACGACGTCAAATCGCCGTAAGTCGGAGAGATCAACGATTCGCGCCTAACGAATTGATAGGTCTCGCGCAGATTGTGGACGCCGTAAACACTTATGCCTTCCACCATCGCCGCTTCGTGCGCGTTGGCGGCCGGAACGAAGATCGCCTCCTTCTTTTGCCGACGCGCCTCGAGCGCGACGGGCAGCACGCCTTTCACCGAGCGGACGCCGCCATCGAGCGCGAGTTCGCCGACGAAACTAAATTTCTCGAACCCGGCGCCGTCGAGTTCCTCGGCAACAGCGATCATGCCGAGCGCAATCGGCAGATCGAAGCTCGGCCCTTCTTTTTTAATGTCAGCCGGCGCGAGATTGATCGTGGTTCGCCCGCGCGGCCAATAATAGCCGCTGTTACTGATCGCGGTCGTGACGCGGTCCCGGCTTTCCTTCACCGCGGCATCAGGCAGGCCGACAATAATGATATGCGGATCTCCGCGGGCGCCGTTGACCTCGATCTCAACTTCGTACGCGTCGACGCCATAGACCGCGGCAGAATAAATTTTTGCGAGCATTGGGGGGGAACGAACGCGAGAAGCGTGGCAAAGAACCACGCGCGAGAAAAGATCAATCGCGCCCACAGAGCGGCCGCCTGGTCGGAGCGCCGCTAATCTCAGGGCGAAGCCGAGGCGCTCGGGGACGCCGCCGGGGTCGGTGGCTTTGCCGATGGTGACGAAGCGACCGGCGTGCACGTTGGGGCCGGCGTGCACGTCGGTGTCGGTTTCGGTGTCCCACTGGGAGTGGGTGTCGGAATCGAATCCAGCAAGGCGTGGCTCAAATTAATGTTCTTGGCGGCTGGAGCTCCGAAGCTGCCGGTGTTGTGACACATGAAACAGTTCGAGACGTTGTTGCCGTTGAAATTGTTTTGCGGGCCTTGGAAATAGGTTTCCAAGGTCGAATTGGCGAGATTGACGGAACCAACCCCGCAGACTTCCATTTCACCAATGCCGGGCTGGAGCGTTCCGGGCTGCGCGAGCCAAAGCGTGCCGAGAAGTCGGTAATTAGACCAGACGATTTCCTTCGGCTGGGGCGGTTTCAGCGTCCCCATGTTCGCCATCTCTTTCCGGGCCGCCTGGTTCACATTCGTGATGTCCTGGCCTCTTTGCGCTGGAATCGGCCCCCCTTGAGCGAACTGCCGAAAAACATTCGTTACCGGCCCTACGGTTTGCTTGACCGGATCGGTCACCTGCAGATTGACGCACTGGGGATTACACGCGTTGGCGGGTGTATTCGCCGCATAAAAAGCGAAGCCTTTGCTGCTCACCGGTTCGGATGAATTGGGTTGCATGCCGGGCGGAAGATCGGGCGCATTATTGTCTTGTTCGAAAGAGGCCCACAAAAATTCGGGATGATTTTCCGTCACGCCCACCACGTGGAGGCCGACCAAGGCGACCGTGACCTGGCGCGTTTTCCCGGACGGATCGACCATGATTCCCCCGCAGGGATTGTTCACGAGAAGCGGAACCGTGGTCTTCTCCGTGTAGGATTTGGTGGTGTCCTCCCCATTCTGCACCACTCGCCAGGACGCCTTGAACACCGCCGCGCCGACCGGAAAATTCAGAGTCGCTGACGCTTTCGCATAGCCAGCTCCGCCATTTTTTTGGACGAACTGAAAGTAGGCTGGGTTCATGTGGGTGGAGTACCAAATGATCTGCCCGTTCTGGTCGACCACGATACCCCCGCCTGCCTGTTGTGGTTCATCGGCGGAAGAACCGAGCAGGCGGCTCTGGCGGCTTCCTCTCGGCTTCAAATCCCGCGGCTTTAAACCCAACGGCTTTGGGCCTTTGGTGGCTGCCGTTTTCTTCCCCAGCTCGTCGACGTTGCCGAAGGTCGTAAACCGAGCGCGACCGTCAGACCCAATCGCAGTGGCCCAGACGAAGGCTTCCCACGACCATTGCTGAAAATTACAGTCCACGGCGCAGAGGCTGTGGGTCTCGCTCGTGGGAAACGCATGGGAATAGTTTGTGTATTGCACCAGCCCTTCCGCCCAGCCTGTGCCGATCGGGCACGGCGGAAAGGGCGAATTGGTACAGGCAGGACTCGGGGTGGGAGTCGGACACGGCGTCGCCGGGGCGGGTGACTGGCCAGAGACGCTCTGCGTCAGAGCGAAGATCGCGATAACAGCGAGGAGGACGAGGGATTTGGGGCTCATAGGGTGTGGGAGTGCGGGGTTGAAATGCCCGATAACTCCCTCACGCCTCAGCTATCGTGGTCCGATCCTGTCTGAAAAGTATGGACACTGGAAGAAGATTTTCAGCGCTTTTGGGCTCTTCGATTCGCGTGAGAAAAAAGCACCGGCGAAGCCCGGAAACATTTGCGAAAAGAGCGGGTTAAATCGGCTCTGGAGTATTATTGAACAACACCCATCCGAAGGCTGTCAGAAAAGCGATATTTAATATTTAACGTTGTTAACTACTTCCGAGAATGTTAGAACGAAACATCGACCCGCCTTCCCCAGGCTTCACGACGGGAACAACAGAGGCCGGTCCCCTTTACCCTTTTCATGAAAAGTTTTATGGCTGCTGAAGATAGCGATACTGGAATAAAGATTTACCTGCGCGAGATCGGGCAGATCCCGCTCCTTACTCCCGACCAGGAGATCGAGCTGGCCGCCAAGATCAAGAAGGGCGATCGCGAGGCGCGCGCCCTGATGATCCGCTCGAACCTGCGCCTGGTGGTAAAAATCGCGCACGATTACGCGAACCTGGGCCTGCCCCTGCTCGACCTGATTTCCGAGGGCAACATCGGCTTGATGAAGGCCGTCGAGCGTTTCGACCCTGCGAAAGGCGGAAAGCTCAGCACTTACGCGGCCTGGTGGATCAAACAGTCGATCAAGCGCGCCCTGGCCAACCAGAGCAAGACGATCCGGTTGCCGGTCCATCTCGTGGATAAGATTTCGAAGATGCGCCGCGTTTCGCTTCAAATGAGCGAAGAACTCGGCCGCGAACCGACCGATGACGAGCTCGGCGAAGAGATCGGCATCGCGAGCGGGAAAGTTTCGCAGCTGAAGACGGTCTCGATCCGGCCGGCATCTCTCGACGCGCCGATCAGCGACGACGATTCGACGGAATTTGGCGAAATCGTCGGCGACGAAGAGGCGCAGACGCCATTTGAGTTGCTCCGCGATAAGAATTTGCGGAACGAAGTCGGTGGCTTGCTCGACGTCCTCGACGATCGCGAACGGAAGATTATTTTCTCACGCTTCGGTCTCGATGGCGGCAAGCCGAAGACGCTCGAGGAAGTCGGGAAGAAATTCGGCGTGACCCGCGAGCGGATCCGGCAGCTGCAGAACATCGCGCTTTCAAAGCTGCGCCGCGCTCTAAGCAAGAAAGAGCGGCCCGTGCCGGTCGAAGCGTAATCGCAGACGCAAACAATCTCGAAACGCGCGGAGGGAAACTTCCGCGCGTTTTTTGTTTCGCCTCGGAGGGACGTGCTTTCGCGCGTCCCATTTCTGCCTGGCCACGATGCCACGTTGGGGACGCGCAGAAGCGCATCCCTCCGATCATTGCGCGGTGCGCAGCTGCACAGAATCGACTTTGTCGCGGCCGCCGAGCATGTCGCTGAGGACGATGAGATTATCGCCGGGCTCAGTTAGTTTTTGCTTTCGCAAATATCTGATCGCGGACTCGATCGTCTCATGGGGATCGTCGGCGAACTCCAGCATGATCGGGTGCGTTCCCCAAAGCATCACGATCTGGCGGAAAATGGTTTCATCGGAGGTGAAAGCAAAGATCGGCGCGTGGTCCGGACGCAAATTCGAGACGTAACGCGCCATCGTTCCGTGATGAGTGAAGACGACCATCTTGGCGCGCGTGAGCGAGTTCGCGAGCACGACGGCGGATGCGACGGTCTTCTGCCGCGTATCCTCGAGGATCGCGTCGTGACCGTAGCCGGCGCCGCCGCTGCGCTCGATTCGCCGCGCGACCCGATCGAAAACCTTCACGCATTCCACCGGATAACGGCCGGTTGAAGTTTCGCCGCTCAACATGATCGCGTCCGCCTGCTCGAACACCGCGTTCGCCACATCGGTGATCTCCGCCCGCGTCGGCACCGGATTCTCGATCATCGATTCGAGCATGTGCGTCGCCACGATCACCGGTTTTCCGATTCGCAGGCAACGCTTCACGATTTTCCGCTGAATGATCGGCAGCTCTTCCATCGGGCATTCGATCCCGAGATCTCCGCGCGCAATCATCACGACGTCGGCCGCGTCGATCATCTCGCCGATGTGGCGGACGGCCGATTGATCCTCGATCTTCGCCACGATCTGGGCGCGGCTCTTGGCCTTTTTCAAAACCCCGCGCAGCTCCTCCAGATCGCTTTCTTTCCGCGCAAAACTGAGCGCAACGAAATCGACCTTCATTTTCACGCCGAGCGCGATGTCCTTGAGATCCTTCTCCGTGAGCGGTGGCAGATTCACGCGCACGCCGGGGAGATTGATGTGCCGCCGGGAACCGAGCACATCCGGCGTGAGCACCTTGCACTTGATCCGGTTCTTCTTCTTTTGGAGAACCAGGAGCCGCATTACGCCGTTATCGACGAGGACGACGTCGTCGACGGAAATGTCCTTCACGAGACCGTCGTAGTTTACGTCGACGGAATATTTTTCTTCGCTCTTCGCGCCGCGGACGGTGAATTCAAGAGTATCGCCCGGTTTCAGTTTCAGATCGGACTTCAACTCGCCGGTTCGGATCGCCGGTCCTTGCGTGTCGAGAAGGATCGCGACCGCGCAGTCCATTTCTTTCGCAATCCGGCGAACGCGGGGGATGATCTCGCGCACCCAATCATGTTTGGCGTGGCTCATGTTGAGCCGAAAGATGTCCGCGCCGGCGTTGAGCAACTCTCGCAGCGTCTCGCTCTTTTCCGTGGCCGGGCCAAGTGTGCAAATGATCTTCGTTTTGCGCATCCAAATCAAAATTGAAGTTTAATCCCAGAAAGCAAGGCGCTTCTCGGTTGCGAAACGGGAGCGCCCGGGGTTGACTCCCCGACTGTGCACCAAAGTTCGTTCGACAAGATGAGCGCTTTCCGGCGCGATTACCTCGACTCGCGTCGCGCGGAGCCGCTCGTCATTGTTGATCTCGGGAGCCAGGACATTAACGGATCTTACCGGCCGCTCTTCGCCTTGCCGCCGTGGAAATATATCGGTGTCGATCTGGCCGCTGGAGCGAACGTCGACGTTGTGCTGACCGATCCGTACGATTGGCGGGAGATCGAGCCGGCAAGCGCGGACGTGATCGTTGCGGGCCAGACCTTCGAGCACACGGAATACTTCTGGGATACGGCCCGGCAAATCACACGCACGCTCAAGCCGGGTGGCCTTTGTTGCATCATTGCGCCGTCAAGTGGACCGGAGCATCGCTATCCAGTCGATTGCTGGCGAATGTATCCCGATGGTCTGCGCGCTGTGGCGCGCTACGCCGGTCTCGAAGTTCTCTCAGCTGAGACGCAATGGGAAGACCTGCCGAATTACGATAACGAGAGCAATAAGTGGCACGACTCGGTTCTGGTCGCGCGCAAGCCGGAATAGTATAACTCGATCGGGCTAGAAATTTTCCGCCAGCACCTCGTCGAGGTAAAACGGCTGGAACTTCGAGCTTAGTTCGATGTAAAGGTAGCCGTCGGATTCGTATTCGGTCCGGTGCCAGAATCCGATCGACTCCCAGGCTATCCTTGAGGCTATAACCTGCAGGCAATCGATGTGCCGAAAGCGAACCGGGTTCCCCGTCAAGATTCGCTCCGCGTTCTTGTGATGGATAATCGAGAAGATGACCATCTCTTTCCTGACGCCGTCCTTCTCGAGGAACTGATTCACCTTCTCCAGACAGCTAGGGTAAAGAAAGTTATCGATGTTAAAATGGAGGATATACTCTCCGCTCGCGATCATTAATCCATAATTTCTGGACGTGTTTCCCCAATCATTAGAAAGCTCCTTGAGATAGAGCGCTTTCACCTTTGGGACGGCGCTGAGATCGAACTCTTCTTCGTAACGCTTCTCCTTTGGCCCGTTGTGAACAAACACGATCTCAAAATCTCTGAAGGTTTGAGATAGGATGCTGTCGACTCCCCTCTTTGCCGCGTCCCTCGGCGTGTGGGTATCATTATCAACAACAATGATGGAAAATTTTGGCTGCACGATCTGTTTTAGTCTAGCCGTGTTGGCCAACCTGCTCAAAGTTCGTTCTCTCCTCGACTCTCCGCCAAAGATCGATCGTTGTTTTATACCACGACTCCTCATCATTGGTTTGTTCCCAAAGCGAACGACACAAGCGGGTCAGAGCAGGCACTCGCCGGTCAAGCCCTTCCGGCGACTCAGCGCCGGTCGACGAGTCAAAAGGATCTCTAAGATCCGCAAAGACGGCCCCCGGGGTCCTGTTAAAGAGCAACTCGGCGCTAAACTTCTCGGTGGCGCTCCTCGCGTCGAGAGCAACGTCACATTCCGGCAACTCGGGTCCACTAAACGAAGCGGTCCATTTATCGACCTCGTCTGGTGAGTTAACAAAGCCGCGGGACGAAACCACGGTCTGGTATCCCAGCTCAGCAAGCAGGGCAATGAGTTGGATACCGTAAAACCGGACAGCGCCGCCCCCAGACTTGTTGAACCGCTTCCAGTTGCTCAAGTCATGGCGAAAATGGTGAGCCAGAAAACTCCATTGAATAAGGAGTCGTTTGTTTCCCCTGCTTTGCTTCAGGGCAGCCGTCATCCTTTCCGCCCAATCGGTGTATCGAAATGTATAACCGATCCGGATGACTTTGCCCGACTCAACGAGTTCTTCGAGCAAAGCGCCTGCTGCCTCGGGGGAAGTTGCCAGCGGCTTCTCCACAAGAATGCGCTTTAGGTTAGAACGCTCGACGCAACGAGGAATCCATTCAGCTTGCTGGCTGGGTGGTAAGGCGAGAACCACGCCGTCAGCGCGATCGAGTGCGATTGCTTCGTCCGGTTCCCACATAATGTCCTCAGCAAAACGCCCTAACTCTGGCCTTCGAGCAAACGGTTCACGATGACGCTCGGACAACAACACTCGTTGTCCGCATCCTTTCACCAGTGCCGGAAGGTAGCCATAAAGGCCGAACCCAGAGCCAAGAATCGCGATCACATCGCTTCCTCCGATTCGAAATCTTTCGGGCTAAGGATATCGATGACGGGCCCGGCATAACCGTGCTCCTTTAGATAGCCTCGAATCTCGTTCGGAATATGCCACGCCAGATTCAGCAAAGGGCGCGTCTTATCGGATAAAGCGAAGAGCTCCTCGTCCGATCGAACAGGTATCCGCGTGCCGGGAACGTAATTGCCAATCTTTAACGAGCCGGGCTTTTCATACACCGCGGAGATGGACTCTTCGTTCAAGCCAAGCAACTTGATCAGAATAGCAGCACGCGCGGGAAACGCTTTGGCTCGGAGTTTGCCGGACCGCCGCACTTCTTCTTTGAGGAAACGTGCCTTCTCAACGCGCCAACGCTCCACGTTACTCCGCAATTCGGCAAACCGACTAAAGAACGTGGCTTCGCGGGCAGCCAAAGCCTCCCGATCGATTCCGCTGTTATCAGCAGTCGGGATTGTCCCAAGGAAGACGCGGATGTTACCTCCGTAACGCGACGGAAACTCAACCTTCAGCAAATGCACACCCAACGATCCGGCGACATGCACGAAGGAAGTGTAACTGTACGTGCGACAATGCTCGTGATAGAACGTATCGAACTGATTTCGGTCGAGGACAGAGCCTAGATAATGGTTTTCTATCACGATCACGGTATGCGCAGCCATTAAGCCCTTAAGTGCCAGGATCACGTCGTCCAGATGTTCGATGTGGGCGAAGACGTTAGTGAAGGTGATCACGTCCGGCCTGCCATGCGCCGCGACGATGCTGTCGACGACGTCCTCCGACAGAAAATCGTTGAAAATAGGGTGCCCCTTTTGTGCAGCGTTCCGGAATGCATCGGTCGGTTCAAGGCCGACAGTGAGCGCTCCCTGTTCGCGGAAGAAATCCAGCAAGCTACCGTCGTTGCATCCGATATCGAGAACCGTCTTGCCTGCTAGATCGCCGAGTACCTGTTCGCAGGACTGCACTAACTCCCGCATTCCTTTAAGCACGTCGGCTGTGAAGTGGGCCCGATAATGATAGGAATCCGGGAATAGCTCTCGCTGCGGCACCTGGAAGCGTTGGTGCGCGGTATCGCAGTTCCGGCAGAACAATATCTCGATAGGATACTCCCGACATTGCCGCGACTCACCTACGGGAACTAGATCGTCACACAACGGATGCGAACCTAAGTCCAACACCGGAGCAAGGTCTGCATTGCCGCACACCTCACAACGTTGAATCTGGCGGAGCCGGCTTTCCACCTTCTAACGCGGCGTAGCAATCCGCCGTCCAATTGAAAGATAGCGGCCTGATGTAATTGCCGATGGCTCAAACATCCGGCGAGCATCGAACACAATTTTTCCCGCCAGGTTCATTTCTGCCAAGTCGCGATATTCCGCCCAGGCCGTCGCGATGATAATAACATCAGCGCCTGCTACGGAATCCGTCCAATCGGTCACGAAAATCATTGGTTCCACGGCGCCGCTCAAAGCAGCTTTGAAATTGTCAATCGCCACCGGATCGTGAGCGACGACGTGCGCTTCCTTTTCTAACAACGATCGGATGATCTTAAGGGATGCCGATTGGCGAACGTCGTCTGTATCCGGCTTAAACGCCAGGCCCAGCACCAGAACTGTTTGTCCCGCAAGACTCTGGACTTCTCGCTCGATGATCTCGATAACTTGAAGAGGTTGCGAATCATTAACGGCAGCGACTGCGCTAACCAGATGCATCGGAAGGCCTTTCTCCACGCCTTGCGAACGAAGAGCCTGAACATCTTTCGGAAGGCAACTTCCACCAAAGCCACAACCCGGCACCAGGTAGCTTAGAATTCCTGGAGACAGCCTGCCCTTGTCTGTGACCGGATTCCAGCGCTTGTCCAAACGGATCGCCTTGACCACATCCATCACGTCGATCCCACCCAGCGCGCCAGCTAAATTCGCGATCTCGTTCATCGCTGAGATCTGAGTCGCGAGCAGAACGTTGTTTGCATACTTGATTAGCTCAGCAGTTCGAGTGTTGACCCGGATCTTATCGACTTCCCATGGCGCGTATAATTCTTCCAGCAACTTTAGAGTTCGCTCGTCCTCGTAACCAAGGACGATTCGGTCGGGCTCCATGAAGTCATCAACCGCCTCGCCTTCTCGCAGGAACTCCGGGTTCATACCGAGGCCGAAAGCCGGGAATCTCTTCCCGGAGGCTTCTTCAATCGCCGACCGCACCATCGTATCGGTTGTACCTGGAATGACCGTGCTTTTCACCAGTACTGCCAGAAAGCGATCGTGGTTGCCGAGATATTGACCGATGCTTCGCGCGACCTCGAGGAGCGGGCCTAAGTCTATACCTGTCCTGTCAGAAGGCGTTCCAACCGCAATTACAACGACATCGCTCCGGTCGAGTGCATGAACGAGGTCATTCGTGGCTTCGAACCTGTGTGATTTAAGAGCGCGTCCGAGCAGCTCTGCTAGACCCCGCTCATAAATTGTCGGTTTGCCTCCATTCAGCTGCGCCACCAATTTAGAATTGATCTCAACGCAGGTTACGGCATGTCCTTTGATCGCAAAGCAGATGCCCGAGACAAGCCCGACATAACCCGCTCCAACAATGGTTACGTTCATGGCTTGCCAAGTCTCTCGTTGCTTAGAAACTGCAGATGACGTCTCACTCCTTCTCTCACCTCAATCTTCGGGTTGTAACCGAGTCTTTCTCGAGCTTTTCGGATGTCGGGACGACGTCGAGTGGGATTGTGCGTCAGGTACTCTGAGTCACTGCTCTTCTCGTACTTAATTTTCCCGGAATAACCAAATAGCTCGGCCCCGACCGCTCGATAGATCTCGGCGAGGTCGCGAACCGTTATTTCATGCCCGTCGCTCCCGATATTGAAATAGTCGAATTTGCCGTGCAGGAGACTCAGAAAATAACCGGCAACCGCATCCGAGACGTAGCAGTAGGTGCGAGTTGGTGAACCATCGGATAAGAGCGTGATATCACGCCGTCCCGCCACCGCTTCGGCGAGATCAGCTGGTAATCGATTATCGCCGGCTCGCATACCGGGGCCGTAATTGTTAAATGGCCTGACAACAGTGACGGGCATGCCATGGGACGTGGCGAAAACGTAGCAGAGCGTTTCGCCGAAGCGCTTCGCCTCGTCATAACAGGCTCTCGGCCCTAGACAGGAGACATTCCCGCGGTACTCCTCTTCGGTGGGGATGAACTGCGGATCCGGGTCGCCGTAAATCTCGCTGGATGAAAAGAACAGAAATCCTTCTAACCCGTCGGCATTCTTGTAGAAGTCGAGCAATCGGCGCAAACCCCAAACATTTGCGTCAATCGTTTCGAGCGGGAACTGCCGGTAGAACGTAGGGGAAGCGATGGAAGCCGCGTGAACGACGAAGCGCGCGGACTTTGCTTCCTGCACATCTTCGAGCCGATCCTTAGAAATATCGAAGGATTGAAGGGAAAAGAGATCCGGGAATTCTTCGGCCAGTTGCAATAACCAACAGGGCTTTTCGAGCAAGAACGTGTCGAGCCCGATGATCCTGCGAATTCCCAACTCCCCCGCGTAGCGGACAAGGTATTGTGTAAGATAGAAACCCAGGAAACCCGCGCAGCCTGTTACAACGATGACGGCCCCATTCCAACGGCCATGCGATCCTGCCGTCTCGTGGATGCTCCTTAGGTCATCTTTAACTATTGCGTTGGTGATCACGGATTAGGGCAGATCACCAGACTTGCCACGGTGCCTTACCAGACTGCCACAGTGACTCGAGATATTGCCGGTCACGGAGGGTATCCATCGATTGCCAAAACCCGTCGTGACAGAAAGCGTTTAGTTCCCCTTCGCGTGCCAGGCGCTCCATGGGCTCCTTCTCCCACGGCGTGGCATCACCTTCGATGTAGTCGACTACCTTCGGCGAAAGGACGAAAAAACCGGCACTGATCCAGGAACCCGCTCCGGAAGGTTTCTCCTGGAAGCGCCGGATCAGATTCCCGTCTAACTCCAGCACCCCAAACCTGCCCGGCGGCTGGACTGCGGTAACCGTGGCAAGCTTGCCTTCCTTTTTGTGAAACTCGACTAGCTTGCTGATGTCCACATCCGCGACGCCATCCCCGTAGGTTAAGCAGAAATCTTCGTCGCTCAGATAACGCTTTACGCGTTTAAGGCGCCCGCCGGTAAGGGTCGTGATACCGGTGTCCACGAGGGTTACGCGCCATGGCTCGGCAAACCGCTGGTGCACTTCCATCTGGTTATGCTCGATGTCGAAAGTGACATCGGACATGTGAAGGAAGTAGTTAGCGAAATATTCTTTAATGACATAGCCCTTGTATCCGCAGCAGATGATGAAGTCGTTCACTCCATGGGCGGCATAGAGCTTCATGATGTGCCACAAAATGGGGCGCCCCCCAATCTCAAGCATCGGCTTAGGACGCAGTGAGGTCTCTTCGCTCAGCCGGGAACCCATCCCGCCTGCCAGAATAACTGCCTTCATCGCCATAATTTCATAGCTTGCGGGAGGCGGGGCGGAAACGCGATCTCAAATCCGGGCGGATTGAGCGTGAAATTCGGATTGTAAAAGGGATCGTGCAGTAACTCCGTTCCCCAAGTTTCCCGCATGTAACTCGCCTCGCGAAGAAACTGTTTTTGCTGTTCTTCGGTCCGTTCATGACCGCGGGACGCGGACTCGCGGTGGATCAAATTTGCGTAAGGCGTCCAAACGATTTCGTAGCCGCCAGCCCTCAGGCGCAAGCAGAGATCGATATCACTAAAATTGACGCCGAGATCCACCTCGTCGAATCCATTGAACTTCTGGAAAACTTTCTTGCGGACGGCCATGCAGGCTCCGGTCACGGCCGAGCAGTCTTGCTGCAAAAAGGCGCGATTGTAGTAACCGGGATGTCCTCGCGGAATACGCGGGAAAGCATGATTTGCCAGGCCTCCCATCCCAAGAACGACGCCGCCATGCTGAAGTGTTCCATCAGGATACCAAAGCCGGGCACCCACCGCTCCCACTTCCGGTCGGGCCGCATGACTTACCATTTCCGTGAGCCATCCCCGGTTCTCGACCTCGATATCGTTGTTCAGGAATAAAAGGATTTCGCCGTTGGCCTGGGCGGCAGCGAGATTGTTTAGCCGGCTGTAGTTGAACGCGCCGTGATCCCGCAGAATTCGCGCCGTCTTTTCCGTTTCCAATCGCGACAAAAGCTCGATCGTTTCCGCTTCAACCGAGGCGTTATCTACGACGACGATTTCCAGAGGTGCATAATCAGTCCGCTCTCGGACACTCTTGACGCAAAGTTTGAGGAGATCGGCGCGGTCCCGCGTAGGAATGATAACCGAAACGAGCGGCGCAGGCGTCGGAACTTCATAGATCGCCCGATGGGATTCGATATTTTCCGGGCACCGGACGACGCACCCAGGCTGTTGCTTTCGTCGAAGATGATCGGCAATCGCGCGGCGGGCGGCGTGCTTCGCGTACGGTTTGGCATCCGGAACCGCGGCGAGGCTGCCGGCAACAGCCCGCCAATGATATAGGATTTTCGGAATGTGTCGGACTTGCCCTGGCTCGAGGAGTTCCACGCATCGCAGGGCGAGATCGTAATCCTGTGAGCCCTCGAATCCCTGGCGAAACCCACCTATTCGGCGCAGCACTTCCGTCCGATAAACTCCCAGGTGATTGATGTAATTTTGGCCGAGAAAAAGTTCAGGGTTCCAATCGGGCTTGAAGAATGGATTCGAGCGCTCGCCAGCCTCATTCACTTTGTCTTCATCGGAATAAATCAGGCCGGCGTCGGGATAGCGCGCGAGCTCGAGCGCAACCAGCGCCAGGGCGTTCTCCGCAAACAAGTCGTCCTGATCGAGCAGCGCGCACATTTCGGCCGTCGCCATCTCGAGCGCTGAGTTTGAGCAGGCGGGGATATGGCCGTTGGTCTCGCGCAGGGTTAATTTCACGCGCGCATCGCTCCGGGCGATCGCTTCCAGGAACGGGCGCACTTTCGGATCAGTGGAAGCGTCATCCGCGATACAGAGCTCCCATCGCTCATAAATTTGGTGGCGGACGGAATTGATCGCTGCTTCAAGAAAATGCAGATCAGGATTGTAGACCGGCAAAATGATCGAGATCAGCGGGTGTCTCGGAAGCAGGCGAAGTTCGCGACGCAACCCTGCCCGCATTGCGTCAGTTAATGTGTCGAACTGAGTGACCCAATCAGCGTACTCGCGCGCATGCTTGCGGGGTTCCTGGGTCAGTGAAACTAACAATTCTGCGAAGCGCGTTGCGAAAGCGTCCAGGGTGAAGTGGCGTTCGAACGTGCGGGCACCGGCCGTTTTCAATCGCTTCAGGAGGCGGGGATCGGTGGCACATCTCGAGATCGCTTCCGCCAATGCTTCCGGACTTTCCATCGGAACGAGCAGTCCATTCATTCCATCGCGGAGCCACTCCCGCACCCCGCCAACATCCGCGCTGATGACCGCTTTACTCAGGCCAAGCGCTTCGAGGATCGCGATCGGCATCGTCTCATCACGCGACGGAAGAACGAGCACGTCCGTCTCGTTCAGAAGCTTCAACGCGTCGGCGTGATCGAGCGCATCGATTAGCTCCACCTCCGGAAAAGGGGCGACCGCTTCGCGAAGATTGCCATAAAACTCTTCATCGAGAACACGTCCTGCCATCTTGAATCGGCAATGTTTCCGCGCAGCTACATCCAATTTTCCGATCGCCTCGGCCAAGACGTCCTGACCTTTGCGCGGCTCGAACGATGCGAGGGTGAGGAAGCGCATCTGTTCGCCCGGTTGCGACCCATCCGCTTGCGGACGCGGGATGCCGTAGGGCACGACTTTAATCGGCGCGTCAGTCAGCCCCTGGTAAATGCGCGCGGTTTGCCGCGTGGGCGTAACCAGCAAATCGGCCATGGTCAACGCCGAAGCCATCTCAGGAATCGCGCGAATCAAACGAATGGCCACGAGCGTTTCATGCAAATACCAGAGAGAAGGTTTGCGTTCGAGGTGCGCCGCGCGGATCCCCGGCCAGCTCGCGATCGTGTTCGCCACGATGACGTCGAATCGTTGACATTGTTCGCGCAGCCAGGTGTGCGTCAGATCCGTGAGCAGCGTGGTTTCAACAATCGTCGGCACACCGCGCGCGACGAGCATGTCCGAAATCGGCCCGTAATCGGGCGTCGCGACGAGGATGTCCCAGCCTCGTCCCTGCAACCAGCCAGCGAGATGAACGAGCTGGATGGGCGCGCCGCTCAAAGTCGTCTCGTGCGAAACGAACAGAACGCTCGGTCGACTCGTCGGTCCGTTATTCCGCATGCCGTGCGGGTCCTTTCGAAATTGCTCCGCGGATCAGTTCAGAAAATTCGGCGCCGAACCGTTCGATTGTGAAACCGTGTTCGTAGGTCTCACGTGCCTTGCGTCCGAGTTGAACAGCGAGCGGCGGCTTTTCAATTAAACGCCGCATCGCCGCGGCGAGCTCCTCCGGCATTTCCGGCCTAACGAGCAGGGCGTTTTCGCCATCGGCGAATGTCTCGGCGGCGCCGCCTACGTTGGATGCAATAATTGCTTTTCCCAGACTCATCGCCTCCAGAATCGTCACGGTCGGCATCGCTTCATCGCGGGATGGCGAGACGATCACATCCGCGGCGCTCACCTTGGCGAGGGCATCGGAGTGGCTGAGCGCACCGGTCACAGTAAGATTCTTCACGCGTTGGGCGATTGGTTCGACGGCCGGCCAAAAATCCGGATCGAGGATTCGGCCGGCGATTTCGAACTGCGCCGCGTCTTGCAATTGGGGAGACAATTGGGCCAGCGCTTTCACGAAAACGTCCTGGCCCTTTCGAGGCTCGATGCTGGCAATGAGAAGGAAACGCAATGGCGCCCCCTCGGAACGCCGCGGCGTTGATTCTCCAACGTCAGGGATTGCGTTGTGCAGACACTTCACCGCGCTCTCGGTGTAGGGACGGTAAATGGACGCGGTCCGTTCCGACGGAGCCAAAAGCAAATCGGCCATCGGCATCGCCGCGCGAAGCTTTGGCTCTTCGCGCAAGTAATGTTCGCCAACCGAGCCGGGCTCATGCAACCACCACACGACCGGGACATCTTCGCGCTTCAACGCGCGCACGACGGCGCTCGTTCGGATCGTGTTAGCAACGACGCAATCGAAGTCGCGCGCGAACGCTACGAACGATTCATGTTCGGCCTCCACCAGCGGATCAACAATGAGCGGGATTCCTTCCATTTCGAATTTCGCTCGCAATGGGCCGTCTTCCGGCGCCATGACGGTCACAAACATTCCGTGGCGTTTGCACCAAGCGGCGGCGTGAAAAAGCATCATCGGCGCGCCCGAAAGCGAGAGATCGTGCGAAACGAAAAGCAGGTCAGCCGATGTTTGTATCGGCGCAGCGGGATCGTTCTGGCCCCACATCCTGATCGGTGTCGGCGAATCGACATGCAGCCAGTCCCGCATGTTATCGGTGAAGTAAGGATCGCGCGTCGTGTAGCGCGCCCACCGTTTCAGCAAAAAAATGGAGGCCTTATCGCGCGGTCGTTTCTGCGTCTCGACCTGCGCCTCGCCGACTCCGATGGAAGCGTGGCCCGCGTGCCGCAACGTCGCATACGGCGTGTAAACGCAGCGCAACCCTGCCTCGCGCACTTTGAAACAAAGGTCCATGTCCGAGTGCGCGATCGGCGTGTTGATCGCGTCGAAGCCGCCGACGCGGAAAAAATCATCGCGGCGCATGGCCAGACAGGCGGCAGAAAGCGCGGCCGCGTCATGCTGCGTCTGCGCTAGATTATAATGTTCGGTCGAATCGGCAGCGCGCTGGTGAAACGCCGTCCCCGCCAGACCGCGAACGCCCATCACCAACCCGGCGTGCTGAATTTTGCCAGTCTCGTAGAGGAGCTTTGGCGCGACCGCTCCGACTTCGGGGTTCTCTAGCGGCGAGATCACATTCTGGATCCAGTCCGCCTGATCAGTTTCGACGTCGTCGTTGAAAAAGATCAATCGCTCTCCCGTCGCCACCTCCGAGCCAACGTTACATTTGTCGGAAAAATTGAAGGGCTTGTCGTACGGGACGAGGCGGATCGTTGCGCCGTCGGGCGCGAGAAATTTTAACGAATCGGCGAGCGCACTGTTCGTTACCAGCACGATTTCAAGGTCCGGATATTTCGTCGCTCGGGGCAAATCTTGCAGACAAGCCTGGGCCCGCGTCGCCGAATCTGTCGGCACGATTATAGAAACGCGCGGCCAGGGCTCGACCTTCAATCGTGCCCGGTTCGCAGTCGGGTATTCCAAAATCTCTGCCGGCAAATTCCGACGCCGCATCGCATCGGCCAATGCTGCCAAGTTTGTCCGGCGCGCGTCCGGTTTGCCGCCGGCCGATCCCGATTCGGGATGTTCCCGCCAATGATAAAGGACGTGCGGAATATGATGGATCGCGCGAGCCCGCTCGGTTGCGCGCAAGGCGAAGTCGTAATCCTGTGAGAGATCGAACTCCTTGCGAAACCCGCCCAGCTCGACCGCAAGCGAGCGGCGAAACGCACTCAGGTGGCCGATATACATGGAAGCGCAAAGCAGCTCCGGATCCCACTCCGGTTTGAAAAAGGGTCCGTGGCGTTTGCCCTCGGCGCTCAACCGGTCTTCGTCGCTGTAAAAAATATCGGCTTCCGGGTTTTCGACCGCCGCCCGAGCCAACTCGTAAAGCGCGAATGGCGCGATTACGTCGTCGTGATCGAGACACGCGACGAAATCACCTGTAGCCATGTTGAGCGCGCGATTTGTGTTGTCGGCAATCCCGAGATTTGCTCCGAGGCCTTCGACGCGAATTCGGGGATCGCGCGATTCCCAACGCCTCATCGTCTCGACGGTTTCAGCGCGATTCGATCCAGCGTCGACCACGCAGAGCTCCCAATTTTCGTAGGTCTGGGCGAGCACGGAAGCGAACATCGCTTCGAGGAAATCCGTCGGCGTATTGTGAACCGGCGTGAGCAAACTGATTTTCACATTCGGTGAAAGAGCGCGGGCCGCGGTTCGCTGTTTCTCGAGTGCGGCGGCGTCAGGTTCATGCTCGGCGATCCACGCTTCGTAGCGATCAGTCGGCCTTACTGGTGCCGCGACTGTTTCGATTTTCCGCGTGACGGGTGCGCTTTCTTTTCGGCCAAGGCCAAGATTTCCCGGGAGCCGGCGAAGCTCTCGCGCGACTCTTTCGCCAAACGGTCGGCGAATCTTCGGTCCGGTTTGGATCTGGAAACATCGGCCTTTCTTTCGGCAGGCGGCTTTCGCCGCTTTCAGGATCGCTTTGTGTTCCTTGAGCTGGGCTTTCAAGGTCTCGACCTGCGCGGTCAACATGTCCCTCTCCGCGACAAATTGCTTCAACTGCTCGTGCTGGCTGTCCATGACCAGCTGCGCCTTCGCGCGGTCGCGCCGAAGATTATCGAAATGCTGAACCTGCTCGTTGAGGGATTCGATCACGAGCTGCGCCTTGGCACGATCTTCGAGGAGTCCCTGAAATCGTCCCTCCAAGTCCTTCAAAGCGCGCGATTGGTGATCGATGATTTGTTGGACCTCGCTGCGATCGGCCAAAAGCGAATCAAGCCAAACCTGTCGGATTTTAAAGGCAGCGGTCTCTTTCTCAGCGGTCGCGACGCGCGCCGAGGCGTCGATTTGCGCCGCCACTATCGAATAGAGGAGAGCGAGGTCGCCGCTGTGTTTAACAAAAAAAGAGCCAGGACTGCTCTTGTCGAGAACTGCAACTCCGAGTCCGACGCCTTCGGCGAAATCCGCGTGTGGCCGTTTTCCGACCCATTCGTTCCAGGCCGCGGCCGGACTGTCGTCGCGTTCTAACCGCACCCCATGAATCAAGACGGTCGCGAAACTCGAAAGCTTGCTCTGCCAGGCGGACAGATCTTTTCGGATTTCAGTTCCGGAATCGGAGTCGTCGACCCACAAAATATCCACGCTTGCGTCAGCGATTTCGGCCAACGCCTCCGCGGGCGCCTCAAAGAAACGCGCCCGCTCGCCGTAGAATTCCTCGCCATCAGCCCGTCCATTCCGCCACGTCGGATCATCCTCCGCTGATTCTCCGGCGCGATTGCGTCGGACGGCGACGCATTGGCAGTCGATTTTCTGTTCCAGCGCAGCCTGGCAGGCGGTGAAAAAGGCGTCACCGTCTCCAAATCCGAGAAACACCACCCGCTTCGCCTTCGTCTTCGACACCAAATCGTAGAGCAACGGCAAATGAAAGCGCGCCGGGCCAGCCGAATAGAATTTCGGCTGAAAGTCGCGGACGCTCGGCAGTTTTTCGAACATCTCAGTAGGGTCGAATCGGACGGTTCAATAGAGGACTAAACCGGTCGTTATGTCTAACGATTCGCGAAAATCCTTGTCGCGCCGGAGCCCGCATCGAGAATCGCCGCGAATGACCTTTGCCGCGGGGTTCCTTCTCCTGGTTTGGGTAGTCGGGTCGATCCTCGGGAATGGTATCGTCCTGCTCCATCGTCTTACAAAACTGCGCGGGCTCGAGCTCGTCAGTTATGGCGCCGCGGTGGGCGTCGGGCTGCACACGCTTTTTGGTCTGGGGATCGCCGCCATTCCACGAGCCCGACTTTTTCTTGTGATCGTCCTGATCGCGTTGACCCTGGGGAGCGCAGCCTGGCTGGTTGTTCGCGGCATTCTTCAGGAACTTTTTCGCGCGCTATCCACTGCGACTAAAATCGCGCTCGCCCTTTGGGGTTTGTTTCTCGTTCTGAACCTGGGGATTCTTCATGTCCAAGTGCGCCTGCCCGAATCGCTCTCTGACGGCCCTTACATCTTCAAGACGCCTACTCTGAACGTAAAGGTTCAGTATCTCACCGGGATGCCCGCGGATAATTACATTCCCTTTGCCGTTAGCGAATTCTTCCTGCGCGGTATTTCGTTCAAGGACGTCCGGCCGATCCTGCCTGGCAACGAGGTGAGCAATCGCACGATCCTCATGTCGCTGGTGCCTATACCCTTTCGCGTGGCGCTCGGGGCGCCTTACGACCATCCTTCGCTCGGCACCTACAACTACATCGGCGCCGATTGGCAGGACGTTTCGAAGCTCAATGAGGGCTCGTATTTCGAGCAGTTCGCCGTCGTCGGGCTGGTTCTCAATTCGCTGCTGCTCCTGGGCCTCCTCGTTTTCTGCTCGAGCATGGGCGCGAATTCCGTTCTGCCTTTTGCCACCATTCTTTACGTGACGAATCAATATTTCATCGTGCAGACAATTTATAGCTGGCCGAAGGCTCTTGCTGGATTCTTCATTCTCCTCGCCTGGACTTCTCTCCGCCGCGCGCACCACCCAGCGATCGTCGCTGTTCTGCTCGCCCTGGCTTATCATTGTCACCCTTACGCCGTCGTTTTTGCCGGCTGCGTCGGATTATTTTATCTCACCCAATGGAAACGAAGCACGATTGCTCTGCGATCGACAGCGATCTACGTCGGCGTCTATTCCCTGCTCTTGGCGCCCTGGTTTATCTGGACCAGGCTGGTCTTGCGCATCCCTTCCGATTTGATTGCGCAAAACTTCTCCGGCCGCGGCACCGAAGCGGCCTGGGCTTCGCCGATCAATTTTATCTGGATTCGGCTTCATAATTTTTTCGACCTGACTGGCTTGATGAGTCTGGAGTTTTTTCCTTCTGATCTCGCATCAGCCTCAATCTACTGGGAGCGGTCCGTGCCTGGCCTCGTCGGCTCCGTCCTCATCCTCCCAGCCCTGGCGCAATGCGCCCAGCTTCCGAGACCGGCGCCCTGGCTTTGGTACGGCTTGCTCGGTCCCGCCGTGTTAATTCTCGCAATTTTCAGTGGCCCTGCCCTGGCAATCCTGCACGGCTACCAAGCACTGCTCGGCGTTCTGCTTTTCTTCGGGGTTTGGTGGCTCTACCGATATTGTAACCGAAGAGTCTTTCTCAGCCTCGTCGGGGTTCAGCTTCTCTTGAATATTTGCCTGGTTTGGGTTCACGCTCGGAAGATAGGTGCGCACTTCTGGTGACTTCGTCTCGTATGGACACAGAGCAGGCCGATCTTCCCTCGCGCTACTTTAAGCCGGTCATCTATGGGGTGGGCGCCTGGACCCCGCACATTCATTTCGCCTATGATCTCATGGCGGTTCTAAAACGGGCACTGGTCGTGGAACTGGGGGTCGATCGAGGCGAAAGTTATTTCGCGTTCTGCCAGTCGGCCCTCGAAAACAAGACGGCGACGCAGTGCTTCGGTGTCGATACCTGGCGCGGCGATCAGCACGCCGGTGGATATGACGAGACGACATTTGCTCAGGTTTCGCAGCACAACCGCGCCAACTACGAGTCGTTCTCAACCCTGATTCGTTCGGACTTCGATGACGCGCTGAATCGTTTCGAAAAACAGAGCATCGACGTTCTTCACCTCGATGGGCTTCACACCGAGGACGCGGTTCATCACGATGTCGAGGCGTGGCTGCCAAAACTCCGTCCGGGCGGCATTTTTCTGCTTCACGACGTTGACGTGCGGAGCAAAGGATTCGGCGTGTGGAAAGTCTGGACGGAGCTGCAACAGCAGGGTCGCTCCTGGACTTTTCATGATGGACCGGGGCTCGGCGTCTGGCAGAAACCGCCGTCGGCTCAGTTGCCCGGGTTTCTCGAACAACTTCTGGCGCCGCCTAACGAGTCAAACGCCGCCCTGGCGAGTTACTACACCGAGCGCTCAAATGCTTTGCAGGAAAAAATCGCGCAACAGTGGCGTGACGGGTCCATTCGAGAGACGCCTTTCGCTCAGCAAACCATCATTCAGGTGTTCTACTCTAGCGATGGTTCGCATTCCGAAGAGAATTCTGTTTACGCGCGCGTCGGCCACGAAGGCTGGAAAGACCTTCGAATCGAATTGCCTCCTGGCGCCGGTGCGGCTCCGCTCCGGATCGATTTCGTCAGCGCCCTGAATACAATCGAGATTGGTGAGGTCGCCGTGATAGCTGGCGACACGAATTACTTTTGCGCTGACAATCAGGCCGCGTTCCATGCCATCGCCGTTCGCGGCGACGCCGAACGATTGCCGGACGAAAGCTTTCTGCGTCTGAAAATTACCGGCATCGATCCGCAGCTCTACTTGCCTGCGATTGCACCAACCGGCACGGATGCGCGGTTAGTGCTGCAAATGCGCCTGCGCGTTAGCTAGGTGGATCGCGTCGCTCCGCGCGCGACGATCGATGCCGGTCGCCTTCCGAACATCGAGCGACGGAGCGCTAGATCCACCCCGCAGCACTTACTTCATCTTCGCCTGCGCAGCCTTGACCATGTCGAGATGCTTCTTGATCACGGCCGAGGTCTTTGACGCAAACGCTTTCACGTCAGCGTCGCTGCCGTTCTTCGCTTCGGCTTGAAACGCAGCGTAATCCTTCTCGTGGTCTTTCACCATCGCGTTGACGTATTCCTTGTCGAAGTTCGCGTCGTTCAGTTTTTCCATCTTGCCCTTCTCTTTTGAGAGGTCGACGCCTTTCTTCTTCGCGATGCCCATCAGTTCGTTATTCGCTTTGGTGTGATCAGCCACCATGGTGTCGCCGATCTTTTTGACGTCCGCGCTCTTGCCCTTTTGCTGGGCCATCTTGCCCATGTCGACTTCCATCATTCCGCCCTGGGCGGCGTCTTTCATGAAGGATTTGTCCTTGGCGCTCAGGGCGGCCGTGGCTGGGCTTTTCGATGTGCTCGCCGAGGCTGAGGGCGACGGCTTGGTTTCCTCTTTCTTTTGCGCGGCCTGAGCCGAAACGCCGAGGCAAAGTCCGCCCGCGATCAGCGCGACGACGGTTCGAGAGACTAACGGGAATAGTTTTTTCATACAATATTGTGGTGGTTACTGCCGGTGATTGCCCGGCAATTACACTTCGCGCGGTCGACCGGTTCTGGACGTGGCTTTCCGTGAGTTGGTTCTGCGTTGACCCCGACGGTTCAGAACAAATCCATCTGCGGCTTCTGCGAAACGGGCGCAGGCTTTTTGCCACGGCGTCCTTTCGCGGGCTTTTGCACTTCGACGGCGCCGTTGGGTTTTTCGAGGTGGGCGAGAATGTCGCGAGCGCGATCGAGGATTTCCTTCGGCACACCGGCCAGCCGTGCAACGTGAATCCCGTAACTCTTGTCCGCACCACCAGGGATGATCTTGCGCAGGAAAATGATCTGCTCGTTCCATTCGCGGACGGCGACGTTGAAATTCGTGACGCCTTTTCGTTCCGAAGCGAGTTTGGTCAGCTCGTGATAATGGGTCGCGAAGAGGGTGCGCGATTTGATTTTGTCGTGGAGGAACTCCGCGACGCTCCAGGCGATAGAAAGCCCGTCGAAGGTCGAAGTCCCGCGCCCGATTTCGTCGAGAATGACGAGACTGCGTTCGGTCGCGTTGTTGACGATGTTCGCGGTCTCGTTCATCTCGACCATGAAAGTCGATTGGCCCCGCGAAAGATCGTCGCTGGCACCGACGCGTGTGAAAACGCGATCAACCAGACCAATCTCAGCGCTCGAAGCCGGGACGAAGCTGCCGATCTGCGCCATCAAAACGATCAACGCGACTTGCCGGATATAGGTCGACTTGCCCGCCATGTTCGGACCGGTGATGATTGCCAGCCGGATTCGTTCGCCGTCGAGGTCGGTGTCGTTAGGCACAAACTTTTCCTCGGCCAGATTCTGATCGAGCACGGGATGGCGGCCGTCCCGAATCACGAGTCGCAACGAAGCGTTCAGCGCCGGCCGCGAGTAGCCGTAGAGCCGCGCCGTCTCCGCGAGTCCACAAATCACATCCAGGGTAGCGATCGCGACGGCAGTGCGCTGGATCGGCTCCAGTTCGCGAAGCGTTTCCTCTCGCACGCTTTGGAAAAGCTGATACTCGAGCTGTCGCGCTTTTTCGTCGGCGCCCAGAATCTTCGATTCCATTTCCTTCAGTTCCGGCGTGATGAAACGCTCGCCGCCGACCGTAGTCTGCTTTCGGACGTAGCGTTCCGGCACATTGCCGAGATTCGATTTCGTCACTTCGATGAAATAACCGAAGACGGAATTGAAGCGGACCTTGAGAGACTTGATGCCGGTTTCCGTGATTTCGCGCTCCTGCAATTGCGCGATCCAATTTTTTCCTTCGCGCGAACCTTGCCGCAACTCGTCCAGATCGCCGTCGAAGCCGTCCCGGAAAATGCCGCCTTCTTTCAAGACAAGCGGCGGATCGTCCACCAGGGCCGCGGACAGCCGCTCGGTTAACGCCGGCATTTCCTGGAGCGAATCGAAAGTGCGTCTGCAAAGCGTTCCGAGCTGCGGTTCCTTTCCAAACTCCGTCCGGTCGATCAATTTCCGCAGCTCTCCTTTGAGATCCGGAATTTGCTGAAGTGAAATTTTCAGCGCGACCAGGTCGCGCGCGTTGCCCGAAGCCTGGCTCAGCCGGCCGGCGGCGCGTTCCAAATCGCGAATCGCTTTCAAACAGGCGCGCAAACCTGCGAGCAGATCGGCTTCGTGCAACAGATCGGCGATCAATTGCTGGCGGCATTCGAGCTCATAGAGGTCGCGCAACGGTTGCAGAATCCAGCTGCGGAGCTTGCGGCCGCCCATCGGCGTCACCGTGCGATCGAGCGCCGCGAGCAGGCTCATGTTTCGCGCCCCGCGCGATTCGACCAGCTCCAGGTTGATCTGGGTCGCCGCGTCGAGCAGCACGTAATCGCCCCGGGCATCGCAGCGCAGCGACGTGAGATGGTCGATCTTCCGCCGTAGTTGCTGCTTCAAATAATGAATGATCGCCCCGGCCGCCCCGATCGCTGCCGGCATCTCGTTGCAACCGAAACCGTCGAGCGATTTCACCCGAAAATGTTCGCAAAGGGTGAAGCGAGCGTGATCGGTCAGGAAGGCGAAGTCGTCGTAGGCCAGCGCGCCAGCGATCTCCCCGAACTCCGTCATCTGCCGTTCGCTCACCAGCACCTCCGCCGGTGAGATCCGCGCGAGATCGTCCAGGAGCGCGCTGCTGTTATCCGCCTCGGTGACCCGGAATTCGCCGGTGCTGAGCTCTGCGTAGGCGAACCCGAATCGTCCTTCGTGGAAATAAACCGCTCCGAGGTAATTCGGCCGGTTGGCTTTCAACAAGTCCAGCTCGCTCACCGTTCCGGCCGTGATGATCTGGGTGATTTCGCGGTTAACTATTTTTCCCGGTTGCGGTTCGCTGGTTTGGTCGCAAATGGCGACCCGGCGTCCAGCTTGGATGAGCTTCGCGATGTAGCCCTGGGCCGCGTGATAGGGCATGCCGCACATCGGCACGCTGTTGCGGTGAGTAAGGGCGAGATTCAGAAGGGCGGAGGCTTCCTTGGCGTCGTCGAAAAACAGCTCGTAGAAATCGCCCAGCCGGAAGAGGAGCAGCGTGTCCGGCGGCACCGACGCGCGCAGCCGCTGGTATTGCTGCATCATGGGAGTGAGGGCGTCGGCCATGGTTTTAGGATGGAATTGCCGGGATCGGATTGCGAGCCGGAAACGGAATAGGTCGCGTAGGACCTATACGATTTATGCGACTGGTTCGCCTTCGGTGGCAGTGCGCTCCGCGAAGAGCTTGCTCAAGCGCTGGGTCATCTGACCTATCTGCCCCGCGCCGATAATTCGGTCGTCTAGTTTAATCACGCCGGCTAATTCGCCCATCGTTCCGGTGCAGAACATTTCGTCGGCGCGGTAAATTTCTTCGAGACGATGATCGCTTTCCTCACAAGAGATCGCGTTTGTCGCGCAAATTTCGAGAACAGTCGCGCGCGTAATTCCCTCGGGACAGGCTAGAACCCGCGGTGTGGATACCGTGTTGTCGCGGACGATGAAAACGTGGGTTGCATTCGTCTCGGCGACGAAGCCGCGGGTGTCGAGCATCAGCGCGTCATCGGCGCCGGCGCTGTTCGCTTCGATCTTCGCCAGGATCGAGTTCAGCAAATTCGCGTGATGAATTCGCGGATCGAGAATCTCCGGCGGCGGCCGCCGCATTTTGCTCGTGATCAAGGTGAGACCGGTCTTCGCGTAAACCGGCGCCTTGTGCTCCGCGAGAACGATCAAGGTGGGTCCACTCTGGTTCAAACGCGGATCCATTCCCGAGGTGATCTTCACCCCGCGCGTCAGCGTTAGGCGAATATGAACAGCATCCCGCATTTTATTCGCGGCGAGCGTTCGCTTGATTTCATCAATGATTTTTTCCTCCGGCGGAATTTCAGCGAACGACAATGCTTCCGCCGACCGCCGCAGCCGCGCGAGATGCTCGCGCAGTTTGAAAATCCGCCTGTCGTAGAGCCGCAAACCTTCCCAGACCGCGTCGCCGCCTTGCACCGCAGAATCAAAGGGACTGATCCCAGCTTCGGCGCGGTGGACTAGTCGGCCGTTGATGTTCACCAGCAGATCGCGGTTTTGTTCGTGGAATTGCTGGAGCATTCAGTGCAATCGGTGGGGATAAAGGCGTTCGTAACACTTGTGAGCTTGCTCGTAAATTCCGCGCAAGCGCTCGGGAACCGCCGGTGGCTCGCCGCCTGAAGGTTTTCGAAAGCTTGTCGATTTCTCGACCTCACCGTACCAGTGCTTCGCCCAAACGCCGTCAGTTTCGCGCAAGCCGGGTGGCCACGACAGCATTGCGTCGGTAAATTCGACGCCGACCGCTTCGCATAACAATCGCAAAATTATTTCCGGATTTTCGAGAACGTCGTGCGCATCGACGACGGGTGGAATCCCGCCCTCGTGCTCGCATACCCAATCGAAAATTTCCGCCTGTTGGATGAACCCGATGTCTTCCAGCGTGGGGTCGTTGTTCTTCTTGATGTAGGAAGCGATCACTTCGGCCGGATCGCGGATCAGGAAGCAGTTCGTGACTTCACCAAGCCACCCACGGTGGATCTCTGGCAGGAGGTGATGCGTCATTTGTTTCTGATAATAGATGGGGCGGGCGTCTGGGACCGGGCCGGTCAATTGCGCGATCACCTTTTTCCAATCGATCTCGCCGTGCCCGACCACTTCGTCGCGCCCCGGATGTTCACGACCGGTCACGTGCAAGTAGCAAGCGTAAAACGGCTCGTCGACGACGAAGGTATCGCAACGGTTTCCCCACGCCCGCATCATTGCGGTCGAGATATTGCGCGGGCCCGACCACATCGCGATCCGGACTGGGCCCTTCTTCGGCATCGCCACAGGTTCTAGCGAGAAATGCCGTTGGAACCAGTTCAATTCATTTCATGAGGCCCATCTAAGCCGGCGGCCGTTTACGATACAACGAGCGTGAAGCTGTTCTTCGTCACTGTCATCGCCGTTCTCGCTGTGATCATAACCGCGAACGCCGAGGACCTGCTGGTGCCGAATCCGAAGCTCACGCCTGGCCGAGTGGCTGAGCGCGACAAAGATCGGCGCGGAGTCACCCTCGCGATGGAGCAGAAGGTTTTTGCGCGCTATCGGTTGCCCTGGCAGCGGCGAAACCAGTTCAAAATCGATCACCTCATTCCGACGGAGCTCGGCGGTGCCGACACGATCGACAATCTTTGGCCTCAGCGGGTCAACGCGCGCCCCTACGGCGCCGATCGCAAGGAACTGCTCACCGAACTATTCCTCCAGAAAATTCACGCCGGAAAAATGACGCTCGCTCAAGCGCAGGAAGAAATTCGCCGCGATTGGATCGACGCGTTCATTGACCACGTCGGAATGGTTTACCTGAAACCCGGGTTGATCCCCGCCACAGACTAGGAAGAAAACTTACCGTAGACCGCGACGAGCGGGTACTTGCAGCGATTGCTCGTCCAGTAATCACTCACAAATCCGGTCTTGGTGCGAATGACCACGTGGCCGGCGGTGCCATGCCCGAAGACAAGAACAGACCCGACAGGCGCCGCATATTGATCATGGATGGGGAGTTTCTTGAATCCGTAACTCTGAACCAATTCGTCACCCGCCTCCGTGGCGTAGTTCGTCCTGGGGTAGGAGTCGATAACGCCCGATTCAACGAGCGCAGTCTTCACGTATTGCCAGCAGCGGGACTTTGAACGGGCATTCGCGCGTTCCTGCGCGATACTCGCAGCTTTTCCCAACCGAGGGTCGAGCCGAGAATCAACCGGGGCATCCGGATGGGTCACCGGCACCCAATAATGCCGCATGATCCGGGCAGAACCGATGGAGCCGTCGAAGTTGCTGTAATAGAAGCGGCTGTGGGACTTGGCCAGCCCTTCGGATCGGGCGCTGATTGTGGTACTTAGAAGACCAACGAGAGATAGAAAAGCGAGAAAGAAAAAGCGGTGCACCCGTGCTGTGTATGCAAGGCTCGTACCACCCTGACAAGCCTTTTTTCGATGCTCTCAAAACTTTTTTTGTCGTTACGATTTTTCGAGCGCTCAACCCTCAAATTTTGAGAAATAAGCACAAAAACTGGACAAGTTTTCGCACCCGGGAGTGATTGCCGCCAATCCCCTTTCGCGTTATTTCTGAGGTCGATCATGGCGCAATTTCCGGAAGAGCAAACCAGGACCGGTTCGTTTAAACGGCAGGAAGACGCTTTCCGCGATTGGGTGAAGCGCGACGGTTCGAGCGCCTATAAACCGGAGCGCGGACGTTATCACCTCTACGTCTCGCTCGCGTGCCCATGGGCCCATCGCACCATCATCTTTCGCAAACTTAAAGGTCTCGAAGAAACGATCGGCATGACCGTAGTCGACCCTGTGCGCGACGAGCGTGGCTGGGCGTTTCGCAACGGGCCGGGCCATTCCGAAGACCCGATCAACGGCTTCCAGTTCCTGAGTGAGGCGTACTACGCGACCGACCCCGACTATCACGGCCGCGTCACGGTACCGGTGCTGTGGGACATGAAAACGGAGCGGATCGTGAGCAACTCTGATGACGATCTCCTGCGCATGTTCAACACCGAGTTCGCCGATTTCGCAACGAATGGCTACGACTTCGTGCCGGCGGACCTCCGTGAGAAGATCGATGCGCTGAACAAGATGATTTACGACCGGGTCAACAACGGCGTTTACCTGGCGGGCTTCGCGACGCGCCAGAAAGTTTATGAGCGCGCCGCCACCAGATTATTCGAGACCCTCGATGAGCTCGACGCGCGCCTCGCGACCACGCGGTATTTGTTCGGCGATCGCATGACGGAAACGGACTGGCGCTTGTTCGTTACCCTGATCCGCTTCGACGCCGTTTATCACGGCCATTTCAAATGCAACCTGCGGCGGATCGTTGATTACCCGAATCTCTGGCCGTATTTACGCGACCTCTACCAGCACGACAGCGTCGCAGAGACGGTCAATTTCGATCACATCAAGCACCATTACTACATGACCCACGACGACATTAATCCGACGCGGATTGTGCCGATCGGGCCGGCGCTTGATCTGATGGCGCCGCACGGACGCGGCTAACGATTTCGCTTAGCTCTTGGCGTAAACGCCAATGAGCGGACGCTTCGACGGGGTCTTCGAGCGGAAGTCGCTCACAAAACCGTTCTTCGTCCGAATTTCGACGTGGCCGGCAGCTCCGCGGGCGTTATAGACGAGGACCGAACCAAGTGGCGCGGCGAACGGGTCGCGGATAGGGAGTTTCTTGAAGCCGTAATCACGCACCAGCTCATCGCCAGCTTGCTTGGCCAGCGCCGTCTTGGGCCGACCGTCAACCACGCCAGAGGCAACCAGTGCTTCCTTGACGTAATGCCAGCAGCGCGAGTTCGAGTGGGCGTGGGCGCGCTCGTCGGCGATCGTGGCCGCTCGCATCAGTTTTGGGTTGATCCGCGGATCAATCTTGGCCGTAGGATATACGATCTTTTTCTTCTGATATTCGTCGACAATCGGAGCCGAGGCGGTCTTTCCGTTACGGTCTTTGTAGACGAATTGGGGCTTGAAATTTAGGTTGTCCGACTTGGCCGCTGAGGCTGAAAGCACCAGGGAAAAAGCGGAAGAAACAGCTAGAAGAAGGGTTATTTTTCGCACGGAAGGGCCCCCTATGCACTCGATTGGGATCGCTCGCAAATGATTTTTACGATTTTTTTCATAAAAAGAATGAGAAGTACCGGCCATACCCTCATTATCCAGCAGGTTGTGGTCCGGCGAGCGTTGAAACCTATTCGCAGGCGGGCAACTATTTGGATGCGGTTCCGCGGGCATCGGGGCGTGTTCGCAGCTCTCCGCACCCTCGGCGCGGCTGCCACGGTCCTCCTTGCGGCCTGCGCGGCGACCACTAAACCGCCGGCGGTCTTCCGCCCAAACGGGGCTCGTCCTACGGTGTACGTTGTGCACCACGGCGGCCTTCACACCGGGCTGGCGGTGAAGCGGTTAGACATCCGGCGCGGCCATTGGCCAGCGAGCGCTGACTTTGCCGACTCTGAATATATAGAGGTCGGCTGGGGTAACGACGACGGTTATCGCAAGCCGCTCACGTGCGGCATCGCTATGAAAGCGTTGCTGGGCGATCTGCAAACGGTTCTGCTCGCCGAGGGATTTAGCCAGCCACCCGCCCGAAAATACAACAACCCGAAATTCACCGTGCTCGCGGTCGATCTGCCCCAAGCCGGATTCATGCGGCTTTGCGACCACATTCAGCAGACCTATGCGCTGGATCAAAGCGGAGAACCGATGCGCCTGGGCGCGGGTTGGTACCGCGCTCGCGGCACCTATTCCGCCTTCAATACCTGCAACACCTGGGTCGCATCCGGCCTCCAAAAGGCCGGTTGCCCGATTTCGCCGGCCCTCTGTCTCACTTCGGGACAACTCCTCGGCCGAGTCCGACGATTCGCCCGGGTGGTTCGGACCGGACCTTAAAGATTCGATAGACAAAGTTTCGGGCCAGCGACGTTTCTCCTATTGACAGTCTATAGGAAGCCGGCAAAGATCGCTTCCTACAGATTATCTATATGAGTGATCGAGAAGACGATTTTACCGCCGACCTCCTGCAGGGAACTCTTGACTTGCTGGTCCTCAAAGCGCTCTCTGCGCAGCCGCTTCACGGCCTCGGCGTTTCTACCCGCATTAATCAAATCACCAAGGGCACGTTCGACGTTAAACCTGGCTCGCTCTTTCCGGCTCTCCACCGGATGGAAGAAGCCGGGTGGCTGAAATCCGAGTGGGGCGAATCTGAGAATAAGCGGCGCGCAAAATATTACAGTCTGACGCGGTCTGGGCGACGTCAGCTCGAAACCGAAACAGAAGATTGGCAGCGCATCTCGCTCGCCATCGGCAGCGCGTTGCGAGCGACATGATTTCGGGATGAGCCTTTTTTCCAAGAGCGGAAGCCTGATTCGCAACACGATGCGGAAGCAGCGGATCGATCGGGACCTGAGCGAGGAAGTGGGCTCTTACGTGGAACTTCTCACGGAGAAAAATATGAAACAGGGTATGAACGAAGACGAGGCGCGCCGAGCGGCAATGGTGAAAGTCGGCGGCGTCGAGCAGGTAAAAGAAGAGGTGCGCTCGAACCGCGCCGGCTTCGCAATCGAAACGTTTTTTCAGGACGTGCGCTATGGGCTGCGTTCGTTGCGCAAGAAACCCGGCTTCACGGTCACGGCCGTGATCGCGCTCGCCCTCGGCATTGGCGCAAACACCGCGATTTTCAGCGTGATCAACGGCGTTCTCTTGCGCTCGCTCGACTACGCCCAACCCGATCGCACCGTCATGATTTGGGAACGTTTCGCCCAACGGCCCGAACACCAAAATGTTGTGTCCCCCGCAAATTTTCTCGATTGGCAAAAGAGCAGCCGATCGTTTGAAAAAATCGCCACAGTCTGGGACGTGCGCCAAAATTTTACAGGTTCGGGCGATCCGATCGAAGTGCACGCGCAGTTCGTGACGGCGGGTTTTTTCCCAGTGCTCGGTGTCCAACCGCTGATCGGCCGCTGGTTCACGGAAAATGAGGACAAGGAGGGCGCGAATCTTGTCGCGATCCTGAGTTATAGGCTTTGGCAGGAACGCTTCGGCGGCAACAACGCCGTGCTCGGTCAGCAGGTAACGATTAGCGGCCGCCCTTTCACGATTATTGGCGTGATGCCGCCTGAATTTCAGTTCTTGGACGACCAAGTGCAGGTCTGGAGACCGATCGCGCTCGATCCGGCTCGGGATTATCGAAAAACAAGCGGCCGATTTTTAAAATGTGTGGGAAGGCTCGCTCCGGGCGTGACCCTGGAACAGGCTCAATCCGAGCTGAACGTGATCACGCGGCAGATCGAGCAGCAGTACCCGACTTACAACACCGGGTGGGGCGCATCGCTCACGCCAATTCGCGAGCAGATCGTCGGCGATGTCCGGCCCATTCTGCTGGTGCTCCTGGCCGCTGTCGCCTTCGTCTTGCTCATCGCGTGCGCCAACGTCGCCAACCTTTTGCTGGCTCGGGCTGCCTCGCGCCAGCGTGAGCTCGCGTTGCGCGCCGCCCTGGGCGCCACGCGGAACCGATTGACGCGTCAACTTCTGACGGAAAGTGTGCTGCTCGCGCTTTTCGGCGGCATTGTCGGCATCGCGCTCGCCTATTGGGGTGTTGGGTTACTCAAGGCTTTTGGGCCGGACAACATTCCGCGATTACGTGAGATCAGTATCGATCCGCGGGTGCTCCTGTTTACGTTTGCGATCTCACTGCTCACCGGGGTCGCATTTGGCCTCGTCCCGGCGCTCCAGGCATCGCGCGCCGATGTCAGCGACGCTCTGAAAGAGGGCTCACGCGGCAGCACCGGCGGACGCGGCGCTCTGCGCAATGTATTTGTCGTCGCCGAAGTGTCGCTTGCGCTCGTGTTGCTCATTGGCGCTGGGCTTATGATTCGCAGTTTCATGCGGCTCCATCGCGTGAAAACCGGATTCGAAAGCGACCGCGTGCTCACGATGCGAGTGCAGTTGCCCGGCGCAAAATATAAGGATGACCAGCAGCGCCTCGCGTTTTTCAAACAAGCTCAGGAACGCGTCGCCGCCCTCCCGGGTGTAAAAGCGATCGGCTCAATCAATTTCCTGCCGCTGACTGGGATGGCGTCGAATACGAGCTTTAGTATCGTGGGACATCCGCAAGCGCCGCTGGGCGAGGAACCCGGAACCGAAGTCCGAGTGATCTCAGGAGCCTACTTTTCCGCGATGAGTATTCCGCTCCTCAAAGGCCGTCTTTTCGACGATCACGATGGGCCTGAGTCACGCGTCACCGTCATTAACGAAACGATGGCGAAAAAATATTTCCATAACGAAGACCCGATCGGCAAACGGCTCGCAATCTCGTGGGCGCCACCCGAGCCGGGAAAACCGCAACCAATCGACGAGATTATCGGCGTCGTCGGCGATACGCGAGAAACCTCGCTGGAACGCGATCCCAATCCAGCGATTTACTGGCCCCTCGACCGTGAATCGTATCAATTCATGACGCTGATTATCCGGACCGAGATCGATCCGATGCAGCTTGCCCCAAGCGTGCAGCGGGAGATCCGCGGGATAGACCCGGATCAGCCCGTCGCCGACGTGCGGACGCTTGACGCCGTCGTCGCAAAATCGATCGCGCGGCCGCGATTCGACACCATGCTCCTCGGCATTTTCGCAGCGGTAGCGCTTGTCCTGGCCTCGGTCGGACTCTACGGCGTGATGAATTATTCCGCGACGCAACGAACCCAGGAGATCGGCATTCGCATGGCGCTTGGAGCAAAGACAGGCGACATCCTGCGGCTCGTCGTCGGCCACGGAATGAAGTTGACCTTCGCGGGAATCGTACTCGGCGTCCTCGCGTCGCTCGCGCTGACTCGCGTCATGTCGAACCTCTTGTTCGGGATTACCGCGACCGACTTGCCGACATTCCTCGGGGTCTCCACCGTGCTGACATTCGTCGCGCTGCTGGCGAACTACATTCCCGCGCGCCGCGCCACTCGGGTCAATCCGGTTGTCGCATTGCGATACGAATAGCGGCCATGTCTCTTCTCTCGCGTCTCGTTAGCCTGCTGCGCAACCTTGGTCGCCGCCGCCACGTCGAACGTGATCTCGCCGCGGAAGTGAATTCCTACGTCGACCTTTCCACGCAACGAAAGGTGCGAGATGGATTAAGTGAACCGGACGCGCGGCGTGAAGCGCTAGTCGAACTCGGTGGCGCGGAACAGGTGAAGGAACTGGTCCGCGATGTTCGCGTCGGGCATCTTCTCGAAACGCGAATCCAAGATCTACGCTACGCGTTTCGCTCTTTGCGAAAAGCGCCAGCGTTTTCGCTCACGGTTGCACTCGTCCTCGCGCTCGGCATTGGCAGCGCCGCGCTCATGTTCACGATCGTGAATTCAGTGCTGTTGAAAGGCCCCGCGTTCCCGGAAGCAGATCGATTGGTAATGCTCTGGCAGGATTTGCCGCAGGAAAAACGAGTGTCGTTTTCGACCCGCGAGTTCACGGTCTGGCGGGACCAATCGCAGCTCTTCGAAAACTTCGCCGCGATGACTGGCAGCGGCTTCATCATCACGGCCCGCGGCGAACCCGAGCTGGCGGTCGGCCAGTCCGTGACGCCTTCGTTTTTCCAAACTCTTCGCGTCCTTCCCGCGCTGGGCCGCGTGTTTCTCGAAGCTGAAGGCAAGTCTGGCCAGGACCACGTTGTTATTCTCAGCCACGCCTTCTGGCGGGAAAAATTCGAGATGCGGACCGACGTGCTCGGCCAGACGATCGTAATGAACGGCAAGCCCTACACGATCGTAGGAGTGATGCCCGAGGACTTTGATTTTCCGAGACGCGAAATAAAACTCTGGGTTCCCGCCGCCCTCGACGCGCCCTTTTATCAAGACAACCTCGACGCTCATTTTTTGCGCGTGCTCGGCCGGCTAAAGCCCGGCGTTACATCGGAGCAATTGAAAGCCGAGACCGATTTGCTCGGAACTCGCGTCAATCCGCCCGATGACGACACGGTCCGCCGATTCTATGCGGTCGGCCTAAAGGAAATGATTTCGGGCGATCTGCGTCGGCCGCTTCTGATTCTCCTCAGCGCGGTTTCGTTTCTTCTCCTGATCGCCTGCGCGAACGTTGCGAACCTGATGCTCGCCCGCGCGAGTGCGCGCCAATCGGAAATGGCAATCCGGAGCGCGTTGGGCGCCAGCCGCCGCCGGTTGATTGGCCAATTGCTGACCGAAGCGGCCGTGCTTGCGACGATCGGAGGCGCGCTTGGAATCGGCCTCACCGCCTGGGGACTCGATGCGCTCAAGGCGTTCGCCGCTATTAATGTTCCGCAGCTTCTCCACACGCATGTCGATGGCCGGGCGCTTGGGTTCGTTTTGCTGATCTCAGTTGGCGGCGGGTTGCTCTTCGGTCTCGGCCCCGCGTTTACCGCGTCACGGACGGATTTGCAGGACGCACTCAAAGGCGCGACGCGCGCGAGTAGTGATGCCGGTGCGGAACGAACTCGCCGCAGTCTGGTTTTCGCCGAAGTCGCGCTCGCTTGCGTGTTGCTCGTCGGTTGCGCCCTCATGCTCCGCAGCTTCGTCGCGCTCATGCACGCCGACCCAGGATTCCGCCCGCAAAACCTTGTCGTCTCCGACACCGTTCTGATGCAGGACCGTTATCCAGACGCCGAGCGGATGATTCGGTTCTACCAGGAATCGCTCGCGGCCGTGCGTGTGCTGCCCGGCGTGCAGGCGGCCGGCGTCGTCACGCATTTGCCGTTCGGCGGAAATAGTTGGGGCAACAGCTACGAAGTCGAGGACCAGCCCGCGCCGCCCGGTGTGCAATTGAACGCGCAAATACGTCCGATCAGCCCCGGTTACTTCGCAACAATGCAGATCCCGCTGAAACTGGGGCGCGATTTCACCGACCGCGACAACGAGACGGCGCCCGGGGTCACCATCGTCAACGAAGTTTTCGCGAAACGTTTTTGGCCTAACGAGAGTCCGCTCGGCAAACGGATTCGTTACGGCAAGGACTGGCTCGCCATCGTGGCCGTCTGCAGCAGCATCAAACACAGCAGCCTCGACATCGCGCCCGACGCCGAAATTTACGTTCCCTATCCCCAAACGTCCGCGGGCGCTCTGACGTTCGTCGGCCGCAAATTGAATTTCGTCATTCGCTCGAGTACGCCGGCCAGCGTCGCTTCTTCAACCCGCGCCGCCATTCATTCACTCGATCCCGGGCTTGTTGTGAAGGTCAACACCATGGAAGCGCTCATTAACGATTCCATCGCGCAGCCGCGTTTCCGGACGTGGCTAATCGGCGTCTTCTCGATCTTCGCGCTCACCCTCGCCTGTCTCGGCATCTACGGCGTCATCGCCTATCTGGTCACGCAACGTTACAAAGAGATCGGCATCCGCATGGCCCTCGGCGCGACCCGCGCTAACATCCTTCAACTGATCCTCGCCCGAACCTTCAAGCTCACCGCGCTCGGGATCATCGCCGGTCTCACCGCCGCGTTCTTCCTCAGTCGCTTCCTCAGCTCGATCCTTTTCGGGATTACCGTCCACGATCCCCTCACCTTCGCGCTCGTCCCGCTCTCTCTCATCGGAATCGCCCTCCTCGCCGGCTACCTCCCCGCCCGTCGCGCCACTCGCGTCGATCCCGTCAGCTCGTTGCGCTACGAATGATCCTGCGTTCGAGCGCCTGTAACGGTACTTCGAATCGGCTGCTTAGATGACCAACTCTAAATCTCTCTTATCTTTGTAAACTGCTTCTATTAGTTGGCGGTAATACTTAAAAAACGATTCACCCGCGACGTACATCTTGTAAATCGCTCCGATCGACCAGGCCTCCATCCAGCTGCGCAGATCAGGTTCGTGTTTCATTAATAGGTTCAGGCGCAACATTTCGCCTCTACGACAAACGAGGATCACTTTTCGATAATTGAACTTCCGCGCGTGCGCGAGCCGGTCCTTCGCTTCCGTGAGATTTCCCGAGATTTGGACTTCGATCGCGACTTCGGGATTCTTGCCTGAGAGCCAAGCCACATCGAGCTCGTATGCGTGATCGGGAGTGATCTTGTGGCGCGTCTGGGTGTTGTAATCCAACCACGACCCTATCTCTTCCAACATTTCGCCCAATCGATCGTGTAGGGTTTTTGCTTCTAGCGGCAACGCCATAATTGCCGACTCGATTTCGGCCTCGCTTTCCTCTCTGGTTTCGGCACTTACGCTTCCCGACTCGACGCGGGAAATTCGCTCTGCGACGGCCTTTCGCATTTCCGATTCAATAAGTCGAAAGTCTTCTTCCGGGATCTCTCGGATGCTCCCTTGAAGGTAAACTCCCCAGATTTCCTTGCGCTGAATGAAGGTAAGGTCTGGAACAAGTTTTTTCGCGTCCACTAGCTCGTCATCTGCGAGGACAATGTCAGGTTTGGAAGGACGCCGAGCGGGCCACGTTTCATCCGTATCCGTCCAAAGCTTTGTAGAATCCTCGAAGTATTCCCCGGTAATCGTCGCTGTTGCCCCAAATCGCTGAAGATTCATGATGTAGTAAACGACTCGATCGCCGATCTGCATTCGTTGAAGCGAGCTCCGATTACGAATTGGCAATCCCTGCTGTTGAAATTTCAATGCCTCGCGGTCATGGCCGAAATTTTCCGGAGAAGTCACGACGAGCCAGTAGTTGATTAGCTTATCGCTCGAAGTCTCTTGGACATTCATGTTGGAACAATTGCGCACAACACGCCGCTCTTAGTGAAACGATTCTTTTAGGCGAGATCATAATACCGCCGACGAACGGGTTCGCCAGCCACTAATGCCAGATCCCGCTGTCTGCGGTTTTGGTCGCAACCCTTAACTGTCGCAGACTCAGAGCGCGCGGCTGCGCCACTCGGGTCGATCCCGTCGCCTGGTTGCGCTCCGAGTAACGCAGGCTTGTCTCGCGAGCCGCGGAGTTGCTAAATTCGCGCGCATGAAGACCATACGCTTGAGCTTTCTTTTTGCGCTGGCGACCTGCTTCGCCGCGCTGCAGCTGCATGCCCAGACCGAGCCGCTTCGCAACGATCTCGGCACCTACACCCGCAAGGTCACAACGAAGAATCCGAAAGCGCAGCGCTACTTCAACCAAGGCCTCGCTTACATTCACGGTTTCAATCACGCCTCTGCGATTCGCTCCTTCCAGGAAGCGGCCAACGCGGACCCGAATTGCGCCATGGCTCACTGGGGCATCGCGCTTGCGGCCGGCCCGCACATTAATTATCCGCTCGTCCCACCGCCGATGGCGGAGCTGGCTTGGAAGGAAATAACTCTCGCCCAACAGCACGCCGACAAAGCTTCGCCGGTCGAGCAGGATTTGATCGCCGCGCTCGGCAAACGTTACGCGAATCCGCAGCCGGAAGATCGCGCCCCGCTCGACCACGCCTACGCCGATGCGATGCGCGAGCTCTGGAAAAAATATCCGAATGACCAGGACGTCGGCGCGTTCTTCGCCGAGTCGATGATGGATTTAAGCCCGTGGAATCAGTGGACGAATGAAGGCCAGCCGAATCCAGGCACGGAAGAAATCGTCGCGACCCTTGAGACGGTCATGAAAATGAATCCGACCCATCCGTTTGCGAATCACCTCTACATCCATGCCATCGAAGCTTCGCAGCATCCGGAGAAAGCGGTGGCCGCAGCGAATCGTCTCCGCACGTTGCAGCCGGGTCTCGCGCACAACGTCCACATGCCCTCGCACATCGATATCCGGACGGGCAATTGGCAGAAAGCGATCGACACGAATGCGAAGGCGATCAGCGACGACCACGACTACTTTAAGTCGTTAGGCGACAAGTCCGCCGGCCTCATTCCTTTCTACGCCGCACACGATCATCACATGCTCGCGTATGCCGCGCTCATGACCGGCCAAAGCAAGCTCGCCATGGAGAAAATCCGCGAGCTGATTCGCGAAACGCCGGTGGAATTCGTGAAGGCCGCCGCGGTGAAAGCCGAATCGTTCCTGGCCCTGCCGATGGAAGCGATGGTGCGTTTTGGACGATGGGACGATGTCCTGGCCGAGCCAGACAATTATCCCGATTTCGCGCCGTTCTCGCGCGCCTTCCATCATGCGGCGCGCGCCATTGCGTTCGCGGCTAAAAGACAGCCGGAAGAGGCGCGTAAGGAGCAGGCGAAATTCAACCAAATGTTGCCCGCGATTCCGAAAGAAACCGAAGTCGGCAATAATTCATCGGGCGATATTATTGCGCTCATTCAAAAAATGCTCGAGGCCGAGATCCAGATTGCCGAAGGCAAGAACGACGCGGGTATCGCGGGATTACAGGAAGCGTTGAAGATGGAAGACGCGCTCAAGTACGACGAGCCGCCCGCCTGGATGATCCCAATTCGCCACTCGTTAGGCGCAAATCTCATGAAGGCCGGCCGGTTCGATGAAGCCGAAACCGTTTATCGTGAAGACCTGCGCCGGCTCCCGGAAAATGGCTGGTCGCTTTACGGACTCGCGGAGACTTTGAAAGCGGCAAAGAAACCAGAAGCCGCCGCAGTGGAAGCGCGTTTCACCAAAGCCTGGGCGAAAGCCGACATTAAGATCAACAGCTCCTGCCTTTGCCAGGCGATGAAGTGATTAGAGAAGAGTGGCCTGCTTCGCTTCGGGCGCAGTGACGCTACCGAATTTTTTCACGAGTTCGTCGAGCTTCGCGACGTAGTAATCGACGTTTTCGTCGCGGTTCTCGGGATCGAAGTCGCTGACTAACTTCGCGGCTTCGTAGGCGGCGACTTTTTTCGGCGTACCTTTGATGTAGTAGCTGATTTGTTCGCCGGGTTTGTAATTGTGGCCGCTGGCGAGGGCGAGCTCGTAGGCGGCGGCCCGGTTGCGGCCACCGGCGCCGATCTTGGCGCGGTATTTATCGAGCGAATCCTGGAGGGTGTCGGTCTTCATTAGCATGTCGATGTGCCATTCGCGATCACGGATCTTTTTCTCGAAGTCGTCGCGCAAGGTTGGAATCGCTTCTGGTTTTCCTTCCATGAGGAGCTTGATCATCTCCTCAAGAAAAACGCGCTGGAATTTTTCGAGGCCGCGCGATTTCAAAGCGCCTCCTTTGATAACGACGTCACCGTCGTGAGTGAGAAGCGCGTAGTTCTTCGCCTTGTAGCTGAACATCGCATCGAATTGCTCGTCGAACTCGACCTCGATCCCGGGCGGCAGTTCTTTCGCGAGCGCTTCGCGCAACTCGTCCGCTTTCGCATCTGATGGCGGGACAAAATAGATGCCGTCGGTATCGACTTCGATCACCTGCGCGCCGCGCGCGGTCAGCCAGTCGATCATCTTCTGCAATAGTTCGCGCCCGATTTGGGTGACGCGCGCGGCGGCATCGAAATCGGCGAAGTGGCCCTGCGCGAAACCGAGGTAGCCGTAAAAGCTGTTGATCAGAATTTTGAAGGTGTTTTGGAGGGCGTGGAAATACTGTTGCTGGGCGCGGTCTTTTGCGGCGCGCATGCTCGCTTTCGCCTCGAGGCGAAACGTCCGGAGGTCCGTGAGCAGATGGCGAAAGATCTGGAGCTGATCGGTCGCTGGCCAGCAATCGAACTGCAACATGATGGAGGGATAGAGCGACGCGATATCGCAATGCCAGACGTTCCGCGCCACGCCGGTGAAGAAGATCGCGGTGTAACCGCCCTCGAAGCCGCGCACCATCGGCATCTCGGGAATGGAATGGCGTTGCCGATAATATTCGCGAAGAAATAGCGCGTTGATGCGGGTCGCGTTGCCGCGCACGATCACGTCCTGGTAATTGTAAGGAAAAATCTGCGCCTGGATGAAGTAGCTGGGGCTTAGGAGATCGGCGACGGCGCGGGTTTCGCGCACCGCGCAGAGAGCCCGTTTCTGGAACCGTTCGCTGTTGGCGTTGTATTCGCGTTCCAGTTCCTTGCCGGTAAGCGAAGAGATGTCGGCTGAATCGCAGAGCCCGAAATGCTGGGCAACATCGATCCGATCGAAGCCCGACAGGCTCCGCATGCCGACATCGTAGAAGTGCGCGAGCAAAAACGTGTCGACGAAGTGCCGGCCATCCACAGCGAACTTCGGGTAATCGATCGTCTTCTCCGCAATCTGGAGTCGTGACGGACGCGAGCGAAGAAATCCGCCGCTCCGTCCCCAATCCAGTTTCACTTTCGCTTTGCGCGCCCGCGCCACCAGAACCGGCAGATCGGAGCGAAAGAGATTATGTCCCTCGATCACATCGGGATCGCGTTCCTTGATCAGCGCCGTTAGTCGTTTGATCGCCGCCCGCTCCGATTCCTCGGCCTTGTCCGCATCGACGACGATGAGTTCTTCCCAGCCGCTGTTGTCCGAGAGCGCGATGCTCATCAAGCGTTCATCGAGTGAAAGAACTTCCAGCTGAAGGCGGCGGAGTTCTTCGAACGCCAGACCTTTGAAAAGCGTGCGGCCCGTGTGGATGAGGTAATGCTGGACCGGATCGCTCAACGCGAAAAAACTGCGGCCCGCCGTCTTCAATCCGTTGCGAAGCGCGATCAGTTCCTTCCAGCTATCGACGCTGATCCGCCAGCCGTAGCGCAAATCGCCCGTCAGTTTTTCCGCCTCGATGTTTAAGTCGGCAACATCGGAATCGCACCAGACAAAAGGATGAAACGGCTCGATGTCGGTCGCGATCGATCCGTCTTTTTCACGCCGATAGATTTTGATCGTCCCGGTTTCCCCCAGCTCAATGGCGACGATGCGCGGCGTGGGGTCAGAGCCGAATAGGAGCTGATTTTCCTCGAATGCCACTCAGGAACTACGACCAGCGTCCGCGCGAATCAAGGTCGGCCGTCAGCGCATGCCGCTATCGCCAGTCCAGCGAACGCTCGTCATTTCGCCTGCTTTGACATCCGCTTCGAAGTGCCAGTGCCCGATCCGCGCACCCGGATCATCGCGAGTCACGACATAATGACCCGGCGGCAAGGTGACGCGAAACCGGCCTTCCGCATCCGTCGTGAGCGAGGCGACGTTCGCATTGGCTTGCTTGACGACGAACGTGACATTTCCGGCGGGCGACTCGCTGGGGACATCTTTCCGAATCGGTCCCGGCCGATTAGGCGAAACTAGGATGATGCCCTCGATCCCGCTGGACGTTGAACTTGGAGTCGGCGTGGCAGCCATGGTCATGAATGGAAACAGCGCGAGCAGCAATGGCGCGGCGGCAAATCGGAATCGCTGATGCATGTTTCCTAGATACTACTTCGCATCGGCTCGGTCGAATTCGACCGGGCGCCACTCCTCGCCTTCTCGTCGGTAGGTGATCTTAACCGGATAAAGTTGTTCGCCTTCGGGCGCGTGTCCGCTAAGAAAGGCCTGCCGTTGTTCCGGCGAAATCCACGCGGCCAAGCCGCCAGAAATCGTTCCACCCGGGCCCGGAACGAATGAAGCCTTCAACGTTACTGTGACTTCGCAGGCAGGTCCCGCGTACGAAATTCGATCGACCTTGATCTGCTGAAAGGCAAGCGCCTCGCGGGTATCGCCGGTGCACCCAGCGCACTCCGGAGTCGGAGGAACAACTTTGGTCGAACGAACAAACGCCACGCAATCTTCGGCGATCTCATCTTCATGCGGTTTCGCCTCGTTTTCCTCGCTCTTGGATTCCCGTTCGGCTTCCGGTTTCTCGGAGCACGCTGCCGTCATGAGGCAAGCCCCGAATAGGAGAGCGATACAACGCGCGTTCATCCCACTAGCGTAAAGAGAAAATGCCGGCGCGGCAATTCACCGCGCCGGCATTAAACTTCGTCGTTATGACAATCCGGGGGCCAGCCCGAACCGCCGCAATAGTTATTTGTGAACCAGGCTCGCAGTCGCCGTGTGGGTGATCGTCGGGCTGCCGCCCGTTCCAGTCACTGTGAAGGTGTATGTCCCCTTCGCGACCGAACGGTCCGAGGTCACGGTTAAAGTCGACGACGTGCCAGATGCCGGATTCGGCGAGAAGGTGCCTGTAGCTCCGGCGGGCAAGCCGCTGACCGACATGGCCACGGGCGAGCTGAAACCGTTCGTGCGAGCAATCGTTAGCGTGTAAGTGGCCGTGCCACCGGTACGAGGCACGGTCACAGACGAAGGACTGATCGAGAGCGAGAAGTTCGGCGCCGGTGTTGGCGTTGGAGTTGGCGCGACCGTTGCGGTCGGCGTCGGACTCGGAGCTACAGTTGCAGTTGCAGTCGCAGTGGCCGTTGCCGTGGCGGTCGCAGTTGCAGTAGCAGTAGCTGTCGCGGTCGGCGTTGGACTCGGGGGTACTGTGGCTGTTGCTGTGGCAGTCGCTGTCGCCGTGGCGGTCGGGCTTGGCGCGACGGTCGCCGTGGGCGTTGGGCTCGGGTTTCCGGAGCAGGCCCCGGGTCCGGCAGTGGTGTCGACGAATCCGGAAACGGTGCCGCTAAACTGCGACGACGTTGTGGTTCCCGTCGTGTTCACCACAACAACGAAGTTGTGTTGTGCCGGAACCGTAAAGGAATAGGTCGCACTCCCGACCGTTGTCCCAAGACCCGTGATGCCGGTATCGCCGAGATAATTCAAATCCAGGTTCGTCGGATTATAGCTCTGGTCGTAAGCGGCGCTTTCGATGTCACCCGCGCCGTTCAACCCCGCGTTGATGGTGACGGTGTAGCAACGCGCGTTACCGCTGGTATTCGAAAACGTAAACGTCTTGTAATACTTTGTGCCGGCGAAACCGCCGCCGGGGCTGAGCTTGCCCGCACACGTGCTCGGGACGCCATCGCGGCCTAACCGATCTGCTTGCGTCAGGTCGCTCGTGGTGAGCGAGCTCGTCGGAATGCTCTGGTTCGGGCCTCCGGCACAACTCGGAACTGTGACCGACACGGTCTTCGTGCCGCTCGCGTAAGTCAGTTGGAGATTGAGAACGATATCTGTGCCGCAGACGAAGCTGCTCGAGGTTGAAATCCGGTACGGCGCGGAATTCGTGCCGCTGCCGTCGATGAGCATGTCAGGATAAGTCGCGTTCGCGTCGACCACCGTTACCCCGGGCGTGGTGGTGGAGAGCGTCGCGGAAATCGCGCTTTCTTTCGCGCAACCATTGTTCTTCACGCCAACGTTCACGCGGACGCATTCGGACTTGTTCACGACGCCGTTACCGTTGCCGGTCGAGTCGTCAATCGTGAAGCCGTTCGCTTCCAGCTTCGAAGTTCCCGTCATGGAAAAGTCCTGGGTCACGGTGCCGCCGCCCTGAGGCGCAACGGTTGCAGAGGCCGGAGCGGCGGTGGCGCAATTACGCTTCGCATCCGCAGCCGTCGCTGTGTAGCTGCCGGCTGGGACAATGATCACGTAAACGCCATTCGCGTCGCTCGCGCTGGCATACCCGTTGGTTAACGTCACCGTCACGCCTGAGATCGGGGCGCCAGTTTCGGACGAAGTGATCGTGCCCGTGACGGTCCCATAAGCCGTGGCTCCCGAGACACACGACGGAAACTTGTAAGTCGCGACACGGGTGGACCAGTTGTAAGCGCCGTTCGTTTTCAAATACTCATTAGTATAATAGAAGGTGCACTGGTCGATCGGATCGAGAGTCATCGACGTGTAATCGCCCCAGCGATTTCCCGCGCCGGTTGTCTGCACGCCCAGCCCGGCCTGCACTTCCGTCTCCGCGCCCATGGTGCCGGCCGCATCCGTGGCGAGACGGCCAGTCAAGTAAATGCCGGGCTTAACTGTCGTGCTCGATTTGCTGTAGCCGAGCGCGATGTTGCGGTCCTTATCCATCGCGACCGACGGCATAAAACGATAAGCTGTATCCGGATCGAACGTGCCGGTTTGGAAAAGCGTGGGCGTTGTTGTCGAACTGCCCGCGTTGCGAAACTCAAACCATTTCACGGCGCCGTGAGCGGGAGTGCTCGCGCTGCCTGGAACTGTGGCACTGGCCACGAGTGATTCCTGCGGTGCGGCCTGAGTTCCATTGTTTCGATAGGCAAGGCGATACATGAAATGGCCGTGCAGGTTGTCCAGGTCATCAGCTCCCACGGCGGGCGCGGGTTGCGGTACGCAATCACGATTTTCCTGCGCCGCGGTGTTGTTCACGCATGGCGGCGTGCTGATGCCCGTGGTCGAAATGACGGCCGAAGTCAGCGCGATCGTCGGCGTGGTGCCCCACGTCACTTTCACGCGCGTTGAATCCGTTCGGTTCGTGAACTGTGCGTTGGGTCCGAGAATAAACTCGGCTTCACCCGCGGGCGGCGGCGTCAAGCTATCGAGGTCCGCCGGAAGAAAACCGTATTGAATTCCCGAGCCATCATGGGCCAGATCGGCTTGCAGCTGGCGCGCCGGCTGACCGGCGATCATTTTGTCGCGCTCGAAAACGAAGACCCGGCCGGCGAGGTAAGTGGTCCCAGCCGCGTTGAAAACGTGGCCGCTCATATAATAACCGTCTGGCCAAACACCGGTGTGCGGGTAGTCGACGAAATTGGTTCCGTCAGTTAGGAAATCGTACAAATAGTAATCACCCGTCGCATCAGACGTGGTCGAGACCGCAACGCATTGGTGCGAATAACTTCCGCTCGGACCGCCGACGACAAATTGCGACAAGACCCAGCGTCCCGCGAGAATGTCATAAGACACGACGGGATCGCCGTCGTTATGGGAAGCGCAAACTCCGCCTAGCGCTTGAAAGAGGGTGTTCCCCGCCGCCGGACCGTACTCGAGCGCGCCAGTTGCTTTATTAAACACCGCAAAGCTCGAGTTGTTCCACTGAACGAATTGGGTCGCACCGACGCGGCCGTTTACGTCCGGCGGATTGCTCGAAGGAACGAATCCCGCAGTCCCGGTGCCCACGCCATCGAAGCCTGTGCCGGCTGGTGAAGGAGCGGAGAATTGTTGCCCTTGCGCCGTTTGGAGTGGCGCGTCGGCACCGCCGCTCTGAGCAGGAGGAGCAGGGCGAATCGGTTCCGGATGGTTATGCGGCGACGCTTTCGATGGATGAATCGGATGAATCTTTCGCAAATCGCCACTTCGGACTGCTTGCACCGGACGCATGTCATTAACAGCGCCGTGGTATGGAACCGCAGCCGCATTCGAATTGGTCGCGCTCGTTTCCGACGGCTCGCGATTAAGAGCAGCAGATCCACCGCCGCGATGCAGGGTGCTCGCGTTTTTCGATGACGAGTGAACCCCCGGAAAAGCAAAGACGGCAAGGGCCGTGCCGAGGCAGCAAAGCATCAGTGCGCTCAAGACGCGGAGGTTAATGTACGCAGCGCGGGCGAAGGATTTTTGTTTCATAAGAAGGGATGTTCTGGGTGTGAAGCGCAGCTTCGGGATAGCGATTCGAAGTTATTTTTTTCGCGCGGTCTTCGCGCAATTCGCGGAGCAAAGCTTTTTTCTGGGAACGCGTCAAAACTTTTAATTAATTCTTACGAAAATGTAACCCGACCGATTTTGACCAGTTTCCGGCGCGGCTTTGGCAGCGAAAAAATCACGAGACCGAAGGTGACAAGTTTTGTTGCTGCCGTGTAGGCTCCGCCGCATGAAGCTTCATCTCGCCTTCGCGCTTTTTCTCGCCGGCAGCGTCTCCGTTTTCGCGCAGCAAACTCCGCAAGCAATTGCTGACGCCGAGCTGCCGTCGTTGCTCACCATTTACAAAGACCTCCACACGCATCCGGAGCTTTCGACTCACGAAGAGCGTTCGTCGGCGATCGTGGCGAAGGAACTGAAAGCGGCGGGCTGCGAAGTGACCGATCACGTCGGCAAATACGACATTCCGGGGCGAACCTGTTTCGGCGTGATCGGCGTAATGAAAAATGGGGACGGGCCCGTGGTGGCAATTCGCACTGACCTCGACGCGCTTCCAGTTCACGAAGAAACTGGTGTGCCGTACGCGAGCACGGTGACCACGAAGAACGATGCCGGCCAGGAGGTTTCGGTAATGCATGCGTGCGGCCACGACATTCATATGTCGACGTTTATCGGGACGGCGCGCGCGCTCGGAAAGTTAAAGGACAAATGGCACGGCACCGTGATCTTCATTGGGCAGCCGGCGGAGGAAACCGTCGGTGGCGCGCGGGCGCTGTTGAAAGATGGCCTCTACACGCGCTGGCCGAAACCGAATTATGTCCTCGGACTCCATGACGACGCCGAGATCGCGACCGGCCAAATCGGAGTCACGGAAGGTTATTGTTACGCGAACGTCGATTCAGTTGACGTCAGTGTAAAAGGAATGGGCGGCCACGGCGCGTATCCGCACAAGACCAAAGATCCCATCGTGCTTTCGGCCGAAATCATTAATGCGTGGCAGACGATCGCGAGCCGCGAGACCAATCCGCACGACGACGTCGTTGTCACGGTCGGATCGATCCACGGCGGGACGAAGCACAACATCATTTCGGACGAAGTGAAAATGCAGCTTACCGTCCGCACTTATAAGAAAGAAGTCCGCGACGTGGTCCTGGCCGCGATCGAGCGGATCGCGAAAGGATGCGCGACGGCCGCCGGTCTGCCCCCCGATAAAATGCCGGAAGTGAAGGTCCGCCAAGATGAGTTCACCCCCGCTACCTATAACAACCCGGAACTAACGAAGCGCGTTTCCGCCGCGCTGAAAACTGCAATCGGCGCCGACAACGTGATTCCGAAAGATCCGACGATGGGCGGCGAAGACTTCAGCGAATACAGCCTGCCGGATCACTCCATTCCGGCGTTCATGTTCAACGTGGGCGCGGTCGATCCCGCGAGAGTCGCCGAGAGCAAGAAGCCGGGCGCGCCCCCGCTACCGAGCCTGCATTCAAGCAAGTTCGCGCCCGTCCCCGAACCGACGATCCGGACCGGCATCGTCGGCATGACCAGCGCCGTGATCGATTTGATGAAGAAGTAGTGCGCTACTTCACGCGCACGTTTTTGCGCAGGAATGTGGGCACATCGAGATCCTGGCCTTCCACAATCGTTGGCTCGCTTTTCTCGAAGCGTCCGCGCGTGACCGGCTCGAATTGCATCACTTCCTGTCGTGCCTGCGGCTTCTTTTCGGCGACTGGTTTCGGCTCTTTGAATATGGTCGGCTTTTTCTTCGGCAGGATCACGCGAGGTTGCTCCGGAGGAGCCTCTTCGAACGCGGGTTCCTCGGGCACGATCTCAGCAATCGGCTCCGGCCAAACTGGCTGAGGCGGCGCGGGCTCTTCTGTTTCGATTAGCTCCTCCGTAAACGCCGTCTGTTCGACGACAGCGGTTTCCGACGCGATAACTGGCGTCTCGTCCACCTGCTGTTCCCAAATCGGTGGTTCATCTGGAATTACCGGCTCAGGTTCTGGCGGGGGCGCCGCCGGCTTCGGCTTGGGAACGCGGGCTGGCTTCGCTGCCACTTCTTCTTCCTCACCGGCGAGCGAGGAAATCAGGGTCACGCTCAACCGGTTTCCCATTCGCGAATCGACGGTCGTCCCAAAAATGATTTGGGTCTCGTCGCGAATATGTTTCCCGAGGTCTTGCATCAGAATTTCCACCTCGGTCAACGTCATGCCCGGGCCACCGGAAACCTGAACAAGGACGTGCGACGCGTCCGCGAGCATGCGGCCGCGGTCCATCAGCGGGTTCTTCAGCGCCTGCGCAAGCGCGTCGTGGGCGCGATTGTCGGAATCCGATTCGCCGTAGCCAAACAAACAACGCCCGCTGGGACTCTTTAGCGCCGCGAGCAAATCGTCGAAGCCGATTCGGATCAACCCGGGTCGCTGAATCAGGTTCACGATCGAGCGGACGCTCTGGCTGATCATCTGATCCGCCGCGGCGAACGCCTGATGAATCCCCGCCTTCGGCGCGACCATATCGCCGAGTCGATCGTTTTCGAAACAAATGACGGCGTCGCAGTGCTCGCGCATCTTCTCCAGCGCCTCACGCGCTTGGGCCAGGCGGCGTTTGCCTTCGAAGCCGAACGGCAACGTCGCAAATCCCAGAACCAGCGAACCATTTTCCCGCGCGACCTGGGCCACAGCCGGCGCCGCGCCGGAACCCGTTCCGCCACCAAGACCGGTGCAGACAAAAATCATCCGCGAATCACGCAATGCCTGACGAATTTCATCCGCCGATTCATAAGCGGCGTTGTAACCGACTTCCGGATCGCCGCCCGCGCCAAGCCCGCGTGTGACCGTGCGACCGAGCTGTACTTTGGTGGCCGCGACGGAACTCGCGAGTGACTGAACGTCGGTGTTGATCGCGATCAGTTCGGCCTTGTCGAGACCGTCGAGCACGATTCGATCGAGCACGTTCGTCCCCGCGCCACCGACGCCGACCACCTTAATTGGAATATCTTCGTCCGCCTTTTCCGGCAGGTTGTAGTTGCGATTCAATTGGATCATAGGCGTCTCACGACCTCATTCCGTTAAAGATTTTTCCGAACAGCCGGCCGAACCCGCGGGTGGGTCTGCGATCGGTTTGCATGGCTTGCGCGTACTTGATCAGGCCGATCGCGGCGGAGAATTGAGGGTTCTCGAAAGCACTCGTTAGGCCGGACATGGTCTGGGCGTGGGCGACGCGGGCCGGCAATTCGAAGACCTCCTCGGCCAGATGATCGATGCCGTTCAGGTGGCTGCACCCGCCGGTAATGAAAACGCCTTCCCCGATGTAATTGATGAACGGCTCTTCCTCGAGTTTCCGTTTCAGCAACTCGAACGTTTCGCGCAGCCTCAGATTGATGATCGTATTCAGGGTCTCGCGCTCGATCTCTTTCCCGGCAAAACCCGAATCGTCTTTCAACAAAATCGTTTCACCCGGGAGGGAATTGCCAAGCGTGACGCTGCCTTCCTCGAGCTTGAGCTTCTCGGCGCGCGTCATCGGGATGCGTAATCCCATCGAGATATCGTTCGTGATGTGGTCGCCGCCGACGGCGAGGACGCCGCTCTGTTTCACCGCCCCATCCACGTAAAGAATGTAGTCGCTGGTTCCTCCGCCAATATCGATCACGAGCGCCCCCAGATTTTTCTGGTGCTGGGTGAGCACTACCTGAGCGGACGCCAGCGCGGTGAAAACGACGTCCTCGACTTCAAGCGGCAATTCCTTGACGCAACGGATGGTGTTTTGGATCCGGGTTCGGACGCCGTGAATGATGTGGAAATCCGCCTCGAGCCTTTGTCCCAGCATGCCAACTGGGTTGAGCACGCCTTCCTGCCCATCGACGTGGTAATGTTGAATGATCGAATGGAGAAACGCATTCTGCGCCGGGATGCTGACCTCGCGCGCGTTGATCTTCACGTCCTCGATGTCCTGTTCGTCGATCTCATCGCGATCTTCCGGCAACGTCACCAGACCGCGATTGTTGAAGCTCTGGATGTGCGATCCGGTGACGCCGACGTAAACGCTGCGGATCATGACGTCGCTCTTCGTCTCGGCATCGACGACCGCTTCGTGCACGCATTTCATCGCGGTTTCGAAATCGACGATCTCGCCCTTGCGCACCCCTCGCGACGGCGACTGGCCTACCCCAAGAATTTTGATCGTCCCATCCGGCCGGCCTTCGCCGACGACGACACAGATTTTCGAGGTCCCAATTTCCAGGCCTACCATGAGATCACTGCTTGCCATGCTTTGCTCCTAATCCTTTCTCGGCTTCCGCACCGGAATCGCTTTCTTCACTGTCGGCGTCGCGTTCGATTTTGTTTTCGACGACGCCGGCGGCTCGTTCTGCAAGGGATGAACCGGAATCGCTTTCATGATTCTGGGCTCGGCGTCAGGATCGAGTGTGTCGTTGATTACGTCGACCGCGTTCCGCCCAAACGTCACGGGAATATTTCGCTGCACCAGTAGGTTCACTGTCGCCAATTCCTGCTTGGAATCGTCCGCATAAACGAGGAATTGCTCGAGCCGTTGCAACTGCGTTTCCAAATTATCGAAACCGAAAGTGATTCGGGTGTGGTTCTTATCCGAAACAACGAGGCAATAGCCTTTCGAAACGTCGATCTCGCGAATCTGAAACCGGGTCTGCATGAAGCTCGCCGTGGCCAGACGCACAAGTTCTAGTGCGGCTTTCGCTTCGGGTGATTCGACGATTTTTCCCGGCTCGAGCGACTCGCTCGTGCATCCCGTGATCGACGGCAGGCCGAGATATTCAGGCAACAACTTCTTTTCTTTCATCAGAACCCCGCGCGCGTCCATCAGAAAAGCAACGTCGGACACAAACGGATCCAAAATTTGTTTCGCGGAGGTGATCCACGCGACCGGTTTGCGTTCCACGATGCGAATATCGATTTCGCCCGGCAACTTCCGGATCACCTGGACCTCGTCGACTTGTGACAGTTGCTGCAAGCGGTCGCGCACCTTGCCGAGATTGACGGTGAAAATGTTTACGCCTTCATGGAGCTCGGTTGCCTTGAGAATTTGCTCCCGCTGCAAAGAGCCGTCGGTTTGGAATTCGATCTGGCTCAGTTGGTAATCCGGATTTTCGAAGAAGAAATGTTTCGCGCCGTAGCGGACGCCGAGGACAACTCCGACTGCGAGCACGAGAACGAGCACGATTTTGGAGACGGCCACGAGAACGCGCCGGTTCCGGTGCTGACTGGCCTTGTGTGACCGGACGCGGACATCCAGCAAATGTTGCTGGCGCCGTTGGCGCGTATTCGACACGCGCTGGTTTTTCGGTCCGCCCTTCTTGTTCGCCAATTTCATTTCGCGGCCCGGCCTTTCGCCGAAAGTTCGATGATCCGCGCGCAGAGTTCAGGGTAACTAATCCCAGCTACGGCGGCGGCTTCCGGCAGCAAACTCGCCTCGGTCATTCCGGGAATGGTGTTTGCCTCCAGGACGGTGGCGGCTCCGTCCTCGGGCAAAAGCACATCGACACGCGCGTAAACTTTCAAACCCAGAGCGCGGAAAGCGCGTAAAGCGAGTTGTTGGATTTCCTTTGTTTTCTCCGGATCGATTTTTGCCGGACAGACGTGCTCGGCTGCGCCTCCGGCACTCGGATTCAAAAAGGGATACTTGTTCGTGAAATCGTAAAACCCGCCCTTGGGAATGATCTCGATGATTGGCAGCACCTGATCGCCCAAAATGCCAATTGTGAGTTCGCGACCAGGAATGAATTTTTCGACCAGCAGCTCGCGATCGTAGGTCGAGGCATCGGCGATGGCCGCGTCGATCTCGCGTTCGTTCCGAATAATGTGAACACCAACCGTAGAACCCTGCCGTGGCGCTTTGATCACGACGGGGATCGGAATCGTCGGCCGTTGCCCGGCGTTGATAATTTGCCAGTGCGGCGTCGGGACGTGGTGCTGCTGGAAGACCTCCTTGGAGCGAATTTTATCGAAGGCGAGCGCGCTACCTTCGACATCTTCGCCGGTGTAAGGCACGCCACGATCCTCGAGAATTTGCTGGAGCTGTCCGTCCTCGCCGAACGTTCCGTGGATTGTAATGAAGGCGAGCTCAGTGCCAGTGGGCAGCTCGAAGTCCGCGCCTCTCACGTCCACTTCGCTGACCTCGCTGCCTAACGACCGAAGCGCCTTAACCACTCCGCGCCCCGTCGCGAGGGAAACGTCGCGCTCCGATCCGGGGCCGCCCATCAACACCGCGATCTTTTTTGGGAGCGTGCTCATCGCCGTCGCGCGCCCTGCAAAAAAAGCGTTGTCATCCTGAGCGAAGCAAAGCGGAGTCGAAGGATCTCTGACTTTTCCGCGCTGCTCGACGAAGAAATGGTCAGTGATTCTTCGACTTCGCTCCGCTGCGCTTCGCTTCGCTCAGAATGACAATTGGAAAAAAGCATTACGCTTCCTCCCCCACGATTTGCACTTCGGTTTCCAATTGGATCCCGCGCTTCGTCCGCGCCGTTTCCTGAATTTGCGCGATCAATTGCAACACTTCCGTCGCAGTCGCGCCACCGTCGTTGACGATGAAATTACCGTGCACTTCGGACACGCGTGCTTTTCCGACGCCCGCGTTTTTCAATCCGAGCTCGTCCACCAACTTTCCGGCTGGAATCGTGGTTGGATTTTTGAAAATACATCCCGCGCTTTTGGCGGCCGGTTGACTCGTTCGCCGTTTTTCCTGCGATTCATCCAGTCGTCGCTCGATCTCTTCCGCGCTGGCCGGCGTTCCTTTGAAGACCGCGGAAGCCGCATAGTTCCGTTCCAGCGACGCCACGTGCCGATAATGCACGTCCATTTCCTTTGGCGTTTTCTCGTGCGCATTTCCTTCATCATCGAGATACCTGACGCGCACCACGTTTTCGAATGTCTGCGCTCCCATAGCTCCCGCATTCATTCTGAGCGCTCCGCCAACCGCTCCAGGAATGCCTTCCATCCATTCCAGTCCACCAAGTCCGGCCGCCTTTCCCGCATACGCGATCTGCTTCAGCTTCGCTCCGACGCCCGCACTGATTTCGTTGCCGGAGACTTCGACCTTGTCGAAATCGCCGGCGCAAGGATGAACCACCACGCCGCGAATTCCGCCATCGCGCACGAGCAGATTCGATCCGCGCCCGATCACGAACAGCGGCAAGTTTTCCCGCCGGCAAAACCGAATCAACTCGGCAAACGCGGCCTCGGTCCGCGGTTCCACCCAGAACTGTGCCGGACCGCCCACACGCAACGTCGTGTGTTTCGCGAGCGGTTCGTAAAGCCGCACGTCGCCTTCTTCGCCGACGATCGCCTTCAGGCGCTCCGCCGTCACCAAGTCCGCCGCGAGAGTCGAGAGTTGCTCGTGAATATTCCCCGCTCCGAGACTCAGAATCAGATCGCCGGCAGCGATCATGTTCCCAATGTCCCGGTGAACGCGGCCGAGCTGCGGTTGATAGCTGACGCCGTCGTGCCCATGCGCCGCGATCTCATCCGCGATCGTCTGACCTGTAATGCCAGGCAACGGCTTTTCACTCGCCGGATAGATGTCCGTAATAACAACCCGGTCGGCGCTATCAAATGCGCGGCCGAATTCGCGGCGCAGCGCTTTCGTTCGTGAGTAGCGGTGAGGCTGGAACATCGTCAACACGCGTTTGCGTCCCGCCGCGCGCGCCGTCGCCAGCGTCGCGGAAATTTCCGTCGGGTGATGCGCATAATCGTCCACGAGAAGAAAGCGTTCGCTCTGGTATTTGATCTCGAACCGGCGGCGCGCGTGTTGAAACTTGCCCAATGACGTAACGATTTTTTCGAATGGAACGCCGAGCTCGCTCGCTAGCGCGATCACGCCCAGAGCGTTGCTGACGTTATGGCGACCGGGAACATTGAGGACGGCTTCTCCGAGCTTCTCGCCCCGGCGATAAACAGAAAAAACCGACGCGAAATCGCGCAGATCGATCTCCGCGCCGCGATAATCGGCCGCTTCCGCGAACCCGAACGAGACCGGCTTCGCATGCCGCGCGCAGATCCGCAGGGAGTGACGATCGTCCGCACAATAAAAGACCATCCCGCTGGTTTGTTCGAGTAACTGGCAAAACACCTCTTCGATCGCAGCAAGATCGGCATAAAAATCGAGATGCTCCTCTTCCACATTGAGAACAAGCGCGTGCTCCGGCTTGAAAAAACGCAGCGTCCCGTCGCTTTCATCGCCTTCCGCCACAAAATATTCTCCGCGCGGATCCCAGTGCGCGTTCGAACCCAAAAGCGGAATCTCCGCGCCGACATAATGGGAAGGATGCAACCCGCCCTCGCGAAGAACGTGCGCCGCCATGGCTGACGTCGTCGTCTTTCCGTGCATCCCGGCGATGACGATCCCGCGCTTGCCGGACATGATCGCAGCGAGCGCTTCCGCCCGACGCAGGCGCCGTTGACCTGCGAGCTCGGCAGCGGCGCGGATCGGATTCGTCTCTCGGATGGCGGATGAATAAATCACCAGCTCGGCGTCCTTCGCGTCCTCAGCGCGATGTTCGGCGCGGAAACGCAAGCCGAGTCGTTGCAACCGATCGACTTCCCACGACTTCGCCTTGTCCGAGCCGCTGACGTCGTGCCCCAGCTCGAGAAGCAGCGCCGCGATGCCACTCATCCCGCTGCCGGCCACGCCGATCAGATGAATCCGATGGCGCTCACGCGTCAGCATCTGCTGGAGATTCAGTTCAGAGGCGAGCGTCATGATTTGATTGCGTATATCTTTCCATCGTTTCGACCACGAGCGCGGCCGCGTTTTTCGGCGCCAAACGCGCGGATGCTTCCGCGAAACGCCGAAGCTGATTGGGATCCTCGATCAGCTCGCGGATTTTATGCGCGAGCGATTCGGCCGTCAGGTCGGATTCTTTTAGCAGCAGCGCCGCGCCGGCGCGAACGAAAATCTCCGCGTTCTTCGTCTGATGGTCTTCGGCCGCGTAGGGAAATGGAATCAGAATCGCGGGCAACGAAAACGCGGCCAGCTCCGCGAGGCTCGCCGCGCCGGAACGCGCGATCGCGATGTCCGCGGCGCTATAAACTTCTTCCATCGAATGATGAAACGCGGCGACGTACGCTGGAATTTTTTCCCGCTGATAATTGTCGGCTACGAGACGTTCGTCGCGCCCGCCGGAAAGATGGATGACCTGGATCGGCAAATCATGCAGCGAAGGCAAGGACTTGATCACCGCCTGATTAATTCCACTCGCTCCCTGGCTGCCGCCCATGACGAGCAGAGTCGTTAAATCTTCGCGTAGACCGAGCTTTTGTCGGGCGAGTGTGCGATCGAGCGGCACCAGCTCCTTGCGAATCGGAGTGCCGGTGACTTCCGTGCGCGCGTTCGAGAAAAACGGCGCGCACTCCTTGAAGCCGAGCAAAACCGCCCGAACCATTCTCGCGGTTAAACGATTCGCCTTCCCCGGAATGGCGTTCGATTCGTGAATGAACGTTGGGACGCCCCGCATTTTTCCCGCGAGCACCGGCGCCGTCGAAGTGAACCCGCCCATCCCAAGCACCGCGTGCGGTTTGAATTTCCGATAGATGCCTCGGCAAACTCGGAGGCTCTCCGCAAAACGCCCCAGAAAGCCGAAGATTTTCGGCGAAAATGGCGACGGAAATCCGACCGTAGGCAATTTCTCGAAGCGAAATTCCTCCCGCCCCGTCATGGCTAGCGAATCGATCTCCTTCTCCGAAACGAAGAGCATGACTTCATGCCCGCGCGAGCGCAGCACTTCCGCGACGGCGAGTCCCGGGAACAAATGGCCGCCAGTGCCGCCACATGCGATCACAGTATTCATATAGAACCTATAGGACGCATGTGACTTATATTCTCGGCGTGGTGCGCGCTCTTATAACCGCGCTCTTTTTCTTCGCCGGATCGAGGACGCCCTGTCGGTAAATGTTCAACAGAAGCCCGATCCCAAAAAGACACGCTGCCAGGTTCGACCCGCCGTAGCTGACGAACGGCAGCGGCAACCCTTTGTTCGGCAGGAGCGACGTCGTCACACCGATGTTCACCGCCGCCTGCAACCCTAGCAACGACACGATTCCGCAGCCGAGCAGCAATCCGTGCCGGTCTTTCGCGTGCAGCGCGATCATCAGGCCACAAACGATGATCACCACGAACAAGAACACCACGAGCAAACTGATCCGCAGCCCAAGTTCTTCGCCGATCATTGGAAAAATAAAATCGGTGTGCGCGTACGGCAGGTAGAGCATTTTTTGCCGACCGTTACCGAGCCCGAGTCCTTCCATTCCCCCGCTGCCCCAGGCGATGAGCGCCTGCATTTGCTGGAGACCGGCGTCATCCTTGAAGCGCTCGGGATCCATGAAGGCGGCCAGCCGCCCCATTCGTTCGGACATGTGGGTCGCGACGAAAAGAATTCCGCCAAGACCGCCTAACGAGAGGACGCCCAGCAGCGCCGGATGCGTTCCAGCGACGAACATCATTACGAACATGGTCGCGCCGATTAGTGCGGTCGTTCCCAGGTCGACCTCGGTGATAATGAGGGCCAGCGTCGTGCAAACAATCGCGAAGGGGATCACGAATCCTTGCAAAAATTGGCTGCTTTCTTTTTCCCGAATCGCGAACCAGGCCGCCAGGAAAAAAATGACTGCGACTTTCGCGATCTCGGATGGCTGGAAGGTCGCGACCCCGAGCGAAACCCAGCGGCGCGAACCATTGATCCGCATTCCGAAGTGCGGAATGAAACAAAACGCGAGCGCGACCAGCGCCACGGCGAACCAAATCCACCAGGTCCGCAGCCAGAAATGGTAATCGATCATTGCCGCGACCGTGCAAACTACCAGGCCCACGCCGAGCCAGACCGCCTGGCGTTTCACGAAGAAATACATGTCGCCGTGGCTGTCTCTCGCGAACGCGCTCGTGCTGAAAAGCATGACGATGCCGATGACCAGCATCCCCAGGACAGCCAGGAACAGGAAGTAAGCGCTCTTGCGATGCATTCAGATTCTTGCGCGAAGCCCCAGGGAGCGGCGCTTTCCAAACCGCCGGTCGCGCCAGCGACGTTCTTGTCGGCGGTTTGTAAACCGCCGCTCCTTGGTTTTGCATTCCATCATTCAGATATCTTCGACTTTTTCTTTTCCTTCGACGCCGTTTTGTCCTTCGACGCCGTCTTGTCCTTCGACGCGGTCTTCTCCTTGGAAACGTTCTTTTCCTTGGGCGCCGGGATTACGAGCTTCTGGCCGATCTTTAATTTGTGAGCGTCCTCGATCTTGTTCGCCGTCAACAATTGGTCGGACGTGATCTTGAATTTCTTCGCGATCGATACGGGCGTGTCCCCTTTTGCGACGACGTAGGTTTTCTTGGCGGCGTCTGGATTCGGTGTGTTCTCGGCGACGGGCTTCACAGGAATGGCTTTCCGTTCTTCCTTCGCCACCGGCTTTATTGTCTCATCGCGCGACTTCGTTGACTCGGCAGTTACAGCCGCCGGCGCCGATGATTTTTGCGTGGACGTGGATGGAGTCGTCTTCGTTGTGGGCGGTGGCACGATGCCTTGCCGGTTCTTGATGGTGTTGAACGCGATGATCCCTGCGACCGCGACCACGTGCAGCACGAGCACGATGAGCAAGGCCCGCGAGAGCTTCATATTCGGCTCCGACATTTCTTCATAATCCATGTCATCCGGAACGCCGAGGCCGCGGCGCGCCGTCGTGGCGCGAAGTTTCTTCGATGGGAAAAGGCTGGGTAATCTCATGGGTTATTTGGGCAAAGCGTGCACCAGGGCACGGAATTGATCGCCGCGGTCGGCGTAGCTCTTGAACATGTCGAAAGATGAAGTGCCGGGAGAAAAGAGAACGACCTCGCCGGACTTTGCCACGGCATGCGCACGCTCAACCGCGTCCGCGAGTGAGTTCGCGATCTCGCACTGCACTGCGTCCTGCCAATCGCGGCAAATGCGGCTCGCCATTTCGCCAATCAGAATGACGGCGCGCGATTTTTCGGCGACAAGGTCTCGCAACGTTTCGAACGTGAAACCCTTGTCTTTCCCGCCGGCGATCAGGATGACCTTCCGGTTCTGAGCGAGAAGCGCTTTTTCGACCGCGTCGAGGTTGGTCGCTTTCGAATCGTTGATATAAGCGACGCCTCCGACTTCCCGGACGAACTCGCAGCGATGCGGCCGGGGCTCGTAAGTCTGCAAGGGCGGGACCATTTGCTCGAAGGTCAACCCGCGCGCCAGTCCCACGGCGAGCGTGGCCATTATGTTTTCGATATTGTGCGCTCCCCGCAGTTTGGTGTCGGCCATGCGCAGGACCGGCCGGTTCTCGAACACAATCGATCCGTCTTCGAGGCGAAAATCCGCGCGGTTGGTGTAAGCGCTGAAGGTCAGCGTTCGCGCGGCGATTTTCGGGAGCGATTCGCCGGCGTTGATTACGGCTACGTCGTCCGCCGTCTGGTAGTCGAAGATCCGGAGCTTGGCGGCGCGATATTCCGCCACCGAACGATAACGATCGAGATGATCGGGGGCGAAATTGAGCCAGACACTGATCGATGGACGGAATGTGCTGATCGTCTCGAGCTGAAACGAACTGACCTCGACCGTGAGCACATCGAGTTCGCGATCCTCTAGCGCAACGTCGCAGAGCGGCTTCCCGATGTTGCCGCATGCAATGGTGCGCTGGCCGCACGCGTTCAGCATCTGGGCGAGGAGTTCGGTCGTCGTCGTTTTCCCGTTCGTCCCGGTGACGGCGATGACCGGTACGTCGATGGAACGCCACCCTAGTTCCAGCTCCCCAATCATCTCGACCTTTCGAGACGAAAAATTCATGGCGAGTCCGGATGACGGATCGATCCCTGGACTGAGGACGGCAAAATCGTAGGAAGACGAATCGTTCTCCGCCGAGGGGCCGCTGCGAATCGTAACTCCACGCGCCCGCAAATTATCGAGAGTGGATTTGAGCAATTTGTTTTCGTCCGCGCTGTCGAGAACTGTCACCTCCGCGCCTTCGCTCCGCAGCAGAAGCGCGGCCGCAGTTCCACTCAAACCTGCGCCCAAAACCGCGACGTTTTTGCCGGAGTACTTCATCGCAGTTTCAACGTTGCCAAACCGAGCAGCGCAAAGATCGCCGACAAAATCCAGAACCGGACGATAACCGTGTTTTCCTTCCATCCGCGCAGCTCGAAGTGATGATGAAGCGGGGACATCGCGAAGATTCGTTTTCCCGTGAGCCGGAAGCTCAGCACTTGCAGGATGACAGAGGCGGCTTCGAGAACGAAGACGCCACCGACGACGGCGAGGAGCAGCTCCTGTTTACAACAAATTGCGATCACGCCGATGACGCCGCCAATCGCGAGGGCGCCGGTGTCCCCCATGATCACCTTCGCAGGATGACAATTGAACCAGAGAAACCCGAGGCCGGCACCGACGAGTGCCGCGCAGATGACCGTCAGCTCACCCGTGTATGGGTAGAATGGGACCTGGAGGTATTCCGCGATGCGAAAGTTTCCCGCGGCGTAAGAAAGCAGCGCATACGCAAACGCCACCGTGATCGTGCAACCGATCGCGAGACCATCGAGCCCGTCAGTCAGGTTCACGGCATTCGATGAACCGACAATGATGAACGCGAAAAAGATTATCGTGAGCCACCCCATGTTGGGGACGACCGGGATTTTGAAGAACGGCAGGTAAAGGGACCGCGCCTGGACTTCGATCAGAGGGTTGGTGAGGAAAACGGCGGCGACGATGCAGGCGAGCGTGAGCTGACAAACCATTTTCACTCGACCGCTGATTCCGCCGGAATTTTTCTTGGTGACCTTAAGGTAATCGTCGACGAATCCGAGACCACCGAGGTAGACCATGCTGAAGAGCGCGAGCCAGACGAAGCGATTGTCGGGACGCGCCCAAAGAAAACCGGAGATGAAAACGGTGCCGATGATCAGGACGCCGCCCATCGTCGGCACGCCCTGTTTTGCGCTGTGCAATTCCGCGAGCCGATGAACTTCGTCCGCGGTCCGAATCGGCTGGCCAATCTTTAGCGCGATCAATTTGCGGATCGTAAAATTTCCGAAAGCCAGGGAGAGCACGAACGCGGTCACCGCCGCCGCCACGGCGCGAAAAGTGACGTAACTGAAAACGTTGAACCCTTTAACCTCCTCACTCAGGAGATGGAGGTAATACATCATGACGCGACCTCCTCGGCCCGTCGGCTTTTGGAAAATTCTTCCAGGACGCGTTCCATTCGCGCCGAACGGCTGCCCTTGATCAAAACCAGATCGCCCGGGGCCGCGCTGCCTTCGAGCAACTCAGCGGCTGCCTTTGGCGAATCGACTGCGACGCTATTTTTTAGACCTGCTTTCCTCGCGGCCTCCGCGATGGCGGCCCCAATCTCACCGACTGCGATCAATTCATCGATGCGTAAAGCCGCGGCCGCTTCACCCACATCGCGGTGGCCGCGCTCGGATTCCGCGCCGAGCTCGCCCATTTCGCCGAGCACCGCAACCCGGCGCCCGTCCGAATCCAGTTCGACGAGCGTTCGCAACGCTGCTTTCATCGAATCCGGATTCGCGTTGTAGCTATCGTCGATGAATTTAATTCCATTGATCTCTCTGATCTGGAGCCGCGCCTTCGTCAGCGGCGTGGAAGCGAGACCGACCGCGCATTCCTCGAGAGAAAGCCCGAACACACGGCCAGCTGCTACCGCAAGCATCGCGTTCTGCACCATGTGAATTCCCGGCACTGGAAGTTGAGCGCGGCAGCGATGTGCTCCTTCGAGGATTGTGAATTCGGAGCCCGTTGAATGCTGCGTGATGTCGCTCGCGCGGACGGAGCCACTAGTGATGCCGGCGAGAATCACTTTTGCGCTCGTCCGTTTTGCGATCGATTCGCTGAACGCGTCCTCCGCATTCAGAATCACCGTGCCATTCCCGGCGACCGCTTCTGCGAGCGCGCCTTTTTCCTCGGCGATCGCTTCCCGGCTTCCCATGAACTCGATGTGAGCGACGCCGACGTTAGTGACTATGGCCACGTCGGGGACGGCCAGTTTCGCCAAGGCCGCGATCTCGCCCGGGTGGTTCATCCCGATTTCCCAAACGGCGATCTCGTCCTCACGATTCGCCGCGAGCATCGTTTGCGGTAATCCAACGTGATTGTTGAAATTGCCTTCCGTTTTCGTGACGCGAAATTTTCTGGCAAGCGTGGCCGCCACGAAATCCTTCGTGCTCGTTTTCCCGTTGCTGCCGGTGATCGCAATGACCTTGAGCGGCAGCGACGCCCGATAATTTGCCGCCAGCCTCTGATACCCCGCCAGCGTGTCCGCCACACGAATCAGAGAGAAATTTCGCGGCCCGTTTCCGCTCCAGCTTTCTTCGACCATCGCACCCACCGCCCCGCGCTCCGCGGCTTGCTGGATGAACTTGTGACCGTCGAAATTCTCCCCGCGCAGCGGGACGAAAAGGTCGCCGGCCTGCAGCGTCCTCGAATCGGTGCTGACGCGCGAGATAATCGTCTCCGCGTTGCCCGCTGCGATCGAACCTCCCGCGAAAGCCGCGATTTGAGCGAGCGTCAGTGTTTCCATAGGTAGGGACGCCGCGCTGCGGCGTCCGCGAATAGTTTTTCGCGCTTTAGACCAATAGCGGAGCGGACGCCGCAGCGCGGCGTCCCTACCAGTTCAATACGGGGCGTCATGAGCCAAACTCCAAGGGATGATTTTCCAGCGCCCGGCGCGCGACCTGGATGTCGTCGAACGGGATCGTGTGGTCGGCAAATTCCTGGTAAGGCTCGTGCCCCTTCCCCGCGATGAGGATGATATCGCGCGGTTGGGCAAGCTCTATGGCGCGGGCGATCGCCTCGGCCCGGTCGACAATTTTTTCGTAACGATCGGACCGAAAACCCTTCGCAGCCTCAGCGATGATCGCTTCGGGATCTTCCTTCCGCGGATTATCGGAAGTGATAATCGAATAATCGGCGTTCTCATCAGCGACGCGTCCCATCAGCGGCCGCTTCTGTCTGTCCCGGTCACCGCCGCAGCCGAACACGACGATCAATTTTCGCGGCGAAAGTTCGCGCGCGGTTTTGAGGACGTTGAGCAAGGCGTCCGGCGTGTGCGCGTAATCGACGAAAATCTGGAACTGGCGCTTCGCGGGCACGGCTTCCAGACGACCGGGAACCTGGGGCGAGCGACCGAGACTAAGGATCGCATCGCGCAAACTGATCCCCATGCTGCTCGCGGCCGCCAGCGCCGCCATCGAGTTCGCGACGTTGAATCGACCGATCAACGGAACCCGGACCAGATAACTTTTGCCACGCGCATCCAGCTGGTACGAGGTGCCGGCAAATTCCGCGTGGTAATTCGAGGCGCGAAAATCGGCGCGCGCTCCCAGGCCGTAAGTAATGACCGGAACTTTTTTCTCGAGCCGGTCTACCAACTTCGCCCCGTATGGATCGTCGAAATTGATCACGGCCGTCGGTTTTGTCTTCGACTTTTGCTCGATCAATCCAGTGAAGAGCGTCGCCTTCGCTTCGAAGTAGTTCTCCATCGTCCCATGAAAATCGAGATGGTCCTGAGTGAGATTGGTGAAGACGGCGACGTCCCATTCGAGGCCGCGCACGCGATCCTGGGCCAGAGCGTGTGACGAAACTTCCATCGCCCCGGCTTTGCATCCGGCATTCACCATTTGCGAAAGCAGATCGTAAACGTCGAGTGACTCCGGCGTGGTTCGCACCGCCGGCAGAACGCGATCCCCGATTTCGTAGCGAACCGTCCCGAGCAACCCGCAACGCAGTCCCGCCTTTTCGCAGATATGTTTAATCAAGAAGGTGGTGGTCGTTTTCCCATTCGTCCCGGTAACGGCCGCGAGTTTGAGGCGGCGCGCGGGCTGTTGATAGAAAGTCGCGGCGAGATCGGCGAGCGCGGCGCGAGTGTTCTCGACCACCAAACAAGTCGCGCGTGGGGATTGAACCTCGTGCTCCGTCACGATGACCGTGGCGCCTTTTTCGACGGCTTGATCGATGAATTGATGGCCATCGACTTTTTCGCCGCGCAGTGCGACGAAAAGACCATTCCTCTGCACACGCCGCGAGTCATACGCGATGCCTTCCACGACGCGATCAAGTGGGCCGATGACTTGGCGGGGCGAAAGGGCGGCGACGAGTGTTTTGAGCTGCATGCGAAATGGTCAAACGGGCGCAGCGCGCTCAACGGTGCGGTGCATTGGTTAAGGCCATTCGCGTGGCGGCGGACGCCTTGCCGATATCTTCGTGCGGTAGAAGATCGAGGTAGCGCGCCGCTTTCTCGGCGATGCGCGAAAAGATCGGCCCGGCCACGAGGCCGCCGTAATTGAGCTCGGGATTTGCGGTCTTCGCGTCGTCCAGCACGACCAGCCCGACGAACTCCGGATGGTCGGAAGGCAGATAACCCAGGAAGGAGACGACGTACTTTCCATGCTCGTAGCCGCCGTGCGGATCGACTTTCTGCGCGGTGCCGGTCTTGCCAGAAATCGTGAACCCCGGAACGGCCGCAGCCGCCGCGGTCCCTCGATCGCTGACGACGCCGCGTAACGCGTTGCCAACCTGGGCCGCGGTTTCCGGCGAAATGACCTGGCGCAGAACTGTCGGCGTAAAGGCCGTGATAGTTTTACCGTCCTCGGTCGTGATCGATTTTACGATCCGAGGTGTGACGAGCTTGCCGCCGTTCGCGATCGCCGCCATGGCGACCGTCATCTGCAATGGCGTCACGCCGACTTCGTGCCCCATTGGGATGCGCGTGATCGAAATCTTGCTCCACGCCTGGGGAGGTCGGATCACGCCGGAAATTTCGCCCGGCAACTCGACCCCAGTGCGATCGCCAAACCCGAACCGGCGAATGTACTCGTAGAATTTCTGGTCGCCGACGGAGAGGGCGAGCTTGGCCGCACCGATGTTGCTCGATTTCACCAGAATGTCCTGAACGCTGAGCTCGCCGTAAGCCTTGTGATCGTGCAGCGGTTTGCCGCCAAAATTCCAAATACCGTTCTCGCAAAAAATTGTCGTGTCGGGCCGCACCTTCCGCTCATTCAACGCGGCGGACGCCGCGACAATCTTAAAGGTCGAGCCCGGCTCCATCATGTCGATGATGGCGCGGTTCTTCATCTGTTCCGGCTTCGCCTTCGAGCGTTCGTTCAAATCGAAATTCGGCCTGCTGGCCATCGCGAGGATCTCGCCCGTTTGTGGCCGCATTAGGATAATCGTCGCTTTTTGCGGCGAATATTCGCGCATCGCCGCGTCGATTTCGTTTTCGACGATGTTCTGCAAATTGAGGTCGACCGTTAAATGCACCCGGTAACCATCTTTCGGCGCCAGCTCCGGCCCGCGATAAAGCACGATCTCTTCGCCCGCGCGATTATGCTCGATGCAGCGGAAGCCATCCTGCCCGTGCAGGTATTCTTCCATCGACGACTCCACGCCCTGGATGCCGCGATGATCGTAATCGGTAAAACCGATCACGTGACAAAGCATGGAGCCGTTTGGATAAAGGCGCGTTGTTTCCCGCTCGAAATAGATGCCGCGCAAATTTTGCGCACGAAGCTTTTCCCGAAGCGCATTGGTGGTCGCGACGGGCACCGCGTGTTTCAGAACGATGTATTGACGTTCGCCGGTCAGCTTCTCGTTCAATTCATCCACCGGCAGATCGAGCAACTCGTGCAGGATCGGAACAACTGCTTCGCGATTACTTAAGCGAGTGGCGTCTGCGACAACTCTTTCGCCGGGAGTGTTGTGCGCGAGAATCTCATTGTTGGCGTCGACGATGGAACCGCGCTCGGCGAAGATGGGCCGCTTATCGACGTGTTTTTCCGCGGCGAGGGCACGATACTCGTCGTGCTTGATCATCTGAAGGTAAACCAGCCGGAAGGAAAACAGGCTGAACAAACCGGTAAAAAAGAGGCAGACCAGCGCGCAACGGATCCGGCTGTTCCACTTCATCTTCCGCCACGTTTGTTAGCTACCGGTTGAACGGCGTCCTCGACGCGCGCGGGCCGGGGCGCATTCAGGCGCACGATGTTTCGTTCCGCGATCGGAATCATTTTCAAATAGCCGTCCTTGAGCTGGCGTTGGAGCGCCAGGTGCGAGGTCCGCGCCGTGATGGTTGCGCGCGCGATCTCGTTTTGGACGCGAAGACTCGCCAGCTCATTCTCCAAAGCTTTTCGGTGATCGCCGAGATGGTAGAGCTGAAGCGTGAGATAAACGTAAACCAATCCGGTTAACGCCAGGAAACCCGTGAGCGCAATCCAGCGCACCAGCGAAGGGGCGTCCACTGAATTGAAAGTCTTGCGACGGGGCGCGTGCATTAGATTTTTTCGGCGACGCGCAATTTGGCGCTGCGCGAGCGCGGATTGTTGCGTTGTTCGTTTTCGCCCGGCTCTACCGGTTTGTCGGTGACAAGGCGGAAAGTGAAGTCGGGATTGCGACGTGGCTCCGGCCATTCCGGCCGGTCGAGCCATTCTCGGCTTCGATCGCGGAAGAAATTCTTAACGATCCGGTCCTCGAGCGAATGAAACGTGATCACGGCGATCCGGGCGCCGGATTCGAGCCGTTTGGTCAGGGCGCGCAGTCCTTCTTCAAGAGCGCTGAGCTCGTCGTTCACCTCCATGCGCAACGCCTGGAAAACCTGAGTCGCGGGGTGGCGCCGCCCATGCCGCCAGACGATTTTCTCGATGGCTTTTGCGAGTTGCATCGTGTCCTGGAACGGCGACGTCTTGCGCTGCTTCACCAGCTGACTCGCAATCCTCCGCGCGGCCGGCTCTTCGCCCAGCTCGCGGAAGATCCGCGTCAGATCTTCCTCGGTGTACGAATTGATAATTGTCGCGGCGGTAAGTTCCCGGCGCGGGTCCATCCGCATATCGAGCGGACCTTGCCGCACCACGCTGAAGCCGCGGCTCGCGTTTTCCAATTGCCGCGACGACACGCCGAGATCGAGCAGCGCGCCGCCGATCGCGACGGTGCCCAGTTCGTCCAAAACTTTTCCCACCTCGCGAAAGTTCGCCTGCACGAACGTGACGCGACCGCCGTAATCTCCCAGCTTCTCGGCCGCAAATGCAATCGCGTCCGGGTCCTGATCCAGCGCGAGAACGTCGGCCCCAGTCCGAAGAATTTCGGCGGTATGACCGCCACCACCACAGGTCCCGTCGACGACCAGCGAGCCCGCGCGCGGCGCCAGCAATTCTACAGATTCGCGGACGAGCACCGGACGATGATAAGTGAAGTCCTCCATTTCCTGGGCCGCCTCCTCGACCTCGAGCGGATCGGTGGTGAACCAGATCGGTCGCTCGAACAGCAGTGCATTAATCATTTTCCAAAAATCCCTAGAGCCCGATCACCCCAGCCACCTGTTGATAGGTGGGCGTTTCTTCTTCGTTCGCGCGCTTCCATTTTTGCAGGTTCCAAATCTCGAAGCGCCCGTGGTTTCCGACGAGGGCCACTTCCCCTTTCAATCCAAGTGTGCGGCACATGTCTTCCGGCAGAACCAGCCGGCCTTGCCGGTCGGAAGTCCCGTGCTCGGCGCGCGAATGGAGGTGTCGCAAAAAGATCCGGCGCTCCCGCGGCGAAACCGCACTATGGCTTTCGGCCAGCGCGCTCATCCGGGAAAATTCCTCCGGTGACAAAACGAGAAGAAATTGGTGCTGCGGCTCGGGCAGAATGATGAATTCCTCGCTCCCCTCGCCGCGCCAACGCGAGGGAATCGTGATGCGGTGCTTTTCGTCGATGGCGTGACGAAATTCGCCGGCGAAGAATCGTTGTGGTTGAGCGGTATCGTCCATGCGCCAGCGGATAGTTGTGCCATTTCAATCCACTTCCCTCCACTTCTAACCACCTTGCGTGCCAAGGGTCAATAGAATTAATCGCTCTGGTACTCATTTTTCCGCGGCCGGAACGATCAGCCTCCGTCGCGGGGTCGCGGCTTGCCACAATAGGCAAAGACGGTTAAGACAAAAGGCGATGATCGACTACATCCAGAAGGGCGGGCTTCTCATGTGGCCCATCCTGGTGTGCAGCGTCATCGCCATCGCCGTTTTCGCGGAGCGGCTTCTCTATTTGCACCGGGCCACTATCCACGTCGGCGAATTTCTTCAGGGACTGTCGAACCTCCTTCAGCGCCGCAATTTCGCCGAAGCGCTTCACGAATCTGCGGGCACCCCCGGCCCGGTCGCGCGCGTGATTCATGCCGCGATTATTCGACACGACGCGCCGCGCGCGGAATTACGCGAGATTGTCCAGGAAGCGGGCCAGCTTGAAGTACCGAAGCTGGAGCGGTTTCTCGGCGTGCTCGCAGCGCTTGCGTATGTCGCGCCGCTCCTTGGTTTGCTTGGCACGGTCACGGGGATGATCGACGCTTTCGGCACGCTGTCGGCGAACGGCGGTTACGCGACGGTCACGGAATTATCGAATGGCGTTTACAAAAGTTTGCTCACAACCGCGGCGGGTCTCGTCGTGGCTACTCCCACATTCATCGCTTACAGTTATCTTTCCTCGCGGGTGAACGCTCTCATGCACGAAATGGAACGCGCCGGAATTGAAGTCGTGCACATGCTGAGCGATCGGGAACCGAAGGGCGACATCATCACTTTCCAGGCGCCGTCGGCGGAACGGGAAGCGCGTTAGGGTTCGGCCATCGCGCCGTGGGCATGAAGCTTTCCCGGACGAAAGAACATCACTTCGGCTGGCTCGCGGCGATCCCGCTGCTCGACGTCACTTTTTTGCTCATCTTTTTTTTGCTGCTGAGCTCGAACTTTATTCTGCAGCCGGGGATTTCTGTTTCGGTGCCCCTCTCGCGTTTTACGCTCGGGCCGCAGATCAACCCGCAAATCATCAGCATCACCGGCGGCGCGGCACCCGCAATTTACTTTCGGGACCAGAAAGTAAGGGTCGATCAACTCGGACCCTTACTCGATGAGGCGAAGAAGGAATCGCGGCCGATCATAATCAAGGCGGATCGACTGACGCCGTATTCGCTCGTCATCGAAGTCGCCAATCTCTCACTGGAACACGGAATCAGCTCGGTCGCGCTCGCAACCACGCCGCCGAAATGAACGCGACGAATGATTTGGTTTTTGGCTGGGAAAAGCCGGGACGCGGGAAATGGACCTTGAGCGGGTTTCTCCTCGCCTCGCTCGCCGTTCATGCCTTCGGCTTTTATCTCTTTCAAATCGTTTACCCCCCAGCGGTCGCTCTGTTGCCTCCGCCCGGCCGCGTCAATTTGATCGCACCAAACTCTGATGAGGGTCGCCAACTTCTGCGCTGGATCGAGGCTGAAGACCCAGCCCTCGCCTCGACGACGCTGCGGCCGCCGGACGCGAAGGCGCTTGTGATGCCGACGATCCAACACGCTCCTTCCTATCTTGGCCGCCAACCGGCATTGAAAGATCTGCCGCCGGCGCCGCTCCCCTTGCGAATTCCCAGCGCGCAGCCACCCGCGCCCGTCGAAAAACCCGCGACGCCACCGCAATTCGTCACGAGATCAATTGCCACCAGAATTCGTTTTTCGCCCGAGCTCGATTCGCTCATCACACCGCAGACTCCGGAACTGAAATTCAATTCGACCGGCCACGAAGCCCCGGAGCCGGCGCGCTTTCTCATCGCAGTTAGCAACAAGGGGGAAGTGCGTCACTGTTTTCTCCAGAGTTCATCTGGCGATGCGGGGCTCGATGAACAAGCCCGCAGATATCTGGCCTCAACGCGCTTTCCCGCCATCCGCGATTCGCCATCCTCGACCCTCGCTTCTCTCATCTGGGGCTCTGCCACCATCGAGTGGGGAAACGACGTCGCGCCTGCGCCTGCCGCGAGCCCCGCTCCAACCGCGCCGTGATCCCAGTCAGTCTCTCCGCGCTGGTCACGATCTATCTGCTGGTTTTTCTTGCGGCGGTTTTTCTCCTCTGGATACTTGGAGAGTGGAATCGCCGCCGTCGTGAGCGACGCGCTTTGCGCTATCGGCTGCGGTGCGTAATTTGCGCGTTCGAATTTGAGGATAGAACGCCCGCTTTGCTTCCGCGGTGTCCACGGTGCGGAAGCTTGAACGAACGATTTAAACCGGAACAAATTTAGTTATGGGAATGTGGATCGGCCGCAATCGCAAAGCGCGCGTGACTTATGGGTTCGACGAGATCGCTCTCGTGCCGGGCCGCGTCACGATCAACCCGAACGAAGTCGACACGACGTTCCGCATCCCGCGACGCGACGCGGACCCTATCGAACTAAAAATTCCCATCCTGGCCAGCGCGATGGATGGCGTGGTCGACGTGAAGTTCGCGATCGAGATGAGCAAGCTCGGCGGTCTCGCCGTTCTCAACCTCGAAGGCGTTCAGACCCGCTACAAAAATCCCAAGGAAGTTTTGCAGAAAGTCGTCGAGACCGACAAAGCCGAGATTACCGCGCTTCTCCAAAAGATTTATCAAGAACCGGTCCAGGAAGATTTGATCGCGGCGCGGATTAAACAAATGAAGGACAGCGGCGCGATCGCCGCGGTCAGCTCGATCCCGCAGAAAGCCGATCAGTTCGGACGGATTGCGCAGGAAGCCGGCGCGGATGTCTTCGTCGTGCAGAGCACGGTCTCGACCGTGCGCCACGTTTCCTCGGAGTACAAGTCGCTGGAGTTGGAAAAATTCTGCCGCGAGATGCGTATCCCGGTCATCGTCGGTAACACTGTCGGCTTCGACGTCACGTTCGAGATCATGGAATGCGGGCCGGCTGCGGTACTAATTGGCGTCGGTCCCGGCGCCGCTTGTACCTCTCGCGGGGTCCTTGGCCTCGGCGTGCCGCAAGTCACGGCCACGGTCGACTGCGCGGCAGCGCGTGACGCTTACTTCAAAAAAACATCGCGGTACGTTCCGATCATTACCGACGGCGGCATGAGCAAAGGCGGCGACGTATGCAAGGCGCTGGCCTGCGGAGCAGACGCCGTCATGGTTGGCAGTGCGTTCGCAAAAGCGTACGAAGCGCCGGGAGCTGGCTATCATTGGGGAATGGCCACGCCCCACGCGAATCTCCCGCGCGGCACCCGTATCAAAGTCGGCGCCACGGGGTCGCTCAAGCAGATCCTGTTCGGCCCCGCCGAAGTGGATGACGGCAGCCAAAACCTCGTCGGCGCGATCACGACTTGCATGGGCAACGTCGGCGCACGCAACATCGCGGAATTTCAGCAGACTGAAATCATTATCGCGCCCTCAATCAAAACCGAAGGCAAATTGTTCCAAACTGTCCAGAGTGTCGGCATGGGGACGCGCTAGACTGATTCGCGATGAATACCGATCGCAGAGTCGTCATCACTGGCATTGGGGTCATCACCCCCATCGGTAACGAGCTCGATACGTTCTGGAGTAACTTGCAGAACGGCGTCAGCGGCATCGGAAAGATCACGGCGTTCGACACCAGCGCTTACGATTGCCAGATCGCCGGCGAAGTGCGCAATTTCGAGCCGAAGAATTATTTCACCAATCCGAAGGACGTCCGGCGCACGGATCGGTACACGCATCTCGCGATGGCGGCCGCGAAGATGGCAATGCAGGACAGCGGCGTCGACTTGGAGAAGGTCAATCGCCATCGCTTCGGCTCTATTATTAGCAGCGGCATCGGCGGGCTGAAGACTCTTGAAGACCAACACACGGTCCTGATGACGAAGGGCCCTTCGCGCGTCTCCGCTTTCACGATCCCGATGCTTATCAGCAACATGGCAAGCGGCCTCGTCTCGATGGAATACGGACTCAAAGGACCGAATTTTTGCATTGTCACCGCGTGTGCCACTTCGAACAACGCGATCGGCGAATCGTGGCGCATGATTAAATTCGGCGACGCGGACATCTTTCTCGCCGGCGGCGCAGAAGCATCGGTTATCCCGATTGGCCTCGCCGGGTTTTCGGCCATGAAGGCGCTGAGCACACGAAATGACGAACCCGAGCGCGCTTCGCGTCCATTCGATCGGGACCGTGACGGATTCGTCATGGGTGAAGGTGCGGGCGTCGTCCTCGTCGAAGAACTGGAGCATGCAAAGGCGCGCGGCGCGAAGATCTACTGCGAACTGACTGGTTATGGACTTTCCGCGGACGCGCATCACATGACCGCTCCGCCGCCCGATGGCGAGGGTGCGGCGCGCGCCATGCAGATGGCGCTCGACCACGCGAAGACAACCCCGGAGCAGGTCGACTACATCAACGCTCACGCTACGTCGACTGGCCTCGGCGACATTTGCGAGACTCGCGCCATCAAAACGATCTTTGGAGAATACGCGAACAAAGTTTCAATCAGCGCCACGAAATCGATGACCGGCCATTTGTTAGGCGGGGCTGGCGCCGTGGAGACAGCCGCCTGCGCGCTCGTTATTCGCGATTCGGTGATTCCGCCGACGATCAATTTGGAAAATCCGGATGCCGAGTGCGATCTCGACTACACGGCGAAAGTGGCGAAACAAAAGAAGGTCCGTATCGCCGTCAACAACTCGTTCGGTTTTGGCGGGCACAACGCCACGCTCGTCGTGGCGGAATATTCTGGAACATAGCCTTGCGGCCCGCGTTTGGTTAGCGATCGGCGAAAACTGGCGCGGCGGTGATATCCGACGCGTCGAAGGAAAACCCGTGGCCGTTCGTTTGCAGCGATTTCAACAGCGCTCCGACGCTCTGGGCGGCGCTGGCCGAATAAAACCGCACCAATCCGACAGTCGTCCGCCGGCCGAAGACCGTGATCATGATCGTATCGTCATCGACCGAGTTCATGAAAATGTGATTGCCGTTGCCCTGATGATAGAGGGCGTTGAATTCAATCTCGCCGATTCGCCGCGCCAATTCTTTCGTGGCCGCGAACGACCCGGCCGCAAGGGCGGCGATGATTGTCACGTCCATCACGGTCATGTCGCCAAACTGCGAAATCACGTTACCCCCACGATCGATTACGACGGTTAGCTCCGCCTCGGCCTTTTTCAGAAAATCGCCCAGGACACCGTCGAGATTCGCAACGTCCTGAATCGTTAGACAAGGAATCGCGTTCATACTTTGAGAACGGGCGGTTCGATCGGAATCGCCACCGGCGCCGGCGCGCTCTTGGAGACGTCGCTCTGTTTGCTAAACTTGTGCAGCAGAATCTGCGAAACCGCGTTCAGCGAGGCGAACACGTTCTGCCCCGTGCTGGAGACGACCTCGAAACTCTGAACGCGCTTCTTCCGATTGTTCAGGACGTACTCGAGGTAGTTGACCGGCGCGATGTTTTCCAAGTCGCGCTTGTTGTATTGGAGGACGTAGGGAATTTCGTCGATCGAGATATTCTGCTTCGCCAGGTTGTCTTCCAGGTTTTTAAAGCTCTCGACGTTTTCCTCCATTTTTTCCCACTGGGAATCGGCGACGAAAATGACGCCATCCACGCTCCGGAGCACGAGCTGGCGGGTCGCGTTGTAAATGACCTGGCCGGGGACGGTGTAGAGCTGGAATTTTGTTACGAAACCCTTGATGACGACGGCGTTCAGCGGAAGAAAATCGAAAAAGAGCGTGCGGTCCGCCGCGGTCGCGAGTGAGACGAGATCGCCGCGGTTCTCGGGATTAATTCGTTTGTGGATGTATCCGAGATTTGTCGTCTTTCCACAAAGCGCCGGCCCGTAGTAAACGATTTTGAACTGAATCTCGCGGCTCGCGTAATTGATGATGGACATGGCGGCGGCTTAAACGGGGTGAGAATATTTTCGCGACAACTCGTGCACGATTCGCGAAAGGCGCTCACGCGTTTCACTCGGCAAATCGAGGTCGGCGTGGAGGGCGGCGAGGCAAAGATTTTCGTGCATGTAAAACGTCACGGCACCCTTGCTACAAGAAAGGGTCATGCCGCGGAGCATCCCAAGTTTTGTATCGACGAGATGATTTTCGACGCGTTGCATTAAAGACGGCGCCATCGCGCAAATGCCGTCGGTCTCCAGCTCCGCGGGTAAACTGCCCGCAAGACTTAGCCCGTCGCCGAAATGGATCGCGCAGGCTTTCACGCCCGGAAGTTTGTTTACAAGCGCGACCACGCCCTTCGCGTCGAGCTTTTCGTCCGTATCCAGCGCGACTTGGAGCGGAGTGCGCAACGGCCGATCGGACGACGGCTCTTCCACGGCCCCCGTCGTCTTGGCGGCGTCGTCCCGGCTTTCAGCCGCGACTTCAACTTTAGGCGGTTCAGTAACTTCTGCCGCAGGCTCCGGCACGAGAGGCTTCGCAACCGGCGTCGCAGGAACGTTGAAACGCTTCGCGTCTTCCTCTGCTTTCGCGGAGAACGGCGTCGCAAAATTCTGTCCGGCGTCCTGTTCCTCCTGGTCGTCCCGCATGCGCAACGAAGCGGCGGGCAAATTCTTCAGCACCTCCTGCAATGGCAGCGAAACATCCACTGCTCCCGGTCCGGCTTGGAACAGACCGCGGAAGCTCACCGGAATACTGACTTCGAAAACTTTTGCGGTTACGCTCACGCGACCGCATGCGAGTTGCGGTTCAATCAAGGCAAACGGAAGCTCGAACCGGACATCGGCCGGCACGCAGCTCGGATCACCCGTTAGCTGAATGGGCGGCAAACTCTTCAAAATCGGCAGCAAGGGCAGCGCGATCTTTAGTTCGGCGCCGCGCGCGGTTTCGGAAGCTTCCGAGGTGGCAATTTTTGGTTCGGCCGGCGTTTGAGTTGCCGCCGCGACGCTTTCCTTTGTCAGCCACGGCTCCGGTTTCGGCTTCGTCTCTTCTTCGGCAACCGGCGCCATGGCAGCCATCTTGAATGGGATGCGCAACGGCGCGGGAGTCGCGCCGTATGTAGAAGGCGCCTTGACGTCCCGACTCTCCGTTCCTTGCGGCGGCGCAGCAGCCGTTTCCACGTGGGCAACCGGCGCCATAGGCGAAGCCAAAGGGTTTGGAACGGACGGCCCGCTTGAGGCTGGAACACTCTCAGGTGCAGGCGCGTCCGTTCCATTCGGTGAAAGTTTAAAAGGAATTCGTTTGGGGGGGTGTTGCCCGTGGCCATTTGGCGAGGCCGCGGGGGCCATTTTCACGATCGCATCCGAGGCTGCTTCGGGCTCCGCCGCTGCGAAAGCCTCTGCGGTAGGCATCTCGAGACGAACCGAAGGCATCGGACCAGGGTGCATTTCGAGAGGCTCCATTGGGGTCCCGAACTCCGAGCCGTCTTCAACGGCCACTTTGAGAAATGGCGTCTCGACCTGCGGCACGATCATGTGTTGTTCTTGGTCTCCGCGGACGTGGAGCTTCGCAAAAGCATCGAGAACTTTGTTGATCGGCAGCGGCAACTGCGATTCGTCCGAGTCGCTAATTTTGCGAATGAAAATTTCCGGCACCTGCTGGTAGACGGTCGCGAGCGAAACGGTCGGTTTCCCGCGCGCCATTCCCTTCTCTACTTCAGCGGCTTTCACCAATATCCGTCGGCTCGTGTCGATTGCTTCTATCGGCTTGATGTAACCCGGCACCATTTCCGCGAGGACATCACTCAGCTCCAGCGAGATCACGCGTTCGACTTGCGGCTCCAAGGCCAGTGCGACAGCAGGCGGCAAATCGCGCTGCGCATTCAACGCGGGCGAAATCGGCGAAAACGAAATGGTTCGCCCGGGCGATGGAGCGGCCGCGACAGCCGCCATTTGTCCGCCGAGCGCGGTTGAGCGCGCCGCCATTTCAAATGGATCCTGTGGCGGCAAAGTCCGCGTCGCATTTGGCATCACGGTTTTGCTGAACCGCTCGCTGCTCGGTTTTTCGAGCGGAGGCGTCACCGGCTCCACTGCCGCCGCTTTCTCTTTTACGGCTGGGCTGCCTTTGCCTCGTTTGAAATAGCTTAGAAACGGAATCGTCATGGCGCGTTAATGGTCCTCCGCCGTAACGCGCCAGATCTCCTCCAGCGTCGTGATCCCTTCGAGCGCTTTATCGATTCCCACCATCCGCAGCGTCCGCATCCCTTCGCTGATCGCCTGGTTCTTCACTACCGCCGAGGACGCCCGTTTGATGATGAGCCGGCGAACCGCCTCGCTCACCGGCAGCGCTTCAATAATCGCCACGCGTCCAAGGTAACCGCGGTGCTTGCATCGGTCGCAGCCGCCGCCGTGATAAAAGACCGCACCTTCCGGCATTTCGACGCCGAGTCGCTCAAACATCTCCGGTTCCGGAACGAATTCCTCGCGGCAATTCGTGCAAATCCGCCTAACGAGACGTTGCGCGCAGGCCATGATAACCGAACTCGAAATGAGGAACGGCTCGATCCCCATGTCGTCGAGTCGCGTAATGGCGCCAGCGGCGTCGTTCGTGTGAAGCGTGCTCAAAACCTGGTGGCCGGTTAGCGCCGCTTTCACCGCGATGTCGGCCGTTTCGTTGTCACGAATTTCACCCACCATGACGATGTCAGGATCCTGGCGCAGGATGGACCGCAGGGCGGACGCGAAATCGAGCCCGATGTCGTTGCGCACGGAAACTTGGTTAATTCCCGTGAGCTCGTATTCGATCGGGTCTTCGACCGTCACGATGTTGTATTGCGGGTTGTTGAGTTCCTGCAGGACCGAATAAAGCGTTGTCGTTTTTCCCGATCCGGTGGGTCCCGTGACTAAAATCATTCCGTGCGGCGCGTCGATCGCCTTCTTGAACTTATCGAGCGTCGATTCGTCCATGCCCATTTGATCGATGCTGCCGGTGAGCGCCGCTTTATCGAGAATACGGATCACGATCTTTTCGCCGTAAGCGGTTGGAAGAATTGACACACGAAGATCGACGTCTTTACCGAGCACCTTGATTCGGAACCGGCCGTCCTGCGGAATGCGGCGTTCCGCGATGTTCAAACCCGACAGAATTTTGATGCGCGAAGTAATCGCCAATTGCAGAGCCTTTGGCGGGGACTCGGCAGCGATCAATTCGCCGTCGATTCGGTAGCGTAGCTTTAGCGTTTTTTGGAACGGCTCGATATGAATGTCTGACGCCTTTTCCTTCACCGCCTGCACCAGGATCAAGTTCACGATCTTAATGACCGGCGCGTCTTCCGAATCGGTCGCAAGCCGATCGAGATCGATTTCGTCGTTCTTCTTCGATTGAACTTCGACGTCCTCTGCGTTAGCCGCCTCTTCGGCGACCTGCTTCAGCACCTCGGCCATCTTTGCGCTGCCGTGGTGCACCCCAGCTAACGCATCGCTCACCGCTTTTTCGGTGGCGATCATCGGGACGATGTCGAGTTGCACGCGCCGCTTCACGTCGTCGACCGCGAGGACGTTGGTTGGGTCCGCCATCGCCACGAATAGCTTGCCGTTCAACCGCGCGATCGGTACCAGCTTGTTCGCCTTCGCTAGGTCGCGAGGCACCAGTGACATGACCTCTTCGGGCACGCGGAGCTTCGAGAGATTGATCAGCGGAGTGTTGAGGCAACGCCCCATGCTCACGGTCATGTCCTGGTCCGTGACGAACTGCTTGTCCGTCAAAATTTTGAGCAACCGGCCGCCTTCTTTTTGTTGGACGCCGACCGCTTCTTCGAGCTGCGCCGGCAAGAGAAGCCCATCCTCGATCAGGACATCGGCAATGCGTTCCGCGAATGATTTACTTCTCATACGCGCTTAGGCCCGGGACTCGAGCCGGTAAACATCTTGAAGCGCTTTGACGATCGCGCCCGGCCGCGCCAGGTACCACGTCACCGTGTAATCGAGCGATTGCTGGACAGCGTCGCGTCCCACAGCGTCAAACGGATTGCAGCACGCGATCATGATGGTGCGGCTGATCAAATCGAACGGCAGGAAAAGCCGGCCTAGCGTCAGGTGGTCTGGCAACATCCGCGGGATCTGGCGATCCACGTCGTAATATTCGATCGGCACATACGCGAACTTCGTCCGGTCGATCAATCCCGACATAGCCGCATCGAGCTTGTCCGTCTCCTGTCGGCAAAGTTTATCCAACAACGAGGCCGACAGCGCTTGTCCGGTCAGGCTCTTATTCAATTGCTTCACGGTTTCAACTGCCTTCGCCACGTCCTCCTCGGAGAAGAGCTGTTGCATCACCAAAAATTTCGCAAGATGGTCGTCGCCCCGGTCCTGCAAATTCGCGGGATGCCGGTTTGTCTGGATGTCTACAAGGGACCCATCGTGCGCTCCGGCCGTAAGACCATTCGTCCCATTCACTCCCGCGGGTGCGATCAATCCGGTCTTCGACCCGCCGGCCGCAATCTGCGCTCCCGCTTTCTGAAGGCGCGACTCGATATCGCCCAGCATCGCCAGGATTTCCGGCGCATTGGGTTCCTGAACCAGGATCGCTTCGCATTCCTGCATCGCGAGGGTGTAAGAACCGGTGTTGAAATATGCCTCGGCCAGGCGACGCGAGGTCTTTAGCGAATCAGTTGTGCGTCCGACTTTTCGGTACGCTTCCTTCAGGATTTCGAGCGACTGATAATCATCCGGCTGCGTCTGAAGGATGACCTCAAACATCTCGATCGTCTGAACGATCTGACTATGCTCCTCCTCGGATAGGGTGTGTTCCAGCACAACGCCGCGTAGAAAAGCTAGAAGTATGCCCCCATTCGCGCCCGGAGACCGCAAATCCATTCCGATTTCCAGATTTCTGGTGTCGCGCTTTTCGGCTCGTCGGGCCGCATCACTGTCGCTATGATTTTGTCGTGAAACGAGTTCCCCCTCGACACGGCTATCCGTTCTCTGCCCCGGCGCTTCCTTCGTTCGTCTTCCGCCCTCCGCCTTTACGAGCTGGCACCCGTCTCGGCTTTACGCTGATCGAACTACTCGTGGTGATGGGCATCATGGCCGCGTTGATGGTTTTGGTAGCGCCGGCATTCACGAATTTGAAAGGCGCCGGCGACGTCACTACGGCGGCTGAAACTATTGCCGGCACCTTGGCTGAAGCGCGGACCTACGCGATTGCCAACAGCACCTACACCTGGGTTGGATTTTACGAAGAGGCGGCGGGTGGTAATATGCCGACTGCTGCGGCGCCACCGTATCCGGGAAAAGGACGTCTGGTCCTGGCCGTCGTCCGCTCGCTCGATGGCACGGCGATTTTTAACAACGGCGATGCCGCTGCCGCGTTGCCGGCAAGTCGCATAGCGCAGATCGGTAAAGTCACAAAAATCGAAGGCGTACACGTAACGGACGTCGGCGCCCCTCCGTCGCCCGCTCCTGGCTCGACACCTTTGCTAAACAGCCTCCGAGCTCGATCCCAGTTTCCTTATACCTATGCTGCTGGCCTTAATGCGGACCACTTCAATCGCATCAGTAGTGACAGCGCTGATGCGACCCAGTTCTGGTTTGTTGAGCAAGGTTACACGTTCTACAAGACCGTTCGGTTTACCCCGCGCGGCGAAGCGAACCTCAACAGCACCTACTCGCTCAAGGTGGTGGCCGAACTCGGAATCGTCCCGACACATGGAGACCTCGCGCCCACGCCGGCCGCTCGTGGCGCCGGTTACGGCGGCAACGTGGTCGCCATTCAGTTCAGCGGTGCCGGTGGCAATTTTAGAACTTACCGGCAATGAATCTCGCTGCGGGGCGAACGAAGGGCTTCTCGCTGGTTGAAGTCACACTCGCGCTTGGGGTCGCGGCTGTCTCGCTGCTGGCGATTTTTGCGTTGCTGCCGGTTGGTGTAAAAACGAATCAGCTCGCGATCGAACAAACGGCGTCGACTAACGTGTTGTCCGCGATTACCGCGGATTTGCGAGCGACACCAGTCACGACACCGCGTGGAGGCGCGACGACTTCGCCGCGGTTTGGTATCGCCATCCCGGCTAATCCCGTCGCTGCAGACACTAGGACGACTCTTTACTTCACATCCGAGGGGCAATTCTCGACCACACTTACGCCTACTTCCCGATACTGCGTGTCGATAACGTTCCTGGCCAATGGTGCCAGAGCACACACCGCCACGTTCGTGCACGTAAATGCAACATGGCCAGCTGCGGCCGCCATCGCTAACGCCGAAGCAACGGCGGAATGGTTCGTCGCCTTGGACCGCAATTAATGAAAATGACACGCAGCGCCGCCTTTACGCTGACGGAACTTCTTGTTTCCGTCGCGGTCCTCATTGCGTTGGTGCTGCTCTTCAGCCGCCTTTTTGTCAGTGCGACTGCGATTACTACCTCCGGCAATAAGCGCATGGAAATCGACGGGCAAATTAGACCGCTTTTTGAACGCCTTGCCGCCGACTTTGCCCAGATGCCGAAACGACCGGATGTCGACTTCTTCGGTAAGGGAACCGCTACACCTAATTCCGTCGGAGGAACGATGCCGGGCAATGATCGACTCGCGTTTTACAGCGCCGTTCCTGGTTACCACACCTCCAGCGGTTCCCCCGGGCCGATCTCATTGATCGCTTATCGCATCAACACCAACACACTTGAGCGAATGGCCAAAGGCCTCTTGTGGAACGGCGCCTCAAGCACAGATACCCCAGTTGTATTCCTGCCCCTCACCATTTCCAGCACGTGGGGATCCGTGACGAATTCGGCGGCTGACTCGGATTATGAATTAATGGGCCCGTATGTTTTCCGGTTTGAATATTACTACGTCCTGAAAAATGGGACCGTTGCAGCTATACCTTGGGATGCAGCATCGGGTCACCTGACCAGCAACGGACTGCAGGACGTCGCCGCCATTTCGATTTGCCTCGCGGCCACCGACTCGAGAAGCCGACTCCTCATTTCAGACACCGACCTGAATAGGGTCGCGCTAGCCTTGAACGACTTTTCGCTATCGATGAACCCGGGCGATCTCCTTACGCAATGGCAAAGCGCTCTGGATTCGTCGACAGGTATTCCCCGTCAGGCTCTTTCCGCTGTTCGGCTGTATGAGCGCACCTTCGCGTTATCGCCGAAGCCATGACCGCAAATCGAGGCGACACAGACGGAGCTGCAATCATCATTGTTCTGGCATTCGTCGTCTTACTCGCGGCGATCGTCACTGCCTACCTAATGCGCACCAGCATCGGTCGGCAGATAGCACACGGTGATTTTAACGATGCGAAATCCGACGAACTCGCTCGAAGCGCGCTTGATATCGTCGTCGCGGACTTGAAGGAGGAGATTGCGAATGGCTCTCCGGTAACAAGCGCCAACATCGGACCTCGGCGAAACGTTATTCCAGTCGCCGGAACCACGCCGGCGATTCCTAACCTTATCCGGCGTAGCATCCGTTCCGACGCAATCGGTGCGCCGGCAGTTCCGAGCGGCGCATCTGCTGTAAATTCCGCCAATGACCCTTCGTTCAACGGCCGTTTTATCAGCCCCGCACGTTGGAACAGTCACTACCTAGTGCCCAAGGTAAACACCGACGACGACAAATCGGATCCGGTAACAGCGTTCTTGGCGCCCGATTGGGTTTTGGTCTCGAGAAACGGACCGACGATTCGGACTGCAATCGGAACTGCGCCCGATTCGATCAACGACTCATCAACTACTAACTCTAATTATGTCGTCGGCCGCTATGCGTATGCCATTTATGACGAAGGTGGTCTCCTCGATTTTAACGTTGCAGGCTATCCTTACCCGTCACCATCGCCCGTTTCCACGCCACTAAACCTTGTCACTGCTGTCGGCAGAAAAGGAACGATCGCGCTCGCCGACCTGACAGGGATGAAACTCACAGCTGCGGGAGCCACAGCGAGCCAGTCAAGTCTTACAAAAATGATTGCGTGGAGAAATTACTCCACGGTTCAAGCGGCTGGCGTTTTTCCAAACCTGATGCCGTCCGACCAAACCGGAACGCCTTACCTAAACTATGTGGTGGGAAATCCGGCGATCGGAAGCTCTGGAGGGTTCTTAACAGTTTCCGGCACACTCTTTAGTGGAAGGACGAACCAAGCGTTCCTTAATCGCAGGCAACTGATAGAGCTTTTTCGCTCACTCAATGGGAGCTTCAACATGCTCCAATATCTGGGAACCTTTTCGCGCGAGCGCAATGCCCCCACCTGGAGGTCCGGCACTGCTATCCTGAGCGACCGCTTCTACTTGGGAAATCTTGCGCGTGTGGTTCCAAATCCTGCTGCCTCTGCAATTCCAGAAATCCAAAAGTATTTCGGACTGCGATGGGTCGCCGGTTTGCCGGGCTCTGCGGGCCCGCCAATTACTCCGGCGACGCCGGGCCACTGGCAATACGTCGGTAGTTCGGGGACAACCATGAGAGATCGTATTCCAGGATTCACGAGTTCACCGGAGTTTTTTCAACTTCTGAATTATGCAATGAACGGCACCAACAGCGATGACAGCGCGCACCTTCTTACGACCCTATCGATCGGTGCGGCTTTGATCGACCAATATGACGACTCAAATTCATCTGACCCGATCACCGGAACGACCACCACCATGATCGAGTACAATGGCGGATGGGCTGCGGGTCTCGAAAACGTCGATCCGGCCCGCCCGGGTCCATCGCCTCAGCCGTCGCCTTTTCCAGGTCCTTTCGGCATGTCGCCGACTCCCCCGCCGTTTGTGGCGAACTATGCCATGCTCAATCGACCTTTCCGAAACGTTGGTGAGCTTGGTTATGCTTTCCGGACCGCCGCCGGTCCTACCGCAACGCCGGCGAGTCCAAAGACCATCGACTTCGCGACTGCAGCCAGCCCGGATGGTCCGATCCTGGATCTTTTCACGTACAACAACGCCAGTCTGCGTGCCGGCAGCGTTAACCTCAACACCCAAAACATTGCGGTTATCGCCGCAATCTTGAGGTCGGCCACTACAAACGAATCAACGTCGAACGTCGTTGGTCTCGCTGCCGCGAATAACGCAGCCGCTAGCCCGACTCCCTTTCCAAGCCTCGGCATCGTGACGGATCCGGTTAATGGAACGATGATGAGGCCCGCGACTGGCCGTCAGGACATTGTGCGACTTGTGTCTGCTGCCGGCAATACGATCGGATCCACTGAGGAAGCGAAAGAAACAATCGCGCGAGCTTTAGCTGAAGTAAGCCAAACGCGCACGTGGGTATTGATGATCGACCTGGTGGCCCAGAGCGGACGATATCCGCCCAATGGCACAACGCTTGCCAATTTCGTGGTGGAAGGCGAGCGGCGGTATTGGCTTCATGTCGCTATCGATCGACTCACGGGCGAAGTGATCGATCAACAGTTGGAAGCAGTTTATGACTAGCGTTGAAGTGGAAACTCGAAGCGACGTTTTAACGTTGCTCTGCTTCCCTCGAGCGCGGTATGAATTTCAAATGAATCCGATCAATAACTCCGTCCAGCTCACGACCTTAGTTTCGCTGTTTGCCGCGCAACTGCCTGTTCTCCTCGTTAGCGTGTTGGGTTGCCTCGTCGTCGCAGTAAGAAAGAACGAGCTATCGAATGCGTCTTTGTGGGCGTTCATGGGGTTCGGCCTGTCGGTCGTGCTATGCGTCCTAATTCCGGTGGCGCAAACTCTGGTTCAAAACTGGGTAATGGATAGCGGCCAAAGCATGGCGCAACGCGCCTCGGTGTTTACGATCCTCGGTGTCGTTTGGTCGCTTCTGCGCGCCGCAAGCTATGCGTTGCTGCTCATGGCTGTGGTCGGCGGTCGATCGGCTCCTCGGAATGTGTGATTACCCGGGAAAGGATGACGTTCTTTCTTGGGTTACGATCGCTTGTATTCCTGATTCTCATCCCAGGCACGGTCGCCGGCTACATCCCGTGGCGAATGCTTCGGACGTCGAAGCAACTCGCGATTCCCGCGCTCGCGATTAACTCCATTCTGGCCGCTTGTCTTGCGCTCCTTGGACTTTGCGTGCTGCTGCTTTGTGTCTGGGATTTCTTTCAGGCGGGGCGCGGAACGCTGGCTCCATTCGATCCACCAAAAAGTCTCGTGGTTCGCGGCCTGTATCGGCTCACCCGCAATCCGATGTACAACGGAGTGATAGCTCTCTTGCTCGGAGAAGCGTGGTTCTTTCACAGCACGGCTCTCTTCGAGTACGCACTCATCATGTTCGCGATCTTCCATCTCATGGTCGTGGTATACGAAGAGCGCGCGCTCGAAGCGGAATTTGGCGACAGCTATCGAGCTTATCGTGCCGCCGTGCCGCGATGGGGCTTTACTGTTCGGGCGTTTGCCGGGCAGCGATCGGAAGACTGCTAGCCGTTTATTTCGTCTGCGTTTGCAGAAGCTTAATGGCGTCCCGGAGCTCCGCGGCGCGTTCGTAGAGTTCGCTTGCGATAGCGACTTCCATTTCGCGCTGCATGACCTCCAGCTTGGTAAGCGGGCGCTTCGAGCTGACTTCCTCCAGCCATTCCTCCAGGAACGCGAGCTCAGAGCTTTTCGAGGCGAGCTCTGGGAAGCTTGATTGATTGAAGAAATCTTGAATGGCGTCGCGCCCGGCTTCGATCTCGCGCATCGCTTCCGCAAACTTGCCCTCGCCGAGGAAGATCGACGCTTTCGCGCGAGTGTTCATCATCAAAACGTAAGGGCGAAATTGCTGGAAGCTCCAAATCATTTCCTCGCGGTCGGCGTGCTCGGCGACAAAAGCGAAGAGGTCGAGATTCCGTTGGGTGTCCCGAATAACACCCGGGAAATCGTTGATCTGAAACAGGCTCAGATAGCGATGGTAATACTGGATCCCTTCCTGCTGAAGGTCGTTGCATTGCTCGGCGGTGAGCTCGTAGGTTTCACCGCGCGCCTCGACCCGCTCGGCGCGGCGTTGATGATAAACCAGAAGCGATTCACAATTGTGCGGCCGCTGCCCGTCGGGACGGCCCGCGATCTCCATCTGGAGTACGCCAAGGTCGATCCGAAGCTGCAATTTTTCCCGCCCGTCGAGGCCGATGATCTTGCGCACTTTGATGGCGCCCGGTTCATGCGGCCAATCCCTAAGCAACGAATTGAGATCAAGACTCATGTTGTAATTAACGTTCGGAACGCGTCCGGTTGTTGTCAATAATTGCACATCAGGAAACTCACCGATACGGAAATCGGAAAAGCGACGACTGACATGTGACGTAATGTGTTGGGAGTCAGACGCGCCCAATCGGCGAGGTATTCAGACTGAGCAGATTTCACTTGTCACTTGGCACTGGTCACTCGTCACTTCTCCATCGTGGAACAGGAGATCGACTCGTTCATTCGGTTTCTGGCCACGGAACGCGGTCTCTCGGACAATTACCAGCTTTCGACCCGGCGCTCGTTGACGGAATTCGCCAACTGGTGTGCGTCAGCGAAGAAAATCACCGCCGCCGGGGCAGTCACGCAACCGATCATCAGTGAATACCTCGCGGCGCGCAAGCGAGGCGGATTAGCGGCCTCATCCATCAAATTGATTGTGGTCGCGCTGAAGATTTTTTTTCGCTTCGCGGCGAACAAAGGTGCGCTCCTGCGCGATCCCACCGAAACGCTGACGTTGCCGCGGATCGAGCGGTACTTGCCGGAGACTCTCAACGAATTGCAGGTCGAACGGCTCATTGACAGTATTGACACGAAGCAGCCCCTGGGGTTGCGCGACCGGGCCATAATTGAATTGCTGTACGCAAGCGGCCTTCGCATTTCCGAGCTGGCGAATGCGCGGCTGGAGAATTTCAACGTGGAAGATCGGATCCTGCGTGTAACCGGCAAAGGCAACAAGATGCGGCTTGTGCCTGTGGGAACAAAAGCGTGCGAAGCACTGGCGGCTTATCTTTCCGCGGAACGGCCGAAATTGGTAAAGCGCAACACGAGCAGCGAAATTTTTCTCTCCAGCCGCGGCACGAAACTAACTACGACGCGCATCTGGCAAATCGTAAAGGCGCGCGCAAAGCATTCGGGTTTAGAAGCGAATATCTATCCGCACCTCCTTCGGCACAGTTTCGCGACCCATTTGCTCAGCAACGGCGCCGATCTCCGGATCATTCAAGAAATGCTCGGACACGCCGATATTTCCACGACCCAAGTTTACACGCACGTAGATCAGCAGCGCCTGAAGGCGGTCCACCGAAAGTTTCACCCGAGAGCGTAACCGTTGGCATTTGGAACTTGGGATTTGGGATTTCCGCCGAAGGCGGTGCTACAGTGCCGGACTCCGGATGAGAAAATTTCAGTTGCTGATCCTCGCTGCGGCGGTCGCGGCGGGGATAATTTGGTGGGCATTTTACCGAACGCATCATACCTCGAGCCTGGCAGTGGCTTCGCTTCTACCGAAGGAGACACTCGCGTTGGTCCATCTGCCAGATTTTAACCGCGCTCGCGAGGACTGGCACCGGACCGACTTGTACCAGCTCTGGAAAGAGCCCGCGATGCAGGATTTTCTAGCAAAGCCGCGGGCGAACGTTCCGGTGCAGGGACGGCTTGGCGGCCAAACGGTCGACGAGATCTCGACCCTCCAAATGAAGGATGCCTTCTTCGCGGTCGTCGCGATTGAATCGAGCGCGTGGGAATGGGATGGGGGCTTCCGCTGCGCGGGAGACACCGATAAAGCGTCGAAGCTGGTGGAAGAATGGAGAGCCAGAATCCTCGGCGGAGCTCCGGACCTAAAACACGAAACGATCAGTTATCAGGGCCGGCAGATTCACAATGACAGCGCCGGAATGGTTCAGATTTGGACAGTCTGGGCCGGCCCGTGGTTTTTCTTTGCGAATGATCTCGAGAACTTGAAGGCGCTTCTCGACCGTGCCGACGGCCGGGTAAAAGACGCGGGCACCGCGCTTTCGTCGGACGAAACTTTCCTCGCGGCCTCGAAGCATATGCCGGCGAGTTATGCCGCGCTGATCTTCGGGCGAGTGGCTCAGCTCGTCGAGAAGCTCGCACCCTCAGCGGAAGAAGCCGAGCCGTCCGACAAATGGTCGATGGTCCGGCAAATCCGCAGCTTCGGCGCGGCGATGGCATTTGACGGCGGCCGAATGCGCGACACGGTTTTTGTCGGCATGCCGAAAGCGGCGGAGCTGGGAAGCCTGACGCGGGCGACGCTCCCGATCGCGAGCAAAGAGGCGTTTTTCTACGCTGCCACGCTCTTGGATTTGCGGAAAGAGATGGAGCCGGGTGTGCAAACGTCGACCGCCGGGTGGCTGAGCGGTTTGCAAAACATGATGGGGTCACTTTCCGCGAATGGAATCACCCTCGACGAATGGAAAAGCGCTTTCGGAACGGAAGTAGGATTGATTGGAAGCTGGGGCGCGAATTCGCAATGGCCCTCACTCGTCGCGGCGGTGCCAGTCAACGATTCCACGCAAGCGAATAAGATCGTGACGACGATCACCGCATCTAATTCGGACGACATCCACTGGATCCATCGGGAGAAAGATGGCGCGCATTATTATTCGAGCGGCGGCGGTCTGGCGCTTTTTTCGTTTTCCCCCACGATCGGCTTGTCTGACCGGATGCTCGTTCTCGGCCTGGACAGCGGATCGGTGGAGGCGGCCATAAAACATGGCGCCACTGGTTCTTCGGAACTCTCGGCCACGAGAAATTTCCAAAATGCCGAGCGCGCGGTGCCGACAGCGCAGCAAACTTTCGTTTACTTGGATCCGGCACTGATCTACGCGCGGTTCGATACATCCCTGCGGCCGCTGCTCGCAATGGGAGCCGCGTTTCTACCCGCACTTTCGGACACTGTAGACGTCAGCAAATTGCCGTCAGCGGAGATCGTTGCCCGGCATCTCGGTCCTACTGTGATGTCGCAAAGTTATCGCGGCGACGGATATGTCGCAGAATCGGTTGGGTCTGTTCCGCTTTACCAGACCTTGATCGGCGCGGTGACGGCGACCGCAATTTTCCAACACCAGATGAACCCCGAAGCGATGCGAACGAAAACCGTGATTCCGCTAGCGCCTCCTTCAATTTCGTCGAGCCCAAGCGGTTCGCCAAAATAGATCCCGGTTATGAGTCGTAAACGGCTCGTAATCAGCGCGTAAACCCAAGAATGGCCCTCTTAGGAGAAATCTGCTGCGAAACGGGCCAGATGTGGTATCATTGCGGCCCTATGGCTATTCTCAAGAAAAACGCATTCTCCCGTCGAGTTCCCGATCTTGTGACCGAAGAACTGGTTGCGGTGCTTTCCCGCCGTGCATCTTTCGAGTTCAAGCAACTCTTTGATATCGTGCACGAAAATCTGCGGGCCCGGAATGCGGCCAGCGGTGGCGAGGAAATGCTGCGCCTCCGTGCCTACGAAAAACTTCAGAACCTCGTGGCCCGCGGGGCCGTACGTAAGACCGGCAAGAAATACAAAGGCCTGCCGTCCGCGCTCGCCCAGGCGATCGCGCCGCAGAACGGACACATTTCCGCGGCCGCCGCCGCTGCTGCCAGCGCACGTAACGCCGCCATCGCGCGGGCGACCGCCGCTGCTGCTGCCGCTGCCAAGTAACGTCCCGCCGCCGCTTACGATCCGATAAGGATCTGTATGCTTCGCGATTATCTTCCGCTCCTCCTTCACATCGGGGTAGCGATCGGATTCGCCGTATCGGCATTGGTCGTGAGCGTCCTGCTCGGCAAAACGGGACGCCGCACCCGCGTCAAAGATACGGCTTACGAGTGCGGGATGGTTCCGCAGGGTGAAGTCCAGCCGCGCTTCAGCGTGAAATTCTACCTGGTCGCGATGCTCTTCATCCTTTTCGACCTCGAGATCGTGTTCATGTATCCGTGGGCCGTCGTTTACAAGGAGATGATCGCAGAGAGCAAGCTCGTGCTCTGGAGTATGCTCAGTTTCATAGCAATCCTGATGGTGGGGTATGTCTACGCGCTTAAAAAAGGCGCGCTCGATTGGAAGAAATAGCGCGCGAAATCGCCGCCGAATACAGCTTGCGCGGGAAGCGTTCCCCGCCTAAACCTAAGCCCCCATGGTTCATCACATCACCCTTTTTAAGCTCAAGCCTGAGGTGACCCCTGCACGGATTGAAGAGATGATGATGAACACGCGGATGATGCTGCTCAAGATCCCGGAAGTCCTCAGCATCAAGTGTGGAAAACGGATCGATCCAGACCTGCCGTGGCCGTTTTTCATCGCGATCGATTTCGAATCGATGGACAAATACGGCATCTTCAAGGAAGACCCCATCCACGTGAAGTTCATGGAGGAAATAATCAAGCCGAACACGGCCGATTCGCTCTCCCTGGATTTCGAGATGGACCCCGGTAAAGACGTTCGGTTCTCGTAAAACCGCAAAGCGGAGACCGGATTTCGGAAAGATCCGGCGAAAGCGCTACAATGTTTTACTTTCCGCCCTCCGGTTTCCGGTTTCCGGTATTCTAGTATGCGGCTCGGCTACCTCTACTCGCGCTACCCAGTGCTCTCCCAGACGTTTTGCGACATGGAGATGCTCGAGTTGGAACGGCGCGGGTTCGAGCTGGTCGTCGGCTCGATCTATCCGCCGCTCACGAGTATCCGACATCCCCACACGAAACACCTCAAGGCAGCAGTGCGCTACGCGCCGCCGACCCCCATCATACGGGTGTGGGAAGAGCATGCGCGAAAACAAGGCCGTTGGCCGCAAGAGTTGATCGATACGCATGAGCGAAAATATGGGCCGACCGTGAAGGCGCTGACGCGAGCTCGCAACGCCAGCTATTTCGCCGAGCTGTTCCGTCGCGAACGCGTCGATCATTTCCATGTCCATTTCGCAAACCGCGCCGCACACACGGCGTTGTTCCTCAAGGCGATGTCAGGGATCCCGTTCAGCGTCACCGCGCATGGCCAGGATTTCATGGCAGATCTTGGTGACGACGACTTGCTCTGCGAGATCTGCGACGGGGCAGAGTTCGTAGCGGTGGAGACGGAATTCAGCCGGAGCCTGATGCAAGCGCGTTGCCCGCTTGCGGCGCAGGAAATTCATCGCGTTTACAACGGGATGGACCTGACGAATTTTCTCGGCGCTAGCGCAAGAGCACAAACAAATGCGCCACTCGAAATCCTGAGCGTGGGACGCCTCGTAGCCTTTAAAGGATTTGAGTATCTGATCGAGGCCTGTCACCAACTTCGCCAACGCAGCATCCAGTTCCGCTGTGAGATTATTGGGGATGGTCCGTTGCGCGAGAAACTGCAACAGCACATCGCGGAACTGCGACTGGCCGACCGCGTCACGCTCGCCGGTGCGCTGCCGCAGGACTGTGTTTTGGAGAAACTGCGCGCCTGCGACATCTTCGCGCTCGCGTCGACGACGGACGACAAAGGGGCCAGTGACATTTTCCCTACCGTGATCCTGGAAGCGATGGCTTCAGCCCGACCGGTCGTTTCGACAACGATCGCCGGAATACCGGAATCCGTCGTCCATAAGGAGACGGGGCTTCTGGTTCCGGCGGGCGAAAGCGGGCTCTTCGCCGACGCACTGGAAACCCTTTGTCGTCATCCGGACTTGCGAACCCGATACGGAGCAGCCGGCCGCGCTCGCGTGGAGCAACACTTTCAAGTGGAAACGACGGTCCAGCCCCTCGTTAGCTTGTTACCATCTGGAAAAAGCGAAACGTCGCCCGCGAAATCCGAAGCGCGCATTGCTTATCTCATCGATACATGGCCGGACGGGCAGTTGCCGGTGTTGGACACCGAATTGTCCGAAGTGACGAAGCGGACAAACGAGGTCCAGCCGTTCGTTTGCGAATTCCGAGGAGCGGAACGTCTCTCCGCCGAACAGAAACATCTCGCGCTGGAACTCGAATTCCTCCCGGACGCGATGGCGATCGAAGCCGAATGGCAAGCCAACCGGGAACTGGTTCTCGCGCTGGAAGACGACCGCGCGAACGAAACGCATCGGGTGGCGGTCGATCTCTTTTTGCGACAAGCGCGTTTCGCCATCACCTTGCGGCGTTTGTTTGCGCAAAGAAAAATCTGTCACGTTCATGCGACGAGTTCGCGTGCGCTAATCTGCGGTCTGCTCCTGAAAAAAATTCTTGGCGTGAGTTTGAGCGCTTCGATCGAGGCGAAGGCGGCTTTACCTCATGAAACAGTCGAAAACGCGCTTCAACACGCGGTCGGCGGGCGAATTGCCGAGCGAAAACTGAGTGAGCGAGTTGGGCCTCCCTTTTTCTACGATCGCCCGGCCTCAAATGGCGCGCTCGTCCGCAGCCTGCGCTGGCTCCAGCCGGTCAGCAGGATCGATTTGACGCGACCATCCAGTTTCTGGCAGGAATGGATCAATCGGCTCAACCATTGGAGCGCGGGCGGGTGACGCTTCTTTTTTCATGAACAAAAAAGCGATTCTTCTCGCCGGCGGCGCCGGCACACGGCTCTACCCTCTGACCAAGATCGTGTGCAAACAGCTCTTGCCGGTCTACGACAAACCGATGATTTGTTATCCCCTCGCGACCCTTATGCTCGGCGGCTTGCGCGAGGTGCTGATCATTTCCACGCCAAAAGACCTGCCGATGCTCCAGGATTATCTCGGCGACGGCTCACGGCTCGGTATTCGTATCGAGTACGCGGCGCAGCCGAAACCGGAAGGAATCGCGCAGGCATTTTTAATCGGCGCTGATTTTCTGGATGGGTCAGGCGCGTCGCTCATTCTGGGCGACAACATTTTCTACGGAAACCTCGATTTCTATCGCGAAGCACTCGCGATCGAAAAAGGCGCCTGTATTTTTGGATACCAAGTCCGGGATCCGCAACGCTACGGCGTGGTCGAGTTTGGTCCGAATGGGCGCGCGCTTAGCCTGGAGGAAAAACCCAAACAACCGAGGAGCAATTTCGCGATTCCAGGCCTTTATGTTTACGATGAGCACGTCGTCGAATTATGCCGGCAACTCAAGCCGTCAGACCGAAACGAACTCGAGATCACCGATTTGAACCTGGTCTATCTTCGCCGAAACGAGCTGCAGGTGAAGCCGCTCGGACGCGGAATGGCGTGGCTGGATACTGGGACGCAAACGAGTTTGCTCGAAGCTGGCAATTACATTGCGACGATCGAGCATCGTCAGGGGCTAAAGATCGCGTGCCTGGAGGAAGTGGCGTTTCGAATGAACTTCATAGATAAAGAGCAATTGGAACGCATTGTCGATGGTCTGCCCAAAGGGGAGTATCGCGAATACCTGCGGATGGTTTGCGCCGAAGGCCCGGCCGGGCAGCACCCCGAGCCGCGCGCGTGACTATTTCGGTTCCTCGCGCAGCAGGTGGTTTGTATCCGCAAGCAACTTCGTGACTCCATCCGGCGCGAGAGCGTCGTAGTAGCCGCGAATCGTTCCCCGACGATCGACCAGCGCAAACCGCGTGCTATGAACCGGACCGCTTCCCGGGTCCTCGCCCTCGGAAAAGCCGAGCTTGAAACCATCGCGGGAAATGGAGGCGATCGAATCACGGGAGCCGGTCAGAAAATCCCAGCGCAACGGTTCCTTGCGCAATTTGTCAGCATAGGCGCGCAAGACTTCCGGCGTGTCGGTTTCGGGATCGACGCTAAACGAAACAAAATGGACGTCGCTCTTTTCGAGCGGCTTCTGGAGTTCGCTCATCCGCGTGCTGATGATCGGGCACGGACCGCGGCACGTCGTGAAAATGAAATCCGCGATCCAGATTTTGCCGGCCAATTGCTGTGAGCCAAACGATTGGGAATCCTGATTGACCAACTCAAAATTCGGAACGGTTCCATAAGAAGGCAGGGGCCGATTCGAGAGCGCGCTTACCTGCATTTGCCGAAGCCAAAAGAGAACGCCGGCGGTTACGAGCGGAATCACAATCAGAGTGAGCTTCCACGCCGTTCCGCTTTTCGGCGGCGGAGTTCGCACCGCAACTGAGGCGATTTCCGTTTTCATATTTTGGTCAGCACAAGCCCGCCCAGGAGCAACGGCAGGTAGGCGATTGAAGTGAGGAAAAGACGCCGGGCGTCGATCGCTTGTTGTGTTCGAAGGAAGCGCATCGCGACAAAGATGAACAGACCGTTGAGAACCAGCTCGACCGGCAGATAGGCGGCGCTAACCAATCCAAGAAATTGCGGCGTCCCCGAGATGAAAAGGAGAAGAAAACAAAAGAGCACGCTCTGACTTGCGCTGCGGGCCCCGGTGTTGTCGCCCTTCGAGATCATCTCGAATCCGGCGCGGGCGTAATCTTCGCGATACATCCAGGCGATGGCGAAGAAGTGCGGCATTTGCCAGAAGAACAGAATCGCGAACAAGCTCCAGGCGCCGATCTCGGCGCGGCCAGTCGCAGCGGCCCAACCGACGACCGGCGGCAACGCGCCCGGGATCGCGCCGATCAACGTGTTGAAGGTGCTGACGCGTTTGAGCGGCGTGTAAGCAAAAATGTAAATAATGATCGTGGCCGCCGCGAGAAGGGCGCTCAAGGAATTGCAGCTGAGACTGAGATACACAATGCCGGCAACGGAAAGCACGCAGCCGAGAATCAGAGCGTCCCGCGCTGACATTCGGCCGGCTGGAATCGGCCGCGTGCGCGTGCGATGCATGAGCGCGTCGAGCCGACGTTCCCACCATTGATTTAACGCGGCGGCCCCGGCCGCAGCGAGCGCGGTGCCGAACACGGCGTGGAAGAGCCGCGCGAAATTTATTGGGCCAGTAGCGCCAAGATAATAGCCAACCGCCGTCGTCAGCAGAACAAGAAGCGTTAACCGAGCTTTAACCAGCTCCGCAAAGTCCGAGAGGAAGCGTCTCTGAATCCCAGGCTCAAGTTCCCCCGAAAGCGCAGCGCTTTTCATGACACAGGAATTTCCACCGAAACGGAAGATTCGCGAGGCAATGTCGTTGCGCTCTGTCCATGGAGCAGACGAATACAAATTGCGGAAAGAGCGACGCCCAAAGCAAACATTGTCGCACCAACCGCGACGTGAGTAGTCGCGATATCGGCTGCTTTGTTGCTCCAAATGACCCAGGCTCCAAGCGTGATCTGACAGGCGAGTAATACGAACCAGGCGTCCGTAAAGCGAGAAAGCATGCCGGCTTCGCCGCCTGTCTTGCGCGCCAAAATGAGGGTCCCAATTACGCCAACTGAGATGAGCACCGCAATAAAGCGGTGGGTAAGCTGCAACCAAATCTGGACCGCAGTCACGTCTGACAAGGCACGGGCATCGCGCCGCGCGTTGATCTCGGCCAGTCTGGCGTCCGACGTGTCGGGAATAATCGCACCGTAGGCCAGCGGGAAATCCAGAATCGATAAATCGCGATGCTGATGCCGCATCGTCGCGCCCAAACCAAGCTGAAGGTAAATCAAAATCGTCGTGCAGATCACAACGCGGAGAAGTGTTCGGGTGGCGGAATCCGCCGAATCTATTTCGCGAACACGCTTCCAAAGTCGCGACGTGGCGAGCGTGATGACGATCAATATTCCCAAAAACGCCTGGGCGAGCAGAGCGTGGAAAATCCCGATTTCGTCCTTCATCGTCGTGACACGCAGACCACCGAGGACGCCTTGAAGAATGACGGCGCCCAGAGCCGCCCAACCGAGATTGCGCAACCAACGCCGGTCATCGACGCGCCGGATCCAGATCGCGAGAACAACTGTGAGAAATCCCACGGTCGAAGCGATCAGCCGATGCGTGTGCTCAAAAAAAATGCCGCCGACCCATTTCGAAACCGGAAACAAAAACATGTTGTATCCGAAGGTGGTCGGCCAATCCGGGACTGCGAGGCCAACGCCTTTGCTTGTGACCATGCCGCCGCTGCAGATCAGAAAGAGCGTGGCGATCGACGTGAACCACGCGAAGCGATGCAGCCGCTTGGAGCGGCGGTCTATGACCGCCGAGACTTCCGACGAAGACTCGTTAGGCGACATCGCGAAGGCCGGCGGTCATAGACCGCCGCTCCAAATCAATGCGGCGTCGCCGCTGGACTCGGCGCCTGGGGCGGTTCGCCGGGCTTCCCATCAGGTGCGCCGCTAGGATTCGCTGTCTTCGGGCCCCCAGGTGGCGGAATGGTTCCCGGCGTCGGACCTACGGGCGGTTCGCCTGGAGGTCGTTCCGCGGCCGGTGGCGCGCTGGCCGACGCGGCGAGCTGGGCCTGCTCCTTCAACCAATCCTGGTACGCCGCCGGTTCATCGACGACCAGCTGCCCCTTCATGCTGTAATGACCGAGGCCGCAAAGCTGGCCGCAAACGACTTCGAATTCGCCAGTCTTGATAGGCTTGAACCACATCGGAATGATCGAGCCCGGAATCGCGTCCTGGGCGATCCGCATGCTCGGCAAAGCGAAATTGTGAATCACGTCCTTCGACGACAATTCAATGATGACAGCGCGATCTTTCGGAACGTGGAGCGTCCCGGTCACAACGAGGTCGTCCTTCGCGGCTGGATCGGACTGGTCTAACCCGAGCGTATTTGAGTTCGAAACAAGATCGATCGAGCGCCGGCCAAAAACGCCGTCCGGTCCCGGCAAATGGAAATTCCAGTTAAACTGCTGGCCGACCGCGTGGACGATGATCGCATCCTTGTCGTCGGGAAATGAATTGACCCGTTTCGCCCAGAGCGGAATGGCGAACCCAATCAGGAGGACCGCTTCGATCAAGACGACCGCGAACTCGAGGTGGGTCGAGATCGCGCTCTTTACACCTTCGTGATCGGCGACCGGATGTTTGCTTCGCCGAAAACGGAGCAGCACGTAAATGAAGAACGCCGACCAGCCCACAAACAAAGCGGCCATGAACCAATGGCTGAACTCAATGATGTGGTCGATTTGATAACCGTGCTCGGAAGCATTTGGCGGCATGCCCATGAGCTCGTTGATCAGGGCAAGGCTATTCATAGGGCTTCAAGTCCTCGTCAGTGAGCTCCTGGTGCGGCTCGAGCGGCGTGTGAGCGTGTTTCCAGAGGTGAAAGCTGAACGCACCGACTCCGCCCATCACCGACATGATGAGACCCATCATCACCCAGATCGCGGCCGCCATGTGCTCGGTAGTCTTGGAACCTGGCGCGGTAAAACATTGCGAACAGGCGAGAACCCGGCCAATCGGTGTGCCCAAAAACAGCGTGATTGCGACGACGGTTCGCGCCTTCATGTGATAATCCGAAGCCGTTTCATTTTTCGCCAAAACCAGATGCCGTAGGTGATCAATCCCAGAGCGGCCACGAACGCGCAGATCGCGCCAATCCGAAAGGCGGGTGCGCCATGGATCGAATCAATCCAGAGACACCAGGCGCCGGATCCGAGCGCAAGCAGGGTCGAGAACGTGATGAAAACAATATGGAAACCTTTGAGCGACATTAGCGAGTGACGGGATCGTACCAGGCGAGATAAGTGAGGAAGAAAAGTCCCAGAACGAAAAACGCGGTGAAGACGAGAATGCGATAGATCAACCGCTTCTCGTTCGAGAGATGCATGAAGATTGCGGCGACAAGTGCTGCTTTGAACGTCGCGACCAGCATGGCGACGGCGACGTTCGCCTTCATCGTCCCGAAGTTGACGTAGGAGAGAAACACCGTAATGCCGGTGAACGCGAGCAGGGTCGCGCCGACCAGCAGATATTTTCGAACGTGTTTCGCGACGTTGTGCGCTGCGTGGTCGTCGGGGACAGCGTGTGCGTCGGCGGCAATCATCTCTTCAGTTTCGTTCATGGTTCAGAGCAAATAAAAAAGCGGAAACACAAAAATCCAAACGAGATCGACGAAATGCCAGAACAAGCCGGCGACTTCGACGCGATTCGCGAGATGCTCGGGGTTTTGTTTGTAAAGTTTCTTACTCACCGGCAGCCACATATAAATAAAGATTAGAACACCGCCGAGAACGTGGGCCCCGTGCAACCCGGTGATGGTGAAATAGCTCGCAAAATAGGCGCTGTGCTTCGGCAAAAACATGTTGGCGTAATCCACGTCTTCCTTTTCGATCTTCGCGATCTTGTCGGTATGTGGAACGTAAAGGAAATGGGGACGGTCCATGGCGGGATTAGTCGGATCGGCGTTCACCGGGTCCATCGCGATCTCGTATTCCTTCACGTTCGGATCATTCAGCGCCTCCTCGTTGTGCAAATGTCCGCTGATTTCCATTCGGGGCGGCAATCCGCGTTCCGCCAGATGATGATTGCCGAGGTACTGCTCGTACTTCTCCAGCTTGTCCTTCTTAATGAACGCGCCGAAGTGCTCGAATTTTTGCGGCCATTCATAAGCGAGTTTAACCACGAGGAAGATCACGCCGCACAGAATCGTGATGAGCATGTACCACCAGTAGGCGCGATATCGCCGCATCTTCAGCGCCGCCCACGCCAGCACGACCGTGACCGATGACGCGATCAGGATCGCCGTGTTCATCGTGCCGACCGGAACGTTGAGCAGGCCATGCGGCCAGGAGCCAGGATCGGCATCGAGGCGCAGAAAAACGTAAGCAGAGAAAAGTCCGCCGAAGAGCATCACCTCCGAAGCGAGGAACAACCAGATGCCTACCTTGGCGTTCCAGAGACCGGTATCCGGTCGCGCCGTTACTGTATAAGGAATTTCCATGGCAATTTAGTGAACCCCGTGGGCCGCCGCAGCTTCGTAGGCTTTGCGATCGCTGTCCGTCAGGGGCTCGGTTTGCATCGTAAAATCAGTGTCGCGGCCCGGCAGACTGTACTCGTAAGGCCCGCGATAAACCGTCGGCGCGGTTGTGAAATTTCCGTGCGGCGGCGGCGACGGCGCCGTCCATTCCAGCGTCGTGGCCTCCCACGGATTGATGCCGACTTTCTCTCCGCGTTTGATGCTCCAGAAGAAATTGATGATGAACGGAATTTGCGCCAGCCCCATGACCCACGCCGCGATCGAGATCGGCGTGTTCCATTCAAACCCGCTCAGGCCCCACACTTTCTCGCCCGCCAGGTTCCAGCCGTGGCCGCCATCGTACCAGCGCCGATGCATGCCGAGCATCCCCTGCAGGAACATCGGCAGAAAGATGATGTTCATGCAAATCAACGACGGCCAGAAATGGACGCGCCCCCAGAACTCGCTCATTCGGCGCCCCGTAGCTTTGGGGAACCAGAAATAGATTCCTGCAAAAACGGCGAAGATCGTCCCGGGCGCGACGATATAATGGAAATGCGCGATGACGTAATAGGTGTCGTGGAGATAAAGATCCGCGGAATTAAAGGCGAGCGGGATGCCGGTGAGCCCGCCGATGCCGAACATCGGCAAGAACGCGGTCGCGAAAAGCATCGGTGTGTTAAAGCGGATCGAACCGCCCCAGAGCGAAATGAAGAAGGCGCTGAGAATGATGACCGACGGAATCGAGATGATCATCGTGGTCGTTTGGAAAAACGCGGAAACGATGGTGCCCATGCCAGTGAGCCACATGTGGTGGGCCCAAACGATGAAGGAAAGGAAACCCAGGACGAGCGCGGCAAAGACCAGCGACTTGTAACCCCAGAGTGGTTTGCGGGTGTTGTTCGCGATGACCTCCGCGACGATTCCCATGCCGGGAAGAATGAGGACGTAAACCTCCGGATGGCCGAGGAACCAGAACAGGTGCTGCCAGAGGAGCGGACTACCCCCGCCGCTGACGTGCAACGGCGAGCCGTTTACTACCAATCCACTCGGGAGGAAGAAACTCGTACCCGCGACGCGGTCCATTAACTGCATGACGACCGCTGATTCGAGAGGCGGAAATGCGAGCAAAAGGAGAAACGCGGTCACGAACTGCGCCCAGACGAAGAACGGCAGCCGCATCCAGGTCATTCCTTTCGCGCGCAACTGAATGATGGTCGCGATGAAATTCACTGCGCCGAGAAGCGACGAGGTGATCAGGAAAATGAAACCGACCAGCCAGAGGGTCTGGCCGTTCCAAAACGAATCGTAAGCCGGCCCTTTGTCGGAGATCACAGCGAGCGGCGTGTAGGAGGTCCACCCGCCCTTCGCGGCACCGCCCGGCACGAAGAAGCTGGTCAGCATGACGAGGCCGCCGACGACAAACGCCTGGTAACTCGCCATGTTGATTTTCGGATACGTCATATCCGGCGCGCCGATCTGAAGCGGGACGACGAAATTACCGAAAGCGGCGAACGCGATCGGAACGATGCCGAGGAAGATCATGATCGTGCCGTGCATCGCACCTAACGAGTTGTAGAACTCAGGCGTCATGACGCCTTTATCCACCGCGCCGGGGCCGAACATGCGCTCCAGCAGATTTCCAATCACGGGAATAGTCTGCCCGGGATACGCGAGCTGCCAGCGCATCAGCATCATGAGGGAAAACCCGAAGAAGAGGAATATCAGGCCGGTGATGCCGTACTGAATGCCGATCACCTTGTGGTCGGTCGAAATGATGTATTTCCGCCAAAACGGGAGCTCGTGATGATCGTGCCCGTGATCGTCGTGGTGGGCGGAATGTTCGGCGTGCGGTTCGGTGGCGAGGCCAGAGGATGCGTCCATAGCGGAAAGTGAAACTGAATATCAGGGCAAAGTTTTCAAGTGGAAAGCGCCTTTTTCCAGAGAATCCGCACCCTCACGTAATCATCGCGTGACCCGGAGATTTTGCGCGTCTCGAATCGCTGGGAAACTCCGCGCCCGGGAGAGGGCACGTTTCTCGCTAATTTAAGGCGGCTTCTCCGGCTTTTTGTGAATAAAGAACTCATAGACGCTCTGCTTTCCGCGATGATCAGTTCCAGCGCGGGCGTGTCCGATCTGCTTTTCGCCGTCGGCAAACCGCCGGTCCTGGAAGAGCATGGCACGCTCGAGGAATTTCCCATCGATACGCCGACCGGCGTCTTGGAGGCGCCACAGATCGACCAGATCGCGGACCACGTGATGGGCGGCGACGAACGATTGAAGGCCGATCTCAAGAACAACGGCTCCTGCGATTGCAGTTACGCGCTGGCTGATCTCGCGCGGCTACGCGTGAACATCTTCAAACAAAATGGCCGGACCGCCATCGTGATGCGAAAATTGCAGACCGAAATCCCGACCCTCGACCAGCTCGGTCTCCCCCCGATTTTCCGCGAGATGATCCGCGAAAAGAACGGGATCATCTTCGTGACCGGCGCTACGGGCAGTGGCAAGACAACGACGCTCGCCGCAATGCTCAACGAGCTGAACGCGACCCACAAGGTCCATATCGTCACGCTCGAAGATCCGATTGAGTTTCTCCACCCGCATAAGCAGGCGCTCTTCAATCAACGCCAGCTAGGCAAGGATTTCCCTGATTTCGCGACTGGCCTGCGCGCTGCGTTACGCCAGGCGCCAAAAGCCATTTTGGTGGGTGAAATTCGCGACCGCGAGACGATGGAAATTGCGATGACGGCGTCGGAAACCGGCCACGTCGTCTTCACGACGATGCATACCGTGAACGCCGGCCAGACGATCAACCGCGTCCTCGGCATGTTCGCCAAAGACGAGGAGCAACAGCTAAGGCAACGTCTCGCCGATACGATTCGCTTCGTCGTGAGCCAGCGCCTGGTGAGCAAGGTCGGCGGTGGCCGCCTCATGGTGTCCGAAATCATGGGCAGCAGTTTGCGCACACGCGAAACGCTCCTCTACGGCGAGAGCGAAAATCGGACCTTCCAGGAAATCATCGAGGCCGGCGATACCATGGGCTGGCACAGTTTCGATCAGTCCCTCCTGAAAGCTTATAAGGCGGATCAGATCACCGACGAAACCGCGCTTATCTTTTCGACGCACAAAAACAAGATGCGCCGCGATATCGAGATGGTGAAAAAGTTGCGGAACATGACGTTCGACGAACCCTCCGGCCTGCGGTTGGAGGCGGAAGCCGAAACGCCGAAAGTTTGGTCCGCGGCGTGAACGCAACCTGCTATTTATTTACCGTGACATGAATGTAATGAACGAACCGGCCCCCGCCCCAGAAGTCTCCGAAGCGCTTTCGCCTGATGAACAGGCATTTCGCGCCAGTTTAAACCAAAAGCTCCGAGCTCCGCTTAATGCCATAATCGGCTTTGCTGAACTGCTGGCGATGCGGCCCGGCGGGACCGCCACGAAGGACGCGGACGTCCAACACATTCTCAAGGCCGCGCGCGACCTTCTCGGGATCATCAATGAGGAATTAGGCGAAGGCGGTCCAAGCGCTGATCGGCTGGCAACGCCGGCCACGTCCGTATGCGACGTGCTTTATATCGAAGACGACCCGGTCAACTTCACCCTCGTCGAGCGCATTCTGGAATTTCGGCCGGCGCTCTCGTTAATGCACGCGCGTTCCGGTGGAAGCGGCGTCGAGCTCGCGCTCGCCCACGGGCCGAAATTGATTCTGCTCGATCTGAATCTGCCAGACATGCACGGGTCCGAAGTGCTGCGCCAACTTCAAACCGACCCTGCGACCGCGAAAATCCCCGTGGTCGTCCTGAGCGCCGATGCGACCCCAAGCCAAATCGAACGCCTGCTTACGGCGGGTGCACGCAATTATCTAACCAAGCCCTTCGACATCGACCCGTTTCTTGCTGTGGTCGACGAGATGGTGGCGTAGCAACCCAAGGAAGGGCGCTTTCCAAACCGCCCACCTCTTAATCGGCGGTTTGTAAACCGCCGTTCCTTGGCCTGCACTTCCAAGCGTGTAGATTCGACGCGTGTTCGCTGCACCGGATCTAATCAACCTCCCGAAGTCGGACCTATATCGAGAGCTGGCGGCCCAAGTTTCTGCGCTGATCGAAAACGAAACAGACGCGGTTGCGAACATGGCGAATTGCGCGGCGCTGATTTTTCATTCGGTGCCGAAATTAAATTGGGCGGGTTTTTACCTGCTCAAAGGTGGAGAACTGGTGCTTGGCCCTTTCCAGGGCCGACTCGCTTGCGTTCGAATCGCGTTCGGTCGCGGCGTTGTCGGAACGGCGGCCGAGAAGCGGATCCCGATCCGGGTGCCCGACGTGGACGAATTCCCCGGGCACATAGCGTGCGATAGCGCGTCGAAATCCGAGATCGTCGTCCCGCTCGTAAGCGCCGATTCCCATTTACTCGGCGTCCTCGATATCGACAGTCCGGAGCTGGATCGCTTCGATGCCGAAGACGAAGCCGGCTTTCTCGAGATCGGAAAAATTATCGCGGCGAAACTGTAGCGCGCGCCTTCAATCCGCTTTTTCCTCGGCTTCTTCGCCGTGCTCGACGATGTCGCCTTCCTTGAAGAGCACGCCCTGCGCGATCTCTTTCCACTCGGGCTTCGCGCGCAACAGCCACTCGAGATCCATCGAGAAATGTTTGAACTCTTCCTTTTGCGCGTTCTGCATGATCGCTCGCGCGCTCTTGTCTTTTTCGACCGAGATACGCTGCTCGTACCAATTGATGGCTTCAGCTTCCTCGCCTAACGAGACGATCATCCGCGCAAAGGTTCGGGTTTCGGCCGACAGTTCGGCCGCCGGCTCGTGATATTGTTCAAAGCCCATTATTTTTTTCTCCGTTTTGGTTTTGGTTCGGAAACTTCCGGGATCGTCTTCTCCTTCTCAAGCTGATCCTCGCGAAAGCGGCGCAGAGAATGAGAGGCCAGGCTATCTTCAAACAGGTCCCGATTGATTGCCTGGGCCGCGGCAGCGCCCTGCCCGGCAGCAATGATCATCTGGCAATTGGCCGGCGTAACGCAACCAGCTGCGTAGAGACGCGGAACGGTGGTCCGCATGCATTGATCCACTTTGATCTGCCCGTCGGGATCAATTTTAGCGCCGAGTTGTTTGGCGAGCTGGTTGTGAAAGATGTCGCCCCGGGTCGTAAACAGATAGTCGATCTTCAGGTTCGAACCGCTCGCGAATTTGAGCGCTCGAATTTTGTGTTTCCGATGATCCACGTCGCTAATGCGTTTCCGCGCCACCGGGATTTCGTACTCCTGCAACCAGCGCGCATGTTGCTTGTCCCAGACCGGCCGCTTCCCATTGGTCGCCACAATCACACACGGCGAGTAGTCGAGCATGGCGAGCGCGTATTCGACCGTTTCGTTGTTCGCGCCAATGATCGCGATGCGCTTTCCACGGACGCGATAACCATCGCAGTCTTTGCAGAAAAACATGCTGTGTCCCAAACATTGTTTCACACCCGGGATCTCGGGCGGCAGATGAAAAATCCCAGTGGCGAGCAGCAGCCGTTTTGTCCGATAGGTTTTCCGTTTCCCTTTCAGGACGAAGATCGATTTCCGCGCGGAGACGGTTTTAATCTCGTCCTGGATGAAGTCAGCGTCGTAACGCTTCGCCTGGGTCCGGCCATTCTTCAAAAGCTCTTCCCCGCCGACGCCGTTCGGAAAGCCAAGGTAATTTTGCACCACCGGTTCCCACTTCGCCATGGAATGGCCGGAATCGATCACCACCACGTCGCGTTGGGCGCGGCCAAGATAGATCGCCGCTGATAAGCCGGCGATGCCGCCACCAACGACGATAACTTCGCGTGTGTTTGGATCGTCGACCGCAGCAGACTTTTTCATCGTCGAAGAAGAATCGGTGATGAACGCTCGTTAAGCTGTGTCTTCTGTAGCCGTCGCCGTGTGGGCGACGCGAGATTGCGCGATTCACACGCTCCGCCCAGCGAAGCGGCTACAATTATTTCGGCGGCGGCGGCGGGTTGTTTGCCTCCGCCGGCTTCGCACCCGGCGCTTCGCCGCCGGGCAACTCCGCGTCTTCCGGAACGGCGTGGATATCGGCTTCGACAAACGAGCCAGGATGGTTCGCCAACTCCTTACGCAAGGCTGTGATCTGCGCCGTGGAAACAGGGCTCGCCTTGTTTCCCCATTCCTGCCGAATGTAAGTGAGAACGTCCGCGATCTTCGCGTCGGTCAGCGTCTTATCCCACGGTTGCATGACGGCTGTTCCAAATTGCATCCCCTTTACTGTGATCGGACCCTGCAATCCTTTGAGCACGATCATGCCCGGGCGGCGCGAGCCGCCGTTCACGATTTCTGAGCCGGCAAGTGGCGGATAACCCTGGCTTTGAGCACCCAGTCCATTCGGTTGGTGACAGACCGCACAGTTCGCCGAGAAAATCTTTTTGCCGCGCTCGGCCTGGGAAAGTTCCTGCGCCTGTTCGCCCGGCCCTTGCGGTCCCGATTTTTTGTGGGTCGGGATCAGAGCGGGATCAAGACTGTCGCCACTAAAATTTCCGGAGAAGCGGCCCAAATACGCGCCGCCGAAAAAGATGGCCAGGCCATAAATCGCGATCAGCCAAATCGAGAGTGGCTCGAGCCCGGCGCGCGGTTCGCGTTTTTCTCGCTGAATCGCCGAGTGGACCTGATGGACGTCGGACGTTTCTCCGTAATCCATTCCTTGCCGCTGCTGGCCGCCTCCGACGCTTTCGTTCATTTCTTTTCCTCCTTAGGCGCCGCCGCAGGTGAGGCAGCCGGAGAAGCGGCGGGTGAAGCAGCGGGCGCGGCGCCGGCCGTGGTCAGCTTGGCTTCTTTAAGTTCGTGAGATTGATCCAGCGACATCAGGTAAGCGACGAGACATTTCGCGTCATAGCTTGGAATCACTTCCCAATCTTCACCCGGATCCTCAGTGCCCGTTAACTTCAATGCATCCGCTGAACGCTCACCCGAGATTCGGCGTTTTTCGTAAAGGAACTTGTAGGCCGGCATGTTCGAACTCGAACCGGCGAGGACGCTGCGCGGACTATACAGATGGAGATGATGCCACGCGGCGGAGTACTGGGGCGGAATGCCGTCGGGGTTCGGCATCGCTTCTGCGGTCGCCGGAGACGCTGCCGGTGAACTTGCGGGTGCAGGCGAAGTTGCGGGCGGGGATGAATTCGGAGGCGCCGGCGAGTTCGCGGGCGCGGGCGGATTTGCCGCGGCGGGTGACGCGTTCGCGCTCCCCGCAGGTGATGCACTGGCCGCAGCGGCTGGTGAACTCGCGGCGCTGGCGTTCGGTGAAGGTGCAGGCGCGTTGGCCGCCGGAGATGCTCCCGCAGAAGTTGAAGCGGCCGGTGAAGGCGAAGCGTTCTCCTCTTCGGAGGGCGCGCGCTTGCCAACATTCGAAAGATCTGGACCCAGTCGCATTTTGCCGAGGAATGCCGGCCGTTCGAAAATGTAATCACGCGGCGCGCTTCGCCGAGTTCCCCATTTCCGGTCGATATCAGACGCCGCGTAATCCGCGCGAACCTGCTGGCTGTGGCAATAAACGCAGCCGTTCGCCGCGTAAATTTTTCGGCCTCGCTGAGCCATTCCGGATTTCGGTTGCGGATAAATATCAGTCCCCTCTTCGTCCGCCTGCGGATCGAGATGGCCGATCTGCCAATTCGGAATCAGCGTCAGGCCCGTCCACGAAAAGGCGAACGTGCCGAAGATGCCGAGGAAGAGTCCGGTTACGCCTTTCATATGTGCTCCTTTACCGCCTCCTCTTCCTTGGGATTCAAAAACGTGGGCACACTCGCGGAGCGGCCGAGGCCGAAGAGCATCAGGCCGAAATGAAACGCGAAAATGAAATGCGCAATCGTGAGGAGCATTCCCGAGACACTTCGGCCGCGCAGGTACGGCAGGACGGAATCAGTCGCCTCTGTGAATTGCAGGGTCGGATCATGCATGCTGCTTCCTTGCGCGATACCGCCCAGGAAGAGCATCAACACCATTAGACCGACGCCGTAGGCCGAAGACCAGAAGTGCAGCTTGATCAAAGTCGCGTAACGCCACTCACGGCCGACAAGGCGCGGCACGATGTAATACATCGAGCCGAAGATGATCATGGTGTAGAACGCGTAGAGCCCGATGTGCGAGTAAGCGATGCTCGCTTCGCTGAAGTGGACGTACCCGGCGATCGAGCGGAGCGACAGGAAAATTCCCATCAAACTAAAGGCAGTGTAGGCGAAAGCGCCGAAAACGGTGAACCGCAAAGTCGGACTGTAGCGAAGCAGCCCGAAATAACCCTGCATCGTCATGTGATGATTTAGCCCCACGGTCGCGACTGGAATCAACGTCAGGATCGAAGCGGCAATGCTCGCGGTGATCATCCAGGCCGGGAACGGTCCATCCACGAGACGTTGCATTCCCGTCCAGCTCGCAAAGAGCGCATAGGTCCAGAAACCGATCGCCGCGAGATGATAACTATAAACCGGCCGGCCGATCACTTTCGGAATCATGTAGTAGGCTGTGCCGAGCGCGATGGCGCCAAACCAGAGGAACATCAAATTGTTCCCAAACCACCAGGTCACGGCCGCCTGCATGACCCCTTGGACTGGGACCGCGAAGAGCATGATCTGAGTCGCGCCGTAGACCCAGGGGAACCAGAGGAAGGCGCCGAGCAGATACCATTGCGTTATGTAAATATTTTCGCCGCGTCGGAACCGGAACATCAACATCGCCCAGGACACGACGAGCGAATACGCGACGAAGAGAACGATCGAGGCGTAGGGCGGGAACTCGAGCCATTCGTAGCCCGTGCTGTCGCCGACGATAATTGCGCCGACGCCGAGTAAGACTCCGAGATTCCAAAACGCGCCGCCGGTGATGAGAAGCAGCGGATGGCGCAAAGTCGTTCGACACAAACGCGCCGTGAGCCAGATCGCGGTGCCGATTCCGGCCATCGACGCCCATCCGTAAACCATCACATTCATGTGCGCGGGGCGGACGCGGCCCCAGGTGATCCAGCTGCAATTCGCCAGTAGATCCGGCGCGTGCAGTTTCCACGAAGTCAGTCCCGCGAGCAGTGTCCCGAGCAACAGCCAGATAATTGCTGAGCCGTAAAAGAAAAGCACCGGAAGGCGCGTCGACGCGTCGATCAGCGCGCGCTCGACTTGTTCGACGTCGAGCGCCGTCACTTCGCTGTCGGTTGTGGTCACCTCAGCAGGATCGGGCGGCGTGAATGGTACTTCAGACGGGTTCATGGCGTTTTGCCGCGGACTGGTAACGGAGTTCCTGGCGCGGAAGGCGAGGCGGATGAGGCAGGACTAACCTGCGGTTTTGCGGGAGACGGAGGCGCAGATGCAGCGGGGCTCGAATTCGGTCCAGGCTGCGTATTTGGTGCAGCCGACGGCGGATTGGCAGCAGCGGCGGGTTGATTGTGCGCTTCGGAATCCTTGCCTTCCACGGAAGTTGGTTTTGGCGTCGTGCTCAATTTCGGTTCTGGCGTTGCCGACGCACTGGCGGCAGGCGATGCGCTCGCGCCCGGCGACGTTTGCGGCGCGGCGGCTGGGGAAGCAGCGGCGATCGGCCCGGCAGCCGTCGGCTTTTTATCCGGCAATTCGACCAGCATGATTTGCATCGCTTCGTTGATCGGTATCCGCGCGACACCTTTGTTCTTGTCGACCCACCCGTAGGTCGTTAGCGCGGTCAGATTTTCTTTCTGCGCGTCCTCCAACTTCTTTAGGCGCGCTTCCGCCCGTTTCTTTTCGTAATCGGTGCCTCGAGGCGAAGCCTTGATCACCACCATGGCCAGCAAACCGAAAAGGGCGAAGAGCAGCACGACACCGAGCCAGGTCGAGAAGATCCCGCGCGGCTGATAATGCTGGAGTGATTCGTTGGACGCCATGGTTAGTTAACAAGACGGAGCGACTCGAGCAGGCGCGGATCGCGATTGGGGAAGAGCGAGCTCCGCCGCACAATCCAAAGAAAAACAAAGGCCAGCGTGGCGCCGATGCCAAGCAATGGAATGAAGTCCCAGATGCTGAGGACCACCGCGGCGCCGTGCAAGGCAGGCAGAACCACAATGTAAATGTCGAGCATCTGCATCAACACGAGCCAGCCCGCGATGAGGCAAAGCCGCGTCGGCTTCCTCTTCAATCCCTGCATGAGCAGAATCGCGAACGGAACAAAAAAGCGCCCGATCACCAGCAAGAGGTTGAGCACATTCCACGACTCCGTGTTTCGCCGGATAAAATATTCGGTCTCTTCCGGTATGTTTGCATACCAGGTGAGCATGTATTGGCCGAAGCCGATGTAGGCCCAGAAAACGCAGAAGGCCAGCATCCACTTTCCCATAATGTGGTAATGCTCAAGCGTGACCGTTTCCCTCAGGTAACCGGCCCTGCGCAGCGCTGTAATCACCAGCACCAGCAACGACATCGAACTGCCGGTGGCGCCCGCAAAAATATAGACGCCCCACATGGTGGAGAACCACCGGTAATCGACTCCGAGCAACCAGTCGTAGGCGCCGAATGTGAGCGAGAGGGCGAAGAGCGGCAGCGAGATAAAAGCGACGCGCCGCATGTTGATTGTGTAAGCCGGATTGCCATCGCGGTCCTGCCGGATCGAAAAGCGTCGGAAGAACAGGGTCGCGCCGATAAAAAAGACAAAATAGAAAATGGAGCGGGCGAGGAAAAAGTTCCAATTCAGGTAGGCGCGTTTGCTATCCAGAACGGGATCGTGTCCTACGGGGATGTTCATCCATTGGTAGATATGATGGCGGAAGATCACGATCGGGATGAAGAAGACCGCCATGACGGCAATCAGTAGCGCCAAGTTCTCGAGCTGCCGCCTGACAACGACCGACCACTCAGCGTCCACAACGTGATGAACGATGATCCAGAAGAAGCAGCCGGCGAGAATCGTGAAATAAAATGCAAAGGCGAAGAGCCACGAGAAACTAAATTGCACTGGCGAAACGAACGCACCGACCACGCTCAATCCCAACCCCACGACGGCCGCAATCGCCAACAAGAACGACAGCGGTGCGAACCGGTTCTTCTCGATGTATTCGCCTTCCGGCGTCGGGACAACGTCAGCGCGTTCGCTCATTTCTTTGACGCCTCCGGTTTGGAAGGTTCGGGCGAAGCCGCGGGCGCCGGCTTGTCCAGCTCGGTGCGATGTTCCGGCGGGACGTCCGCTTCGGTTGCGTTCTGACTCCGCTGCAGAGCCCGTAGGTAAGCGATGATCGCCCAGCGGTCCGTCACGCTCACGTTCGGTCCGTAAGGCATCATCGTGTTCTTGCCATTCGTGATCGTGTTGAAAATTTCGCCGTCCGCCATCGTGCGGATCCGTTCATCCTGCAGACTGACGACGGTCGTTAGGCCGTACTGCTTGGTCATTCCATTGCCGGCCGCGGTCGGGCCGTGGCAAATCGCACAGTTAATATTGAAACGCTGTTTCCCGCGCTCCATCAAATCGCCATTCACCGCGATGGGGAAACCGGTACCCCAGTTGTCGCCCATCTTGCCGGTGTTGAAGTAATCGGTGCCGCTGCTGAACCCAAGGTGCGGCTGCACATTCATTTCGGAGGGCACGGGTGGCGCGCCCGGAGAAGCTTCGCTGTTCGCCTTCGGCATTTCGTAACCGATCGGAACCGTGCCAGCGACCGGCGGACGCGAACCGCGGCCATCAGCGAAGAAAGCCAGCGGCGCCTGGGCGCGCACTTTCATCTGGCGCACCATGTCCGGAAAAACTTCGATCGGCGAACCGGTGCTCGTCTGCCCGCGGAAACCGAACACCGCGACAAGCGCGATGCCGAGCAGGATGAAGATGAGAAAAAATCCGCGGAGCATGGTTATTCTTCTTCGTGGATGATGGTGACGTGGCTGCCGCCGCTTTGTTCCAAAAGCTCGCGCGCTTCCATCTCGGTGAACCGCGGATCGCGCGCTTCAATGATCAGGAAAAATCCATCGTTCGTGGCTCGGCTAAAACGCTGCCAGTTGAAGACCGGATGATTCCAGCGCGGGAGACCGTTCATGATCAACACCGAGAAAAATGCGGCGAACGCCGAAAAGAGAATCGTCAGCTCGAACATGATCGGAAAAAATGCCGGCACCGTGCGCCAATCGATTGGCTTGCCGTGCACGACTAATGGGTAAATAAAGCTCGAGGGTCCGAATTCCAGGACGACGGCCGTCAACAATCCGGTGATGCCGCCGCAGAGAACGACTGCGCTCAGCCACGATTTACCAAGTCCCATCGCCGCGTCCATTCCATGGATCGGAAATGGCGAATGAACGTCCCAGCGTTTAAATCCAGCGTCGCGAACCCGCTTTGCCGCTTCGTAAAGTGAGGCCGCGCTCGGAAATTCCGCACCCATCCCGTAAACCTTATTTCCGGACGGCGTCCTCATTTCGTCACGCCCCCTCTTCTGTAGCCGCGTCCCTGTGGGACGCGCCATGTCGCCACTGCATCAAAGCAAATTCCCGCGCTTCGCACAGCGAAGCGGCTACAGAAGAACGAAGGCGTCCTCATTTCGTCCTCTCCCCTCCGCCGGCAGCGACGACATGGTGTTCCTCTGGCGAGGCGTGGTGCGGATTCGCTTCCGGCAGGACAATTTTTACTTCCGACATCGCGATCATCGGCAGATAGCGAATGAAAAGGAGAAAGAGCGAGAGAAAGATGCCGAACGTGCCGACGAACGTCCAGATATCGACCCAGGTCGGGATGAAAAGGCCCCACGACGACGGCAGAAAGTCACGATGCAATCCGCCGACGATGATGATGAAACGCTCGAACCACATGCCGGCGTTCACGCACATGCAGACGAAATAAACGACGTAAATGTTGCGTCGGAAGCGCTGGAACCAGAACAGCTGCGGCGAAAGCATGTTGCAGAAAAGCATGCCGACCCACCAGTACCACCAGTACGGACCGAAGATCCGATTGTAGAACGCGAACTTCTCGTACTGATTGCCGCTGTACCAGGCCACGAAAAATTCCATCGTGTAGGCGTAGCCGACCATCGAGCCGGTGAGCAAAATCACCTTCGCCATTTTGTCGATGTGCTGCGGCGTGATGATGTCTTGTAATTTGTAGATCGCGCGCGCCGGGATCATCAGGGTCAACACCATGGCGAATCCGCCAAAGATCGCGCCCGCGACGAAATAAGGCGGGAAGATGGTGGTGTGCCAGGTGGGGATGACCGAGGTAGCGAAGTCGAAGGACACGACGCTGTGAACGGAAAGCACCAGCGGTGTCGAAAGGCCGGCCAGGAGCAGATAGGCCATTTCATAATGGCGCCAATTCCGGTTCGAGCCGCGCCAGCCGAGCGCAAAAATTCCGTAGCAAAGTTTCTTTACCTTCGTCGTCGCGCGATCGCGCAAAGTCGCGAGATCGGGAATCAAACCCGTGTACCAAAATAGGACGGAGACTGTGAAGTAGGTCGACACCGCGAACACGTCCCAGAGCAATGGGCTGCGGAAGTTCGGCCAAATCCCGTAGTTGTTCGGCAATGGCGCGAGGAACCACGCCATCCAAACCCGGCCGACGTGAACGCCCGGGAAAATCGCAGCGCAAATGACGGCGAACAGCGTCATCGCCTCCGCCGATCGATTAATCGACGTCCTCCATTTTTGGCGGAGCAAATAAAGGATCGCAGAGATGAGAGTCCCGGCGTGCCCGATACCGATCCAGAACACGAAGTTGGTGATGTCCCACGCCCAGCCGACCGGATGATTCAGACCCCAGACGCCGACGCCCGTCGAAATTTGATACCCGAGGCAGAAGAGTCCGACCATCGCGACCATCGAAGTGATCGCGAACGTGACCCACCACCAGCGCGGCGCGACGCCTTCGACCGCGCCCGAAATTCGTTCCGTGATCCAGGCGAAGTTGCGCCGGTTCAAAACCAAGGGCACCCGCGCAAGCGGTCTCTCGACTGCAGCCGAGGCCTCGCCCGCAATCACATCTGGTGCTGTTGTCGCGCCGTCCATCCTATTTTCTTGTCATCCTGAGCCTGTCGAAGGATCTCTGACTTTTCTTTGCAATGAACGCGTCGCTCCGAAGAAAAAGTAAGAGATTCTTCCACTCCGCTGCGCTCCGCTCAGAATGACAATGTAAAAGACTCACGGTTTCTCCTTCGGGTTCAATGCGCCCTTGTCGTGCTGATTGAAATCGTGTTTCGCTTTATCGGGACCCTCGGGTCCTTCGTGGCCCAGACTCGCCACTGCGATTCGGCCCGCGTCGGGCATTTTCGGATTCGGATTACGGATCCGCGCGAGGTAACTGGTCCGCGTGTTCACGTTCAAATATTCGAGCAGCCGGTAATTACGGTCCTGCATTTTCATTTTCGAGACCTTGCTTTCAGGATCCTTCACGTCGCCGAAGACGATCGCTCCCGTCGGGCAAACCTGCGCACAAGCGCTCGTAAACGAATCGCGCGGAATTCGGGTCTTGTCGGACGCGCCCGCCTTAACGTGCGCGGCGATCTTCGCTTCTTCGACGCGCTGGACGCAGTAGGTGCATTTCTCCATCACGCCGCGCATCCGGACGGTGACGTTCGGATTCTTCTGCAGCTTGGTCGTGTCGGGCGCGCCCTTCTCCGTAAGCGGCCCGAGATATTCCTGATAAACGGACAACGGACCCACTTTCGTTTTTCCGATCGGGCGCTGGTTGTAATCGAAGAAATTGAAACGGCGAACCTTAAACGGGCAATTGTTCGCGCAATACCGCGTGCCGATGCAACGGTTGTAAGCCATGACGTTGAGCCCATCCTCGCTGTGGACGGTCGCGTTCACCGGGCAAACCGTTTCGCACGGCGCGTTTTCGCAGTGCTGACACATCATCGGTTCGTGCACGATCTCCGGATTGTCCGGATATTCGCCGAGGTCCTGGTTGAACGGTTTTTCGCTCGCGTAATACCGGTCGAGCCGCAGCCAATGCATCGCGCGCCCGTGGCTCACCTGAAGTTTGCCGACGATCGGGATGTTGTTCTCCGCCTGGCAGGCGATGATGCACGCGCTGCATCCGGTGCAGACATTCAGGTCGACGCTCATGCCCCATTGCTGCTCGGCATTGAGCGGCGGATGGCTGTAAATGCTTGGCAATTTCGCCGGCAATTCTTCGTCGCCCGCAATCTTCTTCACGAATTCCGGATCTTCGCGGTAATGGTCGAGCGTCGCTTCGCGAACCAGCCCGCGGCCTTCGATGCTCCAATGGTCTTGGGTAATCGAGAGCGCGTAGGTTCCCAGCGTGTGCGGTCGCGGTGTTGGCGTGCCGGAGGGCGTCGGCGTGGGAGTTGGCTTTGGTGTCGGGGTCCCGCTTGGTGTCGCAGTGGGGGTCGAACTCTGCGCCGGAGTCGGCGCCGTAGTAACGGAAATCGAATCGATCGTCTTGCTGTCGACCGCCATGTAGTGCGGGTTCGAGCTCGTCCTCAGCAAAAATGCGTTGAAGCCCGCCTCCTCGCCGACCGGTCCGGTCCTCTTGCGGCCGTAACCCAGAGCAATCGAGATCGAGTTGTCCGCGTGCCCTGGCGAAACCAGCGCCGCAATTACCAACTCGCGCCGAATTTTTTCGCCGTGCGTATCCTTGGTGGTTTCCGTCACCGCGATGTTCACGAGATCGCCGGTTTCGACCCCGAGATGTTTCGCCATCGCGGGACTCATCAAAGCGGCGTTGTCCCAGGTCAGTTTCGTGATTGGATCGGGCAATTCCTGGAGCCACCCGTTATTGATGTAGCGACCGTCGTCGATGTTGTAGCTGCGGGTCAGGACAATTTCCGGCGCGTCGAGCGTGGGATTGGGCGCGGTCGCCCAAAGCGTGTGAGCGACGCCGCCCGCGTTGTTCGAGTTGAACGTTGGCGGTTTGTCTTTCAGCGCAATATGGGTGGCGAATCCATCCCGCAACATTTGCGACCACGCGGTTTGGAAATCTCCCGGAGGCGCGCTGGCGCGAAATGTTTCCTGAACCAGCTCCGGACCTTCGACTTTCGGCTTGCCGAGAATCGCGTTCATTACGTCGAGCTCCGACATTCCACCGAAGAGCGGCAGGATCATCGGTTGGATCGGCACATACGCGCCGTCGTTCGTGAGCGCGTCGCTCCATGACTCCAGATAATGCGCGGCCGGCACATGCCATGTGCTCAATTCGGAGGTCTCGTCCTGGTAGTAACCGAGCCGCACGACGTCCGGCACTTTCTTCTGCAACTCCGGCCAATCGACCGGCGCTTTGAGGTCCTTGTCAATCGTGATCCCTTTCGGCGCGTTGTAAACCGGGTCGCCGCCGAAAATGAAAAGCTGTTTGATTCGGCCCGAGTTAATTTCGCCGGCAAGTTGTAGAATGCTGTTGGTCTTCGGTGCCCGAGCGAACTCGCGGATGATCAAGGTCGCGCCAACGTTCTTCAGCGCCGAGTTGATCGCGTACACCATCAACTGAACGACGACTGGCTGATGCGGACCCGCCAGAACGAGGCTCGCGCCGGGTTTCGCCATCAAATCGTTCGCGCATTCGGTGAGCCACGCGTCGTCGAACTGCATGCCGTTTACCGGCTCGGTCAGCGTCGCAATCGTCGACGCCAATCCCTGATCTTTCGTCGCGACCGCAATCTTTCCAGCGAGCGCGCGGGTGAACGCGGGAATCTGGCTGGCCGGGCAACGCATCCGATGATCCGCCATCGCTCCGGTGAGGGTGAAACGATTTTCCACGACGTAGAGTCGATTCATCGTTTCCTTCGCTTCGCTGACGCGCCGGCGCGAACTGAAAGCGCGGATCCCCGCGATATTGCCTTCGCCGCAATCAAGAAAATCGCTGTCCAGCGCGAGAACGACGTCCGCGCGTTCCAGGCGCGGGATAAGCCGCGCGTTGTCGCCAAAGCTCAGCTGCGTCGCGAAACTCTGCGCCTCGGTCAGCAGCGGATCGTAAATGCACCACCGCATTTTCGGGTAAGTCTTTACGAGCTCCGCGCGCAAACGCTCGCGCGTCGGCGAATGAGTTTCCTCGACGAGAAAAGCCAGCCCAGCGCCGCCGTCCGCCGCGATTTTGGTTCGCAAGTCGCCGAGATATTTGTCGAAGGCGGCGCGATCGCGCGTCTCAAAAGAGCGGACTTTTTTCCCGTTCTCGTCCTTGCCCTTAACCTCGGCGAAATGCCGGGAGCGCGCTGGATCGTAGAGCTCGAGAAGCGAGGCCTGCGCAAAAGTGTCGGTCGCTCCGCCGCTCGCTGGATGAAGCGGGTTGCCCTCCAGTTTGATCGGACGTCCGTCCACCGTCGCCGCGATCAGCGGAATCGCGCCGGTCCGGCGCGGCATCGCGGTTGCGTAATACAAAGCTTTGCCGGGGATGGTCCATTCGACGCTTTTCGTGAACGGCACCAGATGCATCTCGGGCCGCCGACAGCTCGTTAGGCCAAATCCGGCCAGCGCCATCGAGGCGCCCATCAATTTCAGGAAACCGCGGCGCGACCATTCATCGCCGTTGAGCTGCGCCGCGCCTGCCGGAAATTCGCGCTCGAGCCACCCGCGGAACTCCGGGGTGTCGCTGAGCTCGCCCAGGCTGCGCCAATAGCGTTTCCCCGTGAGATTTTCCGGCGGATGCTCGAAGACACGTTTCATCGGTACCTCCGGAGGATAGGCATCCTGCCTGTCTCGGCCGGCAGGCTTCCAGCGTGCCGAAGTGCTGAGGAGACGCAGGCTAGAAGCCTACGCGCCGAGTCAGGCTGGAAGCCTAACCTCCGTTGCTGCTGTGCGCTGGGTTCTCTCATCGGTGGCACCCCTGGCAGTTGATGGTCGGCTGAATGTTCCAACGCTCCTTCAGCGTTCGCCCGATCTCTTGCTGCGTCAGTTTATCCTTCTTCGACCAGTCATCGGTCGCGTCTTTGGGCTGGCCGTATTTCGCCACGAACTCCGCCGGTTTTTCCCATTCCGGTCTCCAATCCATGTTCGTGATTTGGGTTTCCGGACGCAGGAAATTTTCCGGGTGCCGATGGCACTCGAGGCACCACGCCATGCTGTGCGGCTTCGCGTGTCTCATCACGGCCATGTGATTGACCTGCCCGTGACAGCTGAAGCAACTGATCCCGCGGTTCACGTGCGCGGCATGATTGTAAAAAACGTAATCGGGCGTGCGATGCAGCTGGACCCATTCGACTGGCTGCCCGGATTTCCAGCTCGCGCGGATCGGCTCCAGCTTCGGGTTGTCCTTTTGCACCTGGGTGTGGCAGTTCATGCAAGTCTGCGTGTTCGGCAAATTCGAATGCGCCGCGACATCGACGAAGCTGTGGCAATAACGGCAATCCATCCCGAGCTGCGCCACGTGAATGTCGTGCGGGAACGGCACCGGCTGAACTGGGGTATAACCGACGCGGGTGTATTTCGGCGTGATGTAGTACCAAGTCGCGCCCGTCAAACCGCAGACGATAAAGAAGCCGCAGATCGAAATCTTGAGCGGCAACCAGTTCGTCCAGCGTGGAAAAAAATTCGCCATAAAACGCTTAGCGAACTGCGCTTCGGCAAAGGGACAGCCGCCACTCTAGAAACGGAACCGGCTGATAGTTAGGATGTGCGGCGCTCAAGGTCGTTGGATTCAAGTTTTAAAGGCAGCGGCCCGGAGAGGAGCGCCAACTCTATGAATCGAGATTGGGTTAGCAAAAGAAAATTGTTTTTCCATTCGTGGTGGCAGCGCGGAAAACCATTTCTTTCATACGGAAAAGATCCCAATAAGCAAAAGAGAAGAATTTTCTTTTCACACGAATCACGTTGAAGCGTTGCGCGCTCGACGCCGTGAAGCGAAATCGCGATGATCGTTCGGCGATGAAAACTCTGGCTGCTTTTGTTTTTTCCGGACTCGCTTCCACGCTGTTCGCCGCCGAACCGGCGCAAACCGTTTTTGTTAACGGCAACATTTACACGATGAACGAGCGCCAGCCGCATGCGGAAGCGATCGCGGTGAAAGGCGAGCGGATTATTTTTGTGGGTTCCAATGCCGACGCGAAAAAATTTCAGACGGCGGGCGCCCGCACCGTTGATCTGGCCGGCAAAACCGTCGTGCCGGGCATGACCGATTCGCATTGCCACATTTTCGGCATCGGCGAGCGCGAGCTCACATTGAACCTCGAAGGCACAAACACGCTCGAAGATTTTCTCGCGAAAGTGAAAAAGCGCGTCGCGAAAACCGAACCTGGAAAATGGATTACGGGCCGCGGTTGGATCGAGACGTTCTGGAAACCGCCACAATTCCCGACCCGCGCCGATCTCGACAAGATCGCGCCAAACAATCCGGTTGTGCTGACGCGCGCGGACGGTCACGCGGTGATTGCGAACAGCGCCGCCTTGCGCATCGCGAAGATCGACAAGGAAACGCCAAATCCATTCGGTGGTGAGATTCTGAAGGACAAACAAACCGGCGAACCGACCGGGATGTTGCTCGATCACGCGCAAGATCTCGTCGGAAAAAATATTCCGCAGCCCACGGAAGCGGAGCGGCGCGAAGCATTCGTCGTTGGCGTGAAACGCGAGCTGTCGTTAGGCTGGGGCGAGATTCAGAACGCCGGGAGCAATCTCGACGATCTTCCGCCGATGAAGCAGGCGCTCGAGGCCGGGCAATGCAAGATTCGCGTTTACAACGCGGCCTACTCTCCCGGGCCGGCCGGGGCCGCGTTGTTACACGATGGTCCAACCCTGAATGCGTTCGATCATCATTTCACCCAGCGCACGATCAAAGTCGTTTTCGATGGCGCGCTCGGGTCGCGCGGCGCCGCCTTGCTGGCTCCGTATTCCGACGCGCCCGACACATCCGGTTTCCTCCGGGAAAAGGAATCCGCGCTTCAGCCAATCTTCGAGGAAGCGCTCCGTAGAGGAATTCAGATCGAAACGCACGCAATCGGTGATCGCGCCAACCGAGTCATTCTCGATCTTTACAAAAACGCGATGAAAGCCGTTCCGCCGGACCAGCGCAAAATTCCGGAGCCGCGCTGGCGCGTCGAGCACGCCCAGATCTTGAGCCCGCAAGATCTCCCCCGCTTCGCGAAGCTCGGAATCATCGCCTCGATGCAACCGTCGCACGCCATCAGCGATCTTTTCTTCGCGCCGGCTCGTCTTGGCAAAGATCGCCTTGCTGGCGCTTACGCCTGGCAAAGCCTTTTGAAATCCGGCGCGATCATTTGCGGCGGCTCCGACGCTCCGGTTGAACGCGGCGAACCGATGATCGAATTCTACGCCGCCGTGTCCCGCAAAAGCATCAAAGGCGAATCAGCCGATGGGTGGCACCCCGAGCAAGCCGTTTCGCGCGAACAAGCGCTAAAAATGTTCACGTCAGCCCCCGCCTATGCTGCATTCGAAGAAGCCGACAAAGGCTCGCTCGAACCCGGCAAGCTCGCCGATCTCACCGTTCTCTCCGCCGACATCATGAAAATCCCGGAGCCCGAAATCCTAAAGACGACATGCGCCATGACCGTCGTCGGCGGCGAGATCGTTTACGAAGCGGGAAAATAAGAGCCGCTACGAGTACAAATACTCGTCGTGATACTCCCGCTGCGGGGCGAACTGAACGGACTGGTCGCCGCCGCTCTCGGGGTACTCGAAGATTTTGCCTTCGTAATTTCGGATCACGATCTTTTCGTTGTCGTGATAGAGAACGTAGCCGGGATTGATCGGGACTTTGCCGCCGCCGCCGGGGGCGTCGATGACGAATTGAGGAACGCCGTAACCGGTGGTGTGGCCGCGCAACGCTTCAATGATCTCGATTCCTTTCGCGACCGACGAGCGCAGATGCGCGGAGCCGGTGATCAGGTCACACTGATATAGATAGTAGGGACGCACCCGACAGAGCAGGAGTTTCTGAACAAGCGTCTTCATTGTCTCGACCTCGTCGTTCACGCCGGCAAGCAGCACGCTTTGGTTGCCGAGCGGGATGCCGGCATTGGCGAGGCGTTCAAGAGCCTGCTTCACTTCGATGGTCAGCTCGCGCGGATGATTGACGTGCACGCTCATCCAGAGCGGATGATATTTGGCCAGCATCGCGCACAGCTCGGGCGTAATGCGTTGGGGCAGAAAAATCGGGACGCGAGTGCCGATTCGGACGAATTCGATGTGCCGAATGGAGCGAAGGCGCTTCAGGATTCCTTCGAGTTTATCGTCGCTGAAGATCAGCGCGTCGCCGCCGGAAAGGAGAACGTCGCGAACTTCGGTGTGTTGTTCGAGATAACGAAAGGCCTCCTCGAAATCGGTATGCAATTCCTGTTCGCCGACGCCGCTCACGACGCGGCTCCGCGTGCAATAACGGCAGTAACTCGCGCAACGATCGGTCACCAGAAACAACACGCGGTCCGGATAACGGTGGACCAATCCCGGAACCGGCATGTGCGAATCTTCGCCGCACGGATCCGCCATGTCGTAGGGCGACGTCCAGGTTTCCTCGATCCGCGGAATGACCTGACGCCGGATCGGGTCGTCTGGGTTATCGCGCGGGATCAGGTTGAAGAAATGCGGAGTGACGGCGAGGGCGAGCTTGTCGCCGGAGAGGAGCACGCCGCTCCGTTCTTCATTTGAAAGCTCAAGATGCTGCTCGAGCTGAGTCAGCGACGTGACCCGGTTCTTGAGCTGCCATTTCCAATCGTTCCAGAGTTCCGGCGGGGTCCCGGGCCAATAGCCGGGCGCGTGCGAGACGAACTCTTTTCCATCCATTTTTCCCTGGGCAAGAGTGAGCATTTTCGATTTGTGGAAGGAAAAGTTAAGGGCATTAAGGAAGGTGTCAATGCGGGTGGAGCCCGATCCATTCCTGCTCCTGATCCTGATCGTGCTCATGATCTTTCGGTCAGCGGTCGCTCGAGACCAGGATCATGAGCAGGATCATGATCATGATCATGATCAGGAAAAAGAGGCGCGTGGTGGTTGAACAGCTATCCTAGAAACCCTGTCCAAACCCACATCATGCGCATCGTATTGACCTTCCTTCTCGCGCTCGCGGCCGTATCGCTCCGCGCCGCGCCGCCGCTTTCGCAGCCGGAATCCGGGCCGACCTCTACCGTCCCGCCCGCCGCGGCCGATGCCGGAAAAGATGTCGTCCACCAGCTCAACAGCGCCTTTACGAAGGTGTTCGAAATCATCGCGCCCACCGTCGTCATCATCGAAGTCACGAAGAAGAACGACGAACCGGACACATCGACGCTCGACGACTTGTTTTTTAATCAGCCCAGGGACGAGAGCGCGCCGCGCCGAGGACCACGGAACCGGGAGCCGAGCCAAAGCGAAGGTTCCGGATTCATCGTCCGGCCGGACGGATTTATTTACACGAACTTCCACGTCGTCGAAGGCGCCGACGACATCGAGGTGAAGCTGAAGGATGGCCGCGAGCTCAAGGCGAAAGTCGTGGGCACCGATGAAAAGACGGACATCGCCGTAATCAAGATCGAGGCGACGAACCTGCCGGTGGCGCAGTTCGCCAACAGCGACGACGTGCGCGTGGGTCAGTTTGCGTTCGCGATCGGGGCGCCGTTCAAGCTCGATTATACCTTCACCTACGGCGTGATCAGCGGAAAGGGCCGGAGCAAATTGATCGCAACCGGCGGCTATTCGATCTCGGATTATTTGCAGACCGACGCGTCGATCAATCCAGGGAACAGCGGCGGCCCGCTCTGCGATATCGACGGAAAAGTCGTCGGGATGAACACCCTGATCAACGGGTTGAACCGCGGGCTCGGGTTCGCAATTCCGAGTAATCTGACTAACGAGATCGGACAGCAACTCATCGCGGGCCACAAGATCGTGCGGCCGTGGCTCGGCATCCGGATCGACTCGTTGGGCGATGATCCGGCGATCCGCGATCTGTTCAAGGGTCTCGACAAAGGCGTGGTGGTGCGGACGATCGAGGCCGACGCTCCTGCGTCCAAGAGCGACCTTCGTCCATTCGATGTGATCACCCATGTCGACGGCGCGGCCGTGACGACGGACACGCAGCTGCAGCGTGAGGTTCTCAAGAAGAAGATCGGACAAAGTGTTGAGCTCACCGTTTGGCGGAAGGGCCAGACGCTGAAGATTCCGGTGACGACCGGGGAATTGCCCAACGAAATTTCGCAGGCGTCGAACGAGGTCAAACCGCCGCCGTCACCGAAGCCGGAGGAATCGACGAACAAGTTCGGGCTCCAGGTTCAGGAACTGACCAAAGAGATGGCGCAACGGATGAAGCTCGGGGTCACGCAGGGCGTAATCGTAACGGATGTGGCTGAAAACAGTCTCGCCGCGGCGCAGGATATTCAGCGGGAAGATGTGGTTACCGAAGTGGACGGGAGGAAGATCACGAACCTCGCCTCATTTAAGGAGGCGCTGAACAAAGCCGATCCGCGGAAAGGCGTGTTGCTGTATTTGGACCGGAAGGGCAGCAAGACGTTCGCGGTGCTGAAAGCGGGCGGGTAAATTGTAGCTGTTTTCTGTAGCCGCTTCGCTGTGCGAAGCGCGGTGCTGACGTTGCCGCGAAATCCCACGTCGCCACAGGGCGACGACTACAGAAGAATCATTTCGCCGGTTTTGCCCGCAGATACTTACCCAGCGGCTGATTATCCAGATAGAGCTGCTCGATCGCTGCGTCGCCGCGAAAAAGGCGGACGCTGACGTACGCGTTTTGATTCCCGCGGCGACTCAGACTTTGATAGGCGAGTTCGGCTGCGGGCGCGTCACGCTCGGTGACCCAATACTTATCGAACGGCAGCGAGACAGTTTTTCCCGACAGTTGGGCTTCCACAAAATTATCGCCGGCCGGTTTCGTCGCGAACACCTGATCGATCTCGGCAAATCCGTCAGCGTTTGCTTTCAGGGTAACAAAAACTTTGTCGCTGTAACCGGAGTTCGCCGGTGGTGAAATTTCCTGCGTTTCGACTTCGAAATACAGCGCGACGTATCGGCCACGAAAGACGTCGACAGGATCGACCGGCGCAGTCCGGAATTTCCAGACGTGGCCTTGCCGCAGGGTCTGTTCGCGTTTCCAAATCAGCGAGCCCGGGACCGCGAGTTGGGCGAATGCGACCAAACCGAAAACGATGAGCCGCCAATATTTCATGGGCGCGCCTTTCGTTTGAAGACGATCAGGTTCGTCACGAGAAAACCAAGGCCGATCAGGATGAAGGCGATGCCGCGCACGGCGAACTCGAGGTCGGTATCGAAGAATCGCGCCGTCGCGAGAACGGCGATCACGACCATGCCGAGGTTTGCTTCAACCGCGCGTTCGCTTCGAATTCCGCGGAGCAAAGTGTAAAGGCCCAGGGCGAGCATGAACACGTTAATGAGTAATGAGGGGACGACGGCGTCGCCGGTTTGCTTGGCGATTAACCATGCGATCAGGACGATTGGCGTGAGCGCAGCCGGCGCCAGATTCGATTCTCTTCGTTTCCACAACGCGTAACCGGCGAAGAGAAGCGCAGCCGCGATCCACATGACCTGAATTCCAAAGGCGAGCAGGTCGGGATAATGGCGCGGCACGAAATCGACCGCTGATTGCCACTGGCGATTGCGCCACTCGTCCCGAAAACTCAGGAACACAGCCAGCGAGAGAATTCCGATCCAGCCAATCGCGACGAAAGGATGGAAACGCTTCGGCCGCCACCCGGAGAACGAAACTGCGCCGACCAGATAAACGAGCGACCAGTAGGCAGCGAACGAGCAGCGCCAGAAAGATTGGGCCCCGATCTCGTCGGTTTGGCCTAACGAAAAGGCGCAGGCGATCGCGAGCGCGGTCGAGGCCAGGAGCGTTCCGTATCCGTTCCGATTTCGCCGAAACACTTCTACGAAAGCTGGGAGCCCAAGGAACAAGAGCGGCCAGGCCCAAAGATCGTTTGGATGCGCCCCAAAAAAATCGCCGTGTTTCGATGAAAAGACCCAAACCGCGGCGCCGACAAAATAGGCAGAGAGGCCGACGCTCGTTTGAAAAAGATAAACAATCGGGAGCGCCAGGATCATCCAGACCAGGATGAACCGCGCGAAATCGCCCTGGATTTGGTAAGTCTGACTGACCAGCGCGATCGCGGTACCGATCGCCGCCACGTTAAGAATCGCCGCGGTCTCACGCCACGCCGGCGATCCATTTCGGCGGATCAGAACGAAAACGGCGAGAGCCTGGCTCAGGACCAGGGGCGTGAAAGCGATGCCGCACCGGATGGGACGGCTCAGAAAATCCCAGTTATGAGCAACGAGGAGAATTATTCCGGCGCCGACAAGCAACGATCCCAGGATCGCGGACAGAATGAAGCCGATCCGCCGCGGCGCGTCGGACGGTTGCGAGGAATAATGTTGCCGGAGGGCGTCAGCGGTCTCCTGGCTAAGAACGCCGTTCGCGACCAGTTCCGGTAACTCGGAGAGGAGCCAACGAATTCCGGAACGATCCGCCGAGGGCATCGGCGGAGAGATTATTGGTAGGGCGAGACTCTGTCGAGCCGCCGAGTTACAACAACGTTAGAGGCGGGCTCGACAGAGTCTCGCCCTACCAAAAAAAATCTACCCCGTTTTCCGATTCCCAGTCAGGACCAGGATAAGACCGCCCACGAGACAAACGCCGCCGACGATCGGGCCGATCGGAATCGGATGTTCCTCGTGCTTGTTGATTTCGAGCGGGCCGAGCTTAGCCACGTTTTCTTTCGTGGTGAAGCTTGTGTACCCGCCGTAGGCAAGCGCGATCACGCCGACGACGATCAGGATGATCCCGAGGATACCTGCGGGCTTCATGTTGCGAGCCGCGCTAGAGCGAACGCCGTCCTGAGATCAGGTTCACGATCAGGACGATGACCGCGATGACGAGCAGCAAATGAATGAGCGCGCCACCGAAGTGACCGATGAATCCGAGAAGCCAGAGAATCAGAAGAATGACGAAGATAGTCCAAAGCATATGTTTTCCTTTGAGTTGGTTTACTTTGCTTCGCGCGCGCTAGTCGAATTGCGCGTAAAGATTTTTCAAATTCGCGCAGTTGGAAATTGCTAGCCGGCCGGGTTTGAAAGCCCTACAACGCGGTTGTCGGTTTCAATCTGATATCTATGCGCTTTAAACTTCTCCTTGTTGTCCTGCTTTCCGTTAGCCTTACCGGAGGCGCTTTTGCCGCTGTCGTGGTGGAAAAACGATCGCGCCAATTGCCTTATGTCGAGGTCTTCGAGTGCAATGGCGTCCACGCCTTTGTTTTTCGCGGACCGACGGGCACATCTCGAAAACCGATCCTCGTCCCGCCGGAAGAATATTGGACGGCGCGGGAGGCCGGCCTCTACAAATTCGTCCTGCGTTATCACAGCGGGAATGTGTGCTCGCGCCTCGTCACACCCGAGGTTTTCGCGCGGTATCGCGTGGGCGACGATTTCAGAGACAATGAGGCGGTGATGGAAAGCGTGACGGAAGACAGCAAGACGGTTCAGCCGGTCGTGGCGCATCATCGAAGACACACCGCTCAGGTAACGAAACGCAAGCATGCCTCGCATCGGCTGGCGAAGCATCACCGTCCCCATCGTAGCTTACGGATTGTTTCACGTTAGCGCCTGGTAGGGGCGCCGTCCCGCAGTTGCGGGATCCGCGAACGTTATTGGCCCGAGACGACGGATCCCGCGACCGCGGGACGGCGTCCCTACCCCAGCGCCGCGCGCACATTCCAACCGTGCGCTTCGAGGCGCTCGGCGGCTTGAGCCTGATCGCACTTGGCCAGTTCCGCCACCAGTCGCACCGCGCGATCGCGCAACTTCGCGTTCGACACGGTTAGGTCGATCATCAAATTTCTGCGTACTTTGCCGAGCGCGATCATGGCGCCGGTGCTGATGATATTCAGAGCGATCTTCGTCGCCGTGCCCGCTTTTAGCCGGGTTGAGCCCGTGAGCAGCTCTGGCCCAGTCGGCAGATCAATTTCCAAATCGCAACCGGGCAGGCGGTCGCGCTCTGGATTGCACGTCAGCAAAATCGTTTGCGCGCCGCGCTTCTTCGCCTCGGCTAACGCGCCCACCACAAACGGCGCGCGACCGCTCGCCGTGATCCCGCAGACAATATCCTTGCCAGTCACACCGCGTTCTTCGATCGCGAGCGCGCCGCTCCCACGATCGTCTTCCGCGCCTTCGACACTGCGCGACAACGCCGTCATGCCGCCGGCAATGATTCCCTGCACCATTTCCGCCGGTGCGCTGAACGTGGGCGGAATCTCGCTCGCGTCTAAAACCCCGAGCCGGCCGCTGGTTCCCGCGCCAACATAAAAGAGGCGGCCGTGGTCACGCAGAGATTTCGTGACGATCTCCACCCCGCGCACGAGCGCGTCGGCGGCTTGTCGTAACGCTTCCTGAACGAAGCTTTCTTCTTCGACGAAAAGGTTAACCAACTCGCGAGCGCTCAATTGTCCTAAATTTTCCGAACGCGGGTTCCGTTGTTCGGTCACGGCGCGGGCGAGACTTTCCCTTTCCGGCTCTCGATTCGCGATGGAGATGGGCGCGTGTTCGTCCAGATGCGCCGCGAGCCAGGCGGCGCCGAGCTCGGGCGATTGCTCGCTCATCGCGACGCGCGCATCCGACAGATTCTTTTTCAACTTTCGCTTGAAAGCGTGGACGTAAACGCCGTCGCGCTGAAAAAGACTGCCGAGCAGAATGACTTTCGGCGCGAGCAACCCGAGCCGCGTGGCCACCGCGGCGGTGTATTCGCTCAAAACGCCGGCGCTTTCCTCGACGATTTTCATTACGCTCTCGTCGCCCTTCATTGCGCATTCGAAAACCACGGGGGCCAGACCGGCGACGTCGTTCTTGTCCGCGACCTGCGCCCAGCGGACCAGCTCGTCGCGACTGTTCAAACTCAGCGCGCGCAAAATCGTGGCGGTGAATTGGGCTTCACCGCGGTGCAAATCGTATTCGCGCAAAATAAAACGGAGCGCCTGGAGCGAAATAAAATAACCGCCACCAGCATCGCCAAGAATGTGTCCCCACCCGCCCGCCTTCTCGATGCGATCGCCGCGCCGCCCGGTAACCGAGGCGCCGGTGCCGGCATTGACCGCGATACCGTCGGTTCGGCCCAGCGCCGCCGCGATCCCTGAATCCCGGTCGCTGCCGACCACGATTTTCGCGTTCGGCCAAACTTCCGCTCCCAATTTCGTGAGAATATTTCGATCATCTTCGGTCGCACATCCGGCGAGAAAGATTCCGACTCTCGCCGCTTCCCGCGGCATCTGTTGAAAAATTGCGCGGAGGCGTTCCAGGGTGGTCAGCCGAAGGTTTGAGGGTGGCAGTTTCCCCTGATCGAGAACGCGGAATGAATCGCCCTCATGTTCGACGCGTACCCAGGAGGTTTTCGTCCCGCCGCCTTCCACGCCGAGGATGCGCTCGCTCACGTTCCTAATGCTTAACTGCTCTGGAAAAATTTGAAAGCTCGTCCATGAATGAAGTTAGCCATGGCGCTGAATGAAAAAGAGGCAGCCAAACGCGCGGCGGAGCTGCGTCGTGAGATCGAGGTGCATAACCGTCGCTATTACGAAGAAGCCGCGCCGACGATCAGCGATCGCGAATACGACGCTCTTTACCGCGAGCTGAAGGATCTCGAGGAAGCATTCCCGAAACTCAAGACCGCGGATTCCCCTACCCAGAAGGTTGGCGACAAACCGCTGAAAGCGTTTGGTCAGATCACGCATCGCGTTCCGATGCTCAGCCTGGACAACACTTATTCGGAAGAAGAGGTCAGTGATTTCTACCGGCGAATGGAGAAGCTTCTGCCGAACAAGAAAATTCCGGTCGTGATCGAGCCGAAAGTCGACGGCGTCGCGGTCTCGTTGCTCTACGAAAAAGGGCACCTGCGATACGCGGCGACGCGTGGCGACGGAACCGTGGGCGACGATATTACCCAGAACATTCTGACGATCCGCTCCGTGCCGAAACAGTTGAAGGGCGACGTACCGAAAGTTCTCGAGGTCCGCGGCGAAGCGTACCTGAACAAGGCCGGTTTCGCGAAGCTCAACGCGGAACGGCGCGAAGCGGGCCTGGCGGAGTTCGCCAACCCGCGCAACGCCGCAGCTGGCTCCTTAAAACAACTCGACCCTGCAATTGCCGCGAAGCGACCACTCGGCGTGGTCTGTTACGGGACCGGCCTCGTCGAAGGCCTCGCGCTCGACAAACATTCGGAGCTTTTCGCATTGCTGAAAAAACTTGGACTACCCGGCAGTGAGAAATGGTGGCTCGCGGATTCGGTGGAGGAAATTCTTCGCGCGATCCACGAGCTGGATCGAGTCCGTCACGATTTCGTGTATCAAACCGACGGCGCGGTCGTGAAAGTCGATTCCTTCCCGCAACGCGAAGTTCTTGGTTACACCGCAAAGTCGCCACGCTGGGCGATCGCGTTCAAGTACGAGGCGGAGCGCGTCGAAACGAAGTTGCTCGATATTCTCGTCCAGGTCGGGCGCACCGGAACGCTGACCCCAGTCGCCGCGCTCGAGCCAGTCGTGGTGAGCGGAAGCACGGTGAGCCGCGCGACTTTGCACAACGAAGAAGAGATCGCGCGCAAAGATATCCGGATCGGCGACACCGTTCTGATCGAGAAAGCCGGAGAAGTTATTCCCGCGGTGGTCAGCGTCCGAACGGATTTGCGGAAAGGCTCCGAGAAAAAATTCCGGATGCCAAAACATTGTCCCGAATGCGGGAGCGCCGTGGTGAAAGACGAAGGCCAGGTCGCCGTGCGTTGCGTAAACAGCCAGTGCCCGGCGCAGGTGCGGCGGCGGATCGAGCATTTCGCGTCCCGCGGCGCGATGGACATCGAGGGGTTCGGCGAAGCCGTCGTGAATCAACTGGTGCAGCAAAAACTGCTCGCGGACGTCGGCGACATTTATTCGCTGAAAGCCGAAACGTTGCTCGAGCTCGAACGCATGGGCGAAAAAAGCGTGGCCAATTTACTCGACGCAATCGAGCGCAGTAAATCGCGGCCGCTTTGGCGAATGTTGTTCGGTCTCGGCATTCTCCACGTCGGGGTGAGCGCCTCCCGAGCGCTGGCGGATCATTTCCCAAATCTCGGCGCGATCGCCGCGAGTTCCGTGGAAGAGCTACAGCAGATCCCCGACGTCGGCGAAGTCGTCGGACGCAGCATCCATGAATTTTTTCGCGAGCCGCACAATCTGGCGGTCATCGAGAAATTGCGGAAGGCGGGGTTGCGTTTTGAGGCGGAGCCAAAAGTCGAAGGCGCCGCGCCCGGATTCAAAAGCACGACCTGGGTCATCACCGGCACACTGAGTCAATCCCGCGATGAAATTGCCGAACTCATTCGCGCCCGCGGCGGAAAGGTGAGCGGCAGCGTGAGCAAGAAAACAAGCTACGTCCTCGCTGGCGACGACGCAGGCAGCAAATTGGAAAAGGCGAAAAAGCTCGGCGTGCCGGTGCTGGACGAAGCCGGATTCCGCAAAATGTTGGCCTAACTTTAGGATTGTCATTCGCGGGCAACCCGGGTAGCCACATCCTTCGTGCGCCAATCCATCCTATCCCGCGTCGTTTTTTGTCTCCTCATTGCAATCCTTCCGCTGACCGTTCGCGCCGGCAGTTTCGCCCTGAGCGAACATAGTGTCAGCGGTCTCGGCACCGCCTTCGCGGGCGGTGCGGCGAGCGCTGAAGATGTCTCCACGTTGTTCTACAATCCCGCTGGCCTCGCGCGGCTCGACCAGGGCGAATTCCAGATGGGGCTGCACCTGATCGTCCCATCCGCCGAGTTCAACAACGAGGGCACCCGTTACAACCTGCCGGGAACGCCGTTTAACGGCCTTCCGGTTCACGGAACCAACGGGGGCGACGGCGGAGTCAGTCACATCATCGGAAATATGTATATGAGCCAGCCGCTCTTCCGGAACACCCCTTACGGCGATCTGACGGTCGGCCTCGGCGTCACGACCCCCTTTGGATTGGAGACGGATTACAGCCCCGATTGGGTCGGACGTTACGCGGCGCTCCGGACAAAACTGACGACGATCGATATTCAGCCGACGGTCTCGTGGCGCTGGGACCGATTTTCGCTCGGTGCGAGTCTGGATATTCAACGCGCCTCCGCGCGGTTGACTCAGGCGATTGATTTCGGCCTCGCGGCCCAGGCGCCGCTCGCCCAATTCTACGCCGCGCTTCCGGCGGTGCTGGCCGCGCAGCACGTTCCGCCCGCGCAGATTCCTGGAATAATCGCGGCGACCGTTGCGGCCTATCAAGGCGCCGGATTCGTTCCCGGCGGACGTGATGGCGTCACCGAAATCACCGGGGATGACTGGGCATTGGGGTTGACGGTGGGCGCGCTCTTCGAGTATCGCAAAAAGGGTGAAGGCGAAGACGGATGCCTCCAGGATGGCCGCATCGGCTTCAGTTATCGTTCGAAGATCGATCACACTCTCGAAGGCGACGCGGAATTCCGGCGGGTGCCTTTGATCGCCGCGGCTGGTGCACCGCCGTTGCCGGCATTTCCATCACCTACAGCATTTCAAGCCATCTTCTTTAATCAGGGAGTAACTGCGAACCTGGATTTGCCGGACATCATGCATTTCAGCATTTATCAGCGCTTCGCTCACCAGTTCGCAGTGATGGGCGACGTGACTTGGACGCACTGGAGCCGGCTACAGGAAGTGCCGATCGTGTTCGATAACCCGGGCACGCCGACGAACATTCTGGCGATTAATTACGAGGACGCGCTTCGGTACTCCGTCGGTTTCGAATGGTACGTGTGCAAGAGTCTGACCCTGCGCGCTGGCGGCGCTTATGACGAGACTCCGATCCAGGGCCCGGATTTCCGCACGCCGCGCGTCCCGGATAATAACCGTTACTGGATGTCGTTTGGCGCCCGCTATTCACCGCGCGATTGGATGGACATCGATGTCGGTTACGCCCATCTGTTTGTGGACGATCCGCACACGACTTTCACCGACAATCAAGGCCATCAGCTCATCGGAACCTACGACGCGCAAGTCAACATCGTGAGCGCTTCGCTGACGATCAAATGGGGCGGGCCGCGTGAGGTGACTAAGACCTACGCGAAAGACACGAAGGACGTTTATCGGAAATAGGACGTAGGTCGCTGCGTTGCCGGCGTCTGCATTTCACCCGCAACGCGAGTGATCGAGCCCTCTCTCCCCAACGCGGCGGAAACGCCGCCGCCGATCCCGGTTGTTCGCCGAACGCCGCGCTGGCGTTGGTGGATTCATTTGTTTCTGATCGGAATTTATCCGGCGCTCGGTCTATTCGTGCGGCTAGGCACCGGTCATTTCCAGCGCGGACCTGCATTATCCGGCAACGCCAGCGGACTCCTCTTCGTCTCCGGCTTCGAGCTCCTTATCTTCTCCGTCTTTTTCGCGATGGCGTGGCTGATTTCGCGCGCTTCGCGAGAGCAATTGATGCTGGTCTGGCGGCCGGGATGGTGGGTCGTGCCGCTCGGAGCCCTTTATTCGATCGCTCTTCGAATCGGCCTCGTCATGATTGCAGTCGGTGTGATGGTGATTTTAGCCGCGACCCAAACCATGACGCCGCAAAAGGTACAGGAATACGTGTATGCGAACCGACCCGACGTCGAAGTGCTCGTCAATGTCTCGGCGATGCGAAACAATCCCACTTACTTTTGGCTAACGGTCACGCTCGTGAGCTTCGTCGTCGCCGGATTGCGCGAAGAAATGTGGCGTGGCGGGACCCTGGCGGCATTGCGCACCCTCTGGCCGCGGATTTTCGATTCCCGACGTGGTCAACTCTTCGCGATCACGCTAATCGCGGTCGCTTTCGGAGCGATGCACTTTCGGATGGGGGTGCTCGCCGCCGTCGGTGCCGGAATCCTCGGCCTGTTTCTCGGCCTGCTCATGGTGCTCCATCGTTCGATTTGGCCCGCCGTCATCGCGCACGGATTTTTCGACGCCACCACGATGGCGGTCTTGCCTTGGATCGAAACGGCCCGCCATCTTCACGGACCCTGATCATCGACCGGTTACGGCGTGCGCCGCGTCGCGTCCATCTGGAGAGGAATACCCTGGCTCGGGTCCGGGACCTTCGCGTAATGGGCGCACGGACTTAAAGGATGACAATCGGATTTGACTTCGAAGGTCATCTTTTCGTTCCCGCGCATAACCACAATCGGCACGGTGTCGCCGGCGGTGATGAAAAATGACGCATCGATGATGTCCTCCGGCTGGCGAACTTTCGTTTTGCCGATCTGAAGCAGAATGTCGCCCGGCTTAATGCCGGACCCATAAGCGGGCGTGTCTTTCAAAATCTCCGTGACTTCGGCCGTCGAACCGTCGACGGGTTTTTCCGCCTGCGCCACGCTGGTCCCGACCCAGCCATGCCGTGCTTCGCCGAAACGGATGAAATCGTTCCGAATTTTTTCGGCGGCGTCGATCGGCAGCGCATAACAAGCCGAGCCATTCTCGATCTGCGCTACGAGAATCCCGACGACCTCGCCTTTGAAATTCAGGAGCGGCGACCCCGCTTCCCCGCGTTGCGTCGGCAAATTCACGCGGACATGGGTGGTAGAAAAATAGCGGTCGAGAAATTTCCGGTCGAACCCTGCGACCATGCCGAAACTTGGCGTCGAGGGAAGATCGAGCGGATACCCGATGGCCATGACGGGCGTGGCGACTTCCATCGTTTCGGATTTGCCGATCGGCAATGCCGGCGTGGCGATGTCCGCTTTGAGGAGCGCGATGCCGCTACGCAGATCGGCCATCATCAAGCGGGCCGGATACGTCTTGCCTTCGAATTCGATGGTCAGGTTCTCGGTGTCGCCGCCGACCGAGTAAGCCGTGTAAATCGTGCCGGCTGGATCGATGAAAAATCCCGTGCCGGAGAGCTCGCCGTGCTCATCAAAGCCATGGATTTTAACCACGGCCTTCCCGGACTTTTCGAAAATCTCCCTAACCTCACGACTGATCGACGCGGTGGAGGACTCGGGGGCTTGGACCGGCGCCGGAGAGGGTGGCGTTTCTTCAGCGCGCGCTAAGGCGACGCCGCCAAAAAGTGCTAGCGCGAACGCCAGCCTAGAACCGGAAAGCTGCCTCATAACTCACTGGCGTACTATCCAGCACGTAACGCGGTGGTGCCGCGACCCGGTGAGTTTTGGAGCTGTCTTTGACAGTGCGGACGAGCGATGGGCCGAGGTCGCGGGTCGTGACCGGATTGGAAAGGCTCCAGTTCGAATCCGGCCGCGTCGTAGTGGCCACGACCGGGGTGCGATTCTGGGCCGCGACATTCACGGTCTCGGGGGTCTGATAAACCTTCAGCGAAATCACGGCGGCACAGAGCACAAGCGCGGTCGCCATGGCCGGATAGGAAGCAAGGCCTGGAATATTGAGACGGAACAGGAAGTCCTGGGTCCGTTGCAAAGCGATCCGCCAGATCGGTTCCTTTAGTAATTCGTCCCGCTGCCGGCGATGGAATTCGTGGAGGAAATTCTCGAAGTAACCCGGCGGCGGCTGCTCATATTTTTTGAGCCGTAAAAGTTTGCCGATTTGTTCTTCGTTCAATGGGTCCATGCGGCGGGTGTTCTAGGAAACAGGATTCTTCCGGAATTCGTCCAGATAGTTCTGCAATTGGCGGTTCGCGTAAAAGAGCCGGGAACGTACCGTGCCTTCCGAGACTTTCAAGATTTTACTGATCTCGGCATGGGGCATCCCCTGAATGTGAAACATGGTGACCACGGCTCTGTGTTCATCAGACAATTTCATCATGGCCTCGTTCAATCTTCGCTGGAGCTCGGATAAGTCGGCTTCCCGCACCGGGCTGGTCGTGGCCGTGAGCTCGAGGAACTCCTTGTCGTTTTGGACGGTCCCGTCCATGTCGTCCAGGCTCAGGTGGAAACGCCGGCCGCGTTTCTTCAGGAAGTTCAGCGTCATGTTGACCGCAATGGAGTGGACCCAGGTATAAAACGACGATTTGCCCCGGAAGCCGCCGATCGACTTGTAGGCCTTCGAAAAAATATCCTGGAGCAGGTCGTTCGTGTCCTCGTGGTTCGAGGTCATGTTGTAAACCAGGCCGTAAAGGCGGGGCGTGTACTTGACTACCAGCTCATCGAACGCCGCGGCCTCGCCCGCCTGGGTGCGCGCGACCAATTGCTGGTCTTCGTCCGATCTCGGCTGTTCCATCGCGTCCCGCTTACGCTTAACACGCGGCCTCGTGGACGACGACAGAAAATCGGCGAACCGATTCCGCGGTGGCGACGGCAGGGCAATGGTTGGATTCATCTTTTTCGGAGTCGCCACGCGATTTAGCGGCGATCGCGGACGGAGAGCAAGTAGAGGAGATTGCCCAGAGTCGCGATAAACGCGGCGACGTAAGTGAGCGCAGCGGCGTTCAGCACCCTGTTGACCCCGGCGACTTCATTGCCGGGCTGAACGATCCCCATCTGCTGCAAAATAATTTTAGCCCGGCGCGACGCATCGAACTCTACCGGCAGCGTGATCAATTGGAAGGCCAGCAGCACCAGGTAGCAGTAAATGCCGAGCGTAACCAAACCCATTATTCTGAACCACAATCCGCCGATAATCACAAAAGGCAGCATGTTGGACGCGATTTGCGTGACTGGCACGATCGCCATTCGCATCTTCAATGGCGCATAGGCGGCGGCGTGCTGAATCGCATGCCCGGTCTCATGCGCTGCGATCCCAAGTGCCGCCACTGACGGCGTGTTGTAGACGTTCGTCGAAAGGCAGAGCCGCTTGCTCGTCGGATCGTAATGATCTCCGAGGAAACCGTCCGCCTGCACCACTTGGACGTCATTGATCTTCGCGGCGGCCAAAATCTCCCGGGCTGCTTCCGCACCGGTGATATTCGAGCTGGCGCGCACTTCTCCCCATTTCTTGAAGGCACTGCTGACGCGGAACTGCGCGATGATCCCGATGATGAGCGGAATGCCGACGAGAATGAGCCAATTGGAGCCCATTCCGTATCCGTAACCGTAGAGGTAAGCCAGCGTCATGTTGTTCTATGTGTAAAACGAAGTCGAAGAGCCTCTTCGTCTGCGAGAGGCGCCTCGACTTCGCTCGGCATTACGTCGTTGTAATATTAGACCGCTGGGAGTGTAGTTCGTTCATTTGGTAGGGACGACGCGCTGCGCCGTCCGCTGAAGCGGGGTAGACCTTTCAAGGCAGATTCGCGGACGCCGCAGCGCGGCGTCCCTACCAGCTAGATCTCCAGCCGCTTCTCGAACCGCGATAATAGCCGATTCCCGGATTTCGTTACTACCGCTACGTCTTCGATTCGGACGCCGCCTAAACCGGGATAATACAGGCCCGGCTCGACCGTTATTACCTGGCCGACTTTGAACACGGTCTTTTGGAATCGCGGATGCTCGTGGATTTCCAGGCCGAGTCCGTGCCCGGTCCCGTGGAAGAATCCGACCTGCCGGCCGTCGCGCACCTCCGTCGGAAATCCGCGGTCTGTGAAGAATTGCTTCACTTCATTGTGCACTTTCAAGCCGTCGGCGCCGGGCTTCATTTTCTTTAGCGCTAGCTCCTGCCCTTCGCGCACCGTTTGCCACAGGCGGCGTTGCTCTTCGCTGGCGCGGCCGCGCACGACCGTCCGCGTCATGTCGCCGAAGTAACCGCTCTTCGCGTCGCGCGGGAAGATGTCGAGGATGATCAACGAATTCGCTTTTAATGGCCCGGACCCGCGCTCGTGCGGATCGCACGCTTGATCGCCGCCGGCCACGATCGTGTTCGCGGGCAAGCCGCCTGCGCGCAAAATCGCCGAATCAATCTCGGCGCGCAAAACTTCGGAAGTGAGAGTCTTCCCGGACCAGGCCAGCTTCTTACCAGCGCCGGCCTTGGCCGCCGCCAGCACTTCCATCGCTCGCGCCATGCCCGCTTCCGTTATCTGCAAGGCGCGCCGCATCAGCTTCAGCTCTTCCGCCGTTTTCGCTTCGCGTTCCGGCCAGAAAAGTCCGTTTGTCGTCCGGAGCCGGATCTTCGACGCCTCCAATTCCTGCGCGAATCCCAGGGGAAAATTCGCCGGAACGACAGCGGAACGCACTCCGCGTTTACGCAGAAAATGGGAGAGCACTTTCTCGTAGGCTGGCGCTTTCGTCCGGTTGCCCTGCACCTCGCGCTCGAGCGCGCTGAAGGAAACGAATTCGTCCGCCTCGGCCGTTTTGCGCGCGCGATCGATCTCGAGATCGCTCAACACGAGGGTCCGCTTCCCGCCTTCTTCCAGAAAAATAAAGGCGTCCGGCGCAAAGAACCGCGTTGCATACAGCATGTCGGGATCGTTCTCGCTCGCCGCCACGATCAACCGGGTGACGTCATTTTTTTTCGTGCGCTTGCTCATGGAAATATTCCTACGCGCGAACCGCCGGCTTGTCATCCGCCGCGATCCGGGCATGGTTTTGATCGAACCGGATTGCTTCCGTTCTGCGAACCACTCTTAGCAACATGACACCGACCTCTTTGATCATCGTGACGGATCGCGGCACCCTCAAAGCCTACAAAGTAAACGACACCCCGACGCGCGGCCCAAGCCTGCAACTCGTTCAGGCGTTTGATACCACCGACGCCCATGGCCGTTATCAGGACAAGATGACGGACCAAGCCGGCTCGTTCCCCAACGGCGCTGCGCCCGGCCAGATGAATTCCATCGCGGAACGGACCGGGATCGAGACTGAAAATGACCGGCGCATCGTGAAACAGTTGGCCGACAGCATCGTCGACGTCGTCCAGCGCGAAGGGAAAGACGGCTGGTCGTTTGCTGCGCCCGCGTCCATTCACAGCGCGGTTGTCGAACAATTGCCTAACGAAATTCGCGACCGCATCGTTGAACACGTGAAATCCGACCTGGTGAAAATCGAGCCGGCGAAATTGGCCGGCCATTTTCGCTCGTTGCAGCCCGTGTGAGCTCGCCCCAAATTTTATGCAACTACCCGTCAACATCACCTACCGCGGCGTCGCCAAGTCCGACGACATCGATCAGCTCGTCATGGATAAGGCAACGCGTCTGGAAAAATTCTGCGACCACATCAACCGCTGCGACGTCGCCATCGAGCAGCCGAATCACGCCCATCAAAAAGGAAATCCATTCCGAGTCCGAATCGACGTTACCGTCCCGCCTGGCCACGAACTCGTTGCCGACGAAAAAGGAACGGACAACGGCTCCTACGCGCCGCTCACGAAAGTCATCCACGACGCCTTCAAAACCATGGAGCGCGAACTTCGCCGCGTGGTCGAGAAGCAACGGCACGAAGTGAAGACGCACGCCGACGAGCGATCGCCGAAGTAGGTGGGCGGGTTTACCGCTTCAGTTTCGTCCGCTGCGCGATCCGCGCTTTGACGATTTTTCGCACGAGCGCTTTAGGTAAAGGCGCATTGGGCGCGAATCGAAGCGTGCCTTTGGCCGTCTCGTAATGTTTTAGCTCTTTCTTGAATTGCTGCACGATCGATCCGGGATAAAAGGCGCAATGCTTTGCGCTCGCCGCATAACTAGCCAGCAATCTCCCGTTCAAACGAAAGCCGGGCACCCCATAACTGATGCACTCCTCGGCTTCCGGCGCCGCCGCGTTAATTTCCTTTCGGAGTTTTGCCAAGGCGGCGCGCTTATCCGCGCTCAAGGTCGCGAGATAAGTATCGTGATCCTGCGGTACGCTTTTCGTGCTCAGCTAGGCTGGTGCTCCGCCCAATGCGCCGGGTAACGGCGGAGTAACGTCGGGGGCGACGACAACCTGTTTGGGCGGCTTCTCAGGAGGCATTTTTTGCGCGGGCGGAGGCGGCGCGCCGGGAGGCGGATTAATCAGGCGGCCGTGCTCGAGGATTTCTTTGATCTGAACGCCATCGAGAGTTTCGTATTCGAGCAAAGCTTTCGCGATCGCTTCGAGATGGTCGCGGTGCTCGGTCAGAACGCGCATCGCGGTCTGGTAGGCGCCGTCAATCAGCTTGCGAACTTCGCCGTCGATCTGTTCGGCAGTAGCTTCCGAGTAATCACGGGCGCGTGAGATGTCGCGGCCGAGGAAAACGTAATCTTCGTGCTCGCCGTACTCGACCATGCCCATCTTCTCGCTCATTCCCCATTCGCAAACCATTCGGCGCGCAACGGCCGTCGCCTGCTTGATATCGCCCCGAGCGCCGTTGGTGACGTCGCCAAAAACAATTTCTTCCGCGACCCGTCCGCCCATGCCGACGGCGAGACCGGCAATCAACTCGTTCTTCCGGTTGGTGTACTTGTCCTCTTCCGGCAGCCACATCGTCGAACCGAGCGACGGTCCGCGCGGAATGATCGTAACTTTGTGGAGCGGCTCGGTGTGTTCGAGCAATTCGAGCAGCAAAGCGTGTCCGGCTTCGTGGTAAGCGGTATTCGTTTTTTCCTTTTCGCTCAACGCCATGCTGCGGCGTTCCTTGCCCCAACGGACTTTGTCGCGCGCTTCTTCGAGCTCCTTCAGCGTGATGCCTTTCAAACCCCGCCGCGCGGCGAGCAGGGCCGCTTCGTTGATGACGTTCGCGAGTTCGGCGCCGGAATAACCCGGTGTCCCGCGCGCGACTACCTGAAGATCGACGCCTTCCGCCAACTTCACCTTCTTAGAATGGACCCGCAGAATTTCCTCGCGACCTTTCACGTCCGGCAGGTTCACCGTGATCTGGCGATCGAAACGGCCGGGACGCAGCAGCGCGGGATCGAGAACATCGGGACGGTTTGTGGCCGCGATAATAATGACGCCTTCCTGCGTGTCGAACCCGTCCATTTCCACCAGCAACGCATTCAGCGTTTGCTCACGTTCGTCGTGCCCGCCGCCAACACCGTGGCCACGATGCCGGCCCACTGCGTCGATTTCGTCGATGAAAATAATGCAGGGCGCTGATTTCTTCCCCTGCTCAAACATGTCGCGAACGCGCGAGGCGCCGACACCCACAAACATCTCGACGAAATCCGAGCCGCTAATCGAGAAGAACGGCACATCCGCTTCGCCGGCGATGGCGCGCGCGAGCAAGGTTTTGCCGGTTCCCGGAGGTCCGACGAGCAACACGCCCTTTGGAATACGACCGCCGAGCTTCTGGAACTTTTTCGGATCCCGCAAAAATTCAACGAGCTCCTGGACCTCATCCTTCGCTTCCTCGACGCCGGCGACGTCTTTGAACGTGATCTTGTTCTTATCGCGCGCCAGCATCCGCGCCTTCGACTTGCCGAAGTTCAGCGCGCCTTTGCCCGCCATGCGGATCTGTTGGCGGAACAAGAAATAGAGAACGAGAAGGAACAGCGCGATCGGCAGGAAGCCCAACACAGTTTGCGCGATCAAGGTTGAATCGGTTTTTATGGCGGGTTCAATCCCAGCCTTGCTGAGTTTTTCCTGGAGGTTCGTCGCGTAATTGAGCGCGACGAGGGTGCGAAACGGAACCTGCTGCGCCTGGTTCGGCCCAATCGCCTGCTTGATGTAAGCGCCCTTCAACGTCTGGGTCGGTTGCCCCTCCTGGTAAACCAACTGGAGCGGGTTGTTCTTGTCGTTGATGATTTGTTTGTTTTCGAGGAGCTCGAGGAACCGCGGATACGGAACCTCCTCGAAGTTCGCATAGGTGCCGCTTCGGAAGAGGACGGCCAGTGCGATGAGAGCAAACGCGATAGCGATGAGGATGACGCCGCGCCAGTTAAAGCTTGGCTCGTTTCCGCGAGGTGGTTTCTCTTTTTGAGAATTACGATCAGGCTGCGCCATGAGATTGAGAGCCCGTTTTTTTCAGGCGTAAAAACGCTAACATGATCTTTTGCCAATGCAATGGACGGACGAAGCCGCATACGTCCTATCCGTCCTATACGACCTATCGGCCCCATGCATTGCGGTTACCCCTCGCCTGCGGTAATTTCGCGCGCCGCTTCCAATGACCGCTTTAACCAAAGTCGCAGACAAAATCGATCGCGCGGTCCAGAAGGTGACGCCATTCGCGTATCGGATTCAACGGCGGAGCCGGCGCTGGATGCGGCGCGCCTTGCGGAAACCGCGCAGCGTTTCGGAAGGGCCGAACCTCCTCCCGCTCCTGATCCAGGTGCTGGCGAGCTTCTCGAAAGCGGACGGCGTTTTGCTCGAGGAAGAAATCGACTCGAGTCTCGGGTTTCTTCGTTACGATTATCCGGAAGCGGTTTACTCCGAGCTGCGCCAACTCTTTCGGCAGGCGCTTTACGAACAGCAGGACCTGGGAGCGATGGCGCAAAAGCTTTCGGCATCGCTGAGCACGGATCGCAAGATCATGCTGGGCGTGCAGCTTTATGATTTGATCTCGCAGGCGGGGCTCAAGCAGGAGCAGGTCGTCGCGTTCTACTCTTTCATGTCGCAGCTCGGAATGGCAGCGCAGGCGATCGATATCGTCTATCAACTGAACGCTTCGGAAGATGCGGACGCGTCGATCTATCAGCGGGGCGCGTCGCCGTTGGAATCGGTTTCATTCGGGACCAACGGCGCGGCCGACGTGGTTCTGAAAAGCCTGAACGGAAACGATCGGCTCCTCGCGTTTCGTTATCACGACCTGATTCTGCTCAAGAACTATACCGGCCAAACCGTCTCGGTCCGTGGCCGGCCGCTGATGCGCGGGGGGTTTTGCCGGATTTATCCGGGACAACGGATCCTGGTCGGCGACCAGTTTCTCACCTATCAGGAACTCGCGGCCTATTTCAACGCGAAGAAAAATGTTTCGCTGCCGCAGATTTTCGTGCGGGTTCACAAAGACGCGGATGAGGTGCAGCTCGAGCGCTCGCGTACGCGCGAGAGCGCGCTCGAAGTCACGTTCGGATTGAAGGTGCGGGTGAAAGCGCTCCGCGACGTCAACGCGGTCCTCAACGGCACAAAGCTAAAGGCGGGCACCACGGTCGAGGCAATGCTGGAGGATAGAATCATCTTCCATAACGACAGCGAGATGGATCTGATCGATCTGCGCCGGCGCGCCCGCGCCATGGGCGGCCGGTTCCAACTCAAAGCGTCCAAGTCCGAATACCTCGTCTCGAACAATCCAAGCATGCTCGAGGAAGACGACATTCTTCTCTCGCCTGGAACGAGCGGTGACGTGCTCCTGAAAATTTTGTGCGATTACGACAAACGCGTCGGCACCTTGGAAGTGATCGACGCCGACCGGCCGATTCTCGTCGGTGAAACGCCGGTCCGCACCACCGCGCCGCTTCAAGACGGCGACACGATCCGGATCGATGTCGGCCAATTTCTGCGCTGCAATTTTTCCGAACGCATCATCGAGGAAGAGCGCAACATCATTCGCTCACTCGAAGTCGTCGATGTCACCCATCGTTTCGGCAACAACGAGATCGGGCTCGAAGGGGTTTCGTTCTCGGTCAACCGCGGCGAGCTCGTCTGCGTGATGGGCGCGAGCGGTTCCGGGAAAAGCACGCTCATGAAAGTGCTGGGCGGTCAGCTCCAGCCCTCGCAGGGCCAAGTCCTGCTGAACGATCGCCCCCTTTACGAAAATCTCGACCAGCTCAAGGGCTACATCAGTTACATCCCGCAGGAGGACGCGTTCGACGAGCATCTGACCATTGGCGAGAACCTCGAGTTCGCCGCGGCCATCCGCGCCCCGCATCTTTCCGGACGCGATCTCAGCCGGCGGCTGGAAGGCAAACTGATCGAGCTCGGATTAAACGAACGCCGCGACAGCATCGTCGGCAGTCCGGTGAAAAAAACGTTGAGCGGCGGCGAACGGAAACGGCTCAACATCGGTCTCGACATGATTGGGTCGGCGGACGTTTACCTCTTCGACGAACCGACGTCCGGATTGTCGTCGAAAGATTCCGAGCACGTCATCGAGATCATTCGCGCTCTCGCTCACAACAAGATCATCATCGTAACGATCCACCAGCCGAGCTCGAAACTCTTTCAGATGTTTCACAAGGCGATCCTCTTCGATAAAGGCGGGCGCCTCGTTTTCTTCGGCACGCCCACGGACATGCTGCGCTACTTCGCGGAAGCGGAACATCAACACCAGTTCGGCGCCGACATGGGCGCTTGTCCGTCTTGCGGAACGACGCGGCCGGAATTCATCTTCGACGTTCTCGAAACCCCGCTGCGCGATATCAGCGGCGACATCATCTACGAGGAGAACACACGCGGGCAGCTCGTCGCGGCTCGCCGTTATTCGCCGGAATTCTGGCGCGACAAATACGAAGCATTTCGGCTGATCCAGGACGTCAAGCAGGTGTCGCTGCGCCGCGGACCGGCGCCGGCCCTGCCGCCTGCGCCTTCCGTGAAGCGCCGTTTCTTCGTGCGCTGGCGCGACGAATGGACGCAGCTGCGCACCCTCATGAAGCGCTCGTTCATGAGCAAGCTGCGGAACCGCGCGAACCTCCTCATCACCATCGGCGTCGCTCCTGTCCTCGCGCTTCTGATCGCGACTCTCCTTCGTTACTCCGAGCGCGGCGAATACGATTACGCCTCCGCCTACCACATCCCGACGTTTCTTTTCCTCAGCCTCATCGTCGCGATGTTCCTCGGCCTAACGAACAGTGCCGACGACATCATTCGCGACCGCGCGGTTCTCCAGCGCGAACGCAACCTGAATGTCCGCCTGCCCTACTACGTTTTCTCGAAGTTCACGTCGCTCGGCTTCTTCGCCGTGGTCCAATGCATTCTCTTTGTCCTGATCGGCAATTACATCCTCGAGATTCGCGGCATGTTCTGGATCGATCTCGGCATCATGTTCATGACCGCGATGGGCGGCGTGGCGCTCGGACTCGTCGTTTCCTCGCTCGTGGCCGATCCAAAAACCGCGGCGAACATCGTGCCGCTGGTTCTGATTCCTCAGATCATCATGGGCGGCGCGCTCATCAAATATGAGGACATGAACCGGAACCTAGGGCTCGTTTACACGTTCGCGCGCTGGTTCTCGGAACATCCGAGTACCGAGCAGGGCAAAAAGATGAGCAGCCGATTGCAGGTGCCGTTCGTCTGCCAATTCATCGCGATGCGTTGGTCCTACGAGGAGATGGTCGTGGCCCAGGGCAAGTTGAACCCGCTCACCCGCCGGCAGGAACTCGTGAACAAGGAGATGCAACGCATCGTCGCAGAAAAAAATCAGACGCCGGAAAACACGAAGCGGCTCAACGAGCTCAAGGAAATCCTGGCGATGTTATCCGGCCTCGAAGCGAAGACCGCCGGGGATCTGGATCGTTATCTGGATTTGATCGACGACATCCTTAAAGGACAACGGCCATTCGATCGCGAGCTGTTCAAAAACGCCGCCGGACCGATTACGGCAGAGCAACTTTACGTAAACCAAAAAGTTTCCGACCTCATTTCAAACGCCGAGATGGAGCAAAGCGATTACCGGCGCGGCGACAAATTGAATGTTTTCTTCGGCGAAGAGAAACGCTACTTCGGCATCAAGCTCGATCTGTTCGTTTTCAACACGGTCGTTTTGATCGCGTCAACGCTCGCCCTGCTTGGCGTCTTGCACTGGATCTTGCGTCGCCAACTCGAAGTGCGGCGGACGTAGTTGATCTCGCTGTAGCGACGGCGCTCTGTCGCCGTAAGAACGCTGGGCGGCAAATCAATGATTGTCACGCCGACAGAGCGGCGTCGCTACAACAAGACGCTACCCACCCAACGGCGACTGATAGTACCGCTCCAGCAAATCCGCCGGATCGCGGAAGATCGCGAGAGCGCCTTCATCGCGGAGCACTTGTTCGGAAAATCCTCCGCACAAAACGCCGACGACGGGCAGCTCGATTTTCTTCGCCGCTTCGACGTCGTAAGGGGTATCCCCGATCGCCACCGCTTCGCCGGGCGGTAATGAAAGCAGGTTGAGCGCGGCAATAAAAACGTCCGCCTTCGGCTTTGAATGCTCGACTTGGTCCGCCGTTGTCATGCAATCGACCATTCCACCAATCCCAAGCAGCTTTTCGTAATGTCGGACCTCCGCCTCTTTCCCCGAGGAGGCGAGGGCGATTTTCTTTCCGTCGCCGCGCAGACGTTCGAACAGCTCCCGCACTTTCGGGAACGGCTTTACGTGCGGCAGGTATTCTTTCTTGAAAATCTCGCCGCGATATTTGTCCGCCTCCTCGCCAAACTCGCGCATCTCGTGCTCGTTCAAAAACTCCGGCAGATATTGATCGCCGCCTTTGCCGATCTGTTCGCGCAACCGTTCGAGCGGAATGTCTTTGTGGAAATGCCGGAAGGTATCGTGCCACGCGAGGACATGGAGCTCGTTTGAATCGACGAGCGTCCCGTCGAGATCGAATATCGCGCCGCGAATCACTTCGTCTCCGCGACTTCCGTTTCTGCTTCCGGCAATGGGGGCGGCTTCGCAGCCAGCCTCGCGTCGCGCGGCAATTCGACCTGGCGTTTCTTCCACGACTCATGCCGGGCCTGCGCCTGCGCACCGGTCGCCAGCTTCAACAACTTCATCCCGCGCCCGATCACTTCCACGTCATCGCCTGACGCGAACTTCTTCGGGTCGGGGAAAAAACCGCGGCGCTCCGCCGTGTCGAGAATCATCATCCATTCCAAGTGTTCTTCACCGGGCAGCACAAATGGCAGCGGCTCGAAATGCGCGTTGATCAAAAACAAAAACGTCGCGTCGCGGATCGGCTCGCCTTCGAAATTCAGAACGTCGATCGTGTCGCCGCTCAGCAACACTTCGATGGCGCGAACGAATGGCGAACCCCATTCCTCGTCGCTCATCTCATTTCCCCCGGGGTTGAACCACATCACATCCCGAATGTCCGTGCCGCGAATCCGGCGGCCCTGAAAAAATTTCGGGCGGCGAAAGACCGGATGATCGTGGCGCAACTTGATCAGCTTCTTTGTGAACTCGAGCAGCTCGTTTTGCTCGTCCGGGTGCTCCCAGGAAAGCCAGTTGAGCTCGTTGTCCTGGCAATAGGTGTTGTTATTCCCGTTCTGCGTCCGCGCCCACTCATCGCCCGCCAGCAGCATTGGGACTCCCTGCGAAAGAAAGAGCGTGGTCAGAAAATTTCGCCGTTGCCGCGCGCGCAGCTCGTTGATTTCCGGATCGTCGGTCGGACCTTCCGCGCCGCAATTCCACGAATTATTGTTGTTGTCGCCGTCGCGGTTCTCTTCGCCGTTCGCCTCGTTGTGTTTGTCGTTATAGCTGACGAGATCGTTCAGTGTGAACCCGTCGTGGGCGGTGATGAAATTAATGCTCGCATACGGACGCCGCCCGCTGTGCTGATACAAATCGGGACTGCCCGTCAGTCGATACGCGATCTCACCGATCCGGCCTTCGTCACCTTTCCAGAAACGCCGAACTTCATCGCGATATTTCCCATTCCACTCGGCCCAAAGCACGGGAAAATTCCCAACCTGATAGCCGCCTAAGCCCACGTCCCACGGCTCCGCGATTAATTTCACCTGCGACAGGACGGGGTCCTGATGAATGATTTCAAAAAAGGCGTGGAGCTTGTTCACGCCCTGGTTGTCTCGCGCCAGCGTCGACGCGAGATCGAAGCGGAACCCGTCGACGTGCATGTCGTTCACCCAATAGCGAAGGCTGTCCATGACGAGCTGGAGCGTGCGCGGATGAAGGAGGTTGAACGTGTTCCCCGTGCCGGTGAAATCCATGTAATTCCTCGGACTCTCCGGCGACAGCCAGTAGTAGGCGGGATTATCCACGCCGCGGAAACCGAGCGTCGGACCGAGATGGTTTCCTTCCGCGGTGTGATTGTAAACGACGTCGAGAATTACCTCGATCCCGGCGGCGTGAAGGTTGCGCACCATGCTCTTAAACTCGGAGACCTGCTCGCCCATTACGCCGCTGCTCGAATATTTCGCTTCCGGGGCGAAGAACCCAATCGTGTTGTAGCCCCAGTAATTCGTTAGGCCGCGATCGATCAAAACCTTGTCGTCGATGTGCTGATGAACCGGGAGCAGCTCCACCGCGGTGATTCCGAGCTCTTTCAAATATTTGATCGCGCCCGCGCTGCCGAGCCCGGCGTAAGTGCCGCGCAATTCCGCCGGCACATCCGGACAAAGCTTGGTGAATCCCTTCACGTGCACTTCGTAGATGATCGAGCTGTGGAGCGGAATACCCGGCCGCTTGTCGTTTCCCCAATCGAAAGCATGATCGATCACCGCAGCTTTCGGAATTCCCCACGCATCATCGCGGAAATCGCACGCCAGATCTTCTTCGGGCAAACCGACGACGTACCCGAACATCTCATCCGCCCAATTCACCTGGCCTGCGATCGCTTTCGCGTACGGGTCGATGAGCAGCTTCGAACTGTTGAAACGCATTCCGCGCTCCGGATCGTACGGCCCGTAAACCCGATACCCGTAAAGCTGCCCGGGACGGACATCCGGGAGAAACACGTGCCAGACCTGGTCGGTCTGTTCGGTCATCGGGATCCGAATATTTTCCTGGGGCGACTCGATACTATCGAAAAGGCAAAGATCGACCGAGGTCGCGTTCTCGGAAAAAATGGCGAAATTAACTCCGTTGCCGAGCCAGGTAGCTCCGAGCGGATATGGATAACCGAGCCAAATTTTTACGGGCGTCATAAAATGAGCGTGTTCTATCCGCTACGCGCGCGGGCTTGGCAACGGTTGGAGAATTTTCGCGCGTGAAACGAGTCTCGCCCCAGCCCGACTGGCCGAAATCGTGGACCGAATCCGCGTTCTACGATCAAAACGAAATTTACGGCCAGATTTCTCACTACGGTTACGCCTACGCCTATGAGAACCGGCGCCGGGAAACTCTGCGGCTGCTGACCGAAGTCCTGTCGCCGGGAGCGCGAATTTTAGACATCGCAGCGGCCCAGGGAAATTTTTCTCTCTCCCTCGCCGAGCTCGGCTTTGATGTAACCTGGAACGACTTGCGGGCGGAACTCGCGGATTACGTCCGCTTAAAATACGAGCGCGGAAAGATCGCCTATGCACCCGGCAACGCCTTCGAGCTGAATTTTCCGTCCCTCTTCGACGCGGTCCTGATCACGGAAATCATTGAGCACGTCGCGCATCCGGACGATTTCCTGGCGAAAGCCGCCGCACTCGTTAGGCCGGGTGGCTACATCGTCATGACCACGCCGAACGGCGGCCATTTCAAAAATCGGCTGCCGAAATTTTCGGAATGCGCGGACCCAACTGTCTTCGAGGCGACGCAGTTCAAACCGAATTCCGACGGCCATATCTTTTTGCTCCACGCCGACGAGATCGAGCCCCTCGCCAGGCGAGCGGGATTGACCGTTGAGAAGATCGTCCTGCTCACAAATCCGCTTACGGCTGGTTACATGAAGACGGAGTCGCTCTTAAAAGTCTTGCCGCGCGGAATCGTTCGAGTGGCCGAAAACCTCAGTCAGCTTTTGCCGAGCGCGTTAAAGAAAAAGGCGCTCGTCCAGATGGGCGTAAGATTTCGAAAATCGTCCTGACATCCTCTAAGAATTGTCATGTTGATCCCGCAACGCGGGAGAAACATCTCTGATCATTTCCGGGCAGCCGGACACCAGAAATATTCAGAGATCCTTCGCGCTGCTCAGGATGACACCGTCAAGCCGCCTATCTAAACCGACTGAACCAGCTGTAGGGGAATACGTCCCCGGGGCAATCGGTTGCCCAGCGCGGTGGATTCACTTCGCGATGGGGACGGACCTGCAGCTTTGAGCCGCAGCGTTCCTGGAGATACCGGATCAACTCTTCACAGGCTTCCAGTTGGGCCCGCGTCGGCTGGTCGCGGTTGAAATCGCCGACCAGACAAATCCCGAGGCCGATGTTGTTCATGTAATCGCTGTGAACGTGACCGCCGCGCATTTGTTTGATCCAGCGCTCGCCGATCTCGATCTGGCCGTTCCGGGTCGATGTGCCGTTGCCAATGACGAACTGGTAGGCGAGCCCGTTCTTCATTCGGCGAACGTGACGATGATAATAGTCGAAAACCCGCGCGCTTCCCTGCCGGGTCCCGCTGTTGTGAACAATGATGAATTTCCAGCGGTTGCGTTGGACCGGCGCGCGCCGGATCGCCTCGATGTTCGCCGCGGTCAGATAACGGTAATTCGCGGGCTGACGTGACCACGGCCACCAACTGCGTTTTACCGGTGGAGGCGGCGGAGGTGGTTCGTAACCCTGTTCCTGTTCGAGCCCGGATTTTTCGACGGTGATGTCGGACGGGAGCGACGTCGGCGGTTGAACTGGACGCGGACTTGGCCGCGGCGCGGGTCGAGGAACCGGAGAAGCTTCTGCTTCGGACCGTACCGGTTTTGGTGTTGTCGGCGGCGGACTCGGGGTCTTTGCCGGTTCCGCTTTTTCGATCCGCTTCTCTTTTGGTGTCGGTGATTTCTCTGCCTCGGAATTCTTTTTCTTCCCGGCCGTCGCGGTCGCTTTGATCTTTGGCTTTGGGGTTACATCGTCGTCTTCGTCACCGGATTTCTTGCCTGGCGATTTTGACGCCTTCGACTTTGGCGTAGGCGATTCTTCCTCGTCCTCTTCGCCGGCGGGAGTTTTCTTCGCTTTCGCTTTCGGCGTAGGAGTCGGCGTCGCCTTTTTCTTCGACTTCGATTTCCGGTTTGCCGGTTTCGGTTTCGCGGTCGGTTCCGGTGTTTCGGATGGACTTGGGGACGCGACCGCGCGCATTTCTTCGCGCGGCTTTTTCTTTTTTTCGTCGCTCGACTGGGCCCGGACGAAGACGCCAACGAGAGCGGCGACCGAAATAATGGTCCCAAGAAAGACGCGGAGTCGGATCACGGGACGCGAGCGTAACAGAGGCGATTGCGCGATCAAGCGGGCTGTGGGACCGCCTCGTGCGCGTGGGTGGCGCGCTCCCGCTCGCGCCGCAAAATCGCGTTCAGTTTTCCGCCGAGGAGCAAAAGCAGACACGTGAGATACATCCAGGTCATCAACACGATGATGGAAGCGAGCGCCATGTAGGTCGGGTTATAGCGATCGTATTTCGCGACGTAAAATTGAAAGAGTTTCGTGACCACCATCCACCCGATTGCGAAAAACACCGCGCCGGGAAGCGCCTGCCGCCACGTGAAATAATTTTCCGGGGTGAGCAGATAGAGCGCAAGGGCGAGGCCGACGAGCGCGAGCCAGGTCAGAGGCAGACTGAGAAACGCGACCCATTCCTGGAGCGGGATCGAGAGTTGAAAATTCACTTCCGCCACCCCGGCCAGGGTTTCGCCAAACACCATGGCGTTGAAACAAAAGAGGGTGATGAGTCCGAACCAGAAAACGAGAAAGAACGCGATGATGTATTTCGACCACCAGTTGCGGTCCTCGACTACGCCGTGAGTCCGGCTGAGCGCGTGGGACGTCGTCGAAATGAACATTGTGCCGAGCCAGATGCCGAAAAATATCCCGACGTTGGCAAGAGTTCCGGTCGAGCCGGTGACGACGATGTTCGCCACTAGCGAGTCGATGATCTCCTGCACTTTGGGATCGGCTGGCAGGAAATTTTTCAGAACGTTAATCATCTGATGCAGCTTCGCCGGGTCGGTGCCGAAGAGGCTGAGCAGATGCCAGAGAAAGAGGAGCCCGGGCGCGAGAGTGAAAAGGAATTGATACGCCATCTGGGCCGCGAGACCGGTGGTCGTGTCCATGGCTGTCTCGTAAATCAGGCGTCGAAATATTTTGCCGACGAACCTGAGCCATTTCATTGCTGCGAAGTTTACTTTGCCGGAGGCAAATATCCATTAAACTCTCCCGCCTTCGCCAAGGCTTCGGCGTGGCAAACCGACGATTGGCCGGCCTAACGAGTTGTGAAAAACATCCTGATCCTGACGGCGGGCTATGGCGAAGGACACAACAGTGCTGCCCGCGGCATTCGCGACGGCCTCCGCAAAGTCGCGCCAGACGACGTCCACGTTGAGCTCCACGATCTCTTTGCCGACACCTACGGAATCGTGAACGACTGGGTGCGCACCCTCTACATGGGCATGATCAACCGCACCCCGCGCGTTTGGGGTGTCATCTATCGGTGGCTTGATCGCCAGACGGATTTCGTCGGCGATTTTCGCATCTTTTTCCCGCTCAAGAGTTACCTGCGGAAATTGCTCGCGCGGCTCCAGCCGGACGTCATCGTGTCCGTTTATCCCGCGTATCCGCACATCCTCGACGAGATGTTCGGTCGCAACGGCGCACCGCAATATAAGCGCGTGGTGGTGGTGACGGACTCAATCAGCGTCAACGCGATGTGGTACCAATGCACCGCGGATTATTTTCTCCTGCCGAACCAAGTCAGCGCCGATGTCCTGCTTCGCGCCGGCGTGCCCGCGGAAAAAGTGAAGACGTTCGGATTCCCCGTCAGTCCGGTTTTTGCGCAATCAGGAGAACCGCGCCCGGACCCCTCCGACGAAAACGGCCGCCGGGTGCTCTATATTATTAACGCGGCCAATGCGTCGGCACCGGAACTTGTCCGTCGCCTCGCCCATCTGCCTGACATTCAGTTGACGGTAACGGTCGGCCGCAACGCCGGATTGAAAGTGTCTGTGGAAAAAATTCGTCGCACGGTCACCCAGGAATTTGAAACCGTAGCCTGGAGCGACGAGTTGCCGCGGCTGTTGCGCGCGAACCACCTCGTTATCAGCAAAGCCGGCGGCGCCACGGTGCAGGAAGCGATGTGCGCGGGCTGCCCCATCATCGTGAACCACGTGATTCCCGGCCAGGAAGAAGGCAACGCGCGTTACATCATGGAAACAAATTCCGGTACCATCGCGCTCACTCACGATGCCGTGATCACCGCCCTCCAAAACGCGTTCGCGAACGACGCCACTCAATGGCGGGAATGGGCCGCGAATATCAGTCAGCTCGGAAAACCGAACGCCTCACTCGACATCGCCAACTTTCTGCTCTCGCTCTAACGAGCCGTGCTTGCCCAAGGAGGGGCGCTTTCCAAACCGCTTTTCGCGTTAGCGACGGTCGTGGGCGGTTTGTAAACCGCCACTCCTTGGTTACAGCCACGCTCTACAAATTCTCGTTCTTAAAAACGCGCTCGCCGGCGATCAACGTCCGACGCACTTCGAGGTCGCGTGACAAGATGACGAGGTCGGCGTCGGCGCCGGTTTTTATCTTTCCCTTCGTGTCCAAGCCGAGGGCGCGCGCGGGATTGGCGGTGGCCATCGCGACCGCTTCGTTCAGCGGCACGCCGACCTGGTTCACCATCACCCGAACCAAATCGATCATCCGCGAAGCGCTGCCAGCCAGCGCCGAGCGGTCGGACAAAAGACAAACGCCATCGCCCACGACGCAACGGCGGCCGGACAGACTAAACTCTCTCCCGGTCGGCAGGCCGGCTCCGGCGGTCGCATCGGTGACCAGGCAAATGCCACGCGGGCCTTTGGCGCGGTAGAGCATTTTCATCAAAGTCGGCGCGACGTGGTGGCCGTCGGCGATGAGCTCACACAGGATGTCGGGTTCGCTGAGCGCAAACTCGAGCAGACCGGCCTCGCGATAAATTCCCCGGCGGCGCGCCGAGGACATCGCGTTGAAAGTGTGCGTGACATGCCGCATGCCGTATTCGGCCGCGGCCCGCGCTTCGACATCAGTCGCGTCGCTATGCCCGCCGCTGACGATGATTTTGTGCAGACGCAACTGAGCGATCAACGCCAGCGCGCCGGGCAACTCCGGAGCGACCGTTATGATCTTGATGATGTCCGCGAAAGGCATCAGTTGATCGACCAGCTGTGTTTCCGGATTGCGAATGAACTCAGCGCGCTGCGCTCCGGCCCGCGTCTTCGAAATGAACGGGCCTTCGACATGGACGCCGGCGATTTGCGGCAAATCGTCGCGAGCACCGCGGACCGATTTGAGAACGGCGACAATGTCCGACACAGGGGCGGTCGCAGTGGTGAGCAGCAGCGACGTCGTGCCGCCGGTGGCGTGATAATCACAAATTGCGCGAAAAGCTTCCGCCGTCGCCTCCATCGTGTCCCGGCCGAGCGCACCGTGGATATGCAGATCGATAAAACCCGGCGTGAGATAATTCCCCCGAAGATCGATCGCATCCCCGCGCGACGACTGCTCGCGAATTTCCGCGATCTTTCCATTTTCGACGACGAGCTCGAGGCCGTCGCGAATTCCGTCCGGTAAGATCAACCGAGCGTTAGAGAAGATCATCGGTAGCGCACGCGGCGACGGGATTGGAGATCCTTCGTAATAGCATTGTCATTCTGAGCGTAGCGAAGAATCTCTGACTTTTTCTGGCTATGGCGGTTGCGATGACAGGAAATATCCAGAGATGTTTCGCTGCGCTCAACATGACAGCAAGGAAGGATACTGCCGCAGAAGTTTAGTGGCGCGCGTTGCCGTGTCTTCGGAGAATCCAAGCGCGCGTTTGAACTGCCAGTCCCGATCGAGCGGATTGGAGATCGCCTGGCAACGTCGAAATGTTTTCCAATCGATCCAACCTTGCAGCCACATGCGATGGCCCAGGACGGGCACCGGAAAGTCGCTGCCGTGGAGAATGCGCGGGGCCACTTCCTCGCGCAGGCAATCGCGCAGATGTCCGCACCGATTCAGTGCGACCAGGGCGCTGATGTCGCCGTAAAAGTTCGGAAAGTCACGCAGCATCGCCGCCCAATCATCGAAGTAGTCGTGATCGAATGCGCCGCTACTCGTGCCGCAATGCGCCGCGATCACCGTAACGCCACATTCGAGGGGAAAACGCAGTAACTTCGGATCGGCGAAAGCAGCGTTGACTACTGGCACCGTGTGCTCGCCACCGGTGTGCGCCAGCAACGGAAGACCAGCGGCAGCCATTCGTTCCCAGAATGGGCGGTAACGTCGGTCGGTCGGATCGATGTTCTGACAATTCGGGAGGCATTTCATCAAAACCGCGCCACGCTCGAGGCAACGTTCCAGTTCGTCGAGCGCATCGGGTCGCGCCGGATGAATCGATACTCCTGCGAGAAATTCGGGATGCATTTTCGCCAGGTCGAGAACCACATCATTGGGGACGAACATCGAACCGAGATCGTCGCGCGGCGTGCCATCGGGATCGTGGACGCGTTCGTGCGCAAGAAGGACGACCGCGTTCATCGCAGAGTCGCGGACTAATTGCGCGAGATGATCGGAATAAATGGCCTCGAGGTTTCCTTCGAGGGCGCTCGCGGGGATTCCGAGCTGCCGAAGCATGAAACCGGCAAGCCAGCGGCGCCAGCCTTTCAAGCGCAGCCAGCCACCGGAACCGCCGCCGCCGTTGCCCACCATGTGGACATGCATGTCGATGAGGCGCCTGTCGCTCACGGGCGAATCCTACTGGAGGGACGACCGCCGTGTCGTCCCATTAATTAGTCCCACGTTTAGGACGGGCAGCGCCCCGTCGCTCCAAGCGCGTTGCGTTTCCAAGGCGCTGAGTCCATCATCTTCGCTGCGATGGAAGTCGATTATGATGTCGTGATCATCGGCGGCGCCTTCTCCGGCGCGGCAACGGCGTTGATGCTGAAACGCAAGCATCCAGCAGCCCGTGTTCTGATCGTCGAAAAGAGCACGGAGTTCGATCGCAAAGTGGGCGAATCCACGACCGAGCTGAGCAGTTGCTACATGACGCGGCTTCTTGGCCTAACGAATTATCTCGGCCACCATCATCTGGCGAAACAAGGCCTGCGAATGTGGTTCGCGAACCGCCCCGACCAGCCATTCGACGATTGCGTGGAACTGGGGGCGAAATATCAGGCGCGCCTGCCCACGTTCCAGGTGGACCGGAGCACGCTAGACCAACACCTGCTGGAGTTAGCCGTGGAAGCTGGCTGCGACCTGCAACGTCCCGCGAAAGTAAGCGCCATCGAGTTCGAAGAAAATAGGTCCTATGTGACCTATGAGACCTATAGGGTGAGCTGTCGCTGGCTCGTCGACGCATCTGGCCGCGGCGCCGTGCTTGCTCGCAAGCTCGGCCACTTCCGCCAAAATACCGAACATCCCATCAACGCCGTTTGGGCGCGTTTCACCGGCGTGAAAGATTGGGACAGCTACGAGTGGCGGGAAAAATTCCGCGATTACGCGAACGCGTGCCGAACGAGCCGGAACTGGGCGACGAACCACCTCATGGGCCAAGGTTGGTGGTGCTGGATCATTCCGCTCCACGGCGGCGATGTCAGCGCTGGGATCGTTTACGACTCGCGCATTTTCAAAATGCCAGACGGCGCGAATCTCAGCGAGCGCCTGCGCGCGCACTTGCTTTCCCATCCGGTCGGCGCGGAAATTTTTGCCGCTGCCCAAGTCGTCGAACACGACGTCCACGCTTTTTCCGCGATGCCGTATTGGAGCGAGAAAGTTTGCGGAGACAGCTGGATCACCGTCGGTGACGCGGCCGGGTTCATCGATCCGCTTTACAGTCCCGGACTCGATTTCTGTTCCTACACGAGCTACTACGTCGCGGACCTGTTGGCGCGAAACCTCGCCGGCGAAGACGTTTCGAAGGCGCTCTCTTATTATAATGAGCAATATCCGGTGACGTACCGGCTTTGGTTCGAGACGCTCTACAAGGACAAATATTATTACATGGGCGACGCCGAGCTGATGGCGGCCGCGCTCCTCCTTGATGTCGGCATGTATTTCATCGGGCTCGTCATCCCGGTTTACAAAGATCCGGAGCGCGAGTTTCTCCATCTGCCATTCGAAGGCACTCCGGGCGGTATCGTCGGAGCACTCATGAAGTTTTACAATCGGCGACTCGTGACCCTGGCGAAGCGGCGCCTAACGAAAGGTTGTTACGGCAGGCACAACGCCGGCTGGCGCGAACTATATGACGGGTTTGTTCCGGACCGGCGCGTCGGGAAATTGATTCGGAAAGGTCTCGGCCATTGGTGGCGCGCGGAGCTGACAAATCTGCGGCTGATTTTCGCGCGCGACGCGCAGCAGCAGCGTGCCGCCTCAAATTCCGCCGCGACTTCAGCTCCTGTAGCCGCGCCTCTGTGAGGCGCGCGAGATCAGGCGCTCGGAGGGACGCGCTTCTGCGCGTCCGGAGTGTTCGAGCCGCCAGAAAACAAGTGGGACGCGCAGAAGCACGTCCCTCGGCAAAAACATGAGCTCGTCACCTCGGCTCAGCCGCTTCGCCGTAAAGGGTATTTTCTGGAGAAATTATCTGGACTGGGCTGTCGTTAATTTGCCGTTCTATTTTTATCCGGTTCCCCTGACTTTCTTCACCATCTTCTTTTTCTTTTTTGCCGCGCCGGCGCGGCGCGCCATCGTCGCCAACCTCGCGGTCGTTCTTCCCGGCTCATCGCGCGCCACCAATTATCTGCGCGCCTTTCGCGTTCTCTATAATTTTGCCTGGACGATTTCCGAGGCGTCGGTTTATCGGCTCCTCCACGAAGAATTTTCCTACGAGATCGTCGGCGCGGAATGGCTCGAAGAACTTGGCGCCGCTCCGGGCGCGATCGTCTTGACCGCGCACATGGGCAGCTACAATCTCGGCGCGGCTCTGTTCGCCGAAAAATTTCATCGCGAAATTCGCGTGGTCCGCGCCCCGGAGCCGCACCAGGAGAGCGCGCAACATCTGAGTGCATCCCTTGAGGGGGCGGGCCAAACCGGAGTGAAAGTGGACTACAACACCGCGGGCGCGCTTCTCTCGTTCGATCTGTTAAAAGCATTGCGCGACGGCGAAATCGTTTCGATCCAGGGCGACCGCGTCGAGGGCGACGTCGCACAAATCACCGCGCCGCTTTTCGGGCGCGAGGCGAAAATGCCGAACGGTCCATTTGTTTTGGCGCTGGTGACACAGACGCCGATTTATCCGTTATTCATTACGCGAACCGGATCTCGACACTACCGGATCACCGTCCGCGAACCGATCCGTCTTCACTCCAGCGGCGATCGGAACACGGACATCGCCGCCGGCGTCGCAAAGTGGAGCGTGGTTCTGGAGGAAATTGTAGCGACGCACTGGGATCAATGGTTCGCCTTCACTCCGATTTTTGCCCGATGAACGAGCCGCGTTTCTATTTCGCACTGCCGCGGCTTCTGGCGAAATTTCGCGGCGGCAATTCCGGCCGCGCGGAAAAAAATGTCGCGGAAGCGTGGGTTGTCGGCGGCGGAATTTATCTGGTCAGTTATCTTTACTTCGCGGGCTACATATCCGGGGTTACGAGTTGGTGGCTGTGCGGACTGCTTCTCGTTGTCCTGGCATTTCTCGTCTGGCTGTTTTGGCTGCTCGCCTTCTATCTGAATTCATTGATTCTAAAACTGCTTCGGGGCGCCGGCCTTCTCCGTGCGCTTCCGGTGCGACGCTGCCAGAGCGTTCTCCTAATGACTATTGGGACGGCGATGGCGGTGGCGCTTGTTCAACGCGGCTCCTTCGGAAGCGAGATCGGCGCGATTTGGTTGACGGCAACCGCGATGAATCTGGCCGCGGCTGCGATCCTGGCGTTAGGCAATGGCGAACCAGCCCGATAATAGCAACGCGCGGTGGGTCCGCCGCGCTCTCCTGGCTTTTGTTTTCGTCGCGCCTTTCGTGGGATTCTTTCTCATCCGCGTCAATCTCGTCGCCGCGCTCGCCCCGATTTTTTTGTCTCACGTCTTGCTTCTGTACGGCATGCTTGTTCCGAACTCTCAGTGGCTGGGCCCCGTCGCGCGCGCCTTTGCAACGAACGAACCGGAAGTCTGGCTTACGGTCGACGACGGACCTTCGCCCGCTCATACCGCCGCGATCCTCGACCTACTCGATCGCTTCCAGGCGCGAGCCACGTTTTTTGTAATCGGCAAAAACGCCGAACAATGCCCGCACCTAATCACCGAAATCCTGACCCGCGGCCACCAAATCGCGAACCACACCTACTCGCACCCAAGCAGGTCCTTCTGGATCGCGGGGCCGACCCGGGTCGCAGTGGAAATCGGTCGTTGCGCAGAACTGCTGCGGAGCGCGCCGGAACGTCCGGCCCATTTCTTCCGCGCGCCCGCGGGGTTAAAAAACGTGTTTGTTCATCCGGAACTGGAACAGCGTGGGCTCAAGCTGATTGGATGGACGGTGCGCGGACTCGACACCATCCGGCGTAACCCGACGAAAGTGGCGGAACGAATTCTTCGGGATATCAAACCAGGCGCGATCGTGTTGCTCCACGAAGGGCAGCGTGTCGAAAAGGATCCGCAATTCAATCTGCGATGCCTGGAGCTGACGCTAACTCAGCTAACTGAGAAGGGCTTCCGTTGCGTCCTGCCGGCACCGGAACAGCTGCGGCAGTGCGCCGCCGGAAAATGAAAATGTGATTGTTGAACGGTGACGCGCCCCAGAGCGGCCGGCTTGCCCGTTCGAATTCCCGGCCGTCAAAAATATTGTCGATGCTCGCGCGGGATGGAAAGTGAAGCGCCTTGTCGATGTTCCACGAAATGGCCTGGGCAAATTTTTCAGCGAGCCAGGTGATCCAGTAGCGTGGCCGCGTTTCGCGAAGCGCATCGCGGATGATGAGAAGGCCGCCGGCCGCGACGTGCTCGGCCAAACGTGTAAGTAAGGAAGTTTGCCCCGGTTCCGGGAGATAATGAAGAACATCGAACAGCGCGACGTTGCCGCGAAAATCCGGAAGCGCGGTGGCGGCGTCCTGAAAACGAAGCTCGACGTCATGGTAAGCGCGGGCCGCGATCTCGGCGCCACAATCGATTTTGCGCGCATCCAGGTCGAGGCCAAGAATCGGTTGGACGCAGCCGCGCTCCCGCAGATAAAAAGCGAGCAGCCCCACCCCGCATCCGACATCGAGGATCGGCTCGCTCGATCGGCCTAACAAGTCGTAAGCCTCGGGATAAATTCGGTCGGTCCGCAGTTTGTTGCGGACATAGCTTCGGAGCCATGGCGAACGAAATTGCGCCGCGACCCGCCCACACGCATTTTCATGTTGGATTACGTTTTCTCTTCTGGATTCCATTTGCTCCCCTCTACCGCACTGCCAGACTGAATTTATGGGTGATTTTTTCTCCGACTACCAACTCGGGGAGTTTTACGACGAGATGTTCGCCGCTCCGGGCGAGCCGCGGCCTCATTACAGCAAATTGTTGGAGCGCTTCAAGGAAATGGAGCGCGAAGAGTTTGAACGGAAACGCGCGCTGGCCGCCTCGGCCTTTCTCGGACAAGGCGTCACCTTCACGGTTTACAATGACGACCAGGGAACGGAACGCATTTTCCCCTTCGACCTGCTGCCGCGAATTATTCCGGCGGACGAATGGGCCGCGATCGAGTGCGGGCTGGTCCAGCGAATCACGGCGCTGAACCTGTTTCTCCACGACATTTATCACGAGCAAAACATCCTCCGCGACGGCGTGATTCCGAAGTCAATCGTCTGGGAAGCGGCCCATTTCCGGCCGGAGTTCATGCACTTCGATGTGCCGCGCAACGTTTACATCCATGTTTGCGGGACGGATCTGATCCGGGACGATAAAGGCAATTATCTCGTCCTCGAAGACAACGCGCGCTGTCCCTCCGGCGTTTCCTACGTGATCGAAAACCGGCAGACGATGAAGCGCACGTTCCCGAATTTGCTCGCGCGATATCGCGTCCGGCCAGTGGACGATTACAGCCAGGAATTGCTAAACGTGCTTCGCTACATCGCGCCGCATGGCCAGCAGGAACCAACCGTCGCGCTCTTGACGCCGGGCGTTTATAACTCGGCTTACTTCGAGCATTCGTTCCTCGCCCGTTCGATGGGGATCGAAATCGTGGAAGGCCGCGATCTCGTTGCGCAAGGCGGCAAGGTTTTCATGCGCACCACCAAAGGTCTCGCGCAGGTGGACGTCATCTATCGCCGGATAAACGATGATTTCCTCGACCCGCAAGTGTTCCGAAAAGATTCCGGCCTCGGAGTTCCCGGCCTGGTCGAAGCGTATCGCGACGGCAACGTCAGCCTCGCGAATTCCATCGGCACCGGCATCGCGGACGACAAAGCGGTTTACCATTTCGTTCCGAAGATGATTCGGTATTACCTGAGCGAAGACGCGCTCCTGCCGAATGTTCCGACCTATCTGGCGTCGGTGAAAGAGGATCTCGCCTACATTCTCGAACACATTCCCGAACTGGTCGTGAAAGCAGTGAACGAGAGCGGCGGCTACGGAATGCTCGTCGGACCGCAGGCAACCAAGGCGGAATGCGAGAAATTCAAGGAGAAGGTGCGGAAGAATCCGCGGAACTACATCGCGCAACCAGTCGTCCCGCTCTCCCGAGCCCCATCATTTTGTGAAGACAACATGGAAGGCCGCCACGTCGATCTGCGGCCGTTCATTCTTTACGGCGAGAAAGTCACGATCGTGCCCGGCGGTTTGACGCGCGTTGCGCTCCGGAAAGGCTCGCTCGTTGTGAATTCATCCCAGGGCGGCGGGAGCAAGGACACCTGGGTGCTCGAAAACGGAGTCTCGTAAATGCTGAGTCGCGTCGCCGAGTCCCTCTACTGGATGAGCCGCTACATTGAGCGGGCGGAGAACAACGCCCGCATCGCCGAGGTGAATCTCCAGATGCTGCTCGACCTGACGAACCAGCACGAAGCGGATCCGAAACAACAATGGGACCCGATCATCAGTTCGCTCGAAGAAAACGAATTGTTTGCCTCCCTCTATCCCACGCCGGACGGCCAGGCGGTGATCGATTTTGTCAGCCTGCAAAAAAAGAACCCGAACTCGATCGTGTCGTGCCTGACGCGCGCTCGAGAAAATGCGCGGACGACGAGCGAACAAATCTCGAGCGAAATGTGGGAGCAGATCAATCGGCTCTACTTGTTCGTGAAAAGCGACACCGCGAAGAAGCTGGTGAAAGCGAGCCCCTACGAATTTTTCAAACGCATCATTACCGGCTCGCATCTTTTCCAGGGAATCACCGATGCCACGATGACTCATGGCGAAGGCTGGGATTTCATCCGGACCGGAAAATTGTTGGAACGGGCGGACTGCACCTCGCGAATTCTTGACGTGAAATATCACATCCTTCTTCCGAGCGGCGAAGAGGTCGGCGGCAACATCGATACCATCCAGTGGATGTCGGTCCTGCGCTCCTGCAGCGCGCTCGAGGCGTATCGGAAAATTTATTTCGGACAGGTCGCGCCGTGGAAAGTGGCGGAGTTCATCATTACGCACTCGGCGTTTCCGCGATCGATTCGGTTCAGTCTCGACTGCTTTGATGCCGCGCTGCACCACATCTCGGGGTCGACCGAGACGAAGTATGCGAACGAAGCCGAACGTTTATCCGGCCGGCTTCGCTACGATCTCGATTACGCGACGATCGGGGACATTTTTAAGTTCGGGCTTCATGAGTATCTGGAACAAATTCAGGACCGGCTCGCCGAGATCGATCACGCGATCCACGACACTTATTGCGCGAGCAACTCGTCGTAATCGTGCTCCTGATCGTGCTCGATCCCAGAAAATCGATTACGATCACGAGCAGGAGCACGAGCATGAATGAATCCTCACGGATTCATTAGAGTGAAATACCACCTAACGAGTGGTTCGCCGAAGAACATCCAGATGAGCGCACCAAGGGCGAGATAAGGGCCGAACGGCAATTTCGCTGACCAAACCCGCTTTCCGGCGATCAAGGTCAACAGGCCGACAAGCGAACCGACAAGCGAACCGGCGAAGACGCTGAACAGAACCGCGCGCCAGCCGAGGAACGCGCCGATGCAGGCCAGGAATTTCAAGTCGCCCCGCCCCATTGCTTCCCGGGGAATTTCCAGCTCGCGGAGAACGCCGCTGATCCGCTCGAGCGAGTCGAGCACGATTTGTTCGCCACCGAAATTCACCCGGTCGTAGTGAAACCTAAGATCGGCCGCCCCGAGATTGCGCCCATCAAGGATCGCTTCGTCGCAGTGCAAAATGAGTTGGTCGCTTTCGCGCGAAAAATAATCGCTCCACAACCCCTGCTCCGCGCCGACGACGAAATCGGCGTCGTCGCCTTTGCGCGTCCAGCTAAACGGCGTGGGGCCTTCCAGCTTGATCCTCTTCTTTCCGAAAACCTTCTTGCCCGCTTCGAGCACGATCCAGAGAACGGCGTAACCGAGGGCCGCGGAAAGCGCCGAGATTAACACGGCACGGCCACGATTCATCGTGTCCATCAGTTCCGGAACGATCACGCTGGCGATGACGCCCGCTACGGTTCCGCCGATCGTGATTTCGTCCGGGATAATGAAATGCTCGAAGTCGATAAACGTCGCGGCGATGAGCAGTGAAACGAAAACCCAGTAAGCGATCGCCACCGGCATCGGAAACGTTTTCCAGACGCAAAGGAACAGCAGCGCGGTGAGAAGCTCGACCGCGAAATAGCGGAAGGCGATGCGGGCGCCACAGTTCGCGCACTTGCCGCGAAGGAAGAGCCAGCTCAGAAGTGGGACGTTTTGATACCAGGTGAGTTGCGTTTTGCAGCTGGGACAAAAGGAGCGGCGCGGTTCGTTGACCGAGAGATCGAGCGGGAGCCGGTAGATGCAGACGTTCAGGAAGGAGCCGACGACGGCGCCCAGGCAGAAGGCGATCGCGGAAAAAAAGAAATGGTAACCGGCGACCGAATTACCCATGACGTTGATCGATGGCAGCTCGTGCTTGTTTGCGATTAACGAACCAGGTGATCCAGATGCAGCTCTCGTAAAGCAGGCACAGTGGCAACGCCATCGCGACCATCGTGAGCACGTCCGGCGTCGGGCTGATGATGGCGGCGAAGATGAAGAGCAGGACGATGGCGTAGGGCCGCGTGCGCACCATGAATTGGTAGGTGATCAGGCCGAAACGGACCAGCGCCAGGACCACCACTGGCAATTCGAAGGAGAGCCCGAAGGCAAGGGTGAAGCGCGTTACGAACGAATAATATTCCTGCACGGTCCAGGCCGGCGCCCAACCAAGTGATTGGGTGTCGTGAAAGAAAAACAGAATCGTTTTCGGCAGAAGCCAGTAGTACGCGGTCAGCACCCCGGTAAGGAACAACCCAAAACTGATGAGGATGGCGGGAAAGAGAAACCTTTTCTCCATCGCGGTGAGGGCCGGCAGAACGAACTCCGCCATGAAATAAAGGAGAAGCGGAAACGAGACGACGATGCCGGCGTAAAAGGCGAGCCGGAACGAGATGGTGAACGAATCGGTGATCGCAAGGGCGCGCAGCGCGCCGACCGCCGGATCGAGATCGCGCAATGGTCGCTGCGTGACGTGAACCAGAGCATTTCGAAAGCAGAAGCAGACGATCATCGCGAGGATGAGCGTGATCGCCATCTTCACGATGGTCCATCGCAGGTCCTCGAGATGCTCGAGGAACGGTTTCGAAGTTTCGCTCTCCGGCAGGTCCCGAAATTTGAAAACGTCGCGGAGCGCCATGACTTACGTTTTGGCGAAGGAGAACAGCCCACGGGCGAGCAAGCGCGCGCAAATCGCGAGCGTATTCGCGTCGCGGATTTCATTGCGCGCAATCATCTCGCCGATCTCCGCAGGACTGAAGGCACGGCAATCGAGAATCGATTCGCCTTCCTCGCGGGAGTGGCCTTCCGCGCATTCACGCACGGGACGCGCCAGAAAACAGTAACCACGTTCGTCGGTGAACCCGGGCGACGTAAAATAATCACCGAGTGGAATGAGTTCGCCGCCTTCGGCCAATTCGAATCCGGTTTCCTCACGCAATTCCTTTAACGCCACGGCGGCGATCTCATCCGGTTCCGTCTCCGATTCGTCGTCGATCTGGCCTGCGGGCACTTCCCAGATCGCCCTCCGAATCGGAATGCGTTCCTGCCGGATCAGGATCAGTCCGCCTTCCGGCGTCATGGCGGCAACGAGCACCGCCCGCTTGCGTCGAGCGACGGTCCAGGATCGCGGCTCGTGTTTTTCCGGGCTGCGAACCTTTTCTTCGACGATCTCGACGTTCTTGTCCTTAAAACACGATTTCGCTGAAACGATTTCCCATCCGTTTTCCACGCGGGAAAGATTATGGGGCACGCAGCGAAAAGCGAATGCTTCTGTAGCGGCGGTCTATGACCGCCGACCTTTTCTTCGTTTTCCGTTTTCGGCGGTCATAGACCGCCGCTACAGGAGACTTTTCCAGCGGGCGATTTGCGCTGCCACATTCTCCGGCGACGGCGCGCCGACAGCGGTCCGTTTCGCCAACGAGGCGCGCACGTCGAAAACTTTCCGGACGTCGTCTCCGAAGAGCGGAGCGATTTCCTGCATCTCGAGCAGCGAAATATCGTTGAGGGCTCGTTTGGCAGCATCGGAGCGCGCCACGAGTTTTCCCACCGCCTCGTGGGCTTCGCGAAACGGCATTCCCTTTATTACGAGGTATTCCGCGAGATCGGTTGCGAGCAGGTTCGGATCGGCGGCCGCACTCTCCATTCGGTCGGCTTGAACCGTGATCTCCGGCAACATCGCGGCAAAAATCCGCAGCGCTTCCTTTATCGTCGTGACAGAATCAAACAGCGGCGTCTTGTCTTCCTGCAAGTCGCGTTGATACGACATCGGCAATCCTTTCAGCGTCGTGAGGAGCGCGACCAAACTTCCGTACAGCCGGCCGGTCTTGCCACGCGTCAGCTCCGCCATGTCCGGATTTTTCTTTTGCGGCATCAAACTGGAGCCGGTCGAGAACGCGTCGCTGAAAGTGATGAACCCAAACTCAGTCGTGCTCCAGAGAACCAACTCCTCGCTGAAACGCGAGAGATGCATCCCGATCAACGCGATGCCGAAAACAAATTCCGCCACGAAATCGCGATCGCCCACGGCATCGAGACTGTTTTGGCTGATCTTGGCGAACCCGAGCTCGCGCGCGATCGCTTCGCGGTCGATAACGATCGTTGATCCGGCAATCGCGCCGGAACCAAGCGGCAAAACGTCGGCGCGCCGTGCGCAATCGATGATCCGGCCATGGTCGCGTTCCAACGCTTCGATGTGCGCGAGGAAATAGTGGCCAAGGACGATTGGCTGCGCCCGCTGGAGATGAGTGTAGCCAGGCAGGACCGTGTTTTGAAAACGTTCCGCCAAATATAACAGAGCCCGCTGGAGTTCCCGCAAACGCGTGCAGACTTCCGCACCTTCCGCTTTCACGTAAAGCCGCAGGTCGAGCGCGACCTGATCGTTCCGGCTGCGCGCGGTGTGAAGTTTCGCGCCTGGCGGACCGATGCGCTTCGTCAGCGCCGCCTCGATATTCATGTGGACGTCTTCGAGCGAGCGTTCCCAGCGGAAATCGCCGGCTTTGATTTCGGCCTCGATCACGGTCAGGGCCGCTTCGATTTTTTCGTGCTCTTCCTTCGTCAGAACGCCGGCCGCTTTCAGCGCCTTCGCGTGCGCCAGCGAGCCTTTGATGTCATGCGCATAAAGCCGCCAATCGATCGAGACCGATTCGCTGTAGCTCTGGGCCGCTTCGTTGGCGGATTCGTCGAATCGTCCCTGTCGCATGTGCTATTCCTCCGAACGTTCGCGCGTCACCGTGACCGAAACAAATTCAACTTCCGGCAGAATGTATTTCCGCAGCTCGACTGTAATTCGGCGAATCTCAAATGTTTCGAGCAGATGCAACGCGAGCGAGTTCGCCAGCGTTTCGACCAACCTGTCGCGGCGCGTCTTTACGAACGTCGTCGCCGCCACGCAAACCGAGGCGTAGTTCACTGCACGATCAATGTCGTCCTCCACTTCATTCATCCGGCGGATGGGCCAAAGCGTGAGATCAAAACGTAGGCGCTGCGGTTCCGCCCGCTCCTCCTCCGGCACCCCGATGTGGGCCTGCACCTCCAAACCTTGAATTTGAATGCGATCGCTCTCGTCCATGCTCGTGCGCCAAACCTGGCGTATATAACGCCGAAACATGAAAACAGTCCCGCGCGTATTTGGCTATCTGCGCCGCTATCCGTGGATGGCGCTGGGGACGCTCTCGTGCGCGATCGTGAGCACGTTGATGGTGGCGGTGTTTCCGGCGGTGACGAAACGAGTCATCGACGAGGTGCTGGTGCAACATCATGCGGACCGGTTGACGCCGCTGGTCCTGATCGCGGCGCTGGCGTTCTTGCTCCAGAACGGACTCAACTCGCTCCGGATTATTCTGAACAACACGTTCGAGCAACGGGTCATCTTCGATCTGCGGAGCGATCTCTATTCGCACATCCAGATGTTGCCGCTGCGCTGGTTCGATAATCGCGCCACCGGCGATTTGATGACGCGGATTCTCGAAGACGTGACGTCGGTGGAACGGATGTTGATTGATGGAATCGAACAGGGAGTCGTCGCAGTGCTAACCATCGTAATCGTGCTCAGCATGATGCTTTATTACAGCGTCTCGCTTTCGTTTGTGAGTTTGGCGGCGCTTCCGGTCCTGGCAGGCGGCGCGCTTTGGTACACGCTCACGGCGCATCGGCGGTATCGTCTGCAGCGGCGGGCGTCGTCGGCGATGAATTCGCTTCTGCACGATAACCTGGCCGGCATTCGGCAAATCAAAAGCTTTGTCCGCGAGGGCGAGGAACACAGCCGGTTCAATCGCGTGAGCGACAAGCTGCGCGAGGCGACGCTGATCGTGATGCGCGTGTGGGGACTATATAACCCGTCGATGTACTTGATCGGGCAATTGGGCGTGGTCCTGACCGTCTGGTTCGGCGCGCGCATGGTTTTAGGCGGCACGATGGAATTGGGCTCCTGGCTCGCCTTTCTGATGCTGACCGGATTTCTGTATGAGCCGATCAACAAACTACATCAACTCAATCAGCTCATGCAGGCGGGGCGCGCGGCGGGCGAGCGCGTCTTCGAAATCATGGACGAACCGATCGAGCCCGGTTGGGAAAAGGAACCGCCAGCGACGCGCGTTCTCGGCGACGTGCGTTTCGAAGACGTCGGTTTCAGCTATGGAAAAGAAGGCGCGCCCGCCCTGCAACACATCACGTTTCACGCCCAGCCGGGCGAGACGATCGCGCTCGTCGGCACCACCGGGGCGGGGAAATCGACGCTCGTTAATTTGCTGACGCGTTTTTACGAATACGACTCCGGAGAAATTCTGATCGATGAAAAGCCGATTCGGGAATTCGGAATGCGCCGGTTGCGCGAAGTGATTGGTGTCGTGACGCAGGAAAGTTTTTTGTTCAACGGCTCAATCCGCGAAAACCTTTTGATGGGACGACCCGACGCCAGCGCCGCCGACGTACTGGCCGCGGCCGAGGCCGCGAACGCGCGCGGTTTCATCGATCTGTTGCCGAACGGACTCGATAGCATCGTCGGCGAACGCGGAGTGAAGCTGAGCGTGGGCGAAAAGCAACGCGTGTCGATCGCGCGCGCGCTGTTGAAGGACCCGCCGATCCTGATTCTTGATGAAGCGACCGCGAGCGTGGACACGACAACGGAGCGGTTGATTCAGGAAGCGCTGGAACATCTGATGTCGCACCGGACTTGTTTTGTGATTGCGCATCGGCTCTCGACGATCCTGCGGGCGAATCAGATCCTGGTTCTGGAGCGTGGGCGAATCATCGAACGCGGAACGCACGCATCGCTGCTTGAGCTTGGGGGAAAATACGCGCGGCTTTGGGAGCAAAGCTTTCTCGAGAAACCGACAGAGGAGGAAGCGGAAAACGCCGAACGCTCAACGCCCAACCCCGAACAGCCAATTCCCGAAGAGACGCTCGACGCTGTCTAATCTTTGTGCGAAGCGTTGAGGGCGATCATCGCATTCTCGCCGCGCTTCGCACAGCGAAGCGGCTACAAAAGCCTAACCGCTCGGCGAAGCCGTCGGAGAACCGGCCGGGGCCGGAATCATAATCGTCTGGCCGATTTGGAGTTTCCGGTCGTTCTCGATGTGATTGAATTTCTGCAATTCTTCGACGGGCACCTTATGCATCTTGGCGATCGAGGTCAGGGTCTCGCCCTTCGCCACGACGTGGGTATTGCCGGATTGCTGAGCTGGTTTCGCCGCGTCGGTCGCTGCCGGGGCACTGCTTGTCGCGGGCGAAGGCGAAGGGGTCTCGCCAATCATCACACCGGGCCGCGTATTCTTGGACATCTCCTGCTCCAGCTTCAGGATCTGCTGAGAGAGCATATCGATCTTCGCATTCTGCTCGTCGATTTTTTTGCTCAGGGCTTCCAGCATTTGTTCCGATTTGTCGGACGGCGGCGGCTGCGCGGACACAGAACCAACGACGAAGAGCAAGGTCACGAACGCGATGGCCGGGCGATGCATGGGCTGGCACTCTGGCATTTAGGCGCGGTCGAGGCAAGCTCCCGCCGAGTGGTCGGCTTGCCTTTCAAAAATTTATCCCTAACCTTTTTCGTATGCCTGAGCGCGTGCAAAAGCCGCCGATGCCCTGGGGGCCCAAGCAGGGTGACGGCGATGGTCCCCGCTCGCCGGACATCTCCCGGCCCGATACGCGGGACCTGCTGAAAAAAATGCGCAAGGTCGACCCAAACCAGTCCAAGCGTTACCGCCAACGCACGGGCCAGTGATGGACGCGGCCGCAGGCGGAGCCGAGGATTTTGTCGGATTGCTCCGGCGCATGGGACACATCGGTCCCATAGGTCCTATGGTTCCGGCTCAATCGCGGGCTGATATCCCTCTGACCCAGGCGACCACCATTCTCGCCTTTAAATTCCAGGGCGGCGTCCTCGTGGCGGGCGATCGCCGCGCGACCGCGGGCAACACCGTCGTCTATGATCGGGCCGACAAGGTTCTCGAAATCGATCGGCATTCCATAATGGCCATCGCGGGCGTGCCGGCGACGGCTTGGGAAATGGCGCGTGTCCTCGAGCATTCGTTCCAATTTTTCCGCCGCACTCAACTCCAGGAAATGAGCGTGGACGGCAAAGTCCGGGCGCTTTCAAAATTGCTCCGCGACAATTTCGGATTTGTCCTTCAAGGCGTGGGCGTCGTCGTGCCGATCTTCGCGACTTACGATGCCGATTCGGACCCGGCGGCGCGGCTCTATTTTTACGATGCGATGGGGGCGCAATTCGAAGTCGCGGATTACGCGGCGACCGGTTCGGGTTCTCCAGCCGTGCGCGGAATTCTTTATTACGAAAATAACTGGGGGAAAAAGTCGCTGTTAAAAATGAGCGAGGACGAAGCGATCACGGTCGCCCTCCGAGCCCTCGATACGGCGGCGGAATCGGACACGGCCACGGGCGGCGTGGATCGGAATGCGCGGATTTTCCCCGTGATCAAAATTGTCTCGCGGGAAGGGATCACTACGCTGCCCGACAAAAAGATCGCGGCGGTGTTTAAACGGAGCGTGGCATGATCGAAGAGCCGTATCGCTGGGTTGAAGCGATCGCGAATCGCGCGGAATACATCGAGACGCAGCTGGCGAGCGGCAGCCCGATCGTGGCGCTTGGATATCGGGACGGCATCCTGTTTTTGACTCTCGGCAAAACGCGTCAAAAACTTTTCGAGATTTACGACCGAGTCGCGATGGGCGCGATCGGGCATCCAGGCGACATCGAGCGGCTGCGGATGGCCGCGATCGAGCTGGCGAGCACGGAAGGGTTTACGCGCTCGGCCGCGGATGTGTCGTTGCGAAGACTCGCGCATTATTCGTTGAGCCCGGTTTTGAAAACGGCGTTTGAACAAGTCTATGGTGCGCCCTACCTCGCCCGGCTTTTGTTCGCCGAGATTGGCGCGAAACAGGAAAACGATTTGTTTCTCCGGCTCGACTACGATGGCGCTATCGCCACGAATAGCGGCACGTTTACCGAAACCCGGCAGGACTTCGGCGCGCTGAGCGGCTCCCGGCAATCGACTGAATTGATGGAAAAATATTTGGCAGCCGAACATTCTCCGGGCGCGACTTTCGAGCGGGCGCTAAAGCTGAGTCTCGACGCGTGGATTGTTGGCCAACTCGCGATCGGCGACGATGGCGTGAAAGAATTGCCGGCGCGCGACAAGATTGTCGCGGAGCGAAAAGAACGTTTGCGCGCCGCCGGAATCGAAGCCGCCGTGCTGGATCGCGGCGACCAAAGTGCCATCCGCTACCGAACATTAGAGAACACCGAGATTCGAACAGCACTCGGCGACTAAGAGGGATTTATGTGGGGGCGTGGGCGCAGGAGGACTGGCGAACGATCGGCCGTGGCCTGGATCGGCCTGCTGCTGATGGCGGTCTCGTTCGTCTGGCTCCAGGTCACCGCCGTGCCGCGATCTCTGACCCGACTTGAACCCACCCCACATGCCGCCGCGCCATTCGCCCTGGTGGTCATCGATGCCGGTCACGGCGGACAGGATTCCGGTTCGACTAAAAACGGCATGGTGGAAAAAGTCCTAACCTTGGAAGTGGCGCATCGCGTCGAGCGTTTACTTCAGGAGCGCGGACTCGTTGTCGCTCTCACTCGGGCCGACGACACCTACGTCTCGCTGCTCGATCGCGCCACCATGGCGAACAACCAGCCAGAAGCTGTTTTCGTCAGCATCCATTTCGATGAAGGGGGACGCAGCGGGGCGACTGGAGTCGAAACCTACTATGCCACCCATGCCTCTTCGTTCCCAGAGCGCGTCGCTTCCTGGTTGCCCTTTCTGCAGAGGACATCCTCGGAGCCGCCTAACGTCGAAAGTCAAAGCCTGGCTGCGTCGATTCAGGAATCGCTGGTGGCACGCACCCAAGCGGCGAATCGCGGCACGCGGCCTCAGCAGTTTTTCGTTATCGCGAATGTGCGGCATCCGGCCGTGCTGATCGAAGGCGGATTTCTCACCAACAAGGATGAAGTGGCGAAACTCGCTAATGCCGACTACCGCGAACAAATGGCGATCGGGATTGCGGACGGCATCCTGCGGTATCGCGACACCTTGCTGGGAAAAGAAACGCCGTTGGCGGTGGACCTTCCAACCCGATGAATACCCATGAAAACCAGGCGTCCAAGATCACTGCCGATGAACCGTAAACTGTTTGTCACAGCTCTCATATTGCTTGCCGGATTATCCGCCGCCTGGGCCGATCCGGCCATCGAATCCGCGCAGCAAAAACTGAAAGATGAAGGTTTTTATTATGGCGAGCTCAATGGCAAAAAAGACGCGGACACCACGGCAGCGATTCGGCGTTACCAGATCCGCAATGGTTTGCAGATCACGGGCGAGCTCAACGCCGAGACTCTGCGTTCGCTAGGTCTGACTTCTAAGCCCGCGTCCACTCCCGCGACTCGTCCGGCTCACACGCCAGGTCCCACGCCGCCTCCTGCCTTTCTTGAAGAGAAGCCGGCACCAAAAATAACTCCGGTGCCGCGGCAACAGCCGCCTCCTGAGCCGAACACCGAGGAGGAATACGCGCCCGAACCGCCGCAACCCCCGCCCCCCCGGCTTGAAAGCGCGAATGTTTTCGGCGGCACTCCCTACGAAGCGGCGCCGCCGCAGGTCCAGCAGGACATTGTTGCGAAAGCGCAGGTAATCCTGATGCGCCAGGGATATTACCGGGAAGGGATCGATGGCCTCTACGGGCCGGCGCTGAATTTCGCGCTCCGAAATTTTCAGGCGCGTTTCGGCCTTCAGCCGAGCGGACGCCTTGACGTGGAAACATTAGCCTCGCTCAACTTGCTTCCGGAACAGAGAACAAGCGGACCGCGCAGATTTCACCGCCATTACTTTCCGCGGATCCGAATCGGGCCGGGGGACGAGCCCATTTACATTCCGCGCTGAGGAGCGTCTTCTTCTGCAGCCGCTTCGCTGTCCGAAGCGACGCAGAGTGTGGCGCGTCCTGAAGCCTCCACGTCGCGCACGCGCGACCGTTACAGAAGAGGGCTATGATTTCGGCTTTTCGTAGTCCACGGCCTGAAGTTCGCAGATAACGCTGCCGACAAAAACCTGCGCTTCGATTTTCAAGAGGACGCGATCGGGATCGTCCGAGAGCCAGGCGCTGGCGCGGCGGAATTTCCGGTGCGGCTGGAGCTGGCCGTCTTTGATCCGGTTGAGCTGGAGGTCGAACTTGATCGCGTTGTAGGTGCCGGCGGGAACCGTGACACGCTCGCGACCGAGCACGGTCACGGTCGCCAGATAGGGTGCGGTCGCGGAGTAGACGACGATTCGCTGGACATTGCGCTCTTGGAGCGTCTGGCTTCTCAGATAGAGCAAGGCCGATTGGAGATCGAACAAAAGCGGAGAATCGTACCGGCGCACTTTGGTGCCGCTCCCCGGCGTTTCAGTGACCTTCGAGACAACCCCGGTCGAATTGAAGGAAAGATCGGTTACGATTTTCTTTCCCCGATCGTTCTCGATTTGCTGGACCGAGACCGGATGCAGGGTCGAAGCGTCAACGATCGAAACGTGGGTCGCATCAAACTTCCAGAGGCTGCGCGCGAGGCCGATGGTCCGCGCCGTTACATGCAGCTCCAGGCGATTGCCGGGCGGCTTGTTCAGCGCGATTTCCGCGGTAGCGCACGGGAAACCGCTCCAGCTAAAACCATAGCGGGCATGCATCGGACGCGGGTTTGGAAAAGCCGGTGCCGAAGAACCGGTGAGGGTGGACTCCCACGAAGCGGCCCCGACGGCGCCATGCAGCCAGAGCAGCGAAATCGCAGCCAACCCTATTCGCGCGATCATTCCCACAACTACTATCGGGCAAGAAAAAACACGCGGACGCGCCGCGTGTTTTTCAGCGTCAAAATTATGAAGCGCGTTACGGCTTCTTCGGGCTGGAAGCGGCCGGCGAAGTGGTCGTCGTAGCGGGGCTCGTCGCCGGCTTCTCGGTCGTCGTCGTGACCGGTTTCTTGTTCAACGCGGTAATCACGTCGGTCGTGAAATCAAAGCTGTCCTTCGAATGGAGGACGACGTTGACGCCGTTCATGCTTGGGCCGGTCTTATCCAGCACCAGGTCGTAGTTCGCGCCTTTTACCTTCTCCGCAATCACGTCGGTGATTTCTTTCACGATATTTTCGCGCATCCGCATCGCCTGTTCCTGCAACTGGCGTTCGCGAGTCTGGCGGAATTCGTTAATCTCGCGCTCCATGTTCTTGATGTTCGCGATCTTGTCGTCGCGGTCCTTAGCCATGGAAGTTTTCTTGTCGGCGCTCAAGGCCGGAGAATCTAGCTGCTGGTTGAGCTTGTTGATCTCATCGAGCGCTTTCTTGTAGTTCTCAGCGCGATCATCGTATTCCTTTTTCGCCGCGTCCTTGGCTTCGTTGATTTTTTTCTCGGAGTCCTTGGTCTTGTTGTACTCCTTGAAGCAACGGTTCATGTCGACCGTGCCGATTTTAAGATCTGCATAGCTGACCGCGGGAAAAATCAGGGCCGCCGCCGCCGTCAAAAGAAGAAGTTTTTTCATAGGAAAGGGTTACAGGTCGCAGGAAAGGGGTTAGACCGCAACCCCCTTTCTTCGTTCAAAATTGATAGCCGACGTTGAAGTTGAACTTCCCGCTGCCGGCGTCTTTGTAGTTACCCTTGTTCAGCGGAATGCCGTAATCGATTCGCAGCGGTCCGATGGGAAGGTCAAGCCGCATCCCGATGCCGATATCCGAAACCACGTTGTTCGTGCTGAAGTCCCATGGCCCCGGATTTACGAAGCCGGTGTCGTAGAAGACAGCGGCTCGGGCTTTCTCCACGATCGGCACAGTGTATTCAATGGTGAAGGCCGCCATGCTCTGGCCGCCCAACGGTTCGCCGTTAATGTCTCTGGGGCTCACCTCGCGGTAATCAAATCCGCGCAGATCGTTCGCGCCGCCGAGAAAGAGCCGATCGTAGATGCGGACCCGATCGCCGTCTCCCCAAACATCGACCGACGCGGCCACCGCGCTCAAGAGAAGGATCGTGTCTTTCGGGAGATGGAAATATTGGCGCGCTTCGAGCGAGACCCCAACAATCTGCTCGGTGCCACCAAGAGGTCCGCCCGCGATATAGGGCGTCAAAGCGATGCGGTGTCCGGTGCGCGAAAGGAGAGGACTGTCCCGGGTATCGTTCACTATGCCGGCCGTCACCGAGCTTTTGGTCGTCTCGCCTTGCTCGTTCAAGATCTGGCTCGAGGAAGTCTGCACGACGTCGAACAGCTCGAGCCGTTCGAGTCGGTAGGTGAGGCTAAGCGTGGTAAATGGAGCAATCGCTTTGCGGGCGTCCACCGAGAATCCGTAATCGCGCTGCGCGTAAATGTCGCTCAGGTAATCCGCCTCGCGAAAGAAGATTTCGCCGCCAACCGAAATGCGGCGATCCAGGAAATAGGGTTCCGTCAGAGAAAGCGTAAAGTCTTTGCGCTGGTTTCCGTATTGCAGACGCATTCGGAATTTTTGGCCGGCACCGGTGAAGGTCGGCCAGTTCAGTAGATCGAAATTCCCCTGCGACATTTCGACGAAGCCGACGAGTTGATCGACGGTGCTAAACCCGGCGCCGAAAGTGAGCGAGCCGGTCCGCTTTTCCTGCACCTGGATCGTGAGGTCTTTGCGGCCGTTTACGCCGGTTTCTTCCGGAAAGGTTTCGACCCTCTCAAAGTACCCGAGGTTCTCGAGGCGCTTCTTCGTCGCATCCACCCGAACGCTGTTCATGATGTCGCCCGGCGCGATCAGAACTTCGCGACGGATCACTTTGTCTTTCGTGCGAACGTTTCCGACGATGTTGATCCGTTGGACAAACGAGGGTCCGCCTTCCTGGATCGTATATTGCACGTCGATTCTTCCGTCCCCCGCCGGCACTCCCTGCGGTTGGACCTGCAGATCCACGTATCCGCCGGTGCCGTAAGCGTCCGCGATTTTCTTCGAATCCTCCCGGATTTGTTTCGGCGAATACACGCCGCCTTCTTTCATTTTGAGCAGGGCCCGAACTTTTTGTTCCGGCGCCACTTTCGTCCCCGTGATTCGAATTTTTCCGACGCGATAGAGCGGTCCTTCCTGCAGTACGACAACGAGGTTGAGGTGGCCGTTGACGCGTTCATGCCGGACTTCTTTCACTTCGACGTCGATGTAGCCGTGGTCCTGGTAGTATTCCTTCACGGAGTTGATGTCCTGCGCGAACTGCGTCTCATCGAGCCGCCCAGACTTATCCATGAAAGAAATGAAGGTCTTGCCCTTGGTCTTCATCTGCTTGCGCAGAATCTTGTCGCTGAATTTCGTGTTCCCCTCGAAACGGATCGCGCTGACCGCGCCCTTGGTTCCTTCGGTGATTGTGAAGAGGACTCGGGACGTGCCCCGTGCGTCGTCCGTGTCCACCTTGTATCTCACGTCAACATCGGTGAACCCCTTCGCCTGATAGCTCTCAATAATTTTCCCACGCGCTATCTCCAATTCCTCCTCGCTCAGTGCGCCACTGATTTTGAGGTCGATCTTTTTGCGGAGGCTCTTGGCGTTAATGCGTTGCGCGCCCTCGATCTCGATTTCGTTCACGACCGAACGCGTCTGAAGCACCACGATGACCTTCACCCCGTCGCCTTCACCCTGACCAAAAATCCGGACGTTCTGGACCTGGTTGGTTTTGTAGAGCGCCTTGATATCCTGCTCGACGAGCGATTCGGAATACGGCTGGCCCGGTTTCGTCCGCATCTGCGAAAGCACTTTGTCTTTCGAGAGCGTCTGCGGACCCACGTACTGGACCTCGATAGATTTAACCGTTGGCGGCCCCTGTTGTTGCTGCGGCGGAGCGGTCTGCGCCCTGATCGACAGGCTCGCGGCGAAAATCAAAATGAACGCGAGACGCGCCATCAAAAGGCTGCCGCGATTCAAACCAAAAAATTCCTTCATAACGTCAAAAGTCCCCTGGCGTCCTTCGTCCCTGACGCGGCGCGGGTGGTATTGATGGTGAATAACTCGGGCATCGTCAAGGCAGGATTTCGGTCTCGCGCCTGGGCGCTGGTCGGAGAAGAACGCACCGCTTCGCGCTAATTCAAGAGCTGGTACCAATTATTCCGGCGCCGGGGCTCATACCCGGCGTTCCGGATCAGGGTCTCAATTTGGGCTGCGTCCAGGCGAAACGTCGTGCCGGCGCTACTCACGACGTTCTCCTCCATCATCACCGAACCAAAATCATTCGCGCCATACTTCAGGGCCACCTGGCCAATGTCCGGGCCCTGGGTCACCCAGGAACTTTGCACGTTCGGGAAATTATCCAGGAAAATTCGGGCCAGGGCCTGCGTGCGCAGATATTCCACCACGCCGGTCCGATGCGCGACTTTCAAAACCGTGTTCTCCGGCTGGAACGTCCAGCAAATGAAGGCCGTGAATCCCCCGCTCTTATCCTGTTGGTCGCGGAGCCGGCGCAGGTGCTCGATCCGGTCCTCAATCGTTTCCACGTGGCCGAACATCATCGTGGCGCTCGATTTCAACCCCAGCTCGTGCGCCACCTGCATCACTTCCAGCCACGCATCCGAGTTGCATTTCAGCGGTGCGATTCGATTGCGCACCCGATCCACCAAAATCTCGCCGCCCCCGCCGGGAAGCGAGCCGAGCCCGGCTTCCTTGAATTGCGAAATCACTTCGCGGAGCGGCATCCGGAAAAGTTCGGCAAAGTGCTGGAGCTCGGGCGGACTGAACCCGTGAATATTGATGTGCGGATATTTTTCGCGGATGTGCCGGAGCAAATCGAGATACCACTCGAACGATAACTTCGGATGGTGCCCGCCCTGCATCAGGATTTGAACCCCGCCCGCCGCCGAAAGTTCGTCGAGTTTTCGGTCGAGCTCTTCGCGGCTCAGGACGTAGTGGTCCGCGTCTTTTTCCGTCCGATAAAACGCGCAGAACTTGCAGTAAACGTTGCAGACATTCGTGTAATTGATGTTGCGATCGATAATGTAAGTCACAATCTCCCGGCCGCGATTATCGTAGCTGGCGGCCTTTGCCAGATCCCGCCGGGCATTCGCGAGTTGGCCCAATTCCGCCAGCGGCCGTCGATAGAGCTCGAGGGCTTCTTCTGGTGAAATCCGCTCTCCCGCCAGCACCTTGTCCGTCAGCGATTGTTCCGATAGCGCGACCACGTTGAGAATCTAGCTGAGACGGGGCGACTGTGCACGCTCCAAGGAGCGACGGTTTACAAACCGCCGACCGAACTTCATAAAGGTCGCCGCTTGATGAAACAACGCGTCGCCATTGTTGGGACCGGAGTATCCGGTTTGACCTGCGCCGTCCTCTTCGCGGAACACGGGTTTAAGACTTCGATCCTTGCTGAAGAAATTGGCGACGAAACGAATTCCGCCGCGGCGGCCGCGATCTGGTATCCATATGACGTCGGTTCGAGCGCGGAAATCGTTCCGTGGGCGCTAGTCAGCTATCATCGTTTCCGCGAACTAGCGCGCCAAACGGAGACCGGTGTGTCCCTGACTGAGCTCCGCGTCTTGTCGCGTCTCGGCCCAATCTCGCCGCCGGACTGGGCGCAATCGTTTGACGCGCGCAGTCTCGCGAAATCCGAAATCCTGCCTGCGTTTGTCAGCGGCTTCTCGATTCAGGTGCCGCTGATCGAAACGGGAAAGTACCTCGAATATCTTACCAACCGCCTAACGACTGCAGACGGCTCCATCGGCGGTGGAAGGCACTTCGACAAACTGGAAGAAATCGATCCCGGCTTCGATCTCATTGTGAACTGCGCCGGAATTGGCGCCCGCGAGCTCGTGCCCGATCCGGAAATGAAACCGCACCGTGGTCAGGTCGCTATCGTGGAGAAATTCGATCTGCCTTACGCCGTTGTTTGCGATGATCCGCCGCTGATGTACGCGATTCCGCGGTCGAACGATTGCGTCTTGGGCGGAACTAACGACATCAGCGATGATCGCGCCCCCGATCGGCGTACCACGGCGCAAATCATCAGCGAATGCGAGCGCGTTCTCCTTCGGCGCGCGCCGCCGCTGATCCGCGAGCGAGTCGGTTTACGGCCCGGCCGATCGAGCGGCGTCCGCATCGCCACGGAAAAGTTGCGCGACCGCCGCACCGTCATTCACAACTACGGCCACGGTGGTTCGGGCTTCACCCTTTCCTGGGGTTGCGCCCAACGGGTGCTCAATCTGGCTACGAGGTAAGCTTGCGCCTTTCGAGGAAAGCAACGAGCGCGCTGTTGAATCGCTCTGGTTGCTCCATCATCAGGAAATGACTCACGCCTCCCCAGACCTGGTAGTCCAGATCGGTGACGATGCCCCGCACAAATTGCTCGTACTCCGCGGACCACCCCGGCTGTTTCGCCAGAATCATCAACACCGGCACGGAAATTTTGTCCGGTTTCCATAGCGCGTCGTCGAGCGTCGAATCGAATTCCGTCGCCGCGACATATTGCGGAGTGCGCAGCATCGCCGTTTTGATTTTCTCGCGTAACGCCCCGTCCTGGATCGGGCTTGTCATTCCCTCGATCATCTTGCCGGCGGTTTCTTCGTAATTCGGCGCCTTCAAACGCGCGACGAACTTTTCCATCATCGCCTTGTCACCAAACGGCCGGAGCGCCCCGTCCACGATAACGAGCGCCCGGGTCTTTTCTGGATACTTTCGATAGAATTGCCGGATGACCGGGGTGCCGTTGCTGTGGCCAATCAACGTCGCCGCTTTCACTTTCGCTTCGCGCAAGACCGCGTCGATAGCGCGCGCGTACAAATCCATCGTGTACGCAATCTGCGGCTTATCGCTTTGGCCATGCCCCGGCAAATCGATCGTGATGACGTGAAACTTCGCGCCGAGTGCCGACGCTTGTCCGCTCCAAAAAGTTTCGTCGCACGCCCAACCGTGAACAAACAAAAGCGCGTTCTCTCCGGCGCCGTAATCGGTGTAGTGGATCTTTGCGCCATCGAGCTCCGTAGTCCTCGACAGGCCGCCCGAATCGGCGGCGCCGACTGGCAAGATCGTTAAGAGAAGCGCGGCGACAATCAGCGGCGCCTTCATGGAAAACCGCTACGTCAGCTTGATCGCCTGGAAAGAGCTGATGACATCATCGGGACCTTTGTCCTTGAAGAAGCACTCGTAGAAGCCGGGGCCAAGGTCCCAATAGTCGCCCTTGTAGTATTCGTCGCGATAAAAACGCCAAACACCACTGACCACGATGAGCGAGCTGATCCGGTCGTTCCAGAAATCACCGAGGAAATGAAAACTCAGGTTGGTCCGGGCATAGGCGCCCTTGAACCCGACGTGATCGTAAACCACTACCTCCGGCATCGGCGCGTCGTGCAGAGTGTGGGGCGTCCCAATTTCAGTCGCGCAAGCGTGGTAACTAAGCGGTTCCACTTTCCATTTCGTGTCGATGACACAGCCGTTGTCTGGCGACAAATCGTGAGGATGGGCCGCGCGGGATTGGGATTTTTTGGATGTCATAAGCGAAGATGGAATTTGACCAGACCAACCGCGGGATGTCGAGGAGATGTTCTCGGAAAACTTAGATTCGATGCTCGCGACTGTCGGAACGGAGCCGGATTGTCTTGTTCTTCAAATCGTGCGAAGCGCGAATGAAACGCACGGTCCGGCTTTTCGCCCGCATCAGGATCGAGTAGGTCGTCGCGCTCGCACCTTGCGTCCTTACTCCTCGCAACATCGCGCTGTCGCTAATGCCGGTTGCGCAAAAGATGATGTTCTTGCCGTTCGCCAGATCGTCGGCAAAAAACACGCGGTTCAGGTCGGCCTTGTGCCCGGCGGCCACCAACGCCTTGCGTTCCTTGTCGTCGCGCGGCCACATCACGCATTGCATGTCGCCCCCGAGACATTTGATTCCGGCCGCCGCCAGGACCGCTTCGGGCGCACCGCCGATGCCCATGTAAAGATCGATCCCGCTGTCCTGGATCGCGGGTGCCATGGCCGCCGCGATGTCGCCGTCACTAATCATCCGCAACGAAGCGCCGGCTCGCCGGATTTCTTCGACCATCTCCTTGTGCCGCGGCCGATCGAGCATCATCACGACGACATCCTGGACGCGCTTGTTCAGGCATTGCGCTACGACCCGCAACGTCTCCTCGATCGGGCTCTCGATTCGCAACATGTCGATGCCTTTGATCTGCATGTGCTCGAGGACCCGCGGGCCGTAGGCGAGTTTCGTCATGTAAAACGCCGGGATGTCGCGGAGCGCGACTTTCACCCCCTGCTCCGGGCTCGCGGCCGCGATGCAACTGATCGAGTTCGGCGCGCCCTTGGAAATATTCGTCGTGCCATCGATCGGATCGATGGCGATGTCGAACTGGGGCGTGCCTGGCAGCCAGGTACCGAGATGCTCGCCTTTAAAAATTCCAGGCGCGTCGTCCTTGATCCCCTCGCCGATTACGACTTCGCCACAAATGTTCATGAGATCGAACATCCCGCGCATCGCGTCGCAGGCCGCCGCATCCGCCGCTTCCTTGTCGCCGCGCCCAAGCCACGAGAGCGAATTCAGCGCAGCCGCTTCCGTCGCGCGGACGAAATCGAACTCGATGATCCGCTCAATGTCGTGGTAGCTCGGTTGCCGCAGTTTCATAGGACGATTAACCGCGAATTAAAGCGAATGGACTCGAATGTGAAAATCAATTCGCGAACATTCGTGTTCATTGGCGGTTTTTCGGCGTCTTTAATTGCCCGGCGGCTTCGTCTTCGGCGCGGTATTCGGTTTCACCGGCACGTCGCTCGGCGCGACATCGTATTCCGGCTTCGCCGCGCCCATCAGCCAATGATCGAACCAGCCAACGATATGCTCTAACCGCTCGATCCGATGCCACGGCTGGCCGCTCCGCGATAACTCGTGCGTCTCGTTCGGGAACTTCACCATCACTGTCGGGATCTTGCGGAACTTCAGCGCCCGAAACATTTGTTCTCCCCCGGCGCCGGACGGTGTCCTCGTGTCGGTCTCGCCAAGAATGAACATCATCGGCGTCTTCACATCATTAATATAAGTGATGGGCGAGCGGGCCTTGAAATCTTCCGGGTCTTGGAACGGCGGTGACTTGAACCAGCGAGCCTGAAACAACGTGAAATCCGCCGTGTACCACCAGTCCGCCCAGCTCGCGATGTCGCGCTGAGCTACAGCGGCCGCGAAACGAGTCGTATGTCCAACCACCCAATCCGTGAGCAACCCGCCCCCGCTTCCACCAGTGACTCCGAGCTTCTTGTCGTCGACGAACCCGCGCTTGATCGTCTCATCCACTCCGGCCATCAGGTCCTTAAAATCGTCGCCGGGATAATGGTACTGGATGACGTTCCCGAATTCCTGGCCGTAGCTGGTACTCCCGCGCGGATTCGGATAGAGCACGATGTAACCTTTCGCGGCCATCCATTGGAATTCGTGGTCGAAAACAAATCCGTAAGCGGTGTGCGGCCCGCCGTGGATGTTGAGAATGAGTGGATACTTTTTCGCTTTGTCGAACCCCGGCGGGCGTTGCAGCCAGGCTTGGATCATTTTTCCATCAAAACTCTTGTAACGAATTTCTTCCGGCTCAGTCAGATTGAGCTGACCAAACAGTTCGTCGTTGCTGTGGGTCAATTGCCGCGCTTCGCCGCTCACCCGATCGAGCCAGAACAGGTCGCCGATTCGCGTCGGCGTTGAAACGAGATAAACCAGTTTCGTCGCATCGGGCGCCGCGGCGCGAAAACGCGGCACCGCCTGGTCGCCCTTTGTGACTTCTGTCATTGCCCCGGTCCCGACATCGAACAGGCCCACGTTGGTCCGGCCGTCCCGCGAGAAATTTTCGATGATGGCTTTGCCGTCCGCGGCCCAGATCGGGCGGTTGCCGCCGCCCGCCCGGGGCGAGCCATTGTCGCCGCCGACGCTGCTGCCGACGTCGAAATCGAATTTCTCCGTGAGATTGCGCGGCTTCGCGTCCTTCGCCAAGTCCATCACCCAAAGATCGGGCTGAGTGTAAGAATTCACCGGCTGCTCGACCGACGCTGTGAACGCCACCTGTTTCCCATCCGGGCTCAGCGCCATCGCGCTCATGTCCATCTCGATCGTCGTGATTCTGGTGGGCTCACCGCCGTTCGGTAAAATTGACCACAGTTCGGTCTTCTGAAGATCGTAGTAGGGCTCGTCGTTATGTAGCGTGGTGAAATAAATCTGCGCCCCATCCTTCGACCAAAGTGCGTCGTCTTCGCTGAATCGGCCGCGGGTCAATTGTTTCGGCTGCACTTTTTCGTCCGGATTGTGCGGCGCGGTCACGAGCCAAAAATGCTGGGGGCGCTTGAAATCGAGATAGCCTTCCTCGTTCGAACGATAAACGGCGCGGGTGATGACGTGGATGTCACTCTCGCGCTCGTTCTCGCTGTCGGCTTTTTTCGTCGCATCCTCTTTGGCCGGTGAAACGGACGGCGACGTATTCGCCCCGCGCTTCTGTTCTTCGTCTTTTCGTTTTTTCTTTTCCGCCTTCTCCAAATCGTCCGGGTTTGATGAGCTCGCGAAGACGATCAGCTTTCCATCCGGCGACCAGCGCGGATCGCTCGCGCCTTTCGGCAAATTGGTGAATACGAAGGCGTCGCCGCCGGCCATCGAGAGCATGCACAGCTGGGGCGGTTCCGGTTTCCCCTCCTTCTCCGTCGAGCGGGTGAACACGAGATACTTCCCGTCCGGCGACCAGCGCGGGGTGGAATCTCGTTCGCCGCTCGTTAGCCGATGGGCCGCTTCGCTGCCCGAAGTGGAGACCATCCAGATCGACGTGTTGTAGCCTTCCTTTTTCTCATTGACGGTCACCCGGACGAAGGCAACCCGCGCACCATCCGGCGATACCTGCGCATCACCGATCCAGACGAAATCGAAAAGATCTTTCTCCGTTATGTTGCGTTTGTCGGCGGCAGGAAGGGGCAGGACCGCCGCCAGACATAAACCGACGAGCAGACAAAGTCGCAAAGGCATGGCGGGTGATGCTGGGCCGAACCGCGCCACGCGGCAAGTTTTCTTCGGACCCGAACGCACCTTGCAAGGCCGCTTACTTGCGCACTTCTTTCTTGAAGCTGTAGTCGGTCAGTTCGGAACCGTACTTGATCTCGCCGCCGACGTTCGTGGTTTTCACGAGACCAACCCCTTCCGCATACCAGGATGTTCTGATCAGTGGCACCGATCCGCCCGAAATTTCACTCACCACCTTCATCGCCCGGAATTTTCCGGCCGGCACCGTGACAGTTTCCTCGCCGACGACCCGATTGCTCTCACGATGCTCCACCTGCGTGGGATCCTTTCCGCTCCATTCCCACTTCTGGCCTACCACAAGCGGATTCGGGAGAAGCTGCTTCGGCGGATCGTAGGTCGCTTGAAGACCTTCGTGTTCGGGATAAGTCTCGCCGTGGAAAAGGACCCAGCCGTTCGCCTTTGAGTAAGTGTTGTTCACTCTCACGCCCGAGAGCAATTCAACGATGAAGCGACCCGTTCCTCCTTCATGAGGTTCTTCGCTCAGGACCTTCAAGGTGTATCCTCCTTCTTCGGTGTTCCGATAGGTCCACGAGTCTCCGACGCGTAAGGGAAAGTAGTCCGCGCTGGGTCCGGATCTGGGCTTCGACTTTGCCAACGCGCTCTGCAGAAACAGAGCAGCAATGCCGAAAACAAATATTGCGCTGAAGGTGCGTGTATTCATCTCGGGCGCTCAAAGTAAATCGGCAAAACGCGATTGTCCGGCGGCGTGTTACGCATTGTTCCTTCCCACCGAACCACTGCTCCTGTTTCAACGAGATTTAGATCGATGCGGGCGGTAAGCCGTTCCCCCGTGAACTCCTCAAGCACCATTTTCGCCTTAAAATGCCGGCCTTCGAGGCGGTAGGTCGAAGCGCCCTGACTATAAGTACCCGTAACGTGTCCCTGATCGAATCGAAGCCGGAAGGTGGCTTCCTTCGCCCCGACTTTTCCGGCGAAAGCATGTTCGCGGACGGGTTCGTTTAGGGTTGGCGCAGGCGAACTGTCGTTAGGCGCCGCTGAAATCGTCGGGCTTGCGGATGTAACCGCGGGTGGCGAAGGATTCGCGCTGGCCTCTGGGGTCGTCGCCCTCACCGGAACGGGCGCCGCGACATCGCGCGAGATTGTTTCGCTGGGCCGGCTCTTAAAATACCACGCCGCAATCCCTGCGATCGCGATCAGACAAACAACGATCGAGATCGGGACACCTCGGGACGGCTTCGACGCCGTACGGGGCTCGGATGGTTGAAGCGCCGGGATGGCCAGCGTTTCTTCTTTCGGCGGATCGACCACACGATGAATTCCGGCGATGAGCCGATCGGCGTGATGGTGGAAATCTATGCCGGTATCGAGCGCAAGGCCGTTGCGAAACGCGAGGCCTTCCAGCTCCGGCGGGAGGTTCTTGGCCTCCGGCATCGGCGTGTTGTTCACCAGCACCGGTATGATCGGGATTCCGTTTTCCAGGGCGCTCGCCACTTCGAGCCGGACAAAATCCGTCGGATCGTCAATCCGCCGACTCGACAAATCTTTTCCGCCGCTCCATTCCGGTCCGATGATCGCTACCACGACCTTGGCGCGTTGCAGGGTTTGCTTGATGTGTTCCCGGAAATCGACGCCATACGGAATGGAATCGAAATCCATGAAAACGCTGCCTTTACCGAACTCGGCCTGGAGCCGGTCGTAAAGCCGGCCCGCAACCGGACTGGAATCCTGGCGGCGATACGAAATGGCGATCATCGCTCCTGCGACTCGATCTTAATCGCGGCGGCCGGTTCGTCGCGTTGCATCCGAAAGAGCCAGATGAAAACGAGCGTGAACAACGCGGCTAACCCGGCCGAAGCGATCACGTCACTGCACCAGTGATCGTTTACCCCGACGCGCGCAATCGAAATGAAGACGGGAATGACAAGGAGCGGCCAGCGATAACGCGGAAAGAGAAACAGGAGCGGAAGAAACAAACTCCAGAAATGCGCGGAATGACCGGAGGGAAACGACGAGCCTTGATGGCCGAAAAAGTTCCAGTCCCAATTCCCGGCTCGAATGACTTCAAAAGGTCGGAGGCGATGGAAAACGTTTTTCAGCACGCCGGCTACGACCCGAGTTATGAGGTGAGTTGAGCCGATCAACAGGAGCATCCAGGCGGCGAGACGCGTTGATTTCGCGATGAACAAAAGCGCGGCCGCGCCGAGTAACAAATAGGCGAGAAAATATCGCGCGATCGGGAAACCGGAAGCGATCTCAAGCCAATGCGTGCCTTCTTGGAGGATCGGCGAATCTCGTCCGCCGGCTCGCTGAGCGAAGGCCGCGATGGGTTGATCGATCAGAAAAATACTCAGCGCCGTCAAAACGATCGCGATGAGCAAAAACCACCAGAGCTGGCGTCGATTCACAACGAGCAGATTCTGATTCGCCGCCGCGACTGGCAAGCTTAACCAGCGCCCGCGTAATCATCGATGTTGCTGGATTCGTCGGGGCTCACTCGACCATTGTAAGTGCATGAAGAGGAAACCTACCGCTCTCGCACTTATCGCTTTACTCACCGCGGCGCGACTGACTGTTGCCAGCGAATCCATTACCCAGGAAGAATTGCTGCGGCGGTCGCAGGAGCTTTTCGACAGCGTCATTACCGGCAACAAGGAGCCGTGGCAAAAGTACTATGCTGACGATGCCATTTTCTTTGACGAGAAAGGCCGAAACATGGACAAGACGGCGCTGGTCGCGGATATCTCGCCGCTGCCGCCGGGATATTCAGGAAAGATAAAAGTAGGGAAAGCAGCCAGTCGCATCATCGGGGATACCGCGGTGGTTAGTTACGATGTCGACGAGACAGAAACCATTTTCGGCCAGAATCTTTCCGCGCGTTATCACGAGACGGATACGTGGCTCCGGCGGAATGGCACGTGGCAGATCATAGCTACCCAGGTACTGCGTTACTACGAGGATCCGGCCATCGGGAAAATTGATCCGAATAAGCTACCCGCCTTCGCCGGCACCTACGAGCTTGGGCCGGATCAGACCAGGACGGTTACTACCGAAAACGGCAGGCTCTTTGTCGAACGCAAAGGCAAGAAGGAAGAGCTATTTCCCGAGACGGCCGACCTCTTCTTTCGGAAAGGGGTTGAAGGCCGGATTCTTTTTCGGTCAGCCGACGACCGAAAGATTGAAGCCTTGATCGATCGCCGGAACAACGAAGACGTTGTCTGGCGAAAGGTGAAGTAGCTATTCGGCGTCGCGCGCGTACCAATCGATTTTCCGCGTCACCCACATGACGATGCCGAGGAGGATGAAGAGCGCGACCGTTCCCATGAGCAGCGCGTAATCCTGTTGCCGCAGGGTAATGTAGAGGAACGTGTAAACGCCGATCAGCCCGCCACCGATCATCAGCGTGCGAGCGCCGCCGCCGAGGAAGTAGCTGCAATACCACGTGATCAACCCCGTGGCCGCGACGGTGGCAATAGCGTAGGAAGCGGTGAAGCCGATGAACTCCGAGGCCGAAAGCAGCGCGAGATAAAAAAGACAGAGCGCCGCGCCGACCATCAGGTATTGCAACGGATGAATCTTCTGCTTCGCCGTGACTTCAAAGAGGAAGAACGTCGTGAAGACGAGGACGAAGAAGAGCACCCCGTACTTGATCGAGCGCTCGACGTAGCGGTAAGCGTCGAGAACGCGAAGAAATTGCGTCCCAAAAAGTGAATTGCTCACCGCGAGCGTCGTGAATCGTTCGTTTCCGGACCGGCTCGTCCATCGCTGCGGATAATCGCGCCCGTAATAAGAAACTTTCCAGGTCGCGTCGAATCCGTCGGTGCGCACATTTCGATCCGACGGCAAAAAGGCGCCACGAAATCCCGGGTCGGGCCAATTCGATTTCAGCGTTACGACATTTTGGACGCCAAACGGCGCGAAGAAGATTCCGCCGCTGCCATTGAGGTCGAGCGCGATCGAGAAAGTCATCGCCGCTGCAATCGGCTGATCGTTCGCGAGGGGCGCAGTTATTCCGGTCGTGTAGCCCGGGAGCTGCGAACCGGGTTGGAGCTGAATTTTCTTTCCGCCCCAATCCAGCATCAGACTTTCGCGTGTCCCCCGCAGATCGCTTACGGCCAGAGTCACCGCCGCGTCTTTCCAAAGCACATCTTTCGGATCGATCTTTAATGCCCCCATGTCCGGGACTGGAAATTTTCCGGAGACGTTGATCATTCCCCGAAAGACAGCGGCATCATAAATTCCGCGATGTAACGTCTGAGTTTGAACGTCGCCGGTGATCTCGAGCGTGTCGGGCAAAAAGTAAGCATACGCGACTGTCGTTTCCGCGACCTCGCGCGTCTCGACGCGTCCATCCGGCAACGTGGCCGAACGCACGACCGTTCCGTGATTCAAATACGGCACCACCAGAACCGGTCCGATGATGTTCTGGTCTTTGCCCCACGACGCCGTGATGTCATCGACTGCTTCATTGCGCCGTGCCAACCGATCGTTCAACACCCCCTGGATCATGGCCAACGGGATTAGCATCAGAAGAATCAGCGCGCCGACGCCGAACAACTTCAGCGTGGTCAGGTGGCGCCGTTTGAAGAACGGCTGCGATTTTGGAAGCGGCGGCGGTGCGTCGGGCATCTATTTACCTTGGTAAAGTTCGGCTCGCATAAGCAACAGCAATACGCCTCGGATACAGAGGTTTGCGGAGAGAGTTGGACGCGAACTCAAAATTCTGAGACTGCATATCGGCAGAACAAATGAAGCCGCGCAAAGCCGCCGTCACTTTCATCTTCATTACGGTCATGCTCGATATGCTGGCGCTGGGGCTGATCATGCCCGTTTTGCCGAAGCTCGTCCTGAACTTCCTCGGCGGCGATGCGCCGAATGCCTCCAAAATGTTTGGCATTTTCGCGACCGTGTTTTCGCTCATGCAATTTCTTTGTTCGCCGTTGCTCGGGGTGTTGTCGGACCGGTTCGGCCGCCGGCCGGTGATCCTGCTCTCGAATCTCGGTCTCGGCCTTGATTACATCGTGATGGCGCTGGCACCTACCATCGGTTGGCTGTTTGTCGGGCGTGTCATTTCGGGAATTACGGCGGCGAGCATCAACACGGGAACGGCCTACGTTGCAGACGTCGTGGCTCCGGAAAAACGCGCGGCTGCGTTCGGGATGATCGGTGCCGCGTTCGGAGTCGGGTTCGTCCTCGGGCCGGCACTGGGCGGTTTGCTCGGAAATTCCGATCCGCGGCTGCCATTCTGGGTTGCCGGCGGATTGAGCCTGGCGAACGCGTTCTACGGATTTTTCGTCCTGCCCGAATCTCTTCCGCTGGAGAGGCGAAAACCGTTTACCCTGCGCCGCGCTAATCCGGTCGGCTCGCTCGTCCTGTTGCGATCGCACCCGGAGCTATTCCGACTGGCGACGATCCAGTTCATCGGCTACGTCGCGCACGAAGTGTTCAACGTCTGGGCACTCTACACAATCTTTCGCTATGCCTGGCGCGAAGGCACGATCGGCCTCTCGCTCGCGGTGGTGGGTGTTTGTTCGATTGTCATTTCGAGCTGGATCGTGCCGCTCATGGTGTCGCGCGTCGGTGAGCGTCGCACACTCTACATTGGCCAGTTTTTTGGCGCGCTCGGAATGGTGTTCGCCGGCCTCGCAACTACCGGCACCCTTTTCTTCTACTCAATTCCAGTGATGATGCTCTGGACAATCTCGAGCCCGGCGGCGCAGGGAATGATGACGCGACGAGTGAGCGAATCGGAACAGGGTGAACTCCAGGGCGCGATTGGCAGTCTGTCGAGTCTGGCTTGGATCATCGGTCCGAGTCTGTTCACATTCACGTTCGCCTATTTCATCGGCCCAGCCCACAAGTGGAATTTCCCCGGCGCGCCGTGGTATCTCGGCGCTCTTCTCCTTTTCGTGGCGATGTCGATGGCCACGCGGATTCCAAAGCTCGCCGCGGCCGATCCAATCACCCCTCCACCTGCGGTCTGATTCTGCGGTCCTCAACCGCACTAATTGCCGTTCGCGTTCGGCCAACGATCCGCGAAGCTCCACTGGCTTAGGGAGTTGCGGCAGCGAATTTGCTGTCTGAGACAGACCCAAATCTCCGGCCGCCCGCGAATCTTTGTTTGTGACTCGAAAAGCGCTGATCCTTTTTCTGCTTTGCGCTCTGGCAAGCTGGAGCAATTCCCTGGCAGACGAAGAAACGCGGCAAGTTCAGGAGGAACTCCGGAAGCGTCATTTATTCTTTCGCGATATCGACGGTCTGCCCAGCCCGGAGTACTCGATGGCGCTGCGACGATATCAAGAGCGCAAGGGGTTCGTCCAAACGGGCCGGGCCGACGACGTCACGCTTTATTCCCTCGGAATCGGCGAGCCGCCCTCGCCAGCCGAAGGGGTGAAAGATCTTCCCGATTTGCCGGTCTTAAAAAGCGACGCTGCTTTGCGCGAACCACGACCCGCCCAGCTGCCCGTCCCGACCAAAGCCCAGAATGCCGGCGACGTGTCGAAAGCAGATATCCGCAATTTTTTGCGCCGGTATTTTGATGCCTGCCAATCTCAAGACCCGGAGGACGAGCTGGCGTTCTATGGTGAGAAGGTCGAGTACTTCGATCACGGCGTCGTTGACCGGCCTTACATCAAGAATGAGCTGGCGGTTTACGATCAGCGCTGGCCCAGCCGCAAATACTCGCTCGGCGACTCGCTCCGCGTCGTCCGAACTGGGAACAATACCGTCGCGACAATTCGAGTTAACTTCCAAGTCGCGAACAGCGAGCACAACCGCAAGGCGAGCGGCCGAACCGACGATACATTTAATCTGGCGAAGCGCGGGGATTCACTTGAGATCGTTTCGATCAAGGAAGCGCGGGTGCGGCGCCACTGGCGACACCGCCGGCGTCCGCCAAATTTTCCGGCCGCGGTTGGTCGCACAATCCACCACGTTTTTCGCAATATTTTTCGCTAGGAAAGCATCGCAGCTTACTTCCCGGGACGCAGCACGAGATCGTAATCTCGGGTCAGCGGAAGGACAATTGCGTTTGGGTCGCCCTCAGTTTTGAGCGGATTCGCCGGCAATCTTAATCCCCAAAAAGAGGACGATAAGGTTGGCACAGGTTGATTGGATTTCCCTGAACGAATGATGTGCTCCTCGCCGAAGAACAGCGGCCAATCTTCGCGGACCCACCAATTAATCCCTCGCCGCTCCAGATAAAGTGCCACCCGTGTCGTTTGCCCACCGGCCTGCCAATCGAAGTTGAAGAACTTCGGCTGGGCCGGATCGAGAACGAGCGCGTGGTCGACCGTCTCCGCAAAGTGACGTTGCTCAGCTTCGTCCGGAGCAGCGCGAAAGTGACGGCGTTCTTTTTGAAACGCGATTGGTGCCGCGAGAGCTAACACGATCAGGCTCGCGATCCGGATTCGCGCGGGCCGGCCCGACAGCAAGTTCGCGATCCAGGCGGCCGCACTCAGCGCGACGAGCAGTAACCAGCCGTAGTAAATCGCGAAAATGAATAGCGCGTTGAAATCGAACATCGGGCCTTCCTGAATGGTTCCCCAAACCAGCGACAACCCGGTCGCCGCGATCATCATCAGGCCGAGTCGCTTCCTGAACTTGGAGATAGCAGGATCGACCGAGACCGCGGTTCTTGCAGTCAAAACGAAGAAGAGAATCGAGCCGGCCCACAATGAATAGACGCGCCAGTGCAGAAGTAGGAACGCGCCCACCCCTCGAGCGTCGAACGTTTCTACCGCGGGAATCGACTCATAGATTTGGTACGGAGTGTAAGCGCCGAAATGGACAAAATAAAAAATGGACTGGAGCATTCCTTTGCCTTCGCCATACCGGGTCCGCACGTGTTCGACGATGCGTTCCAGATTGCTCGGATGCGCCGCGAAAAAATTGACTGCGATCGGGAAGAGGAACAGCGCGATAATCCCGACGGCAAACCAGTGTTGTCGGGGAAAAAGATTCCAAGGCCGGGCGCCAATTCGACGGGCCTCCAGCCACAAGGCAACATATGCGAGCAGCGCCAGAGGGCCGATGAATAACGGCATCGCGACGTGTCCATGGACCAGGAAACACCCCGTCAAAATCATCAACGGCATATCTTTCCCGTTGTCTGACGCAACCGACGCGGCAGCGACAAAGAAACAGAGAAACGGCAGGACCGTGAAACAGGGCGGCCAGGGACACAACAACCCGAGACCGCCTGGAATAAAGTCGTAAAATTTGCCGACGGCGCCGAAGTGCCAGATGGCGAACAGTAACGCCAGGCCGAGAAACCAAACGCGCGCAGCGACGCCAAGCCGTCGCGCGATCAAGGCCAACGTCGCGCTGAAGAAAAACGCGTTTAAGCCGAAGAGCGCGATTATCTGGGCATTGAATGGCGTGGGGACGAGGTGGATCAAATCGGAGAACAAGATTTCGCCCAGCGCGAGAACGTAAAAGAACGCTGGGCCCGGATGATGGAATCCAAAGCGGCTGTAGTTACCGACCGTTTCCTGAAAGTGTTTCGCCTTTAAAATTTGGAGAGAGTTAGCGGCGTAATCGTCCGCTTCGTAGAAGTGGCCGTGAAAGATGAAGCCGGAACCGTTGAGCAGTAGCACTGCGAAAAGCACCGCCGCGAGCAGCCAGGTGCGCTGCCACCACCGCGGTTCCTCTTCTTTGGAATGGACAGGGGTTTCGGTCGGCCGCATACGCGCGAAAGGAGTCTTCAAGGCGTAAGGTTTATCGCGCCGCCGAGAGCGTAGGCCCGCTCATGTTGGAGATCGATCGCCCAGGCGCGAATGGTAGCGCCGCTCGCCGGGATGCTCGCGATTATTGGCGCGGAAAATCTACCGGCGGCCGCGCCTAACGAATGCTGATTTGTTTCAACGACCCAACGCGACTGCCATCCCGTGCTTGTTTGCCATCCGACGACAACACAATCGGCCGGTCGATTCTCGTCCGGCAACCGCGCCCGACCCTTTACCCAAACACGACCGTTGCCATCCGGAGTTGCCCGCTCGAGAACACCTGCGTCGTCGCTGTTTCCAGTCGGCGAAACATTTACCGCTTGCGCGAATGTCTTACTCACGAGTCGCGGCCGGAAGGCGTCATGTTCCGCGAGGGTGTGAATAGTCTGCGCCGTCTCGGGATACGGCGACAACCAGGCGAGTTCCGGATTCTGCGGAAGCGCTTCTGCCCAGCGCAAAACGAGAAGCAAGTGGTTGCGGAATTCTGTGTATTTTTTCAGGCGCCGCCGTTCCGCTGTGAACGTCGAGACCCATAACGCGAGAAGGACAAGTGCCGCGACGGCCCCGAGCAGAGCGCCCGCGCGCCGAAACTTTGGCTGAAGGTTGAGCTCTTCGAATACCGTAAACGCGAGACCGGTGAGCGCGATGTACAAAGTGACGGTAAAGACTGTGTAATGCGGGCTGGTCGCGATTGAGAAAGTGAATCCGAGCCGCGCGACTGCTGCGATCGCGCCGGAGACCACAACATACGCGCCCAGAATCAGCCACGGATAATGCGGCTTCCATTGGCGACCTTGTATGATGAGCCCGAGCGCGATGATCGCGAGGAAGACAAACGACACAACTACGATACCACCCGCAATCGTCGGGTTGCCCACATGGAACACCGACCCGAACCAGATCAGAACAAAATGGATGAGCGCAGGTCCATCTCCGATGATCGACGCGGTGGGCGGGCTTAGCGTGGGATGTTGATAACCGTTGAAGTATAAGCCGATAGAAAGTGCGCCAAAGAAGATGTAGCCGACTCGCCAAAAAAGACGTGCCCGGGAACCTTCGCGATCGTCGGTCCTCAGGGGAAACGCGAGCAACCAGACGAGCATCCCGTTGGCAAAAATGTAAGTGGCGACGAGCGCCAAACTGGCGTTGCAAACGGTTTTCCACGCCAAGGAGCGCGATGACAAGTTGACGATGAGGGCAAAAATGATCGCGAGGCCGGGCGAAAACGTTTCCCACTGGAGGTCGTTGAGCAGGTTCTCGTATTGCCGCGGCGAAAACAGGAACAGGTTCATCACGATGAAAGCGAGGGCAGCCGCGGTCGCTGAGCGAATCGTGCGCCGAGCCAGTTGATACAAACCGGCGGAAACAAGGCCGATCGCTCCGACGGTGAGGACGAGGGCGATTTGCACATTCCAACCGGCGAGCCTGAACAGCGGCAGATAGATTAGTCGCGGGATCAGCTTTCGACTTTCGTTGTGCTGGCTCCACAGCTCCCCGAACGTCAGCGTGCCGCGATACCACGACGCCAGTTGCGCGCCGGGCGTATTCCATTCATCCCAAAATGGAAGCGGCACGCTGTGCTTCCAGACGACGAACAGCGCTAGCAGGATGGGAAGAATCCCAAGAACCGCGAACGTCGCTTTTCGCAGAGGGGGCGGCCCGAGTCTTTCCATTTCCCGATGCTTGCTGAAATGCCGCTCCTTGCCAATCGGCTCTTCAGTGCGAATAAGGAAATCGTGCGTTCCATTCTTACGCTTGTCGTGATCGCATCCTGGTTCTCTCTTTCGAACCATTGCGCGATTGCCCTCGCGTTGCCCGCGCAGGAATCAGCCCCGCAAGTTGAGAGCGGCGGTTGTCCGATGCATTCCGCGCCGGTCAAAAAGAAGCCGGCCTCGAAAGCTCCGTGCTGCAAGGATGTTCGCGCCGTTGTTGCCAAATGCCTGACGGCGAATGCCGCAGCGATTCGGCTACTCAGCTCGTTCGATTACGCGACGAACATCGTTGTGCGATCCGAGCCCGTGACGCGCGAGATCGAAGTCCTGGACACAGGACCGCCTGAGTTTCTCGGTTTCGCCGAATCTGTCTTGCAGGAGAGCATGCTTGCGCACGCTCCTCCTGTTTCCTGAACTCTGTCGTGGCAGGCGTGTCGCCTGCATTCTCCCCGGCCAAATCCGGCCGGTCACATCACTCAGTTTTCAGGAATTAAATGAAGAAACTTTTTTTGTTACTACTGCTAGCGTCCATCCAGGTCATCGAGGCTTCGGATGGGCAGAAATACACCTGCCTGATGCATCCCGAAGTGTTGATGGATGCACCAGGCGATTGCCCGAAGTGCGGGATGCCGCTCGTTCCCGTGAAAAAGGAACGCACGCGTACCACGAATAGGCTCCATAGGACCCATGTCACCGCCGCCGACCACCAGCCGATGACCATGCGTTCTTCGCTCAACCTGACCGATCCGATGAGCCGCGAAAGTTCTGGGTCGAGCTGGGTCCCCGATTCCACGCCGATGTATGGCCGCATGCTCATGTTCGGCGACGACATGCTCATGTTGCATGGCGCAATTTTTCCGCGCTACGTCAACGCAAACACACGCCGCGGCGACGATCGGATCGATGCGCCCAACTGGTTCATGGCGATGTATTCGCATCCGCTCGGCGATAATGCCCAGCTCGGGTTTCGCGGAATGATGAGTCTCGATTTGCTCACGGAAGGCGGCCGCGGTTATCCCCTTCTCTTCCAAAGCGGAGAGACTTGGAATGGGCAAGCGCTTCACGACCGTCAGCACCCCCACGATTTGTTCGATGAAATTTCGCTGAGCTACTCGCAGAAATTCAGTTCGGATTTTTCCGCGTATCTCTACGCCGGATATCCAGGGGAACCGGCGCTCGGGCCGCCCGCCTTTATGCATCGGCTTTCCGCGATGGATAATCCCGATGCGCCGCTCAGCCATCACTGGCAGGATTCCACTCACGTCACGTTCGGCGTGGTCACGGTGGGCTTGGTCTGGCGGGATTTCAAAATCGAAGGCTCGACTTTCAAGGGACGCGAGCCGGATGAGCAACGTTACGACTTCGATGAACCGAAGCTGGATTCGTTCAGCGGCCGGATTTCGTGGAACCCGACGAAGGACCTGGCGTTCCAGATTTCGCACGGGTACCTCCACAGCCCCGAAGAACTGGAGCCCGACACGAACCGCCACCGGACAACGGCGTCCGCTATATATAATAGAGCGCTCGGCCCCGACTCGAACTGGTCGAGCTCCATTGTGTGGGGACAGAATCACGACACCGCCCACGGCAAGACCCAGTCGATTCTGTTGGAGACGAACTATCAGCGTGGCCGGGATACGGTTTACGCGCGATTCGAGCACGTCGAGAAGCCCGGGCACGAGCTAGTCCTCGATCCGATCGACGAAGAGCGCGTCTTTCCGATCAACGCCTGGACGCTCGGTTACGTTCGCGATCTAGCGCACGGCAATGGAATCGACGTCGGCCTCGGAGGCCAATTCACTATCCACGATGTTCCAGCTGGCCTCGATCGCTACTACGGCGACGACGTGCCGCTCTCGTTCCAAGTCTTCCTACGGGTGGGACCGTCCCTCATGGCTCATCGCCACGAGATGCGGCCTAACGAGAAGTAATCTTTGCCACTCGTCTGGAGGGCGGGCTGTCCCGTCCCAACGATGGACGCCACAGCGGGCGTCCCTCCAAACTAGTAACGGTAATGCTCGGACTTGTACGGTCCTTCGACCGGCACGCCGAGATACTCGGCCTGCTTCTCGCTCAGCTTCGTCAGTTTCACGCCGATCTTTTGGAGATGGAGTCGCGCCACTTCTTCGTCGAGCTGCTTTGAGAGAACGTAAACGCCGACCTTGTAGGTGTCGCGGTTCTTCCACAGATCGAGCTGGGCCAGAACCTGGTTCGAGAACGAGTTGGACATCACGAAGCTCGGATGACCGGTCGCGCAACCGAGATTCACGAGCCGGCCTTCCGCTAGCATGAAAATCTCGTGGCCGTCCGGGAACGTGTATTTGTCCACCTGCGGCTTGATGTTCGTCCGCTTCACGTCTTTGCGCTCGTTGAGCGGCTCGACCTGAATCTCGTTGTCGAAATGCCCGATGTTGCAAACGATCGCCTGGTCTTTCATCCGCTCCATGTGTTCGAGCGTGATGATGTCGACGTTGCCGGTCGTGCTCACATAAATGTCGCCGCGGCCAAGCGTGTCTTCGACGGTCGTGACTTCGTAACCTTCCATCGCCGCCTGCAGCGCATTGATCGGATCGATCTCGGTAATGACAACCCGCGCACCCTGACCGCGCAGTGATTGGGCGCATCCTTTGCCGACATCGCCGTAACCGCAGATAACCGCGACCTTGCCCGCGATCATAACGTCGAGCGCGCGGTTGAGTCCATCGACCAGCGAATGCCGGCAGCCGTAAAGATTGTCGAACTTCGATTTCGTCACCGAGTCGTTCACGTTGATCGCCGGAATGAGCAGCTGGTTGTTCTGCTGCATTTTGTAGAGCCGATGCACGCCGGTCGTCGTCTCTTCTGAAACGCCGCGCCAATCCTTCACCAGCTCATGCCAGCGATATGGATTCTCGCGTTGCACTTCGAGGAGGAGGTCCTTGATGACCTGCTCTTCCTTGCTTCCCGACTTCGACTTCGCCCAATCGCCGCCTTCTTCGAGTTCGTAGCCTTTGTGAATGAAGAGCGTTACGTCACCGCCGTCATCGACCACCAACTGCGGACCCTTGCCGTCCGGGAACGAGATTGCCTGGTTCGTGCACCACCAATATTCCTCTAGCGTCTCACCCTTCCACGCGAACACAGGCACGCCCGATTTCGCGATCGCGGCCGCCGCATGATCCTGCGTCGAAAAAATGTTGCAGCTCGCCCAGCGCACCTGCGCCCCGAGCGCAACGAGGGTCTCGATCAAGACCGCCGTCTGGATCGTCATGTGGAGCGATCCCGTCACGCGCACGCCTTGGAGCGGCTTGCTCGGCGCGTACTTCTCCCGGATCGCCATCAATCCCGGCATCTCTTTTTCCGCGATGGAAATTTCTTTCCGTCCCCAATCCGCGAGCGTGATGTCGCGGACTTTGAAGTCTTGTTTGGTGATTTGTTGGGTGGTTGTGCTCATAATTTTCTTTTTCTACAAATAAATTTCGTCCACAGATTCCGCAGATTTACACAGATTTTCAGAGGGGCCGAAGACCAAGCGTTTTTGTTCCAGGCTTGCCGAGCCGAAGTTAAATAGCAGTCCGCGATGAAGGCCCGTCGCTTTGAGTTCGTTGATCAGTTGCGCTTCATCCGCGCCGGTCAATTTCGAAACAGCCTTGGTCTCTACAATGATATTCTCAAAACAAACGAAATCGGCCCGATAAGCGCAGGTCAGAAGTTTCCCCTTGTAACGGATCGGCAAGGCAACCTCGGCCTTAAATGGGATACCGCGCTCCTGAAATTCGAGCGCCAGCGCAGTCTGATACACCAATTCCAGAAAACCCCTTCCAAGCTCACGATGAACCTCCATCGCTGCGCCGATTATCGCGAAAGTTTCGGGATCCTTCTCCATCAAAAATCTGTGTAAATCGGCGAAATCTGTGGACGACTATTTCGCGGCTTTCTTTAACGCCGCCGCTTTGTCGGTTTTTTCCCAGGTGATATCGGGATCGTCTTTGCCGAAATGTCCGTAGTTCGTCGTCTTGGTATAAATTGGTCGCAGCAAATCGAGTTGCTTAATGATGTCGGCGGGTTTGAACGAGAACGTTCGGTTAACGGCATGCTCGATCGCTTCTTCGGGAACGGTGTTCGTCCCGAAAGTGTTGATATTCATGCTCACCGGATCGGGATAACCGATGGCGTAGGCGAACTGGATTTCGCAACGAGTCGCGAGGCCCGCCGCCACCACGTTCTTCGCGACCCAGCGTCCCATGTAAGCGGCGCTGCGATCGACTTTGCTCGGATCCTTGCCAGAAAAAGCGCCGCCGCCGTGCCGGCCCCAGCCGCCGTAACTGTCGACAATGATTTTGCGGCCGGTTAATCCCGTGTCGCCTTGCGGACCGCCGATCACGAAACGGCCCGTCGGGTTAATCAAAAATTGCGTGGTTCCGTTGAGCATCGATTTCGGAAGGACTTTGCGAATCACTTTCTCGATGCAAAATTTTTCGATCTCCTTGTGGTCCTTGTCTTCGGTGTGCTGGGTCGAGATGACGACGTTGGAAATTCCGACCGGTTTTCCGTTCTCGTAAATCACCGAGACCTGCGACTTCGCATCGGGCCGGAGCCATTCGGCTTTGCCGCTTTTGCGAATCCGGGTCAGCTCGCGGCCAAGGCGATGCGCGAACATGATCGGCGCCGGCATGAGTTCCGGCGTGTCGTCGCACGCAAAACCGAACATGAGTCCCTGATCGCCCGCGCCCTGTTCCGACGTCTTTTTCCCCTTCGCCTTCTTTGCATCAACGCCCTGCGAAATATCGCCGGACTGATCGGTGATGACTGTGTTCACGAAAATTTTCCGGGCGTGAAAAACATCGTCGTCGTGCACGTAACCGATCTCACGGACGGTATCGCGAACGATCTGGTTGATCGGAATTACATCTTCAAGGTGTTTATTCCTCGGCAAATTCGGAACCGTGATCTCGCCGCCGACCACGACGACGTTGCTTTTCGCGTAGGTCTCGCAGGCCACGCGGCTGCGGCGATCCTGGCGCAGACAGGCGTCGAGGACCGCGTCGGAAATGGTGTCGCACACTTTATCCGGATGGCCTTCGCCCACGGATTCGGAAGCAAAAATGAAACGTCGAAGCATGGAATGCAGTTAGGAAATGGAGATTACTTTGGAGCGAAGAGACAAATGATGATCAGCCAACATATTGACCAATCATGATACGTCGATATATCGTGGGAGGGTCCGATGGCGTCAACCATTAATTTTCTCAAGCTCCTCGCCGATCCAACCCGGCTCCGGCTGCTGCTTCTCCTCGAAGAAGACGAGCTTTCGGTGGCGGAGCTCCAGAAGATTCTCGGGATGGGACAATCCCGAATTTCGAGTCATCTCGCCCAGTTGAAACGAGCAGGCGTCGTCGAAGACCGTCGCTCGGGCAAGAACGTTTATTACGGTCTGACAGCGAAACAGGAACGGAACGCGGCCCGGGCGAAAGTGAGCGAGCTGATCCGTGTTCTCGCGCGAGAAATGCCGGAAACAGCTCGCGATCGCACGGCCCTCCAGCTCGCTCTGCGAAAACGCCGCGACAAAGCGCGCGAATATTTCGACGAGCTGGCGGGAAAATTTGGGAGGAGCTATGTCCCGGGCCGCTCATGGCAAGCGCTGGCGCATACGTTGATCTCATTACTGCCGGCGCTGACGGTCGCTGATTTGGGCGCGGGTGAAGGAACACTTTCGCAGTTGCTCGCCAAGACCGCCCGCAAAGTAATCGCGGTCGACAATTCGCCGAAGATGGTCGAGTTCGGCGCGCAACTCGCCAAGAAGCATGGCTTCGCGAATTTGGAATACCGTCTCGGCGACATCGAGAATCCGCCGATCGCAAAGGGCGCGGTCGATCTCGCTATTCTTAGTCAGGCGTTGCATCACGCCATCCGTCCCGAACGCGCGATCGCCAGCGCTCATCGGATTCTGCGCAAAGGCGGGCGCCTCGTCATCCTAGATTTGCTCAGCCACCGATTCGAGCGCGCCCGCGAGCTTTACGCGGACCACTGGCTCGGGTTCAGCGAAGTGCAGCTCCACCAATTTCTCGAAGCGGCCGGTTTCAAGAACATCGAGGTCACCGTCGTCTCTCGCGAAAAACAAAGTCCCCATTTTCAGACGGTTTTCGCGACTGGTGTAAGGTAGGCGCCGGAACACCGGTCTCGTGAACGATTCATTTAAAGACTCACGTCTCTACGGATTTTTTTGCGAGCTGAAGCGGCGCAAAGTGTATCGCGTGGCGGCCGGGTACGGCGTGGTCGGCTGGCTGATCATTCAGTTCGCCACCACGGTGTTGCCGGCACTGACGTTGCCGGCCTGGACGGCGCGGTTCGTCATTGTGCTCGTGCTCGCTGGGTTTCCGATCGCGCTCATTCTCGCCTGGGCGTTCGACGTCGGCACCGACGGAATTCATCTGGACCGCGAACCGAAACCAGCGGCGGCATGTCCACCGGCCCTGCCCGGAAAGCGCCGGAATCTCGTCACGCTGGCAATCGTCGGCCTGCTGATCTCTGCGGCGACCGGCTATTTCGTTTTGACGCGAACTTCATCGCAGAAGCTGGAAAAATCGATTGCCGTTCTGCCGTTCGCGAATTTTAGCAACGATCAGGAGAACGAATATTTCGCGGACGGAATTCAAGACGACGTCCTGACGAACCTGGCCAAGATCAGCGCGCTGCGAGTAATTTCGCGCACCTCAGTCTTGTCGTATCGCGGACAGACGCACAACATTCGCGAGATCGGCAAGGCGTTGAATGTCGCGACGGTGTTGGAAGGCAGTGTTCGTCGTGAAGGCAAGCGAGTCCGGATCAACGTCCAGCTCATCGATGCGTCGAACGACCGTCATCTTTGGGCGCAAGTTTATGACCGCGAGCTCACCGACATGTTCGCGGTCCAAAGCGATTTGGCGCGGGAAATCGCGGGAGCTTTGAAAGCGACATTGGCCCCCGGCGAAGAAGAGCGCATCGGACGGAAACCTACCGAAAACGGCGACGCTTATCTGCTTTACCAGGAAGCGCACGAAATTTTTAGCCGGCCTGACCGGCATCACGACGATCTGGCGCGAGTTGAGGATCTCTACGAAAAAGCGATCCGGCTCGATCCGAATTTCGCCTTAGCCCAGGCGCGGTTGTCGCACCTGGAAAGCTGGATGTTTTACGCAATCGAGCCGCTGCCGGCGCGAGCGCAGAAAGCCCGGGCCGCCGCCGACGAGGCCCTTCGCCTCCAACCGGACTTGCCCGAGAGCCATCTCGCGATGGGGTATGTTCGCTATTATATAGATCGCGATTACGACGCCGCCCTGAAGGAACTGGCGATCGCACGCGGCGGGCTGCCGAACGACCCCGGAATTTTTCGCGCCATGGCAGCAATCCAACGGCGCCAGGGAAAATGGCAGGACTCGAGCGCGAGTTACGCGAAGGCGGTGTCACTCGATCCCAAGGACCCAATTCTTCTCGAGAACATGGGAATGAATTATCTGGCCGTGCGCGATTACCTGACAGCCGCGCGGATATTCGACCGCGCCGTTAAAGCGGCGCCCGAGACTTTTACCATCCGGGAATTGCGGGCGCGGGTGGAGTTGTATGCGAACGGTGACCTGCGACCCATGCAGGAATTATTGGCGTCGCTACCGGAAAACATCGACCCGAACGGGACGATCACGCTCGCGCGTTACAACCTGAAGATGTTCGAGCGGAAGTTCGACGAACTGCTCGGCATTCTCGAGCGCAGTCCGGCCGAAAAATCCCGGGGCGAAACCAGCGCGCCAATCTCGAAGCCGTTTTTAAAGGCCACGGTTTACAAAGCCATGAACGACGATGCGAAAGCACGGGCGAATTACGAAGAAGCGCGCGACAAAGCCGAGAAAGCTGTCCAGGAAAGTCCTGAAGACGGCCCGCGTCACGCCTTGCTGGGGCTGATCTACGCAGGGCTCGGTCGCTGTGATGAAGCGAAGGCCGAAGCAACGCGCGCGGTCAATCTTTTGCCGGAATCCAAGGATGCGTTCGACGGCCCGATTCTTTCGGTCAGTCGCGCCCGCATCCACATGATGTGCGGCGATCTCGATACCGCGTTCGCGCTTCTCGATCAGTCGTTGAAGACGCCGTCCGGAATCACGGTTGCCGATCTGCGACTCGATCCTGTCTGGGATCCAATCCGGGCCGACCCGCGTTTGCAGCAGATTCTCGCGAAAGACGGCACAGCCAAATAGCAGACAACGCCGGGCGAAGAATATTGTCTGAGAATCGAGACGCGTCTGGTAACTTGCGCTGACCAATGGCTGGATTTTTCGAAGAGATAAAGCGACGCAAAGTTTATCGCGTTGCGGTGGCGTACGCCGTCGTAGCCGGCGGTGCGATCCAGCTGGCTTCCGCGGTATTTCCGGCGTGGGACCTGCCGACGTGGGCGCTTCGACTGGTAATCCTTGTGTTGCTTATCGGATTTCCGATTTCGCTCATCCTCGCCTGGGCGTTCGATGTCACTCCGGAAGGAATTCGGGCCACCCCGAGCGCGCCAGCGTCACCGCGCCGGCGACGTAACATCGTGGCGTTGATCGCTGCGGGGATCATCGTTTCCGCGGCGGCCGGATTTTTCCTCCTGCCCCGCGCTTCCGCCCGCCGAATCGATAAATCGATCGCAGTCCTTCCGTTCGAAAATTTCAGCGACGACAAGGAGAACGCCTACTTCGCCGACGGCATTCAGGACGATATCCTCACGAATCTTTCCAAAATCGGCGACCTCAAGGTGATCTCGCGCACTTCGGTGATGCCTTATCGCGGAGCGGAAAAGAACGTTCGCGAAATCGCCAAGGCTCTCGGCGTCTCCGCGATTCTGGAAGGCAGCGTTCGCAAAGACGGCAACCGCGTCCGGGTCAACGTCCAGCTTATCAACGCGGAAAATGACGAGCACATCTGGTCGGACGTTTACGATCGCGATCTCACGGACGTGTTCGCGATCCAAACCGATCTGGCGAAAAAAATCGCGGATGAATTGCACGCGAAACTTTCCCCGACCGAGAAGGAACAGATGACCCGCAAGCCGACGGAGAACGGCGAGGCCTACCTGGCGTTCGTCCAGGCGCACAATCTCCATCAGGAGGTGGAAGATCTGCCGAAGTTGAGGCAGGCGGCGCAGCTCTACGAACGCGCGCTCCAACTGGATCCGAACTTCGCGCTCGCCGCGGCGAGCTATTCCCGGCTGGAAAGCTGGATGTTTCACACCTTCGAACCGACGGCCGAGCATCGCGAAAAATCGCGCTCGCTCGCGAACCGCGCCCTCCAGCTTCAACCCGACTTGCCGGAAGGCCATCTCGCTCTCGGTTTTTCTATTTATTATATCGAGAGAGATTTCGGCCGGGCTCTTGGCGAATTGGCTCTCGCGCAGAAAGGGCTTCCGAACGAGGCGGAAGTTTATCTCGCCATCGGCGCGATCCAGCGCCGCCAGGGAAAATGGGCCGAATCCGACGCGAACCTGGAGAAAGCAGCGAGCCTGAGCCCGAACGAAACCTGGCCGCTCCAGAACCTCGTTCTCAATTACCAGATGCAACGCAAGTTCGACGCGGCGAACAAGACGATCGATCGGGCCCTGAAGCTGGCGCCCGATTCGTTTTCACTGTGGACGGTCAAGGCGCAATTGGAGATCTCCGAGAAAGGAACGTTCGAGATTGCGGAGCGCGGGATGGAAAAGCTCGGGGCGAAACCACTGGATGACGAGGCCCGCATCCATCTGGGCATCGCGCTCTCACAAACGCGGCTTTTGCAGCGGCGATATCCTGAGGCGTTGCAATTGGCCGAAGGCCTGAAAGATGAGGCGCTCAAGAACGATTCTGAAGCGTTAATGGGAAAATACGGGACGATGGGGATCGCAAAAAAGTTAATGGGCGATGATGCGGGCGCGCGGGAATCGCTCACCAAGGCGAAGGGCTACGCCGAAAAATGGGTGAGTGAGGCGCCGAACGAACCGAAGCGGCATGACCGCCTCGCGGAAGCGCTGGCCTGGCTGGGCGAAAAGGATGCGGCCATCGCGGAAGCGAAACGCGCGATGGAGTTGTTGCCGGAGAGCGTGGACGCGTTCGAAGGGCCGCTCTGCACCCAGAGCCTGGCGGAAACTTATATGGTGGTGGGCGAGTACGAGAAAGCGATCGAGATTATCGACGGCCTCCTCGCTCGGCCCACCCAGGTAACGGTCGCGACGTTAAAACTGAATCCGCTTTGGGACCCGGTTCGACAGGATCCGCGTTTCATTGCGGTGCTCCGAAAGCATGGCGGGTAAATTTTATTTCAGCGTCGCCCTCCTTCTCCTCGCCCTCGGCATTTCGCGGGGCGATTGGAAAATTAGCTCGACCGAAACTGAAGCAGGTTCCGTTGCCGGCATCGAACATCGGCGCATCGCTTTCACGGACGACGCCTCGGGCGATGACGCGACGCTCGACCTGGCGTTATTCTCCACGAAATCGGCGGCGGTTCGCGTGATCGATAATCCGAAAGGCGAAAGCGATCTCGCGGCGGTAACGCGCCGGTCTCGTGCGATGGCCGGCGTAAACGGCGGTTATTTTGATCCTCAAAACGCGCCGGTTGGGTTGTTGATCAGTGACGGGAAATTGATCGCACCATTACGAAAAGCGCGGTTGCTCAGTGGCGTGCTTGTCGTCAGCAAGACGCGCATGGAAGTGATTAGGCCCGGAGAATATTCTCCGCGCAAGAACGCGATCGCCGCTCTGCAATGCGGACCATTTCTGGTTGATGGCGGAAAGCCGATCGTCGGACTGAATGATACGCGGCCCGCTCGACGGACGTTTGTTTTCACTAGCGGCCCGGATCGCGGCGCGATCGGGTTATGCTCGACGGTTACCCTGGCAAAACTCGGACAAATCTTGACGACGCCGGAGCTAAAAGTGCAGCGCGCCCTAAACCTGGATGGCGGATCATCGAGCGCATTCTGGTTCAACGGCGAACGCGGCGTCGTTTCGATTCCGGAGCAAAAGACCGTGCGCGATTTTGTGATTGTCACGCCGAAATAGCGGCCTGAAGTTCGCGGCCCATGCGAACGTTCGGGGGATTCAGACGGGACGGTGAATTGGTTTATGGTGAAGTCCGCGGCGAGGAAGTGCATCTGCTGACGAAGCCGTTCTGGCTTGGGCTCGATTTCACCGGCGACGCAGTTTCACTCAGCGCATTGCAAATCGATGTGCCCGTCGCGCCGAGCAAGCTGATTGCGGTCGGACTCAATTACGCCGATCACATCGCGGAGATGAAACGGACGCCGCTCGGCACGCCGCTAATCTGGTTTAAAGCGCCGACGTCGCTCCTCCCGCACGAAGGCACGATCCAGATCGCGTTTCCCGAACACAAAACCGATTTCGAAGTAGAGCTCGCGATCCTGATTGGGGCTCGGACAAAAAACGTGACGATCGAGACGGCGCTCGAACACGTCTTCGGCTACACGATTGGCGAAGACATCAGCGATCGCGACCTGCAAAGCGCGGAGAAACAATTCGCCCGCGCAAAGTCGTTTGATACTTATTCACCGGTTGGGCCGTTCGTTTATTCGGAAGTCGATGTCCGCGACCTGTCGATTACGCTGCGGCAAAACGGCGAAGTAAAACAACAGGCCCGCACCAGCCAAATGATTTACTCGGTCGCCGAGATCGTTTCGTTTGCCAGCCAGTCGCTCACGCTGCTGCCCGGCGACCTAATTATGACCGGGACGCCGTCGGGCGTGGGGCCGATTAAAGATGGCGACGAATTAGACGCGCAAATCGGCGAGTGGCTGCCGCTGCGCAATCGGGTAACGAATGCGTCGCGAAAAGAAAAATAATGCTTCCCTGACGCAATTTCCTGACTCTAAGCTACATCCCACGGAGGATGATGATGCGAACTATTGATGTGGCTCCTCCGAAAAGTCGAAATGACATCCGCGAAAGTTTTGCTCGACTCGCGCACAATTCCTTTATGAGGATACCCAACTCATCGGAATTCGCGGTCGGGACAACTCTTTAATCAACCCTATGAAAACACTGCTAATCGCCAGCCTCTTCTCTGTCACTCTTGCGCTGACTTCGTTCGGCCAGCCGCCGCCACCCACCGCGCCGCCGACAAGTCGTCCACCCGGGCCGCCGCCCACAACGGCGATAAGTCCGGCGACTGCGCCGGTCACCGCGCCCGCCATGTCTCCGGCCACGGCACCTGTCACCGCGACATCGCCGGCAATTCCGGGAACCACCCCGGCAGTTCCTGGAACCACGCCAGCTGTGCCCGGCACCGTCGCCACCGCAACGGTCCCAGGAATGTCGCCTGCGACTGCGATGTCGCCCGCCACAACCACAACGACGACCTCGGCCTCACCCAGCGGAACCCCCACGCCAAGCGCGACGCCGGAAAGCGAGTTCGACAAAAATTTCTTCATTCACAATTTCAAGGCGGGCGGTCCGATTATGTGGCCGATTCTTCTTGTCTCCATCACAGCGCTGGCCGTGGTGCTCGAACGCATCTTCTGGTGGCTCGGTCGCTGGATGCGCCGGGATCCCAAGCGGATCGAGAAAGTTTTCACCGCCATCGAAGTGGGTGACGTTGCAGAAGCCTCAAGGCTCTCCCGCGATTCGCGCGACCCTGTGTTGCGGATGATGTGGAACGGATTGAACCACCAGCACGCGTCGCTTCAAGGCGCTTTGCAGGTCGCTGCCGGTATCGAGATCAAGCGCGCCGGACGTTTCCTCGTCGTCATGGACACGTTGGTGACCCTCGCGCCGTTGCTGGGGTTGCTGGGTACGATTGTCGGCTTGATGAAGGCGTTCGGTTCGCTCGGAAACGACGAACTCGCAGTCGTCACCGTCACGGGCGGTATCGCGGAAGCGCTTATTGCCACCGCCTGCGGTCTGGGCGTCGCGATTTTCTCGCTGATTCCGTTTAACTTTTTCACTTCGCGTGTGTCTAACTTAGAGTTCGAATTGCAGACGGCTGCGACGAACCTGGAGGTTATGCTCGAAGCGCAAAACAAGACGGGAGCTCATAGCGAGGTGGAGGTTCCTGGCACGACGCCTTCGTCTGCCACCCGCTCATCGATCTAGGACGCCAACATGACGGTCACGTCACCCATTCCGAAGCACCACGCGCGGATCGAGATCATCCCGTTGATCGACATCATGTTCTTTCTCCTCGCGAGCTTTATGATGGTGAGCCTGAGCCAGGTCACGCTTAAGGGCATGAAAGTAAACCTCCCGACGGGCTCGTCCGGCAAGGTCCAAAACAAGAAGGACTACATCAGTCTCTCGGTCGATAAGGATGGGTATTACTATTTCGATAAGCAAAAGATCGCTCTCGAGGAAATCCTGCCGAAGCTTCAACAGGTCTACAGGACCAATCCAGAGGCGAAAATCTTCATCCGGGGTGATGCCGAGGCCGTTCACGGGAATGTGACCCGCATGCTGGATCAAATCCGCTCATCCGGGTTCATGAAGCTGTCGTTTGAAATCAAGAGTAAAGTGGGCGCCGGAGTAGGCCCAAGCAGATAATTACTTATGAGAGGACCACTGCTTTTTCGTCCCGCCCCAAAATGGCAGACAATAGCAGCTTTCGGCGGGGCGATCGCATTGCATTTGGCGGCCGTGGGAATAGCCGCCATTCGCCCCGCGGAAAAAATAACGGATCTGAACGACATTCCGGAAGCGACTGTGGAAATGTCGCTCGAGACCCAGCAGGAGCCGCCACAACCCACTCCGCCGCCGGAGGAGGAACCGCCCCCGCCACCGCCACCGGAAGCAATTCCAGAGGAGAAGCCGGAGTTCGTCGAAGAAAAACCGACGCCGCCACCGAAGAGGACGCCGAGCAATGCTCCCGTGGCACCGCTTGCGAAGCCGAAACCACAGGGGCCGGCCGGCCCGATGTCGATGTCGTCCGCAAAAGCGGTCGCGATCAGTGCGCCTCGACCGGAATATCCGTACGAAGCGCGCCGAACGCATAGCACGGGCAGCGGCGTCTGCGTGATGACGGTCGATACGGGAAGCGGGGCCGTGACCAGCGCGGAAATGGCCCAGAGCACCGGCAGCCCGATTTTGGACAATGCCGCGACGAGCGCATTTCGAAGATGGCGATTTAAACCGGGGACCGTGTCGAAGGTACGAACGCCGATCACGTTCACAATGAGCGGAGCTCAATACTAGAGGCATCAATCATGAAAATGCGATCGCCTATCCCGAAGAAGCACGCGCGAATCGAGATCATTCCGCTGATCGACATCATGTTCTTTCTTCTGGCGAGCTTCATGATGGTGAGCCTGAGCCAGACCCACATGAAAGGCATCCCGGTTAATCTGCCGAGCGCGAATTCACCTCCGCCACCGCCCGATACGCAGAAGGATTACGTCGCCATTCGCGTGACCGAAGGCGCGCTCATCTACTTCGATAACGTTTTAGTCAATTACGACGACGTCCTGAACAGGCTTTACAAGCTCCACGAAGACAACAAAGACATCAAAGTGTCCCTCAGCGCCGAACCACTCGCAACGCACGGCGATGTGATTGGTTTGCTCGACAAGATCCGGTTAGCCGGCATTACGAAAATTGGTTACCAGATCAAGACGGCTAGCCCCCAAGGAGCTCCCGGCACGGTTGCGCCAGCGGCCCCAGCCCCTCCGCCTAAGTAATTCCGCGCCGCCGGCGGGGTTCCGCCGCTATTTCGCCAGCGACGCTCGCAACAGCCGAATCGCCTGGGCGCGATGGCTGATCCGATTCTTTTCGGCAGCTGAAAGCTCGGCGAACGTCTGCGCAAATCCGTTTGGCTGGAAAACCGGATCGTAACCGAAACCCGAGCGGCCGCGCGGTGAAGAGACGATGACGCCTTCAACGGCGCCTTCGAAAGTCCCCAGGACTTCGCCGTTTCGCGCCAGCGCGAGCACGCAACGAAAGCGTCCGACCGGCAACTCGTCTTTCGAAATGCCGCTAAGTTCCGATAATAATTTCGCGATATTTTCGGCATCGGTTGCTCGCGGTCCGGCATAGCGTGCCGAGAAAACACCGGGCGCACCGTTGAGCGCGTCGACCTCGAGACCCGAATCGTCCGCCACGACCAGCTCTCTAGATCGTTTGGAGATTCCGACAGCCTTTAGGATAGCGTTCTCGGCAAACGTCGAACCGGTTTCTTCGATTGCCGGCGCATCTGACTCTTCCAAGAGATCGCGCAGGATGAAATCGTGGCTCAGAATCTCGGAAAACTCGCGAGTCTTGTGCGCGTTGCGCGTGGCGAGGAGCAATTGGCGCACGGAACGATTAACCGTAATGGACACGAATAGACACGAATTTTTTTCCATTCGTGCTAATTCGTGTTCATTCGTGTTCATTCGTGTTTCCATCCGATGAGCAGCGAGCGCCGTAAACCTTATCCATTCGATCGCCTTGAGCCGAAGTGGCAAGCCATCTGGGACGAAGCGCGGAGTTTTCATGCCCGGAACCCCGGCGAACAAAATTTCGATCCGGCGAAGCCGAAGTTCTACGTGCTCGACATGTTCCCTTATCCGAGTGGCGCCGGTTTGCACGTCGGCCATCCGGAGGGCTACACCGCCACCGATATTATCGCGCGATACAAGCGGCTGAACGGTTTCAACGTTCTCCATCCGATGGGCTGGGATGCTTTCGGGTTGCCGGCGGAACAATACGCCATCAAAACCGGGCAGCATCCCGCGATCACCACGCGCGAGAATGTCGCGAAGTTCAAAGCGCAGCTGAAACGGATCGGTTTTTCCTACGATTGGGAAAGGGAGATCAACACGACCGATCCCGGATATTACAAATGGACCCAATGGATTTTTCTCCAGATCTACAATTCCTGGTTTAATCCGGAGACGAAAAAAGCGGAGCCGATCTCGACGTATCGCGGCGACGATCCCGACAGCGTTCGGCTTGCGTATGTCGCTGAAGTCCCGGTGAATTGGTGCCCGGAATTAGGCACCGTTCTCGCCAACGAAGAAGTGATCGACGGCAAAAGCGAAGTCGGCGGCTTCCCGGTTGTCCGCCGGCCGATGCGGCAATGGATGTTGCGCATCACCGCGTTTGCCGACCGCCTCCTCGATGAGTTGGACGATCTGGACTGGCCGCAGGGGATCAAGTTACTCCAACGAAATTGGATCGGCCGCAGCGAAGGCGCCGAAATCGAATTCCGTGTAGCGGCGGTCTATGACCGCCGAACGAGTGACACTGAGAACCCGTCGGCGGTCATAGACCGCCGCTACAACATTCGCGTTTTCACGACGCGTCACGATACGATCTACGGCGCGAATTACATGGTGCTCGCGCCGGAACATCCGTTCGTCGATCGCCTGACGACGGACGATCGGAAGGACGCCGTCGTAAAATATCGCGAACAAGTTGCCGCGAAATCCGATCTCGAGCGGACCGACCTCGCAAAAGAGAAAACCGGCGTGTTCATCGGCGCTTACGCCATCAATCCGGTGACCGAGAAAGAAATCCCGATCTGGATCGCGGATTACGTGTTGATGGGCTACGGCACCGGCGCCGTCATGGGTGTGCCGGGCCACGACGAACGCGATTTGGAATTTGCCCGCAAGTTCAACATGACAGTTCTGCCGGTTGTCCGGGCGCCCGGCAAAACTGGCGAGGAATCAATCGGCTTCCTCAACGATGGCACGGCGATCAATTCCCCTCTTATCGACGGACTGCCGACACCAGACGCGAAGAAAAAGATCCTGGCCTGGCTGCAGGAGCGCGGAGCGGGCCGCGCGGACGTGCGTTACAAGCTGCGGGACTGGCTCTTTTCGCGTCAACGCTATTGGGGCGAACCGTTCCCGATCGTGTGGCGCGGTGGGAAACACGAGCCGTTGTCGGAAGCTGACCTGCCGTTGGAGCCGCCGGCACTGGATGATTTTAAACCTACGGGGACTGGCGAGCCACCGCTGGCCAAAGCCAAAGATTGGATTCGCTATTCGGAAAGCGCGACGCGCGAAACAAACACGATGCCGCAGTGGGCGGGGTCATGTTGGTATTACCTCCGGTTCTGCGATCCGCGAAACGATTCACGCTTCGTTGGCGAAGATGCCGAGCGCTATTGGATGGGCGGCCAACAACCCGGCGGCGTCGATCTTTACATCGGCGGGGTCGAGCACGCTGTTCTTCATCTCCTTTACGCGCGCTTCTGGCACAAGGTGTTGTTTGACCTTGGTCAGCTCTCGAAACCGGAGCCGTTCCAACGGTTGGTGAACCAGGGAATGATCCTCGGCGAAGACAATCGCAAAATGTCGAAGCGCTGGGGCAACGTCATCGATCCGCTCGACGTCATCGAGATCTACGGCGCGGATGCGTTCCGCTGTTACGAAATGTTTATGGGGCCGCTCGAACAAATGAAGCCCTGGAGCATGAAAGGGGTGGAAGGCGTCACGCGTTTTCTTGCCCGCGTCTGGCGCTTGATGATGACCGAGAATCAGGCTGGCGAATGGAAACTGTCCCCGTCTCTCCAAGACCTCGAGCCGACGAAGGCCCAGCAAAAAATAACGCACGCGACGATCAAGAAGGTCACCGAGGACATCGACGGCCTCGCCTTCAACACGGCGATCTCGCAAATGATGATCTTCGTGAACGCGTTCACGAACCTGAACGCGATTCCGATTTCAGCGATGCGCACGTTTCTCGTGCTGCTGAATCCCTTTGCGCCGCACATCACCTCCGAGCTTTGGCACCAGCTCAAAAGCCCCGGGGACATCACGTCGCAAACGTGGCCGACCTACGACGAGAACTTCCTTATCGAAGATGAAATCGACATCGTGCTCCAGGTAAACGGCAAGGTGCGCGATCGAATCAAGGCTCCACTCGACGCGACCAACGAACAGTTGGAATCCGCCGCCCGCGCCAATGAAAAAGTGCGAAACGCCGTCGGCAGCCAGACGATCCGCAAGGTCGTTGTCGTCCCCAAAAAACTTGTCAACATCGTCGCGGCCTAACTAGCCTGCGGCATGTTCAAAGAGTTCAAAGAATTCGCGGTTAAGGGCAACGCCTTTGATCTTGCGGTCGGCGTGATCATTGGCGCCGCTTTCGGTGGAATCGTCAGTTCGCTCGTCAAAGACATCATCATGCCCCCGATCAGCGCGCTCACCGGCGGACTCGACTTCTCGAACAAGTTCATTGTGCTGAAGGCCGGCAAAGACGGCGCCGATTCGTTTACGAACATTGCCGACGCCGTAAAGGCGGGCGCGGTGACCTGGAACTACGGCAACTTCATTTCGCTTGTTATCAATTTCCTGATCGTGGCGTTCGCGATCTTCCTGATGGTGCGCGCGTTTAATCGAATGAAGCGGCCGAAGCCGGACGCTCCGGCGGTAGCGAAAGATTGCCCGGCGTGCACGATGTCGATCCCGATCAAGGCAACACGTTGCCCGCATTGCACGTCGGACTTGTCGCGGGTTGGTTGACCTGTAGCGGCGGTCTATGACCGCCGAAAACGTTCCTCGTGAAGCGGGTCGGCGGTCAAGACCGCCGCTACAGTGGAAAGCTACGCAGCCGCTTCTTTATCCGGCAGCGCGAAGACGCGTTCGGGGGTGCAGAGCCAGACGCGGCTCGATTCATCGGATGTCCAGCGTGTGCCCGCTGCCCACGGCGAGAACGCCGGCATGATCCAACATCGGGATTGTTGGACGAATGCCGGGCATTTGAGCCACAAACCGGCGCCATCGCTGATGACAGCGGCGGGATGATGGTGGCCGATGATCTGAATGCGTTCGGCGGCCTCAGTTGCGCAATGGCCGTGGTGAAAATGGAAATGGTTCGTCTCGAACGCGTCGACCATCTCGATGTGGCCGCGCAATTTACGATCGTGGTTTCCCGCCACGACCACGACTTCACAACGGACGGCGAACGCGCGTAAAAGCTCGACCGCCTCTCGCGCCGCGGTTTTGTCATGGACGAGGTCGCCCAGAATGATGAGGCGCTCGGGCTCGTATTCGTTTACAAGCTCCTCCAACCGCTCCGAGATCGTCGTCATCCCCCAGAGCGGAACAAGTCGCCCAGCCGCGCGCTGGCTCAGTTCGTAACCAAAATGCACGTCTGCAATCGCCAGCCAGCGTTCGGTTTTGTGGAAAAGCGCGAGCCGGCCATCGAGGAGAATCTCATCGGCCACAAGAGCCTGGTTTGGGCGTAATGGAGTCATCGACAGGGAATTGCCCCGCAAATTATCGCTTGCCCACCGGGGCATCAATGGCTATTAGGCGGTTTTCCGTCTCCCAATGAAGACCCTGCACAAAACTATCGTGCTCGGCGTCCTGGCATGCGCCGTAGCAAGTTGTGAATCGACCTCGCCGCGAACCGCCGATGGCCCCCACCCGCGGCCAAATGCGATCAGTGGCGCGCGTCGAATCTCGAACGTTCGCACCACGGCTTACACGCACACCGAGAGAGGCGGGCGCCACAATGCCATCGGCCTCCGCTTGTCGGGTGCAAACATGATGAGTGCGGCCTCTGACTGGTCGCGTTTCCCATTGGGCACCCAGTTTCAGATCGTCGGCACCCGGGACCGTTACATCATCGACGATTACGGCGGCGCGTTAATCGGCACGGACACTATCGACCTTTACAAAACGAGCCGGTTGACCATGCGGCAATGGGGCGTGCGCCATGTCGATATCGACATTATCGAGTGGGGATCGAAGACGGAGAGTCTCAAGGTTCTCAATCCGCGCAAAAAAAATCGCCTGATCCGCCGGATGATTGCGGGGCTTGAAAAGGCCTGACGAGTCATCCGGAAAAATTGACATCGCGCGCGGCGGCGCGAGAACTTGCGCGATGAAGATTCTCGTCGTCGGCGGCGCCGGCTACATCGGCAGCGTGTGCGCCGAACTGCTCCTCGATGAAGGGCACGCCGTGGCCGTGTTCGATAATCTTTCCGAAGGCCATCGCTCCGCGATTGATGCCCGCGCCCAGTTTATCGAAGGCGACCTGGCGGCATCCGATGCGATCCGGTCCACGCTCGAAAAGTTTCAGCCCGACGCCGTGATGCATTTCGCCGCGAGCGCCCTCGTCGGTGAGTCGATGGAGAACCCGTCGAAATATTTTCGGAACAATATTGGCCACGGCTTGAACCTGCTCGACGCCATGATCGCGACGGGAGTCAAACAGCTCGTCTTCTCTTCGACCTGCGCCATCTTCGGCCCACCGGAACGGGTGCCGATCGATGAAACCTTGCCGAAAAACCCGATCAATCCGTACGGCGAATCAAAGCTCGCCTTTGAAAAAATCCTGCGGTGGTACGGCGAAATTCACGGACTGCGATTCGTTGCTCTGCGCTATTTCAATGCGGCCGGCGCTTCGGAAAAATTTGGGGAACAACATCGCGTCGAGACCCATTTGATTCCAAACGTTCTGAAAGTCGCGCTCGGCCAAAAACCGCACGTCGAGATTTACGGAACGGATTACGACACACCGGATGGCACCTGCATCCGGGATTACATTCACATCCGCGATTTATCGCAGGCGCACATCCTCGCGTTGAAAGCCACGAAGAGTGAGTTTTACAACCTCGGGACTGGAGGCGGAACCAGCGTCCGTGAAGTGATCGAATCGTGCCGGAGAATTACCGGCCATGAAATCCCTACCGTGGAGAAATCCCGTCGTCCCGGCGACCCAGCACGGCTGATTGCGGCTTCGGAAAAAATCCAACGCGAGCTCGGATGGCGCCCGCAGTTTCAAGACATCGACGCGATTATCGAGAGCGCCTGGCGTTGGCACCAAAAGTTTCCCGACGGCTACGGCGATTGACTCCTGCTCCTGATCGTGATCGTGCTCATGATCCAGTGAGGGGCGCGGGCGTGCTCAAGAGATCATGAGTAAGATCACGATAATGAGCAGGAATAATAAAAAACACCCGCGGAGAACACGCTCCGCGGGTGCTTTGAATTTCAGAAATCTACGAACGCGGCCTTAGGGCTTTGTCGTCGTAGTCGTGGTCGTTGTCTTCTCGTAATACGTCACCGGTTTCTCGAGCGTGATTTTGCGGACGATCATTCGGTCGCCTTCTTTCACGTAGGTGTACTTCACCGGCATGTCCGAGCGGAGATACTTCCAATCAACCGTCGCGCCTTCGGAATCAACCAACTGGGTCTCCTTCTGGTTGTAGTAATACCGGACCGGCTCAGCCCCCGTCGTTGTGCGCATCGAAATGTATTCCGATCCGGGTGTATAAGTCGTGATCGTTCCGGTACCATCGACTGTGCTTGTCGACGTAGTGGTACTCGACGAACTCGTAGTCACGGCGGGATTCGTGGTCGTTGTAGTTGTCGCTGAGGTTTGAGCGAAAGCTGTGGTGAGCGCGATTGCGCTGACGGCTCCGGCTGCCAATAATGTGGTCAATCTGTTTCGTTTCATGTTTGTCCTTTGCTTTGGTTAAACGGATGGTCTCCGTCGTGCATCTATCCGACTGCCCGAAGCTGGAGTTTATTCAACCGCACTGTTGTTTCGTAATTGCCGCTCACCCCGGCTGTCTCCCGCGATGACTCAGATGCAACCGCTTCCCGGCTTTCGCGATTTCCTGCCCCGGGATTGGGCGCGGCAGAATTACATCTTCGGAAAATGGTGGGAAGTCGCGCGCCGTTACGGCTTCCTCCAGTGGGAAGGGCCGGAGCTCGAGCCAACCGAGCTTTACACCAAAAAAAGCGGACCGGAGATCGTCGGACAGCTTTTCAATTTCGCCGACAAAGGCGAACGCGAAGTCGCGTTGCGTCCCGAGCTCACGCCGTCCCTGGCGCGCGTCGTGGCCGCGCACGATCGCGAGTTCAAGAAACCGCTGAAGTGGTTTTCGATCCCGCATTGTTTCCGTTACGAGAAACAGCAGCGCGGCCGCCTCCGCGAACACTACCAGTTTAACGCGGACATCATTGGCGAAACGTCGCTCGACGCCAATGTAGAACTGATTGCGCTCTGCGTGGATCTGCTGCGCGCCTTTGGTTTTACCTCGGATGATGTCGTCGTGCGGATCAGCGACCGGGAATTCTGGATCGATTTTCTCCGGACCCAGAAGGTCCCGGAGGAAAAATGGCCTGAGACCTTGCAGATCATCGACAAAAGCGAACGCGAACCGCGCGAGAAGACGGCGCAGAAACTAGGGCCGCTCGCAGAGCCGACCTTCAAGATTCTTGATGGCAAAGGGAGCAGCGAAAAATTGGATCGATTACTCGAGGGTCTCCGCGCTCGCGGTCTCGCTGATTTCGTTCAGATCGATCTCGGGATCGTTCGCGGCCTCGCTTACTACACAGGCGTTGTCTTCGAAGCCTTCGATCGCGGCGGCAAACTGCGCGCCCTCGCCGGCGGCGGCCGCTACGATAACCTCATTCATCATCTTAGCGACGGCGCGGCTAACCATCCTGCCATCGGTTTCGCCATGGGCGACGTCGTTCTCGCGGAACTCATCGATGAAATTCCGGCGGCGAAGGCGCAACTGGAAAAGGCCGTTACGGCACAACGCGAACTCGATGTTTACATCGTGATCGCCAAGGAAGAACGCCGCGCCGATGCGTTCGCTGAGATTCAAGCGCTACGCGACGCCGGTTATCGCGTCGATTACCCGCTCGCCCCCGCCAAGGTCGGCAAGCAATTCCAAACGGCCGAGCAGCTCTGCGCTCGTCTCGCGATTCTGTTCGGCGATGAATGGCCGCAGATAAAATTGAAAGACCTGCGTTCGGGCGAACAAACTCTGGTAGCGCAGCCAGAACTTGCTGCGAAAGTTGCGGCTCTTTTGTCGGCTTGATGTATCGGACCCACCACTGCGCTCAACTTCGGAAAAGCGATATCGGCTCGACCGTCACGCTCGCGGGCTGGGTCCACGTCCGGCGTGACCTCGGCGGAGTGATCTTTATTGACCTGCGCGATCGCGAAGGACTCACGCAGGTTGTTTTTCGCCCGGAAGAAAATGCGGAGCTGACGAAGCAAGCGCATCAGCTCGGCTACGAGGACGTCATCCAGGTCGAAGGCAAGGTCGCGGCGCGCGCGTCCGGCATGGCCAATCCGCGGATGCCGACGGGCGACATCGAGATTGTGCCGGAGAAACTCGTAGTCCTGAATCGCGCCGATGTTCTTCCGTTTCCGGTGGTCGATAGCGAGCCGGCTAACGAAGATTTGCGGCTCAGCTATCGCTACGTCGACCTCCGCCGGCCGCAGATGTCGCGGAACCTCCGCCTCCGTCACCGCGTGACGAAAGCGGTCCGCGATTTTCTCGACGAGAAAGGATTCGTCGAGATCGAGACGCCAATTCTTTCCAAGAGCACACCGGAAGGCGCGCGAGATTTCCTCGTGCCAAGCCGGATAATGAAGGGAAAATTCTACGCCCTGCCGCAGGCGCCGCAGCAATACAAACAGTTGCTCATGGTGGGTGGCGTCGAAAAATATTTCCAGATCGCACGCTGTTTCCGGGACGAAGATTTGCGGTCCGATCGCCAGCCGGAATTCACTCAGATCGACATCGAAGCATCGTTCGTTACACCGGACGACATTTTCGCGCTGGTCGAAGGATTGATGGCCGCCGCTTTTCGCGCTGGCCGCGGCGTTGAGATCGCGACGCCGTTCCCCCGGATCACCTACGCGCAAGCCATGGACGAATTCGGCAGCGACAAGCCTGACCGTCGTTTCGCCATGCATCTGATCGATCTCGCCGAAATTTTCCGCGACAGTTCCTTCAAGATGTTTCGCGGGACCTTGGACTCCGGCGGCGCGGTGAAAGCGATCAACGCGAAAGGATTCGCCTCAATCACCACCGGGCAAAGCGATGACCTGACCGAGATGGCGAAACATTACGGCGCGAAAGGCCTCGCTATGATCAAGGTCGAGAGCGGCGAATGGAAATCGCCGCTCGTAAAATTTTTCAGCGACGCGGAAAAGGAAGCGTTGCGTTCCAAGCTTCTCGTTGAGGAAGGTGACCTCATCCTGTTCGTCGCCGACAAATGGGAAATCGCCTGCGAAGTCCTCGGCCGAATCCGTTTGCGCATCGCGGAGATGCAAAAATTGACCGCGAACTCGGAACAGCTCGATTTTCTTTGGGTCACCGACTTTCCGCTCCTGGCGTTCGACGCCGCGGAAAAGAAATGGAACGCTGTCCATCATCCGTTCACGCGCCCGAAAGCCGATGACGTTGCGAAACTAGAAGCTGGCGAATTTGGTCAGGTCCGAGCCGAAGCCTACGACGTTGTCCTCAACGGCGTGGAGCTTGGTGGCGGCAGCATCCGAATTCACGAACGCGATCTACAGGCAAAGATCTTCAGCGCGCTCGGCATTACCCCAGAAAATCAAGAAACACTTTTCGGCCACATTCTCCGCGCCTTTCGTCTCGGCGCTCCGCCGCATGGCGGTATCGCGTTTGGCCTCGACCGAATCGTGATGATGATCGCTGGCGAAGAAAGCATCCGCGAAGTCATCGCGTTCCCGAAAACCAACCGCATGATCGATTTGATGTCCCAGTCGCCGAGCGACGTCGATGACCGCCAGCTGCGCGAGCTTGGAATCAAGCTCGCGGCAGAAAAGGAAACCGGGTAAGATTCCAATATGTTTGTCGAAGGCGGCCTTCATCCGGAGCAGGTCAAGGCTCTTCGTAAGATGCCGCTGCAGCGCAGGCTTGAGCTGGCCCTGGCTGCGATAGAGAGCGTCGTCGAACTGCGTAAAGCGATGATTCGGGCCGAACACCCTGGTTGGTCGGCCGACCGAGTGGCGGAGGCGTTACGCGAGGAGACTCGCCATGCCGGAAGGTAATCCGCTCGCGATTTTCGCACCTGGATTGAACGCCGTTGGTCTGCCATGGATGGCGGTCGGTTCCATCGCGTCGATCGCGTACGGCGAACGCCGCACCACGCTCGATCTCGATGTCGTCGCCGTCGTCAAAAAGCACCATGCCGTCAACTTCTTGTTGGCCTTCCCAGAACCAGACTTTTACTGTCCGCCAGCCGAAGTTATCGAACAGGAATCGGCTCGGAGCGAGCATGGGCACTTCAATTTGATCCACCACCATTCGGTCTACAAAGCCGACATCTACATCGCAACCGAAGACGCTTTTGATCGATGGGCCTTTCAGAATCGCAAGGCCCTGACTGCCGGCCAGACGCCAGTTTGGCTGGCGCCGGCGGAATATGTGATTGTTTACAAGCTGGAGTTCTATCGTGAAGGTGGCAGCGAAAAACATCTGCGCGACATTCGCGGGATGTTGGCTGCAACCGAAGTCGACCGTGCGTTTCTCAACACAGAAATTGGAGCGCGCGGACTGGAGGAAGTATGGCGGGCGGTAGCGAAGCCGCGGTGAACCCGTTGTCGCGCTACACCGTCACCGGCCGCTCATGCGGGCGACTTTTGAAAACAATCGCGATGAAAAAGGTCACGATCGTGCCGAAGAAAATCCACCACGGAAACTCCATGAGCGGGAGCCAATCGGGTTGTTCGTAGAATTTGGTATGGAAAATATCGGCAATCTTGTTCGGCAGACCGCTTAGGACTGCGACGACGATGAAGCCGGCAATCATGGCGAGGACATTGCCGCGGTCGTTTCCGCGAGTTCGAGTTAGCATTCCCGCGAAAAATACTCCCAGTAGCGAGCCATAGGTGTATCCAAAAATGCTGAGCACGATCGGAATGATCCGGACATTAGGATAAACGATCACCAGCCAGGCCGTGGTCGACGCGACGATGATCATCAGGATCGAGAACCAAATCGTGGCCCAGCGGACGGCGCGCAGACTTTGCTCATCGCTGGCCGCGGGATTGATGTAGGGCTCGTACCAATCGCGAGTGAAACTGGTGGCGAGCGCGTTCAGCGCGGTACTCAGAGAGCCCATCGCGGTCGCGAATATTCCTGCCAGGAGCAATCCGCGAAGCCCGACCGGCATTTGGTAGAGAATAAAATGGCAGAACGTTTCGTTCGGCGTTTTCGACAACGTCGGGTCGGGATGGGCCTGGTAATAAACCCAGAGAAGTAATCCGATGCTGAGGAAAGTGAACGCGATCGGAATGTCCGCGAGCCCGGACATGATGAGCGATCGGCGGCTGCGCCGAACGTCTTTCGCGGTCAACATCCGCTGAACCATGTCCTGATCGGTGCCGTGCGTCCCCATCGTGATGAAGACCGAACCGATCAAGCCGGCGAAGATCGTGTACTCGGTTTCGAACATTCCTTTCCATTTGTCCCAACCGCTTTTCGCGGGATCGAGACCGGTCGCGATGAGATCGGAGACGTGAAAATCTCCGCGACGCTGGACGATTTCATGCCAGCCGCCGGGGATTGCGAAGTAAAGAAGCGCCAGTGCAGCGACCGCGCTCCCGATCATGATCGATGCCTGGATGAGATCAGTCCAGATGACCGCCTTAATCCCACCGAGCGTCGTGTAGATCGCGGTCAAAATCACAATCGCCACCGTCGAGCCGATATAAATCCAGAGCGTCTGGGTTTCGTTGGGTCGCGCGCCGCTGATCATTTCGTAAGCGAGAGCCAGCGCGATGGCGGCCACGTACAAACGAGTGCCGGACGCAAGCAAACGCGTGATCATGAAAACGGCGGACGCCGCGTTTTTGCTTCCGACACCGAAGCGCGCGGTCAGATATTCGTAAATCGAAAAAACTTTGTAGTCGTAGTACGGCTTGATGAAAATGAAGCTGACCAGGATCCGGCCAATGATGGTGCCGAAGGCGAGTTGCAAATAGGTGTAATCGCGATGGCTAAATCCTTCGCCGGGCGTGCCGAAGAAAGTGCCGGCGCTGGTTTCCGCGGCGATGAGCGATGCAAGCACAGCCCACCACGGAATGCGGCGGCCGCCGAGGGCGAAGTCTTCGAGGTTGTCTTCCTTTCGGCCCATTCGCAGGCCGATAAAGATGATGACGACAAAGTAGACAAAGAGAACGCCAGTATCGATGGCGAGGCGGCTGTCCATTGAAAGTTAGGTGACAGAATTTTTCGCGCGCGCAAGGTGGATCGCGCGCTCCGTCGCGCGATGTTGCCTGCGTGACGTTGCCTTCGCTGCTCGGCCTCGAGCGACGGAGCGCTCGATCCACCATGAAGATTCTGGCGCCGGATTTTGACCTGGAGAAAACGCTCAATTGCGGACAGGTGTTCCATTGGGAAAAATATGGCGAGGGTTTCGCCGGAGCCATTGCGGACAAGGCGGTTTACGTCGAGCAGCGCGGCGACCAGCTCCATTTCGCCGGCGTTTCCGCAAAGGTGATTGCACGCTATTTTTCGCTCGATCATCCCCTGGCGGAAATTTGCCAGGCGTTTCCGCGCGATCCGGCGATGACCGCGGCGAGAGATTTTTGCCATGGTCTGCGCATCATTCGGCAACCGCGCTGGGAATGCCTGGCCACCTTCATTTGTTCGTCGATGAAACAAGTGGCGCATATTCGGCAAATCTCGCTTGCTTTGCGCAGGAGATTCGGAGGAGACGAATCCATTCGAGGCATTCGGGTAGACACATTCCCGAGCGCGGCAAAGTTGGCGCGCACAACGGAACGCACATTGCGCGAGTGCGCGCTGGGGTATCGCGCTAAGAATTTGCTGGCGACGGCGCGCCTGGTCACGACCGGCAAGGCGGACCTCGAGGGGTGGTGGACGCTGCCGGACGAGGAGTTGAGGGCGCGGTTGTGCGAATTGCCTGGCGTCGGCGCGAAAGTCGCGAATTGTGTAATGCTCTTCGCGTATGAGCGGCTTCGCGCGTTCCCCGTCGACGTCTGGATCGAACGCGTGTTGCGGCAACAATATTTCCCTCGGAAACGAAAGGTAACAGCGGGGCAGCTCCGGGAATTTTGCGACAGCTATTTCGGCGCACACGGCGGCTACGCCCAGCAGTACTTGTTTCATTACGCCCGCAAGAGCGGCAAAGTTGTTCGGCCCGGGGATGTGCGATATGATTCGCGAGTGAAAAGCGGCGTCGCGAGGGGCGCCTAAATGCGCGAAGAAAAGAAACAAGGCCGTAAGCTCGGATTGGCGATCCTGATCTCGCTCATCCTGCACTTAGCGGTGGGATTTTCGCTCGCTGCTTTCGGCAACGTTTCGAGCCCACTCCCCACCCTGCCAGACGAGGCGCCGTCGGAATTAACCCTGATGGATTTGCCGCCGACGCCGGCCGTCGAAAAAAATCCGCAATTTGTCGAGACCGACAAATCCAAAGAGTCAGCCGAGAAACCGAAGGACCAAACCTTCGAGTCGAATGCAAACTCGCTCGCCGCGAGTCAGACCGCGCCCAACGGCGATCTGCCGCAGCCGAGCCAGGACGGGACGAATTTGCCTTTACCGGATTTGGAGACGCACGATTTCTCGCTCCAAGCCCAGGGCTCTACACCGCAGCCGCAACTACCTCCCCCGTCGGAGTCCAAGCCAACGCCAACGCCGCCTCCTGCCGCGACTCCTACTCCGGATCCGGAGCAGCTCGCGATGCTTAAGTCCACGCCGCCACCGCCGATTAAGCCGGAAGAAAACCAGCCGTCGCCGACGCCGGAGACGGCCGCGTCCGCTGCCCCGCTCGCGCCACGCCCGTTGCCGGACGCTCCTTCGTCGCGTTATCAGGCGCAAAAGCAGCAGAAAAAAATGACCGGCAACATCACCAACCGCGGCCCGTCTTCCGTGAATGCCGTCGGGACGCCGCTCGGACGTTATCAAAAATTCTTGTACGACGCGGTCGGCGCCCGCTGGTATCAGCATACCCACGAACGCCAGGATTTAATCAGCATCGGCACGACGCGATTGACCTTCACGGTCGATCGCTGGGGGAAAGTGAACAACCTCCGGGTCGTGGAAAACACGGCCAACGAAGCCTTCGCCAACATCTGCCTCCAATCGGTCCAGGAACTCAAGTTGCCGCCCATCCCGGAGGAGCTGGTGAATACCCTGCCCTCGGAAGGTTTGCAGCAGGAGTTGACGTTTATCTTATACGCGAACTAATGATTGCGCGGCTTGGGTGCTCCAAATGACTGACATCTTCCATACGATGGTGAATTTCTTGAACAAGGGCGGCTTGTTCATGTGGCCTCTGTTGCTCTGCTCGATCGTGACCGTCGCGACGATCGTGCTGGCGGCGCTGACGTTGCGGCAGGGCAAAGTGTTGCCGCTTGTGATTGAGAGCGAAATCGAGCGGCTCACGCCCGGGGGCAACGCGGAACGGCTCGTGCGAATCGTGAACGACGATAACTCTTCGCTCGCCGGCGTGGTGCGGACCGCGCTTCAGCATTTGCGCTGGCCGCGATCGGAGAACATCGAGTCGGTCCAAACCCGGGCGCGGCGCGAGCTGGTGCGGCTCGAGCGCGGCTTGATTGTGCTGGAAGTAGTGACGGGAATTGCGCCGTTGATTGGTTTGATCGGGACGGTCTCGGGTTTGGTGCACGTTTTCTCCGGTCTGGGATTGAGCACCGGCGCATCGGATACGAAGGCGGTGGCGCTGGGAATTTCGGAGGCGCTCAATTGCACGATCTTCGGCTTGTCGATCGCCGTTCCGTCGCTCATCGGGTTCAGCTATTTCTCAAAAAAAATCGAAGTGATGTCGGTAGAAATGGAATCGCTCGTCTCCGATTTGATCGCGAAATGTTATTACGGCCGCATCCAGAGCGGCGACCCTACTTCTCCGCGAACGATGGCTCCGACGCCGGCGCGGGCGCCGATCGGATAAAGGGAGGACTGTTTCGCCATGAAAATCGCCGTTCGGAAACGACGCGCTCCCTCCATCATCATCGTATCGCTTGTCGATATCCTGACGATCCTCCTGATCTTTTTCGTCGTCTCGACAACGTTCAAACGCGATCAGCCCGAAGTGCAGATCAACCTTCCGGATTCCAAGACCTCCACGAAAGCGTCCTCGGAAACGGAGCACGCCGTCGTCAGTGTGAGCGAGAGCGATGAGGTGCGTCTCGACGGACAAGTGATCGGCGTCGACGACCTCGAAGCCGCGGTGAAAAATCTGCCAGCGACGCGGCGCACAATGCTGGCGTTGCAGGCCGACAAGAAGGCGTCCTTCGGCACTATCATCAAAGTGATGGATGCGTTGAAGCTAGCGGGCGTGAAAAATCTGCCGGCCTTCACGCGCTAGGGAAATGAGATTGCCGATTCGGAAATATGGCGACCCGATCCTGCGCGCGAAAGGGAAGCAGATCGAGACGGTCGATGAGGAAATCGCGGCGCTCGCCGAAGACATGCTTGAAACGATGCACGCGGCGAACGGAATCGGCCTCGCTGCGCAGCAGGTCGGGCACGCGCTTCAACTGACTGTGCTCGACGTCTCGCAGGTCGAAGATCGCCCCAGCACGTTGATCTTGAATGGCGAACCGGTTCCGGATCTGGCGATGGCGATGCCGCTGGTGCTGCTGAATCCAGCGTTGCGCCTCGGCGAGGCAACCGATCTCGGCAGTGAAGGTTGCCTGAGTTTTCCGGAAATCACCGCCGACATTGAGCGAGCCGTCGCCGTGGAACTCGAAGCGGAAACGCTCGAAGGCGAAAAGCTGCGGATCGAAGCGACCGGACTGCTGGCGCGTGCGTTGCAGCACGAGGTGGATCATCTGAACGGAATCCTGTTCATCGACCGGATGAGTTCCGCGGCGAAAGCGAGCCATGGAAGCAGGCTCAAGCGGTTGCAGAAGGAAACGGCGAAGATGTAGGGGAATGTCATCCCGAGCCGCGCAGACGGCGAGGGATCTCCCGAATCTCATCGATCACTCAAGAAAGCTGCGCACAATAATCACGATCGATTCGTGGACTGCGAAGCCTGATTCGGTGCTCTCTTCTGCGACTGCGAGGTCCCTCGGCGCGCTTCGCCAGCCTCGGGATGACCAACGTCACTCCCTAGATCGCTTTGTAACTCACCGTGATGCTGCGAAAGACGTTCTGATCGCGTTGGGCCGAGAAATAAAAAAGCTCGAGCATCGTGCCGCCCACAATCCATTGATAGCCGACCAGGGTCTGGACCACGTCTGAATCCAGGTCGCGGGAGCGCGAGACGAGTTTTCCCGTGCCGAATTTGGCGTCGAAGTAGCGGCGGATTTCGCCCATCCGATCGTTGTAACGCTCGATCGTCCAATCCGGGTATTCGTACTGAAGCTCGACTTCGACGAGAAAACCGTCGCGGAAAATGAACAGAGTCCGGCGCAGACCCGGTTGCACGAGACCTTCGACCGTCCAGACTTCGCGCTTCTCCTTTTTGTCACGCGAAACGATTTTCGCCTTCGCGCCGTTGAGGACCTGCTCCAACCTGGTCATCGAATCGTTCCACTTAAACCCGAACGGCGGCGGAATATCTTCGGCCGCGCGGCCGGAAACTGTAAGCGCGATAAAAATGACCAGCGCGGTGCAGCAAACCACGGAGCGGCGGTTTGTCGCCGCCGTTTTTTGCAGTCGGCGGGTGCAAACCGCCGCTCCTTGAGGTCGCCAATTCGTCATTGCGCGGAACCAGCGAAGGCTGAATCCGTCGCAACGTTGCCGTTTACATTGAACGGGTCAACTGAGTCGCTCTCAGTTCCCTCGTGGCGTGGTTTCGACAATTCCGAACGCGATTTTTCGTCAAGAATTTTCTGGTTCGCGAACGAAAATAAAATTCAGATTTTTCCTTGTCGATTTCGGGAGCGGTTTCTAATCTCAAGCCCGCTGGCCGGGAGCAAAGAGCGCTGGTGTTAATAAGATGTGAACAGAATTGGAAGATCGCAAAGAGCTAGAATGAGTATAACACCCGCCACGCTGAACCATGCTTCGCTCGCAAATAATTTTTCGCTCACGCGCTGCTTGCCGGTCGCGAGCACATTTCCCGTTTTTCCCTCGTATTTTCGCGCCTTAACCAAGTTTTCCCCACGAATGTCGCCGCGCCGGTCCAGGAGAAACCACGCAGCACAAAAATCCCTCAGCCCACGGATCACGCTCGGACCGAGCGCTTCGCGGGGTATTTAACCCTGTTAACAAGTCGGCATGGACGAGAAGCATTCCCAGCTATGGCAGAAACTGTCGGCTGCCCTCAAGCCGCAGGTCAGTCCCGACACTTTCAAGCGCTGGTTTTCGGCCGTGAAACTCGTCGAGGCGAACGATGAAGCGTTTACCTTTCGCGTTCCAAACAATATCTACCAATTTTGGATCGAGAGTAACCACATGGCCGCGCTTCAGGCGGCGATCGTGACTGCTTTCGGTTCAACCCGGGACGTGAAATTTGTCACGGCCGACGATGGCGCGGCGAAAATCGAGCCGGAAGAGCTGCCCCAAATTTCGGCGAAGGAATTTACCCGCGAAAACACGCGCGACGCGAAGCAATCGACTAGCGCGCTCGGCCTGAATCCGCGGAATAACTTCGAATCGTTCGTGGTCGGGCCGAACAACGAGATCGCGCACGCCGCGAGTCTGGCGGTAGCGAAAACGCCGGCGCGCACTTACAACCCGCTCTTCATTTACGGCGGGGTCGGTCTTGGCAAGACGCACCTGATGCAGGCGATCGGCCAGTACGTCGGAACGAAAAAGGGCGCCAAGGTGATGTATCTCTCGAGTGAGGTCTTCATCAACGAATTCATCGACGCGATCCAGCACAACAACCTCGTCAAATTTCGGAAGCGTTATCGCCAGGCGGATTTGCTATTGATCGACGACATTCAATTCCTCGGCGGCAAGGAACGTTCGCAGGAAGAATTCTTCCACACCTTCAACACGCTCTTCGACGGTCACAAACAGATCGTGCTCTCGAGCGATCGGCCGCCGTCGGAGATCGCGAACCTGGAGCATCGATTAGTCTCGCGTTTTGAATGGGGCCTGACCGCGGAGCTGCAGCCGCCCGACGTGGAAACGAGGATGGCGATCCTCCGCAAGAAAGCGCACACCCTTCAGATCAAGTTACGCGACGAGATTTTCGATTTTCTCGCGAACCGAATCCGCACCAACGTGCGGCGGCTCGAAGGCGCGCTCATGCGGGTAGCCTCGTTCGCGTCCCTCAGTGGCAAGGCGCTCACGAATGAAGTCGTCGAGCATTTGCTGAAGGACATTCTCCAGGAAGAAGCGCGGCATTCGGTAACGATCGAGCAAATCCAGCGGCGGGTGGCGGAACATTTCGACGTGCGGCTGGCCGACATGACGAGCAAACGCCGCCCGGCGAACATCGCGTTTCCGCGGCAGATCGCGATGTATCTCGCGCGTGAATTGACCAAGGCATCGCTGAACGAAATCGGCGACGCATTTGGCGGACGCGATCACGGCACCGTCCTACACGCCTGCAAGCTCGTGAAGCGGCGGATGCAGGAACAGGACAACATCCGGCAAACCATCTCGTTCATCGACAGCGCGCTCCAGCGATAACGACGCCCCGCGCGCCTGAGCGAGATTGCGGTTGCCGAATAAAATCGTAAGCCTTACATCTTAGTTTCCGTCTCCGACATGAAATTCAGCGCCACCAAAGAAAAGCTGCTCGAAGGTCTGCAACAGGTGCAAAACGTCGTCAGCACTCGCACGACTCTTCCGATTCTTTCCAACGTTTTACTGCAAGCGAAAGGCGGTGAAGTGCTTCTCACGACGACCGACCTGGACGTCGGAGTGCGCGGCGCGTTCGAAGCGAGCGTCGAAAAAGAGGGCGCGACGACGTTGCCGGCGCGGCGGCTCTTCACGATTATTCGCGAGCTGCCGTCGAGCGAGGTTTCGATCGAGGTCGATGGAAAGAATGCGGCGTCGATTCGCAGCGGCCAGAGTTTTTTCAAGATCCTCGGTTTGCCGGAGGAAGAGTTTCCGCCGTTGCCGAAGTTTGAGAATGCGAAGAACGTCACGATTTCGCAAAAAGCCTTGCGCGATGGATTGCGCAAGACTTCCTACGCGATCTCGACGGACGAAACGCGATACGTGCTGAACGGTCTTCTCTTCAGCTTCAAGGAAAACAAATTGACGCTCGTCGCGACGGATGGACGTCGTCTCGCGATGGTGGACATCGAGCTGGAATTTCCGAAGAGCCACGAGGCCGACATCATCGTGCCGACGAAGGCGGTGACAGAGTTGGGGCGGTTACTGACGGAAGACGGCGAAGTGAAGGTCAGCGTGGGCAGCGGCCAGATCGCGTTCGAGCTCAACAACACGCTGCTCGTCTCGAAATTGATCGAGGGGAATTATCCCAACTACAAACAAGTGATTCCTACCGAGACGAAGGAACGCGTGACGCTGGAGCGTGAGACATTTTTGAATTCGTTGCGCCGCGTGTCGTTGCTCGCGAGCGACAAATCGAACTCGATCAAACTCAATTTCAGCAAGAACAACATCGACATCACCGCGAACACGCCGGAAGTCGGCGAAGCCAAAGAATCACTGCCGGTCGCTTACAAGGGCCGTGATTTTTCGATCGCGTTCAACCCTGAATTTTTCATGGCGCCGCTTCGCGCCCTCACCGAGGACGAGGTTTTCCTCGATCTGATCGACGAGATGAGCCCGGGCGTTTTGAAAATTCAGACGCCGTTCCTCTACGTCCTGATGCCGATGCGCATCAGTTCGTAAGCGGCAATTGCCGCGTCGACATTCAGGTCGACCATTTTGCCTTTCGGGGCGCGCACCACCGTCACGTTCGAATTTGTAGGCGCCCAGATCGTTGGGTCGGTCCAACCGAAAAGTAACAGGCATCGCGCGTCGACTGCCGCCGCGATGTGGGAAATTCCACTGTCGTGGCCGACGAATAACATCTGTTCGACGAGCGCGGCGAGGTGTGGGAGCGGGAGATTCTCAGCGAACTGAACTGGTTTTCCGCTCCAAACGCCTCGGAGTTTCTGTGTGCGTTCCGCGTCTGCTTCACCCGCGATGATTATCAGCCGACGGCCCTTCGCCAAAAGAACGTCGCCGAGCATGATCCAGTTCTCGATCGGCCAATTCTTCGTCTCGCTGCCGCTACCGGGATGGAGCACGACCGCTCCTTCTGCGCCGAAATCGCGGAAATTCCTGACGGCATTTCTATCGTCGTTGTTTGGAAAGACTCGCGCTGACGGATCGCACAAAGAAAGGCCGATCGATTGAAGCGGCCGCGCCAACTGCCGAGCCGCATGTTCGCTGTTGTCGAGTTTCGACGCGCCGGCGACGAAAGTTGTGGCTCCGCAGTGCCGCACATTTGTTTCGAAAATTCTCTCCGAATCGAAGAGATAGCTCAGGATCAAATCGAAACTCGCGAAGTAATCAGTTAGCGGAGCAGGAAGTTCCGAGTCTCGAGCGAAGAATGGAGCGAGCGATGCCGAGTCCAGGGAGCGAACGGCGTCGGCGTAGAACCGTTTTTCGGCGAGGGCCGCAATGGACTTCGAGCCGAGGATTTCGAGATGCGCGCTCGGGAAACGATCGCGCAGCAGTTTTATCGCGGGCAAGGTGAGGACGAAATCGCCGATGGCGCCGCCGCGAATGACCAGGATGCGGTTCAGGTCAGTAACGCGTGACGGCGCAGGCGAGAATGGCAGCGCCGTAAAGAAAAAGCAGGCCGTGCGCGACGCGCCAGCGGCTGTTGCTTCGCGCGCTCCAGCTGATCTGATCGCGCAGAAGATAGGGCATGGTCACCCAGAAAAGGCCGGCAACGATGAGGATGTAAGCGAAAACGGTTACGAGCAGACGGCTGGTTTCATTTCGGAAAAACGCAGCGTCGAGAAGTGGCTCGGCGGCGAGCAAAAACAAAATACCGAGGGCGCGTGCCGCCAGAAATTCATCCACGAACCGCAGCACGAGAAGAAAGCCGATCGGCAAAATGACGAGGAGCGGGGTGCGAAACCCGGAGAATTCGCCCATTTCCATCGTGGCCAGAAGCCAGAAGGTCCAAAAGAACGCGATTGTCAGCAGAACGAAACCCGCAACGCGAGACCGCGGAAAGCCGCGGGCGGCGGTTTGAGAAGAGGCCGGTTGGGCGAATCCCCAAAGACCGAAGAGCAGAAGGACAATGCCGGCGATGTAACCGGCGGCCTGGAGCGAGATATGATAGATCATGCGAAAACCGGACAGGACGGTTGCATGACAGGCGTTCCATACAAGCTGAATCCCGTCGACTCCTCGACGTGAATATCCAAAAGTTGGCCGGCGCGCTCTTCTTCACTTTCGAAGACGATAATCTTGTTCGTCCGGGTGCGACCCATCATCCGGGTCTTGTTTGTTCGACTCGGGCCTTCGCAAAGAATTTCGACGTCGCGCCCGACGAGCCGGGCATTGATCCGCTCCGCGGAAGCGTCAACCACACTGAGCAGGTCCTGGTTGCGCTCTTCTTTGACACGTTCGTCAATTTGCGGCATCGACGCGGCCGGCGTCTCCTGGCGCGTGGAATAGCGAAAAACGAAGGCGTTATCGAATTGGATTTCTTCGACGAGATCACGCGTCCGCCGGTAATCGTCGTCCTCTTCGCCAGGAAAACCGACGATGATGTCGGTCGTGATCGCAATTTCTGGTCGCGTCGCCCGGATGCGCTGGACGAGCGAATGATATTTATTCGCCGTGTAAGGGCGATGCATCGCCTTCAGAATTCGATCCGAGCCTGACTGAAGAGGAAGGTGCACGTGCTCCGCGAGCTTCGGCAATTCAGCCAGGGCCCCAAGGAGATCATCGCGGAAACCGATCGGGTGCGGGGAGGTGAAGCGCAGGCGCTCCAGATCGTCGATCGCGTGGACGGCCTCGAGCAGCTGCACGAATGGACTCTTGGCGCCGATCACAGGGAACTCGTGCCTGCCATACAGGTTCACGATTTGCCCGAGCAACGTCACTTCCTTGACCCCGCGCGCCACGAGGCCCTGAACTTCGCGCACGATTTCGTCGATCGGCCGGCTGCGTTCAGCGCCGCGGGTGCGCGGCACGATGCAAAACGTACAATGCATGTTGCAGCCCTGCATGATCGACACGAACGCGGTCGCCTGCCGCTCTTTCAATTCGTGGTCGCGGATCGTTTCCGCGGAGCCGACTTCCTCGTCCGTGTCGCAGATCGAAAACCGCGGATCATCCATCCGGCGCGCCCGTTTCTTTTCCAGCGCTTCTTCCACGTAATCCGCGACGCGATGAAATTTCTGCGTGCCGACGACAAGGTCCAGATGTGGCACCGCGGCGAAGAGCGAATCGCCCCGGGCCTGCGCCATGCAGCCGAGAAAACCAAAGACCGTGTCTGGCCTGCGCTTTGCGATCTGCCGCAGCATCCCCATTTTCCCCAAGGCCTTTTGCTCCGCCATGTCGCGGACGCTGCACGTATTTAGAAGAACGACGTCTGCGTCGCCCTCGTGCTCCGCGCGTTGGTAGCCACGCTCAAGGAGTGAATGCGCGACCTGTTCGGAATCGCGTTCGTTCATCTGACAGCCGTAAGTCTTGATGAAAAATTTCGGCATGCGGAGAGCGGATTGTGACACAAACCGGGGGCGCGCGCCAACATGGCGGCAGGGGTCACACGGTGGAAGCTTGCGCTGGCGGCGACGTTTCAATTTAATCGCCGCGCTATGAGTGAAAACGCGCCAGCCATCGGAATCATCGGCGGAAGCGGCCTTTACCAGATGGAAGGCGTGGAGAATCCCACGGAGCAAGAGGTCCAAACGCCGTTCGGCGATCCGTCCGACGCGATCATCGGCGGGCAAATGCACGGGCGGCAGGTTTATTTTCTTCCGCGCCACGGCCGGGGACACCGAATTCTGCCGCACGAGCTGAACCACCGCGCGAACATCTACGCGCTCCGATCGCTGAACGTTCGCTGGATCATCTGCGTGACCGCCGTGGGCAGCCTGCAGGAGAAATACGCGCCGCGCGATATCCTGTTGCCGTCGCAGTTTTACGACCGCACCAGCCAGCGCGTCGGACATACGTTTTTCGGGGAAGGCATCGCGGCACATGTCGGTTTCGCCGATCCCATTTCAACCGGCCTTCGAAATATTCTGGCCGAATCGGCGCGCGGCCTCGGTGTTCAGATTCACAACGGCGGGACTTACGTGAACATGGACGGGCCGGCTTTTTCCACGCGCGCCGAGTCCGAGCTGAATCGCCGCCACGGGTTCGACGTGATCGGCATGACGAATCTGCCGGAAGCGAAACTGGCGCGCGAAGCCGAGATCGCGCTCGCCACGATGGCGATGATTACCGACTACGACTGCTGGAAGGTCGAAGAAGAACCGGTCTCGGCCCAGACGGTTTTCGAGCATCTCGTGGCGAATGCGGAAACCGCGAAAAAAGTATTAACCGAGGCAATCCCCAATGTTCCGACCCAACCCGACTGGCCCGAGCATCGGTCACTTGACGCGGCCCTGGTTACCGACCGCAAGCTCTGGCCGGCCGCAACGAGGGCGAAATTGGAGGCCATTTTGGGCCGTTTTACCTAGGGAAATGGCCTTTCTCAAGAATGCGTCGCGATTCTCAAAAATCCTTCTTGCCAACTGAAGCGAAAATATAGTAATTATAAAGACCGTCGGGAGATTCCCGCCTTAAGCACTACGGAGTTCCAAAGAAAAATGATCACTAAAATTACCGCAGCTCTGCTCGCCGTCACTCTCCTTGCCGCTTGCGAGACCACGAAGACCACCCAGCGCACGACGCTTCGCGAGACGAATGCCGCCCGGCTCGCCAGTGCGGATACGACTTCAGGCAGTTTGAACGAGCCTGCGCCTCCGGCTGAAGGCCCTGAAGATGTGCCGGCCGAAGGGCCGCGCGATCCGGCTCGGAATCCCGCGCTCGTCCCGTCGCCGCTGCTGCGCGACAACGCCGCCGGTCATCCCTAACCGGCACCTACATCCAGAGGCCCCAGGAAAGAAGGGCCGACGCGTCCTGCCAGACGCCGGATTTGCTGTCGCCGAGTACGACCACAATGATGTCGCGACCCGGCCGCGCGCCGCTGGCGATCAGACAATGGCCCGCTGCTTCGGTGTAGCCGGTCTTCATGCCGTTGCAGTAGGCCAGCCGCTTCAGGACCTTGTTCGTGTTCTCCAGCTCGCGGACTCGGCCGTTCGCGTAGCGGAACTGGAGGTTCGGTAGGCAAACGATTGACCGGATAGTGCTGTTCGCATAGGCCGCTTTCGCGATGATCGACAAATCGCGGGCGGACGAATATTGGCCCGGGATCGGCAAACCGTTCGGGTTAACGAAATGGGAATGAGTCGCGCCAAGCTCTCGCGCCTTTTGGTTCATCAAATCAGCGAACGCTTCGATGCTGCCGCCCACATCCCGCGCGAGACACCGGGCGACATCATTCGGGCTTTTCACGAGGAGTGCCCGAAGCAACTCGATTCGCGTATAGGTTTCACCGGGACGGATGTTCAATCTCACTGGCTCGGCCATCGTATCCACCTGTTGCACCGTCACCGGCTTGTCGAGATACCCGCGCTCGGCCACGATCAAAGCCGTCAGTAATTTTTGGGTGCTCGCGGCCGCCCGGGGCGCGTCCGCATTCTTTTCATAAAAAATTTCACCGCTCCGAGCGTCGATCACCATGACTGAAGCCGCCCGCGTTGTCGGCGCGATCTTCGAGACAGATCCCGCGGGGGGCGCGACCGGCTCCGCCTTTTGCACATCGGAAATCCCGTCCGGGATTTCCATTGGCCGCACGGTCTTGTAACTGTGCTTTTTGGCCGCGACGGAAAAAAGCGCCAGCGCGATCGTGCAAAAATAAACGAGCGTTTCCGGTCGGCGTTTCACGGGCAGAACTTAGCAGAAGTTTTGGTAGCGCAAGGTACGAGCGTATTACTCATCCGATGCGCGCTGGATTAATTCGATCTCGTAGCCTTCCGGCGCGTCGATGAAAGCGATCGCGCCATCTTTTCCGTGCGGATGCGGACCATCCGAGAGCGGGTAACCTTTCTTCGCCGATTCGCGCGCGAAAGCTTCAAGGTCGTCGACCTCAAAGGCCAGATGAGTGAGGTCCGGTCCCACCATCACCGGACCGCTCTCGTCGAACTTACAGATCTCGATTTCCTCGTCGCTGCCCGGCGCCTTGAAGAAAACCAATTGCGAGCCGCGCCCGGACGTGTGCCGGCGCGTCTCTTCCAATCCAAGGACGTCGCGATAAAACGCCACCGTCTTGTCCAGGTCGGTTACGCGATACCGCGTGTGTAGAAGCTTTTTGACCATTCCTTACTAATTGCGCGTGTGAATTGAATTTCAATGTGGTTGGCTAAGCGCATGAAGCTGGTGATTGCAGCCACCGGGGCAAGCGGCACGATTTATTTGCAACGGCTGCTCGCCCAAATCGACTGCGCCGCGAACGAAGTTCATCTCGTCATGAGCGGCCACGCCAAACAAGTGGCGGCGCAGGAAGTGGAGCGCCTGGCGGTCCCCGAAGGTATTTTGGAACATGCCGACAACGATCTGAACGTGCCGTTTGTCAGCGGCTCGGCTCGCTTCGACGCCATGGTGATCGTCCCGTGTTCGATGGCAACGCTCGGGCGAATTGCCTCCGGCTGTAGCGACACGGCGCTCCTCCGCGCGGCGGATGTTTTCTTGAAGGAACGTCGAAAACTTATTCTGGTTCCGCGCGAGACTCCATGGAGCCTCATCCACGCGCGCAACGTGGTCACGCTGCTGGAAGCGGGCGCAATCCTCCTTCCGGCAATCCCGTCTTTCTACAGCCGGCCGGGATCGGTCGACGCCGTCGCGGACACAGTCGTCTGGCGGATTCTCGATCAACTCGGTCTGCCGAATCCTGCCGCCTATCGCTGGCGTGACGACAGAGGGCCGGCCAAATAAAACTGAAATTGAATAGCTGGCCTGCGCGGCTCCTCATCGCGTTCGGCTTCGGAATTTATCGACTCTGGGCGCGAACGATTCGTTTGCGCATCGACGACCCGCATGACGTCGTGGGATTCGTGCGGAGTCGGCCGGTGATCTTCGCGATCTGGCACAATCGCCTCCTGATGTTGCCGCGCGTTTTCGATCCAAGCTTTCCGACACGCCAGAGCTACGGTTTGATCAGCGCCAGTCGCGACGGCGACTTGATTGCGGACTGGATCGAGCGCTCCGGATACGGGACAATCCGCGGCTCCAGCTCGCGCAAGGGCGTCATCGCCTTGCGCCACCTGATGGACACTCTCGCCGCGAACGGCAACGTCTTATTTACCCCGGACGGCCCGCGGGGGCCGGTCTATGAGGCCTCGCCGGGTGTGATTTTTCTCGCCCAAAAAAGCGGCGCGCCGATCGTGCCGATCCACATGGAATATTCAGGCTGCTGGCGGATGAAAAGCTGGGACCGTTTCATCGTGCCGCGGCCGTTCGCGACGTTACGCGCCATCTTCGGCGCGCCAATCTCCATCCCGCCACTCGCTGGTGCCGAACAATTCGAGGCGGAACGACTTCGCCTGCAAAACGCGATGATGAGCCTGGTGGAACAACCGTGAGTCCTTCGTAGAATTTCTGTTTCATGTCACAACTCATCGAAGGCCGGGTCATCGCCGAAAAAGTTTACGCGCAACTGCGTGGCGAAATCGCCGAGCTGAAAAAGAGCGGCCGGACGCCGGGACTCGCGGTCGTCTTGGTTGGGGATAATCCAGCGTCCCGCGCCTACGTGCGTTCGAAGGACAAAATGTGCCGCGACCTCAGATTGCATTCCGTGAAACTCGAACTCCCGGCGGACACGACTCAGGAGGCGCTGCTTGGTCGAGTCGAAGAATTGAATCACGATCCGGAGATCCACGGAATCCTGGTTCAATCACCGCCGCCTAAACACATCGACGAAGCCCTCATCGTGCGAGCGATTGATCCGGCAAAAGACGTGGACGGTTTTCACCCGGCAAATGTCGCGAAGCTCGCGCTCGGCGATGAGAGCGGCTTTGTTCCGTGCACGCCTCTCGGCTGTCAGCGCTTGCTCGTCGAGAGCGGAATTGAAATCTCCGGCGCACACGTTGTCGTGCTCGGACGAAGCATGATTGTCGGAAAGCCGCTCGCGCTCCTGCTCATGCGGAAAGGCAAAGGCGGCGACGCAACGGTGACCGTTGTGCATTCTCGCAGCAAACGGCTGGCAGAGATCACGCGCTCAGCCGACATCCTCATCGCCGCAATCGGCCAGCCGGAATTCGTCCGTGCTGAACACGTTCGCGATGGCGCGGTCGTGATCGACGTCGGAATCAATCGCGTCGACGACGCAACGACGGAGCGCGGCTACCGGCTCGTTGGTGACGTCGCGTTCGCCGAAGTATCGGAAAAAGCCTCGGGGATCACCCCTGTACCCGGCGGCGTCGGTCCGATGACGATCGCGATGTTAATGGCGAACACGGTCAGGGCCTGCCAACAATCTTCCGGGTAAGCAAGCGAAGCAGCCCCGGTTGAAAGCGGGCAACGCGCAAAAAGGCGGAGCCGAATCTCGGCGACAGAACGGCAGTCCGAGCCAGACGGTTTATCCAGAGCCGGCCGCGATACAGTTGCGCGTGCGCCGCCGCGTAGGCAGTTGCAACATCGGCGGCATTCCCGCCGTCACCGTGCAAAGCAATCGCCCGGGCGGCGAGTTCGCCAGAAGCGAGGGCGTAATAAATCCCCTCTCCCGTGAATGGCTCGACCACTCGCGCGGCGTCGCCGACGAAAAAGAGCGAGGGCTGCGCGGGCGAAATCGGTTCGCGCGTGAGCGGGGTGATCGTCCGCCACGAATGATCCGAGGAAATGCCAAAACGCTGCTGGGCCCATGCGCGCAATGAGGCGATCTCCTTCGGCACACTCACAAGACACACATTGAGCTGGCCGTTGCCGACTGGTGCCTGCCCCGAATAACCTTCCGGCCGAAATTCGAGAACAACGCGATCACCGAAATCATTCGGCAGCGGCAAATGGCTTTGGAGGGCGACACGTTCCTTCGCGGGGCGCGGAAGCAAGCCACACAGTCGCGCCACGGTGGAATTGCGGCCGTCGGCCGCGACGAGCGTGCGAGCTTTGACGATTTCCTCACCAACGGAAATTTGCCAATGCTCGGTGCGCGGGTCCGGGGAAGTCAGCGCCGTTACGGTTGCAGATTCAAAAACCGTCGTGCCCAATTCGCGTGCGCGTTCCAGAAGCACGTTATCAAACAAGCTGCGTTTGACCGCTATCTCGGCGTTTTCGTCTTCTGGGAGCGCAACGCTTACCCGCTGTCCCGTGATCCCAATGAAATCGACGCAAGCCAGCTTTCCGTGAGGAAGATCGCGCATCCGCTGGCCAACCTGGAGCCGCCGCAGAATTGGCCAACAGGCTGGGTTAATGCAATCGCCACAGACTTTTTCGCGGGGAAATTTTTCGCGCTCGAAGATCGCGGTGCGTAAACCGGCCGCCGCGCAAAAAGCCGCGCAGCTCGAGCCCGCCGGTCCTCCGCCCACGATAGCGACATCGAACATTCCGGAGTATCTGCCAGCGACGGCTTTTTCGCAGGCGGGTTCTGCTCTAAAATAACCGGATGCCAGCCGCGGCTAAGGAACGACCCGATCTGACGAAGAAAGTGCACGACGTGCCGCATAAGCCGGGCGTGTACTTGATGCGCGACCGGTTTAACCGCGTCATCTACGTCGGCAAAGCGCGTGATTTGCGGAAGCGCGTCGGCTCGTACTTCATGCCGTCGAAAATCGCGCAGGCGGACATCAAGACGCGGGCTTTGCTCGACGCGGTCTGGGATTTCGAGACGCACACGGTCCAGAGCGAACCGGAGTCCCTGCTCCTCGAGGGCAAGCTCATCAAGGAATTTCGGCCGCGCTACAATATCTCGTTCCGCGACGACAAACGCTTCCTCGTCGTGAAAGTCGATCCGACGGAAGAATGGCCGCGGTTCCGGTTGGCGCGGTTCAAGAAAGACGACGGCGCCCGTTACTTCGGCCCGTACGCGCACGCTGGCGCATTGCGGCAGACGCTGAATTTCATGCGCAAAAAATTCGGGGTGCTGACGTTTGGCCGCGGTTCGCCGACGGAGCGCGAATTGAAATCGGCGACCTACCAGGTACCGACGCGTTTGAGCGAGATCAGCGCCGAACTGTATCGCGAACGCGTCGCTCAAGCCTGTGACTTTCTGGAAGGACATTCGCGGGAAATGATCACCGCGGTTGAAGAAGAGATGCAAAAGGCCGCGGAGAAACTGGATTTCGAAAAGGCAGCCGACCTGCGAAACATGCTGGAGGATTTGCGCCGAACGACGAAGCCAACGCGACGTTTTACCCGCCACAGCCTGCCGAGCGCCATCGATCCAGTGAGCGACGTGCAGGCGCTGGGCGACGCGCTCCAACTGCCGCGGTTGCCGGTCGTGATGGAGTGCTTCGACATCTCGAACATCTCTACGACCCACGTCGTCGCTTCGATGGTTTGTTTTCGAAATGGCGTTCCGGACAAGGACAATTATCGCCGTTACCGGATCCGAACCGTCGAAGGTCAGGACGATTTCGCCAGCATGGCCGAGGTCGTGAGGCGACGCTATTCGCGCGTGCTGCTGGAAGCGCGCGCTGCAAATCCCGATGCCGCGGAGTTTTCACAAGAAAATCCCAGCGAAGCTTTAGAGCGCGTCAAGCGCAGCAGTCATCCCGAGCGAAGCGCAAGCGAAGTCCAGGGACCCGGTGGAGAGTCGCTCGAGATACAACGGGGTCCCTCGACTTCGCTGCGCTGCGCTCGGGATGACCAGCCGTTTGTCCCCGTGAGGTTGCCCGATTTGATCATTGTCGACGGCGGCAAAGGCCAACTCTCGTCTGCCTGCCGCGAGTTGCAGCGGCTCGGGTTGCACGACCTGCCGATCATCGGGTTGGCGAAGGAATACGAAGAAATTTACCGGCCGGGCCGCGCGTTGCCTCTCGTTCTGCCGCCGGATTCGGGGGCGTTGCGCTTGTTGCAGCGAATTCGCGACGAAGCGCACCGCTTTGCGAACACCTATCATCAACTGCTGATGAAGAAGCGAATTGGCGAAAGCATTCTCGACGATTGTCCCGGCGTGAGCCAGAACCGCAAAAATTTGTTGCTCCGAAAATTTGGATCTGTAAATCGCCTCCGGAAAGCGACGGTGGAGCAGATCGCGGCGACGGAAGGAATCGGGCCAAAACTGGCGCAGGAAGTTCACCGCTTCCTGCAAAGGCATTGAGATTAGCCGCGGATTCCGCAGATTGCGCGGATGGTTGGTCCAAAATGAAGGTTCTTCTTGTCTCGTTAATCGTTCTTCTGGCCGTTTCGCGGACCGCCGTCGCGCAAGAGCCCAGCTCCTCGCCGGTCGACGAAACGATCGTTCCGACCTTCGAGACGCAGAAATTAGCGCGGACCTACGTCCTCGATATTCCGGCGCCGCGTGGCCTGATCACCGACCGTAACGGAACGCCGTTCGCTCAGAATCGGCTCAGCTTCAATCTCGCGATCAGTTTCCCGACACCCCTCGATTTTTCCGATTCACAACTGCTCTCCTACGCGCACGAAAAAATTCAGGCCGCTGAGAAGTTGCTCGGCCGGTCGGTAAAAATTTCGGACGACCTGATCAAAAGGCATTACCACAATCGCGGAATCCTCTCGCTCGAAATTACGCAGAATCTCAGTGAAAAAGAAGCCGACGATCTGAAGCCGCGCTTGGCGAACGGGATGACGTTGCGGCCGTATTACGTCCGCATTTATCCGCAGGGCAAGGTCGCAGGACAAATCGTGGGCTATAGCGGCAAGACCGGCCGGAACCCGGATGGGATCATCGATAACCATGAAGTGCTTTGGCCCGAAACCGAGGGGCGCGAAGGCCTCGAACAGACGTTCAACCAGGTGCTCACCGGAAAGCACGGCGAATATAAAATCACGTTCGACAAGGACGGTCGGAAAACTTCCGAGAAAATCACTACGCCGCCGGTGCCCGGGCACACCGTGGTGACCACGCTCGATGTCCACTTGCAGGAACTCGCCGAAAAAGCGCTCGAAGCGAAAGCGAAACGCGGCGCGATCGTGATCGTGGACCCGAACACCGGCGACATTCTCGCGATGGCGTCGTGGCCGACCTACAACCCAAACGCATTCGTGCCGGCGATCTCCGCCGAAAAATTCAAGGCGCTTCAGGACGATCCTGATATTCCCTTATTGCCGCGGGCATTCCGATCCTCGTATCCGCCGGGTTCGACCTTCAAGGTGGCGGTGGGGCTCGCCGCGCTCGAGAGCGGCACGGTTCGTTCCGACGAAGAATTCAACTGCGTGCCGTCGATCACGGTCGGGAACGTGGTCTTTCACAATTGGAAGAAGACCGACCGCGGCGCCCTCAACTTCGTGGAGGCGATGACGGAATCATGCGACACCTGGTTTTACCAGGTAGGGATTAAGACCGGTGCGGATCCGATTATCGAATGGGCTCAACGGCTCGGGTTCGGAAGCAAAACCGGCATTCCGTTACGTGGTGAAGTCGACGGACGCGTGCCTAACGACCAGTTCATGAAGGCGACGCACGGCCGGAAGCTGCTGAATGGTGACATCGCCAACATTTCCATCGGCCAGGGGGACACTCAGGTAACGCCGCTTCAGATGGCGCAGGCAATGGCGATCATCGGCAATGGTGGGACGTTTTATCAGACGCGTCTCGTCCAACAAGTGCAGACGGTCGACAACGAGATCGTGACGGCGTTCCAGGTCCGCGACAAGAAAACGCTGGGCGCATCCGCCGATACGATGGCGCAAATGCGGACTGCGTTGGTGGACGTGGTGAATGGAGCCGGCGGCACGGCGCATCAGGCGAGCCTGGAGAACGTTGAAGTCGCCGGTAAAACGGGGACCGCGCAATGGGGGCCGAAGAACAAGGAGCGAACGGCGGCGTGGTTCGCCGGGTTCGTCCCGGCGGAGAAACCGCAATACGCGTTCGCCGCGGTCTACGAAGGCGAAGTCGGCAGCAAAGCCCACGGTGGTACCGCTGCCGCACCGATGATCGCGATGATCTTGAAGGACGTTTACAAGGAGAACGGGAATAAAAAGAGGCGCCCGGAGGCCGGCGATACCCGGGTGAGAAAAGCGGAGCCCGTCGAAGAAGACGAGGGGGACTAGTGTCATCCCGAGGCTGGCGCAGCGCGCCGAGGGGCCTCGCAGTCGCGGGAAGCGCTACCGCGATACAAGTTCGTCTACCACGCGAGCAGCGCGTGATGGCTCGCGGAAGCGGGCTAATCCAATTGAGAGGTCCCTCGGCGCGCTGCGCCAGCCTCGGGATGACACGCCTCTCTACACCGCGGCGGCTTCTGCGGCCTGCGGCAATTCCATTGTGCCTTTGAACTTTGGCTCTTCGCGTTCGACGCCGAAATTTTCTTCGTAAAGCTCGGCGATCTTTTCCATTTCGTCGGTGGTCAACGCCGGAGATTCCGGCGCTTTGGCGAATTCGATGAGCTGTGCTTCTTCGTAGATGTTCGGCAGGGTCGACGCGACCCGATCGTCGGCGAGCAGCCATTTCAACGCGGCTTGACCGAGGGTGCGATCGGCGTTTTCGAGAAAGCGGAGGCGCTCGATCTTTTTCACGCCGTTAAGCAGCCAACTGCGCGGACGATGACCGCGGTGATCGCCCGGCGGGAAAACCGTCTCCGCGGTGTACTTGCCCTCGAGCATTCCGGATGAATGGGTGACCCGAATCAGGAACATCGTGTCTTTTCCAGCGTCGGTCGCCGCATCCTGCATGGCGCGACCGGGATGTTGTTCCAGCATGTTGTAAATGTGCTGGACGCTCGTGACGTCGCGTTCGCGGATACAATTGATGCCTTCGTAGAGCCAGCCGACCGCCGGCCCGAGTGCGATGCCGGAGTAGCGGATTTTCCCCGAAGATTTCAATCGCTCCAGCGTCGTCCAGAGAGCGTCGTCATAAATTTGCTCCATTCGAATATTGTGAAGCTGAAGCAAATCGATCCGGTCTGTCTTCAGTCGCTTCAACGCCGCGTCCGTCGCGCGCACGATCGCGTCTGGGGAAAAATCCTGGGGAATTTCGCGTTGGCCGCGACCACGCGATTCGCCGTGCGTAACAAAGTCGTAGCCGACCTTGGTGGCGATTACGATTTCATCGCGCTGTTTCGGAAAGGCCTTTGCGATCAGCTCTTCACTCAATCCGTTGCCGTAGGTATCGGCGGCGTCGAATAGCGTAACCCCGAGATCGAACGCCTTGTGCATGAGCGCGATCGCTTCGCCTTCGGTGAACTGGCCCCACCAACCCGTCGAAATCGTCCAAAGACCGAATCCGACCTCGCTGACGCGCAGGTCGGTGTTTTTGTAAGTGCGGAAGCGCATGAGTAAAGGTTAGCGAAGAGAGCAGAAAACGTCCAATTTCCTCTTGTGGAAGCCAAAGACAACGCGGCGCTTTTGATTGTGGGTCACGGCTCGACTGTGAATCCTTCCTCGAGTGCTCCGACGCTCCGGCATGCCGCCACCATCCGCAGCCAGCGCGTTTTCGCTGATGTCGCTTGTTGTTTCTGGAAGGAAGAGCCGAGCCTGCGGGATGCGCTCTTTTTCTTTCGCGATCCGGCGATCCGTGAGGTGTACGTCGTGCCGAATTTCATCAGCGAAGGATATTTCACGCGAACCGTAATTCCCCGTGAGCTGGAACTGATCGGGCCGGAAACGGGACGGGCGAGCGGGCAAATCTGGAAGTATTGCGATCCGGTCGGCAGCCATCAAAGCATGACGGAACATTTGCTTAATCGCGCCCGGGAGATCGCGCCGGGAATTCGCGAAGAGGAAGCCGCGCTGCTCATCGTGGCCCACGGGACAAGCCTCAACGATAACAGCGCGGTCGCCGCCAAAGAGCAGGTGGAGAAAATCGGGCAGCTCGGCCGATATTCGGAGGTCCTGAATGTTTACATGGAAGAGGCGCCGCTGGTCTCTGATTGGGCGAACCTGACGAAGAGCGAGAACGTTATCGTCGTTCCATTCTTCATTTCCGACGGACTCCACAGTTACGAGGACATTCCGGCGTTGCTCGGGATCGAGGGAGAAACTGGGGGCGCCCACCAGCTCCAGGGCCGGTCAATCTTCTATTCGACAGCGATTGGAACTGACTCCAGATTTGCCGACGTGATCATCGAACAGGCCGCGATCTTCGATCAACGAAAGCAGGTGCTTCAATCAGCCTCCTAGATTCTCAACCCAAACTTACGGCTCAACATGGAAGCGACAGGGAAGATCGGGAAGCATTTGCAGGAGCTGGGCGCCTACGTTCTGGCGGGCGCGAAGGATCCTCACCAGCTCTGCACGATGGCGGAGATGATTCGAAGCGCGTGCGATTATCGCTTCGTCGGCATTTATAAAATCGTCCGCGACGAATTCGTGATCGTGGCCAAAACCGGCAAGTGTCCGCCGGCGTATCCGCGTTTCCCGACTACGCAAGGCCTGGCGGGCGCTGCTCTGGAAACAAAGCAGGCCGTCATGGTGGCTGACGTGCACAAGGACCCCCGGTATTTGCCGACGTTCGGCAGCACCCAATCGGAAATCGTTGTGCCGGTGATCACCGAAGCGGGAAAGCCGATCGGGCTCATCGACGTTGAAAGCGAGAAGCTGAATGCGTTCACCGAGGACGACCGCGATTTTCTCGAGCATGCGGCTTTCCTGATCGCGCGCGCGTTGAAGTGAACGCCCTCGCGCAGGAACGCGCGCTCGGGGATTGGCTGGCCAAGGGACTGTGCTGCATCGGGCAGATCGCGATCGGATGCCGTGATGACGGGACCTTTTCGCTCTGTCACCGGGAAGATGCGGCGCTCCAGGATCTCACGCCTCACCGCGCGGCCGATGACGCCGGGGAACTGGCGCGCTTCAATGACGCCGGAAACTATCGTCCATTGAAAACCGCGCCGACGCTCCGGCACGGATGGAAATTGCTTCTGCCAGATTTAGGCGCGCTCCAGACGGCGCTCGATTTGTTTTATCCGGGCCGGCTGGCAGCAATGTTGGCCTTCGAAAAGGATCAGCTGATCGCAACTCCCTTTCGCGAAACTCTCGGCCGGCAATCCGGGATGTACCGCGTCGCCGCGCAAATTGACGGGGCCCAGGCGGACAAATTAATCGGCGACTTCTGCCGGTCGGACGGCGGTTGTCTTCGCACGATTCTCTGGCGGCGCGACCAAAGCGGGACTGTTCCCTCGACGAGTCTTCCGTCGGAGAAATTTGATTCGACGCACGATCAAACCGGATTGGGCGCGCCGGTGATTCCTTTGCTCTGCCAGGAAGCATGCAACCTCCTCGTCGCCGAAGCCCGCCGGGTCGTTCAGGAGAATAAATGATTATCCGCGCGCGCACGGTCGTGTCGATGGCCGGCGACCCGATTGAGAACGGAGCGGTCCTTGTGCAGGGCAACAAAATCGTTGGCGTCGGCCGGTTCGACGATGTCCGGCGCGACCACCGTGGCGAGCTGATCGATCTCGGTGAGCGCGTTCTGTTGCCGGGTCTGATCAATGCGCATTGCCATTTGGATTACACGGTCCTCCGCGGGAAGATTGGGCCGTACCAGTCGTTCGCCGATTGGATCCGCGCGATTAACGCCGAGAAAGCAAATCTCACCGAGCAGGATTACGTTGATTCGATCAACGCCGGCTTCGTCGAGGCCGAGCGCTTCGGCACAACGACAATCGCGAATCTGACTGCGTTTCCAAACCTGATCGCCGCGATCAAAGAACCGGTCAGGACCTGGTGGTTCGGCGAGCTCATCGATGTTCGAAATCCCGAGCAGGCCACTGAAATTGTCGACGAAGCGGTCGAGAATCTTTGCTCAGCCAAATATTGGGGACTGGCGCCGCACGCGCCTTTCACCGCGTCGCCACCATTGTATGCGCGGTGCGAAGAAATTGCCCGGCAGCGCGACGCGCTTCTCACAACGCATTTGGCGGAGTCACGAGACGAAATGCTGATGTTTCGGGATGGAACCGGTCCGACATTCGATTTTCTCAAAAGCATCGGCAGACCAACGGACGACTGCGGTCGCGAAACGCCGGTTGCGCGTTTCCTTCAAACGCGCACGATCGACGATCGTTGGATCATCGCCCACTTAAACGAGCTCGATTCCAGCGACTACGACTTGTTGCAAACCGCGCTGAAGTTTCACATCGCTCATTGCCCGCGCAGTCACCGTTTTTTCCAACATGCCCCGTTCGCCCTTGAACGCCTGCGCCCCCTCGGTTTCAACATTTGCCTCGGCACCGATAGTCTCGCGAGCAATTCCGATCTGAGCCTCTTCTCCGAAATGCGGGAACTGCTGCGCGCACACTCATCGGTGTCGCCAAGGGAAGCGCTGGAGATGGTCACCACGAACGGCGCCGCGGCTCTCCACCAATCAGATTGCCTGGGCTGTCTCGTTCCCGGCGCTTATGCCGATATGATCGCGCTTCCAGTTCCGACCGCCGGCGACACCTGTGAAAACATCGTGGCTTTTTCCGGGAATGTTCCGTGGCTCATGGTCAACGGCGAAATAAACGAAAACGCTGCCTGACCGCGTTTCGCAGCGCGGAAAAGGAGCGTCCGTGAGAATTTCTCAATTTCGCTTTCCTTTTCTCAGTTCTGAAATATTCTCCGCACGGCAAATATGGCGAAGATCATAATTATCGATGATGAGCCGGCAATGGTGGAAGTCATTGTGACGCTTTGCCGGGAAAAAGGTCACCAGGTTTTTCCCTTCAACTCGGCTCCGAAAGCCATCGAGCAGCTTGACGCGATCGGTCCGCAGGTCGTGATCGCGGATATCAAGATGGAGACGATGACCGGTTTCGATGTTCTCCAGCATGTGCGGGAGCATCATCGACAAACCGCCGTCATTTTGATCACCGCCTACGCCTCAGTCGAGACGGCGGTCGATGCGATGAAGATGGGCGCGTACGATTATGTGACCAAGCCTTTCAAAATCGACGAGCTCCAGATGACGGTGCAGCGGGCGCTCGATTACCAGGCGGCCCTGCGCGAGAACACTTATCTCCGCAAGGAGCTCAAGAACCGTTACCGGTTTGAGAACATCATCGGGACGAGCCGCAAAATGCAGCAGGTCTACAACCTGATTAACAAAGTCGCCGACACGGACAGCACGGTTTTGATCCAGGGCGAAAGCGGTACCGGTAAAGAATTGGTCGCGCGCGGGCTGCATTTTAATAGCAACCGCCAGCACCACCCGTTCGTCGCCATCAACTGCAGCGCCTTGCCGGAGAACCTGCTCGAGTCGGAATTGTTCGGGCATAAAAAGGGAGCGTTCACTGGCGCCGTCGCGGACAAGCGGGGGCTCTTCGAAGAAGCGAATCTCGGCACGATCTTTCTCGATGAAGTCAATTCGATGGCGCCGCAGTTGCAGACGAAGCTGCTGCGCGTTCTCCAGGAACGCGAAGTTCGGCGCGTTGGCGATAACAAGAGTGTGCCGGTCAACGTCCGCGTCGTTGGCGCGACCAACGAAGTGCTCCAGGCAAAGTTGAAAGACGGAACATTCCGCGAGGATTTGTATTACCGGCTGGCCGTTATCCCTGTCGAGATTCCAGCGCTCCGCGAACGGCTGGAGGACGTTCCGCTCCTCGTGAATCACTTTCTCCAAAAGCAAGCATCGATCACCGGCGGCGAGCCGAAGAAGATCGACCCGAAAGCGGTCGATATTCTCTGCCACTACGACTATCCCGGAAACGTCCGCGAGCTGGAAAACGCGATCGAGCGCGCCTGCGCCCTGTGCGAGGAAGAATTGATCCTGCCCAGCGACCTTCCGCCGCAGATTGTGGCGGCGGCGCAGGGAGAAAAGAACGAGCAAGCCGTCGCTTCGATGCCCGTGGGACAAACGCTCGACGAATTTATCCAGCAACAGGAGCGCGGTTATATCGAAGCGACCCTGAACCATTGCGGGGGTTCGCGCGAAAAAGCGGCAAGCACGCTCGGCATCAGCATGGCGACGCTCTACCGGAAGGTAGAACCGAAGAGCAAGAAGTAGCGGACGACCTCCGCGCCCGCAGCTTTGTTAGCCGCGCTTCGAGTAGATCCTGAGTTCGTTCGCCGCTTTTTCGATCTCGTCGAGCTTCTCGAGTGTCGCAGTCTGCTGCTTCAGGATTTCATCGTTCGTCGCTTTCATCGCCTGGAGCGCTTTGAGCGCCGTTTGCGCTGAAGTCGTTGTGACCGCCGCGGTAACCGGATTTTGCGTGGTGTTTCCCTGCGTCATAGCGGGGACAACAATAGGCATCGGGGTTTGGGCAGTGGCTATGCAAATCGCCAACGGCGCTGCAATTAGAGAAAGGATGAGAGCGCGCATATTATCTTCCCCGAGCCGCGTAGATTTTTGCCTGCCGAATCGCCTCTGCGATTGCGGCCAGTTTTTCGTCGATCTTTTTCTGATTGTCTGCAATGGCAGTTTGCTGGCCCTGCACTTCCTTGGCCAACGCCGCTAGTTGCTGTTGATCGCGATCGGATTCCTTCGGCGGTTCCGCTGCGAACGCGCCGGCGCCAATGAGGCAGGCTGCGATGAAAGCTGAAAAAATTTTCATGAGAGCAGATTGATGTCCGCCTTCTAAAAGCAAGTCGTATTCCCCTGGCGCCAACGCCCTTTTTACGAGGGAATACGGCGTGGTAATTGCTTGCTTCGCCCCTACCGAAGCGTACCGTCGCAGATCATGGCCGGCCCGGGGATGCATCAATCGCAAAATCTGTCTCTTCAACAGGTTCTTGCACCGCAGTTGCAACAGAGCCTGCTGATCCTCCAAGCGCCGCTTTTGGAGCTACGCAATCTCGTCCAGCAGGAGATGGAAACTAATCCAGTCCTGGAAGAACTCGCTACGGAACCAAGTGCCGATGGTGCCGAAGAAGCGCCCGCCACGACGAAGGCCGACGACGATTTCAAAGCGGAGTTCGAGCAGCTTGCGAAACTCGACGACGAATGGCGCGATTACATGGCGCAATCCGGCAGCTACAGCGGCCGGTCGCAGGAAGAAGAAGAAAAGCGCCAGTTCTTCTTCGATTCAATCGCGACCCAGGAAACGTTGCAGCAGCATCTCATGGGGCAACTCAATCAGACGCCTCTCGATGCCGACGATCGTAAGACCGCCGAGCTGATCATTGGCAACGTCGACGACAACGGTTTTCTGGGGACTACGCCGGAAGAGATGGCCCTCAATACCGGCATCGCCCAGGAAGATTTCGAGACGATGCTCCTGCTCATCCAGAGCTTTTATCCGCCGGGCGTCGGTGCGCGGGATTTGCGGGAGTGTCTGTTAATCCAGCTGAAGCGCGAAGGAAAAGGCAACAGTCTCGAATACAAAATCATCCAGGACCATATGGCGGACCTCGGGAAACGGCGTTTCCCAGAGATCGCGCGTCGGATGGGGATCGGCGTCGAGCAAGTCCAGAAGTGCGCGAACAATATCGCGCAGCTCGATCCACGGCCGGGCCAGATCTTCGCGGCCGCGCCTCAGAATTACGTCCTGCCCGATGTCACCGTGGAAAAAATCGACGGCGAATATCAAGTGATCCTGAACGGCGAACAGATTCCGCATCTGCGTATCAGTAACACTTATAAAGACATCATGGCGCAGGACGGGAATGGCAGCGAAGTGAAGGACTACATTCGCGACAAGATCAGGAGCGGAAAATTTCTGATCAAATCAATCCATCAGCGGCAGCAGACGATTTCGAACATCGCGCATGAGATCGTGAAACGGCAGCGCGAGTTCCTCGACCACGGCACCGCGCACTTGAAACCGATGACGATGGTGCAGATCGCCGACATCGTCGGCGTGCACGAAACTACCGTCAGCCGCGCCATCTCCGGAAAATACATGGCGACGCCGCAGGGTGTGTTCGAGATGAAATATTTCTTCACGCCCGGTTACCAGACCGCGACCGGCGAATCGATGAGCAACACAAGCGTGAAAGAAGCGATCATGGATCTGGTGAAGAACGAGAACGGCGCTTCGCCGCTAAGCGATAAGGAAATCGTCGAGATCCTGAGCGAGCGCGGTATTCCAATCGCCCGCCGCACCGTCGCCAAGTACCGCACCGAATTAAACATTCTGCCGAGCAACATGCGGCGGAAGTATTAATCGCGTTCACTCAATGAACGCGTCCCTGCGCGCCGCCGTCATCGCCGAATGGCGCGGCCTTCCCGCCAACAAGACCCGGCCAGACCGCTGGCAGGGGCCGGGCGATTTGCTGCCGAAGCTGATGCAACAGCTCGGGCTGAGCGAGCGGCTTCGCGAAAACGAAGTGATCGAGGCGTGGAAACAAATCGTCGGTGATTTTATCGCCGCGCATTCAGCCCCCGTCAGTCTGCGAGCCGGCGTGCTTTATGTGCGCGTGCTGCAACCGGCGCTGCACTATCAATTCGAGCAGATTTCGAAGGCAGAAATCTTGCGAAAATTGAAGCAGCGCTTCGGAACCAAAATTATCCGCGAAATTCGGTTCCGCCTCGGTTAGCGTCGGTTGATGATCGTCCGGCAGATCTTCATTTCTTCCGGCCACAACTACTTTGGGCATCACGGCCGAGAGCCGGACGATTATCCACTGCTGGAAGTTCGCGAGATTGAATGCGTCGCGGGTCACGGAATTCGGGGCGATCGGTTTTACGATTACCGCGATGACTACAAAGGCCAGATCACGTTCTTTTCGATCGAAGTCTTCGAAAAACTCGCGGAACAATTCGGCCTAACGAACAAGTCGGCCGGAAACCTGCGCCGGAATGTAATCGTTGCCGGCGTTAATCTGAACGACCTGATTGGCCAGGAATTTTCCATTCAAGGGGTCCGCCTGCGAGGGACGGCGCATTGCCGGCCTTGCTATTGGATGGATCAGGCCATCGCGCCCGGCGCGGAAGAATTTCTCCAGGGCAATGGCGGATTACGCGCGCAGATTTTGAGCGACGGCGTCATTACCGTCGGCGATGCGCAGCTCGTGCTCGCGGAGCCGAGGTTGATCGAAGTTTAAGGCCCGGTCTGTTCGGTCAGTCGGCCTTTGAACGTCAGTTCGGCGATGCCGGATTTATCCAATTCGCCCAGTCCGGTGGCGACCATCTTGTCGTATTGCGCTTTTGTTTCCCGCGCGAGCGGAAGATCGAGCCCGATTTCCTCGGCGAGTGCGAGCGCGATGCCGCTGTCCTTTGCAGCGTGCGCTGCCGAAAAGAAACAAGAGTGCTCGCGGTTCTGCATATCTTCGCCGTCGGTTTGGAGAACGCGCGAAGCAGCACCCGTCTGAGAAAAAACTTCGCGGAGCATTGTCAGATCGAGACCCAGCGAATCGCCAAGCCCGAGTCCTTCAGCGAGTCCCGCGGTGTTGATATTCATGACCATGTTGACCAACGCCTTCACTTTCGCGGCCTCACCCGATCTGCCGATGTAGCGAAGCGAGGTGCTCAATTTTTTTAGAATTGGCTCCGCCCGTCGGAAGTTTTCTTCCCGACCGCCACACATCAGATAAAGCGAACCTTCCCGCGCCTGGGTGATGCTCGAAGCCATGCAAGCTTCGAGCGACGACGCGCCGGCCGCTTCGGCCCACTCTTCCACTTCGACGTGAATGCCGGGCGAGACCGTCGCGCAGTTGATGAATAATTTGCCGCGCGAATTCACAAGAAGATTGTCGGCGCCGCTAAAAATTTCGCGCATGGCAGCATCGTCAGTCACAATCGTGAAAACGATGTCGGCCCCGGCGGTCACGTCGCCAAGCGTAGGACAGGCGGCAGCGCCAAGCTCCGTCGCTAACGACGTGGCCGCCGTTCGGTTCACATCGTAAAGAGTCGTGACATGATAGCCACGGTCCTTCAGACGTCGCGCCATATTCGCGCCCATCCTGCCTACGCCGACAAATCCAATGTTCATACGTTTGCGTTGGCGAAGAACGCATTATCGCGTTTTTCTTTCCCTACCGTTGTTAGCGGTCCGTGACCCGGACAAACGATCGTCTCATTGGGGAGTGTGAGAATTTTCTCCCGGTTATTTCGGATCGCGTCCTGGTAGGAAACATTTCCGCCGCCCATCGATCCCGCAAAAAGTGAATCGCCCACGATCGCAATCGGCCGGGCCAGCCCAGTCACGACATAAGTGATTCCGCCCGGGGAATGACCCGACGTTAAGCGCGCTTCGATCGCAAGCGTTCCAACCTCAAAATGTTTGCCTTCTGGGATTCCTTCAGCGCCTCCCTCAGATTCCCGCTCAGAAATGTAAACGGGAGCTCCAGTCGCCTTTCGCAACCGGGCCAGATCGGCCACATGATCGGGATGCGCGTGCGTGAGCAGAATCCATTTGGTCTTTAGGTCGTCGTTCTCGATTCGTTTCAGCATCCCGGTGCAATCCGCGCCAGTATCGAACGCCACGGCATCGCGCGATACCGGATCCCAAACGAGATACGCGTTCACCGTCATGTCACCGTAGGTCGTGTTGAACATGGCCAGGCCGTCAATCTCTCCGATCGTTTCCGGCTCCCACTCGCCTGCCGCCAGTTTGCGCAAGGCAGCTGCGTTCAATTTCAAAATCGGCGCCACTCGCTCGATAGCGTCTCCGCTCAAATCCCCGTCGCGAATTTTCCGGACTGCGTCGGTACTCACGCTCGCACGTTCGGCCAATTGGCTATCGGAGATTCCGAGCCCGCGTTGCGCCTTGCCGATGATGTCCGAAACGTTGTCTTCGAGCGGAATAGCCATGAGAGAATCAGCCGAGCGCCTCAGCGTTGCGCAAGGCTGGAATTCGTTGCAGCGCAATTTGTTCAACGCGCGAAGCGAGATCTACCGGCGTATGGGCTTCGCCCGTTTCTTTTTCGATTGAGGTCATGGTGACGTTTGCGATTCCACACGGGACGATCTCATCAAACGGCGAGAGGTCGCCGCAAACGTTCAACGCAAATCCGTGCATGGTGATCCAGTGACGAACCCCGACTCCGATCGACGCGATCTTGCGGTTCTCCACCCAGACACCAGTCAACCCGCTTCGCGTTGTCGCGTTGATCCCGACTTCAGCGAGCGTTTCCACCAGGAAATCTTCAAGCCAGCGCAAATACCGATGCAGGTCCTGGCCGTAACGCCGCAAATCGATGATCGGATAACCGATCAGCTGGCCGGGGCCGTGATACGTCGCCTGGCCGCCGCGATTGATGGGGAAAAGCGGGAACGGAAGATGGGCGGCGCCGAGCAGACTCGATTGGTTCGGGGTGCGGCCGATCGTATAAACCGGCTCGTGTTCCAGCAGCAGAAACTCGTCGCCTAACGAGTGGTCACTGCGCTTCTCCGCGACTAACTGCTCCTGCATCGCAAGAGCGTCGGGAAACGACATTCGGCCAAGCCAGCGCACATTCATATTTGCGCTCCGCCCGGCACTCCCAAGCGAGCGGCTTCCTGGGAACGAAGATGAGTGAGGCCAATCGCGAGCGCGTCCGCTTCGTCCGGCCCCGGAGTTTTCGTGAGGCCAAGAAGCGCGCGAATCATAAACGCGACCTGGTTTTTGTCCGCCGTTCCTCGCCCCACGGTGGCCTGTTTGATACGCTTTGGCGCATATTCAAAGACCGGCAGGCCACGCTCCGCCGCCGCGAGAATCGCCGCTCCCCGCGCCGCGCCAAGCACAATGGCGGTTTTATAGCTCTGAACGTAAATGACCGATTCGAGCGCGCAGCAATCGGGCTCATGCGCGTGAATCAGCTCGGCGAGGCGATCGCGGATCGCGACCAGACAGGACGAAGAGCGAAGGGCCTTGGCGTTATGAATCACGCCGAAATAAAGCACGCGTGGTTTGCCGCCATTCCCATCGATCACGGCGACGCCGGTGTTGCGGAGGGACGCGTCGATAGAAAGAACGCGCATCCCGGTCAGTGCGCGATCCAGCCGAGCACGAGAAAGACGCAGCCGAGACCGCCCAATATCATACTAAGGATCCAATAAAAACGGCGTTTGGTCAGTGCAGAGATCGCCGCAATCGCGATCGCGATTTGAAACATTGTCACGCCACGGGCAAAAACTTCATGCTTGTGGAAGTTCGCTTTGGCTTCGCCCTCGTTGTGCTCGGCTTCACGTTTGATCTCCGCCTGTTCTTCCTGGTATTGCGCCGCCTTTTCCTTGTCTTTCTCGGTCGCTTCCGCAGTCAACGTCATCTTCGCGTCCAAGACCGAAGCCTTGATGCTTTTCGCCTGGTAATAGCTCCACTGATCTGACGCCTCGATCTGGGCCATCATCGCTTCGTTCGCATGTTTCCCGGATAGAAGTCCGGCAATCGCGGCCAGGACGGCGAGGATGGCCGTGCTTAAGGCGACTCCCGAAATCCAGGACGGCCCGCCGTGTTCGGCATGGTGATGAATCTGTTCGTGCAGATGCTCCAACGGAACTTCGGCTTCCTCCATGGTTGTAGCCTAGGTTTGGCGCCCCGGCGTTCAAGCCTAAGCTCGTCGAATCGCGCATTAACCCCGGAAAACCCATTTGGTTCTTCCCTCAATTTTGCCGCTTCAGTAGCCTGCCGTCACCTCGTGCAAGAGCAATCCGACTGACCGTCACTCAGTCAGCGCCAAAAAGGACGCTATTTTATGGACAACTTCTTCTGGTTCTTGATCCGCCCCTTCGCGTGGTTGGCGCGAGGCATTCGAAAGATTTTTCGGACGGCGTTCGGCCAGCTCTCGTATCGGCCGCCTTACTGGCTGCAGCGCGGTTTCTCCCGGGTGGTCATTTACCGCCGCGGTCACCCGGTTCTCGCCGCGGTCATTGTTCTCGCGGCGTTTCTGATCGCGAGCGGCTCGGTTTGGACCTGGCGCTGGTATCAACGTCAGCCGAAACCGCACACGGTCCACGCGACGGTCGCGCCGATTCCGGTGACGCCGCTCGAGAAAGAGCTGAAGTTTCCGCCGTTGACCATCGAGTTCAGCGAATCGGCCGCGCGGCTCGAGGACTTGAAGAACCCGACGCTTTCACATGTTCGGCTCGACCCGCCAGTCGCAGGCGCGTGGAAATGGGTCAGTGACAGCAAGCTTTCCTTCACGCCGGCGCAGGATTGGCCGGCGGACAAACAGTTCCGCGTCATCTTCGATCGCGAGTTCTTTCCGTCGCATGTCCGCATGGACAAGCTGGAATACGAGGCGAGCACGGCGTCGTTTCGGGCTGAACTGAAAGACGTCACGCTGTCGGAAGATGCCAAGGAACCTGGCGTGCAACGCGTCCTGGCGACGATTGAGCTGACGCACTCGATCGATCCGGGACAGATCGAGAAATCTCTCACGCTCAATATGCAAGGCGGCGCGAACGTGTTCCCGCCTAACGAGCCGGCGCCGCATTTTACGGTGACATTCGGCGATCATAACCGTCGCGCGTTCATCCGGAGCTCGCCGGTAACTCTCCCCGCCGAGGAAGACTGGATGAAGCTCGTGCTCGCGGAGGGATTGCGAACGAACCAGGGAGGCGCGCAGTTGCACGACGCCGTGGAGCAAAAGACCCAGATCCCGTCGAAAGCGACGGCATTTCAGATCAAGTCGATCGACAGCAGCATCGTCCGGAACAAGGAAGGCGAGCCGGAACAAATCCTGAACATCGAAACCACCAGCGACATTTCCACGCCGGAGCTGGCGAAGGCGCTGCACATCTATCTGCTTCCGAAGCGGGAAGTAAAAAAGACCGAGGAATCGGAGGAAGAATCGACCAGTGACGAAGCCAGCGATGAAAGCGGCCGCGACGATAGCGCCGCCGAATCGACCGATGAAAGCACGTCTCAGGAAACCGCGAAGACAACTGAGGAAGAAAGCGGCAGCGACGAGGACGAGAATACGACCGTCGACAATTCGCCGGGGACCAAGTGGGCGAACGCCGATGAAGTCACGGACGAGATCCTGGAGCAGGCCACGGAGGTTAAGTTCACGGCGATTCCGACCGAGAAAGAATTTGCGCGCGATCACCACTTCAAGTTTCGGCTCGAAGGCGACGGACAGCTTTACGTTCGCGTTGATCAGAGACTAAAGGCGCGGAGTGGATACGAACTCGCGGAGAACCACGCGGAGCTCGTCGTGCCGGCGGAGCTGCCGCAGGAAATCGACATTCAAGGCGATGGCGGCCTGCTCGCGCTTGGTGGTGAGCGCAAGCTGTCGATTCGGTCGCGCGGCGTCGCCGTGATCAAGTTCGAGATCGATCGCGTCCTCTCGACTCAGATCAATCATCTAGTCAGCCAGACCGAAGGCGAATTTCAGGCGCCGGAATTCAAGAATGGCTCGTTCGACCAGGACAACATTTCGCGGATCGCCCGCGAAGACCAGACAATCGCGCTCCAGAACAAATGGAAGGCGAATTATTCCGCATTCGATTTCGCGAAGTATCTGCAAAAGCCTGCGGACGGCGGAAGTGAGCGCGGCCTTTTCTTCATCACGGCCCGGGCCTGGGACCCGGTCGCGAAGAAATTCATCAAGAACGTCAAGACAACCCGGTTCATTCTGGTCAGCGATCTCGGCCTCCTCGTCAAAAAGAACGCCGACAAGACGAGCGACGTTTTCGTCGTGTCGATCAAGACCGGTCTGCCGCTCGCGGGCGTGACCGTCGATATCCTGGGCCGCAACGGCATCGCGGTCCAAAGCGCGAAGACTTCGCCCGATGGCCGCGTGACTTTCACCTCGGTCGAGAAGAACGAACACGAACGCAAAGCCGTCGTCTACGTCGCGCGGCTGGGAGACGACATCAGCTTCATCCCCTACTCGCGCGACGACCGGATGGTGAACTTCTCGCGCTTCGACATCGATGGCGTGAACAAAGTGCTCGCTGAAGATCTGGACGCTTTCGTGTTCACCGAGCGCGGCGTGTATCGGCCCGGCGACGAAATGCACATCGCCTTCGTGATTAAACAACGAAACTGGCTCGGAAAGCTGGCTGGTTTGCCGGTCGAAACCGAAGTGGTCGATGCGCGCGATCTGAAGGTGCAAACGAAGAAGATCGCCTTGCCGCCGAGTGGATTTGCGGAGGTCAGCTACAAGACCGCTTACGAATCACCTACCGGCGAATATTCGATCAACGTTTACCTGGTGAAGAACGATAAGCGCTCGACGCTCCTCGGCTCGACCACCGTCAACGTGAAGGAATTTCTTCCCGACCGGATGAAGATCGAGACGCGGCTCTCGAAGACATCGACCAAGGGGTGGGTCGATCCGCGCGAGATGAAGGCGTCGATCGCGCTGGCGAACCTGTACGGCACACCGGCGAGCGATCGCCGCGTCAAGAGCAAGGTCGAGCTGTGGCCGGCCTCGTTCTCGTTCGCTGAGTTCAAGGACTACAGCTTTTACGATCCGCTCCTCGACGAGAAGAAGGTGCGGGGAAACGAGACCGTCGATCTCGGCGAACAAAACACGGACGCGGACGGCAAGACGGAACTCGACCTGCAGCTCGATCGGTTCGCGGACGCGACTTACTCAATGCGGTTCTTTGCCGAAGCATTCGAAGGCGAAGGCGGTCGCAGCATCACCGGACAGGCGTCGCAGCTGGTGTCTTCGTTGCCTTACGTCGTCGGCTACAAGAGCGACGGCGACTTGAATTACATTAACGCCAGCACGCCGCGCCTAGTCGACTTGCTCGCCGTCGATTCGAAGCTCAACAAAATCGCGCTGGATGACCTGACCGTCACCGTTATCGCGGAGGAATACGTTTCCGTGGTTACGAAAAAGGACAACGGGAGTTATGCCTATGAGTCGGTCCTGAAAGAGCGTGTCGCGAAGACCGAGAAGCTTGCGATCGGCATCGATGGGTCGCGTTACCAACTCCCGACCGAAGAACCGGGCGATTACGTCGTTGAGTTACGCGACAAGGAAAACCGCAAGGTCAGTCGCGTTCGGTTTTCCGTGGTCGGACGCGGAATCGTGAAGCGCTCGCTCGACAAGAACTCCGAGCTGCAAGTGAAGCTCTCGAAACCGCAATACAATACCGGCGAAGAAATCGAGATCAGCATCACCGCTCCATATGCCGGCAGCGGCTTGATCACAATCGAGCGCGACAAAGTTTATGCGCAGCTCTGGTTCAAGACGAACGCCGCCAGCAGCGTGCAACGGATCAAGGTGCCGGATGGCTTTGAAGGCAGCGGTTACATCAACGTGGCGCTCATCCGCGCGCTCGATTCGAAGGAAATCTTCACGAGCCCGCTCAGCTATGGCGTGGTTCCATTCACGGCAAACATCGAACGACGCCGGTTGAAGGTGGAGCTGGAGACGCCGGCGATCGCGAAGCCAGGTGAGCCGCTCCATATCAAATACAAAACCGATCGGCCCTCGAAGATCGCCGTGTTCGCCGTCGACCAGGGAATTCTCCAGGTAAGCGATTACAAGCTCCCCGATCCACTCGGCTTTTTCTTCCGCAAGTGCGCGCTCGGTGTCGAGACCGCGCAGATCGTCGATTTGATCATGCCGGAATTTTCCATTCTCCAGTCGCTTTCAGCCTTCGGCGGTGACGGCGATAACCCGAAGCAGCTCAATCCATTCAAGCGCGTCACAGAAAAGCCGGTCGTTTTTTGGTCCGGAATCATCGATGCCGATCCGACGCAACGCGAAGTCGTTTACGACGTCCCGGATTATTTCGCGGGCACCTTGACCGTCATGGCAGTCGCGGTGGCAGATGACTCCACTGGCGCCGCGGAAAAAAATCCGCTGGTCCGCGGACCATTCGTGATTACACCAAGCGTGCCTACGCTTGCGGCTCCCGGAGACGAGTTCGAGGTCGGCGTTACGGTTGCAAACAACGTCGAAGGCTCGGGCGAAAACGCGGACGTCCAGATTCGGGCGGAAGCTTCCGAGCATCTGCAGATCGTGAAAACTCCGTCGCAGACGATGCGGATCGCGGAAGGCCACGAGCAAACGACGACGTTCTCAGTCAAAGTGAATGACAAGCTTGGCTCGGGAACCGTGACATTCATCGCCAGCAGTGGCGGCAAGGAAATGCGGCTGCGTTCGACGATCAGCGTGCGTCCACCGACCACCTTCATGACGCAAGTTCGGAGCAGCAATTTCACGAAGAACAGTGTCGACCTTCCGACATCGCGCGACATGTATCCGGAGTTTCGCAAACTCTCCGCGGCGATTTCGGCGCTCCCGCTTGGGCTTGCTCACGGACTGGATGCGTATCTGAAGGATTTTCCGCACGGTTGCAGCGAACAGATCACGAGCGCTGCGTTTTGCAGGCTGACTCTTGCCGATGAAAGCGACTTCGGATTGTCCAAAGCCGAGGTGGCGACGCAGCTCGAAAATGTTTTCTCGGTTTTGCGCCGCCGGCAAAACGACCAGGGCGCGTTTGGTTATTGGGCGCCGGAGAAAGGCCAGGACATCAGTTTCATGTCGCCTTACGCGATGCATTTCCTCATCGAAGCAAGGGCGGCCGGGTTTGCCCCGCCGCCGGAAATGTTCGCGAGCGGTCTGCGCAATTTGCAGGCGATGGTCGCGAAGGAGCCCTCGGATCTCGACGACGCGTGCCGGATTGCTTACGCGATTTACCTGCTGACCCGCGAAGGGGTGGTGACCACGAACTACATCATCAACCTGCGCGATTACCTGGATAAGACTCACGCAAAGGAATGGAAAACGGATCTGACGGGCGTTTATCTCGCCGGCGCGCTCCACATTCTGAAAAAAGAGGATGAGGCGACGAAATTGATCGGCGCTTACAAGATCGGCCAGGTAGAAAAGAAACGGATCAATGATTTCTACCAGCCGCTCGGCGCGGATTCGCAATATGTCGCCGTTCTCGCGCGCGAGTTTCCGGATCGCCTGAAGAAGTTGCCCGCGACGGAATTTGAGAAAGTGCTGAAGCCGATCGGCGAAGGAAATTTCAACACCTTGTCGGCGGCCTATGCCGTCCTCGCGTTAAAGTCGTATTCGCGGATTGTCGCGCAGCATCCGCCGGAGCTCAGCATCATCGAGCTCGACAAGGCCAAAAAGGAAAAGGTGCTCGTGACTGGCACCAAGCTTTTGCAGCGCGCGAATTTCTCAGGCGACGCCGCGGCGCTCCGCTTCCGTACGGCCACGGCGGTCAATCCGCCGGGCGCTTACTATCAAGTGATCGAAGCCGGGTTCGATCGAAAGCTCTCGGACAAAGCGATCGCCGATGGGCTCGAGGTGTATCGCGAGTTGCTCGACAAATCGAACCAGCCCGTGACGACGACGAAGCTCGGCGACGTCGTCACCGTTCGGCTGCGCATTCGAAGTCTGCGGCCGGAATGGATCAGTAACGTCGCGTTGGTCGATCTGCTTCCCGGCGGATTTGAAGTCGTGAGCTCATCGCTCACGCCGGGCGTGTCGGAGATCAAAGGCGTCGATTACGTCGAGGTCCGAGAAGATCGCACCGTCTTTTACGCGACCGTGCCGACCGACACGATCGAGATCACGTACCAAATCAAATCCTGCAACCGCGGGACCTTCGTCGTGCCGCCGGTCTTCGCCGAATCGATGTATGACCGGAACGTGAAGGGCCGCGGCTTAGGCGGAAAGATCAGCGTAACCAAGTAAATGAGGGAACTGATCTTAAAAACGAGCTGCCGACGTTGGCTGCGAGGGACGATGTATGTCGCACTCGTTCTGGCTGCCGTCTGGCTCGCGCTTCCGAAGCCGCCCCTCCTGGAAGGGATCGACTTCTCGACGCGAGTGCGGGACCGGAATGGAAATGTCCTCCGAGTCACACTGACCGCCGATCAGAAATATCGGGTCTGGACACCGTTGAAGGAAATCTCACCGGCGCTCGTCGACGCGACGCTGCGATTCGAAGACAAATATTACGGCAAACATCCCGGCGTAAATCCAGTGTCGCTTCTCCGCGCGACATGGCACCTGGCGTTCTCGCGCGGCGCGCATGCGGGTGCCTCAACGATCACGATGCAGGTCGCGCGGCTGCGCTATCACCTCCAGACGCGGACCATCGCGGGCAAACTGCGGCAGATCGTTTACGCGCTCGAGCTCGAGCGCCACTACTCGAAGTCGCAAATCCTGGAAGCGTATCTGAATCTCGCGCCCTACGGCCGGAACATCGAAGGCGCCGGCGCCGCTAGCGAAATCTATTTCTCGAAAAGCGCGGCGCGAGTGACGTCAGCGGAAGCGGTGGCGTTGAGCATCATTCCCCAAAGCCCGACTCGGCGCGCGCTCATCGCTGGCGGCGAAAATGCTCGAGTGACGAACGCGCAACAGCGGTGGTATTCGCGATCTACGACGAATGAAACCCCGACGCTGACCTTTCGCGCCGAGGCGCGGACCCGCCGGCAACTGATCGCGCCGCATTTCGTCCAAGAGGTTTTGGAAACAAGAACGTCCGCAACTGAAATCCAGACCACTCTCGACCTGTCTCTCCAGCAAACGCTGGAAAAACGAGTCAGCGATTACATCGCGCGGAGTCGCGATCGCGGAATCGTAAACGCCGCGGCGTTGCTCATCGATTTCAAAACGATGGAAGTCCTGGCCCAGATCGGATCGTCGGATTTTTCTAACCCCGAGATTCACGGCCAGGTTGACGGCACGCGCCGCCCGCGGTCACCGGGCTCGACGTTGAAGCCGCTCGTTTACGCGCTCGCCCTCGACCAGGGAATAATTCATCCACTCACCTTGTTGAAGGACGCGCCGCACACCTTCGGCGACTACAACCCGGAAAATTTCGACCGCGAATTCCTCGGCCCGATTCGCGCCTGCGACGCGCTGGCCCGGAGTCGCAATGTTCCCGCGGTGACGCTCGCGTCTGACCTGGCGCACCCGACGTTCTACGAGTTTTTGCGCAACGCTGAGGTAGCGCTGCCCAAGCCGGCGTCGTTCTACGGCTTGTCCTTGCCGCTGGGCGGAGCGGAAGTAACGATGAACGATCTGGTGCGCCTCTACGCCGCCCTCGCCAACGGCGGCCGCCTCCAACCATTGCGACGCTCTCTCATCGAACCGGCGCCGAAGAGCGTTCGGCTGCTCAGCCCCGAAGCGGCGTTTCTGACGCTCGACATGCTGGGCCAAATTCCGCGCCCCGGCCTAACGAACGCTGAGTCGAATCGCTCCGGGCCAGTGTTTTGGAAAACCGGGACCTCGCACGGATTCAGGGATGCCTGGTCAGTCGCGGTCTTCGACCATTACGTGCTCGCCGTTTGGATCGGAAACTTTGATGGAAAACGCAACGCGACTTTTATCGGCCGCACAGCGGCGGCCCCGCTGCTTTTTCAAATGATCGATGGATTGCGGACGATGCAGCCGTCGCGGGCCGAACCGCACCTGCCCGCTCCGGAGTTGAACCTGAAGCGGGTCGAGTTCTGCGCCGTCTCGGGTCAATTACCGAGGGCGTTTTGTCCTCATCGCACCGAGAGCTGGTTCATCCCTGGCATCTCGCCGATCACGACCTGCGACGTGCACCGCGAAGTGTTGGTCGACGCGTCGACCGGGCTGCGAGTCGCGCAGGATGATGGGACGCGGACGATCAGGCGCGAGGTCTTCGAATTCTGGCCGTCGGATTTGCTCGCGCTTTTTGAACGGGCCGGCGTGCCGCGACGATTGCCTCCGCCGTTTGCCCCAACGATGGATAACGAACTTCTGTCGCGCGGCGGCCACGCGCCCAAAATCAATTTGCCGGCAAGCGAGATAACGATTTCGCATGCCTCCGAAAATACGGCCGCGATCCCGCTTCGGGCGGAGACCGAAAGCGGCGTCCGAAAACTCTACTGGTTCGCCGACAAGACATTTCTGGGCGCTTGCGACGCACACGACGTTTTGTCCTGGAAACCGGCACCGGGCGTTTATCAGCTCACGGCTCTGGACGACCACGGTCGGTCAGCATCGCGTTCCATAATTTTACGCTAAGCATCGGCGGTCATAGACCGCCGCTGCAGGTAGATCGACAAGCGTCCCATTTTTTTAGTATCAGTTGCGTATGGGGAAGGCCGAGACAGCACAGTGCGCGATCTGCGGAGAAACGAAGTCGACGCGCAACGGGACCATCGGCGAAGTCGTCAGGCCATCGCTTTCGGAATTCATCCACAAAAAGGCGCCGCAGTGGGACGGGAAATCGTTCATTTGCTTCGACGACCTAGGGAAATTCCGGCGCGATTACGTGAGAGAAGTCTTGGAGGACGAGATCGGCGAGCTGTCCGCGCTCGACCAGGAAGTCGTCGAGAGCCTGCAAGAACACGAAATTCTATCGAGCGACATCAGCAGCCAGTTCGAGAAAAAATTGAGCTTCGGCGAACGGCTCTCCGATACGATCGCGGCGTTCGGCGGCAGCTGGACCTTCATCATCGTCTTCAGTCTCATTCTGCTGGTCTGGATTGGCCTCAACAGTTTCATTTTGGCGAACCGCGCTTTCGATCCTTATCCGTATATTCTGATGAACCTGGTCCTCTCGGCGCTCGCCGCCCTCCAGGCGCCGGTAATTATGATGAGCCAAAACCGCAGCGAAGCGCGGGACCGTTTGCGCGGTGAAAACGACTATAAGATCAATCTAAAAGCGGAGCTCGAGATCCGGCATCTCCACGAAAAAATCGATCACCTCCTGCGCAAGCAATACAACCGTCTTTTCGAAATTCAGCAGATCCAAATCGAGCTGCTGGAAGAGCTCGGCCAGAAACGACGCGGATCGAGTCCGTCATCCTGAGCGGGGCGCAGCGGAGTCGAAGGATCCCGTGAAGCGTCGATCGAGGCGATATGGTGGAAGCGGGATCCCTCGACTTCGCTCGGGATGACTACTGACGATTTCCGTTGAAGAGCGCACGGCGACACGGGAGCGTTACGCCCCATGTCCCGCGAATACACGCTCCAGCGCGCGCCGCACGCGGGCACGATCAACATCGATTACGCGGCGGAGCTGAATGAGCAGCAGCTGGCGGCGGTGACGGCTTCGCCGGGGCCGTTGCTGGTGATCGCCGGCGCTGGCAGCGGGAAAACCCGGACCCTGACGTATCGTGTCGCCTATCTCCTGGAGAACGGGATCGATCCGCGGAACATCCTGCTCCTCACCTTCACAAACAAAGCCGCGCGCCAGATGCTGGATCGGGTCGCGAACTTGTTGCCCGTCGATGCGAGCGGACTCTGGGGTGGAACGTTTCACTCGATCGGCAATCGGATGCTGCGGCGGCATGGGAGCGCGCTCGGTTATTCGAGCGGGTTCACGATCATGGATCGCGAAGATCAGAAGGACCTGATCGATACCGTCGTCGCGGCCGCTGGAATTAATCCAAAAGAAATCCGGTTCCCGAAGGGCGACGTGCTCGCGGAGATTTTCAGTTTCGTGATCAACACCGAGACACCTATCGATGCGTTGCTGGCGGAGAAATTTCCCTACTTCCTGCCGTTGCTCGAGCAAATCCAGGACGTGCACGCGCGCTACGAGAAGAAAAAGAAAAACACGAACTCGATGGACTTCGACGACTTGCTCGAGAAAACGCTGCGGATGCTGATCGAGCACGAACACATCGCGGATTTTTACCGGCGTCAGTTCCAGTTCATTCTCGTCGACGAATACCAGGACACGAACAAGATCCAGGCAGATTTCATCGACACCCTCGCGGCCGAGCATCGCAACGTCATGGTTGTAGGCGATGACGCGCAATCCATCTACTCGTGGCGCGGCGCGAACTTCAAAAATATCCTGGCGTTTCCTGAGCGGTACCCGGACGCGCAGGTGTTCAAGATCGAGCTGAATTACCGCAGCGTGCCGGAGATTCTGCAGGTCGCGAACGCGGCGATTGCCGGAAACGTGAAGCAGTTCAAGAAGGAACTGGCGGCGACGCGTCCGAGCAATTCGTTCCGGCCGGCGGTTGTCGGATTAAATGACGGGAGCGAACAGGCTCGCTTTGTCGCTCAACGAATACTCGAGCTGCGCGATGAGGGAATCGAGCTGGACGAGATCGCGGTGCTTTACCGGGCGCACTATCACGCGATCGAATTGCAGCTCGAACTTTCCCGGCGTGGCATCCCGTACCTCATCACGAGCGGGGTCCGATTCTTCGAACAGGCGCACGTGAAAGACGTCACGTCATTTATCCGTTTCGTAGCGAATCCGCGGGACGAGGTCGCCTTCAAACGCATGGTCAAGCTATTGCCCGGCATCGGAAACAAGAGCGCGGACAATCACTGGCGGGCGGTTGTAGCCGGGATCGGTGATCCCGGCCCGGAAGCGGCGTCTGACCCGGCCGGGATCACCGATCCCGGCTACAACTTTGGCGATTTGCTCCGCGCAGTTCCGGTGGGCGCGAAATCAAAAAAATCCTGGGAACAGCTTGCCCACACCCTCGATGAAATCGCGCCGGGCGGAACACCGAATCCGCCCTCCGAGATGATCACATCGATCGTGGAAGCGATTTACGACGATTACGCGAAGGCGAACTTCACGAACTACGAGCTGCGCCGGGAGGACCTGAATCAGCTGGCAGCCTTCGCGCGTCAATTCAAGGACGTAGAGGAATTCCTTTCTCAACTCGCGCTCATCAGCAACATCGACGCGGAGCCAGCGCTCGATCAGAGCAAGGACACGGAAGCAGTGAATCTCTCCTCCGTTCACCAGGCGAAAGGCCTCGAGTATCACACGGTCTTCGTGATCTGGCTGACTGACGGAATGTTTCCGAGCACCCGTTCCCTCGAAACGCGCGATTCGATTGAAGAGGAGCGCCGATTGTTTTACGTCGCCATTACGCGGGCGCGTGACGAGCTTTATCTGACGTATCCGCACATGCGATTGAGCGGCGGGTTCGGCGATATCTTCCAGCGGCCGTCGCGGTTCCTGAAAGAAATTCCGGATCAACTCGTGGAAGATTGGCAGATCAGGCGCGACTGATCGACCTCGCGCAAAAGGCACAGAGGTTCACCAGGGTAAAATCTCGAAGACATCCGTTGTTTCCTTTGTGACCGTTGTGTGAAGTATGAACTTGTCGCCTGAGCGGAAAATCGCGGGGATTCTCGCGCCGTTGTTCGCGCTCCGGAGGGAGAACGATCTCGGCATTGGCGATCTGGAGACGCTTCGGCAATTCATCGATTGGGCTGCGGAGACCGGATTCAGGCTCGTCCAGTTGTTGCCCATTAACGAAATGGGCGGCGACCACAGTCCGTATAATGCGATCAGCTCCGTGGCGCTGGAACCGTCCACCCTTTATTTGGCGCCGGGCTCGCCGGAGGACTTGGCGCAGCAAGATTTCGACGAGGTCGTGGCCGAGCTCGATCTCGAAAAGCTTCGCAAAGGAGCCGTGAAATACGATCGCGTCCGGCGACTCAAGATGTCGCTGCTGGAAAAAGCATATCGACGCTTCAGCATACGGAAAAATCGCAGCGACGATTTTGCTCGTTTTTGTGAAAGCGAAGCACCGTGGCTGGACGATTACGCGTTCTTCCGCGCTTTGATGGAGCAGAACGCAGGTCACGAAACGTGGGACCAATGGCGGAAAGAGCATCGCGACCCAGAAGCGGCGCGCGCCTGGCTCGCGAGCGAGCCGCAGGAGAAACGCGATTCATTCGAGGAGCGCGCGAAATTCTACCGCTATGTCCAGTGGATCGCGGAGCAGCAATGGAGCGCCGCTCGCCGCTACGCTGAAGAGCGCGGGATCGCGCTGATGGGCGACATTCCGTTCGGCGTTAATCTCTACAGCGCGGATGTTTATTTTCGGCGCGACGAATTTGCGATCGATTGGTCGGGGGGCGCGCCGCCCGAGCCGTACTTCAAGGACGACAAGTTCACTCAAAAATGGGGACAGAACTGGGGCATTCCGCTTTACCGCTGGGACATAATGCAGAAGCGGAATCTCGATTGGTGGCGGTGGCGAGTGCGCGGCGTGCGCAAGATCTTTCACGTCTTCCGCATCGATCATGTGCTCGGGTTTTACCGGATCTACGCGTTCCCGTGGCGTCCCAGCCGAAATAAGGAATTCCTGCCGCTGTCTCAGGAGGAAATGCGAGAGCGGACCAGTGGGCTCTCGCCGCAGTTTTATCCCCGCGATGATTCGACCTGGGAGCACTGCGAGATGAATCGGCGCGAGGGCGAGACTTATCTGCGGGCGGTGCTCGAAGAATCGCAGCAGACCCGCGTCGTGGGTGAAGATCTCGGCACCGTTCCCGACTATGTCCGGCCGAGCCTGCGCTCGTTAGGCATCGCCGGATTCAAGATTCCGCAATGGGAATCCTATCCGGACGGCCGCACAATTTCGGGCAGCGATTACCAGCGCCTGTCGGTGGCTACGTACGCGACGCACGATCACAAACCGGTTCGCGCGCTCTGGGAAGATGCGTTCGAGGAAACAACGGCTGAGACGGAGCAAGCCCGTGGCGACGTGGCGAAGATCGCCGCTTTCGCCGGCATTGCGCCTCCAAACGAAGCTACAGATTTCGACCGCGATTTCTACGCGCCGATTATGGAGGCGCTCTTCCGCTGCGAATCATGGATCGCGCTGGTCATGATAACTGACCTCCTGGCGCGGAAGGATCGCTTCAACGTTCCTGGAACCGCGGCGGGTTCGAACTGGAGCCGGCGAATGGCGAAGACAGTGGACGAGCTAAAAAAGAGCCGGCGTGTCCGGCACCGCATGCAAATCGTTCGAGGGTTGCTGGAGAAGACCGGACGGAGGTCATCCTGAGCGAAGCTTCGCGAAGTCGAAGGATCCCGTGGCAGGTCGCGCGACTTTGACCGGGTCCCTCGACTTCGCTCGGGATGACAGGCCTCGTGAGCTGTGGCTAAATAAATTATGAAATCACCCATCAAAGTCGCGATCACCGGTGCAGCCGGGCAGATTGGTTACGCTCTTGTTTTCCGCGTTGCTTCGGGCGCGATGTTCGGCCCCGATCAACCGGTCGCGCTGCACATGATCGAAATCCCACAGGGTTTCGAAGCGCTCAAAGGCGTGGTCATGGAGCTGGATGATTGTGCTTTTCCGCTCCTCAAGAGCATGGTCGCGACGACCGATCTCGACGAAGGCTTCCGCGATGTGAACTGGGCCCTGCTCGTCGGCAGTGTGCCGCGGAAAGCCGGGATGGAGCGCAAGGATTTGCTCGGGATCAACGGTAAGATTTTCACCGGCCAAGGCCAGGCGATCGCAAAAAACGCGGCTAAAGATGTGCGCGTTCTCGTGATCGGGAATCCGTGCAACACCAATTGCCTGATCGCGATGAACAATGCGAAGTCGGTTCCGCGCGATCGGTGGTTTGCGATGACGCGTCTGGATGAGAACCGCGCCAAAGCGCAGCTCGCGCAGAAAGCTGGTGTCGACATTACGGAAGTCAGCAACGTAACGATCTGGGGAAATCATTCCGCCACGCAGTATCCCGACGCTTACAATGCGAAAATTAAAGGTCGTTCCGGGGCCGCGGTGATCGGCGACGAGCCGTGGTTGAAGGAATCGTTTATTCCCGCCGTGCAGCAGCGCGGTGCGGCGATCATCAAGGCGCGCGGATCATCGTCGGCCGGTTCGGCAGCGAACGCGATCGTCGATACTGTGCGATCGCTCACCACGGACACCGCGGAAGGCGACTGGAACAGCGTCGCAGTGTGTTCGGATGGGAGTTACGGGGTCGAAGAAGGATTGATCTGTTCCTTCCCGGTGCGATCACGCGACGGGAAGTGGGAGATCGTCAAGGACGTCCCGCTCAATGAATTCAGCAAAGCGAAGTTCGACGCATCGGTGGCGGAGCTGAAAGAAGAGAAGTCGATGGTGAGCGATTTGTTGGGCGGGTAATTCCGTTCTGTCATCCTGAGCTTGTCGAAGGATCTCTAATTATCTCGGCGTGGGCTGCGCATTCGCAACGGTCGTCCGCGCGGAAATAGTCAGAGATCCTTCGACAAGCTCAGGATGACAATTATCAGGAGAGCGGTGACCCGGTCAGCCGCTCGAACGCTTCGCGATATTTGGCGGCCGTCTTGTCGATAACTTCCGCGGGTAGCTTGGGACCCGGTGAAGTCTTATCCCAATCGAGCGTCTCGAGATAATCGCGAACAAATTGCTTGTCGAAGCTCGGTGGGCTCTGGCCGACGACGTACTGATCGGCGGGCCAGAAGCGCGATGAATCCGGCGTCAGACATTCATCGATTAGAAGCAGCTCATCGCCGAGAAGGCCAAATTCAAACTTGGTATCGGCGACGATGATCCCGCGCTCGGCGGCGTGTTGGCGGCCCGCTTCGTAAATTTTAAGGCTGAAGTCTTTCACTCGTTCAGCGACATCACGTCCGACGGCGGCACAGCATTTTTCCCAGTCGATGTTCTCGTCGTGGCCGGCCTCTGCCTTGGTTGAAGGCGTGAAAATCGGCTCCGGTAGTTGCGATGCGAGCTGGAGACCTTTCGGCAACGCCACGCCAGAAACGCTGCCGCTCTGCTGATATTCCTTCCAGCCAGAACCAGCGAGATAGCCGCGCACGACACACTCGACAGGAAGCGGTTTCGTTTTGCGGACGATCATGGAACGGCCGCGCAGCTGGTCGCGAAATGGCGCGAGCTCAGACGGAAATTCGGCGATGTCGTCCGTCATCAGATGATTTTTCACGAATGTGAATCGGCGAAACCAGAACGCGGAAATCTGATTCAGCACTGCGCCTTTACGCGGAATCGGATCGGGAAGGATAACGTCGAAAGCCGACAATCGATCGGTCGCGACGAAGAGCAGAGTGTCGCCGAGGTCGAAGACTTCGCGGACTTTGCCGGAGCGGAGTTTGGGGATGCCGGGCAGCTCGAGCGAGGTCATGAAGAAAACGTCCAACGCCAAGCGTCCAACGTCCAACGCCGAATTAAAGAGGCTGTTGGACGCGCGTTGGCAGAGACTCCACGTTCCTCCTCGTGGCTGGACTAGTCGTAAAACCGCGGGCGCGAATTCTTCATGGACACGATTGGGTGTTCTCGGGCGAGGTGCTGAAGGTTTTCGGGAACCCGACGGACGGCGATGTGATTTCGCTCAAGGATGGAAAAGACCGGCTGATCGGGAGTGCGATCTACAACAGCAAATCGCAGATCGTGGCGCGGCGATTCTCGCGACGGAAACAGGATCTCGACCTGGATTTTTTCCTACGGCGAATCGCACAGGCGTCCGAATATCGAAACCGGCGCGGCGTGAACCCACGACTTTGCCGTGTCGTTTGGAGCGAGAGCGACGCGATGCCGGGGGTGATCGTGGATCGCTACGGCGACAATCTTGTCCTGCAAACGCTGACGCTTGCGATGGATCGACGGAAAGATTTGATCGTTGAAGCGCTCAAGAATTCTTTCGCTCCGCAATCGATTATGGAGCGCAACGACGCGCCAGTTCGGCGGGCGGAAGGGATGGAGCCGAAAGTCGCCATTCTTTTCGGCGATCCACCGCGCGAGACCGAAATCGAAGTAGCCGGGCTTCGGTTTGTAACAGATTTGATGAGCGCCCAGAAGACTGGCTTTTACCTCGATCAGCTCGCGAACTACGAAGCGGTCGCGAATCATGCGCCGGGGCGGCGGGTGCTGGATTGTTTCACGAGCCAGGGAGCTTTCGCGTTGAGGTGCGCGAAGGCAGGGGCGACTGCGGTGACCGCGGTAGAAGAAAGCGCTCCGAGTCTCGCTGCCGCGCGCCGGAATGCGGAACGCAATGGGCTCGAGGTCAATTGGGTCGAACAAGATGTCTTCTCGTTCCTGCGCGCGGCGGAAAAGAACGAAGCTGAGTACGACCTCATCATTCTCGATCCGCCTTCGTTCACGAAAACCAAAGGCGGGTTGCGCGACGCCTTGCGTGGGTATCGCGAGCTTCATGTCCGTGCATTCAAGCTCCTCTCCAAAGATGGACTTCTGGCCACGTTTTCCTGTTCGCATCACGTCAGCGAAACGATCTTCGACCAAACGATCGCCGATGCGCTCGTTGATGCGCGGCGCTCGGCGCGACGCTTGCGGCGATTCGAACAAGCGCTCGATCATCCGGTTCTTCCCACGCTGCCGGAAACCGAATACTTCAAGGGCGTGCTCCTGGAAATGATGCCCGGCCGATGAATCGACCCGAAGATCTCGCCGAACAATTCGCTGCCCTCGGGCCCTGGATTTACCAGTTCCAGATCGACGGCAAAACCTACGGCGGTCCGATCAGCGCCGAAGGCGACGTGCGGGTCGAGCGGTTTTTTCGTTATGTGGCGGAACCCAAATCGATCCTTGAGCTTGGCGCATTGGAAGGGGCGCACAGTTTTATCCTGGCCGAACGCTCGGGAGTAGAGCGCGTCGTCGCGCTCGAAGGCCGCGAAGCCAGTCTGCGCAAGGCACGATTCGTCCAGAATCTCCTGGCGATTCCCAACGTGGAATTTGTGCAGGCGAACCTCGAACACACGGATCTCGCCCGGTTCCGGAAGTTCGACGCTGTCTTCTGTTGCGGGCTCCTTTATCATTTGCCGGAGCCGTGGACGTTGCTGGAACAATTGCCTTCGGTCGCGCCGGTTCTTTACATCTGGACGCAATACGCGCGCGAGGAGGAAGCGCGAGACGTGGGTCCGGGTTGGCGCGGCAAGATTCACATCGAAGGCGGGGCGGACGAACCGCTCAGTGGAATGTCGGCCACGGCCACGTGGTTGACGATCCAATCGTTGTGCGACCTTTTGCGATCCTGCGGCTACAACCGCGTCGACGTGATTTACGACGATCCGGCGCATCCGAACGGCCCGGCCGTTACGATCGGCGCGACGACGGCTTAGAGTCCTCCCCTTTTTCTCCCGATGCAGTCACACGCTAACTTCGTGTTTCATCTCGATGAACCGCGCGAGCAATTTCGCGCTCGTCGAGTCCGACTCCGCGGATGGATCACGACTCAGGAAAAATTGAGTGATCTACAACTGTTGGGCGAGACAGATCGACCGCTTAAGCTGGAGGAACGACCGGACGTGCGCCGCGCATTTCCGAATTATGCGTTTGCGACGGGATTCGATGATGAGGTCGAACCGCGCGATGTGCGTGACGAAGCGCTCCATTTTTCGTTCAACGCTGGCAGCGCTCAGCATACCGCGATCGAGCGCCTTGCCCCGCCCCCGCCGGCGCCGCCCTGGCCGGCGCGTTTCCTGGCGCATATCCGTCGGACAGTTGCGTTACTGCGATTGCGTTTCGCGCGCGATCCTCATTCGCGGTGGGACGCGGCGCTCTCCGCGTTTCTGCTCGAGGTCGAGATCAATCGTGGAACTGATTTTCGTCGCGACGAAACCGATCGGCTCATCGCGCTGTTCGCCGAGATTTTTCCGGACGCATTTGTTGTCCAAATCGGAGCCAACGATGGAACGGCAGGCGATCCGCTCCTGGAAGGATTTCGCACAACTCGATGGTCCGGACTGCTCGTCGAGCCAGTGCCGTATCTTTACGAGACGCTGGTCTCGCGTTATCGCGATCGGCCCGGGATCCAAATGGAATGCGCCGCGATCTCGACGCGTGATGGAGAAGCGCCGCTTTATCGTTTGCGCAGCATCCCAGGCCGAACCCCGGAATGGTTCAACCAACTCGCGAGCCTGGACCGCGAGGTCCTTCTCAAACATCGGTCATCGATCCCGGAAATCGATTCGCTCCTGGTCGAGGAACACGTCCCGACCGTCCGGCTGGATACGCTTCTGACTCGCCACGGAATTTCGCGGATCGATCTGCTGGTGATAGATGCTGAAGGTCACGACTTCGAGATCCTGCGGACACTGGATTTCACCCGTTTTAAGCCAACGCTATTGATGTTCGAACATCAGCATCTTTCCGACACGGATAAACAAGCGGCTTACACGCTGCTGAAAACGGCGGGATACGATTTCCGAGAAACACCCGAAGGGGACGCGATCGCCTGGCGAAAATTGCGCGACCGATAATCTAGCGAGCCGACTCCGCGGTCACTGCAGATTTCGCGGTGTTTGATCGTAGAACAACGATCCGTTCGTCGTTGCCGCGCCAGAGATAGGGAACGACAAACGCGGGGCCAGCGCCGAATTCGGCCGCCGTGACGAAGGACGCAGTTTTTTGTTTCCAGCGTTCAAGAGAAGCGGCAACCCCGGCGCCATCCGGCGCGTAACGTAAATCGAAATCGCCGGTCACGATGTAATCGAAATGATCCGACTCAAGGTTTTGGCTCGTGTCGAATAACGAAAGAACGGTGGCTGTAGCCCCGAGTCTTCTCCATTCGGCTGGAAGAATCGCCAGCTCGCGGATTCCGAGGACAGATTGTTCCCTGGTAGCGTGACGCTGGAGCCAATCAATCGCCTGAACGCGACTGTCAGAATGCGTCATGCGTTGTCGAATTGGGCGATACAAAGGGAGGGCAAGGGTAGCGCTACAGACGCCTATCAGCACGAGCGTCGCAGCCCTGAGCAACGGTCGCCGTTTTTCCCACGCCCAATCGAGGACATCGGAAAAGGCAATTGCGGCCGCGATACAAAATGGCGGGACGAGCGGCAACAGATTGCGAAACGGCTGGAAGGGCCGGTTTACAAACGGCGCCAGCAATACGACAGCAAAAATCATCCAGGCGATGGCGGCGCTTCGGGTTTCGCGGCGGCGAAGCATCAACACAATGCCCGCTGCACCAGCGATGGCCAGGGGCCAGCCTAACTCGAGACCGCCGATCGCCTGACCGAAATAACCGGGCGACGAAGTGATCACGTAATAATTGCCCGCGGTAATCGCGACGTCGTGCATCACCGCCTGCGAATGAAAAAAGGTCGCGGGTGCGCCAAGCCCGATTCCGCTTAGCAACCCGGCACAGGCGATGAATCCAAGGCGGAGGCGAGATTTCATGGTTACCGGGGACATCCAGATCACGAAAAGAACTGCCGCGAAGACAGCGCCAGCGCCATACTTTGAAGCGAAGGCCAACCCGGCAGCAAAACCCGCAGCAGCCGCTGCAGGCAGAGCGATTAACCTCTCGTTAGGCCTGATCAATCCAGACAAATAGATTGCGAGCAAGCCAAAGAAAGTGGCGAACGGATCGACAATTACATTGGAGGCGCGCAGGACCAGAGCGGGACACAACGCCGTGATGAGCAGGGCCAGGAATCCGGTAGCGCCGCCGCGCAGGCGGAAAGCAATCACGCCGGCCAGGAAAACAGTGCCGATACTCAAGGCGGCGGTGATGAGACGACCCGCCAGGATCAGTTCCGGCGGAGAAATGAGGTCGTAGTTATATCCAGAACTGGTCTGCGCATTTTCTTCCCGCGGCAGATCGCGCCGGAACGAATGGCCATGCACCTGACGGTAAATGGGACTCCAGCTAATTAGGGCCACGGCATTGAGATAAGCCGGCAGAGAAGGATACCCGTACCACGCAGTGTCGAGCGCCCGCTTGTTGAGCAGATGGATGGTTTGGTGAAGGACGTATCCTTCATCGATGTAATCAATATACGGAAGGCTGGCGCCAATCGGGGCGAGCCGAACAAGGGCTGCGAGGAACAGGACCGCGAGCCAGAGAATCGATTCGTTGCGTTTGCTCAACACCCTTCATATTGAACAGAGCGATCCGGATCGAACACCCAAAACGCGATGCGATGGTATTTTGCCTTAACCGAAGACTCGACTGCTTTCCGTCAGTATTCCGAAATGGTGATGGTGGCGGTGCATACGGCGCGAAAGCACACCACGCTCGAGCCGCATTGCATTTACGACGGGAAAGAAAACGAGTTCACGGCGTGGTTGGCGAAGCGCGGCGTGCAAATCGTTCCTCATCGAAGCTTTGTTCGCGAAGCGCTTGCGGAGCTGGGACAGAAGAAAGGAAATCCGCATTTGGCCGCCGCGCTTTCGGGTGCGTTCTCGCGGGTTGAGCTGCCGGACATTGTCGAACGCACTGGAGGAAACGGCCGCGTCCTCTACACGGATTGCGACGTGTTTTTTCTCGATGAAGTCGTGCCGGAGCTGGAAGCGAATGCCTGCCGTTACTTCGCCGTCGCGCCCGAATCGATCCGTGACGATTACGTGAACATGAACACCGGCGTGATGCTGATGAACACAGAGCGCCTCGGGGAGAGCCTCCCGGAATTTCGAGAATACATTTCGAAAAATTTGGCAGCGCTCGAGGCCGAATCGTGGGACGAAGCCGCTTATCGCTGGTTTTATCGCGATGAAAACGGGCCGCTCTGGGACCGACTGCGGCCGGAGCTAAATTGGAAGCCGTACTGGGGCGAGAATCCGCAGGCCAAGATCTTGCATTTTCATGGGCCGAAACCATTTCAACGCGATTACATCGATTCGCACTTTCCCGAACTCAAAGAGCACACTGGGGGCGCCTATCTCGCGGAAATCGAGAATTGGTCGAGGCTGCTCGAAGAGGCGCGCTGATCAGCGTGGCGCGAAGCCGGTCATTTATCGGCGACCGCGAAGAAATGGACGTAAAGCCGAACGTCGTCGCGGGTGAGAAGCGGGTGTTCGCCGTAGGGAAAGATCTCGACGCGGGAAAAGAAACGAGAGAGCAAGGCGCGAAGGCTCGCGCGGGTAAAAAAATTCTTGTGATCGGCCTCCAGCAAATGCCACGGAACGACCCGCCAGTCATGCAGATAAGGCAGCAGCTCCATGTTCGGTACGGAGAAGAGAGCGCGACGACGAATAATCCGCGCGATCTCAGCGGCAAAACCCTCGGGATTTTTTGTGTGCTCGAGGACTTCAATGCAGATGGCGTCGTCGAATTCCGCGTCGGCGCAGGGCAGACGCTGCGATTCGAGATCGACTCTGCGGAAGGGCAGCTGGCGGCGAGTGAGAATGTCGCAACAATGCGAGTTCGCTTCCAAGCCAAGCCATTGGTGCCCGGCTGCAATTAAAGGCGGTCCGTAGGCGCCGGCGCCACCGCCGACATCGACGACCGACGATCCCGCCGGCAAGTAGGCGCGCAGCAAACTCAGGACTTCAACGCCGGCCTCTTCGATCGGCGGTCCCGAGCCGTAAATATTTTCGCGATGAAGGAGCGTTTCATTTTCTGGAAAAACAACTTCGCCGTAGGGCCGGTCGCGTAACGAGGCGGGAACGAGCCGCACCTTTTGCTCAGCGACGATCTCTTGAGCGTGGCCGACGGACACAACAATGCGCAACGCGACGTCGCGCGGACCAGAAGCGGCCGGTGCGATACGGCCGAGGATGCGAAAACCAAGACGATCGTCGTTCGGCCGTGAGAAAAGGATCCCGGTCTCGGCGAAGGATTGATCGTCCACAAAGGCGCGCACACAAGAGGACGCGGAATCGCGATCGCCAAGATCAACCGACCCGGAAATGAAAATAGCTTCGTCGTAGATGTTTTGCCCAGGCGCGGGCGATTCAATGACGATTGATGGCGCGGCAGACACGGCGCTCGATCTCACCTTTTTCCCGAGGATCAATCGAGCGCAATATTTCGAAACGCGACGGGGAAAACTTGTGGAATTCTCAAGTGCGCCCGCTAATATCCCTCAGCCCGCGGCGAAGAATGGACGCCGAAGATTCGCGCGGGCGAAACCGGTGCCATGGCAGAACGAATCCGACCGATCGAACAAATGCTGGAGTTGAGCGAAGAAGAATCGATGTCTCCGGAACTGCTCGATACGCAGGTCCAGAAAGCGCAGGAACAGCTTCTGCAATTGCGGCGGCAGGCCGACCTGATCGAAAAGCAAAAGCGCGAACTCGAGGAACTAAGCCGGCGGCAGGAAGAACTCGAGCGCGGGCGGGCGGAGATGAGCGACAAGCTCTCCCGTTCTCTCGTGATCCTGGAACGCGAAGGTTATGATTGCCAAAAGAAGCTCGAGCAAATCCGCTCGACGCACGAGAGTTTTACCCAGCACCTGCAGTTGCTCGAAGCGATCGAGCCGAAGAGCTGGAATCCGGCGGAGTTGCCCAAGGAATTGAGCCGCGCCCTGAGCACCGTGGACGATGCGCGGACGGAATTCAGCCAGCAGCGCAGCCGATTGGAAGCGAGTGGGAACAACGAGACGGGCGAAATCGATTTACCCGAAGTCACCTCGGGCCAGGGCGGCCTCAACGGGAAATCGTTCATGCAATGGTTGCAGATCGGCTTTGCCGTGACCTTGCCGCTGATCGTGTTCGGGATCCTGGCGTTGCTCATTTTCTTTTGGATGGCGCAGAAGGTCCAGTAATTCCGCATGCGCCGCCGACCTGCTCCTCAACCCGGGACGCCGCTTAACCAGAAACAGGAAGAACTCGCGCAGCGCGAATCGCAGTTGCGCGGCGAAATGGAAAAGCTCGAGCGGATGATTGCCGAGGCGCCGCGCGTCGCGGAAGAAACGACTCGGCGGCAGCGCGAGGAATTACTGGCGCGGGCGAGCGAGGGTCGAAGCCGCCTGGATGTCTCGGTCGCGCTCCAGGACAAACGCTGGGGCGACGAAGGGCATTCGCGCGGCCGGCGAAAATCGTTGCGAAAAGAGCGGCGGGAAGGCCGGATCATTTTTCTAGTGCTCGTCATCGCGCTCGGCGTAGCGATTGTCTGGCTGGTCAGCCATCTCCATTTTTAGAAGGTTGCGCACCTGGATCAACCGACCGGCGACGTGGCGCATCACGCTCGGGATTTTCGGAGCCATCCTCCTCGTGCTCGTCGCGGTGCCGGTTCGGCATTCCATTCGCGGGGATAGCACAAAAGATTACTGGGTCTGGTACCAAACGGGGCAATGCGTCCTGCAAGGCGCGGAAATTTACCCCGACCAGTGGCACAAATTTCCGTTCATGTATCCGCCGCCGTGCGCGCTTTTCCTCGCGCCGATCGCTGCGCTCGGTCAGACCGCGCTGGTTATTGTTTTGGCGTTGGTCAACGCCGCGGCCTGGATTTGCTCGATCGTCTTTTCCGTGCGCCTGGCAAACGGCGAGTCGCGCCGCGCTCATCTCCTCGTCTATGTCGTGCCCAGCCTCGTCATGGCGGCGCACGTCTGGGGCAATTTTCTTCTTGGACAACCGAGTCTCGTTCTTCTCGGGTTGATGCTGGGAGCGTTCGTCGCGCTCCAGCGAAAATTTCAGTGGGTCGCCGGCGCGCTCGTCGCCATTGCCACTGCGATCAAAGCGTTTCCGGTAATTGCGATCGTCTATCTTATTTACCGGCGCTATTGGATCGCGGTCGCCTCCCTGGTGCTGACATTGACGTTCCTGCTCGTCGTTCTGCCGATCCCTTTCCGTGGCTACGAGCTGGCGAAGCAGGATCTGGAACGCTGGTCGAACGGCATGCTTTTCAAGTACGACGAAAGCGGTGTGGGCCAGCGCCTGGGACGCAGTACGTCGTGGAAGAACCAATCAATCTGGGGCGTGGCGAACCGGCTCCTCCGGCACGTCGAATATGATCACAAATTTGAACCGCACGAACCGGTTTACGCGAATTTTGCCGATCTCGATTTCGCGACGATCAATCGCATCATCCTCGCGTGCGCACTCGCGCTCGGCCTTGCCTACGTCGCGATGATGCCACGATCCGCGCGCCGCACCCCCGAGACCGACGCGATCGAGTTCGCGTTGCTTCTTCTCTTAATCCTCGTCTTCACGCCGCTCTCGTTCGGCTATCTCTTCGCGTGGCTGCTCTATCCGCTCACCGTTGTCGTGCAACGACTCGTGAGCGGCTCCGGTTCACGCGTTATCCTTGCGGGATTTGCGGGCACGGCTGTCGTTCTGCTAGCGCTTTCGATTCCGCTGCGCGTCACCGCGCAAACTTACGGCAACGCGTTGTTCGCGACCTTGCTGCTTTTCGTCGGGCTCGGAGTGGAACTTTGGCGGCTGAAACGAGTCCCCGTTTCCTGACCGCCCGAAAGCGTCCTCGTCATCGCCGCGATCCACCGAAACGCGAAGACGACCGCGACCCCGAAGCTCATCTTCGAGACGCCGCGAGTGCGGTCCCGAAACGCGATTGGAATCTCCACGACGCGCAAATTTTTCCCGCCTTGCACGAGGGCCTCGAACGCGATCTTGAAACCCGTGGCCGCCGGCGTCAGCTCCAGTAACAGTTTTCGCGGCAGCGCGAAGAAGCCGCACATGGAGTCGTGCACGCCGGTCAGCGGATAAGCGAGCCCAGCCGCGCTCCGCGACAACGTTTTTCGCCAGAGCGGCCAGCCCGGCGTCGATCCGCCCTCGACATAGCGGCTTCCGATAACGATGTCGGCGCGGCCTTCCAGCAAAGGCCGCAACAACTCCTCGATTTTTTCCGGAGGATGACTCAGGTCGGCATCCATGACGACAAGCCAATCACCAGCCGCAGCGTGCGCTCCCGCAATCACGGCGCCAGAAAGACCTAACGCCGGTGTCTCGCGCTCGATTAATCGGACGGACGCATTCGCGTTCAACGACCGAATCCGTTCGCGGGTCCCGTCCGTCGAGCCGTCATCCACGAAGATGATTTCATCGAGCCCCGGCTCACATTGAGCAAGCCGCATGACTAACGGCCCGATGTTCTCCGCTTCGTTCAGAGTCGGAATAACGAGCGAGATCACGGCTCTCCGCCCGCGCCGCCGGGAGACCGGACCGTTTCGCGGACGACGCTTTGGGGTTTCTCACTGACACCGAGATAAATTCTGCCGACGTATTCCCCGAGAATTCCGAGGAGCAAAAGCTGCATGCCGGAGAGGAGAAGGACAGCGGCCATGAGCGAACTCCAACCGGTCGGCTGTTTTTGAAACAAATGTTCGAAAAGGACTTCGATCACGGCGAGGAACCCGAGCGCGCTCGTGATCATTCCCGCGAAAGTCATCAGGCGGAGCGGCAGGATCGACACGTTGACCAACATGCTAATCCATAGCCGGACGAGTTTGCGGAAGTTGTAACCGCTGCTTCCCTGGGCCCGCTCGACGTGTCGCACCTGCGCGGTGCCGACATTTTGGGTGACCTGGAAAATGAGACCGTCGATGTACGGGTAAGGCGCGCGGGACTTGGCGATTTCGTCGACGACGAAGCGGCTCATGCATTTGAAACTGCAGAGATAAAGTTTGCGCGGCTTTTCGACCACGAAATCGGCGATCAAATTCGTGAGCCGGCTCCCGGCGTTGCGCCACCAGGAGTGTTCCTTGCGATCGTAGACGCCGAACACAACATCGCGCTGTTCCGCTTCGGCGACTGCGAGCAACTTCAGCGCTTCGGCAGGCGGATTCTGCAAATCGTCGTCCATGATGACGACGTAACGTCCCGACACGGCGCGGAGACCGGCGAGGACCGCGTTGTGTTCGCCAAAGTTGCGGGACAGGCTCAGGAACTTCATCGGCAACCGGCTTTCACGCGTCAATTTCAGCGCGACCGCCTCGGTTTCGTCCCGGCTGCCGTCATTCACGATGATTAATTCGTGGCCGCCTGCGACCTGGAGCGCCGCGATTTCCGCGTGGAGCGCGGGCAAGGTTGCCGCGGAATTATAGAGCGGCACGACGATGCTCAGATGCGGTGACGAATCAGCCATGTTTGCGGGCGACGGCCAGGACGGACGTGCCAAAGGGCAACGATAGGTGACGGCTGGCGCTGAGTTCAAGCGCCGCGATGCCCTTCAAGGCTGTATTCACGAATGGCGGGAGCGGACGGAAATCGGAGCGGGCTTCGTCGCGCGCGATGCGGCGCCGGCTCAACCAGCGCGCCAAGGCGATGGGCGGCATCAGGCTCAAGTTCCAGTAGGTCAACCGTTCGATGATGAAACCGGCGCCTTCGAGGAGCGTGCGCACTTCGGGCCGCGTGTAACGGCGCACGACATCCGTGGCATGATCGTGCGCGCCTTTAAGAAATTCGAAAGCCGCGAGATTCAGGATTAAACGGCCGCCGGGGCGGAGAACTCGCAACGTCTCGTGGGCCGCGAGCGCATCGTCCACATCGGCGTGGCTCCAGACATCAAGCGACAAAACGAAATCGAACGAGTTATCGGCAAACGGAAGTTCGTGAACGCTCGCCACCATCAACCGCGCTCCGAGGTCCCGCTCAGTGGTAAGCTGAACGCCACGCTCGAAGGCATCGATTCCCGAAAGTTCGGCCTGCGGAAATCGTTGCCGCAACGCGGCGAGCATTCCGCCGCTGCCGCAGCCGGCATCGAGAAGGGAAAAATTGGGGACGGAAGGTCCGATCACGTTTGCGACGTGCTGGCGAAGCGCCTGGTACCACCAATAGCGATCCTCGACCGCCCTCATGATTTCATGTTCCTCAGGCTTCATTCGGATTTCGGCCTAACGAGTGGTGAAGCTGCTTTCGTCCTTCAGCTGGTATAACCGAGGTTCATCGGCATCGATCGCCCAAAAGGAAAGTTTGGCGCCGGATGGGACCGCACTCTGGGAAAAGGTAGCGGTCCAACCGGACCAAAGTTGTTCCATGGTGCCGAGACGTTTCACAATTTCAGCTCGCATCGCAAAAGAATCCGAAATCGCACAGACCTTCCATTCCTGACCCGGCGCGGCTTGATAAGCGACCGCAACGGAATCAGCCGGCCGGCCTTTCGCATCCAGGACCGCCCACCCGGTGGCGCGGATGAGATTTTCGGCGGTTAGCGCAACCGATTCGCACGAACCTGAGGCGCGGTTGCCATCGGCAATTTCGTGAGGCAATTCATCGACCCGGTTCGTGCGGATGAGGCGAGGCCGGAGCAGTTTTAGCCGATCGAGCGCATCAGCTCCTTCTGTCACCGGTCGGGCATCGTTCGGATATGTGGTCTTCTTGATTACGTCCGACGTGTCGACGGCTCGGCAAAGAAGGACGGCGGCGCGCGCGACCCGATCTTTGGCGGACAAACCGCGGAGAAAGAAACGCGTGTTAAAGGCGCAAGCCTTGTACGGGATCAGATACGTCGCCACCAGAACGAAGCAGATCGCGTAGGACCAGTTGCGCGAAGGGCGTGCACGACTGCGCTCGAAGTTGCCGCGCATGATGAGCGCGAGGAGCCCGATGACCGCGACCATCAGGTAAAGCGAAAACGTCACGTAGCGAGAAGCGAGCGCGTAGTCGGCGCCGTAGCCCACGCGGCCGAGAGCGGCGAGAACTGCGCTTCCGATCGAATAGGCGCCAAGCGCAAACCACGGAAGCGCTTTCGCCAGGAAGACTCGATCGCGAATCTGGCGAACGCAGTAAACGAACGCGACGCAAAACAGCGCGAGTTGGAGGACGCCAAATGTCGCCGCCGAAAACCTCGAATGATTTTTCCAAGCGTAGGTCAGGCCGCCTCCGAGAAACTCAAGAATGAAAGCGGCGTAGTCGGTCCACGAAACGGGCGGAGCAAACGTCGTCAGGCCCGGAGCCTTTTGAAATCCCCAAAAATAAGCGACCGCACAAAGTACGCAGACGGCGACCCATGCGATGAGCCATGCGCGCCAGCGCGGAACCGCGCGCATTAGCAGCAACGTCGGAAAGGTCAGACCCCAGGCGAGCAGCCCATTTGCGAGGCTGAAACTGCTCGCAGTCGCGAGGATGACGCAGAGAAAGAATTTCCAAACTGTCCCGAGCCCATCCGTTCCGATAACCACGAGCGCGGCGACGATAAAGAGCGCAGGAAAAAACGACGGAAACCCTGAGGCGAAAATCCACAGTTCGAACTGAGCCGTGCTGAAGATCGTTAAGACCGCCAGCCAGAAACAAATCGCGAGCGCGCCTGGACGCAGACCCGATCGGCGCAGCAAAATGAAAACGCCAGCCGCGATGAGCCAACAGCAAAAGACCGAGAGCATCATCTGGTCACGCACATCCCAGTGACCGTTCGCCGCTGACAAAATGAAAATCAGTTTCGGCAAAACCGTCCGGGCTTCTTGTTGTTGTTCGAAAATGTGGGCCCAACTGAAATGACCGGTGTGCGCTTCGACGATCAGCGGCGCCATTTCCCAATCGTCAAGCGTGGGAACTTCGACGCCATACAGCCGGACGAGATAAGTCAGGTGCAACATCGGAATCAGCGCGACGAGCCAGATCAGGATAGCGACGGTCCTCCGGCTTCGCGGCGTGTCGGCCCTCAACCAACGGAGCACCGGGGCGATACGCTCCGACGCCGCTCGCGACCAGCGCCGCGGACTCAGCCACGCCCCCAGCCCAGCGAGCAGCGACGCAACCAGAAAAATCCGCAACCCGTGAGTCATGGGTGGGCTGACCCTATGATTTCACTGGGTAGGGTCAATCCTGTTCAGCGCCCAGTTACGCGAAAGGACGCGCGCCGGTGGCTCGTTAGGCCACCGGCGCGGGTCAAGATGGATCAGGGCAGGTTATAGACTTCGACGACTGCGTTGCCGACGCCGTTGTTCACGCCGCGAACGATCGCGGTGTAAGTATCCGGCGGCAGGCTTGAGACGATGGCGGATTCCTTGACGTTGGTGGGAGCGACACCGGTCTGTTCGATTTCCGTTTTCTGGCTGTCCTGCCAGTTATCGTTTGTGGCGATGGTCGTGCCGTTGCTGTTGTGCATCTCCAGGTTTGGATCCGCCAACACTGTGGGGACCTGACCAGCCAACGAAGGCCCGATCGCGCGCACTAGCACGTTGATGTTCGCGTTCCGATTTCCGGCAATGAAACCGGCAATGAGAATGTTGTCCCCGGTCTGGACGAAGCCGCGGGTGCTTAAGTTCGCAAGCTTCGCGTTGTTCGAAGGATCGAGGTCGTACGCTTCGACCACGGCCGTGCCGATGCTGTTGTTCTTGCCTCGCACGACGGCGGTGTAAATGCCCGGATTCAACGTCCGCAGGATCGCGGATTCGTTTGCATTTCCCGGAGCCAGACCAGCCTGCTGGATCTGCGATGCCTCAGGCGAGTCGCCCCAATTATCATTGGTGGTCACGATCGCGCCGCTGCTATCGCGCAATTCGAGAGTCGGATCCGCGACGACGCCCGGCAAATTAATCGAAGGCCCGAGAGCGCGCAGACAAACTTTCTTCGCGTCGGTTCCGCTGACAATGAACCCACCGAAGAGCGTGTTATCGCCGGTTTCCACCCGGAGCCGGCTCGAGATGTTTAGCAACTGAGCGGCGCTGGGTGAGCTGATCTGTTCGACCTCCACGATCGCGTGCGCCGTATTCGAGCTCACCTTTCCGCGCGAATCCGTCACCACGAGTTTCACGTCGTAGAGGCCACCCTGGGTAAAGGTGTGGACGAGGATCGGCGAATTCTGCACGACGTCGTCGCTGCCGTCATTGAAGTTGAACGTGTAAGTCGCGATCGAATCGATCGCGTCGTCGTCCGAGGACTGCGCGCCATTCAATGTCACGGTAACGGGAGCAGTCCCGCCAGACTTATCAGCAATGAGCCGGGCCACGGGCGCGGTGTTCGGCAAACAGAGATTCGCCGCGCGCAACGTGTAGGTGGAGGACCCGGTGCTATCCGGAATGGTTTCATTCGTGCCGCCGCTCCCGGGCACTTCTGATGGCGGCGAGAACCGCACGGAACCGAGCGATATGTTGATCGGCGTGTTCGGCGCAAGCGGAGCGCAAGTGCCACTGCAAACCGCGTGGCTGCGGAAAGTTTCTTTCGGCAGGACCATGGTGATCGTGCCGTCAGCGTTGTAGGTGCTCGAGGCATCGAGATTTCCAATCGTGCTGAAGAACCGGGCCGCACCTTGGAACACACCAGTGGTGCCGTAGGTGAAGGCCGGAGCTGCGTTATCCGATGAAATCATCGAGACGAACCAATCTTCCTGCGCTCCAACGATAGGAGCAGCGGGCGGATTGTACCCAGGTACGCTGAAGCGGACCGACCAGCGCCAGCCGGGTGGCACGGTCGTTAGGTCGACGACTTTCATCGTGAAGATGATGTTGTCAGCCGCGCCGGTCTGCGGGTTGGATACCGGTTCGGCCATCGAGATCGAAGTGATGTCGTGTTCCGTCACGCCATCCGATTCATCGCCCACAGGATCGGTGAGAATGGTTTGGCCTGGTGCGCTGCAGGAGCCGGTCCTCTCGAGGCGCTGACCGAGCGGCAATGTGAGGATGTTGCTAAAGACGCCTTCACCCCGAGCATTCACAGCTCGGATCTTGTAGGTGTAATTCGGAACTCCGGGATCGGCGGTTCGATCGTTATACGTGTTCTTGTTGCCGACCTGCTGGCCGATCAGGACCATATTGTTCACGGTGGTGCCGCGATAGATCTTGTAAGCGGCGATGTCGTTGCCGCCATTGTCGGGCGTTACCCACTTCAAATAGGAAGCGAGATCGTCGCGGTGTCCGGAGAGACAAGCCGCTTGCGGCGCGACCGGCTCAACTGGGTCAAACTGGGCGAGCACGCCTTTGCCGCCGGATTGGCGAGCGATCGTCGCCTTCGAACTGAAGGAGTTCGGTCCGCCTGCGACGCATTCATCAATGCAACCGTCGGCGTAGGCGTAAATCACGCGGCCCTTCTCGTCCTTCGTGATTTCATTGAAGTCGAGAAGATTGCGGCATTGGTTCGCGCCGCCTTCGTTCCAAATACAGGCTTCCTTCTGGACCGGGTCGTTCGGGGTAGCGTTGACCGTAGTCCAATGCGCGCCGCCATCGTAAGTGTGCGCCAGGTATGCATACCAGGTGCCGTTGAAATCCGGCGCTTCATGATTGCCGGTTTGAGTCGTGCCGATGAAGCCAACCGCCGCGCGGTTCGGATCGCCGGCCACGGCTTCGATAAAGACAGCGTTGCCGATGTTCTGGCTCGCGCCGATGTCAGCGTCGTTGATCCAGGTCACACCTTTATCGTGGCTGACGGCAACATGCGCGTGGCCGTCCGTGTTGATGTAGGAAAAGTAAACCGTCCCATCGCTCGCGATTCCGACCGATGGATCGAGAATCACCGGCGGCGCGCCCGCGGTGAACTTGTCACTCTTCACTTGCCGCACTGTCCAAGTCGTTCCCGCATCTTCAGAAACCGCGACAGCTTGCACGCCGGAACAGCCACGGTTCGGCAGATAAACAGTGCCGTCCGGAGCAACCTTGACGTGACCATGAATGCCGCCGCAGCCGTCCGTCGCGGCGTTATATGGCGCGGTCGGCCGGTTGAAGTTCAGACCGCCGTCATCGCTGCGCGAACAGAACGCCGTCACGCCGGCTTGCGAGCAATAATAAACCGCGCTGCCTTTGTTCACCGGATTACCGAGCGGCACCAACGCCGGATAAGGACCTGCCCCAACACTCTGGTGATCGTAGCTTCCATCAGGCGGATTGACCTGCGCTGGAGTCCAGGTAGCTCCGTCGTCGTCCGTGTAAGCCATCAAGCTATTGAGGCCAATCAAAACCGGTGAAGCGGGCGGCACGACACTGTCCAACTGCGAAACAAAAGTGCGCCCGGTGAGTTGATCGGTAAACAGAATCGGATCGAGCGACTTCGTTTTCGTGACGAGGTAAGACACATCTTCCCACAACGCGTCGCACGCCGCCGGGACGGATCCAGCGGGACTGACCGCTTCGGAGAAAGTCACTCGCAAAGTTTGGAGGCCGGCGATGTACATCACTTTGTGCGTCGTCAGGTTGTAACCGATCGAGGGTTCACCAGCGGCTTCGCCCACGGCTGGTGGCGGAGCGTAATTGTAGTAGCGCGGAGTGCCGGGCGCGGCGGGCGCGGGAGTCGGTGTCGGTGGCGCGGGCGGTGGGCCACCGGCCGAGGTATCGATGGTTAGTCGGCCGACATAGGATTGCGCTGTCGGGGCACTGGTAAATCCGCAGGCAATGATTTTATAAGCGCCGGCTGGCAGATTGACCGCCGTAACTTCTTCGGAAGGATTGCTGGTGTCGGAGGAATCCAGCGTCGTGCCGTCGGGCTTAAGGACGGTGAGAATCTCGTCGTTCCCCGCATTCGGATCCCACTCGATGTGAAAAGTAAACTTGGCGTTAACGGCGTTATAAACATTCGCCGGAACATTGATCGTCGAAACGTGCTGATCGGCCAGCGGCGTATCGGCGAGATTCGTGCAATCGCTGGTTGCGTTGGCCCCGGGCGGGATTTCTCCAGACCATGTCACCTCCACTTTTTGGCCGGCGCTGCTCGGGACCGTGACGTTGCTCGTGGGCGGAGTCGACGCCCAACTCAAGAAACCGAGCGAGCCGCCGATCGCGAAAAGGGCAACAGTTAAAATGAGGCGTGGATTGATAATGCCAGATTTGGAAGCGGATTTTGTTCGCATAGTTTTTGGATCCTTCCCGAATTGGAATGGACAGGGATGCTGTTAATTCGGAAATGCTGAGCGACTGGATGCTTACATTTCCGTAATGAACGCCGATCCGGCCGTGTCGGTGAGAAATTCCGACTCAGGTCTCGAAACCGTAAACACCACAAAGCCAGTTAGAAGAAGCCGCGGGCTGGCTTTTACCACCTCACAACGTTGAAATGACAATTTTTCCGGAATTCTTGACTAAACCCGCCAAAGAAAACTGCGTGAAATGCAGTTGCAGGACCGAAAACTCTGGAGCCGACGACCGGGATTGAACCGGTGACCTACGGTTTACGAAACCGTTGCTCTACCAGCTGAGCTACGTCGGCCTGTAGCGAAAAATCGCGGCGGGAACATGCCATCCGCGCGGCCGCGTGCAACCGGCATGATTCGGCGTTAGAGAATGCCGACCAATGAGCCGACTGGATGAAATTTTACGCGTCAAACGCGACGAGATCGAGCGGCTCCGCCCGCGCCGCGATGAATTGCATCGCGTTGCGATCTTGCGCAACGATGTGCGTGGCTTCGCGCTCGCGTTGCAGCAGGGAGAAGGAAAACTGGCGCTGATTGCTGAAGTTAAAAAGGCGTCACCCTCTGCCGGCGTGATCGTCGAATCATTCGATCCCGTCGCGATCGCGAAAAATTATGCCCGCGCCGGGGTTGAGGCGATTTCCGTTTTGACCGACGAAAAATTTTTCCACGGGCGTCTCGATTATTTGCAATTGATCCGCGATCAGGTGCCGCAACCGCTGCTGCGAAAAGATTTCGTTCTGGATCCGCTCCAGATCATGGAAGCAGCGGCAGCGGGCGCGGACGCGGTCCTGCTCATTGTCGCAGCGCTTCAGCAGGAGCAGCTCATGTCGCTCCTCGAAACGGCCGCGCTGTATCAACTCGACGCCCTGGTGGAAGTGCACACCCTCGCCGAGCTCGATCGCGCGCTTGAAACGGATGCGCGCGTGATCGGCATCAATAATCGCAACCTAGCCACGTTCGAAGTCGATCTGAGCGTGACGGAAACACTAAGCGAACAAGTCCCGGACGAGATTGTACTCGTGAGTGAAAGCGGAATCCGGACAGCGGAAGATCTTTCCCGAATCAAAGCGTGCGGCGTCGACGCCGTATTGATCGGCGAAGCGCTGATGCGCGGACAAGAGGGACTCTTGGAAAAGCGAAATGGAGCGTAACGGAGGTTAGGCTTCCAGCCTGTCTCGGCCGGTAGGCTTCAAGCCTGCCAAGCAGAACAAAGATACGACCGCCAGGATGCCGATCGGCCGAGTCAGGCTGGAAGCCTAACCTCCTAGGAACTTTTGCCCCAGCTCGAAGCCACGAGTTGCTTCAACGTGCTCCAGATTCCACCCGGCGCTCCGCCGTTTTTCGCCGATCGCGCCACGAGCACCGGCACATTCGCGCGATTCACGATTTCACGCGTCACGTCGCCCATGATGTAATGGCCGAGAGGACCGCGGGTCGGCGAGGAACCGGTCACAATCAGGTCGTGCCCGCGCTCGCTCACGTCCGCGAAAATCTGGTCGAGCACGAACCCGTGGCGGACGCGGACTTCGACGAGGATGCCGAGTTTTTCCAGACTCTGCTTTTGCGCCAGCAAGTTGCGGCCAAGCTCTGATCCGGACTGGAGCAAACGTTCCACGTCTTCCTCGAGGCGCATCAGGTCGGCATAAATCGCCGGCGGTTCCGCCATGACGTGAAGAAGGGTGACCGACGCCCCCACGGCCGCGGCGAGTTTGCCGGTTAACTCCACCGCCGCGTCGATATACTTCTTCCCGCCCGTGCAAACGATAAAACTTTTCAACGTCTCGCACATGCCGGTCGCCAACAACACCGGGGTTGGAATCGCTTTGATGACCTCGTAAGTCTTGCCTGAGCGCCAATACGGGCCGCTGCTCATCTTTCGTCGCGCGCCAATAATGGTCATGTCGTAGCGTTGCGATTTCGTTTGCTCCAAAATTTCGCGGATCGGTTCGCCGGCGCGCGTCACAATCTCAGCCGAAACGCCGAAGCGCCGAAGTTTTTCCGCCTCGCCATCAAGGGCACTGCGCAACGGCTCTTCGTCCGCCGGCGTCTCGGAAATCCCGAGCAGCGTCGCTTCAGCTTTAGTGGGCGCCGCGACGAGTCCGGCCAGGAGAACGGGCTTGTCCGCCGGGTCCATGCCGTCGCTGCAAATGAGAATGCGCATAACCTAAAGTTTGTGGCCGGTCACCATCGTGTAGATCACGATCGCGGCGCCGATCAACGGCAGCGGCACGAAGGCCATCCGAATTTTTGGACCCGCAAAATATTGAGTCGAAATCGCGCCGATCTGGGCACCGATCGCCGCACCAGTATGCATGACGAGCGCGATCAAAATGTCGACGTTGCCTTTGAGCGCGTGGCTGAACGTTCCATAGCTGGCCGAGATAATGATCTCAAAAAGGTCGGTTCCCACCGCGAGGTGCGTCGGAATTCCGAGAACGTAAACCAGCATCGGCATTCGGATGTAGCCCGCGCCGCCGCCCAGGAATCCACTGAACAGACCGCCAATGAACGACACCAGGATGATGACCCAAAGCGAGATCGCTTTCACGCCGGAGGCCGGCAGCGAAATCATCGGCCAAAGTTTCAGGCGCTGGATGGCTGCGGTTCGATGGCTAAAAGAAGATTCGTCTTTTCTCGCCGTGCCCGGCGTTTTGGTGCGCGGCCCGCGTTTTTTCTGGTAGTGCAGGGTCCGCCAGGCTTCCCAAATCATAAAGCTGGAGATGCTGAAATAGATCGCGATCGAGACGATGCTGACAACGAAATTGATATTTCCGGCTCGCTTCAACATCTGAATCATTTGCGCACCGACTTCCGCGCCGCCCATCGTGCCGATCGCCATGATCAGGCCGAGCTTCAGATCGACGTTTCCCAGGGCACGATGCCGTCTCGCTGCCACCACTGATTTGCCCACGATATGGGCGAGATCCGTGCCGACCGCGAAGCTCCAATCCAACCCCACCGCCCGCAGCGCTGGTCCCGCAATAAAACTCCCCCCGACTCCGAAAAACCCGCCCAGAATTCCGATGATAAACCCGACGATCACCAGATAGACCGGACTGATGTGTGAGTTCGAGATTGGGAAGAACATGATTTATTGGGCGCGGCCGCGCAGCAAGCGCAGCAGCGCGGTCGTTACACTTTCAAGCAAGACCGCCTGCCCAATGATCAGGACGATCGCCATGAATGCGTAAAGGCTCAGGTGATGCAGATACAAATCCTGAAGCCAACCGGCCAGAAAATGGAGGACGAGAAAGAAATACACCGTCACGAAAAGGATGTAGATCGCGAGCTCGATCAGGAACGCTCGGAACGTCTTTGATTTCTCCTTCTTCGTAATTGTTTTCTGAGCCATCTCTCACACTTCGCTACCGGCGACATGATTGGCCGCGCCGGTCTGCAATCCAAGACAGATTTCTATTTGCGCACGAGGGGTTTCTTTCTACGTTCCAGTTCGCTTTTAGCGGAAGAATATGGCTGACGCTGCCAATAAATATCCCGAGAACGTTGCCGGACCTTATTACGTCGATGATCAATGCATCGACTGTGATCTCTGCCGCGAGACGGCGCCGGCGAATTACAAACGCAACGACGACGGCGGCCACTCCTTCGTTTACAAACAACCGGAAAGCCCCGAGGAAGAAGCGCTTTGTAAGGAAGCCATGGAAGGCTGCCCGGTCGAAGCGATCGGCGCCGACGGCGGGTAGCTGTAGCCGTCGCCCTGCTTGCCACGCCGAAGCTCGGCGAAGGCGGGTGGGCGACGCCCCACGATGTCGGCTAGCATTCCGGTCGCCCTTTCCATCGCCGGCTCGGACAGTAGCGCCGGCGCCGGCATTCAAGCCGACCTGAAAACGTTCACCGCGCTCGGCGTCTACGGATTAACGGCTTTGACCTGCGTGGTCGCGGAAACGCCGGGCCGCGTTTCGAAAATTGAGCCGGTCAGCGGGACGCTGGTCCGCGAGCAGATCGAAGTGCTCTTGCGAGAATTTCCCGTCGCGGCGATCAAGACCGGACTTCTGTTTTCCGCCGACATCATCCGCGAGATCGCGAGTGCGCTTCGCGAAGCTCGGTCGATTCCACTCGTCATCGATCCCGTGATGGTGGCGACGAGCGGCGATCCGTTGTTGCAAGCGGATGCGATCGAAATTTACGAGCAGGAATTGTTTCCGCGTGCCACGCTGATAACACCGAATCTCGATGAAGCATCGCGCCTAATTGGCGAGACGATCGGCGATCTGGGGGCGATGCGCCAAGTCGGCGAAATTCTGACCAACAAATACGGCATCTCGGTTCTGTTGAAAGGCGGACATCTCGCGGGCGATCAGGCAACCGATCTTCTGTTCTTGAACGGGAAGGTGATCGAATTCTCGGCTCCGTTCTCCCGCGGCATCGCCACTCATGGGACCGGCTGTACGTATTCAGCGGCGATCACAGCAGGCCTCGCGACTGGTTTGCCGCTGGAGGAAGCGGTTCGTCGCGCCAAAAATTTTGTCTCCGCCGCCATCGCCAAGCATCACGCCTGGGGCGACATCCACGCGCTTAATCATTCGATGGACAGCCGGTAGGGCGAGACTCTGTCGAACGGACACGGTTCACGGCTCGATAGAGTCTCGCCTGACCAATTCGGAATCCTTCTCCCACTGCCGTTCTCGCATCGCTTCGATCGCGGCCGCTGTTTCCGCCTGTTTTTTGCTTTTCCCGGTCCCCTTTCCAAGCTCGATCCCTTCCCAGACCGCACGGACCGAAAACGTTTTGGAATGCTCGGGGCCGGTTTGCGACATCACCTCGTAAACGGGGCTCCGCGGCGAAATTGCCTGGAGCAATTCCTGGAGCTGACCTTTCGGATTTACGTCGATGGGCTCTTCCACGAGCTGCGCCAGTTCCGTCTCGGCTTGTTCGAGAATAAATTTCCGCGCGGAGTCGAGATCGCTGTCGAGATAGATCGCGCCTACGAGTGCTTCGAACGCATCGGCCAGCGTCGAATTGCGAAGCCGGCCGCCACTGGCTTCTTCACCGCGGCCCATCATTAAATATTTTCCCAGGTCCATGGCCGCCGCATGGACCGCCAGCGCTTCCCGCGAAACCAGCCGCGCCCGCAGCTTCGTTAATTTGCCTTCCGCCTCCGCGCTGAAATACCCGTAGAGATGCTCGGTAATGACGAGCTGCAAGACGGCGTCACCGAGAAATTCCAACCGCTGATTATCGAAATGGCTCCGATGCGTCTCGTGCCGCAAGCTCGGATGAGTGAGCGCTTCCGCCAGCAACAACGAATTTCGGAATTTATAGCCGATGCGTTCTTCGAGCGGGTTCACCCGAGGCAAATGCTAAACCGGCGAGCGAACTTTTCCAATGGTAGGGACGGCGCGCTGCGGCGTTCGCGAAAGTCGAGTTTCCGCGCCGCCACGGGACGCCGCAGCGCGGCCGCCCTATTTCTTCTCGAAGATCCCGATCGAGGTCACCAGATCCAGCGCGCGTTGCAGGACCGGGTCGTGCACTCCGCTTTTTTCCGGAGCCGTTTTTCGTTTCTGCGCCGCCTCCATTGCTTCCAGCTCTGGGTTCTTGCCGGAAATAAGCGCCGCTTCGTTGAGGTGCGGCCGCGAGTTCTCCACAATGAACGGCGTCATCCCCTTCTCGCGGCTTGCTTGAAACACCTCGCGCTTGTCGGCCGCGGGCATCTCCACCGAAACGTCCGGTTTCAAGCCGCCCGGAAAAAGCGGACGCCCCTCCGGCAACACAGCTTCACCGACCGCGACTCGAAGCACTTTCCCGCTCGGCAGTTTCAAATCGGAATATTCCACCGCGCGTCCCGCCGTCTGTTGTCCGATGACCACCGCCTTGTTGTAAAGATGGATATCCCCGGCGACGGCTTCCGCTGCGCCGGCCGTGTCACCGTCCGCGAGAATGATGATCAAGCCTTGATAAGACGGGTCGCGGTCGGACGTGAAACTCTTCTCCTGGCGCGCCGTCGTCTTGTGTAGCGTGAAGAGCGGTTTGTCCTTCGGGCAAAACCGTTTCGCGAATTCTGCCGCGACCGCAAAATCGTTTGAGGCCGGACTAGCGCGGAAGTCGAGCACGACCGCATCCACTTTTTTGCCCGCCAAATTTTGCAGGTTCGAATCCAGTGCGTCGAGATTCACCTTATTCAAGACCCCCAGGCGAAGATAACCGACGTGACCGTCCAGAATTTCCGAATACGCCGGCACGGCCGGCTCGGCATTCGCGCTCGAAAGTAGAACCACGCCGCGTCCGAGGCGCGTCAGAATTCCTTCGAACGCCGCGCGGCTCAATTCGGTTTCGCTCAGCGATTCGGGCTTGATGTAGTTGCTCTTCAATAACTGGATCGCTTCCTTCAGATCGGCCGAATCCATCGAATCGATGAGGGCGCGCGTCGTCGGTGTGGCCGAAGGTTCGGGCGCCGTCGTCGGTGTCGGCGATGCTTTCGCGGGCGCTTGGGCGCGCAGGTTCGCCAGCGCAGGGCAGAAGCAAAGCGCAGTAATAAGCAGGGCGAGGCGCGACATCAATGCCCCACGATCTTATCGTCGGCCGCGCTCAGAGCAATATCACGGCGATAATGGCAACCTTCGAAATGGATTCGTGAAATCGCGTCGTAGGCGCGAGCGCGGGCCGCAGCGACGGTTTCACCGAGCGCTGTCACAGCGAGAACGCGCCCGCCGCTCGTTACGATTTCGCCATTCTCTCGACGCGTGCCAGCATGGAAGATTTGCACATCGTCCGAGGCAGCAAGCGTCAGGCCGGAAATTGCTTTCCCCGTCTCATATTTGTCGGGATATCCACCAGAAGCCATCACAACCGTCACCGCCGGCCGGGCGTCCCATTCGATCTTCGCGCTGTCTAATGTTCCGTCGATGGTCGCTTCGAGTAGCGGCACCAGATCGGATTTCAGTCGGGGCAAAATCGCCTGCGTCTCCGGATCGCCGAACCGGCAGTTGAACTCGAGGACGTGCGGACCCCCCGCCGTCATCATCAAACCCGGGAAGAGCAGACCGCGAAATGTCACGTTGTTGTCACGCAGACCGTTCAGCAGTGGACGCATTACTTTCTCTTCGAATCGTCCCGCCATTGCGGGATCGAAATTATTGGCCGGGCTGAACGCGCCCATCCCTCCCGTGTTCGGCCCGGCGTCGTCGTCGAACGCTCGTTTGTGATCGCGCGCACTCGCCAGCATTCGGAAATTCTTCCCATCCACCAGCGCGTGAAGCGAACACTCCGTGCCCGCCAGGCATTCCTCGATCAACAGACGTCGTCCCGCTTCGCCGAAGCGGCCTTCGCTCAGCATTGCCGTCACCGCTTCTTCTGCTTCGCGAATATTTTTCGCGACGATCACGCCTTTACCGAGCGCCAACCCATCCGCCTTGATCACGATCGGGAAATGCGACTCGTGGAGAAAGGCGAACGCCGCTTCCTCCTTCTCAAAAATAGCGGCACGCGCCGTCGGGATCTTTTTCGCTCGCATCAATTCCTTCGCGAAAATTTTCGACGACTCCAATCGCGCCGCGGATTTCGTCGGTCCGAAAATTCGCAGTCCTTCGCTCTCGAAAAGATCGACGATGCCCACCGCCAGCGGATCGTCCGGCCCGACCACGGTCAGCTCTATCCGATTTTGTTTCGCAAACTGCACCAGCCCCGTTAGATCGCGGGCCTTGATCGCGACATTTTCTGCGATCGCTTCGGTTCCGGCATTTCCCGGCGCGCAAAAAATCCGATCGACGCCGGGCGATTGCGTCAGTTTCCAAGCCAGCGCGTGTTCTCGGCCACCGCCGCCGACGACGAGGATTTTCACGGGAACGAAGGGTCCTTGGGAAACAACCTGGATGCAAGTCATCCCGAGCGAAGCGCAGCGCAGTCGAGGGACCCCGCCGAACTGCGATTGACGTCTTCCTTAGCGAACCGGGGTCCTTCGACTCCGCTCCGCTCAGGATGACGACTTGATTGGTGACGGAAATGACGATTGCTTCCGCATCAATGACTCGCGTCTTCTTGCTCTCTCCTGCCTACGCCGGCGGCCAGCGCGCCCGCATGATCATGAGCGAACGCGCGCAGTTCGAGCTCGCGCGGCGGCTCCGTAGCGAACAACCGCCAACCCTCGGCGAAGTGTTCGCGTTCCTGAGCGGTCTCTATTTCCGCGGCAAGCTTGCCTATGCGAACGCGTTCGTACCGGCGCGGCGTAAACGCTCAGCCGTTCTCGTCATCACCCCGACACGCGGGCTTGTCCCCGCCACTACGCCAATCGGTCTCGCTGACCTGCGCGAGTTCGCCGAAGTCGACATTCAGGAAAACGATCCTCGTTATCGCGGGCCGCTCGAGCGGGACGTCCAACAGCTCGCCAAAAAATTGCCGGCGAATGCGCAAATCGTTCTTCTCGGCAGCATTGCCACCGCGAAATACGTCGACGTTCTTCTCGAACACTTCGGCCAGCGCCTCTGTTTCCCGGTCGATTTCGTCGGCCGCGGTGACATGAGCCGCGGAGGATTGCTCCTTCGTTGCGCCGTCGACGGCTCCGAGCTGAATTATATTTCCGTCGCCGGCGCCGTGCGAAAAGGAAAGCGCCCGCCGAAGCTCGAGCCGCGAAGATATACGAAATGAGCCTCCCTCTTAAGCCGCCGCTGCCACCAATGGAGGCCCGCTCCATCGACGAAATTCCGGTCGGTGACGAGTGGCAATACGAACCAAAATGGGACGGTTTCCGTTGCATCGCTTTTCGTGATGGCGAGAAAGTTTTCCTGCAATCGAAAGCGGGTCAGCCGCTCGCCCGCTACTTTCCAGACATCGTCAAGGCGGTGGAGCAAATTCCGGCGAAGCGCTTTGTGCTCGACGGGGAATTGGCGATACCGGTGAAAGGCGCGCTCGTCTTCGACGAATTGCAACTGCGCCTCCATCCGGCCGCCAGTCGGGTTCAGAAACTGGCCGCGGCGCACCCGGGCCTATTTATCGTGTTTGATCTCCTCGCGGACACGGCTGGAAAATCGCTCGTCGGTTTGCCGCTTCGCGAGCGGCGCAAACAGCTCGAAGCTTTCGCGAAACAGAATCTGAAGCCGAAAGACGCGGTTCGCCTGTCGCCGGCGACGTCCGATCTGGCGAAGGCGAAGAAGTGGTTCGACAAAGTCGGCGGCGATCTTGATGGCGTGATCGCGAAACAACTCGAGGCGCCCTACGCGTCAGGGGAGCGAACCGCGATGGTAAAAGTGAAACAAATTCGCACGGCCGACTGTGTCGTGGGCGGATTTCGTTATGCAAGCGGCGCGCCGGTGCTGGGCTCGTTGCTTCTCGGTCTTTATGATGACGATGGGTTGCTCCATCACGTCGGATTCACCTCAGCCTTCAAAACGAGCGAGCGTCCCGAGCTGACGAAAAAATTCGAGGCGCTTCGGAAGACGCCGGGATTCACCGGCAACGCGCCCGGCGGTCCCAGCCGATGGAGCACAGAGAGGAGCGGCGAATGGGAGCCGGTCGATCCGAAGATTGTTGTCGAGGTGACGTATGATCATTTCACTGGCGGACGTTTTCGACATGGGACAAAAATCGTCCGCTATCGGCCGGACAAAGCGCCTCGGCAATGCACCATGGATCAGGTCGAGCACCGCGAGGGAAAGTCGCTGGCGCTCCTTTAGATTTCTCCTGCTCCTGATCTTGATCGTGCTCCTGATCTTTCAGGGCTAACGACGCTGCAGAACAAGATCAGGATCAGGATCAAGATCATGAGCAAGAAGGTTTATTTCTCTGCGTTCAACTCGAAGTCGATCTTCACTTCGTAATAACTGCCTTTCGCCAAACCGTCCGGCAACGGATCCACCTGCGTGACCCGTTCCGCGATGGCGGCGACGGATTCATCCACCGCTACGTTCCCTGACGGCTTTACTATCGTAAACTTCGATACTCGCCCGTCTTTCTCGATTCGGATTTTCACGATGGCCGACATCTTCGCGCCAGTCGCGACGATGCTCTTCGGCTGTTGCCACGCCTTGTTAAAACGATCGTGAAGCATCGTCCCATACCAGGCGTACTCCGACGGCTGGGTCGTCCCGGTTCCTGAACCCTTGGTGGAATTAGACTTTTCAGCGGTTTGATTCGACGACGTGCTGGAATCTTTCTTCGCGGGAGTAGATTTCTTCTCCTCTTTTTCTTTGGCCGGCTTCGGGGTTTCCCTAGGCTCCGCGCTCTTCTTCGGCGTGGCTTTGCGAGTCGGCTTCGCTGTCGGCTTGGGCGAACTCTTCGGCGTGGGCGTTGCGCTCGCTTTGGGCGTCACACTCGGCTTCGGCGCGATCGTCGGAGTTGGAGTCGGCGACGGCATTTGGATTTCGCTTTTCGCCATCGCAACGCTGGGCGCCACTTCCGGTTTCTCGATCTCGACCGGGGTTGGCGAAGGAGCGGGCGTTAGGCGCGGCTCCGACGCCGCGGACGCTTCGCTGTTCATCCAAACCACCGTCTGCAAATTTGCCGGGGTCGCATCACGACTTCCGCGCGCGAGCGCGAGGAGGATGACGAGATGAACGACAGCGACCAGAGCGGCGTTCCGCCAGAAGCGCGCGTCTCGTGGCATCACTGCTTCGTTTCTGCCTTCGTTGCGATCCCGACCTTGTTGATCTGCGCGCGTTGGAGGGCGTCCATCAACGAGACTAATTTCTGCACCGGCAATTCCCGGTCGGGACGAATCACGATCGCGACCTCCGGATTCGCTCGCTTCAATTCTGCCAGGCGCGCGACCAAGTCCGCGGACGGCACGGTCCGGTCGTCAATCTTTATCGTTTCGCGCCGGTCGATGGAAATGGTCTGGACCTGTCCGGCTTTGACTGGCGCATTGGCCGCGCCGCTCGACGGAATAATGAGGTTCATGCTGTTCTCGAGAAGCGGCGTCGTGATCATGAAAATGATCAGCAACACAAAGGCGAGATCGAGCAGCGGCGTGATGTTGATCTCTGATAGCGTCGAAAGATTGTGCCGCTGCGAATAGCGTCTCATAAATTTGTCATTCCGAGCGAAGCGTAGCGAAGTCGAGGAACCCCGTTTTGCGTCGAACGACGTGCCCCGGGATCCCTCGACTCCGCTCGGGATGACTGGGTTCCTTGATTACTGCTTCCTTCATTGCCGCATCTCCATTTCGCGCACCGAGTGATCGACATATTTATGCTCGAACTCGGACGCCAGCTCGGCCGCGAAGTTGTCCATTTCTACGATGATGCCACGGATGCTCGTGACTAAAAAATTGTAGCCAAACATCGCTGGGATCGCGACGCAGAGCGCGGTCACAGTCGTGATGAGCGCGCCGGAAATCCCGGGAGCCATCGTCGTCAGGTTCGGGGAGCCGGCAACCGCGACATCCGTGAAGGTGTCCATGACGCCCCAGACTGTGCCGAGCAATCCGAGAAATGGCGCGCCGCTTACCGCGGTGGCCAGCAGGATCATTTGCGATTCCAGTTTGAGCGCGGTCTCGCCCACGGCGCGCTCCATCGCGGCGTTAACCGCGTGCATTTGCGCGGGCGCAATTTTGTCGGCGGTCCCAAGGCGCGCCTTGAAAGTTTCGTCCACCTCCGCGGAGCCGAGTAATTGAAACGTCATCTCCTGGCAACCGGCCTGGTAAACGTTGAAGATTGGCGAACCGCTAAAATTCGCCCGGTTTTCGAAAAGCCGCAGCGGTTGCCGGTCTTTCCGGAACGCCGCCCGAAATCGCGCGCGCTGTTTTTGGGCAAAGCGGACCACGCGCAGCTTAGTGATCATGATCGACCAGCTGAAGATCGAAACGATCGCGAGAAGAGCGAGGACGATCTTGCCGGCGATGGTCGAGTGTTCGAACGCGAAGGTCAGACCGCCGGTCGCCAGAATTATCGCCAGGAACATGTGCGCCAACTCTCGGAAGTAATACGAGAGTTTTGGCGAAAGGGAAAGTTGCCTTTTGCTATTCGCTCGCGCGCAGCCATGCCTTCTGGCCGGAACATAGGCTTTTAGCCTGTGCGGACAGCGCACATTTTGCCTGCTGTCTTGGGTCTTTTCAGCGGGCTCCAAGCCCGCTGGCCGCACAGGCTAAAAGCCTATGTTCCAAATCGTCGCGGATAGCTCGGATATCCCTTTGCGACAATAATGAACCCGACGCCGATGACCACCGTGAAGAGGGAATAGAACTGGCCGCGCGTGAACATTCCGACGAGCGGCGCGTCTGGTTCGCGGAAATTTTCCACGAAGATCCGGACGATCGAATAGACGATCAAAAACAAACCGGTGATGAAGCCGTTCGGGGTGCGGAAGCGAGTGCGGACAAACCAGAGAACCGCGAAAAGAAACACGCCTTCGAGCGCGGCTTCGTAAAGTTGTGACGGGTGACGCGGCGTAAGAATGCCGCGCAGACAATCAGCCGTCTGCGGATTCGTGTGAACGTCGGCAACCAGCTTCTCTGTCGCTTCCGCGAGCTGACTTGCTGTAAGCGACGCCGGATCAATGTGCATGCAGGCCGCGAGCGCGCGATCCGCTTCGGCGGCGTTACCCGCATCCATCAATTCCTTTGGAAACTGCATCGCCCACGAAACATTGGTCACCCGCCCGTAAAGCTCGCCGTTGATGAAATTCGCGCAGCGACCAAGGAACAATCCGATCGGCGCGACGACGCAGAGATTGTCTCCGGGATTCGTCCAGGGCAATTTGTGCCGGCGGGAGTAGATCAAAGTGAAAATCACGACGCCAATGATTCCGCCGTGACTCGACATCCCGCCTTCCCAGACGCGCAAAATCGAGAGCGGATCTTGCAACATCTGCGGCCTGTAAAAAGGGACGTAGCCAATTCGGCCCCCAACCATCACGCCAAAAAACGCGATCCAGGTAACGAAATCGCCGAGCGCAGCTTGCGGCAGATCGAGATAGCCGCGCCGCGATAAGACGCGGAGAAGCAACCACGCGAAGACGAACGCCAGCACGTACGCCATCCCGTACCAACGCGGTCCGATGTTGCCGGAAATCCGGAAGATGAACGGATCGAGGTTGTGCAGATAATACGCGAGCATCTCGGGCGAGCGATGTTGGACGAGATTGCCGGAGGCAGCAACCTGCTTGTTGTAGCCGGGATCGGTGATCCCGGCTTTGCAATCGCGCCTCTCCGCCTGCCGGGATCACCGATCCCGGCTACAACTACGCGGCTCGGGATGAGACGCCGTTCTTCCGCCGCTTCGTCTTCAATACGTCGCGCAAAAACGGCGCGGTGCGGCTGACCCGGCTCTTGGCGATCTCTTCGGGCGTGCCGCTGGCCACGACCTCGCCACCCTCGGCGCCAGCTTCCGGCCCCATATCGACGATGTAATCGGCTTCGCCCATGATGCTGAGATTGTGCTCGATGACGATCACAGTGTGGCCTTCGTCGACGAGGCGATGAAGAACCTTCAAGAGCAATTCCACGTCCGCCATGTGAAGACCGATCGTCGGTTCCTCCAAGAGATAGAGCGTCGATTTCGGCTTGCGCATTTTCCGGATCCGCTCGTTCTGGGCCCGACCAATTCCGCGTGTGAGCTCCGTCGCGAGTTTTAGCCGTTGCGCTTCGCCGCCGCTTAAAGTCGGACTGGGCTGGCCCAGTTTCAAGTAGCCGAGTCCAGTATCCACGAGGAGCGAAAGCGGCCGCGCGATCTTTTGGTTCGCGGCAAAGAACGCGGCCGCCTGTTCGATCGTCATCTCCATCACGTCGCCGATACTTTTTCCATTGTAGAGAACTTCGAGGGTCTGCGCGTTGTAGCGCCGGCCGCCGCAATCCTCGCAAGGCACGTAGCTGCTCGGCAGAAAACTCATCTCCAGTTTGATCGCGCCCTGGCCGGCGCAGGTTTCGCAACGGCCGCCTTCGGTGTTGAACGAAAACCGGCTCGGCGTGTAGCCGCGCACGCGTGAGACCGGCAATTGTCCGTAAAGCTTCCGGATCTCGTCGAAAACTTTGATATAAGTCGCCGGAGTGGAGCGCGACGTTTTGCCGATCGGCGATTGGTCGACTTCGTAAACCGTCTCGAAAAATTCCGCGCCGGAAACCGGAGGGACATGCTTCTGCATGTCCTTAGACGCGCGGAAGCGCGTCCCCCCAAGTGCCTCTTTTACCGCGGGCAAAAGGACCGAGCGCATCAGCGTCGATTTTCCGGAGCCGGAAATTCCGGTGATGACCGAAAGGCGCCCGACCGGAAACCGAACGTCAACGTTCTTCAAATTGTTCGCGCGCGCGCCGCGAATCTGGATCCATTGTTCGACCTCCCCTAACGACCTGCGCTCGCTCCGCGTCGGATGGCAGAGCGGATTTTTCAGGCAACGCCCGGTCTCAGATCCGCCGTGCGTTTCAATATCCGCCAGCGTGCCCTGGGCGACGACTTCGCCGCCGTGCACGCCCGCGCCCGGCCCGAGATCGATGATGTGATCCGCGCGGCGCATTGTTTCCTCGTCATGCTCGACGATGACGAGCGAGTTCCCCTTTTCCCGCAAGGCGGTCAGCGTTTCGAGAAGCCGCAAATTATCGCGCGGGTGTAGGCCGATCGTCGGTTCGTCCAACACGTAGAGAACCCCCCGCAAATTCGACCCAAGTTGGGCCGCGAGCCGGATCCGTTGCGATTCGCCGCCGCTCAACGTTTTCGCCGAACGCCCGAGCGCCAGATAACCGAGCCCGACGTTTTGCATGAACCGAAGCCGTTGCGAAATTTCCGGCACGAGATCGTCTGCCACAGTCTTTTGATTGCCGCGGAACTTAAGCTTGCCGATCAGATTCAGCGCTTCCCCGGCCGACAGCGCAGTGAAATTATCGATGGTGTGACCCTGAAGCCTCACGTGACGCGCAATCGCGTTCAGCCGCGAGCCGTGGCAGGCGGGACACGGGACCGCTTCCTCTTCATCGATCCATTCCGATTCGCGTTCCGCCGCCAGTTCGTTTTCAAGCACGGAGTCACCGGTGTCTTCGTTTCCGGTTTGTTTGTCGCGGTCCCAGATCTCGCCGAAGCCGCCGCATTCCTCGCACGCGCCGTGCGGCGAATTGAAGGAGAACAGACGCGGATCGAGTTCCTCGAACGCACGCCCGCAACCGGGACAGCTCATTTCCGTGCTCATCACCGTGAGGCGGTGTTTCGAGTCGAGGAGGTGCGCGGTGCCGCGGCCGATGTCGAGCGCACGCTGGACCAGGTTGCGCGCTTTCAAAATTCGCTTCGCGTCGATTGCGCCGACTACGACGTCGATGGTGTGTTCCTTGAAGCGCTCCAGCTTGCGGAATTGCGAGACTGGAATCAGCTGGCCGTCGACGAAGAGTGTGTCGAACCCCTGGCGCTCCGCCCAACGCGCCACGTCGGTGTGAAATCCTTTTCGCGCTTTCACCAGCGGCGCAAGCACCTTGAGCGGCCCGCGTTTCACTGCGGTTTCCAGCTGACGCACGATGGCTGCGACACTCTGCTTCTCGACGGGCAAATCGCAGTCCGGACAAAATTGCGTCCCGGTCTTGGCGAACAAGAGCCGGAGAAAATGATAAACCTCCGTGACGGTAGCGACCGTGGACTTTCCGCCCCCGCGCGTGACGCGTTGCTCGATCGCAACGCTGGGCGGCACGCCTTCGACGAGATCGACGTCGGGTTTCTCCAGCTGCTCAACGAACTGCCGTGCGTAGGGCGACATACTGTCGAGGAAACGCCGTTGCCCTTCCGCGAACAGGATATCGAACGCCACTGTGGATTTTCCGGAGCCGCTCAAACCGGTGATCACGACCATCTGGTCGCGCGGAATCGCGAGTGAGATGTCCTTGAGATTGTGCTCGCGCGCTCCGTGGATTTGAATGGCGCGCGGATTTCCGTTCACGTGATAGCGCGGCGAGTCTTCAGCCGCGCGGGCCAGCTCGTCATCCTGAGCGTAGCGCAGCGGAGTCGAAGGACCCCGTTTCGCGTCGATCGACTTTCTCCGGGATCCCTCGACTGCGCTCGGGATGACAGATCTCAAATATTGGCCTGTGTGCGATGCTTCAATTTTTGTGAGCGCTTCCGGCGTTCCCGCCGCCACCGACTGCCCGCCTTCATCGCCGGCTTCCGGACCGAGATCGATGACCCAGTCGGCACACTTAATCACTTCCAGGTTGTGCTCGATGACCACAATCGTGTTGCCGCCCTCGACCAACCGCTGAAAGAGCCGCATCAAGATCGCCACGTCGTCGAAGTGCAATCCGGTCGTCGGTTCGTCGAAAATGAATAGCTTTCCGGCTTCCGTATTCTCTTCTCCGATCTCCGTGAGATGCCGCACGAGTTTCAGCCGCTGCGATTCGCCGCCGGAGAGCGTGTTCAGCGGCTGGCCCAGCCGCAAATAACCGAGCCCGACTTCATCGAGCACGTCGAGTTTGTCGCCGAGGGTCTTCGATTCACCGATCTGCGCGAAAAACTGGATCGCTTCGCTCACCGTCATTTCCAAAACGTCGTGGATCGATTTGCCGTAAACTTTGACGCGCAACACGTGCGGCTGGAACCGGCGGCCCTCGCATTCCGCGCAACGCACAAAGAGATCGCTCAGGAATTGCATCTCGATTTTCTCGAACCCGGTGCCGCAACAGCGTTCGCAGCGCCCACTACCCGAGTTGAACGAAAACGCGCTCGCGGTCAGCCCCTGCGCCATCGCTTCGGTCTGCGCGGCGAACATTTCGCGGACTCGATCGTAAAGGCCGAGGTAAAGAATCGGCGTCGACCGCGGAGTCCGGGCGAGCTGGGTTTGATCGACCATCACGACTTCGCCGACGCGATGCGCGCCCGTGACTGATTTGCACGCGCCCGGTTCCTGATCGTTCGACTGCCCTTTCGCCACCATCAGATGCCGGTAGAGCACGTCGTGGATTAAGGTGGATTTGCCGGAACCGGACACGCCGGTCACGCAATTGAAAATTCCGAGCGGAATTTCGACGTCGATATTCTTGAGATTGTGCTCGCGTGCCCCGGTGATCCTGATCGCGCCGGATGATTTCCGTCGCGATTTTGGAACGGGGATTGATTTGTTCCCGCTGAGATAATCGGCCGTGAGGGATTGCTGGAACTCGTTCAGCGGTCCATTGAAAACCAGCTCGCCGCCGTACTCGCCGCGACCCGGGCCGATGTCGACGATGTTGTCCGAGGCGCGAATGATCGCTTCCTCGTGCTCGACCACGAGCAGCGTGTTGCCTTTGTCACGCAGATCGTGCATCACGCGCACGAGCCGACCGATATCGCGCGGGTGCAAACCAACGCTCGGTTCGTCCATCACGAAAAGCGTGTTCACGAGGGACGCGCCCAGACAGGTCGTAAGGTTCACCCGCTGGACTTCGCCGCCGCTCAAGGTCCGGGTCGAACGATCGAGCGTGAGATAACCGAGCCCGACTTCGCAAAGATAACGGAGCCGCGCCACAACTTCGTCGCGCAGCATCGCCGCGGTCGAGTCGTTAGGCGGCAAGACAAGCCCGGCGAAGAGATTCCGTGCGTCGTTGATGGAGAGCAGCGCGACCTCCGGCAACGTCCGCGCAATTTCACGCTCCTGTAGCGGCGGTCCATGACCGCCGGCCGCGCGGCTTTCAGAGCCGTTTCGGCGGTCATAGACCGCCGCTACAGGAGGCGGTGAGACGATTCGGTAGTTCAGCGTCTCCGGCTGAAAACGCCCGCCCTTACAAGATGGACAGGTCGTGTAAGCGCGATAACGGCTGAGCAAAACGCGGACATGCATTTTGTAGGTCTTGCTCTCGAGCCACTTGAAAAATCCGCGAACGCCGTACCACCGATCGTTCTCGGCGAGTTCTTCGACGTCCGTATCCTCATCGCGCGCTTCGCCGTTGATGACGAAATCCTGGTCGGCTTTCGCTAAATCCTCGAACGGGATGCGGACATCGATCTCGTTCCGCGCGCAGGCTCGCATCAGGTCGCGCTGTGATTCGCCCATCTCTTCGCCACGAAAAACGCGGACCGCGCCCTGTGAGATCGAGAGCGACCGATCGGGAATCGCTTTGTTCAGGTCGATCGCAATCGTGCGACCGAAACCGCGGCATTCCGGACAGGCGCCGAGAGGATTGTTGAAGCTGAAAAGCCCAGGCGTTGGCGGACGGATATCGAGATCGCAGTGCGCGCAATGCCAGCCGGTCGAGAAAGGATGCTCGGGAATTTTCGAATCTCGAATCTCGATTTTCGATTGCTCATCCGAAAGCGGAACGACGTTGATGCGGTCTTTACCGAAGCGAAGCGCGATCTCGATCGCTTCAACGAGCCGAGCACGGTTTGTCTCGGTAATCGCGATCCGGTCCTGGATGACTTGGACGCGGGCGCCGAGGCGCTTGATTTTTTTGTCGGAATCGACCCGGACGATTTCATTGTCGATCCAGACCCGGAGATAGCCCTGCTGCTGGATGAAATCGAAGAACGTGCGCGGCTCTGTTTTTGCCGGAACGACAACCCAGAAAGTGATCAGGGCATTCTGGCCGGAAAGCTCCTGCAGAACATGGTCCGTGATGGAGCGCGCCGTCTCTGGCCGAATTTCGCGGCCGCAGTTCGGACAGAAGGCGCGCGCGATTCGCGGCATGAGAAGCTTCAGGTAATCGTTGATCTCCGTCATCGTGCCGACCGTGGAGCGCGAGCTTTTCACCGGGTTCGCCTGTTCAATCGCGATCGCCGGCGGGATGCCGCGGATCTCGTCGACGCGCGGCTTGTCCATGCGATCGAGGAATTGCCGCATGTACGGACTGAAAGTTTCGACGTAACGGCGCTGCCCTTCCGCGTAGATCGTGTCGAAGGCCAGGCTCGATTTGCCGCTCCCGCTGGGGCCGGTGATGACAGTCAATTTTCCAAGGGGCAAATCGAGATCGATCCCCTTGAGATTGTTCTGGCGTGCACCCCGAATCTCGACGCAGCCGCGATCGGGCGGCGCGGTGACGCAAGGTTTTTCGGTGTTCGTTGAACCCACCGAGGACTATCCGATTGCGCGGACCCGTTCGCAAATTTCCGACGCGAAAAACGGAGTTGCTGCTGTAGCGACGCCGCTCTGTCGGCGTACGAACGCGCGATATGTTAAAGCACTTGTTACGGCGACAGAGCGCCGTCGCTAACAGCGAGCTGCTACCCGCCGAACCGCTTTGCGACTTTCTCGCGTTCCGTCAGCAGTCGTTCCGGCATATCCGGCTTTAGTGTCTCAAAAAACTTCGACTGCCCTTCGAGTTCTTTCTTCCACTCGTCGGGTTTGATCGAAAAAAGCTCTCGCATCGTCTCGCGCGTGATGTCGATTTCCGCGAGATCGAAGTCCTCCGGACGCGGAATCGTACCGATCTCGGTTTCCGCGCCGCCACCCCGGCCTTCGCAGCGGTCGATGATCCATTTCAAGGCGCGCATGTTTTCGCCGAACCCGGGCCACAAAAATTTTCCGTCCGCGCCCTTGCGGAACCAGTTCACGTGGAAGATCAGCGGTGGATTTTGCAGGCGTGGACCAATCTCGAGCCAGTGCCTGAAATAATTTCCCATGCTGTAGCCGCAGAACGGGAGCATCGCCATCGGATCGCGCCGGACCTGGCCGACGGCGCCGGTCGCGGCCGCGGTGGTTTCGGACGCCATGGTCGCGCCGACATAAACGCCGTGGACCCAATCGCGCGCCTGAAAGATGAGCGGCATGGTATCGCTGCGCCGGCCGCCGAAAATGATCGCGCTGATCGGAACGCCTTCGCCTTTTTCGACGTCCGCATCGAGGACCGGATTGTTTTTCATCGGCACCGCGAAGCGGCTGTTGGGATGCGCCGCCTTTTCCTTTGAATCAGGCGACCAATCGTTGCCTTTCCAATCGATCACGTGCGATGGGGGCGCGCCATCCTTGCCTTCCCACCAGACATCGCCGTCATCCGTCAACGCGACGTTCGTGAAGAGCGTGTCGTGCTCGATCGATTTCATCGCGTTCGGGTTCGATTTGTAACTCGTCCCGGGCACGACGCCGAAGTAACCGTTCTCCGGATTCACCGCGTAGAGGCGTCCGTCCTTCCCGATTTGCATCCAGGCGATGTCGTCACCGATCGTCGTCACCTTCCAGCCTTTGAAATGCGCTGGCGGGATGAGCATCGCGAAATTTGTCTTCCCGCACGCGCTCGGGAATGCAGCCGCGACGTAATGCTTCCGGCCATCGGGTGCTTCGACGCCAAGAATCAACATGTGCTCGGCAAGCCATCCCTGTTTCCGCGCCAGATACGAACCGATCCGGAGCGCGAGGCATTTCTTGCTCAACAAAACGTTGCCACCGTAACCGGAGCCAACCGAGATGATCGCGTTGTCCTGAGGAAAATGGCAGATCCAGCGGCGCTCGGGATTCACATCAAGGAGCGAGTGGACGCCGCGATTCCATTCCCCTTTCGGATCGTCACCAAGCCGCTTCACTGCGATCGTTCCCATCCGCGTCATGATCCGCATACTGAGGACGACGTAGATGGAATCGGTGATCTCGAATCCGACTTTCGTCAGCTTCGAATCGGGCGGGCCCATGATGTAGGGAATGACGAACATCGTCCGTCCCCGCATCGCGCCGCGCAGCATGTCGTGCAGCTTCGAGTAAGTTTCGTCCGGCGCGGCCCAGTGATTCGTTGGGCCCGCTTCTTCTTTCGTCGGAGTGCAGATCAACGTGAACTGCTCGACCCGCGCCACGTCATTCGGATTCGATCGGTGCAGATACGACGCGGGCTTTTTTTCCTCGCTCAATTTCAAGACGACGCCGAGCTGTTGCGCCTGCTCCAGGAGCCACGCGTTTTCTTTTTCGGAACCGTCGCACCAAAAAATGTTTTGTGGCTCGGTTAGCTTCGCCACGTCCTGCACCCATTCGAGGACGGCGGGGTTCGTCGGTTGGGTGTCCCCGATTCCGGCGGGCGGCGAGATGGCAGGCGCGAGATTATCCATGGAGCGTTCGCGAAAGGCGTTGAGCGGATTGTCATTTTCGCCGCTTCGGACACTTGTCCAAGCAAATTTTCGCGGGCCAAGGCGCGCAGACCCGCCAACGCCGCTTGCACGCGATGAGCCCGCGCCGTTAATTGCCCCATGTTCGGAGTCACCACCTCGGATGACTACCAGCCGGTGACCTGGGTAGGCCGCCACCCGGTGCACGTCACGACGCTGCTCGTTGCGCTTCATGTCTTTTTGATGGTGGTCGTCTGCTTCCTTTCCGCCCTCGGCGCTGCCGGTTTTTTGGGCGCGATGATTTTTGACAGCGCGCAAGTCCTGTCGTTAGGCCGGGTCTGGCAAATCGCGACCTACGCTTTTGTCCATCTGCCTTATTCGGCCGGCGCACTGTTTTGGTTTGCGGTCGAGATGTACATGCTTTTCGCCTTCGGGCGCGAAGTGGAACGTTATTTCGGCCGGCGCGCTTTCATCCTCTTCTATCTGCTCCTCCTCTGGGTGCCGACGCTGTTTCTGACTGTTATCGGCTTGTGGACCCGCGTCGGCATCGCCGGCTCAGCTACACTTCACCTCGGCATCTTCATAGCGTTCGCCACCCTCTACCCAAACGTCGAAATGCTCCTGCGGATCCAGATGAAATGGATCGCGCTCATTTTTATTGCGATCGTCACGTTGGCTGCGCTGGCGAATCACAACTGGGCGGACTTGATCGTTTTGTGGACAACCGTAATCACCGCGGTCGGTTTTGTTCGTCTCCGCGGCGCTGGACCCGAACTGGAATGGTGGAGTGATTTCAAATCACGTCTCCGGCCGAAACCGAAGTTCCATATCGTCCAGCGCGAGGCGCCGCGCCGGAGCAGCGTCGAGCCGGAAAATATTCACGAGTCCATCGACCCGGTGCTCGAAAAGATCTCGAAACACGGAATCAACAGCCTGACCGCGTCCGAACGGCGGGCGCTGGATCGCGCGCGAAATCGTCTGTTAAAAGAGCGGCAGTGACCTCGGCGCCGTCATCCTGAGCGAAGCGCAGCGGAGCCGAAGGACCTCGCGGAAAGTTGTGCGACGGGGTCCCTCGACTTAGCTCGGGATGACTCTTTCTTATTCGAGTTCCAGGGAACCCGCCCGCATCAGCTCGACGAATTCTTCGTCGGTCGCCGCGGCCATCAAGGCATCGCGCCGCCCTTTGTCCCTCACCACGCGCGCCAAGCCGCCCACGCAGACAAGATAATCGGTCACCATCCGTTGCGGCACGCCAACGAGAAAGATCAGGTGCACCAGTTCGCTGGAATAACCGAACGGGATTCCGGCTTTGCTCCGGCCAATTCCCAGGACAAGCCGATCTACCAGATCAGTCCGAGCGTGGGGAAACGCGACGCCTTCTCCGGTGTTGGTCGAGGTCCGCCCTTCGCGTTCCATGACGGCGTCCGCCAATTTGTAGAAATCCTCGACGAGACCGTGGTCGCGCAGGCGTTCCACGATTTCAAGAATGGCTTCGGCGGCGGTTTGCTCGCGCAATTCGAGCACCACCAGTTTTGGATCGAGAATTTCGGAAAGGCGCGCGGCCATGAACGACGCTAAGCGTTTGATTGGATTGACGAGGCAATCCGAGTTATCGAATTATTCAGGCTCGTGGCAACCCAAAACAATCCCGGCACCACCGACGAAGCGACGGTCTCGTGGCAGAAAAGCATTTACGACCCCGGCTACGTCAATGCCATGTCCCATTTCTACCGCGGGGAGCTGAGCCGCATCATGATCTGGCGGCAGCGGCTCGACATCACCACGAACTGGGCCATCACGAGCAGCACCGCGATTATTACGATCGCATTTTCGAATCGCGATGTTCCCCACATCATTTTCTTTTTCAACCTCGCCATCGTTTGGGTCATGCTCTGGATCGAAGCCCGGCGCTACCGCTTCTACGACGCGTTCCGCGCCCGGGTCCGCATGCTCGAAGCGCATTTCCTCGTCCCGATGGTGATGGAAAACCGCGACCTGCTTCAGGGGGAATGGAAGAAGCTCGTTTGTGAGGATTTGATTTTGCCCTCCTTCAAAATTTCGCGCCTCGAGGCGGTCGGCCGGCGGCTGAAACGCAATTACATTTTCATTTTCATCCTGATCATGGTCGCGTGGGTGACAAAGATTTTCCTGCACGCCGCCATGACCCTCGATGGGATTCCGGCGTTTTATCGAGCCTTGCGCGTGGGCCACATCCCATCGTGGCTCGTGGCATTTATCTTCGTCGGAACGCTCGTCAGCGTGATCGGAATCACGATTTACGTCGGCCAGAAAACGACTGGCGAAGTATCGGAGTTTCGGACTCACCGGTCACTGTGGAAGATCTAGTCGTCATCCCGAGCGCAGTCGAGGGAGCCCGTCGCACCACGAATCGCCATTCGGCGGGGTTCCTCGACTACGCTACGCTCCGCTCGGAATGACAGCGTTTGAACGACTCTGCGAAATCGTCGCGAAACTCCGCGCACCCGGCGGCTGCCCGTGGGATCGTGAACAGACGAATGAATCGCTCCTGCCATCGTTAATTGAAGAAGTGTACGAAGCGGCCGGCGCGATCCGGGCGAAAGATGACGCGAATCTCCGGGAAGAACTCGGCGACGTCATTCTGCTCGCGGTGATGCAAGCGGAGATCGCTAACGAATCTCGCCGCTTCAACATTGAAGAAGTTCTGGAGGAGGTGACGGCGAAATTGATTCGACGCCATCCGCATGTGTTCGCCAAAAGCGAGGTCAACGATGCCGAGGGCGTGGTGAAACAATGGGAAGCGATCAAGCACGAGGAAAAGAACGGTGGCGGTGACGGACATTATCTGGCCGGACTTCCCACCGCCTTGCCCGCGCTGATGCGCGCTCAGAAAGCGCAGAAAAAAGCTGCGCGGGTCAATTTCGATTGGGCGCAATTATCCGATGTCGTTGCGAAGGTGGACGAAGAACTCGGCGAGACAAAAGAGGCGATTGCAGGCGGCGATTCAGCCGAGATCGCGGACGAGATCGGCGATCTGCTGTTTGCCGTCGTGAATCTGGCCCGGAAGTCGGGGCTCGATGCGGAGGAAACGCTCCAAACCGCGACGGAAAAATTCTTGGCGCGGTTTAATCGGGTCGAAGACGAGCTTCGCGCGCGCGGGAGGAAACTGGGCGAGGCGAATCTGGAAGAGCTGGACGAGATCTGGAATTCGATCAAACGATCCAGTTCATGAGCGCTCCAAAGCATGCGTCATCCTGAGCGAAGCGCAGCGGAGTCGAAGGACCCCGCGATCGAGTGCGACGGGGTCCCTCGACTGCGCTCGGGATGACTGTTGCTCGACCCATTTTACAAATCGCCCTGACTGGCGATATTGCCCGTCCCAAATGGAGCTGCTGACCAACATTCTCATCGGCGTTTACGTTTTTGACGCTTTGCTCATGATGCTCGTCATCCTGATGCAACGGCCGAAAAGCGAAGGCCTTGGCGCGGCCTTTGGCGGTGGTGTTACCGAGAATATTTTCGGCGCCCAGACGACCAACGTCCTGACCAAAGTCACCGGCTGGCTCGCCGCCATTTTCTTCCTCCTGACGTTTATCCTGTCGATCCTTTACGCGCATAAGAACGCTCCCTCGAGCAATCTCACCCGAGAATTGACGAAGGGCGGGACCCCAGCGCCCGTAGCGTCCGCGACACCAGTCCCCGGAACATCCGTGTCGCCGGCACCGGCGACTTCGGCTACCCCAGGCGGCACTCCCAATGGTTCTCCGATAAAACCTGCTTCTGTGACCATTAGCCCCGCACCATTGCCTTCGAGTTCGGTCGGGCCAACGGCGGGCGTTTCAGTCGCTCCTGCCGCGAGCGTTTCGGTTGCTCCTACCGCAAGCGTTCCGGCCGTTTCGCCCAACGCGACGGCTGCGCCTTCCGCTTCAGCTAAGCCGTAATCTACGGCACCACTTCCGGTTTCGGACCCGCCTTTTCGTTCAAGGCCTGGGTGAACTCCTGGAGACCCGACACGATCTGGGGCGCTTTCGTGAGCACCGTGCTGGCCAGTTTCTCGGAGTAATCCGGACGCCGTTGCGACATCTCGGAGAGCGCCATCATCACTGCGAGCGCGTTGTTTATCGCGTGCTTGATCTCGCTGAATTTCTTCTGCAACTGGACCAATTCTTCTTGGGAAATGCTGCGGTCGTTTTCACTCATGATCGGCGCTTTCGGGTGGAGAAATGGAACGGTTATGCTTGACTGACAGGTTCGACATTTGTCGTCCGTATGCCTGCGCAAACTATCCAGATCAGCGGAGCACGCCAGCACAATCTCAAGAATCTCCACGTCGAAATTCCGAGGGAAAAACTGGTCGTCATCACGGGCCTGAGCGGCTCGGGAAAGTCCTCGCTCGCCTTCGATACGCTCTACGCGGAAGGCCAGCGGCGTTACGTGGAGAGCCTTTCCGCTTACGCGCGGCAGTTCCTCGATCAGATGGAAAAACCGGATGTCGATTTCATCGAAGGTCTTTCGCCCGCGATCGCCATCGAGCAACGAAGCGCCGGCGCCAATCCGCGTTCAACGATCGCGACCACGACCGAGATTTACGATTATCTGCGCGTCCTCTTTTCCGCGGTTGGCCAGCCCCACGATCCGGTGACAGGCCAGGCGATCCATCGGCAGACACCGCAGCAAATCGTCGATCAAATTCTCTCCTTCCCGGCAGAGACGAAAATCATGTTGCTCGCGCCGCTGGTCCAAAACCAGAAAGGCGAGTTCCGCGACGTGATCGAGAAAGCGAAGCGCGAAGGATTCGTTCGGATTCGGATTGATGGAGAGATCATAGAGCTAAGCAGACCGGAGCCGATTCGGCTGAAGAAAACCGAGAAGCACACGATCGAAGCGGTCGTCGATCGCCTGGTGATTCGCGAAGGCGTGCGAACGCGGCTCGCGGATTCGGTCGAGACGGCGCTGCGCTGGGGCGGGAATAGAATCGTTGTTTTGAAATCCGCAGAGGGCGAGCAATGGGAAACGGTCCGTTATACGACGGACTATGGGAGCGCCGACAGCAACTACTCGTTAGGCGAACTGACGCCGAAACATTTTTCGTTCAACAGCCATCTCGGGGCGTGCCCGGCCTGTCACGGCTTGGGAACGCAGCTCGTCTGCGACGCGGAGCTGATGTCGGATCCGGAAAAATCGCTAAAGGAGGGAGCAATCACGCCGTGGCGAAGGGGAACGAAACCGATGCTGGCGTATTACCGAAATTTGCAACGGGCGCTGGTGAAACATTTCGGCGTGGACGAGGCGATGCCGTTCGGGGAGCTGCCGGATAATTTTAAGAAGGCGCTTTATTACGGCACGGGCGACGAGCCGATCCAGATCAACCTCGGCGGCAACGGAAAATCACCGAAAACAGCGCGGCCATTCGAAGGGCTCGTGCCACAGATGGAACGCCTCTACGCGGAGACGGAGAGCGAGTTTACGCGAAACCGGATCCGCGCCTTCATGACCCGCGTCCCCTGCCAGACATGTCACGGCGCGCGCCTGAAGCCGGAGATTTTGGCGGTCACTATCAAGGATTCAACCGGACGCGAATTGAACATCCATCAATTCAGCGAACTGACGATCGACGCGGCGGCGGAATATATTCGGCGACTCGCGTTGACCGACCAACAGCGACACATCGTGGCTGACGTTGTCCGCGAGATCGATTCGCGGCTTCAATTCCTGGTTGAGGTTGGGCTCAATTATCTCTCGCTCAACCGCGAGAGTGGGACGCTCTCGGGCGGGGAAGCGCAACGAATCCGATTGGCGACCCAGATTGGGTCGGGGCTCGCCGGTGTTCTTTACGTTCTCGACGAGCCGAGCATTGGACTGCATCAGCGCGACAATTCGCGATTGCTGACGACGCTCCGCCGGCTCCGGGATCTGGGGAATTCGGTGATCGTCGTCGAGCACGACGAGGAAACGATCCGGGCCGCAGACCACATTCTCGATTTGGGACCAGGCGCAGGACCGCGCGGCGGCGAGATCGTCGCGCAAGGAACGTTAGCCGAAGTTCTGACCGCGAAAAATTCGCCGACAGCCGATTATCTTTCCGGGCGTGCCCGGATTGCGATTCCGCGAGAGCGCGTGAAACCGCGCTCAAGCCAAATCGGCGATGGCTGGCTCACCGTTACCGGCGCGACCGAAAACAATCTCAAGAACCTCACCGCGTCGTTCCCGATCGGACTATTGACCTGCGTGACCGGCGTTTCGGGCAGCGGCAAATCCACGCTCGTGGACGACATCCTCCGGCGCGCGCTCTTCCGGCACTTTTACAACTCGAAAGACAAGCCGGGCGCGCACCGGGCCTTGCACGGCCTCGATCAACTCGACAAGGCGATCGTGATCGACCAGAGCGCGATCGGACGCACGCCACGCTCGAATCCGATCACTTACACCGGCGCGTTCACACCAATTCGCGAATTGTTCAGCCAACTCCCAGCGGCGCGCGTGCGCGGCTACGACGCGGGTCGTTTCAGTTTCAACGTCAAAGGTGGCCGCTGCGAGAATTGCGAAGGGGGCGGACTGATCAAGATCGAGATGCATTTTTTGCCGGATGTTTATGTGCAATGCGAAGTCTGCCACGGCCAGCGTTACAATCGCGAGACGCTCGAGATCACGTTCAAGGGAAAAAACATCGCCGATGTCCTTGACCTGACCGTCGACGAAGCCGCGCGCTTTTTCCGCAACGTTCCGTCGGTCTCGGACAAGCTGGTCGCGCTCCTCGATGTCGGCCTCGGATATCTGCGGCTCGGCCAGGCGGGGACCACTCTTTCAGGGGGCGAAGCGCAACGCGTAAAGTTGGCGACGGAACTAGCCAAACGCGCGACCGGCCGGACGATTTACATTCTCGATGAGCCGACGACGGGCCTGCATTTCGCCGACATCGAGAAGTTGCTCCAGGTCCTGATGAAATTGCGCGATGCCGGCAACACGCTCGTCGTGATCGAACACAACCTGGAGATGATTAAGTGTGCGGACTGGATCATCGATCTCGGGCCGGAAGGGGGCGAGCGCGGGGGAAAAATCGTCGGTGCCGGGTCGCCGGAGGAGATCGCCGCGTTACCGGGAAGCTACACGGGCCAGTATTTGAAGCCGCTGCTAAAGCGGTAGCGATTCAGAGAACCGTGTCGGCGAGGTTCGATTTGTATTTGGTATTCGTCTGCCGGTCGTTCAGCTCGATGTAAACGTAGCTGGGCGGGAGCGTGCCCTCTTCGTAGGCGATCCAGATTTTGCCGAGATCGTCGGGAGTTCCCAAAGCGCAAAAGCCGTAAATGCGGTGACCAGCCGCGTCGAAAAAATCGACCCAAGTGCGCGACGAGTTGTGATTCACACCGCAGGGTGGAAGACTCGGCGCAGCCGCAAACAATTCCGGAGGATACTCAGCCTTGTTCGCCACATCGTAACGGAGACGAATGTAATTCTTGCCGCCGGTCGAATACGCTTCGGTACCGATCAGATACAGAACAGGCTTTGGCGGCGGACCTCCAGTCGTCGGAGCGCTCTGGATAATCGCGATTCGTTGCTCGCTCGGAGTCGCGAGTGGAACCGGCGTCGGGCGCGCCGGCGTGGGTGTAGCGGCATTCTTCCCAGCCGCGGTAGGCTGCACGGACGGCGTCGGCTTTGGCCGTGCCGTGGGTATGGCTACTAAAACAATTAAGACCGGCACCAAAATCACCAGCAAGGCCGGAACGGATTTCGGAATTTTCATGGAGGATTCCTTTCCTGGGATGGTTGAGGGGCGATGATTTCGCCTTCGGGAACGATGCTGGCACCGATTCGGCGCCGCTGACAAGCTCGTTTTGTTCTGCCTACGAGGCAGCCGTGGCTGCTTCTACGTCGGGAAAGAGTTTGAAATATTGATCGAGCTTCGCGCTTTCGAAAATCATCCGGACTCCTTCCCGCGCTCCGGCGATCAGGAAGATGCCGCCTTCCAGTTCGAGGCTTTGCATCGCGCCGATGAGGACGGCAATGCCGGAGCTGTCGATGTAAGGGACCTGTGACAAATCCACGATGAGCCGCTTCGGCTTTTCGCCGTCGATAATCTCGCGAAGTGAAGCGCGCAGTTCGGGCGAAACGTGCAGATCGATCGCGCCGGTGGGGGAAAAAATGCTTGGAGATGGAGACGCAGCCATTGGTTAGGCCGAGCATGTCATGCTCGCGGCCTCAGCGTCAATTGCTGTCATCGATCCTGCGAAAAAAAAGCGCCAACCGCAGGCAGCGGTTGGCGCTTTCAGTAAAATCCGCAGCGGATTAGGACGCCGGTTTCAGGCTGTTGACGATCGTCCCGACTTCCTGCTGATGTTCCTTCTCTTTGGCTGTCGTCACCCAGTAGGTAAAGACGACCATCTTATCCTTGATTGGGACGAAGCAGATGCTGACCGCAGCCGGACCGTCCTCGTCCTTGCCCTGGTAAAGAATCTCAGTCGCGTCGAACGAACCGGCTTTGAACTTGTTTTCCTTCTTGGTCGAGTCGTCGAGGGTCACGTTGTGGCTTTTCAGCATCTCGATCGTGTCCTCGATTTCGGCATTCATGCCCTTTTCGCTGCCAACTGCAACGACGGAAATGTAAACCGCGTCATCGGAGCTCTGGCCGTAGATGCCGTTCTCCACGACAGTGGGTTTCCACGAATCCGGCATGTCGATGGAAGCAATGGCGAAGTCTTCGTTCGGGAGCTTGTAGGTCTTGGCGTCGACGGCGAGGACGCCGAGAAAGGCAATGGCAATAAGTGAGAGAAGTGTTTTCATAATTTGGTTCTGAGCCGGAAGTAAACGCCAACCATTCGGAGACGGCAACACGATATCTTGCGAGTAAGCTTGCATTGAGTGTGAACACCGATTTGGAAACCTGGTTGCAGGATAAGTTCGAGCGGATGGGTCACGCGCTCGGCCGAACGATGGCGCTCTCGAGTTTGCGAATCGGGCCGCCGCTGGCGGAATGGGAAGCGAACTTTTTCGTGCGCGGCCTGGCTGAAAATTTGTTTCGAGTAGATGACTTGGGCGAAGTGCAGAGCGACCTGCTGCGCGCGAACGACGCGAGCAGCGAACGACGATCCTACCGGCTGTTTTCCGCGGAACCGCCGCGGCTCCTGCGCGAAAACGTTTGCCAGTTAGCGGCGGCCGCCCGGCTGATTTTCGAGCGGGGCTGGTTGGCGCGACACCTCTCCCTGGAGCCGGGTCACCCTGAGCATCACTCGAACGCCGAAAGCTTTGATCTCCTGGTACGCTCGCCGGAAGGGAAAATTTTTGTCTGGATTGAAGTGCGGCGCAGCCGAGCCGAACTGGAAAAACTGATTGCCGATTTGCGAGCATGCTCGCGCCGTGGAGCCCACGCGCACGTGGATTGCGGTTTCCCGCAAAACCATCCGCGCCACGAATTCTGCGTCGCTAACCAACCGCCGTGCCTGTGGGCGGTCGCGCCGGATGGCGAAATGTCTTTCGAAATGACGTACGACGATGCGCTCGAGTTGAAGCCGTTGCCCGCGCTTCCATCGCGAAGCCGGTTTGAGCTGGCCTAAAGCCCTACCGTTTTCTTTTTCCCTGAACGCTCAGCTCCCACCGATACCCGTCCGGATCGTTGAACCAAATCCCCATGTGCGGCGAGCCGGGCGCTTCGGGCCCGATCTCGTCACCCGGATCTTCCAGGTCGACTTTGTGTTTCCGCAAATGGGCGAGCGCCTTTCGCAGGGCCGGCATACTAGGCAAATGAAACGACATGTGGCCAAGAGTGGACGGCGAAGGCCTGCCTTTGTGCAGCGCGATCGTGACGTTACGGTTTCCTATCGCGATCCCGCCGTCGAATTCAAATTCCTTCTTCAACCCAAGCGCGCGCTCGAACCATTTCGCGCTTCGTTTCGGATTCCGCACGGCTAATCCGAAATGGCCCACAACCCCCACGCTAAACGGAATTTTCCTGCTCATCTTATTCAAGAAAGGGTGGGAGCCGCCGAACCGCAAATCGCGCTACCAGCATAATCACGACAAACGCGGCCGCCGCAGTCGAATAAAACTTCTCCTTCGGAATCGCGCCGACGCCCATCGCGATGAGACATGCAACGATGACCAACACGATGGTGAATTGGCGAACCGTGGCGCGCCATTCGCGCAGCCGCACCTCGATGTCGGCGTCGCCGCGACGTTGGCCGAGCGCCCTCCAGCGCAAAGTCGCCAAGGCAGCGAAGACCAGAGCGAAATCGCCGAAATAGAGCATGAGCGGCTCGCGCCCGCTCCCGAATCGCAGATAAGTCTGCACGGCGTTAGGCAGGACCGCGATTCCGAAAAGAAAGATGAAATTGATGGTCACATCGGGAATCCGAGGCGCGAAGTGATGCCGAAAGACTTTGTAATGCGCGAGCCAGAGAACGCAGATGATGGCAAACGTAACCACGAAGGTCCCCCATCGTGTCGGCTCGAAGACCTGGGTTACGTCGGCCGGGATATCGAGGCGGGTAGCGAGAAGTGAAAGGCTGAAGCCGAAAACCAAATCACTGAATGCTTCGAGGCGATGGGTGAAACGTTCCCCGAACATAGAGGGCGCCGTTGACATGCCTGCAGCAATATCACCGGTTACGGTTGCGCCAAAATAAAACCAGCCGGCAAAGGCGTCGTCGAAAATCGACTGGGGCGTTATTTGAAGCGATCGCGGGCAAAAAAAAGAGTTAGTCAGCCGCGTAGAACGGCTGACTAACTCCAAGTTATTACTGCCCGCAGCCGTAGCTGCGGTGAATCGGTTAAGGAGTCGCCGAAGGTGAAGCAGAAGGCGACGCCTTCTCCTTCTTGGTGGTTTCCTTCTTGGTTGTCTCTTTCTTAGCGGAGTCGGTCGACGACTTCTTAGTCGTTGATGATTTCTTAGTCGTCGACGTTTTGGCCGGGGCTTTCTCCGGCGCAGTGGTAGTGGCGGTTTCCGTCTTATTAGTGTTGCAGGCGCCCAGGAGCCCCGCGACTAACAGACAGGTGATGGAATAGATGAGTGATTTCATAGGTTATGGTTAAGCAGAGGCCCGAGAATGTGTGGTCGCCGCAGGGACTGCAAGCAATTATTTTGACTAACTCTTGGAGCGGAAAAAGGGTCGGTTAGGCCGACCGAAGTGGGCCCAAATACCTCCTTCGAGCTCTTGCCCGGGTTTCTGCTCTTGCTCTTGATCCTATCCTGACCTTGTTATTCGCGTGTTCACAAGACCAGGAGCACGATCGGGATCATGAGCATGAGGGAAAACCATGTTTAGAACCAAGTCCGTCCGCAGTCCGATCGAACCCGGAGACGGGCTTAGGCTTTTGGTCGCCCGGGGACGGGGTCGCGGTCTACCCGCGGACCGCTTCGACGTCTGGATGGCGAACCTCGGACCGACTGAACAACTGCGGGACGCTATCCTGGCGGGTAAAATATCGTGGAGTGAATACAGCCGGCGTTACCGGAAGGAACTTTTCGAGCCCGGCGGTGTGGATGCCCGGAACCAGCGGATCAAAAATCACGGGCAAAAGTTTATCCTGCGATTGCTCCAGCACCTCGCCCGGAAACAAACCATCACGTTGCTCTGTCACTGCGCTGAGGCCGAACCGCATTGCCATCGTCACTTGTTGAAGGCGCTGCTCGAGAAAAAGATCTAACGGCTAATACTGTCATCCTGAGACCTGGCGAAGGATCTCTGAATATTTCCGCGAGGAAGACGCTTCGAACGCCGATCCAGCGCCGAAAAAATCAGAGATCCTTCGCCAGGCTCAGGATGACAATTACCCGCGCGCCAGATCTTCCGACGACAGCACCAGCCGTTCGACGCGCCGATCTCGAGCCAACGCTTCAACGATCTCCGGCACGTCGGCCAACGTCACGCGACCGTAAAAAAAATGGTCAGGTTCGACGAGAATGCAGACGCCGCTGGAGCATTGATCGAGACAACTCGATTTGCAGGCGCGGGCCTTGAGCCTGGCCAGGCCGCGCGCCTTTAATTGTTCCTTAATCGCGTCGCGGATTTCCTCCGACCCGCGACTGGCACACGCACCTTTGGGGTCATCATCACCGCGTCGGTTTGTACAGACAAAAAGATAGCGTTGCCGTAACGGCATCTCGTCAGATCGGCAGTGCCGAGCCCGTCAAACGCGCGGCGGTCGAGATTATTTTGAGTAGGTCCGACTCGTCGACGTGTTCGTTGTCGTGGCCGACGGCCTGTCCTGCGGCACCGACGTGCAGGAGCTGAGTAAACAAGTGCCAGTCAAAACAAGGAGAGCGGAGATCAGGAATTTTTTCATAAGTTGTGCGTAGGCGTCGAGCCTCTTCGCGCCTGACAAAAACTGCAAGCCCTTAAATCCCCCGAACCCGCGGGCCGGCGCTGATCTTAGTTGGCGTCCTGCGGGACGCTCGTGTCCGCTTCCGGCCGGTCCTGCGGAACGCTCGTGTTCGGCTCGGCCTTCAGAGCCCGACCGCCAGCCTCTGACTCGTTCGCTTCATCTTGTGGAACTGACGTGTCCTTATTCTCCTTGTGCGTTGTCATGCCGGCAGGGTGTCAGAGTGCCGAGGCCATTGCAATGCCGCTCTGCTAGAACGGCCAGATCGTTAAGCTCGCTTGATGGCTCCAACCGGATTACAACACTCGGCGGATGGACTGGCGCAAGTTCCTCGGGGAGTTGCAACGGCGGAACGTTTACCGTGTCGCCGTTACTTACACAGTGGTGAGCTGGGTACTGATCCAGATTGCGACCCAGGTTTTTCCATTCTTCGAGATCCCCGTCTGGGCCGTCCGGGTCGTGGTACTTCTGCTCATTCTGGGGTTCCCGGTAGCGCTCATTCTCGCCTGGGCTTTCGAACTGACGCCGGAAGGAATCAAACGCACCGAAGAAGTTTCCCCGCAGGAATCGATGCGGCGTCATACCGGACGGAAGCTCCTTGCGCTGGCCGCGGTCGCCGCCGCCATCGCAGTTGGTTTGTATCTCGTCCCGTTCGCGCGGCACAGGTGGACCACGGTGAACCCGGATGCCGCCCCGGGTCTCCCCATTCCCGAGAAATCGATCGCCGTCCTGCCCTTTAGCAATCTGAGCGCAGAGCAGGAAAACGCTTTTTTCACCGATGGCATTCAGGACGAGATCCTGGCCGACCTCGCGAAGGTCGCGGACTTAAAGGTGATCAGCCGGACATCGGTTGGAACCTACAAAGCAGACGCTCCGCGCAACGCGCGCGACATCGGGCGCCAGCTCGGTGTCGCCCATCTTCTTGAAGGCAGCGTGCAGCGAACTAAAAGCCGAATTCGGGTCACCGCCCAACTGATCGATGCGCGGACGGACGAACATCAATGGGCTGAACATTACGATCGCGATCTGTCGGACGTCTTTGCGATTCAGACCGAAATCGCGCAGGCCATCGCGGGCCAGCTCGAGGCGCGTCTTTCAGCGCGGGAGAAAGCCGCAATCGAACCTTCGACGCGGAACATCGGCGCCTTCGATCTCTATCTCGAGGCCAAGGAATTGATCAAAACCTTTCCCGACAGCCAGAACTGGAAGGAGACTTTGCTCAAGTCCGTCCGGCTTCTCGACGAAGCGATCTCGCGCGATCCGAATTTCGCGCTCGCCTATTGCTGGCGCGCCATCGCGCACGACGATCTTTACTGGAACGGTCTTGATCGCACCCCGGCGCGTCTCGACCTAGCGCAAGCCTCCGTTGACCGAGCGCTCGCTCTCGTGCCGGACCTCGGCGAAGCGCACCTGGCCCAGGCGCTCCTTTATTATCATGGAAAACGCGATTACACGCGGGCCTTCCAGGAGCTCGCCCTCGCCAGCCGCACCTTGCCAAATAGTGCGGAGGTTTCTTATCTCGCCGGCACGATCGCGCGCCGCCAGGGTCGGTGGGATGATTCGGTTAAGAATCTCGAAAAAGCTTACGAACTCGATCCGTTGAACCAGCGGATCGTGAATGGGCTCTCTGTCGTCTACGATTTGCTCCGCCGCTACGATGACGAAACGGCTCTCTTCGATCGCGCCGCCGCGGCTAATCCGAGCTCCCGCAATTATGCGCAAATGGTCCACGCCCAGATCGAACTGCAACGGGGCGACCTGAGCGCGGCGCGTACTTTCCTGTCGTCGTTACCGCCAGACTATGATCCGAACGGGCAGGCCACTTGGACGCGGATTACGCTGGCGCTATACGAGCGGGATTTTGATGCGGCAGGTAAATTTCTGGCGTCGTGGAAACAGGACACTCTGGTCGCGGGGGCGGGCAAGGTTGTTCCGGTTAGTTATTGGCAGGGGATAATCGCGCGGGCCAGCGGCGACAAGACAAAGGCGATCGAAGCTTTCACTCGGGCGCGCGCGACGATTGCGTCGCAGTTAGCGAAGCAACCGGACGATCCGAACCTGCTGGCCACGCTCGGGCTCGCGGATGCAGGACTTGGGCGAAAGGAGGACGCGCTCAACGAAGGCCGGCGCGCAACCGCGCTGCGGCCCCTGTCCGAAGACGCGGTCGACGGCGCGGCCATGCTCTCCGAGCTCGCCATGATTTACGCCTGGGTGGGCGAAACTGGAAGCGCGATGGACCAGCTCGAGTCTCTCGCCAAGATCCCGAACGGGCCTTATTTTGGCGCGCTCAAGTACGATCCGGCCTGGGATGCGTTGCGAAGCGACGCTCGTTTCAATGCGATGTTGAACGAGCTTCAGCCCCGCGCGAAAGAATAACGATCAGTCCCACTGCCAGCCAAATCGTCGCGTAAACGTACCAGAACGAAACGAACGCCGGCCCTTTCAGCAACGGAAAGACAAGGCCAGCACCAACGCTGTTCACGGTCGCATGAAAAAGCATTTGGGCGAAGACGCTGCCTTTGCTGCGATTGAATAGCCAGATTTGGATCAGCGTTCCCCCGAGCAACGAAATCAGGAATGCCGGAATGATCGCGGGCGGAAATTCGTTTCCCATCAGCGGCAAATGCCAGAGCGCCCAGATCGGGGCGAGGATCAGACTAGCGACGAGCGGCGAATGTTGTTTCTGCAAACGCGGCAGCGCGAATCCGCGCCAGCCTGGTTCTTCGCCGAGCCCGATGAAGAGAAAGATAAACACGAATCGTTCCGGCAATTCGCGCCACGCTGTTAACGACGGCCATGAGACCGATTGACCGATTGCCGCCATCACTGCGAGCGACGCGCCGCAAACAACGATGGGCAAACCGAAAACGATCGCGTAGGACCGCCAACCAATTCGCGCCCGAACGATGCGGCCGAGAAGAGTGCGCAGTCCGGAGCGACCTTCCGCCACCGCTGTCACGATCAGCGCCGCAATAAATGGTCCGAGCGGATTCGGCCCGGAGACCGTTCCGCGAACCAACCCGATCATCCACGGATACCAGGAGAGCAAAAAAGCGAGAATGAAGAAGACCGTCAGATCATGTCGCGCGATCCAGCCGCGCCACTTGGCGCGCGCCGAAGTCATGTGCATCATCGAATCGATCGTTAGGTCAGCAGTCATCACGATTGAGATGCGCGAGCGAGACGCACCGGATTCAAACTTCTGTAGCCGCTTCGCTGTGCGAAGCGCAGAGATCACGCGCTCGATCCACGATTAACCCCGCGTCGCCCACAGGGCGACGGCTACAGAAGAGCTGAATCTAAAACCGCAGCCGACTGCATCTCACAGGAAAGGCCTACTCTATGATCCAGGATTTTCGCTTCGCGTGCCGGCAGCTTATCAAGACGCCGGGGTTCACAATTGTCGCCGTCATTACGCTGGCGCTCGCCATCGGTGCGAACTCGGCAATTTTCGCGCTCATTAACGGTGTCGTCCTCCGGCCGATGGTGCCGTTGCATCCCGAGGAGGTCGTTAACGTTTTCACAGCGCGGCAAAGCGCGAACCACGATTACCGGCAATTTTCCTACGATGAATTTCGCGAGCTGCGCGACAACGCGAAGGAAGTTTTCGCGGATGTAGCAGCGCTCCAATTCACGGTTGCGGGCATCGGCGCCGAGCATGAGATGCGGCGTAGCTTCGCCTTCCTCACTTCGGAAAATTTTTTCCCGATGATGGGCGTCCAGCCCTTCCGCGGCCGCTTTTATAACGCCGAGGAATGCAAACCAAACGCCAACCTGCCGGTCATTGTCGCGAGTTACGGATTTTGGAAAAGGATGGGCGGCCGCGCGGATTTTGTCGGCAGCACGCTTCAGGTAAACGGCCAGCCCTATACTGTAATTGGAATCACGCCCGACGGATTCAGCGGGGTCAGTGCGCTCATCGCGCCCGACATCTGGGTGCCGCTCGGCGTGTACTCGAAACTCGGCTCGGCCTTCAGCGACACCGATCTGATGACGGATTTGGCTCAGCCGAAAAATTACACTTTAAATTTATCCGCCCGCCTTCGACGGGGATTGACGATCGACGCCGCGAAGACGCGCCTGCCAGTCTTGAGCCAGCGCTTCAACGCGCTTCAGCCACCGGACGCTGAATTCGCGCGCGAGATCCAAATCCAATCCCCTTCCCGTTTCAGTCTGAGCACCGGCCCGGAAGACGACGGCCCAATCGCATTGATCGCAACCCTGCTTATGGCAATGGCGGCCGCGGTTCTGCTCATCGCGAGTCTGAATCTAGCGAACATGTTGCTTGCGCGCGGGACCTCGCGCGCGAAGGAGATCGCGATCCGAATTGCCATCGGCGCGTCCCGCTGGCGGATCGTGCGCCAATTGTTGTGCGAAGGGCTGCTCCTTGCGATCGCTGGCGGCGCAGTGGGTCTCGCGATCAGCGTCTGGTGCAACGGCCTCATGTTACAGTCGCTCGGTCGAATGCTCGGCTCGCTTAACTTCTCCTTCGTCGCCGACCTTCATCCGAGCGCGGCCGTCCTCGGGGTGACGTTCCTGTTTTGTTTGCTCGCCACCCTCCTCTTCAGTCTCGGCCCCGCTTTGAAAGCGACGAAGACCGATCTCGTGAACGACCTGAAACAACAGGTCGGTGAGCCCGCCAGAATCGGACGCCTCAGCCGGTTCTTCGCGCCGCGTCACATTTCGGTGATGGCCCAGATCGCCTTGTCGCTCGTGCTGCTTTTTGCGGCCGGATTATTTTTCCGCGGCGCGGTAAAGGCCGGCGGGCTCGATCCGGGATTCGTCGCGGCGGGCGATCTCGTAACGGAACTGGACTTCTCGCTCGTAAAAATGGAGTCGGCAGAAGCAAAGCGGCTCGTGTTCACAGCAATTCAACGGGCGCGAGAGCTGCCAGGCGTCCAGGCGGTGGGCATCGGAACGATGTTGCCCTACGGCAATTTCACGAATACGCGCCGGATCATGTCCTCGCGCGACACCCTGCCGACCGATCCGAAGGCACCGGACCCGGGCGCCGGCGCGCTCTTCACGGCGACAACGCCAGGATACTTCGACGCGATTGGCGTCCGCATCTTGCGCGGCCGCGATTTCACCCAAGCCGAGGCCGAGAGCAAGCAAGCGCCGCGCGTCGCGATCATTGATGAATTAATGGCGCAGAAGCTCTTCCCGAACACGGACGCGATTGGCCAGCACATTAAATATACCCAAGCGCCGCGGGATGGTTCACCTAACGACTTCGAAGTAGTCGGCGTGGTAAGGACCCATCGGCACGACGTCCAGAATCAGACGCTGCTTCGCCGCATTTTCGTGCCGTGGGCGGTGGCGCAGGGCGGCAACGTCTATCTGCATGTCCGCATCGCGAGCAAAGACCGGCGCGCGGTCGCCGCGATGATCCCGAGCGTCCGCGAGATGCTGCGCACGGTCGATCCTGATTTGCCGGTTCTCGGCATCGCGCCCTTCGTCGATCTCATGGAAAAGTGCGTTGGGCTCTGGATAATCCGGCTCGGTGCGGTCCTCTTCGGCGTCTTTGGTGGAATTGCGTTGCTCCTTGCCGTGGTCGGCGTTTACGGCGTGAAAGCGTACGCCGTGGCGTGTCGCACTCGCGAGATTGGGATCCGGATGGCGCTCGGCGCTCGGCGCGGCGATGTCTTCGGAATGATTATGCGCCAAGGCGCGATGCAAACCGGACTTGCCGTCATGTTCGGATTGCTCCTCGCGCTCGCGGTGGGTCGCGTGCTTGCGCAGATTCTCTACGAAGTGAGCCCGAACGATGTATTCGCGCTGGTAACCTCGAGTCTCATGCTCGCCGCCGCATCACTTCTCGCCTGCTTTTTCCCGGCCCAACGCGCAACCCGCGTAACGCCGATGAAGGCGCTGCGAACGGAGTAGCTAAAACCAATGTGGATTTGGATTGACGCGGACCCGTAGATTCTCCACGATCCGCGGACTTATCCGCCTATGAAAATCCTCACTAAACTTTCCGCTATTCTTTTCATCACGGTCGCGCTCTGCTCCGCCTCGCGCGTTTTTGGCGAAGCCGCTATCGGCATTAACGTTCTCTGCAAAGGCGCCATCACGCAGGCTAATCTCAACGATCTCGCGCAGTTCGGCACCGTTCTGGAAACCGTCAACGAAATCAAACTCGTCACGATGAAGTCGACCGCGTCGCAGCTGCCGGCCATTCGCGCTCGTTCCTACGTTGCGGCCGCGAGCCCCGACGCGGTGCGCAAAGGCAGCCCGGTCGATACCGTGGCCGCGACAAATTTCGCAAATGGAATCAGCACCTGGGACATGGACGCGGTCAACGTTACCTCAAACCCGGCTGTCAGTGGGCGAGCCGTCAACTATGACGGTACCGGCGTTTACGTGGCGGTTCTCGACACGGGGTTACTTGATAGCTGGCGCCAATATCTTCCGGAGCAGCGGATCGCGACCCAATACGCGATGGCGTTTCGCGGAGGCGGCGGAGAAAACGGCAACGTCTCCGATCCAACCAACATGTGGGAGCACGATCAGAACTCGCACGGCACTCACGTGACCAGCACGATCCTTGGTTACAATCTGTCCGGCACGCCGGTCAACGGCGTCGCCCCCAAAGCGACCGTCATTCCAGTGAAGGTGCTCGGCCAAAACGGCTCCGGTTGGTCGTCCGTCATCGCGCACGGAATTGTTTATGTAGCGAACCTGAAGACGGGCGCGCTCCACGGGGCACCGGTGGTTATTAACATGAGCCTCGGCGGACCGACGCTCGATGCGGCGGAACAAGCAGCGATTGATTACGCGATCAGCAAAGGCGTGATCATCGTGGCGGCGGCTGGGAATGAAGGGGATGCGGGCATGGGTTATCCCGGAGCCTACGCGCCGGTCATTTCAGTGGCGGCAACTGGCTGGACGCATCAGTGGCTCGCGGGCCCGGATGGCAACGTCAACAATTGGTGGTACGCGGACGACGTCGCTGAGCCCACCAAAGCGTCCGACTTTTACATCGCCGATTTTTCCAGTCGGCAAAAAGCGGGACAACAACTCGACGTTGCCGCGCCCGGCTCGTGGACGGTCGGGCCGTATCAGGTGAATAGCGGCCAGCTGAGCTACTTCTATTTGAGCGGCACGTCGATGGCCACGCCGCACGTCGCGGGAATAGTGGCGCTGATGTGCCAGAAGAAACCGTCGCTTACGGCCGCAGCGGCTGAATCGATTTTGAAATCGAGTGCGATTCCGTTGCCTCCCGGTTCGCGAACAGTCGCGCTTTCCGATGGGACGACGGAAGTCCAAAGCTGGGGCAGCGATGCGACCGGTTCGGGAATGGCGACCGCGGATGCCGCGCTAAAAGCGACGAAGTAGCGGGCCGGTTCCGTTCTCTTCCGTAGGTGCTTCGGCTCTTCTGTAGCCGCTTCGCTATGCGAAGCGTGGGTTCGGCGTTGTTTGTGACTCCAACGACGTCGCCCACAGGGCGACGGCTACAAAAGATCCGCCTAACGAGTCGTGCTCGTCGGTATAGCACAAAGGTGCCGAACTCACGCACGAGCGTAAAATCGTGCGCGATCAATCTTAGCGGAGCATCCGGTCCGTTTACGCGCGAAGGGCTTGCCTCCTGAAAAAAATCATCCCAGGCGCGGTTGAGCACAATCCAGTCGGCGTGCTCGAGATCACTCGTTAGGCGTGAATCCTCCGCGTTGGCGGAGAAGTAATTCATCTCCAAAAAGTAACTGGCAGGCCGCAACTTTGGCATGAGATGATAAATGAAAGTGTCGCAATATGGAGCGCGACGGAGATCAGCCGGCCCGACGAAAAGAGTTTCACCCGGCTTGGAAATTTCATCGAGCGTTTGCAGGAGTTCGCGAGCACCCACGGCCGCAGCGGGCGGAGCAAGGAGAAATTCGCGGCCATTCTCTTTCACCAAGATCGAGCTTCTCGCTCTTGCCAAGCTTCCGCTGAATGCCATCGCGGTCTCGAGGCGAATTCGATACATGCCGAAAAATAGAACGGCGGCGCAAACGCCGGGAAGGGCCGCGGCAAAGGCGCGCGGCAAGGGACGAATTGCTTGGGCGAGAAGGGCAACCGACAGCGGCAGAAATGGAATCGTGAGGAAAAGAGCGAAAAGGAGATGAACGAAATCAAGCCGATGATAAGGCTGATGCGTGATGCCGACGGCGAATAACGTCGTCGCAAGCAAAGCCAATGGCGCGCGTTTTTCCGGCTCTCTCCGCCACGCAACTACTGCAGCGACGATGTTCATGATCGCGACGCCGAGGTGCACCGCGAAAAATTGCAAAAGTCGCGGATCCACAGTGGAGAAAGGTATTTTCCGCGCCGGCGCCGAGGAAATCACCGGAAGAAAGAAGATGTTATGCAAAACCGTCCCGAAGCCGGCAAAGCACGCGATGGCGAGCAACGGCAGAAGGGCCGTTGCGATCGCAATACCCGAAAGCAGAGCGCGGTTTCTCCAACCGAGGTCCGACAGTATCGGTAACGCCGCCAAGATCAGAGCCGGTGCGATGTCGATGCGAAACAACATCGCGACGCCAGCCAGCAATCCGGCCGCGGCGCAGCGTGCTGACGAAGTGTTTTTTACGAGCAGCGCAATTGCGACCAGCGCGAATGCCATCGCGCCCCACCAACTGAGCGCTTCAATTCCGCTACTGATTAGAACCGCGCCGGCCAGCAACATGCACGACGTCGCAATCGTTACTCCCCAACGGCGAGTCAGGCCGAAGATCGATACAACACAAGCCAGCCGATAAGCCAGGCCGACGGTGCGTTCGACGTCCAGGTGCGTGCCGAAGAGCGCGTAAACCCCGGCCAGGAAATACCAATTACCGGGCGAGTAAACTTGTTCGAAGTCGCGATACGGAATCGCGCCATGCTGAATCAGCTCGGGATAAACGAGCAACATCCCTTCGTCCATCGGATCGCCGGAACGATCGTACTCGGAGGCGAAGCCGAAAAGGATGACGACGAGACAAACAGTCGGAACGAGAAGCGAACGAGAAAATCGCAAGTAGCTATCTTGTGCTCGGCGCGGGCCTACAGCAAACCCAACCCAGACCCTGCGCGATCAAGCCGTCGCTGCGCGCTCGCCCTTGGAAACCGATTTCAATTCGCTTTCCAATTTCTCCTGGCGCTCGTTCAGAGTCTGCAATCGCAGCTGCCACCGATGAAGTTGGATACTGAGCTGATTGATATAGCTCGTGATCTCGGTTCGCTGCGATTCGTTTTCCTTGAGCTGATGCTGAATATCGGAAATGCGGGCCGCGTTTTCGGCGTCCGCAACGATCGTACCTTTCGGAACGGTCGTCGGTTTGCCGCATTTCTGGCAATTCACTGTCATTCCAGCTGCGGCCGCGTCGACCACATAAGAAGTTGCGCAATTCGAACAGGCGAAGACGATGTCGCTGCTGGGCGTTTCCACGGAAGTAGTCGAGCCGCTTGCTGATTGCATTCGCGATAATTTAGCAGGAGACATACCGAAAATTCGGACAAAGTCGGCGGTCATTCTTGGTGTGACACCGGGGCGCGCAGTCTTATAGAAAATGGGACATATAGGCCCTATTTGACTTATTCGCTGATTTGGGCCAAGTCGCGTTAACCTCTAAAAATCAGAGGGTTGCGCAAGATGCGTCCTGCCGGTCCATCGCCTGCTAAAAGGACTGCGAACCATTCTCGGTTCACGAAAGGATTTTTCTGATTATGGCTAAAGTTTTAGGTATCGATTTGGGGACGACGAACTCCTGCATGTCTGTCATGGAGGGCGGCGATCCGGTTGTCTTGGAGAACAGCGAAGGCGCGCGCACCACGCCGTCGATCGTCGCGTTCGCGAAGAACGGCGAGCGACTTGTCGGTCAGGCCGCGAAACGCCAGGCCGTGACGAATCCAGCCAACACAGTTTTTTCCATCAAGCGTTTCATGGGGCGCAAGTTCGATGAAGTCCGCGAAGAAGAGCATCGTGTGCCTTACAAGATCGTGAAGGCCGCGAACGGCGACGCGCATGTGCAGGTGGAAGTGAACGGCGAGAAGAAGACGTTCTCGCCGCCGGAAGTTTCCGCGATGATTCTCGCGAAACTCAAAGCCGACGCAGAAGCGAAACTCGGCGAGAAGATCACGCAAGCCGTCATCACGGTGCCGGCTTATTTCAACGACTCACAGCGCAACGCCACCAAGGATGCGGGCAAGATCGCAGGCCTTGAAGTGCTACGCATCATTAACGAGCCGACGGCGGCTTCTCTCGCTTACGGTCTCGATAAGAAGAAGGACGAGAAGATCGCTGTCTACGATTTGGGCGGTGGCACGTTCGACATTTCCGTCCTCGAGATCGGCGACGGCGTCTTTGAAGTGAAGGCCACTAACGGCGACACTCACCTTGGCGGTGACGACTGGGACAATATCCTGGTTGATTGGATCGTCGACGAATTCAAGAAGGACAGCGGTATCGATCTGTCGAAGCAGCCCGACGCGATCCAACGCATCAAGGAAGAAGCAGAGAAAGCGAAGATCGCGCTCTCTTCCTCGCAGGAATATGAGATCAACCTGCCGTTCATCACGGCGGACGCGACCGGGCCGAAGCACATTCAGAAGAAGCTCACGCGCTCAAAGCTCGAGCAGCTCACCGATTCGCTCTTCCAGCGGACTATTCCGCCGGTAAAGGCCTGCCTCGCGGATGCGAAGTTGGCAGAGAAGGACATCAACGAGCTGGTGCTCGTCGGTGGTATGACTCGCATGCCAAAGGTCATCGACACAGCGCGCACGTTGATCGGCAAGGAGCCGCACAAGGGTGTTAATCCGGATGAAGTCGTTGCGATTGGCGCCGCGATCCAAGGCGGCGTGCTCAAGGGCGACGTCAAAGACGTTCTGCTCCTCGACGTTACTCCGCTTACCCTCGCCATCGAAACGGCTGGTGGCGTAGCTACGCCGATGATCCCGCGTAACACAACGATTCCTACTCGGAAGTCGCAGATCTTTTCGACCTACAGCGACAACCAGCCGGGGGTTGAGATCAAGGTGTTGCAAGGTGAGCGTCCGCTCTCTCGCGACAACAAGAATCTCGGCACGTTCCACCTCGACGGCATCCCACCGGCCCCGCGTGGCACGCCGCAGATCGAAGTCACGTTTGATATCGACGCGAATGGCATTCTCCATGTCTCCGCGAAAGACCTAGGCACGGGCAAGGAGCAGAAAATCTCCATCACCGGCAGCTCAGGCCTGAGCAAGGAAGAAGTCGAGAAGATGCAGCGCGACGCTGAGACCCACGCCGAGGAAGACAAGAAGGCGAAGGAAGCTATCGAGATCAAGAACAACGCCGATACTCTGGCTTACCAGAGCGAGAAGCAGCTCAAGGATCTCGGCGACAAGATTCCGGAAGACAAACGCAAGCAGGTCGAGGACGCGATCAAAGCGGTTCGGGAAGCGATCGAGAAGAACGATACCGACGCGATGAAGAAGACCTACGACGACTTGCAGAACAAGTTCCAGGAAGTCAGCGCCGATCTTTACAAACAAGCTTCCGCCAGCGCTGGTCCTCAACCCGGCCCCGACATGGGCGCCGGCCCTCAGGCCCACCCGCAGGAAGAAGGCCCGCGCAAAGACCAAGGCGACGTCGTCGACGCAGAGTTTGAAGTCGTCGACGAAGACAAGAAGAAGTAACTTTAACAATTTGCCGGAAGCCGTTGGCATGACCCGACGGCTTCCGGCATTAACCAACCAAAGCAGAAGAAGGAGTAACTAACACATGGCAATTAATGTAAGACCCCTTGGAGATCGCGTGCTTGTGCAGCCGATCGAAGAGAAAGAAACGAAAAAGGGCGGCATCATCATCCCCGATACCGCCAAGGAAAAGCCGCAGGAGGGCAGCGTTGTCGCACTCGGCACCGGCAAGGTGGACGACAACGGCAAGAAGGTCGAATTCACCGTGAAGAAGGGCGACAAAGTCCTTATCTCCAAATACGGCGGCACGGAGATCAAGGTGGACGGCGAGTCCTACCTGATCATGCGCGAGGACGATATTCTCGGCATCATTGGTTAATTAATCATCTCATCTCTTGCTCTTGCTCATGCTCTTACTCTCTTCCGCGCTGAAGAGTAAGAGTAAGAGCAAGAGCAAGAGTAACAACGAAGAAAAAACTTAAGAACTAAATCATATGGCAGCTAAACAACTCCAATTTGACGAGAACGCGCGGCACGCGCTTCTCCGCGGCGTCGAGAAACTTTCGAAAGCCGTCAAGGCGACGCTCGGACCGAGCGGACGCAACGTTATCCTCGATAAGAAATTCGGAAGTCCGACGATCACCAAGGACGGTGTGACCGTGGCCAAGGAGATCGAGCTCGAAGACGCTTACGAAAACATGGGCGCCCAGCTCGTCCGCGAAGTCGCTTCCAAGACTTCGGACATCGCTGGTGACGGCACCACGACCGCGACCGTGCTCGCTGAGTCCATCTACAAGGAAGGTCTGCGCAACGTGACAGCGGGTGCGAACCCGACGTCGTTGCAGCGTGGCATCAATAAAGCCGTCGAAGCGATCGTCGCTGAGCTCGGCAAGATCTCGAAGAAGGTCAGTGACCGGAACGAGATCGCGCAGGTCGCGACTGTCTCCGCTAACTGGGACAAGACAATCGGCGAGATCATTGCCGATGCTATGGACAAGGTCGGCAAGGACGGCACCATCACAGTGGAAGAAGCGCGCTCGATCGATACCAGCCTCGACGTCGTCGAAGGCATGCAGTTCGATAAGGGCTATCTCTCGCCTTACTTCGTGACCAACGCGGAAGCGATGGAAGCCGTGCTCGAGAACCCTTACATCCTCATTCACGAGAAGAAGATCTCGAGCTTGAAGGACATGCTTCCGTTGCTCGAGAAAGTGGCGAAGGCTGGCCGTCCGCTCCTGATCATTGCGGAAGACGTGGAAGGCGAAGCGCTCGCGACTTTGGTCGTGAACAAGCTCCGTGGCACGTTGCAAGTGGCGGCCGTGAAGGCCCCGGGTTTCGGCGATCGTCGCAAGGCGATGCTGGAAGATCTGGCGGTGTTGACCGGTGGTCAATGCATCACGGAAGACCTTGGCATTAAGCTCGAAAACATTAAGCTCGACGACTTAGGCCGCGCCAAGCGGGTCACGATTGACAAGGAGAACACCACGGTCGTTGAGGGTGAAGGCAAGCAGGCTGATATCAGCGGCCGCGTGAGCCAGATCCGTCGTCAGATCGAAGAGACCACTTCCGATTACGATCGCGAGAAGCTCCAGGAGCGTCTGGCGAAGTTGGCCGGCGGCGTAGCCGTCATCAATGTCGGCGCCGCGACTGAGACTGAGATGAAAGAGAAGAAGGCGCGCGTCGAAGATGCGTTGCATGCTACTCGCGCCGCGGTCGAAGAAGGCATCGTCCCTGGCGGCGGTGTGGCTCTCATCCGCGCGCAGAAAGCGCTCGATAAGCTCCAGCTTGAAGGCGACGAGAAAGTCGGCATGGCGATCATCCGCCGCGCCGTCGAAGCTCCGCTGCGCACCCTCGCCGATAACGCGGGCCAGGAAGGCGCGCTCATCGTCCAGGAAGTTAAGGCCCGGAAGGGGAACGAAGGTTACAACGTCGCGACCGATAAGTATGAAGACCTGGTGAAAGCCGGCGTCGTCGATCCGACCAAGGTGACCCGGAGCGCGCTGCAAAACGCCGCTTCCATCTCCGGTCTGTTGCTCACAACCGAAGCCATCATCACCGAAGCTCCTGAAAAGGAAAAAGCCGGTGGCATGCCTCCCGGTATGGGTGGTGGAATGGGCGGCGGCATGGGCGGCATGGATTACTAAGCCGAACAGTTACTCGCTAACTAAATCAATCAACAGCAGCCGGGCTCGCAAGGGCCCGGCTGTTTTGCTTTTTGCCAAATCAAACGGCACAGCTACCTGTTAAGCGTGGTACGTTCCTTCCTTCCCTTCGTTCTCTTTTTAGCGGCTCTCGGAGTTGCCCGCGTTGAAGCCGCAAAGAGCGAAGCGCCGCTGACAACCGATTTGCGCCCCGTCCTGATATCTGGGGTGCGACCGGAGTACCCATATGAGGCCCGTAGGAACCACATTACGGGACGCGGCATCGTGGTAATGAAGATAGATCCTGCCACCGGCAACGTTGCTTCTTGTGAGATGGCGCAAAGCACGGGCACCGACATTTTGGACGAGGCTGTTTTGGTTGCGGTCCGGCAGTGGCACTTCAAGCCAGGCGCGGCCGCGATGGTAAAAACCCCAGTCATGTTCACTATGGATGGAGTTTACACGGACTATCACGTGAAAGGAAAACCCGTGGACGCAGCGCTGGCACACTTTCTAGGGAAGGGCACTGTAGAGAACGCCACGACCCCAGCATACCCTCACTCGGTGCCATGGACTAACAAGCAAGGCAAAGGTGTCTACGAAATTCATGTGCAGAAGGATGGGACCGTCTCCGAGGTGAAAATCCTTCGCCAATCCGGTGACGAGGTCTTTGATCGAACAACGATTGATACCCTGCGAAAGTGGCGCTTCCGTCGCGGCCCACTCATTGTAGAACTGCCTTTAGCCTTCCGGCTCACGCCTACAAATTTCTCGGTCGCTATTCCCAAGGATCGCTAACTTAGCCAGCGCCGATGGCGGCATAAGCACGTTCCACGGTCGCTGGCGTCAATGAGTGCGGATGGGGACACCCGCCGCTACACCGGCGTCGCCGGATTGACACGTTTGAAAGGAATTGCGAAAACTAATGAATGCGGCGCGTCTTCGCTGTTCTCCTTTTCGCAGTTGTGTGGGCAAACCACGCGCAGGGCGCAGAAGAAAAGCAGAAGTTTTTGAAACTCGCCGCGCGCAACATCCGGGCGATTGTGGTATCGGGGGTCGAACCAGAGTATCCGTACGAAGCCAGAGCAAACCACATTATTGGAAGCGGCGTGGCGTCGATAAGAATAGACCGCGCAACCGGCACGGTAGCTTCCTGCGAAATGGCGCCCAGCACGGGCAGTCTGCTTTTGGACGAGGCGGCGTTGCAGGCCTTCCGACTGTGGCGTTTCAAACCGGGAACCGTCTCTGGGGTCCTGATCCCGATTACTTTTACCATGACCGGGCGCGGCGGACAGGTTATCCCGACGTATCGTGTAAAAGAAAAACCGGCGGACGAGGCCCTGGCGCCCTATCTCGGCAAAGGCGCTGTGGACTCGGGTCCCATGCCTGTCTACCCGCACTCGCTTCCGTGGACTGACAGGCAGGGCCAAGGCCTGTACGAAATTCGTGTCGGGAAGGATGGCAGGGTCTCGGACGTGAAAACCCTTCACCCATCCGGCGATGTGGTTTTTGATCGGATAGTTTTTCTTACGCTGCGAGAATGGCGGTTTCGTCGCGGCCCGCTCATTGTGGACCTGCCTTTGGCCTTCAGCCTCACGCCCACCCATTACTCGGTCTTTATTCCAAAGGGCCGCTAACTACGACTTTCAACGCACAACGTCCCAGGACCAGTTGGCTCGTATGGATCGGGCTGGGTGTTATCTTGCTGGGAGCCTTCGTGATTCGGTGGCGATTTCGGGAGTGTCCGCTGGAAAGAGACGAAGGAGAATACGCCTATATCGGTCAACTGCTTCTCCGTGGGATCGCGCCGTATGGCGTTACGGGTAATCATAAGTTTCCGGGCGTTTATCTGGCTTACGCAGCTATCATGGCCGTCTTCGGCGAAACGACGTCGGGGATCCACGTCGGAATGCTGGTAGTGAACCTCGCCAACACCCTGTTGATTTTCTTTCTTGGGCGCCGCCTCTCGGGGAATGCGGCCGGACTGGCGGCCGCAGCAGCCTGGGTCTTGATGAGTGTAAGCCCTGGCGTCCTGGGAAACGCCGGTCACCTTACTCACTTGGTGGTGTTGGCGGTCCTGGGGGGAGCAACCCTTTTGTGGCGCTGGACGGAGACGCGACAAAGCTGGTGGTTGGTTTCGGCAGGCGTATGCCTGGGAATCGCAATCGGTGTCCGGCAGACATCGCTTGTCTTCGTTGTATTCGCGGCTGTTTTCGTCGCGCTCCTGCCAGACCCTCGTTCTGGCAATATCGCCGGCAAGGTTAGACAGCTAGCCCTTCTCCTGCTCGCCTCGGCGATCCCTCTCCTTCTCCTAGCATTGTGGCTTTGGCTTGCCGGTGTCTTTCCGCAATTCTGGCGTTGGACTTTCACTCAGGCAGCAGCTTACGGGTCGCAAGTGTCTCCAAGCACTGGCCTACATCAATTTCTGATCGAGACCCCGGTTGTTATCGGTTGGAATTGTTTGATCTGGGGCGGCGCGGCAATTGGACTCGCAGTGGCGCCGGCTCAGCGTAGTCGGGCCGCCTGGCTCCTCATTGGCTTCCTGATGGCAGGGGTCATCGCGATCATACCCGGGTTTTACTTTCGGGGACATTATTATGTCCAAGTCCTACCTGCGATCGCCCTGTTATTTGGGATGGCAGTCCAGAGGGCTTGGAATTTTCCAAATGGGTGGCGTTACGCGGCACCTGTTGTATCGGCCGTTGCGCTCGTGCTGCCGTTGATAGGAAAACAAAACTACTTTTTCGAAAGCTCGCCCACCGCTCTCGCGCGGTTGCTCTACGGGCCAAACCCATTTCCGGAGTCCCTTGAAATAGCGCGTTACCTCCGCGCTAACTCCGACACTGGCGATGCGGTGGCAGTGCTGGGAAGCGAGCCGGAAATCTTCTTTTACTCGCGGCGTCGCTCCGCCACGAGTCTGATCCATGTTTACCCGCTCATGGAACGGCACCGCTACGCGCACGCAATGCAGGAAGCCATGGCGCGTGAAATCGAGGCGGAGGCCCCTAAGTTCGTCGTAGTCGTCAACGTTTCTACTTCCTGGTTGAAGCAACCGGATTCAGACACGTTTATTCTTACCTGGGCGAGGGCCTTCCTAAAGCGAGAATATCGACTTGATGGCATGGTCGACATTGTCCCCGACCAATCCCAATCACGATACGTTTGGGGCGCGAGTGCGTCGACCTATCGTCCGGAATCGGATTTTTTTATCAGCGTTTATCGCAGGATTGGCCGTTAGCCTGTACCGGCCGCAGTCGCGATATTGGCGGCGGCGCGGCCGGTAGGCACCGGCTCAGTTTCGTGGAGACGGCCGTAGTCGACAGTGAGGCGGCCGTCCGGGAGTTCTTCGTAAACATCGACGAAGCGTTCGCCAAAGCGGATGTTCTCGGGGGCGTAGTCCTGGGCGCTCTGCACAGAAGCGGCCATCACAAGCTCCAGTGAAACCGTTGACGCTACAAAGAAAGCATCCTCTTTCAGGAGGCGTTCGGGAGTTACTCCGAAGAGCGGGCTTTGTTCATCGATCGTGTGCCGAATGGTGAGCGCAGCGGGAAAACTGATCATCCTGTCGGGATAGACTTTCAGGTAATAGAAGCGCCGGATATCTTCGCCTTCGAGGACACGCTCGTCGCGCGAGTAAAGAATCCGGAACTCCGCTTCGGCCATGCTGGTGTGCCGCAGGTTAGCGACCCGTAACATGAGACTAAGCCGGCCATCATGCGGGGCGATGAGAAGGCAATTACTAAAGACGATGCGAGCCGTGGGTCGAGCAAACCGGACAAAGATAAGGCCGGTAATCACAGCCAGCCAGATCATACCAATGAAAATCTCGACGGTTACGATGATATGGCCGTAAAGAGTGACCGGGTAGTTATGCCCATACCCGACAGTCGCCAAAGTTTCGACGCTGAAAAAGAAAGCGAAAGGAAACGACCCAGGCTCGAGATCATTGATACAATTAGGACGGATTACGTAGAGCGTTCCGAAAAGCAGATTGATAACTACGTAGCTAACCGCGAGGAACAGAGCAAAGCGCGGCCAGCTAAGCGAAAGGACCCAGTGATAACTATCGCGCCAGCCACTGACGGCAGCGTTGATCTTAAGGAACTCCGTGCGACCGGCGCGGGTAGCAATCGGACGATGCGGACGATGTTTCACGCTTTGCCGCCAAACGTGACGTGGTCGTCGAGATCGACCAGGTCGAACCAAGTCTTAACGTCTTCCCGGTCCTTGGAAAATTTGCCGACGTACTCGGCGAAGTATTCGAGCGTTTCAACGTCGCCGCTCGGGCCCCGACGGGTCATGAATGCGGCCCATGCGTCGATCTCCCACGCAGCTCGCTGGTGCTTCGCGTTGCCGTTGATCCATTCGAGAATTTCGCCGTCGCCTTTCCCCGCGGCGAGTTGCTCCTTCAAAGCGGCAAAGTCGAGGCCGAGGAAATCCTTGATGTGCTGGTCGAGCGGCGCGTCGTAGTTGAATTCGCCATTTGTGCCGGCGAGAACGGCGCGGCCTTTATCCAGCAATCGCGGCAGGATGACGTAACCGCCGAGCCGGCAGTGCGGGCTGCGGGGCGGACGTTTGGTGAGATCGGGCGCGCAGATTTTGGATGTGTCGGCCATGATCAGTCGATTATTGACGGCGCGGGCGGCAGGTCAAAGATTTTGCTTCTGTCGATTCGGCGTTCAGAATACGCTTTCCCCGTTGATGAACCACGGCCGGCATACTCTTCCCTTCGTCCGGCTCTTGTCATTCTGAAATAACTCGCCGCTGCGCGATGAGGCAGCGCATTCCGTAAGCAATCATGAAATACGATGTTTCCGCTTTGATGGCCGACGTGAAGGCCAAGAATCCCGGCGAACCGGAGTTTCACCAGGCCGTCCAGGAAGTCGTCGAGTCGCTCGCACTCGTGCTCGATCAGCATCCGGAATATCGGAAGGCAAAAATCATCGAGCGGATCATCGAACCGGAACGCGTGATCATGTTCCGCGTGCCGTGGCAGGACGACAGCGGTGAGCTGCACGTCAACCGCGGGTTCCGCATCCAGATGAACAGCGCAATCGGGCCTTACAAGGGCGGCCTGCGTTTTCATCCTTCGGTTAACCTTGGCATCCTGAAGTTCCTCGCCTTCGAACAAGTCTTTAAGAACGCGCTGACGACTTTACCAATGGGCGGCGGCAAAGGCGGCTCGGATTTCGATCCGAAAGGAAAGAGCGACAGCGAAGTGATGCGGTTCTGTCAGGCATTCATGTGCGAGTTGTTTCGGCATATTGGTCCGGACACGGATGTGCCGGCCGGAGACATAGGTGTTGGCGCGCGAGAGATTGGGTTCCTCTTCGGAATGTACAAGCGACTTAGGAACGAATTCACGGGAGTTATAACTGGGAAAGGACTTACCTGGGGCGGTTCGGTCATTCGACCGGAAGCTACCGGTTATGGCGCTGTCTATTTCGCGGCTGAGATGCTCAAGACCCGGAAAGAAGACCTGAAAGGTAAGACCTGTCTTGTTTCAGGTAGTGGAAACGTCGCGCAGTACACGGTTGATAAGCTGATTTCGCTGGGTGGCAAGGCAGTTACTCTATCGGATTCGACCGGCTACATCTATGACGAGGCTGGGATCGACCGCGATAAGCTTGGCTTTGTGATGGAGTTGAAAAACAATCGGCGCGGTCGGATCAGCGAATACGCGGACAAGTTTAAAGGCACAACCTTTACTCCAGTCGATCCGAAACTGGATCATAATCCATTATGGGAGCATAAGGCAGAATGCGCATTCCCAAGCGCGACCCAGAACGAGATCAATGGCCCGGATGCGGCGAACCTCCTCAACAATGGGGTCTATGTCGTCTCGGAAGGCGCGAACATGCCTACCACGATCGACGGGGTGAACCAATTTTTGAAGGCGGGTATTCTCTTCGGTCCCGGTAAGGCCGCAAATGCCGGAGGGGTCGCTACCTCCGGGCTGGAGATGGCGCAGAATAGCATGCGAATTTCATGGACCCGCGAGGAAGTGGACGGACGGCTCTTCAACATTATGAAAACCATTCACGAGGTCTGTCATCGCACGGCCGAAAAGTACGGCACGCCGGGGAACTATGTGAATGGCGCGAACATCGCGGGGTTCTTGAAAGTAGCTAACGCGATGATGGACCAGGGGCTGGTGTAACTCTTCCCCCCTGTAGCGGCGGTCTATGACCGCCGAGATCCAAAAAGGCCGGCGGTCATAGACCGCCGCTACAGGTCAGCGACTGAACCGCAGTGCCTGATGCAACCGCTGGGGTAACTGGGGCAGGTTCCGTCGCTCGATCAGGAACGTGATGATACCGGCAAGTTCTTTGTAGATGTAATTCTTGTTTACAGCGCCCTGGAGATATTGCTCTCCGCTGCTTCCACCCGTCCCTATTCGCGTCCCAATCATCCGGCGCACCATCTGGAGGTGGCGGTACCTAAAGTTGGCGAGTTGTTCGTCGATCTCGATGAGGCTATTCAGAAGCGCGAAGGGCAGGCGAAACAACGGTTCATCGCGGTAAAGCATAATGAACAAAGCCGCGCGTAAGGCGGTAGGAGAAAAATCGCCTGCGCCGGTCTTGAAAAAGGTGTCGTCGAACTTGCCGAGAAGGTCCGTTGTTTCATCGCGCTCCGACAAGCTGGCCTGGTACAGCTTGCGGTAGCGTCGCCAAAACTTTGGCATTTCGGTGTTAGTAGCATCAGCTTCTGCGCCATCCCAGTCTTGCCAGAACGAATCACCGAAGAAAGGCATTCGCTCGAGCCACTGCTCCACTAACTTAAGAAGCGACGTCCCCTTCTCCGCATCAACGATCGTTTGATAGTCATCCGAGTTGAAGCCGCCCATCTCGGTGTGCTTGTAGTAATCCGGCCGAAACCGGTTCTCCATTCGCAGGCCGAGAGTCGCTTCGATCTGGCGAAACTGCGTGCTTTGAAAACCGGATGCGCCTTCGAGGCTCGAGCGGAAATCCAGGAAATCCAGTGGCGTCATCGTTTCGAGAACGTCGACTTGTTGGTTTAACAGCTTCCAGATCTCTACGATCCGCTTTAACCGATGAACCACCACGTTCATGTCGGGGCCGTCGTCATCAGCCGAAGGTTTCTCCAGGACTTGGCAACAGGCTTTCAGCTCGTGCAGGATTTGTTTGAACCAGAGTTCATAGGTTTGGTGAACGATGATGAACAACATCTCGTCGTGGGCATGGAGCTTTCCCTCGATCAGGCTGAGTGGCGCCTGGAGGCCGAGAAGCTTTTCCACCGCGAGGTAACTGCCGTAATAAGCGGGCTCCTTCGGGGTGCTGAACGGACATTCCATCGATTGGACTGTCGCGTATCCGGGGCGCGCAAGTCAATCGTGTTGACCGCTTGAGATCGTTGACGCTGAAGGAAAACTTGTCGCGTTGCCAGGTCGCAGGTTCTAGAATGCGGACGGTTTGCGGGAAGAATTTTTGGTGGGAAATAATCGGGCAGTTTCGGAAGGCCGTTATTCGCGGCGGCCGAGCGTAAGCTGCGTCCTGTTGACCGATGGGTTGACTCGGGAGTCAGCCGAATGGTTCTCCACAGTCCGGGACATCGTGGACGAGTTGGTCATTTTTGTGGACACCGAACTCGCCAATCCCGAAACCCACGCCTTCGCGCACGAGTTGGGGAGCATTGTGCACGAAGTAAGGGGCCGCGGATTTGTTGAAGCGCATTTGAAGGACATGGTCCTTGCTTGCTCGAGCGATTGGATTCTTCGGCTCGACAGCGACGAGAAATTGACCCACGGATGGATGGACGGCGGTTGGCGAGACTTTCTCGTTGAAGAGTATACTCATTTCACGACACCCCGACGGTGGATTCACCCGGACGGCGGTTATATCAGATGCGAGCCGTGGTGGCCCGATCCACAGATGCGTCTGTTTCGGAATGATATCGCGCGGCTCACTTTCCCGCAGAAGATTCATGAGCCAACCCAAGTAACTGGCTTGGGAAAAAATCTGCCCTCCCTGGCCATCGATCACCATGTCCTCCGCCTGACCACGCGCGCGCAACGCGAGGAAAAAGCGCGCCGCTACACAAAACTTCGTCCCGAGCTGCCTCTCGGTCATTACTACCTATTCGAAGATTTTGACCTGCTTCCGCATCCCTTGACAGATACGGGGTTCGAAGACAGCGGACTGGAGATTGCCAGCACAGAGTCCGCTTCCTGACATTCAATCGCCGGCTGGCGGAATTTCGTTCGATGATCGAAGTCAACTCGTTTTGGCATGGAGGAGAACTAAGTAACCTGGAAAAATTCTGCATTTCATCGTTTGTAAGAAATGGGGCGAAGTATTCGCTTTATGTGTACGAAGCTCCCGCCAATTTGCCGCCGGGCGTGACTCTGAAAGATGCAAACGAATTCGTGCCGCGTTCGCAGCTCTTCACCTATCAGGCCGGAACTTTTAACCGCGGCAGCGTCGCCGGATTTTCGAATTTGTTTCGCTACACGCTAATTCATCAGTGCGGTGGGTGGTGGACTGACACCGACGTTTGTTGTGTTAACCGGATAACTGAAGATACCGGCGATAGGCTTTTCGAAGAGGCGGCGCAAGACGGTTCGTTCCGCGTTGCCACAGCGTTGTTCAAATGCTCCCCCGGAAGTCCGGTCCTCCGGTATTGCCTCGATCGATTTGCCGAGAAGGATGTAACCCGAATCGTCCATGGCGAGATGGGACCATCGCTCTTCACGGCGGCGATCATTGCCTGCCAGAAACACGACGTTGTTTCAAAAGGCGACCAGGTTTTCCCAGTTCCGTGGTGGGAATATGAACGACTGTTTTTAGATCCGGACCTGCCAATCGACAATTGTGCTGCCGTTCACTTTTGGAATGCGATGATTTCTGCCGGAAACATCGATAAAAACGCCCAGTATTCGCCGGCGAGCGCGTTTGAGCGTTTGAAGCGAAAGTATTTGTAGGTCGCTCCTGTCGAACTAGCATTTATCAAATCATTATTATGAGCACATATCCAAAGAGCCCCAGGGAAATGACCAAGGGAATGATGTATTTCCCTCGAATGCTGGACAAAATCCGGATGCACGGGCGGGGCGAACTGCCGGAAGATTATCATGGCCACCTGGGCAAGCCACGCACGGCTGACGGCGCGTGCACAAATTTTCTCCGAGTGAACTATGGCGTCTTAACCCAACGCGTATTGAAAGGCGGAACGGACGAGGAAATTCTCGAATGGTGCTATCAGAATGGCCGGCGCCTAAACGAAGGCGATCTCGTGGTCTGGAATGGGTTCGTTACCAAACTCGGCTGGAACGATTTTGCGAGTCCCGTGCTCGACGAAGAAAAGCAAAAATGCGGGGCCGCGGAACGGAGCGATATCAATACGATCGCCGACCTGATCGATTTCGAAGAGAAACGGAAAGAGTAATCCGGTAGACGCCGCTCGGGCCCCGGCTTCGGTTGCGATGTCGTCTGTTACCAGCGCAATACATCCGCACCAATTGGTCGGCTCGTAAGTTAGTTTGGGGTCGGCGCGCACGAGGCGCTGAAAAAGGGGGAGAAAAGGGGTATGACAAAGATTCTTTATCGTTGGGGCGGTTTGTTTCTGCTCACGTTGGTTCTGGAAGCGCCTCCACTCAAAGGAGCCACGCTGCCGGCTGGATTCACCGAGACTCAGTTTGGAAGCAACTTCAACGGCACACCGACGGCCATGGCGTTTGCGCCCGATGGCCGGCTTTTCGTCTGCCTGCAAACCGGGCAACTCCGCGTCATTAAAAATGGGACCCTCCTGGCGACCCCGTTCGTTACGTTGTCGGTCGATTCCAATGGGGAGCGCGGCCTTCTCGGCATAGCGTTCGATCCCAACTTCAGCACCAACCATTTTGTTTACCTTTACTACACCGTCCCTACGTCGCCGATTCACAATCGGATCAGTCGCTTCACGGCGAATGGCGATGTGGTTACGGCTGGAAGCGAGCAGGTCCTGGTAGATTTGGATAACCTGAGCACCGCCACGAATCACAATGGCGGCGCCATCCATTTCGGGCCCGATGGAAAGCTTTACGTGGGCGTGGGCGAGAATGCGAACTCGTCCAACTCCCAGACGTTAACCAATCGGCTCGGCAAGATCCTGCGCTATAACGCGGACGGCAGCATCCCGACTGACAACCCGTTCTTCAACACCGCGACCGGCGCCAATCGCGCCATCTGGGCGCTTGGACTCCGCAACCCGTTTACCTTCGGGTTTCAGCCGGGTACCGGACGACTGTTCATCAACGACGTTGGACAAAGCACTTGGGAAGAAATCAACGACGGCATCGCCGGATCGAACTACGGCTGGCCCACCTGCGAAGGCGCTTGTTCGAACATGAACTTCCGCGACCCGCTCTTTCAATATGGCCACGGCAGCAGCAGCACCACCGGATGCGCAATCGTCGGCGCTGCTTTCTACAATCCGCCGGTGAACCAATTCCCGGCGAGTTATCTGGGTAAATATTTTTTTGGTGACCTATGCAGCGGTTGGATCCGTCTCTTCGATCCGGCAACCGGGGCCGCGAGCGCCTTTGCTTCAGGAATCAGTTCGCTCGTCGACTTGCACGTGGGTCCGGATGGCTGCCTCTATTACCTCGCCCAAGGCAATAATGGACAGGTCTTCCGGATCGCCGCGACGGCGGCGCAACCGCTCAACCTCTCGGTGCGAGCCCGGGTGGGCACTGGCAACGATTTCCTCTTCAGCGGCTTTATTAATGTCGGCACCGCGCCGAAGAAAGTGATCCTGCGCGCGCGCGGACCTTCGCTCCAATCATTGGGCGTGAACGATTTTCTGCCCGATCCGCTTCTCGAGCTTCACGCCAGCGGCGGTTCGCTCATTACCAGCAACGATAATTGGAAGGACAACTCCGCCGCAGACCAGCAGGATCTCGCCAACAACCATCTCGCGCCGACGAACGATCTGGAACCGGCCATTGTCGCTTCGATCCAGCCCGGCACTTACACAGCAATCGTTAAGGGACAGAACAACGGCACCGGGGTCGCAGTTGTCGAAGTTTACGATGTTGAGCCGACGAGCGCTTCCCGTTTGGGCAACGTCAGCGGACGCGCACTGGTTCTCACGCAAACCGATGTTCTGATCAGCGGCTTCATCGTCGGCAACAACATCGGCGCCTCGAAAGTCGTGATCCGCGGCCTCGGTCCTTCGCTCACGCAATCCGGAGTAACGAATCCCCTGCCCGATCCGACTTTGGAGGTTCGTGATAACAACGGCGTTCTGGTGATTGCGAACGATAACTGGCAGGACGACGCGAACCAATCCGCCCAGATCAGCGCAGATAACCTGGCGCCATCCAGCCCGCTGGAATCAGCGGTGGCCGCGAGTCTTCTTCCCGGCACTTACACCGCGGTTGTGGCAGGAAAGAATGGCGGCACCGGGATAGGCGTAGTGGAAGTTTATAACTTGCCGTAGGTGTTGTAGCGACGCCGCTCTGTCGGCGTAAGAACGCCTTCCTTGCAGATACAGCGAATACGGCGACAGAGCGCCGTCGCTACAATGCTGCTCTTGCAAAGCCCGCTCTAATTCGCTCGACTGAGGAATTGAATTCGCCCGCTAAGGAACCGTCGCTCGCGCGCAGGCTCGGTCCTTTCGACGCGACGATGATCGTGATGGGCGGGATCATCGGCGCCGGGATTTTCGTCAACCCGTCGGTCGTCGCGCGTCAGGTGCATACGCCGACGCTTATCCTTGGGGCTTGGTTGATCGGCGGCGTCATCGCCTTGATCGGGGCGTTTGTTTACGCCGAGCTGGCCGTGCTTCGACCGCGCGTCGGCGGGCAGTACGCCTACCTCCGTGATGCCTATCATCCGATGGTCGCGTTCCTCTACGGTTGGACCTTGCTCCTCGTCATCCAGACCGGCGGCATGGCGGGCGCGGCAATTATTTTCGGCCGCTATTTCCGCGAGCTCTCCGGCCTGCCCATCCCGGAGGGAGCCATGGCGGCGATCACGCTGGGAACTTTAACCGGGATCAATTGTTTCGGAATACGGGCCGGCAGCAATGTCCAGAGCGCCTTGATGCTGACCAAACTGGGAGCGATCGCGATGCTGGTCGGATTCGGTTGGATGATTGCTGCTCCGGCCAGTGTTGGCCTAACGAGCAGTTCGCCGGTCGCGTCGTCTAACAGTTGGCAAGGACTCGCGGCCGCCATGGTGCCGGTTCTATTTGCTTATGGCGGCTGGCAAACGGCAAGCTTTGTCAGCGGCGAAATGCGCGAGCCGCGGCGGGACTTGCCGCGCGGCCTCTTTATCGGCGTGGCCGCCGTCATCGTCGTTTACGTCCTCGTTACCTACGTTTGCCTGCGCACTCTCGGGCCCGGCGGTCTCGCGAATACGAGCACGCCCGCCTCCGAAGTGATGCGGCGCGCCCTCGGTTCGCGCGGCGCGAAACTCATCGCCTGCGGCATCGCGATTTCAACCGTTGGTTTTCTCAGCCAAAGCATTCTCACTGCGCCCCGGGTTTATTACGCGATGGCGCGGGACGGATTGTTCTTCAAGGCAGTGGGTCAGGTAAGCGAACGGACGCGCGTGCCGGTCGTTGCCATTATTCTGCAGGGCATTTTCGCGGTGATCGTCGCGTTGACCGGGAAATACGACCAGATCCTTAACTACGTCGTGACGATTGATGCGCTCTTTTTTGGTCTTACCGGCGCGGCGCTGTTCGTATTCCGGCGAAGGGAAGGATCGACGGCCAGCACGGACTTCATTCGGGTGCCCTGGCATCCTTACACCACGGGATTGTTCGTCCTGGCCTGTTGGAGCCTTGTGATCAGCACGCTGATTGCCGCGCCGCTGAATGCGGGAATCGGCGTCGTGATTTTGGGAATTGGGGCGGGCGTATATTGGTTCTGGGCAAATCCCCGATCACGAGCAGGAGCACGAGCACGATAACGTAAAACGAAAACGGCGGCGACCTTGCGGTCGCCGCCGTCTGTTTCTCCCTGGCTAATCGAGATTACTTCGACTGAGCGTCGTGCATTTCCTCCATGGCCTTGCGCATGTCTTCGTGCGCCTTTTTCATCGCATCGTATTTCACCTGCTGCTCCGGTGTGAGGAGCGGGCGAATCTGCGCACCGGTGCTCTCCAGCAACGCGTGCATCTTTTCCATTGCTTCCTTGTGGATGGCGATGAGCTGCGGCTTGGTCTGGTCGATGATCGGTTGGACCTTCGCCTTCTGGTCGTCGGTCAGGTTGAGATCCTTGCTCAAATGCTCGAGCGGGTTCTCCATCATCATGTGATGCGGACCGCCGGGCCCTTCGTGTTTCGGCCCGTGCTCGCCCGGTTCCTTGGCCTGGAGGTAAACGATCCCGGCCAGCGATAAGGCCGCCGCGGTTGTGAGTGAGATAAGTTTTCGTGTCATTGTTTGGTTTGCTTCTTGTTTTGGGCGCAATTCGAGCGCCTCTTTCACAAATGGATGACCGGTCGCCCGCCGTCGCGGTTACAAATTATTCGCAAAATTTTGTAACCCGCAGGCCGCGCCGCCTGTCACTTTCAACGGTGTGGACTGCTTTGGCTTTACATGGCTGACGACAACGTCTCGCGCGAGTTGGTGGAAAGGGTGCTGCGGCACGATGAAAGCGCCGCCCGCGAACTCGTGCGGAGCCTTTATCCGCTCGTGGCCAAACTCGTGCGAGCTCATCGCCCAGTTCGCAGCGCGGAGGAGGACCTTTGCCAGATGATCTTCATCAAAATTTTGCAGAAGCTGCCGCAATTTTCGGGAACCGTGCCGCTCGAGCACTGGGTCTCGCGGATCGCGATCAACACCTGCATCAATCAGATCCAGGCGGAAAAAGCGCGCCCGGAATTGCGCGAAGCCGATCTGAGCGAGGAACAGGCGGCCGTCATTCATAACCTTGCCGCGACGACCGGCGACCTCGGGCCCGACCAGACTTTTGCATCGCGCCAGCTTGTCGACCATCTTATGAAAGCGCTCAAACCAGCGGAGCGACTTGTGATTGACCTGCTTTATCTGCAACAACGCTCGGTCGCTGAAATCCGGCGCCTGACCGGCTGGAGTGGCGCCCTCGTCAAAGTGCGCGCGTTTCGGGCTCGGCAAAAAATGAGAAAATTGTTGTCGAACATGACTGCGAGGGAAAACGCATGAAAGCGAATGACCTTGATCGCCTCTTCCGCTCGGCCGCTCATGGGTCCGAGCCAGTTGCGAGCGAAGTCCCCTACGGTTTCGAGACGCGCGTCGTTGCCCAGTGGCGTTCCGGAAAAAACGGCCGGCTCGATCTCGCTGAGCTTTCGCGATTCCTCCGACGCGCCGGCGCGATCGCTTCCGCCGTGCTCATCCTGGCGGGCGCTGCGGCTTATCGGCAATACCGGGACGAAACGAAATTTGCCGCGCTCGCGACCAATGAATACGTGATCGCGGATTCGGCGATTCAGTCGGAAATTTCTCGATGAACAGCGAACTGAAATGGAAGCTCGCCTTCGCTTGTCTGCTGGTTTTCGTCGCGGGTGGGATGACTGGCGCGTTCTTCGGCGTTCATCATCTCCGTGGTCACATTATGCTAGGCCCACCCCATTCCGGTGACGTCGGCGACCGAATGCGGGAGCATTTTCGCCGCTCGCTCGACCTGACTGCGGAACAGGAAAAAAAGATCGGCCCGATAATCGACGCAACCAGCTCGAAGCTCGAAACGATCCGGGTGGAAACGGCGGAGCGCGTGCGCACCGTCATGGAGGATTCGAAGAAAGAAGTGGCTCCTCTGCTTACACCGGAGCAACAAAAGAAGCTCGATAACCTCGAGTCCGAGCATCGCAAACTGATGATTCACCACGGGTTCTTTCCTCCGCCCCCGCCGCCGAAAGACAAACCGCCCCCGCCCTGAGCGATGACGCCGAACCACGTCGATTTCCTGATCAAGCGCTTCGAACAGCCGGACGAAGTCCGCACCTTTACGAAAGGCAAATTCGAGATCGTAAAAATCGGTTCGATGACCATCGGCCGCGCGAGTTACGAACCGGGATGGAAATGGTCGGAGCATGTCGGGCCCACCACCGGCGCGCCCTCGTGCGAAGTCGAGCACGTTGGCCTGGTTATTTCCGGCTCGGCCGCGTGCCGGATGAATGACGGCCGCTATTATGAAATGAAGGCGGGCGACCTTTTTTATATTGGCCCCGGACACGACAGTTGGGTGGTCGGCGACGAGCCTTACGTCTCTCTCCATTTCCTCGGCGCGGAGCAGTACGCGCGCAAGTGACTGGAGGGACGCTCGCCGTGGCGTCCCACTATTTTAAGGACGGGACAGCGCCCGTCCCTCCAACACGTTTCTAGTCTGGAAACTGCAGTCGACGCGGTGATAGCCTTCCGCCCACTGCCTTGAAAAATTTTCTCCGGCTCAATCTCAGTCTGCTTTACTGGGTGCTCGTCGCGCCGTTCAAGGGCGAGTTCTTCAAGATCTCGCCGATCTTCCGGCAGATCGTTTTTATTGGGGTCCGGGCGACGCCGATGGTCGCGCTCACCGCTTTTAGCATTGGCGTGACCCTGGCCATGCAGGCGGCGCATTCGCTCCAGGAAATGGGCGCCGAAATCTACGTCCCGGACCTGGTGATGGTGAGCTTGCTGCGTGAAATGGGCCCGGTTTTGATCGCGGTGATCGTTATTGGCCGAAGCGGCTCAGCGGTCGCAGCCGAGTTGGGGACGATGAAAGTGTCGGAAGAAATCGAAGCGCTCGAAGTGATGGCGATCAACCCGATTAGTTATCTGATCGTCCCTCGCTTCATCGCGATGCTAATCATGCTGCCGGCGTTGACGATCTTCGGGAACTACATCGGCGTCTTCGGCGGCTGGGCGGTCTGTCATTTTGCGCTCGACATGACGACGGCTGGATTCATTCTTCGCGCCCTGGAAAATGCCAACGCCTGGGACCTGTATTCCGGCATCATCAAAAGCGTCGTTTTTGCCTGGATCATCATCACAATAGCGTGCAACGCCGGGCTGCATGTCGAAGGCGGGGCGGAAGGTGTGGGCCAGGCGACGACGTCCGCAGTTGTCCAATCGCTCCTCGCCATGCTCGTGAGTAACGCGATTCTTACTTCCATTTTCTTCTTCAAATGAGCGCGGTGACGAATCATCCACAGATTTCGCAGATTAGCGCAGATTCTTTAAGAGGATCGGACCAAAATCTGCGTCCATCTGCGGACAACAACTCCGGCCTATGACTGACACGGAACCGGTAGTTCAAGTCAGTGATCTTTTCCGAAAATTCGGCGACCGCACCGTCATCGACAATCTTTCCTTCTCGATTCACCGCGGCGAAACGCTCGTGATCATGGGCGGGAGCGGTTGCGGCAAGAGCACGCTGCTGCGCCACATCATTGGGGTTATGAAACCTTCGGCCGGTTCCATAAAAATTTTCGGTGAGGAAATTACGACCATGGACGATCGCCAGATCGCTGATGTCCGCCGGCGTTTCGGGATGCTGTTTCAATCCGGCGCACTTCTGGCGTCGCTCACCGTGGGGGAAAACGTGGCGCTGCCCTTATTGCAGCACACCGACATGTCGGTCGACGAGGTTGAGGATACGGTCACGAGGAAACTGCAAATGGTCGGACTAAGCGGCTTCAATAATCTGAAGCCATCCGAGATCAGCGGCGGAATGCGGAAACGCGTCGGGCTGGCGCGCGCTCTTGTCCTCGATCCCGAGCTGCTCTTCAGCGACGAGCCGACCTCCGGCCTCGATCCGATCATGACCGCGGTCGTGGATAAGCTCACCCTCGAGTTGACGAAGGACGAAGGAATGACAGCCGTCGTTGTCACCCACGATATGACGAGCGCGTTTCGGATCGCGACCCGAATGATTATGCTCGGACGCGGCCGGATTCTCGCGCAAGGTACTCCCGACGAAATCCGCACCCATCCTGATCCCGAAGTGCAACAATTCATCAATGGCGAACCCGACGGCCCCATGCCTTTGAACCTTTCCCAGGACGACCATGAACATCACCCGCATGTGAAAGCGCGCCCCTTGGTCGCGGCGCGCCATCGTTTTCGCCACAAGATGCCATGAAACGAAATCTCTCTGATTACGTCGTCGCGCTTTCGGTCATTGTTTGCAGCGCGATCCTGCTGGGTGCGCTCACGATTGCGCTCACCGGGTTCCGATTCAAAAAGCCCTCGCGAACGTTGCAAATCGACTTCGAAGACGTGACCGGCGTGAAATTGCATTCCGAAGTGCGTTACGCCGGCGCTCCAGCCGGACGCGTCATCGCGATGCAGCACCTGAGTCGCGAGCAACGGGCCTCCGCCACGAACAAGCGGGACGCTGTCCGCGTAACCATCAGCCTGCTGGACGAGATTCCGCCGTTGCCTGCGGACGTAATCGCGACCCTCAGCTCGGACACGATGCTTTCACCCATGTTCGTGGCCCTTTCCGCTGGGACGCCGGGTGGCGAAACTTTGGCGAACAATGCGACGATCGAAGGTCATCCGGCGGCCGGAATTGCGCAGCTGCTGTCCGCGGCCGGACCGTTAATCGATAATGCCAACAAATTGATCGACAGCCTGAACGCCACCGCCGGCAATCTCAACACCACCGTCACAAGCGTGCGGAACAACCTCGACGACTTCATGCCGAAAATCTCGCCGGTCCTCGATACCGCGAAGACGGATCTTGAGGAATTGCAGCGCATCATCAAGGGCCTCGACGACGTGGAGAACAACGCCAATGCCGTCTTCGAGAATGCGGGCAAATTTGTCGGCAACACCGACAAGCAGCTCCAGGAACAAATGAAGGAGTTGCACGTGATCCTGCTGAATCTGAAGGTCGTGAGCACCCATGCAAAAGCGCTCACCGAAACGCTCGCGGAAAAGCCGAGCCGCCTCATCTTTAGCGGTAAGACCCAGAAGCTCACGCCAGAGTCCGAGATCTTGAAGAGCAAGGAACCGGTGCCGGCGAAGAAGCCGTAGGAGGATAGCCATCCTGGCTGTCTCGGCCCACAGGCTGCCAGCCTGTCGTGAAGAATGAACGGGCAAGGATGCCCATTCGCCGAGTCAGGCAAGATGCCCAACCTCCGTCAGCATTATCTCTACATCTGCTGCGTTATTCCCTTGCGAATTGCATTCGTGCCTCAATCGCAATCGCCCGGAGCGGCCGCTTGCCGCAGAAAATTTCTTCGCTTCTTCCCGAAAGGATTTCGCGATGAGACCTATCTCGAATGGGAACGCGATTATAAATGGGAGACCCACCAGAATTGGGAAGAGGCGCTAAATCGTAACGAATTTCGCCGGCTCCTCGACAAGCGTGAGTATGTCGAGATCGCGGCGCGCGCAGTACGCACCGAACAGCGATCGCGGCACAGCATGATCTTTTCGTTCGAAAAGATGGCGCTCCGTGATGCGGTGAAATCAACCGCGGGCGCCCGGACGTTCGCGACGGGTCTCTACGATTTCCTCCACGGCTCCGGGACCGACGAAGCGAGGTTTATCGCATGGCGCGAGATCATTGCCTCGTTGCCGCGAAAACAGACTCGCGTGCTGACTTGGCCGCTCGTGACGGTGTTCGGCTTTATCGCGCAACCCGATCGCCACATCTTTCTCAAACCGAACGTGACGAAAATCGCGGTGGCGAAATATGGTTTCGATTTTCAATATCAATCGAAGCCGAACTGGGAGACCTACGCGCGCCTGCTCGATTTCGCCGAAACCATTCGGCGCGACCAGCGCGATTTGAAACCGCGCGACATGATCGATCTGCAATCCTTTATCTGGGTGCAGGGTTCGGACGAATACAGCTAGGCAATCGCGTCCGCAAGAAGCTCGGCCATGTGCTTGGGATGGACCGGCGTGAGATGTTCAAGTTGGTGACGGCAGCTCGTGCCTGACGCGACGATCACCGTGCCGGGTGGCTGCGCGGTGACTTGCTCAACGAGAGGCGCGGCGACTTTCAGCGAGAGATCATACTTGCGCTCAAGGGCACCGAAGGCTCCGGCCATGCCGCAACAACCGGTATCGAGTAAAGCCGCCGTTCGCCCCGGCAATCGCGCAGCGAGCCGGGCCATGAAGCCGGTTTTCACGAGCGACTTGGCGTGGCAATGCGCGTGAATCGCGACGTTGCCTGGAACTTCGTTGAACTCCAGCGCGTTCGGTTCCTTCTCCAGCAACTCTTCGACGAATTGTTCGAAGAGATGGCAGCGTTTCGCAATCGGCTCTGTGCCGGACAGTTTTAACTCGCGGTAATCTTCGACGAACATCGAGTAGCACGACGGCTCGAGGAACAGGATCGGCGCGTCGCTCTTCGCGGCGGTAAGGAGCTCGAGGTTGTGCCGGCCCATTTCGCGAGCCACTTCGAGATTGCCCTGGCTGAACGCGGGGCGGCCGCAACACTTCCGGCCTTTTACCAACGAGACTGTGAAGCCAAGCGCTTCGAGAACTTTCACCGCGGCGATTCCAATATGCGGTTCGTGATAACGGACGAAGGTGTCGTCCCAGAGAATGACATTGCCACGTTTGGTAGGGCGAGACTCTGTCGAGCCGTTGGTAGCGCGTTGCGGCTCGACAGCGTCTCGCCCTACCAAAGAAGACGCGCGTCGATAAAACCAGCGATCGAACCGCTCTCTGGCGTAGTGCGGCAACGGACGCTTATCCGTTAATCCCAGCAGGCTTCGCATCACGCGGCGGATCATCGGAGAATCGAGACTCGGGTTCGCGATTCCCGGCATCAGGCAGCCGAGCCGGCCTAACAAATCGACATTGCTCAAAATTCGTTCCCGCAACGGCAGACCATCGCGCTCATGCCGGGCATGCATCAGCTCAGCTTTCAGCAGCGCGAGATTCACGTTCGACGGGCATTCGACCGTGCACGCCTTGCATGAGAGGCAATTGCTCAGCGCGGCGTCCAACTCTTCCGAGCGCAATGGATCGTCTTGAAAACGCAGCTCAAGCGCGGCCCGGATCGCGTTCGCCCGCCCGCGAGTGGACATGTATTCGTCGCCGGTCGCGAGGAACGTGGGGCACATCGTCGGCGCATCTTTGCGACATCCGCCGCAACCGTTGCATTGCTCCAGATTGCCGATGAACGATTCGTCCTTGAACGCGAATGCCAGCGTCGGCTGGAACGGCAACCGCAACCGCGTTTCCGATTCGACTCGCAGGTGATTGTCGATCTTGAACTGGCCATCGCTGAAAATTTTGCCGGGATTGAAAAGATTCTTCGGATCGAAAACCTGCTTAATCTGGCGCATCACGCCGAGCAACTCGTCGCCCACCTGCTCCGCCATGTATTCCGTCCGCGCCATGCCGACACCGTGCTCGGCGGCAAGCGATCCTTTGAACTGCCTAACGAGTGCTGAAACCTGATCGGCGACCTGGCGATATTTGCGAAGATCGCCGGCCGTATGAAGATCGAGGACCGGACGCACATGCAACAGTCCCGTCGCGGCGTGGCCGTAATAGCAAACCTCCAGATTGAGCGGTCGCATGATCGATTCGAGCCCCGCGACATAATCAGGCAATTGCGCTGGTCGCACCGCCGCGTCCTCGATGAAGGCCACCGGTTTTGCCGCGCCTTTTCGTCCGGTCAGAAGCGAGAGGCCCGCCTTGCGCATCCCCCAGACGAGATTCATCTCGGCGGGTCTGGTGCAAATCGTCGTGCGTAGTCCAAGTTTTTTTCCAGCCAGGAGCGCGAGCCGTTCGGCGACATCCTCATAAAACTCGACGAGGAGAATCGCTTCGCAGGGCTTGGCATCGAGCTCGAGTAATTGCCGCGCGGGTTCGAAATGCAGCTGGCCTTTCGTCTGATCGAACAGCGGCCGGTCGATGTGTTCGATCGCGGACGGTTTCAATTCGAGCAGCTCGACCGTGGCCTGCATCGCTTCGGCAACGGACGCGAAGAAAACGAGCCCGAGGCCTTTCTCGCGCGGCAACGGAACGATCTTTAACTCAGCGGAAAAAATCGCGGCGAGCGTTCCCTCACTGCCGCAAAGCATGTTGTTCAGGTTTCCCGGATCGCGGAGCCAGCGGGCGAGCGCGTAACCGGACCAGCGCTTTTGCAGTCCCGGTGGCATCCACTCGGCGACCTCGTTTGCACGGGCCGAGACGAGGCCGGCGATGACTTCGCGTTGCGCGCGCAAGGTTTCGTGGGCCGGTCCGATTTGATGAACGGACCCATCGGCCATGACCAGTTCCTGCGAGACCACGTGATCCGCGGTTGTTCCGTAAACTGGAACCCGCGCCCCCGACGAATCGTTTGCGATCATTCCGCCGATCGTCGCCCGCGAACTCGTGGCAACATCGGGCCCGAAACAGAAACCGTGCGGTTTCAAAAATGCGTTCAGTTGATCGAGCACCACGCCCGCACCGGTGCGGACTGTGCGCGCTTCGAGATTCAGATCGGTAATCTGCCGGTTGTGCCTCGAAAACTCGACGATCAATCCGTCTCCGATCGCCCCTCCCGAAAGTCCGCTCCCTGCCCCGCGCGGAGTGACCGCGACATCCGCGTCGGCCGCGCCCATGATGATGGAGCTGGCTTGCTGCGCGCTGCGCGGAAACGCAACGGCTGCCGGCTCCAGTTGATAGAGCGAAGCGTCGGTCGCGTAGAGCTGGCGCGTCAGATCGTCGAATGCGACATCGCAGTCTGCGGCAGCAAGAGTGGCGTGTTGAGTCGAGGTCATCGCGCTGCGTAGACGTTCCGCCAATAACCTAGCACAAGCGCCTGGTTGCCTGTGCTACTATGCTGGCCTGATGAGCAGCGCCTTCCCAAACGAGCTTCTCCTGGACGAACCCGATCGCCGGGCGCGATTGATTCGCGAGTTTTACGAGCAATACGGCGAGAGCCGGCCGAAGGGTTATTACTCCTGGGGCCATCAACACGAGGAGGCCAAAACCGGCTTTTATCGAGAACAGCTCGCCGCGCTCGGACATGATGAGCAAAGCCTTGGGGTCGATATCGGATGCCAGGGCGGCGTGTTGATCAACTTCGTGAATCTCATTCGCTGGGTCGGTGTCGATATCGACAAGCTAGCGCTTCAAGTCGCGCGCGAAGCCGGCGTCCCCTGCCACGAGATGGATTTCACGTCGGCCATCAATTTTCGCGACGAGAGTTTCGACGTCGTGATGATGACCGAAGTGCTAGAGCATTTGCCCTATCCCTCCATCACCGTCCGTGAGATCCATCGTATTCTGAAAAAGAAACCGGCGAGCGCCTATGTCGGCTCGGTGCCGCTCGATTATCATCTCCATCGGCGCTGGAAAGTGTTGCGCGGGAAACGGCTCTCGGGCGAACAGACCCACGTGCATCATTTTTCCTTCAGGGAACTCGATCGGCTCCTGCGTTTTTATTTCGAGAAGGTGGAATACCTGCCGCTCAGCGGAACCGCGGCCCGGCATCCGGGTTGGAACCTGTCTTACAACTTATTTGTCCGCGACATCGCCTGGGCCGCATCAAATCCGAAGCGCGACGTCGAGCGCTGGCAGGTCGTCGGCAAAGATCTTCTTTAGCGTTTTTTCTCGCTCTTCTGTAGGCGCTTCCCTGTGGCAAGCGCAGGGAGAACGGGCTCCTATATTGTCCCGCGTTGCGCGGCCCGCAGGGCCGCGGCTACAGAAGAAATTATTCCGTGCGGAGCGCGTCGATTGGATTGACGAGGCTGGCCCGGCGCGCCGGCAGATAACAGGCGATGAAAGCAACGGCAGCGAGAGTGACGATCGCGCCGAGCAACGCCACCGCATCGAGTGCGCCGACGCCGTAGAGCAGGCTGTTCAGCGCGCGACTGGCCGCGAATGCACCGACAAGACCAGCCACTAGTCCGACCCCGATAAGCGAAATGCCTTTGCCCAGAACGAGGCGCAACACGTCCGCGCGACTGGCGCCGAGCGCGAAGCGAATCCCCATTTCGCGCGTGCGCTGCGTCGTGCTCAACGCCATCACTCCGTAAATTCCGACACTGGCCAGGACCAACGCAAGACCAGCGAAAGCGCCGAGCAGCATCATCGTCAATCGCCGCGCCGCCAGGCTCGCGCCGATATTTTTTCCCATCGTCGAAACCGAAGCGACCGGTTGATCGGGATCGATCGCGGTGATCTCACGTTTGACCGCCGGCGCCAGCGCCATGGGATCGCCGGCCGCCACGCGCACGAGCAGGGTCACGTTCTCAGTTGAGAATTGCGTGAACGGAAGATAAATCTGCGGAAAATTCAGTTTCTCGATGTTCTCTTCGCCCGGGGCGTCATTTCGCGTCCGAGGAACAATGCCAACGATCGTGAGCGGCGGCGGATCCTGTTTCATCGTCTGATTGTTGTCGAGCTGCTTGCCGACCGGGTCCTGTCCCGGGAAAAATCGAGTCGCGAGGCTTTCGTCGATAATCGCCGCGGTTTGCTTGCCGGGTCCCTCTTCCGGGCCGAACGCACGTCCGCGCAGGACCGGCATGCCGAGCACGCGAAAATAATCCGGCGAGATCATGTTGATTTCGGCGGACGGTTCGTGGCCGGGCAGATCCGGCGCCGTGCCAGTAATGTGGAATGAGCTGTCCCATTCGTTGTCGTCGAACGGCACGTTGTTGCCGACGGCGGCTGCGGTGACGGACGGCAGAGTGGAAACTTTGGCGAGGAGCTTATCGTAAAACGCGTTAATCTTGTCGTGGTTGTCGTAGCGCGCCGTTGGGAGGGCGACGCTCATCGTAAGAATATTTCGAGAATCGAAGCCGAGTGGCGCCTGTTGCGCGCGCCAGAAACTTTTCAGCATCAAACCTCCGGCGGCGAGCAACACGACTGCGAGCGCTACCTGCGTGATGACCAATCCGGCGCGAGCTCGTTGCCGATGAATACCGTCGCTGCTGCCGCGCGCGCTTTCATGTAAGGCGAGCGCGAGCGAGCTGCTTTTCGAGATTCGCCACGCCGGCCAGATGCCGACAAGCACGCCGGAGAGAATCGCGACCACGACGGTGAACCCTAGCGCGGTCAGATCGATTCTTGTTTCCTGGAAACGCGGCACGGTCGCCGGACTCAGGGCCAGAATCGCGTCCAGACTCCAGATAGCGAGGAACACACCGGCCAGCGCGCCGAGCAAAGCGAGAACGGCACTTTCGGTCAGCACCTGGCGCGTCAAGCGCCAGCCGCTCGCGCCCAACGCACTCCGCACCGCCAGTTCCTTTCCGCGCGCGAGCATCCGAGCGAGCTGGAGATTCGCCACGTTCGCGCACGCGATCAGCAAAACACACGCAACCGCGCCGAGGAGGAGATAAAGACTTTGGCGATACGTGCCAATCGAGGATTCCAAAAGCAGTTGGGTGGTGACGCGGCGTCCGGTATTTGAATCCGGATATTTTTTCTCCAGCGCAACTGCGATCGTATTCAGGTCGGCGTTTGCTTGCTCGAGGGTCACGCCTGCCTTCAACCGTCCGAGGGTGCTGAAACCAGGATGGTTGTCGCGCAAGAGCACGCCCTTCTCCGTCCGAACATCGCCCAGCGGAACATAAATTTCGGACAGGCGCGGCAGACGCACGATCTCCGGCAGAACGCCGATGATTTCGTAAGACACGCCATCGACGAGCAGCTGTTGGCCGAGAACTTCACGGGAAGCGCCGAAACGTTTCCGCCACATTTTGTCGCTGATGAGCGCGACCTTCGCGCCGTGCGGCACGTCGTCGGCCTCGGTGAAATCGCGGCCCAGTTCCGGCGGAACGCCGAGGATCGTGAAAAAGTTCGATGTCACCCGGCAGCCGCCAATCCGCTCGGGAGCGGTGCCGCCTTTGACGCTGGAAAGATTATACGATTCCCGACGCCAGAGCGCGAGATCTGTGAACGTATGTTGGGACGCGCGCCAATCGAGAAAGTTCGGGTAACTGACGGAGCCGCCCGGAAAGGTCGGCGTCCGCTCGCGAATGTTGATGAGCTGTTCCGAATGTGGATAAGGCAACGGCCGCAACAAGACAGCGTTGACTACGCTGAAGATGGCGACGTTCGCGCCGATGCCGAGAGCGAAGGCGAGCACCGCCAGGGCGGCGAACCCTGGCTGTTTCGCGATCATCCGGAACGCGTAGCGAATATCGTGGAGTAACGTTTGCATCTGTTCGTTAGGTTAAAGTTATTCGGCCCGCAATGCGACGATCGGATCGACCCGAGTCGCGCGCCGCGCGGGAAGCCATGCGGCGAGGAAAGCGACGACCGAGACCAGGAGGACAATGCCCGCGAACGTTTCAGGGTCGGACGCGCCGACGCCGAAGAGGAGGCTGTTTAATAATCGCGTCGCGGCAAAGGCGCCGGCCAGGCCTAGCACCAGACTGATGCCGACAAGTGTCATGGCCTGGCCGACGATGAGGCGGAAGATCGAGCTCTTCCCGGCTCCGAGCGCGATTCGAATTCCGATCTCGCTCGTCCGTTGCGCGACTGAGTAAGCGAGCACGCCGTAAATTCCGATCGCGGTCAGGATCAGCGCGGTGCCAGCGAAGATCGAAAGCAAAAGAGTGTTGAAGCGCGGCCGGGCAAGCGAGCGCGAGATGTATTCATCGAACACGCGAACGCTGGTCAGGGGGATCGACGCGTCCATCGCCGCGAGTTCTTTCCGGAGCGAATTCGTGATCGCATTCGGATTGGAAACGCTGGTCCGGATTACGAGCGACATTACCTGAAACGGGATTTGCGTGACCGGCAGATACATCTCGGGCGAGTCCTCGTTCTTCAATGAGAGATGCTTTACGTTCCCCACCATCCCGACGATCTCCCGCATCTTTTCGCCGCTCTCGTCGGCGGCGAACCCGGGCATGATCCGTTTTCCGATTACGTTCTCGCCCGGGAAAAATTTTTGCGCGAAGCGCTCGTTCACGATCACGACCGGGGCGGACTCAAACCGATCGCGCTCGTCAAAAACGCGGCCCTGGCGAACCGGTATTCCCATCGTCTTGAAGTAATCGGGCGCGATAATTCGAACTGGCGCCGCATTTCGTTGACCTTGAGGAAGAGGACTGTCCGCCTTGTCGAACGAAGTCACCATGTTGCTCCCACTAAGCGGCAAGGGAACGATCGCGCTGGCCGATTCCACTCCGGGAATGGCGCGGACCCGCGGCAGGAATTGATCGAAAAACGCGATGAGGTTTTCGTTCTTCGGATAGCCCACATCGGGCAGGCCGATCCGCGCGGTCAGGAGTCGTTCCGTCCGCAAACCAGGTTGAACCCGGCCGAGCCGCGCGAAACTCTGGATCAAAAGTCCGGCGGAAATAAGCAAGACGAGCGCGAGCGCGACCTCCACGATAATGAGCGCGTTGCGGACGCGGCCTTTGCCTTCGCCCGCGCTGCCCGTACGGCTGCCTGATTTCAGCGAACTGTTGAGATCAACGTGCGAGGCCTGCCATGCGGGGACGACCCCGAAGATCACGCCGGTCGCAAGCGAGACGACCAGTGTAAAAATCAGCACTGTGGCGTCGAGCTGGATGTTGGCGATCCGCGGAATATTTTGCGGCACGGTTTTGATGAGCGCTTCCGTGCCCCATTGCGCCAGGATCAAGCCGAAGATTCCGCCCAGACCAGAGAGCAGCACACTTTCGGTAAGCAACTGTCGAATGATGCGGACGCGGCTGGCGCCCATTGCTGCGCGCAATGCGATTTCTTTTCCGCGCGCGGAAGCGCGGGCGAGCAGAAGGTTCGCAACATTCGCATTCGCAATCAACAGCACGCAGACGACTGCGCCGAAAAGAATGTAGAGCGCGGTGCGGACATCACCGATCATGTCTTCGCGCAACGGTTTCGCCGCGACGCCAAAATTGGTGTTCGTATCCGGATATTGTTTCGTGAGCGCGGCGGCGATTGCGGCTAAATCAGCGTCGGCCTGCGCGGCCGTCGCCCCGGGTTTCAGCCGTGCCACCGCCCGCAAGCTGTGACTGCCACGGTTTTTCGTCTGAGGCTCGGAACCGTCGGGATTGGAAGCGTCGTCCGCAATCGTGACGTATAAATCGACCGGATCATTTTGGATGGGAAACTGGAACCCGGGCGGCATAACACCGGCAATTGTGTACGGCCGGCGATCCAGCGTAATCGTGCGGCCCACGACGTTGGGATCCGAGCCGTAATGCTGTTGCCAGAACTCATGGCTGAGGATGACCGTGAACCCGGCGGGCCCGCCGCCGGCCTGTTCATCCGCGCGGGTGAACGCGCGACCGATCTGCGGTTTGATTCCGAGCACGTCAAAGAATTCCCCGCTAACTTTTTGCCCGCGCAGACTGGTCGCACCTTCCTCGGCAGTCAGGGCGAACGATCGGTCTCGATAAACAGCGATGCTGGTCAGGGTCCGGTTTTGGTCCCGAAAATCGAAGAAATCGGGATAGGACATGGAGCTCAGAACGCTTTGGTCTTTGGCCCGCAAATCCGTCATGCCAACAGCGATGAGCTGGTCCGGTTCCGGGAAGGGCAAAGGCTTAAGGAGGACCGCGTTGACCACGCTGAAGATGGCGGTGTTCGCGCCGATGCCGAGCGCGAGGGTGAGGATCGCGATGATGGTGAACGCCGGATGTTTGATGAGCTGGCGCAGGCCGTAACGAATGTCGTTTAACATAGGAATTTTCGATTTTGAAAGCCCGGCCTCGCTCGCTCCGCGAGCTGCGTTACGGCGATTTTCGAATTTCGATTGGTGAAGTTCATTCGATGCGCAGCGCTTCCATTGGATTCACAAGGCTCGCGCGTCGGGCGGGGATCAACGCGGCGATGCCGGCGGTGCCTGCGAGCACGACACAAGCGAGGGCGTAACTCGTTAGGTCGGTGCCACTGATGCCGAAAAGCGACGCACTAAGAACGCGCGACAACAACAGAGCAGCAGCCACTCCCGCAAAAATTCCGAACGTCACGGCGCGCATTCCCTGGCCAAGCACGAGGCGCAACACCGCGGAGCGATTGGCGCCAAGCGCCATCCGGACGCCGATCTCCCGGGTCCTTTGCGCCACACCGTAGGCGACTGCGCCGTACAATCCTGTTGCCGCCAGGGCCGGCGCGACGAGCGAGAAAAATCCCAGCAACCAGCCCCGCAACCGCGATTGCCAGAGCGAATTGGCAACTTCCTGCTCGAGCGAGACGAAGTTAAACACGCCCACGTCGGGCGCACTGCTCGCGATCTCGCGGCGAATGGCCGGGACCAGGGCTAGAGCATCGGTGCGGGCGCGGACGAGAAAGTGCATTTGTTTCCACGCCAGTTGCAGGCTGGGGTTGTAAATATCCGGACCGGCTTCGCGCTCGAGAGCCTGATGCCGAATGTCGCCGACCACGCCGACAACTGTCATCCAATCGTCCGGCTCCACTGTGGCTTCCGGTCCGCCCAGACGCACCCTCCGTCCGATCGGATCCTCGTTAGGCCAAACCGCTTTCGCGAGATGTTCGCTTACGATGCAAACTCGGAGCGCGCCCCGCTTATCGGCGTCCGAGAAGAAACGTCCACGCACGAGCGGAATGTGGAGCACTCGAAAATAATCCGGACTCACGGTTTGAAAATTAGCGACGGGATTCAACGATTGCGCCGCGACAGGCTGGGTTTCGCCGACGACCTGGCTACGGTTCCACGGCCGCTGCGACACAAATGGCGGGCTGTTGTTGGCTGCGACGGATTCGACGCCCGGTATTTCGCTGAGGTGCTGCAACAAGCGCGAGAAACGATCGATCCGGGTTTGCGCGGACTCATCGCCGTTGTAGGTCGGATTGACTTCCATCATCACGACGGGGCTCGGATCGAAACCGGGGTTCACTTCACGTAACTTTAAAAGACTCCGCAGGACGAGACTCGCGCCGACCAAAAGGACGATCGAGATCGCGACCTGCGCCGCCGTCAGGATTTCTCGGGAACGCGCGCCGGCCCCGGTCACGGTGCCTGCGTTTGTCTTGATCGATTGGGCGATGTCGATGCGCGCGTTTTGCAACGCGGGCAAGGCGCCGGCCAACAAGGTCGTGAAGCACGAAACCAAAATCGTGAGGCCGAGCGCGGGCGGATTGAGATCGATTCGAATCCAGAAGGGCAGCTCCACCGGAATTGCAGTCGCCACAAAATCGACCAGCCAAAACGCGAGCAACGCGCCGACGACACTCCCGATGAATGCGAGAAGTGCGCTTTCCGCCAAAGCCTGACGGGCGAGACGCCAACGGCTGGCGCCAAGCGCAGCGCGCACAGACAACTCGCGTTCGCGTGTCGTCGCGCGCGCGAGCAGTAGTTGGCTCACATTCGCGCACGCGATCAGGAGAACGCCCCCGCACGAGGCGAGAAGCAGGAGCAATGAAAAACGCACACTCCCCGCGACGTGTTCGCGCAGCGGAACGACAGCCGCGCCGATGAGCTTGTTCGTGTCCGGATATTGTTGCGCAAGCCGCTCGGCGATGACGCTCATTTCACTTTGGGCGCTTTGCACGGTCGCGTCGGGCCTGAGCCGCGCGATCACCTGGTCCGCACGCCAGCCACGATCGGTGTTCATGCCGAAGACCGACGCCATCGGGACCCAGATATCGCTTTGAGATGGAAAACGGAAACCGGCCGGCATGATCCCGACGACTGTGCGCGGGGTGCCGTCCAGACGAATGTCGCGGCCGATGATGTTTGGATCGCCGCCAAAGGTTTTCTTCCACAGCCGGTCGCTGATCAGCATGACCTTCGGCGCCTTTGGTTCATCGTCGGCTCGGGTTAAATCGCGGCCGAGCATTGGCTGGACGCCGAGCAATGAGAACAGGTTCGCAGTCGTGAAGGTCGTCTTGAGCGTCTCCGTCATCCCGCCGGGCGATTCGAGATTGCCGTTCCAACGCAGGTTCAGGAACGCGAGATCTGAAAAACTGCGGCTCTGCTTCTGCCAATCGACGAAATCGAGATAATTAACGCCCAGATCGTTTCCGTTGGTGATGCCGCGCGATTGCAGCATGACGAGCTGATCCGGATTTGCGTAGGGCAGCGGCCGGAGGAGGAATGCGTAGATGACCGCAAACATGGCCGTCGTCGCGCCGATGCCGAGTGCCAGCGCGACGATCGCCGTAGCACTAAAGCTCGGCGCTTTAATCAGTTGGCGGAAAGCGTAGCGCAGATCACTCATTGGAATTTTCGAATTTGAAAGCCCGGCCTCGCTCGCTTCGCGAGCTGCGTTACGGCGATTCTCGATTTTCGATTGCTCATCGGATCACTGGTCACTTCCTATTCCGTGCGTAGCGCTTCGATCGGATTCACTTTCGTCGCGCGATTGGCGGGGAAGAAACAGGCGATCAACGCAACTGCGGCGAACAACAGCGTGATGCTCGCAAGGGTGAGCGGATCGTAGGCGCTGGTGTTAAACAGCATGGAGTGCATGGCGCGCGATGCGGCGAGGGTGGCGAGCAGCCCAATGACCAACCCGAGTCCGATCAGCTTTCCGCCCTGCCTGAGAACCAATCGCAAGAGGTCGGCCTGTTGCGCGCCGAGCGCCATGCGGATGCCAAATTCCCCTGTGCGCTGGGCCACGTTGTAAGCCATCACGCCGTAAATTCCCACCGCCGCAATCACGAGCGCGACCGTGGAAAACACCGTCAGTAACGTCATCGCGAAACGCTGGCGCGCGATCGTATCGGCCACGATATCTTCGAGCGGCCGAATGGCGCCAACTGCCTGATCCTTGTCCACTTCGTGAACCGCGGCAAGAAGCGCCCCGAGGAGCGGCGCAGGCGAACCTTTCGTCCGGATTACAAACACCAACGACGAATGCGATTTTTGCGAGAACGGTTCGTAACCCTGGTTCGTCGCGGTTTGGTCGACGCCGTGTTGCTTGATGTCGTCGACTATCCCAACGATTTCGCGCCACGCGTCCGGTTCATTTTCAAGACTTATCCGCTTTCCGATTGGGTCTTCGTTTGGGAAAAACTGCCGGGCGAGCGTCTCGTTTATCACGCAGACGCGCGGCGCTCTCGCGTCATCCTGCGGAGTGAAGACGCGGCCGCGCACAAGCCGAATCCCCATGGCGCGAAAATAATCGGACGTAACCGAAGCATAATTCAGGGTCGGGACATCATTTGAGTCAACGGGCGACCGGCCTTCGATGTTAAAATCGAGTATGTAATCGCCAACCAGCGGCATCGAGTCCGTGACCCCGGCGGCCTGGACTCCCGGCAGGTTTTTCACCCGTTCCAGCAGAGTGTTGGCAAATGAAATCCGTTGCTCGGAAGTCACATATTTATTTTGCCGCAAGGTGACACGCATTGTCGTTGCGTCCTTCGGGAGGAAACCCGGATCGACCCGCGTGAGTTGAATGAAACTGCGTGCAAGCAATCCGGCCCCGCCCAAAAGGACAAGCGCAAGGGTGACTTCACTTACGACGAGCGCGCCGCGCAGCCGGCCCCGCGCGCCGCCTTCAGTTGAGCCGCGCGCCCCCTGCTTCAACGCCTCATTTACATCCGCACGCGCCGCTAACCACGCCGGTGCGATTCCGAACACCAACCCGGTCGCAATGCTCAGCCCGAGCGAGAAAAGGAGAATGCCGGTATCGAGCCGAATGTCACCGCTTCGAGGAAGATTTGTGGGCGCGAGAACCAGAAGCGCATCGAGCCCCCACTTCGCCAGGAGGACGCCCGCCGCCCCGCCGCCGAGCGCGAGCATGACGCTTTCGGTAAGCAGCTGGCGAACGAGTCGACCGCGACTCGCGCCGAGCGCGGCTCGAATGGAAATCTCGCGATGGCGCGCCGTCGCGCGGGCGAGGAGGAGGTTCGCCAGATTCGCGCAAGCAATCAGCAGGATACAGCCGACGGCGCCCAACAATGTGAAGAGGACCGGCCGCACATCTCGGACCGAGTAATCCTGAAGCGGCGCGACGAAGACGCTCCAGTCTTTATTGGAAACGGGATATTGCTGTGCCAGTTGCCTCGCGATCAATTCGAGCTCGGCCCTGGCCTGCGCGGCGGTCACCCCCGGTTGGAGCCGGCCCACGGCGACGAGGTAATGCCATTGGCGGTTAGCATTCGCGGTCTCCTCCGGCTTGAACGCCATCGGCGTCCAGACATCCACTTTCGTTGCGCCAGCATTCCTGGTGATATTCGGCCAGCCGCTGACGTCGAAGCCGTACGGCGCGACTCCGACGATCTGATACGGCTCGCCATTCAACTGCACCGATCGACCCACCACGTCTCGCGCGCCGCCGAAAACGCGCTGCCAAAATCCATAGCTCAGCACGACCACGTGATTTTTCCCGACTGCGTCTTCTTCCGGCAACAACATCCGGCCAAGGACCGGTTTCACGCCGTAAACGTCGAAGTAATGCGCGGTCGCTCTCACACCGATCAAGCGTTGAGGTTCGCCTTCGCCAGTCAGGTTCAAGGTCGCGCCCGTGTAAGCGGCGAGGTATTCATACGATTTCGTCTGCTTCTCCCAATCGATGTAGTTCGGGGGCGAGACGGAAAACTCCGGGAACTTCGGGAGCTGGCTTTCGCGGATCGTCACGAGTCGATCCGCATTGGGGTAATCAAGCGGGCGCAGGAGGACGGTGTTGACCACCGAAAAAATTGCGGTGCAAGCGCCAATGCCGAGCGCCAGCGTGAGGATGGCGACAAGGGTGAAGCTGGGCGCCTTGATCAACTGGCGGAACGCGTAGCGAAGGTCGTTCATTCCGTCCTCAACGCTTCGATCGGGTTCACTTTCGTGGCGCGATTAGCTGGGAAGAAACAAGCAATGAGCGCGACGGCGCCGAGTAAAAGGGTGATGCTCATCAGCGTCAGCGGATCGTAGGCGCTCGTATTGAAAAGGATCGATCGCATGGCGCGCGAAGCAGCGAGTGTAGCAACGAGCCCCAGCAACAAACCAAGCGCGACCAGCTTTCCGCCCTGCGTCAGGACGAGCTGGAGGACATCGCGTTGCTGGGCGCCGAGCGCCATCCGAATCCCAAATTCACCGGTCCGTTGCACGACGCTGTAAGCCATCACGCCGTAGATTCCGATCGCGGCGATGACGAGCGCCGCCAGCGAGAAAACGCTCAGGAGCGTCATGGCGAAACGTTGCTGCGAAATTTTTTCCGCCATGATTTCCACCAGCGGCCGGATCGAACCGATTGGTTGATCTTTGTCCACGGCATAGACCGACGGCCGCAGCGCGCCCAACATTGCGGCGGGCGACCCCGAAGTCCGCACGACGACATTCAGCGAGTCGAACGGACTTTGCGCGAATGGTTCGTAGAACTGGCTCGTGGTTTGTTTATCGACCCCATACTGCTTTATGTCGGCGACGATGCCGACAACCTCGCGCCAGACGGGAGGCGTGTTCGGCGGGCCAAGCGGAATGTTGATGCGTTTGCCGATCGGATCTTCGTTCGGGAAAAATTGATGGGCGAGAGTTTCGTTGATGACCGCGACATGGGGCGCTTGCGCGTCGTCTTGCTTCGTGAAAACGCGACCGCGCACGAGACGAATTCCCATGGCCCGAAAATAATCCGGCGTCACCGAGTAGTAGTTGGTGTTCGGCCACTCGTTGAGAGGAAGTTCCGGCCGGCCGTCGATGGCGAAAACCATTACCCAATCACCGATTAGCGGCATGGATTGAGTAACGCCGACCGCCTGCACGCCGGGCAGGCCCTGCATCCGGTTGAGCAGCGAATCGACAAACGCGACTTGTTGCTCCGGTTTTGCATATTTCTTTTCCGGCAAAGAGAGGCGAAGGACGGTTGCGTTTTCCGGAATGAACCCCGGGTCGACATGCGTCAGCTGCGTGAAACTGCGGGCGAGTAATCCGGCGCCGCCAAGCAAAACCAGCGCGAACGCCACCTGCAGAATGACAAGCGCGCTCCGGAATCGTCCGCGCGCGCCGCCCTCCGTCGAACCGCGCGAGCCTTGTTTCAGCGCTTCGTTCACATCGGTGTGAGCCGCCAGCCAGGCGGGCGCAACGCCAAAGACGAGGCCGGTCGCCAGGCTCAGGATGAGGGAAAAAACGAGCACGCCGCGATCGAGCCGAATCTCGGTCGCTCGTGGCAATGTGCTCGGGGCAAGAGCAAGCAGCGCATCGAGCCCCCACCGCGCGAGTAACACTCCAGCGATCCCGCCGCACAAAGCGAGCACAACGCTTTCGGTAAGCAGCTGGCGCATCAGACGGGCGCGGCTGGCGCCGAGCGCAGCGCGAATGGAAATCTCGCGATGCCGCGCGGTGGCACGCGCCAGCAAAAGATTTGCGATGTTGGCGCACGCAATCAGAAGCACGCAGCCGACGGCGCCCAGCAAAGTGTAAAGGACCACGCGAACATTGCGCACGCTGTAGTCGAGCAGCGGCATCACGAAAACAGTCCAACCCTTGTTGGTATCCGGATATTGCGTCGCGAGCTGGGCGGCGATCACGCGCATCTCGGCATCGGCCTGCGCGACGGTGACGCCGGGCCGGAGCCGCGCGGCCGTGCTGACATAATGCCCGCCACGCGCGTCGTTCGACGTCTCGGTCGGCTTGAACGCCATCGGCGTCCAGACTTCGGTTTTATTTTGCTGTCCGAAGCCCGGAGGCGCGATCCCAATGACGGAATAACTCTCGCCATTTATCTGCACCTGCTGGCCGACGACATTCGTTGCGCCGCCGAAAACGCGCTGCCAAAACGGGTAACTCAAAACGAGCACGTGATTTTTTCCGGGGGCATCTTCATCGGCGGAAAACCACCGACCGAGAAAGGGCTTCACTCCATACACGTCGAAATAATTGGCGGTCGCGCGCATGCCGACCAGCCGTTGCGGTTCCCCTTCGCCGGTAAGATTGAGCTGCGCGCCAGAGTAAGCGGCAATGGCCGCAAACGATTTCGCCTGCTTGACCCAATCAGCGTAGTTCGCCGGCGCCGTCGCGAATTCCGGGAATTCCGGCGGCTGCGCTTCGCGGACGACGACGATCCGATCGGGATTCGGATAATCGAGGGGATGAAGGAGAACGCCATTGACGACCGAGAAGATCGCGGTGCACGCTCCGATACCGAGCGCGAGCGTAATGATGGCGACGACGGTGAAGCTCGGAGCTTTGATGAGCTGGCGAAGCGCGTAACGGAAATCGTTTAGCATATTATTCGGATTGCTCTGTCATTCAGTTCTAAGTGCGGCCATCGGGCTGATCTTGGTGGCGCGCCGCGCCGGCAGCCAAGTTGCGAGCAACCCGGCGAGCGCGAGCACGAGTGGCGCGAGTGTGAACGCCACCGGGTCTAACGAACTCACTTCGTAAAGCAACGCGCTCACCAGTTTCCCGGTTGCCAAAGCAAGCAGCAGCCCGAGCAACAGGCCGGTCGAGAGCATCGCGGTTCCTTCGCGCAGAATCATCCATTGGACCGTTTTTCCCTCAGCGCCGAGCGCCATGCGAATCCCAATCTCCCGGGTCCGTCGCGCGACCGAATAAGCCTTCACGCCATACAAGCCGACCGCGGCGAGGCCCAGCGCGAGGATGCCGAAGATCGAGAACAGCGCGGCGCCGGCCCGCACCACCCAGAGTTCGCTGTTCGCCTCGAAATGCTGCTCGAAGCTACGAACTTGGAAAACCGGCAGGCCCGGCTGAACTTCACTGATCGTGCGCCGCAACAGCTGGGAAGCATCGCCTTCGCTGCCCGGTAGCAACGACCGGAACTTCACGAAGAAGAAGACGTTGCTCTGGAATCCGCGCGTGAATGGCACATAGATCGCCGTCCCCGGTTCTTTCATGAAAAGCTCCTCCCGGATCGCCGGCACGATGCCCACTACCTCTATGCTGTCGCCCGGTTGAATGTCGCCGCTGCGGTTGTCGGCTGCAGCTGCGAGAGGCTCGGCCGCCGCTCGGCGATCGGGCGGGAACTGGATCCGCTGGCCGAGCGCTTCGCCTTCCGGCCAGAGCTTCTTCGCGAGCGGTTCGTCGATGATCGCGACAGCGGGGCCACGGGTCGCATCGGCTTCGGCTTCGGTGAACCCGCGACCGTGCAGCAGCGGCACGCCAATCGTCCTGAAGTAGTCCGCGCTGACCGCTTTGAAATCCGCACCGAAAGCGCGGCCTTCCGCCGCCGTCGCCGGCCGTGCCTCTGGAGGCACGTTCACGGCGTCCCGACGCACAAATTTCCGTAACGCAAAGTCGCCGAAGGGAACCGTGGCGGAAATACTAACGCTCTCCACGCCGGGCAATGCACCGATTCGCTCGTCGAGCGTCCGGTAAAGATCGCGCGCCCGGAGTTGATCGAAACCGCCGAGGCTCGCATCGAGTTCCACCAGGAACATGCGATCCGTTTGCAGTCCGGTGTCGACTGTCGCTGCCTTGGCCGCACCGCGGATGAACAACGCGGCGGCCGTGACCAGCGCAAGCGAGAATGCGAGCTGCACAACAACCAGCGGGTTGCGAGGCAGCAACTTCCAACGTCTGCGCGAAACATCCTCGCCGGGGTGCTCCTTTAAGTCATCGAGCGCGGTGAAGCGCGAGAGCTTCAGCGCAGGGCCGAGGCCGAAGCAAAGCGTGCCGAGCACGCAGAAACCGAACGTCGCCGCAAGGAGCGCCGGCATCTCGCCAGTGAAGATTCCGATATCAACCGGCGCGATCTTGCCGAGCGATGCGACGAGAAAATCCGCGGACCACAGAGCCAGGAGAATACCGAACACGCCGCCTAGCATCGCGAGGACAAGCCCCTCGGTAAGCAACTGCCGGACAATGCGCCCACGGCCGGCGCCGAGAGCGAGGCGCACGGCGATTTCCTTGCGACGCGCGGCACCACGCGCCAGCAACATGTTGGCGAGGTTGAGACACGCGACGAGCAACACCACGGCCGCCATTCCGAGCAGAAGCGCCCCCATCCCCGCGAGTGCTCCGCCTTCCTGCGGCCCGGACGGCCTGTTGCCCGTCGCGAAACGCGGCGGCGCCGCTGCCATGAAAGTCTGGTCCTTTTGCTCCACTGGATACGCCTGCTCGAGGTTCGCAGCGAGCGTCTTGAGCGCGGGATCAGCAGTCGCGGCGGTGACGCCCGGCTTCAGCCGACCAACAACAAAAAGCCGTCCGGCCCCGCCTCGCTGGCTAAGCGGCATCCGCGGGTCGGAACGTTGAAAGTCGTTCGTCACCTCGTCATACACGCTCAACGGCAGCCATACCTCGGCACCCAGAATGTGCGTTGTCCCGCTAAACCCCGGCGGCATGATGCCGACGATGGTGAACACCTTGTTATTGATGAGAATTTCAGAGCCGACGACCGCGGCGCTACGACCGTGCTTCTTCCAGTAACCGTCGCTCACGACCGCAACGTGCGCCGGTTTGCCGAGCGTTTCTTCTTCCGGCAAAAATGCGCGCCCCTGCACCGGCGCGACACCCAGGACCGAGAAGTAGTTCGAGCTGACGATGCTCGCGTCTGTGCGCCGAGTGTTCCCCTTCTCGCCGACCCCGACGATGGCGGAGCTGTGCGCCATCACGTCGGTGAAGACGGTGTTCTGCTGTCGGATATCCTGGAACGTCGGATACGAGAACGCCCGGAAGGTGTTCGGGTTCCTTTTATCCTGTGAATAGAGCTGCACCACCTGCTCCGGTTTCGCATAGGCTCTCGGCTGAAACAGCATCGCGTAGACGAGGCTGAAGACAGCGCTGTTCGCGCCGATGCCGAGCGCGAGCACGGTAACTGCGGCGACCGTGAAGCTCGGGGCTTTGATGAGCTGGCGAAGGGCGTAACGAAAATCGTTTAGCATAATTATTCGGCGCGAAGTGCGACCATGGGATCGACGCGCGAAGCCCGGCGAGCCGGAATCCAGCACGCGAACATCGCGGTGAAAAGCAGGAGCAAAGCTACGGCAAAGAAGGTGACCGGATCAGTCGCGCTCACACCGTAGAGCAAGGCGCGCAGCCCTTGGGTTAGGAGGAACGAGGCGCCGATTCCGATGGTCACGCCGCCGAGCGCGAGCTTGCCACCCTCGCCGAGAATCATCCGAAGAACGTCTTCCCGCGCCGCGCCCAGCGCCATTCGAATGCCGATCTCATGCGTGCGTTGCGCCACCGCGTGCGCGACGACGCCGTAAATTCCTGAGAGCGCAAGGAGCAGCGCGACCGCGGCGAACAACCCCAGCACAGCCATCGCGAACCGGCGGACGCCGAGCGTCTGCGTCACTGCGGCGGACATTGTGGTGACGTTGTAGAGCGGCAGCTGCGAATCGATCTTGCCAACTTCGGTCCGAATCGCCGGGAGCAGAGCGTTCGGATCAGTGTTGGTGCGCACGACCAGATTGATTCGCCGAAGAATCCGCGCCATCTGCGCGACCGGGAAATTCATCTCGGAGTCGGTGGCCTCCTCCAGGTTGATCTGGCGCGAATCAGCGACGACCCCGACGACGGTCATCGGAATTTCTCGTCCGGCGACGTAAACAACGATGCGCTTCCCAACCGGGTCCTCGTTCGGCCAGGTCCGCCGCGCCATCGTCTCGTTGATAACTGTGACGGCCGGCTGGTCCGCGCGATCGTGCTCGGTGAAAACCCGGCCGCGCCGCAGTGGGATTCCCATCACGTCGTAATAATTTGGCGTGACGATTCGATTGTCGGCGCTCAACCGCTGTTCCAATCCAATTTTGCCTTCGGCCGCGAACGAAAAACGATCGGCATACGAAAATGGCGGATGCGAAACGGCAGCCGCGGCGTTCACGCCAGGTAAAGTTGCGACTTGTACGGTCAGTTGCTCAGCGAAACCGGCGACCGCTCCCTCTTTATCATAGCGAGCTGGCGGCAAATTGAGGCGCGCGGTCAGGACACGTTCCGTTCTGAAACCCGGATCGGTGCTGAGAAGCTGAGTGAAACTGCGCAAAAGTAATCCGGCGCCGGCCAACAGGACCATAGCCAGCGCAATCTCGGTCACGATCAGCGCCGCGCGCAGGGGCTGACGTCCGCCCTGGCCGGAACGATCACCGAGACGAAGCGCGAGACCGGCATCGGTGCGCGAGGCCCGCCACGCCGGCCACAACCCAAAAAGCAAGGTCGTCACGAAAGTCACGGCGACCGCGAACAGTAAGACCGGCGCCGAAACGTGGATCGTACTCTCCGCCGGAATGCCGCCATCGAGCAGACCAGCTTCCGGGAGCAGTTTGATCAGTGGTTCAATACTCCACGCCGCAATCAAGATTCCGAGAGCGCCGCCGATCACTGCGAGCAGGCCGCTTTCGAAAAGAAATTGCCGAAGGAGATGCGCCCGGCTGGCGCCGATCGCGGCGCGGATGGCAATCTCGCGTTGTCTGACGCTCGCGCGCACGAGGACGAGGCCGGCGACATTCGCGCAAGCGATCAACAGCACGAGCCCAACCGCCGCACTGAGAACAAGGATCGCGGTGCGGACATTTCCAAGAAGCGCGTCACGCAGGGGGAGAGCGACGACCGTCCAGCCGAGATAATCAGTTGCTTCGGGCCGGGACTGGGCGATGCGCGCGGCGATCGTTTTCAACTCTGCATTTGCGGACGCGATGGTAGCGCCCGGCGCGAGCCGGCCGATCACGGTGTACCAACGCTGAGGCGCGTTCTGAATTTCGAATGGAAACGGAAACCAGAACGCGGTGGCGCTATATTGAAAGCGCGCCGGCATCACTCCGACGATCGTGAACGGCTCCGCATCCAGCTCGAGCGTCCGGCCGACAACGTTCGGATCGCTGTTGAATCGGCTCTGCCAAAGTTGCTGGCCAATCACGACGACGCGCGGCCCGCCCATGCCCTGCTCTTCTGGCAACAACGTCCGGCCGAGCTGCGGAGCAACGCTGAGCAACGTGAAAAAATCCGCGGTCACTTTCGCGCCGGCGACGCGTTCTGGTTGCTGATTGCCGACAGTCACATTGCGCGACACCGTTTCCATCGCGGCGAGGCCGCTGAAGCTGCGCGCCTGTTCGTGGTAAGCGCCAAAATCGCGTCCGCTGTGCGATGTCTGGATCGTCGCGTCGACGCGCGGTTTCTGCTGTCGCACTTGAACAAGCCGGTCCGCGTTTGGATATGGAAATGGGTCGATGAGCAGGGCGTGGACGACCGTGAAGATCGCGGTGTTGAGACCGATCGCCGTGGCGAGCGTGAGGATCGCCATGAACGCGAACGCGGGCGCCTTAACGAGCTGGCGAAACGCGGAGCGAAGGTCGGTGATCATAAAGTCACTCGGCGCGGAGCGCTTCCATTGGATCGGTGCGGCTGGCGCGCCGCGCCGGCAGCCAGCACGCGACCAGGCAAACCACAGTCATAATTCCAGCCGTAGCGCTAAACGTGGCCGGATCGAACGCCGGCACATCGAAGAGAAGACTTTGGATGGCGCGTCCGGAAATCGCAGCGGTAATCGCTCCGATAACAGTTCCGGTGATTAGCAAACGCAGTCCGATCTTGAGAAATTGCGCGCCGATCTGTTCGCGTTGCGCACCGACTGCCATGCGGATGCCGATCTCGCGAGTGCGCTGCGCGACAGCGTAACTCAGAACCCCGTACGTCCCGATGCTTGCGAGGAGGAGCGCGACGCCGGCGAAAATTCCGGCGAGCAGCGCGGGCGAGCGTCGCGCGATGAGACTGTCTGCCACCCGCGTTTCCATTGACCGGACATTATCGATGGCCAACTCGGGATTAGCCGCGCGAACGAGTTTGCGCAGCGTCTCGGCGAACGCTTCCGGGCGTTGGCTTGTGCGCGTGACCACAAAATAAGAAGAGTTGCTTTGATAGAACGGCAGGTAAACCGCTCCCTGGCCCGGCGCTTGAGTGAGGTCGATCTGTTTAACAGTGCCCACCACTCCGACAATCGTGAACCCGTTCGGGACATCGGGGTTGCCGGCATCTAGGAGCGTTTGACCGAGCACGTTGCCGTTGGGCCAATAACGCCGCGCAAAATCTTCGTCCACGACGCAGACTCGTTCAGGCCGGTGAGAATCGTCCGAAGTGAGAAAGCGTCCTTCGCGCAACGGAATGCCGAACGCCGAAAAGTAATCGCCGGTTACGCTATAGGTGTAATGACCCTGGAGCGATTCCCCAGCAGGCGGCACATAACCCTTCGGCGCAATCGCGCTTTTAGGGCTGTCGCCACTGAGCGGGATATTCGTAATCGCTCCCGTTGCGGTCACGCCCGGCTGCTGCCGGATCAATTCCAGCAAGCGATCCGTGATCGCGATACGCTGTTGCTGATCCTGTTGCCACGGGATCGTAAATTCGCCGGTAAGAACATGGTCCGACTCAAAGCCCGGCGAAACGGCCATCACTTTCTTGAGGCTGAGTCCGAGCAAGGCAGCACCGGCCAGGAGAACAAAGGCGAGCGCGATTTGCGCGATGATGAAACCGTGACGCAGATTTTGGGCAGCCCGGCTCGCCGTGCCAGTGCGCGATTCGGATTGAAGTGCATTCGCGAGATGGCTGCGGAGGTTGAACCAGGCGATCGGCGCCGCGGCCACGATTCCGAGAACGATCGAGCCAAGGAGTCCAAGCGATGCGAGCCACCCATCAAACGCGATGTGCGAGCCGAGTGGCAAACGATTAGCACCGAGAACTTCGAGGAGATGAATTCCCCACGCGCCTGTCATTACGCCAAACACTCCCCCCACGAAAGTGAGCGACACCGTTTCCGTTATCACCTGAGTCACGACATGGCGGCGGCCCGCACCCATTGATTGACGGATCGCCATTTCCTTCGCGCGACTGCTGGCGCGAATCAGAAGTAGGTTCACCAAATTGACCGCGCCAATGAGGAGAAGGAAAAACACGCCGGCCTGCATCAGTAAGAGCGTGGGGCGAATGGAGCGCACGTGCTCCCCATGAAGTGAAACCACGGGCGAACGAAAACCAGCCTCAGCCATAATCTTGGCTTGCGGATCGTCCTTTTCCATCTCGGCATTGTGCGCGTCGATCTGGGCCTGCGCTTCGGCGATGGTCGCGCCCGGTTTCAAACGCGCGATCATGTGCGTGCCACCGCCGCCGGAATGGCGCGCCTTTGGTCCACGCATTTCGGTGTCGGATTTTAGCGAGACGAAAACGCGCGCCTCGGACGAGAGAAAACGAAAAGCAGGAGGCAGGACGCCGACGATCTTTCTGGGGATACCGTTTATGCGGACCTCACGATCAAGAACGTTAGGATCGGCATTGAAACGCTGCCGCCAAAAGCCGTCCGTCAGAATCGCGACGTTCTTCTGATTGATTGATTCTTCCTCGGTGAAGCTGCGACCCATCGCCAGGCTTACACCGAGAGTCGTAAAAAACTCGGGCGAGGTGCGAATCACTCCGATCTGTTCGGTCGAACCTGCTTCACCGACGACTTCGCTGCGCTCCATCCAAATCGACAGACTCGTGAGAGCCGGGATGTTGCCCCGTCGCTCATAATAATTCGCGACCGAGGCGCCGTCGTTCTGGACCCCGGCGTTCGGATAGGTGTTGTAAATCGTGACGAGGCGATCGGCATTTGGAAACGGCAATGGCCGAAGGAGAATGGAATTGATGACCCCGAAGATCGCGAGGTTCGCCCCGAGACAAATCGCGATCGTCGCCAGGGCTGTGACCGTGAATCCGGGCGCTTTTCGCAGCTGGCGGAAAGAGTAGCGAAGGTCGGTGATCATATTGCCGAGGTTGAATCGGAGTTTGTCATTTTCGCAGATAAACATTGCCGGCAGAAGCGCGGACCATGACGAGCGGACCGCCGCCGTTCATCGGGCCTTTCACCCGGTTCTCATTCTGGCGACCATCAAGGGTGAAATCGCTGCTCAGTCGGCCCGCACTGCACGACGCATCCAGGTTAATGGCGATCGATTCCGCTAATCGCAGATCCACGTTGCCAGCGTCGGCAATGAATTTCGAATCGCCTCGCGGCTGTTTCGAAAGGTAAGCGGCGACCGATCCGCCTTCAGCGTGCGCGTCGATCGCGTCCATCGCCTCCTTGATCGATACACTTCCGCCTTCGGCCAAAACCGTGACTCGTCCATTGACGCGGTTGGCCGTAATCGATCCGCCTTCAGCCTTCGCATCGAAATCGCCGCCGATATCTTCGACGCTCACAGTGCCGCCTTGGGTCCTGGCAGTCACCCTGCCGGTCACGTTTTTCAGTTTCAAACTGCCGCCGACCAGCATGGCTTTCACGGTTCCATCGAGATTGTCCACTTTGGCGCTGCCAATGGTGCGCAAATCGAGGTTGTACTTGTGTGGCATCGCGATGCGGCAATGCAATCGCACTTTGCGGCGGTCGTGATCATTGTGACCGCCGGTCCAGCGGACAGTCGCTTGCACGCCGTTATCGGTTTTGCGCATCTCGACCGTGAGCTTGCGACGGAGAGCTTCAGCTTCCTCCCGCGTGCTGACTCGAAAGTCCTGCGTGAAATCCGCCCGCAGCGTGTCGCTATCGCTGGTGGTGATGTCAACGTCGGCGAGATCACTGTCGAAGGTCAGGGTGCCGCCCGGCGCGACCTTGTAGGTTTCTTCGATTTGATCGCGCGTGATCGACCCCGCGTTCGCAAAACTGAACGCGCAAACTAAACCCGCGATGATTAGCAATGTTGGTTTTCTCTTTTGCATATTCTTGTCACTCGTCACATGTCACTCGTCACTTTCTTCATTCCGCCCGCAGTGCCTGCATCGGATCGATTCGGGTGGCGCGCATCGCCGGGACGAAACAAGCCAGCGCCGAGATGCCGCAAATGAAGAGCGCGACGCCGCTGTAGAGCCATGGATCGCGCGGGCTGACTTCAAAGAGAAGCCGCTGCATCAACCGCGTCACCGCGAAGGAAAGTCCAAGGCCAACGACGAGGCCCACGATGGCGAGACGCAGACCTTCCCGCATTACCAGTCCGATGACGTCGCGCGCGGCGGCGCCGAGCGCGAAACGAATTCCGAACTCGTTTGTGCGTTGCGCGACTCCATAGGCGATGACGCTGTAAATTCCCATCCCGGCGAGCGCCAGGGCGAGCCCGGCGAAACCACCGAGCAGATACATCGAGAGCCTTCTGTCGGCCGACGCTTCGGAGAGCACTTCGTTGTAGGACTGAACCTGATCGATCGGTAATCCGGGATCGAGCGAGTGGATCGCGCCGATCAGTTCCGTGCGCAGACTCGAAGCCGGCCGGTCGCTCCGCACCACGATGCTTTGAAACGCGCCGTCGAGCTGCGTGCTGGGGTAATACATTTCAATCCCGGGCGGCAGCGAAAGATTTTCGGTCCGCACGTCGCCGGACACGCCGACGATCTCGCGCGGGATGGAGGCGATCCCCGTGATGAGCCGACGTCCAACCGCGTTCTCACCCGGGAACAATTTCTTCGCCATCGTTTCATTGATGATCACGACGAGTGGCGAATTGGACTTGTCCAGCCAGGTAAAATCGCGCCCCTCCTTGATCGGAATGCCGAGGGTTCCGAGGAAACCGGGGCTAATCGTGGAGCGGACCGCGATGATGCGATCGCTGACTGCCGGCAACGGCCGTCCCTCGACCGCGGCGGGGGAACGCGTGCTGCCGTTGCCGGCCGCGGGCAGTGTCGATCCCGCCGCCGCGTTCGTCACGCCGGGCAACGCTTTCACTTTTTCGAGCGCGTTTTGGAAAAACAAAGATTGTCGGTCGATATCGGGATAGGAGCCGGGCGGCAGGCCCACAAAAAACGTCGTGATGCCTTGAGCGCGAAATCCCGGATCGACGTTCTGGAGCCGGCGAAAACTATCCACCAGCAGGACAGCGCCGACGACGAGGACGAGCGAGAGCGCAACTTCCGCGACGAGCAATCCAGCGCGGAGGCGTCCGGCCTGTCTGCCTGTCGTACCGCGCGAGGAATCTTTCAGCGAATCGACCGGATCGCTCCGCGAAGCGTGCAGCGCCGGAACCAATCCGAGGATAATCCCGGTGATCAGGGAAAGGCCGACGGCGAACAAGAGGACGTTCACGTCGAGCGAAACCTCGCGAATGCGCGGCAGGAAATTTTCCGCGACTTTCTTTAGCAGATCGAGTCCCCAGATCGCGAGCAGCACCCCGAGAACGCCGGCGATGGACGCAGTCAGGACGCTCTCCGCCAGAAATTGGAAAACGATTCGGGCGCGAGTAGCGCCGAGTGCGGTCCGGATCGCAATTTCTTTCCGGCGCGCCGTGAAGCGCGCGAGCAAAAGATTCGCGACGTTTGCGCAACCGACCAGAAGCACGCAACCCACCGCGGCGAAGAGGGTCAACAGCATAGGGCGTTGCTGGCCGACGAGATCTTCGTGGAACGACACGACGCTTATACCCGCTTTCGCATCCACCTTGTCGGGATTCGCCGTCTGATAACGGCGATCGATGACGTGCATTTGTTGGTCAGCCTGTTCCCGGGTCACGCCCGGCTTCATCCGCGCGAGGATGGTCAGGAAACCAGTTCCGCGCTCGATGATATCCGGCGGCAATCCTTCCTGCTCGAAAACGCGTGGAATAAAAACCTGCGTTTGAACGAATGGGAACTTCACTGATGGCGGCATGACGCCGATGACGGTGAACGGCGCTCCGTTGAGCGTGATGGATTGGCCGAGGACGTTCTGGTCGCCGCCGAAACGTTTCTGCCAGAAAGTGTGGGACAGCACCGCGACATTCGCGCCTCCCGGCCGGTCTTCGTCCGGATTGAAGACGCGTCCGAAAAGTGGTTGAACGCCGAGCGCCCTGAAAAAGTTTTCAGTGACTCGAACGCCATTGAGATTTTCCGGATCACCGCGTCCGGTCAAGGTGAAGCCGGTGAACGATTGCGCGGAAAATTCCGTGAAGCTCTGCTGTTGATCGCGCCACGACGTAAAGCGCGGCCAGGAAACGTTCGCGCGATCGAGCCCGCGCTCCGGGAACGAACCCCAAACTCGAACGAGCTGTTCCGGCTGCGGATAGGAGAGCGGCCGGAGAAACAACGTGTTGATCGCCGAAAAAAGCACCGTGTTCGCCCCGATGCCGAGCGCCAGTGCGACGACCGCGAGAATGGTGAAGCCGGGTTGGCGAAGAAGTTGGCGAAAGGCGTAACGAAAGTCCTTCATGTGAATTTTCGAATGTCGATTTTCGATTTTCGATTGCTTTTCATGTCACTTGTCACACGTCACTCGTCACTTTCTTCACTCCGTCCTCAACGCTTCGATCGGATTCACCAGACTGGCGCGCCTTGCGGGGATGAGACAGGCGAGGAGTGCGACGACGGCAAGGGTGGCGGACGTCGCAGCCAGCAGAGCTGGATTATGCGCGGAAACTTCGTAAAGCTGCGCGGTCAGTAATCGACCAAGCGCGACTGCCGCCGCGATCCCGAGAATGAGCCCGATGATTACCGGAGTCATGCCTTGCCTAACGACCAGTCGCAATACATCCGCCGTCTGCGCCCCGAGCGCCATCCGCACCCCAATCTCACCGGTCCGCTGCTCAACTGTGTAAGCCACCGCGCCGTAAATCCCGACCATCGCCAGAACGAGCGCGATTCCCGCGAACACTCCCAGTAGCGTCATCGTCAACCGCCGTTGGCCTAACGACTGGTCGATGATCTGGTTCATCGTCTGCGGCTGAATGATCGGCAAGGCCGGATCGATTTTCGCCAGGGCGTTTCGCACCGTGCTGGTCGCGGCTTCCGGCTTGAACGACGTCTTGACGGTGACCGCGACGAATGGAGATGACCGCTGTTCCCAGGGCCGATAGAATTCGATGTCGTTGGCCTGCTCCAAGCGAATCGAACGAACGTCGCCGACCACGCCCACCACTTCCACGGGCAGACCGGTGTTGTTGTCCGTCCCGAAGAAAATCCGTTTTCCGATCGGATCCTCGCCGCCGGGATACAATTTTTTCGCGGTCGATTTGCTCAGAATGACGACGAAGGGCTTGTCGAATTGATCGCGCTCATCGAAATCGCGACCAGCCAGTAGCGGAATGCCGTACGTTTTCATGAACCCTGGCGAGACGCTGCGAGTGAGGCCGAGGGGCCGCTGGTTGACCGGCACGGGATTGCCGTCGACACGAGCGTACGGCGAACTAGATCGGCCGCCCCCGAGCGGGACGCCATCGGCGGCGGAAGCTGACTCGATTCCAGGAGAATTTTGCAGTTCCGTCAGAAGGCGTTGGGCAAACAGAGCCTTGGCGGCGGGATCAGGATATTGTCCGGGCGGAAGTCCGATAAAGCCGACCCAGAGACGATCCGGATTAAACCCGGACGGCTGTTTGCTGAGCCGGACGAAACTTGCGATCAGCAACGACGCCCCCGCGAGAAGGACCACAGAAAGCCCAACCTGCACCGCAACCAATCCACGGCGAAAGCGCTGCTGGCCCAGGCTGCCGGTCATGGCGCGGCCGCCATCCTTTAATCCGTCGACGAGATCGGCGCGCGAACTTTGCCACGCCGGATACATCCCCATGGCGAATCCGGTCAGAAGTGAAAGAGCGAGCGTGAAGAGCAGCACCGGGGCGTTCAGCGCGATCCCGCCTTCGAGCGGAAAATTGTTGCCGGCGAGTTTGGGAATTACCGAGACAACCCAGAGGGCGAGACAGGTGCCGACAATGCCGGCGATCACGCTCACGAGCATGCTTTCGAAAACGAAGAGTCGCACCACACCGCTCCGCGACGCGCCGAGCGCCATTCGAAGCGCGATCTCGCGTCGGCGACCCGTGAACCTAACGAGCAGCAGGTTCGCGACGTTACTGCAGGCGATCAGCAACACGAAGCTGACCGCTGCGAGCAAAGTGAAGAAGGCCGGGCGCAAATTTCCGGTGGCGTCTTCGGCTGCGGAAATCACCACGGGCGACCAGGTGTTGTCCGCGTTTTCGGGACGCGCTTCCTTGTAGCTCTTCTGCAGGATCTGCAACGCGGCCCGCGCCTGATCCGCGGTCACACCCGGTTTGAGCCGGCCGACCACCCGGAGGAAACTCACCCCGCGCATTAGCCGTTCTTGCGTGAGGCCCGGCAATTCAAATGGTTTCGCAGTGAAGATGTCGCAATCGCGCCCAAACCAGGCGACGGGTGGATTCGGCAGCACGCCGACGACCGTCGTCGCTACACCATTCAAATTGATGTTGCGCCCGATCGCCTGGGGGTCGGCATTCAAATATTTGCGCCAGAAATTTTGGCTGACGAGCGCGACGTCCGCTTTCATTTCTTCCTCCGGCAAAAAGGTGCGGCCAAGAATCGGCCTGATGCCGACGGTATCGAAATAATTCGCGGTAGTGTTCGCGCCGTTGAGCTGCACGGGATCGCCGAGGCCAGTCAGGATGTAACCGTTGCCGGTATCCGCCGCCAAACTGGAGAAGACCGTCTGCCCGTCGCGATAATGCCAGAAACGCGGGACGCTCATGGGAAGCTGCTCGAGGTTCCGCTCCTTCGCTTCCGCTTGGAGAATGACGAGTCGATCCGGTTCCTGAAACGGCAGCCCCTTGAGAAAGAGGTCGTTGATTAAACTAAAGATCGCGGTGTTCATCCCAATCCCGAGCGCGAGAGTGAGAACGGCTAGAAAGGTGAACGCGGGAGATTTCAGGAGCTGTCGGATAGCGAAGCGTAGGTCGATCATAAGTCAGAGGATTTGCTGGTCACTTGTCACTCGTCACTGGTCACTTGTTTTCATTCGGCACGGAGAGCAATGATGGGATCGACGCGAGAGGCACGGCGGGCGGGAAGCCACGAAGCGATCGCGACGCCGAAACAGAGAACGATGACGGAGCCGAGCCAGATCAATGGATTGGCCGCCGGAAGTTCGGGCCATTGATGACGTACGATCTTCGTGATGGCCCAGGCCGAGATGGCGCCGCCGAAAAATCCGAGCACGAGAAGACGGGCGCCTTGTGCCGCCACTAATTGGATTAGACCACGCGCAGTCGCACCGAGCGCGAGACGAATTCCAAATTCGCGTGTCCGCCTTGTGACTTGGAGAGCGAGCAAGCCGTAAACGCCGATCGACGCCAAAGCCAGTCCAAGCAATCCGAAGAGCGAGACGAGAATAAAAAGGAACCGCTCGGTTACCCAGGTTTCAGCGGCGGCCGCGTCGAGCGAAATCATCGCGTAAGCAGCGAGTCGCTTATCGGCTCGCCCGACGGCGGTGCGCAGAGATTGTTCGAGAGATTTTGTTTCGCCGGCGCCCTCGACCACGTAAGTCATTTCATCGCCGCCGATCGCCAACCAGCGGGACAACGGAAGAGCAACCGTCCCGACGACCTCGCCATCGTTCGGATCGGCGATCGCTTTCGTATCCGCGACAACGCCGACCACGGTGTACCACGGCCGTGGATTATCGAGCCGGCCGTGTTTGACGCGTTTGCCTAACGGATCCTGCCCGGGCCAGAATCGTCGCGCGAATGATTCGTTCACGATGCAAACTTGAGGAGCGTCTGCTGTATCGGTTTCCGCGAACTCGCGTCCGCGCAGCAGACGTTGCCCGATCGTGCCGAAGTATCGGGGCCCGGCGCCGCGCATGTAAGCCAGATAAATTCCGCGTGGTTCCGGCGGCTGAGTTCCTTCGGGAACGCAGGCCATCAAATCTCGCGCCGCTTCCATCGGAGACGGCGCGGTGACGGCGGCGGAACGAACGCCCGGAAGCGACCGTAATTCGGTCACCGTTTTGTCGATCGTGCGGAGTCGGGCGTCGGCGGAATCGAAGAGTCGTTCCGACAACATCGAGTTGAACACAATCCGGTGATCGGTCCCAAAACCCCACGGTTCGTGAACGATCTTCCGGAAATATTGCGTCAACGTCAGACTGCCCATGAGCAGGACGGCCGCGATCGCGATTTCCATCACGATCAATCCGCCGAGCAACCGCTTCGTTGCGCCATCAACCGTCGCGCCGCGGCCGATGCTTCCGAGGGCGCTGCGCAAATCCGTTCGTGATGCGCGCCAGGCCGGCAGCAGTCCAAAACCAACCCCGATGAGCAGCATCGCTCCGGCCGCGAACGCGAACACCGGCCAGTCGAGGCGCACTCCGTAATCGAATTCGCGGATCGCGCTCCCGGTCGCATCCGCGCCTTCCGGACTGAGCGCAACGAGCGCTGGCGTGAGCCACCCCGCGATCAACAGACCGAAAATTGTCCCGATGGTCGCGAGGACCAAAGCCTGAACGAGGCCTTCTCGAATAAGACGGCCGCGGCTTGCGCCAATCGCCGCGCGTAAGGCCATTTCGCCATCGCGTTCCACGACCCGCGCGAGAAGCAGCCCGGCGAAATTCGCGGCTGCCACGAGCAACGCGCAGAGCGCTGCACCGGCGATGATAAGAAGTTTGGGCCGGAGATTTCGAATGAAACTGTCGCGCAACGGAACCATGTAAGCGCGAAGCGCGTTGTTCTTGTCCGGCGCAGCCTGGTTGATGGCCGTGCACATTCGGCGGCCGGCGGCGTCCGCTTGCTCGAGCGAGATGCCGGGCCGAAGCCGGGCTACCCCGTAAAGATAATGGTTCGAATTCGCGGCGAAGTTCAATCCGATCGGCAGCCAAAGCTCGGCCCGATAAGGATGACGAAATGTTTTCGGCATGACCCCGACCACCGTGTAAACCGCGTCGTCCAGTTTGATTGTCTGCCCGAGGACGTCGTCGCGGCCGCCGAAATTTCGCTGCCAGAAATCGTAGCCAATGAGAACGACGTGCGACCCACCCGGCTGATCTTCGGCCTCCGTGAAATTCCGTCCCCTGACCGGTTGAAGACCGAGAACAGTGAGAAAGTTCCCGCTTATTCGCGCCGCAGGAAAACTCTGGGCGGATTCGCCGGGATTCGATGCTGTGACGCTCGCGCCGGTCGCCACGCCAATCCCTTCGAAGATGTCGCGGCCGAATTCGCGCCATTGCTGGACGGTTTTTTCGGCGAGGTTCAGCGTGTTACTGCGCGTGCCGTTTTCGTCGAAGGTTTCGTAGACCCTGACCAGGCGGTCGGCGTTTGGAAATGGCAGCGGCCGGAGCAGCGCGCTCTCAATCACCGAAAAGATGGCGGTGTTCGCGCCGATCCCAAGCGCCAGCGTTACGATGGCGACGAGACTGAAGCCCGGCGATTTCCAGAGTTGGCGAAGGGCAAAGCGGAGGTCGTTCATTTCTGGAGGGACGCCCGCTGTGGCGTCCAATGCGAAGGACGGGACAGCGCCCGTCCCTCCAGTGAAGAGTTTGCAGCCTCTTTCATTCGGCGTGGAGCGCTACGATCGGATCGACCGCGCTGGCGCGGCGCGCGGGCAACCAGCAGGCAATGAAGGCGACGAGCACCAGCGCCAGGGAGAGAATCAAAAACGTGATCGGATCGCTCGCGCTGATTCCATAAAGCAGCGACGCGATTAGTCTCGTTAGGCCAAGCGACGCCGCGATGCCGAAGATCACGCCAACCGCCACGAGCGTCATGCCCTGACGGAGGATGAGGCGCAGAACGTCGCCCCGTTGTGCGCCGAGCGCGATCCGGATCCCCAGCTCGCGCGTGCGTTGCGCGACGGAATACGAAATTACCCCATACAAGCCGATCGCGGCCAGCAAGAGAGCCGCGCCGGCGAAGATGCTGAGTAACAGCATCGTGAATTTTTTCTGGAGCAAAGTGCGCGCGATCATCTCGTTCATGCTCCGCGGATTGCCGAGCGGCACCGACTTATTCACGCTCCAAACGGCTTGTTGCACCGCTGGCAAAAGCGAGACCGGATTTTCCGGCGCGGTCTTGACCGCGATGAACACGAGCGGCCACAGGCCCTGGCCAAGCGGCTGGTAAATTTCAGGGCGCGGCGCGGTTTCCAAGGCAAGATGGCGGACATTGCCCACCACGCCCACGACCTGAAGCTTTTCATTTTTCGGTCCGTAGTTCTCGATGAACTGGCCGATCGGATCCTCGCCGGGAAAAACATCCCGGGCGGTCTGTTCATTGATAATCGTGACGGGCGTCGAGCCTTTGATGTCGTGCTCGTCGAAGTTGCGACCGCGGACGAGCGGGATTCCCATGGTTCGGAAATAGTCAGGCGTCGCGATCCGGATATCGGCCTGATCTTGTTTTGTGCTGCCGGACCGATTGAAAGTTCGCGAGCTGTTCCCCCCGGAGAAAGGAAGGCGGCTGATCGCGGCCGCGCTCTGGACCCCCGGCACAGCTGCGACGCGTTGCAAAATCTGCTGGTAAAAATGGACCTGACTCTCCTCGTCCGCCCTGGCCGACGCGCCGATATTAAATATGAGCAGCCGATCGGAATTAAAGCCCGGCGCGACCTTTGTCAGGTTCGCGAAGCTCTTAATCATCAGGCCGGCGCCGATGAGAAGGATCAAGGACAAGCCAACCTCGGTGGCGATGAGAATCGCGCGCCGGCGACTGCCGCCTCCGGTGCTGCCGCGCTCACCCTGTTTCAATGACTCGGCGGGATTGGACGAGGAGGACGAAATCGCAGGAACAAGACCGAACAGGATTCCGGTGATAACGGAGACGCCGAGACTGAACCCGAGCACCTGAGCGTTGAGCCCGATATCTTTGAAACCGCGCAACGCGGGTGGCGCCATCGCCATCAGGACCGGTATCGCCCAGGCCGCGAGGACCGCGCCGAGAACTCCACCGACAACTGCGAGGAGCACGCTCTCGGTCAACAATTGCCGCATCAATCGGCCGCGGCTCGCGCCCATCGCGGCGCGAATGGAAATTTCGCGCGAACGCGTCGCCGCCCGGGCGAGCAAGAGATTCGCAACATTCGCGCAGCCGATGAAAAGAAGAAACCCGACCGCGGCGAAGAGCAGGAGCAACACTGGCCGGATTCCGCCGACGACATCTTCATGCAGTGGCGTTACCCGGATCCCGACATCCATGTTGTCGTTCTCGTACTGCTTCTCGAGTCGTCGACTGATCGCGTCCATCTGGGCGCGCGCCTGCTCGAGAGTGACACCTAGCTTCAACCGGGCGCGAACGTCGAGGTAATTGCTGTTGCGAACCGGGCGCGGATCGATCGTCGGCCGGAGCACATTGGTGGGCACCCCGAAAGCGGAGGGCACCCAGAGCTCGCCATAACCATCGGGCTGATAATTGGGCGGCATCACGCCGACGACGGTGTGCGGCTCATCGTTCAACGAAATTTCGCGGCCGATGATGTTGCGATCGGAGCCATAGCGGCGCGCCCACAATTCGGAGCTGAGCACAACGACGTTGCTGTGGCCGGGTTGTTCGTCCGAGGGCAGCAAGGTGCGGCCGAGGATCGGCGCAACGCCAAACAGCGGGAAGATATTCGAAGTCGTCATCGTCCCGCGAACGCGTTCCGGCTGGTCGCTGTCGCTCAAACTGTATTGTTCGCCGCGCGACGCTGATATCTCGGTGAAGACTTCGTTCTGCGCCGCGTAATCAACGTAATTCGCCGGCGCAAAAGCGCCGCCTGATACGCCGGTGCTGCGTTGAGTTGGATCGAGCACCATCAGCTTTTCCGAATCGGGATATGGCAATGGGTGAAGCAGGACGCCATCGATCACGCTGAAGATTGCAGTCGAGCTGGCGATGCCGAGCGCGAGCGTGATCAGCGCGGCAAAAGTGAAGCCCGGATTCTTCAGCAGCATCCGGGTTCCGTAACGAAGATCGTAGAGAAGGGTCGTCATTTTCGATTTTCGACTTTCAATTTTCGATTGCTCATCTCGTCACACGTCACTTGTCACACGTCACTCTCTTCACTCTGCGCGGAGCGCGGTGATTGGGTTAACCCGACAGGCCCGCCGCGCAGGCAACCAGGCCGCGAGAATCGTGACGACGGAAAGAATGGAGCCGACAATTAGATACGTCTGCGCATCGAGCGGTGAAACGCCGAAGAGGAAACTGCGAATCACGCCCGCAGAAGCGCCGACCGCGAGCGCGCCGACAACGATGCCGACGCCAAAGAGGCGCAAGCCGTGACCCATGACGAGCCCGCGAATGTGGCCTGGGCGCGCGCCGAGCGCGAGGCGCACCGCGATTTCGCGCAGCCGCCGCATTGCGCTGTAAGCGAGCACTCCATAGAGTCCAACCGCCGCGAGAAGCAGCGCGAGTCCGGCAAAGATCGTCAGCAGGAATGTGAGCAGCCGTTGCGTCGCCCAGCTTTCCTCAACGCGTTCTTCCATTGAGCGCACATCGTAGACCGGCTGCGTCGGATCGAGCCGGCTGACGATGTCGCGAATTGGTTTCTCAAGGCGCTTAACGTTGCCGGAAGCCCGGACGAACAGCGTAAGATTCGTGCGGCCGACCTGCGATTCGGGAAGGAAAAGCGCCGGAGTCGGCACCGCGTCGTCGTAGCCACGAAATTTCAGGTGCGGCACGACGCCGACAATTTCGTACAGCTTCGCGCCGCCCTCGATCACGTCCGATTCCGAATCGATCATCAATCTTTTGCCGAGCGGGTCCTGTCCCTTGAAGGTCGTGTCCGCCAAGAGCTGGTCGATAATGACGACCGGCGGGGAATCAGCGCGATCGCGGTCGTTGAAAGTCCGGCCGCGAATCAGATTCGTTTTGAAAGTGGCGAAATAATCGCCCTGCACGACTTCGTAATCGGCCGCTGGTTGCTGGCTGGGATCGGTCGGCGGCGCGCCTTCCGGTTGGAAATTAATTTGCCAGTTGCCGATCATCGGCGGATTCGCGGAGAGCGCAGCGTTCTGCACCCCCGGGAGCTTGCGGACTTCGTCGAGCAACGAGTTCGTAAAATTGAGGATCGGCGGCAGCGCGGTGTATTTTGTGAACGGAAGTTCGATCCGGGCTGTGAGCATGTCCTGCGGCTCGAAGCCGAGCCGGGTCGATTGCATCTTGGCAAAGCTCTTCAGAACAAGGCCCGCGGCACTCAGGAGAAGAAGCGTTAACGCGACCTCGATGACCACGAGCCAATCGCGGCTCCGGCGCGCGGTTTTCGTTTCCGAACTTCCAAACGAACCGGCCTGGAGAGCAACGTTGATGTCAGCTCGCGCGGCCTGCCACGCTGGCCACAGCCCAAACAAAAGGGTGGTAAGCGTGGCGAGGAGAAAAGTGAACCCCAAAACTCGCCAGTCGAAGCCGATTCCTTCGAAGCGCGGCGCATTTGCGGGAGCGAACGCGACCAGCGCATCGCGTCCCCAGGTCGCGAAGACCAGGCCCAGCGCGCCGCCGATGGCCGCAATGACAAAACTCTCGAGCAAAAGCTGGCGCACGATTTGCCCGCGCCCGGCACCCATCGCTGCGCGAACCGCAAACTCCCGGGCGCGTGCGGCCCCACGCACGGCCAGGAGGTTCGCTAAGTTCGCGCAGGCGATGAGCAAAACGAGCGCAACCGCGCCGAGCAGCAACGCCAGGCTGGTGCGATAATTGCCGAGAAGATTGTCGAGGAGCGGCCGAACGTTTGCGCCCACGCCGGCATTGGTGGCTGGATAAAGTTTTTCAAGTCGAGCGGCGAGCGCCTTTATCTCGGCACGCGCTTGTTCAACCGTGACGCCTTCCTTGAGCCGGGCCCAGCCGAAGAACCCGGGGTGATTCGCGCGGTTCTGCCATCCGGGATTGGCGGCGCGGCGCATCACGGCAAACCACGCATCGACGTTGTGCGGCGAATCCATCTCGCGCGGCATGACGCCGATGACCGTGATCGGTGAGCCGTGAAAGTTCATCGGCTGACCTACGATTTTCGGGTCGCGATGAAAGAGACGATCCCAAAGCCGATCGCTAATGATCGCGAGCGGCGGCGCGCCGGGCTTGTCTTCCTCTTCAGTGAAAGTCCGGCCCAGTTGGGGTTGCAGACCGATCACGCTGAAGAAATTCGCGGTCACGTATGCGACCGAGATGCGTTCGGGCTCGCGGCCGGGGATTCCGCTCAGGTTGCGCGATTCCAGCCGGCTGATCGCAAGATTCTCAAAGGACTTGCTGTCGTTCCTCCAATCAACGTAATCCGGCAGCGCGAGTGAAGTGTCGACGCCGTTGCCGATTTCATTCAGGTAAACGAGCCGCTCAGAATGCGGATAAGGCAGCGGCCGAAGAAGAACGTGGTTAACGACACTGAAGATTGCGGAGTTCGCGCCGATGCCAAGCGCCAGGGTGAGCACCGCAATGACGGTGAATCCAGGCGATTTGCGCAGCTGGCGGAAGGCGAAGCGAAGGTTGTTCATAGGGATTTTCGATTGCTCATCTCGTCACATGTCACTTGTCACACGTCACTGTTTCCTTCATTCGGCGCGGAGAGCAGCGACAGGATCTGCTTTGGTGGCGCGGAGCGCGGGCAACAACGCGGCGAGCAGACCGATTACGGCGAGGACTAGCGCTACCCCTATGAAAACAAACGGATCGTAGGCTTTCGTCCGGAAGAGAAGCGTCTCCATCAAACGCGCGACACCGGCGGCGGCCAGCAAACCTAGGACGAGCCCGAGCGCAGTGAGACGCACGCCTTGTCCAATGACGAGTCGCAGAACATCGCGGACTTGCGCGCCAAGAGCGTAACGGATCCCGAATTCACGAGTGCGTTGCGCGACGCTGTAGGCGATGAGGCCGTAAAGCCCGATTGCGGCAAGCAAAAGCGCGAGCAACGCGAACAGACCGAAAAGCGTCAGATAAAGCTGTGGCTGGGTGAGGCTCGACTTCACCAGCGAGCGGACTGGCGTGACGTTCGAGATTGTCTGCTCCGGGTTAAAATCCCAAATCGCACGCTGGATGGTTTGCGAAAGCGTTTCGACCGGCAACGGCGACCTAACGAGTAGGGTCGCGAACGACCAGCCGCGCTGATTCAGGCTCGCGTAAGCCTGGTACGGCGTTACCGAATTCAACCCGTCGCGCGGTACGTCGCCGACAACGCCGACGACTTCCAGGGCAGGTGGATTCGGCTGTTGCCGACTCGGCGGGAGCGAGAGCCGCTTGCCCAGTGGGTCTTCATTTGGAAAAAATTTTCGGGCCGCCGACTGGCTCAGCACTATCACAGGCGGCGCGTTCACGTCGTCGGTCTCCGCAAAGAGCCGTCCCTGCAAAAGCGGGATGCGCATCGTCGCGAAATATGACGGACTCACCGAATCGTAGTAAGCCGGCGGCAGTTTGGCCGTGTCGTCCGGCACGCCGTAGATCGAGAACGACGCGGGAATTCCCCACATAAACGGCATGGTTTGGGTGAACGCGACGGATTCCACGCCGGGCAAAGCCCCGACCCGGTCGAGCACCTGGCGGTAGTAATCGATTCGCTTCGGCCCGGTATCGTAACGCGTGGGCGAGAGCGTGAGCACCATGCTCAAGGTGTTGTCGATCTGGATCCCGGGATTCACGCGCGTGATTGCGGCGAAACTTTTCCAGACGAGCCCGGCGCAAACGAGGAGGACGAGCGTCAGCGCGATTTGCGCGATGACCAGCGCGCCGCGGAGCCGGACCGACTGCAAACCGGAGGAGCCTTTGCTGCCGTCGCGCAACGAATCGATCGCGTCGACCCGCGTCGCGTGCCAGGCCGGGAAAAGTCCGAACGCGATGCCGGTGACGAAGGCCGTCAGTCCGGTGACTACGAGCACGGTCGTGTTGAGCGAAATCTCGTCGCCGCGCGGAATCCAATCGCGCGAGAAACCGGCGAGGAGCAAATCCAATCCCCAGCTGCCGATCAGGACGCCACCTATTCCGCCAAGCGCTACGAGGAGCAGCGATTCCACGAGATGACTCCGCGCAATCGCGGCCCTGCTCGCGCCGAGTGCGAGACGGATCGCGACTTCGCGTTGCCGCGTCGAGGCGCGGACGAATTGCAGACCGGCGACGTTCGCGCAGGTGATGAGCAGGACGAGTAAGGCCGCGCCCACCACGAGCAGCAAACCTTCCCGGTAATTTCCGACCACGATGTCGCGCAGCGGAGAAATCGTGAAGTCCCACCCTTTATAAAATTTTGGATCGCTCTGCGCGAGTCGCGCCGCGATGGTGCTGAGCTCTGCCTGAGCGGTAGAGCTCGTCACGCCCGGTTTGATCCGCGCGATTACTCCCCAGAACCGGGCGTTCGCGACGACATTCTCGCCGCCTTCATTGGGGAACACTCGCCACAGCTGAGGGACGTTGAATGGATCCTTGAACGTCCGCGGCATGATCCCGATGACCTCGGTCGGAACATCATTGAGCGTTACGTCTTTTCCGACGATGTCGCGTCCTCCGAATTGTTTTTGCCACAAATCGTAGCTGACCACGATGGAAGGCTTCGCATTCGCGGCCGCGTCTTCTTTGGTGAAGGTCCGGCCAAAAAGCGGCCGTTCGCCGAGCACTTTGAAGTAGTCCTGGGTGACGAGGCAGCCGGTAAGCGACGTTGGTTTCTCGATTCCCGTGAGGTTGTCGTAGTTGTAGCGATTGGCCGCGATGCTCTCGAAGGATGTGAGCTGTTTCTCGACGTCACGGAAACCAGCGGGCGCGAAACCGAGGTTCTTGAGGTTCTCCTGGAAGTTCCGCGAGTTCACCATGACCAGCCGATCGGCGTCCGGATATGGCAACGGCGAGAGCAGAACGGCATTGACGACCGTGAAGATGGCGGTGTTCGCGCCAATCCCGAGCGCAAGGGTCAGCACCGCGACGAATGTGAATCCCGGCGATTTCCGAAGCTGACGAAGGGCGTAGCGGAGATTATTCATTGGAATTTTCGATTCGCGATTTTCGATGTTCGATTGGCAGGCATCACGTCAGTCGTCACATGTCACTCGTCACTGGCCTTCGATTTTGTTCATTCGGCGCGAAGTGTGATGATGGGATTAACTCGGGAAGCTTTTCGCGCCGGCAGCCAGCAAGCGACAATGGCCGCAACAGTCAGCAGGACCGTGACGGTGGTGTAGATCAGCGGGTCGTTCGCGCTTACACCAAAGAGCAGGCTCCGGATGACCTTGGACATTGCGACCGCGCCGACGAAACCGATGACCAGACCGACAATCAGGAGCCGCATCCCCTGCCCCAGCATCATCATCCGGATCTGCGCCGGCATCGCACCAAGCGCGAGGCGAACGCCGATCTCGCGGGTCCGCCGCAAACCGTTATAAGCCATCACGCCGTAGAGCCCGACGATCGCGAGGGTGAGTGCGAGGGTCGCGAAACACGCCAGGAGAAAGCTCATCAGCCGGGGCGTCGCCCACGTTTCCTCAACGCGTTCCCGCATCGTTTTGAAATCAAACGCGGGCTGGGACGGATCGAGCGACGCCACGATGTCGCGCACCGGCTTCTCGAGTGACTTCGGCGCCAGCGTCGTCCGGAGCAGCACTACCAATCCGGTGGTCGAGATTTGTTTCGCGGGCAAATATGCCTGCGGCAGGACCACCGTTTCCTCGAACCCGTAAACTTTCAGGTGCGGCACCACGCCAACGATGGTGCGATCTTCCCTCTCGCCCTTGTCGCCGGTGCTCATCCGGACATGCTTGCCGATCGGGTCCTGCCCTTGGAAATACCGGTCGACAATCATCTGGTCGACGATGACCACCGGGGGCGATTCCTTGGTATCCATCGGCTCAAACACGCGGCCGCGAAGCAGTGGCGTCTTGATCGTTTGGAAATAGTTTTCCGTCACGACCGCCATCTCGGCCGAAGGGAATTTGCCCGGCTCCGGCTCCTGCATTCCCTCCGGCACGAATGAAGTTTGCCAGCCCGTCATAAGCGGCGGGTTCGATGCGATGGCGGCGTTCTGCACTCCCGGCAGCGCCGATAACTTGTCCACCAGCGCCTGTTGGAAGTTCCAGACCTTCTTGGGATCGGAATAACTCGGCTCCGGCAAATCGACCCGGGCCGAGAGGAGCAGATACGGATCGAACCCGAGCCCGATGTTGCGAGCGTTCGCGAAACTCTTCAGGACCAATCCAGCTGTGCTCAGCAGGATGAGAGTGAGCGCAACCTCTGCGACAACGAGCAAATCACGGGACCGTTTCGCGCCGGCTGTTTCCGAGCTGCCGTGCCCGCCGGATTTCAAAGCGAGTTGAATATCAGGGCGAGATGAGTGCCAGGCCGGCAACAGACCAAAGAGCACGCTCGTCACGAAGGAAAGCGCGAGACTAAACGCGAGCACCCAACCGTTTAACGCCACGTTTTGGAACCGCGGCACCCCCGGCGGCGCCAACGCCACCAGGAGATCGCGTCCCCACGCCGCAAGACACAGACCGAGTCCACCGCCGACCACCGCGAGCACCATGCTCTCGATCAACAATTGCCGGATGATCGCCCAGCGTGACGCGCCGACCGCTGCCCGCACCGCGAACTCGCGCGCCCGGGCCGCGCCCCGCGCCGCCAGCAGGTTCGCCAGATTCGCGCAAGCAATCAGAAGGACGAGCGCGACCGCTCCGAGCAACAGGTTCAGGCTCGCGCGATAATCCCCGATCTGGTTTTCGAGGAACGGCGTTACCGTCGCACTCACGCCGGCGTTCGATTTCGGGTACTCCTTGCTCAGACGCGCCGCGATTTCCTTCATCTGCGCGAGCGCCTGATCCACCGTTACGCCTTCTTTCAGCCGTGCCCAGCCAAACAGCCCCGGGTGGTTGTCGCGCGTCTGCCAGTTTTCATTGTCCGTGCGGCGAGTGAGCGGGAACCAGACTTCGACCGTCCGCGGCGAAAACATCTGCGGCGGCATTACGCCGATGATCGTGTAGGGCTGGTTACCGAAGTTGACCGATTTGCCGAGGATGTTCGCGTCGCGGTTGAAGACGCGGTACCAAAGCTTGTCGCTGATGACGCAAACCGCCGGGCCGCCAACGCGATCTTCTTCCTCGGTAAAGACGCGGCCGAGCTGCGGCGAGAGCCCGATCACTTTGAAGAAGCTGGCCGTGACCAGGCCGCCAGAGATCTGCTCAGGCGCGCGATTTTCGAGACCGCTAAGGTTGTATGATTCTCGTCGCGAGATCGCCAGAGCGTCGAACACTGCCTGATCTCGTTTCCAATCTACGTAATCCGGATACGCGACAGAGATCTGCGGCTGGTTGGAATCCGTTTCCGTGAGAATGACGACGCGTTCGCCATTCGGATATGGCAGCGGCTGAAGCAGGACCGCGTAGATGACGCTGAAGATCGCAGTGTTCGCCCCGATCCCGAGCGCGAGGGTGAGAATCGCGATGAAGGTGAATCCCGGTGTCTTCCGAAGTTGCCGAAACGCGTAACGAAGATCATTCATGGTTCGAGTACTAGTTAAGTGGCGGTGTCGGCACCGGATCGTTAAGGGCTGGCGTGGGCTCGAGGTAAATTCGCTGGCGCGGAACGTCGAAAGTAATGATGAACCGCCGCAACAGTTCCATGCCGATGGCCGGATGTGGCCCGCCAGGTCCCCAAACGTGTTTCACCACGTACGGGCCAATTTTTACGGACGTGAAAACTCCGGAATACGATTTGAACGAATCGCCCAACCCGCCCCCGAGAGTGCTCGTGCGCACCTCTTCGGATTGTTTGACGACCTCGTCGTTAACGGATGATTCCGAGCCGGTGTCGATTCGCAGTTTGTGCGTTACGCTCTTACCGGCCGGCACTTCAAGGGTCGCTTCGAGAAGAAGTTTGTCGCCGTCGACGAACAGAGGAATCGAAGTCACACCTTCCCTGGGTTGGTACGAAGCGCTTTCAAAAACGCTCACGTTCGATTGTTGCGGATCGATCCGGGTCACGTAGGCCTTGAAAAGTTCCGCGCCGACGAGTCCTTTCACCGACGGCGGGAGCGGCGCCTTGCTCAGATCGATCACCCAGGGCTGCGGGACATCGACCTTGACTCCATTGAGCGTCATTACGACGGCTCGGGTCTGAGATTTCGCCACCTCGCCCGTTCCAGTCCCAGTGGTGGCGGGCGCAGCTTCGATCTTAAGCCCCAGCTCCTGCGCGAATTTTGGATCGAAAACAGTGTGCGACGCGCCGGAATCAAGGACAAACCAGGCGGGCGCCGAATTATCAATCCGAACTTCGACCAGCATCAGCTGTCCATCGCGTTTGAGTGGAAAAGTTCCGGCTGGCTTCTCTGCTCCGTTCGTCGGCGCAGCGAAGAACACAATGGCCGCCGCGGCGACCAATGTTTTCCCGAGCTGGCGAAAAGCGAAGCGGAGGTCGTTCATCGCGCCCTCCGTTATCTCACTGCGACGTCGGCCGACGCTGGTTTTATCGCGATGCTGCCTGCACCCGAGCGCAACACCACCGATTTCCCACCGCCATTAATTTTTCCTTTCATGGAATCGCGGTCGGTCCGCGTCCCGGTAAATGGAAGGTCGCTCGTCACCCGCCCCGAGCTCGCTTCCGCTTCGATGTCGAGGCCCGCGTCGGGCGGAACCATCAGGTCGATGCTACCGGCCGACGTTTCCAAATTCACGTCGCCCGGCACCGGCGATTTCAATTTGGCGCTGATCGATCCGCCGGACGTGCGTCCGAAAATCTTGCCGTTAACGTTCTCGAACGCGAGCCGGCCGCCGCTCGTTTCCACTTTCGCGTCGCCGGCGAAATTGCGGACCACAATCGAGCCACCCGAAGTTCGCGCTTCCAACGACCCGCTTCCCTCGGTCGCTTCGATCCGGCCGCCGCTTGTGTCGACTTTTAACGGGCCATCGCAGCCGCTCAGCTCGATGCTGCCGCCGCTGGTCGTCGCGCCGGTCGGGCCTTTTAAATGCGTGAACTTCAGTTTCCCGCCGCTCGTGTCGGCGCTCATCGTGCCCGTGATCTCTGCGACCATGATCGTTCCGCCGCCAGTCCGCAGCTCTGAGTTAAAACTTTTTGGCACCCGCAACGTGTAACGCGCGTCCATATTGCAACGTCCGCTCCAGTTCTGGTTCTTTTCCTTGTTCGCCCGCCGGGCGCGCACTGTGAAGGTGTTGCCTTCCTTCGTCACCTGCACCGGGGCCGACGCGAAATATTCTTTTTCCTGCGTGTCGCTGTCGGAATCGATCTTCCGATGCACGGTCACCGAAACTTTATCGTCGGGTCCCGCCGAGACATCGATCGTTCCGAAATCGACGTCGACGATGAGTTTACCGCCGGGCGCGCCATCGAGAGTTTGACTGACATTTTCTTCCGACAATGCGAACGCCGTTGTGGCGGCGACGAAGAGAAAAAGAAGGGCGCGAGTAATCATGGTGTGAGGTCGGTTGAGGTTCGGCGCTGCATCGAAGCGGCTCCAACCGGCAACCCTTTGCATGCCGTATGCCACCACCCGTAACGTTCTCTTTTCGCCTGCGTCAGAGCGACTTACGCGCGCGCTCCAGAGTGAACGCTAATTCATTTTTCCCGTGCCCGGGATTTGGGTGTCCCAATTTCGAAACCGCGGAGATCAAAAGGAAATTTAACCGCGGATGACACGGATGGCGCGGATATGAACAAATTAAATCCGTGGCATCCGCGTAATCCGCGGTCGTCTCTCTTGGTTCGGACGAGGCGTCAGATTTCGAGCCGATAGCCGAGGGTGTGAACTGTGAGGAGATGCCGCGGTTCGCCGGGAACGTCTTCGATCTTCTGGCGTAACTTCACGATCAATTGATCGAGCGTGCGCGTGGTCCCGTAATAATCGACGCCCCACACTTCGTTGAGGAGCGCTTCGCGAGAAACGGCGTTGCCGCGTTCGCGAAACAAAACCGCCAGTACTTTCAGCTCACGCGGGCTCAACTCGATCGCTTTCTTGCCGCGCGTTCCGCGCAAGGCTTTGCAATCGATCCGCACTTTTCCGAAGGCGATCTCCATCGGCAGGTCACTCGCGGCACCGCCGACCTGCGCACGCCGTAACAGGGCCTGCACCCGCGCAAGCAGCTCGCGCAAACTGAACGGCTTGGTCACGTAATCATCCGCGCCGAGTTCGAGCCCGACGACTTTGTCGATCTCCTGCCCTTTCGCGGACAGGATCAGGATTGGCACTCGATTTTTCCCGGCGCGGATTTCGCGGCACAAATCAAAGCCGCTTTTTCCGGGCAACATGATGTCGAGAATGATGAGATCGGGCTTGTTCTGTTTGATGAGCGGCAAGGCCTGCCCGCCATCGCGACAATCAACGACGTCGTAACCTTCCGCGCGTAACGCATCGCAGAGCCCGAGCCGGATGTGAGCGTCATCTTCGACGACGAGCAGTCGCTTTTTCATGCTGTCCGATTCAACGGCAGCCTCAAGCTGACGTTGCTTCCGCCGCCTTCGCGCGTCTGATACGTGATCTCGCCCCCATGTTCTTTTGCCACTCGTTGCGCGAGCGTAAGCCCGAGACCCGAGCCCTGGATCCCGCTCGCGAGTGAATCGTGCGCGCGATAAAACGCTTCGAAGATTTTTGTCTCTTCGCCGGCGGGCACGCCGGTGCCGCGATCTAGGACGCTCACGTGAACGGAATCTTCCGTGAGATAACTGTGAATCTCGATCTCCTTTTTATCGGTGCTGTATTTCTCGGCGTTCGACAACAGGTTCACGAAAACCTGGGCGAGCGCGTCTTCGTCGCCGCGCACCGGATAAGGCGGCGGCGCGGCTTGCCAACGAGTGGTGAATCCCTGTTCGCGCAAATGCAATTCGTGGCCCTCCCAGGTCTTGGCGAGCACCGCATGCAAATCGAGCGGCCGAAAATCGTAGCGTTTCTGTTTCCGCTCGAGCCGTGCGAAATCGAGAACGTTGTTGATCAACCGAGTCAGCCGCTCCGCTTCCGCGACGATGATCCGCAGATATTGAGGGCGCTTGTCTTCGGCCGCGTTCCCGCTCTGCATCATTTCCGCGAACATGCGGATGGAAGTGAGCGGCGTTTTCAATTCATGGGAAACATTCGAAACGAAATCCGTTTTCTTTTGAGCGAGGGCTAGTTGACGACGCGCATCCGCGAACACGGCCCAGCCACCAAATGCGATCGCCGCCAAGGCTGCAGCGATCAGCAACAACAAAGTGCGGCGCACACTGCGCGCGCTCTCCTTCAACTGGTCCGGCCGCATCAAATAAAGCGCGGCTTCCCAATGCGGCAGCGCCTCGCCGATTTCCGAGGCGACAAAGGGCCGCCGCCAATCGCGCCGCGTTTCGCCCGGCGGCTGCGTCGCGACCGGCCGCGTCTTGTCGTTCAAAAGCGCGATTACATAATCGCGACTCGCGCTGTCCGGCAGAGCATCGCGCCAGAGATCGGTCAGTCCATCCACGTTCAGAAGACAGCCGAAAATCATGCCTGGCGCTTCGGGTGGCCGGAGCCAGAAAAGGATCTCGAGCCGATCCTGCATGAAACGCGTCACGACGCCTTCCGGATGATCGGAAGTGAGGGCTTTGAAATCAGCGGTTGCAGGCACGAGCTGCGAAACCGCCGGCGCGTTCTCTTGCTGGACGCGTTGCGGCGCGACATTTCGGAGTTGGGTTGACTGCGCGCTTTCCTCTTTCTCCTTCAGAGGCGGCGCGACCGCGGACGGAGGCGACACCGTGACATCCTTCGTCTTCGGAGCCGACTTTTGCGCGGTCACCTGGTTCTCGAGTCGGTCCATCGTCTTTCGCCGCTGTTCCAATCGATTCAATTCATCGGCAGGAACAGCGTAAACGGTCGCTGGCGTCGTGCCGGACAAGAACGCGCCGTTGTTTTGGAGGAACCGCTGCCGCTCGGCGTCGCCCCGCGCTTCGTCCGTCGAAGGCGAGACGAGATTGCCGTCCGCGTTCAGAGCAAATCCGATCGCCGGCCGGGGCCAGGCGCGCGACAACTTCGCCGCGAAATCGTGCGCAAGCTGGGCGGCGGGTTCGTTTGCCAGCAACTCGCGCACGCGCTCGGCAAATCCGCGCCGTTCTTCATCCACCAAACCGCGCGCCGCGCTCGCGACCGCGTCCGTATCTTTTTGGTAAAGCTCAGCTGTGCGGCGTTCGAGAATGATCTGCTGTTCGTTCGCACTCCGCAGAGCTAGCCATCCCAGACCGATGCTGGGCAGGGCGACCGCGAGCAGAAATATCCAAATGCTTCGTTTCACGAGCCGAGCCGGAGGTTATCACGTTGTGTGGGGGATCGGTAGGGACGGCCCACACACTCGCCGTCCCTACCTTCACGGAGTTCGTATCAGCGGCTCTTCTGATATTTATCCGCGTAATTCTCGAACTGCATTGATTTCCGGCGCGCCTTCTCGAGCCGGCCATTCGCGTCGATGTCCCGCGCGGCTTCCTCGAGCTTCTGATTTTCTTGCGCGACTCCTGGCACTTGCAGTTCCGGCGCAGCGGCCGCGTTCTTCGCGGCTTGCTGACGGAGCAACGCCACCGCGTCCTTCGATTTCCCCTCATCTGCCAGCTTAACCGCCGTCTCTTTGGCGATCCGGTTTTGGACCACGCTGTTTTCACGGGCGACGTCAACGCGAACGCTCGAGTCCGCTTTCTTCTGGTCGTCAGTAAACGAAATTTTCGCTGCTTGCCGTTGAGCCGGCGCCGCACCGCCGGACGCCGTCGCGTAATTCAACTCGACCGTCGCCGCGTCGAGCGAGGCTGGAGTCTTCTCGTCTGTGACGCAGCGCACAAGGAAACGCCGTTTCTCCGAGCCGAATAGCTCCGGCATCTTAATCTCCGCGGTCCGATCGTGGCACTCGAATTCCGGGCGCCCGATAATTTCTTTGAGGTGCACGCCGTCCGGCGCTTCGATGCGAATAACGATGCTGCGCGCCAGAAGCGAGCGGGCCGCGCCCAGCTCTTGGGCGAAAATGCCCGGCAGTTTCTCGGCGTCCTTCACATAATAGTAGTTGGCGTTGCTCGCTTCGGCCAACCCCGTCATCAGGTCCTCGTTGTAATCGTCGCCCAGGCCGATCGTGCTGACGGCGATGCCGTCACCGCGCAATTCGCGGCCGAGCCGGGCCAAATCCGAAGGGCTGCTGGGTCCGACATTCGCGAGACCGTCGGAGAGCAGAATGATTCGGTTCACGCGCTCTTTTTCAAAAAATCGCCGGACCTGTTTCGCGCCCAGCACCACCCCGGCGTGCAGCGCAGTGCTGCCGCCCGGTTGAATGCGATGAATCCGCGCTTTCAGATCTTCGCGATGATCTGTTCCGCCGACGCGCTCGGGCGAAATGAGCAAATCCGTTTCGCTGTCGTAGGTGACGAGCGAAAAAATGTCGTCGTCGCCGAGTTTATCGACGGCCATTGCCGCAGCCTGCCGCGCCTTTTCGATTTTCGCGCCTTCCATGGAGCCGCTTCGATCCAGGACGACACACAAGTTCATCGGCGCCCGCCGCACTTCGTCGCTTTTGCGAGCTTCAATCTCGACCTGCACGATCAATTCGCGCGGACCGAGCCGGTAAACGTAATCGCGCTCCGGCATAACCCGCAGGGTCACGTCAGGGGCGGGTGAAGCCACGGCAGCTTGCGCGAGCCCGGCTGCGAAACTGAGCACTAGTAATTTCTTCATGGTCAAATTAGACCACGAACCGCGAAAGGCTGTGTCAGAGCCGCGTGCAAAGATTGTAAAAGAAATGTCAGCGGGTTTAACCGCGGATTTCGCGGATGACGCTGATGATGAAAAAATATCCGCGCCATCCGCGTTATCCGCGGTTAATGAAGTTCGTGCCGGAAATTGTTCGCGCGAAATCGGAAGACGCGACCACCCTCAGTGAAATTGCGCACGCCGCAAAACGGCATTGGGGTTATCCCGAAACGTGGATCGCAGCGTGGAGGGACACGCTCACGATGCGCGCGGAATTCGTCACTGAGAACGTCGCCTATATCGCAGTCGAAAATGAGCGACCCGTCGGGTTCTATGTTTTGACGAACGAGCCGGACGGGCCGCGTCTCGATCACCTTTGGGTATTGCCGTCGTCGATGCGACAGGGCATCGGACGCGCGTTGTTCGAACATGCGGCGACCGAAGTAAAGCGTCTCGATTTCCCCTGCATGAAAATCGAAGCGGACCCGAACGCGGAAGCGTTTTACAAACGAATGGGAGCGGTCCGCGTCGGGACGAGCACAAGCGAAACCTGCGGCGAACGGCGCGAGCTGCCGCTCATGGAATTTCGGATTCCAGTTGAGGCTGGACGAACAAACCCGTCGCAAGCACCTTGATCGCGATGTCAAAACAGGCGCGATGGTCCTATGTAATCCTGGCGATTACGATCGTGCTCGTCGGCCTGCTTCAGCTCGGCGTTCCTTTTCTCGCGCTGCTCTTCTCCTACTTCGTTCTTACCAAGCTCGCCCGTTTCATTCCGAACAAATGGGTGACGCTCGCCGTCTTTATCTTGATTGTGGCGGGTCTCGGTTACACGGCCGGCCATTTCATTCGCGCCGCGATCAACGCGCTGCCGAAGATCGCCGACAACTCGATCCCGTCCGCCATCGCCTGGGCTGAAGAACATAACTTGAACCTGCCATTCGAGGATTTCGAAGGCCTCAAGGCCACCGCCATGACGACGATCAAGGACCAGGCGAAGTATCTCGGCGACTTCGCCAACTTCGCCCGGCACGCTTCGACGACTTTCGTTTTCATCATCATCGCGATCGTCTGCGCGGTGAGCATGTTCTTCAACAACCGGCTAGATCTCTTCCGCGAATCGCACAAGGTCCGGAACAACCTCTACTCGGTTTATTGCGACGAGATCACCGCGCGTTTCGGCGATTTTTACCACAGTTTTTCCACGGTCATCGGCGCGCAGATGACCATCTCGGCGATCAACACCGTGTTGACGGCGATCTTTGTCTTTTTCGTCGGGCTTCCCTACGGACCAGTCGTCGTCGGTTTAACCTTTTTGTGCGGCCTCTTCCCAATTGTCGGCAACGTTGTCAGCAACACCGTCATCGTCTTCATCGGCTTTCTGGTCTCGGCGAAAATTGCGTTCGCCGCCCTGATTTTCCTGATCGTGGTCCACAAGCTCGAATATTTCCTGAACAGCAAAATCATTGGGTCGCGGATCCGGAACCCGATCTGGCTCACGTTAATCGGTCTCATCATTGGCGAAAAATTAATGGGCGTTCCTGGAATGATCCTGTCGCCGGTTATCCTGAATTATGTTCGCGTCGAGATGTCTAAGGTTCCGGTTGGAACGCCGGCGCCGGTTGAACGAATCGAACGGCCAGTTTAGAGACAGAGCGTGAACGCAAATCCATGGATCGATCTCGCGCCGGGCATTCGGCGGCGCACGGTGACGCACGGCGAAACGATGTACCAGATGATCGCCGAGCTGAAAGCCGGCAGCGTCATGCCGCCGCATCAGCATCCGCAGGAACAGATCATCCACATTATTAGTGGCCGGATGAAAGTGAACGTCGGCAACGATTCGCGCGTGCTCGGCCCGGGCGATTCGCATTATCTCGCGAGCAACGTCTCCCACGGCGTGGAAACTCTCGAAGACACTCGCGTCCTCGATACCTTCAGCCCGCCGCGTCACGAATACATCGCGCTTGATAAAGAAAAGATGCGTGATGCCGGCTGATTCCGCGTCCCGCATGCTCTCGTTCATCGTCCCGGCTTATAACGAGGAGCACGAATTGGCGCGGTCGCTCGCGTCCATCCGCCACGCTGCGGAAACGGCGCAGCAACCGTTTGAAATCATCGTTGTGGACGACGCGTCCACAGATGCCACCGCTGAAATTGCGAAGGCTGCCGGCGCCGTCGTCATACCTGTCCGTCACCGCCAGATCGCCGCGGTGCGTAACGCCGGCGCCCGCGCGGCGCGTGGAGATATTTTGTTCTTCGTCGATGCGGACACGTCGATTTTTCCCAGTCACGTGACCGCCGCAATCGACGCGCTGGAAACAGGCTGCGCGGGCGGAGGAGCGCGGGTTGTTCCCGAGGGTCCGGTGCCGCTCTGGGGACGCGTGTTCGTTCAGGTTTTCTCCGTTTTCTATTTCACGATATGGAAGCTGGGTGCAGGCGCGTTCCTCTTCACCACTCGGGAAAATTTCCGCGCCATCGGCGGATTCGATGACGAGGTTTTCGCTGGCGAAGAAATTTATTTCACCCTGGCTTTGAGAAAACTGGGGCGATTCAAACTCCTGCGCGAACCGATCATCACTTCCGGGCGAAAACTCCGGATGCATTCGGCGAGCTTCATCCTGAAAAAATCGTTCTCGCTCATCGTCCGCGGACGAAACGGAGTTCGTTCCCGCGAGAGACTCGACCTTTGGTACGATGGCAAGCGCGAAACTGAATCCGGGCCGGCTTTTTAGGCGCCTGGACCCAAAACTTGCCAATGGCGATTCTTCACCTACAATACCGGCTCGTTTATGGCAGAAAGCAGTGACACGATGGACATGAAGGAGTTCCAGCTCCACGAAAAGGATACGGGCAGCGCCGATGTGCAAATCGCGCTTCTCACACGCCGAATCGGGCAGCTGACCGAACACCTTAAGAGCCATGCCAAAGACCATTCGTCGCGCCGCGGCCTCCTCAAGATGGTGGCGATGCGCCGGAGCTTGCTCGATTATTTGAGCAAGTCGGAGTCCGACCGGTATAAAAACCTGCTCGAGAAACTCAACCTGCGGAAGTAACCGCCGCGGGTCTGTCTCTGGTTGCGTTCGTCCTTCGTTCGCCCCTTTGGCCTAACGAATTCGGTAATCATAAGTAAACCGGCGCTCGGGCCGATGTTCCACTTTGATTAGAGGTTTTAGTCCCGACACGTTTCGGGGTTAAAACCTACGATCAGGGTGACCGGCCTGGGATTAGCCAATCCAGGAGAAACGTAGTCATGCAACACAAGGTCACGGCCCAAATCGGGTCCACGCAAATTTCAATCGAAACCGGCAAAATCGCCAAGCTCGCTGACGGCTCCGTCATCGTCTCGTGCGGCGACACCATGGTGCTGACCAGCGCGGTCTCCGCCACCAAGATCAAAGAGGGCCAGGATTGGTTCCCGCTCACGGTGGATTACCGCGAGAAAGCCGCGGCCGTCGGAAAATTTCCAGGCGGCTATTTCAAACGCGAAGGCCGTCCGTCAGAAAAAGAGACGCTCACTTCGCGCATGACCGATCGCCCGCTCAGGCCGCTCTTCCCGGCGGGTTATCTTTACGACACCCAGATCATCTCGATGCTCCTGAGCGCCGATGGCCAGAACGATCCCGATATTCTTGCGATTAACGGTGCTTCCGCCGCCCTCACGGTTTCGGATATTCCGTTCGCCGGCCCGGTCGGCGCCGTTCGCGTCGGCAGAGTAAACGGTGAGTTCGTCGCCAATCCCACCCACGATCAGCGCAACGAGAGCGATCTCGATCTCGTTTATGTCGGCACCGAAAATGACGTGATCATGATCGAGGGCTCCGCCATGGAGTTGCCGGAAGAAGATTTCATTAAGTCGCTCGAGTTTGCGCACGGCCACGCGAAGGAAATGATTCGCATCCAGAAGGAACTCGCCGCGCAGGTCGGCAAACCGAAACGCGAGATGCCTCTGATGAACGTGAATCAGGACATTCTCGAAGTCGCCTACCAGGTTGCCGGCGACCGCATCGAAGGCGCGCTCTACAACGAGAAGAAAGTCGACCGCAGCAAAGCGGTAAATGCGCTCAACGAAGAAGTGAAGACCGCGGTCCTCGAGAAATTTCCCGATGCCGACAAGTTCGCCATCTCACAGGCGTTCGATTACGTCCAGAAAAAGGCGTTCCGGATTAGCGTGCTCGATAAACAGAAGCGGATGGATGGCCGCGGTTATCAGGATCTTCGTCCGATCACCTGTGAAGTCGGCGTGCTCCCGCGCGCCCACGGTTCCGCGATTTTCCAGCGCGGCGAAACCCAGGCGCTCGCACTCGTCACTCTCGCGCCGATCGAAGAAGCGCAGAACATCGATGCTTACGGTGGCGGCGAGACCTCGAAGAGCTTCCTGCTGCATTACAATTTCCCGCCGTTCAGCGTTGGTGAAACAGGTCGCACTGGCGGCGCCAGCCGGCGCGAGATCGGACATGGTGCGCTCGCCGAGCGTTCCCTCGAGCCGGTCGTTCCCGGCATGGAAGACTTCCGTTACGCGGTCCGCATCACTAGCGAGATCATGGAATCAAACGGTTCCAGTTCGATGGCCAGCGTTTGCGGCGGAATGCTCGCGCTCATGGACGCCGGCGTTCCGATCAAGACTCCAGTTGCCGGAATCAGCGTCGGCCTCGTTACTGAAAAGGGCGAAGACGGCCAGATGAAACGTTATGAGCTTCTGACCGATATCATCGGGTCCGAAGATCATTTCGGCGACATGGACTATAAAGTTTGCGGCACGGCGTCCGGCATCACCGGATTCCAGCTCGATCTCAAACTCCCCGGCGTCAGCCACAAGATCATGGCTGAAGCGACGATGCGGACGAAGGAAGCGCGCACCAAGATCCTCGAGATCATGGCGCAAGCCATCGACAAACCGCGCTCCGATCTCAGCAAGTACGCGCCACGCATCGAAACGATCAAAATTAATCCCGAGAAAATTGGCGCTCTCATTGGTCCCGGCGGCAAAACCATCAAAGGCATCGTCGCCGAGACCGGCGCGGAGATTAACATTGATGATGACGGCTCCGTTCACATTTACGCGACCAGCCCCGAGAGCATGGCGCGCGCGAAGGAAATCATCGGCGGCATGTCGCGCGAGATCGAAGTCGGGCAGACCTATCATGGCCGCGTCGTCTCGATTAAAGAATTCGGCGCGTTCGTCGAAGTGTTTCCGGGCAAGGACGGCCTCGTCCACATTTCTGAGCTGGCTGATTTCCGCGTTAACCGCACCGAAGACGTCGCGAAAATCGGCGAGATGATCTGGGTGAAGTGCATCGGGATCGACGACAAAGGCCGCGTGAAATTGAGCCGGAAAGCTGCGCTCAAGGAGCGCGCCGCCACCGAAGCCGGCCAGACGATGGAACCCGACCGCGTCGAACAACAGCCACGACGCTAATTGCAGATTTCAGATTGCAGAATGCAGATTGATCGCCGGTTGTCCGGTCCCCAATCTGCAATCGAAAATCTGCAATCTGCAATCCCATGAAGTCCGGATTCCTCGACAAGCTGATCGAACGCCTCGGGCGGATTGGGCCGGAGGACGTCCAGAATTATTTGCTTCAGCTCGCGCAGGAAAAGGGGCTCATCGAGACCGTCTTCAACGCGATCCAGGAAGGGATCATCGTGACGGATGCCAAGGGCCGGATCACCTACGTGAACGATGCCGCCTGTGAGTTGTTCGGGCTCGAAGGCGAGAATTCCATCGGCAAACGGCTGGATGAACGGGTCCGCGGCCTCGATTGGAAATCGCTCTCCCAATCTCCCGGCGCGGTGAGCCGCGACATGGAAATTTTTTATCCGGCGAACCGCTTTCTGAATTTTTACATCGTGCCGCTGGTGATCGAACGGCGCGAACCTGTAGCCGGGATCGGCGATCCCGGTCGTAGCTCGAAAAAGAAAACCGGGATCAACGATCCCGGCTACAGCGAACCTGTCGGCCACGCGATCATCCTGCGCGACATCACCGAGAGCAGGCGCTCGACGGAGAAAACGATCGAATCCGAGCGCTTCAACGCGCTCACTTTGCTCGCCGCCGGCGTGGCGCACGAGATCGGCAATCCGCTGAACTCGCTCCACATCCATCTGCAGTTGATGGAACGCAAAGTCCGCAAGCTCGACGGCAAAGTGAAAGACGAATTGGAGGAAGCCATCGCGATTTCGCGCGCGGAAATCACGCGCCTCGATTCGATCGTCACGCAATTCCTCCAGGCGATCCGCCCTTCGAAGCCGGTCCTCCATCCCGAGAACGTAAATTCCATCGTCGACGAAGCGCTTCGCTTTTTCGCGCCCGAGATTGCTGACCGCGACATTGTCGTCGAACCCGAGCTGCGGCCGGATCTTCCGCTCATCGAACTTGATCGCGACCAGATGAAGCAGGCGTTTTACAACGTCATCAAGAACAGCTTCGAAGCGATGAAGCGTCGCGGCATTCTCCGCATTCGCACCGACATGGACGCGACCCATGTCAGCATCAGCTTCACCGACACTGGCGGCGGAATGTCAGCCGAAAGTTTGAGCAGAGTTTTCGAACCCTACTTCACAACCAAGAGCAGCGGCTCTGGTCTTGGTTTGCTGATCGTTCGCCGCATCGTCCGCGAACACGGCGGCGAAATGGCCATCGAAAGCAACGAAGGAAAAGGACTGACTTTAACGGTTCGTCTTCCCTATCTCGATAAGCGCGTCCGCATGCTCGAAGCGGGGGATTGGAAGGCGGAAGGTGGAGGGCGGAAGGCGGAAACGAAATGAGCGCGCCAGAAGATTTGCGCTCTCGGACGAAGAAATACGCGCTTCGAACTATACGTTTGTTCCGGGCCCTGCCGAAAAGAGATGCAGTCGCGGAAGTTCCCGGGAAACAACTGCTGCGATCTGCGACGTCGGTTGCTGCTCATTATCGCGAAGCTTGTCGCGCAAAATCAGATTTGGATTTCATCAGCAAGCTGGAAGGCGCGCAGCAAGAACTCGATGAATCGGAATTGTAGTTAGAACTGCTCTCGGAGGCTGGCGTCATCAAACCACCGCTGGTCGCGCCACTCGTTCAGGAAACGAACGAATTGATTGCAATTTTCGTAACGATGACCAAGAACGTGAAGATGCGCCGCCGAAAACCAATGGAGTAATTTCCGCCTTCCCCCTTCCGCCCTTCGCCTTTCTTCCATGCTCACCTTAATCTTCCTGATCGTCTTCCCGTTCGCGCTCTACAAGGCTTGGAAGAATGTTCAGATGGCCAAAGCGAGCGTGAATTGGCCGACGACGACCGGCCAGGTGACTGCGTCGGACATCAAGAAGGTCGTGTTTCGACGACAACCGCAAATTACCTACACCTACTCGGTCAACGACAAGGCGTACACCTCACAGCGGGTTTCGTTCGCGGGCGGCTATAAGCCGAAAGAGGTAGATCCTACCCTGGCACGTTATCCCGTGGGCAGCGATGTCACCGTTGCGCATGATCCGCAAAATCCGGCGGAGGCCACCCTCGAAACTGGCGCGAACAAACAAGTCACCGCCCAGGTCCGCATCCTGTTGATCTGCTTCGTCCTGATCATCGCGATGAATATTCTTAGCTACTATGTGAAGAGCTTGAACCGTCGATCGTCGTTACCGAGCCGGACCTACGGACTGATCGCTTCGAACAACGTGGGCTAGTTACGTGCCGGTCGGCACAATTCCCGCCCGCTCGACCATCAGGATGACGGTGCGCTCCGGCGCGCGCGGCCGATGCATCACCCCTTTGGGAATCACGACGGCTTTGCCTGGGGTCAGATCAATGACGCCCTCTTCCAGATCGATCAGAAAGTGCCCGCTCACGACGTAGAAGAATTCATCTTCGTTGTCGTGTTTATGCCAATGATATTCGCCGTGAACAACGCCGAGCCGCACGACTGACTCGTCCACTTTGCACAGCGTCTGGTTGTACCACTTATCCGTGCAGGCAGCTACGAGGCCCGAGACGTCGACGACTTCGAGCGGTTGCTTCAGAATGTTGAGACGCGTGTTGTAAGAAAATCCACCGGGAGACGTGTCTTCAGCGGCCGCACTCATGTCGCCGCATTCTCTCAGCTCTCGACTACCAACTCTCAACAACTTTCAATCCCGTCTCCGGATCGTGCCCGCACCGCTCACCCGTTTTTCCACGGTCGGGTTGCCATTGTAGGTCACCTTGCCTGCCCCTGAGATCGCGACCTTCAAAGTTTCGCTCGCGGACACTTCGGCTTTGCCGGCGCCGGAAATGGAAAGCTCCGCGTTTTTTACCTGGAGCGATTCTGCGTCGAGCCGGCTCGCGCCGGACATGGTGGCGAGCAACTCGTTCGCGGTGCCATCCACGGTTACCCGCGTCGCGCCCGTTCCCTCCAGGTAGAACCCTTTGCCGGAAAGCCGCGTCGCCGTTAACCGCACCGCGCCCGTAAGCCGGGCCGCGTTCATCGAGGAGCTCGAGAGCTTCACCTTCATTCCGTGAGTCGGATGAAGCTGCCCGTGCCATTCGAGCAGGAGCTTTTTCCCGTTCACGCTTGCATCGACGTGCCGCAGCAGATTTTCGTCAGTCCTGATCGTGCAGCTCGGTGCACCAGGCACCCATTCGATGTCGAAAGCTCCCTCCGCTTCGACGCTCGTAAACTCTCCAACGGGCCGGTTCTCTGTAACAATATCGCCGTTGCCCCGGATGCCGGTGAGATGGCATCCGCCGAGGGTAAGGGCCGCGAAGGTCAAAAGTTTCGCCGCCAGGAACGGCCGGATCGTGATCGTGCTCATACAAATTGTCTCTTTGGAAGTGAGATGCGCTTTCGTGGCAATTTGGATTCAAAATTTCGACGAATTTTGACCGCGGATTACGCGGATTTCCCGGATTGAGGAATGTGTCGGGCCTTTAAATCCGTGCCCATCCGCGTAATCCGCGGTTGATTCGGTTACATCCCGACCGGATGTCGCGCCACGTAGCCGCTCGTGTCGCGGCTATAGTCGTACCAACGAGGACCAACATCCCCGCCACGGCCGAGATCCGTTGTGTCGAGTCGTAACCCAGCGATCACTGCGAACGTATGGCCTGACCGGGAGTAAACCGTCATCCAGCGGCCCCGACCGCTTTCACCGAAACGCATCAGGTCGCTGGACGGCAGCGGTGAATTCAAGACTCCCGCTCCGTGCAGTGCGAAAGAAACTGTCCCGGAACAATCGTAGCCGCGATCGTAAAACGTTCCGTGACCTCCACCCCAAATGTAAGGTTTGCGCCGCAGACCGTTCGCCGCCCAGATCGCGTTCTTCACACTTTGCGGTGCGTGCGAAGGCGCATAAGCCACTCCGTTGCGTAGAATGGCGCGGTTGCCCGACACCATCGGCCGGTCTCCCCGCTGTTCGACGCGGCCGATTTGTTCGTCATCCTGATTCTGATCAACTTCTTCAGCCCGCGGCGGCGCAGTCTGCGTGCGTTCGGTAGTTGAATACGCTACCCGGATCGGTTTCGCGTCGGACCCTTCGTCCGTCTCGCCTTGGAAATTAGGATCTGCCCCGCGCGGAGGTCGGGGTCTGAGCCGTCGCGGCGCATAGTAAGCGACCTCGATCGGTGCCACCGCCGTGGCGGCCAAGATCCGCGGCACGTTATGAACAATCGGCGCCGCGGCTGTGTGCACGACCGAGCGCGCGAACATAAATGGTTGGAGCGCGACAGAGAATGGCGTCGGTTTCGGGTGACGGGGGCGCCGTGCCTCCGCCTGTGGAGTTGCCATGATCACAACCACCATTGCGCAGCAGAGAACGATCGCCCTGCTGCCAGCGAAGGTGCCGGGAATGAAGCGCATGCCTCCGAAATAAGCTGCTCCCGCGCCAAGCACTTTGGATTTTCAGCCCCTGCGCCGGTTGAAGCCTGGTCGCGCCTGCCGATGTTCTCTCTTTCCGGTTTGCGCTCTCCGCGATCCGGTCTCGCACAAATGTCCGACCTTCTGACTTCCGATCTGCGCGCTCCGGCTTCCGGCGTTTCCAACGTTCCGGACGACATGACGGGCCGGCCGCGCCGCGTCGCTACCGGCGGGATTTCGTTTCGCAAAACTTTCTCCGCCCTCAAGCATCGAAACTTCCGACTCTACTTCGCCGGCCAGCTCGTTTCCTTCACCGGCACGTGGATGACGACGACGGCTCAAGGCTGGCTCGTGTATCAGCTCACAGGTTCGAAGGCACTGCTCGGCATCGTGGCCGCCGCAGCTTCCGCTCCGATGATTGTGTTCGCCACCTGGGGCGGCTGGGTCGCCGATCGTTATTCGAAACGCTCGGTGATCGTCTGCACGCAAATTAGTTCGATGATACTCTCGCTTTCCATGGCGGTGCTGGTCTGGACGAAAATTGTGCAGCCGTGGCAGATCATCGCGCTCGCGATTCTTGGCGGGATCACGATGGCGTTCGACATGCCGGCGCGCCAATCGTTCGTCATCGAGATGACGAGCCGCGAGGATTTGATGAACGCAATTTCGCTCAACAGCTCCGCGTTCAACTGCGCTCGCATCGTCGGCCCTTCCTTCGCTGGTCTGCTCATGGCGCATATCAGCATCGCAGCCTGTTTTTTGTGCGACGGGCTAAGTTTCATTCCCGTCATCGCGGGGCTGCTCCTGATGCGTTTGCCAAAAAGAGAGACGGAGATTGTCAGTGACTCCGGTCCCATCGGTCAGGCTCTGGAAGGATTTCGCTACGTTTGGACGCATCGGCGAGTGCTCACGATTCTTTCGCTCTTCGCTGTCGTCGGAATTTTCGGATGGTCGTATTCCGTCCTCATGCCAGCATTCGCGCACGATGTTCTCCATCTCGGCGCGAACGGCTACGGACTTCTCATGGCCGGGAGCGGCGTGGGCGCGCTCGTTGCGGCGCTCACTGTCGCGAGCGCCGGTCATATGTTGCCGACGCGCACGATGGCGCTCGGCGGGGTTTGGATTTTTTCGCTCGCCCTCGTTCTGTTCGCTTACACGCGGAATCTCTATGTCTGTACCGTGTTGCTCGCGCTGGTCGGATTCGGTGTCGTCCTTTATTTCTCAACGTCGAACACAGTGCTGCAATCGATCGTACCCGACGAAATGCGGGGCCGCGTCATGGGAATTTGGGCCCTCATCTTCGGAGGAATGATTCCGCTCGGCAGTTTGGAAGCAGGCCTCATGGCCGACATGCTCGGCACTCCGGCAACGATGGCCATTGGTGCGTTGATCTGCGCGCTCGCGGCGTTCGTGACCCTGGGTGTTATACGTCGTCGCGAAGCGCAGCTCGGCCCGGCTCCTCGTTAGTGCCCGCGCCTCCGGGCCAGCGGTCGCTGGTTTGTCATGCGCATTGCTTGCCAAGTTGATCTGGAATTAACACCATCCGCGTCGTGAAAAATTTTCATCGCTTCAGAACCGTTCTTGCCCCCGCGCTCATCCTCGTTTGCTCAGGCGATCTCTACGCGCGGACTACCCGTTATACGTCTTCTTCATCCTCTTCTCCGGCGGTGACCTGCGGCATCTACATTGCGCTCGCCGTCTTCTTTGCCGGGCTTATCGGGCTCCTGCTTTACGCCGACAAGCGTCGGTCGAACAAGATTCAGGCAATTGCGACGCGGCTCGGATACACGTTCCGCCCAAAAGCGACGGACGCCGATAATACGCTAATCGCCGGTTGCAACATCGCGAACGCGGGACACAGCCGCTCCACCTCCAATATCCTCGAAGCCGCGGAATCCGCCGAGCTCAAGATCACTCTGTTCGAGTACGCCTACACGATCGGCTACGGCAAATCAGCCCAGCGCTACAATCAAACCGTTACCCGAATGCAGTCGCCGGTCTTCCATCTTCCCGATTTCATTTTGTATCCGGAGACGATCTTCTCTAAGCTCGGCAAACTTTTCGGGGGCGCCGACATCAATTTCCTAGAAGCGCCGGCGTTCAGCAAAAAATACATCCTGCGGGGTCCCGACGAGCCTGCAATCCGCGCTCTCTTTACCCCGACAGTCCTGCAATTTTTCGAGCAACGAAAAGCGCTCACCGTCGACTCCGCCGGTGACACACTTTTTCTTCACCGGGCCAACCGTCGAATCAAACTGGAAGAGATCGAATCCCACATCGGCGAGGCGAAAAGTGTTCTCGCCCTGTTTTTCGAAGCCCAGAGCTCTCAGCCCTCTGTCGGCCCGCCGCCGATGCCGCCGCCGTTGCCCACTTAACAAAGCGACGCCGCTCCGTCGGCGTGGCTGAAGCTTGCCAAAATTCGGAACCGCCTCTACCATCGCGACCTATGTCCGATACATATCCTGGAAAATGCGTTTGCGGCGCGGTGCAGATCGAAGTGACCGGTGCGCCTGAAGGGATGGGTTATTGCCATTGCGACGCCTGCCGATCCTATTTTGCCGCACCGATCAACGCGTTCACCCTTTGGAAACCTGAAAACGTGAAGGTGACCAAAGGTGAAGATTCCCTCGGCCACTTCATGTCTTCGCCGATGAGCGACCGCCGTTTCTGCACCCAATGCGGCAGCGTCGTGAAAAGCGACCACGAAACGCTCGGATTGGTCGACGTCCCGGCCGCCGTGATCCCGACGATGCCCTTCAAAGCGGGCGTCCACCTCAACTACGAAGAAACCGTCCTGCCGATGAAAGACGGCCTCCCGAAATTGCGCGACTTCCCCGCCGAGATCGGTGGCTCCGGCGCAACGATGCCCGAGTAGGCTGCGGCCCGTTACTGGAAGGCGCGGCCGTATTGGGCCGGCGCCGACGCCTTCTGATGCAACGGCTTCGCTGCGTTGAGCGGCCAATACGGATGTCGTAGAAACTCCCGCGCCATCAACACCAAATCAGCCTCGCCCATCCGCACAATCTGATCTGCTTGTTCCGGTGCCGTGATCATTCCGACCGCGCCCGTCCCGATCCCACCTTCCGCGCGGACGCGCGCCGCGAACGGCACCTGGTAACCCGCGCCGACCGGAATCTTTGCATCGGGTACGTTGCCGCCGCTTGAACAGTCGATCAGGTCGACGCCGAGTGGCCCGAGCGTCTTCGCCAGCGATACCGAATCTTCCACGGTCCAACCGCCCTCCACCCAATCGGTCGCCGATATCCGGACAAAAAGCGGATATTTTTCCGGCCACACTTTTCGGATTTCTTCGGTGACCGCGCAGAGCAGCCGCACCCGATTCTCAAACGATCCGCCGTAATCATCCGTCCGCTTGTTGCTCAAGGGTGACAGGAACGAATGCAGCAAATAACCGTGCGCCGCGTGGATCTCGACTACCTTGGCTCCGGCGCTGAGGGCGCGCCCTGCGGCCTCGCCGAATCCGCGGATTACTCTGTCGATTCCGGCTCGATCTAATTCCTGCGGGACCTGATATCCCTCATCGAACGGCAACGCGCTCGCCGCAAAAATCGGACTCCATCCGCCTTCTTCGGGACTGAGCGGCGCGTGACCTTTCCATGGCGCGCTCGTACTCGCCTTGCGCCCCGCGTGCGCGAGTTGCATTCCCACGACCGCGCCCTGCGCCTCGATGAATGCGAAAATGCGCGCCAGCATTTCCACGTGCGCATCCTTCCAAATCCCCAAATCATCCGGGCTAATTCGTCCGTCCTCGGTAACCGCCGCCGCCTCAGTAATAATCAATCCCGCTCCCCCGACCGCGCGGCTCCCGAGATGAACGAGATGCCACTCGTTCGCGAACCCATCGACACTCGAATACTGGCACATCGGCGAAACGGCGATTCGGTTCCGCAACTCCACCTCCCGCAGCCGCAGCGGCGAAAACAAATGAGCGCTCTCGTTCTTAGTCACGCAGGAGAATCGCACAGTTCCTTCCGTTTCTCTTCTGTAGCCGTCGCCCTGTGGGCGACGTCGATGACCGGGCCGATCAACCCACGAAACAATAAAGGAGAGACAGGACGATGACCACGATCGCCGTCACCCACCAAACCCAACTGATGCCCGCCGGCTTTGGCGACCGCCCGAACTCTCTTCGCGTGAATTCCTCGTAATCGAATTCGTCCGGCAGATCGACGCCGTCATAGCTTCCCGCGTCCTCTCGCCACCCCGAGTTATGATCCGCCCCGCACTCCGGGCACGCCAGCGCCCCACGCGGAACATCCTCTCCACAAACCGGGCAAACCGCCGGACTCTCCCGTTTCACCTTCTCCCGCCGAGCCACTCCCACATGTCACACGTCACATGTCACACGTCACTTTCCCATTTTTGAATCCAAAACGCCGATCCGCTCCGTCCAATCATCAGAACATTATGGAAACCTCATACCCACAACCGACCCCGCCGGTCGACGTTCACGCCATCGCCAATGTCCGCACCTGGTGCGCATTCACCCACGCCAGCGCGCTGCTCGGCGTCTTTCTTCATTTCCCCGGTCACCTGCTTCCGCCTCTTATCGTCTGGCTGATCAAGCGCGACCATGCGCCTGAGCTCGACGCCCACGGCAAAGAAGCCGTCAACTTCCAGATCTCGATGCTCATCTACAATCTGGTGGCCGCCGTCTTCTGCCTCGTCCTGGTCGGCTTTATTTTCCTCGCCGCGCTCTGGATTTTGAACACTGTCTTCGTCATCATCGCAGCCATCCAGGCTAGCGACGGAAAATTCTATCGCTACCCAATGACGATCCGCTTCATTCAATAAATGTAGCGGCGGGTGTCACCACCCGCAGATCCTCCCGGGAAAAATGGTCCGCAGATTACGCAGATTTCCGCAGATTTGTTTGTTGGAGCAATGCGGATTTCCTCGAGGAGAGAACGGGATGATGGGGTGGATGTGACTATCGGCCGTGCGATACGGGCCAATCGAAAGTTGAAAGTCGAAAATTCAGCAACGTCACCACCGCCCTCGTCCGCGCCGACCCCATCTGGAATCCGATCCGGAGCGATCCGCGTTTTCACAAACTCTGCGAAGCGGAGTAAGCAGGCGCCGGAAAGTTGTGCCGCTAACTGATGACGATCCGGTTCATTCAGTAATACGACGGCACTCCGAACAAGCGCGCGGCGCTTCAGCGCTGATGGGAAGCGCGCCCGCCCGAAAGCTTTCGCGCGCTCACCACGGCGGCGGCCCGTACAGGTAGAACGCGGCGATGCGCGCGGTGTCGTAGAGCACGTGCGCGATGATCGTCACCCATAGCTTGCGGCCGGCGGCAAGGAAGACCAGCCCGTTGATTAACCCAATCGAGGCGGTAAGGACGATCCCAAGCGGGCCCTGATATATGTGGAGTAATCCGAACAAGGCCGCCTGGATGACGCAGGCGATCGCCCACGCGGGTTTGCTTCCGCCAAACAGCATCGCAAACCGCTGAAAGAGAAAACCGCGCAACAGAAATTCTTCGCCGAATCCCGCTCCGATCATCACGCCGACGACCTGGTAAACCGTGAACTCAAGATCGCCTTTGAAGCGGATGAAGGCGCTGAGATCACGCCGAACTCCAGCGCGCTCCAACAAATACACCGCCGTGAAGAGCGCAGCTGCAAGCATAACGCCACCAGCAATTGATCGCTTCCAGCTATTGGGCTTCGCTAAGCCGATGGTCGCAACCGTGTCGCCGCGCAATCGCAACCAGAACCAAACAAAGAAAAAAAGAACGCACTTCGCGATCGTGGATGCGATAATGCCGACACGGAAGTCGCCGGGGATCGCATCGGCGCCGGCTTCGAGCGCGAAGTAAACGATCGCAATAATGACGATATCGACCAGGTAGAGTAGCGGGCACACCCAAGATCTCGTCGCCGTCTGTGATTCAATGGCCACCGCGATAGGATTCTTAGAGAGGGGCGACACTGACGCGGGCTCGATCTTTCACTCCGCGCGTAACGCCGCGGACGTGGAGTTGGCGAAGGTCGAAACGAATGTCGTGAAGATGTTTTTCCATACTCGATGCAGGACGCGGATTCCGCGGGACGACTCGACGAGACGGACCGCTCACGCCCGCAGAAATGAGATGCGCGGGCGGTTGGTTTAGATTCACGAATTTTGCGCCAGCCTAAAAGGCCAAACGCGACCCAATAGTCGAAAATCAAGATTCGAAAATTCAACGAAGCCATCACCGCGGCCGACCAGCCTGTCCTCGCAATAAGGATATGACCGTTCGCTCACCTACCGCTGACGTTTCGGTGGACGTCACTCGAGCAACTCTTCGAGCTCTTCCGTCGTCAGGCCGTTCATTAGTGGCTCTTCGCTGTCGATAGCGGCGTCGATGGCAGTGCGTTTTTTTTCCTGAAGTTTTAGGATCTTTTCTTCGACGGTGTCGCGGGTGATGAGTTTGTAGGCGGTCACGACGCGGGTTTGGCCGATGCGGTGGGCGCGGTCGGTGGCCTGGGCTTCGACAGCGGGGTTCCACCAGGGATCGAAGTGAATCACGGTGTCGGCAGCCGACAGATTGAGGCCGACGCCGCCGGCTTTCAGGCTGATCAGGAACACCGGGATAGCGTCGTCGTTCTGGAAGCGGTTCACTTCTTCCTGGCGATGCTTGGTGGAGCCGTCGAGGTAGCAGTAGGTGAGCTTGCGTTCCTCCAGGCGATCACGGACGAGGTGGAGCATCGACACGAACTGGCTGAAGACGAGGACGCGATGTTCGCCGTCGATTGCTTCGCCCAAGAGTTCGTCGAGCAGGTCGAGTTTGGCGGAGGGATCTTCCTTCTCGAGACCGACAAGGCGGAGATCGCAACAGACCTGGCGTAACCGGAGAAGACCAGTCAGCATCTTCATTCGTTGCACGCCGGCGTTTGTCTTTGCGCTGGAGCTACCGAGTCCGCTCTGGATTTCACGAAGGAGCGCATCGTAGGCGCTACGTTGACTATTCGTTAGGTCGCACGGGACGACTTGTTCGATCTTTTCCGGCAGGTCTTTGGCGACGTCGCGTTTTCGACGTCGAAGAAGGAACGGCTGGAGGCGGCGAGAGAGGCGTCGCTGCACATCGGGCGCGGCGCCGCGCGCCAGCGGGAGTTCGTAGCGTTCGCGGAAATCTTTGTGCGGGCCGAGGTACCCAGGGAGCGCAAAATTCATGATCGACCAGAGATCGCGCACGGAATTTTCCATCGGAGTCCCGGTCAGGACGAACCGATGCTTCGCTCGGAGGGCGAAGGCTGACTGCGCATTTTGGGTTTCAGGATTTTTGATGTGCTGCGCTTCGTCGAGGACGGCGGTGGAGAATTGAAACGTCCGGAGGTCCTCGATGTCGCGCCGAAGAAGAGCGTAACTGGTGATCACGATGTCGGCGGCGTCGATCGATTTGAAAAGCGCGGCGCGGTTCGGGCCTTCGAGCACGAGCGTCTTCAATTCGGGCGTGAACTTCTGCGCTTCGCTTTGCCAATTCGTGACGAGGGATGTCGGGCAAACGACCAGCGCGGGAGGGTTCGGCTCGACAGCGTCTCGCCCTACCTTTTGGGCGCGGAGAAAGGCTAGGGTTTGCACGGTTTTGCCGAGGCCCATCTCGTCCGCGAGAATGCCGCCGAGATTGTTCGTAGCGAGCCGCGTGAGCCATTCGAAGCCGGTGATCTGGTATTCACGCAGCGTCTTCGCGAGCGAGCCGAGCTTGTCTTGGGCGTTGCCCACAGGTGCATTCGCGCTGGTGATGAATTTCTTCAGCGCCTCGCGCCGATCGGCGATGGCCGATCCGATCTCCCGCGCGGTTTCTTCAACGTAAGGCGCGTGGGCGCGGTTGATTCGGTAAAGACCCGGCTGCGTCTGATCCGGATCACAATCGCGAATCACCTGCTCGAAATCTTCGAGCCCGGCAGTGTCGATGACGGCGAGCCGACCGTTCCGAAGTCGGGTTTGATTTCGGCCCGAGCGGAGCAGTTGCTGGATCTCGGTATTCGAGAATTCCTGGCCGCCGGGGGTGACGAGTGAATAACGCACCTCGAACCAGTCGACGCCCGATCCGACGATCTCTAGCCGGGGCGTGACGCGCTCGATTTCGCTCGTCCATTTCTCCACCTGCGGGGTGAGGGTGACGTTCCAATCGCGTTGGAACTTCGGATAATCAGTGGCGAAGAAGCGCACGACTTCGGGTTGCCCGTGAAGCACGAAACCGCCGGCATCGGTGCGAGCAAAACCGACCCGCTCCAAGCGCGCGACGGCCGCTCGCTCCGCCGGAGTATTGCGGAGCAAAATGCGCTCAGCATTTTCTTGATCGCGAAAGACAAACTGATGCTGTTCGTTCGTCGCGGCTTTGAACGCGGGGCGACTGCCGTAGGTGCAAAGCAATTCGCCGGTGACGCTGTTGAGGGTGCCGGCCAAACGCAGGTCGAAGAGAGGCGTGGCGGGGATAACTTCCGGTAGCCGCACGCTTTCGGCAGCGCTGATATCAAATGCCTCGCGCAATCGCGGCAGATCGAACGCGAGAAATTGCAAGGCGCGATCGCCGTCGAGCTGGAGCGGAGAACGGAGCAGGTGCGCGGCGCGAGCCGGTAACGCTTCGCCGCAGCGGACGAATTCCTGATTCGAAATTGGAGGGACGGCCGCTGTGCCGTCCTTGTGAGGCGGTCGCAAATCGGAAGACGGGGATGCCACGGCGGGCGTCCCTCCAGGTCTGAGCAGCCAGGCGTCGGTCGCGTTCCAGAGCAACATCGTGTTCGGCATCGGCTTCGCCTTCACCGTGATGCCGCCATTCGCGCGCTGCTCTACCTCGAGCTCGGGGCGAATGGCGACGGACGAGATCGTGACCGGTTCTGCTTTTCCGAACGTGACGCGGGGATGATTTTGAAGCGATGGGAGCAGCCGCAAAAAGGCATCGCGCGATGACAACGCCATGCCGCTGGTGAAGATCGCGGGGAAAGCAGGCAATCCCCCCGCTAACGCAAGATCCGATTCGTCGCACGCGAACGTAGCGTTCTTCGGCAAGGCGGAGAGCAAAGTGCGATTCGCGCCGACTTCGGCTTCGACCACCAGCATGACCTGCCCTTTCGCCCAGGCCGACATGAAGTTCGGCGGAAGGATCAGATGCAGCGTCGCGGGCTTCGCTTTTGCAGTTCCGATCGGGACGAACGTCGGACCAGTTGGCGGCTCATCCGCCTTCGATTGTTCCGGAATGATTGCCGGGACAGGACGGAGAAGAGCGAGGCCGACCGCGACCGAGTGCCCGCAAATTTTCCCGCTCGAGCGCGATTCCCAGCAGGTGCAGAGATTCTCCACGTCGATCGCGCTCTTGATGCGGAGGCCGGATCGGAAATTCTTGATACCTTCGCGCACGAACCCGGTGAGCAACGGCGGTTCGTAACGCGCTTCCGTCACGCGGCCGGCCTTCACCACGTCGCGCGCGGCCTTCATTGCAGGCCAGCCGCCGGCATTGATCAGGAGTTTTTCGGTAAGCGGAATCGTGGTCGACATCGCAGGAATCGGAGAACCTCACACAAAGGTCGCAAAGGGACACAACGGATGATTGATCCTTGTAGGCGCTTATGTGAAACGCCGGGCGATGGCGTCTGACACAGACACCCTACAACCCTCTAACGGCTACTGTTTCTCGTAGATACCGAGGAAGGTGGTCTGCCACGTCTTGCCGCCGTCGGTGGAGATGGTCCATTCCTGTTTCACTTTGCCGTCGGCTGACGGCGTGAAGGTGATCCGGTTCAAATAGGGACCTTTCGCGCTTTTGGTTTCGCCCGAGAGGACCATCGCGCCACCGACGAATCCGCCAGCGAGATGGAGAATGCTGCCGTCGCCACCCACCCACTCCTGGTGCCACTTGCGATCCGCTTCATCGTAGTAATTGACGCTCATGCCGCCGGTTCCGCTGGCGGACAGCCACTGCTCTCGAATAGCACAACCTTCGGACTGACGCGTGATCTCGCTCGTCCCGACCTGAACGCCTTTTGGATTGCTGACCTTCCAGCGCCCAATCCAGAAATCGAATTGGCGAAACTCCGGTGCGACGCAGGCGGGGGGAGGCGGCGTTGCGGTGGCGGTGGTTGCCGACGGTGACGACGGCTCAGCTTGCAGAGAAGCACTGATCAAAATGAAAAGTGCGTTGATTGCGCAGTTGATACTTTTGTTCATGTCCAACGGCTAATGCGCCAGAACGTGGAATTAAGAAACGTCAATCTGCCTGCAGATTCAGACTTCGAAGGACTATATCCTGCCGACACTCAGTACCGAGGCAGTCACGAAGCCGTCTCAACTTCGAGACGCCGGCTGACGAAGAGCTTGAACGCTACAAAGCACAGTCCCGACCCGGCCGCGAACGCCGCGTGGAGAAGCCAGAATTTAGTCGTGGGCCAGGTCTCGAGGAAGCCGCCGATTTTGCCGACCATCGAATTGGCGGCGAAGAAGGCCAGATAATAGAGCCCGATGACCGTGGCGTTGATCGCTTTCGGCGCATACTTCGCGAACAAGGCGAGGCTGACCGGCAGCATATGGGCGAAGCCGATGCTATTGAGAAAGTGGAAAGCGACCGGCCAGGCGAGGCCGATCTTCGTGCCGGGCCCGTGGCTGACCGCGGCCATATAAAGACACAACTGACCGGCGATGTTGAACCCGGAGCCGATGATGATTTTCGTGATCTCGTCGGGTTCGCGCCAATGCTTGCCGTACCAGCGATAGAAGATAGCGACGCCGGCGAGGAAGCTGACACTGACAATGGCGTCGAGGGTGATAAGCCAGGTGGTGGGCTGTTTTACGCCCATAAAGACGAGGTCGAATTGCCGGTCGCCCCAGACGAGGTAGGCGTTAAAAATTTGCTGGTTGGGAATGAGCGCGAAGGAGATGACCGGGATGAGGACGATAAGGGCAATGAGCGCGCGCCAGTCGCGTGGCGTAAGCTTCGCCTTCGGTGTGGAGGGAACCCCGATGGCCGCGGCAACCCGCGGATCGTTGTCGCTCGTCCGTAGATATTTCTGACCCTTTAGATAGATGACGATTGAAATGAGCATTCCTATTCCCGCTGCAGCGAAGCCATAATGCCAGCCGGTTTTTTCGCCGAGTGTGCCGACGATCAGCGGTGAAATGATGACGCCGGCGTTGATGGCGAGGTAGAAAATCTGGAAGGCGTCGGCGCGCCGGAGGTCCTGGGGTTTGTAAAGCGAGCCTACCTGGCTGGCGATGTTTCCTTTGAACATTCCGCAGCCGAGCACGAGGCAAAGAAGCGCGAAGAGAAAGGCGGTTTCGAAGGCCATCAGGAAATGGCCGGCCGCCATCGTAAGCGCGCCCAGCAGCACCGTGCGACGCCGGCCGAGCAGGCGATCGGCGAGAAATCCGCCGAAGATCGGAGTGAGATAAACCGCGGCAGTATAGGTACCGAAGATGGCGGAGGCCAACGGTTGGCCGTCGAGGCCGCTATACAAGGGAAGTCGGCGGAATGCGTCGAAGATCGCGACGCGCTCGATCCGTCCAGGCAGGAGAAGATACTTCACCATGTACAGAACCAACAGCGATTGCATGCCGTAGTAGGAGAAGCGCTCCCAGGCTTCGGTGAAGGCGAGATACCAAAGCCCGCGCGGATGTCCGAGGAAACCGGGCGTGTGTTCTTCGCCCGTCAACGGCGCGGCATCCTCAGGTTCGGCGGTTGCGGTCATGCCGGCATGCTGAAGTGACGAGTGACGCGTGACAAGTGACGAGTTGCAGTGAGGGAGCAGCGGCAGAAATCTTTCGGGGAGCGTGATTTTCCGAAGGTGTCTGGCGAATAATTAGCGAAACAGCAATGCATTCGCCGATTACCGACGACCAATTCTCCGCCCTGATCGACGAGCACAAGGGAATCATTTTTAAGATCGCCAATGCGTATTGCCGTAACGCGGAAGACCGCAAAGACCTCGTCCAGGAAATCGCGGTGCAGCTCTGGAAATCGCACGGTAAATATGATCCGCGTTTTAAACTATCGACCTGGATTTATCGCATCGCGCTTAACGTCGCCATCTCGGCGTATCGACGGGAAAAGAGGCGCAACGACCGCGTCGCGCCACCGGAGGAAATCATCTTCGAACCTGCAGCAGAACAGGAGGCGCCCAATCCGAAGATCGCAACGCTTCATCGCATCATCGCGCAACTCGATGAGCTGAATCGCGCGTTGATGATCCTGTATCTCGGCGACAACAACTACCGCGACATAGCCGGCATTCTCGGCCTAACCGAAACCAACGTGGCGACAAAAATCAGTCGCCTGAAATCGAAGATCAAAGAGCAATTCGATCAAACAAACACCGACTGACACCATGGAACTCGACGAACTGAAACAAACCTGGGACGAACACGCGCGGAAATTAGACCGCGTGTTGCGACTTAATCTGCAGAGCCTCAAGGCCGCGAAGTTGGACAAGACCCGATCCGCCCTGGGCCGGTTCAAAGCAATGCGAGTCTTCGAGATGCTAACGGGAATTGCGGTGCTGATCCCACTGGGCTTTTACATTTGCCATCGCGTAACCGTGCTCACGTTGTCCATCCCGGCCCTGGTCTTCGCGGCCTCCGTTCTCGTTCCGGTGATTGGAAGCATTCGCCAATTAATCTTGCTGGGACAAATCAGCTACGCGGAACCCGTAACGGTCATACAAAGAAGGCTGGAGGAAATTAAACTGAATTATCTCCGGTCGATTCGGTGGCCGGTGCTAATGCTTCCGCTTTACATGGTTTACATCGTCCTCGGCTTCAATGTCCTCTTCGGCGCAGACCTTCTCGCCCACGGCGACCGAACGTTCCTCTGGGCGAACCTGATCGTCAGCCTGATTTTTCTCGGGCCCGCGATCTGGGTCTTCCGCAACCTGAGTTTCAGCAACCTTGGCCATCCCGTAATCCGCGTTCTCGTTCACGGCGCCGGCGGGAAACAGATGATCGCCGCGATGGAATTCCTGAAAGCACTTCGGGAATTCGAGGCCGAAGATCCAGTGGTGACCGCGTAGCCGGAATTATCGACGGCGCCAATGGCGCAAAACGCGGTGAGTTGGCGTCGCGGTCGCGTGATCGCTCTCACTTTCGATTAACTCGCGATGTCGCAGGAGGTCGAGGGCGGTTTGGACGGCGCTCTTCGACAGGCCCGTTTCTTCCGCGATCGAACGCAGACTGGCCTCGACCGGTTTCCATCTTGCCCGCGCAGCCAAGCCGAAGAGATGAAGGTAGACCAGATACGCCGCTGGCTGACGATCGTGGCCGACGATGTCGCGCATCAGAACGTCGAGGATGTAGTCGTCGACCGGGATGGTTTTGCGGAATCGGGGCACGCGAAAAGTAAGAAGGAAGAATTAAGAAGTAGGAAGCGACAAATGTCGCGCTATACCGTTAAACGGACGGCTGCGAAAATTGTAAGCCTGGAATCAGCTGGAAGCCGATTAAAGGCGGCTAGCGACCGCCCGCTTCTTCTTGGGCTGAGCGTCACCAACGAGCAGCCTGATCGCGTGATCGACGCTGTGAAACGCCAATACGAAAGGGTTGGTCTCTTTAGGGGGCTGGACGCGCCGAGGTCGCGCGCGCGAACGCGCATTCGGAAGGGGCGGCTTCTTAATTAGGAGAGCGGCCTCGTTGCCGGCCGCGGGCAAAGCAACTTGTTCGGGAGGGACGGCCGAGTTTGTAAGTTCAACGTAACGATTCAAATGATCCGTCACCGCGAGATTCGGCAAAGCTTCGCCATTGGGACCCCGCAATTCGCTACCGTCGGCGAAAATTAAAGGCGCGCTAACGGCAACCGATTGCACTGGCGGCTTCATTAAACCGAGCGACGCGGAAGTTTCCAAATCAAGCCGCCCGGAGGGATCGAATCCCTTTCTTTGTTGGTAAGCGCTAAGTGCGGCGGTGAAAGCGGGGCTGACCTCGCCAGTTATAGCACCATAAAAAAGGTGGCGTTTGCGAAGCTCTTCCTGGACTTTTCGGACCTGCTCATCAGCGAAAACGGCTTCGATCAAGTATAGCTGAAAAACTATACTGAATAGGGAAGCCGGGACCTTGCCCATATACTTATAATTCGTTAGTCCTGATTGCGGTGGTCTTGACGGTGCCGCCTAACGAGTGGTTTTCGGTCGATTCTTCGAGTCGTTAGGTATTGCCGCAAAGTCTTTTACGACAAAAGCAACTATCTCGCAGATTTCCCGAGATTCTCGCGCAACCCACTTCTTGAGCCCGGTTTATTCGGTTTAAGGACCGCGAACAAAATCGCTTCTCTGGCGAGGTCTGGCATTTGCGATGCTCCCGGCGGCGCCGAATCGGCCAGCTTCGTCCAGCAATAATCAACTTGTCGGGCTATACCGATAAACGGACAGCGATTTCTGCGCCGAAACGGCGGCGCACGCTGGACGGTTGGAGGGCAGCGGATTTACGGTCGGCTCCTCATGATCAAACAAATTAAATTCGTCAGTATTCCCGTGGCCGATCAAAACCGGGCCTTGGATTTTTATACGGATAAACTCGGATTCACCATCATCACAGACCAACCGTTCGACAAGAAACAGCGTTGGATCGAATTGCGAGTACCGAAAGCCGAGACTCGCGTCGTTCTCTTCACCGCGGACGGCGACGAGAAGCGGATCGGATCGATGATGCCGATGTCGTACTCATGCGACGACATCGACAAAACCTACGAGGAGCTAAAGGGACGCGGCGTCGAGTTCGAAGGTCCTCCGCAGAAGCAGCCCTGGGGGAAATACGCGATGTTCAAGGATAGCGAAGGGAATCGCTTCGTCGTTTCGGCGGATTAGGGATCCTCACACCACGGACACCCGTAACGCAGCACTTTAGTGCGAGGCCGGGCTTTCAAAGGAACACAACGGATCAGGATTGGATCTCAAAAGCCTTTGTGAACTTTGTGACCTTAGTGCGAGATCCTCGGTTTCGCCGATTGCTTGAAAAACAGCGCAGAACAAGCTTCCGCGACAAGCCCGATGACGGCGCCAGCGGCAACATCGAGCGGCCAGTGTTCGCCTTTGGCAATACGACTCAAACCGAGAGCGGTGGCGGCCATCGCCGCGACGGCGGAGCCTTCTGGAACCTTACGCGAAAACGCGCGCGCAGCGGCGACAGTGCAGGCAGTGTGACCGGACGGAAAAGATTGTTCCTTTTTGCTATCTGAACCGCCGGTGTCGGCTTCGTAATCCCCTTCTTCGAGCAGCGCTTTGGGACGTGTCCGCCGCACGAGACTCTTGGCGAGGCGTTTCGTCACGTCCGCCAAAGCGATGGCGGCGAGCATCGAAAGACCGGTATCGGTCAGACGCCGATCACGTGAAGCGACCCCAACAGCCAGCACGCCGGAGGACAGCGCATAGAGCGGACCCTGATCACCGAGCTTGCCGGCTTTTCCAGCGGCCTTGGCAACGGGGTGATGACGATGCTTGGCGATCTTCTTCCCGAGCTTGATGTCTGCTTTCTCGAGATCGCTTACCGACGCGTCGTCGTTATTTTGCGGATCAGACTCCTCAGTCATGAACGAGCACGATGGCGTCTCACGCTCGCGGCGTCCAGAGGGCAATCGTCCGCGCGGGGAGCAACAATGTTGTAGCGACGCCGCTCTGTCGGCGTAAAAACGCGTGTTCCGGTTATTGGCGTATGGACGGCGACAGAGCGCCGTCGCTACAGCCCGTAATCACCAAGGGATCACTTTACGGTCCTTCACGAATTTACCGGTGAGATCGTGAGGTGCGTCGGTCGCGAGCCAGACGATGGTGGCGGCGCCCTCGGCGACGGAACGATTGGCGTTTTCCCCACCCATATCGGTGCGAACCCAACCGGGGCAGACGCTGTTCACCGCGCACTTTGGCAACGCGGCGGCGAGTTGAACCGTGACACCGTTCAGCGCGGTTTTGGAAACGCAATAGGCGGGCGCCCAGCCGTCGGCGCCATCTTCCAATTGGCCGCCGCCGCTCGATACGTTGACGATCCGCGGCTCGCGACTCTTTTTGAGTAAGGGCGCGAATGCCTGCGCGACTAGCCAGGGACCGAGCGTGTTGGTGCGTAACGTGGCTTCGAAAATTTCAGGCGTGATCGCGAGCGCGTCTTTGTCGTCGTCGAGGAGAATGCCGGCATTGTTCACCAGAACGTCGAGCCGGTCCGTGTGACCCGCGAGATCGTCGGCAGCGCGGCGGATGCTGTCGGCGTCGCTCACATCGATCTCGAGAAATTCGATATCACCATCCGCCTTGAGTTTTTCAGCGGCCGCACGCCCTGCTTCAACCTTGCGCGCGCCGATAAAAACGCGGAGACCCATCCGCGCTAGCTCCCGTGCAACTTCGAAACCGATTCCTTTGTTGGCGCCGGTAATCAGCGCAGTCTTTGCATTTCTCATCGAGGATTAATTCTAGGGCGCGGCGGGTTTGTGCGGGATGATCCATTTCGCATACCAATCGAGGTACCGTTTATAACGATCGATGATGTAGCTCGGCTTGCGGAGCCCGTGATTTTGCCCGGGATAAATCACGAGCTCAGTAGGAATGCCCTGGCTGCGCAAGGCTTCATACATTTGCTCGCTATTCAAAAGCGGCACGTTGAAATCGGCTTCGCCGCAAAGGAAGAGCGTCGGTGTTTTGATTTTGTCGGCGTGCAGGAACGGATACGAAATATGCATCCAGGTTTCCGCATTTTTCCACGGCACCCCCAGCTCGTTTTCGTAATCGGAGATGTATTGATCGGTGCCGTAACCCGCGAGGACATTCGAGATCGACGCCCCGCTCGTCGCCGCTTTGAAACGCGTCGTCGTCGCGATCAGATAATTCGTCGAGATGCCGCCGTAACTCCAACCGCCCACACCGAGTCGGTCCGGATCAGCCAGACCGCGGTTAATGGCGTCGTCGACGGCGGCGAGATCGTCTTCCACGTCGCGATGGCCCCAATCGGCATAAATGCCCATGGCGAATTTCTCGCCGCGCCCGGTCGAGCCCCGGGGATTCGGCATGATAACGGTGTAGCCGTTCGCGGCGAACACTTGCGCTTCGAAATTGAATTCGCAGGCGTATTGCGATTGCGGACCGCCATGGGGCCGAAGCAACGCCGGTGGTTTCGATCCGGCGGCGCCAGGATCGAGCGGGGCTAGGACGAAGCCGTGGATCTCAGTGCCGTCCGCGCTCTTGAATTTTGTCTCGTCGACTCGCGCCACCCGCAGATCCTTCATGAACGGTTCCGTCTGCTTCGTGACGTCGCGCAGCTTGTCTTTCTCGACGGCAAAGATTTCATAAGGCCGATCTGGCGTGCTCGCGCGGACCGCGGCCTTTCCGTCTCGGCTAACATCGTAGGCGGTTACTCTTCGTCGGCCGCTCGTGACCGGTTGCGGCGCGCCGCCATTCACCGACACCCGCACCAAATTCTGGGCACCATCTTCTTCAATCAGCGCGAAGACGGATTTGCCATCCGGCGCCCAGTGCGGCTGCACCATGTTGCGATCGAGTTTCTCGGTCAGGATTTTCGCCTGGCCGCCTCCGGCCGGAATAATCGCAAGCGAATGGACTGCGTACTCGATCTTCTTCGGATCGCCGCCGTGAATGTACGCGATCCATTTGCCGTCGGGACTCCAGGCCGGCGCGCTGTCCCAATCCGGATTCGGATCGGCTTCGGGCGACGTCGTGACCTGGCGCTCCTTGCCGCCAGGTTCCGCTGCGACTACCCAGACGTCCCAATTCTCGGTGCGGTCCGGATCGTCCCCACGCTTGGTGACGAACGCGATCTCCTTTCCATCCGGCGACCAGGCCGGCCACACGTCATCGTGTTTCCCCGAAGTGAGCGGCTCGATCTTCCGGCTCGCGAGATCGAGCAATTGCAGATGCGAGTAACGCTCAGTCAGGTAACCATCGATGTCTTTCTTGAAAAAGAGCCGGTCGATCACCAGGGGCGGGACGGTTTTCTTTTCCTTCTCCTTTTTCTCCGGCTCGCGCGGATCGGGATCGTGGACGACGAGCACGATTCGTTTCGAATCGGGCGACCAGGCGAAGTCCTCCACGCCGCCTTTCGTGTCGGTCAATTTTTCCGCTTCACCACCACCGACCGGCAGTAGCCAGAGCTGATCGTTCTCGTTGTCGTCTTCCCGGCCCGAGAGAAAGCCGATCCATTTTCCGTCCGGGCTCCAGCGCGGATGTCTTTGGCCTTTGTTTCCAAAGGTCAGCGCGCGATTTTCCGAGCCATCCCATTTCGCGAGCCAAAGATTCCCGGGGCGCTTGTCTTTCTCCATGTCCGGGATTTTGACGACGTACGCCACCAAATTGCCGTCGGGCGAAAGGTTCGGCTCATCGACTTCGCGAAGTTGCGCGAAATCTTCCGGCTTTAATGTTCGCCCCGGATCGGCCGCGAACGCTGTCGCGATGCCGAACGCGGCAACGAAAAAGAAGAACTTCATGCGGCTAGCGCCGGCGCCGGCCGAAGGAATAACCGCGGTGAGTGCGGCCGCCGCCGATGGAACGTTTGCCGCCCTCGTTTGATTCAGGCTCGAACAACGCCGTGTAGAGATACGGAAAGTTTTCCAGTTTTAGCCGCGGGATTTTCTGCCCCATGAAACGCTCGATCGATTGAAGCGACGCCAGCTCTTCGCCGTTCATCAGCGTAAAGGCGTCGCCGACATTTTGGGCGCGCCCGGTTCGACCGATGCGATGGACGTAATCTTCCGGATGCTCCGGCACATCGTAATTAATGACGTGACTGACACCGGCGATATCGATCCCGCGCGCGGCGATATCAGTCGCAACCATGATTTCGTATTTGCCGCTCTTAAAACCTTCCAGGGCCTCGACTCGCTCGCGTTGCGTCCGGTTCGAATGCATCACCGCGACGGAATGTTTTCCTTGCTTCAGTTTGTGCGCGATCCGATCCGCGCCGTGCTTGGTCCGGCTAAAAATGAGAGCGCTATCGAAATTTGTGCGTTCCAGAAGCGCCATGAGTAGATCGAATTTCTGCTCGGCCGCGACAGGATAAACCGCGTGTGTGACGGTCTCCGCCGGCGAACGCCGTGCGCCGATTTCTACCACCTCCGGTTCATGTAAAACCCAAGCCGCGAGTCGCTCGATCTCAGGGGGCAATGTCGCGGAAAAAAGCAGCGTCTGGCGGTCGGTCGAGATTTGCTCGACGATCCGGCGGACGTCCGGGAGGAAACCCATGTCGAGCATGCGGTCCACTTCATCGAGCACGAGGATTTTTACATGGCGAAAGTTAAGCGAACCTTGTTCGAGCAAATCGAGAAGACGTCCTGGAGTCGCAGCAACGACGTCCATTCCGCGAGCGGCTTCCTCGCGTTGCTTTCCGTAACCGACGCCGCCGTGCACGACCGACACGCGAATGTCGGTAAATCGACCGTAATCCCGAAACGCGGTTTCGACCTGCGCCGCTAGCTCGCGGGTCGGTTCGAGAACGAGGCAGCGGAAATCGCCGTGCTTCGCCAGGAGCGTGAGAATCGGCAGGGCAAACGCCGCCGTCTTACCGGTCCCGGTCTGCGCCGTCCCGATTAAGTCTTTCCCGGCAAGAACAATTGGGAAAGCGCGAAGCTGAATCGGGGTGGGCTCCGTAAATCCCATGGCCTGGGTTCCGCGCACGACTTCATTGGACAGGCCGAAATCTTTGAATGACACAGCGCGAATGTAGTCGGAGGGAGGTGCTTCTGCACGTCCGACTTTCGGGGTAGGCGCGGAAATAGAGGCATGGACGCGCGAAAGCACGTCCCTCCGCGTAACCAAGTGCGAAGATTAGGCAATGCCTGCGAGCCTGAAGATTTTTGTTCTCGCCGACACGCACGACAAATTGCCTTCGAAAATCGAAACGCTAGCTGCGGACGCCGACGAGATCTGGCACCTCGGCGATGTTTGCGCGCCGAGCATCCTGCAAACGCTCGAAACGTTTGGCCCCCCGGTCAGTGTTGTGCGCGGCAATTGCGATAGCAATTACGATTGGCCGCTCACGCTCGATCTGAAACGAAACGGCGTGCGGTTTCGTCTCGTCCATATTCCTCCAGACCGCGGCTCGGAGAATGTCGACGTCGTCTTACACGGCCATACCCACGTGCCACGAAATGAGGTCCTGGAACGAGTGCGCTTCCTGAATCCGGGTTGCGTGACGCGACCCAACCGTGGCGCACCGCCGAGCGTCGCGCTCTTGGAGGTGGCCGCCGACGGAGAATCGAGCTGGCGGCTGACGACGCTGCGCTGAATCGCGCGCCGCTGACCGGATGGCCAGCGGGCACGCGGAAAAAATTAGCTGCCGGAAACGAGCTGCGTCGCAGGCGTGGGCGCCGTGGTCGCGAACGGGGTGGGAATGCGCAGGTGTGCGAATTGCCAGATGCCGACGACCGCGCTCAAAACGAGCAAGGTGTAAATGCAGGTCTCAAAAAGACCGCGTTCCTTTTCTTCCGACCGAACGAGCAAAGCGTAAGTCGATTTCCGAACTGGATTGAGGGAGTTATTTGTTTTCATAAGCATTTGTTAGGTTGCCCTCTCCTAATGCAATGCCCGTGCCACGCGCGCGAACAAAGTCACAACTCAAAGCTTTTGAGTCACTTGTGATTAGCGCACAGTTCTGCGAGGCACGGAAGATATTCCGAGCTCGGGATCAGCCCGTTCCACTTTCGGGACGCTCGAGCTGTAGCGGCGGTCTATGACCGCCGTGAACGATCCGATAAAGAGTCGGCGGTCATAGACCGCCGCTACAGGAAACTACTTCTCCTCGCTCTTCTTCGACTTCTTCTCGGGCTTCGGCTCGTCTGCCGCCTCAGCCTTCGCGCCTTTTCGCTTCTTCCCTTTTTCTTCGGCGATAGGTTCTTCGATGACCCGTGGCGCATCCACCCATTCGAGGAAGGCGACCTTGGCCGCGTCGCTCTTGCGGACACCGAGTCGAATGATTCGCGTGTAACCGCCGTTTCGTTCGGCCGATCGCGGGGCGATATCGTCGAATAATTTTTTGACGGCGTTTTTTTGGCGCAGCACCGCCAATGCGGTGCGGCGAGCGTGAACCGACCCTTGCTTGCCGAGCGTAACCATCTTTTCCGCGAGCGGGCGGACGGCTTTCGCCTTGGCCAAGGTTGTTTTGATCCGCTGATGCTCGATCAGGCTGCAAACCTGGTTGGCGAGCAGCGCTTTCCGATGCTCAGCCGTGCGGCCGAGCTTCACGGTCTTTTTTTGGTGTCGCATGAGAGTGTGCCTAACGAGTGCTTATTCGCCGTTCGTACCCGCGCCGTTGCTGCCCGCACCATCAACGCTGGCCACCGGCATGTCGACCAGACCGGGATCAAATTTCTGTCCGAGTCCGAGGCCAAGCTGTTGCAGCTTGTCCTTGATCTCGTTCAACGATTTCTTGCCGAAGTTGCGATACTTCAGCATCTCGGCTTCGCTCTTCTGAGCCAGCTGCCCGACGGTGGTGATGTTCGCGTTGTTCAGGCAATTCGCCGCGCGCACACTGAGCTCGATTTCGTTGACGCTCATGTTGAGAAGCTTCTTCAGCTTCATGTTCTCTTCGCTAACGCCGGCTGGCGTTTCGTCGAATTCGATCACGTCTTCGTTGAAGTTCACGAACACATCGAGGTGGTGGCGCAAAATCGCGGAGGCCTGGAGCAAGGCATCGTCCGGGGTCAGGCGCCCGTCGGTCCAAACGTCCAGAATCAGCTTGTCGTAATCGGTCCGCTGACCGACGCGAGTATTTTCGACGGCGTATTTCACCCGGGTCACAGGTGAAAAAATGGAGTCAATCGGGATCAGGCCGATTGGCTGATCAGGCCGCTTGTTCTCATCGCCGGTTGCAAAGCCGCGGCCGACGCGGACTTCGAGTTCGGCGTCGAACTTGTGCTTCTTATCCATCGTGCAGATGAGCTGCTTGGGATTCAAAACCTCATAGCCCTGGGCAAGCTGGATGTCGCCGGCTGTAACTTCGCCTTCCTTATTGACGGAGAGGGAAAGTTTGCGCGGTTCATGTTCCGCTGCCTTAAATTTGATCCGCTTCAGGTTGAGAACGATGTCCGTCACGTCCTCGACTACGCCTGGCAAAGTGGCGAATTCATGCTGCGCGCCGGTGATTTTCACCGCGGTGATGGCCGCGCCCTCGAGCGACGAAAGCAACACGCGCCGAAGCGAGTTTCCGACCGTGTGGCCGTAACCGGCCTCAAATGGTTCCGCGATAAAACGCGCGTAGGTTTCCGTGGCGCCGTGCTCGTCCTTGACGAGAGTCTTCGGCATTTCAAAACGACCGTAATGAACTGGCATGGTGGAATTAAGAAGTAAGAATTATGAATTAAGAAACACGTGTTCTTCCTTCTAATTCTGCCTTCTTCCTTTACTTCGCGCCGGGTTACCCCTGACGAGTGCGGCTTAGCGTCCAGCGACGGAAACCCAGGGACCAACGGCGCAACTTCAAAAACTCGTTGCGGGACGGGAATCAACACCACCGTGCCCGGTTTGCAAGCGCGGATTTGCCCTCCCGGGCGTCAGCTCTCGTAGAGTTTCTCGATCGCCTTTGCTTCTTCCCTAATCCGTGTCGCCAGCTCCTTCGGCGCGAGCACAACCGCGTGTTTTCCCCAGCTCAGGATCCAGCGTTCGATTTCTTCCAGGCCACCCAGCTCCAGTTCGAACACGATGCAGCCGTCGGCCTGCTCGCGAATGCGTTGCGATTCGTGCCACTTCCGTTCGGCCACGAGGCGCGCGGCAAAGGGATCGAACTGAATCCGGATTCGCTGCTTCTTTCCGGACGAGTAGACGCCGAAACTGCCGCTCAGGATTTGGGCGATTGAGAAATCGGCCGGTCGCCGGAAACCTTTCGTGGTCAGCTTCACCTTGCGCATCCGCGGCAGCGCAAAGGTCCGAATTTGCCGGCGCTCCAGGTCTTCGGCGAACAAGTACCACTGGTTCTCCAGACAGCCGAGGTGGTACGGCCGAACCCGGCGCGATTCGTAACCAGCGCTCTTCAGTTTCCGGTATTCAAACTCCAGCTCAACGCAACGCAGCACGCCTTTGCTGACGACTTCGAACAGCTCGAGATCGGACACGCTCGCACCCGCGCTCCGGAACGAAATCGCATCCTCCAAATCGTGCCAGGAGAATGAGACGCGATCCTTCAGTCCGTCCGTGAGCTTTCGAAACGCCGAGTGGAGCGGGCGCTCAAAAGGCGTGCCTTTGTATTGAGCCAGCGCTTTCTGCGCGACGAGCAGCGCCGTGATTTCGCCCTCGGAAACCTCGATGTTCGGAAATCCGGTGACTGGCTCGGTGTAAAAGAAGCCGAACTCCTGCGGATGATAATCGATCGGCAACCCAAGCCGATACCGCATGAAATCGATGTCTCGTTGAATGGTCTTGGCCGAGACCTCAAGCTCCGCCGCGATCTTCTGGCAGTTCGGGAAATGCCGGGCCTTCAGCGCCGCGTGAAGCCGCATCATTCGCTCCAACGGCGGCCGTGAAAATCCGCCATCGCCTCTCTTCTGTAGCAGCGGCCCTGTGGGCCGCTTCATCGCGGGATTAGGTGGCATCCGTTGTCACTCTCGCGCGCCCCGCAGGAGCGCGGCTACAGAAGGCCCGAAAATTTTTCCGAAATCTTTAACCATTGGACAGTCGATGTCCTACCCCCTGTTTTAGAATTGCGCCATGAAAAGTTACAAAACCCGATATCCGCGCCGCCATTTGCTGGCGGTTCCGTACTCAGTCCGGCCCGATCGCATTGAGCGCGGCCTCCGCATCCTGCGCGCCTTGCGTCATTCTCTGGCGGCTGCTTCCCCCATCCCGCGTCCTCAGCAAAAGGAGTTCGAATTCATCGTTGCCAAGCGCGCTTAGCGGTAGGGACGCCGCGCTGCGGCGTCCGGTAGTGGTGACGATGTAAGCCGTCTGACTCGGTCGGACGGCGCAGCGCGCCATCCCTACCAACAGAGAAAGTATTGCAACGGCCCGCGACGGTCGCTAGGTTCGGTTCCCTCGTTCGAGCCATGGACGTCAGCGGAACTATCGAAGCGATTCTTGCCCAAAAAGGGACGGAGACTTTCACCATCTCGCCGGACTCGACGGTTTACGACGCCGTCGCGCTGATGGCGGAGAAAAATATTGGGGCCCTGCCTGTGGTCGAGAACGGCAAACCGATCGGCATGCTTTCCGAGCGGGATTACACTCGCAAAGTGATGTTACGCGGGAAGAAGTCGCGCGAAACCCTGGTGCGCGAGATCATGTCCGGGGACGTGACGGTCGTCGGTCCGCGAGAGCCGGTGGAGAATTGCATGCGGATGATGACTGATAAACGAATCCGGCACTTGCCGGTGCTCGACGGCGACACGATCCGCGGCGTTGTCTCAATCGGCGACTTGGTAAAGTGGGTCATCGCCACCCAGTCCGCCGCGATCAAGCATTTGGAAATGTATATCTCCGGCGGCTATACCGGCTAATCTCTCCCATCGTAATCGTAATCGTGCTCCTGCTCGTGCTCGATCCGTAGCAATTCGATTACGATTGCGAGCAGGAGCACGAAAAAGACAAGGGTTACAACGCCCACACCGTCTTTCCGCCGACGATTGTCCGCACCGCGCGTCCCTTCAGTTTCCAGCCATCGAACGGCATATTGCATGACATAGACTGAAACTTTGCCGCGTCGACAGTCCATTCCAGATCAGGATCGATTAGCGTGATGTCAGCAGCGCGCCCCATCGACAAGGTCCCAGCCTCAATCTGAAGCAAACGCGCGGGATTGACGGTGAACATTTCGATCAAGCGCGGCAGCCCGATCGTTTTGTTTTTGTGCACGAGCAGATCGAGAAATAATCCCAGCTCTGTTTCCAGCCCTACGATCCCAAACGGCGCCGCGTCGAACTCGACCTCCTTTTCGAACTGCGAGTGCGGTGCGTGATCGCTGCACAAAATCTCGATCGTCCCGTCCGCGATACCTTCCAACAGCGCTGCGACATCGTCTTTCGCGCGCAGCGGCGGATTCATCTTGCAGTTTGTGTCGAAGTTCTGGATCGCATCGTCAGTCAACGCGATGTGATGCGGGCAAACTTCGCCGCTGATTTTCACTCCGCGCGCGCGCGCTTCGCGCAAAATCCGAACGCTCCCGGCGGCACTGATGTGCTGGCAATGCACGTGATGATCACAGCAATCCGCGAGAAGGACGTTACGCATCACGATCGCTTCCTCGCCGATGCCGGGCCAGCCAGGCAGACCCAGCAGCGTGCTCCAGTACCCCTCGTGGACGACGCCGTTGCCGACCAGATTGTAATCCTGGCAATGATCGAGCACGGGAACGCCGACCATTCGCGCGTACTCGACGGCGCGCCGCATGAGCTCGTTGTTCTGAACGCAGCGGCCGTCGTCCGTGATCGCGACGACGCCCGCTTGCTTGAGCGAACCGATCGGCGCCAGCTCTTCGCCCATCAGTCCTTTCGAGATCGCTCCGGAGGCCAGCACGTTTACGCAAGCCACTTCCGCCGCGCGATCACGAATCCACGCAATCGTGCCCGGACTATCCGCCACCGGCGACGTGTTCGGCATACTTACGATCGTCGTGAATCCACCCGCCGCCGCCGCGCGCGCCCCAGTTTCGATCGTTTCTTTCCAACCGAATCCCGGCTCGCGCAGATGAACGTGAAGATCGATAAGGCCAGGCGCGACGATGAGGCCGCCGGCATCGATGATTTCCGCGTCCTTCGCTCTCGTCTCCGCGATTTTTCCATCAACCACGAAAAGATCGGTAACTTCGTCGCGCTGGTTCGCCGGATCGATGATCCGTCCGTTACGAATGACCAGGTTCATGGCGTGGAAATTCCTCCGCACAAATAGAGAACGGCCATTCGGACGGCGAGACCATTGGTCACCTGCTCGAGAATCACGCTTTGCGCGCCATCGGCCAGTTCACTGTCGATCTCGACGCCGCGATTAATCGGGCCCGGATGCATGATCAGGCAATCGGGCTTAAGCCGTTTCCCTCGCTCTTTCGTCAGACCAAAAAGCCGGATGTATTCGCCGATCCCAGGGAAATATTCTTTCCGCTGCCGTTCGTGCTGAATTCGAAGCAGGTGAACGACGTCGGCAGTTTCGAGCACTTCGTCGAGCTTGTGCGAAACAGTGACGCCGAGCTTTTCGAACTCGCGCGGCACGAGCGTGCTCGGACCGACTAGCGTTACCTGCGCCCCGAGTTTGAGGAGCCCGAAAATATTCGAGCGCGCGACGCGGCTAAAAAGAATGTCGCCGATAATCACGACCTGAAGTCCGGCGACCGCGCCTTTTCGTGATCGGATAGTGTAGAGATCGAGCAACGCCTGGGTTGGATGTTCGTGCGCGCCGTCACCAGCGTTGATGATGCTGGACTTGAGGCGCTCGGCGAGGAATTGCGGCGCGCCCGAAGAACTGTGCCGGAGCACAATGAGATCGGCGTGGTAGGCCTCGAGGATTTTCGCTGTGTCCTTGAGCGTTTCGCCCTTGGTCAAACTCGAGGCCGACGCCGAGATGTTGATGACATCGGCGCTCAGACGGATCGCGGCAATTTCGAACGATGTCCGCGTCCGAGTGCTCGGCTCGACGAAGAAATTCACAAGCGTTTTGCCCCGCAACGCTGGCACCTTTTTGATCTCGCGGGTGCCGACTTCCTTAAACGCATCCGCCGTATCGAGAAGAAATGTGATTTCTTCGGCCGAAAGCTCGCGGATCCCGAGAAGGTCTTTGCGTTGCCAGCGCACTTCGGATTTCGCCGGCTCCGTCACGACTTGTGCTCCTTCATTAGCCAAACCGCGTCCGGCTCGCCATCGACATCCTGAAGACAGAGGCGCACTTGTTCGTTAGGTGCGGTCGGCACATTCTTGCCGACGTAATCGGCGCGGATGGGTAATTCGCGATGGCCGCGATCGATGAGCGTGGCGAGTTGAATTCGCGCCGGCCGGCCGAAAGAACCGATCGCGTCCATGGCCGCGCGCGCGGTGCGGCCGGTGAAGAGAACGTCGTCGACGATGATGACGGTCTTGCCCTCGAGGGGCACCGGCAGGGTTGAAGCCTGGACCCGCGGCAGCTCGGCGCGGGTGCCGACATCATCGCGATGCATCGAAACATCGATCGCGCCGGTGCCTACACCAACTTTGCCTAACGACTCGATGATGTCCGCAAGCCGCCGGGCGATCTCCACGCCGCGCGATGGAATGCCGGCGAGAACGACGGCGCCGAGATCCGGGTTACGCTCGATGATTTCGTGCGCGATGCGCCGCAAAGCGCGATCGATGGCGGCGGCATCCAGCACCGGAGCGGTGGCGGACAATGAAGAGGACGTGGAAGCGTTTGGTTTCACAGGATTCCTTCGCGACCTCGCAGGATCGCATTAAAGGAAAAGCGGCGGAATTAAGCGGCGGTCGTTTCGGCTCTAGCCTCCTTCATCCGCTTGTTTCGCCAACTGGACCGATATTTCACGATCCAATCACAGAGCGCCTTTTCAAAGCCGATGTCAGCGCCTGCTTTTTCGCTCTCGATCCACTTGTGCTTCAAAATTTCTTCCCGCTCGGCAAGGAATTCCTTGTAGAGCACCGAGTTCTTAACGAACTGCGTTTGTTCGCCTTCGGCGGCCGTCATGTCGGCACTGTTTTTCATATTGCGACGGGCAGGTCAATAAAAACCATACGCCTCTCTTAGGCGTAGCACTGGGTATGCCTATTCAATTACGGCAGCCGCTCTCTCAACCGCGCGGCGATCTTCATGAACTCGGATGCGACCGCCGAGTCCCCTGATTCGGCTGTAATCGGCATCCCGCGATCCCCAGATTCGCGGGTGGCAATATCGATTGGGATTTGGCCGAGCAACGGCACTCGGAGCCGTTTTGCTTCGCGTTCGCCGCCGCCGGAACCAAAAATGTCGTAGCGCTTGCCGTCGCTCGGACAAGCGAAGTAACTCATGTTTTCGATGAGACCCAGCACGGTAACGTTGACCTTCTCGAACATCGTCGCTGCTTTGCGCGCATCGATCAGCGCCACTTCCTGCGGCGTGGTGACGATGATCGCGCCAGCAAGGGCGACGGTCTGGACGATGGTGAGCTGGATGTCGCCAGTGCCGGGAGGCAGATCGAGCACGAGGTAATCGAGTTCGCCCCATTCGACCTGCCGCAAAAATTGCTGGGTGTAACGCGTCACCATCGGGCCGCGCAGAATCGCCGGCGCAGTGTCGTCCAGGAGAAATCCCATCGACATCAGTTTGAGTCCGTATTGCTCGATCGGGACGATGCGATTCTCCTCCGTCGCCATCGGCCGGTCACGCGAGCCGAACATCAGCGAAATGCTTGGGCCGTAGATATCGCAGTCGCAAAGCCCCACCCGCGCTTCGGTTTTCTCCAACGCCACTGCCAAATTTGCAGCGACGGTGGATTTGCCGACGCCGCCTTTCCCGCTCGCGATCGCAATCACGTGCCGCACGCCTTCGATGCGGGTCGCGCCGACTCCAGCGGCACCCGCGCCGGCCGGCGGGGCGTGAATGTCGATCAAAACTTTCGCACTCTCGACATCGGCGAGCGCCCGAAGCGCTGTTTCTGATTCCGTCTTGATGGCCTGCGGAATCGCGGGCTCGTTCGTGGCCAGCGCCATTTGCACCGTGACGGCGCCCCCATCGATTCGGACCGCTTTGACCAGCCCGAATGAGACAATGTCGCGGCTGAAACCAGGATACTTTACCTGCTTCAGCGCTTCGGTGACTTGCTCCTCGGTGACCGGCATGGGCGTGTAAGGTAACGCCCGCGGCGAGCGAGTAAACCTGCGCTTCTAAATTCGTGCCCCGAACTACGCGTGATCAGAAGTGTCTTCTCTGCACGCCCAGAAAACACTCATGCACACGGAGCCCATAGCGATAACAAAAGTTGATAACGTGAGCATACCGGCCTTTAAGCAACGGGCGTGCCGACCAGCTTTGCAGGGAAAATCCGCGGTTATCCGGGAGATCCGCGTTTATTTTTGCGACACAGTTGTCGCGTTCGTTAACGATGAGGTTACTTGATGAGCATCGCCTGGGACGCGACGCACTGCCATTTGTCCTTACGCAACACCCAGACATCGGTCCATTGGAAGCTGCGCTTGAAATCCTGGCCGGCCTTGTCCTTGCCGGCCTCGGTCGAAGTGCCGGTCGCCACCGCGAACTGGCCGCCGAAAACTCGGACATCCACTTTCCCGTTCTTAGTGGCCGTGTAGACGTCGGTATCTTTCTTAATCTCCGAGAGCAGGTTCGATTTGCTCATGAGCTTGCCCTTCGAGCTGACGCCGCGAAAATCATCGCCGAGGTACGCCTGAGCAACCGAAGGATCGTGGGCTTTCACCGAGGCTTCCCATTTGTCCTCGATGTCTCGGATCGTAGCTTCTGGTGTCCCTTTCTTGCTCGGCATCGCGGCGGCCGCTGAGGCGCTGGAAGGCGGAGCCTCGCTGGCCGTGCTCTTCGGCGATGGCGAGGAAGATTTTTTCGGCGACGCGGACGCTTGGGCCTTCGGACTAGGCGATGCGGTTTTCTCGGTCGTGACGGACACAGTGGTATCTGGAGCTGACGCCTCGGGAGATGAAGCTGGTGACGGACTTTCTTGCTGGGCGACGGCAAACAGGGCGCCGGCAAACAGCGTGGTGAGAGCGAGGACGGTGATTTTCATCTGGTTCTCCTTAGTGGAATTTGGAGGCAGCGCCCGAGCGCGGGTGCGCCTGTCGATTGAGCGGCGCATCCTAGGAAGCGGCCCTGCGTTGCGTCAAGCCGAATTCGTCCGCAAAACCTCTGGCCATGATCGTGCTCATTAGGCTTGACGGGTATTGTAAGCTTGTCCCCGCAAAGTAGTAAAATGCGTCTCCCGACTATTCGAAGCGTTCTTGTCAGCCTCGGGCTGGCGGCACTTATCGTTTACACGATGAGGCTGCCTAGCCATGGCAAAGTCGCAATGCCGACCGCCGCGACGGTAGCCGCCGCGACGGTAACCGTCATGCCGGTGCCGTCGACTCCGCAGCCGACCTTGGTTGTCGCGCGACCCATCGATGTTGATTTCCAAATGCCGGTGCAGCCGGTAAGGCGAAGCGGTATCATCGACAACTGCTTTTCAACCGAGCCCGCCTTCGCCGCGCCGGTCATCTGGAAAGAAAACGCGGTCATCACTGCGGCGCTGAAACACGAATGGGAAACCGTTCGCAAATTGATGGACGCTGGCGCGCCGGCGGAATCGACGGATCAAACTGGGATTACCGCGCTGATGGTCGCGGCGAAACAAGGAAACCTCGAGATGCTGCGGATGTTGATCGATCGCCAGGCGCGGATCGACTTCATGGACTTCGAGGGCCGCACCGCTGTCGATTACGCGATCGCGGCAGGCGAGCGTGACGCCGCGGAACTCCTTTTCTCGCTTAACTCGAACTTCGATCCTTCCTCGGCCGGAGCGCGCAAGCTCCTGACTGCGGCCCTCGGGAGCGGCGACATGAAAATTTTCCAGGCAATCCTGCAACGATTTCCGCCGACCCTGGCCTGGACCGCGGAAACCCGGCGGGCCCTAGAGACAGCCGTGAAAGCCGGGCTGATCGATCAGGTCCGTCTGCTTTTGAGCAAACATCCTGCGCCTCCGACTCGCGATGGCGGCGTAGTGCCGCTGATCGTGTATGCGATTGCGACGGACGACGCGCCGTTGTTCCAAATGCTGCTCGCGGGCGGCAGTGATCCTAACACCGTCATTCCAAAAACGGCTGAGAAGGAATTCATGGAGCTGATCAAATCGAAATATCTCCGCGCCTACGTCGAGGCCGATGGTGGCGTAAACGTTCTCATGCTCGCGGCGGGCCTCGGCAAAACCGAATATGTCCACGCGCTTCTCAATGCCGGAGCCGATCGAAATCGGCACACGATGCGCGAGAAAATGTTGCCACTTTACTTTGCCGCCTGGACCGAGAATTGGCAGTGCGTCCAAATGCTTCTCGGCGGCGGCCCCCAGCCGGAGCAACTGCGCGTCGAAATCTCGCTCGCGAAACAACACATGGTTGTGATCAAGGATGGCGCGACTGTTTTCGAAACCAAGGTTTCCACGGGACGGAACGGATTTACGACGAAGCCTGGCTACTACGTCATCACGGACAAAGACCGCGACCATCGGTCGACGATTTACAAATGCCCGATGCCGTATTTTATGCGGCTGAGCTGTCGTGATTTCGGCCTGCACGAAGGCGTGGTCCAACCGTATCCGGCGTCCCACGGCTGCATCCGGTTGCCGGGCGACGCGGCGAAAAAATTGTTCGTCGATCTGCCGATCGGCACGGTCGTGAGCATTAATTAGCGCAATCGCGCTTCGACTTTTTCGTCGCTTTCCCATAACGTCTCGCGTTCCGGTATGGATGAGACGCCGATAGCAGGACTGAGCGCGTTGCGTCACGAATACGACGCTCACGGGCTGCGCCGTGCCGATCTGCATCCGAACCCGATCGAGCAATTCCGCGCCTGGTTTGCCGCTGCCCTCGCCGCCGACATTCGTGACGTCAACGCGATGAGTCTCGCGACCGCCACGCCCGACGGAAAACCATCTGTCCGCATCGTCCTGCTCAAAGGCGTCGATTCCCACGGCTTCAGTTTCTTCACCAACTACGACAGCGAGAAGGGTCGGCAGCTCGATGCGAATCCACATGCGGCGCTCTGCTTTTACTGGGTAAAACTGGAACGCCAAATCCGCGTCGTCGGTTCCGTCGAGAGGACGTCACGGGAAGATTCCGCCGCCTACTTTCATTCCCGACCACCGGGCAGCCGTCTGGCTGCGTGGGCTTCGAAACAAAGCGAGGTGATCGACGCGCGCAAAGTGCTCGACGCGCGTTTCGAAGCGATGGCCGAGCGTTTCGAAGGCGAAGAAATTTTGCTGCCGCCGCATTGGGGCGGATATCGGGTAAACCCAGAGCAAATCGAGTTCTGGCAAGGCCGGCCGAACCGACTGCACGACCGTTTCCGCTACGCGCGCCGCGCCGATGGCGGCTGGCAGATCGATCGCCTCGCACCGTGACGTCCGGCGACTCGTCGCGCTCGCGCGCCTGGAAAGAAAATCCGCATCCGCGTTATTGGTGGCACCGGCTGCCCGGCAACGACTACGTTCCGCCGATCTATTCCGATTTGAGCGAGAACGAATGGACCGTGCTTCGAGAATGGTACGACGAAACCGATCGCAACGGCCCGATCGGCGAATGCGCAGTTCCGTTGATCTCGCTCCTTCATGGAATCGTGATGGGCAACCGTGCCACGCGCATCGCGCAACTTGGGACGTGCGCCGGTTATTCCGCATTGCTTCTCGGCTGGATGCTCCGGCGAATGGACGCTCATCGGGCCGTATTCAGTTTGGATCTCGATCCCGCGATGTGCGAACTGGCGCGGCGATGGATCGCGCGCGCAGAGCTTCAGGATTTCGTCGAGATCACCGAAGGCAATTCGCTCGAGCCCACCTCGATAGAGGCAGCCCGGAAATATCTCGGCGGCGATCCGGAGTTGATCGTCCTGGACAGCTCGCACGAGTATCGATCGACTTTGGCCGAGCTCGATCTTTGGTATGCCGCACTCGCGCCCGGCGGTCTCCTGGTTCTGCACGACGTGAGCGAATTCGCGGCCGGCTTCGACGTAACCAGCAATGGTGGCGTCCGTCGCGCGTTTTCCGAATGGCGAAAGACGCATCCGGAAGCGGAAACCTTCTCGCTCAACAGCACGTCGCGTTCGATGGAAGAAGCGCGCCCGCTCTACAAAGACGCGTGCGGCGTCGGGCTGATCCACAAACCGCAACATGGCTGATCCGAAGCTAAAACTGCTTCGTGGCGACATCACCAAGCTCGCCGTCGATGCGATCGTGAACGCGGCGAACACGACGTTGCTCGGCGGCGGCGGAGTTGATGGCGCTATTCATCGCGCCGCCGGTCCACAGTTGCTGGCTGAATGCAAGACACTCGGCGGCTGCGGCCCAGGCGAAGCGAAAATCACGCGCGGCTATTCGTTGCCCGCGCGTTCTGTGATTCATACCGTCGGTCCGGTCTGGTCAGGCGGAACCCGCGGCGAACCTGAAACGCTCGCTAACTGTTACCGCAATTCGTTGTGCGTCGCCGCTGACAACTCCGTCCGGACTATCGCGTTTCCCGCCATCAGTTGCGGCGCCTACCGTTATCCGATCGCAAACGCTGCCAGCATCGCCGTCGAAACCACGCGCGCGTTCTTAAGCAGAAACGACTCGATCGCCGAGGTCACCTTCGTCGTTTCCTCTGACGAAATAGAATCCGCGTATCAACGGCTTCTTCGCTAATCTTCCTTCGTGCGACGCGAAGATTTACCGATCTTTGAACTCGAATCGTCGATCGTAGAGACGCTTCGCGCCCATTCCCGCCTCATCATTCAGGCGCCAACCGGCTCCGGAAAGTCCACTCAGGTTCCCCAAATTCTTCTCGACCGCGGTCTTCTCGGCGAAGGTCAGGTGGTCATCCTCCAACCGCGCCGCCTTGCCACGCGTCTGCTCGCGGCGCGCGTCGCGACCGAACGCAAGAGCCGACTCGGCGATGAAGTCGGCTATCAGATCCGGTTCGAGAACGTCACCTCCGAGCGGACCCGGATTCGTTTCGTTACCGAAGGAATCCTTCTCCGGCAATTAATTCAGAATCCCGAGCTGCGCGGGATTTCTGCGATTCTCTTCGACGAATTCCACGAGCGCCATCTTTACGGCGACATCACGCTCGCCCGCGCGCTCACGCTTCAAGCGGGCTCGCGTCCCGACCTTAAACTTGCCGTCATGTCGGCGACGCTCGACGCGGGCGCCCTGGAAAAATATCTCGCGCCTTGTTCGCTCCTCACGTCCGCCGGTCGCGCCTTTGCGGTCGACATCGAATATCTGCCGAAACCGGTGGGCGGCGATGATTACCCCATCTGGGACCTCGCGGCGGACGAGCTGGAACGGCTCACGCCGGAAACCGAAGGTGATGTCCTGATTTTCATGCCGGGAAAATACGAAATCGGGCGCACGATTTCGTCGATCCGCGCCTCGCGGGTCAGCGATCGCTTCGTCGTTCTGCCGTTGCACGGCGAATTACCGCCGGCCGAACAGGACGCCGCGCTCGCCCATTACCAGAAGCGCCGTGCGATCGTCGCCACCAACGTCGCCGAGACCTCGCTCACCATCGATGGCGTTCGCGTCGTGATCGACAGCGGCCTGGCGCGAATCGCGCGGTTCGATCCTCGCCGCGGGATCAACACTTTGCTTGTGGAGAAAATCAGTCGCGCGTCTGCCGACCAACGTGCCGGTCGCGCGGGCCGCACCGCGCCAGGCCGGTGTCTGCGTCTCTGGACGGAACGCGAACATCTCGATCGGGCGCCGCAAGAGTTGCCAGAAGTAAAACGGCTCGATCTCGCCGAAGTCGTGCTGACCCTGAAAGCCAGCGGCGTTAACGACATCGCGGCGTTCCGCTGGCTCGAAGCGCCCGATCTGCAGGCCTTGGCGCGCGCGGAACAACTGCTGGCCGATCTTGGCGCGCTCGACGCAAAAGGAATTACCGCGCTCGGTCGCCGCATGCTCGCGTTTCCCGTTCACCCGCGTTACGCGCGAATGTTGCTGGCCGCGCAGGAGTATCGCTGCGTCCCGGCAATTGCGTTGATCGCGGCCCTGACCCAGGGACGAAATCTTCTCCGCCGGCTCGAGGGCAAGCAGGCCCGCGAAGACCGCGACGACGTTCTCGGCGGCGAGACGGAATCCGATTTCCTGATTCTCATGCGCGCCTTTCGTTATGCGGAAAAAAGCGGGTTCGATGGCCGCCGTTGCGCGCGTCTCGGCATCAATGCCGGCGCCGCTCGCGAAGCCGCGCAGCTCACCGACCAGTTTCTCGCCATCGCCCGCGACGAGCGACTCGATTTACAAACCGGTGAAGTAAAGCCGGGCTCGATCCAGCGCTGCGTTCTCGCCGGCTTTCCGGATCAGGTCGCCGCCCGCCTCGATTCCGGAACGTTGCGGTGCGCCCTCGTTCACGGCCGGCGCGGTGTTCTGGCTCGCGAAAGCGCCGTGCACGATGCGCCGCTCCTGGTCGCTTCCGAGATTCGGGAAATCGAAAGCAGCGATAAGGAACGGCAGGTTCTCCTCACGCTCGCCACCAAAATTGAGGAAGAATGGTTGCGCGAATTGTTTCCGGAATCATTTCGGGAGGAAACGCGAGTCGAGTTCGATCCGGCGCTACGGCGCGTCGTGGGCCGGCGGACGACGCGGTTTCACGACCTCGTGCTGCGCACCGAGGAATTCGCCGCAAAAGATGATCCGGCCACGGCCCAAATCCTGGCGCGCGAAGTTCTGGCCGGCACTTGCCCGCTGAAACATTGGGACAACGCGGTCGAGCAATGGATCGCGCGCGTGAATTTCGTCGCGACAGAATTTCCGGAAATGGAGTTCCCGAAGATTGGCGAAGCGGAAAAGCTGCTGCTTCTAGAGCAGATGTGCCAGGGCGCGACGAGTTACAAGGAGATCAAGGAAAGGCAGGTGATACCGATCATTAAATCATGGCTGAATCCGGGCCAGCAACAGGCTCTCGACGATCTTGCGCCAGAGCGAATCAAGCTGGCCACGGGTCGCGCCGCGAAAATCACCTACGGCGATAACGCGCCGCCCACCGTTGCCGCGCGGATCCAGGATTTGTACGACACACCGCGCGGGCTGAACGTCGGCCGCGGTCGGATCCCATTGCGGATCCAGGTTCTCGCGCCAAACAACCGTCCCATCCAGATCACCAGCGACCTCGAAACGTTTTGGCGAGAAAACTATCCCAAGATCAAAAAAGAGCTTCAGCGCAAGTATCCCAAACACCAGTGGCGGTGACGTTCTCTGCCCGTCTGGCTCTTGCTCTTACTCTTTCTCCTACTCCTTCGCTAACGAGCAAGAGTAAGAGCATGAGCAAGAGGAAGAGATTGGGCAAAAAGAACGAACAAAAACAGGGGCCCAAGCGTCTTACCACTTACGAATTATTTATATGATCAATCCTAATGGCGACGAATACACGGAGGACGATCCGCTCGCGGCCTCGAGAAGGTCGAGCGAAGAACGCGGCTCGGAAGAACAAAACCCCAGCCGCTTGCGGCAGGCGACGGACAAAGTTTCGCACATGGCGGGCGATGCCTGGGAGCAAACTAAGGAGCGCGCCAGTGTCGCGCGGGAGCGGACAGAGTTTTTCCTGCGCGAAAACCCGGTCCCGACCGTGCTCGGCGCTTTGGCGATCGGCGTCGCGATCGGCCTCGCGATCCGCTATTCATCCAGCTCTGCGGAAAAGGAAGTCGAAGCGAAATCTCCGCTCGCGAACGTCGATCTGAGCATTCTCTCGCTGCCATTTCTGTGGCCGTTCTTCAAATCACTCCGGAACAAATACGAAGACTCGGCCGACGCGGTGAAGGGTGGCGTTGAGCGTCTGAAAAAAGTGGACGTCGATCGCTACGTCAAACCACTTCGGAAGAAGTGGAAAGCCTGGGCGAATTGAGGCCTCTTCTGTAGCCGTCGCCCTGTGGGCGACGCCGTGAAGCAGCTTCGCAATATCTCACGCTTCGCACAGCGAAGCGGCTACAGAACCGGGCTGTAGAAGACAGTCGCATTTTTCGAAACGCCGATGCTAATCTCGCGGCGTGTCGCTGAGAGCCGCGTTGCTTTGCATCCTCGCCTTGTCGGTGGCGCTGCTCTTGCCGGCAAAAGAACCGCGCCCGATCCAGGAAAATAGCGGAACGTTTGTCGGTTCCGTCGGTTGTAAATCATCGAGCTGTCATGGCGGCGCGGGGCCGAAGCGCAGCCAATATTTCACCTGGAGCCAGAAAGATTTTCACACAAAAGCGTACGCGGTCCTGCTGAACGCGCGGTCGCAGCGGATAGCGGAAAGCCTCGGGGTTTCACCAGCGGAAACGAGCGCGCGCTGTACGGTTTGCCATTCGCCCTTCCAATCGGTGGGGCCGGGACGCCTCGGGCCGGACGCGCATGCGGACGAACGCGTATCGTGCGAAACCTGTCACGGCGCGGCGAGCGGATGGTTGCGTGGACACACGCGAAAAGATTGGACCTATAACACTCGCGTCGGCGCCGGGATGCGCGATCTCCGCAGCGTGTACGTGCGCGCGACCGCCTGCGCGGCCTGTCACCAAACTCTCGAACCGGCGCTGTTGAAAGCGGGTCATCCTGATTTGTTTTTCGAGCTAGACAGCCAGTCGGTCGCCGAGCCGAAACATTGGAAGGACGACGATCCCTGGAGCGGACTTCGGGAATGGCTGACCGGCCAGGCCGTGGCCTTGCGCGAGATGAGTTGGGCGCTCGCGAGCGATCCGCAAAATGATGAATGGTCGAACGCCCGCTGGAACGGATTGGCGTGGCTTTGCGCGACGGCAACCAATGCCACCGCAATTTCATCACCGATTCTGCCGCCGCCGATTGCACCGACGCGATCGGACTTTACGAACACGCAAACGCAAGCCGACTCGCTTGCGCGGCGTGCCGCCGTCTCAGATTGGAGCGAAAGCACCGCCCGTAGCTTAATGACCGCGCTGGCGTCGTCCGACAATGAATTTTCGACGAAAGGTGTGGCGGCGCCCATCCTCGGCCAGCGCGCGAAGCGTTTGGTGCTCGCGCTGGATCGCCTAACGAACGCGCTCGATAAAAATCGCGGATTCAAGCTGAAGGTCGGCAACGAGCTGAATCAACTTTTCGAGGACGTCCGTACGCTCGACTCGTTCGATGCGGCCGCGTTTGCCGCTCATTTGCAAGCGTTCCGCGCCGCGCTCGATAAAGCTGACTAGCGCTGGTTGAATGACGCGGCGTTCTCGCGGAAAATAGCGGTCCGCATGCGCTTCGTTGTCGCCATTCTAGCGTTCGTCCTTACCGGCTGCGTCTTCGGCAAACATCAGACCGCGCACGACAACACCAATCCCGCGGGCCCGTGGGGCTATTACAGCGGGACGATCGACACCCGCTGGGACGCCGACGGCCGGACGATGACGCTCCTCAACGAATTGCGTTACACCGATCCGAAGGGCGTCGTCTGGATCGCTCCCGCCGGTTCAGTCATCGACGGCGCCTCAATTCCCCGCGCGCTCTGGTCGTTCATGGGCGGGCCGTTCGAGGGAAAATATCGGAACGCTTCCGTCCTCCACGACGTTGCTTACGATCAGAAAAACAAGCCGCCCGCCGAAGTCGACCGGATGTTTTACAACGCAATGCGTTGCAGCGGCGTCGGCGCAGTTGAAGCCAAGACGATGTATTACGCATTGCTCCGGTTTGGTTGGCACTGGAAATTCACGGTGAAGAAAGCGAAGCCCGTATTGCCGGATTCGGCCAGGCCACTACTGAATCCACAGGAGCCGAGAAGCACTGCCGTTGATCCAAACGAAGTCGGGGCCATCCAGCAATGGATCCGGCAAAACGATCCGAGCCTGGATCAGATCGAATCGCGGGTGGACGCGAAGCGATAGTTGTAGCCACGGCGCCGTGTCGCCGTGCGGCGGACGGCTCGATACAGCGAGGCGGCTACAGCTTTCCCGGCCCCCACAACGCTCTTCCGGGTTTCACTCCAGTGTGCTCGCCGTCTTTCAGGACCTGCGCACCATTCACGAACACGTGCTTCATCCCGACGGCATACTGATGCGGCTTCTCGAACGTCGCCCGGTCGCCAATCGTTGTCGGATCGAACACAACGACATCGGCGAACATTCCTTCCTTCACGAACCCGCGATGATCGAGCCCGAGGTTCGTCGCGGGCAGTGCACTCAGCTTCCGGATCGCCTGCTCCAGCGTCAGCACTTTCTCATCGCGCGCGTATTTACCGAGCACCCGCACGAAGTTTCCATAGGCGCGCGGATGACAATTCGATTTCATAAAGTTCCCTTCCGGCGCTTGCGATGCCTCGTCAGACCCGAACGAAATCCAGGGCTTCACAATCTCTTTCTTCACGTTCTCTTCCGACATCAGGAAATAGATCGTGTCGATCCGCGACTCGTCTTCGGCGATTAAATCCATCGCGGTCTCGATCGGATCTTTCCCGCGCATCTTCGCGATCTCAGCCAGCGATTTGCCGGTGAGCGGTTTCAGTTTTTCCGACTTGAACCCGGATAACAGAATTTTCTCAGGCGACCCGGCTGCGAGATAAAGATTCTCCCATTTGTCGGTGGGCGTCTGAACTTCCGCTTTGATTTTGTCACGCGTCGCCGGATCGCGAAGCCGTTTGAACAACGCTGCGTAACCCCCGTCTTCCGTCCATGGCGGAAAACACGCATCGAGCCCCGTCCCCGCAGCGGTGTAGGTGTACATGTCCGCCGTGATTTTCAGTCCGGCTTTCTGCGCATCCTCGATCTTCGCCAGCATCGCGTCCGCCTTGCCCCAGTTCGGCTGGCCAGCAGCCTTGATGTGATAAATCTCGGCCGGAATATTCGCTTCCTTGCTGATCCGCAACAGCTCGTCGATCGCTGGCAAAAGCTGGTTCCCTTCGCTTCGCATGTGCGAGATGTATTTGCCTTTGTATTTCGCTGCGACTTTGCAGAGTTCGATCAACTCCTCAGTCTTTGCGTAAAACGCCGGCGGATAAATGAGCGACGTCCCGATTCCGAGCGCGCCTGCCTCCATTTCCTTCCGGACGAGCTCACGCATCTGCTCCAGTTGTTCCGGCGTCGGCTGTTTGTCTTCCAGGCCAATCACATAGTCGCGAATCGTCGTTGCACCGACAAACGACGCGATGTTGCACGAGACGCCGCGCTGTTCCAAGTAGCGCAAATATTCCGCGAGTGTGTTCCACTTGATCTCGTACTTGATGTCGCCCTGCTCGCTGATCATGCGTTCTTTCATCCGGTCGTTGAGCGGACCCATCGAATAGCCTTCGCCCATGATTTCAGTCGTCACGCCCTCGCGAATTTCGCTTTGGGAACGGCCGTCTTCGATCAACGACTCAGTCGACCACGAGAGCATGTTGATGAAGCCCGGCGCGACCGCGAGGCCTTTGGCGTCGATCACGGTCTTCGCCTGGTCCGCGGAAAAATTCCCAAGCGCCGCGATCCGATCGCCGCGGATAGCCACGTCGATGACGCGCGGCTTGTCTCCGGTGCCGTCGTAGACCGTGCCACCTTTGATCACGACGTCGAACTGATGGGTCGATGGTTCCGATCCGCTCGCGAGCGCTGCGGCGGTGACGGAAATCAGTAAGCCAAAGAGAAACCGGTTATTCATAGCGGATCTCTTTTATCTCAAGGGTCTCTTCGCCCGAAGGAAATTTGAAGCGAATCCGTTCGCTCCGTTTTCGATTCAGAAGCGCTTTCGCAATCGGCGACATCCAACTCACCCAGTTGTTGTCGAGATCGGTCTCGTCCACGCCCACGATCCGATAACACGTTTCGTTGCCATCGGACTCACGAACCGTGACGCACGCTCCGAAGCGCACGACGTCAGCCGGCCCGCTCGGCGCCTCGACAATTTCGGCGGCGTGCAAACTTTCTTCGAGCTGCAAAATGCGTTGATCCAGCCGCGCTAGTTGCCGTTTGGCGTCGGGATCATCGCGAGCTTCCGCTAATTCCGGTCGCGTTACTTCGATGAGGCGCTGCAGTTCATCGCGAAGTTTTTGAGCGCCCTGCGGCGTGATGTAGTTCTTGGATCCAGGCGCCAACGAGGAAACCGTCGGAGGAAGGTCTGGAATTTCAGGTCCTTCGTTTTCATCGCGAGTGAAGGCTTTACTCATCGAGTCAAGGAGCCTCGGTTTGAAACCGCCGAGGGGAAAGACGGCGGTCTCGAGAGCGCCGCTCCTTGTTTCCTGGCTTCACCGCTTGGGCGACGCGCTTGGCGTTCCAAGCGGAAACGCAAAGGTCGACGTCGGCGAAGGGCCGGAAGCTGCCGGCGAGGCCGGTGGCGAAGCCGATGGCGTCGGGCTCGGCGTCGGCGTCGGCGTGGGACTCGGTAACGGCGGAATAATATTTTCCCAATGATGGAGGGGCACGCCAGCTCCCCCGATTTCCTTCACGAACGTTTCCGTCCGCGCCTGGAGTTTCTCCAAATCCGGCGGGCCGAACGGCGTCTCGGCTGTGCCAGGAAAAATCAGGTAAGTGACCTTGAGATCGCTAACTGGCCGATTGTAAGCAGTCGCGGCCGAGTTGATCTCCTTCGCGATTCGCAACGACGCTTCGCCCGCCTTGTCCGGCGGCCCGATGTCTCCCACGATCGCCGGGAAAATCCGGTCCCCAAAGATCACCAGAGCGTAATCGCCCACCTTGCCGCCGTCCATTTTCCCAATCCCGCTCGGCAACACGATGTAGGGATCGGTCGCGCCGATCAAAAAACTGAATCTCTTCAGCGTATCGATCTCGTCGCGAACCGCCGCGATGGCGCCTTTCAGTTCTTTCTTTCGCTCGGGCGCAGTCGACTTCACGGCGAGCTCGCCTTCGTAACGTTTCAACCTTTCTTCGGCCGGCGCGATGTAGGGATTCGGAATCTGAGTTTTCTTCGGCCAGCGAAAACTCGTGACGGGCTTGAAGTTTGCCGATAACCCCGAGCCGGCGGGCAAGCGATCGGAGTCCGAGCCATCGGCGTCGACATCCATGTCGGCCTGAAGTAGGACGGCGCGGCGCTTCGTTTCCGGGTGGCGCAATTGCAACACTGTCTGGCAATCGTAAAAGTTGTGACGGGACAGCAGTTGATCGAGGCGAACGAGATTCTCTTTCAAGTTCCGCAATTTCGTGTCGTAAAGCTCCTTGAAGAATGGCGAGACGGATTCAGGCGTAATCATCGCAGCCAGGCCGGGGAGCAATCGCGGCAGATCCGGGCTGACTTTGGCCAGGTCCTCGATGGTCGCGTTCGGGGCCGGCATTCGCACATGCAGCTTCAATTCGAGCAGGTAACTCTGCGGATCCCCGCGTTCGTCGGAAGCCGCGCCGCCGGGAGTCGGCTCGACGGCGGCGTGAACGGTGATCCCGCTGAACAAGCGTGCCGTGTCGAGTTTGCCGGTGATGACGGGCGTCTTCGGCGAGGGCGCTGGCGTCGGCGTTTTCTCCGGGACCTCGATTTCGATTGGCGTCTCAGGCGTGACTTGAGCGCGATGCCATTGCTCCAGCGAAATCCAGCGCAACACGATCGCAGTCAGAACGGCCGCGACCAAGACCAGGGCGAAGAAACGGAGCGTCCTGAGCCGAACTTTTCGCACGCCGGTTTGCTATTTCTTGATCCAGGCCACGATCGCCACGACGACGCCGATTGCGCTCAGCGCCGCCATCAAAGCGTCCGGCATGATCTTCCCGCTCTTCATGAAATGCGGAATGAACCGGCCGGCGAGGAGAATGGAAACCAAGCCCGCAATTATCAACCCGAGCGCTGTATTTCCCGGCAGCAAGAACGCTGCGACGATCAGGGCGATGCCAGCGATCGCGCCAGAAATAATTGAAATGGTGCTGCCGGCCTTCACATAACCGATCACGCCGCCGACGATCGTGAGCAGGCCGAAGACGATGAAATAAATTTTCGCGGGGCCGATCATAAATGCTGCGCATCGGTAAGCCATTCCGGCGACGGTGTCCAGTTGCTGCCAGAAAGGCGCTTGCGCGATGCTCCTCTCGGACTCACACTCCCCGGCACATGAGCAGGCGACGCAAAGACGCCAAACAGGTCGCATTCCGAGTGGTAATAACGGCCGGATGCGTCGGCGCGCTCCTCTTCGCGGTCATTCTTTCCGCGATCCCGCAATTGCACGAGCAGATCCATGACGCGACTGGCGCGCCGAATCACGAATGCGTCGTCACGCTCCTCACGTCCGGTAATTGCCAGCACACGCCGATCGCGCCCATGTCGCTTGCGCCACCGACGCCGCCCGCGGCTTTTGCTCACGTTCTCGTCAGCTTTCAGTTAGTCAGCGCGCACCTCGAGTTTTCTTTGCTCGAGCACGCGCCGCCGGCGATTTCCTGACCATTGGTGTGCCTCGCCGTCGCGCGGGGCCGGCGGTTTGTCGCGCGTTCCGCGGACCGTTGATCCAATGCGCGCCGAACGCACGCAGTCGATTCGGAAAATCCGGGGCGGTTTCCCCGGGCAAATCAGGAAACTAAATGAAAATTTTTATTGGCGTGGCCCTTGCGGTTTCCGCGGCGGCGCGCGTCTGCGCTCAAACCGCGGAACCTCCGCCCGCTGCTACTACGCCGGCGAGCAGCGCCGAAGTTCAGGCGCTTCGCGACGAAGTTCGATCGCTCAAGGAACTGGTGCAGACCTTGCAACAACAGGTGAAGGATCAGCAACCGGCTACGGAAAAGAGCGTCACTGTCAATCAACCCGTGCTCCCGGAGAACCCGGACACGCAAACAGCCGCAACGACCAGTTCGCCGGCGCCGTCAGCTAGCGCGCCGCCTTTGTTCCCGACCACGGACACAGCGGTCGTGTCCTCTTCGGCGCCATCAGTGAACGCCAACGGCGCGACTACCTTCCCGACGACCGATGAATCAGTCGCGACCTCCACCGCGCCGGCAACAACCACCGCCGACAACGGTTCCTCGCTCACTCAGCCGCTCCCGATCATCGGCGGCGGGAACAACAAGAACTACATGAATATCTCGTTCGACTCCGTCTTTGCCCTGGCGGCCTCGAGCGAACGTCATCTCGATCGGCTCGAAGTCGGCGATCACGACCCGCAGCAGCGCGGTTTCAATGCCCGGAACGCGGAGATCGCGCTAGACGGCGCGGTCGATCCCTACTTCGAGGGGTTCGCGAATATCGTCCTCAAGCTCGATAACCCGAACGAAACCGAGATCGAGCTTGAAGAAGCATTTCTCCAGACCACGTCGCTGCCGTTTGGTTTGCAGGTGAAGGGCGGACAGTTTTTCGACGCGTTCGGACGGATTAACGCCACCCATCCGCACACCTGGGAATTCGCGGATTCGCCGCTGGTGAATGGACGATTGCTCGGTCCTGATGGATTGCGCGGAGTGGGCGCTCAGATTTCCTGGACGCTGCCGACGCCGTGGTATGCCCAGTTGATTTTCGCGGTTCAGAACGGGCGCGGCGGGACCGGCTATTCCTTCCGCAACCCCGGCGAAGACGGAGTCTTCTTCGATCGACTGACGATCGATCGCGATGCGAGCGCCCTTCACGACATGATGTACGTGCCGCGCTTCGAGACTTCGTTCAATCCGAGCGACACCCAGACCGTTCTGCTCGGCGCGTCCGGTGCCTTCGGGATGAATGACACCGGCTCGGATAAGCACACCCAGATTTACGGCGCGGATTTTCTCTACAAATGGAAAAGCTCGCACGCCGAGGGCGGGTTCCCGTTCGTGAAATGGCAAACCGAAGCGATGTATCGGCGTTTCGAAGCCGGGCGCGGCCTCGATGATTCTTTCCCGGTCGACGAAATGTTCAAGGACTGGGGCGCGTATTCGCAGTTGCTGTGGGGCTTCAAGAAAGGCTGGGTCGTCGGCCTTCGCGGTGATTATCTCCACATGCAGCAATCGGCGTTCACCGATGACGAGACGCGCCAATCACGCTCCCGCATTTCCGCGGACCTGACATGGTATCCGACGGAGTTCTCGAAGATCCGGCTCCAATACAATCACGATTTCCTCGAAGAGAACGAATTCCTCGCCAGTGGCAACGCCGATTCCCTTTTTCTCCAGTTCGAATTCATCCTCGGCGCTCACGGCGCCCACAAATTCTAATGAAAAAAATCCTGCTCATCCTGTCCGCAATCCTCGGCTTCTCCTTCACGGGTCAGGCCAAACTGAAAGTCGTCGCCACCCTTCCCGATCTCGGTTCGCTCGCGCGCGAAGTCGGCGGCGACAAAGTCGACATAAGCGTCCTCGCCAAGCCAACCGAAGACTCGCACTTCGTCGACGCCCGACCGAGCTTCGTTGTCCAACTTCGCGACGCTGACGTCCTGATCGACGGCGGCGCCGAGCTTGAGATCGGATGGTTGCCGCCGCTGCTCCAAAATGCGCGGAACCCGAAGATCGACGTCGGCAAGTCGGGCCGCGTCCAGGCGTCGCAAGGCGTGCGTCTCATGAATGTGCCCACGGCTGCTAGCCGTGCCGCCGGCGACGTGCACGCTCTCGGCAATCCGCACTTCGTCATCGACCCGATCATCGCAAAAACGGTCGCGCAGCACATCGTGCAAGCCTTCAGCGCGGTCGACGCGCGGAATGCCGCGACCTATGACGCGAACTACAAGAAATTCGAAGCGACCATTAACGCCAAGCTTCAGGAATGGGGCGCGGCGATGCTGCCGTTTAAAGGGCAAAACGTCGTCGCTTATCACGATTCCTGGCCGTACTTCGCCCACCGTTTTGGTTTGAACATCGACACGTTCCTCGAGCCGAAACCGGGCATCCCGCCATCGCCGTCGCACCTCGCTGAAGTCATCGAGAAAATGAAAGCGCAGAAAATTAAAGCGATCATTATCGAGCCGTTTCACGACCGAAAAATCGCCGAGAAAGTCGCCAGCTCGACCGGCGCGAAGGTAGTCGATTTTGCGCAATATCCTGGCGGGCTCCCGAACACCGACACCTACGTAAAACTTATCGACGCTCTCGTCGCGCGGCTGAGCGCTGCTCTGAAATAATATGTTTGAGATAATGTTCTGGCCGTGCGCGGCCTGCGTCCTTCTCCCGTGGCTCCTCGTTTACCTCGGTCTCCATGTCGTCCAACGCGGGATTATCTTCATCGACATCGCCATGGCGCAAATGGCGTCGCTTGGCATCTGCGTCGGCGTGCTCCTTGGCTACGAACCGGAAAATCCCATTTCCTACGCGATGGGTCTCGGCGTGACGTTGCTAGGCGCGGCTATTTTTTCGGTAAGCGCAAAGCGGTTCAGTCGGGTTCCGCAGGAGGCGATTATCGGCATTGCATATGTGGTTGCCGCGGCCGCCGCGATTCTCCTCCTCAGCCGTTCGGCGCACGGCAATGAAGAAATCCGCAACATGCTCGTGGGCGACATCACAGTCGTCAGCGCGGCCGAAGTCTGGAAATGCTTCGCCGTTTTCCTGGCAGTTGGCGTCGTCCATTTCATCTTCCGGAAAAATTTTCTGCTCGTGTCATTTCAGCGCGACGAAGCCTATCGCCAAGGCTGGAGCGTTCGCTGGTGGGATTTTTTCTTCTACGCAACCTTCGGTATCGTCGTCACGGTTTTCGTCCGGGTCGCCGGCGTGCTCCTCGTCTTCAGTTATTTGATTGTGCCGGCGGTCTGCGCGGTGACTCTGGCGCGCCGCATCTCGATTCGGCTTCTTTTGGGCTGGCTGATCTCGCTCCTTGGTGGAATTGCCGGTCTCTTCATCTCATTCTGGGGCGATTTCCCTTCCGGAGCCGCCATTGTCTGCACGTTTGGCGCGCTCTTGATCCTGGCCGCGTTAGTTGCCCTGTTGCGTCCGCGCAAAGCCTTGGCTTTGTAGCCTCTGAATGCACTCGTTCCACTACCGCGACGGCGAAATGTTTTGCGAAAACGTCGCGCTCGCGCGCGTCGCGGAGGAATTTGGAACGCCGCTCTACGTTTACAGCACCGACACGATTCTCGATCATTATCTTCGGCTCGATGCGGCGCTTGCTTCGCTCGACCACCTCATTTGTTATGCCGTCAAAGCGAACTCGAATGGCGCGATCCTGAAGCTGCTCGTGGAGGCTGGCGCCGGGTTTGACATTGTTTCGGGCGGCGAACTCTTTCGCGTCCTGAAAGCCGGTGGCGCCGCGAACAGGTGCACCTTCGCCGGGGTCGGTAAATCGCGCGACGAAATCGAGTACGCGCTGGACCAGGGCGTTTTCAGTTTCAACGTCGAAAGCGAATCCGAACTGGAAGCGATTGATCGTATCGCGCGCGACAAGAAGCTGCGGGCGCCGATCGCGGTCCGGGTCAATCCCGACGTCGACGCCAGCACGCATCGCTACATTTCGACTGGCCGCAGCGAAAACAAATTTGGGATCGCTTTGGATCGCGTCGCGGCGGTTTACGAAAAGGCCGGCAAACTTCCGAATATCCATCTGCGCGGAATCCAGATGCACATCGGTTCGCAGATCACCGCAGCGAAGCCGTTCGCCGAAGCGATTGCGAAAGTCGCGCCCCTGATTCGCGAACTTCAGCAAAAACACAGCCTCGAGTTCTTCAGTGTCGGCGGCGGGATGGGAATCATCTACAAGCGCGCGTTCGAAAGCGGTTCGGGCAAATGGTGGCACGAGCACGGCGGCGAAGAATCCGCGTTTAGCGTGGCCGACTATGCGGGAGCGATTGTCCCCGCTCTGCGCGAACTTGGTCTGCGCGTGCTGCTCGAACCAGGCCGATTTCTCGTCGGCAACGCCGGCGTGCTTCTGACCCGGGTCCGTTACCTGAAGCAAACGGAGACTAAAAAATTTGTGATCGTCGACGCCGGGATGAACGACCTGATTCGGCCCGCCCTTTACCAAAGTTATCACGAGATCGTTCCGGTCCGCGAGCCAGCCACACCCCAGCGCGAGTCGGTTGACGTCGTTGGCCCAGTCTGTGAGAGCGGCGATTTTTTTGCACAGGATCGCGAGCTGCCCCCGATGAACGAAGGCGACCTCGTCGCGCTTATGAGTGCCGGCGCCTACGGATTCGCGATGGCGTCGAATTACAATTCCCGTCCGTTACCGGCCGAAATTCTGGTGGACGGCAATACCTGCTCGCTCATTCGTCGACGCCAGACGATGGAGGACCTCATCCGTGAAGAATGCTGAGAACTTCTTTATCGTAATCGTGCTCGTGCTCGGTCTTTTAATCCCTTCGATCACGAGCACGAGCAGGAGCGCGATTACGAGAGGGAAATTGCCTCGCCAAGTTGCAACTAACCCGATTTCAGCATAAATACTGCTCCCGACATTTCCCGATGAAACGACTGCTCTTGCTCCTCATTTTCCTGGCGATTTTCGCCGCCCGCCAAACGCCCGCCGCCCCCCCGACCAACGGCGAATACGTCATTCTCGTCGGCGGTCCGTCCTTGATGATGTGGGAGAAATACAAGGTCCAGCCGCATGACCATTGGTGGGCAAATTTTATCCGGGCCGCTCGCATTCGCACCGAACAGATCCGCACCACCGCGGGACCTGACGCAAAGATCACCTGGCTCGTTTATCGCCAGGGCTACAAGGACCGCGGCGTCCAGGAAAAACAGGACCTCTTCACCTTCATCGATTCCGTTCGCGAGAAGTTCAACCTGAAGCTCGTTTACATCGATAAGGGCAACGACGTCATCAACTACCTCAACAACGGCCAGCCGCGCGACAGCGTGAAAGTCGTCGACTTCGAGTACTTCGGCCATTCCAACGCGAAGTGCTTCATGTTCGATTACTCCAGCAACATCGAGAGCGCCTGCAAATCCTGGCTTCATGAGGACGAGCTGCGCCAAATCAGCGGCCGCGATTTTGCGCGGGGCGCGTTCGCGAAAAGCTGGGGCTGCCATACCGGCGAAAGTATGTCGCGAAAGTTCCTAGCCGCGACTGGCATCCCGATGTGGGGCGTGATCGGCAAGACGCAATACATGATGGACGAGCTGCCGGTCATCGTTGGCCAGGGCGCGAAGTGGGTGTCGCGCTAGCGCTCTTACAGACCTTCGACGATTTCGCGGAGTAATCTCGGACCGCGATAGACGTATCCAGTGTAAACCTGGATCAATTGCGCGCCGGCCGTGAGTTTTTCATTGGCGCTGGCGGCATCGGAAATTCCGCCGGACGCGATGATCGGCAGTTGGGATTGAGCACGGATGGCGCGAATGAATTCAGTCGATTTTTCGCGCAGGGGGCGGCCACTGAGACCGCCCGTTTGGTCGACCGATGCGGGAATTGCGGAGTGATCGAGGGTGGTGTTGGTGGCGATAATTCCAGCAACTCCGCTTTGTTCGCAGGTCGCGATTATTTGTTCGAGGTCAGCGAGGGAAAGATCCGGGGCGATCTTTAGGAGAACGGGCTTTCGAATGCGTTCGTTTTCGGAGTGAACCGCACCGAGCAAGTGCTGCAGCGCGCTCTGTTCCTGAAGCGAGCGAAGTCCGGGCGTGTTCGGTGAGCTCACGTTGAGCACGACATAATCCGCGAGCGGCGCGAGTAATCGGAAGGAGTAAAGATAATCGTCCACGGCTTCTTCGAGCGGCGTGATTTTGGATTTACCGAGATTGATGCCGACTGGGATCGCAGGCCACCGAGCAGTCTCGCGCAACGTGCGCAACCGCGCGGCAACGACGTCGGCGCCGTCGTTGTTGAAACCGAGGCGATTGATTAGCGCTTCGTGCTGGGGGTAACGGAAGATGCGCGGCTTCGGATTTCCTGGCTGCGGTTTCGCGGTGACCGTCCCGATTTCGACGAAGCCGAAGCCGAGCGCCGCCCACGCTGGGATCGCGACTCCATTCTTGTCGAACCCGGCCGCGAGCCCGATCGGGTTCGGGAATGTCAGCCCGAAAACGGTTGTCGGTTTAGCCGGTGGCTTGAAGCGCTTGAGCTGACGAAGAGCCGCCGGCCAATTGGAGGCGGCTCGGAGCTGGCGGATGGCAATGTTGTGCGCAGCTTCGGGAGACAGCGTGAACAGCAGCGGCCTAACGAGACCTTCGTAGATGCCGTCGGCGCTCATTTGCCGATGCAAAATTGGGCGAAAATCGCGTCGCGGATTTCTTCAGCGTCCGCCGCACCCGTAATCTGGTCGAGGGCAAGAAGGGCGGCGCGCAAATCGACCGCGACGTATTCGGGAGCCAGCGCCGCTTCCATCGTTCCCGCCGCGAGATCGCAGGAAGTGAGAGCGCGCCGCAGACAATCGCGGTGACGCGCATTGATCGCCACGCCGCTTTCGGCGCGTAAATGTTTTGCCGAAATGGTCGCGACGATCGCTTCCTCCAAACCGCGCAATCCATCTGAGGAGAGACAGCAGATCCGCAACGCATCGACTTTCGCCCAATCCGGATGCTCAGGCAGATCGCTTTTATTGAGGAGAACCAGGCGAGTTTGTTCGGTGGAATGATCGCTGAACCCAGTTGGAAGTTCAGCGCTCCGATCGAAAACGTGAAGAAGCAGATCCGCGCCGAGGAGTGATTTCTCAGTGCGGGCAATTCCCTCGCGTTCGATCTCGTCGCCTGATTCGCGCAGTCCGGCGGTGTCGAGCAGGCGAATGGGAATTCCGCGGAGATTGATCACTTCCTCGATCGTGTCACGAGTCGTTCCTGGTTTTTCGCTAACGATGGCGCGCTCGTAACCGAGCAGGCGATTGAGCAAACTCGATTTGCCCGCGTTCGTGGGGCCGTAGATTACAGCGCGTAGTCCTTCGCGCAGGATTCGCCCTTGATCCGCGGTGGCGAAAATAGCGCGCATTCGTTCGCGAACCAAATCGAGCCGCTGACGAAGCTGCGCCTCCTTCTCGGGCGCAATCCCTTCTTCTGGAAAATCGATAGCGGCTTCGAGGTGGGCGAGGAGATCGACGAGCTCGGACCGGATCGCGGTGATCTTTTCCCCGAGCCGGCCTTCGAGTTGTTCATGCGCCGAGCGCAACGCGAGATCGGTCCGAGCGCGGATCAAATCCATGACGGCTTCGGCCTGGGTCAGGTCCATCTTGCCGTTGAGAAATGCGCGCTCCGTAAATTCGCCGGGGCGAGCCGCGCGCGAGCCGGCCCTGAGACAGCCCTCAAGCACTTGGGCGGTGACGAGAATGCCACCGTGACAACTGATTTCGACCAGGTCTTCGCCGGTGTAACTCGCGGGTGCGCGATGGACGCTTAGCAGAACCTGATCGATTACGGTTTCACCTTCGACCACGTCTCCCAGACGTTGCGAATGCGGCGGAAAGTCGGAGGGTTTTTCGCTGCCTCGAAAAATCCGGTCGGCAATGTGAATCGCCTCCGAGCCCGAAACGCGAACAACGGCGATAGCGCCTTCGCCGAGCGGAGTGGAAATGGCGGCTATGGTGTCGCCAGAATTTCCTTCAGAGCTGCGATGCATCGCCGGTTTTGTTCCATTGTGCCGACCGAAATTCGGACCCAGGCGGCGAGATTATAGCCTTTGAGGGCGCGGACAATGATTCGCCGCTCAAGCAACGCCCGGAAAATTTTTGCGCCGCCGCCGACATTGACCAGGACGAAATTCGCGACGCTCGGCACAAATTGAAGGCCGAGCGCGGCAAACTCGGTTTGAAGAAAATCTCGGCCTTCGTCGGTAATGCGTTTTGTCTCGCGCCGATGCTCGTCGTCTCCTAGTCCGGCCAGCGCTGCCGTTTGGGCAAGCCCGCTCACATTGAACGGCTGCCTGGTCTTATGCAGCACCTGGATCAACTCGGGTCGCGCGATTCCATAACCAACGCGCAGACTAGCGAGTCCCTGGATTTTCGAAAACGTCCGCAGCGCGACGACGTTCCGCCCGTCGTTAATGAAGCGGAGAGTATCCGGCGGATTGTCCAGATACTCGTAATAGGCCTCGTCGAACACGACGACGACGTGCGGAGAAACACGTTCCATAAAACAGTCGAGCTCGTCCTGAACGGCGAGAGTTCCGGTAGGGTTGTTCGGGTTCGCGATGAAGATCAGGCGGGTCTTCGGGGTGATAGCGGCGACGATGCCGTCCAGGTCGTGCCGGAAATCGGGACTGGGCACTTCAATCGTGCGCGCGCCAAAACCGGCCGCGACCAGTTTGTAAACGACGAAGGCGTGCTCGGAAGTAACGATCTCGTCGCCGCGATCGAGAAAAGCGTGGCCAAGAAACTCGATTATTTCATTTGAGCCGGCGCCCAGAATAAGCTGGTCGCGATTGACACCCAGGCTGGCCGCGAGCGCCTCGCGCAAATAAAAGCCGCCGCCATCTGGATAAAGATTAGCGGAAGCAAGCGCGGTGCGGAGCGCGGCAAGCGCTTTCGGCGATGGGCCGAGGGGGTTTTCGTTCGAAGCTAGCTTGATGATTTCGTCCGGATGGACACCAAGCTCGCGGGCGGTTTCCTCGATCGGCTTGCCGGGTTCGTAAACAGGCAGATTGCGAAGTTGTGGGTTGGCCAGGTCCCAAATGGATGACATGCGGCGGAATCTTAGCTGGATTCCAACGAAGGGGAAAGAAAGACGGCGGTTTGTAAACGGCCACTCCTTGGCGGAACCTTGGCGCGTTATGAACAGCTTCCAGTTTCTCGCCGAGACACATGTGTTCGGGATCTTGATTCATCCGTGGAAAATCGTCGGATTGAGCGGCAGCCTGGTTTTTGGTCTGCGCTTCCTGATCCAGTGGATCGCGTCGGAACGAGCGCGGAAAAGCGTGATCCCGTTCGGCTTTTGGGAATGCAGCGCGCTCGGGAGCCTCCTTATGCTTAGTTACTTTGCAATCTATCAGCGCGATTCCGTCGGCGTTTTGAGCACCGCTATGCCGTTGCCGATTTATTTGCGGAACCTCTATTTCCGCTACACCCACCGCGATCCTCAGCATCCCGGAAACGCGCCTCGCCCGCCGGCCTAGAGCGATAGCGGACTTTACGTTCCTGGCGCCGTCGCCTACACTCGCCGCTTCCATGATCCCGGGCGACCAGATCATTTATCTCGATAACAACGCGACGACGCAGCTCGATCCGGCCGTCGTCGAGGAGATGCTGCCGTTCCTGACTGATTATTACGGGAACCCTTCCAGCGGTTACACTTTCGGCCGACAGGTGCGCGCCGCGATCGATCGGGCGCGGGAACGCGTGGCGGCGTTGCTGGGCTGCGAGCCGGGCGAAATCGTCTTCACCAGTTGCGGCACAGAATCGAACAACGCAGCGGTAAATTCGGCGTTGCAGCTCGACTCGAATCGCCGTCATGTCGTGACCACAGCGGTGGAACACAGTGCGACCCGGCGCCACTGCGAGACCCTCGAGAAACGTGGCTTCTCCGTCACTGTGGTCAACGTAAACGCCGAGGGAAATCTGGACCTGGAGGAGGTCGAGCGCGCGATCACGCCGCAAACCGCCATCGTTACCGTGATGTGGGCGAACAACGAAACCGGTGTCTTGTTCCCGGTGGATAAGATCGCGGAGATCGCACGCCGCAAACGAGTACTCTTCCATACCGACGCCATTCAGGCCGTGGGAAAAATCGGGATTCAGCTCGCGGGCACCACGATCAATTCCCTCGCGCTTTCCGCGCACAAACTGCATGGCCCTAAGGGCGTAGGAGCGCTCTATGTGAACAAGCGCTCGGCGTTCAAGCCGCTGTTAATCGGAGGGAGCCAGGAAAATAATCGGCGGGCCGGAACCGAAAATGTGGCGGCGATCGTCGCGCTGGGAAAAGCGGCCGAGTGTGCGAACGGGGCGTTAGCGGAAGAAAATAGCCGCGTCCGCAGAATGCGCGATCGGTTCGAGGCGGGCATTCTCGAGCGCGTGCCGGAGACGTTCATCAACGGCGATTCAGCCGCACGTTTGCCGAACACTTCAAACCTCTCGTTCTCAGGAATCGAAGCAGATGCGGCGCTTGTGATGTTCGATCGTCAGCAACTCTGTTGTTCAGCCGGCTCCGCTTGCCGGACGGGTTCGCTTGAAAGTTCGCACGTCCTACGCGCAATGAATGTGCCGGCCCAACGCGCTCGAGCCAGTATGCGATTTTCGTTTGGCCGCTTTAATACCGAGGCCGATATCGATAAGGCGCTCGAGATTATTCCCGACGTGATTTCTAAGCTTCGAGCGCTCTCGGCCGGGAACGCCGTCCGACAGCCGGCGACGGTTTAGAATCGAGCGGCACTCAAAGCGCTCGCTCGCAGCTTCGCCCGGCGACGAGCGAAGATTGTAAGCCCGAACGCAAGGAAACAGCTGCCGACCGCGGTCACGGTTGGATTGATTTCAGGAACAGGGGTGAAGGTAACGTCGCCGATCGCGATGTCTTGATATCGCGGCGCACCAGCGGTGTTCCCGAAGGTGAAAAAGACATCGGAAATGGAGGTACCGAAGCTGATAGTGGCGTTGCCGTTGCCGGAATTATCTGCTGAGGCTGCATTCCCTGTAAGAGTATAGGTTAGCCCGCTGCCGCCCGGCGTGACATTCGAACCGAGGTTCGTGATCGTGGCGGCAACATGGGTGCCATTAGCGGCCACGCCATAAATGTTGCTGATGATATCGCTGTTCGTAGTGACATCGATATCGAAAATCGTGAAGGAAACATTGTTCGCGAGGAAGCCGGTGGGGCCAGTAAAACTAATCTGGACCGTCGAATTGCTGTTCGTGTGCAAATTGGCCGCGAGCATGAGCGAGTTTTGCGGTTGGACCAAGCCGCCGGTCAGGGTCTTATTAACGACTGGAGTCTGGATGCCGGAGGTGGGGTCGTTTTGCCAGATACCCGGGTTTTGTGAAGTAATGCTGACCGTAACGTCTTTCACCGCATCCCCGTTCAGATCGTAGGAGTTACTCAGCGAGCCCGGAGTCCAAGCCACGGTATCCCAATCGAGGACGACAGCCTGAGCAGGCCGAGTTGCTGCCAGGAAAAGAAGGCAGGCTGCGGCAACTGCCGATAAACGCAGGGGATAAATACTCATTATAATTTCCATAAGCCGTTTCCGGGCCAAGATTCCCGAAAACTCGGACAAACCACTGATGAGCCGCTTATTACGGATTCCGAAGAGGAATCTCCGGGCTAAACAGGCGTGCCCCAAAAGGGCGCGATGGGGCTAGGCGAGACTCGCCTGTAGCTCGTTGATGGCCCCCACGAGCTCCCCCGACTTGCCAGGCTTATCGATGACGCGATCGACTCGCAAATCTGCGTAACGCTGGCGGTCCTCCGCCGTCAGTGCGTTTGCGAATACGATGATTTTTCCGGCAAACCCGGCGGAGCGCGCTTGTTCCACCACCCCGAACCCGTCCAGCCGCGGCATCCGCGTGTCGGTTACGATTAAGTGAAAATAGGCAGGATCCTCTTCCACACGGGAAACGGCGGCGCGACCGTCGGTCGCGACTTCAACATGGTGCCCCGCGGACTGCAACGTCTTGGAAAGCATGTCGAGCACGAGCACATTGTCATCGGCACAAAGGACGCGTAACGGCTGGTGGGGCTCAATCATCTCAAAGTCGTGTGCGTCCTCGAGCAGCGCGCTGAGCCCCTTAAGGCTCGTGATGAGCCTTAGCCCCTACGCAGATCGGAGGCGTTTCCGCCAAACGGTGGTCGCGGTCAGAAGCACCACCAGGGCGGCTATGGGCATTAGTGCATTCATCTCTGGCACAGCAGGCAGATCGGCTTGCACGGCAACCGGCAAGACGTCATCAGACATGGCCATTACTGAATAATAATTGAATTGCCCGAAACCGGCGATGCTAACGAATTTGTCGTCAAAAGCGCTGCCGAAAATACCCGACACCTGGGTCCCGAGCGTCCCGAGCGTGTTTGACCCGAAAATTGCGAAGCTTTCATTTGCCTGCACGCTGCCCACGCTGAGCTGGCCATTCATCATTCCGGCAGCGAGCGCGGAGGTGAAATCGAACTGAATAAAGTGCAAACCCGTCTGAAGCTCATTGCTCAGAGTGTTCGTGAGACCGAGGCCCGTTTCAGTCGCCCCGCCAATGTCCGGGATGCTCTTGTAAAAAAGGTCGTGCGGGGTTCCGATACCAGCGTTGTTATCAAACCCGTAGGCTGTGATCGAAAAGCCCGAGCTTGTGTAGGTGCGACTACTGCCGCCCACCGGCGCGTTCTGTTGGTTCGGGTTGAGATCCCATACGACGGCCGCCTGAGCGGAAACGACAAAAAGAATGGACAACAACGCGCAAAAAGCGCCGGCGATCTGACGAGTACGATTAATTAGCATAAAGAGGGTCTCCGTGGTTTCCGTTTTCTTCGCCGTCAGGTATGCGTCCGGTCGCATAATCCTGTCAATAAAAAATTGCGTAAGAATTATCCTGATAGCGGTTGAATCAGGGGTGGCGAAAGAGAAATCGTGCGCGACCGCAATCCTTCTGTTACGCTGCCGAAACAAACTGAAAAAGACCTGGCAATGGAACGCACGAAGGCCCGCATCCTTCACGTAGACGATCATCAAGACACGCGTCTGATGATGGCGGCGCTACTGCAGGATTGCGGGTATGGAGTTCTCACCGCTGGCAGCGTAGCCGAAGGACTCGAGCTCGCGCGGGAAATTAATTTCGACCTTTATATTCTCGATGTCCGCTTGCCCGATGGAACCGGGGTCGAACTTTGCCAGAAATTACGCGAACTAAATTCCCAAATTCCCATCCTCTATTACTCCGCTTATGGGGATGAAGCCGATCATCAGCGCGCGCTCCAGACCTGCGGAGACGCTTACCTGAAAAAACCGGTCTGCATCGCCGATATTCAGGAAACCATCGCGAGATTGCTGGCCGAACGCGCCAGCGAAGAGTAGGCGCGGCAGCTATTGTTGGTTGCAACCCGCGGGCCGTCCGGTCCCCCGCGATCTCGCTTCCCGGAGCCTGCGATAAATCGTTCCCAAGACTCGCCGAAAATGAAAAGGCTCCAGAAACTGCAAATATGCGGCCCAACGGCTCCAGCTTTCTGGTAACTTCCTCTTCGCACGAATATCGAGACAGAGCTCTACAAGGTGATGAAAGAGCACCTCTTCGGAAAACCAACGTTCCCATTCCGTTCGCGCCAGCCTGCCCATCTTTACGGCCTCCGGTTCGAGCTTCTCCAGAAGGGCAGGGACCCGTGCGAAATTTCGCTCCTGTACGCGAAGCGAGAACTCATTCCATCGCGGTCCGATAGGCGCGACCCACCCGTCCGACAAGATAACGGGCACTCTCCCCATTCGCATCGTTTCGAATAAGCGGACGCTGGAGGCGCTTACTCCTCTTGGGCAAAGCACGAATTTGGTCGCTTTCGTTAGTTCGGCATAACGGCGGTGGTAGTCCAGCCGTTCCTGGCGATCGATTGTTCGATTAAGAACGCGATCGAAGTCGTCGGTGGTATTTTGGAAAAAGCTGCGAGGATGGCGAAGCGTCGCTAACTGGGCGCGGACCGCGGCATTTCTGACCGAGCCCATGAAACTAAAAAGATACGGAAGGTCATCCGCCGGGGCCGTGTAAGTCGTGAATTCGTTCAACGGCCGTCCCAGGTAAAATCCCGGTCGGGTCCGAGACGTCGCCCACGATTTTTCGACGCCGGTATACACCCCGGGCAACAAGGGAATGACCAACGGGTTCGCGCTGAAAAGAAAACATTTCGCGCGGTGGCGCTTAACCAGCGGATGCCGTCGGACGCGCGCGAAGTACCAGCCAGCGCCATAGAATTCGACAAAGATAATCAGATCCGCGGTATCGGGATTAGCGACCACTGAATGGATGTGGAATCGATCCAGCTCGGCGCACCTCAGTGCTTCCTGCAAGGGCGCCAGATTGAAATCGGTCTGATCATCTTCCGGAGTAGCCGAGAGCAGGAGAACGCGGGCCATGATTGCGCAGGAAGTTTAGCACAGAGCGGACCGAGCTATGAGCAAAGGACACGACCGTGCCGACGCGAGGGCACGATTACAAGGCACGGATGCTGAGGGGGCGATGGCAGCGAACGATCGTTTTGGGCGGTGCGTTTCTCGCATCAGCTTTCACCCAAATTCTCGCCGCGGATGTGGTCGTTCCGAATGCCCTACTTCCTCACCAAGGTGACACCGGCAATCTACTGCCGATTCTGTCCCCCAATCCTATTCGGTATCAACAGGTGTTCGATCACACCCAGTTCGCAACGTTTGCTGCGGGTGGTGAATACATCACCCAAATCGCCTTTCGCGTTCACTCTCCGGGAATCCCATTCAGCGCGACCATAAGCAGTCTGCAGGTGAATTTGTCCACGACAGCGAAAGCGGTCGACGGTCTTAGCCCGACCTTTGCCGCCAATGTCGGCGCTGACGACACGGTTGTGTTTCCCCAGGCGTCGGTGCAATTCTCGACGTCCGTGGCCGGCCCGATTGATGGTCCTCAGGCCTTTGACCTCGTCATCACTTTTCCGACGCCGTTTCACTACGATCCTGCCCAAGGAAATTTGCTCGTCGATATCCGAAACGCGTCGGGCACCACCCATGATCCGGCGAACGACCAGGAGGTCGACGCGACAAGCGCGGCCGCCGACACTACATCGCGTGTCTATAATTTGGGCGACGTAAATGCGGCTAGCGCCGGGACGACCGGCAGCAGTTTCCAGATGGACACGCTGGGCGCCGTCATGCGCTTTGTTTCGACACCTACCGCCCCAACGGTGACGCCGCCACATACCCTCTTGAACAGCGCTACGCGTATGCGCGTCGGAAGCGGTGATAATGTCCTCATCGGCGGATTCATCATTCGCGGTGGTTCGAAGAAAGTGATCCTGCGCGGGATCGGTCCTTCGCTAACGAGCGCCGGCGTGCAAGGAGCTCTGGCTGACCCGACCTTGGAACTGCATGGCGGCGCGGGCGAGCTGATCACATCGAACGACAACTGGGTTTCCAGCCCGCAAAAACAGGAGATTATCGATAGCGGCATCCCACCGAAAGACGATCGAGAGCCGGCCATCGTCGCCACCCTGCCGGAAGGAAATTATACAGCGGTGGTTGCGGGCGCAGGAGGTACGACCGGCGTCGGACTTATCGAAATTTACGATCTCGACCGGAGTGCCACGAATCGTCTGCTCAACTTGGCCACGCGTGGTCGCGTCGAGACTGGCGATAACGTCATGATCGCGGGCCTTATCGTAGGCGGCACCGAAAACACACGAATAATCATCCGCGCGCTTGGACCCTCGCTTTCGACACTCAACCCTCCAGTACCGGACGCTTTGGCCGATCCAACCCTCGAGTTACGTGACGCGCAGGGAAATCTTTTCGAAACCAACGACGACTGGGTGAACAGCCCGAATAGACAAGAAATTAGCGATAGCACACTGGCGCCGCCGAACAACAAGGAGTCTGCGATCCTTCGAGCGCTTCCTCCCGCCAACTACACCGCCATTGTCCGCGGGGTGAACGGCGCTACCGGCATCGGCCTCGTTGAGCTTTACAATTTGGATTGATCATGACGCATAGGGTTTCAATCTTAGCCGCTCTCGCCTTTGCGTTCGCGCACTCTGCGTCGCTACGCGCTCAAAGTCCGACCCTGCCTGCACCCGACCAATCTGGAATAGAGCACGTCGTCGTCGTCACGATGGAGAACCGGTCCTTCGATCATTTTCTTGGCTGGCTCGCAGGCGCTAACGGGCAGCAGGCAGGTTTGACCTACAACGATAGCGCCGGCGGCACTCATCCGACTTATCACTTGACGGACTATCAGGGCTGCGGCTTTCACGATCCCGGCCACACCTACTCCGACGGACGCGTCCAGTTCAACGGCGGGGACGCTAACGGATGGCTTTTGAATGGCTCGAATTCGGAGAGCGGCAATGCGAACCAGGCAAACGACACTTTCGCGATCGGTTACTATCAGCAAAGCGATCTGGCGTTCCTCGGAAGCGCCGCGCCCGCCTGGACTGTCTGCGACAATTATTTCGCGGCAATGATGGCGGAAACGCGCCCGAACCGGATATATATGCACGCCGCCCAAACTGATCGACTCGATAACTCGTCGTTTATTTCAGGCTTACCCACGATTTGGGACCGTCTTGCGGATCACGGCCAGACTGGGCGTTATTATTATTCCGATATTTCGTTCCTAGACCTGTGGGGAACGAAGTACGCCGGTATCGTCCATTCGGTTGCTACGTTCAAGGACGATTGCGCGGCGGGCACACTTCCAAATGTCGCTTTCGTTGATCCAAAATTTCTGGGCGAAGAGTCGGGGACTTCCGAGGACGATCATCCGCATGCCGATATTCGGAACGGCGAAGTTTTCCTGAATCAAATTTATCAGGCGGTTACTTCGAGCCCCAATTGGAAACACACGGTGCTGATCATTACCTTTGATGAGTGGGGTGGTTTCTTCGATCACGTCGCTCCGCCCTTGGCGCCCATTCCGGCCGCGAGCGCGGCGGCAGGGGACACCGACGGCCGGCTCGGATTTCGCGTGCCCTGCATCGTAATTTCGCCGATGGCAAAACGCGCGGCAATTAGTCACGAGCAATTCGATCACACTTCGATCCTTCGAATGATCGAATGGCGCTGGAGTTTGCCGGCTTTGAGCAGTCGCGATGTAGCTGCGAATAATTTGGCAGATACCCTCGACTTCACTACTGCGCCGAACCTGTCCGTACCGCAGTTCAACGTTCCTGCCGGGCAATTCGGCGGCTCTTGTCCCTGAGCGGAGGGCTGGCGGATTTTTCCTGTTTGCCCGCGCCTAGCGAATATCTTCGACGTAGCTGGCGATTCGATAATCCAACGGCGTGCCCGCATTGAGCAAGGCCTTGTCAAAGTGCAGTGTATTGTTTCCGTTGCCGGTCATGCTCTTTACCACGAATGCACCCACAAAGTCGGGGTTACCATTGACAGTGAAATCTGCATTCGGAGCATACCACACAACATAAGTAGTTTGAGGTGAACCAGACCCCAGGACAATACTTTGGTTGGTCCCTTCGCCGATCATCCAGAAGTGGTCGGCCTCGCTGGTGTTCGTAGATGACGTGTAGCCTCCCAAGGTAACCGCGCTTTGCGTCCCGTTGTAAGACGGAGTAGCCGACAACGTCACGGTTGAAGAATTTACAAACGCGGCAATGGTGGTCCCCGAAGGTATTCCGATTCCTCTAACTTGTTTGCCTACATCGCTTGCCGTAAACGTCACGTCGGTCGAAGTCATCGTCGTTGAAGCACTGGATAGTGTCATCGTTCCGGTGCGCGGCAACATAACACCCGACAACGGCTCTGCATTGTTGTTATCGAACGTATTCGCTTTGGCGCTAACGTTGCCGTGGAAATAGATCTTGGCAAAAACTCCTTTCCCCACGGTAATCGTATTCGACGTTACATCGCCGTCCACTTTGATATGAATATAGGTCTCGACAACTCCGCCGCCTAAACCAGTGGGGTCCATCGCGGGCGCCGGATTGATGGTGATGCTGCCTAGAGAGGAATAGTGATAGTAAAACGTACGCTGCTGCCGGCTATCGACCGGGGTGTTCCCGGTCGGGGCGATCTCCTCGGCCGACGGCGTCAGCGTCGAAGGCGCTGTGGTGGCAGCAGGAAACAAAGCAGCCGGGGGTTCCGCCCAGTTTGCCACCGGCGCGACCGGGACGTTATTGTCGATCACTCCGGTTACGTGATTCTTATCGGCATTTCCACCGTTTGTCGTAACGTCGCCATACACCGTACCGTGGAACGTTGAACTGCCATCAATGACATCACCGTCACGGGCGTCCGCATAGGTCGTGCAGGTTGGGGTCGTGGCGCAGGTAGTTCCCGGGTAGGCCCCGTTTGCCGAATTGTAGCTATCCACGGTCGGGAAGTTGTAAGCGCCGCCAACTGTCTTCACCGCGCCTTCGATGGGCATCATGGGCACCGCAACCATTTCGATTCGCCGCATCACTTGGCCGTGGTTTGGGTCGCTGACTGCCACGGACGCTTTACCGTTCGACGACGTAGCAACTGCCGAAGGCAAAACGTCGCCATAACCATAAGTGGCCTTGTAATGGTCGTAGTTATAATCGATTTTGCGGAGCAGGCTGTCGCCATTACCGCGCGCCGCTGTTCCGGAACCGAAGTGCGTGCCCGAGCTCTCCTGTAAGGCATCGTTCATGCCGGTTCGCTTAAGTCCAAACATTTGCGCAACGCCGAGGGAGCGAATCCGATAGTAGTAGGTGGTGGAGTTGCCGGGAAGGTTGCCGAGCTTATCCACGGTCACTTTGGCCGATAGATTATTATTCGTTCCGAAAGTCGGAGCGGTGTTGCCGTAACCAATTGAATAGTCCGGGGCGAGCGCACTGCCGGGATTTGGAGGGGGCGCCGAGGCGTCGTTTAGAACCCAGCCGGAGGCAAACGACGCTCCTGGAGTGGAAAAGTACGGCTTCCGAATTTCATTGAAGGCCAAATCCCCGCCCGCTTCCGCCGCATAAAGCGCTTCTTTCCAAGCTTTGATGGCCTTCGAGCCGACGTTATAACGGGCGTTGGCGTTCGCGAGGACCCCTGCAGCAATAATCGAAATAACAGTCAAGACACAAATCGCGACAACGAGAGTGCTGCCTCTTTCCGCAGTGAAATGGAATTTTCGTTTCATGGTCGTTAATTGCCGCGGCGCTTGTTTCGCAGGTAGGCCAGGGTATAAACGGTCGTGCCGGCCCGCCGCGGATCGGTCAACATTTGCGCCTGAGTCAGGTTCTGCTTTTGAATAAAGAACGGCTGAAACATCACGGTACTGGTCGTGTATTCCGTGTTCGAGAGCTGCCAGTCTGTGGTTTGCGGTAACAGCTGATCGGTGCTCGAAGCAATCGTCGTTATTACTCCGTTCTCGGTGCGCGTAATGGTATTACCGCTCACGGCATAGACGACTACCGTGCCGCCGATGCTCACGGTAAGATTTCCGGCGTCCGCCGTGGCGGCGGCGGACAGTGTAGCTGTCGTGCTATTGGTTACGGAAGCGATCTTGGTGCCCGCAGGGATTGCCGCTCCGACGATGGGCTTGCCGACATCAGCTGCCGTGAAATAAGCCGTACCCGATGTAATTGTGGTCGAACCGCTGGTGGTGAAAGCATCCATCACGGTGCGATTCCCATCACCGTAAACAGAAACCCAAATATGGTTGCCGCTCGCAGTAGCAGCCTTCGACATGGTAACCGAGGTCGCGCTGTTGACTGCGGTGATAACAGTTCCGCTTTGGAGATTGGTACCGGAAACGGGGTTGTTGAGATCGGCACTCGTAAAGGCGGCGCTAGCCGAAGTAAGCGTCGTCGATCCGCTGATTGTTACGCCGTCCGCTACCGAACGCGTATTGCGCGTGCCATAGTCTACGACTGCCTTGTAAGGAGGGCCGACCACCACCGGCTTGCGCCGTTGTCCAATCGTCGTGGCGTCGCTGACCGCTTCAGGATCGCCGCTTTGAATGACATAATTCGGCATGATGCATGTAACTGTCGTGAGGTCCGAGGAAGTGGTAACGCTGTAGCTGCGATTCACGTCGCGTGAGAGATAGTCGATGATGCGGATCTGCTGCATGTGCGTCGAAAAGTAGTCGTCTGACGCCGCGTTTGCTCGATTGAGGGCCGTGGCAGCCCCAAACAGGCCGGCCAGAAGCAGGGTCGCCACGGCTGTTGTAACCATAGCTTCGCCTAGGGTAAACCCACTTTGATGATTATTTTGAAGACGCATTATTTCTTGGTTCCCGCGCAGACGATCGTGGAACTGCTCTCACTTAGAGGCCGTCCTCCCAGGACCGAATTCCAATTGTAAGTGACATCTACCTGGACCGCTGTGGCGCTGCCAAAACTGCTGCCCCCACTCCAGGTGATGCTGGGAGTAACGTTCGTGTCCGAGAAGGGGGTGGAGCTCCATTTTGCACCGGGTTGACGAACGTAGGTGACTTTGGGCGTTGTCGCGGTGGTGCCGGAGAGAGTGCTGATAGTGACAGTTTCGGTGGCATAGGATGCCAGTGGAGATGCGTTGGAAGGGACCGTCAGATTACGCCGCTGCGGGGGAGTGGGCACAGGCGAGGCGGCAGGAACAGCGGGAGTGGTGCCCATGTAGTTCGTATCCAGCAAGCTCGTAAAGTCTGTGCCGCGCACCTGCTCAATCCGATCGTGCACGCATTCGACCGCGCTAATGTTTTCCTTGCTCGATGACACGTACCGGAGGCAAATGCCGGTGACCTCGAAAATGCCGGAGAAGAAAATCCCCATGATGATTGCTGCGATCATCAACTCGGGGAGGGTCACGCCCTGTTCCGACTTTCGTTCTGGGAACCTCATTTCTAGAAATTATAGCAAACCCCATGCCTAAGTAGTCTCCGCAGAAATCCGGCACTCTTGGCCCCTTCAGGGCAAAAAAAGAGCCGGCGTTTGGCCAAAAGCCAAACGCCGGCGTTAATCTGACAGTAATTAACTAACCGACTCTCAATCCTCGTCGAGGATCACGCGATCCACCAGCATGTTGTCGCCTTCCGTGCTGTAATGCACGTGCACCGGAATGCCGACCTTGATCCGCGTCTTCACCGTCGCTTCATCGAGCTCTTTCCCGCTCTTTGTTACGTAGACGACTTTCTTGCCGAACTTGTAATGACGGGGCCCACTCGTTTCCTTGAGTGTGAGCACGCTGCCCGGCGTGTATTCGGTAATCGTCCCGTCACCGTCGGTGGTGGTTGTTGTCGTTGTGCTGGTGGTGCTCGTTTGCGCCCAGGCGAACGGAGCCGCCAACGCTAGCGCGATACTGAGTATTGTCTTTTTCATCGTACCCTTTCGATTTGGTTCCCAAATATGCGATCGCCAGGAGACTCCTTCTCGCCTCGAGAAAGCGGCGTCCGCTCATTGTTACTTCGGATCAGACGGGCCGTTCGGCCCTTTTGTTCGAAAGTTAATTACCGCCGCATCCTTCAGCAGAGCGGCGACATAATGGCGCGGCAGGGCTTCGTTTTCATCTGCCGCGTCGGAACGTCCGCCTCATTTCGGGGACGCTGATTGCTCAAAGAGCCGGGGCTACTTCGACGCCGTTGTTTGTCCCGGGGTGGTTACGGCCGGATCTAGCCGCTGCCAGGAAAAAATACTTCGTCGAAAATTTTGCTGCAATCTTTCGAAGTCGCTCTGCCGGGAGTTGATCGTAAAGCGAAGCTGCGTATCACCAAGATTACTAAAAACCGTGCTCCGGACAAACGTCTCGCCCAGAATTTGGTAGGAAGCCGTGACCGCGTAACTAAGGTTGTTGTCAAGCACCACCGGATTCTGCTCCTCTTTCAACAGTTTTATTAACTGGCTTCCAAGGGGCAGATTCTTGAGAAACTCTTCTCTTAGTAACGCGGTGCTTTTGTCATCCAGAGGCTGGGCGGCCGCTAGCGGCACGGCTTGGATCGAAGCTTGAGCCCGCGTCGCGTCTCCAGGGGTTAGTTGTAACTGATCGCCGCCGCCACGCCAGGTCCAACCTCGCGGTGGTTCGTAGCGGACGCTGCTCTTATCGGCTTGTTTAAAGATGAGCCGTCGAAACGTAATCCCTTCCGCAACGTATTCGGTCGGCGTAGGAGTGAGATCGAGACGCGCCTGTGCGGTTGCCGTGAGCAGAGACAAGAGGCCAAGGAACATTGCGCGATTCATTAAATGCATCATGGGTTAGTAAACCTGATACCAGCGCTGTTGCTGAAGATAAGCCGCCAGTTGGAAGTTGCCTGGAGGTACCGTCGTGGCGAAGTTCGTATCGTAATACCACTTATTAATAGTCGGGCTTGTGTAGACACTGGCATCTCCCGTCCAGACGCCGGTGGCTTGTTTGCTTTGCCACAACTGGATCATCGAACCGTAATAAGTGAAGCTCTTCCCGCTCCAGTTTTCGAGGAACCTGATAAGGTTCTCGCCGCCGCCGCTGTAGTTAGTTCCGTCACTTGGCACGTTGCCGGTGATCAAGGCCGCATTAATCGTTGTATTCGATGCGGTCCGACTGCCCGTGGCAGTGGTGTCATTCCATCCGTTCGAGAGAACGTTGATCGCATCCGCCACGATAGCTGACGGTTTGCGAGTGTAGCCTGACACCACCGGAGAGGTGTAGGTGCCACTATTCGATGGAGGGCTCCCGCCGGTGTTGTAGTCGCCCCAGATGTAAACGGGGTTTTCCGACACGAAAGTTAATCCCGCCGCCGGTGTAATTGTGGCAGCGTTTCTGATCCGGATGCCTCGCTTGGAGGTTGTGTAAGGCACGCCGCCCACCGTCTTCGTGACGGCGGTTCCGGCCGTGGTGTCCGAAATGTAAATCATGTTGAGCGTGCTCTTGCTGGAGATGTCGCCGACATTAATACTCGTGACGAGAACCGGCCCCCCTTCGCGCACATCCTGGATAATGGTTTGGTCGATGATACCGCCGTTCGTCAGGGCCTCATTAATAACCTTCCCATCTCCAGTGTTCTTTGGCTGAAGAGTATTAGTGTTATCGTAAATCTTGATGTTGTCAGGGGCGGCGGAATTATCAATCAGGACGTGATACGTAGCTTGATTATAGAAGCGAACGCTCGAAATGGGATCCGAAGTTGCCGCCGGATCGGGGCGCTCAATTAGATCGTGATAGCTCTGGTTGTTCGAGGTGCTGGCATCGAGATTCAGATTCCAGCCATAAGGTAGATAGGGCGCCTGGGTCATCGGCGGCTGGTTCGCCGGCAAATTCGGGGCTGTCGCAGAAGCCGCGGAATGGACGGGGTCTTTCGGAGACGGCCCGTTCACGTAGGTCGTGGAAAAAGTGACCTTCCCAGAAGTAGGAGTTGTTTCGGTGGCGGTTGGCGCGGTAAAGTTACTCGTTCCGATATAGAGGTTGCCATTGGTGTGAACCGGCCCGGTTATGCTCAAGGTACTAGCCGGCCACAACTCGAGATCGTCCATGTAAAACAGGGCGAAGGTAAAAGGTTCATCGAATTTCTTCTCAAATACTCGCCGAACCTTGGCCGTAACGCTGCCGTTCAAGGTGGGAACGCTCACGTCAACAGAAGCAAGGTAGAAATAACTGTATTGCCCATTGCTGGTAGAGGTATTCGGGCCGAAAGCCGCCGGAGGCGCAGTCGTGGTAGCGAGGGTGCTGGTTTCGGTAGCGTCCAGCGTAATCATCGGATCCACGGCCTGAATCCGGTACTGCCCGATAACATAGTTCGGCTCGGTCGGAAACAGCGTCTTATCCGGGAGCGGGATCAACGGCGGCGGGCCGGTGAGACCGGTCGTCGTGGGGTCCGGGTTTGGAGCCGGGCCGGGATTGTAGCCGGGATAAACGCTGTTTCCGGTGGTAAAAAAATACTGCGTGGGCAAGGCCACCGCGCTCACCGAGATCTTTTTCTTGATTGCTTGCATGACCTGAATGCGAGAAATGTTTCGCCAGTTCGTGAACAGGGTTTCCAGATGGCCGTCCGCGATTTCCATCGCCAGGGCAGTCTTTCGGCTCCGCTGCGAGATGCGTGATATGTGCGTGGTGTAGTTTACCGCCGCACCTAGTAATACCACGATGGTCGCGACAACAGAGATCGTTACAACCAGCGTGCTTCCCCGTTGCCGGCGTTTGTGTTTGAGGTTCGCAATCATTGAGTCAGGGTGATGGATGCGCGGTAATCAATCGTGGTGCTCAGAAGCGAGTTGGTCGCTACATATCCGCGGTTACTCGATTTTGGATCAGAAGCGCTAAGCTCCACGCCTACGTATTTGGTATTAGGAGAACCTCCGGCATTAAGGGGGACGTAGAAGGGATACGGGCTGGTCAGGTTACGGGCAATGCCATTAGCCGCCTGGTCTTGCCAGAAGAAAGCGGACCCGCTGTAGCTCTGCTTGTAGAAGTGCAGCTCTCCGTTTTCGTAGCGATAAAGCTTTCCGGTCGAAGTGCCGGCCGGCGCCACTTTAAAGTCGGCGGTGCTATAGAAGTTGTTTCCGCTTCCGTTATTGCCGCTGATCGTGGTGTACCGGCCTCCGACGGGATCGAGCACAAAGTGGCCGTTTTGCACGAGATACATGATGCGATCCGTGTAGTAGGTAATGGCGTAAGCCCCCCCTACAGCCCGCGGGTTGATCTTAGTGTTGAGGTCGTTGGCGAGAAAGACGTTGCTATGGTTCCCCGAGGCCCCGACAACCTTTACGATGTCCGATTCGAAAAGAGATCCCCAGAATGGGATGATCAGATGCTGGCCTGGTAGCGGCGGGTTTGGGCTGTCCTTGATTTTTATGAGACTCGTACTCCCTGGATCCTGCCAGATGTAGTTCGGTCCCGACGCGATATTCTGAAACGATACGCCGGATGCCACCGGAGGTGTCGGATTGGCGCCCGCAGCCGGCTGCGAACTTACCACCGCAAAATTTGCATCGCGCAATTGCGGCACAGACACCGACGCATGAATGTCCCGCGTAAGGCGGTTAATCCCATCCCTGGCTTCAGCATGGGCCAAGTTCACCGCAATATTCTTCGTCGAAAGAGTCAAACCCGAGAACAGAACGGAGAAGAAAACATAGCCAAGCAAACCGAGAACGCCGACCGCGACGGTCATCTCCGCGACCGTGAAACCTGCTCTATCACGCTGCCTATGGTTGATTAGTTTCACCGGTCGGCAGTCCTCATCGTATCCAAGGCGACTTTGTAGTTCTTTCCCCGGAAAGTATAGCTGACCGCGGCCGTCGCCCGGCGAGTGTTCAGCGTTGTCACGATCCCTTCGAGCGTCATCGTGTCACCCACCTCCGCGATGGTGGTGGTGAGCGTCCCCGTAACGAGCACTTTCGGCAGATTCGTAGTCGCGTCGAGCACGGCGGGGTCGCTGTAGATGAAAGCCTTTTTCGAGATGGGCTGGCCTGCCCCAGAACGATAATAGGGATAATAGGGGTAGTAGGAACTCGTGGTAGCTGGCGTGGACGCGGGCGCCGTCGTCGGAAAAGTGACGCCCGAAGCCGCCAGGACATCGAGTTCGGCCGTTGTCATGAGCTCGACGGGCACCTTCGCGGGGCTCACCTTAACGTCGAAGGGCTCCCGGGAGAGAATCATATCGATCTGGTTTTGGGCCGCGGTCTGAGCCTCGCTGTAAAGGCGGGAACTGATCGCGTAGGTATTGATCGCGTTGAAGCCGATGTAACATCCGGCGGCCATAGTCCCCAGCACCGCTAGGGCAATGAGTATTTCGACCAATGTGAAGCCCGAAGAGAGGCGATTTGCGCGCGAGACATACCGACGGGAGCTGAAATGGCGCGGACGCGACAACATTATAGTTTCCATAAGCAGGACGTATGCCGATTCGTCTTGCCGAGGTCGGGTCGCCCCGCGGCTACGCGGGCGAATTCCCCGGTACCGCTCCTGCTTAAAGGCGCCTATGATCCAGATGCATTCGCGCCCAAAAGAGCAGCGCGAAGCCATCCGCAATCTGGTTAGTCTCGTCCTGACGCGGGACATGGGCACTTTTACCGCGGACCGCTTCAAAGATTGGATCAAGGAAACGGACGCCAGGTTTCGTAAGGTGGGACTGACTCTTCAATTCGAAATCCGCTCGCGCACTGTTCATTTCACGATCAAGGAAATCCGGACGAGCCGAATCGCGTTCAAGTTTACGGCTTCGTCCCGCGTGCCTTTCGACGACCGGGACGTCGTGATGTCCGTCGAGGATTTCGCGAAAACGTCCCACTGAGCTAAAGCCCGCCCGGGCCGATTAAGCGGAACCGATCCGCTCGTTTGCCATCCTCGACGCGATTCAGGTGTGGAATCGGGCTGCGATGGCAAGGAAACGAGGGCATTCTTCACACTGGCTGAACCAACGTTGGTGGCGATTTGCGATCGCGGAATGGGTTGGACTCACCCTCGGGTTCCTCGCCGTGGTCCTTATTTTCTGCCTGTTCTTCATCCGGCGGCACACGCTCGAATACCATCTCGAACACACTTTCACCGTTCGTGATTCGGAGTTTTTCGGCTCGGCCCTCGCCCTCTCGGATCCCGTGCCGATCGGGGGTAATAAGATCGAGGTGCTCGCGAACGGCGATACATATTTTCCCGCGATGCTCAAGGCGATCGGATCCGCCCAGAAGACGGTGAACTTTACCGCTTACATCCTGCATTCGGACGAAATTGGACGGCAATTCCGTGATGCGTTCTGCGAGCGGGCAAAAGCCGGTGTCGAAGTGCGCCTTCTTATCGACGGCATTGGCTCCGGCTGGAGCCTGGACAACTCCGATGTCCGGATGATGCGAGACGCCGGTTGTAAGGTGGCATACTACCATCCTACTCTTTCATTACGGGTGGATCGCACGAATCGGCGGTCGCATCGGCGCGCTCTGGTCATTGACGGGAAGGTGGCGTTTACGGGCTCCGCCGGTTTTTCGCGGAGATGGGGTGGGCACGCCCAGGACAAGGACCACTGGCGCGACACTCAAATCCGCATCGAGGGTCCGCTGGTCGGTAAACTGCAGTGGGCCTTTGAAGAACACTGGGTAAAGACGTTCGGTGAGACTTTGAGCGGAGCGGCGCAATTTCCTCAGCTCGCGAATGCCGGCGATCTAAAGGCACAGCTTATCGCCTCGACTTCATTCTCGATGGCCCCCGTGCCGCTGCTCCAGGCAACGTGCTTCGCCGCGGCAGAAAAGCGAATCTGGATCACCAATCCATACTGCACGCCGACTGACGATCAGGTGGAGCTGTTGGTCAAAGCCGTCCAGCGCGGCGTGGACGTTCGCCTATTGCTGCCCGGGATAAATAACGACCAGCCCCTGACTAAGTCCGCCGGGCGCGCAGCCTACGGCCGGATGCTCGAGGGTGGGGTAAAGATTTTCGAATTCCAACCGACCATGATCCACACTAAGTCGATGGTAATTGACGGCCTCTTCTCGATGTTAGGCTCATCAAATCTTGACGCGCGTTCTTCGGAGATAAATGAAGAGCTGGACGTGGTGGTCTACGACGAAAAATTCGGCCAACAAATGGAAACGATTTTCGAGAAGGACCTGCGCGACTCCCGGGAATACACGTTACAGGACTTCAAGAACCGTTCGTTGTGGGAACGGACGACGGAGTGGCTAATGCTTCCGTTCCGCTCGCAATTGTAGCCAGGCAAACCTCTGCGTCGGGTTGTAACGCCAGCGCTACAATTATTTCACGTTGTAAATCTCGACGAGCGCGATGCCGATGCCGCCATTCTTGCCCGCAACAATAGCGGTGAACTGTCCTGGCGGCGCCAGGGCTGTGAAGATCCCAGATTCCTTTGGATCCGAAGGAGCCAGTCCGTGGGCCGTGAGTTCGGCCGCGGAGACTGGATCGCTCTGCCAATCGTCATTCGAGATCATGATTGTGCCATTGGCATTGTGCAGCTCGAGGGTCGGATCGGCCAGCAGCGGACTAAGGCCATAACTCGAGAGCGACGGCCCGAGGGCGCGGACTGCTATATTGGTTGGGTTATTGCTTCCGCCCAACACGAATCCGCCAATCATTACTTCGTTCCCGGTCTGAACAAAGCCGCGGGTACTGATATTCGCCAGCTCGGAATCGACCGCTGAGTTATTATCGTAGACCTCTACTAGCCCAATTCCGCTAGTGTCCTTAGCACCCTTGAGGATAACGGTGTAAGTCGCCGGCGGCAACGTTGCCAGGATAACAGCTTCGCGGTCGTCGGTCGGCTGGAAGACCGTGCCCTCGATCTGCGCCCTTTGCGGGCTATCCTTCCAATTGTCGTTGGAGACGATGAGCGCGCCACTCGCGCCGCGGAGCTCGATCACGGGATCTTGAAGCACCGCGTCGGCCGGGATGCCTGCGTTAACCAACGATGGACCAATGCCGCGCATGATAACAGGCTTGGCTGCATTGCCCGTGATGATGAAGCCGCCGATCATCACCTTATCTCCGGTATCGACCCGCAGGCGCGTCGAGATATTCAATGCTTGGGCGGGTGTAGGTGTAGTCGTAGGGGTGGCGGTAGCCGTGGCAGTGGCAGTCGGTGTAGCCGTCGCAGTGGCAGTAGCCGTCGGAGTCGCCGTAGCGGTCGCAGTCGCTGTCGCCGTAGCGGTCGCAGTCGCTGTCGCTGTAGCGGTCGCAGTCGCTGTAGCGGTCGCTGTCGGAGTGGCCGATGGAACCGCGGTTACGTTAAGGGTAAAGTTTTGGCTGGCCGCCGGGGTTACCGCGTTATCCGCGGTGATTGTTATTGGATAGGTCCCGGATGTCGCCGGAATACCGGAGAGCGTTGCGGTGCCATCGTGATTGTTCACGAAGTTCACACCCGGGGGCAAAGCACCGGACTCGGTGATCGACATGGACGCGTTAGTCGGGAAGCCAGTCGTTGTCACGGTGAAGGTGCCCGACGCGCCTTGATTGAAGGTCGTATTGTCGGCACTCGTGATGTCCGGAGCTTCCTGAACGGTGAGGGTAAAGCTCTGGGTCGCATCGGGCGCAATCCCGTTGCTGGCCTTGAAGCTAATCGAGTAAACGCCGCCCGTGCCCCCACTTGGTGTTCCCGACAAGGTCGCGGTGCCGTTGTTATTGTTGATGAAGTTTACGCCGCCGGGCAGCGCGCCGGTTTCGGTAATCACCATGCTCGAGTTAGTCGGGAACCCGGTCGTCGTAACCGTGTGAACGCCGAACGTGCCTACCTTAAAGATCGCGCTACTCGCGCTCGTGATCTGCGGCGCCTGGCCGACGGTCATGCTGGCTGTGCCGGTAATGGACGGCGTGACGGTGTCGGTGGCGGTTAGGGTTTGGCTGCCAGAGGTGTGGAGGCTGGCGCTAAATTGATGAGCGCCATTGTCTGCCACGACAAAGGTATAATCGCCCGGCAGGGTCGAACCTGCTGAGCTCGTGGTAAAGTGGACGGTGCCGAGATAACCCGTCGCCGTATTGTTGAACTGATCGCGCGCCGTGACCGTGAAGTTGAACGCGGAATCGGGCAGGGCCGAGGCTGGCGCGGTCACCGCCAGATGAGTCGCCGCTCCGGGATTGACCAGGATGTTGGTGCTGGTGCCGTTGATCGCGGCGTTCACCATATCGGTCGCCGTAATCGTCTGATTACCCGCCGTCTTAAGCGTGGCGCTGAAGGTCTTGGTGCCATTGTCTCCGGCCACAAATTGGTAGTTAGCCGGCAACACGGCCTGGCCATCGGTGCTCGTGAACTTGGCCGTGCCAAGATAACCGGTTGCGACATTGTTCGAGGCGTCGCGCGCCGTGACGGTGAAGTTAAATGCAGTGCCCGCGGTCGCGGTGGCCGGAGCATTCACTGAGAAGTGCGTGGCGGCGCCAGCGGAAACCGAGATGTTGTTACTCGTGCCGGTAATTGAGCTAGTGACAGTGTCAGTCGCGGTAATAGTTTGGGATCCGGCGGTGTTAAGAGTCGCGCTAAAGCCATGAACGCCACCATCGCCGGCAGTGAAGGTGTAATTCGAGGGCAGACCCGCCGCGCCGTCGGTGCTGGTGAAGTGCACTGTGCCGGTGTAACCGGTTGCGGTGTTGTCGAACTGATCCAGCGCTGTGACGCTGAAGTTGAACGAGTTGCCTGCAATCGCGCTTCCCGGAGCGCTCATGCTAAAGTGAGTCGCCGTCGACGAGCCGACCGACACATTCGCGCTCCCGGTAATCGAACTCGTTACAGTATCAGTCGCCGTAATCGTTTGCGGGCCCGTGGTGACAAGGGTCACGCTATTCGGGAACATATGCACACCTGCATCCGCGCCAGTGAACGTGTAATCCCCGGGGACCGCTGAGCCGGCGCCGGAATCGCTCTTGGTAAAGTGGACTGTGCCAGTGTAGTTCGTGTCCGTGTTGCCTTGCGCATCGAGGGCGGTCACTGTGATGGTGAAGGGCGTGCCCGCGGTCGCATTGACAGGAGCCGCTACGCTGAAGTGCGTCGCAGTCCCGGCGGTATTGGTCAGCGAATAATCAGCCGAACCAGTATAACCGGCGGCGGTTGCCGAAACCGTGTAGGGGCCACCGGCAACGTTGCCTGCCGTAAATGTCGGCGGTGTCGCGATGCCGCTCGCGTCTGTCATCGCGCTCGCCACATTCGTAGGCCCAGGGAAGCTACCGGTCGGATCGATGAGCGGCGCCGTCCAGTTTACCGTTACTCCAGAGATCGGATTACCGGCTTCGGAAACTTCCGCCGCCAATGGAATCGCGAATGCAGTTCCCACAGTCGCGCTTTGCGGCGTGGAGCCACTGGCCGCGGTGATCGAGTAATTGGCTTCCACGGCGCCGATGTCGACCGTGGCGGTCGCATCAGCATCCGGGCTATCAACGATTCGGTCGACCCCGCGCTGATCCTTGAAAGGAGGTCCGCTGAACGGCGGATTGACAACATAGGCGTTGTTACCAGCATCCAGCACTGGGCTGTCGAGCTGAGGCTGGTGAGTCTGCGTGAGACCACCGTAGTCGCCGAGCGCGTTCAGTTTCGCGTCCCCATTGAGATTGTTACTGCCAGTGATAGTCGCGCCCGTAGGATCGCCAATAAAGCAATAGTCGGCATTGACCGCCCCGTTGACGTCGCTCGCGGAGGAGCCCGTGCCGACGAAGTTACCGGAAACGATCGTATTCCTAAGAGTAGTTGAGCCGGTTGGACTATAGAGACCGCCAACGACGCCCGTCGGGCTGGCGCCGTCCGAGTCAGCGCGATTATTCGTAATGGTGACGTTGGTTAGCGTACTCGTGCCGTTAACATAGTTATACACGCCGCCACCGTCTCCCTTGGTCGAGTTGCCACTAACGGTGCTATTCACCATCACCAAGGTGCCGCCCTCGTTGAGAATACCGCCAGAGTTTTCATCCGACGAATTGCCGCTTATGGTGCTGTCACTAATCGTCAACGTCGTCCCACTCTTGTTGTAGATCGCGCCGCAGGTGAACGCGGCGTGATTGGTGGTAATGCCGCTCCCGCTGATGACCAGCGTGCCGTAATTAACAATACCAGCGCCGTAATTCGCGGAATTCGCCGTAACCTTACTGGAGCTTAGGGTGAGCGAACCCTCATTGCTGATACCACCGCCGAGATCCCCGACTGCGTTGCCGTTAGCGATAGTTAGATCAGAAATCGCCACGGTCTTGCCGGATTGAACGTGGAAAACGCGGGTTGCATTGTTCCCGCTCACAGTGATAACCGCCGTGCCGGGACCGCTGATCGTAACGTTCTTATCGATGTCCAGCTGGCCGCTTGTCAGTGTGATCGTGCCCGTAAGCCCTGGTTGGAAGTTAATCGTGCCGCCAGGGCAAACGGTCGTGAGCGCGTCACGCAGCGATCCCGCGCCGCTGTCATTCAGGTTCATGACGGTGGCCGGATTCGCACAATTTACAACGGTCTGCTGCAGAACCGACGAGGTCGAACCGTTGTAGGTCATATCGCCGTTGTATTGCGCCGTAATGCTGTGCGGCGAGCCCGCGACACTCAGCGTCGAGGTAGTGCAGGTCGCCTGGCCGCCACTCAATGTGCCCTCACCGGCGACCTCACAGGTAATAGGAGTCGCTCCATCGAAGAACGTAACCGTTCCCGTGGGCGTTCCCGGAGGCGCGCCAGCCGGGGCCACCGCGGCCGTAAAGGTGACCGCGACGCTATTCTGCGACGGGTTCTGCGACGACATCAGAGTTGTCGTGGTATTTTGTTTGATGGCAACCGTGTAGGCCTGCGAGCCGGTAGCACCGACCGAGTCCGTCGCGGTGATTGTAAACATGTAGGAACCGGGCGTAGTCGGCGTCCCGTCCAGAACGCCGGTGGTCGTATTGAAGTTCAATCCCGGCGGAAGCGTGCCGGTTGGCGCTGAGAAGGTCTTAGTGCCAGTTCCGTTGCTCGCTGTAATCGTCACAGGACCATACGCGACACCAACCGTTCCGTTGGGTAGCGTCGCAGGTGTTACTGTTACGGCAGGATTGATGACAATCTGGTATGCCTTCGCTGTCGTGGCTCCGAGTGAATCGGTTGCCGTGATCGTGAAGTTGAACGTGTTCGCAACCGTGGGCGTGCCCGTGATCGCGCCACTGTTCGCGTCGAGACTCAACCCATTAGGCAGAGCCCCAACGGTTACGGCGTAGGTCTTGGCTCCGGTACCACCACTCGTCGTGATGGTCTGGCTGTAGCCCGGCTGGTCCTTAGTCCATGGGGCTAGCGGTGAAGCGGTGTCGAACGTGATCGGAGGCGCGATCGTGATGGTGAACGGCGCCGTATCCAAAGTCCCGGCGCTGTTGGTGGCGCGCACAATGATGTTTGAGTAAGTACCCGCCGTCGTCGGGATGCCACTCAAGACACCGGCCGCGCTGATGCTAATGCCCGGAGGCAGCGCTGGCGATCCCGGAGCGAGCGCGTAGGTCGGTACCGGGAAGCCGTTCGCCACGAAGTTGTAGCCCGCATACGCGAAATTCTGCGTGCCCGTGCTCGGCGGCGTTTGGGCGCTGAACAAGTTCGGTGGGAAATGCACCGGCACCGTCGTCGTGTTCGTATTGACGGTGGCGAAGTTGCTGCCGGAGATGTTCGCGGTGTTCGTAATGTTACCGCCAAACCCGGCGTTAACGGTCGCATCGAACTTCACAGTCACGGTCGTGCCGGGATTCAGCGTGCCGATGGAAACTGGTAAGTTCAGGAAGTGCGAGCCCACCACGCTGCCCGGGATGGCGCCAATCGCCTGGCCCTTCGCGGGCAAGCGGCGCTCACCCTTGGTCAGATACCCATACATCAGGCTGTCGCGATCCTTCTCGGAATAAGTATCGGGAAGTCCAATCGCGTGTCCCATTTCGTGCATGATCGTCGTGAGCAGATCGACGCGGCCGGCAGGGGCGCCAGCCGGATCTGTGTAGCGGCGTGTAGCGGAAGTATCCTTGGCAAAAAGTGCGTCACTCTCAGCCTGCGCATCAATAAACCAGCCATTGCCACCCGCGCTGTTGCTTACGCGAATATGATTGCCGTTGGCTTCTCCGAGATAAATAGAAGGCAGGTTTGCGACTTCAAATTTTAACTGATGCAGCGCGTTAAGCTGCTCATCGTTGAGGCCGCTCTCCTCCCAGCGTCCAATCGCCGTAGCAACGATCGAATCAAGTTCGCGCTGGCTGAGTAAGCGAGCCTGAGAGGGCTGAACAACCGAAGCTGCGGCAACCGTCGTTGTAGAAGGTTTGGCCGGAGCGGTGACAGCGGCAACTTTCGGAACAGTCGCGGGGGTGACAGTAACCGGCTGCGTTTTCTCAGTCTTCTCCACGCCGCCATCCGAAAAGAGCAAAGGCGTGGATGTCACACAGTCGACACCGACACCGGACGGAACCGCGGCGGGACTCGAAATCGCCACCTTGTTCGTGCCATTGAGAGTGTTTTGACCAATCAGGAAATTCTCGGTGCCAGGACTGCCACCGGGGCCGCCTTGAATGGTGATGGTGCTACCACCCACGGGATCGATGGAGATGACTTGCTGTCCGGCCGTATCTGGGTTTTCGGTGAAGGTATTCTTCAACGCGCCCGCGCCGCCGACATTGGCGCAGATGGTGGAATTCCCCGCGCCATTGGTCGTCGCCTGCATGTCGAGAGCAGACTGGGCAAATGACAGGCTGCCGTCGGCAGTTCCGGTATTGCCGGTAATGTCGATAGCCAGAGCAGAACCCCGATCTGAGCGCAGGTTGATGCCAGTATGCACACCGGTGCAGCTCGGGCACCCGCCTGAGGCAGCGGCGGTCCCGCCTATGGCGGTATTATTCGTGAACGCGATGTTGGAAAGTGCGCCACGATGCAGGCTGATGAAGATCGAACCGCCACCCATCGAGTTGCCATTGATCGTCGCGTTGACCGACGCATGAGGCGTCAACGCCGCATTCACCGCGTCCGACTCCGATCGAATGGCGTCGTTATAGCAGAACGTCATCGTGTTGTTGTTATAGCGCGCGTTCATTGTCCCGCGGCCCGAGGCGAGCCAGCGACCACCGATGCCGACGTGGTCGAAGGTGTTGTTCTTGATGGTCAGGTCGAAAGTGCGCGCCACCACGCTGTCGATGGGTTGCTGGAAGTTAACGGCGCGCCCGTTGATCTGGCTAAAAGTATTAATCCCATCCGCCGTGCTTCCGTCGACGTTGATCGTGCCCGCACCCTTACCTGCTCCCGCGTCGCTATCGTTCGAGGCCTCCGCGTCGATGCCATCGTTCGACAATTGAATGAATTTCGTCCCGGTCACCGTCATGTTGAAATTCAGGTCGTTGTGGTTCCTCACCACGATGCCCTTATTCTCCGGGACCGGCGGATTGGGGCTCAGCACGAACGCGCTGTCAGGCCCGATGGTGTCGCGTTGAATGATGACCGTTCCAGTCAGGCCGTGACCGGCCGCAGTGTTCGCGAGGTTGGTCGACTCGAAGTGCATCGCATCTTCACTCACGGCGCCGCCGGCGGTGTTACCGAAGGCGAAGATGTAGGAGTCGCGGAGAGTGAAGTTATTAACCCCGTCACCAAAGATGCCGTGATCCCCGGTGTTATGAATTGAGAAAAGGTTGAACTCGATGTTCGAGACGTTTGTCAAAGCGACGCCATGCGACCCAGTGCCCTGGATCGTGCCGCCGGTGCAGGTCGGCGTCACCGAAGTGCAAACGCCGCTGTTGCCGGTGATTTTGAGGCCGTTGGCCCCAGTGGCGGTCATGATGATGCCGCTTGCGGGTGAAGTGTTATTGCCGGTAACGGAAATGCTGCGGAACGTGAGCCCGCTGGCGCCGATCGTCGTGTTCGCCACGTTGAGCGCGGTACCGGTCGTCGTCGTCAACGTATTGACGATGCCGGTGTTATTCTGCGTCGCGCTCACCGTCCCGCCGCCGGTGGCGGTGAACGCGGCGTTACCGCCCGTGCTCAAGTTGAGACCGCCGCTAAAGTTGATGGTGGAACCCGTATTCGTTAGCAACGAAATGCCGCCCACTCCCGCGGCGGTCGCGGTAATCCCGCCCGTGAAGTTGACCGTCCCGCCGGTCCGATTCTGCATCACGATCGCCGCCTGGCCCGATGTGCTTTGAGTTATCGTGCCGGAATAGTCGATGTTCGCACTGCCGCCGCTGCTCGCCGCGCCTGTTCCGTTGAGGAACGCGGTGCCCGTCGCACCGCTCAACGCGCCGCTGCCGAAGTTCACTTTTCCGGCGACGGTGACGAGGTTGATGTTGTTCGTGCCGCTGGTCGAGGTCACCGAGTTAAAAGTCGAACCGGTGCCGGCTCCAGCCGTATCGCCAAACGTGCCATTAGTCAGGTTCAACGCCTGGCCAGTGCCTTGCAGCGTTACGTTGCTCAAAAGCAAGGTGCCAAACCCGTTTCCGAAAATCTTGCTGCCAGTTGTGTTGCCGATGGTGAAGCCAGTAACCGTGTTCCCGCTGGCAAGGGTGATCGAGTTCGTGGCGGCGGCGGTCGTACCTAACGAGGTGTTGGCGCCGGCCGTGTTGATGACGATCGTGTTGACCGTCAGGTTCGTTCCGCTGCCATAGAGAAGCTGGTTATTGAGCAGGGTCAGGTTGCCGTCATAAGTCGCGCCCGCGTTCCTGACAAAGATGATGTCCCCGATGGCATCGCTGCCGCTGGCGCCAGAAATGTCGGCGAGCGAGTTGTAGGGGTGCAGGCTCGAACCGTCTTCGCTCCCTCCGCCGCCCAGGACACTGTCCACGTACCAGACCCGCGCGCCGAGCACGATGGTCACCAAGCCCGTGCTCGGGAGACCATCTCCGTCCGTTACCGTGTAGCTGAACGTGTCGTTCACGTTCTGGTCGCCGGTTTGCGGCGTATAAGTAAACGAGCCATCGGCGGCGATCGTCACGCTGCCGCCCTGGCTGGTTGCGAACGTGCCGGCGGTAACAAGAAGGCTGGCGTTTGGCGTTATGCCATCGATGTCGACTACACCATTTCTCAAACCGTTGGCCACGTTGACCACGAGTTGGGTGTTGCCCGCCGCATTATAGCTATGCGCAATCGCGTTGGCTGAGACCTTCGCCGAGTTATTAACGAACGTGGAATTCGGATCAACGGTGTCGGCTACCTGCACGCTGGTCGCGTCCGTGGTGCCGGCCGCTCCGTTGTTCCCGACCGAGATCGTGTAGTTGATCGTATCACCCGGGCGGGCTGAGTTATCGTTGTTTAGCGGGAACGCGGCGTTTTTCGTCTTGGTATTGATGTCCGGCGCGGCCAGAGCCAACGAAGGCAGTGCGACCAAGCCGAGAATGCCGGCAAATACGACCGTAAGCAGACGATTAGAGGGAAGGAGGATAGTTTTCAAAACAGGGAACTTTTAGCAAAGATTGGGCTGGATAGTCCGGTTTTTAAAGAAAAAGGGGGGGCGTGTCTAGATTATATTTTTGAACTTTTACGCCTGCGTTTTTAGCTCCGGCGTTTGGAACGCAATTTCAATTTTCGACGCGGTGTCGAACGCTTCCCGCCAGTGCACATCTTCGAGCAACGCCGGGTCGATCCAGCCGCGCGTGTCCTTTTTGACCTGCTTACCCAGGACCACATAAAGCCAAACGCCGGCGTCCGAATACGATTGACCGAAGATCGCGCGCACCCGGTCAAATTCGCCAATCGCCTGTTTCGCGGTCATCCCCAACGCCGGTTTGATGGAACTAGAAATCAGCGGCGTCCCCAGGGCGCTTTTTACATCGTCGCTGCCGGCAAGCGCAGCAAAAGCGGGAAGCTGGCGAACGAATGCGGCCGCGATCGGATACGAGGCCTTAGACGTGGCCGTGGATTTCACCAATTGTGCCTTCCAATTCGCAAAGTCAGCGCCTTCGGAAACCCGCGCCGCTCGAGCATCGCCCGTCCCGCGCATCGCCACTGTCAGCGCCTCCGGCGTTTTTGCCGGCCGATTTACGAGCTTTAATTCCTTTGCGGTGAGCGCTCCAAGCGGATCATCCAGTTGTTTGGCGATCGGATCGTAACTGAGCGCATCGTGCGCGAAGACGACATTGTCCTTTCCACTCAGCTGCGCGAGGCGTTGCGAGAAATCTCCCGCCGAAAGATTCTCGATGACATGGCCTCCGTTCTGCGCCACGAACGAAACCGAATTCTCCTTCGCGTAAAATTTCTTAAATGGGGTCCGAAGCAACGCATCCGCTGCCTTCACAAAATCGGTGACCTGCACGAGAACACGCAAGCCTGCATTGCTCTCGGGGTGGAAATGGCTAAGCACGGAGGCACCGGTCAGTCGAACCGTGGAACTGTAGCTCGACACAAAATCTAGCAGCTTCAGCTCGGTTGCATCGAATGAGAGAACGCCCACAGTATTGGCCTGGGCAAAGAAGTTGCGCGGCCGCAGCACTGCGCCGCAAACCAGCAACGAGCCGGCCCGCAAAAATGAGCGGCGGTCGTGGATCATCTAAATGGCTTTCGCAAAGGTCGGGAGACAGAGCGAGTTGAACCACGGATAGCGCTTTGGAGTCAAGCGCGTTTTCTAAGCAAAAAGTCAGCCAAGGAAAGTGACGAGTGACATGTGACGTGTGACATGTTGAAGAAACCGCGCGCGTCTGTCGCTTTTGCCTTTACAGGTCACACGTCACTCGTCACACGTCATTTTCCTTATGCTCGACCTCGCCACTGTTCGGCTCGAAGCGTTCGCCGCTTATCTCGACCAGGATTTCGAGATCGTGTTTTCTGACGGCACACTGGGGGTAAAACTGATCGACGCAAAGCAATGGGGGCCAGATCAGCCGGAGGCTCAGCGGCAGCCGTTCACGCTTACGTTTCGCGCTGATCGGAGCCTGCGCTTCCCGCAAGGCACCTACCACATGCGCCACACGAATCTCGGCGAGATGGAAATCTTCCTCGTCCAAATCGCCGCCGAGGCAAATAGCAGCACGTTGGAAGCAGTCTTCAATTAAAGGCTATTAATGTCATCCTGAGCGGAGTCGAAGGATCTCTAACTTTTTCCCCCTTTGAGCAGTGTCGATAACGACTATTGGGTGTACATCGTCAGCAACAACACTCGCTCGACGCTCTACCTCGGTGTGACGAGCGAACTGCGAGTGCGAATTTGGCAGCATCGCAACGGGGAGCGCCCCGACAGCTTTGCTCAACGTTATCAATGCGGCCATCTCGTGCACGTTGAGCACTTCCGCGAAATCCGCGACGCGATCGCACGCGAGAAGCAACTCAAAGGATGGCGACGAGAAAAAAAGAACGCGTTAATTAGCCGGACTAACCCCCGCTGGGACGACCTCGCCTCAGATTGGTTTTGAATATCGATGGTTCACTCAGTTGTCACCGCTTCCCAGCGAACAAAGATTTGGAGATCCTTCGACGGGCTCAGGATGACACTTGAGTGGAAGAGGCCGGCAACCACCGCATCAGCAAATACACTCCTTTGTCTTCGATCTGCTTGAATCCGAGGCGCTGGTACAACGTCAGGGCGCGATTAAACCGCTCGACGTGAATCGTCATCGATTTTCCCGCCGCGCGCGCTTCCTTCTGTAACTCCCGCAGCAATTTTGTTCCGACTCCGCTGCCCCGGAACTCCGGCAGCAACGTGATGTCGACGATCCGGATTTCCTTTTCCCAGCGGTCGACATAGAGCCGGCCTACCGGCCAGCCTTCGCGCTCGATGATCTGAAACGACGCCTCGGGATAATTCTCCGCGTAGTAAGCGCTCTGCGCGTCGAACTGCCGCTGGCAAAAATCAGCCTTCAGCTCCTCCGGCCAGCCGGTGACCGCGAGCTCTTCCGCGCGCGAACTCGCATAGACACGCGCCAGAAATTCTGTATCCGCCGGCGTGATCGCCCGAAGACGCAATGACTCGTCCATCCGGACTCGTCACACGTCACTCGTCACATGTCACTCTTTTTACCCGCGTGGCGGAAACACGCCCTGCAACGCGATGCAGAAACTCAACGTGAGATACGGCATCATGTTGTTGTGCGGCTGATCCCCACCCGCAGGCGCGATCGCCTGAAAAGCCATGTTCAGCGACTGTCCTGATGGCGTGTACGGCAGGAGGCCAGCATCGCCCTTGGCCGGAACCTGGTTTGTCGGATCGTTATTGGTGCCGTTAAACCCGCCCACAGCGTTCAGCGAATGACTGTGAGATGGGATTTCAGACTCGAGCAGGGTGACCGTTTGCGATCCGCCCGTTTCTCCCAGGTCATGTAAAGACAGGCCCGGGCCCTGTCCCGGATGCATCGGGGCGTTGCCCTGCATGTTGGGTAAAGCAAAGGTGGATTTGCCATCGCCGCCGTAGGTCGTGCCCAGAAGGGAAAAGAGCGCGGTGTTCTGTGAGATCGGCAGGATCTGGCCATCGCAAAACGCCCAGCCTTTGGGCGCGAAGCCAAACGGAAAGATTCGGATCTCGGCTACAAATGGATCGGCCATAAAAAAGTCTCCTAGGTTTGGGACGGGAAAATCCCGAAGAGTGAAATGATGAAATCAAGGCACAGATACGGCTGGAAATTGCTGTGGGGCTGGCTGCCTCCAGTTGGGCTAACCGATTGCGCATTCATCGGGTTACTGCCCGGGCCGTCGCGATACATGTTCTTGCTCGGCTTCGCCAGCACGTTGTTGTTCGGATTGGTCGAACTGGCCGCCCCTGCCGTGGCCAGGAGAGCATGAGTATGCACGGGAATCTGGTTGATGGTCAGGGTGACTTCTTCCACGCCGCCGGTTTCGGCCAGATTAACGCCGTTCCCAAAATGCATGGGCAAGCGCCCGCGGAGGTCCGGCAGGGCAAAGGTGGACTCCCCGTCGCCGCCGTAAGTTGTGCCGATCAACTGGAACAGCGTCTCGTTTTCCGAGATAGGCAGCAGCTGGCCTTCGCAAAACATCCAGCCAGCAGGGGCGAAATTCCCCGCGAAAATCCTGATTTCTCCGACATAAGGTTGGGCCATAAATTTTCTCCTTAGGTTTGCGATGGGAAGATTCCCTGGAGCGCGATGCAGAAAGTGAGGACGAGAAACGGCTGTTGGTTTATATGCGCCTGGCTGCCGCCCGTGTTCCCGATCGTCCCCGCGGCCATTGCCACCAGACTCGATGGCGATGAATAGACCGGGTCGGTGGCCGCAGTGGTGGCCAGAAGAGCACCGGTCGGCACGGGTTGGCTCGCCGCCGTGGACGTGCCGTTGAGGACATGGATGTGGGTCGTCAATTCCCCGATTGTCAGAGTGTGCGCAGCCTCGCCCCCTCTTTCGCCGCGCGTGAAGCCGTCACCGAAATGAATCGGGACCCTGCTCCTCAGGTCAGGCAGCGCGAAGTTGACGCGGCCGTCGCCGCCGTAGGTCGTGCCCAGCAGTGAAAAGAGCGCCTGATTCTGATTGATCGGCAACAACTGCCCGTTGCACAGCGCCCATCCCTTGGGCGCGAAACCGAAGCTCATGATTCTAATTTCGGAAAGGAATGGTTCAGCCATGGTGGGTTACCAATTGAGGTTTAGAGGGCTACCGAATTTGGGGAAGGGGTGAGGTTAAATTAGCGGGGTTGAGTTCGTTGTTATCGATCACGCAAAAAGCTGTCCAGCTTTTTTTGCATTCTTTTTTTGTCATCCTGAACACAGTCGAAGGATCTCTAATTCTTCCGGGTGGTATCGAGCGGGGAGAATCGATAGAGATCCTTCGACAAGCTCAGGATGACAGAAAAAAAGAATGAACTGGAAAGAGCTGAAACAAAAATTAACCCGAAAACATAACGCGCCGCCGCGACCCGTTCGTCATCTGGCTCGGCTCGTCTTCATCGCGTTTCTGCTTACTTTCGTCATCTCCCGCGTCTGCGTGATCCTCATCATGACTCGCCGGATGCCGAATCTGTTTTTTCACGCCGGCGGCACCCACGTTCACCATCTCAACTACGGAATTTTTCTGCTCTCCGTGACGACGGCGGTGCTTCTTTTCGCTCCATTGCCGCGCGAGAAACGGGGTGCCTGCGCGCTGCTCTACGGCTTGGCGATGGGACTTACGTTCGACGAATTCGGAATGTGGCTGAACCTCGGCGGCAGTTACTGGCAGCGAGCGAGCTTCGACGCCGTCATCGTTGTGCTAACTGCTTTCGGGCTGATCGCGTTCGCACCGCGCTGGGAACGGATCCGCTCCCATCACTTCGTCACCGGCGCGGCGTTGCTTGTGGTCGTGTTGTCCTTTTACCTCTTCCTCTTCAAATCGCTCCGGCACGCGAATGAAATGCTCATGCCCCACCTGATCGAGATCGAACAATCTGGACCGCGTTGATGAAGCGAGGATTGAGGATGGCGCCTGAATTCATCGCCATTCTCTATCCTCCATCCTCTATTCTCGCTTAACCGGCTTCGCCGGCGCCGGCGGCACCGGATCCTCCGTTCCATACGGCACCCAAGGCATGCAACGAAAGAGGCGCGAAGTCGTCAGCCACACGCCTTTCGGAAAACCGTGAAGCTCCACCGCTCGCTGAGAATAAGCCGAGCACGTCGGGCGAAAACGGCAGCGGACGATGTAACGGCCCCACGGCTGCAGCAGGAGCCGGTAGCCTCTTATGACGATCGTCCTGTAAAGAACGACCGACACCTGCTTCTCCGGCGGCCGCGTCCAGTCGCATAACGCCGCGATCGCAAGGACCGCCGACGCAATGAGAACAATCCGGCGCCGTCTCGTTACGGCTGGCCGCAATGCGGACACGTCGCCAGACCTTCAAGGCGTTTCTTCCCGCAGTGCGGACATGGCACCAGGTTGCCTTTCGGCCGCGTAACGAGATGCACGATCAACCCAACTACCCATGTAGCTGGAATCCAACCCAGGATCGTGACTAACTGTGCGTTCTCTGAGTTACGCGCCTTGGCGTCCTTCATGATCCAGATCGCGGTATAAATGTAGGCGCCGATCGAGACCGCGATCACAAGAAAATAAACGAAGCAGCAGGCCACTCCCATTCCCGCCATTCCGGTCGCTGCGGCCGCGGCCGCGGCTGCATCCTCAGCGCTGGGAGAATTACGCGGCGACGACGATTGGGCAAACAAACCGGCGGCAGTAAGGAACGGGAAAATTCCGGGAATCAAACGCTTCATGATTGGAATATGCTTAGGACGTACGACCTCCAACTGTCAACGCAATTGCGAGCGCACTTGGGAAAGTGACATGTGACGAGTGACGAGTGACGTGTGACATGATTTTGGCTAAAACGTCGCCATGCAAAAGAAAGCCCAGAACTACAAGGATCTCGTTGTTTGGCAGAAGGCAATCGCCCTTGCCAAAGCGATCTATCAATTAACTTCAAGGTTTCCGTCCGAGGAGAAATTCGGCCTCGTTGCGCAAATGCGACGGGCGGCTGTGTCCATCCCTTCGAACATCGCCGAAGGACAAGCACGTCACACCACCGGCGAATTCATTCAGTTCATTTCCCACGCAGAAGGCTCGACAGCGGAGCTTGAGACGCAATTGATTTTGAGTGTCGAACTCGGATTCAGCGCGAAAGAACAAAACAGGAACGACTTCATCCTCCTCGATGACATTCGCCGAATGCTTAACGGTCTTCGCCGGAAGCTGAGCGCGGCCCCGTGATCACGTCACATGTCACACGTCACTCGTCACTTCTTTTCCTTCCGTACACGCGAATCGCCGCGGCTGCACACAGCAACCGCGGCGATAACAATTGTTCGCGCGAAACCTTACGGGTTCGGTGCGCCGGCGATCGTCTTCGGCCGCGTCACCAAATGCACAATCAGGCCGACCGGCCAAATGAGCCAGCCGAGAACCACCACCAGCGTGCGGTTGGGCGAGTTGCGCTTTTTCGAATCTTTCATGATCCAGATCGCCACGAACAACCAGATCGCGATCATGATCAGCTGGAAGATGCAGACGCCGCCAAACAGTCCGGCGGCGGCGGCGCCACTCAGCTCAGTCGGCGTCGGCGAATCGGTCTGAGCCAGCAGCGCCGTGGTTAGAAAAACAAATGGTGAACCAATAAAGAGTCGCTTCATGGCGCGTTGATTACTGGTTTTGATCGAAACATGTCAATGGAATTTCCAAGTTTTTTCCCGGGGTAACTCCTGCCGGAGCCGCCTCAGTGGTGCGTCATGCTTTCACTGATCCCCTGTAACACAGCGAGGCCGCCAAACAGCAGAATCCACGTCAACCAGCCCGCGACCGCGACGTAACCAATGATAAGTCCCGCCTTGGCAAGACTGTGGCCTTCCAGCTCCGGGTTAGCCTTGATTCGCGACAACGCAATATGGCCGCAGACGATTCCGGCAATCGCCGCCGTGACGAAAAATCCGCAACAAAACCCACATAGACCAAGGATGCTGAAGATGAGCGAGAGAACAGCTAGCTGCTCACTTTTACGTTGGGGAACAACGACACCCGGCGTAGTGGCTACCGATGTCGGGGAAACTTGCGGCGCTACACTTGCCGGCGCGGCGCTCACGCCTGGAACGCTCGATAACGCGATCCATCCAGGCGCGCCTTCATACCACGCCTGATCAGTTAGCCGAAGCGTCCCGGCCGCAACCTGGTGATTAACTTCTTCCAGAGAAAAAACGCCTAACTCTTTTCCATCACGCGCCACATGGATTTGCATGGGAGCAACTTTGTTAATTGCAGCCAAAAGCCGCAAGCTGAATGTCTGCGGTAGGACGGCGCGCCGCGCCCTCCCTACCAAAAACGCTTGTCAGATTTCCCGGCGCTCGCCAGCATCCGCCCCATGGCCGAACCCGCAAAATCAAAGAAACCGCTTATCGTCGCGGTTCTCCTGCTGATAGTTTTTGCTGCCGCGTATATTTTCGTTCTTAGCGCCTACAAAAACGAAAGTAACAATCGCGCGGCTGAGCTCACGGCCGACACGGCAAAGGTGGGTGAGAACCGCATCGATGTCAGCGGCCGGATCGTGACGGCCGATCCGATCAAAGGCGATATCGTGGTGCGGCTCGAATTCACTCCACACGGTTCGCTTGCTTCGGGCGACAGCGGCGGCCTTGCGCGCGACCTCGATCTCTATGTCTCGAGCGCGACTGGAAAAAACGCGTACGAATTCAAGAAGGGGAAACGGATGAATCCGGTAGAAGCAGTCGTCGAGATTTATGAGGGCGAGCCGATGGATTATCCGTTCGACGCTCACACCGCCGAGCTCTCCTTTTTCTTTGAACCGGCTGCCGCGAAGGGTAGCGAAGCAGGCTCGAACGAATCAATCCCAGTCGCGGTCGAAATGCATGGGTCAGTCGCCGGGCTGCGTCTCGACACCGAATACGCGAAGGAGAACACGCCCGACCACGCGGTGATCGAGATCAATATTCAACGCGCGACGACGGCGATTTTCTTTTCCGTCTTCATCATGATCGCGATGTGGGCGCTGGTGATCGGAGTGTTATCGCTCGTTTACCGCGTCTTCGCCGGTCATCGCAAGATCGAGATCTCGATGTTTTCATTTCTTGGCGCATTGCTCTTTGCATTTCCGGCGTTGCGCAACAGCCAGCCCGGAACGCCGCCGATTGGAACGATGAGCGATTTCATCGCGTTCTTCTGGGCGGAAGTAATCATTGCGCTTTCGTTACTCTCGGTGGTGCTGCGCTGGATAATTCGCGGACCGGGCGGTGACGCGCCAAAGTAGGCGGGTGAACACAGGCCTGCCGTCGCTCTTCGAGCGCTACCCAACGCTGCGCGCGTGCGAACGAGAATTGCGCGCTGCCTTCGATGTGCTGGCGACCGCCTATCGAAACGGAAACAAGCTTCTCGTTTGCGGCAATGGCGGGAGCGCCGCGGACAGCGAACACATCGTCGCCGAACTAATGAAGGGCTTTCTGAAACGCCGGCCGATTTCCGCTGCCGACGCGGCCAAATTGGAAGCCGCCGGTGGAAAACACATCGCGAGTCGGCTCCAGGGAACGCTGGCTGCGATTTCGTTGCCGTCGCAAATGTCGTTGCTCACCGCGACGGCGAACGACGGCGATTACGATCTGACGTTCGCGCAACAGGTTTACGGGCTCGGCCGGGCAGGGGACGTGTTACTCGCGCTCAGCACCTCGGGGAAATCGGCGAATGTGTGTAACGCCGTAATCGCGGCGAAAGCGTTCGGCGTGAAATCGATCGCGCTCACCGGAAAATCCGGTGGCGAGCTCGCGCCACTCGCAGACGTGGCCATCAAAGTTCCGTCCGATAGCGTCGCCGAAATCCAGGAGCTGCACCTCCCGGTTTACCACTGGCTGTCGACCGAGCTCGAAGCGACGTTCTTTTCCGAATAAGCTAGATCACGCGCTCGTTGCCGCCGTCGATTGGGATCTGCGCGCCGGTCGTTTTCGCGAATAGGGGTCCGCACAATTCCGCGGCGAGCTCGCCAACATCCGCGCTTCCCACTTCGGTCCGGAGCACGTTATTGCATTTGTATTCCTCGATCGACATTCCGTAACTCGCAGCACGAGCCTTGAGGACGTCGTCCGTCCAGATCCCCGTGTCGAACACCGCATTCGGATGAAGCGTGTTCACGCGAATCCCAGCGGGGCCCCATTCCAGTGCCGCCACGCGCGCGAGCTGGGTAAGCGCCGCTTTTGAGGCGGAGTATGCCGCGGCGCCCGGCCCAGGAGCAGCGACGTTCTTCGAGCCGATTACAACGACGCGTCCGCCGCGCGGCGCGAGTTTCAAGAGCGGATAACATTCGCGGAGCAACATCAGATTCGCGTCGACATTCACCGCAAACACGCGCCGCCATTCCGCCGTCTCGAGAGATTCGATCGGCGTAGTTGTTGGAAAAATTCCGGCGTTCAGGATAACCATGTCCAGCCCGCCGAACCTTCGGACCGCTTTCTCTAGCGCATCAGCGATCGCTTGTTCCGAAGTCACGTCGCATTGCAGTCCAAGATAATCCGGACGTTTGACTTGTTGCTCCGCGACATCGAGACCGACTACAGTTGCGCCCCGCTTCAATAACGCCTCAACGCACGCTTTCCCAATTCCTGAGGCTGCTCCTGTGACACACACGATCTCGCCCGCAAACATCTGTGGCTTACCCGAGCGGCGCAGCTTCGCCTGCTCAAGGTCCCAGTATTCGAACTCGAAAAGTTCTTTCTCCGAAAGCGCGCGATAACCGCCGAGCTTTTCCGCGCGGGTGATCACATCGATCGTGTGCGAGTAGAGGTCGCGCGCGATCGCGGCTTCCTTCGCAGTACGACCAACTGCGGCGAGGCCAAATGCCGGATCGATCGCCACGCGAGGAGCCGGGTCTAGCATGGTCTTCGATTGTTTTGCTTGCGGCAAGTTGCGCGCGAAGTATTCGCGATAGGAAGCGGCGTACTGCTGCACGTGGCGGCCGAGTAAGGGCAAGCGTTTCGTCCGCAGAATGTGATCGGGTGTGGCCGGGCCGCGCTGCGAGATTTCGGGCAGATTACTAGCGCGGGCAAAGGCGAGCGCTTTCGGCTCAGCGGAGGTGGCCACTACCACGGGAAATCCAGCGCTGTCCGCTATCTCCCGGCGTAGCGCTGCTATCATAGGTCCTATACGACCTATAGGACCTATGTCGTTAGGCCATGTCAGTTCGAAAGCATCGTGCTTTTTCAGGTAAGCCTCCGCCCGTTCCACCAGCGAGATCATCCGCCCATAAGATTCCTGCGCGGTCGCGCCGAAAGAAAACAGGCCGTGCTTCAAGAGCACCATTCCTATCGTTGAAGGCTTGAGCTCCGCTTCAATTCTCTCCGCGCACACCCGGGCCAGCTCAAAACCCGGCATGACGTACGGCACGATGAGCACATCGTCGCCGTAGATTTCGCGCACGCGCGCTTCGCCATCGTCGGTATTTGTAATTGCGAGAAGGGCATCCGCATGGGTGTGATCGACGAACTTGTGCGGAATCACCGCATGCAAAATTGTTTCTACGGATGGCGCCGGTGCACCGGCCCGAGTGACATTGACGGCCAGTTCATTGACCATCTGCGGGTCGGACAGGCGTTCAAGCTGGGCCAGTTTCAACAAAGGCGCGATCCGCACAGGCGCGAACCCATTTACCTCGATGGTTTCCAAGTCCCAGCCGCTGCCTTTAACGTAAAGAATTTCCTCCTCTTCGCCCATGAGGTTCTTGTCGCGTACTTTCACTGAAGTGTTTCCGCCGCCATGAAGCACGAGCGTGTCATCACGGCCTAGCAGACGCGACGTGTAGACACGCAGCTCGAGATCGGAACTGCACTTAGCGGCTTCGCTTGGATCCCAAAGGTCTTTCATTCGTGCAAACTCGACAACGTCCGCAATCCCGCAGGCTTATAGCGTGAAGCCCGCCGCTACCGCATCGCGATGAAACATTCTGACTGTGTCGAGCGATAACTCAGCCAAGTCCATTCCGCCCAGCTTCGCGACCTTGTTGAGAATGTCGTGCGGCACAGTGACGATATGGCAGCCGCATTGCGCGGCCTGAAAAATATTCAACACCTCGCGCACGCTCGCCCAAAGAAGTTCCGCGTTCGGCAAATCACGCAGGATCTGGCGCGACTCTTTCATGAGCGGCATAGGGTCGACTCCCGTATCCGCCACCCGCCCGGCGAAAACAGAAACGACGCAGGGCACTTCGGGCTTCACTGCCTTGGCGACGCCTTCCACCTGCTCGCGAGTCAGGATCGCTGTGAGGTTCAGTTTCACGCCTTCAGCGCTTAGCTCGCTAATCAACGGCAGCGCAGAATCGCCGCGGGTGGTCGTGATCGGAATTTTCACATAAACGTTGTCCTGCCATTTCCCGATCATCCGCGCCTGGCGGCCCATCTCGGCAAATTCGTCGGAGAAAACTTCGAACGAGATCGGTTTCTCTTTCACGATCTCCAGAACCTCACGCGCGAATTTCTCGTAATCGGCAATCCCAACCTTCCGCATCAACGTCGGATTGGTCGTCAAACCTTTGATGTAAGGCTTGGCGTAAAGCGCCCCGATTCCGTCGCGGTCGGCGCCGTCGGCGAAAATCTTGATCGGCAAATCGAGGAGGAGCTGCGAACTCATGCCGCTCGAAACTAGTCCCGACGCGTCGGCTCCGACAACTGGTTTCGCAGCACGACGGCGACCGCTTCGCGGAACGTCGCGACCGTAAACTCTGGTCGCTGCCGCAACGGCTCTTTGTAACCGTGATCGATGAACACGGCACGGCAGCCGGCAGCGTGAGCGCAATCCACGTCACGCCAGCGATCCCCGATGAAGAAACTACGCCGCAAATCGACCGCATGATTCGCCGCGGCGCGAAGCAACATCCCCGGCTTCGGTTTCCGGCAATCGCAAGGCTCGCCGTGGCTGCCACCGGCGTGATAACAGATTTCGATTGCGTCGACGGATGGCACAGCGTTCCGCAGTTTCCTGTGCATGGCTTCGACGAGTTCGCGGCTTTGCGTTCCGCGACCGACATCGGGTTGATTCGTTACCACAACGAGGGCGAAACCCGCTTGCTTCAATTCGGCGCAGCCCTTGGAAACTTCGGGATACAACTTAAACTCTTCCAGAGTCGCCGGTGGAAACGGAATACCATCGCGAATGACCGGCCGGTTCAGGACGCCATCGCGATCGAGAAAAACGGCGGGCCTGGTTACTTCGTGCTCTCCCATTTCGTCTGCGCCGTTTTCAGCGCGGGATGAGAGACGAGCAAATGCCAAATCACCGCCTGGAACGCTTCTGTGTGCGGCGTCGTATTCATCGGGTTCACCGTCGGGACAATGATGCACGCGTCAGCGACCTGCGCGGTGTAGCCGCCGTCGCGTCCAACGATCCCGAGCACGGCCGCTCCGCGTTCCTTCGCAAGCTGTAACGCCGTGACCAGATTCGGGCTTACATTTCGTTCAAGATCGCCGCCCCCGACTGAGAAAATCAGAAGCGCATCCTTCGAATCTAATCGGCTCCCTTTGAGCCACTCGACAAAGACGGTGGTCCAACCGTCATCGTTAGTGCGCGCGGTCAGTTCTGAAACGTTATCGGTCGGCGCATAACACTCCATTCCGGCGATCTTTCGGAAATCGTTCACCGCATGCGAAGCATTCGCGGCGCTGCCGCCGACACCTAGGATGAAGAGCCTGCCGCCGCGCGAACGGACGTCGGCAAGAAGCTCAACCGCTTTTTCACAGGCCCCCGGATCGAGCTTCGCTACGACTGCAGCCGTTTCCCGCAGATGTTGCTCCGAATAGCTCATGCTGTTGCGGACAGTTGGCGCTCGCGCAGCAACGCGTCAAGCTCCGCCAATCCCTCGGGCGATCCTATCTCGTAGAACCGTTGTTTAACTTCGTATCCGGCCAGCTCATTCCTGGCAATCAGGTCGCGATACACGTCCGCCAAATCAAAAACCTTGTTATCCGGCCATCCCGACAAAGCCTCTGCGTTCAATGCGCCCAAGCCGTAATCGATGTATCGCACCTCGGCCGTCTGCTGTTTCTTGTCGTAACTCCTGATAACACCGTCTGCGAAAGAAACGTTGCTCGCGTCCCAGCGTCCTTCATTTCGAAACACGGTCATCAATCCGAGCTTTCCACTGGCGACAAAGGCGCGAGCCGGTTCCGTGTAATCGATCGGTAGATAGGAATCGCCGTAGAGAACCAGGAAATTCTTGTCTAATAGGGGAAGCGCCTTCTTAAGCGCACCGCCCGTACCTAATAACTCGGCACCGTCGTACGAATAACTTAGTTCCATTCCAATCTGACTTCCGTCCCGGAACTCTTGTTCGATCATCTCGCCGCGGTGACCTACACAAAGCACGACCTTCCGAATGCCAGCTGACTGGAGTAGGCGAAGTTGGTGAGCCAGGAAAGGTTGGCCGGCTATTTCAATTAATGCCTTGGGGGTTTTCTCGGTGATAGGTCTAAGCCGCGTCGCCAAACCCCCGGCCAGAATCGCTACCGGCCATCCGCCGATGTCGAACTTATCGACCGTCTTCATTGGTTCAGAATTCGGGTTCCCTCAAAGTCGAAACGGAAACGAACTTCAGTAAGTCCTTTCTCTCGCATGGCGTGACGAAGTTTGACCTTGTCGCCGGCATAAAACATAAGGAATCCTCCGCCGCCGGCGCCAATCACCTTGCCGCCCAGCGCACCGTTCGCCATCGCGCAATCGTACCAGGCATTGATGTCCGCGTTACTCATTCCTTTCGCGCGTTCTTTCTTCCGCTGCCAGTGAACATCCATTAGTCGCGCGAATTTATCGAGGTTGCCTGCTTCAAGCGCCTGTTGACTCTTCCGGCCGAGGTCCTTGATGAAATGCAAATTCTCGGTCATCGCCGGATCCGCCGCTCTGCTCTTGTTGTCTTGTTCCTTCAGAATGGCGGAGGCACTCCGGGCATACCCGGTAAAGAACAGAAGCAGGTTGTCTTCAAGATTAAACAAAGTTTCTTCCGATAGTTTCAGGGGCGCTGCTTCTACTCTGCCGTCCGGCAGGAAGCGAAACGAAGTTATACCGCCATAAGCCGAGATGTATTGGTCTTGTTTGCCAATAGGCTCGCGCAGTTTCTCCAGCTCGATGCAACAAGCCTGCTCCGCCAGTTCCGCCGGGTGAACGAGGTTCTTCTTCAAAGCGTGCAAGGCTTTTAATAAGGCCGTCGTGAAACTGCCCGAGGAACCGAGCCCGGTTCCCGCTGGGATATCGGCCATGCTCGTAATCTCGAGGTTGCGTTCCTGGATCGCGGCGACCTTCAATGCTTCACGAATGATCGGGTGCTTTATCTCATCGATCGTCGCGGCCTCTTCCAGACTCGAGTATTTCAAAAGGAACCCATCGACGAACCGGCGGTGGACGTTGATGTAAACATACTTGTCGATCGCCGCGGCGATGAGGAACCCGGAATGTTCGCGATAGTAGGAAGGCAGATCGGTGCCGCCGCCGCCCAGCGAAATGCGAAGTGGGGACCGGGTAATGATCATGACGATTTTTTGCGCGCGATAGCTATCACCTGCCAGCCGAAAGGTGAATTGGCCAGATTAGCATGAAACAAGATCCGGAACAGTTTCATCGTTATCCTCGCTGGGCCGGTTGATGCTCCGCCAGACTTCGATTCAACATCGTGCGCCAGCCGTTTTCCGCGCGCGATGACAAGTAGCCGGTACAGATTAAAAAAAGGAAAACCGGCCAGATAGGTTCGCTCCACTAGATACCCGGCCTGCTCCAACGTCGATCGGATCTTCGGGCGGTCGAAGTGCTGGCGATGACCTATGTGCCGATCGAAGGCCGACATTGGTCCGCCAGGAACGGTAACGATCAGCCGGGCGTTCGGGGCCAGATAAGTTTGTGACGTTTTCAGGAATGCCACCGGATCATCGACGTGCTCGAGCACTTCGGAACAGATCGCGTGCGTCGCCCAATCGGTAAATTGAGCTAACGCCGCCGGCGGGTGAAAGAGATCGGCCACCAGAAACGTTGTGGCTGACGCTTTGCGCCGCGAAATCTCCACGCCACTTTCGCTCAATTCCGCGCCAACGAAGCTTGCGTTCGGCAGCAGCCTTTGGAGCGTCTTAATAAGATCGCCCTGGCCGCTGCCCAAATCGAATATTCGCATCGTTCCCGTTCCGACATCCGCGCAGAGCAGGCGCCCGATGATCGCATGCCGCATTTGCTGCGCGGGATTTTCCCCCGCCGACTCGGCGTAATGTTCCCAATGCGCGTCCCAATCATCCCGTGAGGCTCGCAATCCATCAGCCATCTTCGCGGCGGGCAACGGCAAAAAGGTTTAGGCCGAATTTGTGGTATCGCAGCTTTATCCCGCTCGGTTTAAAGCCTGCGCCCACGAGTAGCGGCCAGAGGTCGCGCTTATCGTAGTACATTTTGTGGTCATCCATCTCCACTTTGGGACTCCATCCGAGCCGAAAGGCGGAGAGCTCGAGAAAGCTCTTGCCCCGCCAGGTCGGGACGTTGATTAGAAGAACGCCGGACTTCTTCAGGAGGCCGCGCGCAGCTTCTATAACAAACATTGGGTCGGTGAGGTGCTCCAGGACCGAAATTAGCAGCACCGCATCGAAGCTTTGGCCGGTTAAAGTAAGCAGTACCTCTTGAATCGTTCCCTGGCGAAAGGTGAATTTGTCCAGGCCGGCTAGTTCCGGCGCGATTTGAAAATCCACTCCGATGCCGCGTTTTAGTCGCGGGCCTAACGCGACAAGCTGAGTCGCGCGGTAGCCGCACCCGAGATCCAGCACTTCCAGGTTAGCTCCATGCGGCAGCTCGCGGCCGATCGCGCGTTGCGAATGCCAGACGCCGAACCGATCCACTATCGTCAGTTCCCTCTGGCCGTAAGACTCGTGAGTTCGGTCGCTCAAAGCCTGTTCTCCGGCGCGACTCGTTGCGCCATTTCCAAAAGCAACGTGAAGCAAAAGGTTTGAAAGCCGACGATAATAAGGAGCAGTCCGAAAATGGCCGGATGCGAAATTTCAAACAACCGGAAATCCGAAGTCAGATAATGATAAACCAGAGCAGCCAGGAGAACGAGCCCGACTAAGGCGCAGCCGCCGGCGAGTAGCATACCGCGGTCGTAACTGAGGACGCGGTGCAGCCGCTGTAAAGATTGCGGACGCAAGCCGTGCATTACTCGAGCCAAGACGCCTATCTGAATCGAGCTATAACCGAGAGTTACACAGGTTACTCCGAAAAGCAGCCAGTAAAGACTGAAGCCGAGGCCTCCGATTGTGATCGGTCCTTTCGCTAGCGCACAGGAAATCAGCGCACCGATGGCTGCCAGCAGGATGCCGGGCTTAAGGAGAAAGGAGTCCGGTGTATAGACAAGCATTACTTTCAAGTTCAACCAGCCGGCGATCCACGGCGAGAGCCAGCCCATCCGGCGGTGATGACTAAATCGTCCCTCCCGGTCCTTGTAGAATTTTACCGGCACTTCGGCCGTCACCAGTTTCAGCCGCGCGGCTTTCAGGACCATCTCGCTCGCGTACTCCCAGGACTGGGATTTGAGATTGATCCGTTCGAAGGCGGAGCGGGTAAGGCCACGCATTCCGCAATGAATGTCGGAATAACGGCTCCCATAAATCCGGTTCAACATCCACGTGGTCAGCGGCGTTCCAAAATAACGATGCAACCCAGGCATAGCCCCTTTCTCGATGCTACCGCGGAATCGGCTGCCCATGATGAACTCAGCGCCGTTGCGAAATGCCGCGACGAATGGCGAAAGCTCGCGGAAGTCATAAGTTAGATCGGCGTCGCCCATAATTATCCATTCGCCGCGGACGTAGCTCGTGGCGTCGATGTAAGCGCGACCAAGACCTTGTTTAGGCGTCCGGAGCACTTCGCCGCCGTGGGCGAGAACTATCTCGGGCGTCCGGTCGGTGGAACTATCGACGATCAGGATTTGGCCTGTTACTCCAGCGCGGGCTAATCCTTCCTTACACCAATCAACGAACTCACCCACGGTGATCTCTTCGTTCAAGGAAGGAACTACGATGCTTACTTCCACCGGGCCAGGCTGACTTCCGTCCGGTATAAGATGTTCGATCGAATCAGCCGCCTCAGGCATGGTTCAGCTCTCCGAGCATGGCTTGCATTGCATCCGTGACAGCTTCCCCTGACGAGCGTTTTGCTTTCCAGCCTAGCGCCTTTATTTTCGCGCAGTCGAAGCGAACAATCGGCACGTCGCCCTTCCAGCCGCGATCGCCACCAGTGAATTCATACTGGACTTTGCCGGAGGAGATCCCGCTTACTTTCACCGCGAGATCGGCGATTTCCGCGACCGTGATGTAGTCATCGGTAGCTACGTTGAACACGTCATAGTTACGAGTCGTGCCTGCATCAGCGAGACGAATCGCGGACAGAACATCTTCGACGTGGATGTAACTCTTTTTTTGGCTTCCATCACCCAGAATTCGGAGCCGCGTCGGATCCGCCTTCAAGCGTCGAATGAAATCGTAGCCAACGCCGTGAGTTTGACGCGGGCCGACGACGTTAGCGAACCGGAAAGCACGTCCAGTTAGCCCGAACATGTGGCAGTAAGCCGCGATAAGACCTTCGCAAGCCAGCTTGCTTGCGCCGTATGTCGAAATAGGAACGCATGGCCCGTAATCTTCCGCGAACGCAACCGCCGGGTTCTCCCCATAGACACCGCTTCCCGAAGTATAAAAAATCTTCCGGGCACCCGTAATACGCATGGCTTCGAGAACATTTTGGGTGAGATACGTGCCTTCCCAGAAATCGATGTCAGGCTGGGTAACCGCCTTCGCAATGTCCGGATTCGCCGCGAGATGAAAGACGGTGTCGCAACCAGCCATCGCGGAAGTGACCGCGCTGACGTCTTTCAAGTCTGCCTCTACAATTTTGACGCGGTCATCGTTCGCCCCGTCTTGAATGTACGACAACTGTCCCGAACTCAAATTATCGAAGATCACCACCCGGTCGGTCGCGGCATCCTTTAGCAACGCATTCAGCAGGTGGCTCCCGATAAATCCGGCGCCGCCTGAGATAAAAATGCGTCGCCACCCTGGAGAAAAATCGGCCGGCACGAAGCGATAATGGTGGCGGGCGGGGCAGTGTCAACCTCGCCTGCTAGTGGCGATCTGTTCGAGGCGGGCCCGCATTCGCTGCCCGGCGGATTCGAGGGACAACAGACGTTGAATCTCGGGCTGGACGCGTTGAGCCCGAGCCCGTGCTTCCTCCGGGCGCTCATAAACCTGCCGCATATAAGCGCCGGCCTGTTCAATCGACGGTTCCGCCCAAAAATTACCGCGACTGTAAATGGGACGGTCTTCGTTTATCTCCGATAACTCGTAGCCGACCAGCAAGCTGTTATCCGGATTCATGAAGTCCAGATTGCCGGAATAAGCGGTCGCGATCACCGGCTTGCCCATCAGCATTGCTTCCGCCAACCCGAGACCGAAGCCTTCCGAGCGATGAAGTGAGACGAAGCAATCCGCCATGTCGATTAACCCGTAGGCGCGGGCGCGGCTCATCAACTCGTGAAGGAGAATCACGTTTCGGCCGCGAATCGCTTCCTGACATTTCGCGAGATCGTCGGAATGAATATCGCCGCCGCTCGTCTTGATTATCAGTGTCGTTTTGTCGTCGTCTCGAAACGCTTCCTGAAACGCGCGCAAAACGGCGATCGGATTTTTCCGGTGGATCTGACTGTGCAGATCGAAGATGAAGAGGAAAACGACGTGATCTTCCGGAATATTAAGCGACGCGCGTGAGACCTTTTCGACGCGCCCGACTTCGACTCCCGGCAGCATCCTATAAACCGGCCGCGGCATCCGGGCGCGCATTGCTTCCGTCACAAATTGCGTGGGCGACCAAATCTCATCCACCAGCTCCGCAACTTTCACCCATTCATCCGGAACTTTCTCGAGTTCCCAGTTCCAATAAGCGATTCGATAGACGCCCTCTCGCCGCCATAAGCCCGCCCGCTGGTAGCCCGATACGAAATAGGGCTCGGCTGCGTGGTTGAGAATAGTCACCGGGAAAATCTCGAGACCGAGCCATTCCTCGCGATCGCTTGGAATGAGTCGGCGCGGAACCGGAACGTCGCGACAGGAAGTCTGGAGGCCGGCGCGTTCCAAGGCAGCCTTCGCCCAGAGCGCCGCTTGCTGAAGTCCGGAGGGATTACAAAAATGGCTGAGGATGTTTACGCCTTTGGCCGCGTTAGGGTCGGGGATCGCAACCGGTACGCTTTGGGGAAGCGGAGCGCGCAAATGCTTGCCGTAGGCACCGAGGATCCAAGACCGAAACTCCATCCAACCGCTGGGCGAGAGCGCGTCCGGGAAATATTGCTGCCAGGCTGGCTGAAGCAGATAGGTCAGGGCGAGCGAGCGAGGTTCATCTTTGGCGGATGCCTGTAGAAACGAAAGGATCTCCCCGTCCGTCAGACTCTGATCGACGCGGCCATGCGTCGTCAGCCACTGCAAAAAGTGAAGCTGGCCCGCGGGCAATAAACCGAGCGGATAAATTCTTTGCAGCTCCGGATCGTTTAGATAGACATCGCGGACGCGCTGGCCGGAGGGGGATGACTGCCTCGGAATACCCAGGCTCAAATGGTTGGCCGCGGCCAACTCTGCAAACGAAGCATCGTCAATGTGCAGCGGCGCTGGATCAAACGCCGGCGGCCGCGAGGCGCCCTGAGCCCTCATTTAGTAATCTCAAAACACGCAAGCCCGGCCGCCGCCGGAGCTGAGTTATCGCCGTAAGCAGTTTCTGTCAAAGCATCAGGAGAACAAGGCACCCAACCCAGGGATGTGTACTTGAAATACTCTCTGTGCACTCTTTCGGGAGCAATATGACGGAACCATTCATTCACTCTTTCCAAGTCATAGTTAATAAACCATCCGTAATCTACGAATTTTCCGAACGGAACTGTAACAAGCAGCCTGCCGCCTTGCTTTAAAATACGAAACATTTCTACCATGGCTTTCACATCAGGCTCTAACCCGCTTTCTGAGTCACGAGGCATTTCTGCCACGGGTTTATAGTGTTTGGCATTATCCCGACCGACATGCTCAATAGTAGAGACGCACAAAACTAAATCGAAGAAGCCGTTCTCATATCCGGAGTCGCGAATATCTGCGGTCTTCTTAATAAAATGCGGCGCTTCCACTGCGGAAATGTCAATCCCATGAAGCTCGGGGATGTTAAGGGCCGTCAGGCCCTCAATGTATTCGGGGTTCTCGCAGGTGAACGAACAACCGACCTCCAATACCTTCTGCTCGCCATTGTATCTGGACAAAACCCAGGGAATTTCGACCGCTCGCTCGGTCTTGCCGAGCCCGCATGGAAAACTGTTAGTGAATTCCACCTTCGGCCTTTCGACAACATTCTCCGCAGAGGATGCTACTAGGATGGGAAATTCTTGTAAGATGTCTGGTCGCGTGTCTTCGAACCAACGGACACCTTCCTGGACAATCGTGATTTGCAAAATGTATTCGCCGGGCTGGCCTGGCGCCCTGATTACCATGGTGGACGGCATAGTAGCATGGCGAGGCACACCCGGGAATAATCCGCTGCGATCTCCCTCAAACAAAACCATCCGACGTGTCGCTTTTTCTCTCCAATGATAAGCAAGGCATACCGCGAACGGCGGCGTTGAACAGACGATCTGAGGCGTGTCGTTGCTGACTTCCACGTTCAACCAGAACATTTGCGAAGTCCCTACTACCTCGGGAACGCGGTCAATTTTGAATGAGAATTTAAGGACGTCGTCTGGCCGAAGCTTATCCATCGTTGAGACTTCCTCCGCGATATCCAGTCTCACGGGCTCCGGCAGAGAAGAAAGGCGCGGAGAATAATCCTCATACAAATAAAAATGTCCCAGTCCGCCTTCCTCTCGGAGTTCATCGTAATAGCGAACTCTCTCCTCGCGGGTTGCGCGCGAACACAACCAAAGAACGTGATGACGCAAGGTGAGGTTCTGAAATGAAGCTCCACGGCCCGGAGCATGAATCCGGTCATGCAGCCTTGTTGGAAATGTCATGCCTTCGAGGTCAGTTCGGAAGAACCGCAGCTGGAAATCGGGCCACCACGGAGCACAATCTATGTAGCGGCCGCCCGACACGACCCATCGGCGAAGAATCCAAAAATGCGTGAACTCGGTTTCCTCGAAGATTCTACGCCACTGATTTTGATGCCATTCGGGGCTAAGCTGCTCGTCGCGCTCAATCAGAAACGCCCAGTCAGCTTCGCATTGTCGCGCCATGCCACCGAGGTCCCACTCATACCAACTTTCCGCCCTGTGGTAACAGACCCGGGTAGCCACTTTTTCGGCGCGCTCTATGGTGCCGGGAGTTACGCGTCTCTCGTCAATGAATATGACCAGCCCGTGGAAAACGGTTCGCACTTCTTCCATCCAAGGCATTGCCTCTTCAGCCAGATCGTGAGTGGGAAGGAACGCTGTGATACGCATCGATCTGATACGGTTATCTAGGACGCGCTAAGTGCAATGCTTCGTTTGTCGGCTCGAGCGCGATGTTGCTACGCACTGCCGGTCGCGGTTAAGAGCGGTAGGCCGCGGCATGCCGCGCGACCCCGCGAAGTTACCCCTTTGGTTTTTCTTTCAGGACCCCGCGTATCGCCGGGGCGTTCTCAAACGCCATCCGGATAATGCTACAAATTTTTCCAATCATTTCCGGGGTAATCGTCTGGCCGGTTGGCAAAGTGATAATTTGCGCGGCGACACGTTCTGTTTGAGCCAGGGATAGGTGCGCGTTTGGATAGAGCGACTTATAAGGCTCCATTCTGTGACAACCGGGCCAGAAGTATCTGCGTGCCAGCACATTTTCCTTATGTAAAAGCTCCAATAATTGGTCTCGTTCCAGGGCCGCTCTAGTCGAATCGACTTCAATTACGACATAATGATAGTTATTGCGCTCCCGGTTATCATACTCCAGTAGCGAAATTCCCGGCAATCCCATCAAGCCTTCTCGATAGGCTTTCCAGTTCCGGCGGTTTACCTCGACAATTGTGTCCATCGCTTCCAATGAGGTCAACCCCATCGCCGCGCATACTTCCGACATCTTGCCGTTGATTCCGAGCTGAGTGACTTCGTCATACCCACAGAAGCCGAAGTTGCGCATCAGACGGATCTGCGCCGCCAGCTCCGCATTGTTAGTTACGACCGCGCCGCCTTCGAAACTATTAACAAACTTCGTCGCGTGAAAACTCAGGATCTCCGCGTCGCCGAAACCTCCGATTTGCTTTCCGCCGTAGCTACAGCCAAACGCGTGTGCGGCATCGAACAGAAGCTTAAGACGGTGCTTGTTAGCGATAGCTTGTAAGGCCGTAGTATCGCATGGGCGGCCCCACAAATGGACCCCGAGGATGCCACTCGTCTGCGGCGTAATCATTGCCTCGACCTTTGCCGGATCGAGATTGTGTGTGTTCGGGTCAATGTCGCAAAAGACCGGAGTAACTCGTTGCCACTGCAAAGCATGAGCGGTCGCGACAAATGTGAACGAGGGAACGATGACTTCCCCTTTGAGATCGAGCGAGCGAATGGCGATCTCCAGCGCCACCGTGGCGTTGCACATGGCAACGCAATGTTCCACGCCGACAGTGTTCGCGACTCTGTCCTCGAACTCCAGCTCTTGCGGTCCCATGTTCGACAGCCAGCGCGAATCGAGGATCTGGTTGATGCGATCGAGAAAGGTCGCCCGGTCGCCAAGATTCGGGCGGCCGACGTGCAGCGCTTCCTTGAAGGCGGGTGTGCCGCCAAACATCGCCAGATCGTTCAACGTGGTCTTCACGGTAGTTCTAAGGAAAGGTGTACTCCCCGCGGTAAAATGCTCGAAGGTTCGCGCGAAACCTCTCCTTGCCATATAAGGTGTTCAGTAAATCGTATATTTCCCGCCAGCACCGATCGTAGCGAATCGGTTCGTCGAGACGCTGGAGATCAAAAGGCATTTTTGCCAAAAGAATTTCCCAGGACGGATAGAGCGTCTGTAATTTTGCAAAAGCCGGCGTGAAATATCGGTTATTGAATACTGCGAAGGGGACGCCGCCCGACCAAGCCACCTCTGCGAAGTAACTGTCCAAGCCTTCGCCAAAAGTCAGCGACCACTTGGCGCGGCCGATCAATTCCCTGTACTCTTCGTAGCTGATATTGTGGACGACCTTGATTTTTAAGTTTGGGTTTGTTCGCGCGATGTGCTCCAGCACGCGCGCCTTCAGTGGGTGCTCGTCATGTGAAACAACTAAGAGTGGCTCCTTCTCCTGGTACGGAGTTGGAGAGTAATCTTCCGGCCCGTTGTAGACTCCTAACCTATGCAGCGTCACACCAAGCGCCTCACGGAAGGCAGCACTCGTATACGCCTCGTGGGCCGTGGTGCAGGTTACTCGGCCAAACGGCATCAATCCCGAAAGCGGGCGCCCCTCAATAACGTCGATGTTCTGGAGCAAAATGTTAAAGTGGACTTCCGGGATGTCCCGCAGTCGAGCCCCGGAGGGCGAATTGAGCCAGCTCGATACCTGGTTAACCGCGTAGGCGGGGATGTGTAACTGGAAATAATCCAGCCGCCGGCAACTATCCAATACCGATTCCAAGTCGAGGATGTAGTTGCGATTCTTAAACCACGTATACTTCGCTAACAACGGCTCGCCGGGAACAGAGCAGAGAGCGACGCTGGCGCGATGAAGATCGCGGATGAGGCCGATCTGTCGGTAGATCGTAGCTATGGATATGATACCACCTTTCCGCCAATCGTATCCAGGCGTAAGAACAACGATCAAGCGTTTAGCTCCGAACGTGATCGCCCGGGTCAATATCGCGCGCCTGATGCGATGTTTGATCGAAATTTCTTGCCGGATAATTGCTTTTTGACTTCCGTGATTACTCACAACGCCCTCTTTTTAGGCATCGCAGCAGGACGCCACGATCGCTCCTTGAGCACGAGATAACCCAGTTTGTCGAGCGAACGTAACCGTGGTCTATCATTCGTCAACGTGGAGCGCCGGCCTTTACGCGAAGCAGCTGTGCCGGTAAGTTTTAGACCCGAAAGTATTATGCCGTTCTTTTCCGCAGGTCACCGACGCTGGATGGCTGCTTACTCAGCCGAACGCCCGGGCGAGGAAGGTCGGCGGCAAAGAGAATCCGCAAATTCTCGGGCTACGTCTCCAAGTAAGCGGATCGTTGTTGTATGTTAGACCGGGCTAAGCGCATTGCCACTGCCATGCGTCGAGCCATTCGGCCGCCACGAATAGCTATCCTGGATGATTTGTTTCCTCATCCCATCTCTGGATTTCGCTTTGAAGAATTTTCATCCTACCTCGAGCAAATGCGCGGTGTTTCAGTCCATTGCAACGGAGGTGCACTTCGTGGCGGGCTCAGAGAGAAGCGCTCGATTCAAGACCTAATCGCGGAATATGTTGCCGCTCGACGTCGTTTTTCCCGCCGGGTTCATCCGCTGCTTCCCGGGCCCCTCCCTGAGGCTGACGCCTACTATGCGATTTTTCTTCACAACATCGCGCATTACGTCGAAGCGATTGAGCATACCAAGAGACCGTTCGCCTTTACTCTATATCCTGGGGGCTCCTTCCGAATGCGCGACAAATGCTCCGATGACAAACTGCGTCGCGTGTGCGGCAGTCCATTACTTCGCAAGGTGATTGTGACCCAGCCTTGCACGCTAAGTTACCTTGCGGAAGGGCGGTTCCTGTCGCCCGCGAAGATTCTTTACCTGCAAGGGGGAGTGGTCCCGCGAGCTGCCTTTGTTGCGTCCGGGCGGCGCGCGCATTTTGGCCTGAGCAAGCAGACGCTAGATATCGGCTTCGTGGCTAACCGAAATATGCCGATGGGTGAGGACAAGGGATATGATCTGTTTGTTGAAACAGCGCGCGCACTAACCAGGCAGGGTCTGAATGCTATCTATCATGTCGTTGGTCCTTGGGATGCGACTATCGTTCCTTTGGGCGATAGCTTCGGGCAATTCATATTCTACGGCTTCTTGAGCACAGAAAAGCTGCGAGAGCTAGGCGGAAGGCTCGACCTTATCTTGTCACCCAACAGGCCGGACGTGGTTGGAGAAGGCGCATTTGACGGTTTTCCGACGGGCAGCTGTGTCGAAGTCGGGCTTCAGGGCGCGGCCATTTTCTGTACTGACGTCCTGAAATTGAATACCGCTTTTCGCGACGGCGTTGACATCGTTCTCATCGAACCCGATGTCGATGATATTCTGCGACGATTAATGCCGATCATTCAGCAACCGAGGTTACTGGCGCAGATTGGCAAAAATGGCCAAAGAAGGCTCAAAAAGATATTTGGCCGAGAAGTGCAATTGCCGCCAAGGCTTGCTGTTCTTCGGGCATTATGTAAAGGATAAGCTGCCGATCGGGGATGTTAAGACAGAGGAGGCGGGTTCGGCACGACCCATAAAGAACTCCATGACAAACTATCGCGCTGATTATCTGTCGCCCGCAGCGTTAGCTGGCATGCCTTTCAAGTCACTGGGCCATGATGTCATCATTCATGAACGCGTAACCCTGGTCGGAATTGAAAACATCTCAATTGGCTCGCACGTCCGGATTGATCCCGAAGTTATCCTGTTAGCAACTGGTCCGCTAACGATAGGATGTTACACGCATATTGCCGCCGGGGTCTTTATCGCGGCAAAGGCGGGCTTCGAAATGAAGAACTTTGCAAACATCGCACAGGGCAGTCGCATCTACACTATAAACGACGATTATTCGGGCAAGCACTTGATGGGACCTACTATTCCGCCGGACCTCGTCGGCCGTGCCTCCGGGCCGGTGTTGCTACAAGAACACGCCGGGATTGGCGCGGGCTGTGTGGTTCTCCCTGGGGTGACGCTGGCAGAGGGATCCATTTTAGGAGCTCTAAGTTTGATCGGCGAATCAACCGAACCTTGGATGATCTACGGCGGCGTGCCCGCAAGGCGCTTAAAACAACGTCACCGCGACATACTCGAGAAGGGTCAAGAGCTTCTCAACTCGCGTAGATTCGTCGAAGGAAGCCAGGGCTAAAACCGACTAGAACCTAACGGCGATCGGCGCCGATTCGCAGAAGGCGTTGTTTGAGAAAAAGCGCCTTAACCCGCAACGGCACTTTGGAGTTCGTCCACATTTGCGAAAGAGAAATGCGATGGTGTCGCAAGCTTTGTTCGACAAAGGCTTCGACGGCTTCGCGCACATCATTCCGTTGCGCCGCGCTCGGGTTCCCTAAAAACGTGGCCAGACGCGGCAGTTCCCGCGACCAATCGTCCATCAGATCTTCATAGAAAACCATCAACCGTGGCGACCGGCGGGTGTACTTCAAGGCGGACCGCTCGTAAGTGAGCCACAGATCGGAACTCTTCTCGATCGAGAAATCGTCCCGGCGAGCGAGGGATTGAGCAACGGCCACGGGATTTCTGAAGCACATCACGTAGCGCATCTGGGGTGCGATGAGTTGCCAGAAGGGCAAAGTAAGGCAGGTCCGCGGATCCTTCCATCCCCATAGTGGATCGTTGCGGAACGTATCCTTGAGCAATGATCGGCCACGCTCTTTCAGATCGTTTAACGTCGCAGAAGTTTCCCAGCGGGGCGGAAATATCGGGGGTTGAAACCAATTCCCTCCATACCTTTCCAGGATCGCATTGTTCAAAGCGATGATTTCCACATTTTCCCAGTAACCCTTAGGCTGCCCATCCTTCGCACATCCCCCGGCTAACTTGTTCTCGGGACCCAAGGACATCCCCAGCAAATTTAGTATTCTGGTTAAGACAGACGTTCCGCTTCGATGCATGCCGAGAATGCAAACGCCGCCCGCCTTGGGCATTTCAGCGGATTCGATTATTTTGGGCGGCATCGAAGGAGTTGTACTCTGTATTCACCAGGACTGCATTTGTCGAATTGGGCGGAGAATCAGGAATGACCTAAGTCCGCGGTGCGCGTGAATTTTAGGAGCCGGCCGCCGTTTTCCAGTAATCGCGGGCAATTACAAACTAGAAACGGTCGCTCGCTTTTCCCACCAAAAAAGGCCGGATTTGCTTGACGCGCGGAAGCGCAGTTGTCACTCTCCGCCTCAAGTCGAAACCCCAAATAAACAACTACATATGAAAAGAATCCTTGGTTCGCTTATTATCGCCGGCCTCGTCGCCGGCTTCTCGTCGGGCGCGTTCGCGCAAGCTACCCGGACCTGGGTGTCCGGTGTCGGTGATGACGTCAATCCGTGCAGCCGTACTGCTCCCTGCAAAACTTTCGCCGGGGCGATTTCAAAGACCGCCGACAAAGGTGAGATTTCCGTCCTTGATCCCGGCGGATTCGGAACGGTCACGATTACAAAAAGTATCACGCTCAATGGGACGGGCACGCTCGCCAGCATCCTTGCCGCGGGCACGAATGGCGTGAACGTGAATGACATTAATGCCGCCGTTCCGAACTCATCGATCGTTATTATTCGAGACATTTCGATCAACGGCGCGGGCACCGGATTCGATGGGGTTCGCTACACTTCAGGTAAAAGTCTGATGGTTGACCATTGCTGGATCTACGGATTTAACGGCAACGGTCTGAACAGCGATGGGATCGATGTCACGAAGACCACTGATGGAATCCTGAAGGTGGTCAACGGCACCACGATCGAAAACGTCGCTGGCGATGGCATGCACATGTCGACATCGGGCGGGATCGTAACGGCTGTGATCGATAATGCGACCATCATGAACTGCGGTAGCGATGGCATCGAGGCAATCAACAACGTCCGAGGAGAACTCAGCCGCTCGAATGTCTCAGTTAACCTCGGCAACGGGGTATCTGCCAGCGGAGCGAACGTACAATTCAATCTCGATGACAATCTGATCTCGCATTGCAACATCACGGGAATCCGCAGCAACACCGGATGCAACATCCGGGTTTCCGACAGCATCATCGCGAATAACTCGGCCGGGCTGAACGCCAACGGCGGGACCATCGATTCTTTCCAGGGCAATTCCCTGATCGGCAACCCGGCCCCAGGCGCCTTTTCGACGACAACGAACAAGCAGTAAGGCCAGCTAGCCTCGGTAATTTGAGACCCAACTGCGCGGAAATCGCGCAGTTGGGTCTTTCTTTTCCAGAAACGCGTTAAAGGAAGCCACGAACGGACGGGCTTGACGGTTCGCCCTGAAATTCGGTAGCCTCGCGGCCCCAATTGCATCCTAACCCCAACAAAAGGTAACTTATGAACAAACCCCGCGCGCTCCGTTTCATTCTCGCCACCACCCTCCTGGCTGGCTTTTCGACCGCGACATTCGGCCAGACCCGCACCTGGGTGTCTGGAGTCGGCAACGACGCTAATCCGTGCAGCCGCACGGCGCCTTGCAAAACATTTGCCGGGGCTCTTTCCAAGACCGCTGACGGCGGCGAGATTTCCGTTCTCGATCCCGGCGGATTCGGATCCGTAACCATTGGAAAAGGGCTCACCATCAACGGCACCGGAACCCTCGCCGGCATTCTCAATTCGGTCGGCACCAACGGCGTTGTTGTGAACGCGCCTGCCACTTCCACCATTATTCTTCGCGACATATCGATCAACGGCGCCGGCACCGGTGCAAACGGTATTCGGTACCTGGGGGGGAAAACCTTGATGGTCGATCACTGCTGGATTTACGGACAGAACAATGCCGCTACCAGCCGCGGAATCGACGTCGCGTTGGGCGGTAACGGCACGCTCAAGGTCATTAACAGCGTGATCGAAAACATCAACGAAGACGGCATCCATCTCAACACGACCAGCGGCATCGCCGTCGCAATCATCGATAACACGTCAATTATGAATTGCGGTCAGGACGGAATTGAAGCGGCCGCCAACGTGCGCGCCGATGTCACGCGTTCCCTCATCGCGGTAATCGGAGCTCACGGGATCTCGGCGAGCGGGTCCAACTCGCAGTTTAATCTCGACGACACCACCGTTGCCCATTGCAACACGACAGGCCTGCGGTCGAGCGCCGGGGATTCGATCCGCGTTTCGGATTCGATAATTGCCAACAACAGCGCCGGCATCAATGCGAACGGTGGAACCATCGACTCTTTCCAAGGCAATTCCCTGATCGGCAATCCGGTGCCAGGTAGCTTTACGACGACGACGAATAAGCAGTAACACTCGCTCGGTTCGGCATCCTTACGGGGTTGTTTTTCGCGCTAAATGTTTGATTTGGCCATCGCCGAGCTTTCGTCATACTTTGACGGTGGACCTGAGCCGGCAAAGTGATCGAAACTACCGTCCCTGAAATTAACGTTAGCGAATTGATGGAGCGGGTGCGGGCTGAAGCCGCCCGGCCTAAGGCTGCCGTCCAGCGGCAGCCCTTGCCCGGCCCGGCAGTGCCTTTGCCGCCCGTTGCGATGTTGCCGGGTGCTCCTGCCGTTTGGATACCCGGCGGGGTCAAGTCAATCAAGGAACGGCTGGACCGCCTCATCCAAACAGCCCGCCTAAAAAACGAGGGCGGGTCGGGTGTCCCGAAATTTCTTCGCCGATTCTTCCGTAAACAGGGCGGTTACAATCGTGCCGCGCTGGATGGGATCGCCGCACTCGCAAAAAGCAATCATGAGCTCACCCACCGTGTCTCCGACATTAGCGTGTGCCTCGGCCAATTGAACGGCTGGTTGCTCTCGCTCCACGAGCAGAGCGATGCGGATTCGAATTGGATGAAGGCCGCTGCGCCGCGGTTCGCGAAACTGGAACACGATCTCATCGGGCTCGAAAACCAGTTGCAATCGACCGGCAACAATGTTGACCAGCGCGTCGCCGCCGTCCGCGAGTCGGTCGACAAAATTCAACGGCAAATCACGGAAAACGGTGCGACAACGGCCGCGGCGCTGGAAGAAGCGCGAGCGGACCGTGCGCGAGCGGACGAACAAGCTAACAGTCTCCGAAGAGACTTCGACAACATCGGGATCCATCTCCGTAATCTTCAAGCCCAGACGGACGCGCTCTCCCACGAGTTAGCCGAGACCGGCAAAACGGCGTCCCATTTAGATCGGCACAAAGATCAACTCCAGCATCAGGTCGATCTGGCGGGCGTGCATCTGCGAAATTTACAAGCTCAAGCTGATCGCCTCGGCGTCCATATCAACGACCTCCAAGGCTTCGTCGAAAAAAAGAGCACTGAGACGACCGCGATACACCATGACATGGAACAACGTCTGGCCGACCAGGCCGACCTTTCCCGACGCGTCGCTGCGTTTGAAGAAAGAACGATCGCGGACGCCGCCCTTGTAAAAGGAGAGCTCTCGGAATACGGCGCGCTCTTTCGGCGACTTCTGGCCGACAGCCGCGAAGAATCGAGCCAAGCCGGCAAAAAAAATACTGCGGGAGCCGCCGCCCTCGCGACGGCCGTGCCCGGGTTGGATTCTTTCTACCTGGCCTTTGAAAACCGCTTTCGCGGTTCCCGTGATGTAATCAAGAAACGAGTCGAGTTCTATCTTCCGTTTCTGCGCGATTGTCGCGCAGGGGTTCGGGGCCGGCCCGTCCTCGATCTCGGATGCGGGCGAGGCGAATGGCTCGAACTGTTGAAGGAACATAAACTCACTGGGGTCGGCGTCGATCTGAACACCGCCATGGTCGCACAGTGCAACGCGCGCGGCTTAAAAGTGCAACTCGGCGATGCCGTCGAGCACCTGAGCTCACTTCGCGCTGCTACGCAGGGAGCAGTTACCGCCTTCCACCTGATCGAGCACTTGCCGTTTGAAACCCTCCTCGCATTTTTTCGCGAGGCGCGTCGCGTCCTCAAGCCAGGAGGGGTGGCGATTTTCGAATCGCCGAATTGCAAGAACCTCATTGTCGGCGCCTGCAATTTTCATATCGATCCAACCCATCGCCATCCTGTCTTTCCTGAAACCGCGGAATTTATGCTTGGCGCCTACGGCTTTGAAAAAATTCGGATCGAATATCTCTCACCGGTTGCGGAAGCTAAATTCAACGGTACCACGCCTGAGCTGGCGACATTAAGAGACCTTCTTTTCGGTCCCCAGGATTTCGGAATCATCGCCTACAAACCGAAGGCGAGATGAAACTCGGAATCGTCATCCCATGGTTTGGACGGGATTTGAAAGGCGGCGCCGAACAGCACGCCTGGCATCTCGCGTCTCGCCTGGCGCCTCGTGGTCACGAAGTTGAAGTACTGACCACCTGTTGCCGTTCGCATCAGGACGACTGGTCGACCAACCACCTTGCCGACGGTGTAACGCGCGAGCCCGAAGGTTTCCAGATTCGACGATTCCGGGTGGTCGAGCGCAATCGCGCCGACTTCGATGAAGTTACCAGTCGCTTGCTCGCCTTCGATCGTGCCCGCCTTAAACCTGGCGTGTCGCCCGTGTCCCGGAATGAATCGCGGATATTTGTGAGAGAGTTGATTAAGTCTCCAGATCTTCTTCACTTTCTCCGCACGCACCGAGAAGAGTTCGATTCGTTTGTTTTTCTGCCCTATCTTTATGGACCGGTCCTGGAGGGCATTGCCGAGGTAGGCTCGAGAGCGATCCTTCTACCTTGTTTGCACGACGAGGCATACGCTTATCTGCCTGAAGTAGCGGAAGCTTTTTATCGGGTCCGCAGAATCCTCTTTATCAGCGAAGGAGAACAGGAACTGGCCTATCGGCTATTTGGCGGGACGATTGCCGCAAAGTCTTTTTTGGTCGGCGCTGGTGTCGAACTGAATGACGCCGGCTCCACAAATGGCTCGAAAACCGCCACTGGAAGATTCCTTCTCTACCTCGGTCGAAAAGATGAAGGTAAGAATGTACCGCTTCTCCTCAACGCTTTTCACCGATTTCGTTCCGTTCGCCCAAATTCTGACCTTAAATTAGTCCTGGCTGGCCACGGGAAAGTGCCCGACCCCGCGACTAATGGATCGGCGGTGGATCTCGGCTTGGTTTCCGAGAGCAAAAAAAGGGAATTGCTTGCCTCCTGCACCGCGCTGGTTCAGCCAAGCGAAAATGAAAGTTTCTCCAGGGTGATGATGGAGGCCTGGCTATGCGCGCGGCCGGTCGCCGGCCACACTCGGTGCCCCGCTACTTCAGTCGCCATTCACCACGCCGGCGGCGGGTGGTTAGCTGAAACTGAAGACGACTGGGCGCGTCTCTTCGTTGAGATCGATAGAACTGGAGATGAAACCCTGGGCCAGTTTGGCGTGCGAGGCCGCGCTTACGCCCGAAAAATGGCGGATTGGGCTCTTGTTGTTCAACGCTACGAAGAAGCTCTCAACGGAGACTCGCCGAAATCGATTCGCAGTAACGCAGCAACGCAATCTCCTGTGCCGGCCATCAACCAATTTTTGCCGAACCTCGCCTACGGCGATGCCATCTCCCGAAAAGCTGTTTGGATCCGCGACGAACTCCGCCAAGCGGGCTTTGATTCGAACATCTTCGTTCAGTTCGTCGATCCCCGCGTCGCGCACGAGTGCGCCGTCTTTTCCCTCCGCGCTTTGGAGGACTCCGACGCACTCATCTACCATCACAGTATTGGCGCCGAAATGACGCCACATTTGATGAAATTTCCCGGTCCAAAGTATCTGATCTATCATAACATCACGCCGGGCGAATTCTTCGAAGCGTATCGACCGAATTTTGCCCAACGCCTCTATCGCGGTCGCCAGGAGCTGGCTCAACTTGCGCGTCATTTTCCACACTCCGCTGGCGCTTCAGCCTTTAATGCCCGCGAACTGGCACGATCCGGTTTCAATGAACCGGGCGTTCTTCCGCTGGCTATCGACCCGGGCAAATGGGCGCTCGCACCCGACCCAGGGGTGATGGAACAAATGCAGGATGGACGCACCAACATTCTCTTCGTTGGTCGTTTTGCTCCGAATAAGAAACAGGACGACTTGCTGACTGCCTTTGCTCATTATCTCCATCATGATCCCGACGCGCGGCTGATTCTAGTCGGCAAACCGGAAGAGGAAGATCCGTATGTCGTTCATGTCCAAAACGTGCTGCGGGCGCTTCGATTGGAGCGCTCTGTGGTGGTTCCGGGGAGCATTGATGACGCCCAGCTCGCCGCTTACTACCGCACGGCCCATCTATTCTGGTCGATGTCCGAACATGAAGGCTTTTGTGTACCGCTTATCGAAGCGATGTGGTTCGATCTCCCCATTCTTGCCTTCAAAGCTGCGGCTGTCCCCGAAACCTTGGCCGAAGCTGGTTTAATGTTTACGTCCAAAGAGAATTGGCCCCAGCTTGCCGCAATCGCCCGTCTCATCGTTACCGACCCAGGCCTGCGAGAAAAACTAATTGCTGCGCAGCGCACTCGCCGCCTTCAATTCCTTCCGGCAAGAGTCCGACCAATCCTCATGAAAATGGCAGCGACGCTCATTCCGCATCAGGTTACGGCTGGAGAAGCCGCGTGGACCGACAACGCTTGACTTGCCAATACGCCGCCTCGATTCATTACTTCTATGGCTCCAGATCATAACCGCGTATTGCTTTCTGACAGATTTTGGCTCGTGGCGCGGATCGCGTGCTTGGTCCCGGCGTTAATCTTACTAGGCGCCTGCAACCGATCGGTAACGACCAGCGAAACCTCTTCAGTTCCGACGGTGGATGTTGGCACGAAAATCAACTTTGGATTGGGAGGAAGTTCAGAGCCATTCAAGCGTTCGGGCTGGAGTAAGACGGAGGAAAAGTTTACCTGGACCGAAGGCACGTCTGCTCAATTGCAGTTTAGGATGGCAGCCACGGACGATACCGTCGCCTTGAAAATGCGGATTGCTGCCTTGATTAAACCACCTGAACTTCCGTTCCAGCCGGTCGAAGTATATGTTAACGAGAAGAAAATCGCGGACTGGCAGGTCGGCAATACAGCGGAGTTTACAGCTGCGATCCCACATGATGTGACGAAAGCAGGCGGCGTTTTGACCATCGATATCAAGACCCCGAAAGCGACTTCGCCTAAAGCTCTGGAGTTAAGCGTGGATCCCCGGGTCTTAGGAGTTTGTTGCTTCGAAGTTGAGCTTTCGAAAAGCTGAAACGGCTGGGCGCTGCGAGCTGGCTGCCGGGGTGCGCTGGTCTGCCTTTCCTTTTCAGCATATGTTCTATGGAGGATCCGGAGCAAACTAAAGACCTCGGCACAGCTGTCGACGCTGTAGGCGCGACTTGGGAAGAACTAGCCCAAACGGATGCCTTTTACGCAATCCTTTCCGATCCGGAGAAGAAAGGCAACAAATGGGACCTAGCTGAGTTCCTGACCACTGGGGAGAACGAGATCAATGCGTTAATCCACCATCTCGCCGAGCATGAGATACCTTTCGAGACCGACGTCGCGCTTGATTTTGGGTGCGGAGTAGGTCGTCTTACCCAGGCGTTGTCGCGCAAATTCAATAAAGTGTATGGCGTCGACGTGGCGCCTAGCATGATATTGCGGGCTCAGGGCCTCAACAAGTTTCCCGATAGGTGCGAATACGTCCTGAACGGGCGGCCCGATCTGAGTCTCTTTCCCGACGGCAAATTTTCGTTCATCCTTTCAAGCATTGTCTTGCAACATCTTCCTCCGGAGCTGGCGCGCGCTTACCTTGTCGAGTTCGCCCGCATCCTTCGGCCGGGCGGCCTCATGGTGTTTCAGCTACCGGCGCGATTTACTCAGGCGAAGACTTTGCATCTAGAAGCAATGAGGGCGGAAATAGAATGCGTTAGCGCAGAGCGCAATCTTCGAGCTCGGTCCGTTAACCCAATGACATTTACAGTGACGAATACGAGTCAGTTTCATTGGCACCACAATGAACCTTTCGCCCTAAGACTTGGTAATCACTGGTTAGATCCAAACGGTTCTTGCCTCGTGCGGGACGACGGACGCGCTAAACTTCCGGATGGAATAGCTCGAGGCGGAACGGTTTCCGTCGTATTGCCGGTGAAGGCCCCGGCCCGGCCTGGATCCTATGTTTTGGAACTAGATGTTGTTCAGGAGGGAATCGCCTGGTTTGCGGACAATGGATCGCCAACTCTGCGTTTGGAGGTCAAGGTCGAAAGTGACACGAGTGGCGCAGCTGGTTCGCCCCCGGAGTCGACTAGCGCGCCTCCGGATGCTGCAGCTTCGGGATCGGTCGAATTTGAAATGCATTGCATTCCTCGAGCGGAGGTATTGGACCTCCTGACTGCCAGCGGATGCAAGCTCGAGTTCATAGAGACCACTGGCGCCGGAGGTATCGGGACTCTGAGTTATTTCTATTATGTCCGAAAAGAGAGTCATCGAGGTCCAAGCTTCAAGTCTGGGTGATTTGCGACAATGCGCGTTGCGTTTGTTGTCCAGCGGTGCGGCCTCGAGGTAAACGGAGGGGCAGAGTTACATTGTCTCCAGGTCGCGCAAAGAATGGCGCGGTTTTGGCAGACCGAGATTCTAACGACTTGCGCCTTGGATTACATGACCTGGGAAAACTTCTATCCGGAAGGAGTGGAGCAGATCGGAGAGACCGTTATCCGGCGCTTTCCAGTGGACATGCCAAGGGATATCGAGAGTTTTAATCGACTGTCCTCGGAGCTCGCAGCGAGGCAGGACGTGACGGCCCTATCCGACCAGGAAGGCTGGATGCGTGCTCAAGGGCCGATTTCGAAGACGTTGTTCGATTACCTGCTATCGCACGCACAATCTTACGATGCCTTTATTTTCTTTGGCTATCTTTACGCCACGACTTATTTCGGTCTCCCCCTCGTGGCGGAAAAGGCTTTTCTAGCTCCGCTCGCGCATAACGAATGGCCAATCTATTTTTCAATGTGGGATTGTTTTTTCGCCAAGCCGAGGCGGTTCATTTTTAACACCTCCGCCGAGTTGGACTTTCTTCGTCGTCGTTTTCCAAAACATGACTTGATCGGACCGATCGCGGGTGTCGGTATCGAGGCTCCCTTAAAGGTCGATCCCGACGCGTTCCGATCCCGTTATAACCTGGCAGGCCCCTTTCTTCTCTTTGTTGGGAGGATCGACGAATCCAAAGGCTGCGCGGTCATGCTCGACTACTTTATCCGATGGAAGCAACGAGACGGCTCCGCTCACAAGCTCGTCCTTATCGGAAGGGAGACAATGCCCGTCCCGTTTCATGACGACATCATTTATCTCGGATTTGTCGACGACAAAGAGAAATGGCGTGCGATGAAGGCGTGTGACTGGCTGATCGTGCCCTCGCCGTATGAAAGCCTGTCGATGACATTGCTCGAGACCTGGTCCATGGGTCGTCCCGCTCTCGTAAATGGTGATTGCGATGTTCTTGTTCGGCATTGCCAGCAAGCGAATGGCGGCCTTTGGTACAAGACCTTTGAGGAATGGTGCGGAGCCCTTTCAATCGCGGACGACGAGACGAAAGCCCGTTTGGGACGCCAAGGGCAGACTTATGTTCGGCAGCATTATAGCTGGAAACGGGTAGAAGCCGATTATCTGGCGCTTCTAGGTCCGCTCTCCAAATGACCGCTATAACCCAGCCAGGCTCGCGCGCCGCGGATCGCCTTTGGTGGATCGCTCTCTTGGTCGTCGTCGCATTGTTATGGTGCGCAGCCTATAATCGCTGGACCGCGAAAGCGTGGAAGACGCCCGTCTCCTACAGCGGCGACGCCTGGGGAGAGATCGCGACCGCGAAGGCTTTCGCCACCGGCGAAATTTATCCAATCCTCCCGAAGTCTCCATCATCCCTGGGAGCGCCCTTTATTGCGAATTGGAACGACTATCCCATCGTAGAGGAGGGCCTATTTACCTGGTACGGACTGCTTGTTCGTGTTTTTGGCGTGTTCGCAGGATCGAACCTCGTTTTGCTTTCGGCTCACTTGCTGGCGGCTGCGAGCTTCTATTTTGTCTGCCGGCAACTTTGCTATGAAAGAATTATCTCCTTCGCGCTCGCAATTCTCTTTGCGATGTCGGGGTACGCTTTTGCCCGCAGCCTGTGGCATCTTGCCCTAACGTTTTACTGGCACGTCCCGCTCGGCTTGTTGGTGGTGTGGTGGTGCATCTCGACGAATGTCTATGCCGATAAGCGAAGGCTTATTGCTTGCGTTGTTATCGCACTGATCCACGGCGTTCAGTACGTTTACTATACTGGCCTCTTCTTTCAATTGCTGGCATTGGCCGCGCTGATTTGTCTCCTGCGACGCAATAGCCGCGCACAGGTTCTCTTTCCGGTTCTGCTTATGGGCGTCGTGATCGCGACGTTCACTCTGATGAACCTTGACACGTTTTATTACCGAATGGTTAACGGCCCAAATGCGGCTGCCTTGATCCGCAACTATAGTGGCCTGGAGCTTTATTCCCTGAAGCCGGTGGAGTTATTCCTGCCGGCTTCTCATCGCTTAGCCGCGCTGCAAGCATGGGCGCGACGCGCCTATTTTTCGCAAACGCTATTCCAGCGCGGAGAGAATAGCTCACCTTACCTCGGTTGGATCGCAATTACCGGGCTTCTTTGGATGTTGTGGAAGACGCTGCGAGCGATCGCCGGTCGCCGAACGACCGCAATCCCGTCCCATGCCTTGGTCGTCGGCTGGATTCTCGCCTTTTCAGTAGCAGGCGGCATCAATGGAATGATCGGCCTCTTTGGCTTCGTGTTGTTTCGAGGGACAAATCGTTATTCCGTTGTCATCCTTTGTCTGGCTCTCTTGTTTCTTGCTCGTCAGTTAACTCGCGTCGCGACGAAATGGCATATCCTGGCGGCTTATGGATGCGCCGCCCTTCTTCTAGCGGTTGGGCTGTGGGACCAATTGCCACGATTCCGCGGCGCCGACGAGATCGAGGCCACCCACCGCCGGGTCGTTTCCGATGGGCGGATCGCGTCTATCTTGGAATCCAAACTCGCTCGTAACGCGATGGTCTTTCAGTTGCCGGCGGCTGAATATCCTGAAGTGGGCCCCATCGTTGGCATGTCCGATTATGAACATTTTCGACCTTATCTTCAGTCTCATACTTTGCGTTATTCATACGGCAGTCATAAGGGACGCACTCGCGAACGCTGGCAGGACGAGCTGATGGTATTCGGCGTAGCGGAAGCGGTCGCTTCATTAGAAAAGTACGGATTCGCCGCCATCCTTATTAACCGAAAAGGCTATTCGGATAACGCCGTATCTTTGCTCGCGGACTTGCACTCTGCGGGCCGGGCTGACGTTCTTTGCGAATCGGATGACCTCATCGCCATCGCGCTTCATCCGGCTAACCATCCTTTGTTGCCCCCCGACTTTGATACGCATTGGAGTGGCGTCGAAGGAACGCTCGCCGACCATTGGAGATGGAGCGACGGCGACGCAAAGCTCGTTCTTTACAATGTGGATTCCGCGGCGAAAACCATCCACCTTTCCTTCAATTTGTTCTCTCTTCTGCCGCGCAAAGTTGAAGTCACGGCTGGCTCGGAGAAACTCTTCTCCGCATCGCTCGATTCCGCTCAGATGTCCGCCCGGGCCAATCTTGCGGTTTCCTTGCGTCCCGGCGAAAACGTCCTCTTTTTCAAAACCGACCGAGCGGGCGAGCTGCCCGGTAACGGCGATCCGAGAAAGCTGGCTTTTAGTATTCGTAATTTCGAATTCAACGATTGAGCATCGCTGTATTGCGTTCATAGTTGATGCCGTCCAAGAACCTTCCGCCGATGGAATCCAGCACTCCCGAAACACCCGCGCAGCCGACGTTCGAGGATTTCAGAAAAATGGCGCGGGACGAAAGCCTCAGCAATTTCGGCCGGATTGGTTTTCCGGATTCCTATCGGGCGGGGAAAGAAGAGCGCATTTTCGAGGACATCCGCGCCAAGCTGCCGAGCCTTGACGCCTCCCGTCAAACCGTCGTCGACATAGGCCCGGGCTGCAGCGGCCCGGCTATGATGATGATTGATCTGTGCCGGCGCCAGAAACACCAGCTTATCTTGGTTGACTCCGAAGAGATGCTGGCCCACCTCCCCGACGAGCCGTTCGTCACAAAGGTCGCCGGCCGCTACCCGGACCAGTCCGCAGCGAAATTGGAGCCATATCTCGGTAAGGTCGATACGATCGTTTGCTACAGTGTGCTCCATTATATTTTCGTTGAGACGAATCTTTTCAGTTTTCTCGACCATTCGCTTACTTTGCTGGCGGATGGCGGCGAGATGTTGATTGGAGACATCCCAAACCAATCGAAGCGCAAACGCTTTTTCAGCTCCCCTAACGGGATCAAATTTCACCAGGAATTTACCGGAACGAGCGAAACGCCGCCCGTGAATTTTACCTCTGTGGATACCGGCAAGATCGATGATAGTGTTTTACTCGGCCTGGTCCTCCGGGCTCGCGCGGCCGGGTTCGATGCTTACCTTTTGCCGCAGCCGCCGGAGTTGCCCATGGCCAACCGGAGGGAAGACCTGTTGATCAGAAAACCTTGAGCCTTTATGGATAAGAAACACAAATTGCTTATCATCGGTGACAGCGCGTTTGCTGAGATTGCATTTGAATACTTTCAATATGACTCAGACTACGACGTGGTCGCATTCTGCGTGGAGCGGCAGTATATGAAAAAAGATACGCTCTTCGGTTTGCCAGTCATCCCGATGGAGGAAATGGAACAGCGCTATACCCCCGCCGAACACAGCTTTTATGCGGCGAACGTTTACACCCAGGGCAATCAGCTGCGGACCCGGCTTTACCAGGCCGCTAAGGCCAAAGGTTACAAACCGGCGTCTTATGTCAGCCCGCACGCCTTTGTCTGGCGAAACGTCAAACTCGGAGAGCATTGTTTTATTTTCGAGAACAATGTTGTTCAACCGTTCGTTGCGCTCGGCGACAATGTTGTCTTATGGAGCGGCAACCACATTGGTCACCACTCCAAGATTGGGAGCAATTGCTTTATTTCCTCTCACGTTGTTGTTTCCGGCTTCTGCGAGATCGGAGAGGCCTGTTTCATGGGAGTGAACTCCACCGTGTCCAACAACACGAAGATCGGTAATAATTGTGTGGTCGGCGCTGCCGCTCTCGTCCTTAGTGACGTGGAGGATAACCAGACAGTAGTAGGTATCTGGAAGAAGAAGAAAACAGAATAAAGGGGGTCAGAAGTGGCAAAACCAGGTTATGTAAACGTAGTTCGCGGCTCGGCCGAGGAGGTAGAAGCAAGAAAACAGCTGCTCGACTTGTTCAAGCAATCTCCGATCCCGGATGACGAGATGCTGGTCAATCTGGGACTCTATCTTCGCAGCACCCAGCTGGCCAAAATCCTCTACTTGAATGAACTGTATCAACTCATTGTCGATCTTCCGGGCGTAGTGGTAGAATTTGGGGTTTGGTGGGGCGCGAACCTCGCCTTGTTCGAATCATTTCGGAGCGTCTACGAGCCCTACAACTGGACACGCAAGGTTGTCGGCTTCGACACCCTCAAGGGTTATCCGTCGATCGCTCCAAAGGACGGTTCATCCGCGTATGCGAAAGTAGGCGGGTACACAGTCACGGAAGGATACGAAGAATATCTCAGTCATATGCTCGACGCCCACGAGGCCGATAATGTCATGTCGCATATCAAGAAATACGGCCTGGTAAAGGGCGACGTCCTTGAGACCGTGGACGGTTATTTCACTGATAACCCCGAGACGCTAGTCGCCCTCGCCTATTTCGACCTTGCGCTTTACGAGCCGACAAAAAAATGTCTCGAAGCTATTCGGCCTCATCTCATGCGCGGCAGCGTCATCGCCATGGATGAGCTGAATTCGCGTGACTTCCCAGGTGAGACCATCGCCGTTAAGGAAGTTCTCGGTCTCGACAAATATCGGATCGTTCGTTCCCAGTTTCTACCTGATCGATCCTACATCATCATAGAATAACCGGGCGCGCTCAGCGTCCCGCCGTGCTTTCAAGAATCCTTGGCAAAAAAACCACTCATTCTGGTTGGCGACAGCGTTTTCGCAGAAATTGCTTTTGAGTTTTTCCAATTCGATTCGGAATTCGAAGTCGTAGCGTTCTCGGTCGAACGCCAATTTTTGAAACGCGAGGAGCTCTTCGGACGACCTGTTGTTGCCTTTGAAGATCTGGGCGCGAATTACTCGCCTGCGAATCATTCGATCTTTGTGGCGATCGTGTTCACCCAGTTCAATCGTCTGCGCACGAGACTTTACCGCGAGTCCAAGAAAATGGGGTACGGCGTCGCGTCGTACATCAGCTCCGCCGCCCAGATTCGTCCTCACACCACAATTGGCGAACATTGCTTTATCTGCGAAGACGCCGTGATCCAGCCTTTTACCACAATAGGAAACAATGTGGTCATTTGGAGTGGTAATCAGATTTGCCATCGTTGCAATGTGGAGGATAACGTGTTCGTCCTGCCGAACTGCATTATCTCCGATGGCGTGACCGTAGGTGCCAACTCCATCGTTGGCGCTAACGTCACCATCGGCTCCGACCGTGCGATTGGGAAAGATTCCTATGTCGGACCTGCGGTCTTTATTGCGACCGACGTAGAGTCAGGTTCGGTGGTTGAACGAATTGCAACCGGCACGGCGCCGGCGGTTCCGGCGCAATAGACGGTATGAAATGGCGTAAAGGCGGTCTTATCTACGCGCCGGATGGCAGCCTTCCCTGGGCTAAAGTTGGGGCCCAGCTTCCCACGGTGGAGATCGTTAGTTCGGAAATTGTTCGTGTCTATTACCTATCGAAGGACAGAGACGGATTCGGCCGCATTGGCTCGGTTGACCTGAACGCTCGTAATCCGAGCCAGATCCTGAAGGTAGCTCAGGATCCAGTAGTCGACTTGGGTGAACTGGGAGCGTTTGACGACTCAGGAGTTGGACCTAGTACGACAGTGCGCGTGGGCGATAAACGTTATCTTTATTACCAAGGTTATCAGCGCGCAGGGCGCGTGCCCTATCTCACTTTCACCGGACTCGCGGTTAGTGAAGGCGACTCAACCTTCAAAAAAATTTCGCGGGTTCCCATTACCGATCGAACTAACGAAGAACCGTTCATTCGGAGCACCTGCGCGATTCTTCGACAGGGAGAGGTGTGGAAGATGTGGTACGTCTCAACGTTAAAATGGACGCAAGACGCCAACGGAGTGCATTACGTTTGCGTGATCCGATATGCGACCTCTCACGACGGCATCTCGTGGCAGACGGATCCTCAGATCTGCCTCGAGCCCAATCTCGCCGACGAATACGCAGTCGGCCGCCCGGCGGTTATTTACGAAGACGGCCGCTATAAAATGTGGTACTCGATCCGATCGTTTCGGGAGTTCTACGTGATGGGATACGCCGAGAGCGACGACGGCGTTCGGTGGGAGCGAAAAGATGCCGCCGTCGGCATTGAGAAGTCAGCGACAGGCTGGGATTCGGAAATGATCTGCTATCCTTTTGTCGTGGATATCAACGGCGAACGCTTTATGTTTTATAACGGAAACGGCCGCGGCATCACGGGCTTCGGCTACGCGATTTTAGTCGCTGATTAGAGCAACCCTCCCACAAGAGAAACGGTGTTTATGAGCACAAATGAACTGAAATCCTACGGGGTCCGGCAGGCAACGGAATTGCACGCCGACGTCGACCGGTATCGCGAAGAGATCACAATCAACGGGTTTACGGTCCTGCCGGACGTTTTGCCCGAGTCTGAGCTAAATGAAGCACGGCGCCGGATCGATGCGGTATATGAGGCGCAGGCGAAGGAAGTCGGCGGTGAGGATAATTTGCGCAAGATCAACGACGCTTTAGTCGGACGCTGCCTGCTCGCCTACGACGACTATTTCCTCAGCTTCGCCACCAACCGGAAGGTTCACGAGGTGGTGGCCGCGTTGCTTGGCGATTACTTCACGATCTTACAGCAAAATGCCGTAATCAACGCGCCGAGCGACAAGCATTTTCAGACGGCCTGGCATCGGGATCTGGCCTATCAGCATTTCGTCAGCTCGCGGCCCCTGGCGGTGAGCGCGCTCTTTTGCATAGACGATTTTTCGGTAGTTACCGGCGGCACCTACATGCTCCCGGGGTCGCACAAGACCGAACCATTCCCGTCTCGCGAGTTCATTGCCGCTCATGAAACAACCGTGAATGCCAAGGCGGGTTCGGCCCTGCTCTTCGATTCCATGACCTACCATCGCGGTGGCGTAAATCGCTCCAATGGTTTGCGCCGCGGCGTGAATCATCTTTTCGGGCTCCCCTTCATCAAGCAGCAGATCAGTTTTCCCCGTAGCCTCAACGGCAAGTACAAGGATGATTCTACCTTGAGTCGCTTTCTCGGGTATGACACCGAAGCGGCCGATAGTGTCGTCGCCTGGCGAACCAACCGGCTCCAGGCCACAAAATGAGCCGTGGCGTGAAGAATCGCGTTTCTTGATGCACGTCGAACGCTATGAGGAAGCCGCCAAGCCCGCGTGGGACGATTTCATTGGGAAAAGCAAAAATGGCACGTTCCTCTTTCTGCGCGACTACGTGGAGTACCACCGGGACCGGTTCGAGGATCATTCCCTGGTCGTTCGACACGATAGCGGCGAAATTGCGGCTCTGTTGCCGGCAAACGCACGCGATCATATTCTCACCAGCCACGGCGGGCTGACTTACGGTGGTTTCGTCACCGATGAAAAGATGAAACTGCCGGCGATGTTGGAAGTGTTTGAGAGGACCTTGACCTTTCTTAGCGAGAACGGTTTTCGCCGGTTAATTTACAAATGCATCCCGCACATTTACCATCGTGCGGCCGCGGAAGAAGATGGCTATGCCCTGTTTCTGTGTGAAGCCCAATTGTTACGCCGTGGCGCACTGACAGTGGTCTCGCGGGACCGACCGCTACCCATGCAGGAACGTCGTCGACGCGGAGCGCGCAAAGCCCAGAAAAACGGAGTGACCGTCCGCCAATCGGAAGAGTTGGCAATTTATTGGCAGATTCTCGAGGAGCGGCTAATGGAAGCGTACGGAACAAGGCCGGTGCATTCGCTCGCCGAGATGCAGCTGCTCCAGTCGCGTTTTCCCAACAACATCAAGCTCTTTGCTGCCTATCGCCAGGAAGAGATGCTGGCGGGCGTGCTGATATACGAAAGCGAAAACGTCGCCCACGCCCAGTACATTGCGGCCAACCAGCAGAGTCGCGATCTCGGCGCACTCGACCTGCTATTCGAAGAGTTGCTGACGAATCACTACCGCTCCAAGAATTATTTCGACTTCGGCACCTCGGACGAACAGGGAGGCTGGAAACTGAATCGAGGACTGATCGATCAGAAGGAAGGTTATGGGGCGCGCGTCGTTGTTCAGGATCATTACGACATCGACCTTGCGGCGTGGACGCCGGGACGGTTAACTGGAGCGCTCACATGAGTATTGATAACTGCCAGCTTATCGAATTGCCCAAGATCGCCGATCCTCGCGGGAACTTGACGTTTCTCGAGGCGGGTCGCCACGTTCCCTTTGACATAAAGCGCGTCTTTTACCTTTACGATGTTCCCGGAGGGGAGACCCGGGCCGGGCACGCCTTGCGCACTTGTCAGCAGTTTATCATCGCGATGTCTGGCAGCTTTGACGTCATCCTCGATGATGGCCGGGAGAAGCAGCGTTACCAGTTGAACCGCTCTTACCGGGGGCTCTATGTCCCTCCCTTGATCTGGCGCGAGCTCGATAATTTCTCGTCAGGCTCGGTTTGCGCGGTGCTCGCTTCCGAATGCTACGACGGAGAAGGGTACTATCGCACTTATGAAGACTTCCTCGCTGCCCTGGGACAGGGTGCAGCCGGGTCATGAAGACTATTTCCGTCGTTATTCCGGTCTATTTTAACGAGGGCTCTCTCTCTCCTCTCGTCGACGAATTGACCGTGGTTGAGACTCGACTGCGCGAGCGGGACATGCAGCTCGAACTTATCTTCGTCGACGACGGCTCCGGCGACCGTTCCTTTGAAGAGTTGAAGAAAATCAAAGAGCGGCGGCCAGCGACTAAGATCATCAAGCTTACTCGCAACTTTGGCGCTATCCATGCGACCAAGACCGGATTCCGCTTTGTTACGGGCGATTGCTTCATGAATCTCGCCGCGGACCTGCAGGACCCGCCGGATCTCATTCTCCAATTAATCGAGCCTTGGCTACGAGGTTCGAGATTCGTCCTGGCCGTCCGCAGTCATCGAGAAGACCCGCTTTCGGCCAGGCTATTTGCCTGGGCTTACTACGTCCTGCTTCGTTTGTTTGTGGTAAATGATTATCCGCGCGGCGGATTCGACCTTGCCTTGATGGATAAGGCATTACTCCCCTACCTCAACAACAGCAGCAAGAATATTAACACGCCGCTCTTCGCCTACTGGCTCGGTTTCAAGCCTGAGGTGATTCATTACGTTCGACGAAAGCGAGAACATGGCCATTCGCGCTGGAGCTTCTGGAAGCGTGTGAAGCTTTTCATCGACGCGATCCTTGGTTTCTCGATCGTGCCGATCCGCATGATCTCATTCGTGGGCTTGATCGTCTCCCTTCTAAGTTTCGGCTATGGATCAATCATTTTGCTGAATACGCTGGTAGGTCACGGAACCGTCGCAGGCTTCGCTACGATCGTAGCGCTTCTGGCGTTCCTTCTCGGATTGGTAATCGTGATGCTCGGCGTCATCGGCGAGTATCTATGGCGAATTTTCGACGAGACCAACAAGCGGCCGGAAGCAGTCATCGAGGAAGTCTACTAGCAGAGGAAGCCACGCTGGAGATCGGCGCCCCCTCGGAAAATCGCGAAGTGGCAAAGTGTTGCCTTCGCTATCTAAGCCGTTAGAATCCGCGGCATCATGAATGCCAGCGCAAGCATTCCCAGACATGTTCTAATAATAGCGTCCTTTGGACTTGTCTTGCTGGCTAATACCTGGTTCGGCGAAACAACATATGTCGGGGACGGCATCGGCTGGGATGGTCGCGTCTACTCCGAGCTCGTCACGAAATTTTGCCATGACCCAGGCGAGGTTTTTCGAACCACCCAGTCGTATTACCTCCAGCGGATTCTCCCCAGCGCGGTCGTTGCGACTGTTCTGAAACTTTTGTATCTCCCATGCGATGACGCGCACATCATATCCGCTTTTCGATGGTACAACTTCACTCTACTCATGGCCGGCGTCTATATTTGGACGCTGATTTCACGACGAATGGAGTTTTCGCAAAGGGGCTCCTGGATCAGTGCGGCTCTGCTGTTCTTCAGTTTTCCCGTCCAGAAGCAGTACATATATTTTCCTATAAACACCGATGCGACTGCTCTGTTCGTAAGTATCGCCTTGTTCTACTGCTTTCTGGCACGTCGCCAGAAGACGCTACTACTCGTTTCGTTCGTGGGTGCCTTTTGCTGGCCCTTGGCTTTTTTCACCGGCTTGGTGCTCGCGGTCTGGCCATTGCGCCTTGCGAAAGAGCAGGACCTCGCCAGGCCTTGGCTGGCTGCGGTGGCTACTGCGGGGGCAATAGGATATTCGTTGTATTGCCTGCTTGTTCTCGGAGTTCGACCGCGGCCTGTCTATTATGTCGCTTTAGCTCCTCTGAGTTTAGCGATCACCGTGTTGCTCTTGTTTGGTGGATTCAGGTCCTTGCTTCCACCCGTAGCCGCGATTTGGGACGAGACTCTGACCGCTTTGAAAACTATCAGAATGTACGTGCTGCTTGCTCTGGCCTGCGCCCTTTACGCGATGTTACATTTCTTGGGCACAGGTAAAGATGCTGGGATGATCCAGCACGAAGTGCAACAAATGGCGGTTCAACACCTTTCCATGCCAGGATTTTCCCTGCTCGAAAACATTCTTTACTTCGGTCCTGTGATGTTTTTCGCACTATATCGGTGGGGAGCTATTAGTAGACTGGCAACGGGCGTTGGGTTTGGCATGTTTGTCGTTTTCAGCGTGAGCATCTCCGAGCTCGCGTTGAATTCCGAGACAAGGAAGGCGCTTGTTTTCTTACCGATTCTCGTTGCTTATACCGTGAAGGCTATCGAGGGTGCCGGTCTCTCGCGCTCGTTGTGTGTTTGCACTGTCATTTTGTCACTGTTATTCTCGAAAATATGGCTCTTGATTAACTATTTTCCGGGCCGTAATGCTGACCCGATGAGTTTTCCCTTACGAATGTTCATGGCGCACGTCGGTTATCTGGATCTCACCTCGTACGCCGTGTATGGCATCGCGACGGTCTTAGTGGGATTTGGGTTGCCTCTGTACTTTCCCCAACTCATAAGATCGACGAGACCAATCGAGGTGGACAAATTGGATCGCCTGGTTGAACCATGACCTAATAGTAAGCGGGACTTGCAATGAGATCCTGGCTGACTGCGATTTTGACCAAGCATAAGGAATTTCTCCTCTTCGTGGTAATGGGAGGGGTTAACACTGGACTTACCTATGCCGTCTACCTCCTTCTTCTACTGGTGATGCGTTACCCTTTCGCTTACAGTGGGTCCTACGTCGCCGGTATTTTCCTCTCGTATTACTTGAATGTTCGATTTGTCTTCCGCGAGCGACTCAGCCTGTCGAAGGCTCTAAAGTATCCAAGCGTTTACCTTATCCAGTATCTCCTGGGGCTTGTTTTGCTTTATGTGCTAATTGAGATCTTCCATCTCAACAAGAATCTCGCACCGCTCGCAATCGTCCTAATTACCGTGCCGGCAACCTTCGTTATGAGCCGCTACATCATTCGCGGTAAGCCGAAGCGCGTCTAGCCGACGCTTGCAACCCATCCGTTACAGCTCTCGATCACGGTCTCTACTTCGCGGTCGGTGAGCCAGGGATGTATCGGCAGGGACAGTTCGCACTGCGCGAACTTTCGGGCTCGTTCTAGGCCCGTCGCGGGCTGGTAACCCGGGAATGCTTTCAAGGCCTCCTGGTCAGGTATGATGCGCGGATAATGAATTCCGCTGAGAATCTCCTTCGCCCGAAGATGATCCCGCAGGGCATCCCGCTTCCCTTCGCTGACTAACACCGGGAAAAGATGCCAAACCGAGCCCGCGTCCGCTTCGATCGGCAACAATTCGATTTCCGCGTGTCGGATACCGGCGTAGTAGGCCCGCGCGATCTGTCGACGCCGGGCGGTCCAGGTGCCCAGATTCGGTAGCAACGCTTCGCGAAGAATAGCTGCGTGGAGCTCATCGAGACGGCTGTTAAGGCCGGGTTCAGAATGGTGGTAGAGCGAACTTTGGCCATAGTTACGAAGCGTCTTCGCCCGGGCTGCGATCGAGGGATCGTTAGTCAGAATCGCGCCCCCGTCGCCGAGAGCACCGAGGTTTTTCGTCGGATAAAAACTCGTTGCCGCAACCTGCCCCACGGTTCCCACGCACAGGTCCTTGTCTGTGGCGCCGATGGCCTGAGCGCAGTCTTCAACTAGCTGGAGGTTAAATTCGTCCCTCAAATCCGCCAGCTGTTTCAAGTTGACTGGGTTGCCATAAAGATGAACGGGCAAGAAGAAGCGAATCGATCGGTCGCGCCCAAGCTGCTCGCGACACGCGGACAGATTAAGGTTGCCGGTCCCATCGACATCGACAAATACGGGAGATCCGCCTATGCGAAGGATGGCCAGAGTAGATGCGAAGGCCGAGAGCGACGTCGTCAGCACCTTTTGGCCTTCGCCTAACCCAACACAACGCAAGGCAATCTCCAAGGCGTCCATTCCGTTGCCTACGCCGACGGCATAGGTGACTCCGGACTGCTCCGCCAAGGCTTGTTCGAATTGCTCTACTTCCTTTCCCAGGATATACCAACCGCTGGAGCCGACTCGTCGAACAGCGGAGAGAACGTCCCTCTCTACGGCCTTCCACTGCCTCGTAAAGTCGTTTTGAGCGATCATGTCTGTTTCGTGCGCTTTCCTTTTCCGCCGCGTTTAAGGCGATTCGGTGCAAAAGAATTGATTTCGCGTTCCAGAATACGCACGCTCAGTGATCGGAGCAATAACTCGTCTTCTATCCATTGACCGATGGAGCTCTCACAACCATTCCTCGCAATTAGCAGTCGATATTGAATGAAGGTCTCGGTCGTGATCCCCTGTTACAACGAACGCGCTACCATTCTGCAAATCGTGCGCGCGGTCCGTGCATCCCCGGTCTCTGATTTGGAGATAGTGCTCGTGGATGACGGCTCCACGGACGGAACGCGAGAGCTCATTGAGAGTGAAGCGCGGGGCCTCACGGACGTCGTCCTCTACCATGGAACCAATCAGGGCAAAGGCGCGACGCTGCGTTCCGGTTTTCGCGCCGCGACCGGCGACATCGTCCTGGTTCAGGATGCCGACCTGGAATACGACCCCCAGGAATATCCTTTATTGCTCGAGCCAATTCTCGCGGGTAAGGCCGACGTGGTCTACGGGTCGCGCTTTTCGGGAGGGCGCGCTCACCGCGTCGTCTATTTCTGGCACATGGTCGGCAACCGTTTCCTCACTCTTCTTTCTAACATGTTGACCAACCTGAACCTGACCGACATGGAAACATGCTATAAAGCATTTCGTCGAGAGGCGCTGGCGAATATCGTGATCGCGGAAGACCGATTCGGATTCGAGCCGGAAATCACGGCGAAAGTCGCCAAAAGCGGCTGCCGCATTTTCGAGGTTGGGATTTCGTATAACGGAAGGACTTATGAAGAAGGAAAGAAAATCGGCTGGCGTGATGGATTGAGGGCCATCTACGCAATTATTAAATACAACCTCTTCTCTAGCAGGAAAGCGGCATGGAAGGCCAATACACCGGCGGCGATATCCTCGCAGCGCTCGAAAGCGCCGACCACTACAACGCTTTCCTGACGGACCTCGTTCGCCGAAGCGCGGGTGGCGAAAAGCGCCTAATCGATTTCGGCGGCGGGGTGGGAACTTTTGCCAGGCGCCTTCAGCGCGAAGGCTACGATGTCGTCTGCATAGAGCCGGACGACAGCCAGCGGCAACAGCTGATCGACGAAGGATTCGAGGCGTTGGCGACAATCGATGCCTTGCCCGACAATGCCGCGTCGTTTGTGTTTTCTCTCAACGTGTTCGAACACATCCGCGAGGATGCTTCCACCGTGGTGCAACTGTGGGAAAAATTGCGCCCAGGCGGCGGCGTCTTGATCTACGTGCCGGCTTTCGACTGTCTTTGGTCGAGCTTGGACGACCAGGTAAAACACTGTCGGCGCTACACTAAGCGAAGCTTGCGGGAGCTTGTCGAACGCGCAGGTTTTTCAGTCGAGGAAATCCGTTATGTGGATGCGCTCGGCTTCCTCGCCGCGCTTGGATTCGGGGTGCTTCGGCCCAGCGCCGCCACAATAACTGCTGGTTCAGTCCGGTTTTACGATCGATGGCTTTTTCGACCGAGCCGGTTTCTCGATAAGCTCTTCCATCCTTTCTTCGGCAAAAACGTCTACGCTATCGCGCGCAAATAATCGCTCGCCTTTCGAACACCCCTGCAAATCAGGACTGCGTTGATAGCCGCGCTTCCAATTCTTCAAGCCGATCCCGGAGCAAGTCGATCGAATAGGCCGGAATTGGGTTTGTTCTGCGGTGCCGAATAAGCGACAACCGCTCGCTAATTATCCGGCCGGCGCTTGCCGGCGAATGGAACGCGCGGATATCGGCGGCGGCACGAGCCCCGCGCGCAGCTGCTTCTTGCCGATGCTCGGACACTCGCCGCAATAATTCAGCCGCGGCCTCCAAGTCCGGTTCGGACCAGTGCGACTCGGCGGGATATGGTTCGCGCCGGGGCCCAACTCGACAACGGCGCGACGGACACAGATAGCTGTTCTCGGGCGTCATGAATTCGAGGTTCCCAGAATAGGCCGTCGCAATAGCCGGCTTCCCCTGGGCCATGGCTTCGGCAATCGTCAGACCGAATCCTTCGGCTCGATGCAAGGAAACATAGCAATCGGCCAGGGCCGTAAAGCTGGCGTTCTCGACGGCTGAAAGATAGCGATCGATCAAAAGAATGTCGGGCCGGCCGCGCGCTGCATACTTTAGCTTTTCCAACTCGAGGACGCGCTCATTCCCGTTGATCGTCTTGATTACCAGTCGCGGGCCTTCGGCTGGCTTGAACGCCCTGGTAAAAGCCTCGATCAGGCCCACCGGGTTTTTCCTTTCGAGAACGCTGAGAAAATCGAAGCTAAACAGAAAGGTGAATTCCTGAGGCAGGTTGAGTTGCGCGCGGGTGATGGAGTGATCGACCGGCGGCACCATTACCGGCAGGCGAAACTTGAAGACTGGCTTGGGGGATACTTTTAGAAACGTTTCGCGCATAAACTCGCTTGCGACCCAGATCTCGTCGACGCAATTGAACGCGTGATGGCTCCACGTCGGGAAATCTTCCACCTCCCAGAACCAGATGCCGATGTTGTAGCGGCCGTGTGAGAACTCTTGGCCAACTTGTTGCGTAAAGCCGCCGATCTGATCCGGATTGATACAAATCAAGTTGATGTCGGCCCGGCCCGCATCGGAGACACGGTTATCGAATGGATGAGCGAGCCGATTTGCGGTGCGATCGAAGGTAACGGTGTTTATCGGAATGTCGGCTGCCTCCAGCGCGGCGATGATTGCCCGGCCGGCCGCGCCGATCCCGAGCTCGGCCCGAAAATACCCCGCCACGTTGACCGGCAAAGCCGGCTCCGCGATCAGGGAGGGACCTTCGCTCGCAGGAACGAGAACCGCCGGCAAATCAAACTCTCGCCGGCCATAAACCAGGTACCAATTCCGGAGCGCCACCGCATCTGCGCCGATTGGATCGGGGAAAACCTTCTGCACATCCTCGCGATCCTCATAGACCGCCAGCATGTAGCGGGTGACGCCTGCTTTGGCCCGATCGATCGGTTCGTTGAGCCATTTCAAAAAACCGTGTTCTTTCTCCGGTCCGAATGGACTGGGCGGCTCGGTCGCCTTTCCCGATTCGTATTCAACCATGGCGCGACGGTAGGTTCGCGACATGCGCGTATCGATCGGCAATCCGCTCGGGAGCAACTCGAAGCGCCGCGTCCTTGACTGCGCCGGGATGTGACCGGCCCGCAACAATTTTTCGCGATATTCGTCGCACAGCTCTGCGACTTGCGACTGCTCACTCAGCAAAACGCGCGGCTGCGGTCCGAGATACCGGCTTAAGAGATGAGGCGAATCCGGATCGTAGCCGCGAAAATCAAAACTTTGAAGCGGCCGGCCCCGAATTTCCCAGCCCCGCCCGCCGCGGTTCAAGCTCAAAGGATCGAGACTGGAATAGCTCACCCCGAATCCAGCGTCAGAGACAATGCGATGCGGAAGCGGGCTGAATACGGACTCGAGCGCTTTCAGCGTGTCGTTCCCGACGCCCGCGTCAGGATCAAACCGTTTTCGCACGCCATCGAACCATTTTTGCAGCTGCGGCCGGGCGGCTGCTGTCACTGCTACAAAACTTCTGCCGCCGTCGCCCCATTCATTTTGAATCGCCCCAGTTGCGACCAGCGCATCCGCCGTTTCCAATACGTTCGAAACCGAACTAAGAATGTCCGTCGTGGGTGAAAAATAGGCGACGGTCTGCGCATCGGTCGCCAACAATGTCTTCAGCAACGCGGGTTGCAGAACGAGGCGAAGTTCGCTGCGGCTGAAGAGCATTGGCAAACGCCACTCCTCGCCGCGACCCAACGCCAAATCGCCAAGGGCTAGCACTCTCCCGCTCTCCAGAGTTAACTGGTCGTTAGGCCCGTCGACCGCTAGAACCGCAAATTCCGCTCCGGGATGAAAACGGAGAAAGGAATTAGCTAGAACAATGACGTTCGGCCATTCGTCAGAATAGGCTATCGTGCAGCCAACGATCGATCGGTTGCCATCCGGCGGGGCGTTCGTTCCGAAGTTCTGGGCGGGCCCTGTCATCGCCGTCTCGCTCTTCATTAATCCTCCCGAAGACGCAAACGGGGCAGCAGCTCCGCCAGAATCTTCTCAATGGATTCAGCGGGGGTCTGTTGATCGGTCCGGACAGTTATTTCCGGATCTTCCGGCGGCTCGTAAGGGGCGTCGATTCCAGTGAGGCCTTTTAGTTCGCCGGATCGCGCTTTTTGATAAAGGCCTTTGGGATCGCGCTCTTCGCATACCGCCAGAGGCGCGTCGACAAAGATCTCAACGAACTCGGCCCCCGCTTGAAGTGCAATTGCCCGCGCGCGCGCGCGATCGGCCCGGTACGGCGAAATGAAGGACGTGATCACTACCGTGCCAGCATCCGCCATCAGTTTCGCGACCTCACTTACCCGGCGAATATTTTCCGCTCGATCCTCCGGCGCGAAACCGAGGTTTGCATTCAAACCATGGCGGAGATTATCGCCGTCGAGCACATACGTGTGCATTTGCAGCTGAAACAATTCCTTCTCCAACGCGCTCGCAATCGTCGATTTCCCTGCCCCAGAAAGCCCGGTCAGCCAGACCACTGCGCCGCGGTGCTGGTTGCGAGCCGCCCGACGCTCCGCCGTGATGTGGCTTTCGCTCCAGAAAATGTTGTCGCTCTTCACCTCACTCGAAGTCATGTAACGAGCGCCCGAAATGATGCCGCCGCCGAGGAGGTGTTCGGCATCTGCCAGAATGAAACGGCCCAGGGCCGGAACACGCTCGTGATTATCCAAGACCAACGCAGCGCGAGTTTGCAGCGTCACTTCGCCGACTTCGTTGGCTCGTAGTTCCGTCCGCGCGGACGCGGCCGAATCGAGAGTCGCAACATCGATGACGTTTCCGACCGTTACGACCTGGCACTCGACATTTTGGGTCGCAAGCTTCAAACGGTAGGCCGCGCCCGGCCGCAATGGCTCGGGACCGATCCAGAACACGCGCGCGTGAACCCGATTGGATTCGACGGGAGCATCCGATTCGTGGGAAGCGATGTGCCCGCGCTCAACGAAAATGTGATCGCGCAAAGTAATCCCGATCGATTCTCCAGCCGCGGCCGATTGCCCGGACGAGCCGGGCCACCGTTCAATCGTGGCTACATGCGCCGTTTTGTGATGCGGGGAAAAAAGAAGTTTGTCCCCGACTCGCAATGTTCCCGACTCGATGCGGCCGGCAAGGATGCGCCGATTTGCCATCCGATAAACATCCTGGATCGGAAAACGCAGCGGGCGTTCCGCTACGGATTCGACCGGTTCGAGATCGTCGATCGCATCGATCAGCGATGGTCCGCTAAACCACGGCGTCGCCGTTGGATTAGCCTTCGCAATGTTGACACCCTCGCTCGCCGACACCGGAACGAAAACGCGCGCTCTCAACCCTACGCTTTCGAGAAACGCTCGATACTCTTCTTCGATTTTTCGGAACGCGGCTTCGGAGAATTCTACCAAGTCCATCTTATTGACCGCGACGATGACCTGACTAATGCCGAGCAAACTGAGTAACTGCCCGTGACGACGACTTTGTTCCCGTGCTCCCTCGTCCGCCGCGATCACCATCAGCGCGGCATCGGCACTGGCCGCGCCCGTAATCATGTTCTTGAGGAATTCCTCGTGGCCGGGTGCGTCGATGATTACGCAGTTCCGACTCGCCGTCCGAAACTGAATCTGCGTCGTATCGATGGTGATATTCTGCTGCTGCTCCTCCGCCAGCGCATCGAGGACGAAGGCATATTCGAAACGTCGGCCCTGGGCCGCACAACTCGCGCGTAGCGCTTCGATTTTTCCCTCCGGCAACGAACCTGTCTGCTCAAGGATCCGTCCGATTACGGTCGACTTCCCATGGTCGACGTGACCGACAAAGACGATCTTCACATGAACCCTTTCGCGCGCAGTTTCTGCATCGCATGCGGCTCGTAATGGTCCTGGGCGCGTCCGGCCCGCTCGCTGGAACGCGTTTGTTCCAGTTCGGTGATGATTTCCGCAATCGTCGCGGCGTTACTTTCCACCGGATTGGTAATCGGTTGGCAGCCTAACGACCGGTAGCGCTTGCCGTCACGCGCGAAGTAAAGCTGTGGAATAGGAATCTTTTCCCGCTCGATATAGCGCCAGATGTCGACCTCGGTCCAATCGAGGAGCGGTTGGACGCGGACATGTTCCCCGGGCGCATTCTTGATCGCGAATTGTCCCCAGAACTGCGGTGGCTGCTGTTTGTAATGCCATTCGGAATCTGCATCGCGCGGCGAAAAATAACGCTCCTTCGCGCGAGTCGGGTCCTCATCTCGCCGAATCCCAGTGATGAGCGCGTCCCACTTGTGTTCCGCGATCGCCTGCTTCAGCGCCACCGTCTTCAACTCATGAGTTACCGTGACGGGATCGTGCGTCTCGTACCCGATCCCGCGGGCCCGCGCCTCCGTATTTATTTTTACGATGACGTCGATGCCGTACTCTTTGACCGCCCATTCGCGGAACTCGAGCATCTCGGGAAATTCGTAGGTCGTGTCGATGTGCAAGAGCGGGAAAGGCACCCGGCCGAAGAATGCTTTTAGGGCGAGGCGAAGCAGCACATTCGAGTCTTTCCCCATCGACCACGGCATCGCCATGTTCCGAAAGGCGTAATGCGCTTCGCGCAAAATGAAAACGCTCTGGTTCTCCAGCTCGTCGAGATGGGCGGCGGCGGTCATCAGCTACGCAAAAATGAGGCCGGTTAAGCCCGTGGCAAGAACAGAGCCGGCAGACGGATTCGAACCGACGACCTGCTGATTACAAATCAGCTGCTCTACCAGCTGAGCTATGCCGGCATTAACGCGCGCAGTGTAGCGCACCGATCCCTGCGCCACAAGCGGCTCCGGGGTTCACATCCTCGAGCGGACGTCAACCGTCAGCGGCTCCGCGGTCTCGAGCGTCTTCATCACGGTGCTCAGGTAAACGGATTCGGGATAATACGCTTTGTATTTCGTGATCTCGGCCCGATTCAAAACTTTGAACCCGTAGCGCTCGAACATTCTCTCGCCACGCCGATCCTGGAAGGTGGCGATCTGGCCGTAGACGTGTTTTTCGCCGCTGCGATAAAGATAACTCAGATAGGCGCTCATCAGCGCGCGCGTCGTCGACATCTTGCGGGCGTCCGGCATCAGATTGATGTGGAAATGGGGCGTGCGCCGGGGCGCGGCCGGGACTTCCCGCCAGCCGTGGCTGATCATCCAGCGGATGAACCGGCGCGAGCGCGCGTCGTAACGCGGGTAGCGCCAGAGCGCCCGGAAAAACAGCCGGACGTTCTGGCGAAAAGAATAAAACTGATTCCAGAGCGGCTTGCGCGATCCGATCAGGTAGCCGCGGATCTCGCCGTCGACTTCGAGCACGAAAGACGATTCGGGCTCCTTGTCGGTGTAATAACTCGTCAGGAAATCAGCGAATAACTCGTGGTCCTGAAAGACCGGATCGATCGGATCGCCCAGGAAACCGGTCTGGCAACAAAGACGCCGGACCGCGCCGCGATCAGTGGGGCGGTAGCTGCGAATCGTGAATGCCTTTTCGGATTTCATGGTTGGGTCTGGGCATAGTTTGCGCAGACCTCGCGATAAATGCAAAACAGTCGTTCGAACACCCGAGGCCAGGAATATTCTGCGGCGCGTTTCGCGGCGAGATCGCCCATGGCGCGCAGGTCTCGCCCGCTGAATTCCTCGATCGCGCCGGCCAGCGCTTCCGCGCTGTCCTCCGCCGCCCATCCCTCCTGATCGTGGAGGATAATTCGGTCTAGCCGCGAGCCGCGAATCCCGACAACCGGGGTGCCGCACGCCTGGCTTTCCAGCGCTACCAGGCCGAATGTTTCCTGCGTCCCTGGGTGAACGAACAAATCCGCCGCTCGATAATAGCGGGCGAGCTCCAGCGGATCGGTGCAATACTGGATCCATTTCACGGCCTGCGTTTCAGCTTCGAGCTCCCGCAATTGTTCGCGCTGCGGTCCGTCGCCGATGATCACGAGCCGGAATCCGCCCGGCCGACGCGACGTCAAAATCCGGAACGCTTCGAAGAGCGTGCTCGCATTTTTTTCCGGCGCCAGACGGCCGACGTAGAGAAGAAGCTTCTCTCCGGTCTCGATCCCAAGTGTTTTTCGCGTTTCGGTTCCGTCTTCCGCGGAGGGCACGAAATTATCCGTATTCACGCCGAGCGGAACCAAGCGCGTGTTGCGAACTCCCCATTCTACGAGCACCTGCTGCAACGGCTGCGACGGAACGAACGTGGCCTCAAAGCGATTGTACATCTTGCGCACGTACCGTCGCGCGGCGGCCATGAGCGATTTCCCCACACGGTGACCGAGCAGCTTCGACGCGCCGCGCAGATACGCGTCAGGGAAATGCGAATGATAAAACGCGACGACTGGAATTTTCGCGGCCTTTCCAAATGAGATCGCTTTCCAGCCGACTTGATAGGGGTCGCTCGACTCAATGATATCCGGTCGTTCGCGTTCCAGAATTTCGGCGACGGCTTGCAGATCAAGCAGGGCTCGGTACCGCGCCGTCTTGGAAATTATCGGCGATCGAATCGAATAAATCCGTGCGCGCTCGTCACCAGTCCGCTCCATCTTTTCGCCCGGGACAATCAGCACGTGCTCATCGTTCGTCCGCTCCCGAACGAAGTTGGCCTTCTCATGGACGTAACGCTTCACCCCGCCGCTGAGCGGCGAATAAAACTGGGTCAGATCGCAGATCTTCAACGCCCTACGTCTTTGTCATTCTGAGCGGAGTGCAGCGAAGCGGAACGCAGGCGAAGAATCTCTGACCATTCTTCCCGCCTTCGCCAGCGCAGAAATAATCAGAGATGCTTCGACTTCGCTCAGCATGACAATTTAGAAAGGCGCGATTGTTATTTTCCGAGCGCGCCGAGATACTTCTCAGCTTCCATCGCGGCCGCGCATCCCGAGCCAGCGGCTGTAATCGCTTGTTTATAAACGCGATCAGCTACATCGCCGGCGATGAAAACGCCGGGGTGCTTGCTCTCAGCCAGATGCTTCGCGATCAGATATCCGTCTGGATCGGTTTCCAGTTTTCCCTGGAACGCCTTCGTATTCGGGTCGTGACCGATCGCGACAAAGACGCAGGCGACAGGCAACTCGCGCTCTTCGTGCGTGACGACGTTCCGCAAAAGCACGGCAGTCATCTCGCCTTTTTCGTCGGGAACATAACGGGTGACGACTGTGTTCCAGATCGGCTCGATCTGGTCGCAGGCCAACACTCGGTCCGCCATGATCTTCGAGGCCCGCAAAGCATCGCGCCGATGAATTAAATAAACTTTCGAAGCGAATCGCGTCAGGAACAGCGCTTCCTCCGCGGCCGAGTCGCCGCCGCCGATCACGCAGACCGCCACGTTCCGATAAAACGCTCCGTCGCAGGTCGCACACGAGGTCAATCCGTGGCCGACGAGTTTTTCTTCGTTCTCCAGCCCGAGCCAGCGGGCGGACGCGCCACTTGCGACGATCAGGGCACGCGTCTCCAGCCATTCATCGTCGGCCTTGATTCGCACGTGGTCGCCCTGCGGGTCAAAATCCGTCACCTCGGAATAAGCAAAGCGCGCTCCGAACTTCTCCGCCTGCGCGTGCATGTTCATGATCAGCTGTGGCCCATCGATTCCCTCTGGAAATCCGGGAAAGTTTTCCACGAGCGTCGTCGTCGAAAGCTGTCCGCCCGGTTGGCGGCCTTCGAGCACGAGCGGATTCAGGTTGGCGCGCGCCGCGTAAATCGCGGCGGTTAATCCGGCGCAACCGCTCCCGACGATGATCACTCTTTCCATCGCGAGAACCTAGCACACGGAGCAAATGCGAGCATAGAGTTCAGCCGCCATGCCTGAGCTCGCTGAAGTCGAATATTTCCGCCGTCAATGGGACCCGGGTCTCGGACAAAAGATCGTGAGTGTACAACTGCACCCGCGGAAGCGCATCTTTCGCGGCTCGAATACGCGAGCGCTTATCAATCAGCTGACTGGTTCGCGTTTTCTCCGATCGGAATCTTGGGGAAAACAGATGTTGTTCGAATTCTCCGGCGACAGCTCTATCGGCATTCATCTCGGCATGACTGGTAAGCTGCGGATTAAGCTGGCGGGATTCCGGCCGGAGAAACACGACCATCTTGTTCTTTATCAGGCGAAACGCGCCCTGGTCTTTCGCGACGCGCGCCTCTTTGGCCGCGTCCGATTTCACCATGGAAAGGCGATGCCGCCTTGGTGGCGCACCGGCGGCCCCGACATTCACTCCGTCGCCTTCGATCGGAATTTCTTCGACACTTTTCTCCGCCGTCATGCCCGAGCGCCGATCAAATCCGTTCTGCTGTTGCAGAGCGGATTTGCCGGGATCGGCAATTGGATGGCTGACGAAATTCTTTGGCGCGCGAAAATCGTACCATCAACGGTTTCCGGCCGTTTGTCCGCGGCGCGGCGTGCTCGCCTATTTCGTGAGACCCAATTTGTTGCTGCGGAGTCGCTGCGAATTATCGCCCCAGAATTCGGCGATCCGCCGCGCGATTGGTTGATTCATCAAAAGTGGAAACGCAATGGCGTGTGTCCGCGCCATGGCACACCGCTCCGGAAAGCGATGATCGGCGGCCGAACCACGGCGTGGTGTCCGAAATGCCAATCGTAAACTAAGCGACGTGCACCAGGATCCTGTGAAATCCCGTCGTCCCTGATTTGAACGGGCGTTCTTCGTCCAATTCCTGGACGACGCCTTCGCCATCCGTCGCGCGGACGACCAGCCAGTAATCGCCGGCCTCAGCGGGCCGCCATTCGTAACTCCAAAGGGCCCAGGTCAATTTCGTTCCGGGATAATCGAGCTTCGCTTCTTCCCACGTACTCTCATTGTCGACGCTCACCTCGACTCGGGAAATCCCGCGGTCGCCTCCGAACGCCACGCCGCGTAACGCAATTCCGTTCGCCGCAATCGCGCCAGGAAAAGTCGATTCATGATCGGGTTGATCGAAGCGCGATCGCGTCGGCACAACGAAGTCCGGGCCCCAGCCTTGTTTCTCGTAAAACCCAACCGCGTTTTCGTCGGCCACTTCGATCCGGGTAATCCATTTCACGTGCTTCTCACCGAAGTAACCGGGAACAATGACTCGCGCCGGAAAGCCGTGGCGGTCCGGCAAGGTCACGCCGTTCATCTCGTAGACGACCAGCGTGGTGGGATCCATCGCCTTTTCGAGCGGAAACGTGTCAGTGTAGTTGTCCACGCCGTGGAGCCGCACTTTCGTTGCGCCGGCGAGAGGCGACGCGGCCGCGAGCAACACTTTCATCGGCACGCCTTTCCACTTCGCGTTGCTCATCAACCCGGCATCGAGTCCGTTGCTGATGCACATCAGCGTGGTCTCCTGCTCGATCGCCGGCAGCGATTTGAGCCGGTCGAGCTTGTAAGTTTGGCGCGTTTGGACGAGGCCGGTGATCTCGAGCCGCCACAGGCTTGCGTTCACTTTCGGGTCGACCACGTTTTTGGTGACGCAATAGAACAAGTCGTTAGGCGTGATCGGTTGAACGACGCGTCCCTTGTATTGCGTCCCGTCGTAACTGAACGTCGCCACCTGATAAAGCCGACGCAGCAAGGCCGCGCCGCCACCCGCTGCGAGCAGCGCAATTCCGCTCGCGATGAGCGCCCGACGGCCGATGGGCGGACTGAATTCCTGATCGTTGACCTGAAGCCGCGTGTGCGTGACGTAGCCGAAGACCAGGACCAGCGTGCGTTCGAAAACAACGAACGCCAGGAACAAGCCAACAACCGTGGCGATCATCGCAGGATTGATCGGCAGTCCTTGATAATGCGTTCCGAGAACCGGCCACAAAAAAATTCCGAACACTGCTAGAGGCAGCAGCGTGAAGACCGTAGCCGTGACGATGAACCGGCTCCGCTCGCGACGCCGCATCACTAGGCCGTAGATGATTCCGCCCAGACCGCCCACGAACAGTTGACCGGCGATCACAGAACCGACGCCGAGCTGTTTCATATTGTTGTAACCGCCAACGCGTCCCATGAGGGACAGGAACGTGTCCGCCGGAATGAAGACCGAGAGTCGATCGCCGAAAATTACGAGCGGCGTCGCGATGCCAAAGAGCCAGGCGAGCAACAGCATCGTGACCGTCATCAACAGGCCAGCGATGAACCCGGCCAGAAATCCCGCTCCTATCGCGCGCAGCCTCGTCATGCCGCGAGGCTCACAGATTCAGCGTTCAAAAGCGACGCGAAAGAGTGTGGCGATAATCCGCGTCCCAGCCACAAAGGTTCCCCGCAATGTTCCTGACACTTTCGATTCCCCACCCGTGCGGCAACGGTGGTTCACTGGTACTTCCAGAATTCGCAGCCGCACCCGGGCGGCGCGCATTTGCATCTCCAGGTTCCATCCGTAGGTCAGCTCTTTCATTCCGAGCTTCTCCAGCGCGTCGCGGCGAATCGCCCGGAAGGGACACATGTCGGTGTAGCGCACTCCGTACATCAACCCAAGGAGCCAGCCGGCGACACGACCGGCGAAAACTTGCTGGAAGTTCATGCTGCCGGGCTCGCGTTTTCCGCGCGTCCGGGAACCGATCACGAAATCGTGTTCGCCGCGTTGCACGGGTTCGACGAGCTCGCGCATAAACTCAGGGCAATCGCTGCCGTCACCATCGAGGAAGACGACGAGGTCGCAGTCCGCCGACAAGGCGCGAACTCCCGCGGCGCAGGCGCGGCCATAACCGGGCGTCGGTTCCAACACGACTTTCGCGCCGGCAGCTGCGGCGCGATCCGACGTCCGATCGGTGCTGCCGTTATCGACAACGATAACTTCGGCTGGCAAACCAGTCGTTAGGCAATCGCGCACAACCGCCGCGATCGGTTCCTCTTCATTCAAAGCCGGAATGATGACTGCGATCATCCCAACACCAGCCAGGCGAGTGAGAAATAAAACGCGAGCGCGCAAAAGTCAGTCACCGCGAGCGTGACGGGCCCGGCGGCGATTTTCGGATCAAGCTTCAGCGAGTGCAAAAGTGATGGCACGCTGAATCCGAACAGGCAGGCGGTAACGAGTGATATGGCGATGCTCGTACCGATGACCGCGGCGCCGCTGATGTCGTGCCGCCAAATCCAGACGATCGCGCTGACCAGGATTCCGCAGGCCAGGCCGAGCAAAACCGCGGTCGCCATTTCCCGGCGCAGATTGTGGAGAAACCATTGGCGTGACAGCGTGTTCGCGCGCAACGCCTGGATCGTCAGCGTCATTGATTGCATGCTCACGCTCTCGTTGAGGCCCAGCACCATCGTGAGGAAGAAGGCGATGACGAGACTGCCAGCGAGCGTCGTTTCAAAAAATCCCGCCAGCAGGGCGCACGCGGTCCCGGCGCCGACCGTCGCGAGTAACCACGGGAACCGGTATCGAAAAACTTTCCACGGCGACGCGCCTCGGATTTGGGCGAGGCGAAACCCGAGCGCTTCGAAAACATCATCAGCAACATGGGCAACGCTTCGGCGTTCTTCTTCGCGATCTCCCGCCTCGAGCATTTCTTCGGCGAATAAGCTTACATCCACCACGCCGATCACCCGCTTCTGGCTGTCGACGACGGGGAAGGCAAAGAATTTGTAGAGCACAAAGAATTCGCACGCTTCAAGGACGGTCGCGCTCGCTGGTATGGCCACGACTTTGCGCACCATGATCTCCTCCAGGCGCGCGTCGAGCGGCGCGGTCAATAACCTTCGTGTCGGTAAAACGCCGACGAGCCTTCCATCCGCGTCTGTCGCGAAAAAGTAAATGACGCGTTCGCCGACACCCTCCCGCCGGATGCGATCGAGCGCTTCAGCGACGCTCATCCCCGCATCGAGTAGCGGAAAATCTTTTCGCGCGTGCTCGACGATCGACGAATTGAAATCGGGGATCTTAACCGCCTCGCTCACCGCCTACCTTACGCGATGAACGATCCCTTTGCTCCGAAGAATATTCGCGGCTTCGCTGAAATAATCGCGGACATTGGATTGCTGGCGGATCCAGTCGAGATAACGACGAATACCGGTGGCGAGATCAATTTCGGGTGAGTAGCCGGCGGCCCGAATGCGCGTGGTATCGCTCGTGAGATGCCGCATTTCCCCAGGCCTGAATTCGCCGTTCACTTCGGGCGCAATGTGGATACCGAGCACGTCGGAAATTTGTTCCGCAATTTTCCGAATGCTCACGCCGGCGCCGCTGCCGACGTTGACCGGCAGGCCATCGAATTGGTCGCTCTCGGCCGCGAGCAGGTTCGCCCGCGCGATGTCTTCGACGAAGGACATGTCGCGCGTCTGTTCGCCATCCTCGTAAAACACCGGCGGCAGATCATTGAGGAGGCGTGTGCAAAAAATCGCAATCACGCCGGTATAAGGATTGAAGATCGATTGCCGGGGACCGTACGTGCACGAGTAGCGAAGCGCGACCGTCGGAATCCCGATCTGTTTTCCCCAGAGCAGAACCAGTTTTTCCTGGTCGACTTTCGTCAAGCCGTAGACGGTTTCGCCGCCGACGGGCGCGCGCTCCGGCGTGGGTGCTGTTTCTGTAGCAGCTCCGCAAATCGGGCAATGCACTTGCCAGTCGCCGCGCTGGAGCTGCGCAAGCGGGCGGACTTCTGGAAAAATCAAGCCGTGCTCGGGACACGTCGCCGCCCCTTCGCTGTAAACAGCCTGAGATGATGCGACGATAATTTTTTTGATCGGCAAATTCTGTTCGCGGATGACTTCCAGCATTTGAGCGGTGCCGAAGCTGTTAACCCGGACGTATTTCGCGATCTCGGGCATGTAACCGCCGTAAGCCGCCTGGTGAAAAACAACGTCGATATCGGTCAACGCGCCTGTGATCGTTTCGCGATCGACGACGTCGCCTTCGATAAATTCAACTTCCTCCGCGATCCACGCGGGTTTGCCATTCCGATGAGTCTGCGGCTCGAGATTATCGAGGATACGGACCCGCCAGCCTTCTCGCTGTAACAAGTCCGCGAGATGCGAACCGATGAGACCGGCGCCGCCAGTAACGAGAGCGCGCTTTTCGTGCGACCTCATACTGGCGACTCGTTAGGCCCGCCTGCATCGTTATGCGAAGCATTGCGGGCAGGCCAAATCCGAGCGTGGCCTTCGCGCTGAAACAATTCCGAGAGAAAACCGCGGGTCGCGGGAGCCGCGAATCCGACCGACGTGGTTCCGTTCGAGCCAAATAATTCCTGACAGAGACGCGAGAGCGTTGTGCGATCGTCGATATCGTACCAGACCGGAAGCAGGTGGACGCGCAGATCGATCTCGCGCGCGGCGGCGATGGTTTGTTCGAGGACGCGCTCGGTGCTCCAATCGATCCGATCGAACAACGCGGAATGCGATTTTTTTAGACCGATCAAATAATAGCCGCCGTCGTCGGATGGTCCGAGCACCACGCTATCTTCGGTACGCGACAAATACTCAACAGCTTGCGAAAAGGCGGTTGCTGGAACTGTCGGGCTGTCGGAGTCGATCAAACAGACAGCCGAGAATCCAAGTTGAAGAAGATCGTCCGTTGCGGCCGTGAGTCGTTCGCCAAACTTGTCGCCCCGTTGCGGAACGAGAATGAATTCTCCCGGCAGGATTTTGGAATATGCCGACTCGGCGCCGACCGGTGTATAAACCCCAACGCCCTGGGCTTTCCCGCCGTGAACTGCCTCTGAAATCGCCGCGGCTGTGTCACGAAGAAAACAGGTGTTCAGGCCGGCTGCTTCTTCTGGCGTCAGTGGCGGCGTCAACCGCGTCTTTACGCGTCCGGCGTGCGGGGCCTTTGTCATCACAGCGAGCGCGGTTAACCCGGAGGTTACCCTATCGCTTTGCGACGGGTCCAGGACGCGATGTGTCGCATTCATCCGAAGGGGTGCTTTTGGTCTGGAACCGCGAAGGGTCAACCCTTTTCGCAGAGCGCGTACTGGTATCGCCCATCGCGCCAGGTTTCGATTTTTTGCCACGGCTGCGTCGCAAAAAGGCGATTCATTTCTCGCGCGGAAAGCACCCGGGCGCGGGTCGGTTCGCAGTAACCGTTCTTGAAACGCGTCAGGCCGGCGAGGAGCCACATCGTGAAGAGCGGAATCGACGCCCAAAACGCCCATCGCGGTTCAGCAATAAAACAACGGCCGCCGGGCTTGAGGACACGATACATTTCCGCCACTGCTCGTCGACGGTTCGGCAGGACCGTAAAAAGACGTGACGCCACGAGCACGTCGAATGAGTCGTCTGGGTGCGAAAGCTCAAGAACATTGTCGCTCTGGAAGCGGCAGTTGTTCAAACCGAGTGCGTTTCGTTTTTGGCGGGCCCAACTCAATTGACTGGGCGACCGATCGACGCCGATTACGGAGATTTCCCGGAAGCGCTCAGCTAATCCGCACGAATAAAATCCCGGGCCGCAGCCCAGCTCGATAATTTTTTCGCCAGCCCGGGGCGTTCCTGCAGGCCACAGGGCTGCGATCATTCTCTTGGTGTCGTCCCGGAAAAGCTTTTCTCGGCAAAAGATATAAAGCCACGCGAAATGTTCGAAGAGACTGTCCGAAGACTCGTCTTTCGCCTCTTCGGTCTCGATCGGGGCCAAGTTCGGCGCGGGCGCCGTCTGGGCGATCGACAATACGGCCGGATCGGTCAGCGTGTTCGGTTCGGTTTGGAGAGTTTTTAACACCTTCTTTAAGATTGAATTCCTAAATTACGGGACCTTTCTTAATCTTATCGGTGCGAACAACCGGGTCGGTCTTTCGATTTCACCAACGAAGACAGGAAGCGATCAGCCTGTTGATAACACCGCTGACTGGTCTCGACAAATAGCATCGTGGTAACCCGGACGGGAATCTATTGGAGCTTATTCGATCTTGTTGGCTTCTTGTTCAGCGATCATTTAACAACGCGGAATGAAGATCGTTCCTCGAGTTTGGATCAGCCTGGGGGCGTGCGTTTTCTTGGCCTCGCCAATGGTCGCTGCCGAACCGTCACTTTGGGAAATCCAAAAGATCCTGGCCGGCAAGAGATTCGTCGATCTGACCCATGACTTCGCGCCTGGCATTCCCAAGTGGAAAGGGTTCCCTGATGAAAAACGGGAGGTCGCATACTGGTATGAGAAAGGCCTGGGATCGCGAGGGGAAGGCTTTTTCAGCGAAATTTACACGCACGTCGGACAATGGGGAACCCACGTCGATCCGCCGGCGCATTTCATTAAAGGACTTCGGACAGTCGATCAAATCACTCTCAAGGAGATGGTTCTGCCCCTGGTTGTTATAGACGTTCATGAAGAGGCCGCGAAAAATGCCGACTACACGTTAAGCGTCGACCGGATCAAGAAATGGGAGACCGACCACGGTCCCATTCCGACGGGCGCGTTTGTCGCGATGAGAACGGATTGGTCGAAACGGTGGCCGGACGCAGCCGCAATGGAGAACACGGACGCGGCAGGTATTTCCCATTATCCGGGCTGGAGTTTGCCCGCTCTAAAGTACCTTTATGAGGACCGCAAGATTACCGCATCGGGTCACGAGACAACCGACACCGATCCCGGGAGCGCCACGTCGAAAGATGATTACTCGCTCGAAACCTATGTTCTGAAAACTGATCACTACCAGATCGAGCTCCTGGCTAATCTTGATCAGGTCCCGGAAAGCGGCGCCATCGTCATAGCCAGTTTTCCAAAACCAAAAGGCGGCTCTGGTTTTCCGGCACGCGTATTTGCGATCTGCCCGCCTTAGTTCCGAATCGCTTGCGAGCAGCGTCTTGCGCCACAGCGACGGAACGATGAGTATTGCGCCATGGTTCGGATCCGGCGGGCAATCATTCTGCAGTTGAGCGGATTGCTCGTCGTTGGCGGTGCGCTGTTTCTGCTGAGCCGACGATTTCCATTGGTCGACGAGTTGGCCGATGTGCAGCAACACGTCATGCGCTGGGGCGTCTGGAGCGCCATTTGGTATCCCGTCCTTTATGCCTGTTGCAACGTGCTTCTGCTGCCCGGCGGCGTGTTAAGCGTGGGTGCGGGCTTTTTTTTTGGCCTGTGGTGGGGATTCGCCATCGCGTTGCTCGGGAACGTTGGAGGCGCGGCTATTTCATTTTTTATTAGTCGTTCAATCGGACGACAATGGCTGCGGCGTAAGCTTTCCCGGAACCAAACTTTTACCGCGCTTGAACCAGCGATCGCCAAGGAGGGTTGGAAGATTATTTTGTTAAGCCAGCTCCATCCCCTGTTTCCCACCAGTCTGCTTAATTACCTCTACGGCCTGACTAGAATTCGATTCAAAACCTGCATGCTTTGGGTCGCGGTTGGGCAGGCGCCGGGATTATTTTTGTATTCGTATCTGGGAACGCTCGGGCAACTAGGATTGAACTTGGCGCGAGGCCGGAGCCACCCCAGGACGATCGAATATTGGGTTTGGCTTGGCGGATTTGTCACTGCTGCTATTGTACTTATATTACTGGGCAGGATAGCTTTGCGATTACTAAAGCGTGCCCAAGAAGAAGCGAATCCGACGCGGGTAGCCCCTCAGGAGTTAGCACTTTCGATCGATCAAGCCGAAGTTCCACGTGGAACATAAACGAATCGATGGACGCTTATGATGTGATCGTGGTGGGTAGCGGGCACGCCGGGGTCGAGGCGGCTTTGGCCTCCGCTCGCGTCGGATGCCGGACGCTTTTGCTGACTCAGAACCTCGATACGATCGCGCAAATGTCCTGTAACCCGGCCATCGGAGGATTAGCAAAGGGGCATATAGTTCGAGAGATTGATGCCCTCGGTGGCGCGATGGGAGTAAACGCCGACGCAACCGGTATCCAGTTTCGTCTCTTGAACCGAACGAAAGGACCGAGCGTAAGAGCCCCTCGCGTCCAGTGCGACAAGAAGGCATATCAATTTCGCGCGAAAGCCCTGCTGGAGCGCACCGAGAACCTTGATATAAAGCAGACCACTGTTTCGCGGATTCTCGTGGACAAGGATTCCTGCGTGCAGGGGGTCACGACCGATATCGGTGTGGAATTCAGTTCAAAGGCTGTCGTCATCACTTCCGGGACCTTCCTCCGAGGATTGCTTCATGTCGGGACACATAGTCGACCCGGCGGTCGAATGGCTGATTCAAGTTCCGGGCTAAGCGCATCGCTCCACGAACTCGGCTTCGAGGTGGGACGCTTCAAGACCGGCACCCCATGCCGGATTAGCCGCCGATCCATCGATTTTAGTCGCTGCGAACAGCAACTGGGAGACGAGCCGCCGCCGTTTTTCAGCTACTTGCCACGACCGGAGAGACTGCAAATGGGGCCCGATTCCTCAGTGTTCCCCGTGGAACAAATGCCTTGTTGGATAACCTACACCCGGGAAGTAACCCACGAAATTGTCCGCCGGAACCTCGACAAATCGGCGTTGTATTCCGGTCGAATTGCGGGGACAGGCCCCAGATATTGCCCTTCGATCGAAGACAAGGTGGTTAAATTCCCGGACAAATTGGCTCACCAAATTTTCTTGGAACCTGAGGGGCGCAATACCGAAGAATTTTATGTGAACGGTTTGTCCACGAGCTTGCCGTATGACGTGCAAGTCGAATTCATTCGCTCGATCCCTGGCTTGGCAAAGGCCGAGCTCATGCGACCGGGGTATGCGGTGGAATATGATTATTTTCCTCCGACCCAACTTCAGCAGACCCTTGAGACCAAGAAAATCGCCGGGTTGTATTTTGCCGGCCAGATAAACGGAACATCCGGATACGAAGAGGCTGCAGCACAAGGACTTATATCTGGTGCAAACGCCGCGCTCAAAGTGCTAGGCAAGCCACCTTTTCTGATCACACGTAAAGAAGCTTACATTGGTGTCCTGATTGACGACCTGATCACGCTCGGGACCGACGAGCCCTATAGAATGTTCACCAGCCGGGCCGAAGAAAGACTCTCGTTGCGGCACGATAATGCGGACCAACGTTTAACCGAGCGGGGGTTCGACGCCGGGTTGGTTGACTCCGAGCGGCGCGAAATTTTTCACACGAAAATGAAATCGATTAACGAATTGCGCCGAGCCGTCAGCGACATTTCGATCGATGGCAAACCGCTCCCAGCTCTCCTGAAAATGCCCGAGTTCAATTTGCAATCGCTTCCGGTGCACGTTCGCCAGATAGCAACTGCCGATATTTGGGAGCTGGTGGAAACAGATCTGAAATACGCAGGCTATGTGCAACGGCAAACGGTCCAAAACGCAAAACTCTTTCGTGACCTTAACAGAGCTATCCCCACCGATCTCGACTACGAAACTATCGGTGGGTTACGCCGCGAAACGCGCCAGAAATTGTCTGCCATTAGGCCGCCCTCCCTCGGCCACGCCGCTCGAGTCAGCGGGATAACGCCGGCGGACATCTCCATCATTTCAATCTGGCTCCAGAAAAAGAGGCAGAGCCAGCCAGCCGGTTCCTAACTGCGGCGCGAAAAGAATCCGTGTGGTCCCTGGCTCTTGCGTGTGGTGGTGTCGGTTACTTGCTCGGCTCGTTTCCGGCAGGTTATTTCGCGGGGCGACTGGCCGGAGTTGATATTCGAGCAGTCGGCTCCGGAAACATCGGCGCGACGAACGTTCTCCGCGTTTTGGGAAAAGGGTGGGGCTACCCCGTATTTCTGATCGATGCTTTTAAGGGCTTCGCCGCTGTCCGGCTCGCCTTTCTGTTTGTAACCTATTACCCGGACGCGAAACCTTACACCGAATACTTCGCAATCCTGGCCGCAATGATGTCTGTCGCCGGTCACTCGTTTCCTGTCTGGCTGCGTTTCAAGGGTGGAAAAGGCGTGGCTACTTCCGCCGGCGCTGTCATCGGACTCATGCCGCTGGCAGTGCCGCTGGTATTTTTAGTCTGGATCGTTGTGTTTGAAACGACTCGATACGTTTCGCTCGCCTCAATCATCGCCGCGATCGCATTACCGATCACCGTCAGCCTGCTAGCGCGCTGGAAATTCGTCGACACTTGGGCGCTGATTTATTTTTCGATAGCAGTCATGCTCCTGGTGCTCTGGCGGCACCGCTCGAATTGTTCTCGTCTTCTAAATGGAACCGAACAACGCTTCACTCGAAAATGAGCGTTCGACACACGGCGATCCTGGGTGCGGGCGGCTGGGGTACCGCGTTGGCCATGCTTTGGTCGAAGCGCGGAAATCCGCTGACGCTCTGGGGCCACAATCCGGACCGGGTCGCGCAACTTCGCGCAACGCGCGAAAACACCGAGTACCTCCCGGGTGTAAAAATCCCTGAGTCGATCACGATCACGAGCGACATCGCCGATTGCACGTCAGCGGATCTGATTGTTTTCGTCACGCCTTCTGTAGCGCTTCGCTCGGTTGCGGAACGATTGCGGACGGCGGGGCTCAGTTCCCGGGCGATTCTATTGAGCTGCACGAAGGGAATCGAGCATGGGACCGGAAAGCGAATGACCGAAGTGCTGCACGAAATTTTTCCAGACAACACCGTGGCCGTCCTGTCCGGCCCGAACCTCGCAGCGGAAGTGTCGCGGGACCTGCCTTCGGCCGCGGTTCTCGGTTGCCGCAATCCGCAGTGCGCCGAAGAGCTGCAATCTTACCTCGGCAGTGAACGCTTCCGAATTTACTCGAGCGATGAAACCATCGGCATTGAACTCGGTGGCGCGTTGAAAAATGTTTTCGCAATCGCGGCCGGCGCGAGCGACGGGTTTTCGCTTGGAGACAATTCGAAGGCGGCGCTGGTTACACGATCGCTTGCCGAACTGTTGCGGCTCGGGACAGCGATGGGTGGCAATCCGCGAACCTTTTACGGATTGAGCGGCGCCGGCGATCTGATCGCGACCTGTTTTAGTCAGCTGAGCCGGAACCGGCGGGTCGGTGAAAGGCTTGGCCGGGGCGAGACCCTGGCGCAGATTTCAACCAGCACGCACACGGTTGCCGAAGGAATTCCGACCGCGCAAAGCGCCTACGAATGCGCGCGTCGATTTCAAATCGAAACGCCGATCATCGATCAGATTTATTCGGTCGTCCACGAAGGCAAGCGGCCGGCCGACGCGATGCAGGCGCTGCTCGCGCGCGACCAGAAGGCGGAGCGCGCCTGACCGATCAGGCGGCGCAGAATTGCGCGATCACTTCCGGATACAGCGCATGCTCGGCGACTTGGATCCGCGCATGCAACGATTCGGCGGTGTCGCCCGGCAGCACAGGCACTTTGCGTTGCGCGATGATCTCTCCGCTGTCGATCCCGGCATCGACATAGTGAACGGAGCAGCCGGTGATTTTCTCGCCAGCTTCGAGAGCCTGTTTCCACGATTCCATCCCGGGAAATTTCGGCAGGAGCGACGGATGAATGTTGATGATGCGCCGTGGAAATGCCGCCAGCATCGGTTCTTTCAGAACTCGCATGAATCCGGCGAGCGCGACGAGCTCCACACCCGCGTCGTGAAGCAGCCGCACCAATTCCATCTCCGCGTTCGGCTCCAGTCGCGTCCGAAATTTTCCCGGCGGCAGATAAACATTTGGAACGCCGAACTCGCGCGCGATGTCCAGAATTCCAGCGTCGAAAACGTCGGCAACGACGAGCCGCGCTTCCGCGGCCAGTCTTCCGGCACGGATTTCCTCCAGCATCGCACGGCAATTACTTCCGGTCCCCGAGCCAAGAATTCCCAGCCCCAATTTTTTCATGTGCCGTCCGCGCTCTTTAATTCCTCGAGCAATCGCGAAGTGGAATATCCCGCTTCAAACGGGACGAGTCGGATTTCAGTTCCCATTCGTTCGAGCGCGCTCCGCTCTTCGACGTGCAACGATTCCGCGGTATAATCGCCACCTTTGACGTAGATCGCGGGCCGAATTTTTTCCAGCAGCGCGGTCGCGCGCACCTCCGCAAAAACCACGACGTAATCCACGCTCGCCAGCGCCGCGATTACTTCCGCGCGGTCCGCCTCGCGGTTGAGCGGACGGCCTTCACCTTTCAAAGCGCGAACCGATTCGTCGCCGTTGATGGCGACGAGCAACGCGTCCCCGAGTGCGCGGGCGGCCGCCAGATAACGAACGTGACCCACATGAAGCAAATCGAAGCAGCCGTTTGTGAAAACCAATTTGCGCCCGTCCTCCCGCATCTTCGCGGCGATCGCGCCCGCTTCGTCCGCCGTAATGATTTTCTTGTTCATGTTTTCGGCGCAATGAAATGGAGCGCGCGCGGCACAATCTCAAAACGCGCCGGCTCGTTTCCCACCAGTTCCCCGTCGACATTGAACCACATCCCCGGCTTCGAATTCACCGTTAGTTTCGCCGTGCGCCGATACACAATTGCGTCACTCGAAAGATGAGTGCCTAGCGCGATTTGCGCAACGACCAGCGCCAGCTCCGGGGCCGGCCGTTTCGGAATGAGAATCACATCGAGCAGGCCGTCGTCGATCGACGCCTCGGGCGCGATCAACATTCCGCCAGCGACGTAACGCCCGTTCGCCACGACCACGTTATATAGTTCCAGCATCAAGGACTCGTCGTTGTCGAACGCGAGCGTCGTGCGATACGCCCGCAGCTCGGGCAACGCCGCCGCGGCGCTCCTCAGATACGCCAGCGGTCCCCATGTTTTCTTCATTTCCCCCGTCAACTTCTCGTTCACCAATCCGCTGAATCCACCCGCGGAAACGTTAACAAAATAACGGACCTCATCACTCGTCACGCGAACCAGGTCCACCGCGCGCGTTTCTCCGGCGCGAACTAAATCGATGGCGACATCGACATCCGGCGGCACCCCAATCGACCGCGCGAAATCGTTGCCTGTGCCGAGCGGGATCAGCCCCACCCGGACGTTCCCGGAATTTTCTCCGATCCCATTCACGACTTCGTTCAGGGTCCCGTCGCCTCCCGCGGCCACGATCAACTCGCGTCCCTTTCGCAGTGCCGTTTTTGCAAACCGCGCCGCGGATCCCGGTTTGTTCGTCAGCCGAATCTCCGCGTTCGGAAGCCGGACCAATTGCGCCATGATATCATCCAGGTCGCGGGCCTTGCCGGCTGAGGGGTTGAGGATGATGCAGGTCTTCGGCGTGGCGGCCATAAAGTGCGCCGACACGTTGAGCTACCTGCCGCGAAGTCTCAACGATTTATGCTTCCGCCCAGCCCGAAAGAAAGGCTGTAGGTTGTGTGGCAGGCAATCGTAGCAAAGAAAACGTTGCCGACACGTCCGCTACTTCGCTCGCACGAAGTAAAACCGCTGCTGGCCAACGTCGATAATGCCACAATTCATACCGATGACATCCAGGCCCAGGAGGCCAGCTATCTTGCCGCCACTCTGCTCGTAAGCGACAAACCTGTCGAGGACAACGACCGGCGTGCGGATCGGAATGCCGTCAATCTTGAAAGTCTTTGGCCCGGTGAAATCGGCCTTAGACGTAACACCGGCGGCATCTGTTGAAATCACATCGCGCCCCCAGCCTTTTGCGCGCGCCATTTTGGCAAAGCGACCATCGATCATTGTCGCTTGCGCACCTGTATCCAAAATCATTCGCGTGGGAACCCCGTTTACTTCAACGTTCAGGACAAAGTTTCCGTGTGGCGCGTCAAAGAACGGCGCCTTGGCCATGCCGAGGGCGGTTAAGGCCGGCGCAAGATCGACGCGGCGACCTTTCCCCGGGGGACGCAGGTAAAGGCGCAGATTTGTCAGATCGATGACCGCGTTATTTCTCTTCAGGAAACCACGACCGACAACGCCTTCGCCAGAGACTCGTCCGAAATAGATCGGCGTACCTCGGATACTGACATTTCCCATCACGACCGATTGAGCCGTGCCATGCGCGAATGGGACGTGGGCGCCACTGACACTTACGGCCCAGCCCACACCCTTTTCCGGAACAATGTTCAGCGCACCTGGATTCATTCCAACGGTAATGCCTTCGGTGCCCCATCCGGTATCCAGCAACAGCCTGACCTTGTGGCCATTGATCTCTGCCAGAACATACACCCTGTTCTGGCCCTCGCTGACTAGCCCGACCGAGCCGTAGCCATCACGCTGCAACACGTCCAACGAGATAGGAGATCTCGCGACGGCGCGATGACCCGAAAAAGGCATCACCGCCAGGAACGAGAGGATTGCCAGACACCGCGCGAGCCTCGGAGGGGAACTTAAGTTCATAGATAGGTTGTAACGTAAGCCGGATACTTGCGCGTTAGTGGATTGTCAATATCACAGGACAGGTTAGCTCCGTCGCCTGGTTACTATCAAGTAAACCATGATGCTAGTGTGGAGCGGAAGCGTAAGTTAGGTGATACCTGCTGCGATTCCAACCAGGCATCGGGCTAATAGCATCGAAGACGGCCTTGCGGACCGGCTGCTTCTGCGCTCTCAGCACGCGAGAGAAAGCCCTGTCGCGCCAGCGCTGTAACAGGCCGAACAGAATCGCACAGTGACCCTCCGCGGCAGCGCCATCGCACCAACCGCTGTCGGTAAAGCGAAAGAGCGCGGCCAAACCCGCAGGATCCCCCGCGATAGCGCGATCGAGTGATTGTGCATAGTCGATTCCCGCGTGCCTTGCGGCTCGGACACAAGAACCAGCGGCTTCTTCTCTTAGCTCGGTCGGTGTGGGCGGCGCCTCGAGCGCAACCGCGCTTTGACTAGCTACGGAAAGCAAAACAATCGTTGCTACCCGCAATGCGCACGCGCGAGGGCGGCCAGCGGTTAGCTGCATCGCTGGTCAGGCCTCCCGGGTCGCGCCGACTCCACTAGTAGTCCCATCGGTTGGGGACGTGGAGATGCTCCCCCCGTAGCCACGCCACTCCTCGTGCGACGGCAGTGGACTGCTCCGGCGTGAGAGCGGCCGCGTGCTCGGGGGAAGTGAGGGGAGCGAACTCCGAAAGACTCTTGTCGGAGTAATCGTAAAGGGAACTGGAGCCTTCTTTTGGGTATTCCATGGCGTGTGGCTTCGGTCTAACGAGAACAAGATGAGCGACGGCGGACCAGAACGCACGTCGCTCGGAGTGGAAATGTGGAAGTCATCTCAAAAGTGGAGCGCACCGGTCCGGCGTTCGCTCCATCGCCTGGTTAGGCGACGGTGTCGTCTCAAATCTGTCTGCTCTGTGTAATCGCTCGAACATCGCCTTGCTGCTGCGCTCTCGCCCTCGCCGCCAAAAAATTGGTGACGAAGATGAACGCAAGCAAGCGGTTGATGATGATGCCGACAATCGCTGGTGCAAGGATGCCGCTCTTGCCGTGGGTGCGGATGCCAAACAGCGCGACGACTCCGAACACAAACCCGACCGCAATGAGCAGCAATGAAACAAGCTCGATGATGGCTCGCGCATCAATCTGTCTACCGAACATTAGAAGGGACAAAACGATGATAGAGCAAACCCAACTGAGTTTGGCTGCCTGATGTGAGAACGACGTTGTTTTCGGTGGCGTTGGTGTGTCCATGTGCGGAGGGGCTTAACGAGAAAGAGCTCAGCTGCCGCTGGCGGCGGCGAGCGAGGCTTGCACTGGATGTGTTTTCACAATCTGACGAGGAGCACCAAAGCGGCCAGCGGTTAGGTGCAGCGATTGGTTAGTAAAGGCAGAAAAAATCTGTATAATCCGATTGCTTTTCCTCGGCCGGATCATAGAGAGCGGGGGCATGCCAGTCGAAGTGGTAACCCCGAGCAGGTCCTCCAGCAAGCCCAAAAGGTTAGCCGACCAGAGTCGCGCCGTTTTACGCTCGAAGTAGGAATAAAGTGGAAGATCGGGCATCGTGGTTCTTAACTGCAACCCCTGCGGAGGCAGGCTTTGGCAAAGCGACGACTAAGTGGAGGGTCTTCGGCTTGAGACAGCCGACGCTACACCGAGGAGGAGGCTACAGCGTTACAAGGCGTTCTTGGTTTCGAGCTCGGTGACCAGCGCGTTGTATTTCTGGCTGGCGGGATGGCTGGGGCTGAGTTTTTTTCGGGCGGTGTCGGCGGCGCGGCGGGCGAGGTCTTTGGCTTCGGGGAGTTTTCGTTCGCGGGCAAGGGTGCCGGCGAGATCGTAACAGGCATCCAAGGTTTCTAGTTGGTCGGGGCCGCGGAGTTTCTCAGCTATCCTTAGGACTTCGCGATACTCGGGCTCGGCAGCGGTGTAGTTGCCCTGGTTGAACAAGGCGTTCGCCAGGCCACGATGACTTCGCATGGTAAGAGCGTCCTCCGGGCCGAGGGCTTTCGTTTCGAGGTCGATTAGTTCGCGGAACATGTTCTGGGCATCGACGTAGGCATTGGTCGCCATCAGAGAGTTAGCCAGGTTATTGCGATTGAGGAGCGTGTTTGGATGTTGCGGACCCAGGACGCGTTCTTCGAGAGCGATAACGTCGCGATACTCAGTAGCGGCCTCGGAATGTTTGCCCTGGGCTTGCAAGGCATTGGCCAGACCGGAACGCGCCGACAAGGTATCGGGATGTTCTGGTCCCAGGACTTTCTGTTCGAGCACAATGAGCGCGCGGTAGTCAGTCTCGGCTTCAGCGAATTTACCCTGACTCATCAGGACCTTGTCCAACCGGAGCCGGCTAATGAGAGTATCGGGGTGTTCGGGACCGAGGACGCGTTCCTCGAGCCGGATAACATCGCGCAGGTTCAGCTCGGCCTCGGAGTACTTGCCCTGGTGATCGAGCGCGTAACCGAAACTACTCCTGCTTTTGAGGGTGTCAGGGTGTTCGGGGCCCAACACTTTGTTTTCGAGATCGATGACTTGTTGGTATTCGCTGGCGGCTTCGGCGTGTCTTCCTTGTCGGTCGAGAGTTAGGGCGATGTTATTGCGAGTCCTAAGAGTATCGGGATGCTCCGGTCCGAGCACTTTCTCTCTGATAGCGAGAATGCGGCGATGTTCGGCTTCCGCTTCCCCGGGTTTGCCGGCGTTATCGAGGGCAATGGCCAGGCCGTTCCGAGCCAGCAAAGTATCGGGATGCATCGGGCCAAACATTCTTTCTTCGAGACCTACGATGCCGCGGAACCCTTCAACGGCTTCGTTATACTTGCCCTGGCGATACTGAGCGTAAGCCACCCGGGTGCGGCTCCGCAAGGTATCGGCGTTGTCGGCGCCTAAAGCTTTTTCGCGGGCTTCCGCCGCCGCCCGCAAAACGTCTTCGGCTTCGCGATAAGAACCTTGCTCCATAAGCAGATCGCCAATGGCATGTTGAACGTCGGCCCACTGAGTGGCGTTGCCCTGCCGATCGGTCAGCTTTTCCGCGGCCCGGAAATATTCCAGCGCGGTCTTGAATTGGATCCGTTTCTGAGCGGAAAACCCCGCGAGCTGATAAGCCTGGACGATCTCGGAAGGCTTACTCGAGTTCTTCTGTAACTCTTCCACGGCTTGTAAGGCGAGGCGCTCGGCTTCCATGAAGTTGTTAGCGACGTAAGCGGCGTTGGCCTTTTCGTAGGTCGTAGCATCCGGCGCGCGCTGGAGGTTAATAGCTACATCTGGCAGCTTTTGTTGGAGGACCTTCGAATCTACTCCGACTTCCTTGCTTAAAGCGTCGTACACCTTTTGCTGGACGACGGCGGGGTTTTCTTCCGTTTGCGACTGGCGCACTTCCGCCTCGACCCGCGGGTACTTCAGGATGCCTTCGCGCAGTTTCGTCATTTCCTGGCTCATGGTCACGACGGCTTGCTGCGCTTCGACGATCCGCTTCGTGCTTTCGCGCTGATTATAGAGAAGCCAGAACCCGAGACCCACGCTTAGAGCCAGCATGATGGCAACGCCGGCGGCCCAACGTTTCACTCCGCGCCGGAGCCGGACGAGATCGTCGCGCAGTTTAAGGACGCTTGCTTCGAGGCCTTCACGGCTGGTCAACGGATGAAAAAGATGGGCGTCCGATTGCAAACGCTGCCGGTATGCGGCCTGGAGGGCGCGGAGCTCGGCGGGCTCCGCTTCGCAGGGGTCGACCGGGAAAGTTTCGTCGATGAAAAGGTACCAAACCTTTTTGCCGCGCTTCCTGGCGTAGAGCGCTTCGTATTGGGTGTAACTGACGCGGCCGAATTCCGGATCGGGCTGGGGCGGCTCGGCGCCGTAGCAGTTGCCGACGATCTGGAGGACGCCTTTGCATTGGTCGATCTGCTGGCGCAACATCCCGCGCAAATCGCCGGTCTCCGTCCCGAAAACGTCCTGCCAGATCGGCTGGTAACCGAGGAAGGTGAGGGTGTTAGCGGCGAGCTGGCGGCCGCTGCGGAGCTCGCGGCTAACAGCGGAGATGAAAATGAGCGGAAGCGAGGCCATGAAATTCCCGGTCTAAAATTATTCCACAAAAGCAGACGACCGCCGCGTATTAACTTGCCAGGCGAAGATCAGCTAGGTAGAACGGCATACGATGAAAACACGACTTTTAAAAGCGACTTGTGCGGTAACGATCGCAGCGCTCCTCCTCGGGGCATCGGCGCGAATGGCGCAAGCCCAGTTTCCCTACGTGCCGAGCCTGCCGTTCAGTCATAACAATGCGGCAGAAACGGTCGTAACGGCGGCGGTGATTGCGGCGACGATTTATTTCATCGCGCGCTACGAAGCGACGGAACGGCAACGGGAAGTGGCCGAGATGCGGGCGCGACGTTCTTATGCGCACATGTCAGCGCAGCGTCGGGCGGGGATGAAATCGAGAAAAGTGCGCTACATCGCGGTGGACACGGAGAAAGGCCAGAAGACTTCCCCGAAAGCGAAGAAGACGGTGATGATTTACGACACGGAGACGCAGAAAATCGCGAGCAACACCGCCTACGACGTGGAGAAATCGCCTGCGCCGGGATCAACGACGAAGATCGATAATTATTCCGCGGAGTACGTAGGGTCGGGAATGTAGGCGGACATAGTTGGGAGTTGAGAGTTAATAGTTGAGAGACGGAAGGGCCGTAAAACGGCTCTCAACTCTCAACTAGTGACTCTCAACACCCGCGGAGTTAGTGTAGCTGCCGCCATTTCTGACGACAGCTACACCTCCCTCGTTGCTACACGAAGATTCTAGTTGTCGAGCTTGTAGACTTCGGCCAGGCCTACGCCGGCGGTATTGTTCGCGCCACGGACAATCGAAGTGTACCTGCCGGGTCCTAAGGTGGTAAGGACCGCGGATTCCGCGTCAATGTTCGGCGCCAGCCCAGTAGCGGATAGCTCGGTCGCGTTAGTCGCGTCTTTCCAGTTATCGTTGCTCCCAATCACCATGCCGTTGACGTCACGCACTTCGAGAGTCGTGTCGTCGAGGGCAGTTGGAACCCCGAGCGTCTTCAGCTCTGGCCCGATAGCTCGGAAAACGGTCCGGCGCGGATCGCCTGCGCTGATAGTGATGCCCGCGATGAGCGCGTTATCCCCGGTCTGGATGTTCGCGCGGGCGGAGAGGTTATCGAGTTCGCCCAGACCTGTCTGGAGATCGTAAATCTCGATGATACCGACGCCGGTTGTGTTCCCCGTTCCTTTAATGATCGCGGTGTGCGTCCCGGCCGGGAGCGTCGCAATGATGGCCGATTCGCGATCGTCCGCAGGCGCGAGGCCGGCTTGCTGGATCTCGGTTTCCTGCGCGCTCCGCCAGTTATCGTTCACGGTCACGCCGCCGTTGCTATCGTGCAATTCGAGAACCGGATCCTGGAGCGGATTAGGAATGCCAGCTCCGGAGAGCGATGGCCCGATCCCGCGAATAAGCACCTTCTTCGACGGGGCGCCATTCATGATGAAGCCGGCAATGCCAACGTCGTTGCCGGTGCCAACCAGGAGCCGGCCCGCAAGGTTGACGAGCTGGACCGGACCAGCGCTCGGGTTAGGAGTAGCTGTAGGTATCGGCGCGGCGATGGCGGCTTCCGCATTGATGAAACCGAATCCGTCCAGCGGTGAATAACCGCGCCCGACGCGATTCGTCAGTCGTCCGGCGAAGGTGTAAGTCTTACCGCCGTCGACCACGGTGCCACTGAAGGTCATCCCCGGCCGGACGTCGTTACCGAGCGGATCTTCCGGAATCAAAACGCCGCTGCCCAGAATGTCGGCGGAGAAATCGCCGCTTCGGCGCAGAACGTTATTCGTTACCGGGCTGCCGGTGGAAGGTGGGTTAGTAACTCCCTGCGGACTCGTTGCGTCCTGTTGTTGTAACCGGCCGTTGTTAAAGCGAAGGACCTTACCGTTGGTGAAGTTATTGTTCGGAAAATTGAGGTTGAGCGTCCATTCGTGCTCGGTCGGATTACTTGGATCCGGATTCGACGGCGACGGCGCGGGATTCGCTCGCGTGGCGACAACGTCCCCGGCCGTCATGCCCTGCGACTTCGGCCCGAAGCTAAAGGCCGAGGTAAAGACCATCCCGGGCGTGTATTTGTATTTGCTCGAATCGAGGAAGTCGGCGGCGGTAATGCCATTATAGTTACCGCCGGTAACGTTCCCGCCCGTCTGCGGCGTGCCTTGCGGGTTGAAACTAAGTCCAGTGAGTTGGCCGGGACCGGTGTAAGTCACTGACCAGCTATTCGGATCGTTCTCGCCGGTTCCATTGTTCCCGCTGTTATCGCTAAAGACATTGATCGAGACGCTGCCGCCATTGGAAGTCTGGGCAGTGCCACTGACCGAGTAAGGATCAAGATCATGCGGGAATGTTGTGGTCTGAAGGATTGTCTTGACCTGCGCGGGTGTTAGCGAGCCGGGACCGCCATGCGCCTGGATGACTAACGCGGCAACCGCCGCGCAGTGCGGCGAGGCCGCGCTCGTTCCATAGAAGTTGGGATAACTGTCCGCATCGTAGTTGGAATCGCCGATCAACGGCACACCGCCGAACGGGATAGGTCCTTCAGGGAAGAACGAGGTATTAGCGCCGTCCGTCGCGGCGACGTCCGGTTTCAATCTTACCTGAGGCGGGTTCAGGCGGTTACTATTGTCGTCGAAATAGATCGTGACTGGTCCGGGAGAAGTGAAATCCTCTGGCAGATTTGGCCGGAAAGCCGCGAAAGCCGCAACACTATTCGCGCCCGCCGCCGCGCTATGACCAAAGGTAACCGGGGCAAGATAGTTTCCGTATTCGGCCGGTCCAATGTTAGACAGGCCGTTGCCGAAGAAAACATACTTAAGGTGATCGGCCGCGTTAGTTGGCGCCGTCGTGTTGGAACGGCAGATAACCATCTGGGCCTGGCTAGCCGGGAACGATGGCGTTCCTAGCTCGATAGGACGGTTGTTGGCAACGTTATTGGAGGTAAGGGAGGCGTCGGGAATAAATTTGCCCGACATGTCAAAGAACAAGATATTAAAGTCCTGCGTGATGCGGGCGGTCCCGTTCGCGTTGTTGACTTTGATATGGTAAGACCCGTGGGTTGGCACACCTACGACGCCGCCGACGTCGGTAGAAAAGGGATGGACCGTGATGGTGTATTGGCCGCTTACCGGGGCGAAGAAGGTAACCGTCTCGTCGACCCCCGTATCCTGATCGAGCAGGACATGACCGTTCGGATCGGTTACCTTAACGATAGCGTCGAAGTTATCGGCCGGAGTGGCGTTCGTCGCGTTCTCGCGAACGACGATAGCCTGACCGGCGGTAAAAGGCGGCGGAGTGAAATCCATCGATGAGCCGCCCGCGCTGGTAGCATCGGCTTCCAGGATGGGAGGTTCGATGATGACAGGCGCAGATACATCGTAAGGATCGTTCCACTGGAAAACAAACTGGGTGTCGCTTCCCGTGTTGACGGTCTGGGCAACGTCGAGCCCGTCCGGGTTAAAATTATGGAAACCGCCGGCATAAAGGGCCGGGTCGACTCCGGTCAAATCGATGTTCGTGCCGGCAAGGGCAGAGTTACTAGCGGCGGTAACGCCAGTGCCATTCGCGACCGGGCGAAACACCGAAGCATAACCATCCGTGCCCCAGTTGTTCGCCGCGGACGAAGAGTAAGTCACCTTGGCGTTAACAACATCATTGACGGCCTGTGCAATCACACCGTCGGAAAACATCGGCTCATCCAGGTAGGAGACGTCGTCGCAAACCACGTCGCCTTTGAAACCTTGCTGGATGGAAGGATCCTTTGTGTAACCTGGAAGCCCCGCGAGAGCGCGAATGTTATTGGCGAAATCGACGTTGCCACCGAAGGCAGTGGCAAAGGCAATCTTCGCGCCGGGCGCAACATCGTGCACGATCTGGCACATGCCCCGGCCTTCATCGGTAGGTTGATCGGTAAAGGAAAGGTCGGCGAGGACGACGACGTTAGGTAACTCATCCGCCGCCGTATCAGCCGCGGCGCGATCGGTAGTAGTAGGCGAGGCATCGAAGCTATCGGACATGACACCGATTGACATGCCGGCTCCGGTGATGTCCTGGGACGCGGCGGGGTTGTAACCCTTATTGATCCGATTAACTCGATGCTGATTTACTCCCTGCGCGATCGCCGCGCCGGCATTCAAGACCGGCTTCAATTGTAGAACTACTGAGCCTACTCCCGGTTTTTGCGCGAGCTGCGCGGCATCATCGAGGCTAACAGTCGCTTCGATAATTCCGTGGCCGCGATAGGCGGTGTCCACTGCCTTTATCGCCATCAGCGGGAAGCTTGTCCGGAGTGAAGCTTCCAAATTCGCCAGCGACACGGTTCCGTCCGGCATGATATCGACGACATAATGGCCGGTCGCCTTGTCGACGATCGCCATCTTGCCATACATCGCGGCCTGCGCGGTGGCGAAGCCGTTGAAAGGCGCGGGCGCGCCAGCTTTGATGGCGAGATTACTCGCGACCAGCTTGTCGAGGCCGTTCCCAAGATTTTCCGGCACGGCTCGCTTGGCGAACGCCGCCAGCGGCAGGCAAAAAATCGAGGCAAGAAGGACGGCGGCATTGAACATGGGGCTCAAAGCAGAAGTGGTGTGTTTGCGCATAAAGGTGCCCTCTCTTCGCGTGACAAATTTGCAATGGATGGGCACCGGATCACGCCGGTCGGCGCATCCGACTCGGAACCAGCGGGATATTTACCCGAAAAAAATTTGAAAAACGCCGCTCGGCGGCAGAGCCGGATGGTCACGCGTTCCCGATTTAGAAGAGACCACTATGCCCGCCGCATTTCCGCGGCGTTCATCCAATCTCTGCCACACGCTTATGAACACTCGTCTTTCGCGCACGTCGTTTCTCCTCGGGATCGCAGTCATCGTCGGATGTTGCACCGCGGCGTTCGGTGCGAATCCAACTGAGGGCACGCTTAATCCCGGAAGCGCCACGCCACTGCAATGGGACGGCAACATCGTAGGAGCATCGGTGGGAGGCGCCGGCGGTGAAGCAAGCTGTGTCGATGGCACCTCCTGCGATGTTTTCACGATCCACCTCACCGGCAGCCCGGAGGCTTACGCCGGCCAGCAGTTACTAATTCAGATCACGTTTTCCGCGCCGCAAGATTATGATCTCTACGTCCACAAGGATTCCGTGGATGGCAAAGTGATTTTCCCCGGCGAGAACGGCGGTCCGCCCGGAACGAGTGAACAGGTCTCGATCAATCCCGCGACGTCGGGCGCGGGCGATTACGTGGTGCACGTTCTCTATGGGGTGGCGAATCCGGCTGCTCAATATCACGGCACCGCGCAGATCCAGAGCGCTTCGAACCCGTCCGCGACCCCGGTCCCGATGCGGACTGCGAACTACGTCACGGGTGGAATCACTTTCAGTAATAACATTCCGCTCAAGGCGCCCACCACTTTGCGCGACGGCGAGCCGAGTAACCGCACCGACTTTGCGGGCAACGCTTATGTCGGCGGGATTCGCGGCTTTCCTGCCGGAGTCGATATCTGGCGTTTCGATTTGAATCCGCTCAGTCCCTCGTTCGATCCGAACATGCGGGTCCCGATTTATCGCGGGCAACCCGATGCATTCAGCCCGGCCGCGAGCGAGGCCGAGCTGGGCGGCGATGGCGGCGGCGACATCGACCTGGCGGTGCCGTTCAGTCTGCCTCCGGGGCAGACCGATCCCACGCTGTCGTTCTGCAGTTTGATCGCGGCGAATATTTCGACGGGCAATTCAACCGATCGCGCCGGGAGTTTCCAAAAGAATCCCATCGGCAACGGAACGGGCGGGATAATCGTGGACGACCGGCAATGGCAGGAATTTTTGGGGAACACGACGGTCTACATGTGGTACCGGACGCTCCAGCCGGCGGTGACGCAGATTCAGCGTTCCGATGACGGCGGACTCACGTTTGGTCCGGCGGTGACCGCCGGCACGACCACGCAGGTCGGACCGATCGACGTTCATCAATCCGATGGCGTGGTTTACGCCGGAACGAGCCAGGGCACGGTTGTGGTGGGAACGCCAGCGAGCCTCGGAGTGGCGCCAACTTCTTATACGGTGAATCAGGCTGCGACCGATCCGAACGGCGTCGCGCATTTATTCTTTGTCACCAAGGTCGCCGATGACGGGACGCCGAACGGCACCGTTTACGTCTGTTATTCAAACGACAAAGACATCTTGTTGAAACACTCCACCGACAAAGGCGCGACGTGGAGCGATCCGGTGCGCGTTAACAACGTCGGCACCGACAGCAACGTTTTCCCGTGGATGGAAACCGGACCGACGCCGGGCTCGGTCGGCATTGTTTGGTACGGCACGGTCGGCGGCAACGATGACAATGCGGAGTGGAAAGTCTATTACGCGCAATCGTTCGACGCGACCTCGAACACACCGACGTTTCGTCAAGCTGAGGTCACCGAACCGGAACACATCATTCACGCCGCGAATATTTCCGAAGGCGGCCTAACCGGCGCGAACAACCGAAATCTGATCGATTATTTCCAGGTCTCGTTCGATCCGCAGGGAGCCGCGGTAATCGCATACACGGACGATCACAACGATTACGACGGCCACACTTACGTCGCGCACCAAATTGCCGGGCCGAGCATTAAAGGAGGCAACTTGCCAGCGGTCGTGGAAGGCAACGCGCTCGTAATTCCGCCGGGAACCACAAGTGTGAATAGCGACGAAGTCATGCCGCCGCGCGTTCCGGGATTGAACGGCGAGCAGGTGACCGATTACGCGCAGGACTTACAGGAAGGAAATGTCCCGCGGATTCATCAACCGGATGCGTCCGATGTTCTGACGACGCGCTACGATACTTCCGGGACGGGCAGCAGTCTCGCGATCGCCGCCACGATGCGGGTCTCGGACCTGAGCGTTATTCCCGGGCAAACGACCTGGCAGATGAGCTTCGCCGTGAATGCGCCTCACAATGTCCTGAGCCCGACCGGCACCTACTCGTTCGCCGCCTCCGATCATGCGGATCAGTTCTATCTCGAAGCGGACACGGACGTGAACGGCAACATGACCTACAGCTACGGTCTCGCCCAAAGGGCGAATGACGGCAAACTGATTTACACGATGCTCGGCGCGGCGGACGCGGGCGCATTCAATCTCGACGACAACACGGTCTCGGTGCAGGTGAGCGTGGCGAAATTGAACGCGGTCCTCGCCACGGCGGGCCGACCGCTCATCGGCAATGGAACGGTTGTTGCCGGGTTGCGTTCGCGCTCCTACACGATCGAAGTGGTGCCGCCGGTGAGCGGCCAAGGATCTCGCCAGGGGCGCCGCGATATCGCCTTGGGGGGCACACAATTCATCGTCCATGATTCGGCCCAGCCGGGGTTCCCGAGCGGACCGACGCCGACTCCGTATCCGCCGCCTTTCGTCGCGCCGGGAAGCACACCAGCGCCCACCCCACCGCGCCGCCGGCTCGCGAACCTCGCGACTCGGGTAAACGTGCAAGGCGGCCAGAACGACGGCATCGCCGGATTCATTAAACGAAACCCGCCCGCCAAACGCATATTGATCCGCGCCGTCGGACCATCGATTGGAATCGGAGGCGCGCTCTCGGATCCGATCTTGAGAGTGTTCGATTCCACCGGCGCCCAGATCGCGATGAATGATGACTGGCGTTCAACCCAGCAGGCCGAGATTTCCGCGAGCGGCCTCGCGCCGAAGAATGACAAGGAAGCGGCGCTGATCATCAACCTGCCGGCATCGACGGCGAACACCATTTTCACCGCGATCCTGAGCGGTGCGAATGGCGCAACCGGAATCGGGGTCGTAGAAGTTTACGATCTCGACGCCGAATCGTTCGCGGATCTCGGGAACGTCGCCACCCGCGGATTTGTCGGGTCCGGCGCCAACGTTCTCATCGGCGGATTCATCGTGAATGACGATTCGTTCACGGGTCAGCCGCAAAACATTCTCGTTCGTGGAATCGGTCCATCGCTAGGCGCGGCCGGCGTTACCAATGCGCTTCAGGATCCGGTGATCGAGCTGCACGATGCGCAGGGTGGGACGATTATTTCAAACGACGATTGGGGCACGAGTCCGGATGCGGCGGCGTTGACGACGAGCGGCCTCGCGCCAACGAACCCGAAGGAATCGGCCATTCTCCGAACGCTCGCGCCTGGGGCCTATACCGTCATCCTTAGCGGAATGAACGGCGGGACCGGAGTGGGCAGCGTCGAGGCCTACAATTTGGGAAATCAATAGCGTCGTTTCGGAAAAACGTCCCTACCTCGGCAGCGGATTTTGTGTATGGTCGCTCATGGCGAACGATCTCGCTGATCTCACTGAAACCGCGGGCGGCGGCGCCGAGTTTGTGCTCTCGAGCCATCCGGTTGTGCCGGAACCACCGGCGCCGGACGCCAATGCGCTCCGGGACTATGAGATACTCGGCGAACTGCCGCGGTCTTACGGCGGCGCGTTTCTTTTCGCCATTGCCCGCGATCCGCACACGATTTTTGTTTATTGGGACATCGATTGGGTGGTCGTTTTCGGCGACACACCGCCGGTAGATCGAAAGGTTCACCTGCGGGTTTTGTGGCATGAAGGGATCGAAGAATCTAGCGCCGCCGTCGAACCGCTCGGCGGAAGCCAGCTTCTCTCCGTGCTTCACGCTCGCAGCTCGTATCGGGTCGAGATCGGATATTACGCGCCGGAAAATGTTTGGAACTCCGTCGCCATTTCGACGGCGGTCATTACGCCGCCGGATGACGTGGCGGAAAATGCATCGGTCGATGTTGCGACGATTCCGTTGCATCTCAGTTTCCAGCGCATCGTCGATACTTTTCGCGCGTCGAAATACGATGGTGACGCGCTCGCGGAAATTGTCGGCCGTTTACAACAGCACGCCGACACTTCGGATGCGGCGCTCCCGGAGCACGAGCGCGAGCTTTTGCACGCGCTAGAGTCTGGCGGATCGGAGGCCTCGCAGCGTGAGCGGTTACGCAACGCGCCGGACGTGTTCGCCACCCGCGAGCGCATCGAATCAATCCTCGGTTTCGGTGCTTCGAGCCCGATGTGATTTTCTGTAGCGGCGGTCTATGACCGCCGAGTCTACTTGTGCAGACTTATCCCTTCCGGCATCTCCGGAGGCGGGTTGTTGATGCGGCTGTGGCTTTTACCGTAGCCAAAATAGAAGATAAATCCGATCAGCAGCCACACGATTAGCCGCAGCCAATTCGTCCACCCCAGGCCAAAAATCATCGCGCCACAGGTGATAATCCCGAGTATCGCCACGAGCGGCGCCGCGGGCACACGGAAGCCGCGTTCGAGCTCCGGACTTCGCACTCGCATGATCCAAACGCCGATGCAGACAAGGATGAACGCGAAGAGCGTTCCGATGCTCGTCATTTCGCCGGTCACATCGGCCGGAACGAAGGCCGCCATCAAACCGGTGAAAACAAAAAACAGCATATTCGATTTGTAGGGCGTGCGGTAACGCGGATGGACCGCTGAGAAAACCGGCGGCACGAGTCCGTCGCGGCTCATGGAAAAGAAAACGCGCGATTGGCCGAGCAACATCACCAGGATCACCGAAGAAAACCCGGCGAGAATCGCGACGGTCACACATTTCGAGAGCCATTCGTAGCCATGCATGTAGGTGCTGATCGCGTAAGCCACTGACGCTTCGCCGCCCCGCGCCGGATCACGGAAATCCGCCACGGGCGCAATGCCGCTAAGGACGTAGGAGAAGAGAACGTAAAGCACCGTACAAATCGCGAGCGAACCTAGAATGCCGATCGGCATGTCGCGCTTTGGATTGCGCGCTTCCTGCGCCGCGGTCGAGACGGCGTCGAACCCGATATAGGCAAAGAAAACTACGCCGGCCGCGCCGAGGATTCCCATAATTCCGCCAAAGGGATGGGTGATGCCTTCTGGCGTTGTGTAGTGACCCGGTGGCGGGATAAACGGCGTGTGATTCGCCGAATTGATGAAGCCCCACCCGAGCGCGATGACGAGGATGACGATGCTCACCTTCAGAATTACGATGAGTCCGTTCACAAAGGCCGATTCTTTCGTGCCGCGAATCAGGAGCAGAGTGAGGAGAAAAAGGATGAACACCGCTGGAAGATTGATAATCCCGGCGATGCCTGATGGATCGTGCTGAAACGGCGTGTGCGACCATTGATAAGGGATGCGCCAACCAAACCACTCCAGGACACGGTTCGCGTACTCGCTCCACGCGGACGCAACCGTGGCCGCCGCGACCGCGTATTCGAGAATCAAATCCCAACCGATGATCCAGGCGACGAACTCGCCCATCGTCGCGTAGGAATAAGTATAGGCGCTGCCCGCCACTGGAATCATGGATGCGAACTCGGCGTAACAGAGACCGGCAAAGGCGCAGCCGACACCCGCCACAATAAACGCGAGCACCACCGATGGACCCGCCCGCTCGGCGATCGCCGCCGCGGTCCGGACGAACAAGCCCGCGCCGATGATGCCGCCGATGCCGAGCGCGATCAGGTTCCACGCGCCCAGCGAACGCTTCAGGCTATGTTCGCCGACTTCCTGTGCTTCCTGCATGAGCCGGTCGAGAGGTTTTCTCGCAAATAGGTTTGCCATGGCGTTATGCTTTCCTTGTTCTCGTTAGGTGTTAGTGCTGACTCCGAAGTGGTTCGGTTCCGCTACGTGGGCTGGTTGTCTGTCCCCGGTCCTGTGTCGGACTTGCGCCAGAGAAAATAAATCGGCACACCAGTCAGAACGATGATCAATCCGGGCCAGGTGGTCGCGGTCTGGTAAATGAACAGCACCACCAGAATTATCGACGCGCCAACAATGTAGAGAGCGGGAATGATCGGGTAACCAAACGCTTTATACGGCCGCTCCACGTCCGGGCGTTTCTTACGCAGCACGAACAGGCCGAGAATTGTGAGAATGTAAAAAATGAGCGCGGCGGAAATGACGTAATCGAGCAGGTTGCCGTAAAGATTTCCGTAACCGGTGACGTTGCCGGCCGCGTCGGTCTTGACTGTGCGCGGCAGAACTAGAATGCCGGCCCAGATTCCCTGAATGATGAGGGCCCATCCCGGGACGTGGTTCTTATTCAGCTCGCCGACACGACGAAAGAAAAGTCCGTCGCGGGCCATCGCGTAGTAAGCGCGCGCTCCTGCGAGGATCAGGCCGTTGTTGCAGCCGAAGGTAGAAACCATGATCGCCACCGCCATGATCGTCGCGCCGGCACCGGGAAAGATCACGTTCGCAGTCTCGGATGCGACCCGATCGCTCGGTGCGTTCTGAATCGCGGCGAACGGGAGCGCGGCGAGGTAGGCGACATTCGCCAGCAAATAAAGTCCAATGACCAGGAAGGTGCCGAACGCGAGTGAGAGCGGGATGTTGCGCCGTGGATTTTTCACTTCGCCGGCGGTAAAGGTGATGTTGTTCCAGGCGTCCGCGGAGAAAAGCGAATTGGTTTGGGCGACGCAGATTCCGACGAAGAGGCCGAACGCCGTGATCGCGGTCAGGCCGGGGCCGACTTCTTGCAGGCCGCCGCGCAGCTTCCAGAAATCGTGAAAGTTTTCGGCGCCGGCGCCGGAACGGATCCCAACGATTATCCCGAGAAGGATCAACGCAATGAGCGCGCCCGTTTTCGCCGTCGTGAAAATGTTCTGGATGAGCTTGCCCAGATTCAACCCGCGGGTGTTGATGAAGGTGAGGAGCGCGATCATCGCCAGCCCGAGTAACTGCGCGGTCGAAAGGGAGAAGGCGTAACTGCCAAAGCGAATCGGCTCGATGATGTAATTCGATTCTGACACCCAGGGAATCAGCACGCCGGTGTAACGACCGAACCCAACCGCGACGGCCGCGATCGTTCCGGTTTGGATGACCAGGAACAAGGTCCAACCGTATAGAAATCCCCAGAGGGGTGAGAAAGCTTCGCGGAGATAAACATATTGGCCGCCCGCCTTCGGCATCATGGCCGCGAGTTCGCCGTAGGAAAGTGCTGCCATCACCGTGAGCACACCGGTAACCAGCCAGACGACGAGGAGCCAGCCGGGCGAGCCGACTTGTTTCGCGATAATCCCTGAGACCAGGAAAATGCCGGAGCCGATCATCGAGCCCGCGACGAGCATCGTCGAATCGAGCAACCCGAGGCCTTTGATGAACCCACCATTGCGGGGTTCAGCAGGTGCGGAAGTGACGGTCGTTTCCAAAGTCGCGCAGAGTTAATCACCGTCCGGGCCGGCGACGCAACGCCAAAAGACAACAGTTCGCGGCGCAATCGCAAAGCTTGGGACCCAAGGTATTAGACCATGAGACAAAAGAATGGCCGGGCGGACAATGGTTATCCTTGCCATCCATGCGCAAAGGACCGTGCGATTTATGAAGAAGGCCTTTTGATAAAATGAAAATTCGCCCATTGAAAGCTCACGGTTTGCTCATCTGTCTGCTTTTCTGGCTTGGGGTGCCGCTGGCAACTCAGGCGCAATCGGGCGATCCCGGCGGTCATACCAATCGCGGCGTTCATTACGCGCGCGATAAACAATATGACAAGGCTATCGAGGAATTCACCAAGGCGATCGAGGCCCAGCCGGCTGACCCGAAGAATTATCGGAACCGCGCGCAGGCATACCGCCTCAATAACCAGTTCGACAAGGCTGTCGCAGATTATGCGAAGCTGATCGAACTCAACCCGAAAGACGCTGACGCCTTTGCCGGCCGCGGCGAACTGGAATTCCGGCAAAAAAAGGACGACGCAGCGATTAAGGATCTGAGTCGCGCTCTGGAATTGAATCCGAAAGATACGAGCTCGCGGCGTTACCGGGCCTTTGCCTATCTGAGAAAGGACCAGTGGAAGGAAGCGGCAACCGATTATGATGCGGTCGTGAAAGCATATCCGGGCGATCTGACCGTCCTGGAACGACGCGCTTACGTCTACGAGAGGGCGAAAAATTACGACGCCGCGATCGCTGACTTAACAACCCTGATCACGAAACGGACAAACGATGCTGAGCTTTACCGTCGCCGCGGCATTCAATACCGGCTTGCTAAAAAATATGACAAGGCGGTCGCTGATTTCCAGAAAGTCCTTGAGCTCAAGCCGGGTGACGCGGACGCGACCGGGCGTCTCGGTTACGCAAAGGCACAAATCCGCAGTTCGGCCTCAGCATCACCCTCGGCCCACCTCACGCCATATCGTCGGCCCGAGAAAAAGCCCGTCCCCTCCCCGACCGCCACTCCGTCGCCTTAACGGGCGAGCGTCTTCGCGCAGATCAAATTCGACCGTGGATTTCGCGTTTGCGCACGGCGCTGACGCCGGAAGAGTGTTTGCTCCATTTTCTCTGGTTGGGGTCGGGTTGTGGGATAAAACCGATGGCTACCGAAGCGCTTTCAGATTCCGTAAAGCAATTCCTTGGACGTTACATACATTCCCTGGAGCAGCTCGAACTTCTCCTGCTGCTGCGAGGTCAGCCGGATCGGCTCTGGACGGTTACGCAGGTGTATGAAGTCATTCGCAGCAGCCAGGCGTCGCTGCGAAAGGGTCTCGAATGCTTCACCAACGAAGGTTTTTTTTGCGCGGAAAAGGGGACGTTGCCGGCTTTTCGTTACAGTCCCCAAAATGAAGAGCTGCGCGAAGCGGTAGAACAGATCGCAGCAAGCTACCGTCTGTCGCGCGTGCGGGTAATCGAAGCGATTTTTGCCCCTCAAATCGATCCTGTGCAGAAGTTCGCCGATGCGTTCAAATTAAGAAGCGATTGACATGGGCATTTGTGTTTATCTCCTTTCCGCCGCGGCCAGTTTGCTTTGCGCGGTCCTTCTTATCCGCGGTTATCGAGCGTCACGAGCGCCGCTGCTTTTTTGGGGGGCACTCTGCTTCTTTGCCCTCGCCGCCGCGAACTCGCTTCTCTTTATCGACCTGGTCGTGCTTCCCGAACTTGATCTCGCGCCGTGGCGTTCGGGGCTGACCCTGGTTGCGTTTGGGCTTCTCCTTTACGGTTTAATTTTCGAGTCGCAGCCGTGAACGTCGTCCTAATCAATCCATTTCTTTCCGGCGCCCTTTGCATGGCGAGCCTGACGATCGCGCTTTTTTTTCTCAAGTTCTGGCGGCGCACCGGCGACAGGTTTTTTCTCGCTTTCAGCGGAGCATTTCTACTCCTGATGCTGGAGCGAATCATCCTGTTCGCGATCGGTGTCGCCCACGAATTTGCGCCCTACGTCTATGTCGTTCGGCTCCTCGCATTCATTCTGATCATCGCCGCCATCGTGGAAAAGAACCGCCGACCCTAGCTTTCACGAATCGCTTTTCGCCCGGGCGAGAAAACGTGCTATCCTCCGGCCCGTGTCGACCCAGCCGAGCTCGTCAGTAATCCGCAGGAATCTGGTTGCGCTTCTGGTTGCGGCCGGGATTTCGGCGCTGGCGGCGATTGTGTCGCCGTTGCAGGCTGCCAGTGTCGGCGCTCTGCAATATGAGGCGTTGCCCCTGACCCGTTCCAGCCAGAATCATTTGCTCGTCCATGCTGAAATCAACGGCAAACCAGCGCTTCTCGGAGTTGATACCGGCGCGCCCGTCAGCGCGATCGCCCTCAACCGCCGTGGATACTTCGGCCTCAAACCGATTACCGGGAAATCGGAGATTCCGGCCCGGCTCAGCATCAACGGCGCATTCAATTCGGTCGCGATCGCGCGCAATCTCCGGCTCGGCGCGCTAAATCTCGTCGACGAACCGATGGTTCTCGTCGACCTCGGCGGTCTTCGCCGTTCCACGAAGCGCGATGAAATCGACGGTATCCTCGGCGCCGACATTCTTTTCCCCACCAAAGCGATGCTCGATTGCCAGCGGCAGATTCTCATTTTGAAAATCAACCCGAGCGTGCCGGGGGTTGTGCCCGGATTCGAGTTCGACGGATTCCGCCGCGTCCCGATCCATGTAAGCGACGGCTTTAATCTCTACGTGGACGGTTCGGTGAACGGACAAAAAGCGAAGCTGATGGTGGACACGGGCGCGTTCGCCACTCTGCTCCATTCCCAGTTCGTCCGCCGGATGCAGATCCCGATGCGGGACACACCATTCAGCTCGTCGGGGGTGAATCTAAAACAGCGCGGTGTGCGAATGGCGACGATCTCGCGGTTCTCGGTCGGCTCGATGGACATGGAGCGCAAAGACGTCGGGGTCATGAATCTCGAAGGTCTGATCCACGGCGGTCTCCTCCAAGCCTCGCCACCCGTGGTGGGTCTCCTCGGCTCCGAACTTCTACGCCGCTATCACGGCATTATCGATTTCGGAACGAAGAGTCTCTACCTGAAAGCCGAAGCGCGGAAACGTTAACTCTTCTGTAGCCGTCGCCCTGTGGTCGACGCGGGAAATTGTCATCCTGAGCGAAGCGAATGGATCTCTGAATATTTTCCGGCCTCCCAGGGCGCCGAAATAGTCAGAGATGTTTCGCTGTGCTCAACATGACAAGGTAAGGGCTTCGCACAGCGAAGCGGCGACACAGGAAGGTTCGCTATTCGATATCCAACTCGCGCACGTTTTTCTGGGCGCGAATGATTTCGACCTGGTTCCGAAGTTTGTCCGGGAACCCGATTTTCTGGGAGATGCCATCCAGCAAAATAACCGGCGACGAAAGATCGGAAGTGTTCACCTTGATGTTTTCCAGTCCGACCATCCGGTACATGAAGGGCTGAAGAACTTCGATGTCTTTGACGCGATACAACTCAAGAGTTTCGGTGACTTTGCTGAAGATGCCCTGGGTCATCTTTAAGCGTTCGGTCGTGAGCTCGAAGACATGGTTCTTCGTTTCAAGGTATCGCCGGAGCCCGATAAAGATTGGAACGATCAGCCAGCAAAACAGGAAGCAGAGGATGAAACAGCCGAGATTTTTCAGTTGCGACGCGGTGCCGCGCCAGATCGTTTCTTCCGCCATGGGCCCAGTTCTATCAAAGCGGGAGCGAAGCACAAGATGATCACGCAGGCTTTTGTTCTTGGCGCCGGGCTCGGCATGCGGCTCCGGCCGCTCACCGAGGAACTGCCCAAGCCGCTTATCCCGATTTTTCAAAAGCCGCTGATTACGTTCGTCCTCGAGCATCTAATCAGCGTCGGCGTGAAATCGTTTGTCATTAACACCCATCATCGGCCCGAAGCGTTCCGCGAATTTTTCTCGGGCGGCCATTATCGTGGGCATCCGGTGCAGTTGGCGCACGAGCGGGAAATCCTCGGCACCGGCGGCGGCATAAAAAACGCCGAGTCGTTTCTAAGCGATGAGCTGTTTATTTCTTATAGCGGCGACCTTCTCACCGATATCGATTTGCCGACGCTGATCGACGAACATTTTCGCGCCGGAAACGACGTTACGATTGCGGTTCGCGAGACCAGCTTCGGGAAAGACGTCGCCCTGGAAGGCAATCGCGTCGTCGACATAACTAATCGATATGGTCACCCCGGCCGATACGATTTCGCCGGGGTTTGCATTTGGACGCGAGCGATCTTCGAACGGATCCCGCCGGGCCGGCAGATTTCCTACATTCCTGTTTTGACGGATTGGATTAGCCAGGGCGCAAAAATTGGCGGCGTCGTTCTTAATGACGGGAAATGGTTCAATATCGGTTCGCGCCGCGAGTATCTAGCGGTCCATCGCGCAATTAAGGATGAGAATTGGAAGCCGGCCTATCTCACAGAACGCGATTGGCCTGTCGAGATTGCGCAGGATGCGCGAATCGATTCAACTGCGCGGCTCTCAGGGTTTTACTCGATCGGCGCCGGTTGCCAGATAAACGCCGGGGCGACAATCGAGGACACAATTCTCTGGCCGGGCGCACAAATCGCTTCCCGATCTCACCTCCGCACCTGTATTGTCCGCACCCAACGCAAAGCTGAAGGCGATCTCTGTGACACCGACATCTAAAACCAGCGACCTGCTTCTCCGACAGACGCGGATTCATTTCCCGCGGCTCGAAGAAGCAAAGGTCAGGATCACGCCGATCGAGAAGGGCGGTTCCGACCGAAAATTTTATCGGGTCCGTTGTTCACCCGAGCAAACGATCATTCTGGTTAAGTACAATCTGGAGCGGGAAGAGAACCGGCATTACGTCGAGATCGCCGAGTTTCTCGCGACCCACAAAATTCGCGCGCCGAAAATTTATTTCCACGATCCGGCCGAAGGATTGATCTGGATCGAAGATCTGGGGAAGACCGACTTGTGGAGTCATCGCGAAGAGAGCTGGCTGGTGCGGCGTGCTTTCTATGATTCGGCCCTGGGCGAGATCGTGAAGCTGCATTGTTTGCCGGAAACGGCGACCCAAACGATCCGGAAAAATCTTCCAGTGGAATTCGACGCCGCGCTCTATCGCTGGGAACAGAGTTATTTCTTCGAGAATTGCCTGGGCCGTTTCTTCGGCGTCAACGCGAAGGAACTTTCGGAGCTGACCGCGCTGGAGTCGTTAGGCCGAATCGCGGACGAGTTGGCAGAACGCCCGCGGGTCTTGGTCCATCGCGATTTCCAGTCGCAAAACATTATTATCCGGAATGGTCAGGCCCACTTGATCGATTTCCAGGGGATGCGTCCCGGTTTGGCCGAATACGATCTGGCGTCGCTTCTCTTCGATCCGTACGTGAGTTTCACCCGGGCCGAGTGCGAGGAACTCTTGTCCGAATACGAAACGAAGCGCGCCGCCGCCAATTATCCGGTCCCTTCTGATTTTCGGGCAACATTCCGGCTCTGCGGAATTCAACGCCTGATGCAGGCCCTCGGGGCTTACGGCTTTCTGGGATTGGTCAAGGGTAACAAGGCGTTTCTCGAACACATACCCGCCGCGATCGAGTCCTTGCGCGGTTTGACGGATGAAATTCCTGAACTCGAAAGATTGAGCGCGGCGCTCTTACGCGTGTCCTAACCTCGGCGGCGATTGTCCGCGACAGATGAACCCCACCAGCCCAGCAACGTCTAATCCCTGGCCGCGCCTCATCGCATGGGCCGCCGTGATCGGCAGCACCGTTCCCGACATTATCTGGCAGGAATCAGGGCATCGCGCCACATTTTGGTTCCCGCTTGTCGAATCATCCCTGATCTTTGGGGCGGCGGCGGTGGCCGCGGTTGCGTTTCCGTCGTTGCGGGGGCTGGCGCGATTTCTCATCGCGATCGGGATTCTAAATTTTGCCTGGGATTATATTTCGCCGACGCTGGTCGCACTTCCGTCCGTGCATGCCGTGACGGACAATACAAGCTGGGGGGCGCGATTGTTTCTCGAACGGACCTTCACGCTTTCTGGCGCATTCCTCGTCAGTCTTACGTTGATCGGTAGCGGCGCGACCCGGCGCGATTTGTATTTGTGCAAAGGGAATCCGGCCGCGCCCGCTCACTCGATCGGTTTTCTCGGTCTGCGCAAGCCGGTGCCATGGACCTGGGTCGGCCCAGCCGTCATCGCTATATTTGCCCTTGCCCTGGCGCCTTACCTTTATCTAACCGTCCATCCGAATTTCAGGGTTAGTGGACGCATCTTGCGAACTCTCCCGTGGAGTCTTGCTGTCGCCACGCTCAACGCCGCTAGCGAAGAATTTCAATTTCGTTGTGTTCCGCTTGCGCATTTGCGAGGAGTTTTTCGGCCGGCCGAGAATGTTTTGCTCACCGCTGTCTTCTTCGGAGTCGGGCATTATTACGGTCAGCCGTCCGGTCCACTCGGCGTAGTGATGGCGGGGTTTGCCGGCTGGATTTGGGCGCGGAGCATGATCGACACGCGCGGAAGCGTTTGGGCCTTCTTCATTCACATGGCCCAGGACGTCGTCATCTTTACTTTCCTCGCGGTCGGCGCCGGGATGTAACGCGCTGTCGACAACGAAGCACCCTGACCGTTGGGTGTCCGGCGGAATTCCGGTTTAGGAGGCGACTGACGGAGATTTTTCGCCGTGCGGCTGAGAACCGCCAAACTTCGGCAAATCCGGATCGAGAAATCCCAGGGCGTGCGGTGGCTTGATGACGCGCACGCCGGCCGCGCGTTGTTGTTCGACGATCTGATCGCGGAACGCCTGCATCCGGGTCCAGTGGACCTTCGGCCGGAAATGATGTTCGGCGTGATAACCGTTGAAGAACCAAATCCAGTTGTAGAGCTTGTCGTAACTGCTCACGCCCCAGGCGATCGGCTCGTCCGGGTTGCCCCCATAATGACGGTAGTACCCGTTGAGGTAGGAGAGGCAATGGCCGAAGTACCAGAAGCCGACGAGGAAAATGATGTAGTGCCAGTTCAGGATGCCGAGCACGACGAAGGTCCCGACGAAAAGGACTAGCTCGGTGACGCCCCAAAACGCTTCCCGTTTGTCCTTCCGCATCAAGGCGCGGAAAACGATCTTGGGATCCTCCCGAAAGAAGCTCAGAAAAGTATAGCTGAGCGGATGTTCCGGTTCGCCGTCGTGTCCGTGCTTGTAGATGGAAAGCCAATCCACGGTCTCACCCTCCTCGTCAGGCCGGTCCGCATTCCCTTTGTGGTGTTGCATGTGAATGCAATCGTAGAAAATCTGACTGAACCCGACGGGAATTGATTCAAGAACGCTGAAGAGGCGGTTGAGAATAGGCGCCCGGAAATAGGGGTTATGAATGAAGTTGTGGGAGATGCCGTTGATGTTCCAGGAAATGCTGACCGAGTAGATGAAGCCCAGAATGAGCATGGCCCACAAAGGCAGATGCGGGAAAAGGAAGAACATCCCGAAGAAGTAGGCGAAGTGAAGCATCGCGGCCGCGACCGGGATCACGTCCCAGCGCGTAAACGCGAAGATCTTCGAATCAGTCTGGAGCCGCTCGGTGGCGACGTCGTGGATGGCGTGCACGGGAAAAAAACGGTAGCCGAAACCAGCGATTTAGCACGCGCAAATGTCAGTCCGCCGTCGCGGCCGCACGCTTTTCTCGATCGAGTTGTTCGTGGAACGCGCGTTCGAATTTGTCGATATGCCGGCGGTAACCATCGGGATCAATGAAAGGATTGGGTGTCTCCCCGAGGTGCGCCAACTTCTCCTGCAGCCCGAAGTAGGATCCGTGCGCCCCGAGAAAGACGTCGCAGGGCAGTCCTTTGAGGAGCGCGAACGAGCGCGCATAATCGTCAGCGATGTTCGGATACTCCGCGTTTCGCACGAGCTTGTATCCGGGGATGGTAACGCCGCCGAGAAAGACGACCTGATAAGTCTTGTTGTTCTCGGCGACCGAGATCGTCCATGTCGTACAGCCTTTCGTGTGACCCGGCGTCAGGTGCGCCGTCAGTTTCGTGTCGCCGAGGGTAATCACCTCGTTGTCGGCCACAAAGCGGTCGGCTTTTACCGGCTCGTAGGTCAGACGATCGCCAAAAGCGAAATCGCCTTTGCCGCCTCGGGCGATTTGTTCGGCGTCAGCCGCGCTCGCGATCATGCGCGCGCCGGTCAATCGTTTTAGTTTCGCTAAACCCCCGGCGTGATCGAAATGCGCCTGGCTATTCAGCAGGATCTTTACGTCTGCGAGCCGAAATCCGAGCGCGGCGATATTCTGCTCAATCTGCGGCGCCGTTTCAGCGAATCCCGCGTCGAGTAAAATGTGGCCCGCGTTGCCAGTGATCAGGAACGACGTCACCTCGGAAGCGCCGACGTAGTAGATGTTGCCAATAACCCGGAAGGGTTTAAGGGGCTGATTCGAGGCGCGATCGCTCTCACTTTGCTGCGCAGGCACCGACGACGCGAACGCGATCGCGAAAAGACCAAGTCGGAATTTTGCGATCGTTGGATGCAACTGCATCGAATAATTTCTAGCCGGAAAATGGTGCGCGATACAGGGTTCGAACCTGTGACCCCTACCGTGTCAAGGTAGTGCTCTACCACTGAGCTAACCGCGCGGTGAGAGGATGGGATTATCTGCGCCGACTCGCCGAATGCAAGTGATCGCGCCGCGTGGGCGGGATCAGGCCGCGAGCTTGGCGGCGTCTTTGTGGCCGAGAATGCGAACCGTCTGTTGAAGTTGCTCGACCTTGAGCGGTTTCTTCAAAACGGTGACCGGCCCGCGCGCCAGAATCCGATCCAGCATTTCGCTGTCGGGATAACCGGTGATAACCACGATCGGCAATTCGGGATCGGCTTCTTTCGCGGCGTCGTAAACGTCGTCGGCCGGGCCGTCCGGCAATTTCAAATCGAGAAACAACAGATCGAACTTCTGTTTTTCCAGCGCCGCCATCGCTTCTTTCACGGTGCCGACAACCACGCGGCTAAATCCGATTTTCTTCAGGAAAATCTTGAACAGACTTTGGAGACTTTCATCATCGTCGACCACGAGCACGGTCGGCTGGCCCGACTTGTCTTCCTTCAAGATATCCTTGTCGAGCGACGCCTTTTTGATGCGCCAGCGGCCGCCGATTTGGATGGCGGGAAGCTGGCCGCGCTGGACCAGATAATAGACGGTCGGTAACGGGATCCGAAGATATTTGGCCGTTTCTTTGACCGTCAAAAGGTTATGCATGGGAGCAAAACAGCAACTTGCGCCACAATGGGCAAGCCTTTTTCGCTTGGGAAAGGATTATAACTTTTATAGTCAATGTCAATCCTTCATTCGGGTTTTTTCCTACCAGCACGTAGGGGAGTCGGTAACTAGGGCCACAGTTAACCAGATTCTGGTCGCGCCATCCGCGTAGATCCCGACTGGACAATGGGAAAGCGGCAGCCGACTATTTCCACCTTTCCGATGAGCGCCTTGTTCTTTAAGCGATTCCTCCAACGTCCGTTCCAAGTCGCCTCGATCATCCCGAGTTCCAAAGCGCTCGTAAAAAAAGTCGCGCGCAAAATGGACTTCAGTGAGCCGCGGATCATCGCCGAGTACGGGCCCGGCGAAGGCGTCCATTCGCGCGAGATTGCGCGCCGAATGTCGGCGGACTCGCAGTTACTCCTGTTCGAACTCGATCCCGCGTTCTCGCGCGATCTTCAACGCCAATTCGCGGGCGACCCGCGCGTCCACGTCATCAATGGCGACGCCGCGAAGTTGCCGGAAGAATTGAACCGGCGCGGCATTCCGAAATGCGATTACATCCTTTCCGGGATTCCGTTCAGCATTCTTCCGATCAAAAAGAAACGGGCGCTTCTGGAAAAAACTTACGAAGCCCTCGCGGACGGCGGGCAATTCATCATTTATCAGGTGACCAACGAGCTGCGGCAGCACGCGACCATTTTCGATCGCGCAGAATCGCAATACGTCCTCCAAAATATTCCGCCGATGTTCATCACCGTTTTTCACAAAACGCAGCGGCGCAATGGGCACAAGCGGCCCATCCGACCCGCGGTTGCGCTTTCGGCGAATAATCATAACGGGGCATGAAGGTGGGAGCCACTCGAGTGGAAAAGGACTCGATGGGCGAAATGTCCGTGCCGGAGTCCGCGCTTTACGGCGCATCGACCCAACGCGCTGTCCTTAATTTTCCGATCAGCGGACAACGCTTTTCCCGGCCGTTCATTCGCGCCCTCGGTTTGATCAAGTGGGCGGCGGCCCAGGCGAACGCGGACCTTGGCTCGCTCGATCATCACCGCAGCACTTTCATTGTTCAGGCCGCGGAGGAAGTCGTCGAAGGCAAGCTCGACGAGCATTTTCCACTCGACATTTTCCAGACTGGATCCGGCACAAGCACGAATACGAACGCGAACGAGGTGATCTCGAACCGTTCCTGCCAGCTCGCCGGCAAACCGATCGGCGCCAAGGATCCGATTCACCCGAACGATCACGTCAACATGGGGCAATCGAGCAACGACGTAATTCCCTCCGCGATCCACGTCAGCGCTGCGGAGCAATTGAAGAACTGTCTCGATCCGGCCTTGGAAAAATTGCACAGCGCGCTGGAAGCGAAGGCGAAAGAATTCTGGGACATCATCAAGATCGGTCGAACCCATTTGATGGACGCGACTCCGGTCCGGCTCGGTCAGGAATTCGGTGGCTACGCGCGCCAGATTTTTTATGCGCGGGAACGGGTGAAACGGGCGATCGCCGTGCTGTCGGAATTGCCGCTCGGCGGGACTGCGGTCGGCACCGGGTTGAATCGGCACCTGGAATTTCCCGCGAAGGTGATGCGGCACTTGGAGCAGCGGACCGGGATCAAGTTCCGCGAAGCAGAAAACCATTTCGAAGCGCAAGGCGCGAAAGACGGCGTCGTGGAAGCGAGCGGGCACTTGAAAACGATCGCGACGAGTTTGTTCAAGATCGCGAACGACATTCGCTGGCTGGGGAGTGGGCCGCGATGTGGCATCGGCGAGATTCGGTTGCCCGCGACCCAACCCGGCAGCTCGATCATGCCGGGGAAAGTCAACCCGGTATTGTGCGAATCGATGATGATGGTTTGCGCGCAGGTGATCGGAAACGACGCCTGCATCACGTGGTCGGGCGCGAACGGCAATTTTGAGTTGAACGTCATGATGCCGGTGATGGCGCACAATCTTCTCGAGAGCATTCGCCTGCTCGGGAACGCTTGCGACGCATTCGTCGAGAAATGCGTGCTCGGGATTGAGGCGAACGAAGAACGTTGCCGCGAGCTGGTGGAACTTTCGATGGCGATGGTGACGAGCCTTGCCCCAAAGATTGGGTACGATCGCGCGGCGGAGATCGCGAAGCAAAGCGCGAAAACCGGCAAGACGGTGCGCGAGATTTGCCGGGAGAAAAACGTGTTGCCGCCGGAGGAACTGGAACGCGCTCTCGATCCCGTCGCGATGACCGAGCCGGGCGGGGAAGGTTCCGCGGGAGGATAAAGGTCATGCGCCGAACGATCGGTGCCACGATTGTGCTGGTGCTGGGCGCGCTTTCTTTTACCGCACGCGCCGCCGAGAACCGGATCGACCTCAGTTCGATCGTCACAAAGGCGGACGCACAAGCCGCCCTCGGAGAAACGGTCAAAGATCCGCAGGCCCGCGGCGAAGAAGGCGCGGACGGTTATTATTCGCGCTGCAATTATTACACCGAGAACCCGGGAAGATCGCTCGTGCTCCGAGTCCGCCAGGCTTCGGCCGGACAATTGGAACCGAAAAAGCAGCTCGAGGAAATGACGGCCGGCAATGACAAGTTCAAGCCGGTCACCGGACTCGGCGATAAAGCGGCGATCATGAAGGACGGCCCCGAAAAAGGCCCCGGACACGCATTGTTCCTTTACGTCGTGAAGGGCAGTGCGTTCATCACGGTCGCGATCAGCGGCATTGACGACGAGAAAAGCGGAACGGAAAAAGCGAAGACCCTCGCGAAAAAAATTCTCGGCAAGCTATAGTGCCTGATGGTTGCCAACGTCCACGGCCCGCAGTTTTCCGGCGGCGCGAACATCGCGATTAAATGTCCAACCCATACCTACGAGCAGACCGTGCGGTTTTATCGCGACACGCTTGGACTACCGCTGATTGAAGAGGAAGACGAAGGCTGCATTTTCCAGTTCGGACCAAACCGGCTTTGGGTCGATAAGGTCCCGAACCTGAGTCATCCCGATATTTGGCTGGAGCTGGAGACGAACGACACCGAAGCCGCAGCATCGTATCTCAAGATCAACGGCGTTCCGCGCCGGGATGAAGTGGAACAGCTCCGGGAAGATTTCGACGGCTTTTGGATATCCGATCCCGCCGGCGTTATTCATTTGGTGGTGGGCGACGAGGAGTAGGTAGGGACGCCGCGCTGCGGCGTCCGGCGTCGGCAAGCGCGATCGCGGACGGCGCAGCGCGCCGTCCCTACCCGACATGTCGTCCTACAATCACCAAATCGCGTTCGGCGTTCTCGAATCGCGCAAGACGCGGCAAGCGTCCCCAGCGTTCGAAACCGGCTCGCTCGAACAAACGCAAACTCGCTTCGTTGTGCCCGAGAACATATCCGAGCAAGGCGCGCGCTTTCAGTCGCGGCGCGTCCGCGATCGCTTTTTCGAGAAGCGCGTGTCCAATTCCGCGCCGCCGAAAATTCTCGTGCACGTAAATACTGATCTCGACGGCGCCGCGGTAAGCGGGCCGATGAATGAACTCGTGAAAACTCAACCAGCCCGCGATCTGTCCTTCAGCTTCGGCAACCCAAAGCGGAAACTCGCCAGGCGAATGGCGGCGAAACCAAGGCAAACGTTCTTCGACTGAGACGGGACCGAAGAGCGCGGTGGAAGTCCGCGTGGCGGTCGCGGCGTTGTAGATATCGATGATCGCCGGAAGGTCCACTTCCGCCGCATCGCGTATGATCATGCGGCCTTAGTCGCGTTGGCCGGCACCGGCGTCGTCTCGAAAAAGATGCTGTCGAATGTCGGCTGAAACGCGCGCCCTTTCGTCTGGCCGATCGTGAAGCGCAAACTGATCTGGCCCTGGGATGCGCAATGCACTTCGATCTCGCTCCGCCCTCGTTGAGCGAGCATGGCGCGGATCGCACCCGCGGCCAGCTCCGGCGTATTACAATCCCGGCTGAGGTGCCCGAGCACGACTCGCTCCAGTTTTCCGCCGAGCAATTGCTCGATCACCGTTGCCGCCGCCGTGTTCGACAAATGGCCGTGTCGCGATTGGATCCGCTGTTTCACCGGCCAGGGCCGATGCGGGTCTGCCTGCAACATTTTCTCGTCGTGGTTCGTCTCGATCACAAGCGTGTGCACTTTGCGCAACCGCTCGACCACCATCTTCGTCGCATAACCGAGATCGGTGATAAACCCGAGCGCGCTTTCGCCGGAATGAAATGCGTAGCCCACGGGATCGACCGCGTCGTGCGGCACGGAGAACGTTTGGACATGGATATCGCAAATGTTGAAGTCCGCACCGGTCTGGAAGAGCCGCCAATTCTTGTGTTCGCCTAACGACCCCGACCAGCACCGGATTGCTTCTGCGGTGAGCCGGTTGCAATAAATCGGCACATGAAATTTCCGGCAGAGGACTTCGAGTCCGCAAACGTGGTCGCCATGTTCATGCGTCAAAAGCACACCATCGAGCTGAGCCGGCGTGAGTCCGCATTGCTCGAGCCGGACCACGATCTGCCGCGCGCTCAGCCCGCCATCGACCAAGATCCGGCAATGATCGGTCGCGACGAGCGCGCTATTTCCCGCGCTGCCGCTGCCGAGCATGGTCAAAGTGAACACGCTCGATTAGTAGCGGACGCGACGCCGATTCACAAATCGGAAATCAATCTTGGGTGCCAAAAGAGCCAATCATGGAGGGACGGGCGCTGTCCCGTCCCGTTATTCTGGGGACGCCACAGCGGGCGTCCCTCCATCGAGGAGTCCGGCGATCTTCTTGCCGGGCAAGGCGAGAACGCGTGCTTTTTTTGCGCCGTAATCGAGGGAACGAAAAGCGCGAATTTCTTCGAGGCGACGCATGGCGTTCAGGGTATCGAGGAACTCGGTGTAGCGCGCGGCCAGCTCGGTGCTCTCCAGATAACGGCTGCGCAAATTTGTCGATCGAAAGGCGTCGGGGTTTTCCGAGGCGAAGAGATGGAACCGGAGCCAGCGCCGATCGGTTCGCGAGACCTTTTGCGTTTTCCGAAAAAACGCGACGAAGAGAAGCAGAACGAGATAAGTGTCGACGCGGGCCTGGAGCTCGAGGTTCCGGGCGAAATCTTCCGAGGCGATTTCTCGCTCGCCTTTCTTGAACTGAAGCGCGGCATGGAGCGCGTGGTTGATCTCCTCCACGAACGCGATCAACGACCGGATATTGCGATCGCTCAAACCGGCGCGCGGATCGTGGCGCTCGAGTTGTTCGATGAGCCAGCGCGAATAATAAATGCCGACGTAAAGCTGATCGTCAGCGCGCCGCAGGAAAGTCCGGGCGAGCTCGCTCAGCTCCCGGGCGTGAGCGCCCGCCAGACGCGAGAGCTGCGCACACCGGCGTGAATCGATCAGGCAATCCTCGAGATTAATCCCGACCTGCGCATACGTCCGCTCGAAGAGGCGCTGGATCTGACTGAAGAGCGTTTCGTTCACGGCAAAAGATGCCTCACGCAAGGTCACCAAGGTTCACAATGGTAGGCATTTTCTCTTCCTCCGTATTCCTTTGTGTCCGTTGTGTGAGATCAAAAATGGAGAGCGCCATCATCATCGAGGTTGATTAGCGAATCTGAAAGCCGATTCAGGGCACAGCGCACTTCGCGGAATTGATCCGCCAAATGCTCGTAGACATCGCTCAAATCGCAGCGCCTGGCGGTCGCATGCGAAGCGACGAGCTGATAATTCGTGCGACCGATTTGTTCGTAGAAAGCGAGGTCGGGCGCGCCGCGCAGACTGCGGCGTTGGGTGTTCTCGTGGAAAATGCCGCTGAGAAAGAGCGAATAATTGCCGACATGCGCGCGGAGAAGGAAAGCCTGTTCCGCCGAGGCACGAGTCAGCGCGATCAGCATGTCGGACACGTATTGGCGTCCGCACTCCGCGTTCATGTGCGGCGCGCGCAAACCGTTCGCGCGCGAAAACGCTTCGAGGAGCGACGCCACGTAATCGCACAATTTGCGATCGGTGATGCCGACATCCCGCAGAACGTGGCGGGCAAGAACATAAAAATAAAAATGCGACGAGATCTGAAGCTGGCCTCCATTGGAAAGGATCGCGTCGATGAGCCTCGGATTGTCGAGGACCGCGTCGCGGGTTTCCGCGTCGCTGAGAAGATCGACGAGCGAAACGTGATCAGTTTGTGAGCGGGCCAGGATGCGAACCACGAAATCGAAATCCGCCGCGGTGAAGCGCGCCCGACAGTTCGCCTGGATCATCGAGAATCTATCTTGAGCATCAGCAGTGCCGCGAAGCAAGCCCTCTCCTTCATGCTCTTGATCCTGATCGTGCTCATGATCTCCGTCGGACGCGCTCGCCCAGGAGTAAGATCACGATCATGATCATGAGCAGGATTGAAATATCCCCCTTGTTCGCGGCCCGTTGGTTCTCCTACGCTCGACTTCCTTATGAATACGAAACGACTGTGGATCCTAGCGATGTCGCTGAGCCTGGTAGCGTCGTCATCGTTGCTCGGGAACGGCGGGGCCTGGCAAACCGGTGTGCCGGCGACCGGGAACGCCGCCGCGACCGACCAAAAGAAAATGACGAACGTCACCATCGAAGAGGAGAATCTGACGATCGATCTCCACCAGGAATTCGCGGCGGTGGAAGTGCGTTACCGAATGAAGAACGCGGGCGCGCAGGTCGATCAGGATTTCTTTTTCCCGGTGGAACGCTGGTCGGAATCGGAGGATGAAGCGGGCAACACGCTGACGGACCTGGAAGGATATGCGATCTCGGCCGACGGCGCCGAATTGAAGCTCGAGACCGTCGACGCCAAAGGCGCGCAACCAAAAGCGGAGAAGGACGCGCACGGCTGGGGCGATTTTAAACCCGGCGTTCGGCTTTGGAAAAAATCGAGTATTCCATTCGCGCAGGGCCAGACCCGGGAAATCGTTATTCGCTATCGCTCCCCTTACGCCGCGAACCGAAGCAGCGTCTCGGACGATAGTCACTCCGAGGAATTATATTTCCGCTACTCGCTCTCGCCCGCAGCGACCTGGAAAGGGCCGATCGAGAAAGGGAAGATCACGATCAATTATCTGCATCCGCGTCCCGAAGAAATCTCGATCACGAAACCGAAAGACCGGTTCAAGAAAGTCAGCGACACGCAATTCGTTTGGGAATTCCAGAACCTGAAACCGACGTTGGCCGACGACATGAAGATCGTAGTCCATCCGGCGTACGACGCTTATCCCGCCCGCGGGGAATTCGCCACCAGCTCCGAAGGCGAGAATTTCCGCTCGGAATACGTGGTCGAAAAAAATCACTACTTTGTTCAGCACGCCGATTACGACGCGGTCGCCAGCTCGACGCGGAATCCGGACCCGGCTCCAAGTCCAACCCCGACGGTTACTGCCTCACCGTCGGAATCTCCGAGCGACGTTTCGACGACGGAGGAAGCCGATCGCACTTACGACGTAAACCACATCAAGAGCCTGAACTGGGGAAAACCCTGGGCCGAAGGAGTGGAAGGCGACGGCGTCGGCGAAAGCATTACGTTGACCGTCTATCATCCGCTGCCGCTCGATGCGATCATGATCATGCCGGGATTCAAATCCGAGGACAAAACGCTCTGGGCGAAAAACAATCGCGTGGCCGAACTCGAGATCACGCTCAATAACGAGCATACTTTTACCGCGACGATTCCGGACGAGCCATTCAACGATCTGTATCCGATTCCGGTGCGCGATTACACGAAGCCGGTGAACACGGTGAAGCTCGTGATCAAGAAAGTGCATGCCGGCACCGACGGTCACGACACCTGCATCGGGCAGGTCCAATTGCGAGGGAAATTATCCCAGAAACCGAAGATTCAGGGCGCGCGGTGAAATTGCGTCTCGCGGTTTTGTTGGTGCTCGTGGCTGCGGGCCCATGGGCAGCGGCGGCGCCGATCACGCTTCCTGTTTATATTGAGGATAACCATGCCGGTTCTTTCTATTGGTTGGCTGAGCATGTCGATCTCGACGAGCAATACACCCTGATCCATTTCGATGCGCACAGCGACGCATCGCAGATTTTTGATTCGGATAAGGTCCGGGAGCGTTTGCGCCGGGTTGGCTCTTTGGAGGAACGGCACCAACTGCTGGAACGCTGGCGCGCGACGGGCGCGATCCAATGTTTTAACTGGATCGAACCGCTCATGCCGGCGCCGATCGCGCGGGTGATCTGGGTGCACGACCGGACGGCCGGCAACCGGAAGGAAGCGCTCGAGCAACTAGATGGGCAATTGGAGGCGGCGCCGCGTGCGTCTGGCTCGTTTCGTCAGCGTTATCAGCTCGTCGACTTCGATCGGCTCAGGTCGCGATGGAAAGAAAACGGGCCGGTCATCGTGACGATCGATCTCGATTATTTCACCGATATTCCGGCGAACCGACGCGCGAACGAATTCGAGCGGGTTTGGAAGTTCGTAACGGAATGCCGGAATCTGCGCGCGGTCACAATCGCGATTTCGCGGCCCTACCTGAAAAGCGACGAGCAAGCCGACGAGCTTTTGCGGCTGGCGCTGGAGGCCTCGCTCTCATTGCCGACGGCCACGATCGAGTTCGAGCCGTTCGAGAAGGTCGGCAACGATCGTTCGTTGCGGGCGCGGGAATTCTACCTTCGGCGCGAGGAAGTCCCCGCATTCAAGTTGGCGGGAGTGTCCGAAAAACTGCGGGCGGTGTTGCTCGCGAACCGCGAGAGGATTTCGGTGCGGACCGGCCGCCCCGCTTGGGAAATGCAGCTGGCGACTTGGGATAACGAGGCGCCATCGATCCGTTTGGCCGTCAACAATCACGAACCTTCAACTGACAACATCTGGCGCATGCCGGTTTCGGAGGACGCCGAAGTCGAGTTGGAAACCGAGGGCGCGATCCAACGAATCGAATGGATCGGGCTGGTCCCGGCATATCGCCGCTGCAATCTGACGGCGAGCAGCGCAGACGGGATCGGATTCGCAATTGGCGCGCCGCCGCGCCCGAGGTGGAAGGAGGCAAAGTTGCGGGGGACAGGGCGCGCGGTTTCGGTCGGAAAAGACATTGGCGCTACCCGCGTGAAAGCGCGCGTCGAGATTGATGGTCACATTCGCGAGACGCCGGCGATCGAGATTCGACGTTTCGCCGGTGACGGATTTCGGGCAGCAATCACCGAGCAATTCGGGTTGCCGTATCTTTTCGGTAGCGGCGAGTTGAATGACGGCACTAACACCGGGCCGGAGACCGGATTTGGCGCCGACTGCGCGAACTTCGTGGTTTACGCCTTGCGGCGGCAAGGATCGCCGGTCCCGTGGTCGAATCCGAAGCAGCTACGGAAATATCTCGAGTCGGTCGCGGAAAATATTCGGGCCGGTGACGTCGCGATTAGCGAGCACGATGTCGCTGCTGGCTTGATTGTTCATCTCGGCAATCACGTTGCCGCCTTGATGGAAGATCGGCCGCCGCTCGGCGTGCTCGATCGCAACGACGTCGTGGCGCATCAACTCGAAGGCGCGCCGGAAATGCTCTCGTTAGGCCGGTTCCTCGACGGACGAAAAAAGGAACGGTTCGATTTATTGCGCGTCCCGAAGCCCAGGACAGACGTCGATCTTGTTCTTGGTGGCGACGTCATGCTTGGCCGCAGTATCGGCGCCGAAATCGAGAACGGCGCGGATCCCCTGGCCGGAATTCGGTCACAATTCGAAAGAGCTTCGGTCAACCTGATCAATCTCGAGTGCGTTCTCTCCGACAAAGGAAGTGCCGCGGCTTCGAAGCGTTATTCTCTGCGCGCTCCGCTTGAAGCAATGCGAGTCCTGACCTCGGCTCGGATCAGCGCGGTCAGTCTGGCCAACAATCACGCCGCCGATTTCGGGCGCGATGGATTGCTCGATGCAATCGCCCGTTTGCGGGAGAACCAGATCTCGGTCATCGGCGCGAGCGAAACTGCCGCTTATGCCGCGCACATTTTTACCAGCCGGGCCGGCTTCAAAGCGGCCGTTATTGGACTCGACGACGTGAACGACGCGAGCGGCGAGAACCTGATTGCGAGCGCAGGGAATCGAGAGCGCGTTGCGGCTGCGATCGCTGAAGCGCGAAGCGAGGCATCGTTCGTTTTGGTCTTTATGCATTGGGGCGAGGAGAACACCGAGCGAGTGAGTGAGCGACAACGCGAGCTCGCGCGCTGGCTGATCGATCACGGCGCGGACGCGGTCGCGGGCAGCCATCCACATTGCGTCCAGCCATTCGATGCTTACCACGGCCGGCCGATCTTCTACTCGTTAGGCAACCTCGTCTTCGATGGCGCGCCAACAGTGGCCAGTTGGCATCGCGGCGAACTTCTGGAGGTCAGCCTCGGCGGCATCCGCCCGTCGTTTCACCTTGTCCCAGTGCAGCTCGACGTCCGCGGTTTTCCACAAGCGGCGGAATCCGAAAACAAGGAGCGGCGGTTTACAAACCGCTGACATTTTCCTGTAGGGACGGCGCTCTGTCGCCGTACGATCGCGCAGATTCAGGGCTTGGCGTATTACGCCGACAGAGCGGCGTAGCTACACGTCATTTCTTTTTCCGGTGCCCCACCATTTCGCTGTCCCACGTTCGTCGATCAACGCGCGTTAGATGTTTTTCCAATCCGCGTTTCAGCAACGGCGTGTGCGGAATATCACAGAGGTATTCCGCGACGAACCAGATTGGCTTTTCTGTGGTCATCCAACCGCGGCGATCGAACCGTGCAAGATTCACCGGTTGGGAAAACCGGCGCAACGTTCGTTCGCCGCGCAAATTGAAATAGACGTGGAAATAACTGAGCGCCAGCTCGCGCAACGTCCCATAAACCGGCTCCCGATAACGGCATCCTGAGAAATTCGATTTCGCGATCGCGCCCCAATGCCCGCGCGATTTGAAAACGGCGAGGACATGATCCGTGTCCTGGTCCGCTTCGAGGTCGAGAATGAGCGGGGGAAATCCGAGGACACGCAGCGCGGCCGCGGCAAAGATTGCGCCTTCGAGGCAATGCGCCGTTCGTTCCCGCAAGACCAGCCGCGGCGACCAGGCGGTGCCGGCGAGATGATACGGAATGCTGTCCAGAAAACGCTGGATGCCAGCCGGCGTTTTCAACGCCTTCAGGGCGCGCAGTTCCGAAGATGAAAATTCGCCAGCGGATTTGCTTGTCATAACCGACGGAGAAAAGCGTAGAGCCCATCGAGGCACGCGGCGCCACGGACCAGAATTTCGTCATCCGGCATTCCGCGTTTCGCCCAGCCCTTGAAAACCCGGTCGAGGCCGATCCCTTCGCGCACCTGGAATTTTTCGTCCTCGAGATCGGCGTCGTGAACCATCTCACCGATCTTGCGCGCGGCCTTGTCTGCGATGCCGAATCGCGCCAGTAACGTTTCGAAGGTGCAATCGTCGCCGTGATGGGAAAATTCGCCGTGAGAATAATCGAACGGGACCCCGCCCGGGATCGATTCCGGTTCCCCGGCAAATTTGAAAGTCGCTTTCGGATCGATGAATTCGCGGATGAGCCACGCACAGGCGACCCGATCGATTTCCGGTCGAGGCCGCGTCACCCAAGTCCTACGATGAAACTGGCTGGTCGAGAGCCGTTTGGCGGGCGCGATCTTGGTGCGGCTCCCCCTTTCGAGGCGCTCAAGAAGCGATTCCACGACGTGCGCCTTAGGTGCCGCGAAAAAGTCGACTTCGCTAATGTTGCGAAAGTCTTTCCGTAACCTTTCCACGCCCGCCGCGAACCTTTTGTCGCTCGCTTTCGGCCCGCCGGCCAACAGCTTGCGTGCTCCTTCAGCCAGGACGGCATAATCATCGTCCCGGGCGCCGTTGAAGAGCGCCACGATTTTCGCGTCCGCCAAGCCTTCGATTTGCTGGGCGCGAACCAAAGTCGAATCACCTCCGTAATCGACTACCTGCTTGGCGAGCCATTGGAAAAGCTCATATTGCTGAGGGCGGTCCGGCAGCAAATAGGTTGATGTTTTGATCTGGATCGCCCCGGATCTTTGCAGTTTTCGCCAAAGCGCCACCCGCGCGGTCTTATGCGTCGCGGGCAAACGAAATAGAAGCAGCAACCAAGACAGCCGCGGCCGATGTGACCGGAGGTCGCGACTTAAAGCGGCTGATTTTCTCACGAGTGCGGCGATTCCATCCGAAGCATCTATTTCATCAGGTATTCTGTCTTACAAAGGATGAAGCGGGAACAGCAAAAGGAAAAATCCTTCTCCGAAGTTTCCACCGTCCATCTGTTCTGACTGGGCGCGGGCCATCGGACTCTTCATAATCCACGAGTTGTCGAGCCCCCACGCCATGCCCGAAAATTCATATCCCGGGGTTTACGTCGAAGAAACGTCGTTCCGCAGCAAGGTCATTGAAGGGGTGAGTACGACGACTACGGGTTTCGTCGGGCCCTGCCGAAGCGGGCCGATCATCGCGCCCCCGGATGTGATCACTAGTCTCGCTCAATTTGAACGTACCTATGGCGACGGCGCCCAACTGGAATTCATTACAGGCCGGGTTCCATCGGATACGGCCACGCCCATGACCAATTACCTCTGGCACGCCGCGCGTGCGTTTTTTGCCGAAGGCGGCAAACGCCTTTACATCGCGCGGGTCTTTCGGCCGTTGCAAGGCAACTATCCGCCCCATTTTTCTAAGCCGGAGAATCTGTATCCCGAGGCAGACCCTCCAAGGGTGCTCTGGGCCGACGGTCACGCCCGTGCAGCCTTCGGTGAGATAGAATTTCGTTCCCGTTATCCGGGTGCAGCAAGCAACGTAATCGTGCGGATCACAGCGAGCGCCGGCCAGAACCGTTTGGACCAACGGCCCGAAATCGATTCCCCCAACGACGTTGATAATTCGATTCATGGCTTGACCGTCTCGATCAATATTATTTCTGCCGACCGGAAACACGGTCTCGGAACATGGAGCGGCCTGTCGCTCGATCCGCTCGATCAGTCAGGTGCAGGCGATTCCGTGTTCCGGGTTTTTCGCGAAAGTTCGCCAAGCATCAGTGAAAGGCAGATTGCCCCGCTGGTAATCAGCTCCGCCAGGCATATCGCCGCGCGCGATGTCTTCGATCAGTTGTTCAGTAATTTGCTCACCGTCACCGCCGACGATGAAAAGATCTTTGGGAAGAATGACACGCTGGCGCAAAAATTCGCCGTGGGCGTAACGGTAGAAATCCCGCTTTTAGGCGGTAATGACGGCATCCGGCCGGGCGCGAGCGAGTATGAAGGCGTAGAGGGCGCAGAAGCCACTTTCAAAACCGGGCTGAAGCAATTTGAGGATATTGATGATATCTCGATCGTGGCCGCGCCCGGCTCGACGGCCGATTTTGACCAGGACCGCGACGAAGCGCATGCGGTCTACGAACAGCTGATCCGCCACGCGACTATTATGCGGTGGCGGATCGCGGTTCTCGATAGTCCGCCCGACCAAGGCGTCGCGGACGTGCGCAAGGTGCGAGCGGCGCTCGATTCGAGCTATGCCGCTTTTTATTATCCCTGGGTCACTGTCCACGATCCTATGACCGGACAGCAGCTGAATCTGCCGCCGAGCGGATTCGTGGCGGGGATTTACGCCCGCAACGACGTGAATCGCGCGGTTTACAAAGCCCCGGCCAACGAAGTGGTGAACCTCGCGATCGGTTTCGAACAATCGCTAAGCAAAGATCAGCAGGAAGTGCTGAATCCGGAGGGGATCAATTGCTTTCGTTTTTTCGAGGGTCGCGGCTACCGCCTCTGGGGGGCGCGCACGATCAGCTCAGAACCGGAATGGAAATACGTGGACCTCCGACGCTACTTCGCCTACCTCGCGCATTCGATTGATAAGGGCACGCGATGGGCCGTGTTCGAGCCCAACGGGATGCCGCTCTGGGCCGTTGTTCGCCGCGCCATTGAGGATTTTCTTCTCAACGAATTCCAAATGGGCGCGTTGCTCGGCGAGAAACCCGAGCAGGCTTACTTCGTCAAGTGCGACCGCTCAACCATGACGCAGAACGACTTGGATAACGGCAGGCTCGTCGCGCTCATCGGAGTCGCCGCGTCCCGACCGGCGGAATTCGTCATCTTCCGGATCGGTCAGTGGACGGCAGATCACAAGGAGAACCCTCCCTTCGACGCTGAACTCGAACGGCCCATGACTATCCTTCGCGACCGACCTTACGTGCAGTTCAACTTTCTGGTCGCTCTCGGGGATGGAAAAACGGAGGGCCCACAAGCCGGGTTCCAAGAATGCAGCAGCATTCCCATCGACGTTGCCGTGGCCGAAGGCCGCCATCGCACGGAGAAAGAGAACAGAGGCCGCAAAATCGGGGGCCTGAACAAGGCGACCGACGTCACCTTAAAGCGCGGCGTAATCGGCTCGGGCAGTCTCTACCAGTGGTTGAGCGATATCCGGCACGTGAACCAGAACGCCATCCGCGATGTCCTGGTTCAACTTCAAAACGAGGACCACACCGCAATCGTCCAGACATGGAAATTGATTCGGGCGCGTATCACCAAATATGTCAGTGGCCCGTTGAACACGAAGGGAACGGACGTCGCGATCGAAGAACTGACCATCACCTGCGAGCGGCTTGAGATCGAGTAAGCGTTGGCGCTCTGGGTCGACACCAGCTGGCGGAAGGGGTGGGATTCGAACCCACGGTGGGTTTAACCCCACGCTCGATTTCGAGTCGAGTGCCTTAAACCGGACTCAGCCACCCTTCCCTTGGTTCTGCTAACTGGCGGCCTGTCATTGAAGCGCCGGTAGAAGTTTTTTCAACGACGAATCAGGCTGGAATGACGATTTAAGCGGCGAATTTCGACTGACGCGCGGATCTCGATGCGAGCCGAAAATCAATTAGGCTTTTCGGGATCGGAGCAACTGGTCCCGGACTCGGGCTAAGTGGTTGAGGCAGAGCCGGAAAAAATGTCACAATTTTCGGCTTGCCCGGGCGAACCCAAACACTTCATCTTGTGGATCGCCCGCTGCGAGTCCACTGCATCTTGTTGGTAGCTGTTCGCTGGCTACTCACAAGTTATGCCCTGACGCGCCCCATGGGTAAACCGCCACTTATTCACAACCAACCTTCGCGCGCTTGCCATGATCCAGCTCAAACCCGGTATTTCGCCTTCCTCGCTCAACCGCCTCCGTAAATCGTCGCTTCGGGCGAAGAATCGCGTTTCGAAAAAGAAAAGTAAGGGGTTGCGGTTCGACCGGGTGTTCAGCGACGCGAATTGCGCCCCGTTTGACGAAGTGGACTGGGAACGGCGCACTGCCGAGATCACCGACGACAGCGGGAAAGTGATTTTCAAGCAGGAAAATATTGAGGTGCCGAAGAGCTGGAGCGCGCTCGCGACCAAGATCGCGGTCTCGAAATATTTTTATGGCGATATCGCGAACGGGACCGATCCACATAAAGGCGGCCGCGAAACTTCGGTGCGGCAATTGGTCCATCGCGTGACGCGGACGATAACCGATTGGGGAATCGCGGATGGTTATTTCGCCAACGCGGAAGCGGCCCAAATTTTTTATGACGAGCTGACCTGGCTCTGCGTGAATCAGCACGGCGCGTTCAACTCGCCGGTTTGGTTCAACGTCGGATTGCATCATCAATACGGCACCGGGCGCGATGCAGGACTGGGAAATTATTTTTACAATCGCGCAACCGGCCAGGCGGAACGCGCCGCGACGCAATACGAGTATCCGCAGGGCAGCGCCTGTTTCATTCAGAGTGTCGAGGACACGATGGAAGACATTATGCGGCTGGCGACGAGCGAAGCGATGCTGTTCAAGTACGGGAGCGGCACCGGGAGCGATCTTTCGTCGTTGCGGAGCACGCGAGAAAAACTCAGCGGCGGCGGGAAACCGAGCGGGCCGCTGTCGTTCCTAAAAGTTTACGATCAAGTCGCGAACGTAGTGAAAAGCGGCGGCAAGACGCGGCGGGCGGCGAAAATGAACACGCTTAAGGATTGGCACCCGGACATCGAGGAGTTCATCGATGCGAAACAGAAGGAAGAGAAGAAAGCCTGGGCGTTGATCGAGCAGGGATACGACGGCAGTTACAACGGCGATGCCTACGGCTCGGTGATGTATCAGAACGAAAACCTCAGCGTGCGCGTGAGTGATGCGTTCATGGATGCGGCGGTTGAAGATCGCGAATGGTGGACCAAGCGGGTCCGGGACGGGAAACCCTGCGAGAAAAAAGAAGCGCGCGCGTTACTCCGGAAAATCGCGGAAGGAACCCACATCTGCGGCGATCCCGGGATGCAGTTCGATTCCACGATTCACAAGTGGCACACGTGTAAGGGAACCGATCGTCAGAATTCGACTAACCCGTGCTCGGAATATCTCTTCCTCGATAACACGGCCTGCAATCTGGCGTCGTTAAACCTGATGAAGTTCAAGCGGGCCGACGGCGTGTTCGACGTCGAGCGGTTCAAGTCGGCGGTGCGCGTTTACATCACCGCGCAGGAAATCATCGTGGATAACGCGAGCTACCCGATCAAGGAAATCGCGGAGAACTCGCACATCTTTCGCACGCTCGGCCTGGGCTATGCGAACCTCGGCTCGCTCATCATGAGCTACGGTTACGGTTACGACAGCGTCGAAGGCCGCGCGCTCTGCGGCGCGATCACATCGATCATGACGGGCGAAGCCTACGAACAAAGCGCGCGAATGGCGCGGGCCATGGGACCATTCCCGGGCTATCGCGATGCGCGTTGCAGCGGAGTCCCGAAACCGGTTGCGAAGAACAACGTGGCGGCAATGCAGGAAGTAATCGAACTGCATCGCTCTGCCGTGAGCGAGATCGCGGCGAACGACGAGTTCGCCTATTTAAAAGAGGAAGCAGCGAAAGTCTGGGACACCGCGGCCGAGCTCGGCAAGAAACACGGCTACCGCAACGCCCAGGTCACGGTTCTCGCGCCAACCGGCACGATCAGTTTCCTGATGGATTGCGACACGACCGGGATTGAGCCCGACATCGCCCTGGTGAAATACAAGCTGCTGGCCGGCGGCGGCATGTTGAAAATCGTGAACCAGACTGTGACCCCGGCGCTGGAAAAGCTCGGATACAATTCCGAAGAGATCGAGCGCATCGTTGCGCACATTGACTCCTTCGACACGATTGAGGACATCGAGGATTCCGACGGTTCGACGATTTCATCCGGTTTGAAACCGGAACATCTCTCGATCTTCGATTGCGCCTTCAAAGCGTATCGCGGCCAGCGCAGTCTCGGATACATGGCGCACCTCCGAATGATGGCGGCCGCGCAACCATTCCTGAGCGGCGCGATCTCCAAGACCGTCAACATGCCGGAAACCGCGACGGTCGAGGAGATCATGAACACCTACATCGAGGGCTGGCGGCTCGGCTTAAAAGCGATCGCGATTTACCGCGATAGCTCGAAACGCTCCGCGCCCTTGAACACTCGCAAGACGCGGGACATGGGCGGGAGCGATGGCGGCGACATCGCGATGGTGGAGCAGCCCGAACTGCAAGCGCGGATTCTCGAGCTAGAGGAAGAGTTAGCGAAGGCGCGCGGCACACCGGTCCGGCACAAAATGCCTGATACGCGCATGTCGTTGACCCACCGGTTCGAAATCGCAGGGCACGAAGGATACATCACAGTGGGCCTCTTCGAGGATGGAATGCCGGGCGAACTTTTCGTCACCATGTCGAAGGAAGGCAGCACCATCGGTGGATTGATGGACACGGTCGGGACGCTCACTTCGATCGCACTGCAATACGGCGTGCCGCTTGAGAGCCTCGTCAAGAAATTCGCGTATCAGCGTTTCGAGCCGAGCGGGTTCACAAAGAACCCCGAAATTCGCAACGCCACCTCGATCGCCGATTACGTTTTCCGCTGGCTCGGATGCCAGTTCATCAAAGGTTACAAGGAAGCAACTTCGCCGAATCGCACGCAGCCTGAGCTGCCGATGAAAGAGATCTCCGACATAGAGAAGAAAGCAATCAACCGTCCCGTATCCGATTTGGCGCGGACGGCGGAGAAGGAAGTCATCGACGTCGTCGCCGGACACATCCAGAACGAAGGCGCACCTCACGTGAATGGCGGCGGCCACACCCACGCCGATCGCGTCCAGGAAGCGCTCGGCAACATGTTCATGGATATCACCTGCTCCAACTGCGGCTCCGATAAAGTCGTCCGCGCCGGCGCGTGTGGCGTCTGCACCGAGTGCGGCACGAGCCAGGGTTGTAGTTAGGGTTGGTCAGGCCGATAGTCGGCGCTGATGCAACTTGAAATTTTCACGCTTTGCGACGCCGCGACGGAGCATGCGGGGAAACTGAACATCATCGGGACGTTCGATTCGCTGCGTGCGTTTGAGGCGCCGATTTCGCATCCGCAATGCGCGATCGCAGGAAGGCTCCGGTTTGAGGAGATCGAGGAAGGCGAGCATCGGGTGGTGCTGACCTTTGCCGATGAAGATGGGAACACCGTGATGCCGAAGTTCGATTCTACGATGGCGGTAAAGTTTTTGCCGGGCCAGCGGACGGTCACGTCGCATTTCGTGATTCTGATCCAGCAAGTCCGGCTGCCGAAGTTTGGCGAATACACGATCGACCTGGCGATTGACGGGCGGCAACTGGGTTCGTTGCCGTTTTACGTGACGCAGATCGAGCGCGCGCCCTGAAAATATCGGTTGTCAGCGGGGCGGGAATCCACGATTAGTCCCGCGCAATTGAGCGAAGGTCTCTTGCGTCCCCACCCCGCCGTAGAGGCGAATCAGGATTGGAGTTTATGAACGAAGCGGAGATTCAACGGCAGAAGGAAATCAAGGAAGCGGAGGAGCTGCTTTTCACAGGGCCGCAGGCACTGGGCTTTGCTAAAGGGCTATTTCTGGGGCGCTTCGTTTCGGATTGGGCGATGCCGTATCCCCGGATTCCGGCGGCGCAACAGGCGGAACTGGACCAGTCGCTCGCGGAAATCCGGCAATTTCTCGATACAGAACTGGATCCGACGGCGATCGATCGCAACGCGGATATTCCGCGTAACGTCGTCGACGGCCTCGCGCGGCATGGCGTTCTGGGAATGACCGCGCCGAAGGAATATGGCGGCCGGGGATTTTCACAGCGCGCGTACTGCAAGATTTTGGAAGAGATCGGGGCGCGGTGTGCGTCGACCTCGGTGTTCACGAACGCGCACCATTCCATCGGGATTCGGGCGTTGCTCTTGTTCGGTTCTCGCGAACAAAAACAGCGGTGGTTGCCGCCGTTGGTTACGGGCGAACAGCTGGCGGCCTTCGCCTTGACGGAGGAACAGGCCGGGTCGGATGCAGCCAACGTCCAGACGACCGCGACGCCGAGCGCTGACGGTTCGCATTTTATTCTAAACGGCGAAAAGCGCTACATCACGAATGCGTCGATTGCGCATGTCCTCACGGTCATGGCGCGGACGCCGGTTCCCGGTTCGGATAAGACCGCGATTACAGCGTTTCTGGTTACCCCCGACATGCCTGGATTCACGATGCTGGAGCCGCGCATGGAGAAACTCGGCATTCGCGGCACCGCGACGGGCCGTTTCGCCATGCGCGACATGGCAGTGCCCAAGGAAAATATTCTCGGGCCGATCGGCAAGGGATTGAAGGTCGCGCTGACGGTTCTGGATTTTGGCCGGACGACGTTCGGCGCGTGCTGCACCGGCGCAGCGCGGACCGCTCTGCAATTGGCGGTCGGCCATGCAAACAAACGCCGGCAATTCAAAAAGACTCTTGGGGACTTCGACCTCGTGAAGAAAAAGATCGGACGCATGGCGGCCGATCTTTACGCGATGGAAGCGATGACGGCGGTGACGGCATCGTTGATCGATCGCGGCCTCGAGGATTACATGATCGAGACGGCGATGCTGAAGGTCTTCACGACCGAGCGCCTCTGGGAAGCGATCAACGACGCATTCCAGATCCACGGCGGTTCAGCTTACTTCACAGACCTGCCACTCGAGCGAATGCTGCGGGACGCGCGGATCAACCAGATCGGCGAAGGGAGCAACGAAGTGCTCACGTCCTTCATAGCGCTCGTCGGAATGCGCGGGCCCGGCATGGAGTTCAAGGAAATTTACGACACCATGTTCAATCCAACGCGCGGCCTTGGAAAAGCGTGGACGGCCGGAATGAATCGGCTCGGGGCAGCGGTGAAAATTCCAAATGTGCCGGTGAAAAGCGAAAGCCTGAAAGCACAAGCTGCGCAGCTGGGACGCTTGATCTGGCGTTTTAATCTGAGTGTGAACAAGGCGCTGATTAAATATCGTGAGCCGGTGATGGATATGCAGTTGATCCAGGAACGGATCGCCGGCGTGGCCATGGAAATGTTCGCCTCGGCCTGCGTGATCAGTCGGCTTGATTCGGATTTGCAGGGGATCGCGCAGAACGGGGCGTCGGCCCCAGCGAGCCGGAAAGCGGCGCAACTATTCCTGCGGCAATCGTTCCACCGAATTCGCCGGTTCCTGAGTGAGCTGACCGATAACGACGACGGCGAATTACTCTCGACAGCGAATTCCGTTTTGGGAAAGGAAGAGTCACGTCAGCTGAATGGCCAATGACGGCCACGAATCTCTGAGCTCGAAAGGGCGCCTCAAGACAGTCGCCGCCACAGCGGTGGTGTTGCTCCTACTGCTCGTAGGTTTTTGGCCTTGGTTTGAGACGACGGGGCCGCCGATGGATGAGGGAATGGTCCTGATCTATCCGGAGCTTGTTGCGCACGGCAAAATTCCGTACCGCGACTTTGAGACGTTTTACGGCCCCGCCAATCCGTATTTTCTGGCCGGCGCGTACCAATTCTTCGGCACCCACCTTTTCACGGAACGTGGTGTCGGGCTGCTTTATCGCGTATTCGTCATAACTGCTGTTTGGGGGATCGCTCGCCGTTGGGGAACGCTGGCGGGCGCCGGTGGCATGTTGATCGCCGGCGCGCTTTTGATCTGCACCGAGCTTATGGCGTCGGCCTGGATCCCCGGGCTCGGGTGTGCCTTGGCTTCCCTCTGGATCACATCATCGGCGAGCCGGGCAGGGCCGCGTTATTTCTTTGGGGGGTGTCTCGGTGGCCTCGCTCTACTCTTTCGTCCTGACCTTGGACCGGCCGTCATGCTGAGTTCGCTGCCGCTCCTTTGGGGCGCGGCCTGGCGGAACCGTATTTATTATGCTGCCGGCTTCATCGTGGCGCTGCTGCCGCTCGCAATCGTGACGCTGGCGGCTGGAATCGGGAATGTCTGGGACAATCTGTTTTACTATCCCGTCATTGCGAGTAATCCCGGCCGCCGTCTCCCCCTTTCTTCCGCGGACCCACATGTATTGCACCTCTTGTTTTTCCATTTGATCGCGAGCCTGATTATTGCCGCGAGCGCGCTGCTGGAGTTGCGCAAAGATCGCACTTCCACCCGCGGTCTGGTTCTTCTTTCAACGGCAATCCTGGCGTTGGTTCTTACGCCGCAAGCCATCCAGCGTCTTGATTTTGGGCATCTGTTTTTTGCGGCGGTGGTCTCACTGCCGTTGCTTCCCATTGCGATGGTGAATCTCTTGTCCCGGACGCGATCCGCGGCTCGGAACAACCTAACGGTCGCCGCTGCCGTTCTCGCGACGGTCGTGCTCATTGGGATCGTAGCGCCGGTTCTCGCCATGATGGTCCGAGCAGCTTATGTCTTCGGTCTGACCAGCCAACAAACCGCGATTTTCGTCCAAAATAACGGTCGCATCTTTCCGTACGGCAGCCGCGAAGCAGCCGATACCGCGGCCCGTCTCTTTCAAAAACTTCAAACGGTTTCCAAACCGGGCGAACGCCTTTTTGTTGGTCCTGCCGATCTGCGCCGGACGAACTATTGCGACACGTACATATATCACCTCTTTCCGCAGCTCCGGCCGGCCAGCTACTTTTTGGAGATGAATCCTTTCTCGGCGAATCGGCCGCACTCGCGTCTCGCCGCAGATGTGTCTAGCGCGGATTGGCTCGTTTTGGACCGGCTCATGGACCAGTGGAACGAGCCGAATCGGTCCGCCGAATTCGGCGACGACGCGCCTAACCTAGTTGTGTTGAAGAAGTTTGAGCTGGTTGGCGACTTTGGGCCGTATGGCCTTTTCAAGCGCAAATCAGTCTCGGAAACACCAGATTAAGACACCGGCGGGCGCCAGCGCTGGCCCATTTCTAGCTCTAGAACGCGCATGCGTTTGATGGAGCTGGAACCTTCAACGGAGCGCCCACTGGACCTTCACGGGAAGCGGGTGCTCATCTTCGTGGTCGCTTACAACGCCGAGAGCACCATCGAAAAAGTCCTCAGCCGGATTCCGCGCAGTCTCCAGAGTGACAACGTCGAAGTGTTGATCATCGATGACTCATCGCAAGACGCCACGTTCCGAAATGGGGTTCGGTTTCAGTCTCGACAGTCCGCTTTCAAAATCACCGTTCTGCGCACGCCGCGGAACCAAGGTTACGGCGGGAACCAAAAACTCGGGTACCGCTACGCCATCGACAATGGGTTCGATATCGTCGCGCTTGTCCATGGCGACGGGCAATACGCCCCGGAGAAACTGCCGGAGTTGCTCGCCCCTCTTGTGGCCGGGGAAGCCGACGCCGTCTTCGGTTCTCGCATGATAAATCGCCGCGCGGCGCGGACCGGCGGCATGCCGCTCTATAAATGGGTGGGCAACCAAATCCTGACGCGTTTTCAAAACCGTCTTCTCGGGACGAACCTTTCAGAATTTCATTCGGGCTACCGACTTTATTCGACCGCCGCGCTCGCCCAGGTGCCGTTTGAGAAGAACACGAACGATTTCCATTTCGATACCGAGATCATCATTCAATTCGTCCTGCGCAAGCTGCACATTGCCGAGCTGCCGATCCCGACGTTTTACGGCGACGAAATCTGTCACGTCAACGGGATGCGCTATGCGTGGGACGTAGTCAAAGCCACGGCTAAAGCGCGCCTTTGCGGAATCCATCTCTTTTACGATCGCAGGTTCGATGTGAACCCGGAGGACCGCTCGCATAGCCAGAAGCTCGCCTTTGCCTCGTCGCAGTCTTTCGCCGTGGAATCCTGCCAGCCCGGCGCGAAGGTCCTACAGCTTGGGATGGGACACGCGAACGTCGCGGCGGAGTTGCGCGCCCGGGATTGCGAAGTCACCGCGCTCGATTTTAGCGAAAACGACGTGGCGCGGGCATCTCTCTCACCCGCATCGGCGCCCATGCCTCAACTGCCGCCGAAGATTTCCCAGTACGATCGGGTTCTCTTGATGGATTTAATCGAGCATGTCCAGGACCCGGAGGCGTTCATGGATCAGCTGCGCCAGGAAATGTCCGGGCGTCAGCCCGAAGTCATTGTGACAGCTGCGAACGTGGCGTTCTTCGTGACCCGCGCGATGCTTCTGCTTGGCCAGTTTAACTACAGCAAAAAGGGAATTCTCGGATTGGGTCACCGCCGCTTGTTTACCTTCCAATCGTTGCGCGCGCTCCTCGAACAAGCGGGTTACGAAGTCATCGAAGAACGCGGTGCACCGGCGCCATTTCCGCTCGCGCTGGGCTTGAATTTCTGGAGTCGCTCGTTGCTCCGCTTTAACCAGGCGCTGATCGCATGCGCGAAAAGACTCTTCTCCTACCAAATTTGTCTCCGCGCCCGGGCCTTGCCTGATGCCAAACATCTGTTGAAGGAAACCATCGACAGCAGCTCCGCTTTGCGCGCGCGGATGCTCGATCGTGTAGCCTGAGCAGCGCCCGTCAGCGCCGCTCCGTTTCGTTCCCGCCGGCCTCGATTGTTTTTTTTAGGATGCGGGAAACGTTCGGGTCGGTCGACAGTTCCAAAGCGCGGCGATATTCCTTCATGGCTTCGGCGGTTTGTCCGGCACGTCGCAGCGCTGTCGCCAGATGCGCGTGTGAGGCCGCGTCTTCGGGAGGAAGGCTGACCGCCTTTCGATAATGCGCGATTGCCTCCGGGAACGAGCCCTTGGCGAGAAGCAAAGTGGCGAGGTTGGTATGTGCGTCTGCGAAGTCGTCCCGCAGCTCGATGGCTTTGCGATACTGCGCCGCCGCCTGGTCCTCCGACCCTTTGCGGGAGAGGGCGAGACCAAGGTTGTTGTGGAGCAGCGCGGCACTTACCTGGGAACGGATTTCGCGATCGCCAACGATGGCCAAAGCGCGTTCGTAATGGGCAATAGCGTCATCGAGACGGCCGCGATCGACATCAAAAAGAGCGAGGTTGTTGTGGGCGACCGCGTTATCGGCGTTGACTGCAAGCGCGTGTTGCCAAAGCGTCTCCGTGTTCCGCCATGTGGAGGATTGTTTCCAGGCGAGCGACGTTAGAACCACTACGACAGTTGCGGCGACCAAGACGCAGGCGCGCTTCCCTCCGGGCGTTCTGGCGAGAAAATCTCCAGCCAACCACGTCAACGCAATGTAGAGGCCGATTTGGGGCAAATACGTGTAGCGGTCGGCGTGCGCTTGGAGCCCGACGGGGATAAGACCGAGCGTTGGCGAAAGACAAACGAGATACCAAAGCCAGCCGACGATCAGGTAAGGCCGGTTTTTGCGAAGAATGATAGTTGCAGCCGTGATCAGAACGAGCAAAGCGATCGAGAAGAGAACACTCCCTGCCGCGAAGCCGTCCGGAGGTTGGGGATAAATGACTGTGAGGTGGAGCGGCCAGAACATCTGCCAGATGTAGGTGACCGTTGCCGTGCAAGCGTTGGCTAGTCGCGAAATTAACGGCGTAGCTTCGGTGTAATCGACGACAGATTTCTGGGCGAGAATCGTCGCGATGCCGCTTGCGACGGAGAGAAGGAGTAACGGAATCTTCTCTAGGACTGCCCCTCTCCGCAAGCGATGCAGCGGCCAGTAGTCCAGCAATAGGAGCAGCAGCGGCGTGGTGACGAGCATAGGTTTCGCCATTAGTCCCAAGGCAAAGGCCCCCATGACCGCGAGATACCGCGTAGCGCTCGGTGCGACGCTGTAACGGAAATAAAGGCCCAGTGAGGCCATGAAGGCACACGCGCTCAGAACATCTTTTCGCTCCGCCACCCATGCGACGGATTCAACCCGCAGCGGATGAATGGCGAATAGGGCCGCGACGAACGCGGTCGCCCAGGTGCGCCTGGTCATCGCGCGGAGGACAAAAAACAGAAGAAGAGCTGCGCCGGTATGAAGCAGGACGTTTGTGAAATGGTGTCCGGCAGGATCCAACCCGTAGAGCTCGCAATCCAGCATGTGCGACAGCGTCGTCAGCGGGTGCCAGTTGCTGGAATAGCTTTTGGTAAAGGCGGCGCGAAGGCCATTGGCAGTGAAGCCTCCATTTACGATTGGATTTTCGTAAACGTAGTTCTGATCGTCGTAGGCCACGAACTGGTGGCCGAGGGTCTGGCCAAAAACCAGCCAGATCAGACTCGTTAGGCCGAAACAGATGACGAGAGTCGAAAGCCAGGGCGGCTTCTCGGTGCTCCCGCTCGCGGCGCCGATCATTTCAGAATATGAAGCGCGCGGAGCAGACCCGCCGGCACCAGCTCGTAGAGGGGATAATGAACGAACAGAATCAGGTATTGCCGGTATTCCAAGACACCGAGAAACATAATTGCGGTGGCTAACGCGACGACTCGATATCGTTGCAACCTAGCAGCAAGCGCCGCCAACGTGCTGAAAGCAAAAATCCGCAGCGGCACGTCCCACATATTCGCGTAGCGGAGATTCATCCCGTACTTCAGGTTGCACATCACGACGTAACTGGCCGCGATAAAGAGCAGCACGAAGAACTCCGGCTTCTTATCTATCTTCAATTGGAAAAGCGCGCCCAACGCCAGAACGACGACCACCGGGCTCACCAGAAGCAGGTCTACGATATACCGATGCCACGGTCCGTCGCCGGTCATGACCGCGTAGGGAAGGGTGAAGTTTTTGCTAACCGACAGCTGGTAACTCGTCCGGAGGGTTTCCAATCCGCCGGCGAGAAAGACGAGGATGACAAAGCCAAGGAGCGGTCCTATGAACGTGCAGGCAAGAAGCTCGCGTGTGACGGTGCCCCATTTTAACCAGCGGTTTGCCACGAGCAGAACAAGCAGGGCGAAAAAAACGAAAGCCGCGTTTTCTTTCGTTATCACCATCAACGCGAGCGTGAGTGAATAGGGGATGAGCCAGCGCCAATTGCGCGGGGCGTGGAGATTTTCCCAGAGCAACCAGAGACTGAGCAGGCCCCAAAAGGTGAAGAACCCATCGACGAGCGCGTGTTGCGACATGTGGAGTTGCGTAGGCGCTACTGCGATTAATGCCGCCACCGCGAGGCCCGCCGCCCGGCCTTTCAATCGCCAGGCAAAGCAAGTTGCCAGGAGCAGATTCAAAATTCCGAACAAGGAAGCGACATCATGGAGTGCAGCGAGCGCTTCGGTTCCCAAAAGCTGGTGCCAGACGTAGGCGGAGAAGATGTAGAGAAATCGGGTCGGTGGGAGAATCGAGCCGGGCAGAGTCTTCTGAACCTCAATGTAATGGTCGACGATGTCGGAGTAATTCGTTAGGCCAACATGAGTGAGGCTGTTGACGTATTCACGGTAAAGGCCCTCATCAAAACCGATTTCGGTGAAACCGGGATTTGGATGCAGGGCGGCCAGGCTCTGAAACGCTCCGCCATTCTCAAAAAGCGAAGCAGGCAAACGGAGGAACACGCCGGCGGCAAGGACAACGCAGAGCGCTGCGATAAACAACCTGTGATTGGTCCTTTCCTGCGGCATGCGCGAAGAATCCAGCAATTTGCGTGAAAGACAACACGCGTGGCCCGACGCGCTCGTTCCACTGGCACATCGGCTGCTCAAGACCGAACGATGCCGAGCTTCTCCTTGCCCGCGAACCATCTTCTCGCTCCGGGACCGCTTCAGGCATTACAATCGCCCGTGCAAGATGCGTCCGAATGTTCGCGTTCTGAGCAGCGAAACGTCGCGGGGAAGATCGTCCGTCGGTTATTGCTCGCACTGCCCGCGATCTGGCTCGGCTATCTGATGTTCAAGTATGCGGTGGATGTTCCCTTCGGAGATCAATGGGACGGCATCGCTACGCTCTTCGTCAAGATGCGGGCGGGAACGCTGGGCTTTTCAGATTTTTTCGCGTTTCACAACGAGCACCGGATTTTTTTTCCGCGTCTGCTCATTTTTCCTCTGGCGAAACTGACGAACTGGAATGTTCGCGCAGAAGTGGCGCTGATCTGGGTGCTGGCTTGCCTTTGCGCGCTGAATGTGTGGCGTCTCGCGCGCTCCACAGCGTCGGATACCACGCAGTCACGCTGGTGGCTGTTATTCTTTGCAAACGTCCTGCTCTTTACCCCGATGCAATGGGAGAACGTGCTTTGGGGGTTTCAAGTCGGGTTCTTTCTGCCGCTTGTTGCGATGACGGCGCTGCCTTGGGCGGCGTGCGGGCCAAGTCGCAAGGGAAATTTTGCGGTCACGATGGCGCTCTGTCTCATCAGCACCTTTTCGATTGCCAGCGGCTTTTGCTCCTGGTTGTTATGCGCGCCACTGCTGTTTTTTCTAGGGGAGAAAGGTAAAGCCCGCGATGAGATGGTTGCGTGGGGGATCTGGATTGGTGCCGCTTTCGCCAGTGTCCTCATTTATTTTCACGGCTACAAAGGGCCCGAACTTCATCCAAACCAACTAGAGGTGCTCCAGCAGCCGGGCCCCGCTTGTCAGTTCATCGTCGCGTACCTAGGCAATCCATTTGGTAATGGCACCGAAATCGATCATCAGGTCGTTGCCCTGGTAGCGGGCGCGATTCTGCTCACCGCTTTGGCGGCGGCCGCGATCTATGTTTGGCGTTGGCGCAAAGATCGAGTGCTGGTTGCGCAAACTCTGCCGTGGATGGCGCTGAGCTCGATCACGCTTTGCAACGGCGTGCTTACCATGTTTGGCCGACTCGGCTACGGCGTCGGAGGAGCCCTGCAATCTCGCTATATCTCATTCGCCGTCCTGCTACCGGTCGCGCTGTTGTTTCTTGGCGCGCGAATCCAACAACATTGGCGGAATCGCAACGTCGCGACGGCTGACAAGTTGCGCCTCGGCCTGGTCTCGTTGGGAGCTGCGTTTGCGCTTCTCTTTTTCCTCGGCAGCGTCCAATCACTAAAAACCTGGCATTCATTCCAACATGACCGGTTAACCGCGAAGGCCGTGCTCGCTCTGCGCGGCCTTGTTGATGAGCCCCCTGCGATTGCGCACTTTCTCCACCGTGTCCCTGGGGTGCGCGAATGGGCCGATACGGTAGAGAGCCTGGGCTATCTCCGCCCAGCGCGGCTGACTTCGCCTCATGTTCGCGAAATCGCCGAATCAGATGGCGAAATAAAAGCGGGTGGCGTCCAACGGGTCGCCCGAGGCAACGATGGCCGGATGGGTTTGTCCGGCTGGGCGATTCTGCCGCTAAAACAACGAATCGCCGACAGTGTGATTCTCGCCTACGATAAAGGCGACGGCGATCCGATTATTTTCGCGCGAGCTAACGTGCGGCTCCCGAAGGATGATGTGGCGACGAAACTCGGCGACCCGGTTTATCGCAATTCCGGTTGGGAGCACGTGTGGAAGCGGTCGGAGCTGCCCGACGATGCGAAGCAGGTGAGCGCGTGGGCGTTCGATGCGGAGTCCTGCCGCGCCTACGAAATTGGATCCATCCAGCTTTAATTAGCGGTTTTCCGCCGCGGAATCCTTCCAGCCGGAGAAGACGAACAGTCGCGATCGCTCATATCGGCTCACCGGTTGGTCGACCGTAACATTAACCGGCCCGCTTCGCTCCACATGTGTCCGTAAGTTCGCGACAAATTGTTCGCCCCAACCGCCGAGGAAATAGCCAATTCGCTGCCGCGCCGGATCACGCAGGGGCTGGACTGGCGGAAGGGAGCCGGCCCGCGCGCTGAGCGGGAACGTGGTCGCTACCCAAACCTGGTGGCCCGACCGGAGCGTTTCGTTCACTCGAGCGAGAAGGGGTGCAATCGCATTTTCCTTGCGAGCCTGATCCACTAATTGATCCCACCGATGCAGACTTAGATCCTCGATTTTCGGAATGGTCTCGAATGGAGTAGGTCCGTGGAAGTACCGTGAAAAAGTAATCGCGTCGACAAATGGGTAAATAACGATGAGGTCGTCTTTTCCTGCGTTTTTCTCCAGGACCGACGCGATGACATCCAGGTTAGACGCCCGTACCTGCACTTTGGTGAAAGCCGCGCCGACCGAGGTAACCACGCAGGCGACAGAAAGGATAAGGCGTAGGACGATGCCGCCGCGGGAGGCCGAGTCGGAATCGAGAATGCGATCAATCGCGATGGCGGCCAGGGCGAGCATCGGCAAAAAGTACCAGATGTTTGACGGCCATTGCAGTCGCTGGAAAAACACGAGCGTCGCGACAAAACCGAGCAAACCGGTACAACCCGCGTACAGCCGCAGATCGCGCGTAAGCTCTCCCGAATTTGGACGGATTTGCGAAATGAGCGCGACCGCGATCGCAATAAGACTTACCGTTATCCAAAGCCAAACCGTCCCCGATCCGGCGTTGAGAAGAGCCTCGCGCAGCACTTCCAAATGCGCCGTCACGGGTAAACGAGCCTTGCGGATCTCCGCCCACTCAGTGGTTGCGCGCAAGACACCGGCGTAAGGCAACAGCGATAGCGCGGCAACCGCGCCAATCCCAAGCGCAACAAGCGCACGCGCCCATTGCCTTCGCCTAGCGGCGACAACGGCGGCCGAGAGTCCGCAAGCCAAAAGCAATGGTGCGTTTGTGAAAATTGCCTGGGCTGCCAGGATGGCTGTCGCCGTAGCCAGAAGTACATAAACTGGGCGCGGCTTGTTAATCGCCACCCAAAAACCGGCGAACGCCAGCAGGATCGAGAACACGGCGAGACCGTACGGGCGCAGAGAATCGCCCCAAACGATCAAGGTCGGGCTGAGCCCGAGAAAGGCGAGCGCCAAGAGCGGAGGCCGCCGGTTGGTCCAGCGAGCGCTAAGCCAAAAGCCGGCCAGACAAATCACCCCGATTACGCAGCCCAAAATGCGCAACGCAATATCCGAGCCCCCAAAGAACGCGTGCCATGATCGCAACGTGGTAAAAAACAGGGCGGGGAACGGATCGTACACCAGCGTGCTCCAGACTTCCCGCCAGGTCGGCTTAGTTGCCAAGGTGAGGCTGCTGATCTCGTCGCGCCAGAGCGGACCGGCGCTGAAGAGCGCCATGCAGTGCAGCCCGATCAGTCCGAGGGTCAGGACGATAGCCAGGAGTAGTTCGATGCGCTGGAGGCGGGCGGCGCTCGGGAGTTTCATCTCTTCACATCTAGCACGGCAGGCGCCCTCGGAATAGAAGCTGCTCTTTCAGCGGGGACAATGTTCGCGACCACCTCGCCCACCAATTTGGAGTCTGCGCCGGAAGCCGCCGCCGTGGTGGTCGTTCCTGTTTACAATGAAGCGGCGAACGTTATCAATTTGATCAACCAGTTACTCGGTTCAACCGCGCGGCTCGATGTCCTGATCGTGGACGACAATTCGCCCGATGGAACTGGTAACCTGGTTCGCAGCCATGCTGAGTTCTTGAAACGTGTTTTCCTTCTCACGCCCGCTGGCCCTCGCGGTTTTGCCCGGGCTTGCCGCGCCGGTTTTCAGTGGGGCGTAGAACATGGCTACGACGTGTGCGTCGAGATGGACGCTGATTTCTCCCACGACCCGGTCGATGTGCCCCGGTTGTTGGAGGCGATCGATGGCGGGGCGGACGTCGCCCTTGGCTCTCGATACGTAGATGGTATTCGGGTTATTAACTGGCCGGCGCGCAGGCTCCTCCTGAGCCTTTTCGCCGGTTGCTACACGCGTTTTTTCACCGGCCTTACCCTGAGCGACCCGACAAGCGGCTTCAAAGCTGTTCGCGCGCGTGTCCTGCGTGCGACGGACTGGAGCGAGTTCACGGCCGACGGTTATGGATTCATCGTCGAGTTCCATTTTCACGCGAGCCGAAACGGCTTCCAGATTAGCGAAGTGCCTATCGTTTTTACAGAACGGCGGCGCGGCGCTTCCAAAATGTCGTTCAAGATCATGGCGGAATCAGCGGCGCGCGTGCTGAAACTGGCCGGCCATCGGCTGATGCATCCTCTCTCCTACAAGCTGCGCCCCGGCGCGGAATCACCGCATTTCGCCTGAGGCGCCGTTCACTTTCCTCTTCGGAATTTTTCTATCTCTTCGCGCAGAGCAGCGAATTCGGGTCGTTCGCCGCCTAATTCAACCGCGCGTTTAAGCGCGTCCGCGGCCTCGGTCGAACGACCACTGGCAAGAAGTGCGCGGGCGAGAAGGTAATGCGTTTTCGCGTTCTGCGGTTGCAAGGCGAGGGAGTGACGAAAATATTCTGCTGCCAGAGTCGGGAAATTTTCTTCCAAAGCGACGACCCCGAGATTGTTCAGCGCCCCTTTGTGGTTTGAATCGGCCTTCAGGGTCGCAGCGTAGAATCTTTTCGCCGCCGCGAGGTCACGCTGAGCCAGACGAAGATTGCCTAACGCGAAGTTCGTTTCGGCATTATCTGGCACGAGGTCGTGGGCGCGTTGCAGTTCATGTTCGGCGCGCGGGAAATCGTTTAGCTCAAGAGCGAGCCGGCCGGTGTTGTAAGCGTCTAGCGCCCAAAGAGCGGGATCGTGGCGCGGCAAAGTTACAAAAACTGCTGCGACAGCAACGGTCACCAGCTGAGTCGCCAAATATCCGTAGGCGCCTCGCGCAAAATTTTCCCACAACCGCGCCAGACCTAGAGCCGCCAGGACAAGCAAACCGGGCACGACCACGAGTCGATATCGCTCGGTGACGAAGATGGGCAGAATCGCCAACATCTCCGCGGCGACCGCGGCTGCGATCCATCGAGCAGACGGAAAATGCCGCCACGAGAAAAGCGTTCCCGCTAACCCCAGGGCTGCGATCATACCAAAGCGGAATCCCGGAAAGACGACGCCATGTTCGCGCAAATTACGAATCACCCCAAGATCGTCGTACTCGAAGGCGTTCCAGAAATTGGCGACCTTGTGCGCGAGCAGCCGCACCCACGCCGCTGGGTTACCCGCGATATAGGTTATTGCCTTACCCGACCAGTACTGGGAGACCTCGGAACGTTTCAGGCCCCGGCCCGTAGCCGCCTCGGCCATTTCAATTGAATCGCGCAAGAGCTGGGCTTGGCCGGCGTGCAGGCCGGGAAAGCTCGGATAGCCCGTGGCGTCGGGATTGTTGCCGAGCCAGAGATTGATGCCGCCGTGAGCAGACAAGAACACGGGGTCGCGGGCGACAAGAAAATTGTGGATCCAACAGGGCGAGCTGCCGGCGAGGACGCCCGCGAGCAGCAAAGGCGCTAGGAAAAACCGGTTAGGCGCAAAGGAGCGCGTCTCTAGGAAGAGTGCGGCAAGAGCGAGCGGAATCACGACGAGAGTCGTGGCTACGCCCATTGCCGCGAACCCGATGACCGTTCCGAGGGCCAAAGTCCGCCATGGCGACGCGATCGCCTTGCGAGTGATAATCGTCCAAACCAACAACCAGCAGACAAAGACCGATGCGGATGTCGGCATGAGAATGATCGAGTATGCCTGCGCTGGGACAAACAACGTCCAACCAGCCGCGGCGGCGACGCTCAGCACCGTTCTATTTCGTGCAAGACTGGTTTCCGACTTCTGTTCAGCGGCGTCGCGGAAAACAAAAATGCAAATCTTGTAGATGAGGACAGCCGTCCCAGCATCCAGACACACTTGGATGAAACCCGGAAGGAAATGGCCGGAGCCAAATAACCGGTAGAGCAAAGCGAGCGCGTAGGGATAGAGCGGAAGGCCGTAGAACGCCTGGTGATCTGTCCAATGGCCGCGAAGAATTTCTTTCGCCCATTGATCGTAGAAATCCATGTCGCTCCCACTCGGCAGAAGAAAAGGCGAAGATGTCAAATGCGACAGGGAGATCAGCCGAATGAAAAAGGTAACGGCAAATATGTAATGTCCGTACCCCAGAGATCCGCGGAAAAAGGTTCTTACGAACGCGGGAAGTTGCAGCGCGCGAGCCGTGGTCATGCCGGAAAAGGATGCTTCCTGTCTCACTGCTGTTCCGCGTGAGCCAGGTCGGGCGTTCGCCGTAAAATCGTAAAGTCGTTGTCCATCACGCGGTAAGCGTATCCCATATTGCGTAAGGCGAAGTCGGATTTGGCCCGAATGTGAAAGGCTACCTCGTACCGGGCCGCCGTTTCAGGAAATCGCCGGACGAGGTCGCGGCGTTCATTCGGTCGAAGAACGGTGAAGCTTGGCTGAAGGGCGTTGACCAGATCAGCTATCTTTGGGCTCTGAAGGTTTTTCATCGTCCGAACGGCGATCTTTGAGCCCAGACCGGGATAGTCGTAGACGGTCTTATTAAAGGCAGCCCAGCCCATGAAACCGAGCGGCTCCAAAACTACGGTATCTTCCGGCTTCGTCATCATAGTCGAAAGCGTATAGCCGGCGCGTTCTCGAATATCGACGTCGATAGCGGTCTGCGCCTTTTTGTCCAGCGGCATTGAGAACGGGAGATGAAGCGAATAGCAGACCGCTAGAGTTAGACCGAGCGGAGCCGCCAGCTTGGGTAATCGTTCACAGAACTGCGATAAGCCGTAGCCCGCGATAATAAACGCCAAAGCAAGGAATGGTGGCAGATACCACATGTAATAAGAGTTCAGGATGGTCGTATTCCGGTAAATGACGAAGCCGCACACCGCTGCAGCCGGAAGAAGAAGCACGGGCTTGCGCCGGACGCCAAAGACCACGCCGCCAACAAAGAGCAGAACAACAGCAGAAACGACGGCCTTCAGAGCTAAATCTGGCAGAGGCGCGTGGTAGGATTGCCAGAATTCTTTGAAGGGAGCGTAGTCGCGCCAGGATCTGACGGTGAATTCCCACATATCTCCCAAGCTGCCCGCGGCGAACGGACGGATCTGATAAGACCACGATTTGGCCACTATTGTATTAGGAACAGGCGAACCGTAGTAGAGCGTAGCAAAGCAATACCAAGACAGCGCAATGGGCAGCGCATACTTAATCACAGACAGAAAAGCGCGCCGATGAAAAAGCAGAAGTGCCACGCCAACCGGAGGCAGAAGGAACATGATAAACTCCGGCCGCGATATGCTGGCTAGCCCGCACGCTATCCCAAGCGCTCTCCAATTCCGGCTAAGGTAAAAATAAACGGTGGCAATTGCGATGGCAGTAACCACTTGGGTTTCCATGCCGCTCATGCCGAAAAAAATTTGGAGCTGGTCGCACGCTAGATAGGTGAGGACGAAAACGTGCGCAATCAGTCGGAAGCCAAGAAGAACTCCGATACGGTAGGCAAAATAAATCGTAGCTATACAAGCCGCGAGGCTGGAGAGACGAAGCGCCGCCAGCCCCTCATGAAATGCTTCCCCAACGATCGGGATCAGAACGCTGATCGGTGATGTGAAACTTTGGACGTAAGGCTCGCTGGCGTGGTGGGTGAGTCCAAAGCCTTCCCATACGTTACGCGCAGCCGTTACGGTGATGAGCGCGTCTTCCCAAATACGACCAGTGTAAAGCCAGAAGACGAGCCGCGTCGTTAGTCCCAGCGCAATAAAGATAGCGAGGACTGGATTTTGCCGCAGCGCGGTAAGGATGGATGTCAGCTTCAAGCCAACGGCGCGGGCGGTGGAGTTCACCTTGCCTGAATTAGCAGAACAAATGCCGGGTCGAGTTCACGAAGCAATCGAGTGCTCAAGGGTTTGAAGCATGTTCGACCGTCAATAGTCCGAGACTCACTCGAATGGACGGCGCACCACCACCGGAACCTGATTTCTCGGCCCAGAGGCGGCGACTGTTATCCACGAACAATGCTTCTGCGTCGTATTGTCCGGGCGGTATCCGAACGGTAGTGATATGCCACTTTTCCTGATACACCTGGTTCTCGATTGCGGGCGCGCATAATCCCCGCGATAAGGTGACCGTTTGCGCGCGATCTCGCGACGTCAGCTGCAAAAACATCCAGGGGAATGATTCCCGCGCACCATGAAAGTTCCAGCTTATGGTGATATCGAGCCCCCGTTCGCCGACAGTATTAGCGGACTTTTCTAGGGTGAGGAGCGTAGTGTTGGCATCGATCTCTGTCTTGCTCGCCATGTTAAAATCGATGGTAGGTGAGGCTGGCGTCCAGCTTGTGCGCTGCAGCAATGTTAGTTCATCGGTGGAAGTCATAGCCCATGACGCGGGCTTCAAGAAATTATGGAGGAGCCGTTCACTGGAAGGGATGACGCGACCATCGACAGTTCGCATTGCAGGATGATAATAGCCGGCGATGGGATCGAAGGTGGCGGAATCTTCGTAATCAATGAGCACGAAATCCGTCGGACGAGGTGGTTCGTACTCCGAACGGCTTAGCGTTTTCAATCCCTTCAAAATATAGTGCAGGGAATAAAGTCGCTCGCGCATTGCGAGGTGCGACAGATATGGCAGCGGCGCTACGACGCTGGCTGCCGCAGGAATCTGGGCGATGAAATCCCGCTTGCGCGCGCGTTCGGTTTCCCCAGAAGACCATTCAGTAATGGTCGAGACGACCACTTGCGCCGGACCGAGAACAATTTGTGCGCCAAGGCAGGCAATGAGGACGAGCCAAGGGATGGCGAACCGAATACGACTAAGCTTGGCGCCGTTGAGCCCCGCCACAGCTTCAGCCATGGCAACCCAGAAGAGCGGGATCAGGGGTGCGGCATAATGGAAGTAGATTTGCCATTCAGATGAGCGCCAAGACAGTAAATGCTGAAGCAAAATCGGGATACCGATCACGAGCCAACGAGGACGAAGTAATGGTAGACCAAGGAACGGGACGAGAAGTCCGTAGAGAAGGTTGCCTTCGTGAAACGATTGCCCGAGAGCGGCTATCCACCGGTGCGGCTCGGTGAAAGCTTTGATCAGGATTTCTCCGGGCGAGCGGCCGAGCCGATCATAGAGAGCAAGGTAATCGATTGCGCCGGAATTAAGTGCAGGCGTGATGAAATTGGCGCAAAGCGCGAACCAGCCTAGCGACGCCACCAGCGGCCAAACGTACCGGCGGCGCAATTCCGAAAGCGGCCGCTTGCGTTCCACCAAGAGGTGCACGGCGCAATAGGCGGCGACAAGGAGCGCCATGTTCTCCTTGCAAGCGAGGAGCCCGGCGACGGCGAGCCAGTGCAGGACCGTTGAATTTCTTAGTCGCGCATGGATCACGAGCAACATCAACGGAGCGGTGAACGCCTCCGGATGAAATTCGTGGAGAGCCACGTAAACGGAAGCCGGGTTCAGAAGCACAACCGTAGCCAAAACCGCGGCGCAAGTCCGACTGAGCTGAAGTCGCCGCCCAATGCTGAAGCTCAGCGGCGCCATCGTCGCTAAGGCGGCGTTCTGGATAACCACAAGAACGATTGGATGCTGGAAAACGGCAAGGAAGGGCAACAGCAGTAAAACAATCGGCTCAACGTGGTTCCCCAAGAGGGGGACTCCCTCGACCGACACGTCAAAACGTCCGTGCAGCAGCTGCCACAAAGCCTGGACGTAATAGGCGAGATCGAAAGTGCGATACTGGAAATTTGCCCAGTGCGCGTAAGACACCCACGTGGAAGTTGCGAAGAAGACAAGGGCGGCTCCGAGGGCCGCAGCCAATCCGTAATCGACCGGTAAACGTCTTCTCACAGTCACGCCCTGCGCGACCTAGGGCTTAAATGGGTCGCCACGTTAGCCATGCACCGGGCGCGGTGGAGGCATTGCGCCCTGAACAGCGGCCCTGAAACCAGACTTGTTGGCATTAACACTGCTTTAAACGGCCCTACATCCGCGGTCGGTATCGTGGATCGCAGTCAAACAAACAAGAGATAAAAAGAAAGCAAACAGCATGTTAAACAAATTCAACAAACGCCGTGGGGGTTTTACCCTCGTGGAAATCATGATCGTCGTGGCGATCATCGCTTTGCTGGCCGCGATTGCGGTGCCCGGATTCCTCCGCGCTCGTAAACGCTCCCAAGCAAGCCGCATTATTAACGATCTGCGCTTGATCGACTCCGCCGTCGACCAATACGCGATCGAAACCAACAAGAAGAGCGGCGACGGCGTCGCGGTCACCGACTGGACGAACTACCTGAAAAAAGGCACGAACCTTTACGTCTCGGGTAAGGACATCCTGAATAACGACTACGGTCCGCAGACGGTCGATTCACTGCCCAAAGTGAACCAGTCGACGAAGACGTCTCTGTCGGATGTGACCGATACGGCGTTCTGGTCGCCCTATAACTAAGAATCTAACGATTCATTCGCCTGTCATTCCCGCAAAACGGGAGTGGCAGGGAATGAGTTGTGAGACCGAGACCTAAGAATCACGCCACCTCGCACCTCGCACTAAATAACAAATAGAAAGACTACTCCTAGTATGCTCAAGAAACTCACAACCAAGCGCGGGGGTTTTACCCTCGTCGAAATCATGATTGTGGTGGCGATCATTGCCTTGCTCGCCGCCATCGCCGTCCCTGGATTCCTCCGGGCGCGGAAGCGGTCCCAGGCCTCCAAGATCCTGAACGATCTGCGTTTGATCGACGCCGCGGTGGATCAATACGCGATCGAGACCACGAAGAAAAGCGGCGATCCGGTCGATATCACCGATTGGACGAACTACTTGAAGAAGGACACGGTTCTGTTTGCCACCGGGCAAGACTTGTTCAACGATGACTACGGTCCCCAGACCGTCGATTCGCTGCCAAGGGTTCCGGATTCCGCAAAGACAGCCCTTTCTGACGTGACCGACACCGCTTTCTGGTCCCCGTTCAACTAGACGGGAACCCAAGCTTAGCGTTTACGCAAAGCGTCCTTTCAGCGATGGAAGGACGCTTTCGCTTTTTGGGCTCTGCCACTTTGAACACACGCGTCGCTGCCGCCGCCGCAAGCAAAGCGGCGACTCAGCTGCTTACGTCCCGAGCAGCGTGCCTGTTGCTCATTTTATTTTGTTTTGCTGTCCATGGACCGGCACTCCACGGGCACTTTATCTGGGATGATCAAACCCTCATTGTCCGAAACCCGCTCATCAAGAGCCCGCTCCTGCTCGTCGAAAACTTCCGGCATTTTCTCTTTGTAGACGGGTTTTCAAGTCATTACCGCCCGATCCAAAGCATTTCGTTCCTGCTCGACTATTTCCTCTGGAAAAACAACACGCTGGGTTTCCATCTGACCAATGTTCTTTTGCACCTCGGCAGCGCCATCCTGCTCTATTTCCTTCTGCGGCTCTTGTTGCCACGCTTGCTCTCGCACAGCGCATGGCGGAAGCGCGAGTCATTTGAAGCCGCAACCGCCCTTCTAATCGCGCTTGTCTGGGTTGTTCATCCGGTCCACAGCGCGGCCGTCGATTATATTTCAGGCCGCGCCGACAGTCTCGCCTTTCTATTCGCGACCGCAGGCTGGCTTTTGTTTCTGCGGGCGAGCGAGAGTCCCAGACGGAGTACCCGCCGCATCCTTTACTTTCTAGCTGGGATTTCCGGGGAGCTGTCGCTTCTCTCGCGGGAGATCGCGCTCATTTGGTTCGTTATGTTCGCCGGCCATCTTGTGTTCCTTGCGCCCACTTTGAGCCGTAAGCGACGAGTGACCGCGCTCCTTTGTTGCTTGGTTTTGGTGGGCGTCTACCTCAGCTTGCGACAGTTACCGGAGTTGCGCTCTGGTCCGGTGCCTCATTCGTCGTGGTCGCTCGACACCCGCGTCATGCTAATGCTGCGCGCGATGGGTGATTATGCGCGTTTAATGTTCTGGCCGGCGAATCTTCACATGGAGCGAACGGTTTTTGGAAACGGACGCAGTGCAAACGCCGGCGAGCTAAATGCGCTTGCGATCGGCGGCGCCGCACTTCTGGTCGCATTTGGGTGCGGATGCTGGCGCTCTGGCCGTGGCCGCGCACTGCGCATTTTAGGCGCAACCTGGTTTCTGCTCGCTATTCTGCCCGTGTCGAATCTTGTCGAATTGAACGCGACGGTAGCGGAGCACTGGCTTTACCTGCCCAGCGTCGGCTTTCTACTTTTCCTGGCAGGTTGCGTCGCCGAACTAAACGAGCGCCACAAGCGTTTCGCAGTCGTATTTGTGTGCGCGGGTGTTTTCGCCGCAAGTGGGCGCGGGTTTGTCCGGAGCGATGACTGGGCCGATCCAGAAACCTTTTACCGTCGAACGCTCGCTGCAGGGGGAAACAGCATTCGGCTCCGCACGAACCTGGCCCAAATCTTATTGCGGCGGGGTGATCGCGAGCTGGCGGAAACCGAATATCGGAACATGCTCGCGGAGACGCCGGATTATCCCGTTGCGCGTACCGGGTTGGCGCACATTTTGGCCTCGGAAGGCAAGACTTCGGAAGCGGAGAGCTTGTTGAGAACCGCGACCGAACCCTCCGCGCCATCGAACAGCATTTACCCGCGAACGTGGGCGGTCGCGCTGAATCTCGCGCGTCTGCAGCACTCGAGCGGACACTCCGCCGCAGCCTTGGAAACGCTCCGCCGCAAGGCCAGCGAAGGCGCGCCTGCCTGGGAAGTCATCGATTTCGAGGCGGAATTACTTGAGGATCTCAACGGCCCACGGGCCGCGCTCCCGGGGGTTGAGCAATTCGTGCGGCTCCATTGGTGGCACCACGATGCGCTCCTCGCTTTGGGACGGCTATACGGCGAGACCGGCGAGATTGATCGTTCGATTGAATGTCTGCGGCGCGCGAGTCGGGTGGATGTCTGGGAAACTGACGCCCTCAATCTGATGGTCACTGTCCTGGCCCGGCACAACCGACTGGCCGAAGCATGCTCCGTCGAGCAGCAGGCCATCGGCCGGCAGCCGGATGAGGCACAATCATATTTGATCCTGGCGAAACTGCTCTCGCGCGGCGGTAGAGCGGACGAAGCTCGCGCGGCGATGGCCGAATTCAGTCGACGGCGGCTCGTGTCCCCGGTCGATCAACCGAAAGCGTAGCTCGTCGGACCGCATAGGAGGAGATAGCTCCTGCCATGGAACATGCCCTGCTTCTAGGGATCGCGCAGGTATGACCTCAACCACCACATCTGCCGCTGCGCTGCGGCGGCTCAATTTACGCTGGTATCTCGAACGCCCCTGGCTACGCGCGGCCATTCTTTGCATTTGCGGCGTGATCGCGCGTTTTCCGGCCCTGTCCGGACAGCCCATCTGGGACGACGATTACTTGGTAAACTCGAATCCATTTATCAAGAGTCCGCTCTTGATCCTGGAGACCTTTCGACATTCGCTCTTCCCGGATTCTTCGTCCTCCCACTACCGTCCGGTCCAAAACATTTCGTATTGCATCGATTATATCTTCTGGAAAGGCGATCCGCTCGGCTATCACATCGCGAACCTATTCTGGCACGTCGGCAGCGCGGTTCTGCTGTATTTCCTCGTGTCTCGTTTGCTGGCAAACCTGAAAGCCGGCGGGACTGCGATGGACCTCAATGCGGAATATCGTTTTCGAAAATCTCTCTTATCGGCCGCGGCTTTCTTGATCGCTTTGCTTTGGGTAGTCCACCCCGTTCATAGCGCGGCAGTCGACTACATTTCGGGGCGCGCCGACAGCCTGGCGTGCTTTTTTGCGTGTGGAGGCTGGCTTCTCTATCTTCATGCCCGCCGCGTGGGCCGGCCCGTTTTGCGCGCGCTGTTTTACTCGGGAGCTGCACTATCGGCATTGCTCGCCCTGACCTCGCGTGAGAGCGGCTGCACGTGGCTCCTGGTTTTTCTGTTGCATCTGTTCGTGTTCGAGCGCGGCATCAAACTGCGCAGCCGTCTGATCGTATTGGTGGCCTGCATCGCCGTTCTGGGCGCTTACATTGGACTGCGTCACCTGCCCGGCACGCAAGCAGCCAGTCCCGGCTTCGGTGGCTCACCCGCCCCGGTGCGTATTGTCCTAATGCTGCGTGCTCTGGGCGACTATGGCCGGCTCCTCCTTTGGCCCTCCAACCTCCACATGGAGCGCAGCGTGGAATCTCCCGAAGCCACGTTAGGTAACGAGGGTTGGCGCCATGCCGTCGGCATGGAGTACCTCTCAATTCTGGGCGTTCTGTTTGGGGCAGTTCTGTTGCTCGGTGTTTTGCGAAAAGGAAGAGCCCAACCAATCCGCGCGCTCGGAGCCGCGTGGTTTATCGCGGCTTTCCTTCCTACTTCAAATATCATCGAACTGAACGCCACGGTTGCGGAACACTGGCTGTACCTGCCGAGCATAGGATTTCTGATTTTCGCAGCCGGCTGCGTAATGGAGTTGCGTCCCATTGGCCTTCGCCTGGCAGTATCGCTCGCGTGTATCGCCGTCATCGGGCTTAGCGCCCGTAGTGTCGTCCGAAGCGGGGACTGGGTGAACAGCGAGACATTCTACCGCCATTCTCTCGCTGCCGGCGCGGCGAAGCCACGGATCGCGCTAAACCTCGGACTGATCCTGATTGCGAAGGGAGAATACAGCAAAGCCGAGCCGCTACTGCGTCGAGTAGTGAGGATTTATCCCGATTATCCAATCGCGTTGAATGGATTGGCCCACGCTTTGTTTCGAGCGGGAAAACTTGATGAAGCGAATCAATTCTTCCAGCGCGCGAAGGAAGCGGCGGACAAAGGACGCGAGGAGTATCCAAGGACCTGGATCGCCGTCCTCAATCTCGCGCACATGCGTTACCGAGAGCATGATCTTCCGGGCGCCCTCGCTCTGATCCAAGGCGCCCAAGCTCAATACCCAAATACTTGGGAGCTGATCAGTTTCGAATCCGAGGTCCTGCGTCAGTTGCACGGCCCTGCGGCGGCGCTGCCGTCGATTGAAGCGTTCGCGCGAGATAACTGGTGGCATTCCGGCGCGGCGATCGCAAAGGGGAAACTGTACTCTGAACTAGGACGGTATGAGGACGCGGAGAAAGCCTTCCGCCACGCGAGCCGGCTTGATCTTGGAGCGGTCGAGGCGCTTAATCTCATCACACTCCTCAATCTTCGTCAGAATCATCTCGACATTGCCGTGGCCGCCCAGCGTAGCGCCATCTCGCGCCAGCCCGATCAACCTCGCCAATATCTCATTCTCTCTGACGTGCTGGAAAAGATGGGCCGTCATGAAGAAGCGCAGGCGGCGCTCACCGAAGTCCATCGCCTCCAGATGCTCGCGCAATCGGAGACGACCGAAGTCGCGGCGAACTAGCGGCACCTCGCGATTGCGACGCGGCGTGATAAGCTACGCGCGCCATGGAGATCCTTGTGCTTGGCGCCGGCGCGATTGGCAGTCTCTATGCCTCGAAGCTCCCGGCCGGGAACAAAGTTACGCTGATCGGTCGGCCCGCCCACGTCGCCGCCATCAATCTCCATGGACTGCGTGTTCAAGGCATTGAAACCGCCACGATACGGCTGCGCGCGGCGACCGAGGTCGAACAAATCGGCCCCGAGACGTTGATTCTGTTGACCACGAAAGTCCGCGATAGTGCCGCCGCTCTCCGACCGATCGCATCGCTCGTGCGCGACGACACCATCATCCTCTGTCTCCAAAACGGCCTCGGCAGCGAGCAAATCGCGCGCGCCGCGCTCGGCGAACGTGGGGTCATTCTTCGCGGCATCAGTCAATTCGGCGCGATTTTCACAACGCCTGGCGTCATTCAGTTTATGGCGCCCGGTTACACTCTTATCGAGAACCACCAGCGAAGCGCCCGAATTGCTGACGTCTTCACGAAAGCCGGTCTGGACGGTCGCGTTTCTCGGAACATCGCTGCCGACGTCTGGCACAAGCTGGTCATCAATTGCGTCGTCAACCCAATCACCACAATGCTGGGATGCGACGTTGGCGGCATCGTCAATCCTCAGCTCGATCCGTTGAAGCAGGTGGTCATCGATGAATGCCGGGCGGTTGCCGCGACTCAAGGCGTCGGCCTCGAGCCCGACCTCCGCCGAGAGATCGACGATCGTTTCCGGCCGTCGCACAACATCAATTCCATGCTTCAGGATCTTCGTCGCGGTCGTGCCACCGAAATCGATTACCTGAACGGCGCCGTCGCAACCCTCGGCGCGCAGTCCGGCATCGCCTGTCCGATCAATGCCGCGCTCACGGCGATCATCAAGGCGATGGAAGCTTCGTCATTGCTCCCAAAGAAAATGCTCGAGGCGGAGCCGGCTCAAGCGTGACTTCGCTTCATCGCTGCGGGCGCCGCCAGCAGACGCGAGCTTCTGGTAAACCACGGCGGCCGGCTGCCATTTCGAATCATCCTCCAGAAGACGCGCCGCGTTGAATCCCGCTTTGTAGTACCAGAAAAATTCCCGCTGCGGTCGGTCGGGGCGATTTTCTTCCTCGACGATTTTGTAAAAGGCCGCGAGCGCGTTTTCTCGGTCGCCTAGTTTCTCCAGGCAAATCCCTTTCTTGAAGAGGGCCTGGTTCCGCCAATGGATCGGCGCATCTTTTTGCGCGGCCAGCTGCTCGTAGATCTCGATCGCGCGCCGATAATTCGCTCCATCGGTTTCGCCCGACTCATAAAGAATGTCTCCTTTGCCGCAGAGCGCTTCGCGTTTCTCTTCGGGTCTGGCATTCCCTTGAAGAACTTCATCATAAAGCGTGGTGGCGTCCTGGTTCTTGCCGAGCTTGCGCTCAATTGCCGCCTGCTCGTTCCGTGCGGCCCATTTCAGTTCGCCATTCGTTTTTACGACTTCATCGAGCAACACGAGCGCGCGATCCAATGATTGCGCGGCCATACTTTGGGTGGCTGACTTCGCTGCGAAGAAAAGCGCCCGTTCCGTGAATGGCCCGCGCGGATTCTCCTGCGCCAGGATTTGGAAATGGGTTTGCGCGTTCGCGAAATCCTGCCGGCGATAGTAGGTCTCGGCCAGTTTCATTCGGACGTCGGGCAGAAAGGACGAAGCCGGATATTTCCGCAGAAAATTTTCGGCGGCGGAGATGACTTTGCTTGGATCGGAATCGGGAACGGCATCTTCGATCCAAATCGTCAGATAATCGGCCCGCTCAAGCGCGGCCGGGCTCGGTGCGCTCATGCGCGCGCGTCCGAGATTCTTCCGCGCCTCGTCGAAGCGCGGCGGGCCGGCGTGAAAGGCAAGTTCGGCGAGCGCGACCCACGCTTCGGCCGCGCGCTTGTGCCGCGGAAACTGCTTCAGAAAATTTTCCAGCGTCTGGGCTGCGTTACTATTTCCCTTTGCCGCCTCGGTCAGGCCTTCCTCGAGAAGCAGATCGGCGCGGGTGTCATCGCTTTCGCCGCCGCTCGCCAACTCTTTGGTGTCGGCGAGGAAACGATCCTTGTCATTTTGCTGAAGCCACGCGAGCGAAGCGTTGAAAAGCGAGTCACGGCGCAGCGCTGGCGAATGATTAGCAACCTGTTCGAAGGTGCGAGCTGCCTTGTCGAATTGCCGTGCCTGAAATTCCGCCCGCCCCATGAGTAGCGTGATCCCCTCGGACCAGGGGGCTGGCGGGTCCAACGCGAGTGCGTCGTTCAAGATCGATAGCCCGTCGTCGAACCGACGGCCTTCCAATTCCAACTCGGCAAACTGGACTAAACCGGGGGCGAGAGCCGGAAACTCCGCATGCTCACCGCGCAACTTTGCAAACGCCTCTCGCGCCGCTTCTCGCCGTCCGGCGCGCAATTCGGATCTGGCGAAATACCATTGAGCCAGGGCGCGGCGCGGCTGGCTGGGATCGCTTGCCCACCGCTTCAATTCCTGGCTCGAGGCCTGTCGCTCAGCGGCATAAAGCTGATCGAGCTTTTCAAAGATCACCGGCAATTCGGAATCCGTCGGGTGATGTTCGATGAAATCTTCGAGCGCGTCGTCGCCGGACTCCGGGGTTTGTAATTGCAGGTGTGATTCTGCCGACGCGCACAGGGTGGCGACCAACACAGCCCGGGTCGCGCCTTCCGGCCGGCGCAGGATCGTCTGATAAAGTTCGACCGCGCGCTCGTGATGATTGAGCTGTGCCTCGAGCCGGCCTTGCAGGTAGCGCTTTTCCTTTTTTTCGCTCAGCGCTGCGGGACGCGCTTTATCGAGAATGCGCCGGGCGCCCGTGTTGTCTCGCTTTTCGAGGAGTAGCTCGATCGAGCGCAATTCCGCGCGATCCCTCCATTGCGGATCGCTGAGAAGAACTGCAAATGATCGCAAAGCTTCATCGAAACGTTGGAGCGCCCGCAATGCTTCGGCCTGCCCGAACAACGCCGTGTTTCGAAGCGGCGACGGATTCTGGGCGGCGACTTTCTGATAAAGCGGGAGCGCGTCGCTCCACCGCTGGAGAGCGGCAAGCGCCTGGGCACGCCCAAGCACGGTGGCCGGCAGATCTTGCAGCGCTGGATCGTCGAGCACCTTCAGCGCTTCCGCAGGTTCACCCGAAGCGAGCAGCGCTTCTCCGAGTTTCGCGAGAACGGTCTTCTTGTCTGCGGGCGGCAGCGCTCGCCCAAGGATGTTTCGTAACCGCATGACTGCGACCTGTGGCAGACCTTCATCCAGCGGCCGAACCGCCGCGTCCCAGTCCGCGATCTCGCCCGGCACGGTGCGTGCAAAGACAATGAACAGGGCGACGAGAACCGTGGCGGCGGCTCGCTGGGAAAAAGATTTTTTCATTCGTTCACGCCCGTCTGTCTGCATCGATTCGATTCTAGAGTGCCGCTCCCGTTCAAACAAACCCAGATCCAGATTACCCGGAACGGCTTGGAAAAGCCTGCATGCCCTATGCTTCGTTTAACCTAACGATGTCCTCCCAGCTATGATCGACGAGAAAGACTTCGAGCGCCTCGCGCCACATGCTTGCGAATGGGCAAAGGCGCAAGAGGCCACCATTCTCCAGCATGGCGTCCCCCTGACCGCGGATCAGATTGCCGATGCGCGTCGCGCCGGGGTGCGGCACCCGGGACGCATTCGCGTCCTTGTGGTCGATCGCATTCCGTTACCCGAGGACAAGGAACTCGCCGATGCCGCCCGGCGCGCTCAAATTATTACCGATGCCTCGCATGGAGTGACCTTTGGGCACGGCGTGATCATTCGGGCAGACAATTGGCGCAACCGCGAACTCCTTGTTCACCAATTCGCCCACGTGGCCCAATGTGAACGGAGCGGTAATTTGGAAACGTTCGTGAGCGAATATCTGCTGGATCGGCGTAGCTCTCGCGATTTCAGCCTTGGCACGCTCGAAGAAGAAGCGCGAACTATGGCGCAGAAAATTTGCGCCGGCGATCGAGCCGCGAAACCCTAGCCTGACTGGGGTCGTTAGGTTGAGCGCCGCCTGTGGCTCGCGACCCGCTTGGTGAGTCGGTCGAGCAATTCAGGCTGCGATCGATGGAACGCGATGAAGTTCTCGATCTGGTGTTTAGTCCAGTGGACATCGCGCTCGTACTCTTCGATCGGGCGCAGCTGATGGTTATCGAGAAATACTGCGCTGTAGCCGTGGCTGTCGAGCCAGGAGCCAAGTCGCGTCACTGCCTCCGGCTGGTGTTCGTCGTTGCATTCGATTAACAGATTTGGCTTGTGCCGGGCGAGCGTAGCCGCGGCTCCGGCGAGGACGGCGAGCTCATGGCCTTCGACGTCGATTTTCATAAAGCCGACGTCGGCGAAGTCATAGTCATCGATCCGGCGGGTCTCGACCTCGATCTCATCGGTCCGGGCAATGATCGAAGGATCGAACTGGTTGTCGGGATCGATCGTGGACCGACCAAACTTCTGGGTCCCATCGTGACCGTAGGGGAGCCGTAATTTCGCCCTCCCACATTGATTCGAGACCGCGCAGGGTTCGACTCTGCCGCGCTTGCCTTCAAAGACGGCGCGCAGAATCCGATTAAACATCGGGATCGGCTCGAATGCGACCACCTCGGACGAATGCTTTCGGATCCGATACGTGTACATGCCGATCTTGGCGCCGACGTCGATGCTGGGGCGATTGCGGTCGCACAGCAGATCGAGCAATTCCATTTCGGGCTCGTAGTTCGCACGGCTGAGGCGCCGCAGCAGGAACACAAGCCGCGGCATTCGCCGATACGAGAACGGTGCGTCGTCGCTCACGTTTCGCATGAAGCGGGGCAGAAACTACAACTGCTCGACGGTATTGCCGCGACTGCGCAGCAGAGCCACGACCCCATCGCTCCCGCCCATGTGGCCCGCGCCTGCAATCACGAAATAAACCTGGCCGCCTTTCATGTATCCCTCGATTCTGGGAATCCAGCGGCGGTTCCGCTGCCCCAGAAGCCGATCGGCAAACGCGGGAAAGTCCCGATAAACATCGTGCAGTTGCCGCGCCAGCGAATCGGCGTCGCCGCGGCGCCACGGTCCCATCATATCGCTGTGGGTTAAATCAGTCCGCCCAAGATTGATAAAATGAATCAAGAGCAACGCTTCGCTTTCGTGTTCGTTCAAGCCAACGAATGGAGCCATGTGTTCCTGGATCGATTCCAGGCTTTCGATCGGCTTGTGCGCGGCCTCGGCTTTCTTTTGGAAGTAGCGTTCCACTCCCAGCATGAAATTTTGTTTCGGCGCTGCCTCGAGCATGGCCGCAATTAGCCACGGCCGATAAGTGTTAAATTTCTGTTCCGGCACTCCAATAAGCGCGAAGTAGCGTTTGACGTAAGCGTAGGTTCGGGGATCGACATGGTTCTTCAAACTGTCGCCTTTCCCGTATTGGCCGGCTTTCTCCAAGCCTTTCGACGCGGCTTCCATCGATTTCGGTTCCGTTTCGAATACGAGCCGCGATGAAGAATCGAAGGCGCGCTGGTAAGCCGCCGGCAACGGGTAATCGGTCGTCCGGAGAGCATGGATGGAGCCGGCCAGGAAGGCGGTGCCGCCACTCGGGGAAGTTATTTTCCAGACGCAGGACGCAGCTTCGGCGGAGCCGCGGGCGCATCCGACGATCAGCGCGAATACGAATAACCAATGCCGGAGGGGAATGGGCTGGATCATTCCTGCCTCTACTCGTACTCCAGCCTAACAACAAGAGGCGAATACTTCGGCGCAAAAACATCTCACCCATGCATACCCAGAACTGCCGCGCACTCCGCACCGTCATGAAAGCTTTGGTCTTTACCGTCATCGTTTGCGCGGGCTTTGCCGCCGGCATCGTCTCCGCGGCGGACCCCTCGATCGACCGGCTGCTCGGCAAACTGCCGGCGCCCGAGAAATTCGTCGATCCGGCGCGGAACGATCCGCTCGCCAAACAAATGTTTGCCGCCGCCAAAGCTCACAACTTTGGAATCGCCCTCGAATTATCCCGTCGCCTTGCGAACAAATATCCCCGGAGCCTGGGCGCGCAGGCCTACCATGGTGTGCTTGCGGTCGCTGTGCGCCGATTCCCGGAAGCGTCCGCCGCTTACCGCAAAGCACTTTCGATTCGTTCCGATTTTTGGCCGGCTTACGTTGGGCTCGCGCTATCCGAGGCGGCCCAAAACCATTATCGGGAAGCGCTCTCGGATTTTCAGCAGATCACTAAAGTGGCGCCGAAAGCGGATGTGGGATGGATCGGCTCGAGCGCCTGCGCTGAAAAACTCGGAAGGCGCCAGGATAGTCTGGCGTTTGCGCGCCGCGCCACGGACGTGGCTCCGACATCGGCCGGCGCCTGGTATCAATTGGCGAGAGAAGAAGGCCTTTCCGGCGACAAACAAGCTGCGGGGAAAGCACTCGCTCGCGCGAATCATCTTCGCGGAGCCAAGGGGCAAAATCGATAGGCGTTCCACCCTCGATTAAGGCCGGCGCGCTTACCTAGCCGTCGTCTCTTAGTCGCCGAAAAGCGGTTTGTGTTTGCGTTTGTTCCGCGCGTTGTCCGGCTCCGATCGAATCAGGTCGCCTGCTTCCTTAACGTAAACCTTGGACCATTTTCCGTCCGTCCCCTTCACTTCGGCGCAATAGAAAATCAATCCGTTGGCGGTTCCCTTTTCGACTTCCCTTATTTTGCCGCCGTTGGCGTTCGCCTGGATGGTCGCCTGCACAGGGGACGAAAGCTCCTGCCATTTCACAATCACGCCTGGCGTCTTTCGCGAGTGTTTGGCAAAAGCCGATCCCGCGAAGAAAAGAAACGCGGCGGCGAAAAGGAAAACCTTCAGTGTTGTTCTCATACGCACCCCAACCGCTCTACCAGAAACACCTCGCCCGCCCACTCGTTGCGGTCGCGCTACCGACCTTTTTTGGCGCGGCCGGTGACTGCGATTATTGCACCCAGAATCACACACCCGGCCCCCACCCCACACCAAAGTATTGCGCTTTCCGGTACCGATCTCATGTGCTGGGCCCAGCCGAGGAGCAGCCCGAGCAGTCCGAGAGCCGCAATCGTTATCCCGAGGCCGACCAAAGCTTCGGCGGACATGGCGGCATTTTCAGATGGTCGTTCAGGTGCGTTCATCCAGGCAGCAAGAATAGAAGACCGTGCGCAGAATGCAATCAGGCCGCCCCCGCTTTCCGCTCCCTGTGCACGTGCTACCCTAACGAAGGCCATGTTTACGCGAATTCTTTGCCTCCTCATGCTCTGCGCGTCGCTGGTTTACGCCGCCGATAATCCATCCGCTTCGCCCACGAGCGCGCCGCCCACCGAATCCTCGATCAAGCAGCTCCTCGAGCTCGCCCAGACCCACAAGCTCGTCGACTCCGTGATGGCGCAGATGGATAACCTCCTGCAAGAAACGATCGCACAGGCGACCAAAGGCCAGCCGGTTTCAGATAAGATCCAAAAAGATATCGACCAGCGCCGCACCGAACTCGTCGCCATGATGAAGGAGTTGCTGGATTGGAAAAAACTGGAGCCGATGTACATCCGGATTTATCAGAAGACTTTCACCCAATCCGAAGTTGACGGGATGATCGCGTTCTACAAAACGCCTGCCGGACAGGCCGTCATCAGCAAGATGCCGAGAGCGATGCAAAACACGATCGATGAAATGCAGCAGATGATGGGGCCCGTCATGCAAAAGATGCAACAGATGCAACGGGACGTCGCCGCCGAGATGAAAGCGGACATTAAAAACAAGGGCGGCTAAGCCAGGTCAGCCCCTGTTTCCGAACCACACGGCGAATGTCCCCGCGATCGCTGCGGCAAATCCGGCCAGTGAAACCACGACGAGAACGATGAACGCGATTGCTTCAAGTACGGTGAGCATGGATTCGCGCGAGAAGCCGCCGATGCGCTACCGCGCAAAGTTAATAACGCCACGCCACCGCTAAAGTTGCGCACGGCTTCGGTCCGTGATGAGACCCTGTTACTCATAGGCGAGCGCATCCCGGACCGATAAGCGAAGGATTCGCGTGACCGCGAGCCAGACCGCGAACATCACCACAATCACGCCACTGGAAAGCACTGCCATTCCGGTTGGCGACAGGTAAAGTGGAACCGCGACGTGCAGAAGCTGGTGTTCGGCCATTCCGTTGAGCAACCGCGCCAGAAAAATCCCCCCGACGACTGAGAGGGCCGCGCTCAAGAGCGCTCCTGCCCCGCCTTCCACGAGGAAAATTGCGAGCACCGCACGGGGTTGCGCGCCAATTGCGCGGATAACGCCGATCTCCCGGCCCCGTTCCAGCACACCGAGGCTCACGGTCGCGACCAACGTAATTGCACCGACGAGGGCCGAGGCGAGTGCGATCATCTTCATGACGGAGCCGACAACAGCGAAATGTTCGTCGAGTGACGAACGGAACTCGCTCTTGGTGTTGATCTGGCTGGGAATGAGATGCGCGTTGAGAACGGCTTGTTCCAAGGCGCCGGCCACGAGCTGCTCCCGTCCGTGCCTGCACTTGACCCGTAAGACGGCCGAGGTGTCTCCCAGTCCGGTGATGTTCTCGAAAACTGGAAACGCACCATAGATCACAGGAGATCCAATCTCTTCGACGATGCCGATGACGCGCACCTTTGTCAGGCGTTCGCGATATTTGAGCGTGATCTCACTGTCGATCCGCAATCCCGGCGACGCTTCGACGACTTGTCGATTGATCACAACCTCGCTCGGGCTTTCCGGACCGGGCCATCGTCCCTCGCGCAGAGGCAATCGCAATAACTGGGTCGCAGCGGGATAACCGCACAACAGCATCCGCCGCCCTTCTCGGACCGCTACCGTTCGTGAATCGTCGGCCACGAGATTCACCCCGGCCCGCCGGAAAGCTTCCGCGATTTCCACATCGGGCACTGCGCGCGCGACCGCTTGCAATTGCGCCGCCGGCGCCGGCCGCTGCAACTGCACTTCGATGTCGTGCCCGCGATTTGCCAGCGACCGGTCGATCACGCGCATGAGGCTTTCGTAATTGTTGTGCGCCGTCAGTAGCAACGCTCCGCCCGCCGAGAGCGCAAGCAAGGTGAGCGCGAGCCGCCAAGGTCGGCGGAAGCTGTTCCGCAACGCGAAACTCCACCGCCGGTCGCCCGGCATCCGAATCAGGCGCGAGGTGATCGCAATGGGTCCGCGCGGCGCAATGATCCCAGGATCCTGGATAGCTCGCCTCGGACTCATCCGCGCGGCACGAGAAATCGGTAAGGCCATGGCGATAAACGGAACGGCTAGGGCGATCGCGAGTTCTTTCAGACTCAGAGCGATGGGCACGCTCGCATCGGCGATGTCGATGTTGAGGATCGTCTGATGATATTTCACGACCCACCGGCCAAGCGCACTGCCGATGGGAAATGCGACCACAACAGCCAAGAGCACGAGCGGAGCAACCAGCGCGAGATACTGGAAGGCAAGTTGGCCCGAGCGCGCGCCGAGTGTTTTCATGACGCCGACCTGGCGTACTTCGCGCCGCATCCAAAGTGAAATCACGCACGCTGCCAACGTGGCGCTGCAAATGAAGGCGATCCCCGCCAGCACTTCGAGCACACGCAGCATCGCCGTCATCAACATCGCGTGCGGATGGGTGTTGTTCAGCGCGTCGACCCGCAATGGCGCGACGTTTTTCGCCTTGAGCCACCCACTCAGATCATCTGCGAATTCGGTGACTTCGCTCATGCTGCCCCGCGCTTTGAGCTTCACCAGAAGCTGATCGAGATCGGCCTTTAGTCCGAGCGCAGTCGCGACCTCCGGCGTGGTGTAACCGTAGATCATGCGGTCCTGCGTGCTCGGGGCGACCGCCGTGTCGTGGAGGAAGCCGTTCATCGGAATTGCGGCGATGTCGCCCGTCGCGGTGCGAATCCGGACCGAGTCCCGCGAATCAAGCAGCGCAAGGGCCGATTGTTCGATGAAAATTCCATCGGTCGTCGGCGGCCAATCGCCGCTCTCGCGATGAACCAGGTTCACGGTTTGATTCGCGAAATCCCTCAGAACCGTAAGCCGCATCGGGAACCATTCGCCGGATTTGCCTTCGATTCGGGTGAACGCGGTCGCGCGCGGCTCGGCCGCCGCAACGTTAGGGCGCGACCGTACCAGTTCGACGGTGCCGGGTTCGACCTTGTCGAACCAGAGCATGATGTCAGCGCCATTCGCGCGCTCGTAACTGCGGTTGATTTCGCGCGCCAGAACCGCACGGGCATTTAAGGCCGCAATGACGCCGGCCGTTCCCGTAACGAGCACAACGGCGATGAGCAAAATCTGGAGTCGGTGCTCCCGAAAATCCCCGGCGATCTTGCGCCATTGCGTGTTCATCGCGGTCCCGAACCGTTTGTGTGGTCCGCGAAAATGACGCCATCTTTCAGTTGGATCACACGGTGGGCGCGACTCGCGAGCTTCTCGTCGTGCGTCACGATCAGCAGCGTTTTGCGCTGACGAATCAGATCGTGGAAAAGCTCCGCGACGGCTGCCGATGTTTCGGAGTCGAGATTACCGGTCGGCTCGTCAGCGAGAATAATCGGCGGATCGTTCGCGAGGGCACGGGCGATCGCCGCGCGCTGCTGTTGTCCGCCGGAAAGGGCCGACGGTAATTTCGCGGTCTGATCGTTTAGCCCAACCAGCTCAAGCAGCTCGCGGGCGCGAGCACGCCGACTGCTCGCAGGAATTTTCCCGACGAAATCCATCGCCAGCAGGATGTTTTCTTCCACCGTCAAGGTCGGCAGCAACTGGAAAAATTGAAAAACGACGCCGACGTTCCGGCCGCGCCAGAGTGCCATTTTGTTTTCGCCGAAATTGTTGAGGTCGGCGCCGGCCGCATGGACTTCCCCGGAAGTCGGGCGATCGATCCCTGCGATTAGATTCAACAAGGTCGACTTGCCACTGCCCGATTTGCCCAGGACGGCGATGAAATCGCCCAGCGCTACTCGCAACGATACCCCCCGCAGTGCCGGAAACGATTGGCCGCCGCGCCCGCCGAAAATTTTCGTCGCTCCGTCGAGCCGGATGATCTCCGCGTCAGTGAGCGCGGTCATTGCCGCTTGAGCGTAAAAAAGTCGGCGCTCAGCAATTTGCCTTTTGCGTCAAACTTGAAGGTCCGTTCTTTCGTTCCGCGCTCAGCCGACCGGAATTCCGTCTTCGCAATCCGCACCTCCCGTTCGCTGGTGATTCCGGTGATCACGATTTCGTCCGGCGCCTTTACGATCACCATCGCCTGCATGAAAAAGTCGGCCGCGCTGTGCTCTTCGGGCAGGCCCTCGATCGAATAACTCTCCGACAGGAATGGCTTAACCGATTTGCCGTCGTGGATCCGCATCGCTTCGGCAAAGGCGTTCATGAAATCGAGAATTTGTTTGTCCGGCGGAACGTTGGGCGCGAACGAAACCGCAGCCGCTTTTGCATCCGGCGGTCCGGGTGATGGGGCCGGCGGCGTACCGTGCAGCCAGGATTTGAGATCAGCGCGGGCGCCGATAGCCAGAAGCAGAAGGAAGATAAGAGTGAGTCGTTTCATAAGACGAGCGCTGATCGCTCGCCAGTGATGACCGGTCGCGAGGCGTATCGGTTACAAGAACTTGTCTCTTTCGGTTGCGGCAAATTTCGGCACAGTCACCAACGAGGTATCCGATGCTGAAAGAACGAGCGCTCGCGATTTTGCAGGAATGGGTCCAGTCGGAAAGTTTGCGGCGGCATTGCTATGCCGTGGCCGATTCGATGAAACATTTTGCGGCAGCGAGCGGCGCGGACGCTGATCTTTGGGAAGCGGTTGGGTTGCTGCACGACATGGATTATGAGCGGCACCCAAACCAGGAGCAGAGTCCGACTGAAGGCCATCCGTTCGTCGGAGTCGCCTGGCTGCGCGAGCAAGGCTGGAGCGAAGAAGTTTGTCGCGCGATACTTTCCCACGCTGATTACGCGGGCGTTACGCGGGAGACGCGATTGGAGCGCACCCTCTATGCGGTGGATGAACTGAGCGGCTTTGTCATGGCGGTGGCGCGAGTGCGCCCGTCGAAAAGTATTCACGAAGTCGATGTCGCTTCGGTGAAGAAGAAGATGAAGGACAAGGCGTTTGCGCGCGCCGTAAATCGCGAAGACATCACGCGCGGCGCGGCCGAGCTCGGGATGCCGGTGGAAGAACTGATCAGTGGCGTGATTGCCGCGTTGCAAGCCGACGCAGACCGTTTGGGATTGGCCGGCCAGCCATCATGAGTGGCGGCGTGACGACGCGGCAATTCGTGATCGCCGATTACGATGACGCGATCGCGCTTTGGAGTGGGGTGGAAGGGGTGGAGATCTGCGAAGGCGATTCGCGCGAAGAAATGGCGAATTATCTCCAGCGCAATCCGGGACTAAGCCGAGTGGCTGAAGCGGACGGCAAAATCGCGGGCGTAGCGCTTTGCGGTCACGATGGCCGGCGCGGCTGGATTTACCATCTCGCGGTCGCGGAGGCGAATCGCCGGCAAAACGTCGGCAAGCTTTTGCTCGATGCTTGCGTTGATGGTTTGCGCGCCGCCGGGCTCAAGCGCGCGATCATTCTCGTGGCCGGCGATAATCCCGGCGGCCAGCAATTTTGGTTGCGTAACGGCTGGGAAAAAATCGACGGCGCGATCGCGATGACGCGCGAGTTGTAGCGTCATCCCGAGCTTGTCGAGGGACCCCGCTGATCGTCTTGCGTCCTACGTTTCAGTGCAAGACCCACGAAGTTCCCCGGGGTCCTTCGACTCCGCTTCGCTCCGCTCAGGATGACTTCTATTTCGCCGGCGGCGTCGGGTTCCGGTTTGGATAGGGCGGCGGACCGGGCGGCAAGGAATAGCCCTTCGTCTTCATGTCCGCCTGGATCTCCGCAATCGCGCGATCCAGCTGCTGGTCTTCTCCGTGGAATTCCTTCGACGGATCGTTATCGACCACGATATCGGGATCGACGCCGTGACCTTCGATCACCCACTCTTTTCCATCCTTCGAAAACGGCGCGAACTCCGGTCGAAAGATCTGGCCGCCATCGGTTAGCGGAAGCGGATTACGAATGCCGACAACGCCGCCCCAGGTTCGTTTTCCGATGAGTTTGCCGAGACCGTTACTCTTGAATCGGTACGGGAAAATATCGCCGTCAGAGGCAGAAAACTCGTCGCAGAGGGCGACCATCGGCCCGAGAAACGTCTGGGGCGGATTTGTCTGCGGCATGCCGTTGCGCGCGATCTCCACCATTACCAGCGTGCGCCGTAACCGATCGATGACGAGCGGCGAAACAAATCCGCCACCGTTGCCGCGGACGTCCACGATGAGACCTTTCTTGCGGATCTGCGGGAAGTATTGCTTGGTAAATTCGTTCAAGCCCTCCTGGCCCATGTCAGGAATGTGAATGTAACCAACTTCGCCATTCGTCTTCTTGCTGACTTCATCGACATTTTTCTGCACCCAGGCGCGATAGTAGAGCGGCGACTCGTCAGCGACTGGGACCACAGTGATGTCGCGCGCACCGTCGTCCGACGGCTTCGAGTTAACCCGAAGAATTACCTGTTTGTCGGCGGTGCCGATAAGTGCGTCGTAGATGTTGGCGAGCGAGCTAACCGGAGTGCCGTTTACCGCCAGGATGTAATCGCCCGGCTTCACGTTTACGCCGATCGCCGTGAGCGGCGAACGCGCATGCTTGTTCCAGTTCTCGCCCGGCAAGATCTTTTCAATCTTATAAGCCTTGCTTGCCGGATCGCGTGATAACTCCGCGCCGAGCAGGCCAAGCTTAATGCGTGGCGTCTCCGGGCGTTCGCCGCCGGAAACATAAGCGTGGCCGTTGTTCAATTCGCCAATCAGCTCACCGAGAAGGTAGGTCAGATCGTTACGATGATTCACGAACGGAACCAGGGCGCCATACTTATCGCGCATCGCTTTCCAATCCACGCCGTTCATGTTTGGCGCGTAGAAGAAATCGCGCATGTGCCGCCAAGCCTCGTTGTAGATTTGAGTCCACTCCGCATGGCGATCGAGCTTCATGTCTAGGCCTGCCAGCTTGAGCTTGTAATCCTTGCCGGCCTTGTCGTCCTTCAGCTCCAGCTTATCCTTTGGGAGATCGATCATCGCGTAGTCCTTGCCGATCTTTACCAGCATCTTTTTCCCGTCGTGGGTGATCTCGTAGTTATTAACGTCCCCGTGCACAGTCTCTTTGCGGTCCTCGAGGCTGTAGGAACAAAGGTGCGAGCGGCGGTTGTCCGGACCGCCGTCACCATCGTCGTCGGCCTGATCGTCCCCCACGGTTCGCCGTAGATAGAAGATGCGGTCGTTAACCATTCGGAGATTCGTGTAATTCGCCGAAGGAATTTCGAGCGCCACGAGCCGATCGTGAATGCCCTCGAGATCGACTTTAACTGTCACCGGCTTCTTTCCGGCCGGCTCTTTGTCCTTGTCGTCTTTCTTTGCGTCTTCGGCCGGCTTCTTATCAGACTTAGCTTTGTCTTTGTCGGCTTCTTTGGCCTTATCCTTGTCGTCGGATTTGTCCTTCTCCTTCTTCTTGCCAACTTCGTCGCTGCGCGGTCCCAGTGGGTTCTCGGTCTCTTTCGCTAAGGTGACGAGATAGACGCGCTCTAGGTCGCGATAAACATTTCCGAAATCCGTCTGATCGAAAATGGGCTTAAAGTCGCGACTCGAAGTCATCATCAGGTACTTCCCGTCGTCACTAAACGTCGCGTTGTCGGCCGAATACCATTCGTCGGTTACCGGCGTTTGTTTCTTGTCAGCGAGAGAAAACAGATAAACGCGATTGCCGCCGTTCTCTTCCTGTCGCGACCAGGCGATCCAGTTGCTGTCCGGCGACCAATCGTAGCTGCGAATCTCGGCTTGCTTACTCTGGTCGACCTGCGTTACCGCCTTGCTCGCCACGTCGAGGTAACGCAGGCGCTGCAACCGATCGCTCCACATGAGCTTCTTGCTATCTGGCGACCAGATGGCCGCGTAGTAATAGGTATCCGCGTTACTGGTTAATTGGGTCGGTTCGCCTTTGCCATCTTGCGAACGGACATAGAGCTCGTTCTCACCCGTCGCATCTGAGTTGTAGGCGATCCATTTTCCGTCCGGCGACCAGACGGCGTCGCGCTCATGGGCATTAGAAGTTTTCGTTAGATTGCGCGGTGTCCCGTCTTTTCCGGGGACGGAGAAAAGATCACCGCGGGCGACCGCAATGACGCGCTGCCCATCAGGCGCCGAAGTTACAGACTCAATGTGCTTCGACGCGTCGACCATTGCCGAGCGGCCGGAAGCGAAATCCTCTTTGATGTCGATCGGAACGACGGCCGATTGTCCGCTCGCGAGATCGTAACGCCAGATGTATCCCGCCTGTTCGAACACGATCGCGTCCTTCCCGATCGACGGAAACTTGATGTCGTAATCTTTGAAAGTCGTGAGCTGCTTGGTGTCTTTCCCGGTGAGGTCAGTTGAGAAGAGGTTCATCCGGCCGTCGCGATCGGAAATGAAATAGATGCGGTTGTCCGGACCCCACATCGGGCAGATGTCCTGGGACGGATCGTTTGTGACGTTTGTGGTCTGGCCGGTTTTGAAGTCGAAAACCCAAACGTCGTCGGCCATACCGCCGCGATAATGTTTCCAGGTGCGGAATTCGCGGAAGACGCGGTTGTAAGCCATCTTCGAATCGTCCGGCGAGAACGACGTGAATCCACCGCGCGGCACTGGCAACTGCTGGGGCAGATCGCCGTCGAGGCCCGCGGTGTAAAGCTCGCCGATAAACGAGTTGAAGGTCCGCATCCGCGACCGGAAAACCACGAGCGGCTTCGTGTTCTCCCAGGTCATCACAATGTTGTTCGGGCCCATCCGATCCGAGACGTCGTCGCGCCCGACCGTTGTGGTGGTGGTGATGCGCTTCGGCACACCGCCTTCACCCTGCATCACGTAAACTTCGGTGTTGCCGTCGTACTGCGAGGTGAACGCGAGCTGTTTGCCGTCCCCCGAAAATCTTGGGAACGAAGTGTAACCCGGCCCGCTAGTGAGACGGCGCGCGATCCCGCCTTCTTTGGCGACGGTGTAAAGCTCCCCCGCGTAACAGAAGACGATTTGCGAGCCGTTGGTGGTGGGGAAACGGAGGAGCCGGGTGGTGTTAGGCAACGCTTGGGCGGAAGCGGAGCGATCGAGCACGAGAAGGAGCACGATTACCAGCCCACGCAAGGCTACGGCTTGGCAGGCGAAAAGAGGGCGAAGTAGAGAAGTCAGGCGCATATAGAATTAACGAATTGGCGATCAAGCTGGCGTGAGGCCGTCAGCCTGACAACTGCGGTTAGTTTTGGATCTGCGAAGCCGCGGGGCCGCGCTACGCCGTTACCCGGCGGAACATAAGCGCGGCTACGATCCCAACCAAGAAAAATCCGACGACCTCGATAAACATGTAGGACGCGATGTAATTCCCCGGGAAGCCGTACCAGTTCCAATACGAAACATTCGTCGTGATCGCAGCCAGGATTCCGGCTGCGGTTACGAAACCGACCCGTCCCCCGAAACTGACGATGCGGGTTTGGGCCAGTAACCACACCACCAGAAACGCTTCACAAAGCTCAGTGATGAATTCGATTGTGAGAAATTTCCCCATGTTGAAGGGGCGCGAACCGGCCGGATGATAAAGGAAAAGCCCGGAGGGGTTTTTCTCCAGCTTCTCCACGTACTTTTCCATGGCCGCGCTCTGTTGGGCGTGGGTTGCGTCGGGCGCGAGACCCATGTCGGGATACATGTAAAAGCCTTCCTTATTTTTCACGGTCGACTTGAGCTCGGAAAGAAGCGCCTCGTCGTCCTTGGTATTTTGGACTCCGGTTTCGCCGAGTGGCAGCAGCGTGTGCGCAACGGAAGTCCAGGCAAACATGGCGATTGCGCCGAGAAGGCCGGCGAGAAGAATTCGGGTTCCAGTGCTCATAATATCTGGGCGGCGATTATGAACGGAACGCCGAGCGAGTGGCAAGCGCTTCTAGTTACGCGCGCTTTGGATTGAGCTGAGTCGGTAGCGCTCCATCAATTCCCGGCGCAAATCCATCTCCATCTCGGGACGCAAACGACTGAGAACTTTCTCGCGCCGCACCGGATCCATCGCGATCAATTCACGGAGGAATTTATCCCGCGTCCTTTTCTTTTCATACCGACTCCATCCCACCCCGACGGCTAGCAAAAAGCAGATACCCCAGAGAATGATCGAAGTTAGGGAGATGTCGGCGAGCATCACCTCACCTTAGAAGCCGAGGCAAAAGACTTCAACAAGACCGATGCCACTGCCGCCGTTACGATCCGCGATGACCGCGGTATAAGATCCCGGTGGAAGATCGGCGACAATCGCCGCTTCCCGATCGTTCGTCGGCGGGACGCCTGTCGCCTGAATGTCAGCCTGCTGCGCGTCCCGCCAGTTATCGTTGAACGCAATCGCGGTCCCGTTGCCGTCGTGCAATTCCAAGGTCGGATCATCGATCGGATGAGTGATGCCGGCGGCAGTCAGCGATGGGCCAATCGCGCGCACAATCACTTCAGAGCCGCCGGTTCCGCCAGCGAGAATAAACCCGGCAATCATCACGTCGCCGCCCGGCGCAATGAAACCGCGGGTGCTGATATTGCCGAGCTGAGAAGAATTCGTCCCGCTCAAGTCGTAGGCCTCTACCAAGCCGACCCCGGTGTTGCCCGCTGTGCCGCGAACGACCGCCGTGTAAGTTCCCGGTGAAAGCGTCGCCAGAATCGCAGCTTCATGATCATTGGCCGGCGGGATTCCGGTCGCGATGATGTTCGCTTCATCGTCGCTTCTCCAATTGTCGTTAAGAGCGACCCGGTTCCCGGCTGAATCGAGGAGTTCGAGATCAGGGTCCGCCAACGGGTCGGCAATACCCGCAGCTGTTAAAGAAGGTCCCAGGGCGCGCAGCAACAGTCGCTTCGGCGTGGCGCCGGTGATGATGAAGCCGGCGATGAGGACATTGTCACCGGTCTCAACTCCAAGGCGCGTGGAAACGTTGAGCGCCTGGGATGGCGCTCCCGATTGAGTCGGCAGAAACGCCAGCTGCGCGATCGGATTCCACGGCGCGCCCTGACTTTCGTAAGCAGTATCGCTCGCCTGCGGTTGCGTGGTTGCGTCCCAAAAAGAAACCGGCCCGAAGATGTGCTCGAGCGTGTAATTCGCCGCCTGCTCTTCCGTCATCGGGTCCGTCCACGAGACCCGGCCATTCGGTGTGCCGTCGCCGTTACTGTCCGCGAGCAGATGGCCGTTCAAATCCATGCTGCCGAATTCCGAAAAGCGCGTCAGCGGGTCGCGGTCCGCATTGGAATTCGCGCCCGGAAAACCGGGATCATTCCACGGGTCCCAGCCGGCCGGAATAATGTGACTGCCCATCTTCGTGCGAATGAAGATCACGCTCGACATCGTCTGCGGCTCCCACCATTTCCAGGGCCGGCCCAGAAAAACGGTAGCTGGTCCGGCCGTCGTGTTGTCGCCGCCTGAAATATTTCGGTCGTGCCCGGGCACGAGCGCGCAATCCAAAAAGACAAATCCATTAGCCGTCGCCCGATCGGTGTCAGCCGCGGTAATCCAGCCGCCGTCCGTGCTTTCAATGCTGCAATGGTCAAACACGGCAGTGGCGTCGCCGAAAATGAAATCGCTGTCGCCAGTAACGAAGCTATCGCGAAAGTATTGGCGCGACGCTCCATCGACAAAAAGCGTGTCCTGATAACCGAGCACCCGGACGTTATCGAAAACGGTCCGGTCAGCGCTGGAACGGACCGCCAGGCCCGGCGACATATTTTTGTCCGGAAGTGAATTCTCGATCGTCAGGTTCCGCGCCATGAACGCGAACGCTGTCTCCTGAATTTCGACGATCTCGCCGTAGTCACTTCCGCCTGCGAGATAGGCGCGCGAGAAACTGATCGTCGTCTGGTCCGGAGAAGAGCCAAGACCGATGAAGCTGATGTAAGGCTGGCTGACGGTAACGACCTCGTGGTACGTCCCCGGCGCGATAAAAATATTGGCTCGATTGAATTCGCTTTGACCGGAGACCGCATCCACCGCCGCTTGGACCGTGGCATAAGCGTTCGCATCGCTCGGATTGACAAAATAATCGGCCGCCCGGGTCGAGACTCGCGCCGCAAGCAGCAGGGACGCGGCTCCGAGGAGCCACACGTCTATTCTGTTGGGGCTGAGAAAACCCATTTCATCCCTTGGCGGGCCGCCGAGTTTAGAAAAATCCCAGCCGTAAGCAACAACTTGATTTTCCGAAAAAATAATTAAATCAGCCGGCGCCTGACGCTCACGGGGCGGTCGCCATTCGAATTCAATATTGGGGGCCGGTGGCTGCTGGACTGCCGGCCTGCCAACGCAGGAAAGGGCAGCCCATGGAACACAAAATTTTTCTAGGTAAATATCGCGTCACGCCCGCCGAGGTCGCGCTCGCGGCCGCAGAACCATCGACCGTTGCGGTCACAGCGACGGAACAGCTCGCGACCGCGCGCATCTATCGCGGGGAAGAGATCGACTCCGGTCGGACCGTGACCGTGGAAGTAATTCCAGCCGGCGCGTTCAGGCCTTCCGTTCGCGCTAAACTCGAGGCCGAGGCGAACGCGGCGAAGCAGATCAATCACATCAACATTCCCGCCCTCTACGATTTCGGCATCGAAGACGAGCAGCTCGTCTACGTGACCGAGTATTTCGACGGCGCGAGTGCCGAGGAATGGGTGCACGAGCACGGCCCCATGCCCACCGGCGCGGTTTTGCGAATCGCCCTCCAGGTCATCGGTGCAATGGGCGCCGCGTCGTTCCACAAAATTTCCCATCACGCGATCAATCCGGGAAACCTGATTCTCGTTCCCGGTCAGACTCCGGAAGGCGACTGGCCGTTGATCAAGGTGCTGCATTTCATCGGCGTGGCGCCGACCTTCGTGAATGGGGACATGTCAGTGGCTGCGTTCGACAAATCGAGCCATTACGCGAGCCCGGAACAACTCCAGGGTGGGTCGGTTGATTTTCGTTCGGAGATTTATTCGCTCGGCGCAACCATGTGGTTCCTGCTCACGGGCGCGCCGCCGTTGATCGCGCCGAAGGGCCCGCTCGCGATGCAGCCGACGACGATCGGCCTCGCCATCGACAAGCTGACTGGCATGTCGAGGCGGGTGAAGCGGTTGCTCGCCCAGATGTTGTCGGTAGATCCCGCGGCTCGTCCGCAGGATCCGCTCGCATTTTATCGGCAGATCCAGGAATGCGTCGCGCAGGTTGACCGGCGCGAATCGATGGCGCGCCGTTTTGGAGTGCCGTTTGCATCTCGCTCGAACGTGGTGGCATTGCCGAGCCGCCGGCGAGTTTCGCCCAGGATGATCGCGCTCGCGGCGATCGTCGTCGCATTTGTGACATTGACTTCGGTTTTGCTGGCGAGCTATCTCCGCCATCAGCGCGTTCGCGATGCAGAAGCGCCAATCGGCGTTCAGATCGGCGTCCCGGAAACCAGTACCTCAGCGCCGGCCGTCGCGAGCGCACCGACGGTCGTTCCCGCTTCCCAACCGCCGCAGCAAGCCGCCGCACCAAATACGGCTAGCGAAAATCAGCCACCGCCGCCCGCTCCGGAAAAGGCGCCGGTCGTAGCGACGAACAATCAGCAGCAACCAGCCTCGACCGTCGCACCAGCGCCGGCCGACCCGCCGAAGGTTGCAGCCAATGAGCCAAAGGTTGTTGAAGAAAAACCTTCCGCTCCTGAAGTGAAGGAGGCCGCTGTGCGCCCGGAAGCGCCCAAGGTCGTGGCGAACGAGCCAAAGGTCGTAGAAGAAAAATCGGTTGAGCCGCAACGGAAAGAACCAGCTGTCCGCTCCGAGTCGCCCAAGATCGCGGCGAACGAACCAAGAATTGTAGAGGAAAAATCGGACGAGCCGCCGCCGCGAGAATCCGTTCGCAAGAAGGTTCGCGAAGAAAAACCGGCAACCGAAGTCGTGACCGCTCGCTCCGTCACTCCGGAGGTTCGCCGAGCCGAACCGCCCGCACCGGCCGAAGGCCCCGAAGAAATAGCGCCCGCGCCGGACAGGAAAGTCGTGGCCAACACCACGACGAAGAACGAGCGCGCGAAAAAACCAAAGCTCGCGCCTGAAGAAGAAACGATACCGCGCGCCACGTCCGCTGAAGGCGACGAAGAAGTGACTCCAAGCCAGGCGCCTCAACTGCCTCAACTCCCGCGCGGCCGCACGCGCGCCAAATTCATCGGCGTCACTGCCGACGGCAATTGGATGTTCACCTTGCCAAACAAAAAGATCGTCGTCGTTCCGCCCCCGCCGGGCGGATAACCCGGGTCCCGTTAGTCCGGCATCGAAAGCGTGGGTATCTGCTCTCGGTTGTTGCTGGCAATGCCTGCCTCAACGCCATAGACTGTCTATATGAAAACGCGAAGCAAACTTGCTCTTTTCTGCATCCTGCCTGCGTTGACCCTGGCCTCCGCGGAAACGTATTCGCCGATGATGAAAGCCCTCGTCATTCATTCCTTTGGCGGCCCCGAGGTACTCAAGTACGAAGAAGTCCCGCGACCTGAGCCGAAGGACGATCAGGTTCTCGTGCGGGTGGTTGCCACTGCAGTGAACCCAGTGGACACGGCTGTCCGCCAGGGCTACCTCCGCCAGCGGACGGGCGAGAAGTTCCCGATGATCATTGGGTACGACATTGCGGGTGTCGTGGAAAAAGTCGGCGCGAAGGTCACGAAGCTTAAGCCGGGTGACGCGGTTTACGCCTACCTCACACTTGCGGGTGGGGGTTATGCCGAGTACGCAGTTGCTACTGAGAAGGAAGCTGCTCCCAAGCCGAAGTCGCTCACATTTGAAGAAGCGGCCGCTGTGCCGCTCGCTGGTGAGACGGCATGGCAGGCTTTAATAGACACAGCGAAATTGCAGAGCGGGCAGACGGTTTTGATTCACGGCGGCTCGGGCGGCGTCGGCAGTCTTGCCGTTCAGATCGCCAAGGCGCGAGGCGCAAAGGTGATTGCGACCGCTTCCACCGCGAACCAGGAGACGTTGAAGCAGCTCGGCGTCGACCAGGCGATCGATTACACCCAGACGAAGTTCGAAGAGCAAGTGAAGGACGTCGATGTCGTGCTCGACACCGTGGGCAAAGATACCCTCACGCGTTCGTACGACGTGGTGAAAAAGGGGGGCATCGTGGTCACCATCGCCGGCCGCCCGGATCAGGCGGAGCTGGATAAGCGCGGCATCCGTGGCGCGTCGATTCGGACGGACCAGAAAGCAGAATCGCTCGAGGAGCTGACGAAGCTGATCGAGGCGGGGAAGATGAAGCCGCTGGTCTCGCAAGTGTTGCCGCTCTCCGAAGGCGCAAAAGCGCAGGAGCAGGTCGCAACTCGTCACACCCGGGGCAAGATCGTGCTCAAAGTAGCGGACGCGCCGACACGGTGAACGGGCCGCTGGCGCTCACGGCGCTACGCGTTTTTCCCCGAAGCGATGCTGACGCTTCGCACAGCGAAGCGGCTACAGAAGAACGATTGGCGCCTCTTCTGTAGCCGTCACCCTGCGGGCGACGCAAACGAATGTTATTCGGGCGTCGTGCTAATCTCGTTCGTAAGCTGCCTGCGTGGCGGTACCGCCGCCTAACGACTCGTCGTTCACGGCAACCTTCGCCGGCGGGGCCGGAATCGGTTCCTTGCCTTTTGCCTTCAAGGCGTCGTTCAACGCCGGCAAATCCTTGATGAGGACGTTATCGAAGTCGCGCGTTACGTCGCCGAGTTCTTTCCGCAAGGCGTCAATCCGCGCGATCTGGTAGTCGCCCGGCTTGCCTTCGTAGGCGAGGATCGCGCCATAAAGTTGATCGGTATGCTCGCGGAGCCGTTCTTCACCGGTGATGGCGCCGCCTTCGGTCGTCGCGACGATCTGTTTGCGGACGGCGTCGACTTTGCCGTCGAAGTCGGTCAGGAGTTTGCGGCTCTCATCGTTTTCCGGCAGCGCGTTTTTGCTCTTCGTCAAGGCACCCCGCAAAAACAGGATCCGATCCATGAGTGCGCTCTCGTCGCCGAAGAGGGCGTGCACTTTCATCGCCGCGTCGAATTGCGCCTTGCGATCCGCTTCATTGAATTTTACTCGGCGATCCAGCCCGACCGTCAGCTTGGTCTCGGAAACTTTGCCGGCTTTCGTCATCCGGACGGTGTAAGTCCCCGGCAAGAGCCTCGGCCCTTGCAGCCCCGAGCCCGCGAGCTGCACTGCCGGCGGCACCCGCGGCGGTTTTTCGCGCATGCTCCAGATGACGCGATTCAACCCCGGCCGCTTGCTTGCCGGCAACGTGTCCACCACGCGCCCCGTCGAGTCGAGCACTTCCAATTTCAGTTTCCCGAAAAGATGCCGCGATTTCTGGTAGTAAGTGATCACCGCGGCAGCCGGCGGATTGTCGCCGATAAACGTGGCGGAGCCGCTGGCCCAGCCGCCGCCCGCATCGATCCGCTGTTGCACCGGCCGTGCGGCAACGAAAGTCGCTTCCTCGTTCAAGACCGCCGGGGTTAACGCGCGCCACGGAGAGATGTCGTCGATTACCCAGATACCGCGTCCGTGAGTCGCGAGAACCAAATCATGGTCGCGCGGATGCACCGCCAGGTCGCGCACCGCAACCGCTGGGAAGTGGCTGCCCTTGAATTGCGCCCAGTTCTTTCCGCCGTCGATTGAAACGAAAAGTCCAAACTCCGTGCCGACGAAAAGCAGATCCTTGTTCACCAAGTCATCTTTCACGACGTGGGCGTAGCCGCGGACGCCTTTCGACTCCTGCGGGGTGATCAATGGGGTCCACGTCTTGCCGAAATCCGTCGTGCGAAACACATACGGCGCCATGTCGCCAAACGTGTGCCGATCGAACGCGGCGTAAGCCGTGCCCGGATCGAAGTTACTCGCCTGGACCCAGCTCACCCACGAGTTCTTGGGTAGGTTCGGCACGCTGCCCACCACGTTGGTCCAGTTCTTCGCGCCATCGCGCGTCACCTGGATGTTGCCGTCATCGGTGCCCACCCAGATGACGTTCTTATCTTTCGGCGACTCGCTGATCGAATAAATCGTCGTGTGCATTTCGGCCGCGGAATTGTCGATCGTGACGCCGCCGGATTGTTCCTGCTTCTGTTTCTCCGGATCGTTCGTGGTCAAGTCCGGCGAAATCCGGTCCCAAGTCTGGCCGTGATCGCGCGAGCGGAAGAGAAACTGCGCGCCGATATAAATCGTGCCCTTCTCGTTAGGCGAAAGCGCGATGGGGGTGTTCCAATTCCAGCGCAGCTTTTCCTTGTAGTTCGCCTTCGGCTGAATGTCGCGCCGCTGGTGCGTGTAACGATTCACTCGCCCGACGAACCCGCCCTGCGCTTCCGCGTAGAGATAATCGGGGTCGCTCGGGTCCGCGAAGGTAAAGAAGCCGTCGCCGCCGTACATATTTTCCCATTGGGAATTGGCGATACCGCCCGGGTATTGCGACTGGCCCACCCAGCAACTGTTGTCCTGCAATCCGCCGTAAACTCGGTAAGGATCGGCGTCGTCCAGGCTCACGTGATAGAACTGCGAGATCGGCAGGTTCTCCGCCTTCCACCATTTCGCGCCGCTGTTGTAGGAATAGTAGACGCCGCCGTCATCTCCGGAGATGACGGTCTGCGTATTCGTTGGATCGATCCAAATGGCGTGGAGATCGCCGTGCGCGCCCTGGAATCCGCCCACCACCGCGAAGCTTTTGCCCGCGTCTTCACTCAGAATCAGCGGCCCGTCCGTCTTGAAAACGCGGTCCGGATTTTTCGGGTCGACGATCAGTTGCGCGAAGTAAAACGGGCGCCAGACCATCCAGCTGCTTTTGTCGCGCTTGTCCCAAGTCGCGCCACCATCATCGGAAACGAAGAGCGCGCTGTCGGTCGATTCGACAAAGCAATATACCCGCTTCGGGTTCGAGGGGGCGATCGCAACGGCGAGACGGCCGTATGGTTTCTTCGGGAAACCTTTGTTCGCTTCCGGCGTCACTTCCGTCCAGGTCGCACCGCCATCCGCCGAACGGAAGAGTCCGCTGCCCGATGGTTTGTCCGGACCGTCTCCGCCGGAACGAAACGTCCAGCCTTTCCGCCGGAAATCCCACATGCAGGCGAAGAGCACGTTTGGATCGTTCGGATCCATCGCGACCCATGACGCGCCGGTCGAAGGATTCGCACCTTTCAAAACGAGGTTCCAACTGGCGCCGCCGTCCGTGGTTTTGTAAAGACCGCGATCGGTGGAATCACTCCACAGATTTCCCGGCACCGCCGCGTAAACGGTGTCCCCATTCGCCGGACTTACGACGATCTTCGCGACCCGCTCCGAGTTCGGCAGCCCTGAAAAGTTCCAGGTCTCGCCACCGTCCACCGATTTGTAAATCCCGTTGCCGATTGAGACGCTGTTGCGCGTCCAGCTCTCACCGGTGCCGACCCAGATTTTCTTCGGGTCCTTCGGATCGAGCGTGATTGCGCCGATCGATTGGACCGGCTGCTCATCGAACACCGGTTTATATCGGGTACCGCTGTCTTCCGATTTCCAGACGCCGCCGCTGGCCGACCCGACGAAGATCGTCAGCTTCCCGTTCGCCTCGCGGATGGCGTCGATCGCGGCAACGCGGCCGCTCATCGCGGCCGAACCGATGTTGCGCGCGCCGAGACCAGAAATGGTGGATGAATTGAATGGAGCCTGCGCCTGATCCGCGGCAAACGCACCAGCGGAAAGACAGATCGCGATAAAGAGAGAGTATTTAAGAAAGCGCATGGGATTTATTTGGAAGCGGTTGTGGGAAATTTGAAGATAGACTCGTCGATTGGCGTATTCGCCTCGGCCTTTTCGAAGATGACCTTCTGTTTATCGGTGTCCCCCTTCTGCCCGCCCTCGATCGAAAACGGGAAAAAGACGCCGTTAATTTTTTCGTAGTCGCCCAGGTCGGTTTCGTTTTCGACCTTCGCGCCGTTCTGCAAGCGCTGAGTGACGATGCGGATCTCGAGGAAATGATCGGGATCGAGATAAACGTAATTGATGTCGCCGTTCTTGCGCACCACCCGAAGCTTGTGGGCTAGGGTTCCGTCGACGTCTTCAGTTCCGAGATATTCGACTGTGCTCCCTTTCGCTTTCCAATCGATCAGCGGCCCGTCGATCTCGGCGTCTTCCACGAGGGCCTTTGCGTCGTCGACCGAAACTTTCTCCGGATCTTTTCGGCCACCGAACGGCGAGATTTTCCAACCCTGCGTGCCGTCATACGCGTCAATCTGTGTCATTCCTTGCAGAGTCGTTTCTTCCCGGACCTCGCCCGGGCGTTTCTTGATCTGGACGTAGCCGAGCTCCATCCGGCCGTTGTTTACCACCATTTTTCCCTGGAGGCGCAACGACGTTACCGCCGCCAGCGCTTGGGCCCCGCCTTTGGCTTCTGTGTTTTTGGCCACCAGCGTATCGACGGTTTCTTTTGCCGTGATCGGCTTCGGGTCTTGTGCATAAAGGCCGGCCGCGACGAAGGAGCCGGCGATGAGAATGACAATTCTTTTCATAGAAGTGATCTAAACCACGGCGAAACCTATCGCCGCGAAACGGGACGTCATGGCGGAGCAACCATGGAGTCTCGCTTTTTGTTCCTTCATCTTTAGAAGCTTGAAGCTCGGCGCGCAACTCACTAATTCTGGGTTCGCATGAATGGTCAACCTCCTCCTCCGCCGCCCGCGGTTCCGCCGATCCAACCGGCCCCGGCCTATTATCCGCCGCCGCGTTCCGGCATGGGATGTTTCGCCAAGGGTTGCCTCACCATTCTCATCCTCGGATTTCTTTGCGTAGCGGTCGTCGGCGTCGGCGGCTGGTTATTCTACAAACGGACATTCAAGAATCTCACTTCGAGTGAGCCGGCCGATGTCCAGGTCGAAAGGACCACCCCCGCCCAAACCGCCGCCGCCGAAGATTCCCGCACACGTCTGGATGAAGCGATCGCGCGGAACCAGGAAACGACTGTCGAGTTCACCGGCCCGGAATTGAATTACCTGATTCAGAGCAACAGCGATTGGGATTTTCTCCGCGGACGAAGCCGGATCGACATTGCCGATTCGACAATGACTGTCGCCTTAAGTGCGCCGCTCGACCGGCTGCCGTGGCCGGGATTCAAGGGCCGCTGGTTTAACGGCACGGTGCGCTTCAGCATGACTTACGCGGCGAACGAATTTCAGCTCGAGATTATTTCTGCAGAGGCGAATGGCAGCCGATTCCCCGACGCGCTCCTCTCCCGCTTCAATTCGTCCTTTGACGAAGCGATGAATGACGAGTTCCGAAAAGAGATCCGAAAGAACACGCGTCAAAGCGACTTCTGGAGGCACGTCAAAAGCATTGCGCTCCAAGGCGACAAGCTGGTCATCACGACGAAAGCGGATTAGCGGTATCGGTGCGAGTCGCTGCGCGGTTGTCATTCTGAGCCGCGCAGACGGCGAAGAATCTCTGACTATTTCCGTCGGCTCCAGAACCCCGAAATGGTCAGAGATGTTTCGCTTCGCTCAACATGACAGTCGAGAAGATTAGAAGCGTGGTCATCCCGTGGCGGCGGTTCACGTCGAATCACTGATCTCGTGAAAAGCGTCCGCGGCGATCTCGAACGAACGCAATCGCGACGCGTGATCGTAAATTTGGCCGGTCGCGATGATTTCGTCAGCGTGAGTTTGAGCGAGTAATTCTTCGAAGCGCCGTCGAACCGTCTCGGGTGAACCGACCGCGGAACAACGTGTCCGCTGATCGATCGCGGCCCGTTCCGCCGGAGTACAACGATCAGCGATCGAATCCACCGGCGCCGGAAGTTTCCCGGGACGGCCGCGGACCATGGTCAGGAATTGCAATTGCGCCGAAGTAAAAAGGCGACGTGCTTCCGCGTCGGATTCAGCGGCGAAAACGCCAGAACCGATTATGACATACGGTTTGTCGAACTGAGGCGAGGGCTGGAAATCGCGCCGGTAAAGATGAAGCGCGACTTCCAGATAATCCGGCGCGAAATGCGAGGCGAACGCGAACGGAAGTCCCAACTCGGCTGCAAGCCGCGCGCTGAAATCGCTTGAGCCGAGCAGATACAAAGGAATTTCCAGTCCGGCGCCGGGAACTGCTTGAACTCTCGTGTCGGCGCCAGCGAAGTACGATTGCAATTCGATCACGTCCTGCGGAAAGGTGTCGCCACTGCTTCCGAGATTGCGGCGCAACGCGTGCGCTGTTCGTTGATCGCTTCCGGGCGCGCGGCCGAGTCCCAGATCGATCCGGCCAGGGAAGAGCGATTCGAGCGTGCCGAATTGTTCCGCGATCAGCAGCGGCGGGTGGTTCGGCAACATGATGCCACCGGCGCCAACGCGAATCGTTTTCGTCTTTCCCGCCACGTGGCCGATCACGACGGAAGTCGCCGCGCTGGCAATTCCCGGCAAATTGTGATGCTCCGCGACCCAGTAGCGATGATAACCCCAGCGCTCCGCGTGCTGCGCGAGATCGACTGTGTTGCGAAACGCGAGGGCCGCATCCCCGCCCTCGATGATCGGCGAAAGGTCGAGAACGGACAGACGAGCCATGGCAATAAGATAGTGGCGGTTTCGCATCCCGTCATTCCGAGCGCAGTCGAGGAACCCCGTGACCTAAGATTCCGGGCCTCCGCGAATAATTTCGCCGCGGGATCCCTCGACGTTGCTCGGGATGACGATAGCTTGCGGGCACTGCTTCCTATGTATTCGACCAAAGGCTACGCTGCCCGCTCCAAGACTTCGCCCCTCGCTCCGTTCTCGTTCGATCGCCGCGATCCCGGCGCGGCCGACGTGCAGATCGACATTCTCTTTTGTGGCGTTTGCCATTCCGACATCCATACCGCGCGCGGCGAATGGGGCGGCACGAAATATCCCTGCGTCCCCGGTCACGAAATCGTTGGTCGCGTCGTGAAAGTCGGACGCGACGTAAAAAATTTCCGGGAGGGCGACCTCGCCGCGGTCGGTTGCATGGTCGATTCCTGCCGGACTTGCGACAATTGCCGGGACCATGTCGAGCAGTTCTGCGACAACGGACCCGTCTTCACTTACAACAGCGACGATAAACACACGGGCGGCACTACTTACGGCGGCTATTCGAAGAGCATTGTGGTCGACCAGGATTTCGTCCTTCGAATTTCCGACAAGCTGGATCTTGCGGCGACCGCGCCATTGCTTTGCGCAGGGATCACGACTTACTCGCCGCTCCGCCATTGGAAAATCGGCGAAGGCCACGAGGTGGGTGTGGTCGGGCTCGGCGGTCTCGGGCACATGGGAGTAAAGTTCGCGAACGCGTTCGGCGCCCAGGTCGCGCTCTTCACCACCTCCCCGGGCAAAACTGCCGACGCGAAACAGCTCGGCGCGCATGAAGTGATTCTCTCGAAGAACGAGGATGAGATGGAGAAGCACGAGAAAAGTTTCGACTTCATTCTCGATACCGTTTCCGCGCCGCACGATTTGGATGCGTATCTGTCGACGCTGAAACGTGACGGCACGCTGGTGCTCGTTGGGGCATCGCCGGATCCCCTGGCGATCGATGCGTTCAGTCTCATTCACCGGCGTCGCAGTCTGGCAGGCTCGCTCATCGGCGGCATCGCCGAAACCCAGGAGATGCTCGACTATTGCGCCGAGCAGAACATCGTTTGTGACATTGAGAAAATTAAAATGAGCCAGATCAACGAAGCGTATGAACGCATGCTGAAGAGCGATGTGAAGTACCGTTTCGTCATCGATATGGCGTCGCTCGACTGATGTTCGTCATCGAAGCCGATACCACGAAGCAGCTGCTGGTCCTGAGCATCGCTGGCAGCGTTACCGTAGAGGAAGCAAAAGAAGTCGTCGGACGAGTTCGGGAAAAATTGCAGGAGATGGCGCCCGGCTTTGTCGCGCTCGCCGATTTTCGCTGGCTCGAATCGATGGCAAGCGCCGCCGCGCCATTCGTCGCTGAGATCATGGACGCTTTCGCTGCGAAGGAAGTGAGCGCGGTCGTTCGCGTCGTCCCCGATCCGCGTCGGGACATCGGGCTGAATATTCTATCGCCCTTTCATTACGGTCCGAAAGTACGCCTCATGACGTTTGAGACGCTCGCCGATGCGATTCAGGCATTGGCGCGCGATTGAGCCAATCGATCACGAGCACGATCACGAGCAGGAGCACGATTACGAATTGGGAGTTGCACACGCAATGACCTGATGCGGTGATACGCGATGCCGGAACAGCGCGCTAAACTTGCCGCGATCGCGGCCTTCGTCGCGCTCTGCCTGATCTGGAGCTCGACCTGGCTCGCAATCAAATTCGGGCTCCGCGATTTACCGCCGATCTCCTTTGTCGCGATCCGTTTCATCATCGCGGTCATCGTTCTTCTCGCGATCTCGATAGGCCGGGTACGCTTGCTGCCGCCGAACCGCGGCGATTTCAAACTGCTGGCCTGGACGGGCGTCCTCATGTTCTGCCTCAATTACGCGCTTCTTTTTTGGGCGGAACTTTACGTCTCGTCGGGTCTCTCTGCGGTCCTCCAGGCGACGATTCCAATTTTCGGAATGGTCGTGGCGCATTTCGTCATTCCAAACGAACCGCTTCGAGGGGCGCGAATCGCCGGCGCATTGGTCGCGTTGGCCGGCGTTGCCGTGATCTGCTCGCGGCTCCTCGATTTTGGCGGGCTGTTGGCCTTCTGGGGTGGCGTCGCGATCGTGTTTGGCGCCGCGGGCGCCGCGTTCTCGAATGTGCTTCTAAAAGCACGCGCCATTCAGCTGGCCCCCGCGATGATCGCCGCGTGGCAGATGATCTTCGGTCTCGTGCCGCTGATCGTCGCCGGACTCGTTCTCGAGGGAAATCCGTTGCACTTTCACTGGACGACACGCGCGACCTTTTGCCTGTTTTATTTGGCGATCCCCGGCTCTGCTTTGGCGTTCCTGCTTCTCTACTGGCTGCTGCCGCGGATGTCGGTGACGAACCTGCAAACGATCTCCTTTATCACGCCCCCGGGTGCCGTCCTCTTCGGCTGGTTGCTCGGGGGCGAGCATTTCAATCTCTGGTCGCTCAGCGGCGGCGCCCTCATCCTGGTCGGCGTCTGGCTAATCTTTCGCAAAGCAAAAACGGCGGAGCTGGAGGAGTGCGAAACGGCGTTGCCTCAGGGGTGAGCTTCCTGCTCATGCTCTTGATCATGATCGTAATCCTTGGGGTTGGTGCAGCTTCATGGGAAAGATCAGGAGCAGGATCACGATCATGAGCATGAAAGACCGGAGCCGTGAGATTGAGCGGAAGTTTCTAGTGCGCAAGTTGCCCGCCGACCTGACAAAATATCCGTCCGCCGAGATCGAGCAGGGATACCTCGTGAGCATGGACGATGGGCTGCAGGTGCGGCTGCGGAAAACCGGGGAACGTTTTTGGCTAACTTACAAACGCGGCAGCGGCAATGTGCGCGAAGAGCGCGAAGTCGAATTGACGGCGGAACAATTCGAAACGCTCTGGCCGGCGACCGAAGGCAAGCGTCTCGTAAAAACTCGCTACGAGATCCCGTTCGGCCAGCTCACAGTCGAGATCGATCTGTATCACGACCGGCACGAAGGCCTCGTCGTCGCCGAAGTGGAATTCGACGAGGAACAAGCCGCGAAAAATTTCCAGCCGCCCGATTGGCTCGGCGACGACGTCACCGGCGATCCGCGCTACAGCAATCAGCTACTGGCGTCCTGATCGCCAGCGCCGGATTGTTTCCACGCCCGTCCAACAAAACCCCAGCCAGGCCAGGCCGACGGCAACCGCGCCGATTACGTCGGTGAAGTAATGAGCGCCGAGATAAATTCGGCTTGCACCAATGAGCGCGATCACCAACGCCGCCGCGCTCGCTACGACGATCCGACGGCGCCAGCCGTAGATGGAATATCCAAGAACGAGGGCAAGCACGCCGTAAAAGATCGTCGCGCCCATGGTATGGCCGCTCGGAAAACCGAAACTGGAAAGCGTGACTAGCGGGTTTTCCAGGACTGGCCGGTGTCGATGAAAAAGATGCTTGAGCACCAGGTTCAGGAACGCACCTCCGCACACGGCCAGCGCGACCGAAAGAAGCCGGTAATACGATCGACGGAGTGTGAGAATTGTCGCCACGGTAGCCGCGCCAGCCGTTACAAAAATCACCGAGCCGAAAAAACTGACGGTTCGCCAAAACGTTGTGAGGGTTGCGGTGGCGTGAGTTTGAAACCACGCGGTGATGCCATCGTCTAACTGGCGCGTGGCCGCGTCGCGCGACATGTCTTCTGCGATATCTGCAAACCACCAGGTCGTCGCCACGATCACGAGCAACCCAATTGTGAGATGCAGGCCGAGATAACCTTCGCGCGAGAAACGCGCCCGCAGAAAGCGAAGTAAGCGTTCCAACGTCATTCCCGAATCCAGCCGGCGGTCCCATGCTGGAAGCGCTCGATCGAGAAAACTTCGAAGAGCGCAGAGGTTGGCCGCCAGATTCGGCGCTCGATGGTCAGATGGGGCCGATCAATTCGAATCACGTTCAGAGAATTCGGCTGCCCTCGCCCACGCGTCGACGTGCTGGTGCCGGACGAAACGATTATCGCGGAATATCCCGGGAGCTGGTAGCGCTTTGCCGTCTGGCTGGTGTCGGCGATATGAAAGTGTCCGGCGAGAAACAGGTCGATGCCGCACTTGGCGAGCGTTTTCATCGCGACCCGCGAACGTCCGACGACGCGGCCGGAAGCCCCCGCCGGCAGATCGAAAGGATGATGGGTGACGACGATCTTTGTGAGATTTCCCGGCGCCTGTTCCATCGTTCCGCGCAATTCCTCTAGCTGCCGCGCATTGATCCGGCCATCTTTCCAAGTGAAGGCGCGGGCGGTGTTGACCCCGACCGCTACGATTTCCGAATCGCGGAAGGTCGGTTGCAAGTCGGTCGTGATAAAGCGCTGGTAACGGTCAAGCTTGCGCGCGAACCGCGCGAAGAGGTTGTGCAGCGGGACGTCGTGATTGCCCGGGACGACGATTTGCGGAAACGGAATCGCCTCGAGGAATTTTTTCGCGGCCAGAAACTCGGCGGTGCGGGCGCGTTGGGTGAGGTCGCCGGAGATTGCAACGAGGTGCGGCTGGACCTGGCCGACGAACTCCACCAGAGGCGTCAGGATTGACGGATCGATCCGTCCGAAATGGAGATCGGAAAGATGAACGACGGTTCGCATCAGCCCGCTCCTTTCCGAGGTACGCGAACGCGCAACGCCGCCGGCCGGCTGCGATACAAAAGTGGCGTCTCCATCAGTTCCACTTCGCCGTCGCAGGCCACCAGAAGGCGGCGTTTTCGCGTCTCGATGCGGGCCTCGGTGACGCAAAAAGCATCGAAGTCTTCCGCCTGATCGACTCGACCGAAGAGGGCGTGGAAGGCGAGCCGGAAAAGGCCGAGCCGTCCGGTCCGATGAGTCAGATACAACCCCAGGTTGCCCGCGTCCATGCAGGTTCGCGACCCAAGATTGAAACCCGCGATCTCGTATTGGTTGTTCCCGACGAAAAGGAAAGCACTCCGGCGAAAAATTTCTCGGGCTTCGAACGCAATCCGCAAATCCAAAAATGGAAACCGCCGCAAGGCCTGGATGGTCGCCCAGAAAAATGCTGTCCATTTGCCCCGGGAAAGACGTTGCTGCTGCGCTTCGCGACGGGAAACAATGTGCGGGTAAAGACCGAGGCTCGAGTTGTTGATGAAGACCCGGCCGTTCACTTCGCCGACGTCGACAGAGACCGTTTCGCCCTCGGCGATTGTTTGCACAGCATTCTCCAGATCGAGCCGAATGTTCAAGTCTTTGGCGAAATGATTCAGAGTGCCGACGGGTAGGACCCCCAGGATTTTATCCGAACCAACGAGCTCGGCCGCGACGGCGCTGATTGTCCCGTCACCACCCGCGGCCACGATGATCGCGTCGCCGGTGCGAGCCGCTTCACGGGCGAGGGCGGCGATGTCCCTGGCCTGATCGGGATGCATGACGCGCGGCTCCTTGCCGTGGCTTCGAAGAAGCTCGACGATCCGAGCTTCGGGATCCTCCCGGCCGCCGGCGCCGCGATTCATGATAACGATCATTCGAACTGGAATCGTTTGCGGCCCTCTTCCTGATGCCCGGGCCGGCCGCGAAAATCAAAATTGAATCTGCCGGTTGTCCCGGATTATTCGCCGGAATCACGGAGCGCGGCGCGCATCGTGAGTCGTTAGGCGAATTATCTTCCTTGCGGCAACGCCAGAAGTCGCGTTTTTTCGGAATCGGAAAAGGCACTGTTCTGAATCCACGCAGTCGCGTCGTTCGGGCTCCGGCGCATCCAACCGCCCACAATCCGATCAACGGTGGCGCTTTGGATTTTCGGATCGACAACAGTCGCGGCCAAGGTAAGGGCGGCTGCTGGATCCCTAAGTCCCATGGTAAAGCTGTAGGCGCTGAGTGCTTCGTCGCGAACCACCCCGCTTCGGTCGTTGATCCATTGCCCGGTCGCCTGAGGATCGTTTCGGGCCCATTTCGAAATGACTGACGTTAACGCCGACCGACGCACCTCGTCGGGAAGACTTGCCGCCCATTCGCTCGCGGCTTTCGGATCCGCGTTGACCATTAGGCTAGCAATAAAGCCATCCGCGTTCCGCTGCGCTTCCACGGGCAAACTGTTGGCCCAATTCTTTGCCTGTTCCGGATCCAATCGATAAAGCTCGCTGGTGATTGTCATTACCGTTTCGATACCGAGGGTGTCCAAGTGCGCCGCGACATAAGCCTCGGCCGCGCGCGGATCGTTCTCCCACCAGCCCCGGATAACACCGGACATGGTCATACGCGTTTCGTGCGCGTCGCCTTGTGCCTGGACCCAGGCGAGCGCTGCTGTCGGATCGGTCGCGGCCCAGTTTTGTGCGATGGTCATGCGGGCGCCGAAAAATTCCCGGTCATGTGGCGGATTTTCATCAATAAACTTCGCGGCTGCCACTGGATCGACTTCACTCCATTTGCTCACGGCTGAGTTAAGAAACCTTGCTTTCTGCGAGGCGGGCAGCGCGTCGGCCGGCAATTGATTGAGGGTCGCGGCGAGGGCGGATGCGGCGATGGCATCAGCCCCGCGGATCACCGCGGTGATCGCCAAGCCTTTCGCTTCTGAAGTTTTCAAGGCAATTGCCGAGGTGAGCGCAGCTTTCGCATCCAAATGCGCCCAGGCGGTAAAGAACGCGTTGATTTTGTTCTTTGTCTCCCGACCCGGCGGCAGGTCGTTCAGTTGCCGCGCCAGCTCAGCCATCTCTTGGGCCGAACGATTCGACAGAACTCCATAAAGCTCTTGAAAGGGAACTGTCGCGATGTTGCCGAGTATGACTTTATTTCGTTCGGCGCTCGGAGTGTAAGATGACGAATTGGATTTTCTCGAATCGTCGCTCGCAGTCGCTGGGGCCGAACCGACCAAGTTCGGCTGTGCGGGTGTGACGCGCATGACGGCGAACGCGATCACAGCGCCCAGGATAATTCCTCCGACAAAGATACCGGCTGCGCGTTGCACGCCTGAGAGAATATCGTTAACGAACTATTCGCGCCAGTTTCGATGATTCTGTCTTGGCAGCGGCGCCGTTCGAAGGAATGAATGGGAAAGAGGCATGCGCGAATATCACGATCTTCTCCGGCTCGTTCTCGAACACGGCGCGCCGCGCGAGGATCGGACGGGCACCGGGACCCTCTCAGTGTTCGGGGCGCAGGCGAGATTCGATTTGCGGGAAAGATTTCCGCTGCTGACGACGAAGAAGCTGCATCTCAAATCGATCATTCACGAGCTGCTCTGGTTTTTGAAAGGCGACACAAACGTGCGTTCCCTCAACGAAAAGGGCGTGACGATCTGGGACGAATGGGCCGACGAGAGCGGCGATCTCGGGCCGATCTATGGCGCGCAATGGGTGCGATGGCGCGGTGCGGACGGCGCGCCGGTCAATCAGATCGATAACGTCATCGCGGAAATAAAGCGGAACCCGCAGAGCCGGCGCTTGATCGTCAGCGCCTGGAACGCAGGCGAGCTGGAACAGATGGCGTTGCCCCCCTGCCACCTTCTCTTCCAGTTTTACGTCAACGCCGGCGAGCTGAGCTGCCAGATGTATCAACGGAGCGCCGACCTATTCCTCGGCGTTCCCTTCAATATCGCGTCGTACGCTTTGCTCACCATGATGGTCGCGCAAGTCTGCGATCTGCGGCCGGGCGAATTCGTCCACACTTTTGGTGACCTCCATCTTTATCAGAACCATCTCGAACAGGCCCGGGAACAACTTGCTCGCGAATTCCGCCCGCTGCCGCGCATGCAGTTGAATCCCGCCGTGAGAAGCATCTACGATTTCCGATTCGAGGATTTCGTTCTGAGCGAATACGATCCGCACCCCGCGATAAAAGCGCCGATTGCGGTCTAAGCCCGTGCCCCGCCCCATCACCCAGAACGATGAAAAGAGGAGAGATCGATGGACCGCAGACGATTCTTAGAAACTTCAAGTAAGCTCGCCTGTGGACTGACTGGAGCAACGTCCTTCCTGGCTCTCGACTCTCAGTTGGCGAACGCAGCGCCGGACGAACCGGAACCGCCTCTAAATATCATCGGTCCGCGTCGACCCTATTCGCCTCAGGTCGGGACCTTGGTTTCGATGTTGAATTGGATGCGAAAGGGCATCCTCATCCCCGTGCAGGGACTTACGGTCGCGCAACTCGATTATCTCCACGATGAAAAAGCCAACACGATTGGAGCCCTTCTTCACCATCTGGCAGCGATCGAGCGGTTTTATCAGATCAACACTTTTGAGGAAAAAAAATGGGGCGATTGGGACGAGGCGACGAAAAAGCGATGGGGCGCCGCGGCCCTTTTGGGCGACGCCGCGCGGAAGGAGATCAAGGGAAACAAGCTAAGCTATTACCTGGATATTCTGAAAGAGGTGAGGGAGCACACTCTAGCTGAGCTGCGTAAGCGGGACGACGCGTGGCTGATGAAGATCGACCGCGAGTCGGAATCGGCGCCCATTAACAACTACTGCAAATGGTTTCACGTGTGCGAACACGAGTCGAATCACAACGGCCAGGTGAAGTGGCTCAAGGCGCGGCTACCTGCTTGATTCGTGGTTTGAATTTTTTCGGCGGGCGAGCGTCCAATGACGCTGCATGAGATGGGGAAAAGGGATTCTTCTCTGCGTGGCTCTCTTGGCCACGCGTGTCGCGCGCGCCGAATCGGGTTACTCGGTCGAGATCGATCTTGAACAACAGACCGCCTATCTGATTCGCGGCCGTCGCATCGTTCTGGCGAGTGAGATTTCGACCGGACGTTCCGGGCATCTGACCGAAACTGGTTCGTTCAAGATTATCGAAAAGGAGCGCAACCATGTGTCGTCCCTCTACGGCAAGATCGTCGATCGCAATGGGCGGACGGTCGTGACGGATGCGGACGCCGACATGGCTGTGCCGCGCGGTGGGAAATTTCTGCCGGCGCCGATGCGGTATTTCATGCGCTTCCATGACGCGACCGGAATGCACGCGGGATATTTGCCTGGGTATCCGGCATCGCATGGTTGCGTCCGAATGCCGGAGCAAAATGCCATCGCCTTCTTCAATGCGGTCGAGGTGGGCACGCCAGTTCACGTCTTCGGGCGAACGCCGAAGACGCGAGAATATTTCCGTTACGGCCCGCAACCGGCGCGCCCTTTATATCAGCGACCGATGCAGCCGCGATTTTCGCAGCCACGCGATGGTTGGGATTGAGCTGTAGCGACGCCGCTCTGTCGGCGTATATGGAGGCGCGATCCTTTTGCTGAGCGTGTTTACGGCGACAGAGCGCCGTCGCTACAACTCAGTTCGGCGGCGGCGGGGGTGAAGCCGTCGTGCTCGCGGTCGTCGGAGCGCGATTCAGATCGACGAGGTCCTTCAGGATGTTGAGAGTCTCGTCGCGCTCGGGATCAATCACCGGTTCTTTCGTTCCATCGTCGTTCCCCAGCGCCGTATCGGAATCGGAATCATCGGCTGCTTCAGGAGCGGTCTTGGTGTTCCCGTTCTTTTTGTTCGCCGCGAGATTTCCCGGGAAAAGGACCGGCTGCAAATTCGGCTTATCGACGTTGTCGAGAGTGAGCCGGATCATTTGCATTTGTTCGTCGTTGCGAGCCAGCCGTTCCTTTGCGCGCGTTTCCTTGCGCAGTTTGTCTTCGTTCAACTCAGCTTTGCGCGTGTCTTCGTTCAACGAAATCCGGTTTTCATCAAGCCGCTTCCGGAGCCGGTCCATGTCTTCCATGACGTAATGGAATTCCGGGTTCGCCTGGACGCGCGCTTCCGAGCGGCGCTTCAATTCGTCGATGAACAATCCGCGGCCTTCCGACCACTTCGAGAAGCGTGCTTTTGGCACCTCATCGTAGCCGAGGCAATTCTTCAGGGCGCCTTCACCGAATTCCGGCAGATCGCTCAGCGTTGGCAGGACAATGTCCGAGGCGACACCGTGGAGCTGGGTTGAGCCACCTGCCACCCGGTAAAACTTCTGGATCGTCAATTTGAGGGCGCCATCTTCTTGCGACCGGCTCCCGAGAAGCGACGTGAATCGACCGATCTCGAGGATCGTCTGGACGGTGCCCTTCCCGAAAGTGTTCTTGTCTCCGACGATCAAGGCGCGTCCGTAATCCTGCAGAGCCGCCGCAAAAATTTCGCTGGCCGACGCACTCTGACGGCTGGTCAACACGATCATCGGTCCGCTATAAGCGATTCCGGGATCCGGATCGCTCGAGACGACGATGTTGCCGTTGGAACCTTTCGTCTGGACGATCGGTCCCGATTTCAAAAAGAGCCCCGTCAAGGAGATCGCTTCCTCGAGCGATCCGCCACCGTTCCGCCGCAAATCAACGATGAGGCCGGCGATGTTCTCCTTCCTCAATCGCTTGAGGAGCTGGAGTACATCCTTGGTCGTGCTCTTCTGATGCCGATCCATGTCGGCATAGAACGACGGCAGCGTGATCCATCCCAGCTTCACCGGGTCGCCGTTCTCGTTCTTCTTAATAATGATGTCGGCGCGCGCTTCCTGGTCTTTCAGTTTAATTTCGTCACGCACCAGGTCGATCGTCTTCCGCTTGGAGGGGTCGGGAGAATCCGCGGGGATAACGAGAAGGCGGACCTTCGTCCCTTTCTTGCCGCGAATTTGGTCGACGACTTTGTCGAGCCGCATGTCGCGCACGTCGGAGAATTCCCCGTTGCCTTGGGCAACCGCCGTGATTCGGTCGCCAACTTTCAGGCGCCCATCTGTCTGCGCCGGGCCACCGGGCACGAGGCTTTCAATTTTCGCGTAGCCGTCCTCGGTCCGGAGCATCGCGCCGATACCGACCAGCGACAGGCCCATGTTGATGCTGAAATTCTTCAGGTCGGATTTGCTGAGATATTCCGAGTGCGGATCGTACGACTGGGCAAGCGCGTCGAGGAAAATTTTCACCTGCTCATCCCTGTCCTGTTCGTGCACGTTGCGGGCGAGCCGTTCGTAGCGCTTCGCGATTAGTTTCGGACCGGGCTCGATCGGATGTTCGCTCAGGTGTTCCTGAAGCAGCTCACTCACGATCCGGCCACGCCAGATTTGGTCGGCCTCTGCTTCATCCTTCGGCCACGGGGCCTTTTGCCGGCTCAAGTCGATCGTGGAATTGTTTTTGAAATCGACGGGCTCCGTGAGCTGTTGCTTGATCTTGGCCACGCGATCGTCCACCCGCTTGGTGTAGAGATCGTAAATCTCGTAGGCCGGTTTCACGTTTTGCAGAAGGACATCATCGTCGAGCGACGTGCCGTACTTCGTGGTCAACATGTCGACGTCCTGTTGAGTGAAGAAGAGATGGCTGAAATCGAGCAGCTCGAGGTAAGTCTTGAGGAATTTCTTCGAGACTTCGTCGTTGAGGGCCTGGTGAGTGTAATGCCCTTCCTCGAGGAGCCGGGCGACGGAATTCGCCACATTGCCGGCGTCTGATTTCGCCAAGACCGGTGTAGCAATGAGCGCCGCAGCGAGGATGGCGGCGGGCAGGGCGAAAAGTGAGCGGAGAGGTTGCTTCATTCGAGAAAAGAGGTTTTGGACAGTCGCAGAATCCGCCCGGAAGGCAAGAAAACGGCGCCGGCTAAGTTCATTCGTTGGTAGTGAGACAATCGGCTGGGCGGAACATTCAAAGAACGGCCGGTCGCCGCGGACTTGCATGCAGCTTTCGTTCCGTTGTAGCCGGGATCGTCGATCCCGGTCCGGAGAAATCTCCCAATCGCTGGCCGGGGTCGCCGACCCCGGCTACAATTGGTCACCCGATGCAATACGAAACCTTTTGCGGCGGCATCTTCGAGACGAATTGTTATCTCCTCGAAGCGCCTGGCGGACGGATCCTATTCGACGCGCCGGATGGTGCTTGCGACTGGCTCGTCGGCGAAGGGATAACTCCGAAGCTGCTTCTGCTGACCCACGGCCATTTCGATCACATTCCGGACGTGGCGAAGATCAAGAAGCGGTTCGGCTGCCCCGTGGGATGTCACCCTGAAACCACTCCGATGATTTCCGACCCGGATTTCTTCCGGAACGTCGGTTTCCAGCTTGAGATCGAACCGGTCGAACCCGATTTCCTGATCGAAGCGACTCCGGCTCGCGATTTTCTGGGGCTCGAGATGGAAGTCCTGGAAGTGCCCGGTCATTGTCCCGGCAGCCTCTGCTTCTTTTCGCGACGCGATAAACTGGTGATCGGCGGCGACGTCTTGTTCGCGAGCGGCGTCGGCCGATGGGACTTGCCCGGTGGCGACGGCGATCTGCTGTTCGACGGGATCAGGAACAAACTTTTCCCGCTCGGCGACGACGTCATAGTCCTGCCGGGTCACGGACCTGCGACGACGATTGGCGACGAACGCCGGACGAATCCATTCGTGCGATAAGGCCCGGAGCGGCTTCACGCCGATTCCTTCTCCGGCAGCAGCAGCACCATCCGGGTGAATTGGAGCATGCCCGCGATGAGATGGAAGAAGATGGAAAGGAAGAAGGGCCAGAACAGGTTCAACTTTATGATGTTGATGATTTGGAGCACCTGCGTCGCGGTGCCGAGCAGGCCAAGACTGTAAAAGAGCATTCGGCTCGGGCCTTTGAAGTCGGCCGAGTCCAGGGTGCGTGAGTTTCTCATCGCGATGATCATCCCGGGCAGCTGAAAGAGTAGGGCAAACAGGCTGCACTCGCGCCAAATCCAGAGCGGGGTCGGTTTGATCGTCAAAAGGAACATGCCAAAGAGCGCGTAGGCGAGCGGGCAGATCGAGTTGTGCAAAAGAAGGCGGAGGCGGAACCGGTCGACGGGTGACCATTGATGAAGTGATTGCGGACGGAAGACGACGACCACGCCGGCGAAACCGGCCAGAGCAACGGCGACCTGGGCGGTAATCCCGAGCGCTTCGTTTGGTTCCATAAGCTATGAATAGCGGACGACGCGGGCTGGAATCAAGGTTCGACGGACGGCAGTTAGGGTTATTGTATTAGTCTTGCAACGGAGTCGTCGCGTGCCAGCATCCACGGCCATGACGGACGCGACCGAAAACGCGGTGCCGGGTCGCCGAGTTGCGCCAATTACATGGGTGGGACTTTTCGTGGCGCTCTTCGGAATGCTGATCGTGCGCCAGGCGGTAAATCATTTCTGGCCGGACGCGACTGTTACGTCGGCCGTAATCAAAGAAGCCGGCATGTGGCTGGTGGGGCTGGTGATTATCGTTATCGTGAAACTTGGCGAAGGGTTGCCGCTCAGCTCGATTGGGCTCGGGACGGTGCGCTTTTGGAAATCAATTCTCTGGGGATTGTTGCTCGGAGTTGTCTGTCTCCTGGTGGCGGGCGTGCTGGTGACGTTGACTCATTTCACCGGCGGCGAAGCGGGGAAGGCGATGGAGAAACTGCCGACCTGGCTGGTGATGCTGATCGTTGTGCGCGCGGGCGTGGTGGAAGAACTTTGCTATCGCGGTTACGCCATCGAACGCTTGCACGCCCTCGGTCTGCCGCGCGGCCTGGCGGCCGGGGTGCCGTTGGTGATCTTCGGCGTAGGCCATTGGACCGGCGGCTGGGCTAACATTGTGATCGCGCTCGTGCTCGGCGCCATTCTCGCCCTCTTCTTTGTTTGGCGGCGCGATCTCGCCGCGAACATGATCGGCCACTGGTTCGTCGATTTCGTCGGCAACGTGCTCTCCAAGGCGCACGGCTAAATTCGGCTGAGAGCCAACGTTTCCTCTTGCCCCGATACAGCGCTTCGACACGACTGATTCCGCATCCCGCCACCGCGGCGTCGGCATGCGATATGTAATAGTGAAACGATTTATTTTTTGTTCCGTGTTCCTCGTTCTCGGCGCGGTTTGTTCGCTGCGGGCGGACGACACCGTCCGAGCGGTGCAAACGCGCTTGAAAGCCGGCGGCTTTTATTCCGGTCAAATAAATGGCCGCTACGACAGCGAGACCGCCGCGGCGGTCACCCGTTATCAAATTCGTAACGGACTCAAGATTACCGGTAAATTAGACGACCAAACCGCTTATGCTCTGGGAGTGTCGACGACCGAGCCGAAGGGGCCCATGCCGCCGAAGTTCGGCGAAGACGTGTGGCGTCAGCTCCGGAACACCGACCAAGCAGCGCTCGACAAGCTCATCGCGGCGGCAGAGGCGAAGAAGGATCGCAAGCCGGTGAAACCCGCAGGGATCTCTACCACTCCACCGTCGCCGGCCGCGGGACCGCCTCCGCCCTCGTCGGCTAATCCGCGATCGGCCGAATATACGAGCGAGCGTCTACACGATTATATCGCGGCGTTTGTTTTGGCCGGCGTCGATACCCAGGTCGGCGCGGAAACCGAATTCTTCGCCGATCGGGTGGATTACTTTGGAGAGAAAGGCGTTCCGAAGGAAAAGATTCGCCGCGACTTGGAGCGGTACGATCAACACTGGCCAGAGCGCAGTTTTCGGTTGGCTGGCGAACTCGAGGTGAAACCGGTCCAGGACCGCCTGGCTGTTTCGTTCCCGCTCCGCTACGAACTACGGAAAGGCCCGAAGCGCGCGAACGGCAAGGTCTGGAAAACGATCGTCCTGGAGAAGAGCGGCGCCAATGATTTCCAGATCGTGTCGGTGAATGAGCGCAAAATGAAGTGAGAGGCTACGCGGCGAGCGCCTTCATCTCATCAGCGCTTAGCTTTAGCTTCTCGGCCGCCATGTTTTCTTCGAGATGTTTTACCGACGAAGTGCCGGGAATTGGCAGCATGACGGGCGAACGTTGGAGAAGCCAGGCGATCCCGACCTGGTAAACGCTGGCGTTCTTCGCTTTCGCCGTCGCTTCGAGCACTCCCGATTTCAATCCGCGCATTCCACCCACTGGCGCCCAGGGCATAAAGCCGAGCCCTTCGTTTTCGCAATAGGCGAGGGTGTTGTCCCACTTCCGGTCGTCGAGGTTGTAACGGTTCTGGACCGTAACGATCGGCACCACTTTGCGCGCTCGCGCGATTTCTTCCGGCGAGACTTCGGAAAGGCCGACGTGCCGGATCTTTCCGGCGTCGCGCGCCTCTTTGATTGCGCCTAACGACTCTTCGACCGGCACGTGTGGATCAATGCGGTGCAACTGCCAGAGATCGAGCCGCTCGAGTTTGAGACGCTTGAGGCTGTTATCGACGCATTTCTTCAGATATTCGGGTCGGCCGTTTGGCACCCATTGGTTGGGACCGGGCCGGACGTGGCCGCCCTTGGTCGCGATCACAAGACCTTTCGGGTAGGGATGAAGCGCTTCGGCGATGAGCAACTCGCTCGTCTCCGGGCCGTAAGCATCGGCTGTGTCGATGAGGTTCGCGCCCAACTCGACGGCGCGCTTCAAAACGCGCTTGGCTTCTTCGCGGTCCTTCGGCCAACCCCAGATGCCGTCGCCCGTGATTCGCATCGCACCGAACCCAAGCCGGTTCACCGTGAGATCACCGCCGATCTTGAAGGTGTCGCTCATATTTTTCTCGGCTCCGAATAATGGAGCCGCTCCCACGACCGATAATCCAACGCCGCCCGCCAGACTCAACCTGACAAATCTCCGCCGATCGATCCTGTTTTCCATGAAGCAAGGACGCGCACGCGGAATTGCTGTCAAGAAGCTGACGGGATCCAAACTCGAAATCCGAAATTCGAAGCTCGAGACAATTACCTAAATTCAAAATTCGAATTTTCGAACCGCGCGCTCCTTGTTTCGGACCTTAGCGCTTTGTCATTTGAATTTGTTCGGATTTCGGATTTCGAGATTCGAGTTTACCCCGCCGTTAGCCGTCCCCAGCCAATCCTACTTCTTCAGGATGACGTTTGCGCCAGTAACGCAACGCCGCGCTTACGGCCATGAAGCTCGGATCGACATGTTCGTAGTCGGCAATTTTCGATTCGTTAATGCCGGCGGTGCGCAATTCGCCGGCGACGGACTCGGCGAAGGCGTGAGTTATCGCCGGTTCGTTCTCGGCGGCGCGCATCCGATCACGGAACCAAAGCGACCAACGAACGACGCGTTCCTCGAGCGCGTCGAGGTGCGCGTTGATATCGCCCGCGACCAAACCGAAGTGAGGAAGGTAAAGCTTGGCGGGATTTAGCCGGCGGATCTTGCCGATCGATTCGCGCCAGCCTTCGATGTCGAGCTCGGGCGGAACGAACGGCGGGGCTGGCGGGCCGTCACCGAGACGGACACCGGCCACGTCGCCGCCGAAAACGGTGTCGTTCCAATGATAAACATGGTGATGGCTCGCGTGACCAGGCGTTGCGATTGCGCGGATCTCGAATGGAGCCACCCGAACGGCGTCATTGTCTTCCAAGATTCGAACACGGGCGGCATCGATCGCCGAGAATTTTCCCCAGAGCCGTTCCATGTCGTCGCCATAGAGACGGGTCGCCGACGCGACGAGCTTGGTGGGATCGATGAGGTGCGGCGCGCCGCGCGGATGAACGTAAATCGTCGCTCCGAGCTCTGCGAAACGCCAGGCGGCGCCCGCGTGATCGAAATGAATGTGACTGAGAAAAACGTGACCAACGTCGCCCGGCTCAAAGCCGACCTTGGAAAGCGCACTCGCAACATTCGCAAAAGTCGATTCCGGGCCGGTATCGAAAAGGATCGGGCCCCCTTCGGTCTCGAGCAGCGTCGCGGCGATGATGCCCGTCCTGCCAAGGTGCTCAGTGTCGAGAATGTGGATCATCAGTCTTCTCCGCGCGGCGACAGACTCGGGTGCGGATTTTTCGGCGCAGTCCCGCGCGCGGTGCGCGGCTCGTACTTGTCGATCGTGAGCCAATGTTTCTGGCGCACCGCGTAAAACGGAAAACTTACGACCGTCCTGGCCGTGGCTCGGCTCAAACGAAATAACCGTGGCCCATGGGCCGGCTCCAGGACGTAGGTGAACTTGAACGTCGTCACCTGCGCCAGAATCCAAAACAGATGACAGGGCGACTGGAGCGCGACCTCCATTTTAAGAATGATAAAATCCTTTGAGCTCACCCAAAGTTTGCCGGCGAGCAGGCTGAAGAAACGTTCTTCCCGCGACCGGGCGACCTGGTTCAGCTTCGGCTCAAAAGCAATGACATAGGCGGGCTCACCGGTCACGGTCGCATCGGGCAATCGCTTCCAATTATAGCGGTCCCGCAGGTTGTATTTCCGGACCGCTTCGACCGCGCTTTCGGATTGGTTCTTGTCTTCGGTCGAGTCAGCAGCCTTCGCTTTCGGCGAGGGCGAACTCGAAGACGAAGGCGACGCAGAAGCGGACGAGCTGTCGGATTTGAAGAAGGAAAGTTTACCCTCCATGCGCTCGCCGACGTATTCGAGCGGGCGCGGATCGCCCGGGCGGACGATCGATTGCCAAACCCCGCGGGCCGTGACGTTGCCGGAACTGTCGAGCTGGTAAGTCGTGAGCGTTTGGTAATATTGCCAGTCGCGCAGGGCGGCGCGCTGATTGTCCAACGCCGTTAGCGCGCGATCGAAAATCTCCAGCGCGGTGAGTTCTTTTTCTTCGGCGATTGCCGACAACGTCGAAAGCAACAGCAGTGCGAAAACGGCTAGAGATCGGCAGCGCATCAAGTCGAGATGGTTATTTCCCGAGACCCCGTTTGGTCACGAGGTATACCGCGAAGCTGCCGAGCCAATGGCCGCCTTCGTAATGCGCGCCGGTCACCGCCGCGAGCCCCGCGCGACGATGCGCTTCCGCTGTCGCGATCAAGGCAGGCCGGCGTGGATCGTCCGCGGGCAATCCGGACACAATTCCTTCTAGCATCCAGGCGCGGCTGAGGTTCAAACCATCTAGATGTGCCAGCTTCGGATCGCTTGGATCGGGCGAAACCTCGACCGGCAGCCAGTCCGCCTTCGCGGTCGTCGGAATGTGCGGAAGGAAATCGGCCAGCCATTTTGGAAATTCATCGGGCGAGAGGACCCGGCGCATCGCATCCGCTTCCCCGAGGCAGGGCGAAAGAAAATCTTCACCCGAAGGTTCGTAGGCCAGCGAGCAATCCTTGTCCTTCACAAAAAATTCATGCGCTTTGTTGGTCGCAACTTCGCCAATCTGCTCATTCTTCCGGGCCCACGCGTAATCCATCATGAGGCCGAGTGCGAAAGCCGTCTGGTTATGCTCTCCAATCCGGACGGGATGCGACAGCTTGCGCAGCCAGGTTGTGAGCCGATCGCGGACGGCGTCTTCGAGCGGCGCGAGATTGGTCAACATCTCGCGCGCCTGCGGATCGTCCCACTCGGATAATTCGACGACGAGTTGCAGCAACCAGGCCATTCCATAAGGCCGCTCGAAACTCGCCCGGCCTTCGCCGCGCAAGTACGCCGCTTCCTGTTTCAGGTTTTCGGCGCTGAGACTCTTGCGCAACGCTTCGCGAGCCGGCTTGGCAAACGGCGCGTCGGGAAAGGTTTTCACGAGCCGGACCAGCAACCAATGTCCGTGGACCGACGAATGCCAGTCGTAACAGCCGAAGAACGCTGGCGTAAGTTTTCGCGGCGGCGCGACATCGGCGTCGCTGTTCAATAAGTGGCTGATCTTGTTTGGATATTCCTTTCCGACACAGGCCAGCGCGAGATTAGCGAAACGTTGGGCCGCTTTCGCGTCGAACTGCGGCGATGGCTCTTCCGCGATGGCGACGGTTGCAAGCAACATCAGGAGTACTGGCGCCAGTCTTCTCATTTCGATGTCCGCCACTGTAGCGCATTCAGTCCGCAATTTCATTGACCCGCGGTTCGCCCTTCGGCAAAAACGGTCACGGTGTTTCCCCAAGCCTCTCACCGGCCCCTCGCAATCGTCTCCACTTTGCTTCTCGTGGCGAGCGCGGTTCTGCGAGGCGAACCAAAACCGGCGAATTTCGGCTCGCCAACTTCCTTGCCGCTCCCGAGCAGTTTTTTGCCGGAACGCCTTCCTGAATTTCAAAAAATCCTGACCAGCTTTCTCGAGAACGGCGATTACCTGCGACTCGGTTGGAGCATGGACAAAGGCCTGCGGGACACCGGGCCGTTTATCAACGGCAAGATGTTCGGCGTTCATCCGACCGTGAGAATTTATTATTCGCCCGAGATCATGAAATGGCTCGTGGCCGACCGGACCGGCACGATCCCCGACGGCGCCGTGATCATTAAGGAGCAGTACACCGCGCCGGCCGCGCAGTATCAATTGCGAAAGCCCGATCTGGTGACGGACTGGACAGTCATGATCAAGGACTCGAAAGGGTCAAAAGACGGCTGGTATTGGGCGGAGATCTGGAAAGATCAGGTGATCGATAACGACAATCCGCCGTACTCGGTGCCGAACGCCGGCTTCGGCCTCTACTGTCTTCGTTGTCACACCTCGGCGGAAAAGGATTTCACCTTCGCTTCGCTCAGTAACATCAAAGATTTTCCGGGGCAGCCGCTCTCCTACTTCGTCGATCTCTCGTGGGCGCCGCCGCCGAACGCCACGGCCACGCCCGAAACCGCGAGGATGGGAAAACCGCCGCCCGCAAACGCGCCGACTCCGAGCGGAACCAATCTTGGCCGCCGACCGATGAGTCACCACGAAGTCACCGCGTTGCTCGCGCCGGCGAAAGAAACCGCGGAACCGCCGCATACCACCCCGACCCCGAACCCGGCGTTCGTGAAATTCTTTAACTCAATTCCACCCGTTCCGTTGAACGACGTGAAAAAAATTCCGGCGGAGACCTTCGATCACGTCGTCGCTGGTCCGCACGGGCCGCAGCATTTTATCACGTCCGATTCCTGCATGGGTTGCCACAGCGCGATCTATTATGGCAACGCCATGGTTTACACCGGCGCGAAAGACGCGGAAGGCAACGCGCCGCTCATGAACGTTTCGCCCTACGGCGAATGGCGCTGGTCCCCGATGGGATTGGCGGGGCGCGACCCGATCTTTTACTCGCAGCTCGATAGCGAGCTGGCCTACCTAAAAACCTTCAAGGACAAAGCGGAAGGCGAGAAGCTCGCGCACGACGTCGTGAATACCTGTTTTCGTTGTCATGGCGTAATGGGCAAACGCCAATTCGAGCTCGATCACGGACCTGCCGCGAACTTCGATCGCGAATTCGTTTACGAAACGCGGATGACCGATCCGAACTTCAAATATGGCGCGCTCGCCCGGGACGGCGTGAGCTGCGCCTCCTGCCATCACATCGTCGAAGACAAAACGCCGAAGGGCGTTCCGCCCCTGACGCATTTCCTCGAACACTCGATCACGGGTCTGTTCGAAGTGGGCAAGCCGGATGAAATGCTGGGACCGTTCGAAGACAACCTCATCGTGACCGACCCGATGAACAACGCCATCGGGGTCAAACCGAAACACGATCCGTACATTAAGAGCTCCCGGATGTGCGGCAGTTGTCACACGATCAATCTGCCCGTCGTCGATCAGAAACCAATCGGGCATAACCTGGAACAACTGACTTACCTCGAGTGGCTGAACAGCAGTTTCCAAAACGAGTTCGGCCATAACGCGAATGCGCAGACCTGCCAGGATTGCCACATGCGCACTTCCTATCGCAACGCTTCCGGCACCCTCGAAGTGCCCGTGATCCAGCAACCGATCGCGACCGTGCAGGACGATCAGTATCCGGCAGTGGAACATCGTTTGCCGGGGGACAAAGTGCAGGTTCGCTTCCGCGACTCCGGATTTGTCCGTCATCAACTGCAGGGCCTGAACCTGCCATTGCTCGAAATCTTTTCGCAGTTCATGCGGGACTCGAAATCGGGCGACAAGAATTTTCCGTATAACGAAGTGCTCGGTGTCCGGCAGAACGATTTCATGCTGACGGTGAATGCGGATTTGCCGAACGCGATCGACGCTTTCGTCGAGCAGGCGCGCAACACCACCGCGACGGTGACCATCGCGCCACTGTCCACAAGCAACGGCAAACTCGTCGCCAATGTCACGGTGACGAACAAGACCGGGCACCGGTTCCCGAGCGGCGTCGGTTTTCGCCGCGCTTTTCTGGAATTTCAGGTGGCTGACAAGAACAGCGGCAAAACGTTGTGGGCTTCCGGTCGAAGCAACGAACTGGGAATCATCGTCGATGAAAACGGCAAGCCGTTGCCCTCCGAATTTTTCGAGCCGCGCGCCGACGTCTCAGCCTCACCCCGCCAGGCTTACCAACCGCATTATTACGACCAGCCCGGGCATACGATTACGCGCCAGGACCAGGTTCAGGTTTTCGAAGAGCTGATGCTCGATGAGGAGGGAAATTTCACGACCAGCTTCATTCGCCGTGACACGCCGATAAAAGACAACCGCCTTTTGCCGCTGGGCTGGACCGAGCAAGGTCCCGATCCGTCGTTGTCGGGCGAATTCCTGAAAGCGACTCATCCACACGGGACCGCCGACGACCCTCATTACAAAGATGGCAGCGGCACGAGCGTCGTGACCTATGAAGTGCCGCTTGAGGGGATTGATCCGGCGTCAGTCACCTTATCAGCCACGCTCTATTACCAAAGCATTCCGCCCTACTATTTGAAGATGCGATTCGAGCAGGCGCCTGATTTTCCCGCGACGAAGCGGCTTTACTATCTTACTTCCAATCTCAAGACCGCGGGCACGCCGTTCGAGAACTGGAAATTCAAGATCGTTTCCGCGAGGGCGCCAGCAACGTCGATTCGTTAGGTCGGTGCCGACCGGCGGAATCAGCTCTTGGGTTCCTCGGCGATCTTCAACACGACCTTGCCCCGGGTGTGATGGGTCTCGGCTTGTTCCGACGCTTTCACCGCCTCGGTTAGCGGCAATACCTCGCTGACGATCGGTTTGATCTTGCCGGCTTCGATTAGCTTCGTGATTTCCGCCAGTTCGTTTCCATCCGGGTGACTAGCGATCGAGCTGCCTCGAATCCCGTATTTGTCGAGCTGCGCCGGATCAGGCCGCGCGACGATGGTTGTGACGATGCCACCCTTTTTCACGATCGGGTAACTGCGCTCTAGCGTATCGCGCCCAACGGTATCGAAGACCACGTCAACGTCCTTCGCGATCTCTTCGAATTTCGTTTTCGTGTAATCGATCGCCACATCGGCCCCCAATTGCTTCAGCAAGTCCTGGTTCGCCGTGGACGCGGTGGCGATGACACGCGCGCCTTTCGCTTTCGCGATCTGGATCGCGAAACTTCCCACGCCGCCCGAGCCGCCATGAATGAGGACAGTCTGGCCTGCACTCAGCTTCGCGGTGTCGATCAAACCTTGCCACGCTGTGAGTGCGCCCATCGGCACCGCCGCGGCTTCGATGAACGTTGCCGACTTCGCTTTCAGCGCCGCTTCATTCTCGGCCAGCACGGCGTACTCGGCCCAACCACCACCGAAGAGTGCATAACCGTAAACCGCATCCCCCTTCTTCAATTTCGTGACCTTCGCGCCGGTCTTCTCGACCACGCCGGCTACGTCGTATCCGGGAATGAGCGGCACGTGCGTCCCGAATTCCTTGGCGAACCGTCCACTGATCACCAGCGGGTCCGCCGGGTTCACCCCGCACGCGATCACCCGCACGAGCAATTCGTTTTCTTTCGGTTCCGGCCGCGGCGCGTCTTCGTATTTCAGCACTTCCGGGGCGCCGTATTCGTGCGCGACGACCGCTTTCATGGTCGGCCCTGGTGGCATTGCCGTAACAAGAGGAGCGGATGTGACACTCGTTAGGCCGACGCAGACAAGCACGCGAATGGATTTTTTCATACAAACGAACGGATCGATTAACGATGACGCGCCTCTTCGGCCCGGAGTTGGGCGGCAAGCGCGTCGGTTTTCTCGGCCATGTCGTGCAGGACGCTTGAGCCCTCTTTCAACATTTCAGGATAACGCGCATACTGCGGCCGAAGCTTTTTTGTTTCGAGATCGTAAAACGCGGCGCGCCCCTCGCCGAGATGAGGCACGATGAGTTGATCGCTGAGCTGCTGGTAATGCGCCATCGTGCTCAGACCGGTCCCCGCCGCGGCATCCAGCTCTCGCATTCGCGCGATCGTTTGAATATCAAGCAGCTCGAGGCCGCCGGCCTGGAGAAGCCAGGCGCTTTCATTTGGATTGTAACTGCTCGACCAGGAGATCGGCGAAATATCCGGCATTTCGCCCTTTTCCAGGCGCGCAAGAAACTCGTTGATAAGCCGGTCATATTGTTGCGTAACTGTTTTTAGCTTGATCGAACCCTGGATAGCGCCGCCTTCCAGATAGCTCAAAATCTGCGCGCGGCGCTGGCGTTCCTGCTCGTGAATCTGGTGCGCATTCAACATGAACGCGGCATACACGCCCACGAAAACGATAACTAATTCGATAAGCCGGTCGGCAACCATCCCTCGCCAGCGATGTCTGGTGCCTTCCGGCGCAGCGGCCAGGGCAGAAGGATTTTCTTCGGTCATTTAGGTCCGGGGAAACTCTTGACGTACTGGATTGTGAAATCCGGGAACGAGTTGACCATTTGAATTTTGTAGTCGGGAAAGGAGTCGACGATCTGCCACTGGCCCGGTTTATCCGGAAAACTCTCAACGATTTCCACGCGCAGATCGGGGAAGCTTGTTACGGCCTGCACCTTGTAGTCGGGAAAACTAGTCACGTACTGAATGCGACCGTGGACTTTCGAGATGTGGGCTTTCTTGTCGCCGGCCCGGACACCAAGGATGAGCGCCCCCAGCAACATCGCGACCGCCACAAACCTCACACAAAGGTCACTACGACGGGAAGACAAAGACCCGCCAGGGTCGATCTCTGAGTTTTGCATAAGCCTTTGTGATCCTTTGTGTCCGTTGTGTGAGACATTTTTCTAGTGGAGCAAGGCATCCGCGTGGTAGATCACGCCGTTCTTCACCACGCTATCGATATCGGACGCATTCTTGATGTCGTCGAGCGGGTTCGATTTCAGGATGACGAGGTCGGCGAAATTGCCGGGCTGAAGCGCGCCGATCTTCGCGCCGGTTTCACCGCCAAAAACTTTTGCGGCGTTCGCAGTCGTGCATTGAAGAATCTGCATCGGTGTGAGCCCAGCTTGTTTCATGAGCTGGAACTCGCGAAAGATCGCAGGCCCGTGGATAGTGCCGATGTTTCCGGCATCAGTCCCGGTAGCGATGGTGATCACCGCGTCCTCCAGCGTCTTCAAATTCTTGAGCGCGACGTCGTACGTCTTTTGAATGCCGTCCAGGATCGGTTGCGGGTTGGCCATTGCCTTCTTCAGGCGGTCGGGCCGTTTGTCTTCTGGGATTTTCGTGACGTCTAGCGAGGCGATCACTTCCGGATTGCCCCACGCTTTTTCTTCCGGGGTCAGCTCGAGCTTGTTCGCGAAGGTGCGGCCGTAACGTTCGAAAACGACGAGCGTGGGCGTGAGGATCGTGTGCTTCTCCTTCAGTAATTTGACGAAAGCGTCGTCGACCAACTTGTCGTTAACACTGTGAACGAGAAGATCGGCGCCTTCCTCGGCAGAGGCCCGCGCTGCTTCCAGCTCGGTTGCATGAACAGCCACCCGCAATTTGAGCCGATGACTTTCCTCCACTACCGCGTGAACTACCGGCCGGAAAATCGCGGCGCGTTCCGCGTCACTCTGTCCAGGCGTTGGCGACGCGTTCGCCTGCGGTGTCGAACTGGAGGCCGGCTGAACGCCCGGAACGATGTACCAAATCTTGATGTAATCCGGATTCTGCGCCGCGAGTTTGCGCACCATTTCGCGGCCCTGTTCCGGCGTATCGATTTTCACGATCGGTGGATCGCCGTTGAGCTCCAGTTGGGTCCGCGAAACGCTCGAAATCAACGGTCCGGCCACGGCAACGCGCGGCGCTTTTTCCGCCGAGTTAGCCATTTTGCGGACTTTGAAATTCCAGATCGGTCCGCCGACATCCACGACCGAGGTAATGCCGCACCGCAAATAGCGCGCGAATGTATCCGGCAGGTTCCGCTCGATCCAATCGTGTTCGTCTTTGTAGGAACGCACGCTGTTGAGATCGACCGCGTCCGGCCGCGTGTAGATGTCGCCGGACTGAAAGAAGTGAACGTGGGTATCGATGTAGCCGGGCAAAATGAATTTGCCGGTCGCGTCGATCACGCCATCGCCTTTCATCGGCATGTCTTTGCTGTTTTGGACGATCGAAGTGATGTGATCGCCCTCGATGATAACGGCGGCGTTCGGAATTACTTTGGAAGTGCCCGGGTCAATTGCGGTGCCGTTGACGATAACGATTTTGCCCGAAGGCGCGGCGAACGCGGCGGAAACCGCAAGAAGAGGGAGCGCGAGGAGCGAAAAGCGTTTCATATATATTAGTATGGATCTGGCGACCTCGGCTTGTATCGCATCGGCAAGGGAATAGGAAGCCGCGGTTGCGTCGCCAGTCGTTCGGCGGGAGTTTGCGCACTCAGCGGACGCACGAATATGCATTGGAAAACTCTGACTCTTTCACTGGCGCTCATTGGCTCGGCTTTCGCGCAGGCGTCGCCCTCGAGCACGAATGCGAAGCATCCATTCACGTTTGAGGACATGATGAAGCTGAAACGGGTTGGCGCGCCCCAACCGTCACCCGACGGGAAATGGATCGTGTTCGATGCGGTCGACGTCGATCTCGAGGCGAACACGAAAGTCTCGCATCTGTGGATCGTGCCGGCGGCGGGTGGGGAAGCGCGCCGGTTAAATCAATCGCCGAATCATGAAGAGCGGCCGCGTTTTTCGCCGGACGGCAAACGGTTGATCTGGACTTCGAAGGCTACGGATCCCACCCAAATCTGGGTGTCCAATTTTACGCCGGAAAGTGGCGGGCTCGATGGGCAACCGCGGCAGGTCACGAACATTTCGACTGGAGCCGATGGCGGGATTTGGACGCCGGACGGAAAGAATATCGTGTTTCTATCCTCGGTTTATCCCGAAGTGAAAGACGACGCGGAAAACAAGCTGCGCGACGACGAGGTATCGAAGAGCAAGGTAAAGGCGAAGATTTTCACGAAGCTGCTCTACCGGCATTGGACTTCGTACACGGAACATAAGCGCAGTCATTTGTTTGTTCAGAGTGTAGAGGCGGGTGTCTCACCCGCGGAAGCGCGCGATCTCACTCCCGGCGATCACGACGTGCCGCCGTTCAATCTCGGTGGCCAGGACATGTATGCGATTTCGCCGGATAGCCAGGAACTCGCTTACACGAGCAACATCGACGAAGTCGAAGCGACGAGCACGAACAACGAGATTTTCATCGTTCCGATGGCAGGCGGAACGCCGAAGAAAATTTCAACCAGTCCCGGCAGCGACAACACGCCGGTTTATTCACCGAACGGAGATCACATCGCGTGGCGCTCAATGGCGCGTGCCGGTTTCGAGGCCGACAAGGACTCCCTCATTCTTTATCAGCGCAAGCTTGCCCAGAGCCGGAACGCAACGATCAACTTCGATCACTCGATCGGCAGTATGGCCTGGACGCCGGATTCGATGGGGATCTGTTTCACGGCCGAAGATCACGGCGAGGAGCCGATCTGGGTGTTGCTCCTGGACGGCAAACCGCCCAAGCCGGTCTCGCGGCTGCATGCGGACGATCTCGCCTTTTCCAAAGACGGTCAGTCATTGTTTTTCAGTCGCGTTTCCATCGACGCGCCGAGCGAGATAGCCCGGCTCGATGTCGCGGAAAAGCCCAAGGCCGCAAACCTCAAGCCGGTCGCGGTCACGCATATGAACGATGCGGTGCTTTCGCAGGTCGACATGCAGTCGATGGAATCGTTTACCTTTCCCGGCGCGAACAATGAAAACGTCGAGGGCTTCATCATTCGGCCGCCGGGATTTGATTCGACCAAGAAATATCCGCTCAAGTTTTTGATCCACGGCGGACCGCAGGGTTCGTGGGGGGATTCGTGGAGCTATCGCTGGAACCCGGAGCTGTTCGCCGCGACCGGCAATTACGTCGTGGTCATGATCAATTTCCACGGCTCGACCGGTTACGGCCAGAAATTCACCGATTCGATCAGCGGCGACTGGGGCGGCAAGCCTTACGAGGATTTGATGAAGGGGCTGGATTACGTCGAGAAGAAATATCCGTTCATCGACAAGAATCGCGAGGCGGCGCTGGGCGCCAGCTACGGCGGTTACATGGCGAACTGGTTGTTAGGCCACACCGAGCGCTTCAAGTGCATCGTGTCGCACGACGGCATGTTCAACACCGAGTCGGCTTACGGAACGACGGAAGAGCTTTGGTTTCCCGAGTGGGAATTCAAAGGGCCCCCGTGGAAGAACCGCGAGCTTTACCGGAAATGGTCGCCCCATTTGTTCGCCGACAAATTCAAAACGCCGACGCTAGTGGTTCACGGTCAGCTCGATTTTCGGCTCGACGTGAGCGAAGGCTTCCAACTTTTCACCACCCTCCAGCGGCTGAACGTCCCATCGAAAATGCTCTATTTCCCCGACGAAGGACATTGGGTAATGAAGCCGCAGAATGCCCGGCTTTGGTACAAGACCGTGAACGATTGGGTCGATCAGTGGACCGGAGCGAAATGAACTTGTGTGAATGAATGCCGTCATCCTGAGCGGAGCGAAGCGGAGTCGAAGGACCCCGTGGAGCCTCGGGCGACATCTTTGCGCTGTATCGTACGTTTTTCCCCGGGGTTCCTCGACTGCGCTACGCTCCGCTCGGAATGACTAGATTTCGTTAAATGGATTCTCTCCAGCCCACGATCCTGATCGTCGACGACGAAAAGCATACGCGCGATGGGCTGCGGCGTTTGCTTGAGGATGATTACGATACCTATGTCGCGGAAGATATTCGCGGCGCGATGGACGTGCTCGAGCGCGAGCCGATCGACGTCATGATTACCGACCTTCGTCTGGGCGGCGATGACGGCATGACGCTGATCGAGCGCGCCCTGAAACTGCCGCATCCGCCGATCTGCATCATGATGACGGCTTACGGCACGGTCGATACCGCGGTCGAAGCGATGAAGCGCGGCGCTTACGATTTCGTGACCAAGCCGTTGAATCTCGACAAGGTCGAGATGCTGATCACGCGGGCGCTCGCGAGCCGGAAGATGGAGCAGGAAAACCGGACCCTGCGGCAGCAGATCGACGAGCGTTACGGGCTCGAAAATATTATCGGCGAATCAGCCGCGTTGCGTGAAGTGCTCGACACGATCAAGCAGGTGGCGCCGTCGTCGGCGAACGTATTGATCGAAGGCGAAAGCGGCACCGGCAAGGAGTTGGCGGCGCAGGCGATCCATAACCTGAGCCGGCGGAACAAGGCGAAGTTCGTGACGGTCCATTGCGCGGCGCTGTCGCCGCAATTGTTGGAGAGCGAATTGTTCGGACACGAGCGCGGCGCGTTTACGGGCGCGCACGAACGCCGGATCGGCCGGTTCGAACAGGCGAACGGCGGCACGATTTTCCTCGATGAGATCGGCGAGATTGACGCGAGCACGCAGGTGAAATTGCTTCGCGTAATTAGTGAGGGGCGCGCCTTCGAACGCGTGGGCGGCAACCAGACTTTGCGCGCCGACGTCCGCCTGATCGCGGCGACAAACAAGAACCTGGAGAAACTCGTGGCCGAGGGAAAATTCCGCGACGATCTCTATTTCCGGCTCAACGTTGTCCACCTAACGATGCCGCCGTTGCGCGAGCGGAAGGAAGATATCCCGCTGCTCGTTCGCAGTTTTCTCCGCCACTTCTGCAAGGTGAACGAGAAGCCGTTGCTGGAGTTAACCGGTGACGCGATGAACGCGCTCCTGAGTTACGGCTGGCCGGGGAACGTGCGCGAATTGCGGACCGCGATCGAGCATGGCGTCGTGATGTCGCGCGGCACGAAACTGACCCTGCGCGATCTACCGCCGAACGCGCGGGCGGCGACTGGGGCGGCACTGCCCGGTGGGATCACGCCGGCGAAAGCGTTCGCCGAAAAATCGAGCGCGCTCGATCTGCACGAAACTGAAAAGCGCCTCATTATGCAGGCCCTTGCGACCACGAATGGAAACATCACGAAAGCCGCTCAGAAGCTCGGGATCAGCCGGCGAACTTTGCATCGCAAGATCAACGAACTGAAAGCGGCCGGCGAATCAGGCCTGTAGCGGCGGTCTATGACCGTCGTTTCGCGAGGGATAAAACGTTGTCGGCGGTGATAGACTCCCGCTACAATAAAAACCGTGGCGCAGGCTAAAAAGATTTTCGGAACAGACGGTGTTCGCGGTGTCGCGAACGTAGAGCCGGTCACGGCCGAAACCGCCTTGAAGCTCGGCCGCGCCGCCGCCCACATTTTCACGAAACTGAATCCACGCGCGCATCCGAACGGCGCGCGGCCCAAGATCGTTCTGGGCAAGGACACGCGGCTTTCCGGTTACATGCTCGAGAACGCGCTCGTTGCCGGCATTACTTCGCTCGGAGTCGATGTGTTGTTGATCGGTCCGCTGCCCACTCCCGGAGTCGCTTACATCACGCGTTCGCTTCGGGCCGACGCCGGCATCGTTCTCTCCGCGTCGCACAACCCGTACGAAGATAACGGTATTAAGTTTTTCCGGCACGACGGCTACAAGCTGGACGATCAAATCGAGCAGCAAATCGAAGACCTGGTTTTCAGTGGCGAGATCGATTCGATTCGGCCGACCGCGGGGAAAATTGGGCGGGCCCGGCGAATCGACGACGCGCTCGGGCGTTACGTCGAGTTCGCGAAGGCAAGTTTCCCCCGCGGAATGTCTCTGGAGAAACTGCGGGTCGCCGTCGATGTGGCGAATGGCGCCGCTTACAAATCGACGCCGTGCATTCTCCGCGAGCTGGGCGCCGACATCACGGTGGTGCATGACGAGCCGAACGGCACAAACATCAATGCCAAATGCGGAAGCACTTTTCCCGAGGAAATTCAGCGCGTGGTGAAAGAAAGCGGCGCGCAACTTGGCATTACCCACGATGGCGACGCTGATCGCGTGCTTCTCTGTGATGAGAACGGGGAGCTCGTGGATGGCGACGAGATTCTGGCCGTCGCGGCTGTCGATCTTTTGCAGGCCGGCCGGCTCGCCGAACAAACGCTGGTGGCGACGGTCATGAGCAACTTCGGGCTCGATGAAGCGCTCGGCGCTCTGGGCGGAAAAGTCGTTCGCACAAAAGTCGGCGACCGCTACGTGATCGAGGAAATGGTGGGGCGAAATCTGAATCTTGGCGGCGAACAAAGCGGCCATATGATCTTCCGCGATTTCACCACGACCGGCGATGGGATCATCAGTGCGCTCCAGGTGTTGCGAATCATGAAGGCGAGTGGCAAACCGTTGAGCGAGCTGAAGCGCTGCCTGAAAAAATATCCGCAAGCCCAGCGAAACCTGAAAGTGAAAGAGAAACGCCCGCTGGAAGAATTACCGGCGGTGATGAAGCTGGTGGGTGACGCGGAGAAAGAGCTTTCCGGAAAAGGGCGCGTGCTTCTGCGCTACTCTGGAACCGAGCCGAAGATCCGGCTGCTCATCGAGGGTCGCGAGCTCGAGCAAATAGATCGCCAGGCGAACCAGATCGCGGAGGCGATCCGGAGCGCGATAGGAGAATAGGTCATATGAGCCTCACGCAGGTTATCGAAGCACTTCTTTTCGCCGCGCAAAAACCATTAACCGCGCGCGAGCTCGCCGCCGCCATCAAAGGCGCGGGCCGTGATGATGATCTCCTGCCTAACGAATTCGCGAAGACGACGGAAGCGCAGGTCGCCGCCGCCCTCGAGCAACTAAAGATCGAGTACATCGAGCAAAGCCGCGCCTTTCAACTCGCGGAGAGAGCGGAAGGCTGGCAACTGGTGAGCGATCCGGCGTACGCGTCGTGGGTCCGGCAACTGTTTCCGGCAGTGAAACCGGCGCGGCTGACCCCGCCGTCGCTCGAGACTCTGGCCATCGTCGCGTATCGCCAGCCGATCACGCGTGCCGATATCGAAGCCGTCCGCGGCGTTGCTGTCGACGGGGTGCTGCAGAATCTAATGGAGCGGGGATTGGTGAAGATCGCCGGACGCGCCGAAGTGCCGGGCCGGCCGTTGCTCTACGAAACCACCCAGTTTTTCCTGGAACATTTCGGGCTGCGGAACCTCGACGAGCTGCCAAATGCAGAAGAACTGCGAAAACGTTACCTGCCGATCGCGGAACGAAAAGAACCAGCTGCCCCCGCTGAAACCGAAACCGCGCCGGCAGAACCGGCGACGCAGGATTGACTTGGCGGACAGTTTAACGACGATTCTCCCGCGCGATCGCGCGAACACGCTTATGAAAACATTTAATCGACTCGGAAAAGTGCTGGCCCTGGCGTCGCTCTTCAGTCTGTCCGGCTGCGGCACCTACAACAGTCTCGTCACGCTCGAACAGAACGTGAACAAGAAATGGGCCGATGTGCAGTCGGTCTATCAGCGGCGCGCCGATCTCATTCCGAATCTGGTCAGCACCGTGGCGGGCGCGGCGAACTTTGAGAAATCGACGCTAACCGAAGTTACGAATGCGCGCGCAAGCGTGGGGCAGGTGAAGCTCGATCCAAGCAAAGCGCCGACTGACGCCGCCGAGCTTGAAAAATTCCAAAAGGCGCAGGGGCAACTCAGCACCGCGCTGTCGCGGTTGCTAGTAGTGAGCGAAAACTATCCGCAGCTAAAGGCGACGGAAGCGTTCCAGAATTTGCAGGTGCAACTGGAGGGAACGGAGAACCGGATTTCGGTGGAGCGAAACAATTTCAACACCGCGGTGCAGGAGTACAACACGGCTTTGGAAAGGTTCCCGACCAACATGTTGAACCACATGTTTGGGTTCAAGCCGCGGCCCTTCTTTACCGCCGCTGCCGGCGCGGAGAAAGCGCCCGACGTGAAATTCGATTTCAGCAGCAAGCCGGCAACGACTCCGGCGACGTCGCCCGCCGCGACACCGTAGAGTGATTCGCGCTCTCGCTGCTGTTGCGCTTCTGGTTTTCGGCGCGGCTGAGGTCGGCGCCGCCGAGAAGATTCCGCCCAAGCCGGCGGGGTATTTTAACGATTACGCCAACGTCGTTCCGAAAGCGAAGGCGCTGCAGCTCAACGAAAAGCTCGCGCAATTCGAGCGCGAAACATCGAATCAGGTGGTTGTCGCGGTTTATCGAAAAATGGAGAGCGATTCCGACGTCGCGGATTACACGCGCCGCATCGCGGAAGCGTGGAAAATCGGGCAGGCGGAGAAACGTAACGGCGCGGCACTCTTCGTCTTCGTCGACGATCGCAAAATGTTTATCCAAGTCGGCTACGGCCTCGAAGGCGCGTTGCCGGATGTCACGGCCTTCGACATCACGGAGCGACACATTAAGCCACGGTTTCGAACCGGAGATTACGCTGGTGGACTGGACGAAGGCGTCGACCTGATCCTCCAGGGCATCCGCGGCGAGTACAAAGGTGATGGCGCAACGGTGCAGGATAAAAGCCGGTCGAGTGCGAGCGGGTGCGGTCCACTCGGCTTCGTCGTCATGCTGATAATCATTTTGACGATCATCAGACTTGGGCGCCGGCGAGGGGGGTTCGGCTACACCGGCTTGGGCGGACCGTTCGTTAGCAGCGGTTGGGGAAGCGGATGGTCGGGCAGCTCTTCGTCGTCCTCATCGGGAGGTGGATTCAGCGGGTTCAGCGGCGGCGGAGGTAGCTTTGGGGGCGGAGGCGCTGGTTCGAGCTGGTAATCCCACCATGCGCACCCATAAATTTCTTCGCGAGCTGGAGCACGATCGGATCGTCAAAGCGATCAAGGACGCGGAAGCTAAAACGTCCGGGCAAATTCGGGTGTTCCTGCAGAGGGGAGTATTTGAGGGAGACGCGCTGGAGCGAGCCCAGAAGAAATTTTTGCAACTGGGAATGGAGAAAACCCGGGAACGAAATGGGATCCTGATTTTCGTCGCGCCGCGGGCGCAGAAGTTCGCCGTGATCGGCGACGAAGGCGTTCACCAGAAATGTGGGGAGAAATTCTGGGCGGACCTCGTTGCGCGAATGCGGGAACATTTCCTGCGCGAAGATTTTACCCAGGCCCTGATGGAGGCGATCACAGCGGCCGGCGAATTACTGGCCAGCTATTTCCCGAACACTGGCGCGACGACGAACGAATTACCCGACGAGATCGTCGAAGGCTAGCGGCGGCGCTGGAACTTCGCTTCGATCATTTCGTGAACCAGCTGCGTAATCGCGGCGTGGTCGAGGCGATCGACGACTTCGTTCAGGAAACCGGAAACGAGCAGTTGTTTTGCGACGGGCGCAGAGATTCCGCGCGAGAGGAGATAAAACATTTCGTTCTCGCTGATCTGACCGGAGGTGGCGCCATGGCTGCACTTGACGTTGTCGGCCAGGATTTCGAGGCCGGGCATTGAATTCGCCTCGGCGTCGTCGCTGAGGAGAAGATTGCGCACGGTTTGGTAGGCATCGGTGAAATGGGCATGAGGCTCGACCCGGATCAAACCGCCGAAAGTGCAACGTGCGCGATCGTTCAGCGCGTTTTTGTAAAGAAGGTCGCTCGTCGTGTGCGGACTCAGGTGATCCTGGAGCGTGCGCGCGTCGAACTCCTGCCCGTTCTCGGCCACGGAAACGGCGAGAAGATCGCTCCGGGCGCCTTCGCCGGTGAGACGGCTGAGACTTTCGAACCGCGAATAGGCGCCGCCGAGATGAACATTGAGACTTAGCGCGGAGGCGTCGCGTTCGACCGAGGTCGAGTTGATTTGAATGGCGAGGGATTTCTCGTTCCAGTCTTGGGTGCAGACGTAATTCAATTTCGCGCCGCGCCCGACGACGAGGTCATTTACGCCACAGGCGAACCCGGCGCGATCGGGATGAGCGGAACGAAAATGCTCGATGACGGTGACCTTCGCCAGTTCGTCCGCGATCAGAAGAGTGTGGGGAAACACAGAGGCATTGTCGCCGTGAAGCCAATGAAAAATCTCGATCGGCAACTCGACTTCCACGCCTTTCGGCACATAAACAAACGTTCCCGACATCACGAACGCTTCGTGCAGCGCAGAGAACTTGGCGGAGCCGAGCGGTGCCGCTTGGGCCATGAAATGACGGCGGAACAAATCTTCGTGCTCGATGATCGCGCGTTCGAGCGGTTTCAAGATCACTCCCGCAGCGAGCAATTTCTGCGACAGCGGATCGCGTCGAATGAGTTGATCATCCGCGAAGATCAATCGACCGGCGACTTCATCAAGGCCTAACGAGTGGTCAAGAATCTCGGCGCGCTCTGCGTCATTTAAGGGCGTCCCTAGATTATAGCTGGAAAGATCGAGGGCGTTCACGTTCGAAAAACGCCATGGTTGATCTTTCCGGTGGGGATAGGGGGCCGCTTCGAACTTCGCCCAGCCCGCCTGCTGCTGATCGCGAAACCACGCCGGCAAACCCACGGAACGCGATTGGAATGGGGTGGACAAAATCGCGGGCGGCGCGGGCGGCGATTCAGTCTCTTCCATGGTTTCGTCGAGGACGGCTATCTGATTGGTCATACCGTGAAACGCAAACGGCGGCCCGTGACCGCCGCCGCTCGCTCGTATCTTGGGGGCGGAACCTTAGCCGACCGAGCCTTCCATCTCAAGCTCGATCAGGCGCTTGAGCTCGACGCTGTATTCCATCGGAAACTGGCGCACGAGATCGTTGACGAACCCGTTCACGCTCAAGCTCATGGCCTGCGCTTCGGTCAGGCCGCGCTGTTGCATGTAGAAGATTTGTTCAGCGCTTACCTGGCTGACGCTCGCTTCGTGCTGGACCGAGTTGCCCGTGCCGCGAACGGTGATCGCAGGGTAAGTGTCGGTGCGGCTGGTCGAGTTGATCAGCAACGCATCGCACTCAGTGTTGTTTTTGCAGTTCTTGAGATGCTTCGGAATCTGAACGAGACCGCGATAGGTGGCCCGGCCTTCACCGATACTGATGCTTTTCGAAATGATGTTGCTCGTCGTTTCGTCCGCCGCGTGAACCATTTTGGCGCCGGTGTCCTGGTGCTGGCCGTCGCCCGCAAGCGCGATTGAAAGCACTTCGCCGCGAGCGCGCCGGCCTTTCATGATCACGCCGGGATACTTCATCGTCAGGCGCGACCCGATATTACAATCGATCCACTTCACTTCGGCGTCTTCGTGGGCCAGGCCGCGTTTGGTGACGAGATTGAAAACGTTGGAGGACCAGTTCTGGACCGTGATGTATTGCAACTTCGCGCCTTTGAGCGCGACGAGCTCGACTACCGCGCTATGCAGAGTGGCGGTGTTGAACTTTGGCGCGGTGCACCCTTCCATGTAGGTCAACTCCGAGCCTTCATCGCAGATGATCAGGGTCCGCTCGAACTGGCCGAAGTTTTCAGCGTTGATCCGGAAGTAAGCCTGGAGCGGATGCTTCACCTTCACGCCCGGCGGAACGTAGATGAACGACCCGCCACTGAAGACCGCGGAATTCAGCGCGCTAAATTTGTTGTCGCCCGTCGGGATCACTTTGCCGAACCATTTCCGGAAAATTTCCGGATGATCCTTCAGCCCTTCACGGCTGCCGACAAAAATGACGCCCTGTTCGCCGACCGCCTTCTTGATGTTTGAGTAAACCGCTTCGCTATCGAACTGCGCTTCGACGCCGGCCAGGAATTTGCGTTCCTGCTCGGGAATCCCGAGCCGCTCGAAAGTTCGTTTCACATCGTCTGGCACATCTTCCCAGCTGCGTTTCGGCTGCGTGCCGCCGCTGAGGTAATAGCGAATATTATCGAAAACGATTGCCTCGAGGTCCTTGCTCGCCCAATGCGTCGGCATCGGCTTGCTCATGAAAGTCTTGTAAGCGTTAAGGCGAAACTCGCGGACCCAATCCGGATCTTCCTTGATGTCCGAGATGTAGTGAATGGTCTTTTCGGTGAGACCAATACCGGCGTCGTGCTTGTGGGTTTCGGGATACGCGAAGTTCCCGATGTTCCGTTCGACTTCTAAAGCTGATGGTTCTTTCGCCATAACAATTCCCGGTTAAGCGATCGCAGGCTCGCCGACTTTCTCCGCCGCGGCCTCGTAGCTTTCGTAACCTTTCTCTTCCAACTCCAGCGCCAGGCCCTTTCCGCCGCTCCGCACGATGCGTCCCTGCACCATGACGTGAACGTGATCCGGCACGATGTATTCGAGCAGCCGCTGGTAATGCGTGATCACCAGAATGCCCATGTTCGGACCGCGCATCGAATTCACGCCGTGCGCCACCACCTTCAGCGCGTCGATGTCGAGCCCGCTGTCCGTTTCGTCGAGCACGGCGTATTTCGGTTGCAACATCGCGAGCTGTAGAATCTCATTCCGCTTCTTTTCGCCACCGGAAAATCCTTCATTGACCGAGCGGGAAGTGAACGAGCGGTCCATCTCCAGCAGGTCCATCTTTTCGTAAAGCTTCGCGTAGTACTCGGTCGCCTCGAGTTCGTCGCCTTCCGGCAAACGGGCCTGGACGGCGGCGCGGAGGAAATTGGCGATCGTCACGCCGGGAATCTCGCTCGGGTACTGAAAGGCCAGGAACAGCCCTTTGCGCGAGCGCTCATCCGGCTCGAGTTCCATGATGTTCTCGCCATCCATCTCGATCTTGCCGGAAATGACTTTGTAGTCGGGATGGCCGGCCAGCACTTTTGCGAGTGTGCTTTTGCCGGAGCCGTTCGGGCCCATGATTGCGTGGACTTCGCCCTTCGGCACGGACAGGGAAAGCCCGCGAATGATTTCCTGCTCCGCGATCGAAGCGTGCAGGTCTTGGATAGACAATTCGTTCATTTGTGGGGCAGGCAACATAGCCCGTTTGATTAACTTTGCGAGCAAAGGAAAGGCGGGAATTCGAAGCTGTGTTGTGGGTTCGAGCCCAGAAAATCACGGTCTATGGTAATTATAGGGCAGGGCATTTTTCCTGCTCTATGCTGTTCACAGGCGGCAATTTAACCCGCGTGTTCCTTTAAAAATGTCTTACGAAACAAAATCTACTTTTTCAGACGCTCCCGCCGCGGTCGCCCATCGACGCCGAATTCTCGTGGTCGACGACGAACCGGCCGCCCGCATTCTGGCACAACGTCTATTCTCTGAAGCTGGCTTCGACGTCGCGACCGTCTCATCCGGATTCGACTGCTTGAAAGAATTCCGGAAACAACCGCGCCACTTCGATCTAATTTTGCTCGATCTTTCCATGCCGTTTATGGACGGCGAAGAAACGTTTCGACGTTTGCGCGTAATTAATCCTGCCGTGGTCGTGTTACTGAGCACCGGCTTTCTCGGGCAGGCACAGAACCGCGTCGACCGCATGCTCGCCGGCGGATTGGCCGGTGTAATCCGCAAACCGCACCGCCCCGATGAGCTTCTTGCGCAGGTTCACGCTATTCTCGAGCATGTAAAGATGTCTCGCGCGGGCTGCTCCGCCGCCAACTGAGCACCTATCGGGGCGCGCAATTGCGAATTGCGCAAGAGCGTTTGTGCTCTAAGAATAGATCGCGCGGGCCGAAATCGAAAATCGGCACTCGGTCCGCCTCAGACGGATCGAAAATTCGATACCCCGTGGTGTAACGGTAACACAGCGCCCTTTGGAGGCGTTATTCATAGTTCGAATCTATGCGGGGTAGCCACGTAAAGCTTCGCCACGTGGCTGCGCCAACCTACGGCGCGGGCGTCTGCCCGGAAAGCTCCGCCATGATGCTGCCAAATACTCTTTGGTTGTCGTCGTTTTCCTCCAGTTGACGCCGCATTTCATTGGCCGCGTCGCCGGATAGCTTCCAACCCAGCGGCAACGGCACGGGGCTTTCATGCAAGCCAATCAGAAACCAGTTTGCGAATCGCGGGTTCACTGATTCCTGCTCGCTTCTGATCGCCGCCTGCGAAAAGGTGCCTCGAGCATCGCGCGTGTTAAGCAGCGTGCTCACCGGAGCCAGGGCCTCACTCAAAAATTCCTGCTGGTCCGATGGCGCTGGCGTGGCAGCTGCCGAAGTAATGTTCGGTTTTTCCTTCGTGGGACCGTTCCGAATTTCAATTATCACGGGCACTACGACCTCCCCGGAGCCTGCACTCTGAATCGCCGCTTCGACTTCGTAGAGAACTTCCAACGCGGTCGCGGCGCCTGAGTTCTCAAAATAACCCCCGTCCACCACATGTCCGCCATCAGGTAACAGGCCGGCGGGACTCACGTAGGTGAAGCGCGCGCTCATATGCGCGGCGGTACTGAGTGGCATGTCGTGGGCGGCATCGTTGCCCAATTTCACTTCGGCGTCTTCAGCGTCGGCGAAGTCAATCCGCGAGCCGGGATTAATCGCCACGTTGCTTGTGATGATTCGTTTGCCCGATTCCACGCGGGTGCCGTTGAGAAACAATGCCGGCAGCGGAACGTTTCCCCGCCAATCCTGCCAAAGTTTGCGTAGTGGTTCTCCTAGACGATTTGGTCGCTCGACCGTCTTGTCTTGCCCACTGATGGTGCGTTCCCAACCGTACTCCCACGCCTTCTCCAGGACGGCACCGCGATCGGCAGGCGGAATTCGGAAGGGCAGAAAACGCTGGATCAAATCCGGAAAAAACATCGCGGCCAACGTGGGTGAAAGAAAATCCTGCCTCAAAATATCGTGGGCCCGGTCTTTCATGGGATAAGCGACGTTTTCGGCCACGAGCGCGTTGAAAACGACCGCCCCCAGACTGCCGCCAGAGACACCGCTCACCGCAAAAAGATGCGAGACAAAATCCGGAGGCGGCGGCTGGCCCGGGTGCGTTTCGATCCACGCTTTGCGCTGATCGAGCGATTGATCTTCGAGCGCGGCCAGGACGAGCGCCGTCCAGTAAGCGGCACGAATCCCACCGCCTTCCGTCGCCACAATGAAAACGGGCCGCACTGCCGGCGACGCTCCGTTCGTTGCGAGCGGATAAGCTTTTTGAACCGCTTCATGCCACGTCGCAAATGCTTGCTGAACCGGTGGCTTACCGGACGCCGCCGGAAGGACGAGCGCCGGCTCAATCGGGACAGTGCGGATGCGATGATTATCATTCCAAAGACTGCAAAGCATCGCCCACCCGATAAGCAGCCCGATGAGCGGCAAGCGAACGCGGTTCGTTAGAAGAACGAGCAAGCTGCCGAAGCAAACCCAGGATGTCGCGGCCAAACAAATGATCGCGCCAGAACCGATGAAAAGCCCGGCTCTCACCGGCACGGACAAAAACAGGAACAGGAGAATGAGAGAGAAAAGGAAGAAGGCCAGGGCGGGACCCCAGGTTCCGGGATCTTTCCGGAATTTCTTCGCGCGCGCCTCCGCAATTTCGGTGGTCGCCGGGGCCGTCTCAGACGGGACCGAATCTTTACCTTCCTCGTGCAACCAATGGCGGCGAAGGACAAAGAAAACGTAAAGTAAAACCGCGAGGAGAACGGCGAGCCCACCAAATATATAGAGATTCATCCGCGGGTGCCCGCCCGCCTCGCTGGTGTAGCCCTGCGGCGCAATGAAGAAGCACGCCGCCGCGATGGTCAATGGCGGAAGTGCGCCTAAAATCCGGGGGCCGTGGAGACGGAACCATGCAATCGCGCGCGCGCTTAGGACGCGCGGCGCCGGCGAATGAGAAACGTGAAGATTCAACACCACCCGCGACCAGTACCAGCTGTGCAACGACCACGTAGTTAGCGCGGCGAAAAAGAAAACAACGCTGTAGAGATCGACCTTAAGACTGTCCGGGTTCGGTTCGGCCAGGCCGCGCAAAATCTCAGTGCCTTGTTGAACGAAGAGAAAGATCGCTCCTCCGGCCAGTGCCACGAACAAACTAAAACGCGCCGGGCTCAGAACGCGGATTATGTCGCGCACGAACCACCACGGCCTTTGCAACCATCTCCAAAAACCTCCCGACTTTGCGTGTTGCGACGGCATAACTTTTCTAGGCCGGTTCTGTCTTCATTGGGGTGATCGAGGGATTGCGCTGTCCGTTCTAAACTAACGAAACCGCGGATGGAAGTTTAAGATTGCGCTGCCTCGGCCAGCCGCCGGATGTGACGCATCACGCGGAGATGCACGGCCCGGGTCATGTCGCGCGTCCAGAGATTGAAATACCACCCGGGACGAACATGAAGCGTGTACCAACTGGAGCCGATCAAGGTCGTGGTGCCGTCGTGATTGTCTTGGAGGATGAACTGGCCGCGATGCAACGTGATGTGGCCGTAGGCTTCGGGGTCGGTCGGTTGTTCAGCGACGTCGAAGGTTAGTTTTTCGTTCGGGACGAATTCGGCGACCCGTTCCTTGATGACGACGCCATTGCTGAAAATGCATTGGCGGTCGGCGCCGACAAAGTTCCCCCCATTCGTCGTGGTCGTCGGGTACGGAAGGCCGAGCCGGAAAATCCAATAATCGGGTGCGTCTGGAATTCCGGGAAACGCGAGCACGTGGGGCCAGACTTTCGCCGGCGGGGCTTGAATCAGGATCCGATCGATCACGACGGCTTGTTGTTCCGAGTGATAAACGGATTCGCCGAGTGTCAGCAGCCCGAGCAACGGGAAGATGGTCAACTGCAACTTCGAGTAGTTAGGGTGAAACAAAATCCGTCCGAGCAGAATCCCGCAAAGAATGAAGACGTAGAGCGCCGGGGAAACAATGACGAGACAGACGACGCCTTCGCGCAAAACGATCGCAGCCGCGGCCAGTCCGACAAGCGTAACCCAGAGCGCGTCGAGAAAACTCCAGCCCAGCGTTCGGTTCAGTCGCCGCCAGAACCAGGCTGCGATCATTCCGACGATGAAAGGAATGAGGAAGAAGCTCGGCCAGGCGACGAGCGCGGTTGCGTCCTGGCCTTTGTAAGCCTGGACAACCCAGACAACCGCGAAGAGCAAGCTCGCGCCGAGAGCGTTCGCGACCGCGATGCCGAGCAGCAACGTCCCGATCGGCCGGGTCGAGGGTAGAGGTGGTGGCATAGCGGCGCATCTTCTTAAGTTCTACCGCGCCACTCAAGCGCAGGTTGAAGATGCGGGTTGGAGCCAGCCGTAGACCGATGGTAAGATGCCCGGCGATGCGAGGAGGTTTTCGTTTTCTGCTCTGTCTCGTTCTTTCGGGATCACTCGCGTTTGCCGCGCTCCCTCGCCAGCCGCTGGTCGCCGAAATCGAGAAAACCGATTGCTGCGCGAAGATGAAAGCGGGATCCGCCAGCCATGAGTGTGACCGCCATCCGCCCAAACCGGATTCGGACAAGCAATGCTGCGCCGCCTGCATCTTCGGACTCGCGGGCGTAATCGCTGCCGCCGCGCCGTTTATTTATCCGCCGATCGGCGACGAAACTTTTGCCACGTTCGTCGCTTCAGAGCAAACCCGCTCGCAGCGACCTCCGGTTCCACCACCGCGCGCTTGAGTTGGTTTCCAATCATGTCGGCTCGTTTCGCGTTTGCGGGACGAGGTTGGAAGGAAACTCATACAGGAGGATTCCATGAAATATTTATTTGCGATCATAGCGGCCCTGGCGCTGGTCGGCACAGCGAGCGCGACTTCAAGCTCGGCTGATTGCTGCGGCGGCGGAAGCTGCTGCCTGATCAAGCTGCCCTGCTGCGCAAAATGAGCAGGCGCAGCTGCTAGTTAAACGAACCCCCGCCGGTGAAATCCGGCGGGGGTTTTGTTTGTTGTCGGACTGGCGCAGTAAATTAGTCGATGATTAATCTGCCGCTAAAGTCGCCCTTCAGTTCGTCGCTGCTGGCCCCATTGGTGATGATAGGCGGCGGCGGTTGGATCGGGCGAACGAGAATAGGTTGATCCGTAGTGCCATTGATCGGCTGTGGCGGCAATATGACTGGGAGTGGGCCCGGACGAGGTTGCGCCTGCGCGTCGCGCAGACTGATGAGTGAGAAGACCGCGGCGGCGCAGAGCACCGTCGCCCAATTTGCTTTGTTTGATTTCAATTTCATGGCCGCGACGGTGCCGTGACCGCGCAGGGCCGGCAACGCAGGGCAGGTAACGCGAATGTTACTCGGCGCGCCGAAGACGAATTTTCCCGTTCATTAAGGCCACGTTGAGCCCGGCCTAACGACTGGTTTTACGAGGGAAAACTGCAAAATATTGCATCGCAAGGTTGCAAACAATCTAGGTAACAATCTCGTCACTTTTGCGGCGGGCTTCGCGCCTTGTGATGCCTCTTAGTTGTGTTCCGCCCGCGCGAGCAGCGCGCGCACAGTTTGGTCGCTGAGCTGCGCGAAGTCTTCGTAAAACTGACCTACTCCGCGGAACCAATCCGGCGCGAACAGGATCACGGTTTCATCGGCAGCGCGCTTGATCTCCTCCAGCGTCTCTGGCGGACAAACCGGCACCGCTGCGATAATTTTCGCCGGCTCCTTTTGCCGCAACCCTGCGATCGCCGCGAGCATCGTTGCACCCGTAGCCAAACCGTCATCGACCAGGATCACGGTTTGCCCACTGACTTCCGGCGCCGGGCGGCCGTCGCGATAATCGCGTTCCCGCCGTTCCACTTCGCGGGTCTCCTGCGCAGTGATGTCCGCGACGGTTGCCGCCGCGAACGGCATCGCGCGCAAGACATCCTCGTTCAAAACGCGAATTCCTCCGGACGCGATCGCGCCCATGGCCAATTCGCGGTGGCCCGGCACGCCCAGTTTGCGCACCACGAAAACATCCAGCGGCAGATTCAGCTTCATCGCAATTTCGAATCCGACCGGCACTCCGCCCCGCGGAAGCGCCAGCACGATCGCATCGGGCCGTCGCTCATATTCAGCCAATCGTTTCGCGAGTAGTTGTCCAGCTTCACTGCGGTCGCGGAAGGTCGTGCGCATGGCTGCTGAAAATTCAGGCGAACTTCGCCGAAAAGCCAATAGGTCGTATATGTCCTATAGGTCCCGTCTGCGATGAACGAAGAATCCGCCTGTTGTCATCATGAGCATGAGCACGCGCCTAAGCCGGCGGCCGCCTTTGCCCCAAGCTCGCTCTATACCTGCCCGATGCATCCCGAAATCGAGCGCGATGCGCCCGGCGCTTGCCCGATTTGCGGAATGGCGCTCGAGCCGAAAACTATCTCGGCCACGACCGCGGAAGACGATTCGGAATTAACCGACATGACGCGCCGACTCTGGATCGGCGCAATCTTGACGTTGCCGGTTTTCGTCCTCGCGATGTCGCATTTGGTCCCGAGCGCTCCGCAGTGGATCTCGAGCGACACGTCGCGCTGGATCCAGTTTGTCCTCACCACTCCGGTAGTTCTTTGGGCGGGCTGGCCATTCTTCGTCCGCGGCTGGCATTCCTTGCTCAGCCGCCATCTCAACATGTTTACCCTCATCGCCATCGGCATCGGCGTCGCCTGGCTCTACAGTTGCGTCGCGCTGTTTTTCCCGGGCTTGTTTCCGCAGACGATGGCGCATCACGAGAAACCCGGCCTTTATTTCGAGGCCGCCGCGATGATCACCGTTCTGGTGCTGGTCGGCCAGGTTCTGGAATTACGCGCGCGCCGCCGGACCGGACATGCGATCCGAGGTTTGCTCAATCTCACTCCGCCAACGGCGCGCGTGGTTCGCGACGGCGATGAACGCGAGGTCGCATTGGCTGAAGTGAAATCCGGCGATCGGCTCCGAATTCGTCCCGGCGAAAAAATTCCGGTCGACGGCCGCCTCATCGAAGGCCGCACAACCGTGAACGAATCGATGATAACCGGCGAAGCGCTCGCCGTGGAAAAAACCAGCGGCGACAAAGTAATCGGCGGGACGCTCAACGGCACCGGCAGCTTCGTGATGGAAGCCGAACGCGTCGGCGAAGACACGGTGCTCGCGCAAATCGTGCGGATGGTTTCCGAAGCGCAACGGAGCCGCGCGCCGATCCAGCGGTTGGCGGACAGAGTGGCCGGCTACTTTGTACCCGCCGTTCTTTTGGCCGCGTTGATCACCTTCGCCACTTGGATTTGGATCGGTCCCGAGCCGCGTCTTGCCCACGCCATCGTGAACGCCGTTGCAGTCCTGATCATCGCGTGTCCGTGCGCTCTTGGTTTGGCCACGCCGATGTCGATCATGGTCGGCGTCGGTCGCGGCGCGCATGCCGGCGTTCTCGTGAAAAATGCCGGGGCGCTCGAAGTCATGGAGAAAGTCACGACCCTCGTTGTCGATAAGACCGGCACGCTGACGGAAGGAAAGCCGCGCGTCACAAACGTCGTCACCGCACCGGGCGCCGCCGAAAAAAATGAATTGCTCGCCGCCGCGGCTTCCGCCGAGCAGCAGAGCGAACATCCGCTGGCCTCCGCAATCGTCGCCGCGGCGCGGGAAAGTAAGTTGCCGCTCGATAGCGTCACCCATTTTTCATCGACCACCGGCGGCGGCATCGTTGCGACAAAGGATGGAGCCGAGATTGTGGTTGGTCAGCCAGCGTTCCTCCGGGATCAGGGCGTCACTGGCCTGGACAGTCTCGAAGCGCAGGCGCGCGATCTTCAAGCCAGCGGTCAGACCGTCGTCTTCGTCGCGATCGGCCGACGCGCCGCCGGCATTATCGCCGTTTCCGATCCGATCAAAGCTTCAACCAGCGACGCCGTTCGCGAACTGCTCCGCCTCGGCCTGAAAGTGATCATGCTGACGGGTGACAACGAACGGACTGCTCGCGCCGTTGCGGAAAAATTGGGAATCGACGAAATCGAAGCCGGCGTCGCGCCGAAGGACAAACACGAGCGGGTGAAAGCATTGCTTGGATCGGGCGCAATCGTCGCGATGGCGGGCGATGGGATCAACGACGCGCCGGCCCTCGCCGCTGCGGATGTCGGCATCGCGATGGGAACTGGGACTGACGTCGCGATGGAAAGCGCTGGAATCACCCTGGTGAAAGGCGATCTCAACGGAATCGTCCACGCAATCCGGCTCAGTCGCGCCGTCATGCGCAATATCCGGCAGAACCTTTTCTTCGCGTTCGTCTACAACGCGCTCGGGATCCCGATCGCCGCTGGCGTGTTCTATCCGTTCTTCGGTTGGCTGCTCAGTCCCATTATCGCCGGCGCCGCGATGAGTTTGAGTTCCGTCTCGGTCATCGGAAACGCGTTGCGATTGCAGAAGGTGAAGCTTTAGATCTTCCCAATGTGGCAGGGGCCTTTGCGCCCCGACTCTTTTCTGAGATTCTGATCGGGGCACCAAGGCCACTTCCACATTTTTTTGAGCGGCGCGCCGCTTGATTCTCATGCTCCTCTTCCTCATTTGCGCCTTCTCGCTCCTCGCCGGCTTCATCGACTCCGTGGTCGGCGGGGGCGGTCTGATCCAGATCCCGGCGATGCTGATCCTGTTTCCGAACTGGCCCATCGCCACGATTCTCGGGACGAACAAATTGGCGTCCTGCGCCGGAACCACGATCGCCGTCCAGCGTTATTCCCGCCACGTCGCGTTCGATTGGCCAACGATCCTTCCGGCCGCGATCAGCGCGTTCGTGTTTGCTTTCCTTGGCTCGCGCATCGTCTCGCTCCTCAACACGGCCTTCCTCAAGCCAATCGTTCTCGTCCTACTGGTCGTCGTCGCGATCTACGTCCTTTTCGTCAAGGACCTCGGCCTCATTCACAAGCCGAAGCATCCGCCGAAGAAGGCGCAGCTCCTCGGCATCCTCATCGGCGCCGGACTCGGCTTTTACGACGGATTTTTCGGTCCCGGCACGGGCAGTTTTCTGATCTTCCTTTTCGTCGGCGTGTTCGGGTTCGATTTTCTCGCGGCCTCGGCTTCGTCGAAGGTCATCAACCTCGCGACCAATCTCGCGTCGGTCCTCTACTTCGGCTGGACCGGCCACATCATTTACGCTTACGCGGTTCCGATGGCGCTCTGCAGTATTCTCGGTGCCACCATTGGGGCGCGGCTCGCCATTGCGAAAGGCAGCCGGTTCGTTCGGATTTTCTTCCTCGTCATCGTTTGCGCGCTCATCGCGAAACTCGCGCAATCGATCTTCGCGCCGTAACGTCTCTGGTGATCCGTGGCGCTCTCATTTTGCTGATTATGTCGGCAGCTCTTTCCGCGATCGCCGGCGAAACCGTTTTCGAAAGCAAACCGGCCCGCGCCCATCTCCTCGAGCTCTATACTTCCGAAGGCTGCAGCAGTTGCCCGCCGGCCGAGCAATGGCTGAGCGCGCTGAAAAATCAGCCGCGGCTCTGGCAGGACATCGTGCCGATCGCGTTTCACGTCGATTACTGGGATCGCCTCGGCTGGCGCGATCCGTTTGCCTCGAAACTCTGGACCGAACGGCAGACGGAGTATTCCGCGCACTGGAAAACGGAAAGCGTCTACACCCCGGCGTTCGTGCTCGACGGCACGGAATGGCATTACGGCAAACTTCCGGAGGCCGCGACAGAAACGGCCGGTGTTCTGAAGATCACCGTGAACGGCGACCGCGTCAGCGCATTGTTCAACGCGTCTCCGGTTACCGCTGATCGCTACGACATTCACGTCGCTCGCCTCGGCTTTTCGTTAAGAACGAGCGTCACCGCCGGAGAAAACAACGGCCGGAAATTAGTTCACGACTTCGTCGTTCTCGGCCTAACGAATGAAACGATGGGATCTGGCGCGAAAGAATTACAGCTGCCGGCGTCATCCGCAAAATTCCCGCCCGATCAACGGACTGCGATCGCTGCCTGGATCACAGCGCCGGGCCAGATCGAACCGATCCAGGCCGTCGGCGGCTGGTTGCCCTGAGGAGAAAGTATGAGCGAGAAAATCGGAAAAACCGAAGAAGAATGGAAGAAGACGCTGACGGCGGAGCAGTATCACGTCCTCCGCGAGAAAGGCACCGAGCGTCCGTTCACCGGTAAGTACGCCGACACGCATGACGACGGAATGTATCGCTGCGCCGGCTGCGGAAACCCACTCTTCAGCTCCGAGACTAAATACGAATCCGGCAGCGGCTGGCCCAGTTTCTACGAGCCGGTCGCGAAGGACGCGGTCGAAACCGAGACGGATCGCAAATTTGGAATGACCCGCAACGAAGTCCTCTGCGCCAAATGCGGCGGACATCTCGGCCACGTCTTTCCCGATGGCCCTGAGCCAACCGGTTTGCGTTACTGCATGAACTCAGCCGCGCTCAAGCTGGAAAAGAAGGAATGATTCGACGGCGTAAAGAATAACGCCCGTAGTTCCGCTACTTCATTGGCTCCGGCCTGGCATGGCGCGGCTGATAAACGCCGAGGTTTCCGCCGCCGGGAAGAGTGAGCTGAGTCAGGACGCCCCAGCCCATGTCCTGCACGTCGCCGCAGGAAATGTTTTTCGTTTTCATTTCGGCGACGAATGCATTCACGTCGTCGACCATGAAATAGAACTCATGCTTATCGTTCTCGTCGCCGGGATGGACCGCGATTTCGGCGGGCGGTAGACCGAAGATGAGCCAGCCCTGGCCGACGTCGACCTTGGTGAGCTTCAGGATGTCCCGAAAGAAGTTGCGGTCGGCTTCGGGATCTTTGCTGTAGATGATGGAGTGAGCGCCGGTGATCATGAGGGAAGGTTATTGGTAGGGCGAGACGCCGTCGAGCCGAAGTGCTGGTAAGAGCGACTATTCAGAGAAAGTGTGTCATCCCGAGGCTGGCGAAGCGCGCCGAGGGACCTCGCAGTTGCAGTTTCCGCTACCGCGAAATGCGGTCGGTCCGATGACGTCTGTGGCCTCCTTCGCGCGGAAGCGATTGAGCGCTTGAGAGGTGCCTCGGCGTGCTTCGCCAGCCTCGGGATGACAGGCTCCTTCGATCGTCGATTAATTACGTGCGACGAACCGGCCTTCGAACTCGGCGGCGGTCTCCCCGGCTTCGGTCACGTGGACGCGAAGAGTAATTCGGGCGCTTCGTTTCGCGGCGAACTGATCGCGGAACGCAGCCAGAGGCTTCGCGTCGGGACGACAACAAGTCGCGCGAATGGTTTCGCGAACGGGGCGAAGAAAGCGGATTGAGCTTTCCGCGACGACGACGTGCGCTGCTGCCTCATTCAGTTCCATCCAAAGAAATCCGTAAGCGGCGAGGGTCGCCACGGCATTGATGCTTCCACCGAACGCGGTCCGCAGATGATTCGAATTCAGCGCGACCGGCGCTTCCACCACGAAGCCGTTTTTATCATTGGCCACGACGCGCAATCCCATCGCGCGCGTGATCGGGATTTGTTCGTGGAGAAATTTTTCCGCTCTTGCAAGCGTCTCGCTTCGGTCCATTGCGTGACATCGTACAATCACGCGACGGATTGTCATCCCGAGGCTGGCGGAGCGCGCCGAGGGACCTCTCAAGCGCTTAATCGCTTCCGCGCCAAGGCAGGCCGCATCCGTCAATGGACGCCTCGCGTTTCGCGGCAGCGGAAATTGCAACTGCAAGGTCCCTCGTCGTCTCTGCGACTCGGGATGACCCCGCTATTTCGCCGATTCTTTCAACAACCGCTCCAGCTCATTCTTCCAGAGCGCGGCGATGGTGTGGCTGCCGTGGCCGCGCGTTTTGTCGCTGAGCGGAATGACGACGGCGCGTCCCTTCGCCACGCGTTTGATCTCGTGCTCGAGAATTCCTAGTTCGGGCGGGTTGATCAGGTCGTCGGCCGAATTGATCGCCAGCAACGGCGCGCGGATTTTTTCCAACCCCGGACCTGGATCGTAATCATGCGACGCTTCGAGCGCGTAGACCATGTCGTTCGCGTCGCCCGTCTTCAGGTAATCGGCGACGAACTTGTCCAGGACCTCGTCGGTCTTCGCGAGCGTCGGTGCATCCTTCTGGCGCAACACCGGATTGCTGCTCATGAACCAGAGCATTTGCTCGGCGGTCCGCAGACTTTGCGGTTGCGACGAATAATCGCCCGCTTTCCATTCCGGATCGTTCCGGACTGCGTCGATGACCATCCGGCGCCAGGCGCGGTTCCGTCCGGAGATTTGCGTCGGCAAACTGGCCAGCGGCATGAGCGCGTCCATGAAATCCGGATGCGCTTCGCCCCAGAGCCACGTGTGCATTCCACCCATCGAGGTGCCCATGATGAGCCGTGCGTGATTCACGCCGAGGCCGTCGGTCAACAATCGAAACTGCGCCTCGACCATGTCGACGTAGCCGTAGCGCGGGAACTTCGCGTGCATGCCATCGCTCGGCTTGCTCGATTTCCCGTGGCCGATTCCATCCGGCATGATGAGAAAAAATTTCCCGGCATCGAGCGGCTGGCCCGCGCCGAAAAGCTCGCCCGCAAATTCCGGCCGGATGAATTGCGCTCCGCTGCCCGTGGTGCCATGGGTGATAAGCACCGCGTTTTGGACAACGCCTTTCGCATCCTTCACCGGTTTGCCGATCGTCCGGTAATGAATCTTCAGCTCCGGCAATGTTTCGCCCGAGGTGAATTTGAAATCGCGAATGACGTAATTGCCTTCTGTTGGCGCTGGATAATCAGCCGCGTGGACAACTTCGACAAAGGCAGCGACGCAAACGAGAAACCTGATCAATGCGTTCATGGGTCGACCGTAGCGGCAAAATTCGCCTCGTGCGAGCGCTCCCCTTTTTGACTGTCATTCTGAGCGGAGCGAAGAACCTCTGACTATTTCCCCGCGTCTCCAGCGCAGAAATACTCAGAGATGCTTCGACAGGCTCAGCATGACAGGCACAAAGAGCTATCCAGAACCGATCGCGAATAGGCCGACGACTCCGATCACATAGAGGATCAGCACCACCAAGGAATCCATTCCCATTCGCGCGACCTGGCGACGCGGCCGGAAAACGAGGCCGTAAATGTAAACCGCCGTGAGCAACATCCCGAGCGCCGTCAGGTACATGTCCGCTTTTGTCGCCTGCGGCAGGACCGCTTTGCCGGAGACGAGCGTCGCGGCGAGAAAGATGACGGGCAAAAAAGCGTTCCCGCCAAAGATGTCGCTGATCGCGAGTTTGTAATCGCCGAGCTTTACCGCGGCGAAGCCGGTCGAAACTTCCGGCAACGCGGTAATCGCCGCGAGAATTGTCGCTCCGAAAACAACTCCACTCAGCCCCAATTGTTTCGCCATCGTTTCGCTGGTTTGCTGTAATACGACGCCGGCAGCCAATGTCCCCACGGCTGCGATGATGAAAATGGTGGCCGCCCATGTCGTGCTCGCTTTTTGTCCTTCCGCCTTTTCCCTTTTTTGCCGCTCCGTCCGGCGCGGTTGTCCTCCGGGCGCGTCGCCGCCGCTTTCCCACGGAAGATTGCCGCGCGCTTTTCCGATGAGATACAGCCCCGCAATCCACGCGATGCAGATCACGACCGTGTCCGGCGTTATCCCGTGCCAGACAAGGTTGTCCGGCAACTGATGTCCCATGACAACGAGCGCCAGCATCACTACGACCAGCACCGCTTCGAGCACGAGATCGAGAGAAGCGGCGTGGCCCACAAGTGGCATCTTTTTTCCTGTGCCCAGGAAGTCGAGCACCACCAGCACGACGGTCTGAATGGCGATGCCGCCGAGAATGTTTCCGGTGGCGATCCCGATTTGATTGCGCAACGCGCCGCTGATCGTGATCGCGATCTCCGGCAGATTCGTGACGATGGCGAGGAGAATCGCGCCCCCGAGCGCTTCACCCAGTTTGAAACGCGAGGAGAGAACATCGGTTGTCTTCGAAACGTAAACCCCCGCGATCCAGACAACCGCGCCCGCCGCCAGGAAGACCAGCGACAGGATCGGTAACGGCATCTGCTCGAACATCGCGGTTATCCTACTGTCATTCTGGGCGGAGCGCAGCGGAGTCGAAGCCGTAACGCAGCCGACAGAGTCGGCGAGGCCGGGCTTTCCATCTGTGACTATTTCGGCGTTTGTTCAGCGCAGAAAAAATCAGAGATGCTTCGACAGCCTCAGCATGACAGGAACCAAAACGGCCACGGCGTTTTACCAATCTACCGTCGCGTTGCCGGCCGCATCCGTCTCGACCTTGCGTCCGAGCAAACGCAGATGTGTCTGGTTATTGTCGGGATCTTTTTCCACACGGCCGTAGAGAGTCAGGTTGCTCATGGAATGGAAATCCGACGGAATCGTCTTGAACGCGGGAACGTCGTTCTTCGCGACCATAACGCGTTGCGCGGAGTAGCCGCCTTTGGCCTTCGGATCGTGTTGCCAGATCGACGCTTCGTACCAGTTCGGCTGGAGATGCCGCAACTTGTCGCTCCGATAATGGAAACGGACCGCGACGATCCGCCCGATCAACGATGCTTCCTGGCTCAGGAGTGTCCCGACGTCATAGGTCTGGACGTTCTTCCAGGCCGCGGCATCAATGTGTTGGCCGGCCCAGGCACTCGTTAGGCAAAGCAAAGCGGAGATCGCAATCAGGATTGTTTTCATATTGTCAGATAGAGTTCGGATCGGTTGGTTCGTCGCCAATTTCCTTTTGCGACTTGGTCGTGGCGATCACTTTATTCGCCAGCGCTTGGATTTTATCCAGCCGGTCGCTCAGAAGCGAGCGCAACTCATCGGCGTTGAGCGACGCGCCGTCGGCCGGCGGCGTCGACAAAAGCCGGATCGCTTCGTAAGCGTTGTCGTTCAGCTCTGCGATCGCTCGATCGACCTGCGTCTGCCCGGTCATCGCAGTCGCAATTACGTCGGTGATTCGATCTAGGCTCACAGTGCAGCCCGCCAGATCGTCGCCGTAAATAATTCGCAGGATTTCTTCAGCGGCGGCGCGTGCGGCTTTTTGGGTCGGATGCTCAGAATCCATTATGAGCCGGATCATAAGACCAAGGAGCGGCGGTTTACAAACCGCCGGTTTTTAAGAGGAGCGATTTGGGAAGCGCCCGTCCTTGTCTATTCGTAGCGAAGCGCTGTCATCGGATTCACCCGGATTGCGCGTAATGCGGGAAGCAAACACGCGATCAGGGCAATCGCGATCACTAGGAGCGCGACCTCCAGATAAGTCGCCGGGTTCGCCGGACTGACGCCGAAGAACAGACTCGCAAGATAACGGCTCAGCGCGATTCCCCCACCGACGCCGATCACGACGCCGAGGAACATCAGTCGCATGCCTTCTCCGACAACGAGCCGCAGGACGTCTTTGCTTTGCGCGCCGAGCGCCATCCGGATCCCGATCTCCTGTGTCCGCTGCCCGACGAGCGACGTGAGCACACCGAACAAGCCGATCGAGGCGAGGACGAGCGCGAGCCCGGCGAAAACGCTCATGACGAATGACTGAAATTTTCTCTGGCTCGTGTCTTCGTCGAGAATTTGTTCCATCGTTCGGACTTCATAAACCGGCAGATTTTTGTCGACCGACCAAACCTGGCTTTTAACCGCGGTGACCAGCGATTCCGGATCTTGCGCCACGCGGACCGCAAAGGTGAGCTGGGTGAAATCGACCATTGGCTTGGTGATCTCCGGACGCGTTTTACTTTCGAGTCCTTCCTGGTGCGTGTCGGCCACGACGCCAATCACCGTGGAAACAATTACCGGTGCGTCAGGTTTCGCGGCAACATTGCGAAGGTGCTGGCCGACTGCCGACTCGTTAGGCCAAAGCCGTTTCGCCAGGGTTTGGTTCATGACCAGGACGGGCGCTTTCGTCTGGAGTTCATCCGCGGTGAAATTGCGGCCCGCGATCAACCTGATCCCAATCGCGTCGAAATAACCGGGCGAAAAAATGCCGCGCATGTCCGCCGTCGGCTCGCTCCCGCGCGGGGGCGGCGGTTGGCCTTCGAGAACGAAGCGGGTGAGCCGAATCCGCGTCATCGGGAGGCCATCGGAAAAGCTGACGCTTTTCACCCCACCCATCGCGGAAACTTTGTCTTCGACCTGCCGGCAGAAAGCCGCGATCTGCGCGTCGTTCGCGTAACGCGACGATGGCATGCTGAACTTCATCGTCAGCAAATGATCGGCGCGAAAGCCCGGATCGATGCTCAGCACGGCCAGCATGCTTTTCACCATGAACCCGGCGCCGACCAGCAAGACGCAGGCAAGCGCCACTTCGGCCACGACGAGCGCGCTTCGGATCCGGCTCGTAGATGAACCGGCATGAACGCCGCGAGTTTGATTCAGAAAAGCATTCACGTCCGCGCGCGCCGCCTGCAAGGCCGGGATAACGCCGAAGAAAACACCGGCAATGACTGAGACGGCGATGGTGAAAAGCAGCACGGTCAGATTCAGCTGAATGTCTTCCGGTCGCGTGATTCCAGCGGGCCGCAACGCGACCAGCGCTTTGATCCCGTAGTGCGCGAGACCTAAACCGAGCAGCGCGCCGATACTGCTCAGCAACAAACTTTCCGCGAGCAATTGCGAGATGAGACGGGCGCCGCCCGCGCCGAGCGCTTTGCGAATCGCCATTTCTTTCTGGCGCACCGCGGCGCGCGTTAGCATCAGGTTGGCGATATTTGCGCAGGCGATGAGCAAAACGAAACCGACGGCGCCGAGCATGACCAGAAGGTTACGGCGCAAGTCCTGGCCAAGATTTTCGACGGCAACTGGGAAGACGTTTACGCCGAAGCCGGCATTCTGAGTGGGATCCTGTTCCGCGAGACGCTTGCCGATTCCATCCATCTCCGCGCGCGCCTGGGCGAGCGTCACGCCATCGCGGAGCCGGCCGTAGACCTGCATTTTGCGGCGCTTCGCCTCCGCCTGGTTTTGGGTGGCGGTCTCATCGTACGGCACCCACAACTTCGGCGAGTGCTGGTCCTGTCCTTCGCGCGCGGCCGGGAGATGAAAGTCCGGCGGAAGAATGCCGACGATCGTGTAAGCGACGTCGTTGAGGGTAAGCGTTTGGCCAAGCGCAGATCGCTGGCCGCCGAAATGGCTGCGGAAAAACGCGTCCGTGATGACAGCGACCCGGGTCTTTGCCTGATCTGTTGCAGCGGAGTCAAAGGTCGTGCCGAGCGCGGGTTTCACGCCGAACAGCGCGAAAATGTTTGGCGAAGCACGCGCGCCTTCGATCCGTTCCGGTTCCGGACCACTCGTTAGGTTGAAGTTCGCGTCCTCAAATCCGGCAATTGCCTCGAACTGTGTCGCCTGCCGCTGCCACTCCAGAAAATTCACGTAAGCCGACGGCACTCGCTCCCCGATCGAGCCGCCGAGCGCCGGATTTTTTTCCCAGAGCATCACGACTCGCTCCGGATCGCGCAGCGGCAGCGAACGAAGCAGCACTGCATCGACCACGCTGAAAACCGCGGCGTTCGCGCCGATGCCGAGCGCCAGAACCGCAATCGTCGTGAGCGCAAAGCCCGGCGATTTCCTCAGCATGCGAAGCCCAAATCGGAGATCGGCCAGGAAATTTTTCATCGTCCAAATGTAGGCAACGCTGGTCCTAAAGAGCGAGAACGTTAACCGTAATCTCGGTAGTAAACTTCAACCCCATTCAGACTCCCGTTACCGCCGGACGACTTTCCGCCGGGGCGATGTTTAACGCATGGCAGCGAGTTGCGCCGCGTCCTCGGGCGGCAGTTCGAGCCGCTCGATAACCTCGTTTCGCCGGTCCGCGGGAACCTGGGATAGAGCCTCGGCCATGGCGGTGAGGACATCATGGTGAAAGTCGCCGGCAGTAGCGGTCAGGACCTTTTTCACTTCGTCGAATTGCAGGTGTCCTACTAATTGGAGTGCGACGGCGGATCGGGTGGGCGCCGGCAGTTTGGCCATCCAGTTTACCGAGCCCTCCGGATCAAGCTGACGCCATTGACCAAGAAAAATAGACAAAAAGCTCGGCCAGTCATCCGGCGGGAATTTCGTGACCCACTCTGCCATGCCCGCAAAGAGGGCGCTCTGGTTGGTTTCGCTGTTGGTGAAGAGCTCGGTGTTGGTGTCGAGGATAGCGCCCAGCGCCGCTTGGCGGGCATCCTGCGCTGGAAGATGAGTGATGAATGCAGCCGCGTCGTCTGCTGAACTGAGAAAGGTACGGCGAGCGATCCCTCTCAGACTGGACTGCACCGCTTCGTCGGTGGCGTGCTCCGTCAAGTAGCGCCGCGCGTTCGCCGGATCATTCTGATAAAGCCCCATGATGTAGTTGCTCATGACATTGGGTTTCTTCGTAAGATCGGGATGTTCCTTGAGCCAGCGCTCCGCGGCCGCAGGGTCTTCTGCCGCGAGGCACTGGATTACGCCGTTAGCAGCGAGGTCAGGGTAGATTGTTTGGTACTGATCCGCGAACTGCGCCGCTGCTGTCGGATCGAGGACAGCCCAGCAATACATCTGGCCATTGAGCTTCTGTTCGCGCCACTTCGGGTCTACGTCCGCAGGTAGATCGAGAAGCATCTTCACGAGGACCGGAGTATCGGGGGCAGGGGCGGCAGCCAAGACAGCGGTGACGGCTCCCTCGACATCGTTCTTGCCCACCTGTCGGACGAGGTCCGCTGCTTCTTGCGCGTTTATGCTGACCATGCACTGGAAGAATGCGGTCAACGCCGCGCGCCGATCAGGACCCTCAGGAAGTTCCTGAATTGAATGAAGATAAGTGATGTGTTCTCCGGTACTGGAGGAGCGAAGGCTGCGATATACCTCAACAAAAGGCACGCGACCGGCGAGCGCCGGCGGCGGCAATGGTAACGGCGCGGCGGATGTGGCGACCTTGGCATGGGCGGTCGAGTTGTCCACGGCACTTGTCCCAGCCGGCGGCGATAGCCAACGGCCAAAGGCAAAGCCACCGAGGGCACAGCAGCTAATAATTACCAGTCGCTTGAGCATTATTCTATCGGTGGCGGTCGCAACTCGAGTAGGTGGTTCATTTGCGAGGGCGGTAATCCCAAGGCGCGGATTTGCTCCGTCGCATCGCCGGTTTCGGCGGTGAGCGATCGGACTAGAATAGAAAGCGCTTCATCTCGCTTCTGCACATCGCGGATCTTGTAGGCGAGAGCCACCATTTCGGGCGATGGTGGCGCCATTTCGGAACGAATCATATTGACGAGCAGCGATTCGCGCTCGTTTTCGGGTTTGGCCCGAAGCCAATCAAGAGCTTGGCCGGGATCAACGCGCTCCCAGCGCGCAAGCGCGAACCCCAGACTGTCTTCAGCGACAGACCCGGGGAGGGTGGCGGTCCACGTTGCCAAATTGGCGACCTGATCATCGCTCACCGAAGAAAGCAGGCTCAGCAGGATCTGTGACGCGTGCCGATCATCGAACAACCTCATGAACTCACGGGTCTGTTCAGGTGAAGTCTTGAAAAGATGAAGAGCGATAGAACTGGCGGCGTCTCCAATCCCTTCATCGTCCTGATGAAGTACAACATAGTTTTGCGCTGCCGTCGGGTCCTTTGCGAACCATGAGTCTACCAAGGACCGGACCACAACGGACTCTGTAGAGAATTGGCTGCCTTCGAGCCATTTCTTCGCCGCGTTCATGTCGTCCCGCACCCAGGTGGACATCAGCATGGCCGCATCAGAATCCGAAACGAACTTCGGATGCGAATTAATGAAGCGTGCCGTCGCGCCCGGATCAGTCTGCGCCAGCCTGGCAAGATAGGAGGGCAAAAGAAGGCGCCGCTCCATGCTCGATAACTCGGTAATCACGTCAATCAACTGTGGAAGCAACGTAGCTGGAGCAGACGAACCAAGGATTTCGAATACGCCTTCTCGGTTGAGCAAATCCGGAAACTTATGGAGCGAGAGAAGGGCCGCTTCCGGTTCCAGGTCGAGCCAGATGGTATAAAACGCTACCCAAGCAATCGGCTTCAAAGGCGTATCTGGAAGCGCGCCCAATTCCTGGGCCCATTGCTCTCGCTGCTCGGGCGAGGCTTTCGTCATCAGTTCCTCCATTTCGGCAAAGCCGATTTTGGCGAAACCTTCCACCTGCAAATTGTCGCGTGACAAGGCGCTCGAAGTGCCGGCAACCGGAGCGTGATCGGTCAGGGCGCTAGGAACGTCAGGCTTGCGCTCGGCTTTGGTTGCAAATGTAGAAAGCGATCCTGGGGTCCGATAACCAACCGCAAATGCAATAGCTCCGATTGCGAACGCCATTCCGGGGAATAACAAACGCGACTTCAAATCGTTCGATATTACTATAAGCGATCCCGGACCGACGATTACAAATCGGCGGTCTTCGAAGACTTTTTCGTATCGTGGACCTGCCCGTAACGTTTGTTCTGCGCGGTCATCTTTAGAAAGTAGCGCAGTCGCCCCTGGAAAAGTTCCGGGCGATGCCGCGACATGTCGAGCCAGCCGACGCGGACGCGCTGATACCATTTCGGAAAGCGCTGAAAGTTTTTCCAGACTTTAGGGTCCCGCTTCAGCTCGCGAACGATGTCCGGGGGCAGACTGAATTTTTCACCCATGCGGCCACGGATTTTCTCCATGCCGGCGGGCGTCATTAGTCCAGCTCGGATCAATCTGCGCACTCGTTCCTTATTCGTTTCCGAGAGCTGACTTTTTGCGCTTCGACGCGGACTGAACCGCTGGGCGAAATAATTTTCGTCGATCGATTTCACGGTGCCGTCGATCCAGCCGAAGCAGAGCGCTTCCTCAACCGCATCGCTGTATGGAACGCGGCCTTTCCCGCTTTTCTTCGTCGCGTAAATCAGCCAGATCTCTTTTTTCCCGGCGTAATTTTTCTCGAGCCAGGCGCGCCACGCTTTTCGCGTTGTCACTCGCAACGTTTGGCTGATGTTCATCGTTATGATCTCGCCGCATCCAACGATTGGAGCGCAAGCGAATTTAAGAAGGTGAAGAACGAAGATTCGGAAACGATCGATCCCGCGGAGCTGGCGGCCATCGATCCGACCGGCGGGTTGGATGACCTGCTCATCTTCGGCAGCGCGGAGACCCGCCGCCGTTTTCTGAAACAAGTGGCCGGCACCAGCGCGGCGATCAGCCTGGGACCGTCTCTCATGGGATTCGGATCGGCGGAAGCAGCGGAGAACGCACCAGTCACTGCAATTACCCCAGCCAAAGTGACGCTCAAGATCAACGGAAAGGAACACGCGCTTGAGATCGATCCGCGGACGACGTTGCTCGATGCGCTTCGGGAACATTTGCAACTGACCGGGTCCAAGAAAGGTTGCGACCACGGGCAATGCGGCGCGTGCACCGTCCTCGTAAACGGCCGGCGGATTAATTCCTGTCTCAGCCTCGCACTGGTGCACGAAGGTGACGAGATCACGACGATCGAAGGTCTCGCGAACGGCGATCAGTTGCATCCCGTTCAGGCCGCGTTCCTGGAGCACGATGGATTTCAATGCGGCTACTGCACGCCGGGTCAAATTTGTTCGGCAGTCGCGTGCATCGCCGAAGGCCACGCGAAATCGGACGCGGATATTCGCGAATGGATGAGCGGCAATCTCTGTCGTTGCGGCGCATATCCAAATATCGTCGCCGCGGTCAAAGAAGCGGAGAGCAAAGCGCCGGCGAAAACCACATGAACCCGTTTTTCTACTCGCGGGCGAATGATGCGGCTGGCGCGGTGAGCGCGATCGTGGCCAAGCCGCGAACGAAGTTCCTCGGGGGCGGGACGAACCTGATCGATCTCATGAAGATGGGCGTCGAGACGCCCGCGCAACTGGTCGACATCACTCGGTTGCCGATGGCGCAGATCGAAGAGTTGCCGGAGGGAAAAGGCGTTCGGATCGGGGCCCTGGTCCGGAATTCGGATGTCGCGGAGCACGCGCTGATTCGCGAGCGTTATCCTGTTCTCAGTCAGGCCCTGCTGGCCGGCGCGAGCCCGCAGTTGCGCAACATGGCGACAGTGGGCGGCAACCTGATGCAGCGGACGCGCTGCTATTATTTTTACGACCCGGCGTTTCCACAGTGCAATAAGCGGAATCCCGGCAGCGGTTGCGGGGCGCTCAAGGGATACAATCGCATTCACGCCATCCTCGGACACAGCGAGCAATGCATCGCCACGAATCCGAGCGACATGAATGTCGCGCTCGCGGCGTTGGAAGCGGTGGTGCGCGTCCAGGGACCGAACGGCGAGCGCGAAATTCCCTTCGCGGACTTTCATCGGCTGCCGGGCAGCACGCCGAATATCGATACGAATTTGAAGGACGACGAGTTGATCACGGCAGTCGATCTGCCGGCCATTCCGTTCGCGACGCGTTCCCATTATTTGAAGATTCGCGACCGAGCGAGCTACGCGTTCGCGATCGTGAGCGTGGCTGCGGCGTTGGAAATAGACGCGAGCAAGAAAATCACGGCAGCGCGGATCGCGCTCGGTGGCGTGGCGCATAAACCGTGGCGGGCGCAGAAGGCGGAACAGCAATTGGTGGGTCAGAACGCGGAGGAGAAAACTTTCCAGGCGGCCGCTGAAGCGGAACTCGCGGCGGCGAAAGGTTTCGCCCACAACGAATTTAAAATCGAGCTCGCGAAGCGCAGCATCGTCCGGGCGTTGAGCACGGTAGCGGGGATGACGTCATGAGCGCTGCGACGATAGGACCACCGCGCAGCCGAGTAGACGGCCGATTGAAAGTAACCGGCGCAGCGAAGTACGCGGTTGAATTTACGGCGCCCAAATGTGCCTACGGCTGGACTGTTGAGAGCAACATCGCGAAGGGAAAAATCACGGCGATCGACACGAAGGCGGCGCAGGCCATACCCGGAGTGCTGGCGGTGTTGACTCATCTCAACATGCCGAAGTTCCAGAGCGCCCCAAAAAAGGAAGACCGCGGGGGCGGGAGCGGCATCCGGAATGAAGAACGTTTTCCGCTGAGCGACGACGGGGTTCATTACGCCGGCCAATACGTTGCGCTCGTCATCGCTGAAACGATCGAGCAGGCGCGCCACGCCGCGTCGCTGGTGAAAGTGAGTTACGCGCCGGAGGAACCGTTGCTGACCATGGAAGCGGCGGTCAAGAAAGCCGAGCAGCCCAAGAAAAATAAGGACGAGAAAGTCCAGATTAAGAAAGGCGACGTCGACGCGGCCTTTAAGGATTCAGGCTTGGTAAAGATCGAGCAGACCTACATCACGCCGACCGAGACCCACAATCCCATCGAGATGTCGGGCACGATCGCGCACTGGGAGACTGACAAGAAGCTGACGCTCTACGATGCGACTCAGTTCGTGAAGGGCGTCCAGAACATCCTCGCCCGTTCGCTCGGACTGGAGCTGGAAAATGTGCGGATCATCTGCCCGTTCGTGGGCGGCGCGTTCGGGTGCAAGGGCGCTGTTTGGATGCACATCTTGCTCGCGGCAATGGGCGCCAAGGTTGCCGGGGTGCCGGTGAAATTGCATGTCACGCGCCGAAACATGTTCGTGGGCACCGGACATCGGACGCCGACCCGGCAGACGCTTTCGCTCGCCGCGACGCGCGACGGAAAGCTTCAGGCAATGAGGCACGTTAGCGAAACAATTACTTCGCCCGTGGGCGAATTCACCGAATCCTGCGGCTCGCGCTCAACCGGGATGATGTACGAAAGTCCGTCGATCCAGGTCGAGGAAACCGTTTATCCTGTAAATGTTTCCACGCCGACGTTCATGCGCGCTCCCGGCGAATGTCCCGGAACTTACGCGCTGGAATGCGCGATGGATGAGCTGGCAATCGCGCTGAAGATGGACCCGGTCGCGCTGCGTCTCGCGAACCACGCCGACAATCATCCGACCAAAAATATTCCGTACAGCGCCAAACATCTGAAGGAAGCGTATCAGCTCGGCGCCGAGAAATTCGGCTGGGCGAAACGAAATCCAGAACCGCGCTCCATGAAAGATGGCGATCTCCTGGTGGGCTGGGGAATGGCCACGGCGACTTATCCCGCCCACAAAATGAGCGCCGCCGCGAAAGTGATCTTGCGCGCTGACAATTCGGCCACGGTCCAATGCGCGACCCACGATCTCGGAACGGGCGCCTACACCGCGCTCACCCAAATTTCTTCGGAGCAACTTGGAGTTCCATTCGAGAAGGTCACATTCGAGCTCGGTAAATCGGACTTTCCATTTGGACCGGTGGCGGGCGGATCAAACACGACCGGAACCGTCGGCACGGCCATTCACGAACTCGCTGTCCTTCTGCACGAGGCGCTCGCGCAATTGGCCGTGAAAGATTCCAAGTCGCCGCTCTACAACGCGAAACTGGACGATATCGCGCTGGTCAGTGAAGGCCGGATCGGCATCGTGACCGACCAGACAAAGTCCGACAGCTTCACCGACATCATGCGCCGTGCCGGTAAAGATGTGGTCGAAGTTCAGAGTAAAGAGAAACCGCCGGAGGAAAGCAAGACGAACGCGTTTCAATCGTGGGGTGCGCATTTTTGCGAAGTGAAAATCGATCCGCTTTTGCCGCGCGTGCAGGTGACGCGGGTCGTGAGCGTGATGAATTGCGGCCGGATCGTGAGCGGAAAAACTGCGCGCAGCCAAATCCTGGGCGGCGTGACTATGGGGATCGGGATGGCGTTGATGGAAGAAACGGCTTACGACCCGGCGACCGGTTTGCCTGTGATTCGGAACCTGGCCGATTACCACGTGCCAACGAATGCCGATGTGCCGGAGATCGATGTCTCGTTCGTGGGCGAACCGGATTTCAAATTCAATCCGATCGGCGCGCGGGGCATGGGCGAGATCGGGATTACCGGTATCGCGGCCGCGATTGCCAATGCGGTTTATCACGCAACCGGAAAGCGCATTCGCGACTTGCCAATTACGCCGGATAAGTTGATTTAGTTCAACGAAGGGCGACCGCCTCATCGCTCGCTGGGTCGCCATGAGCGAAATCGCGATAATTGTCAACGGCGCGAAACGCGTCGTGAACGTCGAGGAGGACACGCCACTCGTCTGGGTGTTGCGCGACACGCTTTCGCTGACCGGAACAAAGTTTGGCTGCGGCGTCGGCGTGTGCGGTTCGTGCACTGTTCTCGAGAACGGAAAAGCCGTTCGTTCTTGTCAGATCGCGGCGAAGGATGCGAAGGCGCGGAGCTTCGTCACGATCGAAGGGTTGTCGGCCGATGCGAGTCATCCGTGTCAGCGCGCGTGGCTGGAAGAAGACGTCGCGCAATGCGGTTACTGCCAGCCGGGAATGATCCTGACGGCGTGCAGTCTTCTGCGCGATCATCCGGCGCCGACTGACGCGGAAATTGATAATGCGATGTCCGATTCGGTGTGCCGATGCGGGACCTATCCGCGGATGCGGAAAGCGATTCAGCGCGCGGCGACGTTGATGCGGGAGAAGAAATCATGATCGCGTCGCGACGAGCTTTTCTGAAGACAGCGGCGCTGAGTGGAGCCGCTTTGGTCATCGGTTTTGATAACCGGCGTGTGTTTGGCGCGGAGAAAAACGACGCGGCGCCATTCAAACCGAACGGTTGGGTGCGGATCGACGGCGATGGCGCCGTGACCCTGACGATTAGCAAATCGGAGATGGGCCAGGGCGTGCGGACCTCGCTCGCCATGATTCTGGCGGACGAGCTCGGCGCCGATTGGTCGCGGATCAAGATCATCCAGGCATCGCCGGGTGCTGAGTTCAGCGATCTCGGCACGGGCGGCAGCGGGAGCATGGAAGATGGTTGGGTCATGCGGCGAGCGGCGGCGGCCGCGCGGGCGATGCTCACGACCGCGGCGGCGAGCCAATGGAAAGTTTCGCCTAACGAGTGCAAGACCGGACACGGTGCTGTCGTGCACGGCGCGAGCAATCGACGGCTCGAATTCGGTGAATTGGTTGCTGACGCGGCGAAACTGACGGTGCCCAAAGACGCTCCGCTCAAGACGCCCGCGGATTTCAATATCATCGGGCAACGGACGGCGCGGATTGATGGTCGCGACATCGTAGCCGGCCGCGCGCATTACGGCATCGATACGAAAGTTCCGGGAATGCTTTACGCGTCGATCGAGCGTCCGCCATTTCGCGGAGCGAAGCCGAAGAAGATGAACGAAAGCGCGGCCAAAGCGGTTCGCGGCGTGCGGACCATCGTGCAGAATGACCGTGGCATCGCTGTTGTGGCGGAGAACACGTGGGCAGCACTGAAAGGTCGCGTCGCCCTGGCGGTCGAGTGGAGCGATCCGCCAGCTGACGCATTCGATTCCGATTCGCACGCGAAGAAATTGGAGGAAGTGGCCCGCCGGCCGGCGAACATCACCCGCAAAGAAGACGCGCCGGCACAGACGCCGGCAATCGCGCGCACGATCGAAGCGATTTATTCCTACCCGTTCTACGCGCACGCGCCGGTCGAGACGATGAACTGCGTCGCGGACGTGCGAGAGGATCGGTGCAGTATTTGGGCGCCGACGCAGGCGCCGAATCGTTTGCAAAAACAAGTGGCGACCTTGCTTGGTCTAACGCCGGAGAAAGTTGAGGTCAACGTCACCTTGATCGGCGGAGGATTCGGTCGACGGCTTGCGGTCGATTACGCCCTCGAGGCCGCCGAGATTTCGCGCGCGGCAAAGGCCCCGGTCCAAGTCCTCTGGTCGCGCCCGGACGACATGAAGCATGGCCATTTTCAGGCGGCCTCCGCGCATTTTCTTTCCACGGGGTTGGACGCGCAAAACAAACCGGTCGCCTGGAAACACACCAAGGCGGGCTCGTTTCATAATCTCTCGACTATCGGATCGGACCAACTACGCGACGCGGCGTTTTACCGTGGGTATTCGTGGGGTGTTTACGATTTTCCCTACATGATTCCGGCGATCGAGACTGGTTATGTGCCGGTCGACTTACCGGTTTTGCACGGACCGTGGCGCGCCGTGTTTGCACCCTCGAGCATCTTCGCGCGCGAATCGTTCATCGACGAAGTCGCGCATGAATGTGGCGCCGATCCGCTCGCGTTTCGCCTCCAACTTCTGGAAGGCCCTGACACGTTCAAGGTCGGGAAGGAGACTTACGATCGCCGTCCGCTCCGCCGCGTTCTCGAAACTGTCCGCGACAAGTCACAATGGACGAAGAAAAGCGGGGAGGGACATGGTCGCGGTGTCGCCTGCAACATTTACGACGGCCGGACGCACATCGCTTACGTGGTCGATGTCGCGGTGGACGCAACTGGCAACGTGAAAGTGGAGCGGGTGGTGGCCGCGGTCGATTGCGGATTGGTGGTGAATCCGATCGGCGTCGAGCAGCAGATCGAAGGGGGAATTATCTGGGGCATTTCGTCCGCGCTCGGGGGACACATTACTTTTAAGAACGGCGCTGCGGAGCAATCGACCTACGCCGATTTCGCAGTCGCGCGGATGAAGGACGCGCCGATAATCGACGTGCATATCGTTCCGAGCGATCGACAGGAGCCGTCCGGAATGGGTGAGCCGCCCGTGCCGCCAATCGTGCCTGCGATCGTTAACGCGGTTTTTGCCGCGACCGGAAAACGAATTCGCCGTTTGCCGATTCGGGCCGAAGATTTGAAAGCGTGAAAGAGATTCGCGACATCCTTCGATTCTTCGAGGCGCACCGCGGCGAAGTGCTCGCTCTGGCAACACTCGTGGCTGCGCGCGGATCGAGTTATCGCCGGCCGGGCGCGCGGATGTTGATTTGTAACGACGGCGCAACGGCGGGCTCGCTCAGCGGCGGGTGTCTTGAAGAAGAAGTGGCGCGCCGCGCCCGCGATGTGATGCGCGATGGAGAACCGGCCCTGATGAGCTTCGACACGCGATTGCGCTTCGGGTGCAACGGCAGCATCGACATTTTCGTCGAGCGCGTGAACGTCGATTTCCTCGCGGAACTCGCCTCGAATTTTTCAGAGCGAAGAAGCTGTCGTGCCGTCACGGTGTTCTCTGGCGACAATCTGGGGACGCGGCTACTTCAATCCGGCGCCCTTGTTCCCGACGGCGCGTTTGTGCAGGAGATCGAGCCGGCCATTCGCCTCCTGATATTTGGCGAAGGTCCTGACAGCGTGCCACTGCGCGCGTTTGCGGAAATTTTGGGCTGGGAAGTTTTCGAGATCGATCAGCCGGGGGATCTCGCCAGCCACGCGGATTATCGAACGGCGACGGTCGTGAAGTCGCACAATTACGGGCGGGATTTCGCCGCGCTTTGCACCTTGTTGAAACTCGATCTGGCTTATGTCGGATTGCTCGGTCCCCGGAAACGCCGGGATCAGTTGTTGAACGCGGTGCTTGATGAAGGAATCGCGATTGATGCCGAAGTTTTTGCGCCGGCCGGTCTCGATCTCGGCGCGGAAACGCCGGAAGAATTGGCGCTCGCGCTGGTCGCGGAAATCCAGGCGATGTTCACCGGAGCTAGTGCCGAATCGCTGCGGGGTCGCAAAGCGCCGATCCACGGTTGGAACGTTGTCCGCCGGTCCGCGCCGAAAGAATGCGCAACGTTGCCGCAGTAATCCTGGCGGCCGGCGGATCGTCACGGCTCGGCCGACCAAAACAGCTGTTAATCTTCCATGGCGAAACCCTAATCCGACGCTCCGTTCGCGCCGCTGCCGGAGCCGGCTGCGACCCCGTGATTGTGGTCGTCGGAAACCTTGGCGACACGATTCAGCGCGAGCTCCGATCGACTTCCACGATCGTCGTCGAAAATCCGGAATGGCAACGCGGCCTGGGCACTTCTGTCCGTCGCGGTTTGCAAGAGGTCGGCGATTCCATCGATGCGGTAGTGCTGCTGACATGCGACCAGCCGCTCGTGGATAAGACGCTCGTCGCGGAGTTGATCACAGTGCACGAAAAAATTCGGAAACCGATGGTCGCCGCCAGCTACGCAAACACCCTTGGAGTTCCGGCCCTCTTTGATCGTTCCTGTTTTGCCGACTTGCTCGCGCTACCCAACGATTCCGGCGCGAAAAAGCTAATAACATCACGGCCTAACGACGTGGCCACGGTCCCGTTCGAGCAAGGCGCGATCGACATCGACACGCCTGAAGATTTCGAGCGCCTGACCGCCAAGTAGGATTAGATTGCAGCATGGCTGACGTAACAATCGAGATCATCGAGAATGGGCCCTACATCGTGACGGGGCCGGTGGAATTGAAAGACGGCGACGGGAATGTTTATCCCGCGAAACAACGGATGGCGCTCTGTCGTTGCGGCGCGTCGACAACGAAGCCGTTTTGCGACGGCACCCATTCGAAGATCGGCTTCCAAGCCGCCGAACGCGCTGTGCCGGAATCGAAGGAAGGTTAGAACTCGACCGACAGGCCAGCGTAACCGGTCCGGCGCGGGGCGGGATCGATCAAGCCGTTCAGGAACACGCGCGAATAATATTTTTCGTCCGCGAGGTTCGAGATGCCGCCGAAGAGACGGACGTTTTTCGTCACATAAACTTCGGTCGAAAAGTTAAACACGGTGTAAGCCGGGATTACCGCCGGAACGGTGATCGCCGCGGCGGTCGTCGCTCCGGCAGGGTTTGGGCGATTGTTATCGGCCCAAAATTGATCCGACACGTGAACGCCGGAGACCGTCACGCGGAAACACTTCTCTTTTTGGAAGGTGATGCCGCCTTTCCAGATGAAGTCGGGCGCATAGGCCGGCTCATTGCCCACGAGCGTGTGGGTAGTGGTTGGGACTAGAACCTCGCTCTCGGTGAACTCAGCATCGAGATATTGGAAGTTGCTGAACACGATCAGCTGCAACGGATGCGAGAGCGTCGGGGGCGTCACGTCCTTACCCGACTTCGGGTCGGTGGTGACCGGGGTGAGCTCCGGTGTAAACGGCGCGAGAAGATCGTAAGAAAATTCGGCTTCAATACCGCGATGACGCGTGTTTCCCGAGTTCTGGACGAAGAAAAGCGTGTTGCTTCCGGGGACGTTAATGTTCTCCGTTCGGTTCTCGAATTGCATCCAGAACAACCCGACGTCGTACCAGAAACCTTTGATTGGCGTGCCATGAACCCCCAGCTCGAGATCGAGCGAACGGAACGGATCGGGAATCGGCTGGCCGGTTGGTATCGTGCGGGAAGTGCCAGCTATGTCGAAAAATCGCGTCGGCCGCCAGCCGGAGGTGGCGCTGAAGTAGGTCTCATTTCCTTTGCCGAAGTCGTTGCCCAATCCGATTCCCCACAGCGGAATCCAATGATCGGCGCTGATCGTGTTCGGTCCAATGTTGGTGGACGTCGAAGCCAACGGAGGACTGAGCCAGGGCGCGGCTGCGGAATCTACTTGGACGTTTTCGTGATCGAGGCGGAACGACGGGACAATGTGGAAGCTGCCAATTCGAATCAAATCCTCGACGAAGAATGCCTGATAATCAGCGGTGCGCTGCTGATCGAGAGTCGCGCCGATATCGGTGGGAACGCCGCTAATGGTCAAAATCGTATTGGCTTTGGATCCGCGAGGCGCGTAGAGGAAGTTGGGTCCGAAATTCGCGGAGGTTAGACCGTTAGGGGTGTTGATGTTCGTATTCTGAAGCGTGTAGCGCTGGAACGGCGCCTCGCCGTGATATGCCACGCCGCCGAAAGTGAGCACGCTGCCCTTGAACATTGTGCCTTCGCCCCATTTCTTGCGGAAACGCAGGTCGAGTCCGCCGTTATTGAATTCCTCGTAGGCGAAAGTTGTGGTCGTTGGCAGGACTGTACCGAAAGTGTCGGTCGACTTTGCCAGACCGAGGTTGTTGGCATTGCGGGAATCGATGTCCTGATGGGTGAACCAACCTTTGGCCTGCATGAGCCAGCCGTCTCCGAGATTCGCTTCGTAGCGCAAAACGAAATTGTAGCGATCCACCCAATTTTCATTGTATGGGGTCGACGAAAAATTCTGGTCGGCGTTGAACTGCGCAAGGGTGAGCTTGCCCGGATCGCCGCCGTTGAATCGGCTCGCGTGAACGTCGAGCGCGATGAGATTATCCTTGTTGGGCCTATAGCCGAGGTAACCGTTCGCCTGCCAGAGTTTGTAGTCGCCATTGTTCCGCTGGCCATCGGAAGTCTGGAAATCGGCATCGGCCCGAAACTCCAATGGACCTGCTGCCTCCTGGATCGAGGCGTAGCTGTTGTAGAATCCGTTGAGACCTCCGGTTTGCTCGAAGTAACCGCCTAAGGGTGTTCCTGGCGCGGGATGTTTGGTCAGGAAATTCACGGCCGGCGCCGGCTCAGGTCCGTAAAGGAGGCTGCTGCCGCCGCGAATAAATTGAATCTCGCTGATGCTTTGCGGCACCGGCTGATAATAGAGCGTCGGAAACCCAATCCACTCGGCCATCAGCGGCAGGCCGTCCTGGAGAAAGAGCGTGTATTCCGATTCCTGCGGATTACCGAGACCGCGATAACTGTAGTTGTACTGACCGGGATTTTGTTGCTCCGAAACAATGAGGCCTGGCGCCTTTGTGAATAGTTGCTGGAGATTGTTCCCTTGGACCGGCGCTTCTTTGTCCAAATGGATCACGGTCGCTTTTTTCGTCACGGTAATCTGGGTCTCCGACACTTCTCGCATGATGTGCTCCAGTTTCGGTCGGGTATCATCGTGCGGATGCGGCGTGGCAACGGGCTCGCCGGTGACGTTGACCGGTTGGGTCAAAACCGCCTCCTGAGCGCGAAGCGAAAATGGAAGTGCGCCGGCGATGACCGCTAACACCAGAAAAACGGAGGCGCGCGGACGGCTAAGAGAAAACATGGCCGATGCGATTACAGTTTTGTAATCTGGGTGGCAAGCCTTTTCTTTACCGAATTGTAATGATGCAATTGTCATTTCCTGGGCGCCGGGAGTATCGCCGGCGCTCTTCCACCGCACTTCGGTCCGGTCGGAATGACGTTACGTGTTCGGGAAGCTCAGCGTCGCGGTCGTGCCGCGGCCGGGCTGGCTTTCAATTACGGCCGAGCCTCCGTGCAAATCCATGATCGACTTTACCAAGGCGAGGCCAAGACCGACGCCTTCGGAGCTGCGCGCGGAGTCCGCGCGATAAAACCGATCGAAGACGCGCGGCAGATGTTCGGCGGCGATGCCGGAGCCGTTATCTTTGACGGAGACTTCCGAGTTCGCGTCGCGGTTGACGACTGTGATCTCGATCGATCCACCGGCCGGCGTATGGCGCACCGCGTTTTCAACGAGATTGTTTACAGCGCGTTCGAACAACATTTCGTCAGCCACAAAAGTCGTCTCCCCTTCACAACGAATCGTTAGGTGCTGCTCTTCTGCGATGGGTTCGTGGAACGCTGCGATCTTTTCAATGGCAGCGCGACCATTGAAAGAAGTCCGCTGCAAATGTCCTTCCGCCGCCTCAGTTCGCGCCAGGAAAAGCAAATTGTCGACGATGTGACCGAGGTGTTCGCATTCCGCGATCGTCGATTCGATAACCTCGTGATATTCCTCGGGCGAGCGGGAACGGCGCAGGGCCACTTCAGCTTCGCCGCGAATATTCCCAATCGGGGTGCGGAGTTCGTGCGCGATATCGGCCGAGAATTGTGACAGCCGCCCAAACGAATCTTCCAGGCGCGCCAGCATCTCGTCGAAAGCAACCGCGAGCGGCTGAAGTTCGCGCGGCCATCCGACCGTCGTGACGCGTTCGTGAAGTTGCTGCGGCCCGGCGCGTTTCAACGCGTGCGTCATTTTGCCGAGCGGGCGCAGCCCGCGTTTCGTGACGCTCCACGCGATGATTGCGGACGCCGCTACGCCGAGCGCCAGAACCGCCACGAGGAGCGCGGCGAACTGTTTCATAAAACGCTCATCCGCGCTTCGATCCTGCGCGACTTGAACTTTCAGAGAACCGTCGGCGCCTCGCGCGTCAGCGGTGAGTAAGGAAAACAGTCGGCCATCGGCGTGGAAATCCGCCGGTTTTTTCCTCGTGGTGAACACCGACACGGGTAAAAGCGCGCTCATTCCCGGTGTCTCCGCTAGAATTCGATTGTTTGAATCGACGATGCGCACCCAGTAGGCGGCGCGGTCGCCAGACCGGATGTTTTTCAATTCTTCGGTCACGACATTGATGCCGCCAGGCGCTCTTAAGTCAGCGCGAACCGCCGCGACCTTGTCGGCGAGGACTTCGTTGTCCTCCTCGAAAGCGTGCCGGACGACGATCCAGTAAAGTGCGCCGAGGCCGCAGGAGAGGAGGAATGCGGCCGCGAGCGTGAAGAGCAGGACGAGCTGCGACGCGATGGAGCGCGGTTCAGCCGGCCTTGAGGACATAACCGGCGCCGCGCACGGTGTGAATGAGTTTGGGCTCGAACGGATCGTCCACCTTGGCGCGCAACCTCCGCACCATCACGTCCACGACATTCGTGTTCGTCGCGAAATTAATGTCCCAGACCTGGCTCGCGATTTCCGCGCGCGAAACCACCTGGCCCGCCGATCGAACGAGATGAGTGAGGAGAAGAAATTCTTTCGCGGTCAGGTTCAACGGCGTTCCCGCGCGAGTGGCTTTGTGCCGGCGCGTATCGATATCGAGATCGCGAATCCGCAGGCGTTCCTGCTGGTGATTCGGCGCCCGCCGAAGGAGCGACCGCACCCGCGCCATCAACTCGGAAAAAGCGAACGGCTTGACAAGATAATCGTCCGCGCCCAGCTCGAGCCCCTTCACGCGATCGCGGACGCTGTCCCGCGCGGTGAGAAAGAGAATCGGCGTGCGCATTCCGCTCTTGCGCAGCTCGGCCACGACGGCCCAACCGTCCTTGTTCGGCAGCATCACATCCACGATGAGCAAATCGAACTTCTTCGCCCGCGCGAGCTCGAGGCCAGTCTCGCCATCATGCGCCACTTCGACGACGAGCCCATCTTCCTGAAGACCCTTGGCCAAAAAACCAGCGGTCTTTTTTTTGTCTTCGATCAGCAGGACGCGCATCGGCCCATTATAGGGCTTGCGCGACTGCACTCAATAACGCTTCCAAATTGCTTCGCCTGAATGCTCTGGCGCGGCGAGACTTTGGCATGCGCGCAAAAGGGCGTCGACGAACCCTGGTTGTCATCGCCGGATTGATCGTCCTCGTGGTTGTCGTCGTCGTCGTCCTCTTGAATCCGCGGCTGACTCGTTATTTGGAGAGCGATGCGTTTCGGCTGGAGCTCGAAAAACAGACGGCGAAAGGACTGCATTTTCCCGCCGGGAGTTATTCGGCGATCCGCCGCACGGGATTTCTCTCGGCAGCAAGCGATGGTTTCCGGGCACGGAATGGCCGCAAGGCGATGACGGCGCTGGAGGCGCGAGGAATCACCGCTCGCTTCAATCCGCTCGGGATATTTTTGCGCCGCTGGCAACTCGACGACGTGCACATCGACGGAGGTGAGGTCGGAATTCAAACCTACGAACCGAAGCCGGAACCGTCGCCAAGCAAGCCGTGGTATCACGTCTTTCTCCCGGATCGGGTTTACCTGGGCAAAGTCTGGTCCGAGCCGGCCGATGTAACCTGGCGATTCCGGAACGAGAAAGGCGGCTTTTTCGGGACGCGCCTGCTCATCACTCCATACGGCCGCGATTTCGAATATCGAGCGACCGGCGGCACGATGAAAGGCGCGCTGATGCCAGACCTTCCGTTACGGCGCACGCATATGCTGATCACCAAGACGCTCCTGACGCTGTACCAACTCGACGTCGCGCCCGGACCGGACAGCGAGGGATTCATTCACGCTGAGGGCACCGCCGGCACCCGTGAAGACAAGAGCCTGAAATTCAAAGTGAAGTTCGAGAAGTTGCCGGTGCGGGAATGGCTGCCGGGAAGTTGGCGCGATCACGTCAATGGCTCCGCGGCCGGCAACGTCAATTGGAGCGGTGACCAGCCTAAACTCGAAAAGTCGCAGATCCGCGCGTCGCTTCGGGTTAACGGCGGCCGCCTGAGCCAGCTTCCATTTCTGCAAAAGCTCAGCGTCATCACCGGAAAGAAGTCGATTGAGCGACTCGAATTAAGTGAATGCTCTGCCGAGCTGGATTGGAATAGTCCGAGAATCGAAATCAAGAACATCGCCATCGAAGACAAGGGCAAATTCCGAATCGAAGGCGGCCTAACGATCCGCGAGAAGTCGTTGGGCGGCGCGATCCAGCTCGGTTTGGCCCGCGAATATCTGGAGTGGCTGCCACGGCCGGAAGAAGTCTTCACCCGAGAAAGGGCGGGATACCTTTGGACGACGGTGCATTTGTCAGGAACGACGGATCAACCCGGTCAGGATCTCAGTCCCCGAGTTATCGAGGCGCTGAAGGAATCTCCCGGGGCTTTTCTCGGCCTGACCTTTCGTCTCATCGGAGATTGGTTGAAGAACGCGTCCGGCGAGTAACTGGAATCGGATTGCCAGCAGGCTGACCCGGATCCCATACTTCACGCATGAGCACACCGACAGAGTACGCGCATCCCGAGGCGCTAGTGGATGCCGATTGGCTGGAAAAACATCTGACCGACGATGGGGTGCGCATTGTCGAGTCGAACGAAGACATCCTGTTGTACGATACCGGGCACATTCCGGGCGCGGTCCATATCGATTGGCGGACCGATCTGCAAGATCCGGTGATTCGCGATTACATCGCGCCGGAGAAGTTCGCGGAGCTGTGCAGCCGCAACGGGATCACGCCGGACACGACCTGCGTTTTTTACGGCGACAAGGCGAATTGGTGGGCGTGTTACGCGCTCTGGGCATTCCGGTTGTTCGGTCATGAGAAAGTAAAAATCCTGAACGGCGGCCGGGATAAATGGAAAGCCGAAGGCCGGCCGTTCACGCGCGAGGTGCCGCAGTATCCGGCGACGAATTATCCAGTGCCGAAACGGCGGTTCGACAAAGAGATTCGTGCGTTCGCCGACGAAGCCCTCGCTCAAAGCAAGGCCGGCAAACCGCTCATCGACGTGCGTTCACCGGGCGAATTCAAAGGCGAGATCACGCACATGCCGGAGTACCCGCAGGAAGGCGTGTTGCGCGGCGGCCACATTCCCGGCGCGAAAAGCGTTCCGTGGAAAACCGCGACGAACGAAGACAGCACGTTCAAATCGGCAGCTGACCTGGCGAAAATTTATTTCGAAGGCTGCGGCTTGAAACCCGGGACGGACACGGTGGTTTATTGCCGAATCGGGGAGCGCTCCAGCCACACCTGGTTTGTCCTCACCTACCTGCTCGGGCTCGACAACGTCCGGAATTACGACGGTTCCTGGACGGAGTGGGGCAACAAAGTCGGTGCACCGATCGAGAGAGGTTAGCTCTTCATATTCCTGCTCCTGATCATGATCTTGCTCATGATCCCTGGAGATGCGTCCGTTTGGCGAAAGATTAGGATCATGATCAAGATCAGGAGCAAGAATGGCAAATTATCCACCCAAACTCGAAGCCATCATCAACCTGTTTGAGTCTCTGCCCGAAGTAGAGCGGCGCGAGACGCTCGTTTCCTACGCGGACAACGCGAAGAAACAAGAGCCGCGGGCTGGCGAAAAGTTCACGCTCGAAGACATCCGCAAAGACGAGGAGTGCGCGGACACGGTCGGCGTTTATCTCCAGGTCGATGACGAAGGCAAAGCGCATTTCCGGATGACGCTCGGCCCGGAAGTCCAGACTCTCACTCGCGCCATGACCGCCATTCTTTGCAAAGGTCTGGATGGGCGGACGCCGCAGGAAATTCTCGATCTGCCGAGCGATTTCGTGACGCGGATCGTCGGGAGTGAGTTGGTTCGCGTCCGCAGCCAGACGATTTATTACGTGCTCAGCCGCATCAAAGGCATCTGCAAAGTTTACCTCGATCGCCAGCGCATGGCCGAGGTTGCGTGAAGGCGCAGAACCATCCGTTGCTTCTCGCCGGTAATCGACGATAGTAGCATTGGCCCTTCTTCTGCTCCCTCGAAGCCGTCCGGCTGCTGCCACGGAAAGGTCAACTTTTCCCGGCCCTTAATATTATGCACCAGACACTTCTCAAGAAAGCTGCGCTCGTCATCCCGAATGATCAGCTGCTCATTAATGTTATCCGGCAACGCGTCCGGCAATTGATGCGCGGACACCGTCCCCTCATCGCCGCCATTCCAGGGATGGGGTTCGCCGATTTGGCGCTGAGCGAAGTGATCGCGGGAAAATTAACCTATGAGGCCGTGCCAGGCGCGAAGCCGGATGATTCTTTCGTCCCCCTCGTCCGGTTTCATGACGCAACGCCAGATAAGAAGGCGGCCTGATATGGCTGGCAATTCTGGTTTCATACGGCGCACCCCCGACATCATGACGGAAGAACTTTGCGCGCTTCTCTCGCGGAAAACTTCCTACGAATTCAAGCCGCTCTACGATTTGGTTTACGCGAACCTCCACGCTCGGAATGCCGCGAGTGGCGGGGACGAAATGCTGCGGCTCCGCGCTTACGAAAAGCTGCAAAATCTCGTTCACGACGGGATGGTGACCAAGACCGCGAAGAAATATCGGGGCCGTCCGGCGGCGCTTTTGCAAGTGAGCGCGCGTCTCGAAGAGTGGCGTTTGCTGGCGAGTCAGCGGGCCGCAGCCTCGCGCGCAGCCTAGTTATCTCCTCGGCGGCGACGACCGCGAGTTTCTCTCGTGATCTTCGAGTAAATTCGTCTATCGTCCGCTCGCGCAAATGCCGCGGAACAACGAGCTCCACAAGATTCTGCTGATTGGCTCGGGCCCGATCGTGATCGGGCAGGGCTGCGAGTTCGATTATTCCGGCGTCCAAGCCTGCAAGGCTCTCCGCGAAGAAGGCTACACGGTCGTGCTCGTGAATTCGAATCCGGCCACGATCATGACCGACCCGGAGTTCGCGGACCGCACTTACGTCGAGCCGATCACGCCGGAAGTAGTGGAGGCGATTCTCGCGCGGGAAAAACCGGACGCGATCCTGCCGACGATGGGCGGACAGACCGCGCTCAACGTTGCCATGGAATTGAATCGCAACGGCGCTCTCGTCCGGCACAACGTGAAATTGATCGGCGCGAATGCGCAGGCGATCGCGAAAGGCGAAGACCGCCAGCTCTTCAAAGAGGCGATGCTGCGGATCGGGCTGGATGTTCCGCGTTCCGGTGTCGCGCACACGATCGCCGACGCTCACCAGATCGCGGACACGATCGATAAGTTTCCGTTGATCATTCGGCCCGCGTTCACCCTGGGCGGATCGGGCGGCGGGATCGCGTACAATCGCATCGAGCTGGAAGAAATCGTCGATCGCGGTCTGGCGCTCTCGCCGGTGACCGAAGTGTTGATCGAGGAATCGCTCGTCGGCTGGAAGGAATTCGAGATGGAGGTGATGCGCGATTGCGCGGACAACTGCGTCGTCATTTGTTCCATCGAAAATTTCGACGCGATGGGCGTGCACACCGGCGATTCGATCACGGTCGCGCCCGCGCAAACGCTGACCGACAAGGAATACCAGATGATGCGCGACGCGTCGTTCGACGTGATCCGCGAGATCGGCGTCGAGACCGGCGGCTCGAATATCCAGTTTGCGGTCAATCCGGAGAACGGCCGGATGGTCGTCATTGAGATGAATCCGCGCGTGTCGCGTTCGAGCGCGCTCGCTTCGAAAGCGACCGGGTTCCCGATCGCAAAAATCGCGGCCAAACTCGCGGTGGGTTACACGCTCGACGAAATCCGGAACGACATCACTCGCGAGACGCCGGCGAGCTTCGAGCCGACGATCGATTATTGCGTTGTCAAAGTGCCGCGGTTCACCTTCGAGAAATTTCCCCAGGCCGATCCGACGTTGACCACGCAAATGAAAAGCGTCGGCGAAGCGATGGCGATCGGCCGGACGTTCAAGGAAGCGCTCCAAAAGGCGCTTCGCTCGCTCGAGATCAAACGCTTTGGATTATGCGGCGACGGGAATGACAAGCGACTCGAACCCGAAGCGCTCCGACGCAAGCTCGCGAATCCGAACGCCGAACGCGTTTTTCATCTCGCCCAGGCGTTCCAGGATGGCATGTCGATCGATGAAGTCTTCGAGCTCACGAAGATCGATCGCTGGTTTTTGCACAACGTCCGGCAAATCGTGGCGGAGAATCCAGGGAGGTTACGCTTCCAGCCTGACTCGGCCGACAGGCTGCCAGCCTGTTCGTCCCCAACTCCATCTATGTTGTTTGAACCCTTCGATGAAGAAACGAAAATCGAACAAACCAAGCGCCACCTGCCCCATTGGGAACAGCCGGGTGCGACCTACTTTGTCACCTTTCGGCTCATCGATTCGGTCGCCCAGGATGTGCTCAGACAGTGGCAAGAGGAATGTGAGCACTGGCTCAAAGCCCATCCTCAGCCATGGAATTGGCGCACAGCCCATGAATACATGCGATTATGCGAGGAAAGCCGCGAGGAGTGGCTCGATCGTGGTCACGGCTCCTGTTTGCTGCGGCAGCCCGCGGTCGCGGATATCGTAGCGTCTACGCTGAAGCATTTCGATCGCGAGCGATACGTTCTCGACGCCTTTGTCGTGATGCCAAATCACATTCACGCGCTTTTCAAACCGCTCGGCAGCCATTCGCTTTCATCGATTTTGCATTCTTGGAAATCCTTTAGTGCAAATGCGATTAACCGACAGGTTGATCGCCAAGGTCCCCTCTGGATGGCGGAGAATTTCGATACGATTGTCCGGAACACGGCGCACTTGAAGGCTTGTCGTGATTATATCGTCCAAAATCCTGTTAAGGCCGCGCTCGCAGCTGGAGATTTTGTTTTGGAGGCCCGCCGGCTGTTGGTGGCAGAAGGGGAGGAGCGGCAGGCTGGAAGCCTACCGGCCGAGTCAGGCTGGAAGCCTAACCTCCGAGAGCTGCGACGTCTCAAAAAGCTCGGCTTTTCCGATCGCCAGCTCGCGGTCGCACATGGGGTTTCCGAATCCAAGGTCCGCGCTGATCGCAAAGCCGCCGGCGTGATCCCTACCTACCGGCTCGTCGACACCTGCGCGGCGGAGTTCGAAGCGTTCACGCCGTATTATTATTCGACCTACGGGACCGAGAACGAGATGCGGCGGACGGATCGGCCGAAAATCATGATCCTCGGCGGCGGTCCGAATCGGATCGGGCAGGGAATCGAGTTCGACTACTGCTGCGTTCACGCCGCATTCGCGCTCCGGGAGATCGGATTCGAAACCATCATGGTGAACTCGAATCCGGAAACGGTTTCGACCGATTACGACACCAGCGACAAACTTTATTTCGAGCCGTTGACGCTGGAAGACGTGCTCAACATTTACGAACAGGAACTGCCCGAGGGCGTGATCGTCCAGTTCGGCGGACAGACGCCGCTTAACCTCGCGGAAGGATTGAAGGCGGCCGGCGTTCCGATCATCGGCACGCAACCCGAGAGCATCGAGATGGCGGAAGACCGGAAGCTCTTCGCCGCGATGCTCGATAAGCTCGGGTTGCGGCAGACGCCGAGCGGTTCGGCCGTGAGCGCGGACGAAGCGATTACGATCGCCGAACGGATCGGTTACCCAGTGCTCGTTAGGCCGTCGTTCGTCTTGGGCGGACGCGCCATGGAGCTGGTTTACAACGCCGACGATCTGCGCCGCTATATGCAGAGCGCGATCGAAGTCAGCTCGGATCGCCCAGTGCTGGTGGACCGGTTTCTTGAAGACGCGATCGAAGTCGACGTCGATTGCATCGCGGACGGTGAGACGAGCGCGATCGGCGCGATCATGGAGCACATCGAGCAGGCCGGCATTCACAGCGGCGACAGCGCCTGTGTGATCCCGACGTTCTCGCTGCCGACAGCTGTGCTGGAGCAGATTCGGACCGCGACGAAAGCGATGGCGCGCGAACTAGAAGTGCGTGGCCTGATGAACGTGCAGTTCGCCGTGAAAGGCAGCGAAGTTTACGTGCTCGAAGTGAATCCGCGCGCTTCCCGGACGGTGCCGTTCGTGAGCAAAGCAATCGGAGTTCCGCTGGCCAAGCTCGCGGCGAAAGTGATGACGGGCAAAACTCTGATCGAGCTCGGGTTCACCGAAGAAATCATCCCGAAACATTTTTCAGTGAAAGAAGCGGTGTTCCCGTTCCTGCGTTATCAGGGGATGGACATTGCGCTCGGCCCGGAAATGAAATCGACCGGCGAGGTGATGGGGATCGACGCCGACCTCGGCCTGGCCTACGCGAAATCGCAGATGGCCGCGCCGCCGCCGCTGCCGAAATCGGGCAACGTGTTCGTCAGCGTGCAAGACACCGACAAACCAGGCGTGATTCCCCTCGCGCGGGAATTTGTCGATCTCGGTTTTCAGATTATCGCGACGAGCGGGACGTGGGCGGCGCTCCACGAAGCCGGCGTCCCCGTTACGAAAGTGCACAAGATTCGGGAAGGCCGGCCGAACGTGCTCGACCTCGTAATGAATGGCGACATCAACTTCATCATCAACACGCCTAGTGGGAAGATCCCGCGCGAAGACGAGGTCCGCATCCGAAACGCGTCGCTCGCCCAAAAGATTCCGATCATGACGACGATCCGCGCCGGACAGGCGAGCGCGAACGGGATTCGTTCATTGCAACGCAGCCAGGTCCACGTGAAAACGCTGCAGGAATATCATGGGCGGATCACGAATGCCGAATGACAAGGCAGAAGGTCCGCTTTGGTAGGGCGAGACGCTGTCGAGTCGTTCGCGGTTGAAGGTTCAAGGTTGAACGCTAGCGTGACCGCATGAAACGAATGTTGCTGTGTTGCGCATTGGGACTGGCGTTCGTGGCCGCCCCGGTTCGGAGCGAGGAGAAAAAAGAAGAAAAAAAAGATACCGCCGCCATGAGTGAACCCAAGGAGGTCGCCGTCTTTAAAACCAGCGAAGGCGAAATGGTGGCCGAGTTTTGGCCGGACGTAGCTCCGAAGACCGTTGAGAATTTCAAGAAGCTGGCGAAATCCGGCTTTTACGATGGGACCGCGTTCCATCGCATCCTTAAGGGATTCATGGCACAGGGCGGCGACCCGTTGACGAAGGATCCCTCGAAGGAAAGCATGTGGGGAACGGGTGATCCGGGTTACAAGATCAAGGCTGAGTTCAATGCGAAGAAACACGAACGTGGCGTCCTCTCGATGGCGCGATCCAACGATCCCGATTCGGCCGGTAGCCAGTTTTTTATCTGCTTTGGGGCAGCGAGCCAGCTCGACAACAAGTACACGGCCTTCGGCAAAATCATTAAGGGTGATGCCGTGCTCGACAAGCTCGCAAATGTTCCAGTGACGCGGAGCAGCAACGGCGAGAATAGCAAGCCGGTGAATCGTGTCGCCCTCGAGAGCGTGAAGATCGTTGCGGCCGACTCGGTAAAGTAGCGCCCCGCATTTCAGAAACTAAAATCGCCTTCCGTAATCCTAATTTCTATGACGACTCCATCATCCAGCTCCTCACAAAACGAACTCGCAGTAATCAAAACCAGCGAAGGCGAAATGGTGGCCGAATTTTGGCCCGACGTTGCGCCGAAGACCGTAGCGAATTTCAAGAAGCTGGCGAAATCCGGCTTCTATGACGGCACCGCGTTCCATCGGGTGATCAAAGGTTTCATGATCCAGGGTGGCGATCCCCTGACGAAAGATGAGAGCAAGCAATCGCGCTGGGGAACGGGCGATCCCGGCTACAAGATCCCTGCGGAGTTCAACAAGAAGTCGCATACGAAGGGTGTTCTCTCGATGGCGCGCTCGCAGGATCCGAACTCTGCCGGCAGCCAGTTTTTTGTCTGTCACGGCAACCCGTCGTTTCTCGACGGGCAATACACGGCCTTTGGCAAACTGATTAAAGGCGAGGACGTGCTGGAGAAAATCGCCACGACCAAGACGCTGCCCGGCGATCGGCCGGAGAAACGAATGAATGTTGAGAGCATCAAGATCGTCCCGGCAGATTCGGTGAAGTAAACCTGTAGCGGCGGTCTATGACCGCCGAAAAGTGCGATGCCTAACGACGCAGAACGGCGGTCACAGACCGCCGCTACAACGAAGATCGCCCTGATCCAGATGCAGTGCGGGACCGATCCCGCGACAAATCTGGCAAAGGCGATTGCGCAAATTCGCGACGCGGCGTCACAAGGCGCGCAAATCATTTGCCTGCCCGAGTTATTCCGGTCCCAGTATTTCTGCCAGAGCGAAGATCACGCGAACTTCGCGCTGGCCGAACAAATTCCCGGACCGACAACGACCGAACTGGAAAAAGTCGCGCGGGAGACTGGCGCGGTCATCGTCGCGTCGCTCTTTGAGAAACGCGCGGCCGGAGTTTATCACAATACCGCGGCGATCATCGACGCGGACGGCAATTACCTCGGCAAGTATCGCAAGATGCATATTCCCGACGACCCGTCGTACTACGAGAAGTTTTATTTCGCCCCGGGCGATCTCGGATTCCAGGCTTGGCCGACCGCGCACGGAAAGATCGGTGTCTGCGTTTGCTGGGACCAATGGTATCCGGAATCGGCGCGACTGACTGCGCTGCGTGGTGCGCAGATTTTATTTTATCCGACGGCGATTGGCTGGCACCCGCGCGAGAAGGAAAAATACGGCGCGGCTCAGTATTCGGCGTGGGAAACGATGCAGCGCAGCCATGCGATCGCGAACGGCTGTTACGTCGCGGCGATCAATCGCGTCGGTCACGAGGCCCCGGCCGGCGGCGACGGAATCGAGTTCTGGGGGCAGAGTTTCATCATCGCGCCGAGTGGCGAGATCATCGCGAAAGGGAGTGCTGATCGCGAAGAAATCGTGATGGCCGACATCGATTGGGATCGCGTCGACGTAACCCGGACGCATTGGCCTTTCCTGCGTGATCGCCGCGTCGATGCGTATTCCGGCATCGAGCAACGGCTCATCGATTAATTGTCTCGTCTGTAGCCGGTCGCCGCGGCGACCGTCGAGTTCCTTTTGCTTCGTATCTAGGTCGCCCACAGGGCGTCGGCTACAGAAGACACCGATAGTTTACATGCGCCGCGGTGCGGCTGTAATGTCGCATCATGAAAACGTTAATTATTTCGCTGGGGATGGTGTGCGCCCTGGCCTTGGTGGCGCACGGGCAGGATGTGACAAAAGCGACCTGCAAACTGGAATCGAAGTCGGGCAGCCAGGTCGCGGGCACTGTGACTTTTACGAAGGTGGGCGATGACGTCCAGGTCGTGGCCGACATCACCGGATTGAAGCCCGGCAAACACGGCTTCCATATTCATGAAAAGGGCGATTGCTCGGCGCCCGATGCGGCTTCGGCTGGCGGCCATTTCAATCCGACGAACCAACATCACGGCGGCCCCATGACGGCCATGCATCACGAGGGCGATCTCGGGAATATTGAGACCGATGCTTCCGGCAAAACGCATCTGGATTGGAAAGGGAAGCTGAGTCTGAGCGGAGCGGACTCAATCATTGGCAAATCTGTCGTCGTTCACGAAAAGGAAGACGATTTGAAAACCGATCCGTCGGGCAACTCCGGCGCGCGTGTTGCCTGCGGCGCGATCGAAGCGGCGAAATAATTCGGAAAGTCGATGGAGAATCCCCGCCAGAATCGGCGGTCATCCGCCTTCGCCAAGCTACGGCGCGACAAGTAGACCGCCGCTACAAAAGGAATGCAGCTACTCAGTCTTAGTGAAGTTCGTCGCCATGCCCAAAGTGGTTCGGCCGTCGAGGCACGCGTCCACGTTCAAGTAGAGGCAAGCGCAGGAAAATCGACACGGGACGGGAAACCGTATTGCGAGCTCGCGCTCGCCGACGCTTGCGATCGAATGACGCTGCGGGTCTGGAGCGATCATCCGGAATTCCGCGCCTGCGGTTCGTTGAAGGCTTCGGATTTCATCGAGCTGACGGGCGAGTTTGTGCAACACCAGCAATTCGGACTCGACGCCCGGAACTGGAAGGTGCGGCATCTCAATGGCCAGGAGCGTTCCGAATTGTTGCAGGGCCCGCCGGAATTGCGCGCGAGGCAATCGAAAGACTGGGAATACATCGTGGAACGGACGCGCGCGCTCGAAGATCCGCGGCTGCGCGCGCTCGGGGAAGCGTTTATCGCGGAGCATGGCGAACGTTTCCGGCGGACGGCGGGCGCGCGTTCGTATCACCACGCGCGACGCGGCGGACTGGTTGAGCATGTCGCGCAGATGATGCGAACGGCAATTGCAGTCGCGCCGCTTTATCCGCAATTGAATCTCGATCTGCTCATCGCCGGCGTTTTGTTTCACGATGCCGGAAAGCTTTGGGAAAATCATTTGCCCGAAACGGGATTCACCATGGGCTACGACGAGCGTGGGGAATTGATGGGCCACATCTCGATTGGACTCGAACTGGTGAATTCGATTTGGCGGAAATTGCAGACGGAAGAAAACATCCGCGCCTGGAGTTCCTGCACGCCGTCGTCTGAAGATGTCCGGATGCATTTGCTGCATTTGATCGGCGCGCACCACGGCGAACCTCAATTCGGTTCGCCGGTCAGTCCGAAGACGCCGGAAGCGATGGCGCTGAATTACATCGATAACCTCGATGCTCGGATGGAAATGTTTGCCGCCGGTTATCTCGTCGCCAAACCGATTGCCGACCGGATCTTCGATCGCGTCCGGCCCTTGCCGGGAAATCTCGTGAAACCGCTCGAGAAATATCAGGCGCAGCGTTCGGAGGGCCCGCCGCCGTTGCCGAAAACCAACGAGACCGGGACGTTGTTGTAACCTGGAGGGACGACCGCTGTGTCGTCCCTGTAATCATGGGGACGGGACAGCGCCCGTCCCTCCAGTCCTAAGCCTCGCTTCGGCCAGGTACTCTTCGTCGATCTCGAAGCCGATAAACTTTTTCACGCCGCAGCGCTTCGCGGCGACCGCTGAATTTCCGATCCCGAGAAACGGATCGAGCATCGTTTCGACACGCGAAATTCCGTGCAGCTTGATGCACCATTCGGCGAGCTGCACCGGAAACGTCGCCGGATGCGGCCGCTCCTTCGCCCGCCGCTGAATGGTTTTGTAAGGAACAAACCAGGTGTTGCCCCGACACCTCCGGTCTTCGCCTTCGGTATGACTCCAGCGCGCGATATTGCTTTTGTCGGCGTAAGGAACGCCGAGTGCCAGCCGGTCAATCGGCGTCCGGCCCTCGGGTGTGAGATGAAAAATGTATTCGTGACAATTGTTGAGAAAACGCGGCGAGCTGATCGGTTTGAAATGGCCGCGAGAAGTCGTTAGGCCGGTTTCGTCCTCGATCGAAATCGCCTTGATCCAGTGAATCGTATTTTGGAGAACAAAAAGATCGCAGAGCCGAAGAACGAGTTCGTGCGGCAAAAGCGGGTTCGACGGTGACGCGCCTAGATTGAGGAAAAGCGAGCCACCGGTTTTCAGCACGCGTCGCAATTCGGTCGCCCATTCGTGGCACCAGTCGAGATAGTCTCGACGGTTTTGTCGGTCCTTGTAATGGCGGTAAGCAATCCCGAGATTGTATGGCGGCGAGGTGACCACCAGATCAACGGAGTGATCGGCGAGTTCACGCATCCCTTCGACGCAATCGCCGAGCCGTAGATCAAACGCCGTCACGATCTAGATTCAGGCAGAACGAGTGTTGGTACAAGCAGGAAAAGCGTTAAGTTTACCTCGATGTCCGATAAGCCCTCCAAGTTAAGGATCGCCGATCGCGAGTTCACCTCGCGGTTGCTTGTCGGCACCGGCAAATTCGGCTCGAACGAATTGATGCGCGATGCGCTGATCGCCAGCGGAACGGAGATCGTGACGGTGGCGTTGCGCCGCGCTGATCTTTCCGGGAAACACGACTCGTTCGCGAATATTCTCGATTTCATCGATCCCAAGCGGTTCCTGCTTTTGCCGAATACGAGCGGCGCGCGGAACGCGGCGGAAGCGGTGCGCCTGGCGCGCCTGGCCGTTGCAGCCGGCTTGCCGAATTGGATCAAGCTCGAGATTCATCCGGACGCGCGCTACCTGTTGCCCGATCCGGTCGAGACGCTGGGCGCGGCCGAAATTTTGGTGAAGGAAGGCTTCGTCGTTCTGCCTTACATCAATGCCGATCCGGTTTTGGCGAAGCGATTGCAGGACGTAGGGACCGCGACGGTCATGCCGCTCGGTTCGCCGATTGGGAGTAATCGCGGAATCGAAACTCGGGCGCAGATCGAGATCATTATCGAACAGGCGACCGTGCCGGTGGTGGTCGATGCAGGACTAGGCGCTCCGAGTCAGGCCGCCGAAGCGATGGAGATGGGCGCCGACGCGGTGCTGGTCAACACAGCGATCGCTATCGCATCCGATCCAAGTCGGATGGCGCACGCTTTTCGGAAAGCCGTCGAAGCTGGGCGGGAAGCCCGCGAGATCGGTTTGGCCGAGTCGCGAACGAGCGCATCCGCGACGAGTCCGCTCACAGGGTTCTTCTCCGAGAGTTGACTCTTCTGTAGCCGTCGCCCTGTGGGCGACGTGAGTCGCGTGTGTTGGAAACGTTGTCCCCCGCGCTTCGCACAGCGAAGCGGCTACAGAAGATGCGGCTACAAGGGCCGAAAGCTGACTCCGGCGTCGTTGTAAAACTCGATCTGTCTTCCGCCCACCCGGCGCACGACGCGCCAGCCGTGTTGCCGCGCCATCTCGCGCAAATCCTCAGTCGAAAGCGCGCGCACGACCGCGAGCTCCGAGGGATGGGTCACGAAATATTCCGGCTTCACTGCGAGCATGCGCTCGATCTTCGCGATCACGGCGGGCAGTTGAGCGTTCATCGAACGTAATCTCACATTAAAGTGGTTAAAGGTCACAGTGTTTGGCGCATACGGTGGCCTGAGCTAGGTTCCGGGCCGATGTTTTCCGAAACCGTCATTCTGCGCGGCCACATTATCGATTCCCTGATCCTGCCCAAGGTGCTCGATCAGATCCTAACTCAGGGCGGCGAATTCAAGATCCGCGAGATCAAGATCGGTCAGAACCGGGTCGACCAAAGCTTTGCCCAGATCGATGTCTCGGCGCCGACCCACGAGAAGCTCGACGATATTGTCCTGCGTTTGCGGCAGCACGGGGCCGAAGTCATCGAGAAGGCCGATGTGCAACTCGCCCCGGCTCCCGCCGACGGCGTGTTCCCGAATGATTTTTACGTCACGACGAACCAGCAAACATTGATCACCCTCAATGGCGCGGAGATCGAAGTTCATCCGGCGTTGATGGATTGCGTTGTGGTCGTCGATCGGGAAGCAGGGCGCGCGACCGCGAAAAAATTTCACGAAGTTCGGCGCGGGATGGAAATTGTTGTCGGCCATCAGGGAATCAAAGTCGTGCCTGTGCAGCGATCGACGGCGCGGACCGATGTTTTCGAATTTATGTCGACCAACATTTCGCTCGAGAAACCGAAGAGCGGAATCATTCGCGAAATGGCGACCGAGTTGCAGCGCGCGCGAACTGAAGGCGGCAAAATTCTCGTCGTCGCCGGCCCCGCGCTGGTGCACAGCGGGGCGGTGCCGCACCTGGAAAAGTTGATCGAGTGGGGCTACGTCGATCTGCTCTTTGGCGGGAACGCGCTCGCGCTCCACGATATCGAGAACGCGCTTTACGGAACTTCGCTCGGCATCAATTTGGAACAGGGTTCGCTGGCCGAGCGAGGCCACGAGAACCAGATGCGCGCTCTCAACGTAATCCGCGAAGCTGGTAGTATTTCGCGCGCGGTGGAAGCGGGAACGCTCAAGACTGGAATCATGGCGGCTTGTGTCCGGCACGGCGTGGAGTTTGTCCTGGCCGGTTCGATCCGGGACGACGGGCCTTTGCCGGACGTGCTCACCGACACGCTTGAGGCGCAGGACGCGATGCGGGAAAAGATCACCGGAGTGACTACGGCGCTGATGATGGGAACAATGTTGCACTCGATGGCGGTCACGAATCTTTTGCCGGCCACGGTGAAGACCCTGTGCGTCGATGTGAACCCGGCAGCCGTCAGCAAGCTGACCGAACGCGGATCTTTTCAGTCGCTCGGCCTGGTCTCGGATCTGGAGCCGTTTCTCCGTGAATTAACTGTCGCGCTCGCGCGTTAACCGATGGCCATGCGCGAGCTCCTGCTTTGTCCGCCGGATTACTACGGCATCGAATACGAGATCAATCCGTGGATGAGCCGCGCCCGCGGCGCCGAAGTGCCCGTGGCTCAGGCGCAGTGGAAAGGTCTCTTCGAAAAACTTTCCAGCCTCGATTGCAAGATCGAGCTGATCCCGCCGCGCCCCAAACTGCCCGACATGGTTTTCACCGCCAATGCCGGCCTAACGATCGGTCGCCGTTTTATCCCGAGCAATTTCCGGCATGAAGAACGCGCCGGCGAGGCGCCGCATTTCGCGCGCTGGATGGAGGAGCATGGCTACGAAGTCGTCTGGCTGTCGAAGGATCTCTACTTCGAAGGCGAAGGCGACGCGCTCTTTGGCGGCGATGTTTTGTTCTGCGGTTATAAATTCCGATCCGACATCAACTCGCATCGCGCCGTCGCGGACCTGCTGGGCTGCCTTGTCATTTCCGTCGAGCTGGTCGATCCGCGCTTTTATCACATCGATACGTGCTTCTGTCCGTTGCCGGACGGCGGCGCCTTCTGGTTTCCAAAGGCGTTCGACGAATACGGCCAGCGCGCGATTCGCGAGCACCTCACCGACTTAATCGATGTGGGGGAGGAGGAAGCGATCCACTTTTCCTGTAACGCCGTCGTGCTCGGCCGCGACATCGTGTTGCCCGAAGCCGCGCCGAAATTGGTCGCGACTCTGAAGGACCGCGGCTACACCTGCCACCCGCTGCCGATGACCGAATTCCTTAAAGCCGGCGGCGCGTGCAAATGTCTGACGATGTTTATGCCGCAGCGCGCTTCTGTTTAAGCGCTGCCTCAATTTTCCCCAGTGGCAAACAATTCACGACGTCGTCTTTCGTGAGCCAGCCTTTGCGCGCGACTCCGACGCCGAACCAGAGTTCCTGCAAGCGCTCAACGCCATGCGCGTCGGGATTGATGACGCACTTTACCCCTTTTTCTTTCGCCAACGGCCACCAGCGCCAATCTAGATCGAGACGTTTTGGTGCGGCGTTGATCTCGATCCAGGTTCCGGTTTCCGCAGCCGCCTCGATGATCGCGGGAATATCGATCGCGTAGGGATCGCGTCTCAACAGGAGCCGGCCAGTCGGATGCGCCAGCATGGTGACGTGTGGATTTTGCAGCGCGCGAATGACCCGCTTCGTCATCTCGGCTTCCGATAAAGTGAAAGCCGAGTGGACCGAAGCGACGACGTAATCGAGTTCCGCCAAGAGTTCGTCGGGAAAATCCAGCGACCCGTCCCGAAGGATATCGCACTCGATACCGGCGAAGAGGCGGAAGTTTTCGAACTGCTCGTTGAGTTTTCGGATCATCGCCATCTGGACGCGTAACCGCGCTTCATCGAGGCCGCGCGCCTGAATCGAGCTGCGGCTGTGATCGGCGATGCCGAGATATTGAAGACCAAGCTCCTGGGCCGCCGCGGCCATTTCCTCGAGGGAATTGCGTCCGTCGCTCGCGGTGGTGTGGCAGTGGAACGTGCCACGCAGATTCTCCGCTTCGATCAGGCGCGGGAGTTTTCCCGCGGCGGCGGCTTCAAATTCGCCGCAGTTCTCGCGCAGCTCCGGCGGAATATAATCGAGGTCGAGCGCGCGATAGAGATCGGCTTCCTCGGAAATCACCGGAATCTTTTGTGGCTTTGGTTTCTGTTTCGCGGCCGGATCGAGCGGCGCGTCGCCCAGCCGATATTCGTTCAACGTCCAGCCGCGTTGGAGCGCCCGGCTCCGGACGACGACATTGTGCTCCTTGCTCCCGGTGAAATAATTCAGGGCGAACGGATATTCCGCCGTGCTCACCACCCGCAGATCGCATTGGATTCCGGAGCGCAGTCGCACGCTCGATTTCGTCGGTCCATGCGCGATGACCGATTCGACGAGCGGATGCTGAACGAACATTGCTGAAATTTCCGCCGGCGCCTTCGTCGCCACGATAAAATCGAGATCGCGCACGATCTCTTTCCGGCGCCGATAACTGCCTGCGATGCACACATGCAACGCCTCAGGATGCGCGCGCAGGTCGTCCTGCAACTGCTCCGCTTCCGCGGCGATTTTCCCGATGGTGAACGAGCCGGCGTACTTCTGGCGTTCATCGATCGCGCGGCAAAGTTTCTCCTGCGTCGTTTTGCCGAATCCGGGCAGCTCCGCGATCCGGCCCGCGACGCAAGCTTCATGAAGCTCCGCGATTGAGCTGACCTGTAATTTCTCGTGTAGCGCCTTGATCTTTTTCGCGCCCAGTCCGGGCAGCGAAAATAATTCGAGAATGTCTGCCGGAAATTCCGCGCGCAGTTCATCGAAAAACTTCAGCGAACCCGTTTCGACCAGTTCTTTAATTTTTGCCGCGATCGCTTTGCCGATTCCCGGAATTTTCTCGAGCACCTCTTCATTCGCGAGATCAGCGATGCTGCCGCCCCACGTTTCCAACGATCGCGCCGCATTCACGTAGGCCCGGATCTTGAACGGATTTTCGCCCTTCAGTTCGAGGAGCGTCGCGATCTTCTCCAGAACGTCCGCGATCGTGGCTTTGTCCATCAATTCACTCTTAACGCGAAATCAAACGCCGTCGATTTCCGAAGAGCTCGCACAAAGGGCACAAAGGACACAACGACTTTGTGAACCTTTGTGCCCTTTGTGTGAGGCTTTGCTACATCCGCCCGCGGCGCTTGTAGAATTTATAGCGCGCGATGATCGAATCGACGTACTTGCGCGTCCCGGGAAAATCGATGTTATCGAGGAACGTTTTCGCCGGCACCACCTTCGTGTCGTCGCCGCCGGCCCAGCGCAGGGCGCGACTGGCGCCGGCATTATATTCGGCGAGCGCAAACGGCATCGGATTCGGCTGGTTCTGCCAATGCTCGATCGCCCGGCGCAAATACCAAGTGCCGGCTTCCAGGTTCGTTTTCGCGTCGAACAATTCTTCTACGCGAAAATTCTCCACCTTCGCCTCACGGGCCCATTCGCCGGCCGCTTTCTCGCTTACCTGCATCAATCCGCGTTCGCCCGCGGTGCCGAACTTCTGGGCGTCGAACCGGCTCTCGCGCCAGACCACCGCTTTGACGAGCATCGGATCGAGCTGATGCTCGGCCGCGACCGTGCGGATCAACGCGTCGTGTTTTTGGAATCGCGCCGGGCTGATGAATTCATAGACGGTGTAGAGCGGATCGCCCGATCTCATTGAGAGATAAGCCACCCCGGCTGCTCCGGCGAGGAGCAGGCAAATGATCAGTTTGAAAAGGAATCGGGCCATGCGGTGGCGGCTCGTGCTCGAAAAAGTTTCGTGGGAAAGTAGTCGAGCACGAGCACAAGCACCAGCCTTCGCTAAGTTACGGGCTGGCAGGCGAGCACGATTACGATGAGCGAACCGATGACCAAACCTCCCTATGCGCGCGTCATCATCGATCGTTCGATTCATCGCGAACTGGATTACGCGGTTCCAGAATTGCTCGCGGAAAAAATCGGAATTGGTTCGCGGGTCCGGGTGCCGTTTCGGGAACGGTCGGCCTTGGCGACAGTGGTGGGATTGTTGGAAGAATCGGACGCGCAAGGCATCCGGCCCATTGAAGCGCTCGTCGGCGACGCGCCGATCCTGAGCGAGAAACTGATCGAGCTCGCTCGCTGGATGGCGGTCTATTACTGCTGCCCAATCGAAACCGTCATGCGGAGTTTGTTGCCGCAAGTGATCCGACGCGCGGAGGTCGGTTGGAAAAAGCAGTTGTTTGTGAGCGCGGCCAAGCAAATCGGCGCGGATGAGATCGAGAAACTTCGCCGGCGTGCGCCGAAGCAGGCCGAGTTGTTGGAAGCGTTGTCGAAATTGGGGAAGCCGATCGCCGCGGCGGAACTGTTGCGCCAGACGTCGCTGGATAATCAGACGCTGCGGGCGCTCGAGAAACGAGGTTTTGTGCTCTTGCGAGAGGAAGCCGTCGCGCGCGATCCGCACGCCGACGAGCAATTCATCGCTTCAAGCGACCTGACGTTGAACGAAGAACAGGCGGCCGCCTTAGCCGCAGTTGCAGAAGCGCTCGCGGCTCCCGAAAAAGCAAAACCAATTCTGCTTCATGGCGTGACGGGCAGCGGGAAAACGGAGATTTATCTGCAAGCTATTCAGGCGACTCTCGCGCGCGGGAAGGCCGCGATCGTGCTCGTTCCCGAAATTTCGCTCACGCCGCAAACCGTCGAACGTTTCAAGAGTCGCTTCGCGGAGACGCAGGAAATGGTTGCGGTTTTGCACAGCCATTTGTCCGAAGGCGAGCGGCATGACGAATGGCACAAGATCCACGCCGGCCGGGCCCGGATCGTGGTTGGCGCGCGAAGCGCGGTCTTCGCGCCGCTCGAAAATCTTGGGCTCATCGTGGTCGATGAAGAACATGAGACGTCTTACAAACAAGAGGACGCGCCGCGATACCACGCCCGCGATGTGGCGGTGGTGCGGGCGAAGCTTGAAGGTTGCGCCGTGTTACTCGGCACGGCCACGCCATCGCTCGAGAGCTATCACAACGCGACCCAGAACAAGTACCGCCTGCTCAAGCTCACCCAGCGGGTGGACAACTGTCAGATGCCGCTGATGCGGATCGTCGATCTGCGCCTGGAACGGCGTAAGGAAAAAGTGGCCGCGATTCTATCAGAAAAGTTGCGCTCGGCGATCACGGCGCGACTCGAGAAACACGAGCAGACTATTTTGTTCCTGAATCGGCGCGGATTTTCCACCTCGTTACTTTGCAGCAATTGCGGCGAGGCCCGCGATTGTCCGAACTGTAGCGTGGCCCTCACCTTTCATCGCGGTGCCGCGCGACTGACCTGCCATTTGTGCGGTCACAACGCCGCCGTGCCGAAGAAATGCCCGGCTTGTTCCCAGGACGCGTTGATTTATTCCGGGTTCGGCACCGAGAAAGTGGAGGCAAACGTCGTCCATCTTTTTCCCGACGCGAATGTGCGCCGGATGGACGCCGATTCGATGTCGCGGAAGGACGCGTATCGGGAAACGCTCCACGCTTTTCGCGCCGGGAAGATCGATATTCTCGTCGGTACCCAAATGATCGCGAAGGGACTTCATTTCCCGAACGTCACGCTGGTCGGCATCATCAACGCCGATCTCGCGCTCCACATGCCGGACTTCCGTGCCGGCGAACGAACGTTTCAATTGCTGACCCAAGTCGCCGGCCGGGCGGGCCGCGGCGAAACGCCGGGCGAAGTTTTCGTTCAGACTTACACGCCGTTCAGTCCGTCGATCCAGTTCGCGCGCCACCACGATTTCGCCGGTTACTTCGAGCAGGAATTGGAATTCCGGGAGCGCTGCGATTTCCCGCCCTTCAAACACGTAGTCCTTATCACGGTCCGCTCGGCTCACGAAGGCCGGGCCAAGCTATCGGCCGAAACGATTGCTCGCCGATTGAAAGAAGCGTTGCCGCCCGAATTTATTCTCAGCGCGCCGTCGCCCGCGCCGCTGGAAAAACTGCAGGGCCAATTTCGTTTCCACATTTTGATGCGCGGCGAAGCCATCATGCGCCTGAGTCGTCTGGTTCGCGGGACGCTCGATAAGTTGCCCTTGCCCGAAGACGTCGTCGCCGCGGTCGACGTCGATCCTTACCAATTATTGTAGCGACGTCGCTCTCGCGCTTCGCACAGCGAAGCGGCTACAGAAGAGGCGTGGCTCAGCGATTCTTCTGTAGCCGTCGCCCTGTGGGCGACGCCGGGGCACGCACAGCCTTCTAAGCATTGCTTGAGCATCCCCATCCAGCGACCTAATTCGAAATCATTCGAGCCGCAGACAAACAAGTGAATGTGATCCGGCATGAATACGTATCGGCCAACAGCGATGCCGTGTTCGTCATAAGCGCGCCGAGCAACTGCATGAACGCGGCGTGAACCGCATATGTCCCCAGTAGCGCTTTCCGCCGATAGGTCGAGGCCGTAACGAAGAAGACGGGATTGCTCGGAAAGAGCTGGTCGAGAGCCGGCGGCACTTTTGGGCACTTGCTCACGGGGGGCCGAGTATCATGACAAGCGACTCGTTTTGAGGCAACGCCGCTCTCGCGCTTTGTACAGCGAAGCGGCTACAGAAGAGCCGGATTTGTTCGCGCTGGAGTATTTCGCGATTTGATTTACCTGTCTGGCCGCATGCGATTTCCGAAATCGATACTCGTGCTCGCAATACTGGCGACAACCTTGGCCGGCTGCCGTAAAAACGCGGCGACGGGTGGCGCTTCAAACAAGATCCGGGTGGGCTACATCGGTTTAACGTGCGAGGCGCCGATCTTCAGCGCGGTCGAGAACGGGTTCTTCAAGGAGGAAGGCCTCGATGTCGAGTTGGTGAAATGCGAATGGGCGAACTACAAGGATGTCCTCGCGCTCGGCGGGTTCGACATTACGCATCACCTCGTGATGTATTTCCTCAAGCCGATCGAGCAGGGGCTCGACGTGAAATTTACCGCGGGAATTCACAAGGGGTGCCTTCGCGTTCAGGCATCGACGAAGGGCGAGATTCATACCGTCGCGGATTTGCGCGGCAAACGGATTGGCGTGCCGGGGATGGGAACGCCACCGTTTATTTTTGCGAATCGTGTTCTGGGCGCGAATGGGATCGATGCGAGTAAAGACGTAAGCTGGCGCGTGTTCCCGGCGGGCGAGCTCGGCCTCGCCTTGGATAAGGGCGAAGTGGATGCAGTCGCGGACTCCGAGCCGATCGGCAGCTTGCTCCTGGCCGACGGAAAAGTCCGCAACGTTGCCGATCAGGCAGCGGACATGCCGTACAAAGACGAGTACTGCTGCGCGGTGATCGTGAACGGAAAATATCTGGCAGGGCATCCGAAAGAATCGGCCGCAGCGACGCGAGCATTGTTGAAGGGCGCAAAATGGGTGGAGACAAATCCAGCGGCGGCGGCGCGATTGTCAGTCGAGAAAAAATATCTCGCGTCGAATCCGGAGTTGAACACGGTCGCAATTTCGCATCTCCGTTATGTCCCGAGCGTTTCCGGCGCCGACAACGCTGTGAAATCTGCGGCCGCGGAAATGAAAGTGGCCGGCATGCTCAGTCCGAGCACTGATGTCGCAGCTCTCGCCGAAAAGGCCTTCGTTCATCTGGAGGGTGTCTCCGATCAATGGCTCGAAAGTTTGCAGGTCGAGAAGGTCGCCGCAGCGCAGGTGCCGCCCGATCAGGACATCCGGCTTTACGCGGAGATGATCCTGTCTGATACGCAGGAGTCATGTTGCAAAAAGCCAGCGGTCGCGGCCCAGAAATAGTCCAATCGAGAACGGACGCGACGCTGGGCGACGTCGCGGCGGAACGGGAAACAAAACGATGGCGGACCTGGCTGCCGGTCCCGGTGGCTAACCTGATTTGTCTGGCGGTGCACTGGCTGGTGTCGAAAACCGAGCCGGCGGCCGAAACGCGGTCGTATTTCGTATTTCTCTGGAACTTTCTCGCGGTCGCGCTTCTCCTGGCGCTTGCGCAACTGTGGTTGCCGGCATTGCGACGACGGATGCGGGAAGCCGGTCCGATATTCGCGGCAGCGCTTCTGCTGTTGTGCGCCTGGGAACTGATCACGACAGGCTTTCGCTTGTTGCCGCTGCCGTATTTTCCGAGCCCGGCCAGTGTTTTCCAAAGTTTGATCAACGATCGCGCGCTGCTCTTTGACAGCACCTGGCATTCGTTGGTGTTGTTGCTCGGCGGTTACGCGCTCGGCGTGATTGCGGGATTGATCAGCGGCATCTGCATTGGGTGGTCGACGCCGGTTCGTTATTGGGGAATGCCGGTTCTGAAAATCGTCGGGCCAATTCCGGCCACGGCCTGGATTCCGTTGGCGATGGTCGTCTCGCCTTCCGCCGTTTTTTCCGCAGCCGCGCTGATCGCGCTCGCCGTCTGGTTTCCAGTCACGATGTTGACGGCTTCCGGCATTTCGAACACGCGCGCCTCCTACCTCGATGTCGCCCGAACCCTCGGTGCGGGCCGCGCGTATCTGATTTTTCGTGTCGCGATTCCAGCAGCGTTGCCGAGCATTTTCATCGGACTATTCATGGGACTGGGCGCGTCGTTCCTTACGCTCGTCGTCGCGGAAACTGTGGGCGTGAAATCAGGTCTCGGCTGGTACGTGAGCTGGGCCCAGGGCTGGGCTGAATACGGCAAAGTTTTTGCCGCGCTCGTCATCATGGCGGCCTTTTTTTCCACGATCATGACCGTGCTGTTTAAAGTCCGCGATCGCGTGCTCGTGTGGCAAAAGGGAGTCATAAAATGGTAGCGACGGTTGGCGTAGACGCGTCGTCGCTTCGCGTCCACGAGGTCACGAAAAGTTTTCCCTTGCCCGAGGATGCGACAGCGCGCCGGCTGGCGCTCGACAAGGTTTCGCTGACCATGGCCGCTGGCGAACTGGCGTCACTTGTCGGTCCGAGCGGCTGTGGGAAGTCGACCTTACTGCGTCTAGTGGCCGGGCTTGATCTGCCAGATTCGGGCGAACTGATGGTCGGCGCTGAGTCAATCACAGGCCCGAATGCCGAACGCGGTCTGGTGTTCCAGGACCCTAATTTGTTTCCCTGGCTAACGGTCCGGCGAAATATCGAGGCCGGTCTGGTCGCGCGTCATGTTCTGCATGAGAAGCGACACGAGGTGGACGAATTCATGCGGCTTGTCGGCCTGGAAAGTTTTGCCGACGCTTATCCGCATCATCTTTCTGGCGGAATGGCGCAGCGCGTCGCGCTGGCTCGCGCGCTGATCAATCATCCGAAGGTCCTGCTTCTCGACGAGCCGCTCGGCGCGCTCGATGCGTTCACTCGGATGCGGATGCAGGACGAAGTGCTTCGGCTTTGGCAGGCGAGGCGAACCACGATGCTTCTCGTCACCCACGACATCGATGAAGCGATTTACATGAGCGATCGCATCGTCATCATGACGCAACGCCCAGGCCGAATTGAGCGGATGATCCCCGTGCATTTACAACGTCCACGCGATCGCAGCAGCGGAGAGTTCCTGCAATTGCGCAGCCAGATTCTGGAGTTGCTCCATTTCGCCGGCGCGGCGGTCAACTCGTAGCTGCTAAAACAAACTTCCACCCGGCCGGGGCCGCTGCGTATCATCGCGCCCTGCGCATGGACGAAACGGAGGGGAAGTTAACTTCGGGTGAACCGCTGAGCGTCGCACAGCTTCTGGAGTATTTGCCGGCGCTGAAGGAAGTCGCGGCCGCTCAGCTTGAGAAATATGCGAAGGGCGCCGCCGTTTTGCATCGTTATCGCAAGGGCGAAGTCGTCTGCGTCGAGGGCGAGTTCGGATCGACCGCGTATTATATCGTCTCCGGCACGGTCGACATCTCGATTCAGAATCCGCTCGCGCATCTTCGGACCCGGCCGGCCGCGGGCTTGTTCGGGCGAAGCATGGCGCGCATGAAAAGTTTCCTGCTCAATGATGGCCAGGACAAACGCGCCGAAGCGCACGAGCGCAAATTCATCGGGATCGACGCGAACGTCGATCTGCCCATGAGCAAGCCGATCGCCGAACTCGGGCCGGGCGAATTGTTCGGCGAAATGACCTGCCGCACCTTTCAGCCGCGGTCGGCGACGGTGGTCGCGCGCGAACAATGCGTCATGGTCGAGATGCTGCGCGTCATCCTCGATATGTTGGTGGGAACTCGCCAGATCTCAGAGTCCTCAAAGTCGATGTCGAAAGCGCTGAAGGCGCCGACGTTCAAGGGCACATCATTCAAGGCGCAGCTTGATGAAAAATACCGGCAGCGCTCGCTCGAGACCCATCTGCGGAGCGTTCCGCTGTTCGGCAGCGTCGGCGACGAGTTCCTGAAATATCTGAAGGAGAAAGTCGAACTCGTCTCCTACAACCAGAACGAGGTGATCTGCAAGGAAGGCGAGGAGGCGGACGCATTTTATCTCATTCGTTCCGGCATGGTCCGCGTTTCGCAAGCGATGCCAGGTGGCGAAATGGTCCGGACGTATTTGAGTCGGGGCGAATATTTCGGCGAGATCGGATTGCTGCGCTCGATCAAGCGCATTGCGACCTGCACGGCGCTCGATGCCGTGGACGTAGTCAAAGTTCCGGGCACCGAGTTCAACTTGATGCTCGAACAATTTCCCGGAGTGCGCGCCCAACTGGAACCGGTCGCGGAGGCGCGGATGGCCGCAACGCGCAGCCGGGTCGCGCCAGCCGGTCTGGGGCTCGACGATTATTTGAACCAGGGGCTCTTCGAAGCGCAGAATTTATTGCTCATCGATCTCGACAATTGCACCCGTTGCGACGCCTGCGTCCAGGCCTGCGCGAAGGCGCACGATGGCGTCTCGCGTCTCCTCCGCGACGGCTTGCGCTACGACCATTTCCTCGTGGCGACGGCGTGCCGTTCCTGCCGCGATCCGCTTTGCATGACGCAATGCCCGGTCGGATCGATCCGGCGGAAAGAGAACCTCGAGATCATCATCGAAGACTGGTGCATCGGCTGCGGAAAATGCGCGGAGCTTTGCCCTTACGGCAACATCAACATGCACCCGCTCGAAGTGACGAAAGAAGTCCGCACCGAAGTAAAATCGCCGAACCCGAACATCCCGCCGACGGTGAAAATCGAGAAAAAGAAATCGACGACTTACAAGGCGAACACCTGCGATCTTTGCACGCAGCTATCGGTGCCGAGCTGCGTCTATGCCTGCCCACACGACGCCGCGAAACGCGTCGATCCGCAACGCTTCTTCGGCGACGCCCTCGAAATGCAGAACAAGCTCTTCGACGACAAATGGACCCCGGCGCGCCGGTACGAAACGCACCACACGCACTGACGTGCGAAATTCCAAATTCCAAACTCCAAATCCCAAGGAAAAGAACGTCGTGTCACGCGCTTCACATATTTGGAACCTGGATTTTGGGATTTGTTTGAGATTTGGGTTTTGGGATTTGGAATTTTGACCCAATGCGAATCAACAACTGGAAACATGTCCCGTGGATCGTTTTCGTGCTGTTGGGGACGATTGCGGCCTGCATTCTCTACGCCGGTAATTTTTATCCGGCCCCGCTGCCATCATGGCTCCGCCTTCCTCCGTCGCTGATTCAAAGACCGACGGAGCATCACACCGTCGGCGGCACGCCGCTCGGGCTTTGGTTCGGCTCGATTTCGCTCGCGATTTTTATCTTCGCGATCCTGCTCAGCCTGCGAAAAAAAATCCCCCTCTGGCGCGTGGGCACGGTGCAGCGCTGGCTCCGCGCGCACATCTGGCTGACGATTCTCACCATTCCGCTGGTGATTTTGCACAGCGGTTTCCGTCTCGGCGGACCGATGACGACGCTTCTGCTGGTGCTCTACGCGATCGTCATGATCAGCGGATTTTACGGACTGTTTCTCCAACACATCATGCCGCGCTTGATGAAGGAACGGTTACCTGCAGAAACGGTCTTCGAACAAATTCCGCACATTCGTTCCCAACTCGCGGTCGCCGCCGAAAAGATGCGCGACTCTTTCAAACCCGCGCCGCCGAAAAAACCGGACGCCGGCGCACCGGCGCCGAGCGCAGCAAAAACCGCGACAGTTGCCGGACCGGTGATGGCTTCAACCAAAAGCGAGTTGAGCACACCGGCGGCGCGCGCAAAATCCGCGACCGGTTCTCCTGAGATCGCTGCTCCCGTCGTCGAAATGTCCGCAGCAAAGACTGCGGAAACGCCGGCTGCGGTTCCTCCTTCGATTCCGAATGCAGCAGTCACGCCGGCCGCGCCAAAACCGGAAACAATTGGAACGCCGACCGCGCGGGTCCAAAGCGATCCGCCCGGCGCACCGGTCGCTCGCGCCGAAATTCCGCCCGGCGATCAACCCGCGCCGTCGCCTCCGGTTGTAGCCGGGATCGGTGATCCCGGCCAAACGAAACCAAAGACCGGGCCGGCATCACCGATGCCGGCTACAGCACCTGCCGCCGTGAAACCAGCCGCTGCCGCGCCAGCCAAGCCGGCAGCAAAGCCAGCCCCGCCGCCCGATCCCGCTTCAGAGGCGGTGCTTGTTGAATTCATCGAGCGCCAGATTCTTCCTTATCTCCAGGCCAGCCGCGGCGATCGGATGCGCCTGAACAATCCGCGTTTTTCCGATGACACCTTTCGCTTTGTGAAGTTGCGCGTCACCGAAGGTTACCGGAGCCGGGTCGAAGAAATCCAGGCGTGGTGCGATGAGCGACGCATGCTCGATCTGCAGGTGCGACTGCACCATTGGCTTCACGGCTGGCTCTTCGTCCACGTGCCGTTTTCATTTTTGCTCGTGATGCTGACCATCTGGCACGCCGCGGTGACGCTGTTCTACTACTGATGAGCTCTGCGTTCTTGCTCTTACTCTTACTCTTGCTCTTACTCGATCTTCTCGGAGTAAGAGTAAGAGGGAGCCGTTGAGCCATGGCGACGCCGGGACGAACGCAAAAGCAGATCGCGGAGCGCTACAAAGGCAATCTCGGCTATTACAAACGGAAGCATCCGTGGCGGGTCGCGCGCTTCTGCGCGACGTTCGTCGCCATCGTCGGTGGGCTCGCGGCGATTCTGATTTATCAAAACCGCATCTTTCGCCGGCAAGCGGACGAGGAATTTTTCAGCTCAGGAAAACTTTCCAGTCACCACGCGAAGTACGAACAAGATTGCACTCAATGCCACGACAAGAACGCGGCCATGGGGAACGACCTGAGCCTGGCGAAATTCAAAACCGTCGTCCAAGACCGGTTCCATCACGGGCTCGATTTCAGATCGATCGATCTGAAATGCCAGCAGTGCCACGAGGCGAATCCGCCATTCGGGACCGCGAAGAAATACGATCTGCACGAACCGAACGTGGTGGAGAATCGCTCGTGCTCGATCTGCCATCAGGAACATCTCGGGCCCGGTCCGATGAAACAGGTGGCCGATCTGCAATGCGCTTCCTGCCATAACGACGGCGCGATCATGGAGGCGTCCGCAAAAAAAGGCGCGACGCTGGCGCCGGACGTTTTCCATCTACGATCGCATCCAGCGCAGGTCGTTTTCGAGATGCCGCGGCCGGCGCGCGGTTACACCGCGGTGTTTCCCTCCTTCGTCGACGCGCATCCGGAGTTTCAGTTGGTCCGCGACAAGGCGCGCGATCCCGACGTCTTGCGTTTCAATCACCAGCGGCATTTCGGGAACGACATTCCGCCGGTCAACGGACAAAAGCTTGACTGCAATTATTGTCACAAACCGGAGCCGGGCGGCCGATTTTATCAGCGAATCAGTTTCGCCGCGAACTGCCAGCCGTGTCACGCGCTTCTCTTCGACAAAAATAACCCGCAGCTCCATTTGCCCCACGGCGACGTGAATCTCGTCCGCACATTTTTGCGAACGTTGCCCGCGCAATATGCGAATTTCGCCCGATTCCCGAACCAGGGCGCCGGCCGCTACGCCGACGTGAAAACGTACGTCGCGCAACAGATGAACCAGCTCCGTCTCCAGTTTGGAAGCGACGCGGAATTCGAGCGCGCGGTTTTCTTCGAGACCGATCCTTACAAACCACATCGGCAAACCGAGGCGGCCACGCGCGGGAACTTTGCCGGCTGCGCCTTTTGCCATGAGGTGAAAACCGCGGCCGGCGGGGCGCCAGTGGTGACGAAACCGATTCTGGTCGATCGCTGGATGCCACAGGCGCATTTCAATCACGCTAAACACGCGAGCGTGAAATGCGACGATTGCCATCACGCCAGTCAAAGCCGCGACACCGCGGATGTTTTGATGCCATCAAAGGCGAACTGCATCACGTGCCACAGTCCGCAGGGCAGAGTTGCGAGTGATTGCATCACCTGCCACAACTACCACGCCCCAGGACAGGTGGTGAAAGTGGAAGTCCACGCCGACGCACAACCAGCAGCATTCAAACAATTGCTGGGCAGTCGTTAGGCCGCGCTTCGCGCGGCGGAATCTCTTTGCGTGGTCAACTTCTCGATCTCGGCGCGCAGCCGGTCCCAGTCGACCGGCTTTGTTATGTGCGCCGCGAATCCGGCGGCGGCGCTCGCAGCCACGTCTTCATCGGTGCCAAACCCGCTTAAGGCGATTCCTTTGATTCCTTGCGCATCCCGAAGCGCCTTCATCAGATCGAGCCCGCTTCCGTCGGGTAGTCCGACATCGCTGATGAGCAGATCGAACGGTCGTGTGCCGGCGAGAGCCCGGGCATCGGTGACGTTGCCGGCGTGACTCACATCAAACCCGGCGTTACGCAAAATCCGGCCGAGCACGCGCGCGGTGTCCTCGTGATCCTCGACGAGGAGAATCTGGACGTGCTTCATCCGCAGCGGCTCGCTTTCCAGGAATAGCACCGGTCCTTCGAGCATCGACGTTTCCATCGCGTTGAGCGTGACGGTAAATTTTGCGCCGCGCCCTTTTCCCGCACTGTGGGCCACGATCGTGCCGTGGTGCAGATCAATCACGCGCTTGCAGATTGCGAGTCCGAGGCCGAGCCCACCGTACTTACTGGTCACGGTGCCACCGCCCTGCTCAAAGGCGTCGAAAATCCGCGGCATTACCTCCGGTTCGATCCCGATTCCATTGTCAGAAATCTCGATGATGATCTCGTGCGCTTTGTTGTTCCAAGTCGAGATTTCTATCCGTCCACCTTCAGGCGTGAACTTGGCTGAGTTCTTCACCAGGTTCCAAAACACCTGCTGCAACCGCGCCGGATCGGCCCAGCAATGATGCTCGCGCGCGTTGAAGTGCCGGACCACCTGGATCTTTTTCCCGCCGAGATCGCCCGCCGAGATACCGAGGGCGTGCTCGAGAATAGCGTGAAGGTCCACGCCGTCGTTATGGAGCTCGAGCTTTCCGTGAGCGATCCGCGTCAGGTCGAGCAAGTCGTCGATCAGGAGCGCCTCCAGCTCAACGTTGCGGTGCAGAACTTCGAGGTCGTGACGGAGATCGTCGCTTAAGTTCGGTTCTCGTCTGAGCGAGGCGATGGTCATAAGGACGGGTGTGAGCGGCGTCCGCAGCTCGTGCGAGAGCATGGCGAGAAACCGGTCCTTCGCGCGATTCGCTTCCTCGGCTTCGTTCTTCGCGCGCTGCAGGAGAATCTCCGCGTTCTTTCGATCTGTGATTTCGACCATTGTGCCGATGAACCGCGTCACCTGGCCGTTCGCGTCGACGACGGCTCGGCCGCGCTCGGCTACCCAGCGTTCCTTGCCATCGGCGATCCCGACCGTTCGATATTCGATGTCGAAACGCCCGGTGCTGCCTGGTTGTCCAACGCGCTCGACCGTTTCATGGACGATGTGGCGGTCGTCGGGGTGAACGCCGTCGAGATAGGTTTCGTAGGTAACCTTAACGTCCGGCGGAATTCCAAACATTTGCCGGCTGCGTTCCGACAATTGCAGTTCGCCGGTGCTCGGAAAAAAATCGAACGTGCCGATGTCGGCCGCCTCGGTCGCGAGCTGAAGGCGTTCCTGGCTTTCGCGCAATTTCGCCTCGCGCTCCTGGGCCAGTGCCTCCTTCTTTTTTTGCTCCGTGATGTCCGCGCGAAAAATGACGATGCCGTCTTTGCTCGGATAAATCCTGGTATCCAACCAGCGGCCCCACGGTTCGTAAAAAAAATCCCCGTGAGCCGGTTGCCGCGTCTTCATGACTTCCTGGCAACGCTCGTAAAATTCTCCATTCACGGCGTTGGGAAAAATCTCCCAGATGACCCGGCCGAGCATCTTTCCCTTGGGAACGCCAGCAAGCTCCGCGACCCTGTCGTTGACGAAGGTATAACGAAATTCGGAATCGAGCGCCGAAAAGGCGTCGCTGATTCCGGCAAGCACGGTTTCGCGTTGCTCGATCAGGTCGCGGACCTCGTATTGGCGCCGCCGGGCTCGCAGCGCCACCTGCAAAGTGCTGACTAACGTCACGGCCTGGAGAGGTCGCTCGAGCAGAGTCACGTTTGCGGTTGGCCCAAAAATCTCGAGCGCACGGCGGCTCATGGCATCTCCGCCACCGCTGGTAGTAAGAATGATCAGCGGGACGTCGGACCAGGTCGGCTGCTGCTGAAGCCGATTGAGCAAGGCTGGAATGTCGGACGCGACCAGGGCTTCAGCCGCTACCAGGATGGCATGCGTGCTTTCGTCGAGTCGCTCGGCGATTTCAGTGAGCCTCTGGCAGACGGTCGCCCGAATCCCGGCCTGCTCGAGGGCTTGGGCGGCGAGCTCGGCATCTTTGCCGAGAGGCGCCGCGATCAGGACGGCGCCGCTGGAGTGATCACCTTTTTTTCTTTTCATTCCCGCGGCGAGCGGGCGCGCGTCGCCGTTTCTCTTGTTTTTTGTCGGCCAGCATTGGAACGCCAGTCAAAACCCCGCGAAACGCGTCGAGTGGCGGACCGACCTTGATTCCCGCCTTGTCGATGAAGAGCTCACGAATGGTATGCTCGTGTCGACCGGTCCGTTTTTTGATGACGGATAACGCCTTGTGAACGGCCCCGTCGGATTCGAAAAACCGAAACATCAAGACAGTATCGGCGAGGTAAGTGACGTCGATCGGGCTCGTCATCTGACCCATCAAACCGCTCGGAGCGACCACGATCATCGTCACCACCCCCTGCTGGTTCAGATAGGTGATCAACTCGTGCAGTTGAAGATTGATGTAGCGTTCTTCACCCATCGAATGGAGGTAGCCATTCAGGCTGTCAATGTAGACAACTTTGGCGCCTTCTTCCTCGACCGCGCATCGAATCTTGGCGGTCAGTTCACCGGGCGATAATTCCGCCGGATCGATCTGCGTGACCGACACCGTTCCCTTGTCCACGAGACGGTCGAGACCGAAATCGAGCCCGGCGGCGCGGGCAAAAAGAACCGGCAGACTTTCGTCGAACGAGTAAATCGCGACCTTTTCGCCGTCCAGCGCAGCCTGTATTGCATACGTCAACGCCAGGTTAGATTTTCCCGATCCCGGAGGCCCGGAGAAGAGCGTGGCGGTTCCGCGCTGCAAGCCGCCGCCGAGAAGGGCATCTAATTCGGGCAAGCCGGAGCTGAGATTGTCCTGGACGAAATTCCGGTGGTGCTCGGCCGCGACCAACCGCGGGAAAATGTTAATGCCGCCGGTTTCGATCACGTAATCGTGATAACCTCCGCGATAGGTCGTGCCGCGGACCTTTTGCACGGTCAATCGACGCCGAGCTCCGCCGTATTCCGGCGCGAGTTGTTGCAGGATCAGAACGCCGTGAGCGAGGCTTAAAACGTGAGCGTCAGCACCTTCGGCGCTGCTGTCATCGAGAAGAAGGGTCGTGCAATTTCGTCCGGCGAAATATTGTTTGAAGGACAGAATCTGCCGCCGATACCGGAGCGCATCGTGCGAAAGTAAGCGCAGCTCAGACAACGAATCAAAAGCGCAACGGCTCGGTCTTACTTTGTCGACTGCCTCGAGAAGTAGTTTCGTCGTCTCGGTCAGTTCGACTTCGGAAGCGTGAAACAGGGTGTTCTGCGCGGAAGCGGACAATTGTTTTTCGATCGCAGACAGCTCAACGATCTCAACCCCGTCCAGAGACCAGCCGTGCGAATGCGCCACTTCCTCTACTTCTTCCCGCGTTTCCGACAGGCTGATGTAGAGAACCTTTTCGCCGTTGCGCGCGCCTTGAAGAAGAAATTGGAGCGCCAGCGTGGTTTTGCCGCTGCCCGGTTGACCTTGAATCAGATAGAGCCGGCGGGGCGGCAGGCCTCCGCCGAGGATGTCGTCCAGACCCGTGATTCCGGTCTTCACTTTTGAATTCTCGACGGCGTTTTTTTTGCTCACAGACCGACGATTCTACGTAGAGAACGAAATTCGCGCTACTACAATAGCGACCCAGGCGCAGCCCCGGAGCGGCATTTGTTGAATGCCGTCGCGCCCGCATGATCTTGCTCGATGCCGGCGGGTCTCGAAATCAATCTCGTTGTGCCCGATCTCTGGCAACAAGAGGCGGTGCGAGCCCTGCGTGACGGAAAAGATGTGGTCGTCCAGGCGCCGACCGGCTCAGGCAAGACTTACATTTTCGAGCTCCTCTATCCTTCGCTGAAAGGGCAGGCGATCTTCACGGTGCCGACGCGCGCTCTCGCCAACGATAAGCTGGCGGAATGGCGCGCTCGCGGTTGGGACGTCGGGATCGCGACCGGCGATCTGGCGTTGAATCTCAATGCGAAAATCCTGGTTGCGACCCTGGAAACGCAGCGCGCGCGTTTTCTCCGCCGGGATGGTCCGAAGCTTCTCGTCGTCGACGAATACCAAATGATCGCCGATCCGGTTCGTGGCGTGCACTACGAGCTCGCGCTCGCGCTGGCGCCGCCGCACACGCAGTTGCTTCTTCTGAGCGGCAGCGTGCAAAATCCACAGGACATCGTCGCCTGGCTGAGCCGAATCGGCCGCGATCCCGTCCTGATTTCGCACCAGGAGCGCCCGGTTCCGTTGGAAGAGGTCGATCTGCGGGCGTTGCCGGATTCAGCGTTCGTCCAGTCGAAAAGTTTTTGGCCGCGCATGATCGGCAGGGCGCTTCGCGCGGAGCTCGCGCCCGTCCTGGTCTTCGCGCCCCGCCGGAACGCGAGTGAGGAAATGGCGCAGTCGATTGCGTCGGCCATGTCGCTGCGCGATCCGTTGCCGCTTTCGCCGGAACAGGAAGCGCTCGCCGGTAAACGGCTGGCGAAACTACTGCGTTCGCGTGTCGCCTATCATCACAGCGGCTTGAGCTACGCGGTCCGGGCCGGGTTGATCGAGCCGCTGGCAAAAGCAGGCCAGCTCAATGTCGTCGTCGCGACGATGGGTCTCGCCGCGGGCATAAATTTTTCGATGCGATCCGTGTTGATCACCGACACGCGTTACAAGGCCGGCAATTTCGAGCGACACGTCGAGCCGGATGAACTCCTGCAAATGTTCGGACGCGCCGGCCGCCGAGGATTGGATGATGTCGGTTACGTTTTGATGTTGCCGGACATTCCGCGATTCGGCGATGCGCGTCCGCGCAAACTGAAGCGGGCCACGCAGGTTGATTGGCCCAGCCTGATCAGCGTCATGCGCGGCGCTGTAGCCGGGATCGGGGATCCCGGCCGAGAGAAGGCGCGTCATCCCACCGGGATCACCGATCCCGGCCACAAGATACCATTCGCCGCCGCGGTCGAGTTGAGCCGGTCGCTCTTTAGCACCCAGAACGTCCCGATTGGGGCCGAGCACTCACTCGCCACCGGCGAGAAGCCGTGCGGACTGTGGGTCGATGCCGAACGCGCGCGCTTCGTGCGAAGACCGATCACCGAAATTCTGAATTCGATCGGGGAATGGGAACCGAAATCCGCGACCGCGCAGAACGTCTCGTTAGGCCAATTGTTCGTTCGTGAAAATCAAACGTGGAAACGCGCGCTGTCGATTCCGCGGATGCTGGATGGCCGCGGCTTCGGCAACCTCTGCAAATTGCGCGACCGGGGAATTTACGGCCGGGAAATTCCGCTGGCGACGATCGTAGGAGATGACGCGATCGCTCCTGTAAAATGGCTGCGGAAAAAACTCGGCCCTGTAGCGGCGGTCTATGACCGCCGAAACGAACCTGGTGCCGGCGATTCCGGCGGTCATAGACCGCCGCTACAGCATCTGACGAAGGCGCGCTTCGACGAAACCGTGCTGCCGTTGGTTTCCGAAATTATCGGCGGGCAAATTGCCGAGATCGTCGCTCGGGCCAACACAATCTCTGCTCGGATCGATTTTTCCCAACTCGAGATTGCCGCATTCATCGATTCTCACGGCGTAGCGCTCCTCGATCCGCCGGAGCGCAAAGCATTGCCTTTGGTCTGCCGGCAATGCTCCGAGCTCGAGCACGATCTCACAACGGCCATCACGAGCTCGCCAGCGTACGCCTGGCGTCAGCTCGGTCTCGCCGAAAAAGACGGAACGCCGACGCGTCGTGGGCTTCTCTTCTCGTTTTTCCACGGGGGCGAAGGTCTTGCCATCGCGGCCGGGCTCGAGGACGAAACGTATCCGGTCGACGATCTCGTCTTCGACCTCGCAAACATCCGCGCGGGTCCGCGTTTCGCCGGGGAAGATGCACCCCTCGGCGGCCGGCTCGGGATTCTTTGCCAGCAAATTTACGGCCGCGCGGATCATCCCGGTTATTTGGAAATGGGCGTGCCAGTCCAATACGGCTCCGGCGCTTCCGAGGTGATTCGTGAGCTGGTGACGAATTCTTCCGCGCGATACCGGCTCACTAACGAATCTCTCCGCCACGGGGACATCGAACGCGCCCTGATGGAATGGCGGAGCCTGCTCCGGCACATCGTAGGCGCGCCCGATCTGCAATGGGAACGGTGGCGCGCGTTAAAGAAATTAGCGGCCCATTTTGTGGGAAACACGACTTCACCGGCGGCGGTGGAATTTCCACCGTTGCTGGCCTCGCAACGCATGAGTCGTATAGGACGTATATGACCGATAGCGAAAAACCAGCCGCGCTCGGCTACCGCATGCCGGCGGAGTGGCAACGGCACGCCGCCACCTGGCTTTCCTGGCCGCGCCGGGAAGGGATCAGTTTTCCGGACGCGTTTGAGCGCGTCATGCCGACGTTCCGGCGAATGGTCGAGGCGTTGCTCGAGTCCGAGGCGGTTTGCATCAACGTCTGCAACGGCGCGCACGAGGCGGAAGCTCGCAAAGTTTTGGAGGGATTGCCGCAGGAGCAGCTCACGTTTTATCGGATCCCGACGAACGAACCCTGGTGCCGCGATCATGGCCCGATTTTTTTGACGCGCGCCAAGGAGCCGCGTCTCGCGATCGTGGATTGGGATTACAACGCCTGGGGTGGCAAGTATCCGCCCTGCGATCTGGACGAAGTCGTGCCGACGCGCGTCGGTGAGATCCTCGGCCTTCCAGTTTTTTTTCCGCGCATGATTTTGGAAGGCGGCTCGATCGAGGTAAATGGCGCCGGCGCCTTGCTCACTTCCGAAGGTTGTCTGCTCAATCCGAATCGGAACCCGACGTTCTCTCAGGAACAAATCGAAGAGCGACTGCGCGATTACCTGGGCGTCACCGAGATTTTCTGGCTCGGCGAAGGGATCGAAGGCGACGACACCGATGGTCACGTCGACGATCTCGCCCGCTTCGTGAGCGAGCGAACCATTGTCACAGTCGTCGAGGATAACCGCGACGATCCGAATTACGAACCGCTCCAGGAAAACCTGGCCCGGCTGCGCGCGATGAAATGGAAAGGCTCGCCGTTCGAAATAATCACGCTTCCCATGCCGGAGCGGATCGACCGCGAAGATCTGCAATTGCCCGCGAGCTACGCGAATTTCTACATCGCTAACGAGTCTGTCCTCCTGCCGACGTTCAACGATCCGAATGACGCCGTTGCCGAGGCCACGCTCGCACCGCTCTTTCCCGGTCGTCGCATCGTCCCGATTGATTGCACAGAGTTAATCTGGGGTCTCGGCGCCTTCCATTGTCTGACGCAACAGCAGCCGTTTGTTTGAACCGACGAAACTAAAGAGCGGTGCTCCTCAATCCGCGAACGGCGCCGGCTTGTAGCCGCTGGCCAGAATCGCGTCATGCAAAGCCGGCGCGTGGGTCTTGCGCGCGTCGAAGGTGACCACGACGCGTTCGCCGGGGATATTGACCTCGATGGATTGCACGCCCGGAATACGCATCAGTGGCTCGCGCAATTTGCGGACGCATTCATCGCAGTCTTCGCCTTCCGTCGCGATCGCGATCGTTTCCAGGATCGGGTGATCGGCGCGCTCGAGATTGTGTGGGTCCGCGGGATCCATCATCTAATCTACGCGCGCCGGATGGGCGCCGGCCGTCTTTTGCACGAGCGGCTCGAGCACCCGCCAGACATTTTCGGCGAGCACGCGTTGGCCCGCGGCGTTTGGGTGCACACGGTCCCATTGGTTGAGCTCGGGATTTCCACCGACGCCTTCGAGAAAAAACGGAATCAACGTCGCGCGATTCTTCTCCGCGAGCGGCGCGAAGATTGATCCGAAAGCGCCGACGTAATCGTTGCTGGAATAATCAGGCAGCTGCATCCCGGCCACAACGATGGCAACATTCGGATGCTTCGAGCGCGTCTGGTCGATGATTGCCTGGAGATTCGAGCGGATCTGGTCAATCGGCACGCCGCGAAAGGCGTCATTGATCCCGAGCTCGAGAACAAGAACATCGATCTTCTTGTGAGCCCGCAGAAGAGCCGGGAGCCGGCGCAATCCGCCCGTCGTGGTATCGCCGCTCGAGCCGGCGTTGACGACTTCGAACTCGTAGCCGGCCTCCCGCATTTTCTCGGCGACCAAAGCCGGCCACGCCTGCTTCCGCGAAAGGCCATAACCCGCCGTAAGACTGTCCCCGAGCGCGACGATCGTGATCACGTTCGAAGGATCGCGTTTCGCCGCCTCCGCGGATTGGCTGGAAAAGAGCGCAAACATTGCGATCAAAACCAGCTGACTTCTCAATTGCTTCGCTCCGAGACCCATCTTAATTTCCGGCCCTCACTCGCTTGCTGAAATCTTGCTCAGCAATCGAAAATCGAAACTCGCAATTCGAAATTTATCTATGGCTACCTACGGCATCAACGGCTTCGGCAGAATCGGTCGCAACGTCCTTCGCGCAATGGAACAGAGTGACGTCGAGCGCGTCGCCGCCATCAACGATCTCACCGACACTCACACCCTCGCGCATCTCCTAAAATGGGATTCGGTCCACGGGAAATTCGACGGCGAAATCAGTTACGATGAACAGAACATTGTCGTTCGCGGGCATAAGATCCGGATTTTGAAGGAACGCGATCCCGGCAATCTGCCCTGGAAAGATCTGGGCGTGGACGTCGTCCTGGAATCGACCGGTTTTTTCACGAGCCGCGATAAAGCCGAGCTCCACATCAACAAAGCCGGGGCGAAGAAGGTTCTGATCAGTGCGCCCGCGAAAAATCCCGATGCGACCATTTGCATGGGAATCAATGAGGAAATCTACGACGCGGCGAAACACACGATCGTCTCCAACGCGAGTTGCACGACCAACTGTCTCGCGCCGCTCGCAAAAGTGCTGCACGACAACTTCGGAATCGAGCACGGCTTCATGAGCACGATTCACAGTTACACCAACGACCAGCGGATCCTCGATTACCCGCACGAAGATTTACGCCGGGCCCGGGCGGCCGCGGTAAGCGTTATTCCGTCGAGCACAGGCGCCGCAAAAGCGATCGGCGAAGTGATTCCGGAGTTGAAGGGCAAACTGAACGGCGGCTCTTTTCGCGTGCCGACACCGGATGGCTCGGTTACCGATTTCACGGCGGTGCTGGCCAAAGACGCGACCGTCGAGTCGATCAACGCCGCGTTTAAAGCGGCCGCGGGCGAGAAAAACTACAAGGGCATTCTGGAATTCACCGACGAGCCGCTGGTTTCGCAGGACATCGTCGGAAATCCGCACTCGTGCATCTTCGACAGCAAACTCACGCTCACCCTGGGCAATCGTTTCGTGAAAGTGGTCGGTTGGTACGATAACGAGTGGGGCTACAGCAATCGCTGCGTCGATATGCTGGCGATGCTGGGGAAGTAATAACTCCTGCTCTTGATCATGATCGTGCTCATGATCCTTTGATATGACTCCTCCACCATATTTCGATCACGAGAAGCTCGACGTTTACCGCAAGTCCATCGCCTTCTGTGCTTGGGTTGGCGACTTCCTGCCCCTGATTACACAGAAGACCGCGGCGAAGGATCAGCTCGATCGCGCATCAACGAGCATTCCGCTGAACATCGCGGAAGGGAACGGGAAATTTTCGGTCAAGGATCGGGCACGTTTCTTGGAAATGGCGCGAGGCTCGACCTTGGAATGTGCGGCGTGCCTGGACGTTCTTGTTGCTCGGAAGCTTGCGACCGACGAACAGGTCGCAGGAGCCAAGAGTGAATTGGCGGCGGTTGTCCGAATGATGATCGGCCTGCTAAAAAGATTCTCCGAGCGAGCGGATGTGCTCCGCGAGGAAGATGGTTCGTACGGTTATGACCGAGATCAGGAGCACGATCAGGATCATGAGCATGACTAAAATTTCTCTTCACGATCTGGAAGTACGCGGAAAGCGAGTCCTCGTGCGCGTCGATTTCAACGTGCCTACGGAACAGCGTGGGGAAACGATCGCGATCACGGACGACACGCGAATTCGCGAAAGCCTTCCGACGATCAATTACCTGCGCGAACAGGGTGCGAAGACGATTCTGATGGCACACTTCGGCCGGCCAAACGGAAAACCAGTTGAGAAATATTCGCTGCGGCCGGTTGCCGATTATCTGCACACGCTGATCAATCACCCGGTCGCGTTCAGCCACGATACCGTCGGCAAAATCCCGGAAGAAATCATCCGCGACATGAAGGAGGGCGACGTAACGCTGCTGGAGAACGTTCGTTTTCAGGCTGGCGAAGAGGCGAATGATCCGGCCTTCGCCGCGGCCCTCGCCAAGCTCGGTGACGTTTACGTGAACGACGCTTTCGGCGCTGCTCATCGCGCGCACGCGAGCACGGCCGGCATCACGAAGTTCGTGAAGCAATCCGCGATGGGTTTCCTGATGGAGAAGGAAATCCAGTATCTATCCCACGAGCTCGCGAAGCCGACGAAACCGTTCGTGGTGATTCTCGGCGGGTCGAAAGTGTCGGATAAGATCGGAGTGATAAAGGCGCTCATGGAAAAGGCCGACACGATTTTGATCGGCGGTGCGATGGCGAACACGTTTTGGAAAGCGCAGGGCGTTCCGATCGGGGCGAGCCGCGTCGAAGCCGACAAGCTCGATCTCGCGAAAGAACTTTTGGATCTCGCGAAAGAGAAAGGCGTCCGGTTCCTCTTGCCAGTCGACGCCGTCGAAACGCAAAAAGTCGAACCGGGTTCTCCCGGACGAAACACCAGCCGCGTTTCGACTACAAAAGGAATCAGTGACGGCTGGCAGGCCGTCGACATCGGCCACGCTACAATCAGCCTCTACGAAGACGAGATCGCAAAGGCGAAAACGATTTTGTGGAACGGGCCTGTCGGCGTTTTCGAGATTCCGGCATTCGCCTCCGGGACCGTGGCGATCGCGGAAGCGCTCGCGCAGTCGAAAGCGACGACGATCATCGGCGGCGGCGATTCGGTTACGGCGGTGAAACAGGCCGGGCTCGGCGCCAAGATGACTTTCATTTCCACCGGCGGCGGCGCGTCACTCGAACTTCTGGAAGGAAAAGAGCTGCCGGGTATCGCGGCGCTGAGTGACCGGGCTTAATTAATCCTAATCGCGCTCGTGCTCGTGCTCGAAAGTTGCGCTAAAAAGATCGATCACGAGCAGGAGCACGAGCACGATTACGATTTAGGTGAGCAAACAACTCGCTAAATATTTCGGCTACGCGGCGCTTGGCCTTGCGGCATTCTGCGCGACAAGCGCAGTAGTTCATTCGCTTCTGCCGCCGATGATTCCGAAGGGAATCGCAGCGAAGCTCCGATACTTCACGGAACACAAAGACGAGTTCGATACCGTCATTGTCGGGACAAGCCGACTTTATTACTCCGCTTCGCCGGAAATTTTTGACGCGACTACGCGTGAGAACGGCTTGCCGACTCACAGCTTCAACTTCGGGATCGATGGGATGCATCCGCCGGAGAATTTCTACGTCCTCGAACAAATCCTGAAGCCAAAGCCGCGAAACCTGAAGTGGGTCCTGCTCGAGCTGGGCGATATTCAAACGAGATGGGACAACATTCTCGGCACGCAGCGCGCGGTCTACTGGCACGACTGGGCGCGCACCGGGTTGACGATGAAGAAGGCGCTCAACCCGCGCGGCAACGCGAATTGGTTTATCAAGATCACTCGGCTTTGGCTCGCCAAGCGCGATTTCATTTCGAACCTGTCGCTCTTCGCCAAACAATTCTGCGAGGTTGGTCGGGCATGGGACCTCCTGCCTTCAGCAGAGCGCGAACGTTGTGCTGATGCAGCATCGGAGCTTGGCCCGCACGGTGATGGTTACCGTTGGGCGGGCGACGCGATGTCGGCCGAGCGCGCGGTGAGTTTCAAACAACGGCTCGCCGACGAAATCTCTGGCGCGACTCAGAAGTATCTCGATCCCGCGACCGAGTCGGGTTACCGGCACTCGGCCGCGGAGATTCGCGCCGCGGGCGCGAACCCGGTTTTTGTGGTGACGCCGATCATTTTCCAATCGACTTCGCGCTTCCGACAAACTCCGCCACCCGCGCCCATCATCGCGTTTAACGACGCCCGCAAGTATCCGCAATTTTACGACGTCAAAGTCCGGATCGACGACGGCCACCTGACGCGTCCCGCCGCGGAAGATTTTTGCCGCGCGCTCGCAACGGAGTTCGTGCGCGACGTGCGGCATCCGTAAACACCATGCTGTTCGTCGAGTTCCGTTTCTTTTGGTTCTTTCTCGCGGTCTTCGCGGTTTACTGGTCGCTTCGCGAAAACCGGCACCGCAAAATGTGGCTGCTCGTCTGTAGCTATTTTTTCTACGCCTGCTGGAACTGGAAATTTCTTTTCCTGATCATGGCGTCGAGCGGCCTCGATTACTTCGTCGGTTCGATGCTGGCGCGAACGGACAGTCCGGAGAAACGCCGCGGCTGGTTGATCATGAGCCTGGGCGTGAATCTCGGGACGATCGCGTTCTTCAAGTATTACAACTTCTTCGTCACCTCAGCCGCTGCGCTTCTCGCCTGGCTCGGACTGCCCGCGAGTTTGCACACGCTGAACATCGTCATCCCGGTGGGCGTGAGCTTCTACACCTTCCACTCGATGAGTTACACGATCGACGTTTACCGGCGAAAACTGGAGCCGATCCGCAGTCTCCTCGATCTCGCCTGTTTCATCGGGTTCTTTCCGCAGATGGTCGCTGGTCCGATCGTGCGCGCATCGCAGTTTCTGCCCCAACTGCGAACGATTCGCCGCTTCGCTGACGTCGACGTGCGCGGCGCGCTTGTCCTGTTTCTCACCGGCTTCATCAAGAAAGCGTGCATCGCCGATGGCGTCGCGCCCTTCGTCGACCGGTATTTCGACGCGCCCGGGAATTTCACCGCCGCGAGCGGCTGGGTCGCGGTGTTGTTCTACGCGATCCAAATCTACTGCGATTTTTCCGGCTACACCGATATGGCGATCGCGACCGCGGGATTGCTCGGCTATCGATTGCCCGTCAATTTCCGTTTCCCGTACTTCGCGGCGAACATTTCCGACTTCTGGCATCGCTGGCACATCAGTCTCTCCAGCTGGCTCCGCGATTATCTTTACATTCCGCTCGGGGGAAATCGCGGGCCGGCTTGGTTCGTTTATCGCAACATCATGATCACGATGTTGCTCGGCGGATTGTGGCACGGTGGCGCGTGGACTTTTGTGATCTGGGGTGGACTGCACGGTCTCGCCCTCGTCATCCATCGAGCGTGGTCGAAACGGAGGGACGTGCTTCCGCGCGTCCAGGACATGCAGAAGCATGTCCCTCCGAAAGGACCGCGAACCTTCACCGGTTGGTTCTCATGGTTGCTCACCGTTTATTGGGTTTGCTTCGCCTGGATATTTTTCCGGGCGGTCGATCTCCCGCATGCCGGTCCCGCGCTCCGAAGTTTTCTGTTTCTACCAGTCGGCGGCACGCAGGACCTTGGCGCCTGGATGCTCTGGATTGTGGCCGTGCTGGCCTTCGTTCATTGGCTGAATTTTCGTGGCGTATTTTCCAAATGGTGGCGCCGACCAGCAGCCCCGGTTTTCGCCGCCGGATACGGTTGCGCCTTCGCTCTCGTGCTCTTATTTATCCCGCCCCACTACGCACCCTTCATCTATTTCCAATTTTAGATTTGCCTTATGAGAAAGAAAATCGTCGCCGCGAATTGGAAGATGAACATGACCCAGGGCGAAGCCACCGCCTTTGTCGCCACATTCCTTCTCGAGATCGGCGAGTCGCGCGACGTCGAAATCGTGATCGTTCCTCCCTTCACGGCGATCGCCGCGGTGAACGCAGCCTTGGAAGACGCGCAGCACGTCAAAGTCGGCGCCCAGAACATGCATTGGGAACGCTCGGGCGCGTTCACCGGCGAAATCAGCCCCGCGATGTTGCGCGATCTCTTTGTGCGCTACGTCGTCCTCGGTCACAGCGAACGGCGGACGCTTTTCGGTGAGACGGATGGAATCGTGAACCGCAAAGTGCGGGCCGCGCATGAAGCGATGCTCCGCCCGATTGTGTGCGTGGGCGAGAGTCTCGAGCAACGCGAGGGCGGCGAAGTGGAGAAAGTTTTGACGACCCAACTCCGAGGCAGCCTTGCCGGATTAGGCGCGAAGGAATTGCAGGAAACGGTCATTGCTTACGAACCAGTTTGGGCGATCGGCACGGGCAAAACCGCGACCGCGGAACAGGCTCAGGAAGCGCACGCCTTCATTCGGCGAGTGCTCGGCGAAATTTCCGACGATGCGACGGCGGACAAGATTCGGATTCAGTATGGCGGCAGCGTGAAACCGGACAACGCCCGGACCCTCATGTCGCAACCCGACATCGATGGCGCGCTCGTCGGCGGCGCAAGTCTCGATCCGCGAAGCTTGGCCCAAATCGTGCAGGGTGCCGAAGGCGATTAATCCCCGTCATCCTGAGCGGAGCGCAGCGGAGTCGAAGGACCCCGAGGAACGTCGAACGACATGCTACGGGGTCCCTCGACTTCGCTCGGGATGACAGAGTTACAGAAAACTACTGCAGCTGATAAATCTCCACCGAGCCCACGCCGGTCCCGCCATTCGCGCCTCGGACGATGACTGTGTAAGAGCCAACCGGAAGCGTCTTCATAATCGCCGATTCCTTCGCGTTCGTGGGTGCCAGGCCGCTGTTTTGGATTTGCGTCTTTTGCGCGCTATCCATCCAATCATCGTTCGTATCGGGCATGCTTCCGTTGCTGTCGTGCAATTCCAAGGTGGGATCCGCGAGTGGGTTTGGCACGCCGGCTTGAGCCAGGGATGGTCCGATCGCGCGGATGAGAACCGTTTTGGAGTCGGTGCCGCCCAAAATAAATCCGCCGAAAAGCGCATTCGGATCGGCTGCGACCGGGCCGCGCGTCGAGACGTTGAGCAAGGTCGAGTCCGGCCCGCTATCGAGATCGTAAACCTCGACCACGCCGAGGCCGGTGGTGTCGTTCACGCCGCGCATCACCGCGGTGTAGATCACAAAATTCGGATCGGACGGCACCGTGGCCAGGATGACCGATTCCTTCGGTGAACCGGGAGCAAGGTGGAAATCAGTCACTTCCTGTTGGTTGGCCGCGTCCCCCCAGTTGTCGTTGGTAGCGATTGTGCCGGAACTGTCGTGCAATTCCAAAATCGGATCAGCGACTGCCGGGTTGAGGCCGCTCGAGGGCCCGATGGCGCGGATAGCGAGACGCTTCGGCGTCGAGCCTTTCATGATGAACCCGGTGATGAGTGCGTTGTCGCCCGTGCCGACCTGCATTCGCGTCGCAAGGTTTACAAAACGACTGGGCGCCGCGATAACGGTGGCCGTAAATTGCTGCAAAGTTGTCGTCCCGTCGAGATCGGTCGTCGTCACGCTGATGTGCGAGGTGCCAACTGTGTTTCCTGTGACCAACACTTTCGATCCGCTCACGGCAACGCTGACATTCGAGTTGTCGCTCGTCGCCTGAAGCGGCAAGATATGCGTGATCGTTGGAATCGAGATGAGGTTCGGAACCCTGATATAATTCGGCGGCGTGTAATTCCGCAGCGGCAGATTATCGAAGGGACCGCCGCCGGGGGGAGGGTTTGCGTTGTAAGTCTTCACGGCAGCGATCGCATCGACCACGGTCATTGCGTTTCCGACGACCTTCCCAAAAACCGTGTAGGGCCCGGCGTTCTGGAAGCGAATATCGAGATTAGCCGGCGCCCCGCCGTTGTCCGCGAGGTTGATGAACCACCCGCTAGTCGCGCTACCGGGGTCGCTGCCAGCCTGCGCCATCGCGATGGTGCCGCGCGTGTTCGAAATCCCGGGCTCGTTTTGAATCTTCGGGAATACGGCGACCTGAGTGGGTTGTATGCTGTCGGCTGGCTCACCTGCTGACGGTGACGGATCGACGGTGCCGAGAAAACTGCCTCCCTGAATGATGAATCCGGGGATCGAACGATGGATGAAACTCGAAGCGGTCTGATGAGTTGTCGGGTCTGTAACAAAAAAGCGACCTTGGTCAACGTACTTGAGAAAATTGCTGACCGTAATCGGTTTTTGCTGCCCGAATAGCTCGATGTCGATATTGCCAAGCACCGTCGTCATCCGAACGGCGTCGGTCACACCGGGATCCGGAAAGGCTGTCGCGACATCGATGGAGCGCGTAGCTCCAGAATAGATGGTACAGTCCCCGATCGGACTTGCGACCCCGCAGAGCGTAGAGGCGAAGAAGGAAGCAGCGAGCAAAGAGGTGAAGCGATTCATCGGACAACGTTTTTACTCTATTTCCTGAAACATGCCAGTGGTTGTAGCCCTCGTCATCCCGAGCGCAGTCGAGGGACCCCGTCGAACGTCGTTCGACCATCAGCGGGATCCCTCGACTGCGCTCGGGATGACCCAGCGAAAGGATCACTTGTTTATCTCGAGATAGGTCCGCGTCTTCACCTTGGCAGTCGCCGGATCAATTAGTTCGATCCGCATCTGTTTCAAAAACCAGCGGCCCTCGATTTTTTGGCCGGACACCACCAGGAAACGCTTCGTCAGTTTACCGTTCGCGTCGTATCCCTCGACCTTCATAATCGCGGCGCCGTCCTTCTGCACCCAAAGCCTGACGGTCGAGTACTGCGATTGCTGCGGCGGCGCTCTGAGTTCCAGCCGCCAGCAATCGACCATCTGAATCGTGTCGTCCCCGATGACTTTTGCATTCGGCCAGTACAAGAATCTGAGCGAAAGATCTTCGTAGGTCACAGCCGTGTTGCGGACCTTATGGTCGAATTGGGCCGGCGCGATTTTTTCCAGCTTGTCTCCCGTGATTTCTTCGAGCCGCGAATCGTTATCGCCCAGGCGCAATTGCAGCGCTTCATCCGGTTTCGAAAACGAGTAACGAATCACCGGCCCTGTCTGGGTGAGCCGAAACGGAATTACGACGGGGCCTTCGCGGAGCTGTCCTTGCAACTCCAGTTCCTGCTTCGCCTGTTGCAGCCGCACGGATTCGAGAATTTCTTTTGCCGAAGGTGGCGACGCGGCAAGCGCCGATGTCGCCGCGCACGCGATCAGGCCAAGCACGATTCTGTTATGCATTCGAAACGAGTTTTAAGTGTTAAGGGTTAAGTGTTAAGTGGACTGCCGTCGCGCGCTCTTCCTTAAAACTTAACACTTAAAACGTAAAACTCCCGCTTCCCGCGATGGACCAATGGATTTTCCATTTGATTAACGAACGATGGACGCATCCCGCGCTCGACTTGTTCATGGCGGCGATCAGCGACATCGAAATCTGGAAGCCGCTTCTCCTCGTGCTCGGCCTTTGCATCCTGATCTTCGCCGGCTTCAAAGGGCGCGCTTTCATTGTCTGCCTCGTCCTCGCGCTGGTTGTCGCGGATTATTTTTTGGTGAGCACACTGAAACGGGCCATCGATCGTCGCCGGCCGAAGCAAGTGCAAAAAGTCCGGATGGTGCAATTGGAGCGCTCTCATCCGCAGTTCCTCACCCTCTTTAAGAAACCAACCATCCGGTATTCGGACGAAACCGATCGCAACAAATCGGGTCCGTCGTTCCCATCGGGGCATGTGACCGATAACGTGATCATCGGCACCATCTGCGTTCTCTTTTTCCGGCGCTGGGGCTGGCTTTATTTCATTCTCGCCGCGGCGATCGCGTGGTCGCGAATTTATCTGGGGGCGCATTGGCCGAGCGATGTTTTCGGGACCGCTTTCATGGCGGCGGGCGAAGCGCTCCTCATGGTGGCACTCGCTGAATCGCTCTGGAAAAAATTCGCACCGCGCTGGGCGCCGGCCTTGTTCGAGCGGCATCCGCGCCTGATTGAATAAGCAATGAGCCACACGCGCGCGGTCTGGTTGTTCCTTCTCGGTCTTACGGCGATCCGGCTCACCATGCTCGGGACGAGTGACCTGTCGTTCGACGAGGCGCATTACTGGATGTGGTCGGACCGCCTCGCGCCCGCTTATTTCAGCAAGGGACCGGGGATCGCCTTCGCCATTCGCGCCAGCACCGCCATTTTTGGCGCCACGGAATTTGGCGTCCGTTTTTGGAGCCCGATCCTCGGGGCAGCGACAAGCCTGCTCCTGTATTATTTCACGAAGCACTTGTTCAACGAGCGCGCCGCTTTCTGGGCGATCATTGCGCTCAACGCCATCCCGCTTTTCAACGTCGGCACCCTGGTCATGACGATCGATCCGCTTTCGATTTTTTTCTGGGTCGCCGCAATGTTCGCCTTTTGGTCCGCGCTCGAAGGGACACCGAAGGCGCTCTCGCTTTGGTTCGCGACCGGTTTGCTCATCGGCATCGGCTTCCTTTGCAAGTACACGAACGCTTTTGAGCTGATCTCCGTTGTCCTGGTTCTGGCGCTGGTCCCGCGGCATCGCCGCGAATTCAAACGACCTGGCCTTTATCTTCTCCTCCTCGGGTTCGCGGTCTGCCTCGTTCCGCCGCTAATCTGGAACTATCAGCACACCTGGATCACGGTCTCGCATCTGGAATCGCGCGGCGGTCTCGACCAGTCGTTAGGCATTCATCCCCTCGAATTGCTCGGATTTCTCGGGAGCCATTTCCTTACTTTCTCGCCACTGCTCTTTTTGGCGCTCGCCTGGGCAGTGATCGCGAATTGGCGCCGCGCCCGGCAGCAATTCAAGGTTCTGTATCTGTTTTGGTTCGGCGCGCCCGTGTTTGTTTTTTACCTTTTGCTTTCAATCAACGATCAGGCCGCGCCTAACTGGGACGTGCTGGCCTTCGTCAGCCTCGCCGTTCTGGCCGCCTCGTTTTGGAGCGAACGTGTGGAATCGTCGGCGTTCGCGCGTCGCTTTCTAGCCGTCGGAATTTTGATCGGGCTCGCCGGGAGTCTATTCGCGATGGATACCGATTTGCTGCGGAGCGTCAACCTGCCTTTCCCGCATCATCGCGACCCGGCCGATCGCGTCCGCGGCTGGGGATCCGCAGCCGGCGCGGTCGAAAAAATCCGAGCCGATTTTGAAGCGAAAAATAAAGAGCAGCTTTTCATCATCGCCGATCAACGCGACCGGGCCTCGGAAATGAGTTTCTATTTCGAGAAGAAACGGGTCGAAGGCCCCGACCATCCGCCGGTTTACATTGTCGAGTCGCAGGACATTCAGAATCAGTTCTCATTCTGGCCGCGTTACGACCAGTTCGTCGAAGCACCTCCGAACAAGAAGCAGGCGGATAGCGAGGTTTACACGGAGGAAGAAGGAGAAAATCTGTTCATGGGCCGAAGCGCGCTTTATGTGCAGAGCGGGAAGGGCACGCTCGTGCCGCACAACATTCGCGCCGGCTTCCAATCGGTCGAGAACGTAGCGACCATCGAGGTTAGCCGCTTCGGCGTGAAGATGCGGGAATGGCAGGTGTTTCTTTGCCGGAATTATCGGACACTGCCGTTATGAGCGCCGGTTCGCCCGCGGTGTCGGTGGTGGTGCCGCTGTTTAACGAAGAAGAAAACGTTCCCATTCTCCAGGCGGAGCTGACGGCGGCGCTCGGCGGTTTGGATTACGAAATTATTTTCGTCGACGACGGTTCGGTCGACGCGACGGCGAAGGCGATTGCGCCCGATCCGCGGGTGCGCCTTCTCCAATTCGAGCGCAACGCCGGGCAAAGCGCGGCGATGTACGCCGGGTTGCACGCTGCCCGTGGCGCGATCGCGGTGCTGATCGACGGCGATCTCCAAAATGATCCAGCCGATATTCGAAAACTCGTCGCCGAGATTGAGCGCGGGGCCGATCTCGTCTGCGGCTATCGCGCTCAGCGAAAAGACACGGCGGTCAAACGAATCACGAGTCGCGTCGCGAATTTCGTCCGGAGCCGTTTCACGAAGGACGGCGTACGGGACACGGGATGCACGTTGAAAGCGATGAAGCGTGAATGCGTCAGCGCGCTGGTCCCATTCAAAGGCATGCATCGGTTCATTCCCGCATTGGTGAAAGGCGCCGGTTATCGCCTTGTCGAGGTGCCCGTCAACCATCGCCCGCGGAAATTCGGCCAGAGCAAGTACGGCCTCGGCAACCGCGCCCTCCGCGCCACGACGGACATGTTCGGCGTCCGCTGGCTGCTGTCTCGCCAGCTCGATTACAAAGTGCGCGGCGAATAGGTGCTCGGTCATCCCGAGGCAGGCGTTAGCGCGCCGAGGGACCTCGCAAGCGCTCAACCGCTTCCGCGAAGGACGAGCGTTCTACGTCAGAGCACGCTTCATGTTTCGCGGAAGCGGAGATTGCAACTGCGAGGTCCCTCGGCGCGCTGCGCAAGCCTCGGGATGACGATTAGTAGCGCTCGACCTTGATCCCGCGCTTCGCCAATTGCGCCTGGACGCTATCCGGTCCCACAAGGTGGGCGGCGCCGACAGCGATTTGCTGAACGCCGGAACCTTTCAGCATTTCCTCAATCTTTTTCGCCCAAGCGATGTTCCGCCGCACCAAAAGTTTATCGTAAACTGTTGGCGCCTTAGCCTTCATCTCATCGATCGCGACGTGCGCGATCGTTTCGGTGTCGCCGTCAATCCATGCCTTGGCCAGTTGATCGAGCTGGCCAAGGCCTTTTTCAAGGTCGTCGAGCGTGTCGTCGAGAAAAGCGACCTGCTCTGCCTCCGAAAGGTCAGCCAGGAAATGCATTTGTTGTGCGGCGGTCTCGAAGCCGAGGATCTTGTCGCCCTCTGCCGTCGCCTGCGCGGCGAGGATTCGCTCGACTCCGGATTTTGGATCGTAGCCAGCTTTTAGAATCGGCATTTCGCCGAGGAGGACCGCGGCGAGCCAGGGGCGGAGCGGTTCCAGAGTCGCTGCCGGAAGCCCATACGTCGTGGTCATCTTCTCAAGTCTTGCTCGCTGCGCCTCATTCAGTTTCGTCGAGAGCGGGTGCTGAGCATCGGTGCCAACCTGGGCAATGAGCGGAGCGACGGCCGCCTGATTATCGAAGTCCGCAATCTCGAGCCAAAGCTCCGTCGCTTCATGAACCGTCTTCTTTACTTTTTCGGCATTCCATTCCGTATCGTGCTTGAGCAGATGCATGGTGCCGATCAGGTAAATCGTTGAGTCGGCATCTTTGATAACCCACATCGCTGGCTCCGCCCGTGCCGCGGCGATCATCAGCAATGACGCGACCGTTACTAGGAAGATTTTCATGCTCATGATCCTGATCGTGCTCCTGCTCCTTGTCTTGCCACGGCGCTGGTTTGGAAGATTAAGAGCAAGATCAAGAGCATGAGCAAGAGGCGGCTTTCAGGCCTGCGGCCCGAAAGCCAAATGACGCTTGTCATCCGAAAGCCTCACGTTAAGCTTTCGGCCCCACTGGGAATCCTGCATGTCTTTGGCCAGCCTACTCACTGCTGAGCAAATCATTCCCGAGATGAAAGCGACGGAGCGTTGGAGCGCTATCGTCGAGCTGATCGATCTCCTCGTCGCCCAGGGCAAAATCAAACCGGCAGATCGCGACAGCATTCTGGCTTCGCTCAAACAACGCGAGGAAACGATGAGCACCGGGATCGGGTTCGGCATCGCGATTCCGCACGCGTCGTCGGACCGCATCGAGGAAGTGGTGGCGTCGTTCGGGCGATCGTCGCAGGGAATTGAGTTCGATGCGCTCGATAACGCGCCGGTGAAATTCGTTGTCCTCTTCATCGTGCCGAAGAATCAGTTTCAAACTCATCTGCGCACCCTCGCTTCCATTGCGAAATTCCTGAACGACCGCAGCGTCCGCGAACGTCTCGGCGCGGCGAAGTCGGCCGACGAAATCCTGGCGATCTTCCGCGAAAGCGGCGGGCAAAAGTAAACGCGGTGGAAACGTTTCAAGCCCTTCTCGAGCAGAAGGTCGCGGAAACAATCTCGGCCGGTGGATTTTCTGCCGCGGGAACCGTGACGCCGACCGCGGATGCGCGCTTTGGAGATTACCAAAGCAACGCGGCGCTAATTTTGGGGAAACAGCGCGGGGAAAATCCGCGCGCGATTGCGCAAAAGATATGCGACCTATGGTCCCCATGGGGCCTATGCGATCCGCCCGCAATCGCTGGCCCGGGCTTCCTTAACTTTTCGCTTAATGGAGAAGCTATCGCGCGCCGGACCGCGCAGCTTCTCGGCGACGATCGGCTCGGCGTGGAACGCACAGAATCTCCGAGAAAAGTCGTCATCGATTTCGGCTCGCCGAACGTCGCCAAGCCGATGCACGTCGGCCACATCCGCAGCACCGTGATTGGCGACGCGATCGCGCGGATCGGGTCGTTCCTCGGGCACGACGTCATTCGCGACAATCACATCGGCGATTGGGGCACGCAGTTCGGGATGGTCATTTACGGCTGGAAAAATCTTCTCGATCGCGCCGCTCTCGAGCGCGATCCGATCGCCGAACTAGTCCGCATTTACAAGGCGGCAAATGCGGCGGCGACCGCCGACCCAGCCGTGCGCGAGGCTTGCCGGGAAGAACTGGTAAAGTTGCAGGCAGGCGATCCGGAAAACTTCGGCATCTGGAAAGATTGCGTGACTCTTTCGCTCGGCGAGTTCGATGCGACTTATCGGATTCTCGACATCCATTACGACATCCAGCGCGGCGAGAGTTTCTACAACGATCGATTGCCGGGGATCGTCGAGCGCTTGTTGAAAGCGGGCATCGCGGAAATCAGCGAGGAAGCCGTAGTCGTGTTTTTTCGCGATATTCCTGAGCTGGCCGACAAGCCGGCAATCATTCGGAAGAAGGACGGGGGATATAATTACGCGACGACCGATATCGCGACCGTCGATTACCGAGTCGACGATCTGGAGCGCGATACTGGTTGGTACGTCGTGGGCGCGCCCCAGACGCTCCATTTTAAACAGATCTTCGAGATCGCGCGGCGCGAGGGGCGAGTTGCGGATTTCCGGCACATCACCTTCGGGAGCATTCTCGGCGAAGATCGCAAGCTCATGAAGACGCGTTCGGGTGAGAACGTGGCCTTGCGCGATGTGCTCGACGAAGCCGTTGTCCGCGCCCGCAAGCTTGTGGACGAAAAAAATCCCGATCTTCCCGAGAACGGGCGCGACGAAGTCGCGAAGATAATCGGCATCGGCGCCGTGAAGTACGCCGATCTCTCGCAGTATCGGATGACCGATTACATTTTTTCCTGGGACCGGATGCTGTCGTTCCAAGGAAACACTGCGCCCTATTTGCAGAATGCGTATGTTCGCATCCGCTCGATCTTCCGGAAAGCCGGGGAAGAATTTGTCGCGCCTGACAGCATTTCGCTGTCAGCCGGCGAAGAGCGAAATCTCGCGCTGAAACTATCTCAGTTCGCCGAAGTCGTTCCGACGGTCCTGAACGATTTTCGTCCGAACCTGCTGGCGAATTATCTCTACGAACTGGCGAACGCCTTCCATTCCTTTTACGAAGCGTGCCCCGTCCTGAAATCGGAAGAGCCCGCGCGCAGTTCGCGTCTCGCCTTGTGCGAGCTGAGTGGGCGCGTTCTGGTGAAGGGACTCGATCTGCTCGGAATCAAAGTCCCGGAGAAGATGTAGGCGCGATTATCAGGATGTGAATCCTGTCCATCCTGCAAATCCCGTCTAAATTTCTTCCCCTTTCGTGAACCCGCAGCAGCCACGCATTCCAGCTTCGACCTACCGGTTGCAATTCAACCGGCAGTTCACCTTTAATCAGGCACGCGAAATCGTTCCGTATCTCGATGCGCTGGGGATCAGCGATTGTTATGCGTCCCCTTATTTCCAAGCCCGCGCGGAGAGCCTCCACGGTTACGACATCACCGATCATAACAAGCTGAACGCCGCGATCGGTTCGCGCGAAGAATATGAGGCCTGGATCGCCGATCTTCATGCCCACGGCATGGGACAAATCGTCGATTTCGTCCCGAACCACATGGGCGTTGGTGAGCCGCTCAACCATTGGTGGATGGACGTTCTCGAAAATGGCCCGAGCTCGAGCTACGCGCCTTTCTTCGACATCGATTGGAAACCGCTTAAGGCCGATCTCGAAGACAAGGTCCTCCTGCCGATTCTCGGCGATCAGTACGGCCGGGTCCTGGAGCGCGGCGAACTTCAGGTGCGTTTCGAAGCGGGCGCTTTTTATCTCCGCTATTACGAGCACGAATTCCCGATCGCGCCCGGTACCTATCGCCACATTCTTGAGATCGCGCTCGACAAGCTGGCGCCGTTCAAAAGCGAAGACTTCTACGCTGAATTTCAGAGCATCATTACGGCGTTGGAATATTTGCCGCGCCGAACCGAGACCGATCCGGAACGAATCGCCGAGCGCGCGCGGGAGAAGGAAATCATCAAGCGAAGACTCGAACGCCGTTGTCAGGAGGCGTCGCAGGTCCAGGCGGCCGTCATGCAAGCTGTCATGCAGATCAATGGGACGGCTGGCGATCCACGCAGTTTCGACGCGCTCGATTCGTTGCTCAACGATCAATCGTACCGGCTCGCGTTCTGGCGGGTCGCCGCGGAAGAAATCAATTACCGGCGCTTCTTCGACGTAAACGATCTGGCGGCGATCCGGATGGAGCTGCCGGAAGTCTTCGACGCGACCCATCGCTTGCTTCTCGAGCTAATCGCGAGCGGCGCGGTCACCGGCGTCCGGATCGATCACCCCGATGGACTTTATTTGCCGAAAGAATACTTCGAGAAATTGCAGAGGCGGGCGGCTGCGGCGCTGGGGATTCCGCTTCCGAAAGATGGCCGCGCGGTTTATCTCGTGGTCGAAAAAATTCTGACCGGTAACGAAACTTTGCGCGCGGGTTGGCCGGTCCACGGAACGACGGGCTACGAATTCGCGAAGCTCATTTCGAATGTGCTCGTTGATGCCTCGGCAGAACAGGCGATCACCAAAGCGTTCCAGCGTTTTATCGGGCATTCGATGCCGTTCGGCCATCTGGTTTACGCGAAGAAGCGGCTCGTGATGCGGTTGTCGCTCGCGAACGACGTCAACGTTCTCGGCGATATGCTCGACCGGCTTTCGGAAAAGAACCGATGGTTCCGCGATTTCACGCTCGAAGCGCTGGCCCGCGCCGTTCGCGAAACGATCGCGTGTTTCCCGGTCTACCGAACCTACGTGACGCCGGGACAACCGGTGAGCGATGAAGATCGTGCGATCATCGAGCGCGCCGTCACGACAGCGAAACGGCGAAACCCGGCGCTGGAAGAATCGGTCTTCAATTTTTTGCGCGACGTTTTGCTGCTCCGTTTTCCGGAGAACCTCGACGACGAAGCGCGCGCAGCGCACGAGCATTTCGTCCTGAAATTTCAGCAGAGCACCGGACCGATCATGGCGAAGGGGCTCGAGGATACCGCGTTCTACATTTACAATCGTCTCACCGCCCTGAACGAAGTCGGGGGCGAGCCGCAGCATTTCGGGATCAGCGTGGAAGATTTTCATGCGCGAAACGCCGAGCGCCAGCGGGATTGGCCGGCGACGTTGTTGGCGACTTCGACTCACGACACGAAACGGAGCGAAGATGTTCGGGCCCGAATCCTCGCGATCTCCGAGGTGCCGCAGCTCTGGAGAAGCAGCATCCAGCGCTGGCGCTCGATCAATCGGCGTTGGAAACAAAAACTGGATGAAGCCTCCGCGCCGGACCCGAATGAAGAATATCTGTTTTATCAAACGCTCCTCGGCAGCTGGCCACTCGGCGCAACGGAAGCGAGCCCGGAATACATCGAGCGCATCCAGGCTTACATGGCGAAGGCGCTGAAGGAAGCGAAGATAAACACGAGCTGGATCCAGCCTAACGAGCAGTGGGATTCGGCCATGAACGATTTCGTGGCGCGGGTGCTCGATCCTTCGCCGAAAAATAAATTTCTCCCGACGTTTCTGCCGGTGGCGGAGGAGATCGCGCGGTTGGGGGCAATCAATTCTTTGTCTCAGATCGCACTAAAGCTGACTACGCCTGGAGTTCCGGACATTTATCAGGGAAGCGAAATCTGGAACTTCAGTCTGGTCGATCCCGATAATCGGCGGCCGGTTGATTACGGTCAGCGGCGCGAGATGCTGGCTTCGCTGGAGACAACGGCACCGGAGGAATTGTTACGGCAGTGGCCGGACGGGCGAATCAAGCTGTTGCTTACCCAACGGCTCCTGCGATTTCGGCGGCAGCACGCGCAGCTATTTCAGCGCGGAGATTATGTGCCGCTCAGGGTGACCGGTGAATTTGCCGATTGCTGTGTGGCGTTCGCGCGGGAGCACGAGGGAACGTGGATGGCGGTGATGGTGCCGCGGCTTTCGTCGCGGGTCGGGTTTCCGCCGGTGGGTGAGAAATGGAAAGATACGGCGGTGGAGTTGCCGGAGTCGTTGTCGCGGGAAAATGGCACCGAGCTTTTTAGTGGCGGAGCTGTTGGAGCGGAAGGGCCGGTGCGGTTGGCTGACGCGATGGCTGTCCTTCCATTCGCGGCGTTTTCCAATGTCTTGTAGCGGCGGTCTATGACCGCCGAACGGACGAGAAAGTCGGCGGTCATAGACCGCCGCTACAGGTTGCTGATCCAGCGCGCGAACTTGTCCGCATTCGAAACGAATTCGCTCCCGAGGTCGCCGAAAGTAATCTGCGATGAGGCGAGGACGAGCATGACGCTGAGCAACCCGAGGTTCATCAGGTAGATCACCACGAGCGAGAAGAACGTGCCGTTGTCCGTGAGGTCCGTTTGTTTTTTCGGGATCATCCAACAGGTAAACGTGAAGTGGAACGCCCAGGTAGCTCCGATTAATGCGTAGAGCAGCCGGCCGTACGGCTGGACGTTGCAGAACAATCCCAGGATGCCGTAGCCGGCGATGACGAGAAGGCTGTAGAGCGGGAAGAAATAAGGCGCGAGTGCGATCCAGAAATTGTTTCGATCGGTCACAATGTGGCCGCCTTCGCGGCCGACGCGGAATCGGGACACGCGGCCGCCCATGAGCACGACCCAGAGGGCGTGCGTCAGCTCGTGGCCGAAAACATAAACCAGCATGGGACGCGGCAATCCGAAGAAGGCGATCAGCCAGAGAATTGCGCCTAACGAGAAGAACCAGAATTCCTGGCCTGCCCAAAGGCGGTGGGTGACGGTCGCGCGCGCAAAAACGGTGAAAAACGTTTGAGTGAAGATCGCGCAGACAGGCAGGAGAAAAATCGCGACCACGAACTTCACCCAGCGAGTAGGGATCATCCAGGAGTCGGAAACGGGATGGCGGCGCGCGATCGGCGCCGCAACTTTCACGCGACGAGAGCGCCGGCGCGTTCCGTGATGAAGAGTTGTTTTCCGTTTCTTCTTCGCCGCCACGTTAAAGCGCAGATTACGCAGATTCGCGGCGAGGAAAGAAGTTTCTCTTTCGTGCTCCTGATCATGATCCTGATCGTGATCTTCGGTTTCTGCACAGGATCAAGAGTAAGATCATGAGCAAGAGCAAGAACGCTGGCGCGATGTTCTATGCGCAGCCAGGTCAATGCCCCGAGCTTACGCCCGTCCCATATACGCGCCGGTGCGCGTATCGATCTTCACGGTCTCGCCTTCCTGAATGAAAAGCGGAACGTTCACGGTCTTGCCAGTCTCGAGCACGGCGGGCTTGGTGACGTTCGACGCGGTGTCGCCGCGGAGGCCTTCGGGCGCTTCGATGACTTTTAGTTGCACCGACGACGGCAATTCCACCTGAACCGCTTTGCCTTCGGCATACAGAACCTGGACCGGCAAATTTTCGACCAGATAATCTTTCGCCTCGCCGAGCAAACTGTCCTGGAGCGTGACCGTGTCGTAGCTCTCCGGATCCATGAAGTGATATCCGTTGTTATCCTTGTAACTGAACTCGAGCGTCGTCCGATTGATGTCGACCAAGTCCACTTTGTCGGTCGATCCAAAGCGCACATCGGCGCTTTTGCCCGTGTTGATGTAACGGATGATGGCTTGAACGAAGGCGCGCAGGTTTCCAGGCGTGCGGTGATGGACATCGAGGACAATGGCGGTGTTGCCATTGTATTTAATTGCCTGCCCTTTGCGGAGATCGTTCGCGGCTGCCATGGAAAGGTTGAGAGGTTGAGGAGTTAAGTGGTTGAGAGGAAGGGACGATGCCGTGTAATGGGCATTTTTCAACCCCCGCGCGCTGATCGCAGGACCAACTAGTTATTGAGCTTGTAAGCTTCCGCGACCGCGATGCCGGTGGTGTTGTTCACACCGCGAATAATCGTGGTGTAGTTGCCTGGACCGAGCGGCATCAGGATGGCGGACTCGCTGTCGTTGCTCGGCGCCAGGCCGGTCGCCTGGATCTCATTCGCATTCGGAGCGCTCTTCCAATCGTCGTTTGTCGCCATGGTGGCGCCGTTACCATCGTGCAATTCCAGAAACGGATTCTGCAACACGGCATTGCCCAGCTGATTTTGGAGCGAGGGCCCAATCCCGCGCAAAAGCACTCGCTTCGGGTTAGCGCCGCCGAGAATGAGACCGCTTATCAAGACATTATCGCCGGTCTCGACATCGCCGCGCATCGCGAGGTTCCCAAGTTCACCCGTCAAAGGCGATAGATCGTAAACTTCGACAAGGCCGATGCCGTTGCTGTTGTTCGCGCCGGAAATGATGGCGGTGTATTGGCCCGGCGCGAGCGAAGCGATGATCGCCGCTTCGCGATTGTCGCTGGGCGCGAGTCCGCTTTGCTGGATCTCCTGTTCCTGCGTGGCGCGCCACGAATCGTTCGCCGCGATCACATGTCCGTCGCTCGCGCGCAATTCCAGTTTCGGATCATCGAGTCGTCCCTGGACCGGCGTCCCACCAGAAGTCATGGACGGACCGATCGCACGAATGATCACAGACTTGTTCGAAGTCCCACTGACGGTGAATCCGCCGATGCCGACCTTGTCGCCACCCTGAGTGTGGACGCGTCCGGCAATGTTGAGCAACTGAACGTCAGGCGGAGTCGGAGCCGGGATTGGAGTCGTCGGATCGAATGCGGCGAAGAGCCGGCGGCCAGTGGTTTGCCGGACGATAGCCGCTTTGTTCTCGCGGCCTTTATAGTCGGGCGAAACGCAACCCAACGCCGCGACACAACCGTCGGCGTAGGCGGCAATGCTGCGTCCTTCGCGATCCACCGCGATGTCGATAAAGTCGAGAAGGTTTCGATCGTTGCCGCAAAGGACGCCGAGCAAACAGATCGAGCCTTTTTGCACCGGATCGCCCGGAGTGGCGTTTACCGTCACCCAGTGCGCGCCGCGGTCGTAAGTCGTGGCCACGTAAAAATTCCAGATGCCGGTATAGGTGGCCTCGTCTTCGAAATTGCCACCAGTTGTGCTGCCAAGGAAACCAAACGCGGCGCGGTCACCGTCTCCCGCGACCACCGTCGGGAAGACTGCGCTCTTGATTCGGCAGGGCGCGTATTGATCGCCGGGAGCGCAACCGACTGGAATACCGACTTCGAAGTCGTTCGTCCAAGTCTGGCCATGATCAGTCGAGACGGCGACGTGCGGCCGGCCATCGCCATTTATATAGCCGAGATAAACTGTGTTATCGACGCCGACACCGACCGACGGATCGCCGGAGCCAACACTGCCCGGCACCGTTTTGTCGACCCACGTCAAACCGTTATCGCGCGAGATTGCCACGCCCTGACTTCCCGTCCCCGCGCTGCACGACGAATTCGGCACATACACCGTTCCGTCTGGTCCTACTTTCACGTGGCCGTGAATTCCGCCGTAGCATTCCATCGGATCGAAAATGTCGACGCCGGGTCCGAACGTCACGCCGCCGTCGTCACTGCGCGAGCATTCCGCGCCGCCGGCAATATTCTGCGAACAATAATAAGTCGCATTCTTGTAAAGCGGATGCGGCGGTGGCGGCGGAACGGCGGTTTCGTTGTAAGGCCCGCCGCCCAGGGTTTCATGGTCCGGTCCGGCGGGTGGACCGCCAGCGACGAAGTTGGTCCAGGTCGTGCCATCGTCATCCGAGAACGCAGCGTTGCTCGACCCGGCGGCGAGTTGCATTCCGAAAACACGACCGGTGTCGTGATCGACGAATCCAATCGGGTCGAGTCCGCTTTGAACCGGAGCATTCATGTCTTCCCAAAGCGCGATCGGGGGGCTGACGGAGTCGTCGAAGTTTACTCGAAGTTGAGTCGTGTTCGAGGTGAAGAACGCAGCGCCGCCCGTATTCACTTTGTCGTGTTTAAGCGAAGCTAGTTTCGGCGCCCAATCCACGCCGATGGATGGCTCGCCCGCGCTGTTCCCCAGAGTCGGCGGAGAAAGGTGATTGCTGAATGACGGCGCGACGCCGGGATCGACGGGCGCTGCGGTTGGGAATGGCACCAGACTCACGGTGCCGGTAATGCTTTGGCCATTCGGAAGAAACGGCACGACGCGAATCGTGTAGTTGCCGTTGACGGCCGGGATGAGAACCGCGTCGGGATCGACGTAGGTCGAGTTACCGAGATTTTTCGCGATGATCTGGCCCGTCGCGGTGTCTCCCTGGAATACGTAGAGATCGAATTGCGTTTCGCCAGCTTCCGGCCAGCGCACTTCAATCCGGATGTATTTGCTGGCAGTGGTGGCGGCACTGAGGCCCGAGACAGTGAGCGCGAATTCATCGCAAACCAGAACCGCGTTGCAGGTCGGAACTCCCGTCGCTTGCGAAGAAGGATTCGCCACCAGATACGGACCGCCGGTGAACGTGATCGGGCCGCTGACGTCGGTCAGCGTGCCGTTCGGTGGCGTGATGGTCGCGAAGGCGAAGTAGCTGATGAACGCGGAGGCGGTGACGAGCGCGCACGCGATCAGAATCCGGACATGCGTCAAACCGGAACGAGCAACGGAAGATTTTTTCATGGTTAGATTCCTTTTCGAATCGCCGGAAGGGCAGAGAGGTCGACGGAATTAATTCGTTTTCGGAGCCAGGGCCGGTTCCCGGCCAGGACTAGAATTTAGCGGCGCAAACCGGGAGTCCACGCGGCAACTTTTGACGAAACCCTGATTTCCGTGTGGGTTATGCCGTGATCGATTACTTTGGCTGGCGTTTACTTTTTCTCGCCGCTTGCCTGGAGCTCCTGGCGAGTTGTTCCAAACCGGCGCCGGCTAATCTCGCGAACTCTGCGTCGCCTTCTCCGTTGTCATCACCAGCGGTCACGGCGGCGACTCCTGTTGCCGACAATTTTGCCTGCACTTTGTTGACGAAAGAAGAAACCCAGGCGGTCCAGGGCGAGCCCTTCAAGTCAACTAAGCCGACCCAGCATTCCGCCGGCGGTCTAAGCGTCTCGCAATGCTACTTCGAATTGCCGACCGCGGTGAATTCGATCGTGCTTACGGTCACCCGCAAAACCGCAGGTGGAACTGATCCCAGCCAGAGCTGGCGCGAGATTTTTCATCGCGAAGAATCAGCGCGGAAGAAGGAAGAGAAAGAAGGAGAAAAGGAGCCCCTTAAGGTTGAAGGCGTTGGTGACGAAGCGTTCTGGACAGGGAACCGGGTGGGCGGCGCGTTGTATGTGTTGAAGGGGAACTGCTATATCCGGATCAGCGTCGGGGGCGGGGGAGATCAGGCGAAAAAAATCGAGAGCTCGAAAAAGCTGGCGCTCGCCGTCTTGAATCGGTTGTAAGGACGGGCGCTGGTATGTCGCGTTTCCTTCTCCTCTTCGCCTGCCTGTTGTCCACGATCGCCTTTGGCGAAACCGAGTCGCCGCGCGATGAGCGTCACGTTGTTATTCTGGTCTGGGACGGGATGCGCCCAGATTTCGTGAACGAACGGAACACGCCCACGCTTTGGAAACTCGCACAGGAAGGCGTGACTTTCGCGCATCATCATTCCGTTTACGTCAGCGCTACAAACGTAAACGGCGCCGCGATCGCAACTGGCGTTTACGCGAACCGCAACACTCTGCTCGCAAACCGCGAGTTCCGGCCGAGCATCGATCCGCTTCGGCCTTTCGAGAACGCCCAGCCCGAGATCATCGAGAAAGCCGATAAAGTTACGGGTGGAAAATATATCGCCGAGCCGACGATTGCGGAGATCGTTCGCAAAGCCGGCCGGCACACGGCGGTTGTGGGAACAAAAGCGGTCGCGCTGGTCCATGATCGCCATAACGAATGGTCGACCGCCGCGTCGAAAGACTTCGTGAAATTCGCAGCGGCGCCGATGCCCGCGCCACTTCGCGAGGAAACACTTCGGTTGCTTGGCCCGTTCGCCATCGAACCGTCAAAAACCGACGAACCCCGCAACGCCTACGCAACCCGGGCGCTCACCGAGATCATGTGGCGCGAAGGCGTCCCGGCCTTTTCGCTTTTGTGGCTCGCCGAACCCGACCAAATTCAGCACGATACTTCGCCGGGCTCCGAGCCGTCCCTCGCCGCACTGCACGTTTCGGATCGCAACCTCGCCTTGGTGCTCGACACGCTTGCGAAAAAGGATGCGCGCAAGAACACCGATATTTTCGTCGTCTCCGACCATGGATTTTCCACAATCGAACGCGCGATCGATTTTCCGGCCGAGTTGCGAAAGGCTGGCTTCGACGCGACTAAGGCGTTCACCACGACGCCGAAGGCTGGCCAGATCATGGTGGTGGGCAATGGGGGCACAATCCTCTTTTACGTCATCGGTCATGACCACGACGTGACGAGTCGCCTCGTCGAATGGCTCCAGCATTCCGAATTCGCCGGCGTAATTTGCGCGCGCGAAAACTTCGAGGGCACGTTTTCGCTTGAAACAGTTCGCGCGAATTCGCCGGAGGCACCAGACGTAATGGTGGCATTACGCTGGAACTCAAAGCCGAATCGTTTCGGCACCCCCGGCATGATCATTACCGACAATGGGCGCCCGGCTGGGGAAGGCAGCCACGCGAGCCTGAGCGAGTTCGACGTTCACAACACGCTCATCGCGGCCGGGCCTGATTTTCGCAAAGGCATAACGAGCAGTTTGCCGAGCAGTAACGTCGATATCGCGCCAACCGTCTTGAGCATTCTCGGGCTCCAGCCGCCGGGGAAATTCGACGGCCGCGTTCTGGCCGAAGCGATGGAAGAAAAAGCGGAGCGAATTGAACCTCTTTCGAAAACAATTCAGGCCACGCGCAAGTTCCCGACCGGCGAATGGCAGCAACATCTTCACGTCTCACTGGTGGGCGAAACCGTTTACCTCGACGAGGGCAATGGTTCGTTCACCGCTTCTTCTCATTAGTGCAATGGGAGTGAAGAGGAGGAGGTAAAAGATTTTTATCGATTAACGCTTCTCGCTCGTGGCAGAATCCGCGGAGGTGAATCTTCGCCCCGTTCGCATTCTCCTCGCGCTCGACGCAGCGGTGCTCTTCCTTCTCGGCACTTTGCTTCTGGTTCTCCCGCGGCACGTGGAATTCGCGTTTGGCTTCACTGATTTGCCAATTGGAGTCACCTACATCGTTGCCCTGCTCGGTTGCGTCGTGCTCACCATGGCGCTCGGTTATTGGAAAGCCTCGGCCGATCCCGTCCGGCATCTTGTCTGGGTCCAGGTCGGCATCGCTCGCGGCGCCCTCGAATGTGCGATGGGCATCGTCTATCTCCTTCGCGGGATCGTCACGTTTCGACAGGCCGGCACCGGCATCGTCCTGGCCGGGCTCTTTGCGCTGGCTTACCTGATTTTTTATCCGCGCGCGAAAATCACCCCATGATGTTTGGAGCTTCAGTCGTCACCTTTCTCGTCGCGCTCTGTTTTGCGGCCGGGTTTCTCTTTGCCATGCGCGCCGGCAAAACCCGGGTTCAGATTTTCTTTCTTGGGATCCTTTTCGGCTTCGTCTTTCTGATCGCTCTCTGCGGCGTGGCGGTGGCTGGTTGCATCGCGGTTTTCGCGACGTCCCACTAACCGTGCAAGCGACTGCCTGCTGCTCGGGAATCGGGCAATTCCTCAAACGCACCACGAGCAGGTGTCCGGTCTGTCGAGCGGCTTGTTCCGCCGAGGTCTGGCGCGTCGATGAAAAAGTTTTCCTCCGCCGCGCTTGCCCCGAGCACGGCGAGACCGAAACCTGTATCAGCTCTGACGCGCGTTTTTACTGGCTGGCGCAAGGCGATCCGCGAAACGCGGATGACGGAGGTTGTTGCGGCAACGCCTGCCGCGTGAGCGACGGCGCCGTGCGCGGCACGCTCGGCCGCAACGCTTCCGGAAAAGGTGACGGCCCGTTCGAAAAACTTTCCACCTGTCTCGCGCTCATCGAGATCGTCAACTCGTGCAATCTCGCCTGCCCGACCTGCTACGCGAATTCACCGGTCGGCGCGGGCAAGAACGTCGATGCGGTTCCGCTCGCCGATCTGCAGCGCCGAATCCAGGGCGTGATCGATCGCAAGGGCAACATCGAGATTCTACAGCTCTCCGGCGGCGAACCCACGTTGCATCCGCAATTCTTCGAGTTGCTCAGTTGGGCCCGCGAAAATCCTGGAATCGATTATCTGCTTCTCAACACTAATGGTGTTCGGATCGCGAACGACCCAGCCTTTTCCGATGAGCTGAGTCGCAGCTTCGATTACGGCGGCCTTCAGCTTTACCTGCAATTCGATGGCGTCCAGCTCGAGGGCCAGCAGTTCCTCCGCGGCGCCGACCTGCGCGAGACCCGCCGGCGCGCGATCGAGCGGTGCGGCGAAATGAATCTCCCGATCACGCTCGCCATGACGGTGACGCCGGAAAATCTGGCGCATCTATGGAGCGCGATCGAATTCGGTCTCCAATATCCGCACGTCCGCGGCGTGGCTTTTCAGCCCATATTCGAAAGTGGCCGCCAGCCGGAAAACGGTCACAGTCGGCTGAACACGGCCGATATTATCCTCGCCTCCGTGGCGCAATCCGGCGGCCAGCTGCGTTTCGAAGATTTCACTCCGCTACCGTGCGGCGATCCCAACTGCGCCACGATCGGTTACCTGCTCAAGGCCAATGGCCGCACTTATTCCATCAGCGACTTTATCGACTTCGCGCAGGTTCAGGGATTTCTTCGCGATAAGGTCCGTTACAAACTCGAGGATTTGATGAAGTGCGGTTGCGATTCCGAGCCGCTCGGAGAACTGCTGCGGGAGTTCGAGCTGAACGAAACCAACACTTTTCGTCTCTTCATCAAGCACTTCATGGATGCGTCGACGTGGGATGAAGACCGGATCGACCGCTGTTGCACCCACGTCATCCGGCCCGACGGGAAACTCGATTCGTTTTGCCGCTACTATTCCGGATTCGCCGATGTTCGCGCCGCGCCCGACCGCACTTTGGAATTTTCGCGATGACGATCTCGCCCTACACCTGGCTGTTGCTCGCGGGCGTAGTCGTCAGCTTTCTTTTTTGGCGAAAGCGCGCGCGCGAGGATAAACGACTCGTTTTCATTTATGGCGCCGCGCTGATTGGAGCGTTCTTCGGCGCTAAGGTGGTGTATTTTCTGGCCGAAGGCTGGTTGTACCTAAGTGGTCCCGACATGTGGCCGCAGCTCCTCGCGGGCAAATCGATTCTGGGCGCGTTGCTTGGCGGCTACGTTTTTGTCGAGCTGGCAAAACACCACGTCGGGTATCGTCGCGCGACAGGGGATGATTTCGCGCTCATTGCGCCTGTTGGAATTGCGCTTGGCCGCGTCGGCTGTCTCTTACACGGCTGTTGTCTGGGCGAAGTTTGCCAGCCGGAATGGTACGCGTTGAAAGACATTCACGGCGTTCCGCGCTGGCCAGCTGTTCCGGTCGAGTTGGCCTTCAATGTTTTTGGGTTCGCATGTTTTCTTTTTCTGCGACGGAGAAAAATTCTGCCGGGCCAGCATTTTCATCTGTATCTGATCGGCTACGGCGCTTTTCGGTTCGCTCACGAATTCGTTCGAGCCACGCCGAGGATTCTCGGCCCTTTTTCTGGCTATCATTTCGCGGCGCTGGCCGTGGGTTTGTTTGGCGCGGTTTGTTTGTGGCGACGCAGCGTTTCCTTTGCAAATGAGCGGCGGTTTGCCCATCGACCGGCTCCAACGCCCGCCTGACCGTTGCCTGACCGACGCCCAAAGCAGCGCGCCTATCCGGGCTGTAACCATGGCGATCTCGTCCATGTTGCCGGAACTCCGATTGCGTTCGCCGCGGAGACCGATCGAGTCCCGGCGAACATCGATCATTTCTGGATCACGATTGGAATTGGCACCGGTGAGCCCATGCGGATCGCGCTCAGTACGCATTCGCGCCAAAATGCCGCCGCCGGTTTTGATCCGCGGATACGCGTCGGAATTGTCGCATCGAACTGGAGCGAGTTGGCCGCGACGGGGATGGAGAAATCGCCCGGCCTCGATTATCGCGCGATCGAGGGAGCGTCGCCCGTGAGCTATCTCGAGTACGAACGACCCGCGCTCGAACTTCTTCTTTCCGACAAAGCGCAACGATCCGAGCTGATCGAAGCGTGGGGCGAACTTTACGTGCGCACGCACGCCGGCATTCATCAAGTCCACAGCATGCGCGCCAGTTGCAGCGTCCCGCGCGATTTCGTCGGCCGCGATGGTGCGATCCGTTTCTACTTCCCGGATAAGAGCGCAGAGCTGCTTCTCTTCAAATACTGCGGCCAACCGTGACAATCCCCCAAATCGAGATTCGAAAATCGAAAATCGAAAATTTATATGCCAGGGAGGGGACTCGAACCCCTAAGGATTGCTCCACCAGATCCTAAGTCTGGCGCGTCTGCCAATTTCGCCACCCTGGCGCAGATCTGAGAACGACGATCGTGCTAGTATTTGTATTGCACTTAGAAGCCTGGTCAAACTCACCAGACTTGCTCTCTGACCGCTTGCTTCGCCTTCGCCTGGGGCGCGATCATGAGCAGGGCGACAATCGCGCTTGCCAACGCGAGTCCGGCACTCATCGCGGCAATCACCCGGAATCCAGCAACGAATGACTGGTCGATCGCAGCGCGCAGTTCCAGACTCGTTTCCGCCGCCAAATCGGACGGAACTTCGGCCCCGGCCAGCTTCATTCGTTGTTCCTCGAGCATCTGGAGAGCAGCGGGAGGAAGTTGAAGCGCGGCCACGCGTGGGGCGAGATGACGTTGAAAGGTATGCAGAATGATCACTCCAAAAATCGCGATGGCAAGCAGGCCGGCGGCGCGCGCCACGGCGTTGTTGATTCCCGATGCAACTCCCGCGCGACTCTGCGTCACCGAGCTCATTACGGTGGTCGTAAGTGGAGCGACACTGATGGCCATTCCAACACCAAGTACGACGACCGGCGGAAAGAATGTTCGCCAGTAATTCCCGCCAATTGATGGAACGGCGAAAAGGGCAAATCCAAACGCGGCGATCAACGGTCCGACAACGAGCGGCGGTCTCGCGCCATACCGCGCCACTAGTCCGCCCGCCCAGCGCGAAAGCAGGAACATAATGAGAATGAGCGGAAGCAGGGCGGCACCGGCAGCCGTCGGCCGGTAATGCTGCACCTGAATAAGATTGAGCGGGAGAAAGAAAAAGGTCGCGCCAAGCGCACCATAGAGAAAGAGGGTCAGCAAATTCGCACCGGTGAAGGTGCGTGAGCGGAAGAGATCCAAGGGCACCATGGGAGTGCGGCAGCGTGCTTCCCAGACGACAAAATTGGTGAGCAACAAACCGGCCGCGAAAAGCGCCGTCGGCGTCGAGTGTGCGATGCTGGGTCGCGTCGATTCGATGAGTCCATAAACCAGCGCGCCCAAACCGGTCGCAACCAGGATTGCGCCTAAAAAGTCCAGTGGCGCCTTGGTTGGGTTCGATGTCTCGGGGACGTGGCGCCAAGAAATCGCGATGACAATGATCGCCAGCGGCAGGTTAATGAAAAAGACCGCACGCCAGGAAACATTTTCGACGATCCACCCGCCGAGAACCGGCCCGATCGCAGCGGTAATCGCGCTAAAGCCCGACCACGTGCCGATGGCGCGTCCCCGATCCTCTTCGCGAAACGAACTGCTGATGATGGCCAAACTTCCGGGGACGAGGAACGCCGCTCCTAAACCTTGGAGCGCGCGGGCCGCGATCAGCTGCCGAATATCCGGCGCGAGCCCGCACCATGCAGACGACAACGCGAAAATGCCGATGCCGACCAGGAAGATTCGGCGCCGCCCATAATGATCGCCTAGGGCACCGCCAACCAGGAGTAGCGCCGAAAGCAGGAGCAAGTAGGCCTCGACGACCCATTGCACATCCGCGACCGCAACGTGCAATTCATTTTGGAGGGCGGGCAGGGCGACATTGACGACCGTGCCATCAATGAACGCCATACTCGATCCAAGGATCGTCGCCGCCAGCACCCAGCGCTCTGCCTTTTTGCCGCGCGATTGCAAAGGGTCGTCGTTTACGACTAACAGTTAATCGGATGCGGCGATAGTCTGTGCGTAGGTCTTGCCGTAGGGATGGAAGAGCTCTTTTCGACCTTCCTGCCACGCTGCCCTCAATTCCGGAGCGGTGATGTCCCAGTCAGGCCGGCACTTCTTTGTCACCGCGCGCATATCCTGACGCAGCTCTTCCACGGTCGGCCGGCCAAAGAACCAGTATCCCATGTAAATCTTGTGGATGACCAAACCTGGCTCGAGCACGAGCGTGTGCGGGACCATCGGATTGTGTTTCGCGTCCGTGTATTCCGCGATGTCGAGATCCTTTTGCACTTTTCGTCCGGGATCCGAGAGAAACGGCCAGTGCGCGCCCGCTCCGGCGCGGAACTCATTGCTCTCAGTAATGTTGTCGGTGCTGATCGTAACGAGCCGGCAGTAGCCGATCTCCAGTTCGCGGTGGAGTTGAACGAGCCCCTCATGCTGTCGGCGATCTTTCGGGCAATAACCTCCGCGAGCCAGAACTACGATCATTGGATCATCGCTTTGGAGTTCGGAAAGTTTTGGGCGTTTTCCAGTATGATCGGACAACTCGAAGTCGGGAAAAGCGGCGCCTGGAACGATGTCGGAGCGCATACTCTCAAGTTCCCATGATAAGAACCACGCGGAATCGAACCTTTCCGCTGTGCATTTGCTCGTAGGCTTCGGCGACGCGGCTCAACGGGTACTTCTCGATCATCGGGTGAACGTCGGCGAGCGCGCTGAATTCCAACGTATCCTGTGAATCGCGTGCCGTGCCGGAATAGGCGCCGTCGATAGATCGCCTTCCGAAAATCATCGAAGCCGCGTTCACGGTTAACGGATCTGGCGGCGCCGCGGGAACGACTAGTTTGCCCCCCGGTCCCAGTCCCTCCACGAGTCCTGAAATGGCCTTTCCGCTCGGCGCCGTCGCGAGAATCACGCGCGCCCCACCGAGCTTCTGCAATTGCGCGGCACCGTCGCCAGCATCGGTATCGATGTAATGGTGCGCGCCTAATTTTCGCGCCAGCGGCTCTTTATCTTTCCCGCGACCAATTGCCACCGTCCTGAATCCCATCTGGCGCGAGTACTGGACGGCAAGATGGCCTAATCCTCCAATGCCGTGCACCGCCACAAGATCACCACCGCGGGCGCCGGAATTACGAAGCGCGTTGTGAACCGTGACACCGGCACACATGAACGGGCCGACTTCCTCTGAGGGTAGATTGTCGGGGATCGCCGCGACGGCCTCTGCCCCAATGATCATGTAGTCCGCATACCCGCCGTCGAAGTCGATCCCTGTGATCTTGCGCTTGATGCACATCGCGAAATCGCCGCGCCGGCATGGATCACAGATGAAACAGTGTCCGCCGTGCCATCCCACCCCGACACGCTGACCTTTTGTCCATTGGCTAACGCCGCTCCCAACCGCGTCGACGCGGCCGGCAATCTCATGGCCTGGAACACGGGGATATTGAAGCCCGGGCAAAAGTCCGTCCTTCACCAAGACATCGCTGTGGCAAATCCCACACGCTTCGACTTTCACCCGCACCTGCCCCGCCGCGGGCTCGGGAATGTCCCGTTCGACTAATTCAAAAACGCCGCCTGCCCTGCTTATCTGCGCTGCTTTCATTTTCGTGCTCATATTGATCCCAAGCGTTACGGAGTTGCGTAGTCCCCAAACATAGGGGGACAGCTTATCCCTGAGCCACGCATACATGGTGTCACGGAACAGCTTCGGCGCTGCAGCAAGTTCTTCGTCTTCACATAAAGCTCCAACACATCAGCGAGAATCGCGTTCATCGCGCCGGTTGTATCTTTGACCCCGTCCGCGACAGATCTGAGCGTGTGGTCAGTGGGGCATCCCGTCTCTGCGTTAGTTCCGCTCGGTTCTTGGAATTCGCCTTGTTCATAGGTTACTTGAGAGCTGAAAAAACTCGTTGGATCCTCCATATAACCTCCAGTTATGCGAGCGGGCCCAACGCTCGCAGTTTTCCCGGCGGAAAGCGGGTGAGGCGACTTGGGGCGGAGCCGTCTAACGGACTTGGCGCGCGAACATTCTGCGACGGCAGGTTGCCTTTGATCAAGATACAATTACGTGACGGAAAACCGGTCCGCTCGTTAGTTCGCGCGGTGTAACGAGCAGAAACAATTCTTCTTTGCTGCGAAGGATTATGATGGGCGAAGGGATGTCGATTTCGGATGGGTCGACAGCGGTTGAGACTTGATTTTTCCTGGACTCCAACACAATCGAAGACGTGCCCGATAAGACCGAGCTCATTCTGATTTGTCTGGTCATCGTCGCTCTTCTCGCGATCGTCGCGCGGAAGATCCGGGTTCCGTATCCAATCCTCCTCACGATTGGCGGCGTGGGCCTCGCGCTGGTCCCGGGACTCCCCGAGTTCCGGCTCGAGCCGCAATTGGTCTTCAATCTCTTTCTCCCGCCTCTACTCTACCCGGCAGCCTTTTACACTTCGTGGAGAGATTTCCGCGGGAACCTTCGGCCCATTCTTCTTTTGGCAATCGTTCTCGTCCTCTTGACGATGACCGCCTCGGCGTTCCTCTTCCACTGGCTCTTCGGATTGCCTTGGGCGGTGGGATTTGTCTTCGGCGCCATCATCTCTCCACCGGACGCGGTCGCAGCGCTGTCGGTCACCCAACACCTGCGCGTTCCGCGCAAGATCATCGTGATCCTTGAAGGCGAAAGCCTGGTCAACGACGCCACCTCGTTCATCTCTTTCCGCTTTGCCGTCGCTGCTGTCATGACCGGAGCGTTTTCGCTCGGAGAGGCAAGCGCTCGCTTTCTCTTAGTAGGGGCGGGCGGCGTCTGTGTCGGGATCGTCGTCGGCTGGCTGGCGACGCAACTGCAGAAGCGGCTCGATGATCCACCTGTCCAAACGATGTTTTCTTTGCTGACGCCTTATCTCGCCTATTTCACCGGTGAAGCGCTACACGTCTCCGGCATCCTGGCTGTTGTCATCGCTGGGATTTATTATGGCCGGCACGCTCCTCGAATCTTAAGCGCACGGATGCGTCTGCAGGCAGTGCCAGTTTGGGAAATGGTCGTGTTCATTTTAAACGGACTGCTTTTCATGCTCATCGGCCTTCAACTGCCGCAGATACTGCACGGGCTTCCTCCCGGTGCCGCGACGGGCGTGGCAAAGGGCGCGTTCCTAATTGTCGCCGGTCTCGTGCTGGTCCGTTTCGCCTGGATATTCGGATCTACCTATTTACCGCGGCTGTTCGGCGCAAGGTCTCGGAAAAAGAACCGCATCCCGTGGCAACAAACGGCGTTGATCGCGTGGACCGGCATGCGCGGAGCCGATTCGTTGGCGGGCGCCCTGGCGATTCCGTTCCTGTTGCCTACGGGCGAGCCATTCCCCGGCCGCAACGTTATCCTCCTCCTGACGTTCTGCGTTATCTTCGCCACACTTGTCCTGCAAGGCCTTACAATTTCACCCCTGTCTCGCTGGCTACGGATTGTCGACGATCATGTGACCGAAAAAGAAGAGCGGCTTGCACGGCTGAAAGCCAACGAAGCCGCTCTTGCCCACGTCGAGGCGGTTGAATCGTTGAACAAGGCAAAGTCCAAGACGATCGAGCGCCTTCGTTTGGAGTACGTGGACCGCATCGAGCAACTGCGCGGTGAAGAGCTTCAGGAGAAAAGAATCAAGCGCTTGTTCTCCCGCGACTTCGAGGAACTGGCCCGCGAGGCACTAGAAACCGAACGCGACACTGTGATTACCCTGCGCAACGACGAGATCATAAACGACGAAGCGTTCCGCCGAATCCAACGCGACATCGACCTCGCCGAAGCGCGCCTTCAGCGCCCAGCGTAACAGGGTGCTAGGATTTGACTGGTGTTCAGCTCGCCGTTCGTGGCCGCGGGCGCGATGGCCGAAATGCCCCCTTCGCGCCCGCTGGACGACAATCTCATTGCTTGTTCATCCAAGCGGTCTTCACTTCAGGGGGAAGCGAGTCGAGATGTTCTAAGAGGGTTGCGACCGCCCACATCTTTTCTTCTGATAATTCCCCGTCATAGCCGCCCATTCCGCTGTAGCGGATTCCATATTTGATCGCCACGAACATTTGAGAGGCGGTCAGCCGCGGCGATTGTTCGGCGAATTGCGGGACGCGAGGGTAAAAATTCCGGGTACCCCAATGGCTCGGGTGTCCATAACTGCCGTGACAGCCAGCGCACACATTCCGATACAATTTTACTCCGCTGAGAAGCGTTTCGTTCGAAGGTGCACTAGGGTTATTTATTCCTTTAGATTGGCGATTTAACGAAGCTCGGCGCGTCGCTCGAGCGATGGAGTTTTCCCAATTCGGCGGTGCTGAAGTAGCCGCCACTGGCCAGAGTCCCAGCCATCCCGTCATGGCCGCGATTGCGATTAGCACAATTACCGCAGTGACCAAGGCCAGAACAATTTTTCTCATCGGCGTTCTCGGATCTGAGTTATTCGTATCTCAACGCAACAGTCGGATTCACTTTCATGGCGCGATGGGCCGGCAGATAGTTGGCCAGGAAAGCAACGACGCCGAGCAATGCGATTACAACACCGAATGTTACCGGATCGGCCGGCCCCACCCCGTAAAGCAACGTCGCAAGTAACCGCGTGAACATAAAAGCCGCGAGTAATCCTATGATTAGTCCGATACCGACAATCCTCATGCCGCCGCCCACAATAAGGCGAAAGATATCACTACGCTGGGCGCCGAGCGCCAGTCGGATCCCGACTTCGCGCGTTCGCTGAGTCACGGCGTAAGAAAGCACTCCATACAAACCTATCGCCGCAAGCAGCAGTGCGACCGCTGCGAAACATCCCAGCAAAACACTGTTCATTCTAGGTGCGGTTATGGACTCGCTGATGACAGTTTGAAGCGTTTCCGTTTTGAATAAAGGCAGACCAGGATCAATCTCGCGGACGCAACGGCGCAAAGTTTCAGCCAGCGAAGCCGGGCTAGCTCCGGCCGCGCGGACGACTAGCGACATCGTTTGCCCCATTTGACCAGCCGGGCCTCCCGGCGCTTGTGTCACCGGGAAGTACATTTCCGGCAAGGGTAGTCGGTCCAACCCACCCTGTCGGACGTCACCGACAACGCCGACGACGGTAAAGAACTGGTCCGCCTTAATCCTTTGGCCTAATGCGGCGCTTTCATTGTCCGCGATCAAATGCGCGAGGGTATGATTGATGACAATCGCGCGGGGAGCATCCAAGCCGTCGCGAGCATCAAGCAGGCGCCCGGCCAGTAAGGGCACGCCCACCGCAGCAAAGTAATCGCCGGCGATCGCCCGGGCTTCGACCAACGGTGATTTGCCAGTTGGAAAAGGATTGCGACCTTCCAGCTCCAAGTCGGTGTTCCAGCCCCACTGACTAAGCGGCAAAAAACTAATCGCCCCGGCACTGCCCACATCTGGAGAGGCTCCGACGCGTTCGAGAAGGCGGCGATAGAACTCACTCACCGAGGCTTGGGTCCCGTATCGTTCCACAGGCAAAGTAACCCGCGCCGTCAGGACCTGCTCAGGTCTCGTTAGGCCCGACTCGGTCTGTTGTAAGTGTGCGAAGCTGCGGAGCAGGAGTCCGGCGCCGCATAAGAGCACAACCGCGATTGCTACTTCAACCATCACAAAAATGCTCTGCAGCCGATTCGCTCCCGCGACTGCCGCATGTCCATGCAATTGCGTCTGCAAATCCGCTGCCGAACGGCCTACCGCTTGTCGTGCCGGGGCGAGCCCGCAGGCGATGCCGACAAGCAAGGAAATGAACGCGCTGAACAGCAACACGTTCAGGTCGAGGTGCACGTCGCCGGCGTTAACAATCCGATCGCCGAGCACCGCCACGAGCACTCGCGTGCCCCATAGCGCCATTAGGATGCCGGCCGCGCCGCCGATGACCGCGAGCAGCACACTCTCAGTTAGGAACTGACGAATCAATCGGCCGCGACTTGCTCCCAGGGCCAGACGCAGGGCAACTTCCCGCAAACGACTGGCCGTTCGCGCCAGCAACAGGTTGGCCACATTCGCCGTCGCAATCAAAAGCACACATCCGACGGCACCAAATAGAACAAGGAGCGACGCGCGGCTGGTCCCTGTTAGCTGCTCATGCAAGGGTATTAGAAGGATGCCACGATTCGCCTGCTCATCCGGGAACCGTAGCGCGAGACCTTCCGCAATGATGTTCATCTGCGCTCGAGCCTGTGCGAGGGTAACTCCCGACCGTATCCTGCCGATCATAAAGAGGTCGTGATCTCCCCGGACAGTTTGTTGTTGGGGCGTCATAACCAGCGGCGCCCAAATCGCCGTTGTCTGGCCAAGGGAGCGAAAGCTGGCTGGCATAACTCCGATGACATTAAATGGGCGGCCGTCGATCGAAATGGTGCGCCCGATCAATTGAGGGTCAGCCCCGAAACGGGAGCGCCAAAGCGCCTCGCTGATTACGGCTACAGTGCTACGTTCAGCTTCGTCTTCGTGTTCGAAAAAGGTTCGTCCGAGCAAGGGCTTCGCCCCAAGGACGGAAAAATAATTCGCGCTGACTAGCATGCCCGGCAGGCGTTCCGGATTCTCTTTCCCCTGCAAGGCAAAGCCCTGGTAACGATACGCGGCTATGCCGGTGAAGACGGTGTTCTGCTCGCGCCAATCTCGAACGTTCGCTGGGGAACCTGTGCCGCGGAATCCGGGCGGGAACTGCTTGCTTTCCCACAACTGCACGAGTTGCTCCGGATCCTTTAGAGGAAGTGAGCGAAGAAAAACACCGTTAATTACGCTGAAGATCGAGGTGTTGGCTCCGATACCGAGTGCGAGGGTCGCGAAAGCGATGAGCGTCACGACAGGTGACTTAAAAAGCATGCGAAAGGCAAAGCGAAGGTCTGTCATCATAACTGTAAGTCCTTGTTTAAGTGACGTTGCTATGAGAACCCTTTGTCTACTGAAGTATCAATCACTTTCCTGGGTAAATCGTTCCCGTTCGTTGGCTAGTTCAGGCAGCAGACATTAGCGCGTCATTATCGGACATAAGGCGTACGCCCAAACAGGTCGGCTCAGGGTCGACCTTATGCTGCACGATGATCCTGCTTATTAATCCGTCAGAGAGGCGGTTTGGGCGCCTGCGACTGAATCAACTCTTTAAACTGAGGATCGTCTTTTAGCGGAGCCCACGCGGGGTCCTTCAGCAGATAACCGTAACTGAGATACCCCGGGTGTGTCAGTAAGCTTCTTATCGTTTCGACGGCCCGTGAATTGTCGCCTGTCCAGACAGCGACCTGGGCGAGGGATTGCAGAATGAGCGGTCCGTTGTAGGCGTCGCGCGAAATTGGAACTATATCGGCAGCCATGATGGCTTTCTCTAAAGCGAGCTCGTTCAATCCAAGGCCCGCATATACTTCGGCCAGGACTCCCAGCAATCGTGCCGTGGGATTTGTTTTGAGCTGCGCTTCGAAAACGGAGCGAGTAACCGCAAAGGCCTGCTTTGCTTTTTCATTGTCGCCCGCGGCTCGCGCGATGATGGCCTCATACCAGGACCGTGGATAAGAGAATGAAAAATCGATGTCCTGAAAATCTGCCCGCGGTGAAGCGGCCAAAATTTTCGCGGCGCCGTCATAATCGCGATCGATCAGCGCCAGCAGAATGCGCAGCGATGTTTCGCTCCCGCCGCATTCCCATGTGGCTGGCGCCTCGGCCAGAGCAGTCCGGAATTTGTCGGTACTTCCGTCCCAAGCCAGATCAACCAGAGCCGCTCGGACAGGAATTACCGGGTCAACAAGACCTACGGCTTGGCCACGCTCGTAGGTCCGGCGAGCCTTGGCAAATTGGCGCATCAAAATTTGAGTATCGGCTAAATAGCCAATGGCGTTGATGTTTCTGGGATCCAGCTCGACGGCCTTCGCCTGGTATTGCTCAGCCTCTTCCCAGTGACCCTGGCGGCGATCGATATTTCCAAGCAAGGCATAAAACTCCGCGCTGTTAGGAAGCCAGGGACGAGCGATCGCAAGCTCCTTTTGCGCGGTGTTAAAGTCCCCGTAACAACGAAAATGATAGTCGGCCATCGCCAGGTGCGCCTCAGGAGAATTTGGCTGCAAACGCAGGGCGGTCTGCGCCGCAAGTTCTGCCTGACGGCGTCGCGGGAGTCCGTCGAAGCCCCATCCGAAAAGGAGGCTATGGGCCCGAGCCGCGTAGCAGTACGCATTAACAAAATCCGGATCGCGCGTGGTGGCTTCGTTTAGAAGTCGGACCGATTGTAAGAGCGAAGCTTTTTGATCCGGCGCATCCAGATAGCTATTCATAATCTCCTTCGCCTGCAGATAAAGGTCATAGGCAACAAGGTCCTGAGTGGGCTTTTCATTTAACTCAGCCTTCTCCCTCGGTAACAACTTGGCTCGAAGCTGACGCACCGTTGCCTGTGCAATTTCGCTTTGGATCGCGAAGACATCGCTAAGGTCCCGGTCATAGCTATCGGCCCAGAGCTGTGCTCCATTGCGGGTGTCCGTAAGAGTGACCGTGACGCGGACACGATTTCCCGCGCGCTGCACGCTGCCCTCCAACACATGTGCTACTCCCAGTTGCTTTCCAATTTGAAGGAGATTGCGCGCTTCGTCACTCCGATAGTCCTTGACGCTGGTTGGGCTGATTACCTTGAGATCCGAAACCCGAGCGAGCGCTGTCAGAACCGCATCCTGCACCCCATTGGCAAAGAAAGAGTTTTCCTTCTCTGTGCTGAGGTTCTGGAAAGGTAGCACGGCAACGCTTTTGTCGAGTTGAGATAAGCGCGGCTCAGCCATCGATGAGGCCGTGACACCTAACAACTGACGGACCTTCGGGCTAGATCTAAGAGTTATTGCGATCGCCCCAAAGAGAAGGACAAAAATAGCCGCGGCCCAGGCGAGCACGAGAGTAGCGGATTTGTTGCGGACAAAGAACCGTCCGATCCGATAGCGAAGGGTATTGGGACGCGCTCGAATAGGCCGGCCATCCAGAAGCAGCCGAATATCAGCGGCGAACTGCATTACCGACGCGTACCGCCTAAGAGGCTCTTTCCGCATCGCAAAGGAGACAATCGTGTCCAGATCCCCACGCAGCTCCGCCGGATTCACAGAGCTCTCTGCCACTGTGCTAGGCAGCGGTGGCTCTTTTTCGCACACCACTCGCAGGATTTCATCGCGGCTCGGATGCGGGTGATCAAACTGATGAGGAGGGCGGCCAGTCAGAACTTCATAGAGAAGGGCGCCGAGTGCATACACATCGCTGGCAGGAGTCAGCGTATCTCCGCGCGCCTGTTCCGGAGAAGCACATAAGGGCGTTAGACGTTGTTCACCGACTATGGTGTTATCCAGAGGGCCCAGCTCCGATTCAACGAGCTTCGCGATACCGAAATCGAGAAGCTTTGGTTCCCGCTCTTCGGTTACCAGGATGTTTTTCGGCTTAAGATCCCGGTGAATTACATGATTACGATGGGCTACTTCTACGGCATCGCAGATTTCGAGGAATAACTCGAGACGTTCCTTAATGGAAAGGGAGTGGTGACGAAGAAAATGAGTGACGGGCTCGCCCTCGATATATTCCATGACGAAATAAGGAAGGCCCTCGTCATTGGTCCCGGCGTCGAGAAGGCGGGCAATATTTGGATGGTCAAGGCGCGCAAGAATGTGCTTCTCGGCGCTGAAACGGCGCAAAACTTCCTCGGTATCGGTGCCTCGTCTGAGGACTTTGATTGCGACCTGTTTTTGGAATTGACCGTCGGCGCGCTCCGCCAAATAGACGGACCCCATTCCGCCCCGCCCAATCTCTCGCAGCACCCTGTAGGCGCCCATCCGTTTCCCAATCTGCGATGGCTCGTCGCGCCTAAGTGTGACCGCCGCGTTAGCCGCGCATTGTTCGAACGGATCGGTCGCGGGGTCGAGTAATCCTTCGGCCTCGGCGAGCATGGATTCCGCCTCGACGCGCAGGGTGGTATCGTCGGCACAGGAATCGCGAATGAACGCTGTCCGTTCGCGCGACGTCTCGCGTTCCATGGCATCGGCAAAGACGGTCTTCAACCGTTCCCATCTCTGCGCCGTTATTTTACGCGCGCCTAAGTGGGTTCTGGATGCCTGCCGTTGAATCATGTCTCCTTTACCGCGATAACTCACGACGCAGCCATACCTTGGCAAAGGTCCACTCCCGCTTGACGGTGGCGGGAGAAACGTCGAGCGCCTTTGCGATCTCGTCGATCGTTAGGCCACCGAAGAAGCGCATCTCCACGATTTGCCCCTGGCGCGGATCGATTTCTTCAAGCGATTGCAAAGCTTCATCCACCGCGGAAACACTCATTTCCCGCCGATCATAAAAATCGAGCGCTTCATCGAGGGTGATTCGAATGGAATCCGGCCCGCCTCTCTTTAGCCTAGTACTGGCGATAGCATGGCTGATTAGGATTTGACGCATGATCCGGGCGCCGAAACCGAGGACATGCGCGCGGTTTTGCCAGGTGGTTTGGCCCTGGCGTAAGAGCCGCAGATAAGCTTCATGCACCAGAGCTGTTGGCTGAAGGGTATGTCCGGGGCGCTCGCCTCTAAGATAATCGGCAGCCAACCGTCGCAGTTCTTCGTAGACACTAGGCATGAGGCCGCTGAGCCCGTCCGCCTCCGCATCGGTGGCAATTTCCGATAAGGCAGCGGGTCTCGCGATCGACCTGAAGTTGCGATCTCGTGAATGGAGATCCTGGCAAGACATGATTGCGGCAAGTCTACCGAAGTACGTTCAACGCGTCTAGAAACTTCGGAGCTAGGCGAAATCAAATGCGCCGCGCGTGGTTTCTTTTGAGCCATTCGGAAGGCGGTTGGTGCATTACCTTATGTGGAACTCATCTTGGTAAGGCTTGAACGCGACCCCCTGGAGCCGGGTGGTCACTCGCTCCGGCCTCGAAGCGGCGCGTCATGACGTATTTCTTGCGAGTCCCAGTCGAAATGAAACCGTTGCTTGTCGGAATTCTTGGTTTCGATGGCGTGACCGCGCTGGATTTGGCGGGTCCCTTGGACGCCCTTGCCGCCGCCCGGGTTGCGAGCTCGGATGGTACGCTTCAACGAGGCTATAAAGCGATACTTATCGGTTTAACGAGTAAGACCTTCGCCGCCGAGTCGGGCGCTGCTTTTAAAGCCCAGCAGACGCTCGGAGACGCTCCTCTGCTCGACACTGTTGTTATTCCGGGAGGCCATGGTATCCGAAACTCTGAAGTCGTAGCGAAAATAGCCGACTGGCTAAGAGGTCCAAACAAACCGCGCCGGATTGTGGCGGTATCGACGGGTATTTACGCAGTGGCGGCCAGCGGCTTGCTCGACGGCCGGCAAGTAACTACGCATTGGCGATTCGCTCCCTATCTTGCCCGAGAGTTCCCGAGCCTCCAGGTCAACCACACTGGCGCTTTCTTCAAAGACGGCCCTTTCTATAGCTGTGGTGGAGGGACGGCAGCCATCGAAATGACCCTGTCGATGATCGAGGAGGATTATGGCAAATCGGTCGCGCTCGGCGTTGCGCGAGAGCTTGTCATGGATCTTCGGCCGCCCGGCGAAGAACAAAGTGAATCGACCCCCTATCATTACGAGCTAGATCCGACAGAACGACTAGCCGATCTTCCAGCCTGGATTGTAGCTCATCTACGCAGCAATCTATCAATCGAATCCCTGGCGAAGAGGACGAGTCTTTGTGCGCGGCATTTCAGTCGATTGTTTAAACAAATCTATCAGACGACTCCGGCAGCCTTTGTGGAACAGATGCGGCTCAAGGAAGCGCGGCGTCGTCTTTTGTCGTCCCGGAATAGCGTGGCGACAGTGGCCGCTTCGGTGGGATTCAAGAGCACTGACGCTTTTCGTCGTGCTTTCGAACGGCAATTCGGCATCACGCCCCGCGACTTCCGTGCCGGGCGGGCGAGTCAATCGTTAGATCGCGCTCAAAGGTAGCTACGACGGTCTTGCTTCCCGCAACGGCTTAAACTGTCTGATTTAAGTCGCACATATTCTGTCGCCCCGATGTTAGGTTTTTTCGGGCGCGCTGAGATGAGAAAACGGATTGCTATTCTAGGATATGATGGCGTTGCGGCGATCAACGTCGTTGGTCCACTGGAAGCTTTCTCCAATGCCCGCCATCACACTAACGGCAGTGCGGAGAGCGCCTGCTACGATGTCTCTGTAATTGCGTGTGCAGGCAATCAATTCGTTAGCAATACGCGAGTAACGTTTCAGGGAAGAAGCCTATCAAGTGATAGTGATGATGAGTTCGATACGATCATTGTCCCTGGCGGCACCGGATTGCAGCATCCTGAAACCTGTGCCGAGGTAGGAGAATGGGTCATGACGCATGCTCGACGAGCGCGTCGGATCGCGACGATTTGCACTGGAATTTACGCCCTTGCCTCCACGGGTCTTGTCGATGGGAGGCGAATTACCACTCATTGGGAGCGTGCCCGGGACCTGGCGCAGCGCTTCCCGAAGCTAAAGGTAGAGGAAAGCGCGCTTTTTATTAAGGATGGCAGGTTCTATAGCTCCGCTGGCGCGACCGCTGGAATCGATCTTTCGCTGGCGCTGATCGCGGAAGACTTCGGGAAAGAGCTAGCGGAACGAGTTGCGCGCTGCTTGTTGGTCTATCTCGTGCGGGACGGCGGGCAGGAGCAATACTCTGAACCGGCAACCTTCGAAGTAAAGGACAACACCAGCCAAGATCCCATCTATTCCGGTAGGCTGCGATCTCTTGTCCGTTGGATGCAAAGACATCTCGGGGAAGACTTGAGTTTAGCCAAACTGGCAAAGCGTGCTCTCCTAACAAAACCTAACTTTGTGACGCAATTTTCTCAGACGTTCGGTGTGCCTCCGGGACTCTTCGTTAAGAACCTTAGGTTCAACGAAGCCCGGCGCCGGCTGACGAGAGGAGAGAAAAGCTTGGACGTCGCGAGCTTTCTTGGCTTCCGTGACGCAGCCTACTTTATCCAGGAATTTCGACGGAGATTCGGTTGTCTCCCGGACGATTATCAACGCCGATTCGGGCCGGTTGAGGCCGCTGGGACAACTGAGACATTTGCGGAGTCCGAGCTCATTCCAGTTCGAGCACCCGTGCGAGAAGTCCGAGCGTTAGGAAAGCCGGCATATCAGCGTCCTCGAATCGTTTCCTTCACTCGGTGTATTCGCGCACCGCGGGCCAGGCCCAACTATGATCATGCGGTGGGCGCACCGGTTGGCCATAACGGCAGATAACCGCGACGCAGTGATTCGGTAAACCAGACCGGCCTCGCGTCGGTTTGTTGAGCGTCCTCAAGTAGAAGAAGCGCCACCCCGATCCAATGTCCGTAAGTGTCTGTTTTACGTCCTAACTGTTTTTGAACGCCCCGAGTTAAGACTGTGCCTCGCAAGCGTAATCTTAACCAACAACCAATGGAGAAACTAATGATAACAAGAATGAAAACGTTAGGAATCCTTCGCGCCGCCCTCGTGGCGGCAGCCGGATTGCCTTTCCTTCTAACCACGAGCGTTTTCGCTCAAGGGACCGAAGCAACCACGGAGCGCGTGACTGTCACCGGTTCGTACATCCCCACCGCCGAGGAAGTGACAGCGTCACCTCTCGATACCGTAACGAGCCAGGATGTTGCACGATCGGGCCAACAAGACATCTTGACCACGTTGCAAACGCGTAACCCAGACTTCGTGGGCGCGGGCAATCTGGGTAACACCAACGCGAACATTAATGCCGGTGGCACCCTGGGTGGTTCCATCATTTCAATCCGCGGTTTGCCCACCCTGGTGCTCTTCGAGAACCGGCGCATCGCGGACTCCGCTGCGATCTCCATCGGCACCCAATTCACCGACGTTAACCTTTTTCCGGCAGCCCTGATCAGCAAGATCGAAGTCCTCAAGGACGGCGCTTCTGCTCTTTACGGATCAGACGCGATCGGTGGCGTTGTGAACATCTTCCTGAAGGATGATTTCCGTGGCGCCGAACTCGGCTTCCGTTATGGAACCACAGTTGAGTCAGCGGTGGCGGAACGCCGCGGCTACGCGATGGCGGGCGTCGGCAACGACACGACCCAGGTCATGGTCGGCATGCAGTATTACGAGATTGACGCACTGTTTGAGCGTCAGCGCGCATTCTCCCAGCTGGATGGTGGTGTGACTACGACCTACGGCGGTATCGGTCGAGATAACTTCGGCGGTGCCACCACGTTTTACCAAATGAATGGAAATGACCCGCGCAATTATTCCCTCGTCGGCCCGAATTCCCCATTCCAGGCGGGTGTCGTTCCCGGATCGATCGCGCCACCCCCGCCCACCGGCGCAAACCCTGGCCAATACACCCAGATGCCTCAGGTCTACCACATGGTTACCCAAGGTTTTGTGCAGACGTTTGACCTTGCCAGGATCCCGAACAGCACCCTGGAACAAGAGCGGACCAATATTAACGCGTCCTTGAGCCATCAAATCTTCGGGAAGCAGTTGGAGCTTTTTGGGAATTTGATGTATGCCAGCAATGACAGCCACAATTTCCTCAACGCCCAGCCGCTCAGTAACGGCACGGGCGTTATCATCCTGGGATCCCAGCGCGTTGATCCTAATACGGGCTTACTGGTCGCCGAAAATCGGGGCGCTCCCGCGATGTGGAATCCGTTTCAAGAGTCCATCGACGGGAATACACAAAGTGGTCGCTATCGTCTTATCGCAGCCCAGCGTTACCAAACCAATCCGCGTATCTTTGACCAGACCGCGAACTTCTATCGCTTCCTCGGCGGGCTCCGTTCCCAGATCACGCCGGACTGGTTTTTTGAATCAGCGGCCTTCTACAGCCGGTACAACATTGAATTCATCAACCGGAACCTTGTTGATGCAAATGCGTTGAACGCGATGATCGCGGGCAAAGATACGTTTGGCAATGACATCCCGGCTTTGGACTTCTTCGCCCGGCAGCCGGTTGGAACCGCTCCGAACCAGATCTCGCAGGAGCAGTATGACACACTCTTCGGTTCGAATTTCCGGACCCTGGATTCGTTCCAGAGAGTGTTCGACGCCAAAGTCGTCGGATTCCCGTTCAGCCTGCCTGCGGGTAAAGTCGGTGTTACCGTCGGTGGCGAGTACCGCGTCGAAGGATTCAAGGTTTCCGACTCGCCGGAAATCTTCGTCGGCTCAGTCCCGATTGGGGAGATCAACGTCAAGCGGGATATCGAATCGTTCTTTACTGAAATCCAGATTCCGATCGTGAGCTCGGCGATGCATGTTCCAGGCGTTTACAACCTGGAATTGGATCTGGCCGGACGCTACGACCACTACCAGGGCGTCAGCGAAGACGCGAAGGTGCCGAAAGTCGGTCTGCGTTATCAGCCGCTGCCGGACCTTACGCTGCGTTCGACGTTCTCGAACTCGTTCGTCGCACCGAACTTGTTCCAAACCAATGGACCGTCGGCGACGGGCTTTTCACCGACCATCTCCTTCAACGGTGTGGTTCAAGATCAAGCCCAAACCAAAAGCGGATCTAACCCCGACCTCGTACCTTCGACTGCGCAGGCTATCACGGCCGGCTTGGTCTACAGCCCAAAGTTCGTTCCGGGTTTGACAATCAGTGCTGATTATTTCCGGACGTTGCAGCAATTGATCGTGAGCACACTTGGAAGCGCGACGATCATTAATAGCGTCGAGAACCTCGGGCCGGGCTCGCCTTACGCCAGCCTGGTAGCGTTCAATAATTTCCCAGGCCAACCCGGCGCAAAGCCGATCACCGCGGCAGGGCAATTAAACGGCAACCTGGCCTCGACTTATGTCGTCGATACAAATCGCAACCTCGGTGCGCTTAGTATCGAAGGATGGGACCTGAGCGCCCGCTACAACATGGACCTGCGCACCTGGGGCCAACTGGAGTTCGGCATCAATGCCGTCGTATTCACCCGGTACGATGTCAAGACCACACCGCAGAGCTCCTACTATACCATCCTAAGTACGGACAACATTGAGGGCGCAGGCGCCGTCCCCGACTACAAGCTGACGTTCCTTCTGGAGTATCGCCTGGGCGGATTGACCTATTCGGCGAATGCTAACTACATTCCTGAGCTGCGAAATGCCGTCGGGCGGGATCCGGAAAATGAAGACATAGATACCTTCGATGCGATCGACGACTACTTCTCCGTCAACATGCGCCTGTCGTATGAATTCGGAAAAGGGTATGTCGAACCTACTGCGCCAGTGACGGAATCCAAGGACGGAAAAAATACCGTTCCCGGAGCCGCTACAACCAGCTGGTATACGAGACTCATGAACGGAACGACGCTTGCCGTCGGATGCAACAACATCTTCGATGTCACGCCTCCGTTTGTTAACGGCGCCAACAGCGCGACCGACCTGTCGCTTTACGACGGCTTCGGACGGTTCGTTTACTTCGAAATCAGCAAAAAGTTCTAAAGCGATTCCCCCAAGAAGTAGCTAAGATTGCAGCGGCCGGGCTCCTGGGCTCGGCCGCTGCTTTTTTAACTGGAATCCAAAGTAGTTGTAACGCCTGCGATCGCCAACCGGGCCAGTCCGAATGCGCATGTTATAAGTCCTACCGGGAAATTTTTGAAGAGATTATTCTGTCGGTGACGAACTAAGGAATCTCAGGTTGCCCGTTGGCGGCCGGCTCGGATAAGTCCCGAGAAATCTCCGATGGTTGCGTTAGGTTTGGCGGCCGGGCTTGTGATCCAAGTCCGGCCGCTTGTTATTACAGGTGCGTCGTCTTGCCGGAAGCGCGTGCATGACGAAGAAGCGCGTCGACCGCCCGTCCTGCATCGTCGGAAGGTTTAATTGAGATGATGACGCTCTTGCTCGTTGGTGTGTTGCTGCGGTCGGCGGTGCTATCGACGGGAACGAGGACGTTGGCTTCGGGGAAATACGTCGCGGTGCAGTTACGCGCGATTTGAAAAGGTGCGACCATGAAATGCCGCGCGACACGTTCCTCTCCTCGGAAATGGCTCGTTAGATCGACCAACTGTCCCTGTTGCAATCCGGCCGCCTTCACGTCGTCTTCGTTCATGAAAATGACACGGCGGCCGTTGTAAACGCCGCGATAACGATCATCGAGGCCGTAGATCGTCGTATTAAACTGGTCGTGGCTGCGAACCGTCATCATCAGATACTGGCCGGCCCCGAGCCTAAGGGGTTGCAGGTCGGAGACGATGAACTGCGCCTTGCCCGAGGGAGTATCGAACTGGCGTTTGTCCCTCGCGTTGTTAGGAAGGTAGAAGATGTCGCCCCGTATCCGGACGTTGAAATCCTCGAAGCCGGGAATGACATGTTCGATGTGATCGCGAATGCGATCGTAGTTCGCCACCAAGCCGTTCCAATCAACCTTGCTCCGGCTTCCGAGCGTTGCCTCAGCGAGGGCAACAACGATGGCTGGCTCGCTCATCAGTTGGTCGCTCGCCGGCTCGGCGTGACCGCGTGAAGGGCTGATGATGCCCATCGAATCCTCGACCGTGACGAACTGTTCGCCTGTTTCCTGGCAATCAATCTCGGATCGGCCCAGGCATGGCAGGATAAGCGCAATCTCTCCCGTGATAAGATGGGATCGATTCAACTTTGTGGAGACATGCGCGGTTAGTCGGCATTTCTGCAGAGCCTGAGCCGTGTAAGTCGTATCGGGTGTTGCCGCCAGGAAGTTGCCGCCCATTCCTAGGAAGAACTGGATCTTGCCCGCATGCATCTGCTTGATCGTTTCCACTGTGTCGGTGCCCGGATCTCGCGGCGGGAGGAAGTCAAACTCGGCGCCGAGCTTGTCCCTGAACCTATCGGTCATTCGCTCCCAAATGCCCATGGTGCGGTCGCCTTGCACATTCGAATGTCCGCGGACCGGGCATGGTCCGGCGCCCGGCCGGCCGATGTGTCCGCCGAGCAGGTGGAAGTTCGCTATCTCCTGAATGGTAGCGACCGAGTTTTTGTGCTGGGTTAATCCCATCGCCCAGCAAGTGATGATAGACTTGGCGTCCATCACGATGTTAGCGGCGTGGCGAATTTGCTCGCGCGTTAAGGCGCTGGCTTCGGTGATGACATCCCAGGGCGTCGCTCGTAAGTGCCTAACGAATGCTTCAAAGCCTATGGTGTATCGCTCAATGAACTCGCGATCGAATACTCGGCCGGGGCTTCGGTCCTCCTCGTCGAGCATCTCTTTCATGATGCCGCGCATCACGGCCATATCACCGTTCACTCGCACGGGCAGCCAGAGATCGCTGATCGGCGTGCCTTTGTTGAAAAGCATGTTCGCCGCGAACCGGAGTGGGTTGCGATACTCTTGCGGATTCGGATTAACCACCTCCATCAATCCCGGTTCCGGCATCGGATTGATCGCGATGATCTTTGCCCCGTTCTTCTTGGCTCGCTCCAGGTGCGTCATCATCCGGGGATGATTGGTGCCCGGGTTCTGGCCCATGATGATGATGCAATCCGTCTCCTCGAAATCGCGGAGAGTCACGCAGCCTTTGCCCACACCAATGCTTTCAGTTAGGGCGGCGCCGCTCGACTCATGACACATGTTCGAGCAATCCGGCAGATTATTGGTTCCGAATTGCCTGGCAAAAAGCTGGTAAAGAAACGCCGCTTCGTTACTCGTCCTCCCACTCGTATAGAAGGCGGCCGCATTCGGGCCAGGTAATGCATTTAGTTCCTGCGCCATGAGCGCGAATGCTTCGTCCCACTCGATCGCGTCATAGTGCGTCGCGCCCGGGCGCTTCACCATCGGGTGCACCAGCCGGCCTTGAAGCTCGAGCCAGTTATCGGTTCGCTCCTGCAAATCCGCGATTGAATGCTGACGAAAAAGTTCCGGCGTGATTTTCTTCCTGGTCGCTTCGCTCGTCAGGGCTTTCACCCCGTTCTCGCAAAATTCAAAGACGTGGCGATCGCCATCCGGACTAGGCCAGGCGCAACTCTGGCAATCGAAACCATTCTTCTTGTTGACCTTCAACCAGTCAGTCAGCCCACGCGTGAAACCGGTTTCTCGAAACGTGAACCGCAGACTGTCCTTTAACGCAGCCAATCCCGCCGCGACGCGATGCGGCTCGCTGAGTCGGGGTTGCGTCGGCTTTTCCGGGGGCTCCGCTCCGGAAGCTGGATTGGTGTTCGCCATATCAGTATTCGGGCCAGTGCCGATCTACGGTTGATCGCACCTGACAGTATCATCTTCCCGTCCATTGGCCACGGCCTCCCCATAACCGCTGAGCGCGTTTGTGCTGGCACGGACGCGGTTTTCTGTTTTCGCTTGGAAGCTTGTGAGGCGGTCCGGATTATCTCGATCTCTTTTACGAGGACTTCTCGTCCTGATCGTTGTTCTGGCCACTGGTTCGTACTATTGGCGCGTTCCGGGCGACCCACCGGGATTTTCCATCGATGAGTCTTCGATTAGCTATAACGCCTACGAAATTTCGCAAAACGGTTGCGACGAATACGGCAACCCCTGGCCGCTTTTTTTTCGCGCGTTTGGCGAATACAAGAACCCGACGATTATCTACATCCTGGCCGCGTTGTTCCGGCTCACCGGTCCAGGTATTCTGGTCGCCCGAGCGCTTACCGCGACGCTTGGAGTCTTAACCGGCCTTTTGCTTGGCCTGCTGACCTGGAAAATGACGAGCCGCTGGGTGGCGGCGGCGATAGTTATAATAACAACGCTGCTTACCCCCTGGCTCTTCGAGAGTAGCCGTCTCGTGTTTGAAGTAGCGCTTTATCCTGGCTTGGTTGCGCTGTTTCTCTTGGCTGTCTGGCGGGCGTCTCTCCGCCGGAGCTGGAGCTGGAGCGATGTTTTAACCCTGACCGCGGCGCTGGGGCTGCTGAGTTATTCCTATTCGATCGGGCGACTGCTCGCGCCTCTACTGGCTCTGGGGCTCGGTCTGTTCATAAATCGCCGCCGCTGGCGGGGCGTTCTTTGGACGTGGGGCACGTACGGATTGCTCCTGGTTCCGATGCTGGTCTTTCATCGACAACATCCGGACGCACTGACTGGACGGTTTAGAGCGCTCACTTATCTCACGTCCGGTAAATCCGCCGCGACCAATATCGGTGAATTTGCTCGGCATTATCTGGCAAACATTAATTCGTGGCGCTGGTTGGTGACGGGCGAAGCCGATATCCGCGATCATCTTCAGGGTTTTGGCAGCTTACTCGCCGCAACCGTTCTCCTCGCAATTCTTGGACTGGTCATCGTCCTTCGGCAGCATCGACGCGATCCCTGGTGGCGATTCATAATCTATGGTCTCGTTATCGCGCCGGTGCCGGCTTCGCTGACGAGCAATCCTTTTCCCCAGCTCCGTCTGATCGCGTTTCCCATCTTTCTTCTGCTGTTTCTGGTTCCTGCCATAAATTGGCTTACTGAAACGAACGGGCTCCAGACGACAAAACGGATTCTATTAGCCGTCTCAGTTGGGATGGTGTTAGTCCAAGGGTTTCTTTTTCAACAGCGTTATCATCAAAACGCACCAACTCTCTGGTACGTCTTTGATGCGCGATTCCCTCGAAAGGTGTTAGCCCCGGCTCTGGCAACTAAAGAACGGTTGATCACGCTTTTGGACGAGCCGGGTAAGGCGGGTTACATCCACGCTTTATGGTATGGCGCGCTCGCTCACCTGGAGCCGGGGCGGTTGACTCGGCTGCCATTGGGTGAGCGGCCGCAGCCCGGCAGCGTCGTTATCAGCACCGAACAAGAGTGCCACGACTGTAGACTTATGGCCCGGGCTCTGAATTACATTGTTTATCGCGCCCCGCCTTACCCGGATGGTCCCGCCACTGACGCGCAACCTTTGGCAGCGTTCCAGGCGCACATCGTTTGCGAGAATCCGCCATCGACTTTGGTTACCGGGGAGCCAGTCGTCCTTAGATTTCTAATCAAGAACATTAGTCCAGTTGAATGGCCGGCGGCGGGAAACAATGCAGTCTCGTTGGAAAATCGATGGCGCGACCAGGCCGGCGCCATTCTTGCGGATCGCGACGCCAGCCAATCGATTCCCTTCGATGTGGAACCGGGCGACACGGTGGGCTTGGTGTTAAAAGCAGCTGTGCCGGCAAACCCCGGAGATTACGTGATCGAGGTGGATCTAGCTCAGAAGAACATCGCCTGGTTTAGCGAACGCGGATCGACCGCGTGGAGGCGTCAGGTCAAAGTGGTCGCGAACGATTAGTTCAAGGAGTTTGCCGCTTGTATTCGTCCGACTCAAGGAAGGCGCGGGTGATGCCACGATAGTCATGGGTACGATCGAGCTGCCGGCGCCAGAATTTGTAGCCGGTAAGATCGCGATCGGGTGTCTCATCGGGATTGCGCTTCAAGTAACCGAAATAGTGGCATAGGACATAAGCGGCGTTGTACTCGCGCGAGAAAAGCCGTCGATCCGCGCTGAGGCGTCGCAGGACCGTAGCCCGCGTTTCACGACCTTGGGTCACGGCAGCAGCCAGGTCCGATGCGTCGCGTCCCGGAGGAAGGCCGGCATTTGCAAACAACCTATTGACGTATTCCGCAGGGCTGGAGTTGTCATGGCGTTGTCGGAAATCAGGTCGCTGGGTCCATTCATCACATAAGGCCTGTTTGTTCACGCTTAATCTTTCGAACCATCCCGCGTTACCAGGATACAGATCTCGCCCTAACCGTCGCAGATCGGACATGAATTGCTGATAAAGAGGCGTTTTGCCGTACGCCACTTCGTAAAGCCGGTAGAGTTCGTAAGCGACCGCCGAAAATTCATTCAGCACCTCAGCGGGATCTCGATCGACTCTGGAGGCGTATTCGCGGGGCGGATAAATCGACGACATGCGTGCGTCGTTTGTTCGCAGCTTTCGCGCATCGTATATCGCGATGCGGTCGGTCCGATAGACCGACGGCAACGCGTCGTCGAAGAACCTGCGATTAACCGTTAGCTCTTCGCTTTCGCGCGGCCCGAGATAGACGTAGTCGACCCGGTAATAGCGGAGCAGATCGAGGGCATCGTCTCGACCCGCATAGATGCCGCGGACATCCGCCTCCCGTTCGGCAAAAGGATAACCATGGCTCCAAAGCCAGGCCGTAGGACCGCGCACGACTGCCCGGCCGGCCAGGCTCAGAACCGGTTGGTGAAGGCTCGGCGCCGTCAGGAAAAGCGAATGCGGCGTGGTGTTCGCCTTTACAAAATCTGCGGCGGCGACTTCGTCCGGTCCGAACATCACCTTACTACTATGAGACTCCGCGAGAATCGCGAGGGCGCCCGAGAAGACCGACAGCGCAATCATCGCGATAGAACAGACCCAGCCGATCGGGCGTAGCGCAATCCTGGAAAGCCAGGCGGCAACTACAATCGCGGTAATACCCTGCCAATAAGTCATCAGCTTTAGGTTGTCGTAGTCGTTGGGTGAGAAGACGACGAGAAGCGTCAGAGCGAGCAGGACTAGAAATGGAAGGTAGAACAGTCGGAGCGATCGCGAGCTGCTTAGCCATGCCGGAATTACGAGCAGGCCAGGCAACCCGACGTTACGGAACCAAAAAGCTATCCAGCTCGCGTCGTCCTGTCCGCGCCAACCCGGCCGAAACCGAACAAAGCCGATGGTTGCAAGGTGTCCTGAAAAGTCAAGGAAGCGGGGAGCAGCCAGCGCAATGGCGGGCAACCAAAAAGCCAGCCATACTCGCCGTGGTCGCAGAAGGAATAGGATGCCGCTGACCAGACCGACGGCGATGTAACTGTGGACGTGGAAGAGAGGAAGCGCGCCCGCCAGAAAACCCGCGACAAGAAGTATTCGCCAGCCTATCCACTTCCGCGTCGGCTCGGCAGAGCCTCCCTTGTCCCAAGCCATCGCAAAGCAGGCCAGAATAATGAAGCCGAGCGACAGTCCGAAGATGCTCGTTCGCTGTGGAAGAAGCATATCGGTAACAATGTTCGGCCAAACGAGCGCCTTAGGTGGCAAGTGACTATAGTTCGTCTCGAGACCGGAGAGAAATCGCCAAAGGCTGTTACCGCTGGCCCACCAATCTTGAAAGAAGTAGAGGAACCCAACGCCACCGTTCAGAAGGAAGAGCAATGTAGCTATAGCTGCGGCTGGAGCTGCACGCGTTTCACCAAGGTCACTCACGAGGGTAACCAGACGCAACGCGAGGAAATAGAAAATCCCGGTCAGCGCGAGAGTTAGGGGGACTGCCGTGCAGACGAGAGCGGAATGCAAATTCATTCCCATGGCGACGAGTAATGCCGTTAAGAAATCAGGAAAGAATGGGTAAAGCAGTGGCGCCGGTGCCATCGGCGTGTAAACCGGCGGGAAATTGGCGCCGTGAACAAAAGAAGTCGTTATGGCCGCATGAAAAGCCATGTCGTAGTAGGAGCTTTCTCCGCCGGAGTGGATCGCACCGTCAGGCCCGACCTGAAGCATGTGCGTGTTGAAAAGGTAGAGAAAAATCGGAGCAAAGATGCAAAGCAGGCTGGCAAGCGGCGTATACCGCTTCTCCCAGATGACTGGCGCGGACCCTCCTTTATCGCGGATCGCCTGCTTGATAACCGGAAGCCAACTAACGATTGCGCCTGACCAAACCAAAAGCAGGGCTGAAACGATCGCTTGCAGGTTCAAGCCGCCTGATAGTCGAGCGAATCCGTATCCAATCGCAGCCGCAACGCTCCAACCGATGACCAGCCCCCACAGCGCCTGCTCGGCTTGATTCAACGATGGCGCGAAGACGCGACGGACCAATCCCATTCCGAAGAGCCCCGCGCCGAGGAGGAAAATTACCCCGATCATTCAACCATCGGACGCTTGCATGGCTCAGTCGCCGTCGCGGTAAACATAGATCGAGTTGCCGATGATCGCGTCGGGTTTTCGCTTTCTATAGGAATCGAAGGTGTGGACGCGGGTCTCGTCGGAAACGCGGCGTCCTTCCACGTCGTAAGGGGGAACGGTCGAGCCATTCAAAAAGCTGGCGCCAAGCGCCGTGTAACGCGGAGGCGGTTCTGTCGTCTTGCTGAGCGCATCGACGTAGTTTATCCGATAGAAATCCAGGGTGGCGAAACAACCCAGGAGAAGTCCGCGGACGCGATTTTCGCCGCGCGCTTGCAGCCAGGCGGCGAGCGCCTTTGAATCCTCGCCCCATTCGAGATTGGAATCGGACAAGTACCACCAATGAGGCCGGCTGAATGCGAGCTGGTTCATGTACGGGATGTAGTGCGGATAAGTCCACACTGCTTCAAAAGCGATCCAGAGCAGGGCAACCGCGGCAACAGTGGTAGCAGCGTAGCGCTGGAGATGTAAGGCGCGTGGTTGTAGCAAAAGGTCCAGGAAACCGCCGGAGAGGATAATGAAGAAGCTATAAGCCGGAAGGTAATAGCGGACACCGATGTCAATTGGACTCGTTATCATTAGCGCGGTGTAGAGGATGATTGGCAAAAGAAGCACGAGCCATTTACCTTCGCGCTGATAAATCAATCTTCGAAGGGCCCAGGCGAAGGACAGGAGAGACAGAAGCAGAAAGGGAATCGTAGATTTAAAGAAGAACGCTACCGGAAAATAGTACCACCAACCGTGGTTGGCATACATACCGAGCAAACCCGCGGAATGCCCGACGCGAGCGTGATGAAGTTGCCAGTACACTCCCATCACCAAGTCAGTGGGCAAGACGTAACGTAAAATCCGGACACCCATGGTCAGGATTGTCTGTGACTCCGGAAGGGCGTCGCTGATCCATTTCAGGTCGCCCGGAGTTAGGGCGCGGTGATTAAAGAAGTAAGCCGCGTTCACCGTTAGAAGGAAAGTCGCGGCAGCGAAAATCGCATCGCGGAAACGATCCATTCGCCGTGCGTCGAATCTGAAGCACAAAGCGAACGGGGCCACGAAAACGGCGGGAACGACGATAAGCATGGAATACTTTGCCAGTAGCGCGACCGCTACCGCAGCGCCAAGGCCGCACGCGGTTCTCCAACCCGGGGCCCGGATGTATTTCCAAAACGCGTAGACGCTGAGCAACAAGCCGAAGGCAGCCGGGATGTCGGTCTGCACAATTTTCCCATGGGCCAGCATGGTAGGCTCGAACGCGAACAACGCGACCGCGAGCACGGCCGCGCGCAGGCCTAACAAATCGCGCGCGAAAACAAATATAAGGAGGCCGAGCGCCAGGGTGAGAGCAATCATGGGCAGACGCGACCAAAGGGAGATAAGCTCGAACTGAGCGCGATTGTCCGCCCAGAAATGCTGGACGAATCCCCACTCGTTCTGTTCGGCGCGACCGGCGGGATCGACCTTTTCAGGCTTCCATTCGTTAGGTTGAATGAAGAGAAGTGGCAGGCCGGCCAGAAATTTACAGAGCGGCGGGTGCTGGCCGATTAGGTTCACTTTGTCGTCGACGAGGTGGTAGTAAGCGGCCGGGATTAAAACGATTTCGTCGGTGGTGATGCTTTTGCGTGCGGTGAGGGAAATGAGGTTCGCCGCCATGAGAAGCAGAATCGCGCCGGCCAGGATCTGGAATCGATAACGGAACCAGCGGTTAGCTGGTGGCTCGGGCGGTTCGTTCACGGCCCGCATCTTATTGCGCTCGGGCCGGGCATAAACTTCTTTCTGTGACCAGAGCCGCGTTGTAGTCTGCCGCCCTATGCAGGTGCGGAGCCCGGAGTTATCGGTCGAACAGATTTCGAAGTGGATGCGAGCGGCCGCGACGGAGCCGCGCCGCAAGGTGGCGGCGGCCTCTGACGCCCATCGCGCCCCGACTTCCCGGCATCATCCGGGTTTCGATTTCAAAAGTGCGCGGCAAGCGCTGGGGCGGGCGCGCGCGAAGAACGACATCGACACAATAAAGCCGCTGCGCCGGTTCCGCCGCAACCAGGGCGCGATCAACGAAGGATTGATTGACTCACTGAGCGCCTTGATCGCCGTGAACAAGCAAATGGCGGCGGAAATCGCCGGGTTATCCGGTGAATTGGCAACCCTGCGGCAACAGCTCGCGGAAAATAAAATTTCCGAGGGGCAGGCCGGACAATTCTGAGACGCCGTGCGGATCGTTATTGCCACGGTGCAGATACCGTTTGTCTCGGGCGGGGCTGAGTCGCACGCCGCGGGATTGAAGGCCGCGCTGGAACGAGAGGGGCACGAGGCGGAGATCGTGACGGTTCCATTCAACCCGGCGGTGCCGGAGCGCATCGCGGATCAGATGCTGGCCTGTCGCCTTCTTGATTTGACTGAGATTCACGGGACGCGGGTAGATCGTCTGATTGGCCTAAAATTTCCGGCTTATCTGATTCCGCATCCGAACAAAGTTGTCTGGGTGCTTCATCAGCATCGAGCGGCGTACGATCTGTGGGATTATCCATTCGAAGAGCTGAGCGCATCGCCACGCGCGACTGTCGTTCGTGAAGCCATCCGGCGGGCGGACCAATTATTGGCCGAGGCCAGAGCGGTCTTCGCAAACTCGAAGAACATCGCGAATCGTCTTGGCCATTTTTGCGGAATCAACTCCACCCCGCTGTATCATCCGCCTCCGCACGCCGAGGATTTTTTCTGTGCCGATAAGGCTGACGATTATTTCTTCTTTCCCAGTCGACAGTCGGCTTCAAAACGCCAAAGCCTGGTTCTCGAAGCGCTCGCCCTGACTCGGGAAAAAGTGAAGGTGCGTTTCGCCGGGATCGCGGACAGCGCCGAGTACGGAAAACGTCTGAAACAACTCGCGACAAAACTTGGGGTGGACGGGCGCGTGGAATGGCTGGGCCAAATTAGCGAAAAGGAGAAGGTCGAGAATTATGCGCGTGCGCTGGCGGTAATCTTCCCGCCCGTGGACGAGGACTACGGTTACGTCACCCTCGAGGCGATGCTTTCCTCGAAAGCGGTCGTGACCTGCGACGACTCCGGTGGACCGCTCGAGTTTGTGGCGCCACGAAAAACGGGTCTGGTCACGAAACCAATAGCGGCGGGGCTTGCCGAAGCGATGGACGAACTTTGGCGCGACCGAAGTCTCGCCGCCAAACTCGGTCGAAGCGGACGCGAGACCTATGAGCGGCTCGGTTTATCGTGGAGCGAAGTCGTAAAAAAGCTGCTGGCGTGAAGCTGAATCTATTTTCCCCGCTGCCGCCGCTCCGTTCCGATATTGCGCGGTTAACGGTCCACATGGCGCCGCATTTGGCCCGCGCGGCTGAGGTCGTGATCTGGTCCAGCGAACGCGAATGGAAATTCGAGCCGCCACCGGGAGTGACCGTTCGCCATTACGATCTCCAGCGTCCGCCCTGGCGCGAGATCAACCAGGCGGATGCGACGTTTTACGAAATGGGAAACGACCCGCGATACCACCATGCGATTTGGCAGATGAGCCAGCAGCACCCGGGTATTGTCATTCTCCACGACGTGATGATGCAGCATTTTTTTTCCGGCCTCGTCTTTTACGATCGTGGAATGAATCGGCGTGAATATCTGGAGTTAGTCGAGCATTATCACGGGATCAAAGGCCGGGTGCTGGCGGAAGCGCATGTCCAGGGGTTACTCGCTACGGAAGAACTGGCGCAACGCTGTCCGCTCACGGAAGCGGCCACGGAAAACGCGCTCGCGGTGATCGTTCATTCCGACGCCGCGTTTTCGGCCTTGGCCGAGGACACGTCGTTGGTGCAGCTGCCATTATGTGTTGGAATGGAGTTGCCGACCTTGGACTCGCGGCAAGCAACCGAACCGTATCGGATTGCCGTCTTCGGATTTCTTGGGCCCAATCGCAAATTGCCGCTTCTACTTCGCGCGCTCGCGACGTTTCCGGAGCGCGCCCGGTTCCGCCTCGACATTTTCGGCACGATGGACGGCCAGGAAAAGATGCAGCAGCTCATCTGTCGGCTCGGTCTTTCTGAAATGGTGACGCTGCACGGTTTCGCTTCCGCGAAGGAACTGGACGTGGCTCTCCGCCAGACCGATCTGGTCGTGAATCTGCGCGACCCAAGCATGGGCGAGGCGTCCGGGAGCCAGTTGCATCTTTGGCAATACGCGCTGCCCTCGCTGGTAACGCGTCGCGCCTGGTATGCGACGCTGCCGCAAGAGACGGTGGCATTCGTTAGGCCCGAACACGAGGTGGAAGACATCCAGGGACACCTGACGGCGTTCCTCGCGAATCCGGAAACGTATCGTGAGCTCGGGCGGAACGGACGTCGACACGTGGCGAAGAATCATTCGATCGAAAATTACGCGAACGGTCTCCTGGAGGTGGCGGCGCGAACCCCTGAGCTCCAGGCAAAATGGATTGCGCGCGATCTCGCTCGGCGCGGCGCGACGGCGATGAGTGGCTGGAGCGATACTTCGATGATCGATTCGCTCGCGCCCCAGGTCGCGCGGCAGATCAAACTGCTGACGGCGGGAGCGTCGACAGAATTGGCGCGAGCGGGTTAAATGGAGAACGCTATGCCGCCGGAGAATCTCAGCGAACAGTTTCGAGAGCTGGATGCGCAGGTCGCCTCGTTGGGTGCAGCGGCGAAGTCGCTGCGGGATGAACGGGCTTCGTGGTTCGAGCACTTTTTCCATCCGGGCCGGCAGTTACGGCGGCAGGCGGATTTCTGCGCGGCCGTAGTCGCCGCCCTCAAGGAAATGGCCGGCACAATTCGCAAAGCCGGAGAGAACTTCGCGGAACGAGACCGTCATTTTTCGAATCTCGAAGCGCAGATTGCTCAGTTGCGCGAGCAACGGGAACGGTTCGCCGTGGAATCGGCTGATGCGGCGCAAACCCTCACCGAACGAGCGGCGGAGACGCGCCAGCAGCTCGAACAACTCGCGCGCGAACAGAGCGGCAAGATCGAGCAATTAGTGCGCGGCCAGGGCGATCTCGGCAGTGAATTGCGCGAACGCATTCAGCATTTGCTCGACGAGCAACGCGTCGCAATTCGACAGGTTTCATTGAAAGCAAGCGAGGACGCGGTTCTTTCCGACCGCGCCCGCCGCGCGACGGAGTTGAAATTGGAAGAGCTGGCGAAACGCATTCCCCCTCCGCCGGCATGAGCGCGGAGAGCTCGAACACGGACCTGTACGCGCGCGCCGGGATAAACGATGTCGCGGAGTTTTACCGCGATAAGTTCGTCTCGAACGCGGTGCTCGATCATCGCTACTTCAAGGCCCTGGATCGATTCGATCTTCGGTTCGCGCGGACGATGTGGGTTTACGACAACGTTCGCGAAAATAGCGCGGTGCTCGACCTCGGCTGTGGCGCGGGCATGCTGGCCTTATTGAAACGGAAGGGCGTTGCGCTGGCCGGCGTCGATCTTTCCGATGAATGCGTTGGCGCCGCGCGGCGCAACGGTTACGACGAGACCGTGAGGTCCACGCTCGATGCGCTGCCATTCAAGGACGCGTCGTTCGATTACGTCGTAAGCCTGGATGTGCTCGGACATATTCCGGCTGAAGAGAAGGACGCAGTTCTGGCCCAGATCAAACGTGTGCTGCGAGCCGATGGAGTGACGATGCATGGAATCGAGTGCACCGATCCGGCCGGCCGCCGGCGCTACGAAGAAATGTCCGGGGAAGAATTGCGCCGGTTCATCGCAATCGACGGCCACGTCGGGCTCGAAGAAGAACAACAACATGCGGCGCGCTTCCAGCGCTTCTTCAAGCATGTCGCGTGGGAACCGCGCTACGCCCTTTGCCTCAGCAGCGAAGAGTTTCTGAAACAGGCCGACCGCTACGGCCTTCCGTTTGAAGACGATTTTTTGGAATACCTGCGCGGATTGTCATTCGCCGAACGCCGCGCCTTCGACATCGCGATGGGTTACGTCTTCGGCAAAATCTCCGACCTGAACGTGCGCCTGTCGCGGAGCGGTCTTTACATGTTTTTGAAAGCGTCGAACGCGCCGCTTGGAGCCTTCAATAACGAACACCGCGATCGGCGCGCTTTGCTTCGGCTGGAAAGCAATGGCACCGAAGGCGAAGTTTGTTTGGATCGGGCGCCACACGCGATCTTCGACGACGGCTGGTACGAGCCGGACGATTTGCCACCGATCGCGCGCTGGCTGAAAACGCGGGGCCGCGTTCGTTTTCGCGCCGACAAGCTCAGCACGATCCGGCTCGATCTGACGACGCACTTGCCCGATCTCGACCAGCGCAAAATGAAAATCACGCTAGCTTTCGACGGCGCGCCGGTCCTCGCTTGCACTCTCTTTCGTTACGGCTGGGTTGAACTGGAGCTGCGTTTGCCCGAGCCGATCGCGTCCCAAAACGGGGACACTTTCGAGCTGGAGATCACAGCGGATCAAACCTGGCAGCCGCGGCCTAACGACAAGACGGCCCGAGACGATCGCCAGATTTCCATCGCGGTGTGCAACCTTCGCTACTCGTGAACTCTGCCGACAGCGCTGGCCGCTCGCCGAAACTCGAGGGCATCGACTACAAACAGGCCGCGATCGATTACCCATCGAAGCTCAGCGCGGAGCGGCTTCATCATCTGCGAACGAAGCCATTCTATAATCTCGCGAACAAGCTCCCGAAATTCCGCGGCAACGGGATGGACATCGAAACCCAGCGGCATTTCTGCGATTTCGCGAACATGGCGGTCGCGCTTGATCTCCCGCCCGGCGCCCGAATTCTCGACGCCGCCTGTGGCTCTGGCTGGCTCAGCGAATATTTTGCGCGTCTTGGTTACGACGTTACCGGCATCGATATCAGTCCTGATCTAATCGCGATCTCGCAGGACCGCATTCGAGCCCTGCCGCCGATGATTGATCCGGAGACGCCAATCCGCTGCCGGTTCCTGGTTCACGACATCGAACGGTGGGCGCTCGGGGAAAAATTCGACGCGATCATTTGTTACGACGCGATCCACCATCTCGAAGACGCGGCGGGTGCCTTGCGCCACTTCGCGACGATGCTGCCCCTGGGGGGCGTTCTCTTTATCCTCGAGGGAAACAGGCCTGCTCCCGGATCGAAAGGCGAAGCGGAACTGATGGGGGTGATGGAAAAGTTTGGGACGCTCGAGTCAGCCTTCGACCGGGCGTATCTTGGGAAGCTGCTCGACGACGTCGGGTTCGCGATTGCGGGTGATTACGTGAGCGTGAACGGTTTGTTTGACCGGGAAGCGGTTGATGAAAAGGGTCAGCTCCGAATCGAGACGCCGTCGATCAATTATCTGCTTTGCAAGAAAGTGGCGGAAGGCGCACCGGCCTCGAGTGTGCCGGATAGCCGCGCGCCCGGTGTTCTCCGGGCTGAGCTGACACCGGGCTCACCCTGGCTCGAACGATTTGCGCCTGGCGAAATATTCACGGTCAACCTTTTGGTGCGAAACTCCGGAGACACTTTGTGGCTCGGTGGTGGGTTTCTTCGACGCGGGTGCGTCAGTCTCGGCGTGAAAGTCTTCGACGAAGCCGGGACCGTTTGCGACGAGTTTCACGGCGAGCCGGCGTTGCCACGGGCGGTCGCGCCTAACGAGTCGTGCTCGGTCACGATCGAGCACCGCGGTCCCATCGCGCCGGGACGATACACCTTGAAGATCGACCTGGTGGACCAGCACATTTGTTGGTTCGAAGAGCGCGGCTCGACGGCGCTTTATTTGCCGATGGTGATCAGCTAGCGCGTCGCCGCGCCACAATGGTCGTGCGCTCTTCGTCGCGCTCGCCGTACATGTAATGATAGGTCGCGCGGCTGATCTTCTCGATTTCAAAGCCAAGCATTGCGAACACTTCCCGGTAAACGCCAACCGAGTAAGTCCACCAGGTGAAGTCGGCGTCGGGTTGGTTCGCCGATCCTTCGAAGCGCGCGATTCGTTCGTCAGTGTCGAGCAGCGGCGTGACGACGATAATTCGGTCCTTCGTCAGGCGCGCGATTGAACCGAGCGCGCTGATTGGATCGCTCAGGTGCTCCAGGACTGAGCCGACGAGCGCGATGTCGAATTCGCCCAGCCCTGTCGGCAAATCGTAGATGTCGCCGTAAAAAACTTCCGCTTTCGAACGGAGCAAACGGTGACTCAACCAATACGCGTTTTTCCAACGCTCGATTTCCGGTGCGGTATTGCTCGGCCCAAAGCGCATGATCGCGGTAGTACGGTTTGTCTGCGAAGGGGAGAAACCTTTGCTCGGCGCCATCAAGTTGATCGAACGAGACCACGCGTGACGCTCCGCGCTTTTCCGCTTCGAAACTGAGGAAGCCAGTCGCCGTGCCGACATCGAGGACGGACTTTCCCGCCACTTCTATGCCGCCGATGTAATCCGCAAATCGACCGCGCAAATCCCAGTGGGCCGGGATAAGTCCGAAGCCCGGCAGTTCTATCGCGTGATAAAAGAAACAATCTTCAAGCCGATCGACGAATCGCGAGGGCGCGAGCAGGGGACGTTCGGAGGTCATGGCTCGGACGGGCGGGGCTGCTTCATCATCCACAACAGTAATAGCACTAACGATATTCCGCTTAGCAACAGTCCCCATAGCACCGGTCGTGGCTGATACGAAAATACAACGCGATGCTGGCCGCGGCTCAGTGCGACACCGCGCTGATTAAAATTCACTCGCAGGATTGGGCTCGAGTGCCCGTCGATTTTCGCCCGCCAACCCGGATAAAAATTGTCGGCCAGAACGAGGAGCGCCGGCGTGTCCGATTCCGTCGCGATTTCGACACGATTCGGCTCGTGCCGCGCGACCTCTGCTTTGCCGGGCGGCGGATTTTCCTTCGGGAACGAAATGCCCGTCGCGCACTCGACCAACGCTTCCGCGAGCGGATCCCATTTCTTGTTCGCGTCGATATCGCCCGAACGAATGATCTCCAGTTGTCGTTGTTCGGTTGCGACAACCTCACCGTTCACCAGCCACGCTCTGGGAAGCGTTCGAGTATTCTCAAAAATGGCGACCGGCCCGACGTCAGCGACGTGCTTCCAATGCGGGCTGGTGTCCGCAACCGTCGGCGCTTTTCGCGAATGGACGAGGGTGATTTGTTGTTTTTGAACGGCGATGGCGCGGTCACCTTTGGTCAACGAAATCCGTCCAACATTTAGTGACAAGTGGGGCGCTTCGGGCACAGGCACGATCGTTATTTCGCCGCCGACAATTACCGCCGTCGTTGGCAACTCAAAAGCGCACACGTAATCGTGTCCTTCGAACACCGGCTGCGCGTCCGACACTGGGTAACTTGTGGCGACCGGCGCGCGCCGATGTTTGATGCGCCGGTTGATGTCGCCGCGATCGAACGCCCACTCCGAACTGTGCTCGCCCGCGCGCAGCTCAAAGTCGAACTTTCTGCCGTCGTTGGCCCGGAGCTGAATCCGCGCGACGATCGCGCCATCCGAAGCGTCCTCCGACCAGGCAAGCGTGGTCGTCAGGGCAATGCGCTGAGTTTCCGTTGGCGGCACGGTGAAGCCGAGTTGTTCGCCTGCGCCAATCCCAGGCAGGCCAAAATTTTCCTTCGCGAATCTTTGGCCCCCGTAATTTTCCGTCGCCGGATTCTCCACGACCGGCGGCGGAGTTGATTTTGTCGTGGCGGCAGCCGGTGAGCGGACAAGCAGGTAGCGGACGTTCAGTAGATCCAGCTCCCTACTATTGGCCCGCAACGTCCGCTCGGGATCAGTGAGATCGCCCCACACTTTCATGTCGCCTGCGAGCCGACTGTAGCGGGAGAGCCCGAATCCTTCGTAACCAGCGGCATTTTCCCAACCCCACATCATGCAAATGTCGGGCTGAAGTGGGAGCAACCATGATTCGACCGGCGCGGCGTACGAGACCGGTTGGTTGGGATCGAATGCGTGGTCCTGAGTGAGAACGCGATACGGGGGAGTCGACTCGGGGTTCTGCTGAGCACGCAAAAATTTGAACGCGGCGGGCTCGCTCCAAAGCTCCGAATCAGCCGTCGGACTGCTCGTCCGCCAGCCGCTAAATTGTCCCCACAGGTTCAGGTCGAGGTACAAAACCGCCACGAGAAAAAACGTGGTGGCTATTTTCCGCCGGGTGGCCGCGAGCCACAACGCGAGCGCGGTCAAGAGAGCAACGGCCGGCGGCAGAAATAGTTCGGGCGCGCGAAGAATCGTGGCGGGCGCGTTCCGCGCAAGATGGAAATCTGGCGGCCGACCAAAGGTGATCGCGATGCAGGTCACAACAAATAAACTCCCGCCGATGATGCCGACCCAGCGCGAGGTTCGGGCGCGGTCGGCCGCGGTTTCCAAGACCGTCAGGCCGCGGCCAGCAAGAAGGGCGAGCGCAAATTCCACTTCCATCAGATGACGGGCCGGGACGCGAAACAGATTCAGGACCGGGACGGCGTAAATGAGTTTGTAAGAATTGAATGGCGCGTAGCGACCGAGGGCGAGGAGGATGCCGATCGGAATGATCGCTGCCCAGAAAATGGTGCGGGCGTCGCGGCGGAAGACCAACGCGATCACGGCAAGTGCCAGAGTCGCGAGCCCGACGTAGCCGACGTACTCAGCGTAAAACGACTGTCCGACATACGGCGCACGAAAGAGGGTTCCGTCGCCGCCGCCCATAAGATACGGCGCGAAGAACGTCCCGATACATCGGCGCGGCATGCTGAACGAACTGAAGAAATCGTAGGACGCGGCCGAACGGAGACTGCGGTGGAGCAATTCCAGAGTCGGTAGAATCTGAACGGCGGCGAGCGCCAGTCCGACGCCGATGAGCAACAACACCTCAAGATAAGCTCTCGCGCGACTGCTGCGCCACATCACCCCCGCGTAGGCAGCGGCTACGAGCAAACCGTAGACAAACGTCTGCTGATGCCCGGCGAAACATTGGAGAGCGACGATGACCGCAAGGACGAGGCCGCGCCGCCGATTAGCGGTTTGCCCGTAACCGTCGATCGCCCAAAACAGCCACGGCAACAGCGCGGCGGTATGGACGATGTTGGTGTGGCCGATTTGGGCCACGAGAAATCCACCGGCTTGCCAGACCAGACTCGTTAGGCCGGCTCCGGCCACGCTCGAGGCGCTGCGCCGCGCACAGAAATAGGCGCCGAGGCCCGCGACCATGTAGGCCGAGAGCATCATCAGGTTCGTCGCCGTGCTCGGATTGAACACGAGGTAAAACCAATTCAGCGGAAAGAGGACGCCGGCCTGGGCCGCGGCGAGCAGCGGCATGCCGCAAAAGAGGAGCGGATTCCAGAACGGAACCGAGCCGGAGTGAATCTGGTTCGCCACGGCGACGCGGAACGGGATGTTTTGAATCACACCATCATCTGGCGAAATGATCAGGTGCCCGCGCGTCGCCGGCAGAAAATAGAGGAGGGGTAGCAGGGTAACCGCGATCGCGACGATGGCGCCGGGTGCGCGAAGGCGATCGCGAATCGACGTTTTTGCTCGCGCGAAGTCCATCAGTGAGGTCAAGGATTTGGTTCGTGCTATCAGGAGTCAAGAACGCGAACACGTGGATTGCGGTCCTGACCGCGATTGCAGTCGCCGCGGCGGCGCTTTGTTTTGTCCGGATCGCGAGCAATCCTCCGGGCTTCTACATCGACGAATCGTCGATTGCTTACAACGCATCCACAATCGCGAGGACCGGCAGCGACGAGAACGGCGTCCGCTGGCCGCTCTACTTCCGGGCGTTCGGCGACTACAAGAATCCAGTCTACGTCTATCTGCTCGCGGGACTTTTTCGCCTGACGGGGCCAAGCATTCTGGTCGCGCGGATGCTGAGCGCGTCGCTGGTAGTCCTCGGAGGGGCGACATTGGGACTACTCGCTCTGCGGCTCTCGCGATCGCGAATGATCGCGCTCGGTACAACCGTCGTCGCGTTGATCACCCCGTGGTTTTTCGAAGTTGGTCGCGTGGTGATGGAAGTGGCGATGTATCCGCTGGCCTGTGCGTTGTTTCTACTCTGCCTCCAGCGCGTGGCCACGAAGGTTAAATGGAACGTCTCGGATATCGTCGCGCTCGCCGCGACGCTGGCGTTGCTTAGTTATGCTTACTCGATCGGGCGATTGTTCGCGCCGCTCCTGGCGCTGGGCCTCGCATTTTTTTGGACGCGCGAACGGTCGCGATCGGTCGTGGCTACGTGGGTTCTCTACGCCGTGCTGGTGTCGCCGATTCTTATTTTCTCACTGAAGCACCCGGGCGCGCTTCTTGGACGGTTCACCATCGTCACCTATTTGAAGCCAGAGCTCGGCCTTGGTGAAACGGTTTATCAGTTCGCGAAGCATTACCTCCGCAATTTGAATCCGTGGCGGCTGCTCGTGAGCGGCGACCCAAGTCGGAACCAAATCGTGCACGTATTCGGCACGCCTCATTTTCTAACGGCTGTGTTTGTGTTCTCAGTCGGCGGGTTCTTTGCAGTGATCAGTCGCGCGAAACAAGACGCCTGGGCGCGTTTTCTTCTCTACGGAATGGCGGCTGCGATCGTTCCGGCATCGCTAACCAACGAAGCGTTTCACATGCTCCGGCTCATCGCGGTGCCGGTGTTCCTGGTGGTGTTCGCAGTCGAAGGCGTCGTCTGGTTCGTGAGGCGGTCGAACACGCCGATCGCGCGCTCGGTTTTCATCGCACTCCTTGCACTCGCGGTGCTCGAGGCTGGATGGTTTCAATGGAATTACCACCGGACCGCACACACCGCTCGGCGCGTTCATCTTTTCGACGCCGAATATCGCGAGAAAATTTTTGAGCCGGCGATCGCTTCGACCGCGCAGCCGATTTATCTGGCGGACGCGCTTTGGATCCCGGGCTACATCCAGGCGTATTGGTACGGCACGTTGAAGGGCGTCGACCTTTCGCGGTTCGAGCGCTTGCGGCCGGAAGAGGCGCCGCCGCTTGGAGCGCTGCTGATCAGCACCGAGGAAAACTGTCCGGGCTGCGAGGTGCTTGCCGCGGTCAGGCCCTACACGCTCGCCATCGCGAAAGAGCCGCCGCGCATTCGGCCCCAGTTGCCGCCCGAAGGATTTCGCGCGGAACTTTCGGTAGCCGCGCCGCCATCATCTCTTCGCGCGAAAAAGCAGGCGGTGATTTTGGTCCGGGTCAAGAACGTGAGCACAGTCACATGGCTGGCCCGGGAACGCGGCGGCGGTCCGCATCAAGTCAGTCTGGGAAATCATTGGCTCGATCCGAGCGGCCGGACACTGATCAATGACGATGGCCGGAGGGCTTTGCTCCGCGATCTGAAGCCGGGCGAAACGACAGACTTGCCGCTGACCGTGAATGCTCCTGCACCCGGTCGTTACATTCTTGAAATCGATATGCTCCAGGAAGGCGTCTCCTGGTTTGGATTGCACGGATCGCAAACCGTGCGGCTACCGGTGGAAGTGCGGTAGCGCCCGCCTCGCTAACGAGCGACAACTCTAAAGGTCGATTCGGGAATTGTTCTCTGGGCTCGAATTCCCGCGTCCGCGAATGCGCTTACTCGCGCCAATTGATCAGCCATGCGCTGGCCCGCGGCTTTCAGCGAAAGTTTTTGTTCGACTTCGGCGCGGCCTTTTTCGCCGAGCGCGGCCGCCTCGGCGCGATGATCGAAACAATACCGCATGTGCGAAGCCGCGTGTTCCACCGAGGGCTCGGCCCAATGGTTTCGCCGTTTGTAGATTGGATTCGCGGCGACCTCGGTGAGCTCATAATCAACGAGGAAGCTGTTTCCGGGATGCATGAAAGCGAGATTGCCGGAGTAATTCGTCGCGATAACTGGTTTGCCCATCAACATCGCTTCCGCGAGACAAAGCCCGAATCCCTCAGCGCGATGAAGCGACACAAAGCAATCGCACATCTGAATGAGACCGTAGGCCCGGGCCCGCGAAAACACTTCGTCGATGATGATCGCGCCGGCGGCCCGAGCGGCGTCTTCGAGCTGCGCGAATGCTTCCGGATGGGAACGGCCGCGGCTGACCTTGATCACCAGAGTCGCTTTCTCGTTGTAGCCAAAGGCCGCGCGAAACGCGTCGATCACAGCCAGCGGGTTTTTGCGCACCATCTGGCTGCACATGTCGAACATGAAAAGGAAGACGTAGTTCGTCGCCGGAATGTCGAAGTCCGCTTTCCCGACCGGTTCGATCTCGCTTAGCTCGACGCCGGGCAATACTTCGTGGACGGGCAAGGGCATGCGTTTGCGAAAAGCGTCCGCGACGAACTGAGTCGGAGCCCAGATGCAGTCGAGGAGCGGCGTTAACTCCACCCATTCTTCCGGGATGGCGTCGAGCTCCCACGCCCAATAGGCGATGCGATACACGCCGGGGCGCCGGAGCAGGCCGCCGCGTTCGTAGGCCACCGAGAAGTAAGGTTGGGGCGAAACGTTGATGATGGTGACGGGGAACACTTCGAGGCCGAGAAACGGCGCGCGATCTTCGACGTCGAAACAGGGGAACGCGGAAACATCGCGGCAGGAAACGCGAAAGTCGGCCGTCTCCAAGGCGCGTTTGGCGAAGAGCGCGGCCTGTTGAATGCCGGACGGGTAACTGAAATGACTCAGAATGTTCACACCGCGCGGAGCGTGGCGATGATCATTGGTCCGCGCCCCATTCGTCGCGGGATGCAATAGCATTTCCTCCGCGACCGGGACTGCGGCATCGAGCGCGCTCTTCGATGCAAATGCGGCGTAACCGGGAAACTCGCGCCGCAACCAGGCGAGGAATTCTTCTTTGCCTGCCGACGTAGGACCAGCCGGAAACCGTTTTTGCCAGGCGAGATTGATCAGCCACGTTTTCAAGACCATCTGCGGCACCTGCTCCGCGGTCTCGTGGAGGAACCAGAGGATTTCGGCGGCGCTCAAGTTGTGTTTCGCGCGGCCCTCGCGCAGGAGCCATTTTACGAACCGCTTTTGACCGACGGGGAGAAGTCCGTGCGGGAACCGGCTCTGCAGCTTCGGCGATCGCAGATAAAGTTCGAGCACGCGCTTGCCCGGATCGCGGCGAAACGCCGTGCAAATATTTTCCACTGCGCGATGCGACAGGCCGAGCGTCACCGCCGCGTTGGTGGAAAGCCATTCGCAATACGCGCCTTCTTCTCCTTCCGAAATCGCGGCGGGAAAACGGCGCCGCAGTTTGCGGCTGTTGCGCAACATACCTGAAGCCAGCCGCGCCGCGCCATCGACTGAGCCCTCGGCATCCGCCGGCGACCACTCGTTGAGATTCGGGCCGGTTTGGTCGGAAGGAAAATGAAGCGCCCGCCGCCGATAAACGTCGAAGCTATCGGCGCGCTGCTCCGAGCGGCGTTTCGCGAAAGGGAAAAGAACGTGGAGCACCTTCATCGGTTGGAGGCGGGACAATGCTCGCCATTTTCGCGCGTCCCGCAAGCAAAACGCCCCAGGCCACCAAAGAGCGACCTGGGGCGAAAGTTACCCGCGAAACGGCTCAGTTCGGACCAAAACGCTGGCGGTATTCGCTCGAGCTGATGAAGGCCTTCACCATTTCCGACTGGATGTAATTGCCACCGAAGTCATTCAGCTTGCCCAGCCAGAAGTTAAAGCCCGCGGTGTCCGGATCCCGCCGGAGATAACCGAAGTACTCCATGGCCACGAACGCGGTGTTGAGCTCTCGCGTCTTCAAAGGCTGGAACTCAGAAACTTTCCGCAGAACCGTCGCGCGCGTCTCGGTCGCGCCATTCAGTCCGGCGACGAGCGAGTCGCGGAATGACTGAAGCGCAAAGAATTGGCCGCGGATCTCACCGCCGCCGAATTGCGCCGTGTGGAAGTTAATGTAAGCGCGACCGTTTCGGATGTTATCGAGCTGCGCCGCTAACGTCGTGCCATTTCCCTCAGGCGCGTCCCACTTACCGCTAAACGTGCCGCCCACCCCCGACATGAATGGCGTCACCACCGCGTCATTCGGGTTATTGTCATTGAACGGCGTGCCGATGAATCCCCACACGACCGGGCCATTGACGCCCGGTTGGACCGAAGGCCCTGCGTGGATGTGCGCATTGGTCAGGTTGTCGTTCGTGTCGGACGTTTGCGAGCCGGTAAAGTCGATGTTGTTCGCCGTGCCGGTCATCGTCATCGCGGTTCCCGCGCCGTTGATCACGAAGTGGGCCGTGCCGTACGACGAAGGTCGCCGCGCGCCTCCCGTCGTTGTCGGGTTGGTTGGCGGCACTTCCTGCGAGTTCGTCAGGTTGACGACGAAGTCGTTGGGCGACAGGCCGGCGGTAGCCAGGAGATTGTCGACATACTGGTCGTTAGTTAAGGTCGAGGGATACTTCGCGACGAACTCCGGTCGCGTCACAAACTCGTTGTAGTAAGCTACCTTGTTTGCCTCGAGCTGCGCGTCGGAACCCGCCTGACCGAAGACGACGCCCGCGTCCAGCGCTTGTAAATCGCGCATGAAGTTTCCGTACAACACTGCCGCCGGCGATCCGGACGCATTCGCTCCGAACGCGGCGCGGTGAGTCAGATACGCAGCGAGCCCTGATTGCTGGAATTCGATCGAAAGGAAGAACGCCGCCGAAACGTTGATCCGTTTCACTTCGATGCACTGGGCATCGCCGCCGCACGAGTCGATCTCGTTTTGCCAAAAAGCGAAACCGGAGGCGTCAGGCTCGCGGTTCAGGAAATCGAGATAATGCTGGCGAACGAAGAAGCCGGAGCCGTCGATCGGGTTCGCTACGGGTGCCGCCACATCATCGTCCGTGATCGTCAATTCAGAATGGTCCGGGCTCCCCAGTCCGACCCCGGTACCGGTCGGATTCGTTAGCACCATATCAACGGTCTCGTCGCCCTCGACAAAGTTGTCGTTCACGACCAGGACGGTGAACGTCTTGCTCGTCTCGCCCGGCGCAAAAGTGAGGGTGCCTTCGGCAATCTGAAAATCGGACTTCTGCGAGGCGTGACCGGCCTGGCTTTCATCGAAGGTCGCGAAGTTGACCGTCGCCGAACCCGAGGCGTCGCCGATGCGCGTCACCGTGATTTGGATGTGTCCACTGCCTTCGCTGATCGTAAAATTATCGCTCGCAAATTGGATCAACGACGTCGCTGTGGATGTCGTCGGATTCAGCTTCCCGAAAATTCCGTGCTCTTCCTCGGCGGTGCCGGCCGTAAAATAGAGCGTGTTCACATCGCCGCCGGCGCCGCCATTTCCGAAGCTGAGCGCCCACAGCTCGTCGATCTCGATGCCGTCGCCATTCTCGTTCTGAAGTGTCCCGAGGAACGCGCCGGTCGTGGGATTGAAGGCGTGAATGCTCGGATTACCCTCGCCGAAATTCCCGACGAGCAACGCACCGCCGAAGATACCGAAGCTGGCGGGCGCCAGCGTGATTCCCCAGGGCGAATTGAGAGGCCCATTGTTGATGCCGAAGGTGAGGTCGCGGACGCCATTCGTGTTAAAACGCCGAACGAAACCGTTCCCAACGCCCGGCTCATCGTCCCCGTCGGTGCCGACTTTCGCGTAGGTGACGTAAAGCGATCCGCCGATGTTTTGGATGTTAAACGGGTGATAGGCATTTCCCGAGGTGTTCGGAATCGTTGGATCCGCGAACGGGAAGGACGCCGCCGGTTGCAGGACGAAACTTGAGTTGAATACATCGATCGTGCCGTTCGCGAAATCCGCGGCATAAATAAAGTTTCCCGATCCGTTGTTGCCGTAGGCTAAGCCCTTATAAACATGCCCGGGTTGGCTCGCGGCGATCACGCCGCTGGTGGATCCCGCCGCCGGAGCATTCGGGTCCCACCCAAGGATGTTTCCTGTCTCGGAGGCGAAAAGGAAATTCGCCCCGCACGGCGCACTGGCGCACGATCCAGGCAGGACGAATTCCGTCGCGACAGGATTCGCCACCGCTCCTGTGGGAAGACTACCTGGGATAGTGACGGTCTGGGGGCTTGCGTTCAACACCACCGGTGCGCCCCCGACATCACCACGAATGAGCTGAGTCGTGCTCGTGGCGTTGTTCGCCACCCAGAACGGACTCGATGCGGTCGCCGTGATGCCCCACGGATTGACGAGGAGCGGATCGAGCACGGGAGCGACTCCGGGCATGTCTGAAAGCAAAGTCTGAAGCCGGTAGGCGCTGCCCGGCGAGATAACCGGGATGGCGTTCGGGCCGTTTGGTGCCTGGGCAGATAACTTCGGCGCCGCTAGACCGATGAGAAATGTCACTAGACTAAGAAGAATCAAGACAAGACTGCCGATTCGTTTCGCGAGATTGATTGATTTGATATGCCGCATAATTCTACCTCCCCGAGATTTTCTAACGTTAGGCCGCGTGGTTACGTGACACGGGTCTGAAATTATGCGAAACGGCTCGCCGGCAGGGCAAGACATTTTCGGTAACAAGACTGTTACCAAAAGTCCTTTCCGGTTGTCAGCCCGCCGGGGTGAGTTGATCGTCCGCACGATGAAATTTTTCCGCATCCCGACTTTCCTTTCGCTCGTGCTTGGTGCCGTTTCCGCATTCGCCGGCAACAGCGTCGTGAACCTTTCGCACTACGATCTGATGCGTGTGGATTTCGAAGCCATGAAACGCGAGGGCGTCGTCGGCGTTATTCACGAAGCCACCTATCCGCGCTTCGATCGCGACACTTATTACCGCACCCGCCAGACCGCGGCGATGCGCGCGGGTTTGCGTTGGGGCGCTTATCATTTCGGCGATGCCACCGACCCGATTGCGCAGGCCGAACATTTTCTGAACATTGTCGGAGCCAATTGGCGTGGGCCGGGGGCGGAGCCTGGCGGCGTCCTGCTCGTCCTGGATTTCGAAAAGAACGGCCATTATCCCGGCGGCACCATGCGGGTCGATCAGGCCGCGCGTTTTGTCGAGCGGATCAAACAGCGCACCGGAAAATATCCCGGCGTGTACGGAAGCGAAAATCGGCTTCGCGCCGTGATGAACGCTCCCAGTGTGAGTCGGGCCGACAAAGCCATTCTCGGGAACTGCTGGCTTTGGATCGCGAACTATCATTACCCACCAACGCCGAGCTCGCCTTGGAGTAATTGGCGGCTCTGGCAATACACCGGCGACGGGAAATGCGATCTGCGTCCGCGCTCCTCCTATCCAATCCGCGTCGCCAACATCGCCCGGGCCGAGCGCAATATTTTTCGCGGTAGTAACGAAGCCCTCGCCGACTGGTGGGAAGAGCACGCCTGGCTGCCCACGGAATAACCTGTAGCGGCGGTCTACCTGTCGCGCCGTAGCTATGCGAAGGCGGATGACCGCCGATTTGATAAATGTTTCGGCGTTCGCCCGCGCAAGACCGCTAGAATCTCAGCGACACAACTGACCGCGATCTCCGCCGGCGAATCCGCCCCAATATCCAGCCCGAGTGGAGCATAAACACGAGCAAGTTTTTCTTCGGAAATTCCCCGTTCGCGAAGACGATCGAAAACGTGCAAAACTTTTCGCCGGCTCCCGATCATCCCGATGTAACCAGCGCCGCTTTGCTCGACCGCGGCGGCCAGTGCTTCCCGATCAATTTCGTGATTCCGGCTGACGAGGACCAGCGCCTCGTCCGCCTCCCATTCTCGCGAGGCGATAAAGTCCTGCGGCGACAATCCTGAAATGGCAGTCGCGGCGGGCGGGAGATCGACAAGCAAATCGTGACGGTCGTCGACGACCGCCACGAAAAGACCGCATTCAGTCGCCAGTTTCGCGATCGCGCGGGCGCAATGGCCGGCCCCGACGACGTAGAGCGCTTCGCTCGTGATTTGCGGTTCGATAAACACGGTCGCTTCGCCGCCACAGATCGCGCCGAACGAATCGGTTTCCCCCTCGCGCAGCCGATAGGTTTTAAGAATCGGCTTTTTCTTTCGGATCGCTTCCTGTGCTTCGGCAATGACAAGCGACTCGAACTTTCCGCCGCCGATCGTTCCGCTGAAGCGCCCATCGGCATACACAAACATCTTCGAGCCGGCGGCGCGCGGGACCGAACCTGTCGTCGCCGCAACCGTCACTACCGCAAAGGGCGTGCGCATCCCGGATCACGCGTCCCGCGTCACCGTCGCCACGATATCGCCATGCGGTTCGTCGGTGGGAACAAAAACCTCGTTCTTATTTTCGAGGCCGAACGGGGCAAGGTTAATGAGGAGGCAATGCTTGTTCGGCATCGCCAGGTCGAGCTCGGAGATCTCGGGGCACGCCGCGAGTGCCGCTTCACCCATCTGGAACAACGTGGTCTGGGCGGATGGGCTGTAATTGTTCGCGAACACTTTCAGCATCGCGGTCAGGATCGTTTCGTTCGCGTGGTTGTAATTGTCCGGCTGGTCTTTGAAGGCCCACGTCGAGCTGAACGAGGTCGCCAGAATCCGGTCGGCGGTTTCCGGCAGCGTCGTGAATTCGTCTTTCGGGTAATTCTCGAAACCGGATCCGGTCGATTTCAAGATGACCAGGTCGCGAATGCCAGAGCGCACAGTCTTTGTTGTTCTGTCGCAATTGATCTGCGTAAACATTCGGCTTTCGCTTCCCGCCTTGAATGAGTGCGGGTGCGGTTGGCCATCGACTACGAGCCGTTCCCAGTGTCGCTCCAGGATTTGAATCTCCACTTCGCGGGCCTGCGTGTAACGCGTCAGAAAATGTTCGGCAAGAATGAGCCCGAATCGTTCGACCTCCGGCCCGAGATGTTGCCGCGCAAAAATATTGATCGTGTTCTTGATCGTGTCGGTCGGAACGACCTTCGTGTTGTCGCCGCTCGTGTAGGATGCTTCAAAGTCGCCTTTCAGACGGGCCGCGACTTCGAGGTCCTTCAGCGTATGGACCGGTCCGTCGCGCAGGATTTTCAGCACCCGAACGCGCGCTTTGCCGTAACGATGAGCGGTGAGCTTCGCCATTGCGCCTTACGCCTAATTCATTTACTCCCACAAGGCGATGCCAATCCTGGCGGAGTTAAATGCGATGGAGCGGGTGGAGTTCGTCCGCGTCGTCGGCCCAATCTTCGAGCATTCGCCGTGGGTCGCCGCGCGAACAGAGTCGCAACGCCCATTTCCGTCTCGCGAAGCGCTCCAAACCGCCTTGATCGCCACAGTCGAGAAAGCCAGCGAGGAGGAGAAGGTCTGTCTCATCCGCGCCCATCCGGATCTGATCGGCGATGACGAGCTGACCGCCGCCTCGGAAAGCGAACAGGCCAGCGCCGGTCTCCAGGACGCGACACCCGAAGAAGCGAAACAGTTTCGCGAATACAACCGCCAATATTGGGAACGCTTCGGATTTCCCTTCGTTATCTGCGCCCGATTGAATAAAAAAGAGGCAATCGCGCGCGCCTTCCCGGTTCGTCTGCGAAATTCGCGCAAGCAGGAGATCGAAATCGCTTTGCAGGAAATTTTCAAAATTGCCGAGCTGCGGCTGAAGGACGTGGCCAGTGAGTGATCCGCGCCTTCAGATTGTCATTCTGAGCCGCGCAGACGGCGAAGAATCTCTGACCATCTCCGCGCGCTGGAGGGCCCAAAATATTCAGAGATGTTTCTCCCACGGTGCGGGATCAACATGACAACAATGGGACCGCCAACGCTGTGATAACTCCTTCTCTCACGACCCACGTTCTCGACACCATGCGTGGCCAGCCGGCGGCCGGAATGACGATCGAGCTTTGGTCGCTTGATCGATCGGAGAGGCTCAAGAGCGTGAAAACAAATTCGGATGGGCGGACCGATGCTCCCTTGCTCGCCGGACAGGAAATGGCCGCCGGAAATTACGAATTGATTTTTTTCGTCGGCGACTACTTCGGCGAACGCCGTTTCCTCGATCGCGTTCCGGTCCGCTTCGTGATCTCGGAGGCAGCTTCGAAATATCACGTGCCGCTGCTTGTTTCGCCGTGGTCCTACAGCACCTACCGCGGCAGTTGATGTGAGTTCGGCGGACCCAATAGTTAGCCCGCCCGCCGGTCTCGTCGATCTCGCTGCCGAGCGCGTGGGCGGGAAAGCGTTGCTCACGAACGACGAATTTTTCGCCGAGAAAGAAAACCTTCTCAAACCCGGCCGCGGAGTCTTCATCGCCGACAAGTACACCGACCGCGGCAAATGGATGGATGGCTGGGAAACCCGACGTCGCCGCGCGCCTGGTCACGATTGGTGCGTCGTCCAACTCGGGTTGCGCGGCATCGTCAAACAGGTCGACATCGATACGAACCATTTTCTCGGCAATCATCCGCCATTTGCCTCGCTCGATGCCGTTTGCCTAACGAACGGATTCCCGGATGACATCGAAGCGCTTTCCTGGACGCCCATCCTCGAGAAATCGCCGCTGGAACCCGGTTCGCAAAATCTATTCGCGATTTCGAACGACCAAACCTGGACCCACCTCCGGCTCAACATTTTTCCCGACGGGGGCGTCGCGCGCTTTCGCGTTTACGGCGTCGTCGTTCCTGACTGGAGTAAATTGAAACCGGGCGATGTCGTTGATCTGGCGGCAATCGAGAACGGAGGAGTGCCGCTCGCCTGCAGCGACATGTTTTTCAGTTCGATGAACAACCTGATCATGCCCGGCCGTTCCGCGAACATGGGCGACGGCTGGGAAACGAAACGTCGGCGCGGGCCCGGCTACGATTGGATCATTCTGAAGCTCGGATTGCCCGGAACAATTCGAAGAATCGAAGTCGATACGAACCACTTCAAAGGAAACTATCCCGATACCTGCTCGATCGAAGGCTGCGTCGCTCCCGGGGCTTCGATCGAAGATCTGAGCACCGCTCAATGGACCGAAATTCTTCCAATGTCGAAACTCGAAGCGCACACCCAGCATTTCTATGAGCGCGAGCTGTCGCCGCTCGAGAACTGCACCCACGTGCGGCTCAACATCTATCCCGACGGCGGCGTGAGCCGGCTGCGCGTTTGGGGCACACCGTCGCGGCCCCAGACATGAGCGATTTCGATCTGCTCGTTCGCGGCAGCGAGCAAGACCTCGGAATCGTCGACGGAAAGTTTGTCGCGGTTGGGAGCGCCTTGTCTGGCTCCGCAAAGTCGGAAATCGACGCGCGCGACCTCGCGATCTTTCCGGGCGTGATTGACGCACACGTTCATTTCAACGAGCCGGGTCGGACAGACTGGGAAGGATTTGAGACCGGGTCGCGCGCAGCCGCGGCGGGCGGGACAACGACGGTGTTCGAGATGCCATTGAACGCGCATCCACCGACGACGAATCGCGAAAATTTCGAGCTGAAACGCGCCGCCGCCGAGGCGAGCTCGGTCGTGGACTTCGGTCTGTGGGGCGGACTGGTCCCTGGAAACCTGTCGGATCTGGAAGCGCTCCGCGATTGCGGCGTCGTCGGATTGAAAGCGTTCATGTGCAATAGCGGCATCGGCGATTTCGCGCACGTTGACCTGGTGACGTTGCGTGCCGGCATGCAGCGCGCCGCCGAACTGGATTTGCTCGTCGCGCTTCACGCCGAGTCGGAGGAGATGACCAGCGCGTTGACCGGCGCCGCGCGGCTGGCCGGGAAGAAAGGTGTGCGTGACTATCTGGATTCACGACCCATCGCGGCGGAACTCGAGGCGATCCGCTGCGCGATCGAGATCGCCGCGGAAACCGGCTATCGATTACACATCGTGCATGTGAGTTGCGGCAGCGGCGTCGCGGTCGTCGCCGAAGCGCGGGCGCGAGGGATCGACGTCACTTGCGAAACCTGTCCGCATTATCTCGTGCTGACGGAACAGGACATGGAACGGCTCGGCGCCGTCGCGAAGTGCGCCCCGCCGCTGCGGTCTGATGATGAACAACGCCAGCTCCGCGAAAGGTTGAGCGAGGTCACTACCATCGGTTCCGATCACTCGCCCTCACCGCCAGAGATGAAAGAGCGCGAGAATTTCTTCGACATCTGGGGTGGCATCTCCGGTTGTCAGCATCTGCTCTCATTGTTGATCGACGCCAAAATTTCGCCCGATGAGATTCGCCGCCTAACGAGTAGAGATGTGGCGACGCGATTTCGGATAAGCGCAAAAGGCGAGATCGCCGTCGGCAAAGACGCCGACTTCACGCTCGTTGATCTGAATGAGCGCGAAGTCGTCACTGCCGAATCGCTTCATTACCGTCATAAGCAAAGTCCGTATCTTGGCCGCAGCCTTCGGGGCCGGGTGAGCCAAACATTTTTGCGCGGACAAGCAATCTTCGAGGATGGTAAGTTTACCGCCCGGCCGATGGGGAGACTAATCCGGCCTGACAACGTCCTGAAATGATCAGAGATCCTTCTCCCGCTCTCGCGGGATCAGGATGACAACATAAGAGCAAGATCTGAAATACGGATTCGCATCGTTTTCTCTAATTTGTCATCCTGAGCGTAGCGAAGGATCTCTGATTTTTTCCGCACCCCCATGCGCGATCACAACTATTACGTTTACATCGTCACCAACAAACATCGCACCACGCTTTACATCGGCATGACAAACGACCTTGGACGCCGAATTACCGAACACAAAAATGGCGAAATTCAGGGATTCACATGGCGCTATCACCTCAATCGGCTGGTTTGGTTCGATCATTACCGAGACGTGAACGCGGCGATCGCTTGTGAAGAGAAGCTGAAAGGCTGGCTCCGATCGAAAAAGATCGCTTTAATCGAGAAGCAAAATCCACGTTGGTTTGACCTGAGTGCGGATTGGGACCAACAACCCAGAATCGACAATGGCTGGCCGAGCGTGGAAGAAATGGTCAGAGATTCTTCTCCCGCTTCGCGGGCTCAGAATGACAACCTATAGAAAAGCTCTGAAATAGTGAACACTTCCGCGACCAGCTTTTCGTCCGACAAAGTCGCGAAGATCAGCGCGGCTTTGAGCGACGCGAACAAAGCGTTCATCGCCCGGTATCCCGGCGAATCGAATCGGCGCCAGGCGGTTCACACGGTTTACGGCGGTGCGCATTTGTTTAAAGCCGACTCCGCCCAAAAACTCGGCACCGTCGCATTGCGTTCGCTCGAGGATTATGCGCCCGATGCGGAAACGCTGGCCGGTGTCCTCGGCATTTCTGGTGCGGAGAAGATTTACGCGCGCATCGTCGAGAAACTGCAGCGTGAAGCGGTGGAAGATTTCCGGCTCGATTTCGAAGACGGATACGGAAACCGGCCCGACGAAGAGGAGGATAATCACGCGGCCTCAGCCGCGGCCGAAGTCGCGCGCGGTCTCGCGGCCGGGACGCTGCCGCCGTTCATCGGGATTCGGATAAAACCGTTAAACGAAGATTTGCGCGCGCGCAGCATCCGCACCCTCGACATTTTCATGACGGCTCTGCTGCGCGAGACCGAGGGCAAATTGCCGGCCGGGTTCGTGATCACCGTGCCGAAGATTCAGTTGCCGGAACAAATGACGGCCGCGGTCCGCTTCTTCGAAATTCTCGAGCGCAGAAACAATCTTGAGCCGGGTGCGTTGAAGATCGAGCCGATGATCGAGACGCCGCAGGCGATTATCGATCGCGAAGGCCGGCTCGGTTTGCATTCATTGGTCGAAGCTGGCGAAGGACGCTGCGGCAGTATTCACTTCGGCGTTTACGATTACACCGCGTCGTGCGGAATCACCGCGGCGTATCAAGCGATGCGGCATCCGGCCTGCGATTTCGCACGTCAGGTCATGGTCGTTTCGATGGCCGGCACCGGCATTCATCTTTCCGACGGCGCGACGAATATTCTTCCCGTCGGTCCGCATCGCGCCAGCGAAGGGAAGCCGTTGACCGGCGACCAGCTTCGGAAAAACCGGGAGGCTGTTCACGGCGCGTGGCGACTCGGGTTCGACGACAATATGCATTCGCTCCGTAACGGCTTCTTCCAGGGCTGGGATCTGCATCCGGCGCAATTCGTGACCCGTTATGCCGCCGTTTACCATTTCTTTCTCGGGAGTCTCGAAAGCGCGTCGAATCGACTGAAAACGTTTGTCGAGAAAGCAGCGCTCGCTTCGCTTTTCGGCGATGTTTTCGATGACGCCGCTACCGGCCAGGGCCTCTTGAACTTTTTCCTGCGCGGCATGGCTTGCGGCGCGATCACGGAAGACGAAGCGCTCGCCACCGGTCTGACCCTCGATGAAATCCGTTCGCGCTCGTTCCTGAAAATTCTCGTCGGCCGGCGTCGCTCATGAGCCGCCTGCTTTTTTCGGAGTATCATCCTGAGCCCGCGACTGCGGGAGAAGGATCTCTGACCATGTCCGCGCGCTGGGAACTCCGAAATGATCGGAGATGTTTCTCCCGCCAGTGCGGGATCAACATGACAGTCTTAGTGAGAAGCGAATCGAAGTCTGGAAGACTACGTTCATGAGCGCGATCGAGTTTCGACTGAACGGCGAGGCCGTCCGTGTCGAATCGGTTTCGCCCAATACGACGCTGCTCGAATGGCTCCGCACCAGCGGCCTGACCGGGTCGAAGGAAGGATGCGCGGAAGGGGATTGTGGCGCCTGCTCGGTTGCGATTGTCGATCGCGATGCGCGCGGCAAACGTTGTTATCGCGCCATCAACAGTTGTCTCGTTCCTCTGCCGCTCATGGCCGGCCGCCAAATCATTTCAGTCGAAGGCGTCGGACGTCCAAAGATGCATCCGGTCCAAACAACGATGGTCGAAAATTTCGGGTCGCAATGCGGCTATTGCACGCCCGGGTTCATCATGTCGCTCTTCGAAGGTTATTACCGCAAGGACCTGAAGACCTCCGCGCAGCTCGACGAGCAACTCTGCGGCAACCTTTGCCGCTGCACTGGCTACCGTCCGATTCGCGATGCAGCGGCGGACGCGCTCGCTCAGCGCAACGGCCCCGACGCGTTCGACGCACAGCTCATGAGCGCGAAAACCAAACTGAAAGCAGCGCGCTACAACTTTGGCGGCGAAATATTTCTGCGCCCGACCTCGCTCGAGAAACTGTTCCGCACCATGACCGACCATCCGGAGGCGCGCCTGATCGCAGGCGCGACCGATCTGGGCCTCGAAATCAGCAAACGCTTCCAGCGATTTTCTACCCTCATTTCCCTTGAGGCTGTCGCGGAACTCAACCAGATCACTTCCACCGAAACCGAGTGGCGGATCGGCGCGGCCACGATTCTCACAAAACTCGACGATTTGCTCGGCGCGGAGTTTCCGGAACTCAGGGAAATGCTTTCTGTCTTCGGTTCACGGCAGATTCGCAACCGCGCCACCCTCGGCGGTAATCTCGTGACGGCATCGCCGATCGGGGATTCAGCGCCAGTTCTTCTCGCGCTCGACGCGAGTGTCGAGCTTGCGTCGGCAGCGGGCGAACGCGTTCTGCCGCTCGACGAATTTTTCGTCGCCTACCGCAAGACCGCGTTGCAGTCGGGCGAAATCCTGAAGTCGATCATCATTCCACGGCCACCAGCGGGATCGGAAGCGCGTCGCCGCTTCTACAAAGTTTCAAAGCGGCGCGAAATGGATATCAGCACGGTCGCGGCCTGTTTCGCCGTCACGTTGGATGAGAAAGGAACCATCACGAAGGCGCGCCTCGCTTACGGAGGTGTCGCGACGCTGCCGGTGCGCGCGAGGAAGTCGGAAGCAGCGTTGGTCGGAAAGAACTGGAGCGATTCGACCTGTGAAGAAGTTCTGCCGGTTCTTACAACCGAGTTCACTCCGATTTCGGATGTTCGCGGCAGCGCGGCCTATCGACAGCAATTAATCGCCAATTTGTTCCAAAAATTTTTCGCTCAGGGTGCGCCAGAGGCGCGGACGCGCGGAAGCGCGTCCCTCCGGAGAGACATGCTTCCGCATGTCCGAAGCTTCCCGCACGAGAGCGCACACAAGCACGTTACCGGCGAAGCGATTTACGTCGACGATGTCGCTCAATCGCAAAGCATGCTGGAAGTTTGGCCAGTCTGTTCGCCTCATGCGCACGCGAAGATTTTGCGGCGCGATGTTTCGGCAGCCAGAGTAATGCCGGGGATCAGCGCGGTCCTGCTCGCCGAAGACATTCCGGGTCTGAACGATGTCGGCGCCGTCCGGCACGACGAGATTCTTCTCGCCGACACCGAAGTTCTTTATCACGGCCACATCGTTGCGCTGGTTGTGGGCGAAACTCAGGAGCTTTGTCGTGCTGCGGCCGCGAAGATCATCGTCGATTTCGAGCCGCTCCCGGCGATTTTCACGATCGAAGAAGCGATCGACGCCGGCAGTTTTCACAGCGATCCGCATTTTATCCGGCGCGGCGACGTATCCTCGGCGCTCGCAACCGCAGAAAAGATCCTGGAAGGCGAGATGTCGTTAGGCGGACAGGACCATTTCTATCTCGAGACAAACGCAGCTTGGGCGGAGACGGGTGAAGACGGCACGGTCTTCATCAGTTCGTCGACGCAACATCCGTCGGAAGTGCAGCACATCGTCGCGCATCTGCTCGATCTGCCGATGCACAGCGTAGTGGTCGAATGCCCGCGGATGGGCGGCGGGTTCGGCGGAAAGGAAACGCAGGCCGCGATGCTCGCTTCGCTCGCCGCCCTCGCGGCAACGAAGACGGGACGCAAAGTCCGTGTCCGTTTCAATCGCGACCAGGACATGATGATCACTGGGAAACGACACCCGTTTCTCGGAAAATTCCGTGTCGGATTCGATGAGGATGGGATGCTCCATGCAGCCAAGGTCGATTTGTTTTCGAACGGGGGCTGGTCACTCGATCTTTCCCGCGCGATCACGGACCGGGCGCTGTTCCACCTCGATAACGCCTACTACATTCCGAACGTCGAGTTCAGCGGGCGCGTCGTGAAAACCAATCTCGCTTCGAACACTGCCTTCCGCGGATTTGGCGGGCCACAGGGCATGCTGATCATTGAAGAGATTCTCGACCGAATCTCGCGGGCCGCCGGTCTCGCGCCTGAAATTATGCGGGCGCGCAATCTTTATCGCGGGACCGGCGAAACCAACACGACCCATTACGGACAGGAGATCGAGGACAATCGGATCCAACGCATTTGGAAGGAGTTAATGGTGTCGAGCGAGTTGGTGTCTCGCCGCGAACAACTGGCCAAATGGAACCGCGAACATCCCAAGCGAAAACGCGGGGTCGCGATGACGCCGGTGAAGTTCGGGATTTCATTTACCACCACGCATCTGAATCAGGCCGGCGCGCTAGTCCTGCTTTATCAGGACGGCACCGCGCAGATTAATCACGGTGGCACCGAGATGGGGCAGGGCGTTTACACCAACGTCGCGCTCATCGCCGCCCGCGAACTCGGAGTGACGCCCGATCGCGTTCGCGTCATGGCCACGCGCACCGACAAAGTCCCGAACACTTCCGCGACGGCTGCTTCCTGCGGCACGGATTTGAATGGCGCCGCGGTCAAGAATGCATGCGACACCCTGCGCGCGCGGCTGCTGCCGTTCGCGGCGGAAATGCTTTCGGAAAAAATCGGCAGCGACGTTCCGGCCGCGCGGATTGTTTTCAACGACAACGTTGTCATTGACTCGGAAAGTCCGGCCTCTTCGGTTTCGTTCGCCGAGGTCATTCAGCGGGCCTACTTCGCCCGCACGAGTTTAAGTGCGACGGGGTTCTATCGGACTCCTGACATTAATTACGATCCCGAAGCGGGACGCGGAAAGCCCTTCCATTACTTTGCGGTCGGCGCGGCGGTGAGCGAAGTGGAGGTCGATGGGTTTACTGGCATGACTCACATTCGGCGCGTCGACATTTTGCACGACGTCGGCGACACGATTAATCGCGGTGTGGCGCTCGGACAGGTTGAAGGCGGTTTCGTCCAGGGCGCCGGTTGGCTAACGAACGAAGAGCTGCTCTGGGATGCCGAAGGCCGGCTGCTCACTCATTCGCCCGACACGTACAAAATCCCGGCAGTCGGCGACACACCCGATGTTTTCAACGTCGCATTTCTTTCGGACGCGACCCAGCGGAACGTCATTCACGGGAGCAAAGCCGTGGGCGAACCGCCGTTGATGCTCGCGATCTCAGTGCGCGAAGCGATCCGTGATGCGATCGCTGCATTCGGACAATCGGGCGGCGAAGTCGCCCTTGCGTCCCCTGCGACCTGCGAAGCCGTTTACAAAGCAATCCATGGCCGGACCTCAACCGAACGGGCCGATGGCAAGGCCGAACATCGGATCGCCGATGGGGTTTTGTCGTGAGTTTCTCCGCATGTCATGTTGATGCCGCACTGGCGGCAGAAACATCTCTGACTATTTCGGACCTCCCACCGCGCAGAAATAGACGGAGATCCTTCTCCCGGAGTCGCGGGATCAGGATGACAATCCTAAGAAAGATCGAGCTGCGGTAATCCCATGCGCGAGATCCAACACAAACTTCGGGTCGCACGCGGTGAACAACCGGCGGAGCTGCTTTTTAAAAACGCGCGGCTCGTCAATGTCATGAGCGGCGAGATTCACGAAACGAATGTTGCCGTCGATGACGGTCGCGTGATCGGCCTGGGCGATTATGACGCGAAGGAAGTCATCGACATCGCCGGCGCCTATCTCGCGCCAAGCCTGATCGACGGACATTTCCACGTCGAAAGCACGATGGTCACGATCCCGGAGTTTGCGCGCGCGGTCGTGCCCCACGGCACTGGCGCGATGGTCATCGACCCGCACGAATACGCCAACGTCCTCGGCATGGACGGCATTCGCTACGTGCTCGAATCAAGCAAGAATTTGCCGATCGATTTTTTTATCATGTTGCCGTCTTGCGTTCCGGCGACGCATTTGGAAACAGCCGGTGCGCGTTTCACTGCGGACGATCTCGCCTTCATGATGTCGGACGATCGGATCGCGGGCGTGGCCGAGCTGATGAATTATCCGGGCGTCTTTCTCGGTCACGAATCCGAGTTGGCTAAGATCGACGCGGGCCGCGGCAAAGTGATCGATGGGCACGCGCCGGGATTGCGCGGGAAAAATCTCAACGCCTACGCGCTGGCGGGCGTCCGGTCAGATCATGAGAGCACGGAGCTGGAGGAAGCGCGGGAAAAGTTGCGGCTAGGGTTCCATCTGCTCGTGCGCGAAGGCAGCACCGAGCGCAACCTTGAGCATATCATCGCATTGGTTACGCCGCAGAACTCCGCCAACTGCTCGTTCGCGACGGACGATAAGTTACCCGGCGATTTGGTGAACGAAGGCCACATCGATCATTCGATCAGGAAGGCGATCGCGCTCGGAGTGCCGCCGGTCACCGCTATCCAAATGGGAACGATCAACACGGCGCGCTATTACCGTCTGAAGAATCAAGGCGCGATTGCGCCGCGATATTGGGCGGACTTCGTCGTCGTGGATGATCTGACGGAGTTTAACGTCCGGCGCGTTTACAAGAAAGGCGCGCTCGTCGCCGAGAACGGAAAATATCTCGGTGCGGCGAGTCCAGTTACGGAACAGCCGCGCAGCACGATGAACCTGAGTTATCGCGCGCCTGACGATTTCGAAGTGCAAGGCCCGCAAAATGGAGCCGCGAATAAGATTCGCGTGATCGAAATCGTGCCGCACCAGATCGTGACGAAGGAAGTTCTCGAAGCACCGAAAACAATCGAGGGCCAGATCGTTTCCGATATCGAACGCGATATTTTGAAACTGGTGGTTGTGGAACGTCACCGCGCGACCGGCAATGTCGGCATCGGATTTGTTCGCGGCTTCGGTCTGAAACGAGGCGCACTAGGTTCGACCGTGGCGCACGACGCCCACAACGTCGTCGTCGTTGGCGTGAGCGATTCGGACATTGTCACCGCGATCCGAGCTCTGGAAGAAATGCGCGGCGGCCAGGTCGCCGTGGCCGATGGAAAAGTTGAAGCGTCGCTGCCTCTGCCGATTGCCGGTCTGGTTTCAGATCAGCCGCTCGAAGTCGTCACTGGAAAAATCGCCGAACTAAAAGCGGCGGCCGCGCGGTTGGGCTCGGCGCTCGACGCGCCCTTCATGTCGCTTTCGTTTCTAAGCCTCTCTCCGATTCCAGCCTTGAAATTAACCGACCAGGGACTGGTCGACGCCGTGAACCTGAAGCTCACCTCTCTTATCGCCGAGTGAACTGCTGTGTCCGATTCCACTAACGACGCCGCGCAGCATACGCGTTGGATGAACGAAGCGATCGCGCTCGCCCGCGAGGGCATGCGAGAACACGGCGGCGGACCGTTTGGCGCCGTCGTTGTTGCCGATGGAAAAATCGTCGGACGCGGTTGGAACCAGGTCACGCATTTGCTCGATCCAACCGCACATGCGGAAGTGACGGCGATCCGCGATGCTTGTCGCGCGCTGCAACGCTTCGAGTTGCGCGGCTGCGTCCTATACACCAGCTGCGAGCCCTGTCCGATGTGTCTGTCCGCGATTTACTGGGCGCGACTCGACCGCGTCTTTTTTGCTTCCACGCGAACCGACGCGGCCGCGATCGGTTTTGACGACGATTTTATTTACCAACAAATTCCGCTGGAACTGACAGCCCGTTCGTTGCCGATGATTCAATTGCCGACGCCGGAGGCGGCGGAGCTTTTTAGCGACTGGAGCGCGAATCCAAACAAAATTCCGTACTGACGTTTGGGGACCACCATATGAACGAAAAAACATCTGAGCTCGTGGCGAAGGTGCCGCAAGTAACCCTCATCTTCTGGATCATTAAAATCCTTGCGACTACGCTCGGCGAAACCGGGGGAGACGCGGTCACGATGTCGTGGCTGGGCGAAACGACCGACGAAGCGAAAGGCACGGGTTATCTCATCGGCACTGCCATCTTCGGCGTTCTGTTTGTTGGCGCGGTCCTCGTGCAGATCAAAGCGAAAAAATTTCATCCGTTCCTCTATTGGTTTACAATCGTTGCGACGACCACGGTCGGTACGACGTTGGCGGATTATTGCACCCGATCGCTCGGCATCGGTTACACCGGCGGTTCGACAATCCTGCTCGTTCTTGTCATCGCGTCGCTTCTGATCTGGCGCTGGTCGACCGGCAGCATCTCAATCGAAACCGTGAGCACGCCGAAGGTGGAAATCTTCTACTGGGTCACAATCATGTTCTCTCAGACGCTTGGAACTGCGCTGGGCGATTGGGTTGCGGACACGAATGACATGGGTTTTCTCGGCGCCGCCGCTATTTTTGGCGGCTTACTCCTGGTTACCGCGCTTCTTTACTACTTCACCAGCGTCTCGCACGTGATTCTATTTTGGGTGGCCTTCATCCTGACGCGTCCTCTCGGCGCGGTTGTTGGCGATTTCCTCGACAAACCGCACGACGAAGGAGGACTTGCTCTCAGCCGCTACACCGCATCCGCGACCCTATTTGCGGTGATCATCGCGTTGATCCTGATCTTCCCGCAAAAGCCCGCTTCAAAGGCGCATTGATCGATTCAGAAAACTAACTGAATACCCGCGTAGCCGATCAAGGCACGCGCTTCGGTCGAACGCAGCTCGTGGCCTAACGACCCGATGAAGATGGAATGCTCGGTTAACTTCTGCCGAATCCCGACGTTCACAGCGAGCTCGTCGTCGGAGAAGTTCGTCCGGCTCATCCCATGCAACTCCGCCATCAGCGCCGTTGTTTTGCTTACGTCCACGGCGACAACAATCCCGTAAAGCCATTGCGAAGGTCCGACCGTGCTCACGAGCGGTCCCCATTCGAGATCGAGATCGAATCCAGAAAATGCCTTGGCGAACTGGAACGGAATTTGGAAACGCGTTCCGTCTTCGGCCAGACCGCGGCGGGCGGCGGACGATGAAATGTTGAAGATCACTCGCGGAAACATCGACATCATGATGCCAGTCCGTTCGTCGTCAATGAACCGCCATTTTACGGCCGCTTCGGTTCCGCCGAGTCCGCCAATCGCTCCGTGATCGCTGCGCTTGAGCAGGACGGGTCCGCCTTGCAGGGTCAACTGAATGCGGTCGCCGACACCGTAATTGATATCGATTCCTGGTGAATCGACCGTCGTCACGCCCGGTCGATGCTCGAAGGCGAGCGCGAGATTGATCTCGAATTTTCCGTCGCCGGGCGTTCCCGGATCGTCGGTAATCATGGGCGGTCCGCCTTGGCCGCGCGCGATCGTCGCGACGATCAGCCAAACCGCGATGGCGATAAGGTTACGGCTGCGCGGATTCAATCGGTCCGTAAACCAAAAGTTTCAAGGTGTTCGGAATCATTTTCGGACGATTGGGCGAGGCGCCTGGCGAAGGCGTTGCCGGCGGCTCGAACTGCGCCGACGGCAAATAAATCCGGTGCGTTTTCGGATCGAGCGCGATCGTGCGCGCACTTCGCTCTGTCTTGAGCGTCTGCACCATCGTCAGCTTGTCGCCTTCTTCCTTCGCGATCGTTGTCGTCCCTTCGCCGCACGATGCGAACGCAAGCTGGCTCGCGTCATCGAACGCGCAACCATCAACGCCGGCGCCGATGGGCACGCTGGCGACCACCTTCCCGTTCGTCGTGTCCAGCATCTCCATCATTTTATTGTGGCAGGTCGAGAACAACCGATGGTGCGCCGCGTCGAGCGCGATCCCAGTCGGCTCGGTTCCCGGCGCCAACGGCCAACGCGCAACGACCTCGTGTTTCGCGGTATCGATTACAGCCACCTCACTCTTGTCCTCGAGATTCACGTAAACCTTGCCGGCGTCGTCGTCGCTTACGCCAAACTCAGGTTCGCCCCCCAGCTGAATCGTCGCGACGATCTTCGCGTTCTTCGCGTCGACCACGGTCGCCGAGTTCCCCTTGTGGTTAAAAATGTAGACCTCGCCGCGCCTGGCATCGTAAGCGAACGCATCCGGGCCGTCTCCCGTGTCCAACTTCGAAATCGTCTTCAACGTCGCGAGATCGACCACGCTCGATTTGTTTTCCTTCCCGTTCGTTGAAAATCCCCGACCGAGGTCGGGCAGCGGAATGAATCCATGCACTCCCGGTGTGTCGGCAATCTCGCCGGCGACCGCGTTCTTCTCGAGATCGACCACGACGATCTTCGTCGCATGCGACAAATAAAGTCGATGCGCCGCCGAATCGACGGTCAAAATATCCCAACCGCCTTCGCCGCCGATGGGGATCTCATTCAGAAACTTGTAGGCGTCCGCCGCCTCGCTGCGCAGCGCGATCGCACTGCAAAGCGCCAACACCGCCAGTCGTAATCGCATTGGGAACCGTTACGCACTTTCAACTGTCGCGCATCCGTCCGGTTCCAATTTCCGATTTCCTACTTCTTAATTTTTACCTCTTACTTTGGCGGCGGCTCCGCCGCCGTCACGCCACCATTTCCGTGCTCATCGATCCGCACTTCCAACAGGTGAACCATTTCCAATCCGGGCCGATGTACGATGTCGCGCCGCAATTTAAACACGTCGCCACGAATTGCCGGCTGTGTCCTTCCGCTTCGCTGCCTCCGGACGGCGGACTGCCGCTGCCGAGTCCGCCTTCGCCTTCCGGCGGTTGCGGTCCGTCCCACTTTCCCCATTTCCTTTTTTCTGCCATAGCGAATTCCTTTCTCCCGACCTCGTGATCGTTAGCCGATATCAATCCGGCGAGCGAGCCCGAATATCTTGCAGGTAATTTTGGGTGGATCGGCCGCTCCGCGGGCGATGCGAATAGCTTTCGCCGTCCTTGATCTTATTCGAAATCGAGCGGCGGAGCGCTCGATCCACCTGACTACACCGCCGGCAGACGGATCTCGACCGCGGTGCCGCGGCTTGTGGTGCTGGTCACAGATATTTTCCCACCGTGCGCCTCGACCGTCGACTTGGCGATGGCCATGCCCAATCCAGTTCCGTGAGATTTTCCGTGGGTCACAAACGGCTCGAACACCCGGCTGAGAACTTCGGGCGGAATGCCGGTGCCCGTATCGCAAACGCGCATCAAAATTTCATCGCGCACTTTCTCGATCGTCAGGGTCAGGATTCCTCCATTCGGCATCGCTTCCCGGGCGTTCTTGATCAGGTTGCATAACACGCGAGTGAAACGCGGCAGGTCGAGATCGAGTTCGCCATTGTAGGTGATTGATTTCACGAGCTGGATGTTTTCTCCGGGGAGCAGGCGAAGCGATTGCTGATTCAGTTCTCCGAGCAATTGGGCCACGGAAATTTTTTCTTTGGCCGGCGCCACCACGCCCTTCGAGTAATCGAGCAGCTCCTGCGTCATCGATAGCATTCCGTCGGCCGCGTTGTTGAGCATGCTCGTGAGCTCTTTCAACTTCGGATCGTCGCTGTGGCGATCGATCAGGCTGGCGCAACAACGGACGATGCAGAGTGGGTTCTTGAGGTCGTGAATGATGGAATTCGCCATCGAGCCCACGAGGCTGAGGCGTTCTGTTCGCATGAGTTCCGAGATGAAATGGGAATTTACCTGGCGCAGCCGCTGCGAAACCAGGCGCAAGAAGTTCAGGTGTAACCGGCTCGGCGCCAGATCGATCAAGTTCTGAAAAACTTCATCGTCCACTTCGGCCAGCAAGGTCGGTCCGGTCGCGACCGCCATGGCGGAGCGGGGTTGGCCATCCAGCAACGCCATTTCGCCGAAGAAGTTCCCCGATTCGATGACTCCGAGTGTCTCCTGCGATCCCGCGCGGCCTTGCTTTGAAATTCTGACTGCACCGCTGCCGACCAGATAGAGTGAATCGCCTTGATCGCCCTCGTGAAACACGACTTCGTCGGTGTCGAACCGCAACAGCTGCATGCCGTAACGCATGTCGCGCAGGACCTCCGGTTCGATCCCTTCAAAGAGCCGGTTTCGGGCGAATAAGCGAAAGGTTTCGAGGGGCTCGAGCGTGGGCATCGCGCTGAAGAAAGCACGGCCGATGCCCCAGCTTTCATTTCCTCCGTTTTCCGAGCGAAAATTAGCAGCAGTGGCGCAGGAGCAGCTTTGTCAAAACCCCGGCGTCCGCGTCGCCAACAGCTCGGGCGCCTCCCACAGCATGTCCACCGAGCTCGAACCCGATCTGCAACTCGAGATTGCCCACGTCTTGTTCATCGACGTCGTCGGCTACTCGAAGCTGCTCATCAACGAGCAGCACGAACGTCTCGGGGAGCTCAACCAGATCGTGCGAAGTACCGACGCTTTCCGCGTCGCCGAATCGGCCGGAAAGCTCATTCGGCTTCCCACGGGCGATGGAATGGCCCTCGCGTTTTCAACTTCGCCCGACGCGCCGGTGCGCTGCGCTTTGCAGATCGCGAAGGCGTTGCTAACCAATCCGGAATTGAAGGTCCGCATGGGGATCCACAGCGGTCCGGTCAGCGGAATGACCGACGTCAACGATCGTTCGAACGTCACCGGAGCCGGCATCAACCTGGCCCAACGCGTCATGGATTGCGGCGACGCCGGCCACATTCTCGTCTCGCAACGCGTCGCTGAAGACCTCGGGCAATATCGGCATTGGCAACCGCTTCTCCACGATCTTGGACAATGCGCGGTGAAACACGGCGAAGTGGTTTCCCTGGTCAACGTTTACAACGACGAAATCGGCAATCCGCTCCCGCCGACCAGGGTCCAATGCCACCTGGAAATTCGGCGTGATGTAGGCGCGATGAAAGCGATGCCGGCCCGGCGCCGACAGATCGCGGCTCTGCTCTTTCTCGCCGTGGCCGTTCTCTCACTCGCCTCCTGGTTTTATTTTTACCGGTCGCCGATCCGATCGGTCGACTCCGCGGTTGCAGCAAATTCCGTCAACGCGGTCTCGGTTCCCGAGAAGAGCATCGCCGTTTTGCCCTTCGAGAACCTGAGCGCAAGCCAGGAAACCGGTTTTTTCACTGACGGCGTGCACGACCAGATTCTCACCAATCTGTCTAAGGTCGCCGACCTGAAAGTCATCAGCCGGACGAGCGTGATGCAGTACAAGGTAGTTCGCGCTCGCAACCTGCGCGACATCGGCCGGCAATTAGGCGTCGCCCACGTCCTCGAAGGCAGTGTCCAGCAATCCAACAATCGGATCCGGGTCAACGCCCAACTCATCGACGCGCGCACGGACGCCCATCTTTGGGCGCAAACCTACGACCGCGAAGTTGCAGACGTGTTCGCGATCCAGAGTGAAATCGCCGCAGCGATCGCCGACCAACTCAAGGTTCAGCTTTCACCGCAAGAAAAAGCCGCGCTCGCTCAACCGACCACCAGCGACTTGCTCGCGCAAAGGCTCTACATCCAAGCCTTGCAATTGGTCGTCCTCGCCTCCAATCCGGATGCGAAGGAAAGCATGCTTCAGGCGATTCCATTGCTCGAGGAAGCAATCGCGCGCGATCCGAAATTCCTCCGAGCTTACGGGCTTCTTTACACCGCCCATATCGATCTTTATTGGCAGGGTTTCGAGCATACTCCCGAGCGTCTCGAGATGGCTCGCGCCACGATCGAGAGGGCGGCGCAGGTAAACCCGGACGCGGGTGAGGTTCATCTAGCCCGCGCGGACTATGCTTATAAAGCATTTCGGGATTACGATCGCGCGCGGGCTGAGCTGGATTTGGCCAGGAAGACTCTTCCGAACGATCCAATCGCTTACATCTACGCGGGCGCCATCGATCGGCGGCAGGGACGCTTTATAGAGTCGATTCGCAACTGGGAACACGGCCTTGAACTCGATCCGCTGAACTACCGGTATGCCATCGAAACGGCGTTTACCTACCAGGGCGTGCGCCGTTTCCCCGAAGCTGCCGCCATGTTCGAGCGAGCTCTCTCGATTCGGCCGAGTGATCAATTCGCGCGAACGCAGCTCGCCCAAACCTCTTTTTTTGAGCGCGGCGATCTCGAGCCGTTGCGCAAATGTTTGGCCGCTATTCTTGATGCCGACCCAAAGGCGGCGACGGAAATCGCCAACAGCCTTTTTTATTCTTCGCTCGCGACGCGGGATCAGGCCGGCGTCATCCGTGCTCTTCAATCGATTCGCGGCGAGGGGCTGCGCGATCTTTATTATAATTCGCTTTGGTCGCGGGATTGGTTTGTCGGTATCGCCGCTCGCACTTTTGGTGATGAAGCGAGAGCCCAGCGCGCCTTTGCGGCCGCCCGCGTCATCGAAGAAAAAAATGTGCGTGATCAGCCGAATTATCCGCAGGCCTGGAGCCGCCTCGGCGTCATCGATGCGGCTCTCGGCCGGAAGGAAGAAGCGATTCGTGAAGGCCGGCACGCGATGGAGCTTGTCCCCGTGAGCAAGGATGCGCTCGACGGACCTTCCTACGTCACGAATCTGGCCATGATTTACGCGTGGACGGGCGAAAAAGATCTGGCGCTCGATCAACTCGAAATCTCCGCGAAAATTCCGGGCGGCGTCATGTACGGTGAGCTGAAGCTTTATCCGCAATGGGATTCGCTCCGGGGCGATCTGCGTTTCGAAAAGATTGTCGCATCACTCGCGCCTCCGCTCGCCCTCGTTCCGAAGCAGTAACGGCCTTGTCCTCGTCGGAGGGACGCGCTTCCGCGCGTCCCCAATTGACCGGACATGCCGAAGCATGTCCCTCCGACTTCCGCTGGCAACACGCGATTGTTTCGTTAAGGTACTTGCCCGACTAAATCCCTATGGGCGACACCGTCACACCGAGTAACACGCAGATTCACCTGCCGCAGCCGAACGGCGATGCGCCATCTGCGCCTGCGGCATCGGACCGCGCCGATCTGCGTCCGGAAAATATTAACGACGCGGTGATTCGTCTGGCGGGCAATTCGCAGGACGGCATCCAGAGCGCGGGCGCGTTCCTCGCCCGGCTCGCCGGCCGGAGCGCGCAGGAAGTCATGACTTACATGACGATTCCCGCCACGATCTCCGGCGGGCCTTCGATTTTTCAGGTCCGCATGGGCACCGGCGAAGTTCTATCGTCCGGTGACGAGGCCGATTTCCTCGTCGCGTTTTATCAGCACAGTTATCAGGACCACATCGGGTTTTTGAAAGAAGGCGGCGTTCTCCTTTACGATTCCGATAACGTCGAACCGGACCTCGACGACAAACGTTTCGTTTACGTCGGCGTGCCGATCACCGGGCTCACCGTTGAAGCGCTAGGCGGCACCGCGAAGGACAAGGGCAAAAACATTTTCGTTCTTGGGCTGCTCGCGAAAATTTTCCACCTCGACGTCGACAAACTGAAGACGCTCATTCGCGAAAAGTTTGCCGGCAAAGACGAGAGCATCGTGAACACCGCGCTGATGGCGTTCCAGGCCGGCTACGGCTATCCCGTGGGCAATTTGCTCTCGAAACTTTACCAGTTCGAGAAGGTCGACAAGACCGGCGCGCGCGCCCAGATCACGATGGACGGCAACACCGCCCTCGCCTACGGGCTTATCGCGGCGGGAATCCGCTACGGCGCCGGTTATCCGATCACGCCCTGGTCGTCCGTCATGGAAGTTTTGCGGCGCGAGCTCCCGAAGTACGGCGGCATTTTCGTGCAGGCCGAAGACGAGCTCGGCGCCGTCTCGATGGCGCTCGGATTTTCCTACTCCGGTTATCTCGCCGTCACCGGCAGCGCGGGTCCCGGCATCTCGCTCAAGACCGAGGCGATCGGCTGGGCGTCGATGGCGGAGATGCCGCTCATTATTATCAATGTTCAACGCGGCGGCCCGAGCACCGGTCTGCCGACTAACGTCGAACAAAGCGATTTGCACCAGGCGATCTACGGCGGCCACGGCGACAGCCCGCGCGTCGTGCTCGCGGCAAAGACCGTTGAGGATTGTTTCTACATCGCGATTGAAGCCGCCCAGATTGCGCGCAAATACAGCACGCCTGTTTTCATCTTGAGCGACACCTCGCTGGCGACGCGGATCGAAGCGTTCGATGAACCCGATCTGCCTAGTCTGATGATCGATCCGAAACCCGATCTCACGCCGCGCGACACTTTCAAACCGTATCCGCTCGACGCGATCACCCAGCACATCGCGCCCGGCACGCCCATTCGCGACAGCAAATACCCGCTCATGTCCGGCCTCGAGCACGACGAGCTCGGCCACCCTACCGGGAGCCCGAAGATGCACATGGCCATGACTGCGAAGCGCCGGAACAAACTCCGCCAGCTCGCCGCAGAATTGCCCGCCCCGGAAGTTTTCGGAGATGAGGAAGGCGACACCCTCCTTATCGGTTGGGGCTCGACCTACGGCCCGATCCACGACGCCGTGAAACGGGCCCGGAGAGCCGGCGAGAAAATCGCGGCGATTCATCTGCGCCATCTCCATCCGTTGCCGAATGGTCTCGACAAGATCTTCGCCAGATTTAAGCGCGTCGTTGTGGTTGAGATGAATGACCAGGGCGTTTACGGCTTCGGCCAGCTCGCCACGATTTTGCGCGCGAGTTATTGCGAACCCAAAATCGAGAGTGTGACGAAGACCGACGGTCTCACCTACCGCGTCCGGGAAATTCTCGAAGCAACCTTCAAGGACAAGACCTTCCCCGGCCGCAACGGCGCCGGTCTGGGCGCCCCACGCGACGCCCGCACCGCGGCCGCGACGACTAGCGCCGCCGCAACCATTTCAACCCAGCGCGATCGGGCCCAGGACAACACGCCGACCAAGCCCGGCACCGAAGCCAGCCACGCTTCTAGCGGCAGCGCCCAAACGCGCCCCGATTCCGCGCAAGTGAATCCATCCTAAGCAGTGACGAGTGACCTGTGACGAGTGACGCGAACAACAATCTGAAATCTGAAATCAACAATCTGCAATGAGTGAATCCACCGCAGTCATCGAAGAAGTAAGAGCGAAGTTAACGAAAAAAGCCATTACCGCCGATCACCCGACCTGGTGTCCCGGCTGCGGCGATTTCGCCGTGCTCGCTTCTTATTACAAGGTTCTCGAGAAACGCCAGATCGACCACGAGAAGATCGTCACCCTCGCCGGAATTGGTTGTTCCTCGCGCTTCCCGTATTTCGTCAACGGCTTCGGCGCGCACTTCATTCACGGACGCGCCGTCCCGCTGGCCAGTGGGATCAGTCTGGCCCGGCCCGATCTGCACGTCTTTTTGTTCGGGGGCGACGGCGATGGTTTCTCGATCGGCGGCAACCATCTCAATCATGGCGCGCGCAAGAACATCAACCTGACGTATTTCATCATGGACAACTTCGTCTACGGCCTGACGAAGAAACAGACCTCGCCCACGTCGCCGATCGGTTTCAAATCCAAGACCGATCCGACCGGCGCGATCGACCAGCCGGTGAACCCGATGAAACAACTCATCAGCGCCGGCGCCACTTTCATCGCGCGGACCCACGCCAGCCAGGTGAACCACATGATCCAAATGATCGAGCGTGCCGTCGATCACCAGGGCTTTTCAGTAATTGAGTGTCTCTCAGAGTGTGTGGAATTTTTCCCGGGCGCCTTCGACCCGGCGAACCCGCGCAAAGGCGGCAGCTTCGAGCTCATTCAGGAGAAGAAATGGGACAACACTCCCGAGGACGAGATGCGGCACGATGTGACCGACGAGCTCGCGGCCTACAAACTCGCGGGCATCCCATTCCCCGGCGTTTTCGGCGTTTTTTACCAGAGCGATCGTCCAACCAAGAACGCTTTGGAAAAGCGCTGGATTGAACAGTCACGAGAAAGGACCGGTAACGCTTCCGATCTCGACTTGCTTCAAAAAACGTTCGACCGGATGAAGTGACACCGGTCGATCCGTTTTCTCTCCTGCCCTTGAAAAACTCGGTGCTCGCGAATTGGCGTTACCGCTCCTCCCTGACTTCCCGTCAGGCATGAACGCGCCGCATGCCACCATCAACGGCGAGTATGTGCCGGTCAGTGAATTGCGCGAGCGCGGAGTCACGTGCGGGGGCGACGATGTCAGAGTTCATCGTTCCGTTGTTATTGTTCAACCCGAGAACCTGATTCTCGCGAACCACAGCCGGATCGATCCGTTCTGCATTATCTCGGCCACCGGGACTATTAAGATCGGACGACACGTCCACATCAGCGGCCATTGCTCTCTCCTGGGTGAAGCGGGAATTGAGATCGAAGATTTCGCGAGCATCTCGCATGGCGTAAAAATTTTCACCGCCGCCGACATTCACGGAGCCCACCTCGTCGGTCCGACCGTGCCCGAGTCTTACCGCAAGGTTTTGAAGGCGGCGGTGCGGGTGAAGCGCCACGCTGCCATCACGGTGGGCGCGGTCCTCATGCCGGGAGTCACGGTTGGCGAAGGCGCCGTTGTCGGTCCGATGTCATTCGTTCGGCGCAACATTCCGGAATGGACGGTATGGGTAGGAGTTCCCGCCCGCCGGATCGCCGTCCGCCCGCGAAACGCCCTCGAGTTAGGCGACAAACTGCTCTCTGAATCCGGCGACGAGAGCGCCATCTTGTAGCGGCCGTCTATGACCGCCGATCTTCTCTCGTTACACGCCGCTCGTCACTGCGTCGTTGCATCGGGCCCGCAACGATTCGTAGCTCTCCACCATTTCCTTGTAGCTGCCTGGTTCCGTGTCGCGTTCAGACAATGACTTCGCGCCGTCCGGAATCTCGAACCCGAGCTCCGGATCGTCCCAGCGGCAGCCCACGACATCGAGCTCGGCGCTCCAATAACTGCTCAGGCCAAACGCAAGAACGGAATCCTCCACAAACCACAGCACATGCGCCACTCCCTGCGGGACAACGACTGCACAACGATCTTCCGCCCGCCAATCGATCGTGACGCTGCGTCCGAAGCTGGGCGAGTCGCGCCGGATATCGTGCAACCCCAGCAACCCGCGTCCGGCGAGCAGCGTGTAGTATTCGTAATAATCCACGTGCACATGCACGCCGCGCACGACTCCCGCTTTCGAAATGCACGCATTCCATTGCACCGCTGGAAACGCACCCGGCCATTCCGCGCGGTAGATTTCGTAGAGGCAGCCGCGCGCGTCGGGATTGGGCTTGGCCGGCACGACCGCGCAATCGTCGATCGGTAAACGGACGTTCGGCTGGAGTCGGATCATTCGGTCAAGATTGGTGAATGCAGAGTCTTCTCAATTTTATCGCGAGCGCCCGATGATCTCCGGACAAACCAAGCTCGCTGGGTGACTTTGGTTCGTCAAAACGAAAGCGTAAATGAAGTTGCGATCCGACCCACGCAGACGCGGGAACGACAACGTTCCAGTCGCCGGTTGATGTCGTTAACGCCCATCGATCGATGGGTTCGCCTCCTGCGGTAACGATGAAGACTTCGTGAGGTGTGCCGGGCGGGTTGTGAAAAACCTCGAGGGAAAATTCGAACCGAAGATCCGTGGTCGGCGACCTGCCAACATCGAACCTTAATGATGCCGAAGGACCGTCACTCCAAACGCCATCGATTTCCGGATGCGACCAGCCGCTGGCGAGGTAACGAGCGCCGCCCGCCCCGGCGCGAAAATCCACGGAGGTTCCGATCATAATCCCGCACGCCCGTCGCACAGCCTCGTCGCGGACCGACGCGGCTGCGCCTCCGCCGCCCACTGGTCCGAGACCGAGGCGCTCACGCAAATGGCGCAGATACGCGCCGCGACTCCAGCCGTGGCGCATCGCGATCGACGGCACCCGCGGGTTGATCCCGATGGACGCGAGCATGCCCGCAATCAGCCGTCGCCAAAACGGCGGCCGGCGGGACGCTCGCCTCTCGGCAAAAACATTCGTGCTCGGCATCCGCGCGGCGAGTTCAACCGGAAACGCAGGATCGTCCAGGTGCTCTGCAATCCAGTCATGCTCGGGGCTCTCGCGCTCTTGGTATGACTTCGGACGATTCCCGGCCGTGACGATAATCAGCGTCAGATCGTTCAATGTGTGGATGCGAAAACCGCGGTGCCAGAGCCTGAAGAGCAGCGCCTGAGACGGTTCTGCGCGTTCGAGCTGGCTCATCCGCCAACCGCCCACTTTGTCCAGCGCGTCCTTCCGAATCAGCCAGCAAGAAGCCGCCACGACGCTGGCGTCGAGATCTGATGGCGACCAGCGATTGCCTTCGCCCATTCCCTGGAGCAGCACCTGCATTGAATCAAACGCGATCTTGTCACCCTCAAACCAAACGTTCGCCGCCGTGCCCAGGACCAGGTCGGCTCCGGTGGACGCGAGCGCTTCGCTGCACGCTTTGAGGTGATCCGGCAGCCAGAAATCGTCATGACTCAGATACGCAATCAGAGGGGCCCGAGCCATTGCACGCCCGACGTTGTTCGGCGCGCTCTGCTCTCCCCAGTTCCGCGCGAGGTTAATGAACCGCACCCGCGAATCCGCTTCGACGTAACGCGCCACAACTTCTGCCGTGTCATCCGTGCATGCGTCCCCGACCACAATCAGCTCCCAATCTGTGAACGTCTGTCTGAGCACGCTCTCGATCGCATATGCGAGCACGCCACTTCGATTATACGTCGCGATCACCACCGAAATCGCAGGCTCACCCATGCGCGCACGATATCAGAATCGCTCGATCAAGACGACGCCCCTGTAGCGGCGGTCTATGACCGCCGTCTTCCTCTCACAAATACGACAACCACGGACTCCGGCTCCGTTGCTTCACCTCGGCGTACCATCGACACGGGAAATAACACAACGCAACGATCGCCAGCCACACCAGATAAACGATCGGAAGTGAAAACCCGAACTCCGGGGGATGTCCGGCGAAAACACCCGCCGGCGGCAACTGAACCCACCACCGCCAGTCGAGCCCCATTGCCGCTGTAGTCAGCAACGCTGCCAGATGGATGCTGGTAAAGTGGAGCAGGTAATAGAAGAACGGCACCCGCCCGTAAATTGACAGGACCGCGCGGACCGATCGGAAATTTTCTCGCGCCTGCCAGCGATCAAAGAGTGCCATCAGACACACCGCCAGACCGAGTGTAACCAGCGAATAAAGCAGCGAGGGTGGATACTTCTGCACGTTGATGAACGACAGAAACGTGCGCAGCGCCGACGACTGCGCCTTCCAATGAAACGGATCGCCGTAGGAATTCGTGAATCGCAGAATCGCGAACCCCGCCAGTGCGGCGGCGCCGATTAGCAACATCGCTCTCTCCCGTTTACCGGGCTCTCGTTGCAAGACGCGTCCGAAAACAAACCCGAGCGCCATGATCCCTGGCCAGGGTATCAGCGGATAAAGATTGAGCCAGAGATAACCCGAGCTCGGCGGCAGGAGCGGACCCGCCACATGAAGCAACCGCCAGAGCATTCCCGCCATCGGCGACATCGCGACGGGGCTGACCGAATCGAACGCGTTATGTCCTAGTACCAGGACCGCGCCGAAGACCGCAACCGCCCAGAGCGGCAAATAAATCAACGCCGCCATCAGCACCATCGACACACCAGTCACCCAGATCACCTGGATCAGAAAAAAATGCGGGCTCGGATGAAAAGTGAGCATCGAGCTTACCACCACCAGCTCCAGGACCATGAGCCAGAGCCCACGACTGACGAGGAACCGCGCCAGTTGCGGGCGCGATTTGCGGAGCGACTGGAGATAAATTGAAGTGCCCGCGAGAAACACGAACGTCGGCGCGCAAAGATGCGTGATCCAGCGCGTGAAAAACATGAACCCCGACGCCGTGGCCGGATCCGTCGGGTTCCCGCCGAAACTGGAAAAGAATTCCCGCGTATGATCGAGCGCCATGATCACCATGACGAGTCCCCGCAACACATCCACCGATTCCACCCGTGTGCGCGGCGTAAGTGTGGTGGCGGGTGTCATCACCCGCGAAGAGGCCTTCACCTGTTCAACTGCCGAAGACGAATCTGAGTTCAAGCCGCATCGTTATGATGCGTGCACTGCTTCACGTCGAGGAAAGATCAATCGAGCGACTTTGGTGAGCGATATCTTCGTTTAACATGCGGTAATGAGGGGGATGAGATGTTGCGGGTTGAGCGTGCTGCTGGTGATAGCGCTGTCGAGGTTGTTGGTTGCGGAAGAGGAAACGCCGAAAACGCTGGGCGAGGCGAAGGCCGAATTCGCGAAGGCGGACGCGGCGTTGAATGAAGCCTGGGCGGCGGTGAAGAAGGCGGTGCCGGAACCGGCGTTTTCGGAGCTCCAAATTAAACAGCGGGATTGGATGAAGTTCCGCGAGGACCGGGCGCGCGGGGCGAACCGCGAGAATAATGAGCCGGAAGGGAAATTGACGCCGGCTTATTACGAGACAGCGGCGGAACTCACGCAGAGCAGGGCGGATTGGTTGCGGGGGCGAATCAGGAATGGAGACGATTCGCTGACGGGAATCTGGGTCGATAGTTTCGGCGGGACGATCGAGATCGTGCAGGAGAAAGAGCGCTTACTGTTTACGATTGAGGTCGTGCGCGGACCGACGTTTCACACCGGCTCACTGGCAGGCGTCGCGTCGTGGAACTGGCCGTTAGGTTGGTTCAGCGATAAAGGCCACGACAAAGCGAAGACCGACGAAACGAACCTCGTTTTCATCCAGGGCGGGAATGTCCTGAAGGTCATTGGCGCGAACACGAGTTATTATCATGGGGCGCGCGCCTATTTCGACGGCGAGTACTGCAAGAGCGGGTCGCTCGACGAAAAACAGAAAGCCGAGGTCATCAAATCCGCGGAGGCTGCCGGGCAGGAGGAGAGGTAAGAATTGGAGGCGGCTTAAGGAGATTGAATCGCGGCGCGCATTTGGGCGAAGCGGCTTTTCGCGGTTGTTTCGGTGACCGGAGCGCTCAGAAGTTTTTGGAGGTTCACTTCTTCGATGAATTCGGACGCGAGTTCTTTGATGAATGAGCTTGGCTGACAGGAAACGGCGCTGCCGAATTTCGTCCGGGCGCGGCAATGCGTCAGGGTGAGGGATCGCATCGCGCGCGTGATCGCGACGTAGAGAAGCCGGCGTTCTTCATCGAGCGTGCCTTCGGCCTTGGAGCGGTCATGCGGCAAAATTCCTTCTTCCAAACCGACAACATAGACGTGCGGAAACTCCAGGCCTTTGGCGGCGTGCATCGTGATCAGGGTCACGCCGCGCTTTTTCTCGAGGTCGTCCTCCTTTTCTTCTTCGCGTTCCTGGTCGAGGACGACTTCATCAAGAAATCCGCGCAACCCTTTGGTGGAACGTTTGGTGAACTGCTCGAAATCGCGGAGGACATCGGTAACATTCCCCGCCCGGATGTCTGCTTCGTCCGGTGATCTGCAGTTGCGGCGCAGATCAGCGAAATAACCGACTTCATCGAGGAGCCGGCGAATCAGGCCGGCCGCGTCGGCTAGCGGCTGATGAAGCGCGATGTCGTAGCCGTCGATCAATTGAACAAAGGACGCGACATTCGCCGCGGTCTTTGCGCTCAACTCGCCGCGGACTTCATTGGATTGCAGAGCCTGCCAGACGCTGCGCCGATGTTTCACGCTGGATTCCAGCGCGGTCTCGACGGTTGCCGGGCTGATGCCGCGCGCGGGAGTGTTGATGATGCGGAGCAGGTTCGCGTCGTCGTTCTGATTCGCGAGCACGCTCATGTAGGCGAGCACGTCTTTCACTTCGCGACGGTCGAAAAAACTTTTGCCGCCCACGATCCGATACGGGATCTGGAGCCGGCGGAAATTTTCTTCGAGTAAACGCGACTGCGCGTTCATCCGGAACAGGACCGCGAAACTTTCCCACGCGTCGGATCCGGCGAAATTACGGCGCTGAATTTCTTCGGCAATGAACTGCGCTTCTTCACGGTCGGTTGGACAGGCGATGAGCCGGACTCTGTCGCCGCTCTCGCTCGCGCTCCAAAGTTTCTTCGGACGGCGCCGGGGATTATTTTTGATGAGCGAATTCGCGCTCCCGAGAATCGCGTTCGTGCTCCGGTAATTTTGCTCGAGCTTTACGACTTTGGGGTTCGGGAAATGAAGTTCGAACTCGAGGATGTTCGAGACTTCGGCGCCGCGCCAACCGTAGATCGATTGGTCGTCATCGCCGACGACAGCGACGTTGCGCCGCTCATCAGCGAGCAGAGTCACGAGATCCAGCTGGAGGCGGTTCGTGTCCTGGAACTCGTCGATCATGAGGTAACGAAACTTCGCGCGCCAACGAGCGCGGACTTCCTCGTGCTCGCGGAGAAGACGCACCGCAAGCAATAGCAGATCGTCGAAATCGACGGCGTTCACCCGTTTCAATTCGGCATCGTAACGGCGGGCTACTTCTCCAATCAACGAGTCGCCGAAGATGTCCTGAATCGTGGAGTTCTTCGCTTTGCTGATTAAACCTTTCGCGATATTCGGATCGAGTTTCTCTTCGCGCGCCGCAGTCCGTGTGATCAGTTTTTTAATTAGGCCGAGCTGATCGCCTTCGTCGTAAATGCCGAAATTATTTTTGTAGCCGAGCCGATCGATTCCGCTGCGCAGAATGCGGAGGCAGAGGGCGTGGAAGGTGCACATCGTGACCTGCTTCGCGGCGGTGGGATCGATCATGCGCGCGAGGCGTTCGCGCATTTCGGTCGCGGCTTTGTTTGTAAAAGTGACGGCGAGAATCGCGCTGGGATCGACGCCATCCGCGATCAGGTAGGCCGCGCGCGCGGTGATGACGCGCGTCTTCCCCGTGCCGGCGCCGGCGAGAATTAAAAGCGGTCCCTTGAGCGTAGTGACTGCTTCGCGTTGCGCGTCATTGAGATCGAAAAGTCGGAAACGCGCCATGCGGAGCGCGCACTGTCGTGTCCAGCGAAGAAAACTCCAGAGCGTTTTCGGACAGAGAGCAAGAACAGAGCTTGCGTCGCTTGAGCGCGCGCTGCGAGACTGGTAGAATACTTCGGATGAGTACGGTTGAGGAAATCAGAACGGCCATCGCGCGCCTGAACGAACGCGATAGAGCGATTCTCACCGCCGAATTATTTGCCGCTAACCCAGAGCCGGATGAGGCGGTGCTGAATGCCGCCCTCGAACGCGGGCTCGGAGATGTCGCAGCCGGCCGTGTCCGATCCATTGAGGACGCAAAAGGCTTGATCCCCCAATGGACTTCAAAGTCCTGATCGCCGAGAGCGCGATCGACGACCTCAAAGAGATTGTCGAGTTCGTAGCGGCGGAGAACCCCGAAGCAGCCGCACGTTTAGGGAAAGAATTTTGTCGCAGGCGCTGAGTTTGGCCACGATGTCGCAACGCTTTCCGTTGCACGACAAGCGACGGGGAATCCGCAAAATGCCATTGCAACCGTTCCTAATCTTCTACGTGTCCGACGAAACCACTTCGGTTGTGAACATTCTTCATTTTTGGCACGGAGCGCGGCGTTCGCCGCAATTTTCGAAGTAAGCATCGCGCGGGAAGGAGACTCGCAGAATCGCGAGCATCGGTCCGCGGTCATAGACGGCCGCTACAGCGGAGGAGCACGCCTAGGCTGGCGTAAACCGTGGCAAATCGGTAAGAGACTGGGGCCCAGGCAATGAATTCGTTCTTCTCGGAGCTGAAGCGACGCAACGTTTATAAAGTTGCCGTCGCGTACGCTGTCGTGGCGTGGCTGCTCATCCAGATCGCGACCCAGACGTTCCCGTTTTTTGAGGTACCGAATTGGGCGGTGCGGCTGGTGATCATCGTGCTCGTGATTGGGTTTCCGATTGCGCTGGTGATTGCGTGGGCGTTCGAGCTCACGCCGGAAGGAATCGCGCGGACGGAATCGGCGGCGCCGACGGGCGAGCGCATCCGCCGCGGGCATGCCTGGATTTACGTGGTCGCCGTCGCAGGGCTGCTTTCGTTCGCGCTGTTTTTTCTGGGAAGATACACGGCGTCGCGGACTACTTCCGCAGAGGAAGGCGGATCCCGCAACGCGGCGTCCCTACCGGCGAAGTCGGTGGCGGTGCTGCCCTTCGAAAATCTGAGCGAAGACAAGGCGAACGCTTACTTCGTCGACGGAATCCAGGACGAAGTGATCACGCGGCTCGCCAAGATCGGGGATCTGCGGGTCATTTCGCGGACTTCCACGCTGCGCTACAGGACGCGGGCGAGCAGCCTCGCGGAAATCGCGCGAGAGCTGGGGGTTTCGCACCTGTTGGAGGGAACCGTGCAACGGATCGGCGACCGGGTCCGGATCAATGTCCAGCTCGTTCGCGCCGCCAACGAAGATCACCTCTGGGCGGAAATCTACGACCGCAATCTGACGGACATTTTCGCGGTGCAAAGCGAGCTGGCCACCGCGATCGCGCGCTCGCTTCAGGCAAAGCTTACGGGCCGGGAGCAGGAGGCGGTGACGGAAAAACCGACCACGAATCTGGCGGCGTACGATGCGTATTTGCGCGGGATCGATTTTTCTTCGCGGCCCGGCGAAAGACCTAACGAAGAAAGAAACGCGGCAGAGGCATTCGCGCAAGCGGTGCGGCTCGATCCGCAATTCGCGCAGGCCTGGGCCCGGTTCTCCGAAGCGAGCGCTTCTTTGTATTTCTTGCAATTCGACGGAACGGAAGCGCGCGCGGAACTGGCCCGATCAGCCGTCGAGAATGCCAAGCGCCTCGCTCCGGCTTCGCCGGAGACCCTGATGGCTGAGGCTTACTACCGGTATCATGTGAAGCGCGATTTCACCGGAGCGCGCGAGCTTTTCGAAAAACTGCGCCGCGACATGCCGAGCAGCAGTGATGCAGTGGAAGCCCTGGCGCGGATCGCGCGCCGACAAAATCGTTGGCTGGACAGCATCCGTCTCTTCGAAGAAGCGGAAAAATTGAATCCGCGGGACGCGTCCCTTTTCATGGACAGATGCTGGACCTTCTCGATGGTGCGCAACTATCCAGCCACGCTCCAGATGCTCGAGCGCGCGGAAGCGATTGCTCCGGAAGACCCGGAGATCCTGCAAAACAAAGCCTACTATTTCCAATGGATCGGTGACTTAAAGGCAGCGGAAGGCGTGATGGAACGGATCGACAATTCACCGAAGCACGGAGACATAGCCGTCACTCAACGTGTCCTGGAGCGACGCTTTGATGAAGCGGCGACAAAGGTGGAGGAGATGATAGCCCACCCTGAGGGAACCGACGAGGTTGACCGCGCCACGATCAAAGAATGGCTGGGTTCCATCCGATTCTATGCGGGCGACGTTGACGCTGCGAAAAAGATCTATCTCGAGGTAAAGCCTGTCCTCGAAAAACTTCAGCGGGAACAACCAATCAACCGCTGGCTGGTGAATTCGCTGTCGACGGTGGAGGCCGGGCTCGGCGACAAGGCAGCTGCCCTGCGGCTTGCGGAGCAAGCGTGGCAGGACGCACTGAAGACAGGCGACCCAATCGCCGGCCCGGTTCTGGAAGAAAATCTCGCGAGCACCGAGGCGCGCGTCGGCGAAGAAGAGCGAGCGATTACCCGGATCGAGCGCCTGCTCACCATCCCGTACGGCGCTTTTCCGCTGACCGTAGCGCGCTTACGACTCGATCCGGTGTGGGACCCGCTCCGTTCGCATCCGCGTTTCAAAGCGATCGTGGAAGGCCCGGAACCAAAGACGTTTTATCAGTAGGATGAGCGGCGATCGCCGGAATTGTAACGTCGTCCGCTGTCTCACCCGAAAGGTGCGGGCGATTTTTCCGGCGTCGGCTTGTGCGGCGACAGTCGTGCTTACGGTTTTGGCATTCGCAAACCAGGGATGCCGTAAGACCGAAAGTTCCGGCAGACGGGCGAAAGCATTCGGGCCTTTGCAGCCGTGCAAGCTTCCTGGAATCGATGAGGAATTGCTCTGCGGCAAGCTGACCGTTTTTGAAAATAGAGAAACCCGGGCGGGGCGGACGATCGATTTGAACGTCGTCGTGCTGCCGGCGCTCGATGGAAATCACTCCGAAGCGCCGCTTTTCCATCTGGAGGGCGGGCCGGGCGTCGCGGCAACTGGGGTTGCCAACTTTTACGCGAAGGCGGGAACGGAATATCGCCGGCATCGGGACGTTGTCCTCGTGGATCAACGCGGCACCGGCGAATCCAATCCGCTGACCGCTCCGGCCGGAACGAGGAGCGCGCAGGATTACCTGACCGAAATGTACCCGGTGGATTATGTGAAGACGATGCGCGCCGCGCTGGAGAAGCGCGCCGACCTGACGCAATACACGACTTCGATCGCGATGGACGATCTGGATGACGTCCGCGCCTGGCTCGGCTATGAGCGGATCAACCTTTACGGGCTCTCTTACGGAGTCCGCGCGTGCCTCGTTTATATGCGGCAACATCCTGATCGCGTCCGGAGCGCGATCCTGGTCGGCGTGGCGCCGACCTATCTCAAAATGCCGCTTCATCATGCGCGCTCGGCGAAGCGAGCCATCGATTTGCTATTCGCGGAATGCGGTGCGGACCCGGCATGCCATCGCGCGTTCCCGAATATCGAGCGCGATTGGGAAGCGGTGCTGGACCGATTAAAGCGCGAGCCGGTCCGCGTGAACTACTCGCCGCCGGACAAGGGCGCACCTGAGCCGGTGGAAATTCAACCCGATGTGTTTGCGGAGAAGATTCGAAACCGAATGTATTCACCGGAGAGCTCGCGAAAGATCCCGATGATGATCCATCGCGCCGCCCAAGGTGATTTCGGGCCGTTCCTCCAGGACGTGATTCCTGAGGACAGGTCCAGACCGGACTTCATCGCCGACGGGATGTATCTCTCAGTCACGTGCGCGGAAGACGTTCCGTTTATCGACCAGGATGAAGCGGCGAAAGCGAATGCTGGAAATCCATTTGGCAATTACCGGGTCCTTCAACAGACGCGCGCTTGCAGTATGTGGCCGCAGGGAAAAATTCCAGCGGGATATCTCGATCCGGTGAAATCCGATGCGCCGACGCTAATTATTTCAGGACAACTGGATCCGGTTACGCCACCCGCACGCGGCGAGGAAGCGGCGAGCCAGTTGCCGAACAGCCGTCATATCGTGCTCGCCCACGGCGCCCACGGCCTGGAGGGACTGACGAACGTCGAATGCATGGACAAGGTGATGCTGAAGTTTCTCGCGAAGGGTGATGCGAAGGAGCTGGATACGAGCTGCGTCGAAAGCGTTTCCGCGCCGCCGTTCGTCACAAATGAATAGAGCTTTCGCAGCCGATTCCCGGCCGGAAATCGGTGACGTTGAAACGAAGGCCGTAATCTGGACATTCCTCGGGTGAGCCGACCCGAGCTGGAGCTGGGAGGAGAAAAGATCCTCGAGAATGGAAAAGTCTGGATGGCGCTTTTCGCGGCTATCTTGATTTCGATGGCGCTGGTCCTTTCGGCGGAGATCAACCGGCCCTGGATCAATGGCGTGGATTTCAATGGCGCGGTCTGGGCGCAATCCGCCCACAATATTCTTCGAGCCGGCCTGATCGAAACGGCCGGGGCGTCGTCGGGCTTTTATTACGGTCCGCTGCCGATTCCGGCGTGGGGTTATTACCTGCATCATCCGCCGCTCCTCCATCTCGCGATCGCGTTTCTCTTCGCGATCTTCGGCGAACATGAGTGGGTGGCGCGCCTGGTTCCGCTGCTCTGCTGTCTGACCGGCACCGTCTTTCTTTGGCTCTTGGTGCGAAGCTGCGCCGGTGCGCGCGTGGCTACGTTGAGCGCCGCGGTGTTTGCTTTTCTGCCGATGCAGCTTCGCTACGGCCCAATGGTAAATCTCTGCTGCCTACTTCGGGCAAAGAATGGGGACCGACGCTTCGCCGGAATACTTTTCCTGAGCGCGCTTCTCTCCGGGGTTCTCTATCTGGTGCGGATCGCTCTCCTCCGGCCGGATGCCTGGCAAAACCTGTCCCACACTTTTCTGGTGCGTTTGGGAGCAAGCAACGGCGGGCATTTCACCGAGCTGCAATGGATCACGCGAATAGCTGACACCTTGGTCACCCATTTTCTTCCGACCGGATTGATTCTGGGAGGAATCGGCGCTGTGATTCTTTGGCGGGCGCGCTCTCGCGGCGAAGGCTGGCAATGGCTGGCCCGCGCGGCCACGACCATCCTTGTGATGGACCTTCTGTTCGTCGGGATATTTCAGAACGATTCCTTCATCCACCAATATCTCGCGTTTTATTTACTGGCTCCGATCGCCATCGCAGCCGGTCTTACTCTGGACCGACTGATCGACGCCCTGCGATTGGTGACGACGCCTCGCCTCTTTCCCCGGACCGCTTTGGTCTTCGCGTGTCTGCTGTTGCTCGCGCTCGGATGGTCCGGTGTGCATCGCGAGCGGGCGCTGGTCCGGCGTTTTCGAATTTTGGATTATCACACCGACGAGCCGGCGGCGTTGATCCCGGAACTGGGCAAGGCGATCCGCGCGACCTTCCCCGCAGGCACTCTCGTGCTCTGTAACTTTCTGCCGGATTACGGGCCGCAACTGGCCTACTACGCACAGCGGGACATCGTCAATAACCTCTCCGAATATCGATTCTGGAGTCCGCGTCTGAGCGACACATCGCAGCGAGTCGGCGGTGTGGTCTGGGTGTCACCGAATCCGTCTTCCCAGGGCATTCTAGCCAATTTGCCTCCCGGGCGGAAACGATTCTTGACCGTGGGCAGCCTCACCTTTTGCTTATGGAAGCGCGGCGAGACGCGGGACGCGAAATGAAGAAAAGCGTCTTGTCTTACCAGTAGGATCAAGACCGCTAGTCGCCGATCGACAGCGAGTGATCGGCTATTTTGGTCGAACCGCGGGCGCCGCTTACGCCGATTTATTTGCGAAAGGTTTTTCTAATCCGTGTCTCTGCCTTCGTTTAATTCCAGTTCGCGTTTGTTGATCTTCGCTCCGCATCCGGACGACGAATCGCTGGCTTGCGGAATCCTGTTGCAAAAGGCGATGAAAGCGGGCGCCGCGGTCCTGGTTGTTTATCTGACTGATGGGGAAAACAATCCCTGGCCGCAACGATGCCTTTCCCGCCGGTGGCGACTGAATTCCGCCGACCGCCAACAATGGGCGAAGCTCCGGCGGAGAGAAGCGTTGGCGGCGCTTCGGGTTCTGGGCGTCTCTCCGGAAGATGTTCGCTTTTGGGGATGGCCTGACCAGGGCTTGAACAAAATGCTGAAATCCGAGCCGACTCTCGTCCTCGCGCGGCTGCGTTATCTGATCAAGGAGTGGGGTCCGACTGATATTGTCCGACCCGACGTCTCCGACCGGCATCGCGATCACAGGGCCGTCGGCGCGATGCTTGGGACATTATTTTCCACGGATGAGCGGATGTTCGAGAAGATCCACCGCTGGAGTTATATCGTGCACGGCGTTGCGGCCGGATTTCGCTGCGAGGCCGAGGCTTTGCCGCAAACGGAGTTTGAAACGGAGATAAAGCGGCGCGCGATTGGGTGCCATCAAACCCAACTGATGTTATCGCGCCGCCGTTTTCTCGGTTACGCGTCCCGACCGGAACTCGTGAAAAGGCAGCCGGCCGCGGTTATGATCGCCGCGTGAGTTCGCTGGCCACGGAATTTCATCGGGTGCACGCGAAGGTGCGGCCGATTCTGGGCACGTGCGTTTACGCGCTGGCGGCGGGGATCGCGGCGGTCGGGTTTCAGTTGGGAATCAACTGGCTCTACGGCCGCACGTTCAAAGCCGCGGCCACGGGGGGTGGCTGGCATTTTCTTTGGGTGAGCCTGGTCACAATTGTGGTGAGCTCGCTCATCGTCGGGTGGTTGCTCGGTTCCTTTGCGCCGGGGGCAGCGGGCAGCGGGATTCCCCAGGTGAAGCTGAATTTCTGGAAAGAATTCGGCACCGCTCCGCGCCGGATCGCGATGGTGAAATTCATCGCGGGCGTGCTTTGCATCGGCGGCGGACAAAGTCTCGGACGCGAAGGCCCGACGGTGCAGATCGGGAGCAATTTGGGGTCGACGATCGCGGGATGGCTGGGCGTGTCGAAACAGAATCGGCGCGCAGCGAGTGCGGCCGGCGCGGCCGCGGGATTGGCGGCGGCGTTCAACGCGCCGCTGGCGTCGGTCGCGTTCGTGCTCGAGGAAATCATCGGCGATCTCAACAGCCGGTCGTTAGGCCCGGTCCTGCTGGCGGCGGTGATCGGCGCGTTCGTGGTCCACGCCTTCATCGGCGCGCAGCCGGCCTTTGCGTTGCCGGCAATCGGCGAACCCACCTGGCGCGCTTATTTGTTGATGCCAATCGCTGCCGCGTTCGCGGCGCTCGCCGGCGTTGTGTTCCAGCGGGGCGCGATTGCGTTGCGAGGCGCGAGCAAAAAAATCCGCGCGATCCCCGGCTGGCTCCATCCGCTCGCCGGCGGATTGATTACGTGGGGGCTCGGGGTGGCGGTGTTTCTGATGACGGCGCACCTGGGCGTGTTCGCGCTCGGCTACGACGATCTGTCGGACGCGCTCAATCGCGGGTTCACCTGGCAGCTCGCGGCGGTGTTGCTCGCGGGGAAGCTGACGGCGACGATCGCGTGTTATGGACTGGGCGGATGCGGCGGGATTTTTTCGCCGAACCTTTTTTTCGGCGCGATGTGCGGCGCGGTGGTGGCCGGGTTGGGCGGCCATTTTTTGCAACTGAACCAGAGCGATATGCTTCTCCTGGTGGTGGGCGGGATGAGCGCCTGTCTTGGCGCGGTGGTGTTGGCGCCGGTAACGGCGATCCTGATCATTTTCGAGATGACCCACCAATTCGCGCTGGTGCCGGGGCTGATGCTGGCTGGATTGATCAGCCAGGTGATCGCGCGCTGGCTGGATCGGATCAATTTTTACGAAGCGGTCCTCTGCCAGGATGGGCACGACCTGGAGCATTTGATTCCGCCGCGCGATTTGCGGTCGTGGCAAAATCTTCCGGTCTCAGCCCTGGCGAATTTCAAGCCGGTAGCGGTGACCGATCTTTCGGTGGCGGCATTAGACGAACTGCTGGAACGGCATCCGTACGGGCGGTTCCCAGTGGTGCTGGATGGCGAGCTGAAAGGAATCGCGGGTCGGACCGAGATCGCGGCTGCGAGCACATCCGGGCAACCGCTAAAGTTTGAGCCCGCGATGACATGCCGGCCCGGACAATCGATCCGCGAATCGCAAGCGTTACTGATTCAATCAACGACCGGCGCGATCGCAATCACCGACGAATCGAACAAGTTGCTCGGGATCGTTACGGTCCACGATCTATTGCGCGCGCAATTGGGAGTCGCGGAGAGGGAAGGAAAGTAAGAGTGGAGCGAACGTGATGAGCGAATAAACGATAGAGGAGCGCGGGGAGGTCGCGAAAGCTACGCGGCCCGGAAGGGGGTTGCGCTGCTGACACCTTCTGCTCCTTATCTAAATGTGCTTGTCCGCTGGGGCGTTAACCGGACGAACGCTCGGATTGTCTTCGGTCCTGACCTTCAAAGCCGAAACACTTGAACCATCGAAGTCAATGTGTAGCACCCAATTTCCACCGCCAAACTGAAGCGGTGCTTTTACTAGCCTCTTCTCCTCCCTCCCTCCTTTGTCTACTTCGCGCTTAGAACTTTGACGCTGTGTTTGGAACCTTCGACGCCGACGATTCGGTGCTCGAAGACCAGCTCTTTTCCTGCCAGCTTGTCTAGGGTTGCACGAACGATAGAAACTGAGTGCCCGGCTAGCGAAAAGAATGAATCCGGCGACCGGGTGCCAATCGGATAGTATCCGATAGTCAGCGCCGGGCCAACATCGTGATCATCGATGATATAGCGCGTTGTCCAAACAAGTGCCGCTTCAAAATCGCCCACAGGCGGATGACTCAGTGTTTGCGCGAGATAAGTTTCGACCTCAGGCGTGACAGTAAATGGAATAATCATGTTGCGTCGATCAGGTAGAGTCTATGGGTGGGGGATGTACGGGGGGCAGCCGCCTTCTTCCCACGGCACGAAAATAACCCGCTTAACGCCGCTTTTCCGGCACCAGTACTCGCAGCGATAGCCACCTAAGGGTCCCAGATCATACTGGTCTTCAAGAGGGCAATTTTCTGGTTCCGCACAGCGCGAACGATTCTCTTTCGGACGCCCTGGATTCGGATTTTGGTCAGGATATAGCCAACCCCACAAGAATTGTGCCCAGAAATTCGGCGCAGCGTTGTAGATAAGACCCCCAACGTATAGACCGGCCGCTCCTGCGGCAACCACAGGAACACCGGCGGGAAGTTCGGCATATAGGCCGAGCGGGTCTACTTTCCTACCTGGATCGTTGTTGACGTATCGGTAAAGGTTAATTCCTCCGCTTTCGGCGATTGGATCCCGATTGATCCACCTCGCCATCGTTGGATCATAGGCGCGATACTCCGCGAGATAGAGATTGCTCGCGGCGTGCCGATAATGACCGGTGTAGCCAAAATCGAAACTCATGTTGCCGGTAACGACCACCTGGTTGCCCCAGGCATCGTAATCATATTGGACCTTTGTTACGCCACTGGCGTCGGTCACTTCGCGCACCGAGCCAAGATGGTCGCGCGAATAATAGTAATTCCCGGCATCAGTCCCACCAACCCGCTGCTCCCCCTCGGCAAAGAAGCGCTTCGTGACATTTGCGCCGGTGGCGTCGCGCTCTTCCGCTATGGTGTTCCCGTTCCAGATGAAGGTCTTGGTGCTTGTTGGAAGCCCGAGCAGAGTCATTCGGACTTGCTGGGAACTGTCGTTAACGCTAACGGCCTGCGCCGCCTGGAAACTGAAGCTGTGGGGACCCGAGGAGAGCGCGAAGGTCTGCCAGAGTGAGCCGTTTCCTTGGATAAAGGCAGATTGAAAGCCATCTGGCGCATCACCGCTGCCGCTGGTAAAGGCACCCCCGTTGGCCGCGATCCCGGCAGAGTCGCCATAAGTCCACGCCGCGTCAGCCGGCCGATATTGATAATCGGTCACCACGGGATTCTCGAAACTACTATTGGTGACGGACGCACCGTCGAGAGTGAGGTCGTCCAAAAGAATCGCATTCTGGCCCCCATTCACATTCAGCCCTTGGAGGAGTAGCGTGTAGTTGCCTGCGGGCCCGACAAATGGCCCGACTGTGAAAGTTTCATATCTACCGCTGCCTGGCTCAATCGTAGAGCTCGTAGAACCATCGTACTCGAGAATCTTCACCCGTCGCGAGAGCCCGTCATAAACAAATTCCGTGCGGCCCGCATCCAGATAGTTGATGGCCACGATCCGGTTCGCCGCATCCCATTCGAAGGTACGATTGACGCCGTCATACGTCATGTTTCCGTTTGCGTCATAGGTAATCGAAGCCGCCCCGCCGGGCGGGAAATAGGCACCGCGGTAGTTGATAACACTATCCAACTGGTTCAAATTGTTCGCCGTATACCCATCCCACCATTGGTGATCAGATGAGTCGGTGTAAGTGACCCTGAGCCGGTTGCCGGCGTCGTCATACTGGTAGTCGAATTGAAGTCCCGGTTGAAGGACGCTCGTTAACTGATCTGAGTCGTCGTACCCGAATGAAAGATTGGTCACATCGTCTCCCAACATTTTGTTCCAAGTCTGGATTCGACCGGTGGCGTCGTACGTATAATCATGCCGGGAGAGAGTCGAAGTAAGACCTGGAGGGGTCCCGACCACGCTTTCGATCGTTTTGAGGCGCCGGTCGTGCAGATTATCGAAATAGGTGTAAGTGGAGTGCTGTCCGTTCGGATAGTTGAGGGTCAGCAGACGCGGGGTCACGCCGTCATAGATTCTACCGAACGAACCCAGAGCGGTGGATGAAGCGCCGGCTCGGCCGAGCGAGTCATACGTCACGTTGGAGGGCGTGCCGTTGATGTCTTGGCTCGTCACCCGACCCAGCTCATCATACCCGCGCGTGATCGTGCTGTCCGGAAGAGGACCGCTTGTCGTGTGCAGTTTCCCCGCCCCCAAGTTGCCTACAGCCACGGAATAGTATGTATAATGCGTCGTGCCGAGGCCATCAGTCATATCTGTGACCCGGTTGTAATTCGGGTCGTAGACATAATTCACCGTGGGGGTGGGCAGAAGCGCGTCCGCATAGCTGATCTGCTGAAGATTATCGTCGACGTCATAGAGATAGTTCGTCTGCTGGTTTTTTGCGTCGGTCGATGATTTGAGGCGGCTCGTGGCGCCGGCCGTATTCGGTGCGGTTTGACCGCCGTAGAGATACGTGACCTTGCTGCCGTCGGCCTCGTAAACCTTTTCATAAACGCGGCTTTGGATGTCCCGGTTGAATGTCGTTTTGTTCAAATTGGGATCGGTGATGCTGGTAAGCGCACCGCACGTGCACCAACCATACTGCGTAGTCTGGTTGGCGGGATCGGTAATGGAATCCATCTTCTGGTTGGCATTGTAATGACGATATGTCCAGAGGCCGCGCCGGTCCCGGCTGCCAGTCAAGTCGAGCGTCATCGCGCCAGTCACGTTGTCGGTGTATTTGAATTCTTCGTATGTCGCATCCGGGTAGGTCACCTTGGTCTTTCGATCCAGGTTATCGTAATCCGTCGTAGTCGTGTAGTTGTCCACGACGTTGGTAACCGTGCGAACCCGGTTGAGCCCATCATAACCGAAAATAGTAACAGCCGAGTTGCCGTTGAAGACTGGGCTTGCTATCGATTCGAGATATCCGGGGGGAGCCGTCCCTCCATAGGTGTACGTCGTCTGCTCACTCTTCGCATTCGTCCGCGTCCGGAGCTGGCCTTGGGCATTGTAGCTATATCTTGTCAGTTGCCCCGCCGCATCCGTCTCGGTCACCGGCAAGTGAGGAGGCGCCACCGAGGTATCGTAAGTGAATGAGCGCAGAAGCTCGTCATTCATACCGGTCTGTTGGCGAATTTCGGTCAAGTCGATTTGATTGGTGAGGTCGTAGAAGTAGCTGAGGATTCGTTTTCGCGGGTCGACCTCTTTCTTTGTCTTGCCGAGGTCGTTATACTCGTATTGGTAAGCCTGCGTTGTATTGTCGTCGGTCAGAACGCGCGCCACAATTGAAGGGCTGGCGTGCTGCCCGACGTGGTCGGTATCGACCTGGCCGGAGTAGGTAAACCAGACGCGATTCTCAAGCTGCTCCTTTTTGCTAGCGGCAATTCCCGAAACCGTTCCGTCCGCGTTTTGGAGCCAGTGGGTAATCCGTGCCTTTGTGTAGTCATAGACGTTATTTTCTGCCGGATACATGTCGGTCGCCTTTTTGCTCCAGTAAAAGGTGTTGCGCATGTTGAGGCCGCTATTGATCAGTCCTGGGATATTTGGGATGATCGGCTCCGTTGAAGGGATATCTGGAGTCTCATCTCGATATTCAACCCGCTCTATCCCGCCTTCGGGGTCGAGCGCTTGAATCCACCGATTCGTGCCTGATTCGCCCTTTGTAAAAGTAGTCGGCCCGTACGGGGTCAGTATCGAATTAACGAAGTCCGACTGGTCTAAATAACCGAAGGTCGATTGGATCCCGATTTCATCCGTGATTGTTTGAAGCCTTCCATTCGAGTCATATTGGAAGGTTGCGAAGCGACCGAATGGATCAGTCACTTTCGTGATTTTGAGCGGATCGCTTTCCTCGTACGCGAGCGTGGTATGCTTGCCGAGCGCATCCGTCAGGCAAGTAATCCGAAAGCTGGCGTCATAGCTAATCGTGACCGGGTTGCCAGCCGCGTCGATGACTTGGGTCATGAAGGTTCGGCGCGGATAAGAAGTTGAGTCGCTTAAGCCAAATATTTCTTTCGAGCCATCGGGTAATCGCCGTTCGTAGCCGGCCGCGGTTTTGACGAGGACGGCATGGCTTCGCGGATCAACCGCAAAGGAGTGCGAAGAGCTGTCGTACGCGAAGATTTCCGCGCCGCCGCCGGAACGATACAAAGCGGTATAAGAAAACTGATGGTTCGGATCGTCGGTGACATAAGAAAGCCAGCCAAAGGTCCATTTTGGCCCGAGGTTGGAATAGGTAAACGTCTCAGGCTGCTGCGATTCTCTTTGGTTATAGGTGACAGTAAAATCGACCGCCGGGCCGTAAGGAGGCGAGTAGCGCAGGGGCGTATCCTGGATATTGAGGCTCACGAGCAGGGCATGGATGCTGTAGCGCGCCATGGCATAGCTTTTTGAAGGAGAATTGTTGTTGCACGAGGAGCAATTCGTTTGGTTGCCGGCCGTTTTCACGCTGCATTCCGTGAGTTCGGGATTTAGGGGCGGGCCGAAATGAATCGAATAAGGGGGTTCCACATAATTCGTTGCTTCATTGGTATGGGGAACGTTCCCGTCACCATCGTGATACGGCTGGTCCATGACGGGAACGCTGCCGCCGCCTTCGATCGTCACATCGACATCCCTTGAACCCTGCGCAATAGACGAATCAATCGTCCAAACGATCTTGTTGAGTCTGTAGTCGAAAATCGCCGGTGGTGGGCTGGCGACTCCTACCCTGATTGGACCACCAAACCGCGTCCCCCACTGACCGAGAGAATTAATGTATATTATTGTAGGATCGAACTGGGGCCCGGAGACCGTGTAGTACCCCTCAATCGGGGTGCCGGTAATGGTCATCTGCGCGTTGACACCGAGATGCTCCCCGAAGCTAAAGCCATTGTCCAGATTATGCCACCATCGGAAAGTCGATGTATGCTGCGCCGAAGCGGGCGCGGCGGACAACAATAAGGCAGCAACGAACGCCCAACGCGCCCGCAGAAGTTTGAGCGCGCTCCAACCTCTGAATATGGCGTTGCTAGATCTTGACAGAGGAAACGGGCGGACAAAGCAGAACTGCTTGCTTGGGATTGCCGGCTTCGCGGCAAGGTGCAGCAATTCAGGAATCAATTGGTGTATGGATTTCATGAGGGTGGAAGTTGGGGATGGCCGGGGCGGCGGGGTATGACGTCCTGGACGGGGGAGGGTGGGTGGAGTGGTTGTTACCAGGGTGAATTCAGGATGGAAACGTGCTGGGTTCAGGTGTTTTAGCGCGACACGAAATCGAGACAAGACAATTCGCAGGAACTCGCAGAATATTTCCGCTGGCTGCCTCGCGGACGGGCCAGTCGATCCGCGAATCGCAGGCGTTACTGATTCAATCAACCACCGGCACGATCGCTGTCACCGACGATGCAAACAAGCTGCTCGGAATCGTGACGCTGCATGATTTGCTGCGAGCGCAGTTGGGCGTGGCGGAACGCGAAGGAAAGTGACCCGCCTTCGCCAAGGCACAGAATGGGTCTGGCTGAAAAATAGCAGTCGACGGCTAGAGAGAAATTCGTTTTGATTCCCGCTATATTGCATCGGCGCGTCCGATAGAACCGCGAGCTAAATGCTATGGCTGATGACCTCCAGAATCAAACTCCCCGCTCCAAATATTTAGGCACTTGGGTCGCGGCTCAACTTTGCCTCAACTCGAAATGGTTGATAGCAGGAATAAATTCAATTCGAGGAGGCCATCCGGTTGCGCCGCCTGGTGCAGATGACGCTATCTTCGCCTTAATCGGCGGAGCAATCACCGGGTTTCTAGTTAAGGTTTGGAAAGAGCTCGAGGCGGACGCGGTGAAGGGCACCGCTAATCTTGCAAAAAAAGCTCCAGCTGCGACCGCGCGGCTTCTCCGGCGATTATGGGATCGTGTTTGGACGTCTTTGGAATGTTCCTGGCCGGGATACACTCGGCGATACTATCGCGAAGTGCGCGAGATATTCGGTCTCTTTAACGACAAGGGACTCGGCTTAATCAACGCAAATCGCCTCGATTTGGAAAAAGTGTACGTTGAATTGCTCGCGAGCGCAGACGTTAACCTAAATAAGCCCAACCTAGGGTTGATCTCACAAGCACAAGGGAAGCGTGCGTCCATATGGCATTACATTCGCAATCTTCGTGAGGGCTTTGGTCTTGGGGTTATTGGAGCGCCGGGGAGTGGGAAAACCACGCTGTTACAGCATGTGCTTTTAACGTACGCCGCCAGGAAGCAATACCGTCAACGCCTAAGATCGAAAATACCGTTTTTTATAGAGCTCCGAAAAGTGCCGGACATCCTGACGGAAAATTCGACCATCTCGCTCGCCGACGCATTAAAGCAGCTTTTAAGCAACGATCGGCGCTATTTTTACGTAACGGAGACCTTACCCACGGCGTGGATTAACAGGAAGTTGCTTAGAGGCCGATGCATTTTGCTTTTGGATGGTTTGGACGAAATCGCTGACGTTCAGAGTCGCGAAAAGGTCTCTGCATGGCTTAATAATGCGATTAGTTCGCACTATTACAAAAGGAACGTATTTATCGTGTCAGCCCGACCGCTGGGATATAGGGCGGCGCCGATCGACAGGTCTAGTATTCTCGAGGTACAACCGTTTACCTTCGAAGACACGAAACGCTTCATAAATCAGTGGTATTACGCGAATGAAGTTATCGCCCGCGGTAATCGCGACAGTAAATATATTCGGCATGCGGCACGGAACGACGCGGAGCTCCTGCTAGAGCGGTTGCGAACTAGTCGCAGTATCGCTGATCTGACATCGAACCCGTTGCTTCTTACGATGGTCTGCATGGTGCATAGGTACCATGGCGCGTTACCTGGAAGCCGGGGACAATTGTACGCTGAGATTTCGCAGGTATTGTTGGAGCGATGGCGTCAACGGCGAGGCATCGAAGATAAACACAGCGGTCCTCAGAAAATCGAAGTCCTACGTCGAGTCGCGGCATGGATGATGACGGCCCATACAAAGGAAGTGTCCGAGGCTGATGTTGTCCTCGTGTCCAAGGGCCCGCTTTCGAAAATAGGCGTACCGGCCGGTTATAAAGCTGCCCTCGACTTTTTCCAAAATTTGCAGGCCGATAGCGGTTTATTTTTAGAGCGCGAGTCGGGCGTGTGGTCCTTCGCGCACCTAAGTTTCCAAGAATATCTGTGCGCCGATTGCTGGAGCGCGAACTCCGAATCAATTCCCGAAAATTGGGATGACTTGGTCGGGTCCAGCTGGTGGCACGAGGCAATACTATTGTATGCCTCGAAGGCTTCGGACGCTAGCCGCGTTGTGGCGGCCGCCCTGCAGAATAAGTCGACCGCTAGTTTGACGTTGGCGTTCGCACTCTACCGTGAAAAAATCAATATCGACCCTTCTCTTCGCCTGGCGCTCGATGATACGGTAACACAAGCATTATTCTCCAAAGACGTCGATACTTTCCGGGCGTCCGCTGAAGCATGGCTAGGACAACAGGAAGCTAATAATTACGTTCGACTCGATGCAAATCAGGAGTTAAGCGGCTGGATTTCCAATGCGGAATTCCAACTTTTCTTGCTCAACCAAAACGAGCATGACTACAACTATTTCCCGATTCACTGGAGTACGCCATGGTTCGACGGTGAACCGAAAGCTCCAATCCGCGGTATTAGCGCCACAGCCGCGGTCGCCTATTGTTCTTGGCTCGACAAGAATTTCCCTGGGACAGAGCACTATTTTCCAAGCTTTGAGGATCTTCGGCAAGCCGATCCATTCCTATCTAGCGGCTTGGCGTGCTGGGCGCGAGGCGAGCCGCAGCAACTTCTGCTTGCCCTTCCGCAGCCAGATCAGCGGTATTCGCCGGTCCTTGAATTTGAATACGACGTCTTAGATGGTAAAAAACGCTCTGAGCACGGACCCCTCGCTTATACCTTTGCATGTCTACTGCTGCTAGCCATGTTGGGTGCTGCTGGGCTTACGTTTACTAGCGATCATGCCGTCTGGGGTTGCGTGTTCATATTGGGTAGCTTCGCGCTTCCGTTTACTGGCCTTTGGTTTGTCACATTTTGCAAAAGAAAGTATCAGTCGGCGGGCGACTGGTTTAATCGCTTAATTAGCGACATCCGCACTGCGATTAGCGGCTCCAAAGGACGTGATGTGCTGGAGGCTGCGCACGCGTTTGAAGACTCCGTAAAACGAGAGTTGCTGACCGCTAATAGCACCTTCTGGCGACGTGTTAGCGACGCACTTCTAGGTTTGCTATCTGAAGAATCAAAAAGCGTGAACCTACTTGATCAAGCGAAGGAAGTTCTTAGGGATCTCCATGCTGCCCAGGGGAGATCCAAGCTTTTTGACGTTCGGGTTGCTCTGCGACGAAGCCTAGATGGCTTGCTAGAAAACCAACAATTCGCAAGGGTCTTCAAAAAGAGCCAGTTGCACGAAATGCAAGTGTTTGCCGGCTGTCTCAATCGCCGGGAATCGGGCAATGAACAGGCATTTGAGGGCTTGCGAATAGTCCGATCGGCGCATTGAGCTGCACGATGATATTCCCGAATAAGGGTTAAAGAGAAGACGAGAGTCAGAAGTCAGGATTCATTGCCTGACAACAAACACATCGTGATTCGCGCAGCGCTCATAACCCGGCAGGGATAACCAACCTGGAATATCTGGACAAGATGATGCTGGAGTTCCTGGCGAAAGGGAGTGCCAAAGACCTTGACACCCCATCATGTGAAAACGATCCAGGCGCCGAGTTTGTTACGGGGAAAGCAAGGAAGTCATGTGTGACTGGTGACATGTGACTAGTGTATGGACGCCATTGCGTTGGCGTGAATCTCAAGGACGGCGATGCGAACAGCTGCTTTGGTGATCGCGTAATCGACCCGTTCACGAACCATCTCGAGCAGCTGCCGGGTCTCGCTATCGCCGTTTCCTCGTCCACAAGGCCAGCTCGAGTTGGCGATACATGACGGAATGCGGTCGGAGGGAAGCCAAGAAACGACGCAGCTAAATCAGTGTGTTCATGTGAACACACTCGCTGTCTTGGCAAGTCACGGTTCAGTCGTCATGATCGGAGGAATCAATGTTCCTCCCTCGCTTCGCGGGCGTTCGCGTTGCCGTCGCATTCCTCGCTCGCCTTTGGCGCGCCAAAACATCGCGATGTGGGAACGACTAACGGAGTGGCGAATCGAGGGAAAAGACGATTTGGGTGATCTTATTTTTTTGGGAAAAGATAGTTCGTCACGACATAAAACAGCCCAACGATATTCACCGTTGTGCCACCGATAACGGCCAGCAAAACAGCCTCCGATAGGTGGAATTGGGGCCGCAGCACGAGACGGTGTGCTCGAATGCTCAGATCGATTGTGTTTTGGTGTCCGTCGCAAAATCCCTGCAAAAGCAGGAGGATGAAGATTCCGGATATCCAAAAGGCTATGGCGCGAAAGAGGCGCTCTGCGTAAACCTTCCTAGCCGCTATGTCTGTTGAAAAACTTAGATTCTCTAATGCAGTCTTTTCGATCGCAAGTTGAGCTAAGGCCGTTTGCTGTTCGGCTGTTCTTGCTCGCGCTTCGTCCGACGCCGCGGGTAACCCGGGCTTTGCCCCCTTCGCCTTTTCCTCAATTTCTCTCAGCTCGAGCTCCGCCAGCCGCCTTTGCGACTCCGAATCGATCTCTACACCAGATTTTAGCTTATCCTCGGGCGGCGGCTGCGGAAGATTCGTTGGTTCTGGCATTTTTAGCGTTCAATTCTTGATAATGCCGGATAATCGATTCTTCCGGTATATCGAAACCCTTAGTGTACTTCGCACCTTGCTTTTCCCAAGTGTCGTACCAAGGGGTATTTGGTTGATGGGTAAGCGCTGAAAGCTGTAAGCCGCTGAGATGTCCGTAGGCACGCCAAACGCTATCCAGAAACTTCCTGATTCTGACGTCGCTGGGAGGAGCAACAACGACGTTGGCAAATCTAATTTCCGCGCCGGGGATAAGCTCGAAGTCTGAAATCTTTTGCGTCACCACGTCGTTTCCGTGAATCTTTAGGGCATGATAGAGGGACGGAATTACGGGACCGTACCGCCATGCCTCGGGCGGTTCGTTTATCAACGGCTCTTTTGTCAGGCCCAGGTACCAACCGTGAGCAATATAGACGAGTTTTATCAGCTGGAGAGGCGTCACTTTCGTGCCTTCTGCCTCGGCTAATTCGATAAAGTAATTCGCAATTGCCTTTGGATCGTGGGTCACGTGCTCCGCATACATTGCCATGACAAGTTTGCAAAGCAAGTTCGCGCCGTGCTCCGCGTAGCTGAGGAGATTGGCGTCAACTGACCGCCGTCGGAGCTTCTTTAGAATCCTTCGCCGGTGCTGGAAATGTGACTTCGCCGTCTGTAAGAACCATCAATAGGTCGGCGTTTTCAGCCACCCATCCGTATGGGATGTTTTTGCGATACCTTTGGCCGTATGGCTCCGGAAATTCGGCAAGCCATTTTTCGAAGAACTGTTTCATCTGCGATCCGTGTGCATACCTTAGTTTCACCAGTCGCAAATTATCAGAGTGTTCGAAAAACAGGTGGCCGACTGACGCATCTGTTCGGAGCTTATCCCGGCCCGTATTCTTATGGTATTGGTATTCGTAGGAGCCCGGGGATAATGCTGACTTAACTTCGTAACTGGAAAGATCGACACCTGAACCAAGTTTTTTACCGACGTCATTAACCAAGATCGACGCGAATACTTCCCAGTCCGAAGAGGGGGTCGTAGCGCTACCCCTCACCTTACGTGCGTTGTATAAACGAAGTTTGCCTTGGAGGGGCCCATACATATAAGCATGGAAGAACATCAGCGCCTTCTCGAAGTCCAGTGCGGACGGAGATTCGCCTGTGAGTCCTTCTTTCATCAATTAGGCGACATTTGCCTTCAATGCGCCTTCACTGCCGGAAGAAAGGAGCGGCCAAAGCAAATGCGTTTCTAGCCATCTGACGACAGGAACTGCAACGCCGTCTCCGAATAGATGATAAGAGCTGTTATAATTAGCCGGCACAGGATAGCAATCGGGGACGCCCATAAGTCGAGCGGCTTCTCGCGGAGATAAGAGACGAGATTTCACTGTCCTGCCATCGACAAGCAGAACCGTCTGCCTGCTTGAACCCCCAACAGGCGTACGTAGGCAGCCGGAAATTTCATCAAACCTGACTTCCGCTCGTTGTATTTTACCCCCGCCCTGCGCTGGGCGGGTTCGCTTATAGATTGTGCCATACGTCGGCTTCTTGCGCGACATGACTTCACGGACCTTTCGTCGGTTAACATCTGACATCATCCGCAACAGGGCGCGCGTCTGAGTCGACGTGTGCCAATGGACCCCAGTGGGAATCTTTTGCATAAGCGTGGACATCTTGGAAACCGGCTTAGTCGGGATCGGCATGTCCCACCACAGCCATTTGGACTGAATGGCGCGGGGCAATCGCGCGTAAGCATTCATGAGGGCGCGTGGGTGCCAAGTAATACTTGGCCACATCGGCGCGAGGTCCTTGGAAACGGGCACGTCATTTTGGACCGCGAGCACGAAAAGTCTTGGACGGGACTGCGGAACAAATCGCACCGCATCGATTACCATTGGTCCAACGTGATAACCGGCTTCGGTCAACGCCCGGAGGATTGTTCTAAAATCTTCACCGTTATGTGAGGTAATTGCACCGACGACATTCTCAAGCACCACCGCTTTTGGGGCACGTCCGTCCCGTTTTAAGTCGAGAATAAGCCGCCAGAATGGACGAAATGTTCCGCTGCGCTCGCCGCGCAAACCGGCGCCGCTGCCCGCGAGGGAGAGGTCCTGGCATGGGAATGACGCCCAGACCAAGTCTGGAACGCCGGGTAAGTCACGGATGGTCAAGTCAGCAACGTCGGCTTCTCGCAGCTCGGGACTGACACCGAAATGTTTGACATATGCCGCGGTTTTCTTTTCGCACCATTCGTTCGCAAAAAGGCACGTCCACCGTTCTCCGAGACCAAGCCGTGCCATGCCCCCGCCAGCGAAAAATTCATACCACGTCAATTTTTGTGCGTTCCTCATCAGCGGTTGAGAAAACGTTGTAGGCGATCGCTCAGTTTTTTCAAATCTTTCATCTGACACTCCCAAATGGTTAAAGCGCTCCACCCGGTTTTTTTTAGGAGTCGGAGGTTTTCTTGATCCCTGGCTGCGTTGCGAGATTGTTTTGCTCGCCAATAAGTCTGATTTGATTTGGGCAGACTCCCAGCCGGGCAGACGTGTCCGTGCCAAAAACATCCATTCACAAATATTGCCTTTTTGCGTGCGCGTAACGCGATGTCGGGCCGCCCCGGCACTGTCTTCAAATGAATTCGGTACCGATATCCGGCACGGTAGATCAATTTGCGAACTATTATCTCCGGACGCGTGTCCTTCGAGCGAACCCGCCGCATGATCTCGCTGCGGCGTCGCGACGAAAAAACGTCCATTGAGCCGATTTATCAAAATCTGACACAGTTGTCAGGATGTTCCGTTTACCGGCAGCGATCCATTCGACGACTTCGAGCTCGCGTTGGGTGAGCGGACGCGGCCGTACCGAATAGGCAGGAGGCCTTTCGTTAATTTTGGGGGATCTGCCGTTCCGGGAGGGCATGGCAAGATTGCTTTTAGTCGAACGCAATCCCTTCGTCCATACGCATAAGAGCGTATGCAGAGCGGTCGCGAAGTGGGGGAACCGTTTTAGACAAAACGGATGTCTCGGCCCACTGTCTCCGTACTGACATGGAGATCCATCAGCTTCGATACTTTGTTGCAGTCGCAGAAGAAGACAGCTTCTCGCAGGCAGCTCAACGCGAGCATGTGTCGCAGCCGTCGTTGAGTCAGCAGATCCATAAGCTGGAAGAAGAGTTGAACCAGCAACTCTTTGATCGGCTGCCGCGGTCGGTGGTGCTGACGGAGGACGGCCGGTGTTTGTTGCCCTACGCGCGAGTGATTTTAACCGCGCTGGCCGATGGCGCGAAATCGGTCGCGGCGCTGGAGGCGGAGGTCGCGGGGCGGTTGTCGGTCGGCGCTATTCCGTCGATCGCGCTCTACATTTTACCGAAGCTGATCGGGAGATTTCAGCACGCATATCCGAAAGTGACCTTCGAGATCTTCGAGGACACGACGGAGAAGCTGGCCCAACAGCTCGAGGATGGGACCCTCGACCTGGTGATTGCGTCCGGGTCGAAGGCGACGCCGAACCTGGCGCGACATTCGCTCGGCCGGGAATCGCTTCTTCTCCTGGTGCCGGAGAATCACCGGTTCGCGGCGCGGAAAAATATCAAGTGGAGCGAGCTGGCGAACGAAAAATTTCTTCTCCTGCACGAAGAGCATTCGCTCTCGATCATTGTTCGCCAGCTTCTGGCGGCTAACCATTTGAAACCCGAGCTGGTCCTGCGCGGCGCGCAGCTGGTGACGATCGCGCGAATGGTCGCGGCCGGACTAGGGGTGACCGTCATCCCGCAAATGATGGCGGAGACAGAGTTCGTGAAAGGATGCGTGGCGGTTCCTTTCGCGAAGCCTGCGCCGACCCGGGAGCTGACGTTGTTGCGCAACCCGCTCCGAGCCGAAAGTAAAGCGGCCGCAGCATTCCGTGAAGAAGCCGCGGCCGCCTTCGTTTAACTCTCAACGGCCCGAGGGCGGGCCGTCTCCACGGGTTACAAGTGCATCCGCATCGCGTGAGCGAGCGAGATGATTGACCACGTGGAGGTAATAACGATCAGTCCGAAAAGAAAAAACTCGGCGGCGACATTGGGCCGCTCACGTTGCGCGAAGCGCTCGCTCAAGAAGCGAAAAGCACGCAGGCGCATGGAGGTCTTCGAATCCAGCAGCTGACCGTTCTTACCATTGCTGCTTAGGGATGTTGTTTGCATGCGTAACTAAAAAGCAGCCGGCATGCGCTTGGTAATACTTAGTACCTCTGAAGGCCATAGGCCATGCCTATGGCAACTAAGTAAAAAGGAAAAATGAAGAAGTAAGACTCGGCTGCATCAGGTTCGCGGGGAGACACCCGCCGCTACATCTATTTTGTCTAGTGCGGCTGGAGAACGGTCGTTAGCCTCGCGGGCGCGACATGGGAGATGAATCGGGAGCTTTTTCGCAGCTGGAGATCGCGCATGTCCTGTTCATGGACATCGTCAGTTATTCGAAGCTGCCGATCGATCAGCAGAGCGAGTTGCTCGGGCAATTGAATCAGATCGTCCGCGGCACGGAGCAATTCCGGGCGGCGGAAGCGGCGGGGAAGCTGGTGCGATTGCCGACGGGCGACGGAATGGCGCTGGCGTTTTTCACCAGCGTCGATGCGCCGGTCCGATGCGCCCTGGAAGTTGCGGAGGGGCTCAAGAGCCGGCCCAACATCAAGCTGCGCATGGGCGTGGATAGTGGGCCGGTCGATCTGATTGTCGACGTAAACGATCGGCCGAACGTCGCCGGCGCCGGGATCAACATGGCGCAACGGGTGATGGATTGCGGTGACGCGGGCCACATTCTTTTGTCGAAGCGCGTGGCGGGCGATCTGGCGCAGTACAGCAAATGGCAGCCGCATTTGCAGGACCTCGGCGAGGCGGAAGTGAAACACGGTGTGATCGTGTCGCTGGTTAATCTTTACACCGATGCCGTTGGCAACGCGGCGGTGCCGGACAAGGTGCAACGGGCGAGGCGGTTGGAGACGCTTCGTGGTCGCAAACGACTCGCGCGCCGGCTCGGATTGGCGGCTGCACTGATCCTTCTCGCCATCCTGGGATTGGCAGCATTGTGGTGGTCGAAGCGCGCGCCGGCGCCGAAGGTCGCGTCCACCACGGCGAACGTGACGGCGATCCCGGCGAAGAGCATCGCGGTTCTGCCTTTGGAAAATCTTTCGGACGACAAAGAAAACGCGTTCTTCGCCGACGGCATTCAGGACGATGTCCTCACGAGTCTGGCAAAGATCAAGGACCTGAAAGTGATCTCGCGCACATCAGTGATGGGGTATCGGAATAACGCCGCGCGGAATTTGCGCGAGATCGGGAAGGAACTCGGCGTGGCGGCGGTTCTAGAAGGCAGTGTCCGCCGCGTGGGAAACCGGGTGCTGGTCAATGTCCAGTTGATCGATACCGCCACCGACCAGCATCTCTGGGCGGAACGTTATGATCGAACGCTGACTGATTCGATTTCATTGCAAGGGGAGCTCGCGAGTGAAATTGCGGGAGCGTTACGCTCGACTTTGACCCCGGAAGAAAAGGCACGGGTTGAGACCAAGCGAACTGATAACCCGGATGCGTACGTCGCTTATTTGCGCGGGCGCGAATTCCAACTGCGGCCCGAAACGTCACGCGAGAATCTTTCAAGCGCGGAGACTTTCTACAAACAGGCGATCGCGTTGGACCCAAAATTTGTCCTCGCTCGGGCGCGGCTCAGTCTGGTGCAGGCCATGATCTACGAGTATTTCGAGTTTGGAAACGCAGCGAGGCTGGCGGAGGCACGCGCGAACGCGGAAGAAGCGCTGCGCTTGGATCCAAATTCAGCGGAAGCGCATTCGTCGTTGGCGCGCTGCGCGCAAAGCGTCAACGATGCGCCGACCACCCGGCGTGAATTGGACGCCGCGGTCCGCCTTCTGCCGAACGACGCATCTCTTCGCCAGACGGCCGCCGTCACGCAATGGGGAATGGGTTGGAACGATGAAGCCGTGGCGAATTTCAAACAGGCCACCGAGCTCGGCCCGCGGGAGCCGAAAAACTTTTCCAGCTACGGAGCGCTTTTGCGCGAGCTCGGACGGGACGCGGAAGCGCGCGTCGCAATTGATCGGGCGGTAGCGCTGGCCCCCGAATCGATTTATTTCCGACTCCAGCGAGCCAGTGCCGAGATTTCCTGGACGGGCGACGTCGGCCGGGCCCGGTCGATTCTGGCCCAATTACCAGCCGGCCAGGATCCCGACGGGAGAGTGACGTCCGCGTATTGCACGCTCGCGATTTACGAACGCAATTTCCCGGAAGCGCTCCGATTGCTCCAGGCCTACTCAGGCGAAACGTTGCCGACCATCGACAGCGGCGGGTTCGGAGCGCAGGACACGAAAGTGTTCAATGAGGCAATCATTCGCCTCTACGCGGGAGACCACGCGCGCGCTTACGAATTGTTCGATTCGGAAAGGTGGAAAGCGGAAGTCGAAGTCGGGAACGCTCCGCAGTCTGCTGGGGCGCACGCAGGCCTGGCGTTGCTTTACGCGCAAATGGGTTGGAAGAAACCGGCGCTCGACGAGGCGGCGCGGGCGTCTGCGCTGCCGCCACCGGTCGACATGGTGGAGAACCGGTGGTTTCACTTTAACCTCGCGCGGGCTTACACATGGGCGGCCGAGCCCGATTCTGCCCTGAAACAGGTGGAGTATCTTCTGAGCATTCCGTTCAGCTACAAAGCAAACAATTTCCGGCTCGATCCGGTGTGGGATCCAATCAGGAAGGATCCGCGATTTCAGAAGTTGGTTGAAGGGGAGAAGTGACGACTGACATGTGACGAGTGACGAGCAAAGGCATCAACCTTCCTCACCGTCGTTGCCGAAACCGCGGGAGCGGAATTCTTCTTCGTGATGATAACGCTGGCGGGCGGTGAGAATGCTGGAGCGACCCAGATAACCGACCGCTCTTTTTTCGTTGGATCGCTCGACCACCGGCATCCGACCGATGTTGTGCTGTAACATGCGCGCCATGGCGTCGTGCAGCGTTTCGTCGGGATAAGCCACGATGAGTTTCTTTGAGCCGGCTTCGCCGATAGTGAGGGTGTCGTCGCGGGAGCGGTCGAAACAGCGGACGATATCGCCTCGCGTAATGATGCCAACGAGGTCGCCGTTTTCGTCACCGAGCAACGTGCCTTGCCGTCCCGAAATGAGCGGATCACCGCTCGCGATTCGCGCCGAGAAGCGCGGCAACGGTGTGCTGGCCGGGACAAGCGGAACGTTCGTGTCCATCACCTCGGAAACGCGCATCATCTCGAACAGATCGACGCTGTATTCGCGCGCGATGTGCTGGCCGCGGCGCGCCAGTTTCTCGGTGAGAATGGAACGACGAAGGAGCAGAACGGTGACGCCAAGCGCGGCCACGGTTCCCACAAGAAGAGCGGGGAGCGCGTTCAGGTCGTGCGTGAGTTCGAGGAGGAAAAACATTCCAGTCAGCGGCGAACGCATGGTGCCGCCCATCATCGAGGCCATGCCGATCATCGCCCAAAGTCCGACGTCGCCGACCGGCAACCATTGGCCGATGAACGCCCCGATCGCGCCGCCAATAATTAGCAACGGCGCGAGGACGCCGCCCGAAGTTCCGGATCCCAGGGCAATCGCCCAGACCAACGATTTGCCGACGAGCAATCCCAGCAGCGCCGCGCCGAGAATTTCGCCGCGGAGCAAGCCATGAATCAGCTCGTAACCGACGCCGAGGACGCGGGGATCGAGCCATCCACCGAGGCCGACAAAGAGGGCGCCGACCGCCGGCCACCACATCCAGTGAAAGGGCAATTTCGCGAATGCGTCCTCGAAAAAATAAACGATCGCGGTCAACAGTCCCGAGCCAAATCCTGCGATGATTCCGATCGCCCCGGCCGCGACGATTGGCCACAGGCCTAACGCGGCGTGCGGCGTGATCGGAAAAATTGGACCGGCTCCAAGAAGCGGAATTCGGCATAACCAGGCACCGACTGCGGCGACTACAACTGGAATGAAACTGCGCGGCCTCCATTCGAAGAGCAGCAGCTCGACGGCAAGCAACGTGGCGGCGACCGGCGCGGCGAACACCGCGGACATTCCGCCTGCGGCGCCCGCGACGAGCAACGTCTTGCGCTCGGCGGCGCTCAGATGAAAAAATTGGGCGATCAGCGATCCAACGGCGCCGCCGGTCATGATGATGGGGCCTTCCGCGCCGAAAGGCCCACCGGTGCCGATGGAGACCGCGGACGAAACTGGTTTCAGAATCGCGACCTTCGGTTGGATCAAACTGCCGCCGAGCAAAATCGCTTCGATCGCTTCCGGGATGCCGTGCCCGCGAATTTTCTCCGAGCCGTAACGCGCCATCAATCCGATGATGAGCGCGCCGACAACCGGCGCCGCGATCACCCACGGCCCGAGATGATGATGCGTGAGCGTTTCCATTTCGGGGGAATACCGCTGAAAGAAAACCAGGTTGGTGATGACGGCGATCAACCAAAGAAGCGCCTTGGCGACGAAGGCGCTGATTACGCCGACCGGCAACGCGAACGCGACCAGCAGCACCATCCGCGAGTCGGTCCGGAAATCCCCCAGGAGCGATTCTGAAGATTTGGTCCCAGACATGATTAGCGGCGCAAATAGCTACCGCGCATTCAATCTGCGAAGCAGCGCTTCAACTGCAATCGCACACACGTGCGGCGCAAAGCGCTGCTGCCACAATCCGCCTTCCTACTTCTTCCCTCTTACTTTTTACTTTCCCTAGGGTTGCCCGCTGCCGCCCGCGGCACCGTAAATTTGGCCGGTGGAATAGCTGGCATCGTTCGCGGCGAGCTGCACGTAAATCGAGGCGAGCTCCGCGGGCTGGCCGGGGCGGCCCATTGGAGTCTTGCCACCGAATTCTTTCAGCTTTTCCTGGGTAGCGCCGCCGCTGACCTGGAGCGGCGTCCAGATCGGACCGGGCGCGACTCCGTTCACTCGAATGCCTTTAGAGGCGAGCTGTTTTGCGAGCGACCGGACGTAGTTCGTCGTGCAGGCTTTGGTCTGTGCGTAATCATAAAGCTCCGGCGACGGATCGGACGCTTGCTCGGAAGAAGTGGCGATGATGACCGAGCCGGGCTGGAGATGCGCGAGCGCAGCTTTGATAATCCAAAATGGCGCGTAAACGTTCGTCTTCATCGTTGCGTCGAAATCTTCCGTCGAAACGTCGAGAATGGACTCGCGCGTCTGTTGCCGCGCCGCGTTGCAAACAAGAATGTCGAGACCGCCGAGCTCCTTCACGGCATCCTCGACGAGTTTCTTGCAGAACGATTCTTCACGCAGATCGCCGGGCAACGTCACGGCCTTGCGCCCGGCTTCCTTGATCAGCGCGGCGACTTCATCGGCGTCGGGTTGTTCCGTCGGAAAATAATTGATGGCGACGTCCGCGCCTTCGCGCGCATAAGCAATCGCCGCTGCGCGACCCATGCCGGAATCGCCGCCAGTGATGAGCGCTTTACGCCCCGCCAATCGGCCGGAGCCCTTGTAACTCTTTTCGCCGTGGTCCGGACGCGGCTCCATTTTGCTCGCCACGCCCGGCCACGGCTGGGACTGACCTTTGAACGGCGGCTTGGGATATTTCTTGGTTGGATCTTCGAGCTTCGTCGGTGTCATAGGGTCCGATGCTTTGTCGGCCGAGAACACCCGCGGAACGGCGACGGCCGCGAGACCAGCGCTCAATCCGCCGATGACGCGGCGACGACTGATTGTTTTCTGTTCGTCCACGAAGATTCATCGCCGCCGCGACGCGACGCGGATGTGACCGGGCGCGCTGGATTATTTTTCCGCGAGCAAATCCTGACAGGCTTTAGCGCAGCGCCGGCAGGCCTCGGCGCAAACCCGGCAATGCTGCATCTTCGATCCATGCTTTTCGCATTCGGCGCCGCACCGCTCGCACGCTTCGACGCAGGCACGGAGTTGAGCGCCGGCGAGCTTGAAATCCGTGCGAGTGAAACGTGAAATGATGCGGCCGGTCGTTAGGCAAACGTCGCCGCAATCCGTGCAGTGGCGGATGCACGAAACCATCTCGGTGACATTCTCCTCGCCAAGACAGGCATCGGCGCACGCGTTGCACGCTTCGGCGCAAGCGTAACACGCGGTAATACACTCGATGTTGACGGCATGATCCGACGATGGATTTACCGGATGGGTTTCGAACATTTGTTTGATATAGCTCATGGCGATCCTTCCATTGAGGAATCGCATCCCGCTCCAGAGGCGGGCGGATTCTTAATTCCAAACGCCGAGCCCGCGCAATTGCGTTGTCACTGTCCCCGCCCAGTCTTTGTTCGAAGCCGGACAGGCGGGACTGGGATGAAGGATCTGACCGACGCGGACTGGTGAGTCGGCAATAGATTCGCGCGCCCGTTTCGTCGCAAAATCGCCGACGCCGATGAGCCATTGCGGTTTGAGGATGTGGATAATTTCGAGCAAATGCTCGTCGCACCGCGTAAAGAGTGCCTCGCGCTCACGCGGTGGGAGTTTGTCCGGGGTGCGGTTGCGGCCGGTTTCTTCGAGGAAAGCGAGCGGGCAATAGTTCGCGACGAAGTGTTCCCGGAAAAATTTATCGGGCGTGCCGAAACGTTTCGCGAACAATCCCCAGAGACGTTCGCCGCTGACTTCGCTCCGATGACAATCGAATCCGGTAACGAGCCGTTTCGGATGTTCGTTAGGCGGACGATCGATCTTCGTTTCGATTCCGAGCCAATCGCGGACGGCGGCAATCTGGCCAAACGGGACGCCGGTTTGCGCCATCCCGAACGGCCCGGGATTCATTCCCAAGAAGAGAACGCGTTTCGGACCATTGCCGTAACGGCGCAGATAGATTTCGTGGGCGCGCCAGGCGTAGCGCAGCGGATTGTAAACGTGCGTGACCGGAGCGGCGAAGCTGAGGCGGTCTACAGCGTCACGCATTCGTCGCGCGGCCGCGATCAAATCAGCCCGCATACTTCGATATCAAATGATCGATATAGCGGCTGTAGGTGTCGGCGAGCGCTGCGCTTTCGATGAAAAGAATGTTTTCGGCATTGAACTGGGCACTGCGCGAGAAATTGTAGGAACCAGTGATGACGGTGTCATCGATGACCAGGACTTTGTCGTGCATGAAATCGTGGCGGCTCGTCGGGCTGTATGGCGTGGAATTTTTCCCGGCAAGATGAGCGCTCGCGACGATTTCTTGGAGCGCTGGGATTTTCCAATGGTTCGACGGAACGCCCTGCCATTGGGTGTAAACCTCGGACATCTGGGTGCGATCGTAGATGCCGTCGACTTTGATGCGACCGGCGTGGAGGAGATTGAGCAGCTCGCCGATCAGGGTTCCGGAGTTAATCAACAAGCTACAGATGCGAACGCGGCGTTGGGCGGCGCGGACACGGCGGGCGATCTCGGTATCGATCTCGAGACCGCAACCGGGCGAAAACATGACGCGGGCCGTGCCGGGTTGATCGCCAAAGGTGATCGGCACCGGCTGGGTTTGGATCTTGCCGGTGTTCTCGAAGTTCTCCTTCTCCCAAAGCTGTTCGAAATCTTCGGCGTAGTAAGCGGCTAGCTGTGGCGAGTCGATCACGACGACGTTGTTCTCCATCAGGGTGAAAGCGTCGTCGGTCATGTTGGTCGAGCCAGTCCAGACCGATTGGCGGTCGCGCACGATGAACTTGCTGTGCATCAGTTTCATTCCGGCGATGCGACGCCAGGGATAGCCTAACGACTGGACAAAGGCGCTGGTTCCCGTCGGCGCCGGGTCCTGGCCGGCAGCGACGTTTGGCTGGACCGGTTTGTCGCCATCGTAGCAAAAACGAATCTGGACTCCGGCCTGGGCGCGATCGCGCAACGCGGCGACAAGCTGGGAACGGAGGGCGTCGCTGAACCGCATGTCGTAAACGGCGATGTCGAGCGATTGCTGCGCGGCGCCGATGAAGGCAGTCAGGCGTGCCATGACGGAAGCGGCAGATTGTTCGCCTTCGGCGAGAAAGAAGACGGAGAGATTATTCAAGGCAGTGGCGAGTGACGAGTGACATGTGACGAGAGGCAAGCATTAGGCGGAGCGCGAGACAAGACGATGCCGGAGTTGGAGGAAAGGACGTTCCACCGCGAAGAAGAGAATGGTCCCCGCGACGAATATGCACAGTTGAACGGCAACGATCGGACCAGCCGAAGTCGGCGCGATGTTGCGACTGGCGCAGAATTGTAGGACGAAATGGATAACGAGCTTCTGCACGAGATAGGTGCTGTAAGCGATGCTCGCAATAAAGGCCACGCCGGGAATCTTGATGCGGCGAAAAGGAAAACGCGGACTTACCGCGCAGACCAGGAACGCGGCCATACCTAGAGCGATCAGCGGAAATTGCCAGACGCATGCGGTCACGGTGAAGTTCTCGGTTTCGCCGAGGTAAAGTGCGTAAGCAATGAGCGCGAGGCCTGGTAGAGAAAGCCAGGGCGCGAGGTTCATCAGGCGCTCCCACCATCGGGGCCGGAATTTTTGAATCGCGGCGAGGGCGACGCCGAAGACGAGAGGATCGAGCCGAGTCCAGGTCGCATAATAAATCAACGTATAATAACCACGGAAGTCGACGCCGGCTTCTCCAAGGTTCTGCACCGCGAGGAGCCAGCGAAGCGCAAATCCAAGAATCACGATGACGCAGGGAACGACAATACCCAAGAGACGCCGGCCGGTCACCGCGAGGAGAATGAAGGGCAGAGTAAGATAGAATTGATCTTCGACTCCGAGCGACCACGCATGAGAAAAGGCAGTGCCGGGGCGCAATCCGATATTCTGGACGGAAAGCAAAAATTTCCAGGGCGGGAACATTGTCGGAAATTCGCGCCAGGAGGTCGCGAAAACATAAATCGCGAGAATGACCAGATAAGCCGGCAGGATACGCAAGGCGCGCCGCGCGAAGAAGCGACCGAGCTTGATGCGGTGACCGCGCGCGAGCGGCGCGACTAGCTGGCCGCCGATCAAGTAACCGCTTAGGACAAAGAATAGGTCGACGCCGATCCAACCGAAACGATGAGCCTCACCCGGAAGCGGGAATCCCATGATGCCGGCGTGATAAACAACGACAACGATAATGGCCAGCGCCCGCAGAAAATCGAGCCCGGGCTGGCGCTCACGATTCGTGAAACGCGGATCGACTGTTACTTCGTTCGCTTGGTTTTGAATAAGAAGAAGGTAGCAGGAACGATTTTTAAAAAAAGAACCCGCTGCCGACGCGCGGTGGCGAATCGGCAGCGGGTAAAGCTTACGTTGCTTGGTGCTTGGTTACTTCTTCTTAGTGTAATCGATCTCCATTGTCTTGGTCTCACCCTGACCGCGGTCCTCGTAGTACTCCATCGTCATGTGAGTCGCGTCGGTCATTTTGATAACCTGGCGCACTTTCTCTTTCGTCCCGGGCATTACCTCGTATTCGCCGGCGTAGGTGAAAGCCTTGGTGGCTGCGTCATAGGTGCCGTCCATGGTCATGATCCCGGTGCCCATGTTATCGATCCAGCCCGAGACAAACTTCTTTTTGACGTTGTCGTAACCGTCCATGGACATGCCGATGAAATTCATCTCTGTCGGTTTGCCATCGGCACCCGGCATCTTGAACTTGCCGCTGTACTCACCGCTTACGTAACGACCATCCATGATTGCTTTGCGGGTAGCGGTGCCGGTCGACTCAGTTGGTTTGCCAGTTGGATCCATCCACATTTTGACGGTGTAACTCCAGGTGCCGGCGGTAGAAGCCAATAACTTATGGTTCTCGTTCAGCTTCGAGAGCTCCATCATCTGTTTCATCTCTTCGGCCGTCGGGGCGTTGGAGGCAGTGCTACTCGCTGGACTCATGACGGTAGCGGGGCTCACGGCGGGCGCAGTTTTAGGTGCGGCGGTTGGGCTTTGCGCGAGAGCAAGGGAAGCTGTCGCCGCTAGGACAATAAATGACTTAAGTAAGGTTGTAGGTCTCATGGTGGAAGGATTCTGTTAAGCCACTCGCCCGCGCGTCAAGCTTCCCGTGTAGAAAACGCGAAACGTTTCTACTTGTTAAGCAAAGCTAGTAGACGTCGCGCCGGTAACGCTTCGTCGTCCGAAGGTTCGCGACGTATTCCGCGGCTGCTTCTTCACTCATTCCGCCATCTTCTGCGACGACGGAGCGAATCGCAGCGTCAACGTCGGGCGCCATCCGTTCCGCATCGCCGCAAAGATAGAGATACGCACCGTCGTTGAGCCACGACCAAACTTCGCGCCCTTCTTCCCGAACCCGATGCTGGACGTAAATCTTCGAGGTTTGATCGCGCGAGAAGGCGGTGTCGAATCTCGTCAGCAACCCGGACGCGGCATAGTCCGCAAATTCCTTTTCATGATAAAAGTTCGCGGCCCGCCGTTGTTCGCCGAAGAAGAGCCAGTTGCGGCCGGTTGCGCCGATCGCTTCACGTTCTTGCAGGTAGCCGCGGTAAGGTGCGAGCCCGGTGCCGACGCCGATCATGATGATGGGCGCGCCTGGATCGTCCGGCAGCCGAAAATGTTTCGCGCTATGAATGAAAGCCGGAACGCGCGTTCCTTCCTCGATCCGTCCCGAAAGGAAGCTCGTGCAGACACCCTCGCGGGCACGACCGTAACTGACGAAGCCGACGTTTGTGACGAGGAGATGCGCCTCGTCGGGATGACGCTTCAAACTGGAAGCGATGGAATACAATCGCGGCTGAAGCTTCGAGAGGCTCGCGACTAAGTCCGAAGCGGACAACTTGTTCAGCAGTTCCGGGTATTCGAGGACGAAATCGACGACATGGCGGCCCCAGAGATAAGCGTCGAGCTTAGCGCGGTTATTCGGATCGCAGTATTCGAGGAGAAAATGGGCGGCGGGAATTCGTTCGGCGACGAGCTGAACGAATTGGCGGGACGGCGCGGTGATTGTGCGCTCGCGCTCCAACGCGGTCCGAAGGGAGATCGTTTCGCCTGAGGTGCTGGTGACTTCTTCGTCGCCGGTGAAGCCGAGGAGGCTAATGATTTCGTTCACCAACTTCGGCGCGTTTGCCGGAAAAACGCCGAGCGAATCGCCAGGCTCGTAGATCAGCCCTGAACCCTGCAGGGAAAATTCGTAATGGAAGGTTTTCTTTTCCGATCCGGCGCCATCGAGGCGTTGCCGTTTGAGAAGGGGCGCCGGAAAGGGGTTCTTGCGGGAGTGCGGGGGAGCGGCGGGTGCGGGCGGTGCCGTTTCGGTCAACATAGTCAAGCCAACCCAACTAACGCCTACCCATTCTTCTTCCCCACAGCGCGAGGACAGTAGCAAAGTCCCGCGCCAACTTCCAGTGATTAACTTGTCACGGAAGCGAGCTGGTGATTTTCCAGATCAAGCCTCCGGGAAACAGGCCTAAAAAGAGAACGATCAAGGCGAGCGCCACGATGGAAGCGCGTTGGAGGAAATCGAGTCGGAGCACTGGAACATCAGTCGCGGTTTTATCGACGAAGATCGCCTTCAACACGATGAGGTAATAATAGAAGGAGATCAAACTGCCTAAGAGTGCGAGCACGACGAGCCAGAGCAGTCCGTAGTTCTTAGCGGCATGCAGGGCGGCGCTGAAGAGATAGAACTTGCCGAAGAAACCGGCCAGCGGCGGGATTCCCGCGAGAGACAACATGAAGACGGCCATGCAGCCGGCGAGCCAGGGCGAACGTTGGCGTAGTCCGGCGAAGTGAACGAAATCGTCGCCCCCGGTTTCGCGTCGGACCAGAGCCACGACGCCGAAGGCTCCTACCAGAGTGAACGCGTAGATGGTCGTGTAAAACAAAGTCGCGCTGAAGCCCTCGCGGCCCCCGGCGACAAGACCGAGTAACGTGTAGCCGGCGTGCGCGACCGCGGAATAAGCGAGGAGGCGGCGAACGTTCGATTGCGCGAGCGCGACGAGATTGCCGAGGAGAATGGAAAGCGCGGCGAGAACAGCGACGAGCGGGCTCCAACCGGCAACCATTGCATGCCAGCCCGCCGATCCCTGGGCCGGGCCAAAACCGAGGAGTAAGATCTTTCCGAGCACAAAAAAGGACGCGACCTTTGAGGCCGACGCGATAAAGGCGACCGACGGCGCCGGTGCCCCCTGATAAGTGTCGGGCGCCCAGAGATGGAAAGGAGCGGCGGCAATTTTGAAAGCGAACCCGATCAGGGTCATCACAAGTCCGGCAGCGAGAAGCGGTGTCATTGTTCCCAGCTTGGTCGCAATGGCAGCGAGAGCGGTTGTGCCGGTCATTCCGTAAACGAGGCTGATGCCGAAGAGCGTGAACGCGCTTGCTGTGCTGCCGAAAAGGAAATATTTCAGGCCGGCTTCGGCGGAGCGAACGTCCGTTTTATCGAAAGCCGCCATGATGTAGAGCGAGAGGCCGGTCAGCTCGAGGCCGATGAAAATGACAAGGAGCTCTTCGCTGCCGACGAGCAACATCAGGCCGACGGTCGCTAGGAGCAGTAACGCGAGGTATTCGCCGTGATGCGGTGAGTTGAGTCGCCGCGCAAGAATCACGGTGAAAAAAGCGAGAGCAAGGCAGATGACTTTGAACAGGGAAATGAGGGGAGTAATCGTCAGCATGCCGTTGAAGAGGGTCGCTTGAGCGGGAAGCATTAGGACAGCGGACGAGGCAAAGAGAAGACCGGCCGCGGCGACGCCGGAACAAAGAGTCGATGCCCGCCCATTCAAAAAGCCGAGCGCCAGAACGAGCAGCGCGGTGCCAACGAGGACTGCTTCCGGCGCGGCGAGCCTGAGAAGATCGAAGTAGTTCATGGCTTGAGGAAACGCATGGCTTCGACGGCGGGCAGGATGCGATCGAGAAGGAACTTCGGATAAACGCCGGCAGCGACAGTCGCGAAAATAAGCAAGCCCGCGCCCCATTTCTCGGCCGCGCTTATGGGGGCGAAATGATCGAGCTGGTGGATCGAGCGCTCCGCGCTCGATGTCATTGATGGCGCCGACGCAGCGCCCGGCGGAGCGGCCGATCCACCGGTAACGGCCTCACTAAAGAAAGTTTTCTTCAACGCGCGCAAGGTGAACGCGGCGACGAGGACCATCCCGGCTCCCGTGATTAGAACCGCGACCGGATACGATTTCCACGTGCCGAGAAGGATCGTTATCTCCGCCGCGAAGCCGCTGAACCCCGGAATGCCCATGGACGCGGCCGACGCGATGACAAAGGCAAAGGCCGCGAACGGCAGAGCATGGCTCAGATTCATCCCGGACAAAAGATCCAGGTCGCGGGTGTGAGTTCGCCGATAGATCATCCGGCCGGCGACGGCGAAGAGAAGGGCGGCAATCACGCCGTGCGAAAACATTTGGAGAACAGCGCCGCCGACGCCGAGAAGGTTCGCGGTCGCTAGTCCAAGAAGCACAAAGCCCATATGGCTGACGCTCGAATAACCAATGACGAACTTGAGGTCGCGCTGGCGCAAAGCGACGCCGGCGGCGTAAACGATCCCGATAACCCCGAGCACCGCGATCCATTTGCTCCAGGTCTGAAAGCCGAGCGGCAAGAGATTGATGGCCACGCGCAATGCGGCGTAAGCGCCCAGTTTCATGACGATGCCGGCGAGCAACATTGAGCCGGCCGTGGGCGCCGCGACGTGGCCGGTCGGCGCCCAGGTATGAAGCGGCCAGATGCCAGCGAGAACGGCGAAGCCGAGGAATAACAGAGGGAACGCCCAGTTTTGGAATTGCGGCGTGAATTGAAATTGCGCGAGCTGTTGCAGATCGAGCGTGTGCCCGCCGGTCGCCACGTAAATCGCGATGACTCCGATGAGCGCGACGGCGCCGCCGAAAAACGAATAGAGCGTCAGCTTCATCGCGCCGTATTCCTTGTTGGTCGAACCCCAGATCCCTATGAGGAAATATTTTGGGACGATGACGAGCTCGTAGAAAACGAATAGAAGAAAGAGATCGGCGCTGAGGAACACGCCATAGGAGCCGCCGACGACGAGGAGGAGCCAAAAGAAGAACTCGTTAGGCCGTTCCTCGACGTCCCATGAGAAGAGAACAGCGCTAACGGCGGTCAGGCCTGTGACGAGGCACATCGTGAGGCTGATGCCGTCGACGGCGAGGTGGTATTCGAATCCGAGTCCGCGAATCCATGGAAGCTGAACGATCGTCTTGAACGTTCCGAGGTCGGTAGCATTGAAAAACGCCTGGAGACTGACTGCAAAACCTGCGAGCGCCGTGAGCAGCGCCATCCACCGCGCAAGGATGTGCGGCAGAAACAATAACAACAGCGCGCCGCCAAACGTGACGTAAATGGTCCAGGCGATCATCGGGAATTTTGCGTTCGATAACGCGGCGCCTTTTCACGGACGTGAAATCCGATTTCGCGGCGTTGCCGTTCTGGTGGCGTCATTAATTGGCGGATCGCATCGATGATGGCCGCGATCTCCTCGTCGTGTTTACCGACACGCCGTTGGAGTTCGGAAAATTTCCGGCCCAGTTCGCGATTGTTGTCGAGGGTCTCTCGCAATTTCACGAACGCGCGCATGATTGCGATGTTCACTTTCACGGCGCGCGGACTGTTCAGGACGCTCGAAAGCATCGCGACGCCCTGCTCGGTAAAGGCATAAGGTAAATGGCGGCGGCCACCGCGGGTGTTTGATATTCCAATTTGGAATATCAAACGCTTGGCGTCCTCGCGGCGCAGTCGGAAGCAAAAATCGGAGGGAAATCGATCGCGATTGCGGGCGACCGCCTTGTTTAAATTTCCAGTGGTCACGCCATAGAGCGCCGCCAAATCGGAATCCAGCATCACCTTTTGGCCACGCAGTAGATGAATCGACTGGGCGATGCGGCCGATGGGAATGAGTTCGCGTCTCGCGGCCATGGTTACGCAAACAGCCGCGTCATCTGGACGACGGTGCTGTTGAAGATGTTGAAGAGAAACTGTGGAGCGAGGCCGGCGGCGAACATGAGCAGCGTTACGGGAACGACCACGAATTTCTCTCGGCGCAGCAGGTCAGGAAAGGCGGCAGACGTTTCGGAAAGTGGGCCACTGAAGAGCAATTGCATCGCGCGAAGAAAAGTAATGGCGGTAAAGAGCAAACCGAGGACGGCCACCGCGGTTGGGATCATCGCGAGACTGAAAGCGCCTCTAAAGATGAGGAACTCGCCGATGAAACCATTCAGGCCAGGTAATCCGAGCGAGGAAAACATCGCCACGCTCATCCAGCCGCAGAGCAACGGCGTTCGCTGCATCAAACCGCCGAAGTCGTGTATGCCGCGTGCGCCGCGCCGTTCTTCGAGCAGGCCGACGAAATAGAAGAGGGCGGCCGCGGTGATGCCGTGGTTGAAAATCTGCAGGAAAACGCCGCTTAACGCAGCCTGAATTTCAATGGCCGGCCTGGTGGTGGTCGTTGCGACCGCAAAGAGGCCGAGCATGCAGTAGCCGAGATGATTGATGGAAAGATAACCGACCATTCGTTTCAGGTCGGATTGCGCCCAGGCGGCGAGCGACGAAAAGATGATCGAGCAGACGGCGAGAGCGAGAAGCCAGGGACCGAGTTGCTGAATCTCACGCGGGAAAAGCGGAAGCAGCAGCCGAACAAACCCGTACACGCCCATCTTGGAAAGGACGCCGGTCAGGACCATTGAAACGCTGGTGGGCGCCGTCGCGTAGGCGTCGGGCAACCAGGTATGAAACGGAAAGAGCGGCACCTTCACCGCGAGTCCGAGAAAGATCCCCGCGAACGCGAGCCAGCCGAGTTTGCCGGTGAGCAACGGCCCGGTCCGCGCGGCTTCCGTCAGAGTGGCGAAATCGAAGGTATCTTTCGCGAAATAAATTCCCAGGAACGCCAGCAGCATCGCGACGCTGCCGAGAAAGGTGTAGAGAAAAAACTTGGTCGCCGCCCAATCACGATTTTCGCCGCCCCAGATTTTTATAAGAAGAAACCCGGGGACGAGGCTCATCTCGTAAAACAAAAACCATAGGACGAAATTCTGGGCGGTGAAGGTGCCGTAGAGCGCCGCTTGCATGACGAGCATCAAAGCGGAAGCGCCGCGTGTCATTCGATCCGCGAGAAACGCGAACGGGAAAATGAGCGTGGTCAGCACGACGAGGAGCAGGCTCAATCCATCGACCGCGACGAAATACTCAGCGCCAATGGATGGGATCCAGGGGAAGCGTTGCGCCAATTGCATTCCGGGCGTCGTGGCATCGAAATGGCGCCAAAGATAAAACGCTGTGATTGCGTTCAACGCCGTGAAGCCCAGAGCAATGATGCGCGCTGAATTCCTGGGCGCGACGCTTACGAAAAGCGCGCCGGCCAGGGGCAGGAAAATGAGGATGGTGATCAACCCAGCCATGCGTAAAAGAGAACCAGCGCGACCACCGCAACGGCAACCGCGCCGAGATACAGTTGCACTTGTCCGGAATGGAATTTCGACATGAGACGTCCGAGGCCTCGCGTCCCGAGAACCGTTTCGTCGACGCCCGAATTGATCCCGCGTTCGTCGACGCCCGCGGAAAAATTACCGAAGAGCTGACCGATCCCGCCGACGCCGCGAACCAATCCGTCCCAGACAAAACGATCCAGCCAGCTCGAGACGAGCGCGGCCGTCTTGCTCAGCGCAATGACCGTGTGCGCGTAAAGTTCGTCGATCCACATTTTGTTTTCGAGGAAGCCAAAGACAACGGGGAGCGCTTGCTGGAATGGATCGGTCTGGCCGGCGCGCCGATAGATCAGAATTCCCAAGCCGATTCCGCCCGCCACGAGCGCGAGCGAAACAAAAAGCATCGGCTGGATGAGGAGGTTGAAGTCGAGAGCGACGGGTTCGCCTAACAAGTAGTTGTGCAGCCAGGGCCACGCCGGGGTGAGGACCGCGCTCAATCCAATCGTCCACAGCGCGAGGATCAGGAGAGGCCGCGTCATCACGCCCGGACTTTCACGCGCGGTCGCTGAGCTCCGGTTGTTGCCAAAGAAAACGTAAATCATCTGGCGCGTCATGTAGAAGGCGGTCAGGACGACGCCGGCGAGCATGAGGTAATACGGCACAGGCGACTTCGGCCAATGCGCCGTGGCGTGCAGCACTTCTTCTTTCGTCCAGGCGCCGGCAAAAAAGAGCGGGACGCCGCTGAGCGCCATCATGCCGATGGCGTAGGTGATGAAAGTGACCGGCATCAATTTCCGGAGGCCGCCCATTTTCCGGATGTCCTGTTCGTGATGCGATGCGTGAATGACGGAGCCGGAACCGAGGAACAAGAGCGCTTTGAAAAATCCATGAGCGAGAAGATGCATGATGCCGGCCGCGACACCGCCAACGCCGAGCGAGACCATCATCAGGCCGAGTTGCGAGACGGTTGAGTAAGCGAGGATGCGTTTAATGTCGGCCTGCGCGATCGCGATCAACGCCGCTATCAAGGCGGTGATCACGCCGACCCAGACCACCACGGTGAGCGACGGCGTCACGCCATCGATCGCGCCTAACGAGAAGATGGGATAGACGCGCGCGACTAGGAAAACGCCGGCCGCCACCATCGTGGCCGCGTGGATCAACGCGCTCACCGGCGTCGGACCTTCCATCGCGTCGGGCAGCCAGACGTGGAGTGGGAATTGACCCGACTTGCCGACGGCGCCGGAGAAAATCAGCAGCGCGATGAAGGTGGCGCTCGAACCGATCGCGAGCAGCCCCGCCGCTTCCAAGCAACCTTTGCCGTTGTCGTAAAAGAGAAGCGTGCCGGTGCTGCGGTAAAGCCAAAGTAAGCCGAGAAAAAATCCGAGGTCGCCGATGCGGGTGGTGATGAACGCCTTCTTCGCGGCCGCCGCGGCGCTCGGCTTATGAATCCAAAAACCGATCAGCAGATACGACGCGAGCCCGACCAGTTCCCAGCAGACAAACAGGAGGAGCAAGCTGTTGGCGATAACCACGCCGAGCATCGCCGCGGAGAAAAATGAGAGATAAGCAAAGAAGCGGGTGAAATCCTTGTCGCCCGCCATGTAGCCTTTGCTGAAAACGAAAATGCAAAGGCTAACGAACGTGATCATGACGAGCATCACGGCGGCGAGCGGATCCAGGACTACGCCGAGCCGTAAAACCTGATCGCCAAAGGTGAACCAGCTGAAGTTTTCAACGGCGTGCGCTCCCGGCGTGGCAAGCGTGGACGCGAACGCCCCGATTGCGATCACGAGCGCCGCGATTTGTCCGAAAACCGCGAACGCGAAAGCGATAGTTTTTCGCGAGGCGCGCAGCGCCAGGATCAAGAGCGAAGCCGCCAACGGCAGCAGGGGGATCAACCAGAAATTCGCGGCAGCCCAGGAAATCACGCTAGTCTTTTTCCTTCTGTTCCTGCTCCAAACCCGGGATGCGTTCGATCGCCTCGTGGTCGACTGGCGACAGCTTGAGCCGTTCAGCCAGCCAGCCGATCCGTTCTTCGCGCGCTTCGCGGTTCAACGCATGACCGGCTTTGTAAAACGCAATCTTCTTCGGCTCCGCGAACCGCGCGAAATAACCGCGCGCCATTTTTTCCGGAATGCCCTGGTCCTCCTCGCCGAACTGGAGAAAGACAGACGCGGGCGCGCTGTGGCCAATGAAATGGACCGGATCGTCGAAGGCGTATTGCTGGAAGAACTCGCGTAGCGCCTTGTCGCCGTTCTTTTGGCGGAACTGGGTGACGTCCAGCGCCGCCGACTCAAAGATGTATTCCTCGTCGGCGAGCTCGCCGGCCATGAGCACGAAAGATCCGATCCGCTTTTCCACACCGGCTAGAAGGCCGCCGGTATGCCCGTTGTAGCTATGTCCGACGAACGCGGTCCGCGCCGGGTCGACGCCGCGCGCGAGGAGAAGATCGAGGCCCCGCCGGAAATCGATGACCTGCTGGCGCGACGCTTCGGCGTTTTGGACCTCCGCTTTGAGCCCTTCTTTCTCGGCGACAAATCCGGGACGCACCATGGGCGCATCGGTCAACAGCGAAACGGCGCCGGAGCGGGCGAGCAGGACTGCTTCATCGAGAAATTCCCTTCGATTTCGGAACGACGAGCGCGGCATCATCCAATGACCGAAAAGAATTCCGGCGAACGGACCTTTTCCTGATGGCTCGACGAGCGTTGCCGGGACACGACCGCCGCGCGGACTGTCGTAGGAAAGTTCGATGACGGAAACGCCATCGCGTTCTTCCTTTTTGTCTTCGCGAATGTTTAACGGCCCGTTGCGATCGTAATCGAACTGGCGCACAAGATCTTCGAACCGCGGCTCGGCAGCCTGAGCGGCCTCCGCGGCAATCAGGAACGCAACCAATAATCGGAGTATCGCGGTCATCCTTTAAGTTGGTTGAACCGCCGCACGTTGGTTGTGCGGTAATGGCGATAAACGGCGATCACGAGGGCGAGCCCGACAGCCGCTTCCGCGGCGGCAATCGCAATGGAAAAAATTGCGACCATCACGCCCGTCGGGTTCGGCGATTGCGGGCCAAACCGCCAGAACGCGATGAAGTTCAGATTTGCCGCCGCCAGCATCAACTCGATCCCGATGAGAATGAAAATGGCGTGTTTGCGGCTGAGGGCCGCAAGCAATCCGATCGAGAATAATGCGGCGGAGATAACGAGACAGAACTGAAGCGTAGGCGTCATTGCTTTTCCTCCATCACGAGCACGAGCGCGCCGATGAGCGCGGCGGTGAGTAGCAGTCCGACGCATTGAAGCGGCCAGACATAGCCAGTCATCAGAACTTCACCGATGCGTTTGACCGTGAGCGCTTCGATTGCCGGCGCGGCCGCCGACACCGAGGACGTCTTCAGAATCGTCCAGACGAGGCCTGCAAAGACCGCTATGGCAACAACAGCTCCGGCCCAATTGAAACCGCTCGACTCTTCCTCTTCGCGTCGCGTCAGGAGAATCGTGAAAACTATCAGGACCGCGACGGCGCCGACGTACACGAACACCTGCACCAACCCGACGAATTCGGCTCCTAGCAAAAAGTAAAAGGCCGCCAGTCCTATGAAGGCGACCACCAGACAGAGCGCGGCGTGAATGAGTTTGCGCAAACACGCCGCCGCGAGCGCGCCGCTCAGTGTGAAAATGGCGATGACAATAAAAGCGGCGGCGTTCATTCGGCGAAGCGATAGGTACGCGTTGCGAGATTTTTGTTCGTTCGGAGAAATCGCGAGAGGGCGAAGTAAACCACCAGCAGAATGCCGAGCGACCAAAGCCAGCGGGTGAAATCATGAGCGTAATGCCACGCCGCCGCGGCGATGAGGCAGGTGAACGCCATCGGCATCATGAATTTCCAGGCGAAATTCATCACGTGATCGACCCGCATCCGGGGCAGAGTTCCGCGGATCCAAATGAAAACGAAAAGCAGCACCGCGAGCTTCGCGAAGAACCAAATATAGGAGGGAACGACCTCGAGGAAGGGGAACGGCGCGTGCCAGCCGCCGAGAAACAGAGTCACCGCAAGTCCGCTGACGGCGAACATCCCAAAGTATTCCGCCAGAAAAAAGATCGCGTATTTGAACCCGGAATATTCCGTCATGTGCCCGGCCACGATTTCCGATTCACCTTCCGGGACATCGAAAGGCGTCCGGTTTGATTCGACGAGTCCCGAGACGAAAAACAAAATGAACGCGGCCGCACCCCAAGGCGTGAAGACAAACCAGCGGGGAATGAATCCATACGCGTAACCCGACTGGGTCGCGACGATCGCGTCGGTGGAAAGCGAGCCCACTATCATCACGACTGGCAACACAGTGAGAATGAGCGGCAACTCGTAGCTGACCATCTGCGCGATCGCCCGCATCGCGCCGAGCATGGAGAATTTGTTGTTGCTGCCCCAGCCGGCCATGAAAACGGCCAGCTCCGCCGCTGAACCCACCGCGAAGAAAAACAGGATCCCGCCATCGATTGAAATCGCCGTCATGTTTCGCCCATACGGAATGACGCCCAGCGCGAGAATCGCCGGCATCGCTCCCATGATCGGCGCGAGGAAATGCACCACTTTGTCCGCACGCGTCGGCACGATGTCTTCCTTAATCAGGAGCTTGATGCCGTCCGCAACCGGCTGGAACAGCCCGAACGGTCCGACGCGATTCGGTCCGTAGCGGTTCTGGATGCGCCCGAGAATTTTTCTCTCCAGCACCGAGATCAACGCGAAGAGCGTCATGAAAACGCCGAGGACTCCGGCGATGTTGATCAAGCTTGCGGCGATCCCCTGGACCCAGTCCGGCGCCGAGGAAACGAAAGAGAGCAGCCAGCCCTTCAACGAAACAAAAGCCTGATCGACGGAACTGGCGGTCATCCGCCGAGAAGGAAAGCGATGCGTTGCGGTTTAATCAAGAGCGAAGGTCGCGGCTTCAATTGACGAATGGCTTGTCTTTCATTTTGCTCCACAAAGAATGACTGACAGAATGCGCTCGGCGCGGCAAGTTGGTCCGATGGCGGACAGCCGTTGGCGGAAACTAAATCGCGACACAGCATGAATCCCGATCCGTATTTTTTCCTCGTTATTTTCGCCGGCGTGGCGCTGGTTTTTCCGCTGATGCCGCTGGCCCTGGCCTGGGTGTGGCGCCATTTCCTGCAACCGCCGAAACCGGGCCCGCAGAAAAATGCGACGTATGAATGCGGCATGGAATCGCTCGGGCCGGCCCAGGTGCAGTTCCAATCGCAGTACTATCTCTACTGCATCATTTTTCTGATCTTCGACGTCGAGGCGATTTTCCTGGTGCCGTTCGCGGTCGCGTTCACCGGATTGCCGTTCGGCGCGTTCGTCGCGATTCTCGTTTTTCTGCTGTTGCTGCTCGAAGGCCTCGTTTGGGCCTGGAGCAAAGGTTGTTTAGATTGGGCGCGGATACGGAAACCGGCGCGATGAGCGAGAACCAGATTGACGAAGGACTTCGCAGCGAGCTGCAAAAACGCGGCGTCTGGGTGACGTCGACCCAGGAGCTCTACAACTGGGGCCGGCGCAATTCGATCTGGCCGCTCCAGTTCGGCCTTGCCTGTTGTGCGATCGAAATGATTGCGACCGCTGCCTCGCGTTACGATCTCGCGCGTTTCGGCGGCGAAGTATTTCGTCCATCGCCGCGCCAGGCGGATTTGATGATCGTCGCTGGAACGGTCACCAAAAAAATGGCGCCGCAAATTGTGCGGCTCTACAACCAGATGCCCGATCCAAAGTACGTCATTTCGATGGGCGCGTGCGCGATTTCCGGCGGGCCTTTCAAGCAGGGTTACAACGTTCTGAAAGGAATCGACCGTTACATTCCGGTGGATGTTTACATTCCTGGTTGCCCGCCGCGTCCGGAAGCGCTGTTGCACGCGTTCATGGAATTGCAGCGCAAGATCAAGGAGCAGGAGTTGACCGGAAAAAACAAGGCCGCGCATCTCGATCGCGAGCAGCCAAGCGAGTTCCCCGTTCCAAATTTCGGCGCGCACGATCTCGAGCCGGCGAGTAATCCAAATATCTTCCATCCGCCAAAGCTTGAGCGCGCATGAAGAATGAGCTTTTGGTAGGGACGGCGCGCTGCGCCGTCCGATCGATGCGACCCAAGCTACCTGGAGGGACCGGACGCCGCAGCGCGGCGTCCCTACCATGGAAGCGCTAGAACAACTCAAAGCACGCGTCGAAGCGGCGGTGCCGGGAGCGAAGATCGAGATCGTTCCGAATGCGGCGGTCGCGGCGCAATCATCGCTCTTGCTCGGCCGCGAGCACGCGGCTGCCGTAGCTCACTTTCTTCGCGACGATCCGGCGTTGAAGCTGGATCACTGTTCGAACGTCACGGGGGTCGATTGGCTCGATCGCAAGGTGACGAAGAAGGTGAAGGTTAAAAAGGTCGTCGAAGGCGTCGAGAAAGAAGTCGAAGAAACGCAGGAAGAATTTTTTCCCGGTTATCTGGAAGCGGTCTATCACCTCTTCTCGATGTCGCTGAAACACGGTCCGGTGATCGTCCGGATGCGAACACCGGATCGCGCGGGTGGCGCGCAATTGCCGTCGCTGACTCCAATCTGGCGTAGCGCCGAATTCCAGGAGCGCGAAATCTTCGATCTTTACGGGATCAAGTTCGACGGCCATCCAGATCTGCGCCGCATCCTGATGTGGGACGAGTTCGAGGATTTCCCGATGCGGAAAGATTATAAGGAGCCGGACGACTACGAATACGAGCCCACGCCGCACGACGAAGTTTTGGAAAAGGCGAAGGAGCACTATTCGCCGCGCCCGCAGGTAAATGAAACCCTGACCCCGCAATGAATTGTCATTCTGAGCGGAGCGAAGAATCTCTGTCTATTTCCGGCACGGAGCGCAGGGAATCAGAAATAGTCAGAGATTCTTCGTCGTCTTCGCGACTCAGAATGACATGCCTTTTGAGATGAGCGCGACTGGGTTTCACGAACTGGAAGAAGCGCCCCCGGCGATGACTTCGCGGATCGAAGGCGACCTGATGGAAATCTCGATGGGGCCTCAGCACCCATCCACGCACGGCGTTTTCCGTATGAACGTCGCGCTTGACGGCGAAGTGGTGCGGAAACTCAAACCGGTCTTCGGTTATCTCCATCGTAATCACGAGAAGATTGGCGAAAACACGAGTTATCTCGGCTCGATGCCGTACACCGATCGGCTCGATTATTTTTGCTCGATGACCAACAACTGGGCGTACGCGCTCAGTGTCGAGAAGCTCGCGGGAATCGAAGTGCCGGAGCGCGCGGAATATCTGCGCGTCATTCTTGCGGAGTTAACCCGACTCCAAAACCACGCGTCGCTTCTCGGCTTTCTCCTGAGCGACATGGGCGCGTGGGGGACGCCGCTCATGTATGCGTTCCGCGAGCGTGAGAAAATCCTCGACCTGTTCGAGTCGCTCTCGGGCTCGCGGATGATGTGCGATTACATGCGCTTCGGCGGGTGTCGCGTCGACGCCGGCCCGGATTGGTTCGCGCGCGCGCAAAAGATCGTCGACGCGTTTCCCGCTTTTCTCGACGAGTTCGAGGATCTGATTGTCTCAAACGAAATTCTGATCGCGCGGACGCAAGGTGTCGGAAAACTTTCCGCCGAGCTGGCAGTCAGCGCCGGAATTACCGGACCGATGCTGCGAGCGAGCGGCGTGAACTACGACCTGCGGAAAGTGGATGGCTATGGCATCTATCCGCGTTTCAAGTTCCGCGTTCCACTCGGCGATCACGGCGATTGTTACGATCGATTGATGATTCGCGCTCTCGAGATGCGTGAAACCCTCGACATTCTCAAGCAGGCGATGAAGGACGTTCCGGCGGGCCCGATCATGAATCCCAAGGTGAAGATCCGCGCCTTCAAACCGCCGGGGGGCGAAGCCTACGGACGAATCGAAGGGCCCAAGGGCGAGCTCGGCTTCTATTTAATAAGTGATGGCAGCGCGAGTCCGTATCGTTATCGCGTCCGGCCGCCGAGCTTCATCAACCTTACCGTGCTCGAAGACATGTGCCTCGGTCACACCGTCGCGGATGTGATGGTTATTCTTGGCAGCGTCGATATCGTCATGGGAGAAGTAGATCGGTAATCATGATCGGCACTGGCGTTCTCAAAGGCATGGCGGTCACGGCGAAGAATTTCGTCGGGAGTTACTTCGACAAGGAGCGGCTCATCACCGTGCAATATCCGGAAGAGCGGACGCCGTTGCCGGAGAATTACCGGAACTTTCCATTTTTGGTTTTCGACGGAGACGATCCGCACGCCGGACTGCGCTGCGTGGCCTGCCAGATTTGCGAGAAGGAATGTCCGCCGCAGTGCATTTACATCACCAAGAGCAAGGACAAGAAACCCGATTACGTCGGCAAACCGCAGTTTTATCCGGCGGTGTTCGACATCGACATCTCAGTTTGCATGAGCTGCCAGATTTGCGTCGAGGTTTGTCCGTTTGAAGCGATCAAGATGGACAAGGTTTATGAACTGAGCCGCCGGGAACGGTTCGATGCGCTCCTCATGGATAAGAGCGAGCTGGCAAAATCTAACACTTACTATCACGGCATCCATCCGGTTGAAGCAGCTGAGGTGGATGCTGCGCTGGCGAAAGCAGCAGCAGAAGCGGAAGCAAAGAAGAAAGCGGCTGCTGCGGCCGCGGCAGCTAAAGCGGCAGCGGCGACAACTGCAGCGCCTGCTCCCGCGCCAGCCGCCCCCGAGAAAGAAGCGGGACCCGCGGAAGCACGTCCCTCCGAGTGAAGACGCGGTCGCGAACAGGCGCGGCGGCCCTGGCTGCTCTGCTGCTGAGCGTTTTTGCGGCGGAGGCGGAGACGGATTTTTCCGGGATGCTACGCTGGCGAAACATCGGCCCGTTCCGCGGCGGGCGGGTGCGAGCAATTGCCGGCGTGCCGTCGCAACCGAACGTTTTCTATTTCGCCCAGGTTAACGGCGGCGTTTTCAAAACGACCGACTACGGCCGGACGTGGCAACCGATTTTTGACGATCAACCGACCGGCTCAGTCGGGGCGATCGCGGTATCGGTCTCGAACCCGGACATCATTTACGTCGGCAGTGGCGAAGGTTTGCATCGCCCTGATCTCTCGGTCGGCGATGGCATTTACAAATCGACGGATGCGGGGAAAACATGGACGCATCTCGGCTTGCGGGACGGGCAACAGATCGCGGCGATCGCGGTCGATCCGAAGAATCCCGATCATCTTCTCGTCGCGGTCGCCGGCCATCCTTACGGTCCGAATGAAGAGCGCGGCGTTTATCTTTCAACGGACGGCGGCAAGACTTTCGCGAAGACGCTCGGGAAGGACGAGAACACCGGTGGCGCCGACGTTGAGATCGATCCATCGAACCCGGACGTGGTTTATGCGGCGCTTTGGGAAGCGCGGGAAGGTCCGTGGGAAAATGGTTCCTGGAACGGGACGAACGGCGGCATTTTCAAATCGATCGATGGCGGCAAGACTTGGAAGCAACTAAGCAACGGCCTGCCTAATGATATCGTGCAGGCGAACCTCGGAATTGCCGCAAGTGCGCCGCGGATTTTGATCGCCGCTGTCGCTACTCAGAAAGCCGGACAGCTTTATCGATCGGAAGATGGCGGAGAAAGCTGGAAGCTGGCGACGGAGGACGACCGCCCGGGAGCGCGCATTGGTGGAGGCGATTTGCCGTTGATGCGGATCGATCCGCAGAATCCGGACATTGTTTATTCCGCGAGTGTCGTTTGCTGGAAATCGATCGATGGCGGGAAGACGTGGGAAGGCTGGCGCGGCGCCCCAGGTGGTGACGATTACCAGAATGTCTGGATCAATCCCTCAAACTCCGACGTGGTTCTGCTCGGCAGCGACCAGGGCGCGATCGTCACAGTCAACGGCGGCCAGACCTGGAGCTCGTGGTATAACCAATCGACCGCGCAGCTTTATCACGTCGCCGCGGACAACGCGTTTCCGTATCGACTTTACAGCGGACAACAGGAAAGCGGTTCGGTTGGGATCACGAGTCGCGGACCCGATGGCGCGATCACTTTTCGCGATTGGCGTCCGGTTGCAGCGGAGGAATACGGTTATTGCGCGCCCGATCCGCTCGATCCCGACATTATCTACGGCGGCAAACTCACGCGATACGACCGACGCACAAATCAAGTCCAGAGCATTTCGCCGAAGCCGTTTCGGACGGACGATTTTCGAGTGATCCGGACTCAGCCGGTTCTGTTCTCGCCGCTCGATCCGCATCTGCTCTTCTTCGCGGCCAACACGCTGTGGCAAACCAGCGACAGTGGCCGGCATTGGACGCAAATCAGTCCGGACCTGACGCGAAAAACTTTCGAGGTACCGGCGAGCGTCGGAAAATATCGTTCACAGCCGAGCGCACAGGCCCGGCAACGCGGGGTGATCTATACCGTCGCGCCGTCGCCGCTCGATAAGAACCGGATTTGGGCGGGAACCGATGATGGGCTGATTCATCTCACGACGGATGGCGGGAAAAACTGGAAAGATGTGACGCCGCCCGCGATCACGGCCTGGCAGAAAATCTCAATCATGGATGCCGGACACTTCGACGCCAACACAGCTTACGCGGCGGTGAACACGATCCGTCTCGACGATCTGCGCCCGCACATTTACCGCACGACCGACAGCGGCAAGACCTGGAAGGAAATTGTGCGCGGAATTCCGGAGAACGAGAACGTCAACGTCGTTCGCGAAGATCCGCGCCGGCGCGGGATGCTCTTCGCCGGGACAGAGCGCGCCGTTTATGTATCGTTCGACGACGGCGAAAACTGGCGATCGCTGCGGTTGAACATGCCGGCCACGTCCATTCGCGATTTGATTTTGAAAGACGACGACATCGCGATCGCGACGCACGGGCGCGGCTTTTGGATTCTCGATAATATTACCGCGCTGCGCCAATCTGAGATTGGCGACCAGGCGACCGTCTTGTTCAAACCGCAAACCGCGACACGCGTCCGCTGGAACTTCAACACCGACACACCACTTCCGCCGGATGAACCACAAGGCGAAAATCCGCCCGAAGGCGCGATGATCGATTACCGACTGAGCACCGATGCGACCGGGCCGGTTACGCTTGAGATCAAAGACAACAAAGGAAATGTGGTGCGTCGGTATGCGAGCACCGATCCGGTTCCGCCGCCGGACCCGAAGCTGAAAATTCCGCGTTATTGGGTGCAGCCGCCGCAAACTTTGTCGGCAGTCGCTGGATTGCATCGCTTTTACTGGGACATGCATCTTCAGCCGTTGAAAGACATAGATCCCGAATACCCAATGACGGCCGTCGCACAGAAAACCGCGCCGCAACCTACAGGTCCGTGGGTGGTGCCCGGCGATTATTCGGTGGTCCTGGTTGCCGCCGGCAAAACCTTCACGCAACCGGTGACGGTGAAATTGGATCCGCGGTTGAAAGTGCCGGGCGCCGATCTGGCGAAGCAGTTCGAGTTGTCCAAGGCGCTCTACGACAATCGGGCGGCGCTGATCCCAATCGGAAAAAGTTTCGAGTCGCTCGTGGCCGAGGTCACGAAAGCGAAGGAAAAGGCGGGCGACAAATCGGTGAAAGAAAAAATTGAGGCGCTGAAACTGAAACTTCAGGAATTTGCGGATCCGGTCCGCGTCCGCACCGGGCAATCGTTGAACCTCTATGTTTTAAGCAAGGTGGAAAAGCTTTTTGGCGATCTGCAGGAAGTAGATGCGGCGCCGACGCCGGTGACCGAAGGCGCGGCGATCCAGATTCAGCGCGAGGTGGAATCCGTGATTGAACGCTGGCGCACTGTTCCTCAGGATGTCGCAGCGTTGAATTCGGAGCTCGAAGCTTCCGGCGTCGAGAAGATCAAATTTCCGTGACCTATTATGCATACATTTTCTAAACGAATCGCTCTTGCTGCGCTACTCCTCGCCGCCGGCCTGCTTTCTCCGCTCTTACTCGCCGCCGATGAGAAGGTGGAATTTCCGCAGGCGAGCCAGCATGCGGTCGTTAAGCAACGCGTGGGCCTCACCGACGTCGAAGTTGATTATTCACGCCCGAATAAGAATGGCCGCGTCATCTTCGGCGGAGTGGTGCCGTTCGATAAACCGTGGCGGACCGGTGCGAATCAACCGACGAAAGTTAAGGTAAGCGCTCCGGTGAAGTTCGGAGATAAGGAGGTCCCGGCGGGCGAGTACGTCCTCTACACGATCCCTGGGGCGAATGAGTGGACGCTGGTGCTTTCGAAAAACCTGAAGGCGCAGACTCCGGCTGAGCACAAGCCGGAGGATGAAGCGGCGCGCGTGACGGCCAAGCCTTCGCTCTCTCTCGCCGCGCCGGCCGAAACCTTCACGATCGGGTTCGACGATTTGCGGGCGAACTCAGCGATCTTTTATCTCGAATGGGACAAGACGCGGGTCGCCGTGAAACTAACCACGAACGACGTCGAGAAAGTAATGCAAGGCATCGACGCCGCGGTGAAGAGCGGCAAGGAACAGGACGCGAATTTTTATTACAACGCCGCGAGTTTCTATTTCGATCAAAACAAGGATTTGCGGCAGGCGTTGAAGTGGGTCGATCAGGCGATCGAGAAGAATCCGAAGGCGTATTTCATGCAGTACAAGAAAGCGCAGATTCTCGCGAAGCTGGGGAATAAAAAGGAAACGATCGCCGCCGCGGAAAAATCGATCGAGCTGTTAAAGGCTGGGCCGAATCCGGATGAAGCCGCCATCGCCAATAGCCAGAAGTTGATCGATAGCCTTCGCTAATATTCGTTCGGCTTTCGACAGATCCGCGGACCGTCTCGCTGATTTCCTGCGCGACGCGCGCAAGGCGCTGATTTTTACCGGCGCCGGAATTTCGACCGGCAGCGGGATTCCGGATTTTCGTGGGCCGCAAGGCGTCTGGAAACGTCGACAGCCAGTTTACTTCCAGGATTTCCTCAGCTCGGAGGCCGCGCGAGTCGAACACTGGGATTACAAGTTGGAGGGCTGGGATGGATTTCGGAACGCGCAGCCCAACCCGGTTCACCACGCAATCGTGGCGTTGGAGAAAGCAGGCAAGGTCTTGATGGTCGTGACGCAAAATATCGACGGGTTGCATACGCTTGCCGGGACCTCCGCGGAGCGCCTCGTCGAACTGCATGGCACAAATTTGTTGGTCGAATGCGTGAAGTGTAAGGCACGGAGCGATCCCGAACCGCATTTCGAATTCTTTCGGACCGCGCGCAAACCACCGCTCTGTCACTGCGGTGGTTTCCTGAAACCGGCGACGATCAGCTTTGGCCAAAGTCTGGAGCCGGAAACGCTCGCGCGTGCGGAACAGGCGGCGATGAACGCCGATCTTGTCGTCGCTCTGGGATCGACCCTTTCCGTTTATCCGGCGGCTTCGTTTCCGCTAATGGCCGCGCAGCGTGGAATTGCTTACGTCGTCATCAATCGGGGCGAGACCGACCACGATCGTGAATCCGCGGTCACCTTGCGAATCGAGGGCGACGTTGCGGCAATTTTTCCGGCGGCAGTAAAAACGGCTTTGGCCTAACGACCAATCACGCGGCGATACAACGCTTCGTACTGAGGAACCACACGGCCGGCGGTGAAAAGGTTTTCCGAGCGTTCCCGGCCACGGTCTCCCGCTTCCTTCGCAACGGCCGGTGACTCAATCAGCAAATCGAGCGACTTCGCCATTCCGGCGACGTCTCCAAATTCGTGGAGATAACCCGCTTCACCCAAGACTTCCGGAATGCCGCCGATGCGAAACGCGACGACGGGTTTGCCGAAGAACATTGTTTCTAGAATGCTGAGCCCGAAGCTTTCGTTCTCGGATGTGTAAAGCCCGGCGTCCGACGCAGGCAGGAAATCTTCAACCACGGCCGCGTCTTCTTTCACGATAACGTTTTCGCGCAGACCGAGCTCGTCCACGAGCGTGTGGAATGGACTAAACGGCGCGCCGGCGAGGACCAACAGCCGAATGCGATCGCGATGCGAGGCCGTGGCGATCGTGCGAAGCAACAGATCGATTCGTTTCGTCGGCCGAAGGTTCGACATGTGAAGCACCAGAAATTGGTCGTCGTCGACTCCGAGTTCGCGCCGGACTTGTTCGCGGCTTTTGTTCGGTTGGTTCGGCGTAAAGAAATTTGGGATGACGACGATTTCGTCGCGCAGTCGAAATATCTCTTCGGTCTGCCTGCGTAAACTCTCAGACACCGTTGTAACGGCGTCCGAATGGATAAGCGCGTGTTCGATGGCGGTCCGATATTGCGGATTTGGCCCAAGCAGCGTCGTATCGGTTCCATGTAAGGTCGTGATGACTTTCGGCGCTTCGCCTCCGATCATTTCCGTCGCTAGGAAGGCCGCGGTCGCGTGGGGAACGGCGTAATGAACATGAAAGACGTCGAGCGCCTCTGATTTACCGACTTCCGCCATTTTCACGGCAAGCGGCAACGTGTAATCCGGGCAGGGAAAGACCGTCGCGTGACCGACTTCGACTTCATGAAAATGGATTCGCGGCAGGGCCAGATCGAGCCTGACCGGTTTGGCGTGGCTGAAGAAGTGGACGTGCTGTCCGCGCGCAGCCAATTCGGTTCCGAGCGCTGTTGCCAGAATTCCGCTCCCACCGATAAGCGGAAAACAGGTGATCCCGATCTTGAGCGGTCGTTCCATCACTCGCCAATATACGCGAGACTGGATTCGGCGATTTCTTCCCGTTCGACAAACGTGACGCCGGACGCATCCGCTTCGTTCAAGTATTCTTTCTCACCGGCCCCCGCGACGTAGTGAGTGCACTGAATTACCGACTGCATCCAGCGGAGCCGGGTGTCGCGGGTCGGACTGATTTGAGTTGCGTCGAACGATTGCGGCGGCACCTCGATGTAGTTATCGCCGCCTTTGTGAAGAAGCAGCTTGCCGTCGCGATGACGCGCGCGAACCGTTTCGCCTTCCCAGGAAACATCGACGAAATAATCGTCGATCGCGCAGGCCCGTTTGCGAAAGTCTGAATCGCCCGAACGTTCGAGGCGGATTCCATCCAGTAAATCCATTCGGGAATACATTTCCCGGCAAAAATCAGCGGCATTATCGGCTTCGACCGATTTGAAATGCTCGACGAGATCAGGCGCAACGTAGTTCGGAAGTTGACGGGCGACCTTTGCCTGCCACTCGGGTTCAATGCGCTTCGCATAGAGCGGCGAAAATTGCTTCTGGATTTTGTTCGCGAAATGGAAGTTGAACGAGTGTTGATCGGCGGTCTGGCAATCGCGCAAGACAGTCGTCGTTTCGCGCGGATCGTGGTCGCTGTCGTGAAAGAAGAAAACGATTTCGCCGCCGATTTCGCGCTGGAGACGGCGGGCGGTCACGATCTTCGCGTAGAGAAATCGCTTCGGAAAAAAGCCGCAAGGTTGTTGACCAAAACAGATGATCGGCGCGCTCATTATCCAAATGGTAGGGACGGCGCGCTGCGCCGTCCGAGCGTGGTAGGGTGCTGCCGCGGCGGACGGCGCAGCGCACCGTCCCTACCAGTGAAACTAATCGGACTACGACGCGACTCGAGAATCATTCCGGAAAAGAGTATTTTCCAAAAGCCAGGCGAAGAGGAGCACGGCGGCGCAGCCAATCAGGTTGTACCAAAGATACCCGATGTTCGTCGTGAAGAAGAGCACCAGCACCATCGTCTGGGCGAGGACAGCGCCGAAAAAGACGGCGGAGCCGCGGACGTTGCGAAGAAAAAACGCGACAAGGAAGAGCCCGAGAATGCTCCCGTAAAAAACGGAGGCCAGGATGTTGCCTGCCTCGATGAGATTTTCGACGAGGCTGCAAAAAGAGGCGACGGCGATGGTTACGATTCCCCAGCCGAGCGTTAGCCAGCGGGTGGCCACGACGTAATGATGATCGGAAGCGCCCGGCCGAAAGACGCGATAGAAATCGACAGCGGTCGTGGAACCGAGCGCGTTCAAGACGGCGGAGGTGGCCGACATCGTCGCGCAAAAGATGACCGCGACGAGCAGACCGACGACGCCATGCGGCAGATGCTGAAGGACGAACGTGATGAAGACATAATCGGAATCCTTGCTCTTGGGATTCGCGCCAGCTTGCTCGAGGACCTTTTTGGTTTCGTCGCGGATAGCCCGAGCGCGGGAATCGAGTTGTTGAATCGCGGGATCGGTCGGTGCGGTTTGTAAGAGCTGGCGTTTGCGAGCGAAGACGTCGTCGAACTGCGATTGAAGCTCGTTCAGCTTCGGTCCGTAACCGCACTCAACCGCGCGCTCATAGCTGGGCTGATTAAAAAAGATCGGCGGCTTTTCAAACTGATAGAAGAGAAAAACCATCGCGCCGAGAAGCAGGATGAGGAATTGCATGGGCACTTTCACGAGAGCGTTGAAAAGGAGGCCGATGCGGGAAGCACGGAGCGAATGCCCCGCGAGATAACGTTGTACCTGTGATTGGTCGGCGCCGAAGTAAGAGAGCGACAGAAAAAATCCGCCGAGAATGCCGGACCAAAACGTGTAGCGCTTCGAGGGATCGAGCGAGAAATCGACCGCCTGCAACTTTCCCATCCGGCCGGCGATGTGGAGGGCGTCGCCGAAGGACAGATTCGAAGGCAGGCGATAGACCGCGATCCCGAACGCGAGCGCCATGCCGACGAAGATGACGAGAAACTGGTAGCGCTGCGTAATGCTGACGATTTTTGTGCCGCCCACGACCGTGTAGAAAATTACGAAACCGCCCGCGAGCCAGATGGTGAGATTCAGATCCCAGCCGAGCAGCGCGGAGAGAATGATCGCCGGCGCGTAAATCGTGATCCCGCCGGCGATCCCGCGCTGGATAAGGAACAGGAACCCGCCGAGCAGCCGTGTTTTCGTGTCGAAGCGTTGGCCGAGATATTCGTAGGCGGTGAAAACTTTCAGGCGTTGATAGATCGGGACGAACACGGCGCAGACCATGATGAGCGCGAATGGTTGGCCGAAATAATTTTGGATAAACCCGATGCCGCTCTCATAAGCCTGACCCGGCATGGAGAGAAACGTGATCGGTCCCGCCTGGGTAGCGAGGACGGAAAGGCCAATTGTTCCCCAGCGAATCGTCCGGTCGCCCTTCAGGTATTCGCGAAGGTTCGGGTGATTGTAAGTCCGCCAAAGTCCGTAAAGCGGGATCGCGACGATCGTCGCGAAGAGGACGAGGTAATCGAGCCGGTTCACGAAAACCGGAGCGTGAAGGCGTAGAGCAACGCGACTTCAACCGCGAAGAGAACGATCGCGAAGACGTAGGCCTTGCGCCAGGTAGAGAAGAACGGCGGATGCTCGTGCAGGCTCATTTCGCCTCGCGCAATGACACCATGTTGGCGAAAAGGCGATAGGCGCCGGGAACGCCGGCGGGCAATTCGCGGAACCAATCGTAAACCGTGTAGATGAAATAACCCTGCCCCGATTTCGCCACGAGCAGGCCGCCATCGAGCGGTTTCTCGCCCGGATCGTTGCAGGAAAGCAGCGCGGTCCAGTTCGCATCCCACTTGTTCGGAAAATAGAGGCCGCGTTCCTGGACCCAACCTTTGAAATCATCCGCGGTGATTTTGTTCGGCGTGTTTAGCAGCGGATGATCGGGCGTGAGAATCCGAATCTCGGCGTTTTCATCCGTGACGCGGTCGCGTGAAATCTCCAAGGGGAATGGCCCGATCTGCTTCGTTTTTAAATCGGTGGTGTTGTACTGCGTCACGACCACGCCGCCCGCTTTGACGTATTCGAGCAGTTCGGCCTGCCAGGATGCGATCCGGTCCTGCGTGTTGTAAGCGCGAATCCCAAGGACCACGGCATCGAAGCGCTTCAGGTTTTCGGCCTTGATCTCGGGGCCATCGAGAACCTTCACGTCGTACCCGATTTGCTCCAGGCTCTGCGGAATGTCGTCGCCCGCGCCGGGAATGTAACCGATCAGATGGCCTTTCGTCTTAATGTCGGCGCGAACAATTTTCGCCTCGGCGGCCGGCATCAAAGTGTGAGTGCCAATGTGCTGATAAGAAATCCGTTCGCGCGCGAACGAGTAATCGCGCCCATCCGTGTTCACGATCGCGCGCAGGGTTCCTTCGTCATGGCCGGCGGGCGCATGAATGGTGAACGTAGAGAACGATTCGTTCTCCGCGGCGGGCAAATCCACGGCGACTGAGGAAGGCTCAACCCGCCAGCCTTTAGGCGCCTCGAGGCGGAGCTGGCCTTTCACCGGCCCAGCCGAGGCGATCACACGGACCTGAACCGTTTTCGGTTTGTCATCGCCGAAAACGAAAACGGAATTCTGGAGATTGGCGAAGACCGGAGGCGCGATAACGAGATTCTCGTGAACCTCGCCGATAACGCGATCGACGGTGCGGTATTCTGTGTCTGCGAGATAACGCAATTCCTGGTCGCCGACCCGCAGGCTCACTTCTACTGGAAACGGCGGGGGATTCTCCGGAAGACCGATCAGCTTCTGATCATCGACAGTATAGGTTCCGGGTGCCGGTGGCTTGCGCAGCCAATAGGCCTGAGTCGATGCGACATCCTTTGGGATCGTTGGCGAAAGATCTTTCGTGACGGGTTGGTCTTGCGGCAGCGGAACGTCGAGTCGCAGCTGCTCTCCGGAAACCGGCGCGCGCACATCGAGCAGTTGCACCGGCACGTTTGAGCGATTGATCGCTTCGAGTTTGATCGGCAACGTTTGGCCAGGCGAAACGACGAAGGCGGTTGTTGAACTTTCGATGTGCAACGCCAGGCACGCCGCGATAAGCACGTCGACTTCGCGGGCTTTGGCGGCGAACCAACTCTGTTTTGGAGGGACGCCCGCTGTGGCGTCCTTCGTTGGGGACGGGACAGCGCCCGTCCCTCCAAGAGCGACGAGCACCTTTCGCAATTCCAACAGTTTTGGAATCGATGCTGATGGATCCGCGGGCGAGAAGGTCGTCAGCAGTTGTTTCACCTTGTCTCCGACGTTTCCTGAATTCGGAACACGCGCCCAGGTTGTGTCGATGCCGTCGAACAACGCATCTTTCATTGGAGCGCCCTCCAGCAGTTTGAAATATTCTTTGCGTGCGCCGCGGTGCGGCGGGCTCCCGACGCCCTGGCTCTTGTGCATGCTCAGAGCAGCAGCGGCGATCTCGGTGAACGCTTTGCCCAGGAGCGGATTGAATCCACCGGCTTCGAGTGTTGCCAGACCGGCTGGATCGAATGGAATATTTCGATTTTGGAAAAAGAACGGCGACGTGTTCCAGACGAGCCGGGTTGGCTTCCAGACTTCGACGTAGGCAAGTTGTTCCGGAAAGCGTTTCGGATCAGCGGCGGCGGTGAAGGCTTCGCGCGCGAGAATTGCGGAAGCGGTGTGGTGGCCGTGAGTTTTGTCGTCCTCGGGACTGAATCGCGTGATGATCACATTCGGTTTCCATTTCCGGATCGTCCAGACAACGTCCGCGAGAATTTTGTCGCGGTCCCAAATCCGGAGCGTTTCCGCCGCGCTTTTCGAGAAGCCGAAGTCGACGGCGCGAGTGAAAAACTGATGGGCGTGATCGATCTTCCGCGCCGCGAGAAGTTCGTGGGTGCGGATAAACCCAAGACGCTCGCCGAGCTCGGGCCCGATCAGGTTCTGCCCGCCGTCGCCCCGTGTGACCGAAAGATATGCGGTGTCGTAGAGCGAACCGTTCGACCACAGCGCCATCAGGTTCGTGTTCTCATCGTCCGGATGGGCGGCGACGTAGAGGACACGGCCGAGGACATTCAGCTTTTGGAGCGCGAGCTGAATCTCGGCTGCGTTCATTGGCGCCGGAAAATCGGGCGGCGAGGGTTCGGCAGCCCTCACGACGGTCGCGGTCATAAGCAAAGCGCCCAGCGCGCGGCGAATAATTTTCGCAATCCCATTTCCCATGAGCGCTACACCCCTACGCGATTCGTTCAACCGCGTCCCTTACTTATTGATGTCCTGTTTCGCCGCCAGCCGATCGATCAGCGCTTTGATCGCAGTCTTTTGCTGATCCGAAATGGCGACGGCCTGCGCTTTCTTCGCGTCCTCAGCGGCGCCGGCGAAATCGCCCGCGGACGATTTAATGCGCGCGTTTGAGAGATGAGCGAACGCGGTATCGGGATAGCGCTTGGCGACTTCCTTGAAGATGTCGCTCGCTTCGGCATCGCGTTTCTCAGTCTGAAGTTGGCGCCCGTAGGAATACAGTCCCTGCGCTGTCGTCTTGGTCAGCGCCTGCTCCCATGCCTTCTTCGCGTCCTCGGGCTTGTTCAGCGCCTTGAGGATTTCGGATTTCGTCGTGAGGTTTTCAAAGCGCTCTTCGTTTTGAATAGAGATGTTCGCCCACTTTAGGGCCTCATCGAGATTGGTTTTATGCGTAAGGCAAAAATGAGCCGCCTGGTTCGCAGCCTGCCATTGATACTGAGCGATGCCGCGCATCTGTCCGCGAAGATTCGCGACTGTGGTGTCAGGACTGACCGCAAGCTTCACCGGCACCGCCAGCTTTTCCCACTTCATGGTCAACGTCGCCGAGTCAGGCTTCAGGTCCTCGAATTCGTATTCGAGCGCTTCCTCCATCTCGATCGGCCGCGGTTTTACGGTGACGCGGAGCGCGTCCTCCTTCTGATCGTAGGTGTAGCTGCCCCACGCGGTCGACATTTTGGAAAAGATCACGGTCCACGTATCCGCGGTCGGGATCATGTGGAGGCCGTAAGTGCCTTTCGGAAGCGGCTGGCCTTCGACAGTGATCGGGTCGCTCACATCGACGAGCGTGTTTTCATTCGCGCCCGCCCGCCAGACTTCGCCGAGCGGGACCAGGCCGCCCCAGATTTTGCGGCCATTCACGAGCGGCCGATGGTACGTGACTTTGATGTCGGTCAACGCGATGCGTTGCTCGGTGACAGCGAGCTGACTGGCGTCGGGCAGGTTGAGATCAGCCCGGACAGATGCCCCGAGCGCAAGAACTGCAAGCAGAATAGTGATGCGTTTCATAATTCATTAGTTTGAGTTGCTTGGGGCGGAACACTTGAACTGCAACATGGCGATAAAAACAAGCGGAGATTTGTAAATGGAGCGGGAAGAGCCACTTCGCCTCGGCGATTACGAGATCCATCGCGCCTGGGAAGGTTTCGCGAGCATTCGCCAGATTTCTTCGGGCGAGATCATGCATTCCCGGACCGATCCGATCCGGGAAGCGCGCGAGCTTTACGTTGAGCAATCGCGCCTTGGGGAACGGCTCCAGTCGGAATCGCTGATTCTTTGGGACGTAGGTCTCGGTGCAGCGGCGAACGCGATGGCCACAATCGAATGTTATCAGGAATCGTCGAGCCCGCGGCCGTTCCGCATCATCAGCTTTGAAAACGACCTGGATTCGTTGCGTCTCGCGCTGACGAATCCGCAGAACTTTCCATATCTCCGTGTCGAGGCCGCGAACGCGATCGCCACTGACGGTGAATGGAGCCACGGAGCTTTGCGCTGGACTCTGCTTCTCGGTGATTTCGTGGAACGCATGAATCAAGCGCCGACGCCCGATGTTATTTTCTACGACATGTTCTCGACGAAAACTTCGGCGGAACTGTGGACGGCGGAAACTTTCCGAAAACTTTCCGACGCCTGCGCCGGGAAAGCGGTCGAAGTTTTTACCTACACCTGTTCCACGGCGAACCGCGCCGCGCTTCTGGCCGCCGGTTTTTTCGTGGCGCGGGGACGCAACGCCGGAGACAAGACCGAGACGACGATCGCGCTCACGCCGGCGGCATTGCATTCCGCGCAAAAGCAGAAGCGCGATCTCCTTTCCCGCGATTGGCTCGCGAAATGGGAACGCTCCGCCGCGAAATTTCCCACGGACATTCCACCTAACGAGCGATCAGCTTTCGAAAAAATTATCCGGGAGCACGAACAATTTCGAAATTCGCCGGGCCCGGAACGTCTGTCATCCACGACATGAATTCGGAAGGAGAGCGGGCTTGCTTCTGGTGCCGGCACTCGGCATAACTGGCGGCCCGCCGCCACACGGATTGATGTGGCAGGCAGACAACAACCCAAAAAACCAACAAACCAAGGAAACATTATGGCTGACGAACAATCAGGTAAGAAGCCCGAGAAAGAGGGCGGCAGTGGCGCAGAAAAAGGAGATGACGCGAGTGAAGCGGGCGGTCGCCGCCGGCACGCGCTTTACACCTGCTGGAATGACGGCGCGGGAAATTATGTCCACGCCAATTGGAGCTGGTTCACGTGCTGGCGTTGCGGCGCGTTGAACTACATGTAATCCGGTAGTTCGATTCATGGAGGCGCAGGAGTTCATTTTCCTGCGCCTCTGTTTTGTACGAGTTTCTGCGTCCCAAATTCGGAACGAATAATCCCGGGCGCGAGATTTGAATCGAAAGTCGTTAGGTTTGGTCTGCTCTGTAAGCCACTGAGCTTTAGTGACTTAAAACTCTTCTCGAACTGGTGGCACGGGCTTTGCAATAGGAGTGGTCGTCAACCAATCCAACAACATGAAAACCGAAACTTACTCCGCCGAAGGATTCGAATCGACCTACGCGCTGCTCGTGCGCTCCGAAGAAAAGGAGCGCGGCATTTTCGAGGGCGCGGTCTATTTCGCCGTCGTTCTGAGCGCGCTCTTTTCGATCTGGCAGTTCGCGATGCAGCCCATCGCGTTGCCCTTGAGCACGGTCCACACGACTTCGATTTCGCAAACGGCGAAAACAATTCAGCGCGCCTAATTCCCAACACAGTTCCACGACACTGTGTTGCGATTAGTCGCTACGATTCTGTTTGCGAGCGCCGGGCTTTGCCAGGCGGCGGAAAGTGTGGCCGGGCGTTGGGAAGGTGCCGCGCAGATTCCGGGTAACGAGCTGAGGCTCATCGTCGATCTTTCGGACGAGGGGGGCAAAGGCTGGATGGGGTCGATCGTCATTCCCGGCTTCAGCATCAAAGGCGCGGAGCTCGTCGACCTCCACGTCCGTGGGAGCGATTTAGATTTTGCGATCAAAGGCGCGTTGGGCAACGCGCGTTCCGGCCGGGCGGAACTGACTGCGCATTTGACCGCCGACGGCCATCTCGCGGGCGACTTCAAGCAGGGCGGGAATAGCGCGCCATTTGTTCTAAGCAAGACGGGTCCGGCGCAAGTTGACTTCCCGCCGCAAAACGCCGCCGTCGCCAAGGAAGTAGAAGGCGAATGGAAGGGCGATTACGACATGCTGGGATACCCGCGGCACGCCACCCTGAAATTTTCGAATCGCGGTGCCGAAGGAGCGGGGGTGGAGTTCACGATTGTCGGCAAGAAAGAGAACAAGATTCCGGTCAACCTCGTCACGCAGGACGGCGATTTCGTCACGGTGAAGTCAGAGGAATTCGGCATCACTTTCGAAGGCCGGTTCTCGAAAGCGGCCGGAGAAATTAAAGGGACGCTCAGCCAGGGACCGATGGAAGCGGCGCTCTTGCTGCACAAAACGCCATGATCTCAGACTGTCATCCTGAGCGGAGCGAAGGATCTCTGAATATTTCAGGTCCTCAGCCCGCGGAAATGGTCAGAGATGTTTCGCTGTCGCTCAACATGACAATGGTAAAAGGCATCGCCGTGACTGTGGTCGCGCTGGTATGCCTCGCGACGCCCGCCGGCGCGCAATCGATGTTCCGCGGCGATCCGGCCCATTCGGGGAAATCGACCTCGCAGGCGCCCCGGCAATTTCATCGCGTGAAATGGAAATTTCCGACGGGTGATCGAATCGTCTCTTCGCCGGTCTGGGAAAACAAGGTCCTCTACTTCGGCGGCGATGACGGAAACATTTACGCGGTCGACTCTGAAACCGGCCGACAGATTTGGAAACGAACGACTGGCGGCCCTGCCCCGTGCACTCCGGCGGTCGCGAATGGAATCGTTTACGCGACCAGCTACGACGGAAAATTCTACGCGCTCGATGCGAAGACTGGCGCGATCAAATGGAAGTTTGCGACAGAAGGGGAGCGTCGCTTTGAAGCGAAAGGAATTCACGGACTCCAGCCGAAGAACCAGACGATTGCCGACCAGTTCGATGTTTTTCTTTCCAGTCCGGTCGTAGCGAACGGCGCGGTTTTGTTCGGAAGCGGTGACGGAAATCTTTATGCGCTCGATGCAGCATCGGGCGATTTGAAATGGAAATTCAAGACGGGGGACGTGATTCACGCGTCGCCGGCCTACGCGGACGGCGTCGTTTTTGTCGGAAGCTGGGACAGCTACTTTTACGCGGTCGATGCGGCGACGGGGAAAGAGAAATGGCGGTTCCACGGCGGCGAAGATCCGCTGATCCATAACCAGGTCGGCTTCCAATCTTCCGCCGCGGTTGTTGACGGCGTGGTCTATGTGGGCTGTCGCGATTCGAATCTGTACGCGCTGGACGCGGCGACGGGAAAAGAGAAGTGGAAGTTCTTTAACGAATTGAGCTGGGTCATCGTTTCACCGGCGGTAGTGGAAGGCAAAGTTGTTTTCGCGACCTCGGACTCAAGTCTCTTCCACATCGTCGATGCCGCCACGGGTAAGAGCCTGCTAAAGCAGCAGGACAAGGCCTACATGTTTTCGTCGCCGGTCATAGCCGGTGACGTCGTCGTGATGGGCGTCCTCAACGGCACGTTACAGGCGCGCGATTTGAAGACGGCCGAGCCGCTCTGGGATTTCCAGACGGAAGCGTCGACGCAAAACAAAGGCTGGGTCCTCACTGCAGATCGGAAACTTAACGGGCCCTTTATTTTTACCTCGAGCTGGCGCGAAGCCCCTGTCGTCTCCACGGACCGGCAGTTCAATATCGGCGCGATCTTCTCGACGCCGCTGGTCATGAACGGCGTCGTCTATTTCGGAAGCACAGATGGAAATCTGTATGCCATTGAATAACCAGGATTCGGTCCTGAACAAAATGCCTCGGCGGCGGCGTTTGTTCAGCGGGGAGCCGGTGTTTTCTGAATCCAATCCACCCTCGACCCGCATCTCATTTTCAAAGCGCCCTAAACCGTCCAACTCCAACCACGTCTTAATATGATCCTCGACACTTTCAGCCAGGATGTCCGCATCGGTCTGCGCATTCTTTTCAAGGAAAAATCGTTTTGTCTGCTGGCCGTTCTCGTTCTCGCACTCGGCATCGCGGGCGTGACCACGCAGTTCACCATCGTCAACGCCTTCGTTCTTCGCGGATTTTCCTTCTCCCATCCCGAACAGCTGATGAGCGTGGGCATCTTCGATCCTCAGGCCTCGTCGCAGCAGAATAATTTCGGACAGGGTTTCATCCCGACAGCGGCGGACTACGAAGATTTGAAGGCCGGCCAGAATTCGTTCGCCCTCACCGCGGGCTATCTCAACGGCTCGACTATCAACGTCAGCTACAAGAACAACCCCCAGCGCTATACCGGCGCTTACGTGACCGAGGATTTTTTCCGAATCGTCGGCGTGGGGCCGATCATGGGCCGCGACTTTACGGCAGACGACAACAAGCCCGGCGCGGAGAAAACGACGCTCCTCGGTTACGAAATCTGGAAACGCGATTTTGGCGGCGATCCGAACATTGTCGGCCAATCGGTCCGAATTAACGGCAAGGCCGCGACGATCATCGGCGTAATGCCGCAGAACTTTAAGTTCCCGATCTCGGAAGAACTGTGGGTGCCGCTGTACAATGAGTTTCCATTTGTTCCTCGCGAAGATCCGCGCGCGAATAATTCCGCTCCGCAGATGATCGGCCGCCTGAAAGATGGTGTGTCGCTCGACCAGGTGAACGCCGAATTTTCCGGACTCGCCAAACGAATGGCGAAGGACAATCCGAAGACGAACGAGCATCTGACCGCGGCCAAAGTTCAACCGTTGCTCAATTCATTCACCGGACCGCAATTGCGCGGAACCGTTTACGCGATGCTCGGCGCGGTTTTGCTCGTTCTGGTGATCGCCTGCGTGAACGTGATGAACATGCAGTTCGGCCGCGCCGCGTTGCGCGCGAAAGAACTAGCCATTCGCGGCGCGCTCGGGGCGACTCGCTGGCGTTTGGTCCGGCAGATGTTGACGGAAAGCTTTCTTCTGGCCGCGATGGGCGGGATCGTCGGCATCCTGTTCGCCGAATGGGCAGTTCGCCTCCTCATCCGCACCACGAACGCGCTCCCGTTTCCGTTGCCTTACTGGGTTCAATTTACCATCGACGGCAAAGTCCTCGTCTTCACGCTCGCCATTGTCCTGGTAGCAACTCTGATCTCGGGATTTGTTCCCGCGTTATTGAGCGCGCGTGGCAACACCGCTGAGATGATGAAGGAAGGCGGACGCGGTAACAGCAGCCGGCTCGTGAATGTGATCACACGCGTGCTCGTTATCGGCCAGATCGCTTTGACGGCCGCGCTGCTCATTATGGCGACGTTGCAGATCAAATCGATCCGCAACCAGACCACGCAGGACTACGGCTACGACGAGAACGCCGTTTACAGCGCGCGGATGGGATTGATGGAAGGCGATTACCCGACGGACGACGCGAAACATCAGTTCTTCGTTCGCGCTCTCCGCGCGCTCCGGAGCAATCCCGCGTTTGAAAGCGCGGCCATGACCGATCGCTTCCGGATGACGTTCGCGGCGGGCGGCCAATACGAAGTCGATGGCCAGACCTATGTGACGGATAAGGATCGTCCGCGCGGGCAAAACGAGTCGGTCTCGGGCGGTTATTTCACCACCCTCGGATTGAAGATGCTCGAGGGCCGCGATTTCACCATCGAGGATAGCGACACGAAGCAGGCGGTCGCGATCGTGAACGCGAGCTTCGCGCATAAATATTTCGGGAACCAGAGCGCCATCGGACATCAGGTCCGGCGTTTCAATCCCGTTAAGCAGGAGCCGTGGCGGACGATCGTCGGTGTCGCGCCCGACATGTTGATGCAGGGACCGTTCAACGCGCAATCGGACGGCATCGGGTTTTATGTTCCGCTGCTGGCGGGGACACCGGCGGCGCAATTCTGCACCATCGTGGTGCGTCCGCGGCCGGGAGCGGTCGCGGCAAACATGGGCCCGGTCCTGAGCAAAGCGATCACTGAACTCGATTCCAATTTGCCGACTTACTTCGCCGGGACCCCGGCGCGGTTGCACGATGAAATTCTCGGTGTGAATCGATTGACGGCGAACCTATTCACCATCTTCGGCGCGGTCGCCTTCGCGTTATCCGCCGTCGGTCTGTATGGCGTGATGAGTTTCTCGGTGAACCAACGCATCCCGGAGTTCGGAATCCGGATGGCGCTCGGCGCCGACGCGAAACGGATTTTCCGAATGGTGATGCAACAAGGCGCGTGGCAGCTCGCGATCGGTCTGTTACTCGGCGGCGGCGCCGCGGCGCTTCTGCTCGGCGTCCTTCTTGCCAACGCGCTCCAAAATATCCTGTTCAAAGTGAAGCCGCTCGATCCGACGATTTACCTCGTCGTTTCCGGTCTGCTTGCGCTGGTGGCCGCTATTTCCTGTTTCGTCCCGGCCCGGCGCGCCACTCGCGTGAATCCGATGGTGGCGCTGCGAACAGAGTAACCGCAGCAAAGAGGGAACCTATATGATCCTTGATACATTCAGCCAGGATCTTCGGATCGGTCTGCGCGTCCTCTTCAAGGAGAAGACATTTTGTATTCTAGCGGTCCTCGTTCTTGCCCTTGGGATCGGCGGCGCGATGACGCAGTTTGCGGTGGTCAACGCAATTGTGCTGCGCGGGTTTTCGTTTCCGCATCCGGAACAGCTGGTCAGCGTCGGATTGATCGATCCGAAAGGGAGCGATCAGAACAACAACTTCGGCAATGGGAATATTCCGGCCGCGCAGGACTACGAAGATATCAAAGCGGCTCAGAAATCGTTCTCGATGATGGCCGGTTATCTCAACGGCTCGACGATCAACGTCACTTACAACAACAACCCGCAGCGTTACACCGGTGCTTACATTACCGACGACCTCTTCAAGATCATCGGCGTGTCGCCGGCGATCGGCCGCGATTTTACCGCCGAAGACAACAAGCCGGGCTCGCCGAAGACCGCCATCCTCGGTGACAAAATCTGGCGGCGCGATTTCAATGGTGACCCGAGCGTCGTCGGCCAGAGCTGCGTCATTAACGGCAAAGCCGCGACGATCATCGGGGTGATGCCGCCGGGATTTGAGTTTCCGATTTCGGAGGAGCTTTGGACGCCTCTCTATAATGAGTGGCCGCCGACGCCGCGCGGCGAGCTTTTCCTCGGCGCGAACACTCGCGCGCCCGCGGTGATGGGCCGGCTGAAACCGGGCGTAACACTTGATCAGGCGAATGCCGAAATGATCGCGATCGCGCGCAACATCGCGGCGGACAATCCGAAGACGAACCAGAACTTCACTTCCGCCGCCGTCCTGCCGCTGATCAGGTTTTTCACCGGCGTGCAACTGCGCCAGATCGTCTGGGCCATGCTGGGCGCGGTCATCGTCGTCTTGCTGATTGCCTGCGTGAACGTGATGAACATGCAGTTCGGCCGTGCTGCCCTCCGCGCGAAGGAACTTGCCATTCGCGGTGCGCTGGGCGCGACGCGCTGGCGCCTCGTGAGACAAATGCTCACCGAAAGTCTCGTCGTTGCCGTCTTTGGCGCGATCGGGGGGACGTTACTCGCGTTCTGGGGGACCGACATGTTCGACAAAGTCGTGAAGGCCGCGCCGTTCCCACCGCCTTACTGGTGGAAATTCACGATCGACGGACGCGTGCTCGTGTTCACCCTCGGGCTCACGGTTGTCGCGACGATCGTCTCCGGGTCGTTGCCCGCGTTTTTCAGCTCCCGCGGGAACGCGGCAGAAGTCATGAAGGAAGGCGGCCGCGGCAACAGCAGTCGCCTCGTCAATGTGATCACGCGTGTGCTTGTGGTCGCGCAGATCGCGCTGACGGCCGCGTTGTTGATTGCGGCGACGTTGCAAATGAAGTCGATCCAGAACCAAACCAAGCTCGACTACGGGTACGACGAGAACGGTCTCTACGCTGCGCGCCTCGCTTTGATGGAAGGGACGTACCCGACTGAAGACTCGCGTCGTAATTTCTTCACGCGGGCCGTGCGCGCGCTCCGCAACAACCCGCAGTTCGAAGCCGCGGCCATGACCGATCGCTTTCGCATGACCTTTGCGCCGAACGGACAATACGAAGTCGACGGCCAGAATTACCTGACGGATCGCGATCGTCCGACCTGTAATTTCGAATCGGTCTCGGACGGCTACTTCAGCACGCTCGGCCTGAAAATTCGCGAAGGCCGCGATTTCACGATCGAGGACAGCGACGCGAAACAGCCGGTCGCGATCGTGAACGCGAGCTTTGCCCGAAAACATTGGGGCACCCAAAGCGCGATTGGCCATCAGCTGCGCATTTTCAATCCAGGGAAAGAACAGCCGTGGCGCACGATCGTCGGCGTGGTGCCCGACACTTTGATGCAGGGGCCATTCGACCAGAAGACCGAAGCCGCCGGCTTTTACATGCCGCTGCTTGGTGCCTCGCCTGCGACGCAATTCGCAACCGTGGTCGTTAGGCCGCGAGGCGGTCAGCGCGCCGACACCCTTGGTCCGGTTCTCAGCAAAGCCGTCGCCGAGATCGACTCAAACCTGCCGACATATTTTCCAGGCACGCCCGCCCAGTTCCACAACGATATCCTCTCCGGCAATCGCGTGGTCGCGACGCTCTTCTCGATCTTCGGGGTCGTCGCGTTCATTCTCTCCGGTGTCGGTCTCTATGGCGTGATGAGTTTCTCGGTGAATCAGCGTACCCAGGAATTCGGCATTCGAATGGCTCTCGGCGCGGACGCCAAACGCATTTTCTCCATGGTCATGCAACAAGGCGCGTGGCAGCTCGCGATTGGCCTGATTCTCGGGGTCGGCTCCGCCGCCCTCTTGCTCGGAGTCCTGGCCGCAGCTGCTCTCCAAAATATTCTGTTCAAAGTGAAGCCGCTCGATCCGACCATCTACCTTCTCGTCTCTGGCCTCCTCACGCTGGTTGCCGCTTTATCATGTTTCGTCCCGGCCCGTCGCGCAACGCGCGTGAACCCAATGGTGGCGCTGCGGACGGAATAATCCGCTGCAACTACCGCAAGTTATAAACTTCGATCAGCGCGGTGCCTGATGCTGTGTTTTTGCCGGCGACGATGGCGGTGTAGGCCCCGGGCGGCAAGTCCGCAAGGATGGCGGACTCGGAAGAGTCGTTAGGCGGGATGCCGGTTTGTTCGATTGCGGATTGCTGTTGATCTCGCCAGTTGTCGTTCGCAAGTAAGAGTTCGCCGTTGCCATCGCGCAATTCCAGAGTCGGATCCGACAATGGGTTGACGACTCCGGCTTTCGCGAGCGAAGGGCCGATGGCGCGCACTAGAACTCGCGCGTTGCCGTTTGCGCCGCCGAGAATGAAACCGCCAATTAAAACATCAGCGGCGGACGAAGCGACGCCCCGGGTACTGATGTTCGCCAACTTGGAATCCGCGGATCGACTTAGATCGTAAAGTTCGACGAGGCCGATGCCAGACGAACCGTTGTTGCCGCGGACCGTGGCCGTATAAGTCCCCGGCTCCAAGGTGGCCACGATGGCCGACTCGAGATCGTGAGAAGGCGCGATCTGGTTCGCTTCGAGTTCGGCAGCCGAAACGGCGTCATCTTGCCAGTTATCGTTCTGGGCGATGAGCGAGCCATCGGCAGCGCGAAGTTCCAGAACCGGATCGGGAAGCGCGCCCGGCAAACTCTTCTGGAGCGACGGACCAATCGCTCGGACGACCACCTTCTTCGCTTCATTACCGGTGATAATGAATCCGCCGATCATCGCGTTGTCGCCTCCTTCGACCCGACCTCGCGTGGCGATGTTGAGCGGTTGAGAAGGTGGCGCGGAACTCGGTGCCGCCGTCGGCGTGGCCGTCGGACTGGAAGAAACGCTGGCGGTAGGCTCAACAGTCGCGGTTGGCGATACGCTCGACTCCGGTGTGGCGGTCGCGGTGGGCGCAACGGTGGCGGTTGGCGTTGCGCTCGGCTCCGGCGTTGTAGTAGGGGTGGGTGCAACAGTGGCGGTCGGCGTTGGGCTCGGCTCCGGTGTTGTAGTCGGGGTGGGTGCAGCGGTCGCGGTTGGCGTTGGGCTCGGCTCCGGTGTTGCAGTCGGGGTAGGTGCAGCGCTCGCGGTTGGCGTTGGGCTCGACTCCGGTGTTGCAGTCGGGGTGGGTGCAGCGGTCGCGGTTGGGGTTGCGCTCGGCTCCGGCGTTGAAGTCGGGCTCGGCGCGGCGGTCGCTGTCGGCGTTGGCGATGGAGGCGGCGGTGGACCTGGAGCAATCGAATTGCGCGCCAGGATCACGCGTCCGTCGGCGAGACCGTAGGCGAACGCGCTGCCGTCCGGAGAAAACTGCGCGGAGAAAACGCCAGTCGATGTTTCCTGATTATATCCTCGCACCAACGCGCCATTCGCGGTCCGCCAGAATAAGATCGTCCCGCGCTTCGCTCCCCAGTCCTGCCCCGCGGCTATTAAGATTTGTCCATCGGGCGCGAACCCGACCGATTTCACGAAACCCGACGGGCCGTTGAGCGTGAACGTCGCAAAATTATTTCCGACCGGCCAAAGCCGCGCCGATTGATCGTCGCTTGCGGTGGCCAGCGTTTGCCCGTCGGGCGAAAACGCGACGAAATTCACGGTGCCGTCGTGGTACAGGTTTTGGACAGCGTTTCCGTTCGCTGGGTTGAAAACTGTGGCGGCGGTGTTCGCCTTGGCGGCCGCGAGCAATTGTCCGTCGGGCGAGTAAGCGACCGCGTTATTCGAGCCCATATTGTCGTTAATGATCGAGATATTCTGTCCGTCGGAGAGCCGCCAAATCTTGATATCGTTAGTGGAATAACCACCGCCCGAAGCGAGTCGTTGATCGTCCGGCGTAAAGGCGACGCCGAGGATGAATTCGTTGCCGCCCATGATTCGCAGCAAAGTCCCATCTGACACGCGCCAGAGTTTGATCTGCCGATCCATGCTTCCGGAGGCGAGCATTGTTCCGTCATGCGAAAACGCGACCGTGTTGACCACGTCCTGATGCGTCGTGCCCGACGGATCGAGCAACTCGTGGAGTGTCACCAGCAACGCGCCATCTGCGACGCGCCAAAGCTTGACGGTGTGATCGCTGCTGGCGGACGCGAGCAACTGGCCGTCCGGTGAAAATGCGACAGCGTTTACTTGCGCGGTGTGTCCGACGCCGGTCCACAAAATATCCGGCGCGCCCTGCGCTTCGGTCGTTTGATCGATTCTGAAAGTCTGGCCGGCAATCGTGAGTGTGCCGCTGCGATCGGCGCCAGTCGTGTTCGGGCTAACCGAATAATAGATCGTGCCGTAACCCGAACCCGTCGCGCCCGAGGTGATCGTTATCCAACTGTCGCTCGCAACCGCCGACCAACTGCACACATCCTCCGCGGCCATATTCACAAATGCGCTTCCACCTTCGGCCGTGAAGGAACGGTTCCTAGGCGAGATCGTGTAGTGACAAGTGACGCCGTCCTGCGTGATCGTGACGATCTGCCCGGCTACATTCACGTGTCCGACGCGCGGAGCGGTAGTCTGGTTCGCGACGGCCGAGACGGTGATCATTCCGGAGCCGCTCCCGCTGTTGGCCCCAGGAGGAACAGTAAGCCAACTGGAATCCGACGCGGCGTTCCAGGCGCAGCCGTTCATCGTCCGGATGTCGATGTTTACCCAGCCGCCGCTGCTGCCGAAATTCTGGTCGGTCGGCGTTACCGTGTAGGTGCAGTCGCTGGTGACTTGATTAATGGTGAATGTTTTTCCAGCAACGGTCAGCGTTCCGGTGCGAGCCGGACCCAAATTGGGTGCGACCGAATAAGTCACCCCGCCACCGCCATTGTCGCGGCTGATTTTAGTAATGGAGAGCCAATCGTTGTTACTCGACGCGGTCCAACCGCAGCCGCCTGGGGTTTGCACACCCATGCCACCGCTGCCGCCGGCCGGGGACCAGTCGGCGCTGGTTGGGGTAAGTGTATAAGTGCACGGATCCGATCCGAGATGAACGGGAAACGTCTGCTCGGCGACGATCAACAGGCCGGTCATGCTGCTCGAGCCGCCGGTCGCGGTGTAACTGACAACGCCGTTGCCGGTCCCGCTGCTCGGGCCGGTTATTTTTATCCAACTCACACGGCTGGTTGCGTTCCAATGGCAGCCGTCCGGCGCGGTGATATTGATCACGCCGCTACCACCCGCGGTTGGATAATTCGCGCTTCCTGGTGAGATCGATGACGCACACGAACTGGACGGAACTCGTGCGACAAAAACTGTCGAATCGTGCGAGTAACTGAATAGTTGGCCATCTGGGGAAACAGAAAGCGCGTTCGCGGAGGTGCCCGTGTTTTGATCGTAGGTCTTGAAAAGCGCTCCGTCTGAAAGTCGCCAGAATCTGATCGAGCCCGTCGAAGGAATGTAGCCGTTGACCGGATCGTAATTGTTGTCGTACGAGCTCGCGATGAGCGTCTGATTATCCGGCGTAAACACGATCGAAGTCACGACGCCAGTACCGCTCAAGGTCCGGACCAACGCGCCATCGGAGACACGGTAGATTTTTATCGTGTCGTCCCATTGAAAAGATCCGCCGGCGCCGCCATTCGTAGCGAGGAATTGGCCGTCCGGCGAAACCACCAGGTTTCCACCGCGCGGTCCGAGGATATTGCGAATCAGCGAACCATCAGAGACCCGCAAGATATCGATCCCTTGGAAACCAATCGAGGCGACGGATTGTCCGTCCGGAAGAAAAACGGTCGCGCCGCCGCCGGCGCTTGTGTTCTGCCACAACTGCGTCCCATCGCTTCTAAACAACGTGATCGAGCGCGTCTGGGGGCCGTAGGCGCCTGAGCTGACTGACGACGCGATGTATTGCCAATCGCGCGACAGCGCAATGATGCCGCCGATACCGACCGTGCGCGCGAGCGTTCCATCGGCAACATTCCAAAACTTTATGCCCGAGGTCGCCAGTTGCTGGCCGTTTGGGGAGTAAAAGCCGAAGAGCGGTCCGCCACAATGCAGTCCGCTGCATTGGACGATGGTTCGGGTTAGGAAACCGTCCGAAGCCTGCCAAAGATTGTTCTTCTTATCGTTGCCCCCGGAGGCGACCTGCTGTCCATCAGGTGAAAAAGCAGTGTAGCGGATGTATCCGGTGTGTTGTCCCTGCCACACGATGTCGGGGCTGCCTTGCGCCGCGACAAAACGGATTGAACCGATTATCAGTGCGATCGCGAGGGTGGTTGGGATGGGGCCGCGCTGCCTGAGCGCCGGCCGGGGAATTCCAATTGCGCGCTTCGATTTCATGAACCTCCTCCGCTGAAGGTTTCGTCTGGGTCGCAAGGAGCGACCGTCTCGCGTGCTATTATCGCAACGGGAATTTGGTAACAGTTCTGTTACCTGGCCCGTCCTCTCGACCCGCTTCGCTGTCCGAAGCGCCAAGCGGAAGGTTAGCAACGCCGAAGCTCAAGCCCCCGAGAGCGGCGGCTCTAGAAGGTCAGCGCAGGTTGTAAATCTCGATTAATCCGACCCCTGCCGCTCCGCCTTGGCCAGCCACGATTGCGGTGTAAGTACCCGGCGCGAGATCGGCGATGATGGCCGACTCAGATGGGTCGTTAGGCGGAATGCCCGTCTGTTCAATCGCGGTCTGCTGCTGATCGTTCCAGTTATCGTTCGCGACAAGGAGTGCGCCGTTTCCATCGCGCAATTCCAGAGTCGGGTTCGACAAGGCATTCGCGACGCCGACGCTTCCGAGCGATGGACCAATCGCGCGCACGAGAATTTTCGTGCTGCTGTTGCTGCCACCGAGAATGAAGCCGCCGATCATGACGTTGTCGGCTGAGGCAACCATCCCGCGCGTGCTGATATTCGCGAGGCGAGACTCACCGGTTGGATCGAGATCGTAAACTTCGATCAGCGCCACACCGGTCGCGCCATTGGTTCCGGAGACGGTCGCGGTGTAAGTGCCGGGCGAGAGGGTTGTGATGATAGCCGACTCGTCATCGTCATTCGGCACGAGCCCCTTCGCCTGGATCTCAGCAGCTTGAGCGACGTCATCGCGCCAGTTGTCGTTCTCGCGAATCAACGTTGAATCAGCGGCGCGCAGTTGCAGCAGGGGATCGATGAGCGCGTCGGCCAGACTTCCACGAAGTGAAGGGCCAATCGCGCGCACCGCGACTTTCTTCGGCGCGTTCCCGGCGATGATAAAGCCGCCGATCATCGCGTTGTCGCCGGCCAAAACGCGGCCGCGGGTGGCGATGTTGAGTGGTTGCGCCGCTGGACTTGCAGGCGTCGGCGAGACGGTCGCCGTCGGAGATGAGGTTGCAGTCGCGATCGGAGTAGCCGTTGCCGTCGCGGTTGGCGAAGGCACGATGACCGGTGTTGCTGTGGCGGTAGCGGTGGCGGTTGCGGTAGCAGTCGGCGTAGCGGTAGCTGTCGCTGTCGCTGTCGCCGTCGCCGTCGGCGAAGTCGCACCGGCAGGCGCAACGACGATCGAAACCTGTTTCGCGCTCCCATCGTAGTTGCCGGTAACGACGATCGATTGTTGCGTGGTGACTGATTGCGTCGTGGCCGAGAATGTCGCCGTCTCGGCGCCTTCCTTCACGGTCACTGTTGATGGGACTTGGGCGACGTTTGGATCATCGGTCGCGAGGTTGACGACGGCGCCGCCCGCCGGGGCCGGTCCGCTCAGTGCGACCGAGCCGTTAACGGTCGAGCCGCCCGGGACTGTGGAAGGAAGATCGAGCCCCGCCAGCTTTAACATTACCGTAAAGGGCGCCGTCTTTGTCACGCCGCCACTCGTAGCAGCGATCTGGAAGGTGCCCGAGACGGCGACATTCGTCGTTGTAATCGGGAAGCTTGCCGTCGTGGATCCGGAAGGAATCGTGACGTTAGCCGGCATTTCGAGAAACACCTGACCATTGTGCGAAATGGTGACGAGGGTTCCGCCGGCAGGCGCCGGTTGCGCGATCGTGACGGTTCCAGTCGCCGATTCGCCCGTGCCGATTTTGTCCGGGGTGAGAACGAGAGTGCTCACGGCTAGTTCAATCGCACCGGAGTTCGTCGAGAATGCGCGGTTGGCGCCGTCGGAAGAAGTTTGGAAACGCCAGTCCTTAGCGATCACCATCACGCGGACGTCGGCGTACCCGGTTCCGGGCGCGGTCTGCCAGTTGTAGCTCCGGGTATCGCCGGGCAAATCGCGCACGATGGGTTGCCAGGTCCGGTCACCATTATAAGAAGCGACAATGTCGAACGCGCGGAGGCCTTCGTCGTCGCTCGCCGTCCAGGAGATCGGAATGACGGCGCCCGGCGCGTAAGCCTGACCGGCTGGCGGACTCGTTAGGCCAACGGTCGGCGGTGCATCACCCACGAGACTTTTCGGACGAATTTTGAAGAACGGCCCGTACCAATACTTTTGGTGATTGGTCGTGTCACCGTAGGCCACGACGTAGCGCGCGGTGTCAGTGCTGACGAACGGCATGCCGCGGCCGTACATCCGCCGGTTTGGTGCGCCGACGATTTCGATGTACCCCTGCGTTTGCGTCATGTAGCGCTCAATGTTCGACGTGAAAGGTGAGTCCAGTATCTCGCCCGGTTCAAAGGTCTGGCCGGCAGCCGTATTAAACGTGACGTCGCCCTGAATATTATTCGTCGGCACGATGATCTCCCACTCGTCGAAGCTTTCTTTCCCGGTCGTGTCGATCGCGACAACCTTGATGTAGGCGTCGGAACCGGAATTCTGGAACGCGATATCAGGGACCGTCCACTCGTAGTTGCGCTGATCCCCGGGCAGGGTGGCCACTTCGACGAAGGAACCGGGGTAATTCCCGACCGCTGAGAATAGGATTTTGTGCGAGACAATGCCGACGTCATCCTTCGAATCCCAGCGCAACGTCACTTTCGTGCGCGGCACCTGTTCGTAGGACGGCTTCTGCATTCGCACTTCCGGTGGCGCGTCGCTGTAGTCCGGCCGCGTGGTCAGGAACGGCTTGAACTGCGTGGACTGGTTTTCGATTCGGTCGCCGGTGCCGCCGGGATTTTGCGACGTTGTCGGTCCGGTGGGCGAGCCCCACCAGTTGTTGCGCGCGTCGGTCGAATAACCGACGCCGATATTATTACCTTCGAAGCTATTCGGGTTTGCCGGACTGTTGTGGAAACCGGAGGAGAAATGTCCGTAACCGTTGTTGAAATATTGCGAGCCGGTGACGAATGCGTCGCCGTTCGTCGCGATGCCGTTGTTGCGGAAGACGCAATTTTCCAGGCGCCAATTGCCGCCATTCACGCCATCGCTGCTCCCGTCGATGATCGCGTGGCGAATCCGACCGCCGTAAGTCCGGTCGGAATGCAGATCGTACCAAGCCTGCGCCGGATCGGCGCGTTGGAAAATAATCGGCTGCTCCTTGGTGCCGAACGCGCGCATGCCGTCAGCGAAGGCGACGTCGTTGATGTAGGAGAACGGAGCCATGTTCACGGTCACGCCTGGCGAAATCCAAAGCGGGCCGCCGATGGTGAGCGGCGAACCGTCGACGTAGTACGGAGTGGCGAACTTCGGCCAGAATCCGTCGGCCCCAGCCACATTCGAAACGTGGATCATGTTTTTCCGGTTCCCAGTCGCAGGGACCTTGCTCGCCGGATACAGACCCGCGATCGTGAGCTCAATCGGGTATTCGTTTCCTTGAAGCGTGACGTTCGGCCCGAGCAACACGTTCGTGCCATTTCGTGTGTCGCCTGCGAGAACCAGACCAGCGTGAGTCGCGTTCGTGACGCTGATATTATTGAGATAAAGATCGGAATCGCTGCCGAGCTGGAATCCGAATTGAGTCGAACCGGTGGACGAGACGTTGTCGACGAAGAGATAACCTGTCGAGACGCTGCAAAACGAGGCGTTGCTGAAAGTCGTGTTTCGGAGAACGACGGTGCAGTAGGCCACGTAAAGACTGGCGCTCGAGTAGGTGCCGTCGCCGATAAACGCGCAACGATCGAGTTGCACGTAGGCAGCACGCGTCCCGGTGAGTTGAGTCACCTGGCCGTTAAAAATCGTGCCGTTACCGGTGAAGTGGCAGTCGGCGAAAATGAGAAGGCTGTTGCTGTCGGGCAGAGTCGACGTCTTGATATCGCTGAAGGCGAGATTCGATAAGCCGGCGACAGCGAGCCAGGAACTGTAGTTCGTGGCGCCAGTAATGGTGATGCGATTCGCGGCTGTTCCTTGTCCAGTCAGTTGGCCTTCGATTCGTAGCGTGCTGTTCGCGGAAATTTGCACTTGAACGCCTGGCTCGAGGACGAGGGTTTGCCCGGCGGGAACGGTGTAAGTGCCATTAACGACGTGCGGATTGTCCGCCGCGCGCCAGGTGGTGGTTTGGGCCAACGCTCCCGCGGCCACCACGAGATTGAGGATAAAAATTTGGAGAGCCTTCATGGAATTAAGGCCGTCCTTTTAAGCGATGCCGACTCGGATTCAAGGGATACTTCTTCCGCAAGAGCTTGTAAAAGGTAACGCGGGTGTTACCTGCCTAATTCTCAGAGGGAAATCCGCCCTTTTCGCAACTGCCAATCCGGTCCCCGCTGAGAGCCGGCCGGCACACTTGCGTTACTATTCGCGTGAAAAGATCGATTTACTTTTCTTCATCAGCCAGACTAGCTGACACGAATCATCTTGTATGCGCTGCTCCCTGCTCTGTTTCGCTCTCGTTGCGGCTCGCGTGACCCTGGTTTTCGGCCAGGCGTCCGTCGAAGGCCGCGTTGAGTTGCCCAAAAGTAAATCGGCGCCTGTCATGGCGAAGCGCTATGAGGTGGTCACAAGCGGCGGCGTGCTCGCCACGAATCCGCCCCTTGCCGTGGTTTATCTGGAAGGCTCATTCCCGAAACCGGGGAGTTTGGCGACAAAACAAGTCGCCCAAAAGGATCTCGCGTTTGTCCCCGCGCTGTTGCCGGTGCAGGTCGGCACCAGAGTCGAATTCCCAAATCTGGAAAAGGACACCTACCACAACATCTTTTCTTATTCGCCGGCGAAACGCTTCGATCTCGGCCGCTATCGTCCCGACGAAAAGCCGGTGCCGTCGGAAATCTTCGACGTCGCTGGTCTGGTCACGTTGCGTTGCGATATTCACGAGCACATGCGCGGCTTGATCCTAGTCTTAGCGACGCCGCATTTCGCACTGACCGACGACACAGGTCATTTCAAGCTGACTGGTTTGCCGGCCGGCCAGTACACGCTCAAGGCGTGGGTCGATAGCCGAACGACTCGCGAGCACGCCGTCGATTTGAAGAACGGCTCGACCGCTCACGTCGATTTCCCCTGATCCTTTGATCGAAGAACGGAAATCACCCGTTGCCAGTTTTCGCGCGAAACTTTCGATCGCGATGATGCTTGTCGTCGCGGGACTGACCGCGACGGGCCTCTACTTTGCGCAGCGCAACGCGACCACCACGCTCCAACAAGATCTTCTGCGCGATTTCCAGGCTGACCTCACGGCATTGCACAAGGTCGAGGAGTTGCGTTACGCCGCTTTGGCCGAACGCTGCCGCACGCTCGTCGCGAAGCCGCGCATCCACGCTGCTCTCGAGGATAACGCTCTCGATCTTCTTTACCCGAGCGCGCGAGATGAGCTTCGAGACATCATGCAGAACCCGGCCAATCCGCAGCCGGACCAGCTTTCCGGAGTGCCGCACGCGAGTTTTTACCGTTTCCTCGATCACGCGGGTAAGGCGTTACCGCCGCCCAATCCAGCAGAAGTCGGTATTCTCAGTGCCGATGAAGAAAAGCAGCTCGCCCTGAAGGAATTGCCGCAAACGGCGCAGATCGGTTACCTCCGGCGCGGCGGTCGCGCGGCCGAAGCGACAATCGATGAAATCATCGCGCTTCCCATTACGTCGACGGAAACAGGGGAGTTGATCTCGGCGCTGGTCATTGGTTTCAAGCCGCTCGAAGTCGCCCCCAAAGGCGGCGTCGAAGACATGGTCACCGGAATCTGGCTGAACCACTGGCTGCATTTGCCCGGGCTCTCGGAACCGGTGCGCGCCGCCGTCGATCAGGAGATGAATCGCTTTCTCGCCGCGAACGACGCCGAACGGAGCTCGCGGATGTATATCGACGGCGATCTCTACCTGTTCTTTTTCAAAAAGCTCAATTCCGGTTCGGCTTACCCGGCTGTTTATGAAGTAGCTGTTCATCCATTGAAGATCGCGCTCACCCGGCAGTACCGGCTCCGCTGGCAAATTTTAGGCGCCGGCGCGGTTCTGTTGCTGATTGGATTTATCGCCAGTCATCTGATTGCGAAACGTCTCTCGGCGCCGGTTGCCAAACTGGCGGTCGATTCCGAGGAAAACCGGGCGCGGCGTAAGCGCGTCGAAGCCGCACTCGCCTCGAAGCACGAAGAGCTGCAACGTTCCACGCGTTTTTCCGCGGACGCTTCGCATCAACTCAAAACGCCGGTCACAGTTTTGCGCGCCGGAATCGAAGAACTTTTGAGCCGGGAAAATCTCGAGCCGGCGATGTACGACGAGCTTTCTGCGTTGCACCATCAGACCTATCGCCTCACCGGAGTCATCGACGACCTCCTCTTGTTATCGCGGATGGACGCTGGCCGCTTGAAGATCGAATTCAGTTCGGTCGACCTGAGCCAGCTCGTCGAGGAATGGTTGGACGACCTGAATGCGTTGCCCGATCCGCTCAGGCTGGAGGTGAAAACTGACCTTCCCGAGGGGCTCTCGATCGCAGGCGAGCGGCGTTACACTTCCTTGATTCTGCAGAACCTGCTCGAAAATGCACGGAAGTACAATCGCTCCGGCGGAACCATTCACATCACCGGGCGAGAAGAGAATGGCTCGGTTTATCTGGCCGTCGGCAACAGCGGTCCGGCTATTCCGCCGGAAATGCAGCCTTATATTTTCGAGCGTTTTTCCCGGGGCGCGAACGGCGAGAAAATCGCAGGCCACGGGATCGGTTTGAATCTGGCGCGCGAACTGGCGCGGCTTCACGGGGGCGAATTAAACCTTGTCTCTTCGGATAACGGGTGGACGGAATTTGAAGTTCGCTTCCGCCCGGTGGAACAATCCGCTGCGAATCCTCCTCGGACTGCATGAAACATTTTCGTTTGATCGCCGCCTTCCTCCTCGTGATCGGCGCGGTATCACCGGCGGTTGCGCAGGATTTTCTCGATCGCGTCGATGAAGCGCTGACTTTCACTACAGCCAATAACAACGTTCGGGCGCGGGTCAGCGGCACGCTTGATCTCGAGGGCTACGCGTTCAGCGGCGCAGCGCCGGGTCTTATCCGGACCACCAGCAGCGCCCTTTTCAATCCACGGCTCAGTCTGTTTGTCGACGCGCAGCTCGGTTCCGCCGTTTATGTTTTCACGCAGACGCGGGTCGATCGCGGGTTCGATCCAAGCGATGAAGGCGCGCAAATTCGCCTCGATGAGTACGCCGTGCGGTTCACGCCTTGGGAAGATGGTCGGTTCAATCTCCAACTCGGCCAGTTTTCCACCGTCATCGGCAACTGGGTGCCGCGCCATCTCTCGTGGGATAATCCTTTTATCAACGCGCCGTTGCCGTATGAGAACGTAACGGCGATTGAAGATGAAACGGCGCCCCACTCGACTTTGCTGACCGTCGGTCCCCCTCATGAAAAATACGAACACAATCCTATAATCTGGGGACCGAGCTACGCCACGGGCGTCTCGGTCGCTGGCCGCATCGACAAGTTCGATTATGCGGTCGAAGTGAAAAATGCGTCGCTTTCGTCGCGACCGGAATCGTGGCCGATCACGCGAATGGATTTCGATCATCCGACGGTGAGCGGTCGTGTCGCCTTCCGGCCTAACGAGATGTGGACCTTTGGCTTCTCTGCTAGTGATGGCGCGTATTTTCGGGACCAAGCGATGGCGACTCTGCCGTTCGGTCGCGACATCGGCGATTACCGCGAGCGCGTGTTCGGCCAGGACATCAGCTTCGCCTGGCACCACTGGCAGGTGTGGGCGGAATTTTTCGAAGCGCGTTTCGAGGTTCCCGGATTCAGCGACGCCGATACGGTCGCTTATTACCTCGAGGTGAAATACAAATTCACCCCGCAATTTTTTGCCGCGGTTCGCTGGAACCAGCAGTTTTTCGACGACGTAACAAACGATGTCGCGGGCACCACCGCGCCGTGGGGTCGCGATCTTTGGCGCGCCGACCTCGCCGCCGGTTATCGTTTCACCGCCCATACGCAATTGAAAGTTCAGTACAGTTTTCAGCGCGATAACTACGGTCAGAGCGATCTCACCCACATGGTCGCCGCGCAATTCACGGTGCGGTTTTAGCCGCGGAGGGGCGCGCTTCCGCGCGACCCATTGTTGGCCAAAACCAGGAAAGTTTGGACGCGCAGAAGCGCGTCCCTCCGAGAGAGCCCTAGAGCCCGAGCGCCTGTCTCGCGTCGCGCGCGAACCGGAATCCGCTTAGCCGCGCCGCCTCGACGTTCTTGCTGAACCCGAGATACTGAAATCTGGTCCCGAGAAATTCGGGATGGAGCAACGTCTGCAAAGCGCGCCGTTCGCTTTCCGCGGGCGTGTAGCGCGCGAGCAACCCCGTCATGAAATGATGTTGATCGGTAAACCCGATCAGGTTGAGGCCGGATTCCTCCCCGTATTCTGCAACCGCGGTCCACTCCACGTGCGCGGTGATATCGATGCGCCCCACGTCGTTCAACGGCGAGGAAACGGTGCGGTGCCGCGCGAACGATTGCAGAGTTCCGGTCGTTCGCTCTGCCGCGTAAAATTCTGCCCGCGAATAACCGTAATCGGCCGCCAGCACGAATCCTCGATGCAATTTTTGCGCGACATTTTGGATCCAATTCGGCGCGACTAGGTTCACCTCGGTCTCGTAGGCGGCATTTTCGCTCCGCGGAATTTTTTCCAGAGCGCCGTGAAGTTGGGGATCGGCAATTGGCCTCGTGATGAATGTGAAATTCGAGTCGGCGTCCACGACGAATTTTTCCTGCCATTCGCCTTCAGGCTCGCGAGCGATCAGGCGGACTGGCATCGAATCAATCAGCTCGTTGGAAAAATGGACGCCTGAGAACGGTTCGAGCTCAGCGAGCGATTTCGCCCAGGTGACCTTGTCGCCGAATTCGGCCAGGGTTTCGTCCTGCCGCGTCTGCAAAATTGGAAACGGCTCGACGATGCAATAACGCAGCCTCGCCGGAAATTCGCGCATCGCGGTCAGGACGTCGTGTGCGAACTCGCCATGATGCGCGCCTTGCTCGACGATCGTGAAATCGCCCGGCCGGTCCATGATTTCCCACATCTCCGCGAATTGCGTCGCCAGGATTCGCCCGAAAAGCGGGCCGACGCTGACGCTGGTAAAATAATCGCCACGCCGGCCGATCTGACATTGGCCAGTGCTGTAGTAACCAAATTCCGGATGATACAGCGCCTGCTCCATGAACCAGTCGAAGCGGACTGGCCCATCGCGCCGGATCGTCTCGCGAATGAAGCCGACCAGATCGGGATTGCCGGGGTCCATCGAGTTGTTAAAACGTTAAAGCGGTTACATTAACCGGAACCACATCGCGCCCGATTGTCACTTCGCTAGTCTTGTAACCTCTTAACGCCCGGCCTGCATGCCCGTTTCCTATCTTCCGCAAACGCCGGTCGAGTACTTCGAGCGGCCGCGCTGGTACAAGCGGCCGATATTCTATGTCCCAATCCTGGTGGTGCTCGCCGCGATCATCGGTTTCGGAATTTATTTTTGGTATCTGACCAGTGTCCTCAGTGCGGAGGCCGCCACGTTCGATCTCTCGAAGCTCGAGCAGATGGAATCGGCCAGCGTCATTCTCGATCGGAACGACAAGATCTTTGGCCAGATTTACGTCGAGAACCGCGAGACCGTTCCCTACGACCAGTTGCCGCGCGATTTGGTGAACGCGGTTGTCGCGGTCGAGGACAACAAATTCTATCAGCACGGCGGCTACGATCTTTCCGGGATCGTGCGGGCGGCCTTGAAAAACTTCACCGCTGGCCACGTTCGCCAGGGCGCGAGCACGATCACGCAGCAGCTCGCGCGCAATAGTTTTGCGCTCAAGGAACGGACGTTCCGGCGGAAGTTGCTCGAGATTGCCCTCTCCAAACGGATCGAAGAGCGGTTCGGAAAACAGAAAATCATGGAGCTCTACTTGAACCGGATTTATTTCGGCGGCGGACTCTATGGCGCCGAGGCGGCGTCGCGCGGTTACTTCGGAAAACCGGCGAAAGACATGACGTTGTCGGAGTGCGCGACGCTTGCCGGTTTAATCAAGAGCCCGAACAAACTTTCTCCGTGGAGCGACAGAAACGCGTCGCGCGAGACGAGGAACGTCGCGCTCGCCCGGATGCGCGATCTCGGGTTCATCTCGCAGGAACGCTGCGAGACCGCGCAGGCGGAGGAAATTACGATTGGCAGCCGGCAAAGCGCGCAGGGGCAAACCTACGCCGTCGATTACATCCGGCAGCAGGTCATCGCGGCCGTCGGCTGGGACCGCGCGATGAATGAAGGCTATCGGATTCACACGACGATCGATGCCGAAATGCAGCGGGTCGGCGAGGAATCGTTAAAAAAGCATCTCGCCGAAGCGGAACAGCACCCCGGCTACAATCATCCGACCTACGAAGTGTGGGCGAGCCGCTACAAAAGCGCGAAGCAGATCGCCGTCCCAAATGTTAATGTCGCGCCTGATTATTTGCAGGGCGCTTTGATCGCGCTCGATAACCAGACTGCCGGGATCCTCGTCCTGATCGGCGGACGCGATTTCGAGCACAACCAGTACGATCGAGCCTTGCAGGCGCGACGGCCAGCGGGCACGGCGATCAAGCCGTTCGTTTACGCGGCGGCCTTCGAGAACGGATTGTTCCCGGGATCGCTCGTCGAAGATTCCGCGCTCGACAATCGCGCCGTCATGATCGGCGGCACGACCGGGATTCTCGGCGAATGGGGACCCGAGTCGGAAGAGAATCGTTACGAGGGACCAATCACGGTGCGCGAGGCGCTCGTGAAATCCAAGAACGGCGCCACGGTCCGCGTCGGCATGACAGTCGGCGTCGATCCGGTTCTGCAACTTTGCAAAGCGGCCGGGATCAAGTCGCCGCTCCGGCCATTTCCGGCGACGTTTCTCGGCAGCAGCGAAATCACGCTCGCCGAACTCGCCCTTGGCTACACGATTTTTCCGAACGGCGGGTGGCGCGCGAGCGGGCCGCATATTCTCGATCGGATCGAAGAGAAGGACGGCACCGTCGTCTGGGAAGCGCCGAGGGATCGCGCCCGGCAGACGGTCATCAAGCCGGAGACCGCCTACGAAGTTCATTCCTGTCTGGTCGACGCTCTTCAAACGGGAACGGGCCGCGCTGCCCGCGAGAAGTTCGGTCTTCAGAAATTTCCCGCGGCCGGAAAAACCGGAACCGCTTATGATTTTACCGACGCGCTATTTGCCGGTTACGACAGCTCGATCACGTGCGCGGTCTGGGCCGGATTCGACAAGCCGCAAAAAATTTATCGGGGCGCATTCGGGAGCGAGATCGCGCTGCCCATCTGGGTGGACGTGATGAACGCCGCGAACGAACGGTATCCCGCCAAACAAATTCCGGAGCCGAAAGGGATTCAGAAGGCTGAGATTTGTTTGCGATCCGGGTTACTCGCGACCGACAAATGTTACGACAACGTCAAGACGGCTAGCGGCGAAACGGTTCACAAACGCACAACTTATGTCGAGCTGGCGACGGCCGCTCAAATGCCGACTGAGCCCTGCAACGTCCACGGCGAAGTTCGCACCCGGCTGGTCCGCGATTTGCCCGCGAGTGGTTTTCCGCGCGCATCGCTCGCCGTCGATCCGAAGCAGGTTCAGCCGATCACTCCTCAAGGTCCGGTGCTTATGGCCGAGAACGATCCGTATAACTCTGTTCATTCCACGGTGAAACCGAAGCCAGTCGAGAAACCGGAGCCGGAAAAATCGCCTGCCGTTCAAGAGACTCCAAAATTGCCCGACCCAACGAAACCAGTGATGAAAGCGGAAGCGGTGGAAACGCCGGCGGAGAAACCCGTCCTAAAGGCAGAGCCGGTCGAGCCTGAGGAAAAGAAGCCGGTCTTGCGCGCGGAACCGGTGACGCCAACACCGGCACGGAAACAAATTCGCCGCGCCGAAGCTGTTCATCCCAGCGACGAAATTCCCGAAGACTCCATTTTGCGATCGACGCCTCCGCCAGCTTCCACGCCGGACGATTAGCGATGGAGCCCAAGAACAATTTCCGTCTGACCGTCCTTAATCCGGGTGGTCGCGATGAGGCGCAGGATTTTCCCGACGGCGCCGGCGAAACGGCGCTACCGCATCCGCCAACAAATTTTCATGCCTACGCGTCGTGCACGCGCGGAAGCTTTCAACGCGAAACGAAAGACGCGATCGCGCAGGGTACGCCGGTTCTGGTGTTGTTGCGCGGGGATTTCGGAGCGTCCGAGCGCGCGGTTGACGCCCTCCAAACAGCCGGGCGTTTCGTCGCCGTCTCGTTGAAGGAGACTGGTCTTCATCAAATCGCGGATCAGCTCCAGAACTCGGCTCGTCTCGAGCGGTTCGTTCGCATTGTGAAAAAGGCGAATGCCTGTTTGGCGGCTACGCCGGAAGCCGCCGATTTGTTTCGCGCGGTGCGCGGACCCGATAGCGTTGCCTTTATTCCCACGCCCTATCCGGTCGATGATCCGCGCTGGGATTTTTCCCGTCCCGTCGAACAGCGCGTCGGTATTTTCATCGGGACGCGCGAATGGGATGTCCCTTCACGAAATCACCTAGGCGCATTGTTGATTGCGCGACAGCTGAGCGAGAAAACCGGCGAACCGGTGACAGTCTTCGACGGCGACGGCCGGAGAGGCGCGCGTCTACTTTCGGAGATCGGATTCGCTGCGGGCAAGCTGCGGGTGCTGAATAAAAAACTCGGATACCCGGAATACCTGCGCGAGCTGGCGCGCCACAAAATTGTTCTCCAGCTGGATACGAGCTTTGTCCCCGGCCAGGTGGCAGGGGACGCGTTGCTCTGCCGCCTGCCGTGTGTCGGAGGCAACGGCGCGATCGATCGATTGGGATTTCCGGAAACGTCCGGGTCCGCGCGTTCGATTGAGGAAATTCGTCAGCTCGCTGAACGCTTGCTTAATGATAACGATTTCTATCGGACAAGCGTGGCTGGAATTATCCCGGCAGCCTCAAAGGTTCTCGGTTTCAAAGTTGTCGCGGAACAGCTAACCGAATTTTTCTCGACCTAGTTCTGCAGTCATCCCGAGCGCAGTCGAGGGACCCCGGCGAGTGTCGAGCGATCTTCCACGGGGTCCCTCGACTACGCTTCGCTCCGCTCGGGATGACCGCGGATCGCTTCTAAATAGTAATCTTCCAGCTGCCGCGTTTGGCCCGCCTGCTCAAAATTTTTACGGACCACTTCGGCGGCGTTCTGGGCGATGGCGGCGAGGCCTTCGGGGTTAGCGGTTCGCTCGAGCAAAGCGAGCGCGAGCGCTTCGTCATCGCGTTCGTTCACCAGAATTCCACTCCGGCCGTTCTCGATCGCTTCCGGAATTCCCCCATGCCTGGTAGCGAAAACCGGCAGGCCGCTCGCCATCGCTTCGAGCATCGAATTCGGAACGCCTTCCTGGTTTCCGTCGCCCCCGACTTCGCTGGGATGAAGAAAAATGTGGGACTGATAGAACAGGTCGCGCAATTGGGTCTGCGAAATAAATCCGGGGAAGAAAACTTTATCGGCGACATCGAGTTCGGCGGCGAGCTGCCCCAATTCGTTTCGCAACGGGCCTTCGCCTGCAATCGTGAACGTGGACGCCGGATGCCGGGCCGCGAACTTCGCGAAGGCGCGCAGACTCACGCGCAATCCTTTCTTTTCGATGAGCCGGCAGGCCTGGACGAACTTCCAAGCGCCGCTAGCCGGCCAGTCGCGCGGCTGAAACGGAATGTCATCGACCGGGATTCCGGTGTGCTGGAGGCGGATCTTTCCGGCCGGACAGCCAAGATTGATGAGGGCGCGGCCTAACGACTCAGACCGGACGAGAACCAACCGAACCGCTTCAAGCATTCGCTGGGTCGCGGCGCGATAACCCGGTTTGTCGAGGTCGACCATCACATCGGCGCCGTGAAACGACACGACCGATGGGTTCGGCCACGCCTGGATCAGCGGCAACAGATGGACCGCGATGTGTCCGAAATAAACGTGCAGGAGCTCCGCCTTTACCTTCGAGAGAATTTCCATCAGCTTGCGCACTTCGCTGTCGGAAATTTGCCAGGGCGTATCCCGAACCTGTTTGAACCAGAATCGCCGGGCGAAATGCGTACGCGGCTTTCCGACAATCGCGATTCTCTCAAACGGGTAGCGGTCTGCTTCCTCGCGTTTCTGCGCGATGACGAACGGCTCCACGCGCTTCAGCGAAATGATCTGCCGGTAGATGTGAAGCATCTCCGGCTTGAGAAACGTGGCGCAATAACTGGCGACGACGGGGCGCGCGATGTCAGTCTCAGGCGGCATTGCCGCTATCCTAGCATGACCTCCCGCCTGGGCGGGCACTCGATCGACCAGCTCCGGTCAAAACTGAAATACGAAAAGCTTAATGCCCGTTATTTTCGACGGGTTGTTTTGATCGTATGTGATCGAATCTCGCGAGGTGCCGTATTTTGCTGGCGCCTTCGGGTTGAACATCTGGAAAAAATTGCCGCCGCGAACTCCACGGGGGATGGCTCCGCCGATCGGTGCGGGGGCCATGGGCGGCGCCTTGCGATCCGCAGTTGGTTTCTGTCGCTGGCGGACGACGGGCGCGCGATAGGTTTCGGCAAAGACGGAGCTGGCAGCGGTCGCGATGAGGCAAAGAACGAGCAGGCAGGTTTTCATAGGTTAAGGCAAGGCGATGGAGCGCCAGTTGAATCAGGTCGCGTAAGGAAAAGCAAGTAATTGTCATCCCGAGCGAAGTCGAGGGACCCCGACGGGCGTCGGTCGATGTTCCGCGAGGTCCCTCGACTGCGCTTCCGCTTCGCTCGGGATGACTTGCCCGCGTCGGCCCGGCGGCGCACAATCAGAGCGCGATGGATTACCTGGAAAAGGGGAGACGCGTGCTCGACGTGGAGATTTTTGAGCTCCAACGATTGCGGGAACGGCTGGACGAAAATTTTTCGCGCGCGGTGACGGTGATCAAAAATGGGCTCGAAGCGCGCGGCAAAGTCGTCGTCCTCGGTGTCGGAAAATCCGGTCACATCGGCCGCAAAATCGCTTCCACCCTGACGAGTACCGGCTCCCCCGCGGTGGTGCTCGATTCGCTCGATGCGTTACACGGCGATCTCGGAATGGTCGCGGACGGCGACGTGGTCGTCGCGTTCAGTGCCAGCGGTGAAACCGAAGAATTGCTGCGGGTGCTTCCCGCGATCGCCCGCTTCCAGGTTCAAATCGTCGCTGTTTGCGGAGATCCGGATTCCACCCTGGCCCAAAACGCGCACGTCGTTCTGGACGTGAACATCGAACAGGAAGCTTGCCCGTTGAACCTCGCGCCGACTTCCAGCACGACTGTGATGCTCGCGCTCGGAGACGCGCTCGCGATGGTGTTGCTCGAAGCGCGCGGCTTTCAAAAGGAAGATTTTGCGCGGTTTCATCCGGCGGGAATGATCGGCCGCAGCTTGCTTCTCCGCGTTCACCAGATCATGCGTCCGCGACATGCCCTCGCCATGGTCGCGCCGGATGCTCCCATTCGCGCGGTCCTGAAGACGATGACCGACGTTCGCGCCGGCGCCGCCGTTGTCGCCGATGAAGAAGGTCAGCTGCTCGGAATTTTCACGCATGGCGATTTCGTCCGCCACTTCCAATCCGACAACAGAATCGCCGATCGGCTCGTGGGCGATTTGATGACGCTCAATCCGGTGACCGTTCACCAGGACAAACTCGCCGTGGAAGTTTTGAATCTCCTCGAACGCCACCGCATCGACGACCTCGTCGTCGTCGATGATCACCAGGCCCCCGTCGGCATCGTCGATTCGCAGGACCTGACCAAGCTGAAGCTGTTGTAAGATTCGCAAGCGCCGCAGGCCATTTGGTAGGGCGAGACGCTGTTGAGCCGAAACGAATCCAAGACGCGCCACGAATGGCTCGACGGCGTCTCGCCCTACCGAAGCTGAAACGCGCCTACATCACCGACCACTTTGGACGGCGAGTTTTCGCGTCGGTTTCCCAAAGGCGGAGGCCGCCGAGGTAAGTGTTGCGATTGTCGCCGCGTTCGAAGCCTTCGGGAAGAGTTCCTAACTCGTGAATGAGTCCGCCGCCGACCACGACGTAATCGGCGATGAACGACAGCTTGAGGTGTTTCAGGCAAAAGAAAACGTGACGGGTCCATTCCTTCTTCCCGAGGGAATCGAAGCCAACTTTGCCGAGAATATCCTCGATAATTCCGCCTTCGTAGGGCAGATCGCCTAGCTCCAGCGGGAGAACATTTTTTTCCCAAACCAGAGTCGATCCGAGTCCGGTGCCGAGGCCGAGGAAGAGCATGCGGCCGCCGCGATAACTTCCGAGGGCCTGCATCGAGGCGTCGTTCAGGACGCGGGTCGGTTTGCCTAACGACTTGCTGAAATCCCAATCGATCCACCCGGGCGCGAGATGTTTTGGATCTTTTTTTACGCGGCCTTTTTTGACGACCGACGGAAACCCGATCGAGATGGCATCGTATTTCCAGCCTTCCGAATGTTTCTTGATCTGCGAGGCCAATTGCTTCGGCGAGAACTTCATTCCCGTGTCGAACTTCCGGGTCTCGCTGCGCGACATCATCAGCTTTACGGCGGTGCCGCCAATGTCGGCGACGAGAACCTTCTTGTTCATCGCGACTGCCCGCGCGCGAGCTATTCGCCGAAGCCGAACTTTTGGAAGAACCCGCGCTTCTCCGGTTTCGCACCGGTTGCCGGTGGTGGCCAGCATTCGACGATCTCGAGTGCAAGAAAGCGAAACAAAGTGAGCCGCGCAAATTTGAAATCGAGCCGCAGATTTTTCGCGATCTGGGCGACCGAGCGCACGCCATTGAACTGCGAAGCGAACTGCGCTTCCGCCACGGTGAGGCGAAGATTCTGGACCCGCTCGTAACCGTCGCGCGTGTAGGCGGGGACCGAACCGGACTCGATGTCCGGCGTCTCGCCCAATTCCTGGAACTGGATGCAGCGCAGAGTGGTTAGCGCCCAATGATCGATATCTTCCTCACCGGGAACGTCACTGGCGAATTCCGGAAGGGTTTCGCTTTGCTCGAAGACGAACCGAACTTTTTTCGCGGTCCAAAGCTGCGCGAAAAGTTTCTGGCCGTAATGCTGGACCAGTTGCACCGCCGGTTCGTGCAGGATCAATCCCTCGCGCGCGAGAGTGAGGAAAAGCGGGGAGCCGGTTTCGCGTTGTTCGGCGCGGCCTTTCTCGGTTTGCTCCGCGTCGACATTCACGAGTGTGATCGGCGCTTCCGGGCAATAGAGAACCGGATCCCGTGTCGTCACCAGGACGATGTCGCCATCTCGGGCATAAAGGTCGATATCCGCTTTATTCCAGAACGAACGCAGCGTGCCGGTTAGTTTTTCTTTGCCGATGGTGTGGAGCGCACCGTTGAGTGAGAAGAAACTGCTATCGCCGGAAAAAAACGCGCCGTTGACCGGCAATCGCTCTTCGGTTGCCGCCGGCGCTTCGGAAGATTGGAAAGATGAGGGCGCGCTCGCCGGCTGCGATTCCCAAGTAGAACCGGTGACCGGAGCGCTCCACCAGGCGTCGCTCGTGCCGCCAGCGGCCGATGCAATCTCGGCTGTTTCCGCTGGAGCCGTGGCGGCTTGATCATCGGATGCCGGCCAAATCGGCTCCGCCGTCGCTCCGAGCTCGGGCTCGGTCGCAGGCGCGACTTCGTCCTGCGGCCAGACGGGAGCAGCGGATTCCGGTGCGGCGGATTCCGACGCGTCGGCGGAAACAGGTTGTGCTTCCTGTTCCACGATTTCGTTCTGCAACTCGGCCGGTTCGTTCGGATCGTTGGGCATGTAATTCTCCACCGTTTTAATTAGCAAATCAGATGTGAACGGTTTGTTCAACGATCCGATCACACTCGCGCTTTTGATCTCGTCCGCTGGCAGATCGGTCCCAAACCCGGACATGTAAACGATCGGCACACTCGCAGTTGCCTCATTCTCAGAAAGGCGCTGACAAACTTCGTCGCCTTTCATATCCGGCAACACATAATCGAGCAAAACAAGATCAGGCGGATCGCTCGCGGCCGCGCTCAAACCTTCCTGGGCCGTCGCCGCCGTCGTCACTTCGCAATTCGATTCCGACAAAATTTCTTTCACGAAACTGAGCAGCATCAGGCTGTCGTCGATCACCAGAACTTTGCGCGTGGCTGACTTGCGTTTCGCGGGTTGCGTCGACGTCCGATGGCGGGTCTCATCGATGTTCCGGACCGCGTCCATGAGAAGCATCTGCCAGTCCTCCGTAATCGTGCGCGGAGCGGGCCCGGCGCCGTGGACTTCGGAAATCTGGCCGCCTTTCCAGTTCACGACTTCATTGAACGCGGCGACGCCTTCTTTCCCCGGCGCGGTCGCGTGCCGCACTTGGCCGGAATCGAAATAAACGCGTGCTTTCTCGCCCTTTGGTCCAGTGAATTGAAGAACGGCCGACGCGCCACTCATGCATTTGAGCTGGATGATATCGGCCAAATGCAGATCGCTCAGCGTTCCCTGAAATTTCTCGCCATCCTCGGCACGGGTTGGAGAGAGCAACGCCTGAACCAGGTCGACGAAGTCGTCGTGCGGAAAAGGCTTTTCCAAAAAGTGAATGGCGCCGAGATTGGCCGCCTTTTCCCGATGAGCGGCAACGTGACCGGTCAGCACGATCGCGCGCGCATTCGGGTGGCTGGTTCGCAGATCGTAAAGAAATTCCGGGCCCAGATCGGGAACGGCTTCCGCGTCGAGCACGAAAAGATCGGGCTTCGCGTTGACCACAATGCCGTGGGCCTGGGCGAGGGTCGGGGCGACATCGACCTCCGCGGCCGGAGCGGCTTCGTGCAGGGCGGCGTGGATCTTTTCCGCCAGCTCAAGGTCCGGCTCGAGAAGAAGAACGCGGCCGCGGATAGCGGTCTCGTCAGCGGAATGGCTTGGCGTCGCGTCGTTCACGATGAAATCGGCGCGGGGGTGTGCGCATCAAGGCACTCACGCGCCACGCCTAATGACAGATGCCTGCTTCCACCAAAATGGAAAGCGGTTTTTCAATTGGAGGGGCGGGCGCTGTCCCGTCCAATTAAGCCGGACGACACGGCGGTCGTCCCTCCAGTTTTAATGCACACCCGCGGTGACGCCGTGACCGCTATCGGTCTTGACGCTCGTCGAGCAACTGGTGAGTCCGCCGAGCAGCACAACGGCCGCGATGAAAGAAAGTAAAATTGTTTTCATGATCGATTCCTTTTCCTTTAATCGAATTCCAGCGGCGATTTGAGCGCATCATTTGTCTCTAAAGCGCTCAGCCAGTTCGCGCCGGCTCACTTTGCCCCGCTCGTTAATCGGAATTTCTTCGACGAAGAAAATTCGTTTTGGAACCTGCCAGCCGCTTAGTCGTTGCCGGCAAAACTCCAGGATATCCGCCTCGCGAACCTGCGCGCTCGCCGCCACACACGCGACCACTTCCTCGTTCCGCAGAACCGATTCGCGCCCGAACACGACGGCGCCGCGCACTCCGGCGAAGCGCAATAGTTCCGATTCCACTTCCGCCGGGCTCACTTTTTTGCCGGCCACATTGATGACGTCGGAAACGCGGCCGACGATGCGGAATCCGCCATCCGTTCTGCTCAACAAATCGTCCGGTGAGAAGTGACCGCGGCCGAGCTTGTCTTCATCGGGCTCGGGAAAATAACCGTCGCCGGCAGCGGGGCTTTGAATGCGAATCCGGCTCGCCGCGGCGTCCGGCTCGAGCAACTCGATCTTCACGCCTTCCATCGGCGGCCCGACAAACCCGGCTTCTTCGAGGCGCGCTTCGCGATCATAACAAATGCCTCCGCACTCCGACGAGCCGTAGAAGGAATGGATCGAGTGGCCGAATTTCTCCCGAAATTTCCGCGCGACTTCGAGGGGCAACGGTGCGCCCGCCGAAATGCAGAGCCGCAATTTCGGCAGCGTCGGTGGAGCCTCCATTTCGCAAAAGGCCTGGTAGAAAACTGGCATCCCATGAAAAACCGTCGCTCCGCTGCTCCCGAGATCGTCGAGCATCGCACGGGGCATTCGATCGCGACTCAGGACCATTGAGACTCCGCGGACGAGGAGCGGCGTGACGACATTGCTGAATCCGTAGGAATGCGAGAGCGGAATCACCGCGAAACTCACGTCGTCGCCGCCGAATCCCATTGTATCGCAAATCTGAGTGCAATCGGCGAGGAGTTGCTCGCTCCGAAAGCGGATAGCGCGCGGTGCCGCCGTCGTGCCCGAGGTCAGTTTGAGCAGAACCGTTTGTTGTTCGTCCCAATCGCCGCTGGCGCAAAGGCGAAGAGCGCTTTCGCGTTGTTGCGGCGTAATCGAACTTTCGAGTGGCAATGCCACCACGCGCCGTCGTAGCGCTGCCAGCAAATGGGAAGGCCAATCCGGATGGTTACCGACATCGATCGGATAGACTGGGCCGGCGACCGTTTCCACCAGTTCGTGCGCCCGGCTTTCGATGTCGGCAAACGTCCGCAAAACCTGGCCCCGGGTATCGAAAATGGCCGGCGCGTTTTTTTTCCGGGCCAGCGTTTTCTCCCAGGCCGCGAGAAGCGGGTCGTCCGATTTCATCCCTTGCGCGAGAGCGGGACCGCGCTACAGTTCGCCCCTCGTTTCCAAACATGAAAGCGGACATTCATCCAGAATATTACGAGACCGATATCGTCTGCGCTTGCGGCGCTGTCTATCACACGCGCTCGACCAAGCGGGACATTAAAATCGGCATCTGCGCTGCCTGCCATCCGTTTTTCACCGGGGAACAAAAGTTCGTGGATACGGCTGGGCGCGTCGAGAAATTCGCGCGACGCTACGGTGGCACCAAGGCCGCCCGCGTTCCAAAGAAAGCTTAGCTAACTGTAGCCGGGATCGTCGATCCCGGCCCATTCCGCGATCATCGATCGCGGCTACAGAACACTTATGGACTTTAATTCCCTGATCGAACGTAAACGCGAGCGCTTTGCGGAGCTCGAACGCGAGATCGCTGACCCCGCGCTTTTCGAAAACCGGAAACGCGCCAGCGAGATCATGCGAGAGCATTCCAGCGTGAAGCAGTTGCTCGCGAAGTGGGAGGAATTGGAAGCCGCGCGCGAACAGCTCGGCCAGAATCGCGAGCTGGCGGCTTCGAGCGACGTAGAGATCGCCGCGATGGCCGAAGACGAAATCCCTGAACTGCAAAAACGTGTCACCGATCTCGAGCGCGATTTTCAGATCGCATTGCTCCCTCCCGATCAGGATGAAGCTCGCGACGCCATTGTCGAAATTCGTGCCGGGACTGGCGGCAGCGAAGCAGCGATTTTCGCCGCCGATCTTTATCGGATGTACAACCGTTATGCGGAAGCGGCCGGACTCAAAGTTGAGGATTTGGAATCGAGTCCATCGGAATTAGGCGGGCTGAAGGAATCGATCTTCCGAGTTTCGGGCGAGAGCGTTTTCAAGACGCTCCGATTCGAAAGCGGCGTCCACCGGGTTCAGCGCGTTCCTGCCACTGAAGCGCAAGGCCGCATTCACACTTCCACAGCTACCGTCGCTGTTCTTCCCGAAGCCGAGGAAGTCGATCTGGAATTGAAACCCGAGGATCTGCGAATTGAAGTTTGCCGTGCCGGCGGTCCGGGCGGTCAGGGGGTTAATACGACCGACTCTGCCGTCCAGGTCCTCCACATTCCGACGGGCCGCATCGTTCGCTGTCAGGACGGGCGCAGCCAGCAGAAGAACAAGGAAAAAGCACTCAAGATCATGCGGGCGCGTCTCCTCGAGGACAAGCGGCGCGAAGAAGAAGAAAAATATTCCGCGCACCGGCGAAACCAGATCGGGTCCGGCGGCCGCGAAGAAAAAATTCGGACTTACAATTACGCTCAGAACCGCGTCACGGATCACCGGATCGGCCTGACCCTTTACAATCTCGACCGCTTCATGGAAGGCGACCTCGACGAGATGATCAAATCGCTCCAGGCCGCCGATCTTCAGGAGCGATTAAAAGAATCGTCGGTCACCGCGTGAATGACGCGTTTCTGGAAGCGGCGATCGACCAGGCGAAGCAAGGGCTACGCGAAGGCGGGATTCCGATTGGATCGGTGTTGGTCCACGAAGGGAAGATTATTGGACGCGGGCACAACCAGCGGATCCAGCGTGGCAGCGTGATTCACCACGGCGAAATGAATTGCCTCGAGAACGCCGGGCGGCAAAGCGCTGCGGTTTATCGACGTTGCACTATCTACACCACGTTGTCGCCCTGCCCGATGTGCACCGGCGCGATTCTGCTCTACGGCATTCCGCGGGTAGTGATCGGCGAGAACACGACATTCCTGGGCGCGGAAGAATCTCTCCGCGCGGCTGGCGTAGAAGTCGAAGTGGTGCACAACGCCGTGTGCATCGAAATCATGCGGGAGTTCATCGCCCAAAATCCTACGCTTTGGAATGAGGACATCGGGGTTTGACGATGACGGTGCTGGAGCTTTTGCAACGCACCACCGGGTTTTTTCAGAAGAACGGCGTCGAGAGCCCGCGCTTGAACGCGGAGCACTTGCTCGCGCATATCCTGAAACGGAAACGGATTGAGCTTTATCTGGAGTTCGAACGCGAGTTAACCGAGGCGGAATTGGCGCCGTTGCGGGATTTGGTCAGGCGCCGCGGGCAGGGCGAGCCGCTCCAGCATTTGCTTGGAACCGTTGAGTTCGCCGGCCAAACGTTTCTTTGCGACAAGCGCGCCCTCGTTCCGCGCCCCGAGACGGAGCAGCTCGTCGAGCTGCTCAAATCCCAAGTGCCAAATTCCAAATCCCAAATTCTCGATGTGGGAACTGGGAGCGGGGTGATCGCGCTCAGCCTGGCGGCAAAATTTCCGGAGGCGAAGGTGACGGGCAGCGATGTCTCGGATGCGGCGCTTGCGCTCGCACGAGAAAACGCAGAACGCCTTGGCCTGAAGGACCGGATCGAATTTCTCCGCGGCGATCTGTTGCTAGACGTGAATCACGTATACGACCTGATTGTGGCGAATCTGCCCTATGTCGCGGCGGGAGACCGGACGACGCTTTCGCGCGAGGTGCTGCACGATCCGGAGATCGCGCTGTTCGGAGGGGAACGCGGCGACGAAATGATCCGCAAATTCATCGACGAAGCGCGGTCTCATCTTGCGCCGGGAGGATTACTCGCGCTCGAAATCGGCATTGGGCAAGGCGAGGGCCTAGCCGCGCTCATGGCAGAAAAAAATTATCACGACATCAAGACGGAACGCGATTATGCCGGTGTGATACGATTCCTTTTTGGAAGGTATGGATAAGATTCTCATTCACGGGGGCCGGCCGCTCCAGGGCTCGATCAAAATCAGCGGCTCGAAGAACTCAGCCCTGCCCATCGTGGCCGCGACACTCCTGACCCGCGAGCCGTGCATTCTTCATCGCGTGCCGGACCTGAGCGACACGCATTACATGCTCCAAATCCTGACCCATCTCGGCGCGCAGGTGGAACGGGCGAGCGGGACGGTGACGGTGACGGCCGAGAAAGTCGAATCGGTCGCGCCCTACGATGTCGTGCGGAAAATGCGCGCGTCGGTGTGCGTGCTCGGGCCGCTCCTCGGGCGGTGCAACGAAGCGACGGTGTCGATGCCGGGCGGCTGCGTCATTGGCGATCGCCCGATCGATTTGCACCTCAAAGGATTTGAAGCGCTCGGCGCGGCGGTGCGGGTGGAAGGCGGCAACGTGAAAGTTTTTGCGCCGAAATTGGTCGGCGCCGTCATAAACCTGACCGGCAAGTTCGGTCCGACGGTTCTGGGAACGGATAACGTGATGATGGCGGCGACGCTGGCCGAAGGAATCACGGTGATCGAAGGCGCGGCGACCGAGCCCGAAGTCGTCGATCTTGCGAATTTCCTGAATAAGATGGGTGCGAAGATCGAAGGCGCGGGAACGCGGCGGTTGATCATCGAGGGCGTGAAGGAATTGCATGGAGCGGAGCACGACGTCATTCCGGACCGGATCGAAGCCGGAACGTTTCTGATTGCAGGAGCGATCTGCGGCAAAGGCGTGACCGTGAAGCGGGTGATGCGCGATCATCTCACTTCGCTGACCGACGCGCTCACGGCCTGCGGTTATCAAATCCAATGGGCCCACGATTCGATCACGGTTTCGCCCAACGGGGATCGGAAACCGATCGAGCTGGCGACCGAACCCTATCCCGGGTTTCCAACTGATATGCAGGCCCAAATGTGCGCGCTGCTTTCGACTACAGAAGGGATCAGCGTGATCACGGAAAACGTTTTTCCGCAGCGTTACATGCATGTAGCAGAGTTGAAACGGATGGGCGCGCACATGCAGCTCGAAGGGGCGAGCGCGATCATCACCGGCGTTGATCGCTTGTTCGGCGCGCCGGTCATGGCGAGCGATTTGCGCGCTTCGGCGGCGTTGGTGTTGGCAGGTCTGAAGGCGGAGGGCCGGACCGAAGTGAGCCGCGTCTATCACATTGATCGCGGTTACGAGCATCTCGACGAAAAGCTGAGCGAGCTCGGCGCCCACATCGAGCGCGTCAAAGCGGATTGATGGTCCCTTCGTAATCGTGTTCGTGCTCGTGCTCGAAATTGCAAAGCAAAGAATCGATCACGAGCATGAGCACGAGCACGATTACGAGGAGCGGCTACAGCAACCCGCGTAACGTCTTCATATTCTCGACGTCTTCCGCCAGGTCTTTACCCTTCGGCGTCTCCAGCACCTTCGGAATTTTGCGAAGACGCCGGTCGCGCATGATGAAGCGGAACGCATCGAGCCCGATCTTCCCTTTCCCGATGTGTTCGTGACGATCGACGCCTGAACCTAGCGCAGTCTTAGAATCGTTGAGATGGAGTGCGGCAAGTCGATCCAATCCGACAACGCGATCGAACTCGCGGAATGTTTTCTTCACGCCCGCTTCGCTTCCAATGTCATAACCGGCGGCGAAGACATGGGCCGTATCGAGGCAAACACAGAGGCGTTCCGGCTCACGCACGTTTTCGATGATCGCCGCCAGATGCTCGAACTTTTCACCCAAACACGACCCTTGGCCCGCCGTGGTTTCGAGCGCGATTTTCGTTTTAACTTTGGGAATCACCGCCCAGATCGCGTCGATTGACGCGATAATCTTTTCGATGCCCGCGTCCTCGCCGGCTCCGAGATGTGCTCCCGGATGGAGGACGAGAAACGGCAGCTCGAGCTGGTTGGCCCGCGACAACTCCTCGGCCAGGGCCCGGAGCGAATTCGCGTGAAACTGCGGATTGGTCGCCGCCAAATTGATCAGGTAACTCGAGTGGGCGAAAGCCGCTTCTATCTGCTCCCGCTGGGCATGCCTAACGAACGCCTTGATCTCAGCGCGCTCCAGCGGCCGGACGAACCACTGCATATTGTTCTTCACAAAAATCTGCATCGCCGTGCAATCGATCGACCGCGATCGCTCAATCGCGCGATGAACGCCGCCACCAATCGACATGTGAGCTCCGAGAAGAATTTTCGATTCTCGATTTTCGAATTTCGATTTAGAAGGCGTCATGAATGAACCCCAGATGAAAGATGGAACCAGGAAGTTCGCGTTACGTATTTTAAAGATGGCAGATGAACTGCCAACCACTCGGAGCGGCAACGCAATCGCAAATCAAATTGTCCGCAGCAGCACGTCCGTGGCGGCGAATTACCGTGCGCTGTGTCGGGCAAAGTCGCGAGCGGATTTCATCAACAAAACAAGCATCGTCGAAGAGGAAGCTGACGAAAGCGGCTTCTGGCTAGAATTGATTGTCGATTCCGGGTTGATAAGCCCCACACGCGTGAAGCCGCTCTTGCAAGAAGCGAGTGAGCTCACCGCGATTCTCGTCGCCAGCCGAAAGACCGCGATCGCCGGCAGTCGCCGCTGAGCAATCGAAAATCGAGAATCGAAAATCGAAAATCAGAATCTCTTCGGGTGCCAGTTCGGTTTCGAGATCGGGCCTTCGCCTTTGTATTCGAAAAGTTTGTAGACGGGCGTGAGCAGGACGCCGGGCCCGGCGGCTTGGATCCGAATGTCGAAGTCGAGGCGATCTTCGATGAAATGAATGTCGCCGTGGCCGACCATTCCGAACAGTCTGCCGGAAACTTTGAAGTCGTCGGTGTGAATGACGCCGTCCTTGATCGTGAACGTGGATTGTGCGGTTTTGGCGATGCTGTAACCGGCGCCGGGGATAATTGCCGAAGTCAGCTCGGAGAGCGGGCCGAAAATTGGGATCGCGAAGACGTCGCCTTCGGTCACGTTCGCGGTGCCGTGGCCTTCCATCGCCCGCGCGTCGCTTCCCACACTCGTCCATTCGTAGGAGCCGCTTAGTTTTCCGCGGGTCGTCTTGTACTTGAAGTAGAGGTCGGCGAGCCGCGGAAAATCGACGCCGTCGAGGGTGACGTTCGCGTGATAGCGCTTGTCGTTTTGCGCCAACGACACGTCGGCGCCGCCGCGCACGTCGCCGCCGAATAGCTTCCCGTCAATGTCGAGTAATTGCAGCCGGTGATCGGTAAAGAGAAGCCGGCCCGACACCCGATCGAACGAGAGCGTCTTGCCGAGAAAGCCGTAATCCATCCCGGTCGGCGCATCGACCTTGATTTCGATGTGGTCGTTTTTGCCATGAAAATGAAAGACTCCGTTGACGATGAGGTTCGGCGGATGTCGAAATTTGTAGTCGACAATTTCCTTGAAGTACTTCGGATCGACCCAGACGATCGCATCGGTCAATCGAAGCGTGCTCCTGACATCTTTGAAGCGTATTTCGTGGTGCGCGAAATCGTAGGCGATCGAGCCGGTCCCCAACCCTTCGTCGCGCACGACGCGAAGATTGTTGAGATTGAGCGCGCCGTTCTCGAGACGCAAAACCGCGCTGGCTTCGTTCATCCAGGCGCCGCGAAACCGCGTCCGCTGAGTCGTGAGTGTGCCGTCGCCGATCCAGGTTTCCGGATTGCGCCCCGGACCGCGCACGGCGAGACGAATCGCCGGCGGCCGGGTCCATTCCCATTCCGCGAGGAAATGCGCGAGCTCCGGGGAAGGAGCGAAGGCGCGGAAAACCACCGGGTCGATCCCGCTTTCAACGTTTAGCCGGAAATCATTTGGGGCGTCGAGCAGATCGCCGCGCAGTTCGCCCGACTCGTGGCGAAGACGAAGCTCGCGGATCATCGCGCGCTCGCCGTCCCAGGAAAAATCCGCGGTCAGCTTGAGCAACGGAACAGTTTTGTAACTGAAGTGTTCGACGTCGACCCGACCGATCACGCTGATCTTCGGTGAGTCCGGCGCAAAATCCACGGAGCCGGATAGCTCCAGGAGCGGTGGCAAATTTAGAGTGACGTCAGCGAGCAAGGAAGAGCCGGCCGCATCGAGAAATCGTTTCGCATCGAGGGTGCTGTGTCCTTGGAAGTCGGCTGATTTGGTTTCGCGGTTCCAGCTCGCGCGCCCGGAGAAATTTCCGACGTTGTCCGACCACGTGCATTGCTTGATTTGCAAAGTCTGATTCGACCACTCGGCCGCGACGGACAAATTCGAGATCTCGTAATCACCGCGCCGCAATCGGTCTGCAGAGAGGGTCGCTTCGGCATGCAGCGTCTCGAACTGAGAAAGGTCGCCGGCGAATTTCAACTGGAGCGATGGACCTTCGCCGGGAAAGCTGAATCGCCGCAATTCATCGGCGACGCGGTGCACCAGAAGCAGGCGCTGCCGCCATTCTTCATCGGAAACTTCGTCCGAAGATTTGTAGTCGTTGCGTTTGATGAGTTGCCCGGTGGCCGAAATCCGGACCCCACAGAAAACACCTTCGACCTGGCTGACGAAGATTTGTTCGGGCGGAAAATAAATATGGGCGCGCAATTCCTTGATCTGGGTCTTTGGTGTCTGGGGCCCGGCGACAGGATTTGGGATCGTCAGCTCAGCGCCGTGGACGTCGAGTGCGTTGAGAAATGGTTTGTGGTGAAGCAGCGCCGAATAATTAATGTCGAGCGCGACTTCGCTGATGACCGCCAGCGTGTTCTCGCGATTTTTGAAATCGTAAATCCGGACGTTTTGCGCGATGAGGCCCCGAACGGGATCGACCGTGAGCTTCGCGATTGAGGCTTCGACGCCGCGCTTGTGCAGTTCCTCCGAAACGCGATCCCGCCATTCCCGGCCGAACCCGCGTTTGGCGAGATACCAACTGGTCCAACCGAAAATCAGAACGAACGCGACGATCGCGAGGCGCAGAATGCGGCGCGACTGCGAGCGATGAATCTTCGCGCGGCGACGATAGAACTGGCGCGCGAGGGAAGGCGGCGTTGGTTCTAAGACCGGAGGCATGAAGAAAACGTCGAGCGTCCAACCTACCTCCGCAAACTACGGCGGGTCGAGTGTCGAAGAATATTCCTGCTTATGCTCCTCATCGTGATCCTGCTCTTGTGAAAGCGCTCGGGCTTGAGCATAGGATCACGAGCATGATCAAGATCATGAGCAGGAAGCTTTGTTTGGTTGAGCCATGACGATCTCGGATCTGCCGGGCATCAATGCATCGCTGAATTTCATCAGCACGATTTTCATTTCGACCGGCTGGTATTTTATCCGGCGCGGTCATTGGCGCCGTCACGTGGCTTGCATGATTCCGGCGCTGATTTCGTCGACGCTGTTTCTGGTCGGTTATCTCGTCTATCACGCCCATGTGGGAGAGCGCTCCACCCATTTCACCGCCCAGGGGATTATTCGGCCGATCTATTTCGCGCTCCTGATCTCGCACATTCTGCTCGCCTTCGTTACCCTGCCGCTTGTCATTGTCACTCTCGTGCCCGTTTTCCGGCGGCGCTGGGAACGCCACACCCGGATTGCGCGCTGGACGATGCCGATCTGGCTTTATGTCTCAGTTACCGGCGTCCTCGTTTATCTAATCCTCTACAAATGGTTTCCGCCGGGACGTTAGGCATCCTGCCTGACTCGGCCGACGTGCTTCGAGCTCGTCGATTCTGAGAGACAAGCAAGATGCTTGTCCGCCGAGACAGACTGGAAGTCTATCATCCGTTGCCCACCAGTCTTGCCTTTGGCCAGTAGTTGATGTTTGATGGGAATTGCCCGAGCGAAATCCCATGGTCACGATCGCGACATTCAACGAGCCGGCGAAAGCGAAACACCTGAAAACTCGGCTGCAGGAAGCCGGAGTAAAGGCCGATGTCCACAACGAAGGCCATCTTCAAAAAATGGCGTTCATGTCGCAGCCGCAGGCGAACGCGAAAGTTTTGGTCCACGAGGACGATTTCGAGAAGGCGAACCAGATGATGCTCGAATGGGAGGCAAGCGACCCGGACGTCGGCGCGGCCATTCGCTGCCCGCAATGCAAATCGCCCCGGATCGAATACCCGCAGCTAACCCGGAAGTTCATCACGCCGGGAATCGCGAGCATTCTTTTCGCGATGAAAATTTTCCCGAAGGAATTTTATTGTCAGGATTGCCACTTCACCTGGGGGAAGGACGGCGATCCGCTTCCGCAGCCGGCGGCCTGGGAAACATTCTCCTGATCGCCAAGGGCGATCGGAAATCCCAACCTTCAAATCCCAAATTCCAAGGAAGCTTCAAATCTCAAGCTCTAAAGAGAGCGCGGTTCAGAGCTGCCTTTGGTTATTGGTATTTAGAAATTGTTTGGAGCTTGGGGTTTCGGATTTGGGATTTCGTCGGGGCGCACATCTGAAAAATCACGCGCTTAACCGCGTGGACACAATTGATTTTTTAACGACCTTGTCCCCGCCCCATGAAATGGCTTTTTCTTCTTTTGCTTGCGGTGGTGATTTTCGGCGGGGCGGCTTTTTTTAGCTACGACCTGTTCGTTAAACCCGAGCGCAAAATCCAGCAGGAGAAGAGCGGCGAAATTCCGGTCGAACCGCTGCCGGACGTGAGTCTGCCGGATTTCCAGGCCGCCGCGAAATTACGCCAGGAGGGAAAGTTAATCGAGGCCCGGGACGCGCTCCTGACGCTTCTCCAAAAATTTCCCACCGGCCAGCACGTCGAGGAAGCGAAAGACCTGCTTGGACAGGTTAACGTGGAGATGCTCTTCACCGATTACCGGTCGCCGGAAAAGCAGGAATACGTCGTTCGCAGTGGCGACGTCCTGGCCAAGATCGCGAACAAAACCAAAACGACGCCGGAATTGATTATGCGGACGAATAACCTGACGAACCCGATGCTGCGGGTCGGCCAGCGGCTCCTCATTTCGCATCCGGATTTTTCGATCTTCATCCAGCGAAAAGCGCAAACCGTGATCCTGCTCAACCACGGCAATTTCTTTAAGCGCTACCACGTGAAGGTGGTGAAGCTGTCCGCGAAACAACCGCCGCGGATCAGCACGCACGTTGCGGAAGTCATGGCGTGGAAGGGCGGGAAGCGCGTCGGGTTCGGCACAAAGGAATGGGTGGGCAGCACGCGCTGGGTCCGCCTCGCGCAGCCCGGCTATTTTCTTTTTGCGGTGCCGGAAACCGGACGACGCGAAGAATCGAACCAGCCGCCGCCGCCGGGGCTCGGTCTCAGCATGGGGGACATGGAAGAGCTGAGCAGCCTTGTAAACAGCAAGACCGCTGTCACCATTACAGACTAGCCGTGGCTATTTCGCCGATGGAATCGCATCCACTCGACTTCGAAAAACCGATCCTGGAATTGCAGCGCCGGCTCCAGGATCTGAAGAACCATTCCGATCAGCACGATCTCGATTTCGATTCCGAGGTCGAGGCGATGGAGAGCAAGATCCGCGAAACGCGCCGGCAGATTTACGACAACCTCACTGCGTGGCAGCGGGTCCAGCTCGCGCGCCATATCAAGCGGCCGTTCGCTCTCGATTATGTGGCGCGCTGTTTTACAAACTGGGTCGAACTCCACGGCGACCGCGTTTTCGGAGACGACAAGGCCATGCCGAGCGGCCTGGCGAAACTCGGGCCGCACCGCTGCGTTGTGATCACCCATCAGAAAGGGCGCGACACGAAAGAGAATGTGAAGCGCAATTTCGGCTGCGCCCATCCTGAGGGTTACCGCAAAGCGCTACGCTTGATGCGGCTGGCGGAGAAGTTCTGGCTGCCAGTGATTTCATTAATCGATACACCGGGCGCATTTCCCGGGATCGGTTCCGAAGAGCGCCACATTTCCGAAGCGATCGCGGTGAATCTGCGAGAAATGATGAACCTGCGGGTGCCGACGATCGCGGTCGTGATCGGTGAAGGCGGGTCCGGCGGTGCGCTCGGCATCGGCGTGTCGGATCGTGTATTGATTCTCGAGAACGCCTACTATTCCGTGATTAGTCCCGAAGCATGCTCGGCGATTTTATGGAAAGATCGGCGGCATGCGGCCGAAGCCGCGGAAGCGCTCAAGCTGACTGCGCAGGATTTGATCGGTCTCGGTGTGGTTGATGAAATCGTGCCCGAGCCGGAAGGCGGCGCGCATCGCGATCCCGATCTGGCCGCGGCGAATCTTGGCACCGCTTTACGTCAAAACCTCGAGCGTCTTTCGGCCTTCTCGGTCGAGGACCTCATGCGGAGTCGCTACGATAAGTTCCGCAAGCTCGGCAAATTTTCCGAAGAAATCGCGGCGCCCGATCCCGTCGCTCAGAGTTGATTTGCCGAGCGCCAACGGCGCGCCTTTAACTCAGCGTGGGGCAGCGCCCCAGGTTTTCAAAAAAATCCCTCTCGGCCGAGCGCTGAAAGCGCGAATCAAAATCAGGTTGGTGTGACATGAAGGTGAATCGCGCTTTCAGCGCTTTCGAGTCGTTGGACGATGGACATCCTGGGGCGTCGCCCCAGGCTTGAATTGAAGACGCGCCCTTGGCGCTGAAACACAGAGCGAAGGTGACTAGCGCGGCGTGAACTAAACGCTAACCATATACATGCCGCGAATGATCCGCTGGAATCTGAGCAGCCGGGCGCGGGAACTTTCCGGTGGCGACGCGATCGTAGTCTCGATACCGAAAAGTGGCCGCACCTGGGTTCGCACTTTTCTCTGCGCTTACTTCTGCAAGCGCTACGATCATCCTTTCTCGCTCAAACCCGAGGAGTACGGTGATGCGCGCATTCCACGGATCATTTATTCGCACGATCGCTTCGAGCAACGAACCAAGGCGGATCGCTGGGATGAATTGCGTGGGAAATATTTTATTCCGGCGCGCGAACGTCGTCGCGCCAAGATCGTCCTGCTGGCCCGCGATCCGCGCGACGCATTTGTCTCGCATTATGTTCAGCTGACGCGGCGGACACGCGAAACGCCCGATCAATTGAAGCAAAAGGAAATCAGCGAGGTGCTGCGCGATCGAAAACACGGAATCGCTTCCATGATAGAGATCATGAACGGCTGGCTGGAGGAATGGTCGGGCAAACCAAATTTTCTCGCGGTGCGCTACGAGGATTTACAGGCCGCGCCGGAGGACAGCTTCCGGGAACTGCTAAAATTTCTGGGCGAAAAGGACCTCGCCGCCGATGCCTTCACCCACGCGCTAGAGTTCTCGCGCTTCGGCAACATGAAGAAAATGGAGGCCGCCGGCGCTTTTGCTTCGAAGATTCTGCAAGCGACCGACGTTGGTGATCCAGAGTCGTTTAAGGTGCGGCGGGGGAAAGTCGGCGGGTTTGCGGATTATCTCGCCGGCGAGGATCTGGCCTACGCAAACGAAGCGATGCGAAAACTCGATTCGCGCTTTGGCTACGCTTAAGTCGAAAACAAATTCGTCAGGGCGAACGCGCGTTGCAGGAACCGCCGGCGTTTTTTGACCAACCCAACCTTCGCGACTGGCGGAGGCGGCGGTGGAAAAAGAAATCTCAGAACTGGATCGATTCGCGCCGCCCACGCGCCTTCGCTGTGATCCGCGCCTTCGACTTCCAGAAAATGAAGATCGTCGTGAAGCCGCCAGCCTTTCTCCACCAGTCGGTCCCGCAAAGCTGCGCCGCGTTCCCAGCCCGGTTCATGCGTTCCGGTATCGAGCCAGATCTTCAATGGCGGTTTCGCCGTCTCATCAACTTCATCGACGATGTCGTAGATCGCGCAATCGTCCCACCAGATGGAAGGCGAAAGCACGGCGAGCCGCGTAAAATAATTCGGGAACCAGAGGCCGAGCGTCAGCGTTGCCAGTCCGCCAAGCGATGAGCCGCCAAGGCCAGTGAATTCCGCTTCGCGTCGCGTGCGATATTTTCGATCGATGAAAGGCTTCAGCTCTTCGATGAGGAAGCGGCCATAACTTCGGAGCAAACCTTTGCTCCGTTTCCGTTTCGGCGGATCGATCCGGGCCGGCGTGGGAGCGTATTCATCAATCCGATCCTCGCCCGTGTTGGCGATCGCGACGATGATCACCGGCTCGATCAACTTCTGGCGGATCAACCTTTGCGCGCTCTCGTCGACTCCCCATTCCACGCCGCCAAACGCGGTCGCGGCGTCGAACACGTTCTGGCCGTCATGCAGGTAGAGCACCGGGTAATGACGAGTCGAAAATCGCCGATAACCGGGTGGTAGATAAATGAGAACGTCCCGGCGGTTCTTCAGAATTTTCGAGGGGAACGCGCGGTGGTGTTGGATGTTTCCGGTAAGCGTGTTCGGCGGCATCAAGAGCAAAACGCATCGCGCGGTGTTTCGGACTTGTCGAGAAAACTCTTAACTGGTTGGTTGGGAATCCGCGAAAAAGCCAATGAACGAGCGCTACATCAAATGGTGGACTCCCCACATGAGCCGCGATTTCGAGATGCTCGCGTTCGGAAACGGCGGGGGCGTTCCGTTGATCCTCTTCCCAACTTCGTTTGGGCGTTATTCCCAGAACAAGGATTTCGGCCTTACCGATGCGATCGCCGGATTCGTCGATAGCGGCAAGATCACGATCTATTGCCCGGACTCCGCCGATCTCGACAGCTTTTACAACAAGGCGATTCATCCGGCCGATCGGATGCGGACGCATAACGCGTTCGAGCGCGTGATCGTGCACGACGTGTTCGATCTCGCCCGGCGCGAATGTTCGACCTCTCGGGTGATGGTCTGCGGGGCCAGTCTCGGGGCGTATCACGCCGCGAACATCGCTTTTCGCCATCCCGACGCGGTCAGCCATCTCATTTCATTAAGCGGCGCGTTCGATATCAGCTCGTTCTTTGGCGGCTATTACGACGACAACATTTACTTTAACAGCCCTTACGATTATCTGCCGAACACGACCGATCCGTGGAAATACAACCACATGGGGATCATCATCGGCACCGGCGAATGGGACAACACCCGGCACGAATCGCATCGGCTGTCCGAAATCCTGAACGCGAAAGGCATCCAGCATTGGCTCGATGACGGCCGATGGCGCGGCCACGATTGGAATTACTGGCGGGACATGCTGCCCCATTATTTGTCGAAGATTTGCCCGTGAACTTTGCTTTTGGAGTCATCTTGAGCGAAGCGAAGCGGAGTCGAAAGACCCGGTGATGCTGCGTGCGACGTCGCAAAGAATTTCGCGGGGTCCCTCGACTTCGCTCGGGATGACAAATTGAACGACTAACCTTATGAAAAAAATCGGAATCCTTTTTGGAATGGAAGGCAGTTTCCCGCCGGCCTTCGTCGAGCGGGTGAACCAGAAAACCGGCGGCAAAGATATCGTCGCGGAGTTCGTCAAATTGGACAAGGTCATCCAGGGCGAACCGTGCGGTTACGACGTGGTGATCGATCGGATTTCGCAGGACGTGCCGTTCTATCGCGCCTGGCTCAAGAACGCGGCGCTCACCGGCACGGCGGTCGTAAACAATCCGTTTTGGTGGAGCGCCGACGAAAAGTTTTTCAATAACGCCCTGGCGACGAAGATCGGCGTGGCGGTCCCGAAGACGGTGCTGCTGCCATCGCACGATCTGCCGCCGGACACGAAGGATAGTTCGTTCCGTAACCTCGCTTACCCGCTCGATTGGGAAGGCATTTTCAATTACGTGGGCTGGCCGGCCTTCTTCAAACCGTTCGCGGGTGGGGGCTGGAAAAATGTATATCGACTGCACAATCCCGAGGAATTTTTCCGGGCCTACAGCGAGACTGGGCAGCTGGTGATGATGTTGCAGGAGGAAGTGAAGTTCGACATGTACTTCCGCTGTTACTCAATCGACCAGCGTAACGTGCGAATCATGCCGTATGAGCCGCGGCATCCGTACCATTTGCGTTACCAGACCGAATGGTCGGCGCCGAAGGACATCCTGCAGAAGGTTGAAGAAGGCGTGCTGACGTTGAACCAGTATCTCGGTTACGATTTGAACACGGTCGAGTTCGCGATCCGCGACGGCGTGCCGCAGGCGATCGATTTCTGCAACCCCGCACCCGATGCCGAAGCCGCCAGTGTCGGCCAGGCGAATTTCGAGTGGGTTGTCGACGCTGTTTCCGACATGGCGATCCGCAAAGCGAAAGAGCATCAGCCCGGCAAAGACAACCTGAGCTGGGGCAAGTATGTGCAAGCGGCCGTGATGCGGCGGTCGTTGGGCGACCTGGCCTAAGAATTTCCTGCTCCTGATCATGATCGTGCTCATGATCTTTCTGGAAAAGCCACGCCAACTCAGGGGATCATGAGCATGATCACGATCATGAGCAGGAAGGGCTTGCGCACAGCGCGCCCGTGACGGTTGTTGATTTACATGCCCGCCACGAACCACACCTTTACGCTGGGGATCGAGGAGGAATTCGCGATCGTCGATCCGGAGACGCGCGAGCTGCGCTCGCACATCCAGGAAATTCTCGAGGGCGGCAAAGTTCTGCTGAAGGAACAGATCAAGCCGGAGATGCACCAATCGGTGGTGGAGCTCGGCACCGAGATTTGTTCGTCGATCAGCAACGCGCGAGAGCACGTCGTAGAGTTGAGGAGCAAACTCGCGTCGCTCGCCGGCAAGGCGAACCTGCGGATCGCGTCCGCTGGCACTCACCCGTTTTCAAACTGGCACGACCAGCTCATCACCGAAGGCGATCGCTACAAGCAAATCGTGAAAGACATGCAGCGACTGGCGCGGGCGAACCTTATTTTTGGTCTCCACGTTCACGTCGGAATCCCGAACCGCGAATCAGCCATCCACGTCATGAATCAGGCGCGCTATTTTCTGCCGCACATTTACGCGCTTTCGGTCAACTCGCCGTTCTGGGTCGGACAGGACACCGGCTTGAAGGGTTATCGCCTCAAAGTGTTCGAGCGTTTCCCGCGCACCGGAATCCCCGACGCGTTTGAGTCGCTCTCCGAGTACGAGGATTTCTGCAAGCTCCTGGTTAAAACGGGCTGCATCGATAATCCAAAAAAAATCTGGTGGGACATTCGGCTCCATCCATTTTTCGACACGCTCGAGATGCGGGTGTGCGACGCGCAATCGCGGGTGGACGATACCCTGGCGATCGCCGCTTTGATCCAGGCCGTGATCGCGAAGCTTTACAAATTACTGAAGCACAACACGACTTTCCGCGTTTATCGGCGCCGCTTGCTGGATGAGAACCGCTGGCGGGCCTCGCGCTACGGCATTGAGGGCAAGCTGATTGATTTCGGCCGCGAAACCGAAGTCGAGACCCGCAGTTTGCTGAACGAGCTAATGGAATTCGTTTCAACTGAAGTCGATGAACTGGGCAGCCGCCAGGAGATGGCGCACATCGAACGGATCATGCGTGAAGGCACCGGCGCGGACCGACAGCTGGAAGTTTTTCATCGCACCAACGACATGAAAGCGGTGGTCGATCAGATCGTTGCCGAAACCTACGAAGGATTAAGAATCGAAGACGCGTCCGCGGCACCGGCCTAGCGCGATTCGTCGTGTCGATCATGAATTGCCTCGTTCCAAATTTTCGCGTAAAGCTGACCGCTCCTTAAGCCATGCCCGACCGCGACCACACCATCACTCTCGATCCCGAACTTCAGCCTGGGGCGCGAAACGCAATCCGCGATTGTCTGCGCCTGAAACCGGAAGAGCGAATCACGATCATCACGGATGAGGCGACGCGCGATATTGCGGCAGCTCTCCAAGCGGAAGTCGAAGAGGTCGGGGCGCCGCATTCGGTGTTTGTTTTGGAGGAACACGCCGACCGGCCGCTCACGGACATGCCGGCGATTGTCCTGGAAGATCTCGGGGAATCGCAGGTCAGTATTTTTTGCGCGCAAACTCAGCGGGGCGAATTGCGTTCGCGGATGCAGATGAGCGACGTGGTGAACAAGAACCATATCCGGCACGGACACATGGTGAACATCACCCGCCAGATCATGCTCGAAGGCATGCGCGCGGATTTTCGCGCGATCGACACCCTGAGTCAGCGTCTCGTCGAGCGCGCCCGCGCGGCGAAACGGATCAAGTGCAGCAATGCTGCCGGCACCGATTACGAAGCGGAGTTTTCGCCGCGCCTGAAGTGGCTCAAGACCAGCGGAATCATCACGCCGGAAAAATGGGGCAACCTGCCCGGCGGCGAAATTTTCACATCACCGGCGAATTCGCGCGGCGTTTTTGTCGTTGATGGCGTGGTCGGCGATTATCTTTGCCAGAAGTACGGTGACATTCAGGAAACGCCGTTGCGGATCGAGATCGAGGAGAACCGGATCCGCGATTTGCAATGCGCGAACAAGGAGCTACTGGAGGAATTTCGTGCTTACACGAGCACGGATGAAAACAGCAATCGCGTCGGCGAATTTGCCGTCGGCACAAACACGGCCTGCACCCACATAATCGGGAACATTTTGCAGGACGAAAAAATTCCCGGGATCCACATCGCCTTTGGCCATCCGTATTCCGAACACACCGGTGCGAATTGGGTTTCGAAGACCCACATCGATTGCGTCGGCCGCGACTTCGACATCTGGTTCGACGACGTGAAAATCATGGAAGCCGGCAAGTTTCTCGTCTGACTTCCAGCGGATCGCTTTCATGGATCCGCAGCTTCGAGCCCGATTTAACGCTGACTTTTCAGCGGAAAAATACGACGCGCTCGTTCGTTGCGTTAATGAGACCGAAAAGTGGCCGGCCGACTTCCGAATCTCGGAAACCCCGATTTTCTTAACGGACGAATTCACAAACGAAGTCGTCTCGGCGGCGGAAGAAATCGTTAGGCTGACTCAGACCGCGGAATTCGTCCGCCACTCGGCGAGCGCGATTCCGGAGGGCTTGGAAGTTCCGCACGAATCAGCGCACCCGAATTTCATCGTCGTCGACTTTGGGATTTGCACGGAAGGAGGCCGGCTGACACCGCGGCTCATCGAGTTGCAGGCGTTCCCGAGCCTGTTCGGGTTTCAACTGCTGATCCTGCACTGCATGCGCAAGGCGTATCCGGCGATCCCGCGCGATTGGACTTCGTCGTTCGGGGGGATCAAGGATGAAGCTTATGTTGGGCTCCTGAAGCGCACGATTCTTGGGGACACGAAGCCGGAGAATGTTGTCCTGCTGGAAATCCAACCCGAAAAACAGAAAACGCGGATCGACTTTGCCGCGACCGAAACGATCCTGGGGATTCGCTCCGTTTGCCTGACCAAGGTGATTAAAAAAGGTCGGCAGTTGTTTTATGAACGCGACGGATGGGAAGAGCGGATCGTCCGGATCTACAATCGCGTCATTTTCGATGAGCTGATCCGGCGACCAGACCTTGATCCGCCATTTCGTTTTCAGGACGATCTCGACGTGGCCTGGGTGGGCCACCCGAACTGGTATTTTCGGATCAGCAAACATTCGCTCCCGTTTTTGAAGACAGAGCACACCTCGCCGGCCTATTTCGCGGACGAGTTTCCCGCGAATGAAAAAGTCGGCGATTACGTTTTGAAGCCGCTCTATTCGTTCGCCGGACTGGGTGTCGATATGGAACCGACCCGGGAAAAATTGGCGGCCCTGAAAAAACCGCGCGAGTGGATCTTACAAAAGAAAGTTCAGTACGCGGAATTCGTTCCGACGCCCGACGGTCCGAAATCGAAAGCGGAAATCCGAATGATGTTTGTCTGGCCGGAGGAAGATGCGGCGCCGACCCTGGTCAACAATCTGGTCCGAATGAGTCAGGGCAAAATGATGGGCGTGGATTTCAATAAGGAAAAGACCTGGGTAGGATCAAGCATCGCGCTCCACAAATGATCTTTGTCATCCCGAGCGGAGCGCAGCGGAGTCGAGGGACCCGGCTGAATCGCGATTGACGTCGCCCGCGGCAACACGGGGTCCTTCGACTCCGCTGCGCTTCGCTCAGGATGACTTCAATTCCTCGTTCGTCGTGGCGAACGCTTTCACCGCGAATTCCAGATCCTTCCGCGAATGCGCGGCGGATACTTGCGTCCGCACCCGGGCGGTTCCGTGCGGAACTACCGGATAAAAGAAGCCGATGACGTAAACGCCTTTCTCCAGCATGCGGGCGGCGAATTTTTGAGAGAGCGCGGCATCGCCGAGCATGATCGGAACGATGGGGTGAGTTCCGGGTTTGATCGTTAGGCCGCGCTCCGTCAAAGCGGACCGAAAATAATTCGTATTTTCTTCGAGCTTGTCGCGCAGCTCGGTCGATTCGGTAAGAAGCTGGAGCGCCTTGATCGTTGCGGCGACAATGTGCGGCGCGACGCTGTTCGAGAATAGATATGGCCGCGATCGTTGCCGGAGCAGCTCGACGATCCGTTTGCGTGCGCTGGTGAATCCTCCACTCGCGCCGCCGAGCGCTTTGCCCAACGTGCCGGTGATAATATCGATACGGCCCATCACGCCGCGGTACTCGTGTGTGCCGCGACCTGTTCTGCCGAGGAATCCGGTGGCGTGCGCGTCGTCGATCATGGTCAGCGCCCGATATTTTTCGGCGAGATCGCAAATCGCACCGAGGTCCGCGATCGTTCCATCCATCGAGAAACAGCCATCAGTCGCGATCAAGCGCAGCCGCGCGTCCTTCGCTTCGTTCAGGCGCGCCTCGAGGTCGGCCATGTCGTTATGCTTGTAACGGAGGCGTTGCGCTTTGCAGAGCCGGATGCCGTCGATGATCGAGGCGTGATTCAATTCGTCGGAAATAACGGCGTCTTCCGGTCCGAGGAGCGTCTCAAACAGACCGCCATTCGCATCGAACGCGGACGGATACAGAATCGTGTCCTCTGTGCCGAGAAAACGGGTCAACGCGTCTTCGAGATCCTTGTGGATGTCCTGGGTGCCGCAAATGAAACGGACCGAAGCCATCCCGAAGCCATGACTGTCGAGCGCTTCTTTCGCGGCGGCGATGAGCGCCGGATGATCGGCGAGCCCAAGATAATTGTTGGCGCACATGTTGAGAACCTGCCGCCCGCCGGCAATACCGATGTGCGATTCCTGGGGCGAAGTGATAATGCGTTCGGTTTTGTAGAGACCCTGCGACCGGATTTCGGCGAGCGTGTTGGCGAGTCGTTGATCGAATTCCTCGAGCATGAATTTAGCTTAACCAAAGAAACCGAGGATGGACAAAGTTAATCATGACCCAGCCCTGTGGTGTGCCGGCCACGTTCGTCGCCGAAAAAATACTCTTGCGTGGGGTTGTGAATAACTGTTAATAACCACCGCGTTGCGTAACCGGAGCTCCATTCTTCTTGTCTGCGCCGCGGTTTGCGCGCTCTGCCTGAGCGCGTGCGAGAGCACGCCTTCTCACCACACGACTGCGTTGCCGAGATACGAGTCGCCCCTCGTAAAGCGCGACTTCCAAAATGTTCGCACGACGGCTTACACGCATACCGAAGCGGACCATCTGCCTTACGGAAATCACAACGCGCTCGGCGGGCGTCTACATGCGGCGACCGGCGCGGTTCGCCGGGCAGAATACACGCCCCGCGCAATTCCGGTGAACGGTGACGACGTGGCCGATTATCGCCGTGTTTCTTATTCCGGCCCGGCCCTCGAAAAATTTGCATTAAAGGAAACGAAGACAACCAAGCTGGTGAAAACGAAACACGGCACCAAGAAAGTGGTCGTGACCCAGAGGCCGCAGATCGGGAGCGCGGCAGCTGACTGGTCGCGGTGGCCGGCGGGCACGGTGTTCCGTTTGATTTCGACCGGCCAGGTCTATCGCGTGGACGACTACGGCTGGGCCCTCGCGGGCCGGAACACGATCGACCTCTACATGCCATCGCGCCACGAGATGAATTCGTGGGGTGCGCGCTTAGAGAACATTCAAATTTTGCAGTGGGGCGATCCGAACGAAAGCCTGCGAAAGCTGCAGGCGCATCAGAGTTATCGTCACATCCGCCGGATGGTTCTCGAACTGCAAGGGAACGACACGGCAGCAGCCGCGCTGGAATAGAACCGCGGGTTGGTCCTACGGATTTCCGCTTCGTTCGCTAATCAGTCGTTCGACGATCTCAAGATCCTGGCCATATGAAGTTGGTCCCCACCGGTTCGTCCGCAAGACTTCGCGGGCCACGTCGACCTCTCCGCGATGGAGATATGCCATCGCCTTTGCGGCGATAACGTTAGGCTTTTTCGCGTCAGCAACGACGCTCAGAGAATAGTCGAAAGCGGCTTCAATTTCCTCCGGTTTTACCGAGCTCATGGATAAATCGCCCACTGCCTCCGGTAAAAATGGTTTGCGGTAATGAAAGACTACCGTGCCCGACATGGGAACGTCCGCCGCGACCTCGAATGAATCGCGAAGGCGAAATTGCAGCACGCTGATCCAAGAGGTTAACCAATGGGCAAAATCCTGGTGAGCGATGTAGCTTTTGCCCGGAATGAGAGCGCCAAAAAAATTCCGGGCGATCGCTTCGGCCACGTCCGCTGATTTCATCACGTCGATTAGGAGAAACTCGATGGGGCCATCGTCCCAGCGGCTGCCCGCGAGATCCTCGGAATGAACGATGATCTGCTCCTTCCACGGTGACGTTCGTTTCAAAAACTCGGGCAGGAAACTATCGCGTTCGAGGTCGGGCGGAGTGAGTCCCTTTGCTTTCCACCAACGTTGCATCCAGTCTTCCCAGCGAAAGCAATCGCAAGCATGAATTTTGGCAGTTTTCGCGGCGGGGTTGGCGCGCAATCCTTGGGCGAGGGCGATCGTGGTCGACCCGACGAAACAGCCGAGATCGACGATCGCGCCCGCTCCAGAGTAGGTCTCGGTGGCGTAGTTTCTAAGCCAGCTGGATTCCTCCTCGACGATCATTCCCACGGGACTGGCTGGAGGGAGGGCCCCTCGAGATGGAAACAGGCGCGAGAGAAACTTCATGCCGTCAGTGTCTCGTCTGGCCGGGCGGCCTGATCACGCGGCCCAGTCGAGGACTATCTTGCCGGAATTTCCGGACTTCATCAGCTCGAAGCCTTCCTTGAAATCCGTGTAAGCAAACCGGTGCGTAATGATCGGTGAAATATCCAGGCCGCTTTGGATAAGCGCGGTCATCTTGTACCAAGTCTCGAACATCTCGCGGCCGTAAATTCCTTTTATCGTCAGGCCGTGGAAGACGACGAGATTCCAATCGATCGCTGCGCTTCCAGGCATAATGCCGAGCATGGCGATGCGGCCGCCGTTGACCATCACGTCGAGCATATCGGTAAAGGCTTTTGGGTTGCCGGACATTTCGAGACCGACGTCGAAGCCCTCGTGCATGTCGAGCTCACGCATGACGTCGTGAAGATCACGTTCGCGGACGTCGACCGCGAGCGTCGCGCCCATTTTGCGAGCGAGATCGAGCCGGTAGGGATTGATGTCGGTGATGACGACCTTGCGCGCCCCAGCCATCTTCGCGATCGGCACCGCCATGCAACCGATCGGGCCGGCGCCAGTGATGAGAACGTCTTCGCCGACCAGATCGAATGCGAGCGCGGTGTGCACTGCGTTGCCGAGCGGGTCGGAGCAGGAAAGCACGTCCATCGGAATCTTCGGATCGCACCGCCAAAGATTTGTCTTTGGAACGGAAATATATTCCGCGAAGCCGCCGGGCCGATTCACTCCGATGCCTTTGGTGTTCGGACAAAGATGACGCCGCCCGGCGAGGCAATTTCGGCAATGACCACAGACGATGTGTCCTTCCGTCGTGACCAGCTCGCCTTCTTTGAAATCATGAACGCCGGCGCCGATTTTTTCGATCACGCCCACGAATTCGTGCCCGATCGTCATCGGCACCGGAATCGTTTTCTGGGCCCAGGCGTCCCAGTTATAGATGTGAACGTCGGTGCCGCAGATCGAACCTTTCTGGACCCGAATCAACACGTCGTTAGGGCCGATGTCGGGTACCGGCATTTCTTCGAGGTTGAGGCCCGGGGCGCGCTCGCGTTTTACCAATGCTGGCATCGTTTTGCTCACGGCTTCCAGATTAGTTGAGCGGCGTCTGAGCGCAATCCTGTTCCCTTCCGCGCTTGCCTTTGCCGCGGGCATTTCGGATGGTGCGCGAATGGCCGAGACGCTTGAGCGCGTCGCCGCGAAAGCATCCACGCCGCGCTCAGTTTTCATTTTCCGATTTGGCAGCACGCTCGTGCTCTGGTCGATCGCGCTCGGAATTATTTTCTCGGGTTACGAGCTGGCATTCTTCGGCCTGATCGGAACGCTCGGCCTGCTCTCGCTCTGGGAGTTTTACGGGATGCTCGATCACAAGGGCCTGCCGAATTTCAAGATAACCGCGATGATCTGCGGCGGCGTGATGCTGTGCGGCAGCTTCTATTATTTTTCGCGGATGGGGCCCGGCCATTCCTATGACTTCGAAGTAGCGGTCATGCTATTTTTCCTGCTCACGGTATTCACCCGACAGATGTTCGATAGCCTGCGCGACGACGCGCCACTCCGGACGATGGCTTACACGATCTTCGGCCTGCTCTACGTCCTTTGGCTCTACAACTTCATCACAAAAATCGTTTACGTCGTCCCGCGTTCGCCGACGGGCGCGGTGACAGGCCAGTTCTACGTTCTCTATCTCGTCGCGGTTACGAAATTCAGCGACATGGGCGCGTACCTCACCGGCAGTCTGATCGGCCGGCATCAAATGATTCCGCACATCAGTCCGAAGAAAACCTGGGAAGGATTTTTCGGCGCCCTGGCGTTTTCGCTCCTGGCGAGTATCGGCATGTGGAAACTGATGCCGCTGCATTTGCCGGGGCTGAGCCTGACCCACGCCGTCGTTCTCGGTTTGATGCTGGGCTTCGCAGCGGTCATCGGCGACCTGGCGGAATCTATCGTCAAACGCAGCACCGGGGTGAAAGATTCCGGCAGCTTTCTGCCCGGAATTGGCGGAGCGCTCGATTTGGTCGACAGCCTGCTTTTTACCGCGCCGCTTCTATTTTTCTATCTGCGGCTCGTCATTCGGCTGGACTAATTCCGGCGCCGAGAAACGAATCACCTTGGGATGAAACGAAAGCGGGTTGTCGTTTTGGGTGCGACCGGGTCGATCGGCGAGAGCGCGCTCAAGGTCGCGCACGACATTCCGGAACGGATGGAGATCGTCGGGCTCGCGGCGAATCGGAACGCGCGGAAGCTCGCCGACCAGGCAAACAAAGTTCGGCCGCAGGCGGTTTGCCTCGTGGACGCATCGAAGCTCGAAGAACTGCGCGCCACTCTGAAGTATGAGCCGGAAATTTTTTCCGGCGAAGCGGGGCTGGCGAAGATCGCGTGTTGGCCGGAGGCGGACATGGTGCTGGTCGCGGTTGTCGGGACCGGCGGATTGCATCCGGCCTTGGCGGCAATCGAAGCGGGCAAGGATCTGGCGGTGGCGAGCAAGGAGATTCTCGTCATGGCGGGGGAGATAGTGATGCGGGAGGCAAGACAAAAGGGCGTCCAGGTCTTGCCGGTTGATAGTGAGCACAACGCGATTTTTCAGTGCCTGGATTCACAACGAGAGCAAAACAGTGTTCGCCGGTTATTGTTAACGGCGTCCGGCGGTCCTTTTCGGAACATGCCTAACGAGGAGTTCGAATCAATCACGGTCGAACAGGCGTTGAAACATCCGACGTGGAACATGGGGCCGAAGATCACGATCGATTCGGCGACGCTATTCAACAAGGGCCTCGAGATGATCGAGGCGCACTGGCTGTTTGGGGTGGAGATGAAGCGCGTCGAGGTCGTAATTCATGCCCAGAGCATTGTCCATTCGATGGTCGAGTTCAGTGACGGATCGGTTCTCGCTCAGCTCAGCCATTCCGACATGTGTTTCCCGATCCAATACGCGGTGACGTGGCCTCAGCGCGTGCCGAATTCCTTGCCACCGCTCGATTTCGGGAAGTTGCGGCAACTCGATTTTGCGACGCCGCGCTACGACGATTTTCCGGCGCTGAATCTGGCGCGCCGCGCGGGTGATGAAGGCGGGACGCTTCCGGCGGTTTTGAACGCCGCGAACGAAGCAGCAGTCTCAGCGTTTCTTGACCGCAAGATTTCCTTCCCGCGCATCTGGAAGACAGTCGCGAGCGTTATGGACCGGCACGAGAACGTTGCGCACCCCGATCTCGATGCCATATTGCGCGCCGATCAATGGGCCAGAAACGAGGCGGCGAACCTGTCCACAAATTAACACGGATCAAATAAGGATCGGGAATTAGCGTCTAAATTAAGAGAGTATGATCGGCCACATTCTGCGGGTTATCTTCATCGTTCTCGAAGTCCTGATTCTTTTTAATCTGCTCATCGTTGTTCATGAGCTGGGGCATTTTCTCGCGGCGCGCTGGCGCGGATTGTTTATCGAAGGATTCGGCGTCTGGTTCGGGAAACCGCTTTGGAAAAAGACGATCAACGGCGTCCAGTACTCGTTAGGTTCGCTTCCCTTCGGCGGGTTCGTGAAACTTCCGCAACTAGCCCCGATGGACATGATCGAAGGCAAAGCGGATATGGACCGCGCGGTTCTGCCGAAGATTTCCGCGCTCGACAAGATCATCGTCGCGGTGGCGGGTCCGCTTTTCAGCGTTCTCCTCGCTTTGTTTTTCGCCTGCGTCGTGTGGGCTGTAGGCCACCCGGTCAGCGAATCCGATCAGACGACGGTGATCGGTTACGTGCAAAAGGATTCGCCCGCGGCGAAGGCCGGATTGCAGCCGGGAGATAAAATTCTGGAGGTCGATGGCCGGGCTGTTTCGCGCTTTTTCGGAATGAACGACAGCGTGGTCTGGAACATCGTCCGCAGCGAAGGCCCGTCGATTCCTTTCAAGGTCGAGCGGGACGGGAAGGTCCTGACGAAGGACGTCGTGCCGGTCATTGCCGAGACGAGCGGATGGCGGCGCAAGAGCACGCGCCAGGTCTTGATTTTCCCGGCGGTGACGCCACTCGTAGATGGCGTTGACAAGGACACGCCCGCCGAAAAAGCGGGCGTAAAGGTCGGCGATATCGTGACGGCCGTAAACGGGAAGCCAATTTATAACGCGCTCAGTCTGGTCGATGAAATCGAGAACCATCCGGCCGATGAGCTGGCCTTGGATGTCCGGCGGGGTTCGGAATCGTTGCAGCTGAAGATGCGGCCGGTGCCGATTGAATCGGAAGGGGTGACCAAGCCGAGGATTGGAATTCGTTGGGAGACGGGCGGTCAGCTTTCGCTCTCGCATCCGGACCCGGTCGAGCAGGTTTACAACAGCATTACGAGCACGCTCCAGACGATCGGCGCGGTCGCGTCGCCGAAGTCCGACGTCAAATTGCAGCACATGAGCGGGCCAGTGATGATCGTGCGCATTTATTACATGCTCTTCGAGGGCGAGAACGGCTGGAAACTCGCGCTCTGGTTCAGCGTGATCCTGAACGTAAACCTCGCGATCCTGAACATGCTGCCGATTCCGGTGCTCGACGGCGGTCACATCGTCCTGGCGCTTATCGAAAGCGTGCGGCGCAAACCGGTGAACATGAAAATTCTCGAGTGGGTGCAGACGGCGTGCGCGACGCTCATCATCGGCTACATGCTTTACATCAGCTTCTTCGACATCGGCGATTTGTTTGGCAAAAGCAGCGAACGCAAATCGCCTGTGAAAACACCGCCGGCGAAGACGGAAGCTTCACCCTCCCGCTAACGGACTGGCGGCTGGAATTCTGCCGGGACTGAGCCGATGCTCCGTTCATGGACCCAACCATGACGACCACAGCCTTTGCGCTCGACGGCTACCGCACCGTGAAGACCTTTGGCGTGGTCCGAGGAATCATCGTCCGGTCACGTTCGATTTTCGGAACGATCGGCGCGGGGCTGCAAACGCTCGTTGGCGGAAACATTTCCATCTTCACCGATCTCTGCGAGCAGACCCGGCGCGATGCCCTTGATCGGATGCTCGAACATGCGCGCGGGCTCGGTGCGAACGCGGTGATCGGTTTGCGTTACGATGCCACTGAAATCATGCAGGGCGTGACCGAAGTTCTGTGTTACGGGACCGCGGTCCTGGTCGAGCCGGCTCCTGCGAGTTAAGTTGAGCGATTGAATCGCACAGACACAGTGCGATGATTCGTGAATGACCTCCAAAGAACTTCGTGAACTTTATTCAGCAGCGCCATTTCAGCCGTTTGAAATTATTCTTCCCAACGGCGCAAAGGTGCATGTAGGGCATCCAGAGTTCATGATGTTTTCGGCCGATTACCGAACTGTCTATGCTGCCGACGAGCGGACCGGCGAAACCAAACGGATCGACGTAAAGATGATCGTCGCTCTCAACGAACTGAAAAACGGCGCCCGCCCGCGCAAGCGCAAGCGGTGAACTATTGCGATAGTCCGTATCGATATCAGCGCCGCGTCACTCGCGAAGTGGTGGTCGGCCGCGTCGGCATTGGCGGATCGAACCCGATCCGGGTCCAGTCGATGATCACGTGCGACACGATGGACACCGAGGCGTCAATCGCGCAGACGGTCGAGCTGGCGGAAGCGGGTTGCGAGATCGTGCGAATCACGGCGCCGACAGTGAAGGACTCGGCGAATCTTGCGAACATTGTGCGCGGATTGCGCGAGCGCGGCTGCGACGTGCCGATCGTGGCAGACATCCATTTCAAACCCGAAGCCGCGATGGAAGCGGCAAAATGGGTCGAGAAAGTTCGAATTAATCCGGGCAATTATGCGGACTCAAAGAAGTTCAAGATTCTGGAATATACCGACGAACAATATGCCGCGGAGCTGGAGCGAATCCGGGAACGATTCTCGCCCCTGGTGAACCTTTGCAAGGAGCTTGGGCGTGCGATGCGAATCGGAACGAATCACGGTTCGCTTTCGGACCGAATCATGAATCGCTACGGCGACACCCCGCTCGGCATGGTCGAAAGCGCGCTGGAATTTGCCCGGATCGCGCGGGACCTGGATTATCACGCCTTCGTCTTCTCGATGAAGTCGAGCAACCCCAAGGTGATGATCAACGCCTACCGATTGCTCGTCGCGCGGCTCCGCGAAGAAGGCGAAGACTGGAATTATCCGATCCATTTGGGGGTGACTGAAGCCGGCGAAGGCGAAGACGCGCGGATCAAGAGCGCGATTGGCATTGGATCGCTTCTCCGCGACGGTATCGGGGACACGATTCGGGTTTCGCTGACGGAGGACAGTATTCACGAGATTCCCGTGGCACGCGCGTTGGTCGCAATGATCGCGACGAGCACGCGAAGCTCCGAACTCCAAGGACCAAATTCCAAAGAAGAACTATCGTTCGATCCGTTTTCGTATTCGAAGCGGCCGACGGAGACGATCGAGCGCGCTGGGATTCGCCTAGGAGGAGAGGAGCTTATCCGAGTAGTCGTTAGGCAAGCGAACTTCGATAAAGTCGCGCACAAGATCGATCGGCTGGGGGACTACAAGCCGGAGATTGTTTACGAGAAGGCGGCGCTTCAGGAGATCGATCCGCGCGATGACGAGGCGTTGCGGAAGCTAAATGAAAAGAGCGAGGCGCAGTTAGTTACCGTCCGTGATGACGTTGGTTTGCCAGTGATCGTCGCGTTTCGCCTGCTCGCATCGAAGCTTGCGTCGCGGCATCCGATTCTGCTCAAGGATCAATTAGGAATTGCACCGGGAGAGCAGCGGGAATTTTTGCCGACTCTGCTGAATGCGGCGACTAACGTTGGCTCGCTGTTGTGCGACGGAATTGGCGACGCGGTTTTGGTGCAGGGGGAGGAAGCGCCCGGCCAGGCTTTGCGTTTGAGCTACAACATTCTCCAGGCAGCTGGCTCGCGCATTTTCAAAACCGATTACGTTGCATGTCCGTCGTGCGGCCGCACGTTGTTCAACCTGCAGACGACAACCGCTCGGATTAAAGATAAGACGTTGCATCTCAAAGGCGTGAAGATCGCGATCATGGGCTGCATCGTGAATGGCCCGGGTGAAATGGCGGACGCCGATTTCGGTTACGTCGGGGGCGCGCCCGGCAAGGTGAATCTCTATGTCGGAAAGACCGCGGTGAAATTCAATATTCCGGAAGCGGAGGCGGTGGAGCGCCTACAGGATTTGATTCGCGAACACGGGAAATGGGTCGACCCGGCGCCGCAGATGGCCGAGGCGTCTGCTCAGCCGTGATTCGATTGAAGGCCACCACGCACCGCGATAATCGACCAGAGACAGCGAACATCTTAGGCGCGGACCGAGGCGAAGTTGCATTCCTCTCGGTCCCGCCGTTCGTTTCAATTATGAAAAGATTTTTGCTCTTGCTCCTCGCGACCGGCATTTTGACAGCGGGATGTTCTCGTTCCGATAAACCGGAAACCAGTGCGAAGCCCCAGTCGACTCCCGACGCGGCGCGACTGAAGTCCGATTCGGAAAGGCTGCAACAAGCGACGCAAAACGCAGCGAGAGAAAGAGAAAAATCCGCCGCCGCCGCGGCTAGTTCTACGGCCACTCCTACGCCAACCCCGTAGTTTCGTAAGAAGGCGAATTCAGCGCGTCCCCATTGGTGGCCCGCCATCGTTCTGGCATGGCACCAAGAAAAATTTGGTAAATTTATCAAATGATTCTTGACACTTTTTCCGCGGTCGGAGAAAAAGCGTGGCTCTTGCAGCGTGAAGTAGGAAATAAATTCAAAAATTGACGATCATTATGAAGCCACACACGAAAACGATATTCGCCGCGATCGCTTTGGCCGCCGTAGCGCTAACGCCAAAGATCCAGGCGCAGTTCCTAAATGAAATCTCCCCGGAAGCGATGCAGCAAATCCAGGCCCTCGTGCTTGAAAAACAGTCGCGAACGCCCGCGCAGATGAAGATCGATTCCCAGCTCCTCTACGCGATTAAGATGGCGCGTGGCGAAGCGGTCGCCAATGGGATTCGAAGTCTCGCCGTGGACGTGGGTGCCGACAGTTCCGGCAAGGTGACGGTCGATCTGGCCGCTAGAATTGATGCATCTCTGCTCAAGAGCTTGAGTGACATGGCCGTTACAGTCGTTAGGTCTTATCCGCAGTCGAACGCGATGCGCATTAACGCTTCGCTCGGGCAACTGGAGGCGATCGCCGCCCTGCCGGGTGTCGCGTTTATTCGGACCCCAGCCCATGCGATGACGAATGAAAGCCTGCCGAAGTCAAACAGCTTGACGGCTTCAGATGTTGAATCGCCACTTCCGCGGACGCTAAATCTTACGCGTGCTGAACGAATGGAAAAGGTGCGCCAGCAATTAATTCAGGCTGGCTATGGTCCGAGCCCGGACGCGATCCCTAATGGGTACGTCAAGATTGGATCGAAGAGCGCCGAAGGCGTCATTACGCACGGCTTTTATTCGGCGCGGGGAACTTTTAACGCCGACGGCACCGGGGTCCGGGTTGGTGTGCTCTCAGATTCGTGCCGCGCCGCCGCTCTGGCGCAAAGCCAGGCCTCAGGAGATATGCCGCCAACCTGTTCGTCACTTACTCCGCCGGCGACCGAGCACTGCGTGAACGTGGTTCCTGGGCAGGATGGTCCCACTCCTCCTAACGACGAGAACGAGGGTCTTGGAATGTTGGAGGTCGTGCACGACCTGGTCCCGGGCGCGCAGTTGTATTTCGCCACGGCCTTCCAGGATCCGCAGAGCTTTGCCCAAAATATTCGCGACCTCCGCAACATCTATCACTGCGACATCATCATCGATGACGTGAGCTACTCCGACGAATCGCCGTTCCAGGACGGCCATCCGGTTGCGGAACAGGGAACGGCCGGAGTGACGACCAGCACGGGCGGCCTTATCACCCAGGCAGTTGAAGACGTGGTCGCCGCCGGCGCGATGTATTTTACCTCGGCCGCTAATTCGGGAAATAAGACCTTCGGGACGTCCGGCACCTGGGAGGGTGACTTCTTGAATGGCGGCGCCGCGGCTGCGCCAGTAACCACCGTTGGTAACCTGCATAACTTTAACACGGTGGCTTCTCCTCAGAATTTCGATTCGCTAACGAACCCAGCCCCGTACGTCGATTTGTTCTGGGCGGATCCGCTGGCCGGCTCAAGCAACGATTACGATCTATTCCTGCTCAATAGCGCGGGCACGACGGTTCTCACTGCCTCGACCAATGTTCAAAACGGAACCCAGGATCCCTGGGAAGAGTGTTTCCGCGGGGCGTCCTATGGCATTGGTTCGCGGATTGTCATTGTCCAAGCCACAGGGGCAGCGAATCGCTTCCTCCACGTCGCGACCAACCGCGGCACCCTGAGCCTCAACACCAATGGTGAAACCCATGGGCACAACGCCCCCGCAGGCTCCGGCTTCGGTGTCGCCGCGACGCCGGCGTTTTCACCTTTCAATTTCCCTATTGGCGGCGTCTTCTTTTATGGTCCTTATCCGAATCTGTTCAGCAATACGGACAAGATAGAGACCTTTAGTTCGGATGGTCCCCGGCGCATGTTCTTCAAAGGAGACGGCACGCTTCTCGGAGCACCGGGCAACTTTTCCTCGACCGGCGGCGTGGTCTTCACTCAGCCGCTCGTAACGGCAGCGGACGGCCAGGAAGATACGGGCAACGGCGGTTTCGTGAATCCATTCTACGGCACCTCCTGTGCGGCACCGACAGCAGGATCCGTAGCCGCTTTGCTCAAGTCCGCGAATAACGCTCTTACTCCCGCGCAAATAAAGAGCGCGATGTTAAATACAGCGATCGACATCGATGCGAGCGGAGTGGATGCGGACACGGGATTTGGAATCGTTATGCCTTATCCGGCGGCGCAGTCGCTTGGCTTGCCCGGCAAAGCATTTATCGAATTCAACAATTACTCGGCTACTGAAGCGTGCGGGAACGGCGACGGCCTGGTTTCTCCGGGCGAGACCGGACTGTTGACGGTCAATTTGAAGAATACGGGTTTGTCGAGCGCGACCAGCGTCACCACCACGTTAAGTTCTTCAACAACCGGAGTCACGGTTAGCCAGCCGAATTCGACTTACCCAAATCTGACCACCTTTTCGGCGGGTTCGAACAATAACGCCGCCTATAAGTTCACCCTCGACCCTTCTGTCCCCAATGACGCGGCTGTGGGCTTTACTCTGACGATTGATTACGCCAACGGGTGGAGTCCGTCGCAGGTGATTAACTTCACCGTCCAGACAGGTCGGCAGCCGATTACGACGGTGATCGACTCGGCCGTTCCCGCTTCGTCGAGCAGCTTCCCGCAGACCCAAACGGGCTTTCAGGTGCAGCGGATTTCGCGCGCGGATCCCCCGAGCTCGTGCGCAGCGCCGAAAGCATTCCCAGGAAAAGCTGGCGCCGGAAATCGCCGGTACGATGCGTACACATTGACGAATCCGACCGCATCCCCAGTATGCGTTTCGGTTACGCTGACAGCGGGCAAGCAGTTGACCGATTTCCTCCAGACTGCGGCCTATCTGGGTAGCTTCAATCCGGCAGACATTAGCCAGAATTATCTGGCCGATATCGGCACGAGTCCGTTTACCGATCCTAAGACAATGTCCTTCACGGCTCCGGCGAATTCGACGATTGTCATTACCGTAAACGAAACAACGGGGACGGGATCGGCGACAGGGACACCGTATACATTGCAAGTGACCGGGTTGCCGTTAGCGGCGACAACGACCCCATGCCCGGCTTTGGCTGCGCCGACTTTAACGACGCAGGCGAATCCGAGCAGCGCCACCATCGGCAGTGGAATCAGAGACACTGCCAACTTCAGCGGAGGCACGAACGCTACTGGTACGATCACCTTTAAGCTGTATGGTCCGAACGACAACACCTGCTCGAGCGCCGCGATCTTCACGTCGGCTGTCTCGGTGTTTGGTGATGGCAGTTATGATTCGGCAACCTACACACCGACGGCGGCCGGAACGTATCAATGGGTGGCGAGTTATAGTGGTGACGCTGGCAACTCTAGCGTGTCCACCGCATGCGGTGATGCTAACGAAACCGTAACAGTCACGGCAGTGCCTTCGCCAACGCCGACCGCTACCGCTACCGCTACTGCAACGGCTACCGCTACTGCGACTGCGACCGCCACGGCGACCGCTACCGCGACGCCGACAGCGACTCCTGCTTCGCAAGCGTTGAACCTGTCGACTCGGATGCGGACCGACACGGGCGACAACGCCGGCATCGGCGGATTCACGATCACCGGCAGTGTACCTAAGCACGTGTTAATTCGCGCGCTCGGACCGTCTTTGACCAAGTTCGGCTTCTCTTCAGCTGAAGTGCTGGCTGACCCGACCCTGGAAGTTCATGGTCCGGGAGCGTTCGGAACCATCACCAACAACAACTGGAGAGATACGCAGGAAGCGCAGATTAAGTCTGACGGTTTGCCTCCAACGAATGATATGGAAGCAGCGATCGACGCGGTTCTGCCGCCTGGGCAGTACACGGGAATCATTCGAGGCAACGCCGGCACGCCTCCGGCGGGTCTATGCCTGTTCGAAGTGTATGATCTGGATACGGCGGCAGCGTCGAAGTTGGCGAACCTGAGCACACGCGCGTTTGTCGGCACGGGCAATAACGTGGTGATCGCGGGGTTTGTGCTGGGCAACAATCAGGGCAACGATCGCATCGTGGTGCGTGGCCTGGGACCGAGCCTGTCCTCGTTCGGAGTAGCGAATACTCTCGCGGATCCGACGTTGGAGCTGCGCGATGAGAACGGATCGTTGCTCTTTGCGAACAACGATTGGCAGGATAACGCAGCGCAAGCTGCGCAGATCACAGCCGATGGCTTAGCGCCGTCGAACACGAAGGAAGCGGCGATTGCGGCGACCTTGCCACCGGGTCTCTACACGGCAATCCTGGCCGGCCTGAACAGCACCCAGGGAGTAGGAATCGTAGAAATCTACGATCTCGGACCCTAGTTCTCGTTCTTCACATCCTATCCGACGCTCTGGCTGCCTCGCTCGTGGAGGCAGCCCGTCGTCGGGGAAATTTCGCGGCGCAAGTCTCCAGCTTGCGCCGCTTTTTTTTTCCGAGGAAACCAGTCGTTAGGCGGGAACTTGTCGTTAGGCCGAGAGGTCGACTGCGAATTTTCCTTTATCGTTGCCGCAAAAGCAGTTGCCCGAGCGAATCCGCGTTCTTCTGGACTGAAGGCCGTGGCCCAGTCGTCTCCCAGCGAGCAGAAGCGTTGAACATTATATTTTTGTCATATAAGGACAAAAGCGTTGCCACTGTTTTTACGGCCCGATAAAAACATCCCCCACGCCATCGTTGGCGTTTCTTACACACACACCTCGTTATCTATGAAAATATCCCGTTGGTTTCGCAATGCCGGTTTTATCTCACACCTTCGGATTGCCTTAGCCGTTCTCCTGCTCGCCGCAGGCGCTGCTCTCGCGATCGTCGGGAATCGGCCCGAACAAAAGCAGACCGTTCATCGATTCCGGGGCGATCCGGACGGCGACATGGATAATGACGCAATCACGCGTCCTGGATCGAACGAAGCCGGTCCCCTGGGGAGAGCGCTGGAACAATATCGGATTCGCGCTTACCCGGCCGAAGACATTCCGTTCGAGCTCACCCAAAAGGCGATCCAATCCTGGAACCAGATGCAAGTGCGATTCGACCAAGCGATGGCAGTCAACCCGGCTAATCCGTATCTTAACTGGGAGCTGGCCGGACCGAGCATCGCGGCGAACCCACCAGTGCTGACCTTCACCGGCGCTCCGTATATCACTTCGGGTCGCATCGAAGGCTTGGCCCTGGCGCCGGGCTGCAACCCGACTGCGTGCCGCCTTTGGGTCGCCGCCGCCGGTGGCGGCATTTGGCGCACAGAGAACGCGCTGGCTACCACTCCGAGCTGGACTTTCATTTCCGCGTCGTTTGCCAGTAACTCGATCGGCACTCTGGTTTACGATGCCCCTAACAACACGCTCTACGCCGGCACCGGGGAAGGAACGGCATCCAGTGATTCCAACGCTGGCGTTGGCGTTTACAAGTCCACCGACGGCGGCAACACCTGGACCTTGCTTCCGGCGGTCGTGACAAACCTGACGACGACAAGTCCTGGCACGGGCGCGAACGGCACTTACACCGGTAACGCTTTCCTTGGCCGCGGTGTCAGCTCGATCGTGGTGGATCCGACCAATGCTAATCACCTGTTTGTTTCCACCGTTCGCGATGTGCGCGGAATCAACGCCACGACGGGTGGCGCGTCTTCGAATCCGCCCACGCCGCGCCCGCCCTTCGGTTTGTTTGAATCCACCGACGGTGGCGCGAACTTTAACTTCCGTTGGGACGGTGGCGACGCTTGTCCCGCGACCTGCGACGGAACCACCGCGAAAGCGACGGTCCGCGGCGTGTGGCAGGTCAAATTGGATCCGTTGTATGACGGGGCGGGAAATAAAATTGTGTATGCCGCGGCCTATGGAAGTACTGCCACCGCTGGCAGCGGTGGTCTCTGGCGTTCGACCGACGGCGGCTTGAGCTGGACGCAGATCCATTCCGCGCGTGCCCTGAACAACACCGTCGATACTCCGTCGTTCGCCGTCACGCCGATCGCCGGCGGTAAGACGCGTATCTATCTCGGTCTCGGCAACGACAGCGACACAGCCGCGAATAGGGCGCACTTGTTCCGGACCGATGACGCGGTCGCCGCTGTCGGCGATGCAAGTTGGACCGACCTGAGCGCCGCCCAGGACGCCTCGGCGGCCCCGAACCAGACGACCGGTTGGTGCAGCGATCCTCAGGTCGGCGGCCAATGCTGGTACGACAACGTTGTTTACACTCCGCCGGGCAAGCCGGACGTCGTTTATCTCGGCGGCTCCTACAACTACAGCCAGTACGGACTGTCAAATGATGGCCGCGCCTTCCTCCGTTCGACCGACGCCGGCGCGACATTTACGGACATGACCTGGGACGCCACGATGAATCCGACACCAAACCCGACCTGCTGTCAGAACCTGCCGTTCGCGCAAAACGGCATGCATCCGGACAGTCACGCGGTTATCGAGGTGCCGGGAACTGACATTGCGATTTACGGCAGCGACGGCGGCGTTGTGCGCACGAGCGGGGGTTTCACGGACTTCTCCGGCACCTGCACGGATGCGTCCCGCGGGCCGCTCACTGGCACCGCTTTGGCTACCTGCCAGCAATTGCTCAAGGCGATTCCAACACAGCTTTATAGCTTGAACGTCGGGCTTTCGACCCTGCAATTCCAAACCGTGAGTGTTTCACCCCTTGATAACACGATCGTGCAGGGAGGTACCCAGGATAACGGCACATTCCAGACCCACAACTCACAGTCGTGGCCGCAAATTTACTTCGGTGACGGCGGACACTCTGGTTTTAGCTCGACGAATTCGGCGCTCCGCTTCGCCTCCAACACCAGCCGATCGACCGTGGCCAACTTCCACGATGGCGATCCAACCCAGTGGGTGCTGATTTACAATGGGCTCGAAGCGGGTCTGTTTTATGCCCCAAAGATCGCCGATCCGAGCACCGCCGCTCCCCAGACGATCTTCTACGGCGGTAATACCACCGTCTGGCGGACCCAGGATTGGGGCGGCAACCAGACGACGCTCGAGGCGAACTGTAACTACCTTACGGCCGCGACGCTGACCGGTTGCGGCGATTTCGTGGCGATCGGGCCGGTAGGCGCGACTGCCATAACGGGAAGTAACGCCGCCGATTATCGCGGCACGACTCGGTCGGGCGGGTCAGTCGCCTGGCTAGCGCGTACCCCGGTCGACACCGGAACGTTGTGGGCGTCGACGACGGCCGGCCGCCTTTTCATCTCGAAAAATGCGGATGCGGCAGCGCCGACGGTTACTTATACCCGCGTCGATTCGCTGGACGCCAATTCACCAGCCCGAGCCATTGTTAGCATCACCGTCGATCCCACCAACCCGAACCATGCCTGGGTTGCTTACAGCGGTTATGCCTTCAATACGCCATCGCAGCCCGGCCACATCTACTCCGTCCTGTACAATCCGGCTGGTCCGAGTGCGACCTTCACTAACCTCGATGGAACGGGCCCGGGCGCGTTCCCGGATTTCCCGGCTAACTCGATTGTGCGCGCTCCGAACGGCGACCTCTACGCGGCCAACGATTTCGGTGTTGTTCGGTTGCCGAACGGTGCGCTTGACTGGGAAGTTGCCGGTATCAATATGCCGACGGTAGAAGTTGCTGCTCTCACGATCTCGCCGGATGGCAAAAAACTCTACGCCGCGACGCACGGCCGGAGCGCGTGGGTGTCTGATCTGCCGAATAGCGCGTTGACCACGCCTACTCTAACGACGCAGGCGAACCCAAGCAGCACAACGCTCGGAAATTCCGTTAGAGACACAGCCACGCTCGCTGGAGGTGTCGCACCGACCGGCAGCATCACCTTCCGGCTCTTTAGCGACGCGACGTGCTCGGGAGCGCCGATCTTCACTTCCAACGTCACGATCAATGACAACGGAAGTTACGATTCAGCCACTTACACGCCGACTGCGACTGGCACCTATTACTGGGTCGCCACCTACAATGGGGACACGAATAACAACTTCGTCGGTAACGCGTGCGGCGATCCGAACGAAACGGTGACCGTCAATGCGGTGCCTTCGCCAACCCCAACGGCGACTGCTACGGCTACGGCAACACCAACCGCGACCGCCACCGCTACTGCGACTGCCACTGCCACGGCAACAGCAACTGCCACAGCTACCGCCACTGCGACGGCCACAGCTACCGCGACTGCAACTGCGACTGCCACCGCGACAGCAACGGCTACTCCGACAGCGACTCCTGCTTCGCAAGCGTTGAACCTGTCGACTCGGATGCGGACCGACGCTGGGGACAACGCTGGCATCGGCGGCTTCACCATCACCGGCAGTGTGTCCAAACACGTGCTCATTCGCGCGCTCGGACCGTCGTTGACCAAGTTCGGCTTCTCCTCAGCTGAAGTGCTGACCGACCCGACCCTGGAAGTTCATGGACCGGGAGCGTTCGGAACGATCACTAACAACAACTGGAGAGATTCGCAGGAAGCGCAGATCAAGTCTGACGGAGTCCCGCCGACCAACGATCTGGAAGCAGCGATTGACGCGAACCTGCCGCCCGGGCAGTACACGGCAATCATCCGGGGCAACACCGGCACACCGCCAGCGGGTCTATGCCTGTTCGAAGTCTACGATCTGGATACGGCAGCAGCGTCGAAGTTGGCGAACCTGAGCACACGCGCCTTTGTCGGCACGGGCAACAACGTGGTGATCGCGGGGTTTGTGTTGGGCAACAACCAGGGCAACGATCGCATCGTGGTGCGTGGCCTGGGACCGAGCCTGTCCTCGTTCGGA
>JBJMXD010000007.1:0-188671 GCA_045809795.1 Chthoniobacterales bacterium
CTCGGTTTGCTCGACTCCTCGATGCAATCGCGGAGGACCCGCAGAGTCGGTTGGATCTCCCTTTTTTTTCGCTCCCGGGCGATGATCCGAAACATGGCGTAAACATCCTTGAGCGATTCGAAATGATCGCGCCGGTCGCCTATGACGTGAACGATCCGGATGATGCCCCAGTTCTGGAGTTCGCGCAGGCTGGTGCTGATGTTGGAACGGGCCACGCCGAGGATTTTGACGATTTCATCTGCGGGCAGGGGCCGTTCGGAAAGGAAGAGGAGGGCATGGACCTGGGCGACGGTGCGGTTGATTCCCCAGCGGGTCCCCATCTCGCCCCAGTGAAGGATGAATTTCTGGGCAATGAGCGGCAGGTCCTTCATGAGTTTCAGTCTTTTCTGTCTAAACAGAAATTAGAGAATATGGCGCAGAGGTCAAGGAAAAGCGGGGAGTAGGGTTTTAGACTGAAAAACTCCCAAAATATTGTTGCGGCCTCAGGATTCGTTCCTATATTGCCCGCTCTCCGCAGCAGGTGCGTGGGAAGTGTGAAGGGGAAAACACCCGTCGGCCTGCGCGGTTTTTTTGTCGCCCGGATACGATGATCGGGCGGCTTTTAATTTAAGGAAATGCCAACTATTAATCAGCTCATTCGGAAGGGACGGAAGAAGGTCACGGTGAAATCCAAATCACCGGCCCTGAAGAATTGTCCCCAGCGGCGCGGTGTCTGCACCCAGGTCATGACCCGGACGCCGAAGAAGCCCAATTCCGCTCTGCGGAAAGTGGCCAAAGTGCGGTTGACGAATGGCCAGGAAGTGATTGCCTACATTCCCGGCGAAGGGCACAACCTGCAGGAGCACTCGATCGTGCTGGTGCGGGGCGGACGGGTGAAGGATTTGCCGGGCGTGCGTTACCACATTGTGCGGGGAACGCTCGATAGCCTCGGGGTGGATGGCCGCCGCCGGAGCCGATCGAAATATGGCGCCAAACGCCCGAAAGCCGGCGGTGACGCCAAGGAAGCAAAGGGCAAGAAGTAATTTTTTAGGAAACTGAAAACCGGATCACATGTCTCGCAGGCGGAAAGTTTACAAAAAAGAGGAGAAGCTCGACTCGCGTTATGGCAGTCCAGCGGTCGCGCGCCTCATTTCCACCGTGATGAAGCGAGGCAAGAAATCGCTCGCGGAACGGATTGTTTACACCGCGATTGATAAATCGCGCGAAGGTTCGGACGCAGTCGATCCGCTCGAGATCGTCAACAAAGCGCTGGAGAATGTCCGGCCGCGTCTCGAAGTAAAATCACGCCGCGTTGGTGGCGCGACTTATCAAGTGCCGATGGAAGTAACGCCGGCGCGCCAAATTTCTCTCGCGATGCGCTGGATCGTCCAATATGCCGATGGCCGCCGCGGCATGACGATGGCGGAAGCGCTTGCCGCTGAATTAAAGGACGCTGCGTCTGGTCAAGGCAACGCGATCAAAAAGCGCGACGACACTCATAAGATGGCGCAGGCAAACCGCGCCTTTGCACATTTCCGCTGGTAACGTTTATGGCCACTGCAACGCTCGAACAAAAACCCGCCGGCGCGAAGAATCCCAATTCGCCCAATCGGAAGTTCCCGCTCGAGCGGACGCGGAACATCGGCATCGCCGCGCACATTGACGCCGGCAAAACGACGCTGACCGAGCGCATTCTTTTTTATACCGGCATGATCCACAAGATCGGTGAAGTGCATGAAGGCACGACCGTGACGGACTGGATGGAGCAGGAACGCGAGCGCGGCATCACCATTACTTCGGCGGCGACGACCTGCGCCTGGATGCAGAAGAAAGAAGAGGGCGTTTACAAGGCTTTTGAAGGCATCAAAATGCGGGTGAACATCATCGATACGCCGGGTCACGTAGATTTCACGGCGGAAGTTGAGCGTTCGCTTCGCGTGCTCGACGGCGCGATCGCGGTGTTCGACGCGGTCGCCGGTGTGCAGCCACAATCTGAAACGGTCTGGCGCCAGGCGAACAAGTACGGCGTGCCGCGCATCGCGTTCATTAACAAGATGGATCGCGTCGGCGCGGATTTTGATGCGTCAATTGACTCGATGCACAAAAAACTCGGCGCGAATGCCTGGCCGATTTTGATCCCGCTCGGAAAAGAAGACTACCTGAAGGGACAGCTCGACGTCGTGAACCGCAAAGCCGTTTTCTATCTGGATGACGACTCGATGGGATCGACCTACGAAGTGCGCGACATTCCTGAGGAGAACAAGGACCAGGTCGAGAAAGCGTACGCAACGTTGGTAGAACAGATCTCGAACATCGACGACGAAATCGCTGAGGCGGTGCTGGAAGAGAAAGAAGTCACGCCAGAGATGCTCAAGGCGGGCATTCGTCGTCAGACGATCGCGAATAAATTTGTGCCGGTCGTGGGTGGATCGGCTTTCAAGAACAAGGGCGTTCAGTATCTCGTGGACGCAGTTATCGATTACCTCCCGAGCCCGCTCGACATTCCTCCGGCCAAAGGCATGGAGCCGGATACGCATGAGCCAATGGAAGCGACCACGGACGACAACGGAAAGTTTTGCTCGCTCGCCTTCAAACTTTGGAGTGATCCCTTCGTCGGCAAGCTCGTTTTCTTCCGTGTTTATTCAGGATCGTTGAGCAAGGGCGACAACGTTTACAATCCGCGAACGAACAAGCGCGAGCGCATCAGCCGGCTGATTCAGATCCAAGCCGACAAGCGCGAAGACATCGATACCTGCTTCTCGGGCGATATCGCGGCGATCGTCGGCATTAAGAACATCACGACGGGCGATACTCTCTGCGACGAAGATTTCCCGATCCTGCTCGAGCCGCCGTCGTTTCCTGATCCGGTTATCTCAATGGCGATCGAGCCGAAGACGAAGCAGGACCAGGAGAAGATGGGCATCGCGCTGCAACGCCTCTCTGAAGAAGATCCGACATTCAAGGTTTACACGCACGAAGACACCGGCCAGACCATCATTGCCGGAATGGGCGAGCTCCATTTGGAGATCATCCGCGATCGCATGTTGCGGGAGTTCAAGGTGGACGCGAACGCAGGCAAACCGCAGATCGCCTACCGCGAAACGATCACCGCCAACGCCGATGGCGAAGGCAAACTAATCAAGCAGTCCGGCGGTCGCGGTCAGTACGGCCACGTTATTATTAAAGTGCAGCCGAACGAACGCGGCAAAGGCATCACGATCGAGAACAAGGTCGTCGGCGGAAATATTCCGAAGGAATACATCCCGGCCTGCAAGAAGGGGATTGAGGAAGCGATGCTCAATGGCGTTATCGGCGGCTACGAAGTGATCGATGCCAACGTCGATATCGTGGACGGCTCGTATCATGACGTCGATTCGAACGAAATGGCGTTCAAGCTTGCGGCGATTTTCGCGGTGAAAGATGCCTTTAAGAAAGCGAAGCCTATTCTGCTCGAGCCGATCATGAAGGTGGAAAACGCGACCCCGGAAGAATATCAAGGCGACATCATGGGCGATTTGAATCGGCGTCGCGGAAAGATCGGCAGCATCGAAGTGAAAGGAAATCTCACGATGGTCCAGGCCGAAGTTCCGCTTGCCGAAATGTTCGGTTACGCCACCGCGATTCGCTCCCTTTCAAAGGGCCGCTCGAGTTACTCAATGGAGCCATCACATTTCGAACAGGTGCCACAACAGCTTGTCGCCGCGGTTCTTGATCAGAAGGAGACGAAATGACGAACGGACAACGCATTCGCATTCGTCTGAAGGCATTCGATCACCGGATGCTGGATCAATCCGCGATCGACATTGTCGAGACCGCGAAGCGCACGGGTGCCCGCGTGGCGGGACCGATCCCGCTCCCGACCTTGATCGAGAAATTTACCGTCAACCGCTCCCCGCACGTCGACAAGAAGTCGATGGACCAATTTGAAATTCGGACGCACAAACGCCTGCTCGACATAATCGAGCCGACCGCAAAGACGGTCGATGAGCTGAAGAAGCTTAACCTCCCGGCGGGCGTCGACATTACGATTAAGATTTAACGTTTGAATCGACCGCAACATGAGCATCGGGTTACTAGGACAAAAGATCGGGATGACCAGCGTTTACGACGCGAATGGTCGGATGCGTCCTGTGACCGTGATCGCGGCGGGCGATAACGTGCTCCTGCGCCGGGTCACGGCGGAGAATGACGGCTACTCGGCGATAAAGGTCGGGTTCGACGTCCAGAAAGAATCGCGGGTGAGCAAGGCATTGCTCGGCGAATTCAAGGCCGCGGGTTCCGAGCCAAAGAAATTGATGAAGGAATTCCGTTTGCCGGCCGATGCGCCGGAGGGCGAAATTAATTTAAGCGTTACGCAGTTCCAACCCGGCGACTGGGTTGATGTCATCGGCCGCTCGAAGGGCAAAGGGTTCCAAGGCGTGATGAAGAAACATAATTTCGCGGGGCAGGGCGCAGCGCATGGTTCGAAGACGCACCGGCGGAACGGCGCCATCGGCAATCGTTCCACGCCGGGCCGGATTTGGAAAAACATGGGCATGCCGGGTCACATGGGCGACGAGAGGGTAACCGTGCAGAACCTCCAGGTGATGCAGGTGCGCGAGGCCGAGAAGGTAATTTTAATCAGCGGCGCGGTCCCGGGAGCGAACGGCAGTTATGTCGTGGTTCGTCCCGCGATCAAGAAGCCCGCGGCGGGAGGCGCTAAGAAGTAATGAGCGCGAAAGCTTTAACAGTTGCAGCGGCGAAGGAAGCTAAGATCGAGTTGATCGAGACGGGGCGCGGGACGCAGGCTTTGCATGACGTCGTCGTCGCGATGCGCGCAGCGCGTCGTTCCGGTTCGGCCAGCACGAAAACAAAAGCGACGGTGAACCTTTCGGGTGCGAAGCCGTGGCGGCAAAAGGGAACTGGCCGTGCTCGCGCTGGCTACAAATCGTCGCCGGTCTGGCGCGGTGGCGGTGTCGTGTTCGGACCGCATCCTCGCGATTACTCCAAGAAGACTTCGAAGACGTTACGGCGTTTGGCGTTTCAGAAGGCGCTGAGTGAGCGGATCAAAGCAGGTGACGTTTTGACGATCGCGAAGTTTGAGGTTGGAGAATTGAAAACGAAATCGTTCGTTGCGCTGGTAAAGAAGCAGACGGACGCGCGGAAGGTTTTGGTTCTGTCGGATTCGTTCGACGAAAACACTTACAAATCGGCGCGGAACGTGAAACCGGTCCAACTCGCGACCGTAGCCGACGTAAACGCCGAGCAGCTTCTCGCGTTCGACAAGATTTTGGTAACGCCGGCGGCCTTGGAACATCTGGCGGAGAGGACTTCGAAATGAACGAGCCCTATGATTTAGTCCAGACCGTTCAGCTGACGGAGAAGGCCTCGCTCTTGAGCGAGAAGCAGAACAAGTACGTTTTCCGCGTTTCTCCTCGCGCCAACAAGATTCAAATCAAGCAGGCGATCGAGCGGCTCTTCAACAAGAAGGTCGTCAGCGTGAACACGTGCAATTACGCCGGCAAAAAGAAGCGCGAGCGCCGCGCTGATTTTGGCCGGAAGGCGCATTGGAAGAAAGCCATCGTGACATTGAAGGAGGGCGAGAAGATCGATCTCGTCTAAATGTTATGGCGCTCAAAACTTTTCGACCGCTCACGCCAGTCCTGCGATTCAAGTCGCTCCCGGCCTTCACCGAGATCACGAAATCCAAGCCGCATAAGGGGCTGACCGAGATCAAGCGCCGCAGCGGCGGCCGGAACAATAACGGGCGGCTGACGGCGCGCCACATCGGCGGAGGTCATAAGCAAAAATACCGCAAGATTGATTTCAAACGGCGCAAGCACGGCATCGCCGCCGACGTGACGGCGATCGAGTACGATCCGAACCGCTCCGCCCGCATCGCTCTTATTAAGTACAGCGACGGCGAGATGAGCTACATCCTCGCGCCGGATGGGTTGACTGTCGGCGCGAAGGTGATGTCGGGGCCGGAAGCGCCGCCCGATCTTGGAAATTCGTTGCCGCTTAGCGTCATTCCGCTGGGTGCGAATATTCACAACATTGAGATCGCTCCGGGTCGAGGCGGACAGATTGCCCGCAGCGCCGGACAACAGGCGACGTTGAGCAACCGCGAGGCCGGGTATGCGTTGGTGAAATTGCCTTCAGGCGAAATTCGCCGGATTCACGACACCTGTTTCGCGACGATCGGCCAGGTTGGCAACGTCGATCACATGAATGTGTCGAGCGGCAAAGCTGGACGCACGCGCTGGCAGGGACGCCGGCCGCATGTGCGCGGCATGGTAATGAACCCGATCGATCACCCGATGGGCGGCGGCCAGGGCAAGTCGAAGGGCGGCGGCGGACGGCATCACCCGGTCAGTCCGTGGGGTCAGCTCGCAAAAGGATTCAAGACCCGCGCGAAACACAAGCCGAGCGACCGGTTCATCATGCAGGACCGCCGGAAGAAATAATTTTTGTTATGGCCAGATCATTGAAAAAAGGACCGTTTGTTCCCGGACATCTTCTCGAAAAGATCGACAAGATGAATGCGTCGGGCGTGAAGAAGCCGGTGAAGACCTGGGCGCGCCGCTCCATGGTGACGCCGGATTTCGTTGGTCACACCTTCATGGTCCACAACGGCAAAACGTTCGTTTCCGTGTTCGTGACGGAGAACATGGTCGGCCATAAGCTCGGCGAATTTTCGCCGACTCGAATCTTTAAGAAACACGGTTCGCACACCGCGAAGGTGACGAAGTGATGTGAATTTTCGATTTTCGAATTTCGGTTTTCGATTGGAAAACGGAATTTGGAAGTCGGTGATGGTTTTACTGGGCTGCTTAACGCTCGCCGGAAGGCTGGCGGCAGATGGGAATAGTTCTTTGACAGAATCCAAGAATGAGAACGCGGATACGAAAGTGACCGCGGCGGAATTGCTTTCGCAAAACGAGGCGCTCCGGCGGGAATTGTCGCTGGCGCGCGAATCGGTGCGGACGTTGACGGACAGTCTGGCAGAATCGAATCTGCAGGCCGAAGTTTATCGTCGCAAATATTCCGGCCTCGAGCTGCAGATGGAAGCGTTGGGGTTGGAGTCAGCCGATAAGGACCGGGCGAAGCTCGAGCAGCGGTTGCTGAGCGCGGTTTCCGATCTGCAATTGTTACAGAAGGAACGCGAACAGTATCGCGACCAAAGTTTGCAGTTAAGCGAAGCGATCTTGCATCTGCTGAAGACCTCGACTGGTGGCGATGCGCAGGCGCGGATGGAAGTGGAAGCGCAATTGCGAAGCCTGAATGAGTTGATCGCGAAAACGGACAACCCGTTGCCCGAAACGGCGACGTTGATGGACGGCAATGTGATCAGCGTGAAGGACGAATGGTCGCTGGTGGTCGGCAACATTGGGGAGAAGCACGGCGTGAAGATGGGAATGCCGATGCGAGTGATGCGCGCTGACAAGCAGATCGCGACGTTGCGAGTGGTGGATGTGCGCCAACGAATTTGCGGCGCGGTGATTCAAAAAATGGATTCTGAGAAAGAGAAAATAAAAGTGGGCGACCGCCTCCAGGCGGACGCTCGCAAGGATGTGAGTTTAAAATAAATGCAAGTTAGATCGACATATCGGTACGCGAAGATTTCGCCCTTTAAGGTGCGCGAAGTCACCCGTGCGATTCAGGGTCTGCCGGTTTCGGCGGCGCTGGACGTGGTGGCTTTCAGCCCAAAGAAGGCGGCGCATTTGATCGCAAAGACGCTGAAGAGCGCGGTCGCGAATGCGGAGAACAACGCCAACTTGCGCGTGGACGGCCTGGTCGTGAAAGAGGCCACCGTAGGCGAAGGCCCGACGATGAAGCGGATGATGACGCGGGCGCGCGGAAGCGGCAGCCGGGTTTTAAAACGAAGCGCCCATATCCGGATCGTTTTGACGGACGAGATTGAGATCAAGACGCGGGATAAGAAAAAGGGCGGAAAGAAATCCGGGGCGTCGAAGAAAAAGGCTCACACAAAGGGCGCCCGTAACGCAGCCGCAGGCGAGGCCGGGCTTTCCAAGGACACAAAGGAATCTAAGAAGACCGAGCCGGAGAAGACTGAGAAGTCGGAGGCGAAGGAATAGTTTATGGGACAGAAAGTTAATCCAATTGGTTTTCGTCTCGGGGTAAACCGCGACTGGCGTTCCAAGTGGTACGCGTCGCCGCAGGAGATGCCGACGTTTTTGCACAGTGATCTGGAGATTCGCGATTATGTGAAGAAGAAGCTCCAGTTCGCGGCCGTCTCGAAGATCGTGATCGAGCGGGCGTGGAACTCGATTCGCGTGACGATCTACACGGCGCGGCCTGGGATTGTGATCGGACGCAAGGGCGCTGAGATCGAGAAGATGACCGAGGAAATCTCGAAGATGGCGCAGGGCAAACAGATCAAGATCGACATTCAGGAGATCAAGACGCCGGAGCTCGATGCGCAGCTGGTCGCGGAGAACGTCGCGCTGCAGATCGAGCGCCGGATCGCTTATCGCCGGGCGATGAAGAAAGCCGTGCAGGTGGCGATGGATTTTGGCGCGCAGGGAATTCGGTTGCGGAGCTCGGGACGACTGAACGGCGCGGAGATTTCGCGATCGGAATGGTATCGCGAGGGGAAAGTGCCGTTACACACGTTGCGGACGCCAATCGATTATGGGTTCGCGGAAGCGAACACGGTTTACGGGAAGATCGGCGTGAAATGCTGGATTTGTAAGAAGGAAGAAGCACCGGCGGCCGAAGCGCAGCCAGCAGTGTTACCGCCCCCGCCCGAGCCGGTAGAAGCAGCATAGGACTGATAGGACCAATTTTTAGGAGACACGACGATGCCATTGATGCCAAAACGCGTGAAGTACCGGAAGACCCAGCGGGGAAGCCGCAAGGGGACGGCGTCGCGCAATCTGCGGATCGATTTCGGGGAATTCGGGCTTCAGACGCTCGAACGCGCCTGGATAACCAACACGCAGATCGAGGCGGCTCGTGTCGCGCTCACCCGCAGCATGAAACGTAAGGGTAAGTTGTGGATCCGGATTTTCCCGGACAAGTCGGTCACGGCGCGTCCGCCGGAAACGCGAATGGGTAAAGGAAAAGGTCAGCCGGAATACTGGGTAGCGACGGTGCGGCCGGGAAACATTTTGTTCGAATTGGACGGCGTGCCGGAATCGGTCGCCCGCGAATCGTTGCGGCTCGCAGCGGACAAGCTGCCAGTGCGGACGAAATTTTTGACCCGACACCACGTGGCTGTGGCCTAACGACAAATGAAATTCAAAGAGATAGCCGAAATGAGCAGCGACGAGCTGCAGACCAAGAAGCGCGACATGCGCCAGGAGAGTTTGCATCTGCGGTTGCAACAGCAGAGCGGGCAGCTGGAACAGCCGAGCCGTCTGCGGTTGCTGCGCCGGGATGTGGCAAAGATCGAGACGGTATTGTCGCAACGCGCCAAGAAGGCGGAAGCCACGAAGGCGGAAAAGAAATAATTTTATGGCCGAAGAGACTGAAAATTCGAGCGCCAGCACGAAGGACGGGGGACGCGGGACGCGCAAGACGAGGACCGGCGAAGTGATTTCGAGCGGGATGAACAAGACGATCGTCGTGCGGACAGTGACCCGAGTGCCGCACGCGAAGTTCGGCAAGATCGTGAAGCAGATGAAGAAATTTTACGCGCACGACGAGGAGAACAAGGCGAAGGCCGGCGACATGGTGCGGATTATGGAGACGCGCCCGATGAGTAAGCTAAAGCGCTGGCGGTTGGTGGAGGTCGTCCAGAAGTAAGAGCAAGAGCACGAGTAAGAGTAAGAGGTTTTTATGGTTTACATCCGAAGCAGACTCGACGTAGCGGACAACAGCGGCGCGCGCATGGCGACGATGATCGGCGTGATTGGCAAGGGCAACGCGCAATCGGCTGCGATCGGTGACGTGATCACGGCGAACGTAAAAGAAGCAAGCGCAACCGGGACGGTCAAGAAAGGCGAAGTGATTCGCGCCGTGATCGTGCGGACGCGTCAGCCAATCAAGCGCAGCGACGGCTCGGTTCTCCGTTTCGACAACAACGCGATCGTTGTGATCGACAAAGATTTGAATCCTCGCGGGACCCGCATTTTCGGGCCGGTCGCACGGGAATTACGCGAGCGGAATTTCATGAAGATCGTCTCGCTCGCTCCGGAAGTTTTATGAACCGCATCAAGCTGCACGTCAGGAAAGGCGACAACGTCGAGGTCATCTCGGGGAACTTTCGTGGTTCGTCCGGGAAGGTGCTCGAAGTGATCGCGCGCAAGCAGCGGGTGCTGATCGAAGGCGTGCGGTTGATCAAGAAACATTTGAAGAAGTCGCAGGACAATCCGCAGGGAAAAATTGCCGAGCGCGAAGGTCCGATCCACATCTCGAACGTACGAGTGCTCGAGCGTGGCGAACGGGCCGCGAAGGGCAAGGGTTCGAAGAAAAAGGAGAAAGCGACGAAGGAAAAGACGCCCAAGAGCAAAGCGTCCAAGGAAGCGAAAGAGGAATAGGCAGTGAAGAACGAGTTTTACCAGCACTACAAAGATCGCGTCATGCCGGCGCTGCAGAAGCAGCATGGCTACAAGAACCCGCACCAGGTTCCGAAGGTGGAGAAGGTCGTGGTGAACACCTCGGTCGGCTCACAGTCGGACGTGAAACAGGCGTTGGAAGATGCGAAGGCCGAGCTGGCGTTGATCACCGGCCAGAAGCCGTCCGAGACTCGGGCGAAGAAGAGCATCGCGAATTTTAAGCTGCGCAAAGACCAGGCGATCGGCGCCAAGGTCACGCTCCGCGGTGAACACATGTATGAATTTATGGAGCGGCTGATTAAGATGTCGCTTCCGCGGATCCGCGACTTTCGCGGGGTCTCGCCAAAAGGATTCGACGGGCACGGCAACTACACGCTTGGCGTTTCCGATCAGTCGATTTTCCCCGAGGTCGAGCTTGATAAAATCAAGCGCAACATCGGATTTGATGTTACCATCGTCACCACCGCGCAGACGAACGAGGAAGCCAAATCGCTCTTGAGCGAGATGGGAATGCCGTTCAGCGATCGGGCCAAGAAGGTCGCCCCGGCGACTCCTGAACCCGCAGCGTCCGCGCCAGCCGCCTAACCAATGAGCACAGTTACCGATCCTATTTCCGACCTTCTCGCCCGCGTGCGCAACGCCGCGGCGGCGCAGAAGCCTGAGCTCTTTGTGCCTTACTCGAAGATCAAGGCCGAGGTTACCCGCATTTTGAAGGACGAAGGTTACATCACCGATTACGCGGTCGATACGGAAGCCGCGCATCCGCGGATCAAGATCACGAACAAGATTGCGAACCGGTCGAGCGCTATCACCGGATTAAAGCGGGTGAGCCGGCCCGGTTTGCGCCGTTATGTGGGCGCGAAAGAGATTCCGCGTGTCCTGGGCGGGATGGGCATTTCGATTTTATCAACGCCGCGCGGCATTCTCTCGGGGCGCGAAGCAAAGAAACAAAACGTAGGGGGCGAGTTGCTGGCTTACGTCTGGTAAGCGCGCCGTTTGTTATGTCACGAATTGGAAATAAAGCAGTCGAGATTCCCGACAAGGTGAAGGTGAACATCGGTAACGATGGCGCGGTCGCCGTCGAAGGGCCGAAGGGCAAACTGCAATGGACCTTGCCGCGCGAGATTAAGGCGAGCGTGAAAGATAATCGCGTGTCGCTCGTGCGCGACGCCGAGACGCGGAGCGTGAAAGCTCTGCACGGTCTCTCGCGCAGCCTCGTGCACAACATGGTCCAGGGCGTGAGCGAAGGATTTTCGAAGAACCTCGAGATCGAAGGAGTCGGTTTTAAGGCCGCGGTGCAGGGCCAGGTATTGAATCTGAGCCTTGGGAAATCGCACCCGATCCTGTTCCCAATCCCCAAGGAAATTAAAATCGCGGTGACGGACAACACCAAGATCGCGATCACCGGCATCGACAAGAAATTGGTCGGCCAGGTGGCGGCGGACATTCGGCGTTATTACCCACCGGAACCGTACAAGGGCAAGGGCGTGAAGTACGCCGGCGAAGTCATCCGGCGCAAGGAAGGCAAAACGGTTCAATAGTTATGGCGCTTCTCGATCGCAAAATTACCCGGACCCGGATCCACAAGCGTATCCGGAAACGCGTCAGCGGCACGGCGGCACGGCCTCGGCTGGCGGTGCATTTCTCCGGCAAACATGTTTACGCGCAGGTCATCGACGACGATGCGGGCAAGACGCTCGTATCCGCCGCGACCACGGAAGAAAAGATTGTCGGCAAATCCAAAGGCGGCGCCAATCGCGCTTCTGCGGAAATGGTTGGCAAAGCGATCGCGGAGCGTTTGCTCTCGAAGAAAGTCGAGAACGTTGTCTTCGATCGAGGCGGTCATATTTATCACGGCAAGGTGAAGGCCCTGGCCGACGCCGCGCGCGAAGGCGGACTGAAATTTTAGAACATCATGGCACAACAACACAGCGGCGGCGGACGACGACAGGAACGCCAGACAGACAAGAGTTCAGCGGCGCGTGGGGACACGACCGAGAAGGTCGTATTTATCAATCGTTGCGCGAAGGTCGTGAAAGGCGGCCGGCGTTTCAGCTTTAGTGCGTTGATTGTTGCCGGCGATCACGACGGCCAGGTCGGCGTCGGATTCGGAAAAGCGAATGAAGTTGCCGAAGCGATTCGGAAAGCTTCCGAAGCAGCGCGCAAGTCGATGGAGAAAATGTCGCTGCACGAGAATACGATTCCACACGAAACGATCGGTGAATTCGGAGGTGGACGCGTTTTGCTACGGCCTGCTTCGCCGGGAACCGGCGTCATCGCTGGCGGTGGCGTGCGCGCGGTCGTGGAAGCGGTCGGCATTCGGGACGTTCTCGCCAAGTCGTTAGGCTCGAGCAATCACGCCAACGTGGTGAAGGCGACGATCGCGGCTCTGCGTTCGTTGCGCCGGCGCGATGAAATTTTGAAGTCCCGCGGCATTCGCTCATCGGCACCGCAGACTGACGGAAAGGAAGCGGCTCAGTCATGATTCGGCTTCACAACATGCGCACGCGGCCGGGTTCGAAGCACCGCGTGAAGCGGCTCGGTTGCGGCGAGAGCTCCGGCCACGGCAAGACGAGCGGAAAGGGCCACAAAGGCCAGAAGGCGCGTTCGGGCGGCAGCATCCGGCTCGGGTTTGAAGGCGGCCAGATGCCGCTGATCCGCCGTCTGCCGAAACGCGGGTTTAACAACGCCGCGTTCCATAAGAATTACGCGATCGTGAACCTTAGCGACCTGGCGTCGTTTAAGGAAGGAACGGTCATCAACGAACAGCTTCTTCGTGAGAAGAAAATGCTTCGTGGCAACGGCGCCGGTTTGAAGGTGCTCGGTGACGGCGAATTGAAACACGCGGTTACGATCGAGGCCGACAAGATCAGCGCTTCGGCTCGCGAAAAAATCGAGAAGGCCGGCGGCACCGTGACCATGCGCGAAAAGAAGGCCGCGCAAGGTCCGCGGGATGCGGAACAGCCCGCAGCAGCGGAAACCGAATCTACGGACGCCGAGCCGAAAGCAAAGCGGGCGAAGAAACCCGCCGCGAAAAAGAAAGCGCCGGCGAAATCCGCGGCGAAGAAAAAGAAACCGCAGAAGAGCTAGCGCCGTGCGGTTAACGGGCAAATCGTAGGCGATGGTTTCGGCGTTCCTAAACTCGGTCAAGATACCGGAACTGCGGCGGCGCATTCTGTTTACACTCGCGATCGTTGTGATCGTGCGTCTGGGTGCGGCGCTCACTACGCCAGGCGTAAATCAGGCGGTCATTCAGGAATGGTTCCGGACTTCTTTGACGGAAAAACAGGGCGGCAACATCGCCGCGCTATTCAATCTTTTCAGTGGCGGTGCGCTCGAGAATTGCGCGATTTTCTCCCTCGGGATCATGCCTTACATCAGCGCGTCGATCATGATGCAGCTGCTGACGGCCGTGATTCCACAGCTGGGACGGCTCGCTAAAGAAGACGGCGGGCGGCAGAAGATCATGCAATACACCCGTTACGCGACGGTCGTGCTCTGCATGGTCCAGGCGTACCTGCTTGCGATCTCATTTCAACATCCGGAGTCGTATCAAACGATGCTCCCTGGCATCACCGACGTGACTCACCGGCTGGGGATTGAGCTGGTTGATAATTTGGGGATGTCGTTCCGCATCTACACGATGATTTCGCTCACGACGGGCACATTGTTTTTGATGTGGCTTGGCGACCAGATCACCGAGCGCGGCATCGGCAACGGTATTTCGCTGATCATTACGATTGGCATCGTGGCGCGTCTCCCCGCGGCCTTGGCCCAGGCGTGGAAGACCTTCGTGCCGTCTGCCGGGAGCGGCTCCAGTCCGTCGAATCCATTCATCCTCGTGATGATGATTGCGTTTCTGTTTTTGGTAATCGCCGCTGTCATCGCGGTCACGCAGGGCGTCCGCAAGATCACAGTGCAATACGCGAAGCGCGTCGTCGGACGAAAGATGTACGGCGGGCAAACGCAGTATATGCCGTTGAAAGTGAATTACGCGGGCGTGATGCCGATCATCTTCGCCTTCGCCTTGCTGATCTTTCCGGCGACGATCGTCGGCTACGTCGGCAAGAACAGTCCGGTTGCGGCGCGGATTGTCGGCGCTCTGAATAATGGCTGGCCGCATTACCTCGTTCTCGCGGCGATGATCTTCTTCTTCAGTTATTTTTGGGTTGCCACTCAATTCCAGCCGTCTCAGATCGCGGACGATCTGAAAAAATACGGCGGTTACATTCCCGGCGTGCGGCCCGGCAAGCCGACGGCTGACTTTCTCGATTACACGATGACCCGGCTCACCTTCGCCGGAGCAATTTTTCTCACCATCATCGCGGTCCTGCCGACCCTACTCAGTCAGTCGCTCAACGTTCCGCAGATCACTGCCCAATTTTTCGGCGGCACCAGCCTGCTTATTATTGTCGGCGTCATCCTCGATACGATGCGGCAGGTGGAGACGCATCTCATTCAACGCCATTACGATGGCTTCTTGCGCAAGGGCCGCATCCGCGGCGGACGGTTTGATCGCGCCGCTTATGCGCGCGGCGACGCGGCGCGGAGCACGACGTTGATGTGGCTCTATGTCGGCATAGCCATCATCGTCATCGGCGGTGTGGCCGTTTTCCTCTACGGGCGCTAAGTGAAAAGAAAACGACTCGTGCTCCTTGGCGCGCCCGGTTCCGGAAAGGGAACTCAGGCCGAAATGATCACGCGACACTTTGGCATCCCGGTAACGTCGACTGGCGCGATCTTGCGCAGGGAAGTGGAATTAGGGACACTATTGGGAATCGAGACCGCGGAAAAAACCAAACACGGCGAGCTTGTTCCGGACAAGATCATTATCGACCTGATCGAAGATTGGGTCCGGCTCCACGGCGCGCAAGGTTTCGTGTTCGACGGTTTCCCGCGGACGATCCCGCAGGCTGAAGCGCTTCAAGGTATTTTGCACCGACATCACACCCCTCTCGATTTGGCGATCTGGCTCGACGTTTCGGCCGACACGATCAAAGAACGCATTTCGCATCGGCTTCAGTGCCAATCGTGTGGATTTACCACGAGTGAAGGCGCAGCGGTTTTTTCGGAGCGTGCCATTTGTCCTTATTGCGACGGGCCCTTGATCCGGCGGACGGACGATGATGCTTCGGTGCTCGAAACGCGGCTCTCGGAATTCAACAACAAGACCCAGCCGGTGGCCGACCATTACGGCAACATGAGCGTGCTTCGAAAGATTGACGGCAATCGCGATCGCGAGACGGTGTTCGCCGATATCTCGCGCTTGATCGAGCAATCGGCATGATCCCGATTAAGAGTCCGAAGGAAGTCAATAAAATGCGGCAGGCTTGCCGGACGGCGAGCGAGATTCTGGATCGCGTTACAGACCTTGTGCGGCCCGGAATTTCGACGAAGGAAGTCGACCAGGCGGCGGCAGATTTAATGGCGGAGGCCGGCGTCCAGAGCGCATTCCTCGGTTACCGGCTGGGCCATCGTGTTTTTCCGGGCAACATCTGCATCTCGCTCAACGACGAAATCGTGCACGGAATCGGAAGTCAGCGACGTATTCAGTATGGCGACATCGTGAAGCTCGATATCGGCGTCGTCCAGGATGGCTGGGTGGGGGATACGGCGTTTACGGTCCCGGTCGGGATGATCGACGATCGGACCGAGCGTTTACTCCGCGTGACCGAGACCGCTTTACGTCACGCGATTGAGATTATGCACGAAGGTACCCGCCTCGGCGACGTCTGCGCGACAATCGAGGAAATCGCGATACGGGAGAAATTCAACGTCGTCCGCGAATTCGTCGGGCATGGAGTTGGCCGAAAATTGCATGAGGAGCCGCAGGTGCCGAACTATGGGCGGCGCGGAAGCGGGCCGCGGCTCAAAGAAGGAATGACTTTGGCCATCGAGCCAATGATTAATTCGGGGACGGCCGCCGTCAGATTGCTCGATGACGGCTGGACAGTTTGCACGGCAGACGGGATGCCGTCGGCCCATTTCGAGCACACGGTCCTCATTACGCGGGATGGGCCGGAGATCCTGACATGGCGCGGAAAGACGCAATTGAAGTAGAGGGGACGGTCGTAGATCTCCTGCCCAACACCATGTTTCGCGTTTCGCTGCCAAACGGCCATAAGGTCCTCGCCCACATTTCCGGAAAAATGCGGCTTCATTTTATTCGCATCTTGCCAGGCGACAAAGTTATGCTAGAGGTTTCCCCCTACGATTTGTCGAAGGGGCGGATCACCTACCGCCAGAAATGACACGCGGACCTGCTCCGCGTTTTTCGTCTCGACCGAATCCTTTGAGTTATGAAAGTGCGACCATCAGTTAAAAGACTTTGTGAAGCGTGCAAGATCGTTAAGCGGAAGAATGTCGTCCGCGTGATCTGCAAGAACCCGCGTCACAAACAGCGCCAAGGGTAAGAATTTATGCCAAGACTTTTGGGAGTTGAAATACCGTCCGACAAACGCATCGAAGCGTCGCTGACCTACATTTACGGCATCGGCCCGACGACCTCGAAGCGGATTCTCGAGCAGACCAATATCGACGGGAATCTCCGCGCCAAGGACCTGACGCCGCAGCAGATCAACGAAATCATTCACGCAATTACGAACAACAAGATCCCGATCGAAGGCGATCTGCGCCGGGAATTGCAGGGCAACTTAAAACGGCTCCAGGCGATCAACTGTTATCGCGGCATCCGGCATCGCCGCGGGCTGCCCGTTCGCGGTCAGCGGACTTCAACAAACGCGCGCACCCGGAAGGGTCCTCGCAAGACCGTCGGTGTCATCCGCAACAAAGACGCAAAAGCCGGCAAAGTTTAGCGATTAGAAATTTTAGTCATGGCAGATTCCGACGAAAAAAAACCGGCGAAGACAAAAGCTCCCAAGGCGAAAGCCGAAACGGAAGAGACGAAAGTTGAAGCTCAAGCCGCTGCGCCGGAAGCTCCCGCCGCTGCGCCAGAAGCTCCGGCCGCTACGGCTACCGAGGGCTCCGCGCCTGCGACTGCCGAAGCTCCCGCCAAGCCCGCGAAGAAACCCGCCAGGGCCAAGAAGGAAGAGGCCGCGCCCGCCGCAGCTCCGGAACCGCCGAAAGAAAATCTCTCGCTCGATCCCAACGACGTTGAAAAGCCCAAGATCATTAAGGCCAAGGGCAGTAAGAACGTTCACACGGGAATCGCCCACGTTCTGTCCACTTTTAACAACACCATCGTCACCATCACCGACCTGAAAGGGAACGTGATCGGCTGGTCAAGCGCAGGCAAAGTCGGTTTCAAAGGCTCACGCAAGAGCACCGCTTACGCCGCCCAGATGGTCGCGCAGGACGCCTCCCGCCAGGCGATGGGTCACGGCCTGAAAGAAGTCGAAGTTCTCGTCCGCGGTCCTGGTGCTGGCCGCGAATCCGCCGTCCGTGCTCTCCAAGCCATCGGCCTTGATCTCACCGTCATCCGCGACGTCACTCCCGTCCCTCACAACGGCTGCCGTCCACCCAAACAGCGCCGCGTCTGAGTTTCCTACTTCGTAATTCTTACTTCAACTTTCTACTCATGGGCAGATACACCGGACCGAAAACCAAAGTGAGCCGCCGCTACGGCGTCCCGCTCTTTGGGCCAGCCAAAGCGCTTGAGCGCAAGAATTATCCTCCGGGAATGCACGGCCCGAAAGGCTCCCGCCGGAAACAATCCGATTACGCGATCGCCCTCGGTGAGAAGCAGAAGCTCCGTTACCAGTACGGACTCCTCGAGAAACAATTCCGCCGCATTTTCCAAACTGCCTTGCGCAAGCGCGGTGTGACCGGTGAAACCCTCCTTCAGCTTTTGGAAACGCGACTCGACAACGTCGTCTTTCGCCTTGGCCTCGCGAACACGCGGAGCGCCGCGCGCCAACTCGTTTCCCATGGCCACGTCCAGGTAAACGGCAAAAACGTCAACATCGCTTCCTACAATGTGAAAGCCGGCGACGAAGTGTCGGTGAAAGACAAACCGAAATCCCGCCAGCTCGCCTTGCGTAATCTCGAGCTTACCCAGATCGCCCCCGTGCCTGATTGGCTCGTCGCCAACCGCGACGCGCTAAGCGGGAAGGTGTCGCGCATCCCGACGAGGGATGAAATGCAGCCGATGGTCAACGAACAGCTGATCGTCGAGTTGTACTCGCGCTAGGGCATCGCTTCGAGCAGCTCGAGCGCTTTGCTGTAGCTGCGGCGTTGAAGGAAATGCCGTAGCTGGGGATCGATTCGAGCGGGCAGTGTTTGTTCCAGGCCTTCGATTCGTTCCGAGACAACGCGAAGCCGTTCGGTGTGCTGCTCCGGGTCGCGTCGACTCTCTTCATCTCCGATGATCGCCAGGCGTTCGCGGAGGGCGTTGGCAAGCTCGGTTAGCGAGGAATCCATCGGAAAAACTTGAAACGGGGAGAGGTTTGGCGCAAGCGTCCCGTTGGCAATGAGCGCGCCAAAGAAAATTCTTATCGTGGACGACGACGTCGCGCTGATGCGGGTGATGCGCGAAGCCCTGACTTCGATGCTGCGCTGCGAGGTCGATACATCGCCGAAACCCGAATACGGTTTCGAGCTGGCGCTGAAAAAAACCTACGACCTGATGCTGTTCGATTTTCAGATGCCGATGATCGACGGCGCGATGCTGTTTTTTCTGCTCGGGAAAGTTTACAATACTTCCCAGCCACCGCGGATCGTGCCGCCGTTGTTGTTAGTGACCGGAAAAGGGGACGAACAACGCGCCCAGGAACTCTTGCGCGAGCCGGGTGTCCGCGGACTGGTCCCGAAGCCATTCGCGATCAATCGACTGATCGAGAAGGTGAAGGAATGTTTGCCGGGCGTAGAGACGATAGGTGCCCGTTAGTTTGCTGAACGCTCGGACTCTTCGATGAGTTGGCGCCGCGCTTCGATCCAGTCGTGGTTTGAGTCGCCGGGAAGCGAAAGCTTGTGTCGAAGTTCAGCGAGGAAATAGGCGCGGAGACGGATCTGCTCATCTGTGGGTTCGCTCGCCGGTTTGGAAGCGGAAGGTGTCGACTGTTTTACAGAGCGTTTCTTCTGCGCCTCGGACTTCTTGTTTTTCGCCGGTTTGGCGGCGACGCGAGATTTTTTCCTCGGCGCGGCTGCGTTCGCTTTGCCGTTTTGAGATTGCGCGGCGTCGGCGTCGGCCGGCTTACCTTCAAGTGATGTTTTCGGTTTTCTAGGCACTGTTATTGGTCGTTAAAGCTTCTCAAACCGAATACCCCATGCCGCGGCGGCGCAAGCGGATTTTGCAAAGCGACGGTTGCGTAACGCGCCGGAGTGCGCCTACCGTGCGGCCATGCGACACTTCGTTTTCCGTTGGCTGGCGACAACGGCAGGCGTAATGGTCGCGGCGGCATTCATCAAAGGGATCCGCTATGACACGACCGGGGCCCTGATTGCCGCGGCGTTGCTCCTCGGAATCTTGAATGCGTTCGTGCGGCCTATCCTCTTAATTCTCGGTGCGCCCTTGATTTTGTTGACGCTTGGAATCTTCATTCTGTTGGTGAACGGGTTGATGCTTTACTGGGTGCCTGGGATCGTGAGCGGATTTCACGTGGACGGTTACGGAAGCGCTTTCTGGGGCGCGATCGTGGTTGGGATTATCAGCTGGCTCCTGAGCGCATTTTTCCGCGGAAGCGACGGGCGCGTCCACGTGCTGACGCATCATACGCAACTGAAGCGCGTGCAGGGGCGCGTGATCGAACCTGGAAGCGAGAACCGATGACCTACTGTCTCGGAATGATTTGCCGGTCCGGCGCGGTGTTTTTGTCCGATTCACGGACCAGCGCCGGCATGGACAACATCACCAGTTGCTCGAAGATGCGGATCTACGAAAAGCCGGGAGACCGCGTGATCTGCATTTTGAGCTCTGGGAATTTGTCCCTGACCCAGGCGACAATCGCCCTGATCGACGAGGATATGCACCTGGGGAAGGAAGATCCGGCCCGCGCGCAATTGACCAACCGCCAGACGCTCTACGAGACGATCAATTACGTCGGATCGAAGGTGAGGGAAGTCGAAAAGCGGCATCGGGAAGCGCTCGAAGCAGACGGTTTCGATTTTAACATTCACCTAATAGTGGGCGGTCAAATCGCCGGGTTTGCGCCGGAGGTGCACTTGATTTATCCGCAGGGAAACAGCATCCACGCCACGCGCGACTGTCCGTTTCTTCAAATCGGCGAGCGCAAATATGGAAAGCCTATCCTCGACCGGGGCTTTACCTACGAGACCGGCCTCACAGACGCCGTAAAGGTGGGGATCATTTCAATCGACTCAACGATGACCAGCAACGTCGCGGTGGGGCCGCCAATCGACATCCTTTGTTACGAAAAGGATTCGTTGCAGGCGAAACTGCGCGCGCATTTGGAAGAGGATGATCCCTACCTGCAAACGATCAGCGACAAATGGCAGGACGGCATTGTGAAACTGGTGAACGAGATGCCGGCGCCGGATTTCAGCAAGCCCGCGCTCGGCTTTGCGACAGCGGCGTAAATGCTGCGGATCAAAATCTGCGGACTGACCACGCCGCAGGATGCAGCAGCAGCGCTCGAATTCGGGGCCGACGCGTTGGGCTTCAATTTTTTTCGCGGTAGCAAGCGATACGTGGGAAACGAAGTAGGTTGGATTGGCGATCTCGCCGAAAACGTTGAGAAGCTAGCGATCGTCGTAAATCCCACTTGGGAAGAAGCAAAAGCGATCGCGGGCGCGGCTGGCATCACGGCGCTCCAGCTGCATGGAAACGAATCGCAAGATTTTTGCCGACGCTTAGTGGAAGAAGCAATTCGATTCGAGAAGGCGCTTCCGGTCAGCAGCCCCGATTCGTTAATTGGCCTGCCCTACTTTATGACGCGCACCCTCCTTCTCGATTCCGGCAGCGCGGCAGAATTCGGCGGCAGCGGGCGAACTTTCCCCTGGGAGATCGCGCGGGCTTTTGTTGAGGCAAACCCTGAACTGAGAGTGGTCTTGGCGGGTGGTTTGAACCCGGAAAATGTAGCAGAAGCGGTAGCTGCCGTTCGACCGTTTGGCGTGGACGTGACAACGGGTGTGGAGGCCTCACCCGGACGCAAAGATTACGGTCGGCTTCGCGCGTTCATTTCGGCAGCTCGCGCGGCCTGAGACCTGCCTATTTCGACCCGGCAGGCGGCACTGGCCGCGAACGGGCTGGTCTGCTTCCTGCTAATTAACGCAGACGCATTCTTCAACTTCACATCATCTATGCCTAATCGCCTAAAAACCTTCTCCTGCGCCGCAGCGGCATTTTCCCTTGCCCTGACCGCCGCCACCGCGCAGACGAACCCGCCCGCCCCAGCGCCAAGCTCGAGCCCGGCGGCTTCCATCGCCCCGATGGCAGAAACCAAGACCAAACCGGCGACACCGCCGCTTCCGACCGGTCCATCCACCAAGAGCGACAATCTCATGCTCGTTCAAGCTTCGACCTCGAACGCCGCGGCCTCGCCGGCAGCGACTACTTCGACAACGACGACCTCCACCACAACGGCTGCGACTTCACCCGGTCCGGTCGAACCCGATAGCGTCGCGGACAACGGCGGCGTCGGAGTCCGCGAATTTCAAGGCGACGATGTGGGCGCTGTCCTCCGCCTTCTGGCGCGCCAGTCCAAAATCAACATGGTCGTCAGCGAGGCCGTCACCGGCACGGTGACAATGCGCCTCGAAGATGTAACCGCTCTTCAAGCGGTGTCGATCATCGTAAAAGCCAAGGGCCTGTTCCTCGATAAAATTGATAACGTTTATTACATCAAGACGGCAGCCGAACGCGGGGCCGAGCCCACTGAAAGTGACAGCTACCAATTCAGCTACGCGCGGGCCAAGGATACCGCGCCGTTGATTGCTGCCCAACTTTCCAGCAAGGACGCGCCTCAAGTTGATGAACGGACAAATACAATTTTCTACCGCGAGACCCGCGCGAACATCGACAAGATCAAGCAACTCCTCGTCCAGGTCGACAAGCCGACCAAGCAGGTGATGATCGAGGCGCGGCTTGTGGAAGTGAACGCAAATCCAAAACAGAGCTACGGGATTAACTGGGCCGGTGTGGTAGGCAGCGCGAGCTCCCCCCAGACATTAAGGTTTGGTGGAACGACGCCGGGTTCATACGGGATTGTTCCTCAGACGAACCCGAATACGGGTGTTGTCCAGAATACCGTTCAGCAGACTTCGCTGCCAGCTGTAGTGACAACGAACGGTCATTTTACGCCGACCGACTTCCTCTTCAACAGCGCGCTCGGCGCGATCGGCAGCCAATTCGCCATCCTCTCTGCGCCGCAGATGTCGGCGACGGTTACGGCGTTGAATGAAGATTCTGACGCCGAATTCCTGGCGAACCCGCGTGTCGTCACGGCTGACAACCAGCAGGCGAAGATCGAGATCACCCGCAGCCAGCCAGTGCCTCAGTTAAACTTCAACGAGCAGACCGCGACAGCGGTGTTCGGCGGCTTCCAGGATAAAAAATTCGGTAACACCTTGGTCGTTCGTCCATCGGTCAACAAAGATAACTTCATCACGCTTTCCGTGAAGCCTGAGATCAGCAACAAGGTTGGTGACGCCACTTTCACCTTTGCTGGAGCGACAGTCGCCAGTCCAGTAATCGATACGCGCACGCTTGATTCGAATGTTCTGATCAAGAGTGGCGATACCCTGGCGATTGGGGGCTTGCTGCAGGATGAGCAAACTAAATCCCGGACGAAAGTCCCCGTCCTCGGCGACATCCCAATTATCGGCTACGCCTTCCAGAGCCGCACGAATGAGCGCGTAAAGAGGAACCTGCTGGTGTTCGTCACGCCGTCGATCATCGACCCGAGGTACGGCACAGGTCTTGAAGATCAGGTGAGCGGTCTTCACCATAGCGGTGAAGAATACGCAGATCCGAACGGCTGGCGGAATAATGCCAAAGGCGCGGTGCGCTTAGTGCCGACGTCGCAACGCCAGCTCGCGGCTGACTATCCCAAGCCGGGAACGCCGCCCGCGCCTGCCCGGACCGAATCGGAAACCACAACCACGACCACGACGAAGTCGATCGATTTCAAGACCAGCGCGAACGAGCGCGGATTTTAGGCCAACCATAGATGTGGGGTTGAGAGGGGGCGGATTCTCGCGAGAGGTCCGCCCTCTTTGTCTTGCCCCTCGACGGCACGAAGACCGTTAGGACGAAAGATAACGCTTCAGACTTTCACGTAGTTCGGTCCGCGCTCGAAACAACAGGCTTTTCACCGCAGATACGGACTGATCGAGGGTTTCCGCGATTTCCTCGTAGCTGAGCTCTTCATAGCGGCGAAGAATCACGGCCATACGTTGCGTCTCCGGAAGCTCCGCGATGGCTGCATCTACAGCTTCCTGAAGCTCGTGGTCGAGCAACGCCGAATCCGGCGCGACGGCATGCTCATCCTTCAACGGCCGCTCTTCCTCGTCGGTTTCCGATTGCAACGGCACCGCCGGGTGCCGCGAACGTCGTCGCAATTCATTGAAAACCAAATTGCGCGTTATTTTCAGGAGCCAAGTGGTGAACTTCGCCCGCGGCTCGTACCTCTTCACGTTCTTCCAGACCCGCACGAAAACCTGCTGCGCGATGTCCTCCGCATCAGAGTTCGTCCCCAACATCCGGCCGACGGTTCCGATGACCATCCGTTGGTGCCGCTCCACCAGCAGCTCGAACGCTGCCATGTCGCCGCCACTGGCGAGACCCATTAACCGAATGTCCTCGGCGTCTTCTGACGTGCGGACAGGCGGGCTAAGTTCTTGACCGGACATGTTAAAGAAACGCGGGTGCGGTTGGGCGGCCAGAGACGAAACCTTCATTTGTCGCCGATTCAACCTTCATCAGTGCTTTCGGTTGCAAGCCCACACCAGCATGTGCATCATGAATCCGAAATTCTCCGCCGTTTGATGAATTTATCGCTCATTCCCACTGATCTTCGAGCCATTGCCGAAAAGGTCGAGGGCCAGCAACGTCTTTCTGAAGCCGACGCTCTGCACCTGTATCGTTCGAACGATCTGAATGCCTTGGGGGTGATGGCGAGTGCCGTTCGCGAACGGAAGAACGGCAACGTCGCCACTTACATCCTCAACCGCTACATCAATTACTCGAACATTTGCATTCTCTCGTGCCAGTTTTGCGCGTTCGCGGCGAAAAAGCGGGACGCGCACGCTTTCGAACGCTCGATTGACGACATCGTGGCGGTAGTCGAGGAGTCGCTCGCCTCAGGGACCACTGAAGTCCACATGGTCGGTGGATTGCATCCGACGCTAAATAAAGAGTGGTACCTCGAACTGCTGACGCGGCTCCGGGCACTCGATCCGCAGCTCGTCATCAAGGCGTTCACCGCGATCGAAGTTCGTCATCTCGCCCAACGAATTTTTAAGCGTTCCATTCCGGACACGCTCGCTATTTTGAAAGACGCCGGGCTGGGGGCCCTGACTGGCGGCGGCGCGGAGATATTCGATCCGCAGGTCCGCGACGAGCTTTGCCGCGGAAAGGAGAGCGCCGCAAAGTGGCTGGATGTTCACCGCACCTGGCACAAAATGGGGGGACGGAGCACCTGTACGATGCTCTACGGCCACATTGAGACGCTTGAACAGCGCGTCGATCACCTTCGCCAGCTTCGCGCCTTGCAGGACGAAACCGGCGGATTCACCGGCTTTGTTCCGTTCGCTTTCGAGCCGAACACAACTGTGCTCGCGCACGTGAAGCCAGCTTCAGCAGTCGAACAACTGCGAAACCTGGCGGTGAGCCGCATCTACTTGGATAACTTCGATCACATCACCGCCTATTGGGTTTCGACCGGGTTGCCGCTCGCCCAGGTGTCGCTCAATTATGGCGTGGACGATTTGCACGGCACCATCATGGAAGAGAAAATCTTCCACATGGCCGGGGCGAAGACGCCGCAGGAGCAAACGGTCGCAACTCTCGAGCACGTGATTCGCGAGGCGGGTCGTGAGCCCGTCCAGCGCGACAGTTACTATCACCATCTCCCGAAAACACGGCCGGCAGTTTCGACCGCGGTCGAGTCCGAGCTGGCTTACGCCTGACGCGCGTGGCTGAGGCGGGTCTGTTACGGATCGGTTGCGTCAAATATCTCAACGCGCGCCCGCTCATCCATGGCTGGCCGGGCGAAGTCATCTTCGATCATCCCAGCGTCCTTTGTGAGAAGCTGTCGGCTGGCTCGCTCGACGTCGCGCTCGTCTCCAGTTTCGAATTTCTGCGGAACCCGGTTTATACCCTGGTGGATGGCGTCTCGATTTCATCGAACGGCCCGGTCCACAGCGTTTTTGTGGCGCATAGCGGCAAGCTGGAGGAGATCGAAGAGATCGAGGTCGATCCGGCATCGCAAACGGGAATAAATTTGTTGCGCTGCATGCTGGCAGAGATGGGCCTCGCGCCGAAGTTTGTGTTTCGAACGCGCCTTATGCAGCGCGCGATCACGCCGCGGCTCGCGAAATTTTTCATCGGCGACCAGGCAATCCGATTCCGCGATGAAACCGAGGGTACATTTCAGTTTTGGGATCTGGGGGAAGAATGGCAAAAGCGCACGCAGCTGCCGTTCGTCTACGCGCTCTGGCTCATTCGGCCCGAAGTTCCGTCGCCCAAAGCGATCGCTGACAGCCTTCGCGCCTGCCGGGACAATAATCTGCGCGAGCTGGATCTGCTGATCGCTGGAGAACGCGAGTTCAGTCCCGATTTTTGCCAATTTTATCTGACCGAATGTATTCGCTATCAGTACGGCCCCCAGGAAAAGGAAGGGCTTTCGACCTTCCGAAAACTTTGTGAAAAGCACGCAATTTTGTGGCACGACTCGCGGCTGATCATCTAACCGCCGCGGCGAAGCAGTGGCCCCGCCAGGATCTGCACATCGGAATTTCTGGTTGGACCTACGCGGGCTGGCGCGGTGTCTTTTATCCAAAAAAACTCGCGCACCGGAACGAACTGGAATTCGCGAGCCGACAATTCAATTCGATCGAGATTAATGGCTCCTTCTATTCGCTCCAGTTGCCGTCGAGTTATCAACGGTGGTATGCGGAAACGCCGCCGGGATTTATTTTCAGCGTCAAAGGCGGCCGCTTCATTACTCACATGAAGAAGCTGCGGGACGTCGAAGCGCCGCTCGCAAATTTCTTCGCGTCCGGAATTCTGTGCCTGAAAGAAAAACTCGGCCCTATCCTCTGGCAGTTCCCGCCGAATTTCGGGTGGAATCCGGAACGTTTCACGGAATTCTTCGAGTTGCTTCCGCGCGACACGAACGCAGCGGCTCGGCTAGCCAAAGAGCACGACGTGAAAGTAAAGGGGCGCGCTTGGACGAAAACGGATGCGACACGGCCGGTTCGCCACGCGGTCGAGATCCGGCATCCGACGTTCATGACTGCGGAATTCTTCGAGCTTCTCCGCCGCTACAACATCGCGTTCGTCGTCGCGGATACCGCGGGAAAATGGCCCTATGCCGAGGATCTCACGGCGGATTTTGTTTACTGTCGTCTTCACGGCGCCGAGCAGCTTTACGTCAGCGGTTATAACGACAAGGAACTCGATGGCTGGGCGAATCGGCTCGAGCATTGGCGCAAGGGGAAGCAAGCGAAGGACGCGAAGCTCGTGACAGATCGAAAGGCGGGAGCTGCCGGCTGTCGCGACATTTATATTTATTTTGATAACGACGCCAAAGTGCACGCTCCCTTCAACGCCCGAACTCTCGCGACTAAGCTTGGATAGAAATTGGATCATCGCGGCCGCGTCGGCGGATGCGGGTAACAGCATCAATTGGGCGGACATCTGCGGGCTGCCTTGCATCGTCGAGCTGCTCAAACGCAAGTGCTTCGCTTGCCCTGACGACGTCCAGGCGTTCCTCGCCCCGCGGCTGGGTTCGCTCAGCGATCCATTCCTCTTGCCGAACATGAAAGCGGCAGTGGTCCGTATTTTCCAGGCGATCGATCGGAGCGAACGAATCGTGCTTTTCGGCGACTACGACGTCGACGGCGTAACGTCACTCGCCCTGCTGGCCGAAATGCTGCGAAGCTATGGGGCCGCGCCGGAATTATTTCTGCCTCTCCGAATGGAGGAAGGTTACGGGCTGAGTCCGGAAAGCGTCGAGCGTTGTTGGAACGAGCACCAGCCGCAACTGTTGATCGCGGTCGATTGCGGCACGTCGTCTCTGTCCGAGATCGCTTCGCTGAAAGAGCGGGGCGTTGATGTCATCGTGCTTGACCATCACGAGCCGAAATCAGCTTTGCCGGATTGTGTTGCAGTGGTGAATCCCAAAGCGGAAGCGGAATGCGCTTTCGAATATCTCTGCAGCGTCGGGATTGTCTTCAAACTTTGCCACGCCCTTTTGAAGACGCGGCCAGCTCCGGGGTTCGATCTCAAAGCCCACCTCGACCTCGTCGCGCTCGGGACCGTCGCCGATATCGTGCCGCTGGAAAAAGAGAACCGGATTTTCGTTCAGCGTGGGATGCGGGAATTAGCGATCTCGAAGCGGCTCGGCGTCCGCAAATTGATGGAGGTGGCCGCAGTCCGCGCGCCGGTGGCTGCGGAACATATCGGGTTTCGTCTCGGGCCGCGGCTTAATGCAGCGGGGCGTCTCGCGACGGCGGAAAAAGCATTGCGACTCTTGTTGACGACAGACAAACGAGAAGCGGAAGAGCTAGCCGCGTTTTTGGATTCGCAGAACCGAGAACGGCAGGCAGTCGAACGAAGGATCTATGACGAGGCGGAAGAGAAACTGAGAGAAACGTTCCAGCCCGAACGCGACGCCGCCATCGTGCTTGGCTCGCCAGGGTGGCATCCCGGAGTGTTGGGGATCGTCGCTTCCCGGCTCGCGCGGAAATATCATCGGCCGACGTTTCTCATCGCATTCGATCCGAGCGGACTTGGCAAGGGTAGCGGGCGCAGCATCCAGGGATTGTCGCTGGTCGAAGCGCTCAATCGTTGTTCCGCCCATCTGGAGAAGTTTGGCGGGCACGAAATGGCGGCGGGGCTTGCGTTGCGCGAAGAAAAGTTCGCGACGTTTTCCGATGCGTTTCGCGAAGTAGCGCGAGAGTTGTTGGCGGATGAAGATCTGCAGCCGCGGGTTCATCTCGATCACGAACTCAATTTTTCGCAGTTGAACGACGAGCTGCTCCGCTGGCATCAGGCGCTAGAACCGTTCGGCAACGGAAACCTTCATCCGCTGTTTTTCGCGCGGAATGTGGTGCCGGCCGCCGATCCGCAGATCCTGAAGGAAAAGCATCTGGTGCTGCGGCTTCGGCAGCATAACCATTTTCGGCGTGCCATTTTCTTCGATGGTGCGGCGGCACCGTTGCCGCTGCCGCCCTGGGATATCGCGTTCCGTATTAGCGCAGACGAATACGAAGGGGAAACGCGACTTCAGATTCAAATCGAAGCGATCCGCACGACACTTGTGACCGAATGATCGAGTATTTGAAAACCCTCGAAGAGTTGGAGTGGATTCCGCGGCCGAAGCTAACCGCCTTGAGACGGCTCGAGATCGAAACCGTCGAGGACCTGCTCACTCATTATCCGCGGCGCTACGAAGACCGAACGCGTTTTTCTGGCTTTCCGCGGGAGGAAAGCGACGTGCCCGTCTTAGTGTGCGGCGAGGTAGTCAAGACGCGCCTCGTCCGGTTTGGCGGCTGGAAAAAGATCTTTGAAGCGACTTTGGAAGAATCGGATTCGAACGCGCTCAGCCAGCCGCTGGTCCTGCGCTGGTTCAATCTGCATTACGTCCAGAAAATGATCGCGACCGGTCAGCGTCTCGTGGTGTTCGGCAAGCCGCGGTTGCGAAAAAATCGAATGTGCATGGAACATCCCGAATTCGAAGTGATCGAAAACGATGACGAAATTTCGGTGCACTTCCGGCGGATCACGCCGATTTACCCGGCGACAGAAGGGCTGTCGCAGCGTGTTTTTCGCGGATTAATTTTCCACGCCCTGGAGCACCTCGATCCGGATTCGGTGCCGACTCTGTTGCCGAAAAGCGTGAATCTGGGCTCCCGCGAACACGCGTTGCACGAGATTCATTTTCCGACTACGGCCGCTCAATGCGACGCGGCGCGGGAGCATCTCGTCTTCGCCGAGTTTTTCGCGATGCAGTTAGTGATCGGTTCGCGCCGGAACGAAGCCGTACGTCGGCCGGGCCAACAACACGCTGGAAAGGGCACCTTAATGGACAAGTTCCTCCAAGGACTGCCATTCGATTTAACCGCCGCGCAGGAGCGCGTGATTGCAGAGGTCCGGCGGGACCTCGCCTCACCGCACCCGATGAATCGCTTGTTGCAAGGCGACGTTGGCTCCGGGAAAACAGTCGTGGCGATCGCAGCAATACTGATCGCGACCGAATCCGGTTCCCAAGCCGCGCTCATGGCCCCGACGCAAATCCTCGCGGAACAACATTACGCCGTTCTCTGCCGCTGGCTGGAGCCGCTCGGTGTGCGTGTCGCGTTGCGAACGGCCGCGCGCCAGGAGGAAACGCAGTTGTTTTTTGCGGCTCCGGCCGAAAACGCCGCGCCGCACATCATCGTCGGGACGCATGCGCTGTTGTATGAAGGCGTGGCGTTCGAAAACCTGGGGCTGGCTGTCATCGATGAACAACACAAGTTCGGCGTGTCCCAGCGAGCGCGGCTAACCGCGCAAGAACCGGCCCCGGACGTCCTCGTCATGACTGCGACCCCGATTCCGCGAACTCTCACGATGACGGTTTATGGCGATCTCGACGTTTCAACCATCGATGAGATGCCGGCGGACCGCGGGAAAATTGTCACCGCGGTGCGTGGTCGGGAGAAGTTGCCAGAACTCCTGACCTTCATGCGAAAGGAACTGGAGGCGGGCCGGCAGGTCTACGTCGTTTACCCGCTGATTGACGAAAGCGAGAAACTCGAGGCGAAGGCAGCCGCGGTTGAATTTGAGCAATGGCGAGAGCGGCTGCGGCCGTTTCGCTGCGAGCTGTTGCACGGCCGAATTCCCGCGCCGGAGAAACAGGCGATTATGGAACGTTTTCGCCGGGGGGAAACCAGCGTGCTCATCAGCACGACGGTGATCGAGGTCGGAGTCGACGTTGCCAACGCCACGCTGATGTTGGTCGAGAACGCCGAGCGCTTCGGGCTGGCGCAGCTTCATCAATTGCGCGGCCGCATCGGGCGGGGAAGTCACAAGTCTTATTGCATCCTGATGAGCGACGAAAAGGCGGAGGAAACCGTCGCGAAGCTCAGCGTCCTGGAGAAGACCAACGACGGGTTCAAGGTGGCCGAGGCAGATTGGGAAATGCGCGGGCCGGGCGATCTGCTGGGGACGGCCCAAAGCGGATTGCCAGCGCTGAAGCTGGGCAACCTGATTAAGGACGCCGACCTGATGCGGCAGGCGCGCGCCGTCGCCACTGGAATTCTCGCGGTCGATCCCGGGCTAGAGACCGCCGAAAATCAACGATTTCGGCAATTGATTGTCGAACAACAGGGACGAACCTTCTCGAACGTTAGCTGATGAAAAACCTGATCAAATTTCTACTTTTTGCGTTGCTGGTGAGCGGTGGCATTTCCGCGCTTTACGATTATCGCCTCAAGACTGGGGGCCTGAGGTTCCTCGCGGTCACTTCGGAAAAATATTCGCTAGCCACGAGTCCGAGCGTGGACCCGAAAGATGTCGCGGGCTTGGAAAACCTGAACAAGGAACGGCGGGCGTTGGTCGGTGCGGTGATTCCATCTGTGGTCAGCATCAAGACATCAAAGAAAGCGCCGGTTCGCCGTCAGTATCAGCTCGATCCTTCGGATTTTTTTAATAGAAATCCGCGGCAGAACCGGAATCCGAACGAAGAGGCATTGGTGCAGAATTCTCTCGGGTCGGGCGTGGTGGTGACGGCCGAAGGCCACATCATTACGAACAATCACGTCGTCGATCAGGTCGATGAGATCGAGGTCCAGCTCAGCGATGGCCGGACTAAGAAAGCTAAACTCATCGGCGCGGATGCCATGGTGGATCTGGCCGTGCTCAAGATCGACGAGCCCGGGTTGAAGCCGTTGAAACTAGGCGATTCGGATTCGGTCCAGGTCGGCGATTTCGTAGTCGCGATTGGGAATCCGTTTGGCTTCGAGGAAACGGTGACGGACGGAATTATCAGCTCAAGAGGCCGGCCGAATCGCGTGGACGGCTTTGGCGATTACCTGCAAACGAACGCAGCGATCAATCCGGGAAACAGCGGGGGACCCTTGGTGAATCTGCGCGGTGAAGTCATCGGAATCAACACGGCGATTATTTCCCGGAGCGGCGGATCGCAGGGGATTGGGTTCGCAATTCCTTCCAATTCGGTGAAGACGGCGCTCGAGAGCCTGTTGAAGAATGGAAGAATCATTCGCGGCTATCTCGGCATTCAGGCGGTGGCGACGACCCCCGGCCTGGCGGAGAACGATGGCGTGACCATCGGCGAAGTGATCCAGAACTCCCCGGCGTCCGCGGCGAAATTGAAACCGAACGACGTGATCAAGAAATTCAACGGGCACGTGGTACATAACATCACCGAACTGCGGAGCCTGGTTTCGCAGGTGGAGCTGAACAAGAAGGTCGACCTCGAGGTCGTCCGGAACGGCAGCACAATGACCGTCAGCGCCGAAATCAAAGAGCAGCCCGAGGATTATTTGACTTCCCGGGTCAATCCGCGCCAACCGCAGACACCCCAGCAACCTGACGACGAGCAGGATCAACCCGACGAAGCGAATCCACTCGGTTCGGTGGAGGTTGCCGAAGTGACGGCGGACGTCGTCAAGCGCCTTGATCTTCCTAATCGCATCCGCGGCGTGCTCGTCACGAAAGTCGACGGCGACGTGGGCGAGCTACGTGCGGGCGACGTGATCGAGGAGGTCAATCAACAGCCAGTCACGTCCGTGCCCGAGTATAAAAAAATCATCGCGTCCCTCGATCCGAACGCGACGCAGGTCCTCTCGGTTTGTCGGGGTCGGACCCGTTCGTTCGTGGTGTTGCGGCCACGATGACGATGGCTTTCGCGTAACGGCGCGCCATTTTCGATCCGAGCTTGAGTGAATAACGCGTCTCTGGCGCGGGTCTAAACTTCCTCAACCAAACACGCTTATGAAGAGATTATTCCTCGCGGCGGTAATCCTCGCGCTCGCTGTTCCCGCGACCCAGCGGGCCGAAGCGGCCACCGACGTTTCGATAGATTTTTTCTACGATAACCTGACGGAAGGCGGGAATTGGATTGAGGTCGGCGATTACGGGTATTGCTGGCAACCCAGTGTTGCAGCGAGCAACACCACCTGGAGGCCGTACTCCGACGGTTACTGGGCTTACACGGATGTCGGTTGGACCTGGATCTCCTACGAAGATTTTGGCTGGGCGACTTATCACTACGGCCGCTGGATTCGTTTGCGCGGGCGCGGCTGGGTCTGGGTGCCGGGCCGCGAATGGGGACCGGCCTGGGTCTCCTGGCGGACGGGCGGGGATTACGTCGGTTGGGCGCCATTGCCGCCGCGGCGCGCCGGCGAATACTGGGATGAGCAACCAATCACGGCCCGCGTCGATATCGACTTCGACATTGGTCCCGCCTATTACAATTTTATCGATGTTCGCTACATCGGCGAACCGGTTCTGCGCGAGCGCATCTTCGCTGCGGACCAAAACGTCACTTACATCACCAAGACGGTGAACGTCACTAACATTACCTACAACAATTCGGCCGTTTATAATTACGGGCCGGATTTCGACACTCTGAGCCGTTATTCCACGCGGCCGATTCAACGCTTGAGCGTGCAGCGCGAAAGCAACCTCGATTCCGCCGCGCAATCGAAAGCGCTCATGAAAGTACAGGGCAACAAGCTGCTGGTCGCCGCTCCCCAGGAATTGCAAAAACCCACCAAACAGGCCGCGCCGAAAGTGGTGAAAGAAAAACTTACGCAAGCGGCAGTGGAACGCGGCTGGGAGCCGATGCGCGATCCGAAGGCTCAGGCCGAATTGAAGGAAAAGATCAAGAAGGAAGATCCGAAACTAATTCCGCCCCCGACAGTGCAGGCTTCCGAAAAGGCCGGTCCGAAGCCGTCCGTTCAACCAACCGCGAACGCTACAGTCGCACCAAGCATTGCACCAAAAGCGGCCAGGGAAAAAAATGAGAAGCGGAAGTTTGAGACAGTAGCGCCGCCCGCTCCCGTTGCGCCGAAGGTGGCACCACCTGTGACGCCCGATATCAAACCAAACAGGCCGGCTCCCGATCTAAAGCCGGAGGCAGGCGTTGATAAGTCGAGACGTGAGCCGTCGGCCGACATGGCTCCGAAGATGAAGAAAGAACGGCCGCCAACAAATGCTCCGGTAAACCCGCCCCCGGTGCGCGACGAGGGCAGGAGGCAGAAGAAAAACGAGCCGGCCTTTTCGCCGACGCCGTCATAATCTCAGTCCGTTTCTCTTGGTAGGGCGAGACGCTGTCGAGCCTCATCGAATCGCGTTCGCGGCTCGACAGAGTCTCGCCCTACCAGGAGCGCGTTAGAGCAACTCGGCGATCTGGACCGCGTTCAGCGCGGCGCCCTTCAGCAGCTGATCGCCTGATACCCAAAAGGAGAGACCGTTTTCGAAGGCGCAATCGCGTCGGACACGGCCAACCTCGCAGTTGTCTTTGCCCGCGGTGAAAAGCGGCATCGGATAACGATTGTTATGCGGCTCGTCGACAAGCTCCAGGCCCGGCGCCTTAGCCAGCACCTCGTGCGCTTCCTCGACCGAGACCGGCCGCTCGAACTCCGCGTTCACCGCGACGGAATGGGCGCGGTAGATCGGCACGCGAACGCAGGTGACCGAGGCACGGAAATCCGGCAGATGCATGATCCGCCGACCTTCGTTCTGCATCTTCATTTCTTCCTTGGTGTAACCGTTTGGCAAAAATGAATCGACGTGCGGCAAAAGATTGAAGGCGATCGGGTGAGGATAAATTTCCGCGACTGGTGGCTGGTTTTGGGCGGCAGCCTTTACTTGCGATTCCAGCTCTTTTATCGCGCGCGCGCCACTGCCGGAGACGGCCTGGTAGCTCGCGGCGATGACCCGCTGAACGCCAAACGCCAGGTGCAGCGGATAGATCGCCATGAGCGCCACCGCGGTCGTGCAATTCGGATTCGCGATCAATCCTCGATGTTGCTGAACATCCGCGCCGTTAATCTCGGGAATCACCAGCGGAACGTCCGGTTCCATTCGGAAGACCGACGAGTTGTCGATGACCACGGCTCCAGCGCGCTGAGCGATCGGCGCGTATTCGCGGGAGATATTTCCGCCGGCGCTGAAGAACGCCACGTCGATGTTAGCGAATGAATCTGGCGAAAGCCGTTCCGCGGTGATCTTTCCGCCGCGAAACGAAACGGCGGCGCCCGCCGAGCGCTCTGAACACAGGGGCAAAAGCCTTTCGACCGGAAACGCGCGTCGCTCGAGCACCCGCAGCAGCTCTTCGCCGACGGCGCCAGTCGCGCCGACAATCGCGACGTGATAAGATTTCTTCGCCCGAGCCACGGCGCATCCTACCGCCGTTTTGAATGAAAAAAAGTCAGCAACTCAAAATCCAGATCTCGGTCCGTGATCAGCGTCTCACGTTGAAAAACGGGAGGAAAAAGGTCGCGGCATATCCGATTTCAACTTCTCGATTCGGCTTGGGCTCGAAGGAAGGCAGCTTCAAAACGCCGACCGGAAAGTTTCGGATCGCACAAAAGATCGGGGAAGGGATGCCGGCTCGAACTGTTTTCAACAGCCGCAAACCGGTGAGGGCGACGAAGAAAATGTTGCACGACGACGATCTCGTGATGACGCGGATTCTGTGGCTCGACGGTCTCGAGGCGCGCAACGCAAACACGCACGATCGCTATGTTTACATCCACGGCACCAACCACGAGGAAGAGATTGGCACCGCGGCCAGCCACGGCTGCGTCCGGATGAAGAACGCTGACGTGCTCGAGCTTTTCGATCAGGTCACAGAGGGCACGCCCGTCGAGATCCGGCCCTAACGACCAAATTGGCACCCTCGGAAAAAAGTCGAGAAAAGCGTTGCGTCAGGGTTCTTAACTGCCTAAATGACGGCAGCAACTTGCAGGGAAAGGGGGCGAAACACTACTTGAAGATTCTAAAAGCGATCGTGATTTTGGCCGTCGTGGCCAGTGCGGTGAGCCTGGGGGCTTGCACGCAGAACAAAGAGGCGGCCACAACGACCACCTCCACTTACTCAAAATAACCGTCCAGCTTGTCCGTCTGCGGATAGCTTTAACCATAAAAGGCCAGGTCGTTTCGTCGGCCTGGCCTTTTTTCCCCCCTTGTAGCGGCGGTCTATGACCGCCGAATTGCATCGGCCCGCTTTCTTTTCCGCGCCGAATTCATAAGATGCGTGGCGTGGAATTAACCGGCCAGACATTGTCCCTCAGTGAAATTGGCCAGGTCGCTTATACCCGCGAGCCGATCCGCATCGGCACTTCGGCTCATGAGCGAATCAATCAGTCGCGCAAAGTGATCGAGGAAATCGTTGCGAAAGGCGCCGTGGTTTATGGCGTAAGCACCGGATTCGGGAAGCTGTCCGACGTTCACGTTCCGGCAGACGAGTTGCGTCAGTTGCAACTGAACCTGGTTCGCAGTCACGCCTGCGGGATTGGGCAACCGCTCTCCGAGCCGGAAGTCCGCGCCATGATTCTATTGCGCGCCAATGTCCTCGCTCTGGGATTGAGCGGGATCCGTTTGGAAATCATCGAGCAACTTTGTGAACTGAATAATCGAGAAATTATGCCGGTGATCCCGGAGAAAGGTTCGGTGGGAGCTAGCGGTGATCTCGCGCCGCTCGCACATCTGTCGCTCGCTCTGATTGGTGAAGGCGAAGCTTTTTATGGCGGCGAGCGTGGGCCGAGCGCCGACGCTTTGGGCAAGGCGGGGCTGAAACCGGTGCAGCTCGAAGCGAAGGAAGGACTCGCGCTTCTCAACGGCACCCAGGCGATGCACGCGGTGGGCGGGCTCGCGCTCTTTCGCGCCCAACGGCTCGCTCGCGTCGCTGACGTAGCCGGCGCGATGACCTTGGAAGCGCTCAAGGGAACGCCGACAGCTTTCGATGCGCGAATCCACGACGCACGTCCGCATTCGGGCCAGCGCGCCGTGGCCGAGCGTCTTCGCCATCTTTTGCGTGACAGCGAAATCCGGCAATCGCATCTGGCGAACGATCCGCGGGTTCAGGACGCCTACAGTCTGCGTTGTATGCCGCAGGTCCACGGCGCGGTCCGCGGCGCGCTCGATCATTGTGAAAAGGTTTTGGAGATTGAGTCCGGCTCCGCGACCGATAACCCCCTCGTGTTCGCCGAAAGTGGCGATGTTCTTTCCGGCGGAAATTTTCACGGTGCCCCGTTGGCGCTTGCACTCGATTACGCGGGGATTGCTGTCACGGACTTGATGAGTATCAGCGAACGCCGCACCGATCGGTTGGTGAATCCTGATTTGAGCGAAGGCCTGCCGCCGTTCCTCTCGCCGCATGCGGGGACCCATTCCGGTTTCATGATTCTGCACGTCGCTGCTGTCGCACTGCTGAATGAAGCGAAGGTTCTCGCGCATCCGGCAAGTGTCGACAATTTGCCGACATCGGGCGGAAAGGAAGATCACGTCTCGATGGGAATGACTTCCGCGCTCAAGCTGCGCAGTATCGTGGAGAACGCGGAACATCTGCTCGCTATCGAGCTGTTGGCGGCGGCGGAAGGACTGGAATTTCGGAGGCCGTTGAAAGGCGGGGTGGGCGTGGAGCAGGCCTACGAACGCGTCCGGAAGCTTTCGCCGATGGTGGAGGCAGATCGTTCCATGTCATCCGATATCGCCCGCGTAGCAGCGGCAATTCGCGAAGGAGTTTTTGACGATGAGTGATCGGCGTGTTGTCCGCGCACCGCGCGGGACGGAGAAAAGCTGCAAAGGCTGGCATCAGGAAGCCGCCCTTCGGATGCTCATGAACAACCTGGATCCGGACGTAGCGGAGAACCCGGACCGTCTTATCGTTTATGGAGGAACTGGACGCGCCGCGCGAAACTGGGAGGCATTCGACGCGATCGTACGTTCGCTGCGCGACTTGGAGAACGATCAGACGCTGCTGGTTCAATCTGGCAAACCAGTCGGCGTTTTTCGGACACACGACGAAGCGCCCCGCGTCCTCATCGCCAATTCAAACCTGGTCGGACACTGGTCCAATGCGACCGAGTTCAACCGCCTCGAGCGCCTCGGCCTAACGATGTATGGCCAAATGACAGCCGGCTCTTGGATCTATATTGGCAGCCAGGGAATCGTCCAGGGCACTTTCGAGACGTTCGCGTCCGCCGCTGAAAAGCATTTCGACGGTAGCCTCGCCGGGAAGTTGATCGTCTCTGGTGGCATGGGCGGAATGGGCGGTGCACAGCCACTCGCCGCTACTATGAACGGCGCCCGGTTTCTTGGGATCGACGTCGATCCGGCGCGAATCGAGAAACGGTTGAAGAGTGGTTACTGCGACAAGATCGCGCGGTCGCTCGATGAAGCGTTGCAGTTGCTCGAAGGCAGCGAAGCGATCTCGGTCGGTCTCATCGGTAATTGTGCAGACGTGGTTCCCGAGTTGGCTCGACGCGAAATCGTCCCGGACGTTTTGACTGATCAGACGAGCGCACACGACGCGCTGAACGGTTACGTGCCGAACGGCATGACGCTGGAAGAAGCACTCGAGCTTCGGACCAGCGATCCGGATCAGTACATCGAGCGTTCAATGCGTTCGATGGCAACGCACGTGGAAGCGATGCTGGCGCTGCAGAAAAAGGGCGCGATCACGTTCGATTACGGAAACAACATCCGGACCCAGGCGAAAAAAGCCGGCGTCGAAAATGCCTTCGATATTCCGGGTTTCGTTCCCGAATATATCCGTCCGCTTTTCTGCGAAGGAAAAGGTCCGTTCCGCTGGGTCGCACTCAGTGGCGATCCCGCTGACATTGCGCGCACCGACAAACTGGCGCTCGATCTTTTCCCGAAGAACGAAACCCTCGCGCGCTGGATGAAATTGGCGAAGGAACGAATCCATTTCCAAGGATTACCAGCGCGCATCTGCTGGCTCGGCTACGGCGAACGGGCCGAATTTGGTGTCGCGATGAATGATCTCGTGAAACGCGGGGAGCTCAAAGCCCCGATCGTCATCGGCCGCGATCATCTCGATACCGGCTCCGTCGCTTCACCTTTCCGTGAAACCGAAGGGATGATCGACGGCAGCGACGCAATTTCCGATTGGGCGTTGCTCAACGCGCTCGTGAACACGGCCGCCGGCGCTTCATGGATTTCGATTCACAATGGCGGCGGCGTCGGCATCGGCTACTCGCAGCACGCCGGCATGGTCGTCGTCGCTGACGGCACCGACAATTCGCGTCATCGTCTCGAGCGTGTCCTGACAAGTGATCCCGGCATGGGCGTCCTCCGCCACGCCGACGCCGGTTATTCTCGCGCGATCGGTTTCGCGGAGGCAAGTGGAATCACAATCCCGATGGAGCCGCGCCCGCGAGACTGAAATTCTTACCGGCCTGTCATTCTGAGCGCAGCGAAGAATCTCTGATCATTTCCGGTCGCACGACGCCCCAAGAAAGGAAATAGTCAGAGATCCTTCGCTCCGCTCAGGATGACATAGCGAAAAGGGTGTATGAAAAGGATCATCGAGTGTGTGCCGAATTTTTCCGAGGGACGGGACCTCGACGTGATTCGCCAGATCACGGCGGCGATCGAATCGGTGGAGGGCGTTTCGCTGCTGAACGTCGATCCAGGTGCGAGCACGAATCGGACGGTTGTGACTTTTGCCGGCAATCCAGATGCCGCCATTGAAGCAGCGTTCCGGGGAATCCAAAAAGCGGCGGAACTGATCGACATGCGGAAGCACACGGGCGCGCATCCGCGAATGGGGGCGACGGATGTCTGTCCGTTCATCCCGGTGAGCAACATTAGCTGGGATGAGGCGATTGATTGTGCGAAGAAATTGGGAAAACGCGTTGGTGAGGAATTAAAAATTCCAATTTATCTTTATGAGAAAGCGGCGAGCGATCCGGACCGTTCCAATCTCTCGATTATTCGGGCCGGCGAATACGAAGGGTTCTTCGACAAGATTAAGCAGCCGCAGTGGAAACCGGATTTCGGGCCCGCCCTTTTCAATGAGAAGTCAGGCGGCACTGTCATCGGCGCTCGCGAATTTCTCGTTGCTTACAACGCGAACTTGAACACGAAGTCGGTCCGCCGCGCCAATTCGGTCGCGTTCGATGTCCGCGAAAACGGTCGCGTCAAAACGGACGACGGCACGCCGACGGGAAAGCCGGTCTTGGACGCAAAGGGCGAGCCCGTGCGTGAGCCGGGAATGCTGAAGCACGTGAAGGCAATTGGGTGGTACGTCGAGGAATATGGAATCGCGCAGGTCTCGATGAACTTGACGAACCTGGAGGAAACGCCACTTCATGCGGCATTCGACGCGTGTGTTGAATCAGCCATGAAGCGCGGAATGCGGGTCACCGGCTCGGAAATTGTCGGCATGCTGCCGAAAAAATGTCTGACCGATGCCGGCCGCCACTACCTGCGGAAGCAAAAGTGGTCGGAAGGGGCGTCGGAGGAAGAGCTGATCGACGTCGCAATTCGCTCGATGGGATTAAGTGAATTGAAACCTTTCGATCCGAAAGAGAAGATCATCGAATTGAAGATGGAATCCGCCGACAAGAAATCGCTGGTGAAGATGGACCTGCGGCAATTCTGCAACGAGACCCTGAGTGATTCGCCCGCGCCGGGCGGCGGATCAGTCGCGGCGCTAATGGGGGCCCTCGGCGTGTCGTTAGGCGGGATGGTGGCGAATCTCTCCGCGGGGAAACGCGGCTGGGAAGACAAGCTGCCGTTGTTCAGCGATTGGGCCGTGAAAGCGCAGCAGCTCAAGGACGAACTTCTTTTTCTCGTGGATGAAGACACCGCTGCGTTCAACAAAGTCATGGCAGCGTTTGGACTGCCGAAAGAATCCGCCGAGGAAAAGGCGGCGCGTTCGGCCGCGATCCAGTCGGCGAACCAGTATGCCGCCGAGATTCCTTTGCGAGTAATGGAAACAGCTTCGCGCGCCTACCCGCTTCTCCTCGAGATGGCGGAAAAGGGCAATCCGGCCTCGATTTCCGACGTCGGCGTCGGGTCGCTTGCGGTGCGCGCCTGCATCGAGGGAGCGGGCATGAACGTCCGAATTAACCTCGCGGGACTGAAGGACGAGGCTGTTAAGACGTCGCTTCGCGAAAAGATGCAACGGATCGCGGGAGATTCCGAGACAGACTTCAAGCGGATCCACGCAATCGTGGAAAGCAAACTCGGCTGATGCCGGTCGCAGTTCTTCACGCTGCTGAATTGGTCACGCTGGCTGGACCAAAGGGTCCGCGCGTTCGCGACCAGATGCGTGAGCTGACGATCATTCGAGACGGCGGAATGCTGATCGAAGATGGACGAGTGGTTGCAACAGGGTCCTCCAACGAAATTTCGAAATTGATGCCCGCGGGAGCGGACGTCGTCGACGCTCGCGGAAAAGTGATCTTGCCGGGATTTGTCGATGCCCACACTCATCCGGTTTTCGCCGGCGATCGCGTCGACGAGTTCGAAATGCGCGCGCGCGGCGCCACCTACGAGGAAATCGCTGAAAGCGGCGGCGGCATTCGATCAACGGTTCGAAAGACCCGGGCGGCATCGGAACACGAACTGCTCGAACACGCCAGGAAACACGCGAGGTGGTTTCTGGCTGGCGGAACGACGACGGTCGAAGCGAAGTCGGGCTACGGCCTCACGGTTGATGATGAGCTCAAGATGCTGCGCGTCATTCGCCGGCTGAATGCCGAGACGCCGATCGAGTTCGTCCCGACGTTTCTCGGCGCGCATGCCGTGCCGGACGAGTTTCGGAACGCGCCTGAGCAATACACGTCGCTCGTGATTCACAAGATGCTGCCGCGCGTCGTCGAGGAACAACTGGCCGAGAGTTGCGACATATTTTGTGAGCGCGGCTACTTCGACATCACCGATTCGGAAAGAATTCTGCGGGCGGCCCAGGATCAAGGGCTGCGCTTGCGGATGCACGTCGATCAACTGACAAATTCCGGCGGAGCGTTTTTGGCTGCGCGTTTGAAGGCGGCGACCGCGGATCATCTCGAGCAGGCGAACGCAGCGGAGATCGCAGCGCTTGCGGAAGCTGAAGTGCAGCCAGTCTTGCTGCCGGCATCCGTCTATGCGTTAGGCAAGACGCGCTATCCGCCGGCACGGGAGATGATCGATGCTGGACTCGCGGTTGTTCTCGCAACCGATTTCAACCCTGGTTCTTCGCCGACGCCCTCGATGCCAATGGTGCTGTCGCTCGCGTCTACGCAAATGAAAATGACGCCAGCGGAATCCGTCACGGCGGCGACGATAAACGCCGCTTACAGTCTGAATCGTGGCGATCAGATCGGGTCGCTTGAGCCGGGGAAGCGCGCAAACTTTGTCCTCTACGATTGCGCCGATTATCGCGAGATCGCGTATTACTTCGGTGTTTCGCTAATCGATTCCGTTTACGCCAGCGGGAAGCGTCTTCTGTAGCCGGTCGCCGCGGCGACCGTTCTCCTAATTGCGTTCAGCCCGGCGTCGCCCAAGGGCGACGGCTACAGAAGAGCGTGTGTTGCGCGCACTCTCCGCCGCCCGTAACGTCGCTTCCTCGATGAAAGTGGAAGTGGAAAATGAAACGCCGGGCGTAGCGACGCTGCGGATAGAATTGGCGCCGGACGTCGTCCGCAAGGAATGGGACGCGATCGCAAGCAACTACTCGCGTTATGCGCGGATTCCGGGATATCGGCCCGGCAAAGCTCCGAAGCAGGTGATTGAGAAAAAGTTCCGGAAGGAAATCCAGGACGAGCTGACGAAGGCGCTGGTCTCGAAGAGTTATCACGAGGCGATCGCGGAGAAGCAGTTGAAAGTCGTCTCGCTGACCGATGTAGGTGACGTCGAATTTGGTGACGACAAATCGATGCGTTTTCGCGCGACGGTTGTGACGGCGCCGGAGTTCGAGTTGCCCGAGTACAAAAATATCCCGGTGGAGTTGCCGGCCACGACGGTGGAGGAAAGCGAGGTAGACACAGCGATCGAGCGTTTGCGCGACCAGACGGCGGATTTTGTCGACGTAGCCGATCGCGAACTGGCGATGGGCGATTTTGCAGTCCTGGATTTTACCGGCGCCATCGACGGCGTCGCCATCAGCGAGATCGTGCCGGAGGCGAGCAAGAATCTGCATGGCGGAAAGAAGTTTTGGCTGCATCTCGCACCGGAGAATTTCCTTCCGAAATTCTGCGAACAGATTGTCGGGATGAAGGCTGGCGACACGCGCAGCGTGCAGGTGGAGTTCCCGGCGGACTTCCCCGTCACGGAACTGGGAGAGAAGAAGGCCGACTACGCGGTGACGTTGAACGAGATCAAGGAAAAGGTCCTGCCCACGGTGGATGACGCGTTCGCGGCGAAGATTATGCCGGAAAAATCGCTGGCGGAATTACGCCACGCGCTCGAGCACAATTTGGAGCACGAAAAGGAACACGAAGTCGAGCGGGCGAAGGAACAGCAGATCGTAAAATTTCTCCATGAACGGATCAGCTTCGACCTGCCGCCGCCGTTGTTGAAAAACGAAACGCGGCGCGCGCTGAATGAGTTGGTGCATCGTAATCGCGAGCGCGGCGTGCCGGACGAATTGTTGAAGGGCAAGGAGAAGGAGCTGATCGAAGGCGCCGGTTCGCTGGCCGCGCATCGGTTGAAAACGAACTTCATCCTTCATCGAATTGCCGAGGCGGAGAAGTTCGAAGTCACGCGCGAGGAAATTGACGAAGCGATTCGTGCGCAGGCCGCTCATTACAATGTTTCCGTGGAAAAAATGCGGAGGGAACTGGAAGAAAACGACCGGATTAACGGCCTCGCGGAAGAGATCCTGCTGGGCAAGACCCTTGATTTCCTGAAGGCGAATGTTAGCGTCCAAACGACTTCCGAAAAGGCGGTTGAGAGCGCGCCGCCACAATAAAACATGACTGACGCGAACCAGAATTTCTCACAATCCGTCCTCATCCCGATGGTCGTCGAGCAGACCGGGCGAGGGGAACGGAGCTACGATATTTATTCCCGGTTGCTGAAGGACCGCATCATTTTCATCGGCACTTCGATCGACGATCACATCGCGAACCTCGTGATCGCGCAGTTGCTCTTCCTGCAAATGGAGGACGGCAAGAAGGACATCAGCATCTACATCAATTCGCCCGGCGGCGTCGTGACGGCGGGTCTGGCGATTTACGACACGATGCAGTTCCTGACCTGTGACGTGAACACTTATTGCCTCGGAATGGCGGCGAGCATGGGCGCGGTGCTGCTTTGCGCCGGCACGAAAGGGAAGCGGTTCGCGTTGCCCAATTCCGACATCATGATCCATCAGGTCTCGGGCGGCGCGCAGGGCCAGGCGAGCGACGTCGAGCGCCAGGTCGAATACATGTTCAAGCTCAAGAAGCGCCTGATCAAAATTATCTCGCAACACACGGGCAAACCCGAGGACCAGGTGCGGCTGGATTCCGACCGCGATTATTACATGTCCGCGGGAGAGGCGAAGGCTTACGGGTTGGTCGACGAAGTGATCAAGTCGCGCAAGGAAGTGAAGCTCCTGGATGGGGCCAGTCCGGACGCGTCGACAGCCATCGCGGAGGCCGCATTGCCTCGGAAAGTCGAGGAATAAAAGCTGCTAATTTAGTCCCCTGATATGGCGCGTGCTTCCAACCTCACCATGTGCTCCTTCTGTGGCAAAAGCCACGCGGAGGTGCGCAAATTGATCGCCGGTCCCGGGGTCTACATCTGCGATAGTTGCATCAACGTCTGCAAAAGCATCCTCGACAAGGAGCTGAACGAAGACGCTCGCCGGCAATCGTCGACGATCCGGGTGCCGAAGCCGGCGGATATTCGGCGTTCGCTCGACCAATATGTGATTGGACAGGACATCGCGAAGAAGACGCTCTCCGTCGCGGTCCATAATCATTTCAAACGCGTGTTGCAAAGCGCGCCGGCGGACACATCCGCCGCATTTCAACCGGATCCGTTCGCCGATGTTGAAATCGAGAAAAGCAACATCCTGCTCATCGGTCCAACCGGCTCAGGCAAAACTCTGCTCGCCAAAACCCTCGCAAAAATTCTCGACGTTCCGTTCTGCATTGCGGACGCGACGACGTTGACCGAAGCGGGCTATGTCGGCGAAGACGTCGAAAACATTATTTTGCGGTTGTTGCAGAACGCCGATTACGACGTGAAGCGGGCGGAGATCGGGATCGTTTACATCGACGAGATCGACAAGATCGGACGCAAGACCGACAACGTGAGCATCACGCGCGACGTTTCCGGCGAAGGCGTGCAACAGGCGCTTCTGAAGATTCTCGAAGGCAGCACCTGCAACGTTCCGCCACAGGGCGGACGCAAGCATCCGCACCAGGAATACATCCAGGTCAACACGGAGAAGATTCTGTTCATCTGCGGCGGCGCCTTTGTCGGCCTCGACAAGATTGTCCAGAAACGGATCGGGCAACGGACGATGGGCTTCAACAGCCCAACGCTCGAAGTTGAAGCGGCTTTGGCCAGGGAAGCGGTCCGTCACGTTGAGCCGGAAGATTTGCTGAGCTTCGGGATGATTCCGGAATTCATCGGGCGGTTGCCTGTAATCAGCGCGCTCGATGCGCTGACCGAAGAGGAGATGGTCGCGATTCTGACCGACACGAAGAACGCGATGATCAAGCAATACACCAAGCTTTTCTCGATGGAAGGCGTGCGGTTGAGCGTAACGAAAGATGCGTTGAAGGCGCTGGCGGCCCAAGCCGTGACGAAGGGAACCGGCGCGCGCGCACTGCGTTCGATGCTCGAGCGAATCATGCTTGAGATCATGTACGACGTGCCGAGCCGCGAAGACATCGCGGAAGTCACGATCAATCGCGCGGTGGTTGAGGGGAAGAAGCTCCCGCTGATTCGGAAGAAGCAAGACAAAGACGCCGCTTAACAGCAGCGCGCTTCGCGCGCCCAAGGAGGGGGGCTTTCCAAACCGCCCCCTTAATTTGATCGGCGGTTTGTAAACCGCCGTTCCTTGACGACGTTTCGGACGCGCCAATGCGAACGATCGTCATCAATACCGGCACCGAGTTGCTCCTCGGCGATGTGCTCAACACGCATTTGCGGTTCATCGCTCGGGAAATCTTTCCGCTGGGATTGCGGATCGAGCGCCAGGTTACCGTGCCCGACGGCGACGCGATCCGCGACGCGATTGAGGCTTCGTTGTCCCAAGCAGAAATAATTTTCGTTACCGGCGGACTTGGGCCCACGACGGATGACATCACCCGTGAAATCACAGCCGATTTGCTCGGCCTGGAATTGGAACATGATCCGACGATCCTGCGCGCAATCCAAGAGCGGGCGGCGCGGCGAGGATTTCAGCTGACGGATCGTGTCGCGCGTCAGGCCGACGTGCCGACGGGCGCGACTGTTTTGCCTAACGACCACGGGAGCGCGCCCGGTCTTTATTTGCCCGCGAACGAAACGCGGCCCCATTTGTTCCTGCTTCCCGGACCGCCGCGTGAACTACATCCGATGTTCGATGCCTTTGTTCTGCCACTCCTGCGGAAAATCGTGCCGACGGGCTTGGGAAAGGAGTGCCGAATCTTTCGAGTCGCGGGTATGGGCGAATCGCTCGTCGAGGAAGCGGTCGGCGCTCAACTGCTGGAATTACCTGGGATCGAGCTGGGCTATTGCGCACGCCCCGGAGAAATGGATCTGCGTTTGATTGGGGATGCGACTGTTCTGGATCAGGCCGAGCGGATCGTTAGAGAAAAGTTGGGAACTGCGATTTTCTCCGGTGATGGCGGCGCGCTCGAAGAAGCCGTGGTGAAATTGCTCACGGGGCGCAAGGCGACAATTGCGGTCGCGGAATCATGCACAGGAGGTTATCTGGCGCATCGAATCACAAACGTTCCGGGTGCCTCGGCCGTTTTCCTCAGTGGGTGGGTGACCTATTCGAACCAGGCGAAAGCACAGATGCTCGGAGTTGATCCTGTCCTGATTGAGAAGCACGGGGCGGTGAGCAAACAGGTCGCGCAAGCAATGGCGGAAGGCGCGCGCGGCACCGCCCGATCGGATTTCGCTCTCGCCACAACGGGCATCGCGGGGCCGTCCGGCGGCTCGGAAGGGAAGCCGGTTGGAACCGTCTTCATCGCTCTCGCCGCAAAAGATCGACCGGTCTCGGTTCAGAAACGATTCTTTCCCGACGATCGGCCGACGTTCAAGGAACTGACGACGCAGGCCGCGCTGGAAATGCTCCGACGCCGGTTGCTCGCCGCGCAAGAAAGCTAAGGATCGACGCGTACCGGCGTGCCGACCTTCACGTGCGCATAGAACGCCGCGGCGGCCGGCTCGGGCATTCGGATGCAACCGTGCGAGGCCGGGTAACCCGGAAGAATACCGACGTGCATGCCGACGCCTTCGCCGGTCAGACGCATGAACCACTTCATCGACGCTCCTACGAAATGCGTCCCGCTCGGGGCAGCGTCGATGTGGGCGCTGATTCCACCCCGGACAGTTCGCCCGGAATTATCTTTGTAGTCTCCGTAGAGACTGGAGTGATGGTCCTTATCTTTTTCGAGAACGGTAAAGCTGCCGTTTGGCGTGGTATGCCCGCGTTTGCCGGAAGAGATCGGGCTGTCGATCGCGATTTCTTCGCCGGTCATCAAATAGGCGCGCTGCTTTGTGAGCGAAACGATGACGTGGGCGTTGTCCGCTGTGACCTTCGCCAAAATTTCGTTATTCGTAGCGATCGGCGCCTGTTGCTTGTTGATCAGGTCGCTCGCTTTTTTCATCGGCTGCGTAGCAGTGGGCGACGGTTTGGGGCGATTGGATAACTGAGGTGCCTTCGGCGCGGCCGTGGGCGACGGTCGAGGGGGAGTGCGCCGCGAGGTTTGCGCGTTCACGCATGCGAGCGGCGCGAGCACGAACAGGAGCACAAGCGCGAGAACGAATGGATGGCGGTGACGGGACATCAAAATCTAGCTTCCAACATACGTGTCGACGCGCTTGAGCCAACCGGGCAGCCAGCGCGCTTCGTTGCGTTCCGGCGGCGAATTACGGACGCGATTCTTGAGAACCGCTTTGGCTGATTCGGCGAAGCTTTTCACTGCCTCGCGTCCGGATGCATCCTGTTTCATTCCTTCGAGTACTTGCAACAAGCCCCAACCCTGCCCGGCGTAACGCTCCGTGGCAAGAACACCTTCACCTTTGAAGTTCACATAATCGACGAGGGCGTAACAGCCGCTCGCGGTTGTCGCGACGCGGTCGAAGCGTTCCTGCACCTGCGCCTGGTTTGGTCCACCGGCTTCGGCCAGCATTTTCGGCAGCGCGGCCCGTAAACGTTGGACGAGAAATTCCGCCTGGAGATCCACGGTCCGCGCAAGAAAGGCCCGCAGTTCTTTCATTGGCGGACTTTGCGCGGCCGCGTTGAATTCAGCGCGGGAACTCCACGGGCAGCCGTCTTTCTCCGCGGCCACAGCCGGCAACTTCGTTTGCCGGCTCGCGGCGAACTGGACGAATTTTGGGAAGCTCTCCTCGAATGGCCCGCGGACTCCTTTTGGGTACCAGATAAAATGCCCAATCCCCAACGAGGCGAAGTTTTCCCCGGCATTCCACGAAGTGAGCCCCGCGACCGTCCCCCCGCATTCGTTTTGCCAGATCTTATTCCCGATTCGCCGCGTCTCAGCCGGGGAAAGATTGATGGCTGCGGAAGCGGGGCTCGCCGCCGCGATCAGAAGCAGGAGGAGCAACGCCCGTCCGCTTGACGCCCGTGGTTTCTTCTCTAGCATGGCAGTTCCCGCGGCGCCCAGATTCAGAAGCTTAACCGCGCCCGGCACCATTCCTATGAAACGTCTCATTATTTGCCTCGGCGCAGTTTGCATTGCTTCGCTTGGTTTAGCGCAGGATAAACCGCAGCTCAAAGACCAAAAAGACAAAGCCAGTTACAGCATTGGCTACGATATCGGGGAGACTTTCAAGAAACAAAAGATCGAGCTGAACCTCGACGCTCTTGTTGCCGGTCTGAAGGAAGCAATCGCGGGCAAAGAGTCGACGATGTCCAAGGAAGATCGCGAGAAAACACTCCAGGCCTTCCAGAAGGAAATGATGGAAAAGCAGATCGCGGCGAGCAAGGAAGCGGCGACGAAGAACCAGGCTGAAGGCGAAAAATTTCTCGCAGAAAACAAGACAAAGGACGGGGTGAAGACCACCGCGAGTGGATTGCAATACAAAGTCCTGAAAGAAGGCTCCGGTCCTTCACCGAAGGAAACGGACACGGTCGTGACGAATTATCGTGGAACGTTGATTGACGGGACGGAGTTCGACAGCTCCTACAAGCGAAACGAACCGGCGAGTTTCCCGGTCAACCGGGTGATCAAAGGGTGGACCGAAGCGCTCCAGCTCATGAAGCCCGGCGCGAAGTATCAGCTCTTTATTCCTTCGTCGTTGGCCTACGGCGAACGGGGCGCCGGCCAGCTCATCGGGCCGAACGCGACGCTGATTTTCGAAGTGGAATTGCTTAGCATCAAGCCGCCGGAACCAACTCCGACAGTTGCGCCCGGCGGCGCGGCGCCGTCCGTGTCGATCAGCCCCGCTGCGAAGCCGTCCGTATCGGTTGGCCCGGCTACGTCGATGCCTCCCGGGAAGCCATCGCCCTCGCCGTCGGCTAAGCCGAAGTAGCCCGAGCGTTCGCAGGCTCCCAGGCGACTCGTGGCGCGTCGCCCCACAAGTCTTCAAGGCTGTAGAACTCGCGTTTCTCGCGGCGGAACACGTGCACGATCACCTGCATGTAATCGAGCACGATCCATTGGCTCGCCGGAAATCCGTCCACCGAAACTGCGCGGATGCCTTCCTCGTCTTTTAATCGTCCTTCGATCTCGCCGGCGATCGCCCTTAAATGCGGCTCCGAAGTTCCCGAGCAAATGACGAAGTAATCGGTGAAGCTCGAGATTCCCTGAAGATCGAGGACGACGATGTCTTCCGCTTTCTTGTCCGCCGCGTGATTGGCGCAGGCTTTGGCTAAATTTTCGGCGGTGATTTCGAGGACTCCAGGTAAAGCTGACGGGCGCGAATGATTTTCTCGACCGCCGGTGGCACGAAATAACGAATGGATTGGCCGCGCGCAACCCTGTTTCTGATGTCGCTCGCGGAAATGTCGACGTGCCGGCGAACCGTCGGGTAGGGGTGTGGCGTGGTGAGCCCGGTGCGATCGAGCACGGCGAACTGCACCATTTCCGACAACTCCGCAAACCGGCGCCAGGTGGAAAGCTGCGCGACGTTATCTTCGCCGATCAGGTAAATGAATTGGGCGGCGGGCTCTCGACTGCGCAGCGCTTCGATTGTTTCGACGGTATAAGAAGGCGCCGGACGCTCGAGCTCCAGCGTATCGAGGCAGAATCGCGGCTCGCCTTCGACGGCCGCTCGCAGCATTTCCACTCGCGCCTCGGCATCGGCGGGCGATCCACCCACCTTATGAGGCGAGAGAGCAGCGGGGATGAAAATGAGCTCGTCGAGTTCCAGTTGTTCGATCGCATCACGCGCGAGGATCAAATGTCCATGGTGAATGGGGTCGAAGGTTCCGCCGAAGATGCCGATCTTCTTTCTCAATGAAATCTTGTTTCGCAGTTCGAGGCGAAAAGTAAAGTGGGCGAATGGAAAGCGCACCGCTCGGTCAACTCATTCTCACCGGTGTTCCCGGCTACCAACTCGACTCAAAAACGGCGGCGATGTTTCGCCGGATTCAACCGGGCGGGTTTATTCTTTTCGGTCGCAATATCCAGAGTGCTCCCCAGCTTCGGAAATTGATCGATGACCTCCGCAATCTCAGCGCGATCGAACCGATCATCACGATTGACCAGGAAGGCGGGCGGGTTTCACGACTCCGATTAATCGGAAACGAGCCGCCGAATGCCCAGCAGCTTCGCGATCGCGGCGATGTATCGCTCATCAAGCGTCACGGCGAAATCACCGGGCGGCTCCTGCGGCTGTTCGGCTTCAATCTCGATCTCTGTCCGGTTCTCGATATTTCGTTCGATGACGAAGCGGACAATTCGCTGCGTGGCCGTTGTTACGGAAAGAGTGTCGAACAAGTCGTCGAACTGGCCGGCGCGTTTAACGAAGGTCTGCGCGGCGAGGGGATTCTCAGCTGCGGCAAACATTTCCCCGGCTATTCCGCGGCCGCGGTGGACGCGCATCACGATTTGCCGAAGATCCAGCGGTCGCGCGCGCAATTGGATTTTGAGGAGTTAGCCGTGTTTCGGCAGTTCGTCGGCACTGTCGATAGCATGATGATTTGCCACGGATGGTATCCGGCTTTCAACCACGCCAAGCGGCCGGCCTCCCTTTCCCATGCCGTTGTGACGCGCCTTCTGCGCGAAGACTTGTCCTACGACGGCCTGATCATGACCGATGACCTTGATATGGGTGCGATCTTGAATGATTACGGCCTCGACGAAACAATCCGGCTGGCAATCGAAGCAGGAAACGATTGGGTGATGATTTGTCACCGGGTCGCGGAGATCGCGAAAGTGCATTCGATTTTAAAAACCCTGCCGCCGGCGCAAATCGAGCGCGCCCTTGAGAGTGTCGACCGGACGAAGAAAAAGCTGATCCCACCGGACGCTTTTTCCGAAAGCCGCTTCCAGGAAATCGATCGCGAGATTTGGGATTTACGCGTCGCGGTCCTCGGCGACGAAGAAGCCGCGAGGCGAAGCCCCGAAGACGGAAAACGGTCGCCGGTTGAGACGTATTGATCAGCGTCGCCGGCCAACTTTCGCGAGCACTTCTTTCGCGGCGCGCTCTCCGCTCTCGGCGGCGCCTTCCATGTAGCCGTTGAACTCAGCGCTCGTGTGTTCGCCGGCAAAAAACAAATTACCGACCGGCGTAGCGACGGAATCCGAAAGCGTTGAATACTGGCCCGGTCTGTAACAGGTGTAAGAGCCAAGGGAAAATGGCGAGCTCGGCCAGTGCTGGCGGATCGCCTTTTCGGTCAATGCGTCGCGGGTTCCGGGATAAATTTTTTCGACCTGCGACGCGAACGTGGCCGCCCGCTGCTGCAAATCGCCCTCATTGAGATGAAGGCCGAGATTGCCACCGGCAAAGTTGGTCAGGATCGCGTGACTCCCCGGCTGGCCGCGGCTGGTTTCCCAGCAGCATTGGAATTCCAGATCGGTAAATGTGTAGCCGGTGCTGTGCACGTCTTCCCAAACGCGGCGCGAAAATCCGGCGATCAACTTCGCGTTGGTGCCGTAACCCAGCTCGCGAATCGCCTTCAATTTTCCCTCAGGCAATTTCAATCGGAGATCGAGCTGGCGCAGAATTGTGAATGGGAGAGCGAGCACGACGATGTCGGCTTTCTCTTCGGTCTTCTGCGAGTCGCGGTTCAACGCCAGTCGAAATCCATGTCCGTCGCTGGCGATCGATTCGAGGCGCGTCCCGAATTCCACCGGCCGCTTAAGTCGCTCCGCCAGTCGCGCAGGCACGCTGTCGTTTCCTTCGACAATGTGAAACCGCTCGTCGCTTTCGCCAAAGACGCGGAACTCGTCAGGCGGCGTCTTGTCCCCCATGGTGAGGAGAAGATTCAATGCGCTTTGCTCGTCGATTTCCAAACCGTATTCGCCTACGTAAGCGGCCCGCAGCACCCGGGTCGCTAGTCCGGATATTCGCCGCACTTCAAACCATTCCGGAATAGTGGCGCGATCGATCGCTTTACCCAACGGGTTGGTGTAATCGATCTCGCCATGGACCTTGATCCGCTCCAAGTCTTCCGCGATTGCTTTTGCGACCGGTCGAAAGATGTCAATGAAGCCCGCGTCTAACGGGACCAGCTTCTCATCGAAAAAAAACGTGTGCTCGCCGGCCGGCTTTTTTTCCGCGCCGAGATCGTTGAGCGTCAGCCCGAGTTCTTTCACGAGCCCGCGCATCGTGGTGTGGCCAGAATCGATGTATTCGCCGCCGAGTTCGGTCAGTTGATTGTCCGGAAAGAAATTGCGCAGGCTGAACATGCGACCACCGGCGCGAGTACTCGCTTCGAAAATTCGGGCCGCGATTCCATTCTGCTGCAAACGGTAAGCACAGGTGAGCCCGGCTGTTCCGGCGCCAATTATGACGACTACCGGAGCCTGCGGTCCTTTTGCGGCGGCTCGGAACGTTGGGATGACGCTCGCGCCGGCGGCGGCTGCTACGGCCGTTTTAAGAAAATGCCGCCGATCCCACCGCGCAGCTTCTACCCGTTCGAGCGCTTCGCCGCTGCGGACTTGTTTCCCTTCGGCCCAGGCGGCGATTCGCATGACGCGCTGGATTTCCTGGAATAGGGGTAGTCGCGCCATGTGAAACGGGCGCGACTATGAACGAATCGGCGCGTGAGGCAAGCGCTGGTAATTGACGATACTTCGCTCCGCCCATAACATGCGCGCGTGCAAGTTGAGCTGGAGCAATTGCTCGTCCTTCAAAATCGGCAGCAGAAGATTCGGCAGATCGAGGCTGAGGTAAAAACGATGCCGCAACAGCGGCAAAGCCTCGAGGCCCAGCTGGCGGCGAGTGCGGCGGCGTTGACCGCGCTCAAGGGCAAGGGGCAACACTTGGAGATGGACCGGAAGAAGCTCGAACTCGATGCCGGCACCCGGCGCGAAAGCATCAACCGCCTCAAGACCCAGCAATACGAGACCCGGAAAAACGACGAGTTCCGCGCCATGGGCAATGAAATCGAGCGCTACGAAAAAGAGATCCAGCAAATCGAGGATCAGGAGCTCGATCTGATGGATCAGGCCGAAAAATTAAAATCTGAGCTGGCCGTTGAGGAGAAGAAGGCCGCCGCCGCCCGCGATTCCATTCAGCGACAGATGGCCGATCTCGACGCGAAGAGCAAAGCGCTCGAGGCGCAGTTGAGCCAGTTGACGGCCGAGCGAACGGAGCTGGCGAGCAAAGTGGAGGAGGATTTGCTGAGTCGATTCGAGCGGCTCTTTGCGAGCAAAGGCGACGCCGCGGTGGTCGCGCTCGAACATGAGGTTTGCACCGGCTGCCACATGAAGGTCACGACGCAAACGGCGCACCGGGTCAAAAACGGCAGGGAAATCGTGAGCTGCGAACAGTGCGGCCGGATTCTCTACGCCGCGGAATAGCAATTCTTCTGTAGCCGTTTCGCTGCGCGAAACGCGAGGAGCGGCGACGCGAACATCAACGCCGCCCACAGGGCGGCGGTGCAGAGAGGGGTCCTAAACGTTGAAGCGGAACTCGACTACGTCGCCATCTTTCACGACGTATTCTTTTCCCTCGATCCGCAGCTTGCCGGCATCGCGCGCTTTGGCGAACGACCCGAGGCCCACCAGGTCATCGAAATGAACCGTTTCCGCCGCGATGAAGCCGCGCTCGAAATCGGAATGAATAACGCCCGCCGCCGCCGGGGCTTTGTCGCCGGCTCGAATGGTCCAGGCGCGCGTCTCTTTTTCGCCCGTAGTCAAATAAGTGCGCAGGCCTAACAAGTGGTAGACCGCGCGAATGAGCCCGGCGACACCGCTGCTTTCCACGCCGAGGTCGCGCAAATATTCCTGCGCTTCGGCTTCGCTCAAGTCCACGAGCTCGCTCTCGATCTGGGCGCTGATCACGACCGCTTCGGTCGCAAAATGGTTCCGAGCGTATTCCTGAACGGCGCCGACATACGGATTTTGCGCAGCATTGCCCAGGTCGGATTCAGCAACGTTGCAGGCGAAGAGCGTCGGCTTGGAACTGAGGAGGAAAAAATCGCGGGCGATTTCCTTTTCCTCCGGACTCAGGTCAAGCGTGATCGCTGGCTTCCCGGCGTCGAGATGAGGAAGAAGCTTGTCGATCACGGCCGCTTCCGCCTTTGCGGTCTTCGAGCCAGCGCGAACTTCCTTCTGCAATCGATCGTGTCGCTTCTGGAGCGACGCGAGATCCGCCAGGACAAGTTCTGTGTTGATGACCTCGATGTCGCGGATCGGGTCAATCGTGCCACTGACGTGATGAATATCCGCGTTCTCGAAACAGCGGACCACTTGCACAATCGCGTTCACTTCGCGGATGTGGCTGAGGAACTGGTTGCCCAGTCCTTCTCCCGCGCTTGCGCCTTTCACCAGCCCGGCGATATCGACAAACTCGATCGCCGCCGGAATGATCTTTTGCGAATCCGAAAGCTTCGCCAGCACGTCCAGGCGCGAATCCGGAACCGTGACGACGCCGAGGTTCGGATCGATCGTGCAAAACGGATAGTTTGCCGCCTGCGCTTTGCGCGTGCGGGTAACCGCGTTAAAGAGCGTGGATTTCCCCACGTTCGGCAGTCCTACAATTCCGGCGCTTAACATAGAAGAAAGGCGGAAGGCGGAAGGCGGAAGGCGGAAACGAAATGTGCCGAACTACTATTTTTCATCCTTCCTCCTTCCGCCTTCATCCTTTTTGTGTCGGGCCGGCGGGATTCGAACCCGCGACCTCTTGAACCCCATTCAAGCGCACTACCAAGCTGTGCTACGGCCCGATTTAGACGCGCACTATTGACCAATTGGCGGAAAATGGCGAATGACAAAGCGGCCCGAGGCGCTCGCGACCTGTCGCCGCGGCGACCGCACTACCAAGCTGTGCTACGGCCCGATGCCGCGCCCACTATCACAGCCAGATCGGCGAATGCCAAAAAGTTTTCATGAACTCCACGCGCTCAGAAAAGTGTCGATCAATTCCGGCAACTCGTCGCTGTAGCCGCCCTCGAGGATTGCGCCGCAGGGGATCGCGGATTCGCGGAGCCATTGGCCGAAAGTCGCGAAATCTTCGACGGCTAACGACATCTCGGTGATCGGATCGCCGGCGTAGGCATCGAAGCCCGCGGAAATCAGAAGTAGGTCGGGGTTGAACGCGATCAATTCGTCCAGGGCGCGCCGGACTTCGGCAACATGAGCCGCTCGCGGCGTGAGCGGCGCGACCGGGAAATTGTGAATGTTCGCGAACGATCTCGTCCCGGTGCCGGGATAACCTGGAAACTGATGAATCGACGCAAACGCGACCCTCGGATTATTCGCGACGATGGCCTCGGTGCCGTTGCCGTGATGCGCGTCGAAGTCCCAGATCGCCACGCGGTCGACGCCGCTGTCCAATGCATCCAATGCCGCCACGGCGATGTTGCTGAAATAGCAGAAACCCATCGCCCGGTCCCGCGTCGCATGATGACCCGGCGGCCGCATGAGGCTGAACGACGGCGTTTTCAAGGCTTCCCGCGCCACCTCGATCGCGGCGCCTGCTCCACGGCGGGCGTGTTCATAAATTCCGGGATAGGCCGGCGTGTCTGCATCGAATGAAGTGGCCGCCGCGCGAATCCGGTCCACATGAGCAGATGAGTGAGCGCGAAGAAGCGCCGCTTCGCTCGCCGGCTCTGGGGCTCGCCATTCCCAGCCGGGATGGCGCTGCCGTAGCAACGGGGCCGAGCTAGCGATCCGCGCCGGCCGCTCGGGATGCCCCGGGGCCGAATACTCAATACACCGTGGATCGTGGAAGATAACCATTTAAATACGCTTTGAACGTCCTTGACTTCGCCCTCGTCGGGCGTTCAGCCTCCGGGCATATGAAGCATTCTCTTAAACTTATTACCTTTGTCGTGTCGAGTTTCGCACTCACCGGTTTTCTCCGGGCCGGTCCACCCACCGCCGCCGACGTTGGCGACGCTGAATCATTCGGGCACGCGGCTCTTTATATGGGAGCAGCCAGTGGCTTTGTCCAACTGGCACCGACCTGCGCCCCATCCGCAACTCCGGTGCCGCCTGCCACGGCAAATGACAGCCAATGTTTCGTGCTCAGCCCGCAGCCAACGACCACGAATTTCATTGCGAACGACATCTGCCGGATCAAGCTGCCAAAAAAGGCGACCCGAACGATCATTTATCCGGCATTGAATTTCTTCGTTAACTACGAGTTACGAAATCAGACCGCTGCCGACGACAACGGTGTGTTTATTTTTTCCGCCACCCTGATCATTGAAAGCGACGCTCTAATTGGCGTTAATGATCCGGCCACCGGTGATCCGCTGAACGGCAAATTGGAGGCGGGATTCGGGTACGCTTACAACGTGGATCGCACTCTGCCCGCAGGCAGTCATGACAGACAGCGTATCACGCTTGTTCGCGTGGGAAACGCGGGCATCAACAAAGCGGCGTTAGTAGCTCAGGGATTCTCCCAGACCGTCATCGATAACCTGTTTAGCGGCCCGATGACTGTGCGGATGAATATGACCGGCAGCGGCAAGTTGCTCAACATGGGTCCGCTTGGCTTCGAGGGCGCCCAAATCACCGCCAACATGCGCCTGTTCGGGGATTAGTCGGGACGCATCCTCTTTATCAACAAATTCCGCCGCCTTGGGAAACTGGGGCGGCGGTTTTTTTGTCTAAGGGCCCGTTGTCTCTTAATCGTCGTCGTCGTCCGGTGACGGCGAAGGCGATTCATCGGACTGTGATTCGCTCGGCTTCTGCCTGCCGTGCCGGAGCCCACTCGAGTCTTCCGGTTCGGAAGGAGGCTGCGGGGGGCTCGTCTGCGAGCGTTTCTGCGGCGGCGCGAACTTGGCTGAGGGCGATGGCCGCGAGGAAGGCGGCTCCTCGGGTTCCTCGCGTTGCCGCGGCGAAATCAGCGAATGCGGCGTGCCGCTCGATTTGGGCAAGACCGACGGCTTCGGCACCGCCGTCACATTGGGTTCTGTGCTCGCCTTTGGCGAACTAGTTGGGGCAGCCGTCGGAGTTGGACTCGTTCCGCCCTTCGACCAGGGCAGCTTGGTCGTGGTGGAAGACCAGGAGAGTGAATTTGCCAGAGCCGTTTGAATGCTCGCCACGGTGAGGACATCACCGCCACTGAAACTGCCGAGCGTTTTGTTCGCCGGCAACGTTGCCGTGGGCGCCTGGCCTACTGGCATCGGATCGTAGGTCTCGCCGACCACCGGTTTGATCTCCTTGCCGCCGAAATAACTCGTCAGGCTCGCCATCGTCACAGGCGTCCCGGTGGTTGGATTCTTGTCGACCGAAAACTGCGTCTTGGCGAGGTCGATCGAGCGCAGGTTTTCCATGATCACGGTTTCTTTCGCTCGGTCCCCGCCCCCGAGCAGCGCCGTACTGATAACGGGCGCGATAAGCGCGATCGGCACCACCACGATCGCGGCAAGAATGATCAGGATTCCCTGGCCGGTCCTGCCACGCGTCATGATGATGATTCCAAGAATGATGGCGGTGATCGCCACCGGCCAAACCAGGATCCAGGATCCGCATCCGACTAAGGGAATGAAGGAAACGACAAGCGTAATTCCGAGCAGAATCCAGCTGATCATCGAGAGCGTTCTGGTGGGGCTCTTCGCGGGTTGAACGATCGACGCGTTCGGCCGAGTCGGCGCGATGACCGTTGCGGGTTGAACTGGCGCGGGCGTCGGAGCTGGTGTCGAGACAGGTATCGGCGGCGACGTCGATGCGGGAGCTTGCGGAATCACTACGCCGGGCACGGCCGAGAGCGGGGCCCAGCCGGCCGCCCCTTCGTACCACGCGAGGTCGGTGCCGGCGAAACTGCCCTCCGCCACTTTGCGATTAACTTCTTCGAGCGAAAAAGGACCGAGCTGCTGGCCGTTCTTCCCGATGTAAATTTGCATGCGCAACCTTGTGGCGGAAAGCGCGCCTCAGATCAAGTCTGGTCACTCTATTTGTAGGGCGTCTCTGTGAGACGCCGATCAGTTCACCGTTGGCGTTTCCTAGAAACGCCCTACAATTCGCGCGCGATGAGAACGACTTTGCTCGCGACTGCCACGCTTCTTTCCTGTTCGTCGCTCCTGCACGGTGCGGACGTCGAATGGAAGCCGGAAGCGAACATGGACCACCAGTTGTTCCCGTCGTTGATCGTGGCCACGGCCACAGTTCGCCCCGTCGAGCCGGAAGACGAAGAAGCAGAAAAGCCCGATCCTTATTTGCTCGGCGAACGCTTCGGTCTGGTTGGCATTTCGATCAAATCGCCGGCGGCGGACGCAAAGGTCAAAGTCACCGTGAAGGAAAACGAGCTCATGGCCGCGGCGTCATGGAGCGGCCAATTGCCTGAGGCGGACAAGGAATACTTCATCGCGCCCAAGGTGAACTACAAATTCGATCGGCTTCGCCAGACAACGCAGCAAGTGCCGATGAACGTTACGTTTGAAGTCGCAGTCGACGGCGAATCGCTCGGCGAACAACACGAAACTCTCCAGGTGCGCTCCATCAACGATTGCCCGTTCGCCGTGGCCAATTCCGAAGAGACCCTCGACGACGAAAATTTCATCGCAGGCAACGCCGCCCTCGGCTGGATGTTCGCCGCTTACGTGAACGAGAATCATCCGCTCCTCGACAAGATTCTCCAGGAAGCGCTCGAGACGAAAATTGTGAGCGCCTTCAAGGTCACGACCCACGAGCATGACGAAACGTTGCGCCAAGTCTTCGCACTCTGGTCCGCGTTGCAAAAGCGCAGTCTGCAATACAGCTCGACGACCGCGACGCCGGGCGGCTCGCAGACCGTCCAGAGCCAGTTCGTCCGCTTTATCGATCAATCACTCGCGAACACCCAGGCGAATTGCGTCGACGGCAGCGTCCTCTTCGCTTCGCTCCTGCGGAAAATCTCGATTGAGCCGTTCCTTGTCACCATTCCCGGCCACATGTACGTCGGCTTCTATCTCGGCGCCGGGAAGTCGCAGTTCATTGGTCTGGAAACTACCGTTCTTGGTTTGCCCGACGTCGCGGATGAAAAAACTGCCACTGATCCCGCCGCGCTCACGGCATTACGCGACAAACTCGATCCCGCGACAAAGTCCCGCCGCGACTGGAAAACCTTTGCGAAAGCAGTTCAAGTTGGCACCGAAGACCTGACGAAGAACAAAGCGAAGCTGGACGCCGCCGACGCGAATTACCAGTGGATCGATCTCGCCGAAGCCCGCGCCGAAGGTATCATGCCGATCCCTTACGCCGCGGCGAAATAAACACTCGAAGGACGACCGCCGTGTCCTCCTTCGACATGAATGGACGGGACAGCGCCCGTCCCTCCAGGACACATCGTCATCGGACGACCGCTTGACGCTGCCGCGTGTTCCGCTCTGGTCGTAGAGTGTCTGCGGCACCCGTTGAAGTGGAAAAAGCGGATCTGAGCGGCGCGACATTTCGCCGGCTCAAGCTTTTGGTTTGGTTCAAGGAACGGGCGCATCCGTCCGACCTCCAGGTCACGCTGTTTTGGGCGGGTATCATCGGTTTTGGCGGCGCGGTCTGCTCGGTCGGGTTCCGTTTTTTAACGGGCGTGATTCACAACGCGATGACGGGAGGTGCGGCGCCCGGTTTTGTGGAGAGTTTCGCTCATCTCCCGCCCTTGTGGCGCTTCATCATCCCAGCCATTGGCGGTTTGATCGCGGGACTGATCATGTATTTCGGCGTTCGCTGGCGGAGCCGGGTGCCAACCACGGATTACATGGAAGCGGTCGTGCTCGGCGACGGCAAAATTTCCGCTCGCCGCAGCCTGGTGAAATGCGCGTCCGCATTGTTCACGATCGCGTCGGGCGGATCGATCGGGCGCGAAGGGCCGCTCGTTCAACTCGCTTCGCTGGTGGCGTCGGCCATCGGGCGTTTACAAAAATGGTCCACGCCGCGATTGCGTTTGCTGGTCGGCTGCGGCGCCGCGGCCGGAATCGCGTCCGCTTACAATGCGCCGATCGCCGGCGCGTTGTTCGTCGCCGAGATCGTGCTCGGTTCGCTCGCGATGGAAATTTTCGGGCCGCTCGTTTTCTCGTCGGTGATCGCGACGCTGACCGTTCGCGGATTCGTTGGCGGCAATCCGCTCTACGAAATCCCGGCGTTCAAGCTCAACGGCAATTGGGAAATCATCCCGTACCTTTTGCTCGGCGTCGTGGCCGGGCTTGCCGCACCCTGGTTCATCCGATTGCTTCGCGCCACGGAAGCGCTTGCCGCCCGAATCGCGGTGCCCGTCTACGTCAAAATGTTCGTCGGCGGACTCATCGTCGGCGCGTTGGCAATCCTGCACCCGGAAGTTTGCGGCAACGGTTACAGCGCGGTGAGCGCGACTTTGCGTGGCGATTGGGTCTGGCAAACGCTGGCCGTCATTCTCATTTTCAAAATCCTCGCGACCGCCGCGACTTTCGGCTCCGGAGCAGTCGGCGGCGTCTTCACGCCAACGCTTTTCGTCGGCGCCGGTCTGGGGTTCCTCTTCGCGAGCATGCTCCAATTTCTTCCCGGCCATCTGGTCTCGAATACGAGCGCGTTCGCTCTCGTCGGGATGGGCGCGTTTCTCGCCGCCACGACGCATGCCCCGATCATGGCAATCATCATGATTTTCGAGCTGACCCTCGATTATCAAATCATTCTGCCGCTGATGCTCGCGTGCGTAGTCGGTTACTACACGTCGATCAGCATTGAGCGCCGCTCGATTTACGCTGAAGCGTTGGAACGCAAGGGCGCCGGCGATTACCGCCGGCAGTTGGCGGAGCTTCACGTCCGCGATCTCATGAAACCCGATCCGATCACCGTTTCGCCGATCGCGCATTTTGCCGAGATCGGGGAAAAGTTCATCGCCAATCGATTCAATTATCTTTACGTGACGAACCAAGGCCGTTTTCTCGGCGCCGTTTCCCTGCACGACATCAAGAATTACCTGAATGCTCCCGAGCTCGCAAAGGTGGTGATCGCCGACGATCTTCTGCACGGCCATTTTCCAGTCGTCGCCGCCGGGTCCACCCTCGGCCACGCCCTCGAGATCTTTTCCAATCACGACGGCGAACGTCTGCCCGTCGTGGCCGACACCGCCAGCCGCCAGCTCGTCGGCAGTATTTCGAAAACCGACCTCATCCTCGCTCTGGCCGACATCAACCGGTCGGCGCCTGCTAAAATCTGACGAGACAGAAACATCGCCTGCCGCGCCCAGGATTGTTACTTTTGTGATCTGGTCTTCGCCGCCGCGATTCGAGACGGTCAGACGATGTGTCGTGCGTTCGCGACGCAGGAAAGAACGGGAGCCTTTATGTTAAAACGATCCATTCAATCGGTTTGCTTCGCCTGTGTCATCGTCGCTACGTCCCACGCCGCCGACGAATCACTCCTCGGCAAATGGAAACTCAACCTCGCCAAGAGCAAACTCGCCGACCAAATGACGATCGCGCCGGCTGGCGCGAATCGGTACGCGCTCACCTTTGCCGGCGTTGGGCAAACTGAGACCGTAGTGCCCGATGGGTCTGACCAGCCTGGAGTTCAAGGCAGCACTATCTCCGTTACGATTGAAACGCCGGGCACGTGGAAAATCGTGCGAAAGCGCGGCGGCAGCACCGTGTTGACCGCGATCTGGAAGCTTTCCGATGACGGCAAGGCGCTCACCGACACCTTCATTTCCAACCAGCCAGACGGTTCGACGTCGCACATCGACCTGGTCTATAAACGCGCGGAGAACAGCGCAACCACCTCCGGGATCCCCGGCACTTGGGAAACGACGGAAGAAAAGACCGATCCATTCGAGATGGAAATCCGTCCTTATGAACGCGACGGCCTGTCTTTCATCATCTCCGGCGGCGCCCCACCCAGCAACGTGAAGCTCGATGGAAAGGACTATCCGCCGGTTGGGCCCAGTCCCGCTGCCGGCAGCGCCACATCTGCTCGCCGCGTTGACGATCATTCGATCGAAGTAATCAAAAAGTTCGGAGGTAAGATTGTAGAGACTCGCGAGATTGCGGTTTCTGCCGACCTCAAAACGCTGACCATGACCCGCCGCCTCGTGGACCAGCGCCTGCCAAACATCCTTATCTTCGATCGCGCATAAAGCCGAGCTTCCTCGTCCTGGCCGACGTCAACCGGTCGGCGCCTGCTCGAACTTAATGAACTCTTCGGAAAAAAAGTTCGTGTTCGCTTTTCGCGCCCGATAAGCTCCGGCCCGACTCACTTGCCACCGAAAGGATTACTTATGCTTCACATTATTTGGTCAATTATTGTCGGTTTCATTGTCGGATGGATCGCGAAGAAGACGATGGGGGCCGCGATGGGCCTGAAACACATGAGTTTCATCTGGACCGTGCTGCTCGGAGTGGGCGGCTCGATTCTGGGCGGATTGATCGCGCGGCTATTTTCGAAACCGCAACCAGGCGCGCCATTTCATCCGGCCGGCTTTATCATGTCCATCATTGGCGCCTTCGTGCTGGTCTTCATCGTCGCCAAACTGCATCTTCTCGGCTAGCGGGATACGCTCTCGCTAAGGTTTGGAAGGGGCCGACGGCTTCGCCGCGGCAACCGGCGTTTTGTTTAACGCGGCGATAACTTCGCCGCTGAAATCAGCACGCTCTTTCGAAAATAAAATTGGAGAAAACTGGTTAAGGCTCGCGCCGGACGTGTCGAACACCAGATCCAGGTTCTTCGCCTTCGCCTGCTCGAGCACGACGGCTGTGATCTCCTTGATCAGGTTTTCCTGGAGTTGCTGGACTTGTTGCCGGAGCTGCTGCTCGCGCGTCTGGCGGAATTCATTGATCTCGCGCTCCATTTCTTTCAACTTCGCGATCTTTTCATCGCGCTGTCTGCTTTTTTGCGCCTTTGCCTCAGCGGTCAGAGCTGGCGATTCGAGCTGCGCGTTGAGCGCGTTGATCTCCTCCAATCCTTTTTTGTAGGCATCCGCGCGCTCGTCGAATTCCTTTTTCGCCGCATCCTTCGCCTCATTCAGCTTTGCTTCAGCCTCTCTGGTCTTGCGGTATTCCTTCAAGATGCGGTTCATATCGACGGTGCCGATAGTGAGCTCTGCTTGCGTGACGTGAGCGATCAGCGACGAAAGCAGCAAAGCGGAGAGCAGGATCGCTCTGTGAAGGTTCGAGTGCGGATCGCTCATACGACTCACGGCGTTCTTATCGTCTCGACATCGAGATGGATTTGCCGAATCGGAAGATCCAGCGGCAGGACGTGATTCGAAGGCTCAAAGTCGAACAGCGCGCGATTGATCGTAAGCAACGACGGATCGAGGGACGCCAGCTCAAGGCGATTCATTCGCAAAGTCAGCGGATCGATAGAACGGTCGAACAGATCGACGCCGGACAGCACGCCGGGTTCTGAGTTTGCGACGAAACCCGGCCGCGCCTCACTCGAAATTTGGGTCGGCCAATTCCGAGCGTGGGAGAAATGCAGCAGCGTCGCGCCAATGAGAGCTGCCACGGCCAATGCCGCCGCCGCTCGATACGCGCCAAATTGCCGCAGCATATCGAGCGGTCGAACTGATCTGACCTGTTCTGCGAGCGCGGCGTGCACCGCAGTCGGCAGCACCGGATCCGCTGCGCTCAGTAATTCATCGCGTTGTCGCGTGGCAGCGAATAGGCCGGCCTCCACCGGAAGCTCAGCGGCCAAAAGCGCCTGTAGTTGTTTAAGCCGATCAGGCGGAATCCCTCCAGCATCGCGCAATTGGTTGTCGCGCAACCCTGCGATTTCGCGCATCGCTCCGGCCAAACCGTCCACCTGTTTATCCATCGGCCCTCGTCAGGTTGGAACGGATTAACAAATCCAGCAGCTTCGCTTTGCAGCGGGAAACACGGGTGTAAACGGTCTTCGGATTCATCCGTCGGACCGCACCGATTTCCTTGAAAGTCAGCTCGCCAAAAAAATGGAGGTGAACCAAATCGCGGTCCTCCTCGGGCAACTGCTCCAGGGCGCGATGCAAAATCGTCGCGCGATCGTTCTCGGCCGTTGCGTCTGACGGCGACTTGGCGGTGTCATCGCTGCGATCGGTCGAAGCGCCGATAGGGACGAGAACTGTGAGCCCTCTCTTCAGCGCCGACTTTCGCCGAAACAACGTGCGCGCTTGTTGTGACGCGATACCAAAGAGCCACGCGCGAAAAAGCCCGTCGCCCGAGAAACTGTGAACGCTTTTTATGGCAGCCTGGAGTGACGTCTGCGCCACGTCCTCTGCGTCCTGCTCGTCGAACGAATGGTAAAGCCGGTTAATAAACTTCACGAGGACCGGCCACACGATGGGGAACAGCGCCGTCCACGCACTCGCGTCCCCATCCTTGCATCTCTGTCCGAGCCGCTCGATTTCCGCCAGCCTGGAATCAATCGCCACGGGTCCTAGCCACGGCTTCATGGCGGTTGCCGGCGACTGGTTTTCAACGTCGCTGCAACCAATCGCGCTTGGAAAAGCCGTGACCGAGGAATGCATTGTCACAACCTTCGTAGCAAACGCCCGGGCTTTTCCTTCAACGACATTCAGCGTCTGACATGCACTGACGCGACGGTGCTCAACTTCGAGCGAGAAATGGTGCGCGATGCAGGCGCCGCCCGCATCGCTGCGCGAAGCGCTGCGGGTGGGGTTCGAACAAGGAGCGTTCTGCGGTGCAATCCAGTTATTGTTTTAGGCGTCGCTTCAAATACGCGCGCCCAAATCCCGTCTTAAGCTGTTTTTCTCTTTCGCGCGCGCTGAGCTCTGATTGGCACGCCTCGTAATACTCGAGCGCAATTGGCAATCGATACGATGTCGCCATTACCCGACCCGTACGGTGCTGATTGATGCGCCGCCGAAGGTTTGTCGCAGAACCGATGTACAGGTTCCCGTCACCACATCTGAGTACGTATGTGTAAAACATCTAGGGGAACAATCATGCGCGATGCAGGGTTCGAACCTGCGACTTCTTGCGTGTGAAGCAAGCGCTCTACCACTGAGCTAATCGCGCGGACAGCTGTGACAAGTGACGAGTGACATGTGACGTGTCAAGCGCGCGATCCACCTTGTCAGTCGCGGGCGGGCATGTATCTAAATGGCATGTCCGAACATAAAGTTACGCTCAGCTGGCAGCGCGGCGATACGCCGTTCGAATACCAAAAATATCCGCGCGATCACACTTGGAAATTCGACGGCGGCCACGAGATGACGGCCTCCGCCGCGCCGGCTTACCTGGGAAATCCGGCGAACACCGATCCGGAAGAAGCATTCGTCGCGTCGCTCTCCAGTTGCCACATGCTGACGTTCCTCGCCGTGGCCTGCAAAAAGAAGTTCGTTCTGGATGAATACACCGACGATGCGGTCGGCCACATGGAGAAAAATGAGAATGGCAAGCTGGCAATCACTCGCGTCGAGCTGCATCCGAAGATTAAGTTTTCCGGCGAGAAAGAGCCGACCGAGCAGGAGCTCGACGAGATGCATCACTTCGCTCACACCGAGTGTTTCATCGCGAACTCGGTGAAGACGAAAGTCACAGTTGAGAAGTGATTTTGAACCGCGGATTACGCGGATTACTCGGATGGTTTTGAACTCGGGGCTATCACTCTCTTCATCCGTGGCATTTGCGTAATCCGCGGTCGTCCTTCTTCATGAGCGAAAAGCCTGACCAGCAGCGCCCGCCTTCGCCGAGCTACGGCGCGGCAAGGATGGAAAGGATCGTCAGCTTGTGCAAGCGGCGCGGGTTCATTTTCCAATCGAGTGAGATCTACGGCGGTCTAAATGGCTGCTGGGATTACGGACCGCTCGGCGTCGAGCTGAAGCGAAACGTGAAGGACTACTGGTGGCGGGTCATGGTCCGCGAACGTGACGACGTCGTCGGCATGGACGGTGCGATTCTGATGAGCCGCGCCGTCTGGAAAGCGAGCGGGCACGAAGCGACCTTCACCGATCCGATGGTCGATTGCCGGACCTGCAAGGCACGGTTGCGCGCCGATCAATTGCCGGAAAAGAACGGCGTCAAACAGTGCCTGAATTGCGGCGGCAAAGATTTGACCGAACCGCGCGCGTTTAACCTGATGTTCAAGACGTTCGTCGGCGCTACGGAAGACGAAGACGCGGTGACTTATCTTCGTCCGGAAACCGCGCAGTCGATCTTCGTGCAGTTCAAGAACGTGCTGGATACGGCCCGGAAGAAGTTGCCGTTTGGGATCGCGCAGATTGGGAAGGCGTTTCGGAATGAGATCAATCCGCGGAACTACATTTTCCGATCACGCGAGTTCGAGCAGATGGAGCTGGAATATTTTTGCCGGCCGGAGCAGGGGATGGAGCTGCTCGAGTATTGGAAGGAAGAGCGGCTCAAGTTTTACGAGAACATCGGGATCGCGCGAGACAAACTCCATGTGCTCACCGTCCCGGATGCGGACCGCGCCTTTTATTCGAAGGGCACCTACGACATCGAATACGATTTTCCGTTTGGACGGCAGGAGCTCGAAGGCGTGGCCTATCGGACCGATTACGACCTGAAGCAGCACCAGGAAGCCAGCGGCAAGCCGCTCGATTATTTCGACGAGGAAACCAAGCAGCGCTTCATCCCGCACGTGATCGAGCCGAGCGCCGGCGTGGACCGCACGGTCCTCGCGCTTCTCTGTAATGCGTACGACGAAGAGACCGTCACCGACGAAAAAGGCAAAACCGAAACGCGGATCGTCATGCGATTTCATCCGCGGATCGCGCCGGTGAAAGTGGGCGTATTCCCGCTCCTGAAGAATAACGAGCAACTGGTGGCGAAGGCGCGCGAGATCGTTGGACTGCTGCGTCCGCAGATGAACGTTTTTTACGACGAGACCGGCGCGATTGGCCGGCGTTATCGCCGGCAAGACGAGGCCGGCACGCCGTTCGGCGTTACAATCGATTTCGAAACCCTCGGCGAAAAAGATTCGGCTTTGCGCGACACCGTCACTCTCCGCGAACGCGACTCAATGAAGCAAGAACGCGTGAAAATCAGCGATCTGCTTGAGATTCTTCTCGTAAAGATTCGTTAGCCATTCCACGATCCGGCGCGTTGGCATGCGCCCCTCGTTCTACCTTTCGCTCGCGCTGCTTGCGTCTTCTTGCGCGAATTACGAGACGTGCCCGCGACAAGCAGCGCCGCCTCGCCATCGAGTGGCCGTCATATCGGATATCGATGACACGATCAAAGACACCCACGTCAAAATCGGAGAGTCGCATATTCCAAACCCAGGGATCATTTTAGATCCTCTTCGCTCGTGGCATCCGGTCAGGGGAATGGCGCGTTACTATCGCACAAGGAAATGGAACGATGCCCACGGCGTATCCGTCATCTATGTTTCCGCGGGGCCATGTTTTTACAAAGAGCGCCTCGAGGGTTTAATCCCGGGTTGGGGATTTCCGCGCGGAGAAATTTTGCTCCGGTTGCACGCGCCTTTCCCGCCGCGGCCGGGCGATTACAAAACCAAAGCGATTTGTCCGATAATAGGTCAGTCGCCGGGAAAACATTTTATTCTCGTCGGCGATTCGGAAGAACATGATCCCGAATGCTATGGCGATCTCGCTCGGAGATTCCCCCAGCAGATTGATGGGATTTATATAAGGAAAATCTCGGGAGAGGAGCGGTCCCGTTACGCGCGTGTGTTCGGGGACATCAATCCCCGAAAGATCCACTTCATCGCGGCGAACTTGGCCCGCTAGCGGTCGAGCTTGCTCGCGACGACTTTCTCGAGCTTCACGATGTCGGCGGCGAATTTGCGAATGCCTTCCGCCGTCTTTTCAGTCGCCATCGCGTTATCGTTTAGGAGATAGCGGAACCTTTTCTCATCGAGCATCAGTTTTTCGACGTTGGCATCCTCCGCTTTCGCAGGATCGAGTTTGCGCTCCACCGGCGCTTCCGATTCGGAAAGCTCTTTCATCAAATCGGGACTAATGGTCAGCGCGTCGCAACCGGCCAGCTCAAGAATTTGTCCGGTGTTGCGGAAGCTCGCGCCCATCACTTCGGTCTCGTATCCAAACTTTTTGTAGTAGGTGTAGATTTCGCGAACCGATTGCACTCCCGGATCCTCGGCGCCGGTGTAATCGCGTTTGTTTTCCTTTTTGAACCAATCGTAAATCCGGCCGACAAAGGGCGAAATGAGCTGCACCTTCGCCTCCGCCGCGCGGACCGCTTGCGGCAGTGAAAACAGAAGCGTCAGATTGCAGCGAATCCCTTCGTTCGTCAGCTGCCCCGCGGCGTTGAGACCTTCCCAGGTCGACGCGATCTTAATGAGCACGCGCTCCCGCGGGATGTCTTTGTCTTCGTAAAGCTTGATCAATTGGCGCGCTTTTTCGATTGAGCCTTCGACATCGAATGAGAAACGCGCATCGGTCTCCGTCGAGACCCGGCCCGGAATAATCTCCAGCATTTCAGAGCCGAATTTGACGAGCAGCCGCGCGATGATGTCGTCGATCTGCGCAGCGCCGGTGAGCCCGGAGCTTTTTCGATCGGCAATTACTTCATCCAGCAAATGGGCGTACTCCTCCTTTTGGACAGCGGCATAAATCAGACTCGGATTAGTGGTCGCGTCCTGCGGCGCATACGCGCGCATCGATTCGAAATCGCCCGTGTCCGCGACGACTTTCGTGAGTTTTTTGAGTTGTTCGAGTTGGTTCAATGGTTGAGTCGGCGGTCGTCCGAGGACATCTGTAATGTAAACCAGCTCTCCGCCGAACCAACCGGAAATGGTAACAGGCGCGTTACCGCTCGCGTCGGCGAACTGGAAGTTTATTACGGCTATCGGTGGCCCGACTTTCGTAAATATGTGTGGAGATCCCGGAGATAATTTATGGCAATTCATCAGGAAGAACGGGCCGGCGCGAACCTGTCATTTTGGGAAGCGACGACGGCGGAAGGCGCGCTGCACCCCCTGCGCGAAAACGCGGGCTGCGATGTCTGCATTGTCGGCGCGGGGATCGCTGGGTTATCGGTCGCCTACGAGCTGGGCCGAACGGGCCAGCAAGTGATCGTCATCGATGACGGGGCTATCGGACGCGGCATGACCGGCCGGACTACCGCGCATTTGGTGAACGCGCTCGACGATCGTTATTACGATATCGAGAAGTATCACGGCGAAGACGGAGCCGCGATGGCGGCGCAAAGCCACAGCGCCGCGATCGATTGGATCGAGACCGTCGCGGAGCGGGAAAAGATCGCCTGCAATTTCGAGCGGGTCGACGGCTACCTGTTTGAGCCGCCTAACGAGTCGTTGAAGAACCTGGAAAAAGAATTCGACGCCTGCCAGCGCGCAGGATTGCCCGTCGAATGGGTTAAGAACGCGCCGATCGAAGCGTTCGACACCCATCGCGCGATCAAGTTTCCGCGCCAGGGGCAGATTCATCCGCTGAAATATTTGGAAGGCCTCGCCGCTGCCATCGTTCGCAATGGCGGGAAGATTTTTACCGGCACCAAAGTCGAGGAAGCAATCGGCGGCGCGAACGCGCACGTCACGACCGCGAACAAACTGACGGTCACGGCGAAAGCCATCGTGGTGGCGACCAATTCGCCGATCAACGACCGCTACGTCATTCACACCAAACAAGCGCCCTATACGACTTACGTCATCGGGTTGCAGGTGAAGCGCGGCGACGTCACTCGAGCGCTTTATTGGGACACCGCGGAACGCGCGGGAATGGAAACCGGACTCGGCCCCGTGGCGTATCATTATGTCCGCACCGCGAAAGGCGACGACGCCGGCAACGAGATTCTCATCGTCGGCGGGGAAGATCACAAAACCGGGCAGGCGGACGATTTCGAGCAGCGTTTTCAGCGGCTCGAAGAGTGGGCGCGCACCCGTTGGCCGAAGGCTGGCGAACTGGCGTTTCAATGGTCGGGGCAGGTGATGGAACCGGTCGACAGCATGGGTTACATCGGCCGAAATCCTGCAGATGAAGAGAACGTTTACGTCGTCACCGGCGATTCCGGGAACGGGATGACGCACGGGGCCATTGCCGGGATGCTGATTCCCGAGCTGGTTCACCGCGGCGATCACGCCTGGGCGAAGCTTTACGATCCGTCGCGAATTACGATGCGAACCGCTCCGGATTTCGCGAAGGAAAATATCAACGTCGCCCGGCAATACGTCGATTATTTCACGAGCGGGGATGTTTCTTCGCCCGACGACCTGAAGCCGGGCGAGGGCGCGGTGATTCGGCGAGGCGCGAAGAAAATCGCGGTGTATCGTGACGAAGCGGGCACGGTCCACGAGATGACGGCGGTCTGTCCGCACTTGAAATGCATCGTGCACTGGAACCGGAACGAGACGACCTGGGACTGTCCGTGCCACGGCTCGCGCTTCGACGCGCTCGGCAAGGTGATGAACGGACCATCGGTCGCGGATCTCGCGCCAGTGGAAGAGAACGGCACTTAGTTTTCGCGTTCGCCGTTCGGCGCTTGAAATGGCTGGCGCGAATTCCCGGCGTGCCGCAAATCTTCGACGCGATGTTGGTCGGTGCGACGGGGCTTTTATATCCAGCGCGTCTTCGCGCGATCAGCACGATTGAATCGACCGTGCGCGAGTGGCCAGAAATGCGCGTCGGTGTGCATCGCCTCGGTGGGATCGGGTTCTTTTTTGGTGGCAAGGAATCGAGCCACATTCACGGGAACGGCTTGCTGGACTGTTTTGTTGGGCGGGCAGAGCGTGATCGGCTGGTCGAGAGTGGGCGGGCTTTGCCGCATCACATTTTTCCGCAGTCGGGCTGGATCAGTTTCTGGGTTCGAAACGAAACGGATATTCAGCCGGCGCTTGAACTCATCCGGATTGCCGTTGAAGCGAAATGAATGCTGAGAGTTTTCGCGCCTATTGCCTCGGTAAACCGGCGGCGACCGAAGGGACGCCGTTCGGCCCCGACAACATCGTCTTCAAAGTGAAGGGCAAAATGTTCGCGCTCTTGGCGTTCGAAGAAGTCCCGCCGCGCGCGAACTTGAAATGCGATCCCGATCTCGCGCTCGAATTACGCGACCGCTACGAACAGGTTGAGCCGGGGTATCACATGAATAAGAAGCATTGGAACACGATCGTGCTCGATGGGGTGATCCCGGAACGCGAAGTCAGGAAGATGATCGACCATTCGTACGACTTGGTCGCGAAGAAGCTGCCGAAGAAGAAACTGTAGCCGCTTCGCTGTGCGAAGCGTTCCCCACTGTCATGTTGAGCGCAGCGAAACATCTCTGACAATTTCGGCGCAGTGGGAGACCTGAATGATCAGAGATCCATTTGCCTGGCTCAGGATGACGATTTCCTCACGTCGCCCACAGGGCGACGGCTACAGAAGACGCACCTGCACATCGCCGACGTCGAGCTGCAGCGCTTCTCGCGCGACCCGGAGGAAAGCGTCCGGCGGATCGGTGAGCGCGACCTGCAATTGGCCGCCATCGGTCGCGGAGGCACACAGATTTTCCCGCTGCAGAAGATCGCGCACGGCAAGCGCGCAGTTTTGCGCGGAATCCACGAGCGCGATCTTATCGCCTACAAGCCGCGCGATCGCATTTCGCAGCAGCGGATAATGCGTGCATCCGAGCACGAGCGTATCGACGCCGTCCTGCATCAGCGGCGCGAGATATTGCAAAATGATTTCGTCCGTGATCGGACTTTCCAACCACCCTTCTTCGATCAATGGCACCAGGAGCGGACAAGCGCGCGCGGTGACGCGAATGTCGCTGCGCAATGACCGCAGCGCGCGTTCGTAAGCGCCGCTCGCGATTGTCGCGCGAGTCCCGATCACGCCGATATGCCCGCTCCGCGTCTTTTCGATTGCAGCCCGTGCCCCCGGCAGAATAACGCCGGTGACTGTGACCGGCAGAGTTTCCTCGAGCTTTGGCAACGCCAGAGCCGAAGCCGTGTTGCAGGCAACGACGACGGTCTTCGCGTTTTCTCCGAGCAACATCCCTGCAATTTCGAGGCTGTAGCGTTGCACCGTTGCCGCGCTCTTGCCGCCGTAAGGCACCCTTGCGGTGTCGCCGAGATAAAAGATCGACTCGTTAGGCAGGAGCGCGCGCAACGCCGCGACGACAGTCAGTCCGCCAATGCCGGAATCGAACACGCCGATTGGTTTGCTCGCGACCGAGGATTGGCTTTCAGGCATAACCTTAATTTCCCCCACTGATCGAAATCGAGGGCGGATGGATTTCGGCGCCGAGCGGCTCGGTAATGGAACGTGTGTGCGGTGGTAGATTCGTTTTCGCGACGGCGAAGTTCGCGCCCTGTGTCCGGTAATTCACAGCCGCGTTATAATTCTGGATCCCTTGCGCGATCGCGGTGCCGAGTCGTTGCCGATAAGAGCTCGTCGAGATTCGCTGCCCTTCCGACGGATTGCTGATGAAGCCGCCTTCGACGAGCACCGCGGGAATCTTCACGTCGCGCAAGACATGGAAGCGCGCGTGTTTCACCCCGCGATCGAACGCCGCCAGCCGCGTCAGCACCATGGCGTGGATCGATGCCGTGAGCGCGATGTTATGTTCGTCGTGCGCATTGCCCGCATGCCGCGCGACGTCGGCCGCCGAAAAATGGTGTTCGCTCGACATGTTGGAAGGCACGCCTTCCGGCGCGAGCGCAAAACTTTCTATGCCGACGCCACCGGCCGAAGAGTTGAAATGAATGCTGACGAAAACCGCGTGCGGGAAACGATTCGCGATGTTCACCCGCTGCTCGAGCGAAACATAAGTGTCGGTGGCGCGCGTCATCTCCACGCGGTAGCCGCCGCGAATCAACTCGCGGCGAGCGGCGAGCGCCGTATCCAGCGTGAAGGTTTTCTCGTTGCCCCAGGCGCCGGACGCGCCGTTGTCGAAGCCGCCATGTCCCGGATCGAGGACGACGGTGTCCACCTTCTGCGAGTTCTGAATCCGACTCGGCCGCAGGACGGGCTCAATGATCTTGCTCACGTCCATCACTGAGATCAGGTCTTCCTCGTTGCTGCTGAGCAGCGGAAAATCGGTCCAGAAGCGCACGCCGTTGATGGAAAGCTCACTGGTTCCCGCCTGCGCGCGAATCGTGCGGCGTTCGCTGCGAAGTGAAACGGTCCGGCTGACCCGGGTATATTCCGGGAATTGATAGAACTGAGCGACGTTGGCGAAACTGACGTAAGGACGATTGTTCGGACGGACGACATTCCAATCTTCCGCCGGCGCTGCGAACGCGAGCAAGGCAAAGCAGAGCGCCGCGATGATCGTCTGGCGCCGGGTCTTGCTCTTTCTCTTGCTCATACTCTTTCTCTTTTCCTGCTCGTAATCGTTCTTCGTTCGTTCTTCAAGCGAGGACGATTGGTAGGGCGAGACGCTGTCGAGCCGAAACGCGCGGCCTGATCAAGCGCCGAGGAGCAAGAGAAAGAGAAAGAGCAAGAAGTTGGGGTGCAATTTGCAATGGACGCTCGCGCCCGCATCATCAAGCGGGCACGTGGTAGGCACGGCGCGCTGCGCCATCCGACGCGGTGACGTTCGCGGTCATCGCAGCGCGATGTCCCTCCGATTTGCAATCGACGCGCGCGCCCGCATCATTCCTCGCGATGCCTGAGCTTTCCAAAACGTACGATCCGAATGCCGTCGAACCGAAATGGTACGCGGCGTGGGAGGAAGCCGGCTATTTCCGGGCGGACGCGCATTCGCCGAAGCCGCCGTACTCGATCGTCATTCCGCCGCCGAACGTCACCGGCATTCTCACGCTCGGCCACGTTCTTAACAACACGATCCAGGACATTCTCGCGCGACGCGCGCGCATGCAGGGCTTCGAAGTTCTCTGGCTTCCTGGGACGGATCACGCCGGTGTCGGAACGCAGACTGCGGTGGAGAAGAATTTGCGGCAAACGGAAAACAAAACGCGGCAGGATCTCGGTCGCGAGGAATTCATTCGGCGCGTCGTTGCGTGGACGGAGAAACACGGCGGCATCATCATCAAACAGCTGAAGCGTCTCGGCTGTTCGTGCGATTGGTCGCGGCAACGCTACACGTTTGATGACGATTACGTGCGCGCGGTCGAAAACGTGTTCGTCGATTTGTATCGCAAAGGTTACGTCTATCGCGGCCGGCGAATGATCAACTGGGATCCGGCGGCGCAGACCGCGCTCTCCGACGAAGAGGTCATCGCTCGTCCGCAGAAAGGGAAGCTCTACTACGTCCGTTACGAATTGGTCGACGAACCTACTCCGGCCCGTAAAGCGCTTACCCTCGCCGGGGCGCCTCCACCGCGCTTCATCGAAGTCGCGACGACTCGCCCGGAAACGATCATGGCCGATACCGCGGTCGCCGTTCACCCCGACGATCCGCGTTACCTTGCGCTCATCGGCATGCAGGTGTGGCGCCCCCTCGCACGCGAAAAACTTCCGATCATCGGCGACGGCGCGATCGATCCGAAATTCGGGACGGGCGTTCTGAAAGTCACGCCCGCCCATGACACACTCGACTTCGAGATCGGCGTTCGGCATTCGCTGCCCGTCATCGACGTGTTGCATCCGGATGGCCGCATTAATTGCCCGGCCGTGCCGGAGCTCGACGGCCTCGATCGTTTCGCCGCGCGACAAAAATCCGCCGAGTTACTGGCGCAAGCGGATCTGCTCTCCAAAGAGGAGCCGCACGAGAACAACGTCGGCTTCAGCCAGCGCAGCGAAGTGCCGATCGAGCCCCGCTTGAGCGAGCAATGGTTTTTGCGTTACCCAAAAACGAAGGAAGCGCTCGACGTCGTGCGCGATCACCTGATCCGTTTCTTTCCGCGGCATTGGGAAAAGGTGTACGCGCAATGGTTGGAGAACATCCAGGACTGGTGCATCAGCCGCCAGATCTGGTGGGGACATCGCATACCGGCATGGTATGCGAAATCCCAAAATCCAACCTCCAAATCCCAAGCGCAGGGGGAGATCTATGTCGGGATTGAGCCGCCGCCGGATCCGGAAAATTGGCGACAGGATGAGGACACACTCGATACCTGGTTCTCGTCCTGGCTTTGGGCCTACGAGACGATGGATGAAGAGACGCGCCGGAAATTTTATCCGACGTCGGTTCTGGTAACGGCACCGGACATCATCTTCTTCTGGGTCGCGCGCATGATCGTCGCCGGGCTCGAGTTCAAGCCGGGTGAAACCGACCGGATCGAAGATAACATTCCGTTCCGGGACGTTTTCCTGACCGGGCTGATTCGCGACAAGCAGGGACGCAAAATGTCGAAGTCGTTAGGCAATTCGCCCGACCCGCTGGATCTCATCGGGAAATACGGCGCGGATGGATTGCGGTTCGGCCTAATGCGGATCGCTCCGATCGGACAGGACATCGGGTTCGACGAAAAGCAAATCGAGGAAGGGCGAAACTTCGCCACGAAACTTTGGAACGCCGCGCGGTTTCGCCAGATGCACGGCCCAAGTGAAGCCAATCCGCAGATCGACTCGCAGGCGCTGTCCATTTACTCGACCGAAGTCCTGGCGCGGTTCAACGACCTCCTGCTCGCGGTCGAGAACGGGTATCGCGGATACAAATTCAACGAGGTCGCGCAAAGTCTTTACGATTTTTTCTGGGGCGATTATTGCGACTGGTTCGTCGAAGCGGCCAAGACCGACATTTTCGCGGAAGACGAAGCCCGCAAGAAATCCGTTCTCGCGGTGATGGACTTCGTGCTCTCTGGATTTCTCCGGCTCCTGCATCCGTTCATGCCCCACATCACGGAAGAGCTGTGGGCAGTTTTCGGTTTCGGGAACACGATCCAATTTCAACCATTGCCGAAGCCGATCGAAGTCGATTCCGGTGGGATCGAAAAGGTTCGGGCGGTTTACGACGTGGTGCGATCGGGACGTAATCTCCGCGCTGAATCGAAAGTCCCGTCGAACAAGAAAACGAGTTTTGTTCTTCGACCGTCAGGCGCAATTGATGAGCGGGAAGTTCCGACGATGGCGCGGCTGCTGAATGCGACCGAATTGAAAATCGATCCGACGTTTCAGGCCGAAGCCGGCGTTCCAGTCGCAGCCACGCCGCTCGGCGAACTGTTCCTCATTATCGCCACCGCTGACAAAGCCGCGGAACGAGACCGGCTCGACAAAGAGATCGCGCGACTGGAAGGCGAGCTGCGCACCGTCGACGCGAAACTTTCCAACGCCTCGTTCGTCGAACGCGCGCCGGCATCCGTGGTGGAGGAGCACCGAAAACGGAAAACGGATTTCAGCGAGCAGTTGTCGCAACTGCGGCAGGCGCGGGCCGCAATGGATTGAAGTACACCCGCTGGGTGTGGATGTCCGCGCCCCGCGATTCGAAGTAGGCTTTCAGCTCCGGCGTGTAGAGCGAGTCGTCGTATTCACGATTTAATTCGAGACAAACCTGACCGCCCGGCACGAGCTGGTTTGCCGCGAGATCGTCGAGGAAATATTCCCACTCGGAAATTTTCCAAAGCTTGTCGCTCTTGTGCCCGTTGAAACAAATCATGTGCGCCGTGATCACGTCGAACTTTTTGCCGAGGTCGGGCAATGGCTGATAAGCCTCGACCTGCCAGATCACACGGGCCACGCCGAGGAGCTGGACCATCTCGGTAAAACCGCGCTCCCAGTCGAGATCCATTCCGAGAACTTCGTGCCCAAGATACTTGCAAATGTAGAGGAAGTATCCGGTGCCGGAACCGATATCCAAGACGCGCTTCCGCCCGCCCAGATCGAGGCCGAGGTCGCGGACCCGCTTCAGGTTGATTTCCATCCAGGTCTGGATGTCGAGATACTTCGGCCATTCGTCGCCGGGATTCTCCATGGCGTAGCGATCGTAGATTTCCTGGAATTTTTCTCGATCGATCGTTGCCGTGATCTTCGCCGCGTCAAAGCGCAACGGCGCGCGGCCGATGACCCATTGCTTCACGTGCCGACGCGCGCTCGCGTAAGCGTCGCCGCTTACGACCTTCTTGAGTTTCCGGGATAATTGCATGCGTCGAAAAATGGCGGACCCCGCAGCGCGGCGTCCCTACCTAGTTGTCAGATAACCTTGGTTTCGCCTAGAATCACATCAGCGCGCGACTGATTCAAATCGATGAGTATCTGGAAAAAATTGCTCTGGATCGCGGTCAGCCTTCTCGGTCTTGCTGCCCTGGCGGTCCTCGCACTTTCGCGCGGCGAACAAGTCAGCGCGCTTTGGATCGTGACCGCGGGGCTGTGCGCGTTTGCGATCAGCTATCGGTTCTACAGCAAATGGCTTGCGACCAAAGTTTTCGTTTTGAATGACGAGCGGGCGACGCCGGCGGTCGTAAAAGAGGACGGCAAAGATTTCGTGCCGACGAATCGCTGGATGGTGTTCGGCCATCATTTCGCCGCGATCGCGGGCCCCGGTCCGCTGGTTGGTCCAGTGCTCGCCGCGCAGTTTGGATTTTTGCCGGGAACGCTTTGGATTCTGATCGGCGCCACACTAGGCGGCGGCGTCCACGACATGATCGTGCTCTTCAGCTCGGTGCGACGGGGCGGCAAAACGCTCGGCCAAATGGTGAAGGAAGAAAACGGCCGCGGCGTCGGCGCGCTCGCGTTGATCAGCGTGTTGCTCATCATGATCATGATCATGGCGGTGCTCGCGCTCGTGGTCGTGCAAGCCCTGGCGAAAAGTCCGTGGGGCGTGTTCACGATCGCGACCACGATTCCTGTCGCGATGATCATGGGGCTCGGGCTGCACTCGGGAAAATTCGGGGTCGGCTGGGTCACGGCGTTTGGGATCGCCGGTCTCGCGTTCGCAGTCTGGGGCGGACAATTCCTGGTAAATTATCCGGCGCTCGAACATTGGTTTCGCCAGGACGAAAAATGGCTGGCCTGGGCAGTGATGATTTACGGATTGGCGGCCTCGATTCTCCCAGTCTGGCTGTTGCTCACGCCGCGCGATTATCTCAGCACGTTTTTGAAACTCGGCACGGTTGCCGCGCTCGCAGTCGCCGTGGTTCTGCTCCGTCCGATGTTGCTCATGCCGTCGATCTCTCGATTTATCGACGGCACCGGTCCCGTCTTCGCCGGCCCGGTCTTTCCGTTTGTTTGCATCACGATCGCGTGCGGCGCGGTCTCCGGGTTCCACTCGCTCATCTCCTCGGGGACGACGTGCAAAATGATCGCGCGCGAATCGCGCATCCGCGACATCGGTTACGGCGCGATGATCACCGAGATGATGGTCGCGCTCATGGCGATGATCGCGGCCTGTGTTCTTCAGCCCGGCGAATATTTCGCGATCAACACGAAAGGCGCGCCGACCGAAGTGGTGAGCAAAATTTCCGCGGCTGGATTTCCGGTGACCGAAGCCGGCATGGAAAAGCTCGCGAGTGATCTCGGCGAAAAAACCATGTTCAACCGGGCTGGGGGTGCGCCGACGTTTGCCGTCGGCATGGCGCACATGTTCTCGCGCGTCACTTCGAATCCGACGGCGCTCGCGCTTTGGTACCACTTCGCCATCATGTTCGAGGCGCTCTTTATTTTGACGACGCTCGACGCCGGGACGCGAGTCGGGCGATTTCTCCTTCAGGATTTGCTCGGCAATTTATGGAAGCCGCTCGGCAACACCCGTTCGTGGACCGCGAATCTTTTCACCAGCGTGCTGCTCGTCGCCGCGTGGGGCTGGTTCCTGTATCAAGGGGTGATCGATCCGCTCGGCGGAATCAACAGTCTCTGGCCGCTCTTCGGTCTCGCGAATCAACTTCTTGCCGTGATCGCGCTTTGTCTCGGCACCACCGTGCTGATCAAGATGGGAAAGGCCCGCTACATTTTCGTCACGCTCGCCCCGCTTTGTTTCATGGTCGCTGTCACCTTTAGCGCCGCGTATCTGAAAATCTTTTCGGCCGACGCAAGACTCGGCTTTCTCAGCGGCGCCGATTCGCTCACCGTGACGGCGGCGAGCTTGACCGACTCGACCAAAGCCGCCGAGATGATTCGCCAGGCCGCGATCTGGCGTTTCGACGCGTTCGTCGCTTTCGCCTTCGTCGCGCTCGTCTTTCTGATCGTCGCCGGCAGCGCCTGGGAATGGTGGAAGCTCTTGCGGGGAACCAAACGCATCGTCCTTCACGAAAGCGAATTCATCCCGCTCTCGCGCGTCTAGGTGGATCGTGCGCTCCGCCGCGCGATGAATTAATTCGTCCACAGATTTCACTGATCTACACAGATTTTTGCATTCCTGAATCTGCGAAATGGCTCCGGTAATCTGTGGACGATTTCTCGGCCTTGAATAGAATCGCGCCCTGGTGACGAACGAGGGCGCTACACCGAGCAACACAGGTCGCGGTCGCACTTTTGTAATTTTTGCGGTTGCTTCCCTCATCGCGGTTGCGTTGGGCGCTGCAACGCTGGCGGCGACGGGCCATGCCTCCGGTTCGTGGCTCCGCAATCCTGTTGCCTGGCTGGTTGGTCTTGTCCTGGCGCTGGGATTGACGCGCGTCCGCAATGTAAGTCCAGTTTCCCGCGTGATCCTGGGCGTGGCGTTCGTCGCTGTCGCAGCCACGTTTCTAGCGCCGTCGCAGAGCGGAGTTCATCGATGGATCGACGCGGGTCCGCTGCACATCAACATCGCCTCATTGCTGCTCCCGGCCGCTATCGTCGCTCTCGCTTTCTGTGGAATCTGGAGCCGCACCGGACTTGCGTTTGTGGCTGCGATCGCTGCGTTGCTCGTGTTGCAGCCCGATGCATCGCAGGCAACCAGCTTCCTCGTCGCTGTGATAATTCTTTTCGCGGGCTCGACGGCGTCGCGCGCGCGTCGAATCATCGCGGTCGCCATCGCCGTTCTTGTTGCCGTAATTTCATGGAGCCGCCCCGATCCGCTCCAGCCAGTTCCGGAAGTGGAAGGCATTTTCCGGCTGGCGCTCTCAGTCTCGCCAGTTCTTGCCCTCGCTGCGGCAATCGCTCTGGCAGCAACTTCTTTCTCGCCACTCTGCCTCCGCAACACCTTCGATTCGTCGCGCGGCATCGCTGCGCTGGCGCTGACCGGTTACTTTATCTCCGCCGCACTCTGCCCTGCGTTTGGAGCCTTCCCGGTCCCACTCGTCGGCCTCGGCATGAGTTTCCCTGTCGGCTCCTGGCTCGGCGTGGCGCTCCTCTGCGCGAACCGCGGAGAGCCGCGAGACGAGCTGTGAGCAATTCATCCACAGATGTCACCGATTTACACAGATTCTTATTTTCCTGAATCTGCGAAATTGTTTTTGCAATCTGTGGACGATTCCTCCGTGATCAGGGCCGCCCCTACTTCCCTGCCGCCGCGCGTTCCAGCGCAGCCAGATCCATCTTCTCCATCGACCAGACGGCGGCCGTGACGCGCTGCACGCGCGCGGGATCTTTGTCGCTCAGCCAATCCCAAATCTTGCTCGGCATGATCTGCCACGGCAGACCGAACTTATCCTTGAGCCAACCGCACTGGATCTTCTCGCCGCCATCGGCAGACAGCTTCTCCCAGAAATGATCGATCTCCTCCTGCGATTCGCAGTTCACTACCAGGGAGACCGCGTTGGTAAATGGCGTGTCAGGCCCGCCATTGAGCGCGACGAACTGCTGTCCCTTCAGCTCGAACGCGATCGTCATCACCATGTCGGCAGGCCGGGGCCCATTCTCCGGATAATGCGTCGTCGTAATGATCTTTCCGTCCTTAAAGACAGAGAGATAAAACGCGACCGCCTCTTCCGCCTGCGTATCGAACCATAAAAACGGTGTTATTTTTTGCATTGTCGGCAATATGACCGGCTGGCGCGACTCGGACAACCTCCGGAGCGACGCGCCCGCTGCTGCGAACCGCGTGTAGGTTCGAATGCGCCTGGCAAAGATTCAGACTGGCGACTTGGAGCGCCAATAGTCCCGAGCGGCGCATTCCAATCCTTTGGGGCGACTTAGCGCGAAGCGATCCACCGCAGAGCTTTGCCCGCGAGTTTATCGAAGGCAGTCACGGCCATCGCGAGGTGTTCTTCTTTCGTGTCTTCGATTTTGTTGTGGCTGATGCCGTGGAGGCTTTGGACGAACATCATGATGGTGGGGACGCCGGCGCGGGCGACTTCGGCGGCGTCGTGGAGAGGGCCGGAGGGGAGGCGATGCGGTTTGGCGCCGGTGTCGGAGATCGCTTCGTCCGAGAGGGTGATAAGATCGGGGTGGAAGAGAATCGGTTCGATTTGCCAGAGGCGTTCCCAGGAAACGGTGACGTTGCCTTCTTTGGCGAAACGTTGGCTGGCTTCCTTTGCCTCGGCGTACATGCGGGCGAGTGCGGCGGCGTCGAGATGGCGTTGATCGAGGGTAATGCGGCATTCTTCGACGACGCTGGTGACAATGCCGGGTTTCGTTGTGCATGAGCCGATGGTGCAAACGCCACCGTTGCTGCGTTCGGCGATGCGATAAATTTCGGAGCTCATTTTGGCGGCGGCGAGGAAGGCGTCTTTCCGGCGGTTCATTGGGGTGCTGCCGGAATGGGCGGCTTGACCGTGGAAGGTGATGGCGTGGCGTTCGACGCCGAAAGTTCCGAGAACAGTTCCGAGCGGTAGATCCAGATCCAGAAGAACAGGGCCTTGTTCGATGTGCAGTTCGAGATACGCGCCGGCGTTCTCCAATTCTTTCCCGCACTCCTTTACTTTTTCGAAATCGATTCCGTGTTCGGCGAGCGCGGCGGGAAGAGTAACGCCCTGTTTGTCTTTCAGGGCGCGGGCTTCATCCATGTCGAGATGGCCGGAGCACGCGGAAGAACCGAACAAACTTTTGCCGAAGCGCGCGCCTTCTTCGTCGGCCCAATCAACGAGGCGGACGGTGACCGGTGGACGTCCGTTGTATTGCGCGTTGATCCGGCGAAGAATCTCAAGAGCGGCGAGGGTGTTGAGGCAGCCGTCGAGCCAGCCGCCGTTCGGGACGGAATCGATGTGGCCGCCGATGAGCAAGGCTTTGGGAGATTTGCCCCGCAAGGTCGCCCAAAGGTTTCCGGCTTCGTCGGTTCGGACATCGGGGCAAAAGGCTTCGAGTTTTTCGCGGAGCCACGCGCGCGCTTTGGCCCAGGTCGGGGTGAAAGCGACGCGCTGGGCGCCGTTTTCGTCACCGGTGAGTTCCCGAAGTTCTTTGAGTTCTGCAATGGTGCGGGCGGGATCAACGGATGCGTTCACTGACATCGAGAGTAGGGAACATCGCCGACGCGATGAAGCTCCAAATTCCAAGCTCACAAGCTCCAGAGAAGATCCAAGCACCAAGCATCAAACAGCGTGAACAAAAAATTGGACCGCGGATGCCACGAATTTCACGGATCGAAGAGGAATGTCTGGGGCCAATATCCGTGTCATCCGCGTTATCCGCGGTAAATTTTCGAAACGTCAGCGTGGCGTGCCGGGAGGACGCGGCGACACAGCGCCGCGGCTACGGCGGGAAACAACGCGGCGACAGAGCGCCGCGGCTACAGCGAGAAAACAACGCGGCCACAGCTATGCGCGATCCGATCCTTGGAGCTTCGATGTTTGGGATTTCGTTGCAGATCGGAGCTTGGGATTTGGAGTTTCCGCGGCCGCGGCGGGCGCGGTGCGATGCCGCGGTTCCGTTTCGCCGATGTAGATCCGGTGCTCGAAACGCTTCGCGCGCTCGTGCGACTTGGCTTCCACGACGTGGACACGAAAACCAGCGCGGGCCAGGGCTTCGCCAAATGCTTCTTCTTCGGTCGCGGACCAAAAGGCCACGCGGCCCCCTGGTTGTAACGCGGCCGCAATTCGTTCGAAACCGCGCCGGCTGTAGAGCCGTTTGTTTTTCTCCTGAACAAAAGAGGTCGGACCATTATCGACGTCGAGGAGGATGGCGTCGTAACGCCCTTTCGGGCCTCGTCGAATCAGGCGATTAACATCCTCGGCGAAAGCCTGGACGCGACGATCGTCCAGAAGGGCGCCGTTTAGCTTCATCAGGAATTGCCGATTCCATTCGATCACTTCCGGCAGCAATTCCGCGACATGGACCTCCGCCTTTTTCCCCACGAGCGACAACACCGCCTTTAACGAGAAGCCGAGTCCCAGCCCGCCGATGAGAATGCGCGGGTGCGGATGGCGAAGCAGATTTTCGCAGGCCAGTTTCGCCAGCAAGATTTCCGAACTGGTGGAGGTGCTGCTCATCAACTGACGGCCATTCAGCTTCATGAAATACTCGCCGTCGTGTTCATGCAGCGTGAAACGTCCGCCTTCGGGAGCGGTCGTTTCGGCCAAAGTGTGGAAGGGTTTCACGAATCGATTCCAGCCGCGTCGCGACGGGACGCATTCAACCGATCACTACGGTTTTCAATTTTTGCAATAGCCGGATTCGGATTCGTTCTCATTTGGAAATTGCCAACGGCGTCACGGGCGCTACAACCAACAAAGCAACAGTGAAAAAAGGCAATGACTGAAGGCGACTACATCCAAGGCAAGAAACCGGATCGGGAGATTCCGGCGGACAAGATCGGCAAGCTCGAGGTGACGACCGATGAAGCGAGCGGGAGGAACAGTCCGTTCTGGGTGAAATGCTGGAGCTGTCATCAATATCTGACGCGGCCGTTGTCGCCGCCGAGCGAGCAGGCGTACACGTGCCCGAATTGCGGCGCGGTGAATATGATTTAGGACTCGGCGCGGCGACAGAGCGCCGCGGCTACAGTCGTCCGAATTAATGGGACGGGACAGCGCCCGTCCCTCCAGCGTATTCTGTTGCACCGAACCTGCTGCCTTGGATAGATAGGGCGGCATGGAAATCTGGGTTCATCGGAATGGGCAATATGCCGGGCGTTTTTCGGAATCCGTTATCCGTGAAAAAGTGGCCGACGGCAGCCTGAGCGCGACCGATCTCGCGTGGGACGAGGCGAAGGCCGCATGGAAACCGATTTCGGAATTGCTGGCGGCGTTTCCGACGGCGAGAACGGAGGCGGTGCCGTCCGTGTCTTTAGCTTCCTTGGCGTCTGAAGCGTCGAAAAACGATGAGCCTAAATCGGACGCGGCCCGCCAGCCTTCGCCCGGCTTCGGACTGGCAAGCAGGGCCGCGGCTACAGAACAGAGTGCGGGTGAGACACCCGCCGCTACAGGGGGGAAGATTGCGGTCGCCGCGGCGACCGCCGCTACGGCGAAGCCGCCGCCGTTGCCGACGGTGACGATTCCATCGGCGGGTCCGCCGCCGCTGCCAACTGTCTTTCCGCGGCCGGGATTAACGATCCCGGCTACAGCGTCGATCCCGGCTACAACTCAGCCGCCGGAAGGGGAAACGATCTGGAGCCCGGTCATGGCGATCATCGGCAGCTTGTTTCTGTCTCCAGCGTTCGGGGGCTTCATCATTTGGCGAAACTGGCTGATCATGAAGCGCGGCCGGCGCGCGTTGATGGCGGCGCCGTGGTTCTGGCTGGGTTTTGTCGTCGTCGGTCTCGCCTTTTATTCTCCGAACGGGCTGACGCTGCTGATCTGGATTGTTTACACCGTCGCGTGGATCGCGTTCTCGGCCTATCCGCAAATCCGCTACGTCCAGACGACGGTGAAGCGGGAGAAAACGCGATGGGGAATTCCACTCCTGGCAGCGCTCATTCTTTGGGGATTCGGATTTACGGCATTCGAACTTTTCGGGTCGGCAAGAAAGACGGCTCTGGAACCGAGCCCGCTCCAGCAGGTCGTGGCGCAACAGCAGCAGCTGTCGACGTCGCATGATCGCGTTTTTACCGCGGATGAATTGCGCGACATCTATAAATCGTCGGTCCTCGAAGTGCGCACGACTTGGAACGAAAAGCGGTCAACGTTCAACAAGAAGGAGAACGGGGCCAGTGGTACGGGCGTGTTGTTGTATAACGACAGCGAGTACGGCCTCGTGGCCACGAACTGGCACGTCGTCGAGCCGGGCGAAAATATGACCGGCGATTACAAATGCGGGGTGCGGTTTTCGCACGACAAGGAATTTGCGGATGTGGAAGTCGTCGCGCGGGCGAAGAACGAAGTCGATCTCGCCCTCCTGCTCGTCCGACTGAATGGGAAGTGGACGCCGAATCAATTTCCGATCCGGCCGCTGGATGCGATTAAGGAAGGCGAAGCGTGCATTGCGATCGGGAACGCGCTTGGGGAAGGACTCAGTATCACTGCGGGAATCATCTCGCGCTTCGACAAAATAAAAGACCTGACGTTGATCCGAACTTCTACGCCGGTCAGCCCTGGCAACAGCGGCGGACCGTTGATCCTTGAGCGAGGCGGATCGCTCGCGGGGATCGTGACGCTGCAATCGCGGATCACGAATGTGCAAAACGTGAACTTCGCCACGCCGGCGCAGTATCTTTTGGACAAAGACATCTGGGATTTCGAATCCGGTTCGGACAAGGCGCAGGAGTTATTGAACAGCGCCATTTCGCACGCGAAGAAGTAGGTGCGCTGTAGCTACGCCGCTCTGTCGGCGTATCACTGCTTTTTAACGGCGACAGAGCGCCGTCGCTACAACTTGCGCAGGCGACGGCTACAGCGGCGACGGCGCAACGTCGTCGCGCAACTTCGGGCTCACCGGAATTGGTTCGCCCCCACGGCTCAGGTAGAGACGATAAAGTTGTTTGTGAAGATGGACCCAGGCGAAATATCCGGGCACCATCGCGAAATACATTCCGATGCAGAGGATGATAGCGCCAACAGCACAGAGGGCGACGCTGGTGACGCAAACGAACAGGGTAGCCAGAAGGATTTCCTTCCAGGTCAGCGCAATGAACCGCTTCAGAAAAGCGAAGTTAAAGGCAGGCACGAAATCCTGCATGATCGATGCCCGGATGATGAGCGGAGTAAGCAGGACCATCAGGCCAACGATGATCACGAAATAGAAGACCATCATGACGACAATGATCAGCGCGGCTGCGCAACCCCCCGCCGAACTGTGATCGTTCGGCGTCAGAACTCCCATGAGCATCGAGAGGGGAACCGAAACGATAACCAGCGGCACTGTAATCACCAGGCTGCTGACCAGCGTAACCAGGAACGGCCAAAGCCCGCGCTCAAGATATTTCCCGAAGTTATTGAAATCAAAATCCGGAAATGTTTCCGGCCGCTCGTCGTCGCGTCCCCAAAAACCCATGATTAACCAGCCTTTGACAACGATCTGGCCCACGAGCGGGATGAAGACGCAGACACCAGCAAGGAGCGTATTCATCATCCATTTCGGACTCTTGAAATAATCGCTGATAGAGGCGGTGTAATTCATCGGGCGAGCGCGCTAGAGCTGAGCGAATGGTGACCAGCGCGATGGCGGGAGTCAATTCACAAACCCGCGACCAACGCGCGTCAGTGAACGTTATAAATTTCGACGACGGCGTTGCCGGTCGTGCCGTGAGCGCCGCGGACGATTGCGGTGTAACTGCCCGACGGAAGCGTCGTCATCAAAGCGCTTTCCACCGGTGAGGTGGGGGCCAAGGCGACCGCTGATAGTTGCACTGCCTGGAAACTGTCTTCCTGCCAGTTGTCGTTGGACGTTACGAGGTTGCCCTGAACGTCTCGCAATTCCAGGGTGGGATCGGCGAGCGCACTCGGAGTCGCCGGCGCAAGAGGGAACGCGGAAGGGCCGATCGCGCGGACCGCAACCTGCGAAGTTCCCTGCTGCAAAATGAAACCGGCGATCAACACGTTGTCGTTGAGCTCGACGACGCCCCGCGTTGCAATGTTCGCGAGGTGCGACGCAGCCGGCTGCGGATCCAGATCGTAAACTTCCACCAGGCCGATGCCGGTCGCGGAGTTCGCGCCGCGCACGATCGCGGTGTAACTGCCCGGGTTGAGTGATCGGACGATCGCGCTTTCGCGCGGATCTTTCGGAGGGATTCCGGTAGCCTGGATTTGCGCAGCCTGGACGGGATCATCCTGCCAGTTGTTGTTGCTCATGATGAGCCCGCCGTTTTGGTCCCGTAATTCGAGCGTCGGATCAGGAAGCGCGCCGGGGACCGCAATGGACGGCCCGAGCGCGCGAATGATGATGTTCTTCGTCGCACTGTTGTCGATGATGAGCCCGCCGATGAGAACATCGTCGCCGGTGCTGACATTTCCGCGTGTGGCGAGATTCACCGAGACGCCGTTGAAAGCGGATTTGTGGCCGACGACCGTTTCGACAGCAGCTTTCGCGTCGATCAAACCTTGCCCATCAGCCGGGCTGAAGCCGTGGCCTAACTGATTGTTGAAGGCGGTGAAGAGCGGGGCGTTCGGATCGACGACGGCTGCCACACTGGCCCCGCCGAGGTTGTCGGCGGAATTTCCGCTGGCGTTGATTCCGGCGAGGTCGCGGTCGATACCGAACGCGATCGTTTTTCCGGGCGTAAAAGTATTTCCGAAATTCAGGGTCAGCACGCGCATGTCAGCGGAGAGATTCGAGGTCACGCTGACACCGCCGGAGTTTTGTCCGACGGTGAACGGAAAACCGAGATCGGACCGCGGATCGAAAACCAGTGCGGTGTGGCTTAAGTCAATCGTGACTTGCTGCAAGGGCGCGCCATTCGCGTTCTCCCAATGAAGGGTGAAGAACGACGGGTTTGTCGCACTGTCGTTGCTGTCATCGCCCGACGCGGTCAGATCGAGCGATGAATTCGCCGCGCTGATCGTGGCGCGAGCGAAACTCGGATCGAGGTCGTGCGGGAAGGTCGATTGCGCGAGCCTGTCGCGAATTTGCGTTGGACTAAGTGACTGAGAGCCGCCTGCGGCTTCCAAAAGCAAGGCGGCGAACGCGGCGGCATTTGGCGCGGCCGCACTTGTCCCGAAAAAGTTCGGGAAGCCATCGTTGTCGGAATCCGCTCCGTCGTCAGGTGGAAAAAATGAAGTATCGACTCCGTCGGCCGCGGCGAACTCGGGCTTTTGCCGAATCTGCGGCGAAGCCAATCGATTCCCCTGGCTATCAAAATAAAATGGAACGTTTCCGCCGAGCGCGTTGAAGGATTCGGCCACTGGTGCGTAGGGGCCGGGCGGTGGATTCGTCTGATTCGGGTTGTAGTTCGAGACAACGTTCGGCGTGTTGTCGTAAACATACGCCGCCACGGCGTTCGCATTCGCGGCCGCGGGATGACCGAAGAGTGAGATCACATTGCTGCTCAGGTTCGGCCCCGTTATCGCTCCTTGCCCGAAGGAGATCATCCGGAGATGCGTCGCCGTCGGCGGGTTCGCCGAAGCAAGGCTGATGACCAACTTATAAGTCGTGTTTGGGCTGAGATCGACAATCTCCACGGGCTCACTCGTCGAGAAGTTATTGTCCTTGCCGCTGACCGAGCTGAGATAATTTCCCGCAGCGTCGAAAACCAGAAGATTGTAATCGGTCGTAACGCCCCCCGTGTTGAATGGATCGTCCCACTGGAAGACCAGCTCGCCCGGATCGGCATCCGTCGTGACCGACATGACGACGGAAGGCGTGCCATTCGGGTCCAGGCCTTGGAAACCGCCGGCGTAGAGAGAAGATGGAACCTGATTCAGCTTAACGTTACCAGCCGACGACGAAAGCCCCGCGGCCACCGAGACAATGTGGGCGGTCGCGTCGTAGCCGTGGTTGTCGGTGTTCCCGGCGGCAGAAAAGAATGCGACCTTTTTTCCCGCGAGTGAGTTGCTCGTCGCCACGTCGTCGATCGCCTGGGAAATAATGCCGTCGGAGAAGAACGGCTCATCCGCAAATCCGATGTCGTCCACGATGATATCGCAAAGTGTCGCGGAGGAAGTGCGGAGATTTCGAATGCTCGCCGCCATGGTGGCTTGGGTTGCGCCACAGGCCGAAAACGAAATCTTCGCCGCGGGCGCGATGTCGTGAACGATTTCGGCCATGCCTCGGCCTTCATCCGTTGCGTCTGCGCCGGAATCATCTTTCAAGACGACGACGGGCTGCGTGTAGCCGTCGGGATTACCGGGGCCAGGCAGATCGCCCGAGGCGACGGCGACACTGGCTCGCGGCACGTTCGACGCGCCGTCGAAAGAATCCGAGACGATGCCAACGCTGATGTTACGCCCGATGATTCCCTGCGGACTCATGATCCCAGGCGTGTTCACTTCCGCCGCGTGTTCCGCCACGCTGCTTTCGGCCGTGACGACGCCGACTCGTCGAACTGGCTTGCGCGCGAGGGTGATGCTGCGAACGCCGGGAACATTCGCGGCAGCGGTCGCCGCGGAAAGCGGCAAGCGAACGGAGATCACGCCCTTCCGCCAATGATCTTCCACGGCAATCACTTCCAGTCCGAGCGCGATTAGGTTTGCCTGGATCTCGGCCAGCGGCACTTTTCCGTCGAGCTGAATGTTAGCAGTGACGCGACCCGCCGTGTCGGAATTGATCGCGGGCGTGGTTTGCATCTGCCGCTGCAATCCGGCCTGATCGATTTGCGACAGCTCGACCAACTCCCGTAGACCGAGGCCAAGATTTTCCGGAACCGCGGCGGGTGTGGCCAATTGCGCGCGAGCGATGGTCGTGAGGAAGAGGATTGGAAGGGAGCGGCGGAACATTTTCATGAAGGCTGCGGGCGCGAGGGTGAATCTGGCACGCGTTCGGCGGAAAAACACCGAGAAATGTGAATAGTTGCAACGGGGGAGACCTCCGTTCACAATCCTTTCGTGCACAAAGACAAACCGCCCGGCATTTTCGATTTATCCGATCGATCGATGCGTTACGCGGCGGGATTTTGTTTCGTGGTCGGCTTCGTGATCAGCGTGATCGCACGGATCGGCGTCGTCCTGGCGCACGAGCATTTTTCCCAGGTCGCGCCCTGGTCGGGATCCTGATCGAGACGGCTAGTGGCCGTCGTTGAGAAAATAGAGCACCGCCGCCGAGAGGAGGGCGTGCGCGAAAAAGACGCGAACGAAAAAGACCATATGACTCAGCCAGGCCGGATTGAAGGGCTGGGTGAGGATGGCGGTCAAGGCCACGACAAGCCCGATCAAAGTGAAAAGCGCCGTCTTGGTTTTTCTGCTCGTGTTAAGAAGGCCGGTAAGTATTCCCGCTCCACCGACCAACCAGGGAAGAAGATTCGCGACAAAACCGGGCACTAAGGCATGCGCGGGAAGCGGCGCGAGCGCGCTCACGTACAAGGCGGAGAGAACGGCGAGGAACAGTCCGCCAACGAGGAGAACTTTTGAAGTCATGGAGGTGAGGGTTGCGAGGGCGAAACGAGAACTAGGGAACTGACCTTCGTTCGTCAATATTTTTCGGATGCGGCTAGGTGATGGGCGCGGATAAAAACCTTACCAGGGATCGGCCAGGTAGGGGAATTCAGTCAGGAACGGCTTGTCGTTCTTTAAAGGGTTAGGAGGCGTCTTCGGTTCGATGGGTAGTTGGTCCCACACGGACTGATCGCCCAAGATCTCGATGTTGTATTTCTTGCCATTAGCCTCGGCGCTCATGTCGAGAAACAAGGAAAGAAATCGAGTGGCTACCTGGTCTTCGAGCCGCCGGCCGAACGGCCACGTCCCTGTCGTATCCATATCGATGGCGCACACGTTCGGAACGAAGATTTCGAACGGCCTTCGCAAAGGGATGTTGAGGTGTTTTTTATTCCAGCTGTCGTCGGGCATGTTCAGTTCCTGGAAGAGAGTCTTCTTCACGCGTTTAAAGGCATCCAGGATATGCGCGACGTCGTAGGTTTTGTGCACGGAGATGGGAGAGTTGTCGTGGTCAAAAGAGGTGCGCAAGCCGAGCGCGCTGATCGACGGCCCAAAGCCCCATCCTAAGTGAGCGAGGCGGGTGACAAGGGAAGGGCCGAGCGAAAAATTATTCGCGCCGACCTGCTTATTATCCTCGCGCTGGTTCAAGGCCGCGTCCGCGAAAGGCTGGCCATCCGTATCGATGAGCTTGTATTTGTTTAGCTCTTTATCAGAAGCAGATGGGATCAGGTCGGCCAGTTGTTGGGACCGAAGTTTGGCAAATACTCCCAGGCTAACTCCCGCCAGGAGCAGCAGAATTCCGACGACAATCAGAAGCTTGCGTCCGTGAGGCCTCACACCGAGAACAAAGAGGAGCAAGCCGAACGCGACGACGGTGCCACTAACGATCCACGAATGGTTCTCCAGGATTCCGTTGCCGTAGGTGCGCTCGTCGGGGATTGTAGGAATCTTGCCCGAGGCCTTTAGCACCCAGCTTTCGCCCCAGGCGTTAACTATCCGGTTAGTGGCGGGAGATTTGGTAAGGAAGGCCAGGGGAAGCTCGAGAATGATCGCGTTCACATTTTTTCCCGCGCGATTGTCCTTGCCGCTGTAAACGAAACGATAATTGCCTTTGTCGTCCTTCTTGTACTTGTTCCCTTTCCAGGTCCATGGCCCCGGCGGCAGATCCTTCTTCGCCGTGATTCCCCACTCCGGGTTACTCGGATCGTAGTTAAACAAGTCGTTACCTTCGAGTTCGATGAGAGTCTTGGGGATTTCGAGCTCCCGGGCGTTCGTCATCGACAAGGGAATGTTGTAATACTGCGGCGCGTAGTTGATGGAGCGAAAGAACCCCGGCAAATCGTTAAAGAAGGCGTCGTCCCGCCCACCCACGAATACCTTAATGGTATTTCCACCTGCATCGATGGTCTGAGTCTTATTGATGTCGACCACCTGGGTAACGTTTCCGGAAGGGAATCCGAGCAGCTCTACCTTCGCTCGATTATCCTGACCTACTGTCACCCGAACCTGGGATGGTTTTAGCCCGAGATACTTTTCTTTTATGGAGGTGAAATATTTCAACACTCCGTCGAGATCCGCCCCGCCTTTCATAGGTGGAGCGACGCGTGGCTCGGGCGAGATAAGGATTCGGTAAAGCAGATCCGGATCGAATACGCCAGTGCCGGGAACTGAAGCGAACGTCAGCGCGATGACGACTTTCTCTCCGCCAGTCGCGTCATCGCTGGGGAAACCATACAAATCATAAAGGTCAGCCGCGTTAGCGTCGATATCGGCGAAGATAGAGTTGATCGCATTAGGATCGTTATGGTCCGCTGCGAATGAGGTGAGGGAGATGAGAGCAAGGCCTAGAACAGAAGCCAGCCAAGCCCTGGGGCGCAGGGGTGGGGGAGTCATATGTTCAGAGGTTGCTCCTTTCTCGGCTTCGGTGTCAAGACTGATGAAATGCTCCTGAGAAGGCAGTGATCGTCAGGTGGTTTTTGCTTGCGCAGGTCGCCCGGTCGCTGCTGGTATCCTTTTGAAGGATCGTCTTCTCACCGTCTGCGCCCCATGAATAACTGGAAGCTTCTCCTAGCACTGCTTCCTCTTGTTCTCGCGAGCCAGGCAAATTGTCTGAGCGCATCAATCGTAGAGCCGCTTGCTTCGCTCGAGGAACAGGTCCAAAAAAATCCCGACGATAATGCGGCTTGGAACAGAATTGCCGACGCACATCTGCGGCTGCTAAGCAGCACCGGTCAGCTTTCGCACTTAAGCCTCGCGTCAGAGGCGGTGGAGAAATCTCTCAAGATCGCGAACCCCGCTTTTAACAAGGCGGCCCTCGCGCTCCGCACCAGGGTGGAACTTTCCTCGCATCACTTCGCCGAAGCACGGCGAAGCGCGGAACAATTGCGCGAACTGATGCAGGACGGGACCTATGCCTTGCAACTTCTGGGTGATGCTCTTTTTAGTCTGGGTGATTACGCGGAAGCCGGGGCTGTCTGGAGCAAGGTGCCCCTGCCCGGGAATGAGCTCGCCATGGAGCCGCGACTCTCGCAGCTCGATTGGATTCATGGAAACATGGCGGGAGCCCGGCAACGACTCGAAGACACCTTGCCCCGCGCGGAGAAATTTGCGTCGCAATTCCCGGACGTCCCGGCTTGGTGCCACGTCCAAATCGGAGAGCTTGCGTTCAGAGCTGGCGACTGGGAAACAGCCGAATCGCACTACCAATCGGCGCTTTCGCAACAGCCCGACTACTATTCAGGGCTTGATCATCTTGCTGAGCTGCGGGGCGCTCAAGGGAAGGTCGACGAGGCAAGCGCGCTTTACCTTCACCTCATCGAACGAGTGGACCGGCCGGAGTTTTTGCAAGCTCTCGGAGATCTCTATCTCTTCGCCGGCAAAAAGGAGGAGGCCAAGGTATGGCATGAGCGAGCGCTCGCGGGCTACCTCGACTCGGTCAAGCGCGGCGAACCGCTTTACGATCATCATCTGGCCGGACTTTACTCCGATTCGCTCAATCAACCGGAGGCCGCGGTGCAATCGGCGCGGCGCGACCTCGCCGGGCGCCACAGCATTCAAACTTACGACGCGCTGGCGTGGGCGTTGTTCAAAGCCGGGAAAAATGCGGAAGCTCTCGAGTTTACGAGCAAGGCGCTGGCGACTGGCGTGCTCGACGCGCACATCCTTTACCATGCCGGAATGATCCGGATGGGTTCCCGAGATATCCCAGGGGGCACCGCTGCGTTGCAAAACGCGATGAAGGCGAATGCGCGCTACAGCACGTTCCACGTCCACCGTTGATGAAGCGCCGTCTACTATGCGTGGTAGGTGGATTTGTTCTCAGCGCTCTCAGCGTGAGCGCACATCCCGTGGCCCAGGGTGCGATCGATATTGTTCTCCTAACAGACCATATCGAAGTAAAGGCCCGCGTTTCTAATGAAGAGGCTTTTGTTGCCGAAGCCTTCGGAGAGAAAAGCCCGGATAACGCGACTCTGGAAGGAGTTCGGCAACGACACGGCCAGTATTTGCTAACTCATTTGCGCCTCACTGTAGATGAGGTCGCAGTCAGCGGGCGCGTTGTCGAAGTTACCCCGCCGCGCGAGACGAAACCGGAAGCCCTAATCGATTATGCCTTGTGGTTCGACCTGCCGCCTGGCCATCGGCCAGCCGCGAAGTTGCATCTGGAAGAAGATGTCCTGAACGAGTTCATCTTCGCGCCGGGCAACCGCTGGGAAGCGAGTTACATCGTGCGGATTACGAGGGGAAACGAAGTGATGCGGGAGGGATTGCTCCTTACATCCAGACAACCGCTTTCGTTTGATCTACCTGGGCCGGGCGAGGGGAGAAACAAATCCGAGCCTCGTGTTCAAAAATGGGAAATGGCGCTGGCCTTCCTGCGCCACGGCATCGCTCATATCCTGGGTGGTTACGACCATCTGCTTTTTGTGGCCGGCCTGGTTCTCGCAGTAGCCAGTTTGTGGGACCTTCTTAAGGTAGTAACTGCCTTTACCGTCGCGCATACGATCACTCTTACGCTCGCGGTTCTCGATGTGATTCGGCTTTCCGACCGGATCGTGGAACCGATGATAGCCGCGAGCATTGTGTTCGTTGCTCTGCAGAATCTGTTCGCGCCTGCTCGCAGTCGTGGCTGGGCCAGGCTCGTAGTCGCGTTCGGCTTTGGATTATTTCACGGGCTGGGGTTCGCCGGGGGATTGCTCCACGCGATGGAAGGAATGCGAGGAGTCGCTATCGCCACCGCGATCGCAGCTTTTAGCCTGGGAGTTGAGCTGGGACATCAGATGGTGGGCCTGCCGCTGTTTGCCGGGATGCAGTTAGCGCGTGCTTATGGCCGGGGCTCGTTGCATCCCGAGCGGGTCCCTCTCTGGCTGTTGCGCGCTGGTTCGACGGTAATCTGTGTCGCCGGCGGGATCTATCTCGTGGCAGCGTTACGTTAGCCAACCCGCTTCTCGTTTACCCGCAGAACCGTTGAAGCGTCATTACGGTTTCCGCGCCATTTAGGATGATGGAAATGAATTACGTGATCCCCATTGTGGGAGGGCGCGGCCTGGTCAAAGGTGATTCTGCCGATAGTCTTCCAGTTACTAAACTGGCGTCTCTCAAATAACGCCAATCCGCTCTGGGTTCCCTCGTCGGTTACATCGATTTCAAACGTCAACGTCCGCTTCGGGTCAGGATCGCCCTTGTCGTAAATCTGCGCCATGATTTCGTCCCGAAAATCTAGCTCATCTCCTTCGATCCTCGGCTGGTCGGGCGCTACTCGGAGCCGCATAAACTTGGGAGTCCGGGTCGGCTCTCCCTTGGGCTTGCCGAGCTCGGATATCTCGTAGAGCTCGCGAATCGTGGCTTCCTTGTCGATAAGCTTGAGAACTAGCCCCGTTAGGATCAGGATCGGGAAGCCCCACCCGCGCCGCCAGGAACGGGTATCGGGAGCATTGTGAGTGACGGCGTCGTTAATGTAATCTGTATGCTCGCCCCCGAAGTCTTGCTGGGTGATAAAATTAGCGGTGCGAAGCGGTTCGGCGTGGTTCGGGTCTGTGGTCGGAAAAAGCTTGCCTACGAGGGAAAGCGATCTGGTGTAACCACGTCGCGGCTCGGTGCAACAAATGGAATAGCGACCTACGATCAAAGCGCGGCTGCCTTTGCTGAAGTAACCGGAGTAATCGGTTTCTTCCGTAATTTCCCAAAGACCCGTAAGGCAGACTCCATTCGGGTGGACTAACCGGCGAAAACCTTTGCCATCTTTCCCCCAGCGCAGATCCGCAAAAGAATCCACCGTGCGGGCCGCGGCTTGCCAGAAGCGAAACGGCTTACCAAAAGGGAGGATACCTTGAGCAAATCGGCGCAAGCTTACCACGTAGCGCGGCATCCCGGGCTGGTCCGGTGCGCCCCAAGGCTTCTGATAGGGATCGGTGAAGATCGCATCCTGTACTTCGGAGAAAAGCGATCCGCGATATGACCGATCGTCACCCGTTGTTTCTTCATTCTGGTCATCAAAGGACATAGGCGGGGAATTTCGTGGGGCTGGGGCTGCGCCGAAACGCATGACTCGTTAGTTTTATTGAGAATCGACGTGGCTGTCGAGAGTTAGTTTCGCTCGACACTTATCCGGGGCGAAACTCCGTCGATGGATCGCCAAGTTTGTTCAGACAATTATTGATCAATATTTTTCTTGCCAACCATTTCGAGCTTTTGCCAAACTCCGGCTCAAGCAGGCCCGACATAACACTCGGTCCCCCTAACCCCAATGAGATTTCCTCCTGTTGCGCGATTGTGCGCGGCGCTGCGCAGCGCCTCGACCGGTAATCAGAAACGTTACATCGCGCGCTGCGTCGTTGGAGCATCGCTTGGCCTGGGATTGCTCTTGTTCGGCGACGCTTGTAGTCGCGCGCCGGCAACGGCGGATAACGTGCCTGACGATGAAGCGAAAGCTGCCGGCCTCACCGCGCAGGATTTTCGTTATCCGATTACGGAGAAGGAAAATTTCTTTCGCGGCATGGATGGCGTTGCCATCGCGTTGCCGAAACCAGACCAGCTTCTTAAGCCGGAGGACGTCAAGCCCGACCTGTCGCCCCCGCCGAGGCCACTAACTGATATCGTTCATACCCAGAACGAAATCCTCGGTCGCAATACCTGGATGATTTGGTGCGCTGGCAACGAACAATTCTGGGATTGGCTCGCCGGCAACAGCTATGGCTTTACCGATTTACTGAAGCTCGTCGATAGCCGGAACCGGCCGAATCGATTCAAGGAAGCCGGCCTTATCAACGAGCCTGGGATGCAACAAGCTACCAAGCCTGATGAAAACGGAGTCTGGATCGACGTGCCATCGGTTGACGAGGCGCGGCTTCCGGCGCCCCCGGTGAAGATCTACGGTAAGTCGAGCGGCGTCATAGGGCTAAGGCTGTTTCCCAACCCGAAGTTCGAGCAGGCAAAAGCAAAATGGGATCCGAAGCGTTATTATGACGATCCTAGCTATTTCAACGATCCTAACCTGGTGCGCCCTTATCGGGTGGGAATGAGCTGCGCGTTTTGTCATGCGTCGTTTCACCCTCTTAACCCGCCGAGCAGTGTGGCCGAGCCGCGCTGGGAAAACATTTCCGGCAATATCGGCGCCCAGTATCTCAGAATTCGCGCAGTGTTCGGCAACCTTCTGCACAAGGATAACTTCGTTTACCACCTGCTCGATGCTCAGCCTCCGGGCACTACCGACACTTCTCTCATTCCATCGGATAACCTGAATAATCCGAACGCAATGAACGCGATCTTTAATCTGCCACAGCGCGTGATTCGTTCCTTCGTGAATCCTCCGGAAGAACTCCGGGGTGATAGCCTCACTCAACCTGCCGTTTGGGGGAAGCCCACGGAAGCCCTGGCCGGAGACGAGAACGCCGGGTTTGTTTGGAAACGCAATTCGGAAACGGGTAAGCTCGACTATCGCGGAAGGGACGTCGACCAAGTCCGCCCCGATCTATGGCAAGCGTTTAGCGCCGCTCCCGATCTTCTCGATCGCGTCAAACATTCCAACGATTCGGACCGGCCGCGCTTTGTTCCGCGGGTCCTGTTTGATGGTGCGGATTCGATCGGTGCATGGGGCGCATTGGCGCGCGTCTTTCTTAACATCGGCTGCTTCGGTAACCAATGGGTCCGCCTGCATACGCCGCTCATTGGGTTTACACCGCAAAAGCCGTTTCGCCTAAAAGACTTGGTCGATCATTCCACTAACTGGGCTGCGACCCAGGAACGGGTAGCTCCGTTGCGCGATTATTTCCTTAGAGTCACGCCACCTATGCCGCTGCTCGCGGCCAAGGGAGCATTAGACAAAGCGCAACCCAGCGCGGACGGCAGCGAACGGGCTAAGAAAATCGATGTTAGCCAGCTTGCGAGAGGTAGAAAGGTCTTCGCGAATAACTGCATCGTCTGCCACTCCAGCATCCAACCCGAGAACGATCTTACCGCCGACAAGGACCTAAGCGCTCACCGCAAGCAGCTCCTCGCCGACTGGGCAGCGGCCGGCGAGTTCTGGGACCATGATCCTGGCCGTTGGTTACAGGATGACGCCTATAAAAAGTGGGCGGAAGCGGCGGTGGAAACTCCGGAGTTCTGGCAGAATAATTTTCTCTCCACGGACTACCGGATACCTATCACGGTGGTTGGGACGAACCCTGCCCGCGCCATGGCCACCAACGGGCTTGATGGCCATATGTGGTCGGACTTCACGTCCCTCAGCTACAAGCAACTGCCGTCAGTCGGGTCGATCAAATATTTCAATCCTTACATCGGCGATCACGGCGCGGAGCAAACCTTTACTCCGCAGCACAAGGTGCCCAAAGGCTCGCCTGAAGGAGGAGGCGGCGTAGGTTTCTATCGGCCCGCGTCACTCGTCTCGGTTTGGACCAGTGCGCCTTTGCTCCACAACAACAGCCTTGGTCTTTTTAACAACGATCCGTCGGTCGACGGCCGCTTGATCGCGTTCGACGATGCGATCCGTAAATTGCTTTGGCCCGCCAAACGTCTCGAAAGCTCCAGTTATAACGAGGCCACACCAGAACGCCTGAAACGAGACCACGGCCTGATTTGGCGGACAACGGAAGTTACTTACATCAGTCTCCCCGGACAGTATGTGCCTGCGTTTCTGGTTAAGATTCCTTTGATCCAGAAAATTGAAAAATGGTACGCCCGATGGGCGCCCGAACATCCTCTGGCGCAAAGGATCTTCTCTATTCCGTGGCTACCTGGCGCTATTCTCTTCCTGATTGCGTTCCTTTGTTTTGTCTTCGCAGGACGCAAACGAAGCAGTGATCCGGCGGTCGTTCTGCGCCGGAAGTGGTGGGCGCGTTTTGCCGGTTACACCGCTATCGTCATCGGATTAGTTGTTAGCAGTTTCCTTTATCTGCTGAGCGGTCGCCTCGGCGACGTCCGGCTGGGACCTATCCCTAAAGGCACGCCGGTTAGTCTGTTGGCCAACACCAACCCCGATGCAGATCCAGCCGCCTTGAGGAAAACCATTTTCGCGACGCTGGAAACATTGGCCGACATAGAGTCTCGCCATCTCTCGCCGGAAGAGGCCCAGAAGCTCATGCGAGAAAAAGTCGCGCCGCCTTTAATAAAAGTAAGCAAATGCCCCGACTTCGTTATGGATGAGGGACATTATTTTAAATGGTTCGATGCAATGAGCGATGAGGACAAGAATGCATTGATCGAGCTTCTGAAGACCTTCTAATTGTTTTAGCGAGCGGTTTCCCACCACCTGTAACTGAACCCCGACACCCCCGCCTCCATGAGCGACGACCTCTCCGCCCCCAAAGCTTCCGACTTCGATTACATCATCGTCGGCTCCGGCGCGGGTGGTGGCCCGCTCGCCGCCCGTCTCGCGCAGGGAGGTAAGCGTGTCCTCGTGATCGAAGCCGGCTCGAATCCCGCTAAGCTCGCGCCCACCGCCGGTCCCAGCGAAGTAAGCGCCGTTCCTTCCTTTAACGGTCTTGCCTCCGAGCATCCGGATCTGAGCTGGGAATTCTTTGTTAAACATTATTCGAATCCACCCGCGAATCCGACTCCTGGCGAACCTTCCGATCCCAAGGAGCACATCGACGAGAACCCGGAGCGGACAGGCATCTTCTATCCGCGCGCTGCGGCCCTCGGTGGATGCACGATTCACAACGCGATGATCACCATCTGCGGTCCCGACTCCGATTGGGATGACCTGGCGGACTTCGTCCGCGACGATTCGTGGCGCGCGGAAACGATGCGGCCCTATTTTCAACGGCTCGAGCGCAATCAATACTTCAAGAAATCGGAGCCGCCACGCACGCGCTGGGGCAAAGTCTGGGAGAACATCTGTTGGCTCTTTTGGCGGGAGCCGGACTACACCAACGGCCGGCACGGTTACGAAGGCTGGTTACGGACGAGTGTTACCGACCTGGCTATCGGCCTTAAGGATTTTCAGCTAATCAAAATGCTAAAGGCCGCGCTTTGGCAGGCGAATCAAGCGGGCATCGACCGCTTCGCTACTTTCGTCCATCACTTCCTGCGCGGCGGCATCCGCAGAACGAGGGAAACGCTTGATCCCAACCACGCCCGGACCCAGGCGGAAACTCCGGAGGGGCTGGCCCTCATCCCATTAGCGGTAAGCGCGCAGAATGAACCCGCAGATGAAGATGGCGATTCTTCTCTAAGACTGCGTGGGCATCGCTCCGGGCCGAGAGAGTTTCTTCTTGAGGTGCAGGCGCAATATCCGGACCGACTTACCATCTGGACGGATTGTTTCGTGACCAAAATACTTTTCGATGAAGATCCGTTGCGCGCGGTTGGCGTCCGATTTTACGACGGCGAGAAGCTCTACCACGCCCACCCTTCGTACAAGCCGCCTCCTGACGAAACGCACGGCATTCTCGTGAAGGAGGGTGGGGAGGTCATCCTTTGCGGCGGCTCCTTTAATACTCCGCAATTGCTGATGCTCTCCGGCATAGGAGAGGCGGAGCATTTGCGGGAAAAAGGAATTGAATGTCGAGTCGATGCTCCGGGCGTCGGCCGGAACCTGCATGACCGCTACGAGGTCACGGTTGTAAGCGAAATGGAAGCGGACTTCGATCTTTTGAAAGGCGCCAACTTTCGCCTCCCAGGCAATGGGTCGGGACCGGACCCTTTTCTCCAGCAATGGCGCGAACAAGGAGATGGACTCTATGCCAGCAATGGCTCGGTGGTCGGCATTCTAAAGCGGTCGCGGCCGGATCTCGCCCAGCCAGATTTATTCATCTTCGGTCTCCCCTTATCCTTCAAAGGCTATGAGCTGGGATACTCCAAAGATCCGGAGCACAACTTTTTCACCTGGGCGATACTTAAGGCGCACACGCGCAATCGTGACGGCACGGTGAGGTTGCGCGATAAAGACCCACTCGTTACTCCGGAGATTAACTTTCACTACTTCCAGGAAGAGTCCGGCGACTTAGATGACGATGAAGCTGACGATCTCCTCGCGATCGTGGATGGCGTTAAATTTGTGCGAAGTATCGCCAAGCACGCTCACCTCGTTGTTAAACGGGAGGCGCACCCGGCAGGCCTCGCCCCCTCGGATGACGACCTGAAGATCAAAGATTGGATTCGTCGAGAATCCTGGGGACACCATGCCTGTGGAACCTGCCGGATGGGTCCCAGCGATGACGAGAACGCAGTCCTGGACAGTTCCTTTCGCGTCCTGGGAAATGCGGTGAAAGGCAAACATCGTCACTTCATCCCGGGACTAAGGGTGGTAGACGCTTCGATTTTCCCGAAGATTCCCGGCTACTTCATCGTGACCAATGTCTATATGGCGAGCGAGAAAGCCGCGGATGTAATCCTGGCGGACGCGGGTTCTTCTTCCGTAACTGGTTCCGAGACCTACCCTGATAACTTCCGCAAACACGAGGTGAGAGCGCTGGAGACGCGCCGCAGAGAGGTAAACAACGATCCGGTTGACCGGCCTCGCGTTGCGCCGGAGCCGTTGCAGGGAAATCGGTGGTCGAGCGATGTAACCGGACTGGCGCTTTCCGGAGGCGGCATTCGCAGTGCCACGTTCAACTTGGGTTTACTCCAGGCCCTCGCGCGGGTCCATTGCCTCCGCCGGGTCGATTTTCTCTCTACCGTTTCGGGCGGAAGTTACATCGGCGCGTTCCTGGGACGCTTTTTCGACCGGCTTCGATCGGAGCCGTTCGCCACTGGCCAACGCGGATCTGTCTATCCTGCGACGGAACGCGTCGAACATGAGCTGGTGGCGCCAGATTCCCAGGAAATTGGGTGGTTGCGCAAGAATGGCAATTACATCGCGCCCTCGGGCCACGGCGACGTGCAGTTCGACCTCGCGGTGCTGATTCGCAATCTTCTTAGCGCTCATTTCGTTGTGGGCGCGCTGATCTTTGCGTTGTTCGGCCTGGCCAATGCGATCCGGTATGGCTTCTTCGAGAAGATTGGTGCTGGACTGGGTCTGGTGCTGGACAAGGACCACTTACCCATAGGTCACCTCCTCGAGGCCGGGTTCGGTGTTTTCTGGAGTCCATGGTTCGTTCTCTTTGAGTTAGTCCTGCTTTTTGCGGTGCTTCCCAAGATGATCGGCTATTGGATGGCTTCAGAGGACATTTCCGAGCGCTATAGCTGGCCGCCTCTTCTCCTTGTCTTTGTTTTTCTCGCGGTGCTCTTCTTTCTTGGTTTGCACGATGGCACTCAGTGGGAGCCGCTCTTTCTTGCCTTCTCTTTCCTGACTGCCTTCATCTATGTCGAGTTAGCGTGGCGTCGGGGCCGTCGACAGGAGGACGCGACAGGCAGCGGAGGCGCGGACACGCAAAGGTCGCGGACCCGCAACTATCTTACGGTCGATCTCGGTCTGGCCCTGGCTATGGCCGGCCTTGCGCTCGCCTTTGCCCTGATCGACACCGCCGGACACGCTTTGCAACAATACGTGGCGGGAAACAGTAACTATACCCGGGCTTTCGCCAAGTTCGGAGCTTTGCTCGCGGCTCTCATTCCGATCGCGCGGACCGCAGCTTCTTTCTTAGCCAACCAAAAGAAGACCTCCGGCCCGCCTTCGACTCTTGGCCGGATTTTCAACGCGGAACTTATGCCGGCGCTTCTCGCGATCGTTCTTCTTGCTGTTCCGCTGATTTTTTATTCGTTCGCGGCGCACGCAGCCTATCGAGGCGGTTTGGCCGTTTGGATCGGCGTCATAACAACGATTTTGGCGCTCATTATATCTTTTATCCTGTCCCGCCGGGACGCGCTGCCATTCATTAACCGTTCCTCGCTTTCCCAGACTTATGCGGCGCGGCTGGCACGCACTTTCCTGGGCGCTTCCAATCCACTTCGGCACCACCCACTGGGGGCAAACATTAACGAGGTCACCGCCGGCGACGATGTTTCCAGCATCCGCGATTATCGCCCGCACCAGACCGGCGGCCCGCTCCATCTCATCAGTGTAACTCTTAATCAAACCGTGGACTTCACGTCGCAACGAGGCAACCGCGACCGCAAAGGAGAGAGCATGGCTGTCAGCAGCCTCGGACTTAGTATTGGCCGGAAGTGGCATAGTCTGTGGACGCCTCCGACGGAGCCGGCGCTACGGGCCGAAGGGGCAGGCATCGTGGCCAGTGTCAATGCCGAGCAGATTGTTATCACCAGGGACGGGCAAGCGCCACCGGCTGGTCAAAGGCCACCCCATGGGGTTTATCGTTATAAGCTGATCAACTATGCTTTGCCCTCCTCGCCTAACCGATTGCCCGAACCTATCGTTAGGCCGGGACAGAGCGTAAGACCAAGGCAGTTGTTGGCGACCCGCTGGTCCTGCCACAAGGCGCATCGGGCCCGGATGCAGCCGATAGGCTGGCCCCCCGGCACCGAGCATCCGCTGCTCGATGAGAATGGCAGGCCGGCTCAATGCGCTGAGACGCTGTCGCTGCGACAATGGATGTCGATCTCGGGCGCCGCCGTCGCACCGGGACGGGGGCAGGACACGCGGTTGGGCACGGCTCTCCTTTTCGGCCTCGCCAATCTTCGGACGGGCTATTGGTGGGATAGCACTATATCTGAGACATCCCGCGCCGGCTTTCCCAGACTTACTTTTCTTCGGCGGCTGCTTTATCTCTTGCCGCGGACATTTCTAACTCAGGTTCTTCTTATCTGTGAGTGGATCGCGCGCTACCCGGGTCCGTGGGAACGCTATTGGTATCTAACGGATGGCGGGTTCTTTGAGAACCTCGGCGCTTACGAGCTTATTCGTCGCCGTGTTCCCCGGATTATCGTGAGTGATGCCGGAGAGGATGCCAAATATGAGTTCGGGGACATGGCTAACCTCGTTCGCAAAGCGCGAATTGATTTTTGCGCGGAGATCACGCCTTTCGCGCCGCACGAAATCCCGGGCGAAGTGCGACAGTTTATTGGCTCCCTCGAGGATTTGAAGCCCAAGCTCGGTCCCGATGGCACTGACGTTCCAAGTCCCTACCACGGCGCGCTCTTTTGGGTCACCTACGCATCCGAGCCCGCTAGAAGGTCCGTCCTCCTCTACCTTAAAGCCAAGCTTACAGGGACCGAGTCGGCTGATATCGACTATTATCATGCGACTCATCCCGAATTCCCGCATGAGGCGACGGCGGATCAATTCTTCAACGAAGAACAATGGGAAAGTTATAGGAAGCTTGGTGACCAGCTTGCCTCGGGACTTCTTACAAATCCCGAGTGGTTCTGGAACATCCAGCTTGAGGCAGAACCTGCTGCAACCGGTTAGCTACTCACATTTTACTCCGAATCCCACCCGATCATGAGCCTATCAACTCGTATTACTCGCCCGACATCGCCCCGAATTAAGTTCTGCCTTGCTTTAGTCAGCGCTGCAGTCTTTCTCGTTCTTTCCTCTCTTCGGGCTTCGGACCATGCTGATCCCATTCATTTGCCCATAAGTCCGGAGATTTTCGACGACGGGAAGCCGAACGACGCCGCCGTCGCGCGGCTGGCAGGGAATACCACCGACCTATTCGTCTTCCCGGTTGGCGCCGACGGCAAGCTCGTCAACTTTCCGGAGAAGGAAGGTCCTCCCTTTACGACTTTCGACCGAACGAAGCCCAAGATCTTGTTGGAATCGGCGGACGTAGCTCAAATTAAGGCACTCGCGGTGGTCTTCTGCGTGAGGCCCGGCCTGCGGAAGAAGCCACCGCTCGACCTATCAGGTTACACTTATTTCATTCACATGGATCTCCGGAGTCGTGTTCTCTTTGACAAGGAGGACGAATTTTCTCGGCATGGCGGTAGTATCCCGGACCCGGACAAAATAAGTCCGGACGTGACGATAGAAATCCAACTGAACGACGACACGACGGTTAAGAAGCAGACGATCACGAGTCCCGGCGGGGTTTTCCACAACGGGGACAAGGTCCACATCTATGATGCGAAAAGTTTGAAGGAAAAGCCGGTCGACCTGGCCAAGGATCCGAACGAAATTCATCTCTACACGGGTTACAACGCTAATCCGTTTATCTTCCCAAAGTTCTTCGGCACGAATATCATTTCGATGGTGATGATTATTCCACTGACTTGCTTTCCAGAAGGCCAGCGAGATTGGATTGTCTGGGGCGCCACGGTCGGAAAGGATGGCAAGCAGTTCGACCATGTGGGGCGGTCGCTCCGAACCCAGAACCCGCGCTTTGATCTGTTGAACGCCTATGCTCCGAAAGATCACGTCAATGTGATCCGGGCCGAAAAGGCGAACCCGAGTCTCATGCGCGACCTCTTCGTCAAGCTCGGCTTTGATTCCTTTTTCTCTTATCGCCCGTGGGACGAAACCCCGGACGTAATGATCTACAGCGACCGCTTCAATGTAGGATACCCTAATGGCCGCCGCTTGGACGACGATGTTGCTCCCTTGCTGGCTCGTTATGGAGACACTCTTCTTTACGAGCTCTCCTACGCGGGAGCCAAATTTCCGCGCGACACCACCATCGACAAGCCGTTCCTGAAAGAGTTTCCCTACCTCGCTGAGCCGTGGCCTAACTCGGAAGCAAAGCCTGGTCCCGCACTTAGCGGCAGGAACAAGCTCATCGTCGGAGTCTGTGTCGGCGCCGCCATTTCGATCGTCCTCCTCGCGGCGGTAGGTGTCTGGCACCTGATTCACGGGCTCTTCCTGAAGCGACCTCTACCGGGTTAGTTGCCGTGAGGTTCCAGCGTTGTCTCCTTGTCGCGGTTGCGACGCTATTATGCGGGTGCGTTTCTTTAAGCCCGCTTTACCGCAACACCACCGGCAACCTCAAGAATTCGATCAGGCACCACGAGGGTTACGCTCTGGCATTCATTGAGTTCGGCGAACAGGGTTCTTATCAAGACCCGAGGCAGCTCGATAACGCGGTCGAGTTGATCAAGCAAACGTCCAAGCCGCTCGTGATCACCTACGTTCACGGCTGGCACAACAGCGCCGGATCGGATGATGTTACCCGGTTCTCGAGTTGGTTAGCTGACCTTAGCAAGACCCCGATGATTGCCGGCCGCGGCTTTCATATCATTGGCGTTTATTTGGGATGGCGCGGTGAGATTACCAAGGTGCCCGTGGTTCGGCAGTTCACTTTCTACAATCGAAAGACGGCGGCCGAACGACTGGCCAGTAACTACGACTGTTTCGATGCCATCGCCGCCGTTTCCGAGGCAGCGCGGGAATTCCATCAAAACGAGCGGCAATACACGGTCCTGATCGGCCATTCGTTTGGCGGGCTGGTGGTCGAGCGTGCCGTGGCTCACGCGATCAATGCAGAAATTCATGGACATGTCGCGAGTGACCGAAGTTTTCCGGCGGACTTGATCCTAATGGTCAATCCCGCGTCCGATTCCATTTTGACCCGCCAAATGATCGCGGCGCTCTACGACCCGTCCACGGCGAACAAGCGACCTTTTCTGGTGTCGTTAACTTCGAGCGCAGATATGGCGACGGGCGCAGCGTTTCATCTCAGCACTTCGCTGGCGGCGACAACAAAGGCATTTGACGATGTCCAGGTGCCCGGCTCGGACCGCCTCGAAAGTGAGAGACAATTCTACACGACGACGCCGGGCCATAATCCGTTCCTGATTAATTACGAAACCGAGAAGTTGGGGAAAACGATCGAGGACCACGGCTTATCGGCTGTGCAGACTAATTTGTCGCACAATCTCTCAGGCGAAGTTTTCACGACGGGCGGCACGAATGGCAGGTTGGAGTTGTGGCGGCTGAAACGAATCACTTCAGTCGATGTGCCTTACTGGGACGTTAAGGTCGATCCCAGCATCATCCCGAATCATGGAGATATTTGGAACGATCGGGCCAAGGCGATGATGGCCGCGATTTTTCGGATGACTAATCCGATCATGAATCCCACGGCCAAGCCGAGAGCTAATTTGCGGGGAATGGTCCGTCAGAAAAAAGAGCCTGTTCAGCCTTAACTTCGCGATCTCTCATGACGCTGTGGGGAACAGCCTGGCGCCCGCGCCAAAAGCATTCGGGGTTGGTCATCCGGGATTGATCGTGATTTATTCGTGATCACGGGCGGGCCTATAGCTCAGCGGTTAGAGCAGGGGACTCATAATCCCTTGGTCCCAGGTTCGAATCCTGGTGGGCCCAGCCTTCGGTATTTTCGATTCTCGAATTTCGAGTTTCGATTGGAACGGAGGTGAGATTTTCGACATTTGTGATCGAACCCGGCGGAATGCCGCTTTGCCCGAGGTGACGGCGAAGACGCTGCCCGAAACAGTTCGTCTCCGGTTTTTTCAGGAAAAAGAGGATTTCTGGCTCTAATCCGTTGACAGTGCGGAGCGCTATTACCATAATGCCCGCGTGCTGAAGAAATTCATTCCACAAAAGCCCATGTCGTCGATCGGAGAAGGATCGTTAAGCGCGGGCGCTGAGGAGGGCAATGGTCTCGCACCCCGCGAGGAACCACGGGCAACACCAACAATCGATCCAAAAAAATATATGGCTGAACATTCTGGCAAAGACATTCTCTCGAGCGACGTCGAAATCGAAGGCTCGATCAAATTCCAAAAGGAGCTCCTCATTGACGGCAAAGTTAAGGGCGAGATTAATTCCGACGGGATCCTGACGATCGGCGAGAACGCCAACATCAACGGCGAGATCAAGACGAAATCGATCACGGTGTACGGCAAGGTGCAGGGAAACATCACCGTGGCGGAACGCTGCGAGCTCAAGTCGCGTTGCACGTTGCAGGGCGACCTGAAGGCGGCGCGTCTCGTCATCGAGGAAGGCGCGACCTTCATCGGCAAGTCTGAAGTTACCAGCGGCGGGGCAAGCAAGCCCGCGGCTGCTCCGGCGCGTCCGGAGGTTGTCCGGAACGAAGAGCCGGCGGCGCCGGCGAAGTCGGCTTTCGGAGCCCGAGTCTAAGGCAATCACCCTTCGTTAAAGCCGCCAGTGGCCGCAAAGCCGTCTCCTGCAAAAGTCAGTGTGGAATGTCCGCACTGTGGCTTTAAGCAGATGGAGTATGCCGCCGCCAAGAGCACGATGTGCCGGCAATGCGGCTCGCACTTTGCGCCCGCCGCGCCGAAACAGGAGATCCGGTTACGGCCGAAGGAGGAACGCGTCGAAGCGGCGACGTCCTCGAACGATCCTTCTTTGCTTCAAAAGATCGAAGGATTCTGGACGAAGCACCACAATTCCGAGATCGAATGCTTCGAGTGCAAGGCGAAACACGAAGTCAGCTCGGCTGCCACTTCGAGTTTTTGCCCGAAGTGCAGTACTCACGTCGATCTGCGAAATTATAAAATCACGACCAGTTTTAGCCGGTCTATCAAGACCCAGGGCGAGGTCCACGTCACCTCCAAAGGCGACTTGAGCAGCACGATGGTGACCTGCCGCACGGCCTTGATCGAAGGGAAAATGCGCGGCAACATGAACTGCGTCGGCACAGCCACGATCAATTTCGTCGGCAAAATTCCCGGCCGCCTCACGGCGTCCAACGTCGTTGTCGATCGCAAATCGGATGTCCATTTCTTCCGGCGCCTCCAGGTCAAGAGCATCGAGATCCGCGGCCGCATGACCGGCGAGATTGTCGCGGAAGGCGCGGTCGTGATTCACCGAAACGCCTTGCTCGACGGAAATGTCACCGCGAAATCGATCTCGGTGGAGAAGGGCGGCATTTTCATGGGCCAGTTGATTATCGGCACGTCAGGTCTCGCACAGGGCGAGTTGCTGCCGCAACCGACGGCTGCGTCCGCGGCGACGACGGAAGAGGTCGCTCCGCTCGCGGTCCCACACGCTTTGCCCGCGGCCTAGGCCGGGCTCGATGCAAAAGCTGCGTCCACGCAGTCCTTACGAAAAGTTAGGCGGATACGTCCATCTGCCTCGACTGATCGACAAGGCGAAGCTGCATCGGAAAGGATTGCTCGACGGCTACAACTACAAGACCGTCGGGTTCGACAAACATCTCCTGGCCTTCCTCCGGATTAAAGGAGACGCCTTTGAGGAAATCGCCAACGAGCTGGACGACGATTCCGCGATTCTCGATTGGGTGAACAAGAACAGCGCGAGACATTCTCCGGAAGAAATCGAGCATTGGAATGCAACCATGATCGCGCGCCACCCCGATACCGCGGCCAAGAAAGCGCGCTTCGTTCATTTCCTTAAGGAAGCCGGTGGCGCCGGGCGGAAGGACATCAAGACCTACTTCGACCTCATCGAATTCGATGAGGGGCGATTGAAGTAGGACGGCTCTTGCTCCTCTTTCCTGTCATGTTGATCCCGCAGGGCGGGAGAAACATCTCTGATCATTTCGGCGCAGGTTGAGCCCAGAAATGTTCAGAGATCCATTCGCTTCGCTCAGGACGACAGCACAGGGAAAAATTAACTGAGCCGCGCGAAGATTTGGTTCGCTTCTTCGAGAGTCTCTTTGCTCCCGATGTCGAACCAGGTTCCTTTGATCTGGAACGTCTTGACGGGCTTGCGCTGGTAAAGCCATTGGATAAATCGGCCCGGTTGATCCGGGTTGTTTCCGGCCGCGATGTAGGTGGTGAAAAGTGGAACGACGTCGCGCGAGAAATAATAAAGGGCGATTCCCGCGATCGTGTTTTCCGGTTTCGGCGGCTTCTCTTCAAACCGGGTGATCACCCCGTCTGAATTGGTCGTGATGCTGCTGTATTTCTTGATCGCTTCGAGATCGCCCACGTCGTAGGTCGCGAGGGTCGCTTCAGAATTCTTCGCGGCGATTGCGAAATTGGCCAGCGGTTCGCTAAACAAATTGTCGCCGGCTACGACCATCAGATCGTTTTTCGCCAGTTCATGCCGCGTGACGACCAGACAAATATCGCCGATCGCGCCGAGCTTATCTGAGTCGTCGGTCGATCCGTCGTCGATGATCTCGATCGAAAAATTCGGACGTTTCGCGCGGTATTGCTCGGCCCAGGCCTGAAAGTCTTTCACGAACTTGCGGTTCGTGACGACGTAAACGCGCTCGAGGTCGGGAATAGGCGCAAGATTATCAAGGACCCAATCGATCATCGGTTTCCCGGCGACTTCGAGAAGTGGCTTAGCCTTGGTCAAGGTTAGCGGATAAAGGCGGGTAGCGTAGCCGGCGGCAAGAATCAGGGCGTTCATGATAATCGAATCGGCGGGAAGCTAGAGAGAAACGAGCGGGCGGCTAGCGCGTTTTGCCGATGGCGGCCTGCTGTAATCGTTGCAAAATCGCCGCGATCCGCGCGGAATCCGTGATTTTTGCGCGAGTGTCGCGATCCGCGACGTAAAACGTATCGATGGCGGCGCCTTTTTCAGTGCTGATGCGGGAAAGCGCGATGGAGACGTTTTCCTCGCCGAAAGCGGAAAGCAATTCGTAGAGAAGACCGAGCCGGTCCGGCGTTTGGATCTGGACCAGGGTGTAAGCCGGATGCGTTTTGTTTTCCACTGTCACCCGCGTCGGGAAATCGAGCCCATGGCGGCTATGCCGCGCGATGCCGCGCCGAGCGCGTTCGAGCAACGGCGCGAAATCGAACTCGGAATCGGCAAGAGCGGACCGCAACGTGGATTCGACGCGCGCCTGGTCTTGCGCGTCCGTTACCGCTCGAAACCTCGGATCGCAAACGCGAAAAATGTCGAGCACGACGTTGTCGCCCCGCGTGTAAATGTCGGCGCTGAGAATATTCAGCGGAACAATGGCAAACGACCCCGCGATTTTCGCCAGCAATTCCTGGCCGTCCCAGGCGCAGAAGGACGCAATGCTGTGGCCCTGCCCGGAGAAAGCCTGCCAGGCAACGGCTGGAGCGAGCGGCGGCTCGTCCCGCAAATAAAGGTTTTCGAGAAACTGCCGAAACAGTTTCAGGTGGGAAACGATTTCGTCCGTCGTGAAGGCGCGGAAATAATTGTCCGGCATCACTTCGAAATGGGCCTCAACCTCTTCGGCGAACTCGGTGCCAAGTTTTTCCGTGACCCGCGCCTGCAACTGTTCGCGCTCAATTTTCGTTTGCTCGTAAAACGCTTCCTGATTGGTTAGATATCGCGACGTAGAATCGTAAAGCTCCCAGACCAGGCTCTCTTTCCAATCGGACCACGCATCCGCGCTCGTGCCCTGACCATCGGCGAGCGTTAGAAGCATGAGCGCGTCGAGATTTGGCTGGTCGCGCACGATGGCCGCGAATTCCACCGCGGTTTCCGGGTCATCAAGGTTCCGCTGTTGCGCCATGTTCGAGAGCGTGACGTGATGATCGACGAGCAAGACGAGCGACCGGCGTTGAGCGGCGGAAAGGTGCAACCGCGTCGCCGCTCCTTGCGCAAACAGCGCGCTCGCTTCGGAATGCGGCCGCGCGCCGACCGCGCGTCCGGTGTCGTGCAGGAGCAGCGCGAGATAAAGAACAAATGGGTCCTCAAGTTTCTCGAATAGCCGGCGATAGGAGCGGAATTTCGGGTCTTCGGTTTGCATCACCTGGTCCAGCTTGTCGATGCAGACCAGGGTGTGTTCGTCCGCTGTGTAACGATGAAAAAATTCGTGCTGAACCAGACAGGTGAGCTGACCGAATTCCGGAACATAACGGCCGAGAAAATCGACCCGGTGCATCATCCGCAGGACGCGCCCGACCTCGCCTTTACGCGAGACGATGCGATGAAAAATTTCGCGCGGCTTCTTGCTGCTGCGGAACGTGCCGGTGATCAGCCCGAGATTCCTGGTGAACAAGTCCGACAGGTCCGGGCTCAACTCGAGTCCCCGGAGCTGAGCGACTTCGAAGACTTCCATCATCGTCTCCGGTTCCTTTTCGAAAATATCGGAGCTCTGCGCGAAGAGCTGGCCCTGCCGGATCCGGAAGTGTCCCAGCCGTTCCTCCGCTGATTTAAGTCGCGGTAGGAAACTGAACAGTGAGCGGGTGGTCGACGATGAGCGGCCGCTGGCGAATTGTTCGGTGATCCGCTCGGTGACGCGAAAAATATTTCGCGTGTGCTCGTAGTAATCCTTCATGAGCGCTTCCTGGCGAAGCGTGCCGCGCTTCTGCGCGTAGCCGAGCCGTTCGGCGATTTGGTCCTGGACGGTGAAATGAAGAGTGTCGGTGGCCCGGCCGGTCGCGTAATGCAGATCGGTCCGCAGCCTGAGCAGAAAATCGTAGGCCGCCTCGATGCGCCGCCGGTCAGGCTCGCTTAGCCAATCTTTGCCGACGAGATGAGTGGTAGTGAGCGCGCCTTCCTTGAAGAAAGTCATCCAAAGAAGATTTTGGTAATCGCGCAATCCGCCGCAGCCGCTTTTGAGATGCGGTTCCTGGACGTAAACCGTGTCGCCAAATTTTGCGTGGCGCGTTGCCTGGTCCTGCATGCGCAGCTCGATGTATTCGCGGACGTGGCCACGGACGCAATGCTGACGAAAAGCGGTGCGAAACCGTCCCGCCAGCGCCGGATCACCCGCGAGCCAACGCGATTCGAGCATCGCGGTTTTCGTCAGCATGTCCTTGTTCGCCTGTTCGACGGCCTCCGCGATCGAGCGGGTGGAATGGCCGACCTTGAATCCGACGTCCCACAGCAGGTACAGAATCTGTTCGATGACCTGGGCAGCGTAAGCGGAAATGTTTCCGCCGTTTTTTTCATGGAGAAACATGATGTCCACATCGCTGAATGGATTGAGCTCCCGCCGGCCGTAGCCGCCGAGGGCAAAAACGGCGAGTGGGGCAGGGGAGGCGCCTCGGTCGCGCACCGTGTTGCTCACGGCCGCGTCGAAAATGCGTTGCATGAGGACGTCGATCAAATCAACTCGAAGGGCGCAGATCTCGCGGCCCCCGCCGCCGTATTGATGGCGGAGCCGAAGCCGATGCTCCTCGATTTTGAGGAATTTCTTGTAGAGCGGAAGCGCATCCGCCGGCGGCATCGTCCGCGCGGAAGCGAGTTGGCGCTCAGCGTGAGCGAGAACTTTTCCAAGATGACGGGACGCGGGCATGCTGAATTTTCGATTTTCGAACGGCGATTTTCGAACGGAACCTGGCGGGAACTTCGCCGTTCAATCGAAAATCGAAAATCGAAATTCGAAAATGGTCAGAGCTCGATCGCGTAACGCTTCATTTTGTTATAAAGCGTCGGACGTTGAATCCCCAGCACCTGGGCGGCTTTCTTTTTGTTCCCGTGGCATTGGGCGAGCGCCTGGATGATGGCGTTGCGCTCCATGTCGTCGAGATTCTGGACGCCGCCATTCGTGTTGCGGTCCGTCTGTTGCAATGCGGCCGGCAATTGCACTTCCGCCGGCAACTCTTTCACGCTGATCTTCTCGTTTCGGGCGAGCACGACCGCGTATTCCATCGCGTTCTGGAGTTCGCGCACATTCCCCGGCCAGGAATAATCGAGTAGTTTCTGGAACGCTTCCGGCGCTATTTCGGGTTCCGGTTTGCCCAGCTCAGTGGCGAACCGTTTCAGAAATGTGGAAACCAATGGCGGAATGTCTTCTCTGCGTTCGCGCAGTGGCGGGATCTCGATCTGAAACGTATTGAGCCGGTAATAGAGATCGGCCCGAAGCCGGTTCTCGGCGAGAGCGCTCGAGATCGGCCGGTTCGTGGCGGCGATGACGCGGAAATCCGCCTTCAAAGTTTTCGTGCTGCCGAGCGGCCGATATTCCCGTTCCTGAAGCACGCGGAGAAAGCGAGTCTGGAGCTCCGCCGGCATTTCGGAAATCTCGTCCAGAAAAAGCGTGCTGCCGGCTGCGGCCGCGATCATTCCCGGAAAATCATTCATCGCGCCGGTGAACGCGCCCCGGACATAACCAAAAAGTTCCGACTCGATCATCGCCTGCGGGAACGCGGCGCAATTCAGTTTGATCATCGGGTTGTCGGCGCGACGGCTGCGGCTGTGGATGACGTTCGCGATTACTTCCTTGCCGACGCCGCTCTCGCCGGTGATAAGCACATTCGCTTCGCTCGGCGCCATCGCTTCGATCAATTCGTCGATCTCTTGGAGCGCTTTGCTCTTGAACACCGGAGCCAGCAGGGTCTCGGCAATCTCGAGCCGCTTCTCGAGTTGCTTCGTTTTTTTCCGGAGTTGCTCTGTCTCACGCAGGAGCGATTGCTTCTCGAGCGCTTTCTCGATCAAGCTCAACAACTCTTCCGGCGCATACGGCTTACTGATGAAGTGATAAGCGCCGCGCTTGATCGATTCGATGGCGTTATTCAGCGAGTCGTGCGCGGTCAGGATGATTACCTGAGTGCCGGGATGATCCGCCTTGATCTGGTCGAGCATCTCCAAGCCTTCGGCATCCGGCAATTGGAGATCGAGCAGCACGACGGCGGGGGAAATCTCCTTAAGCCGCCGCAAACCGTAAGAGGCCGTCGCCGCCGTCTCGGGTTGGTAACCGTGCCGGCCCAAAAGCGCCTCGAGGGTGAGGAGGATCGTACGCTCATCGTCGATGATGAGGATGCGTCGGTTCTCAGCGGAATTGGCGGGCATTTATCGGGATTAGATTGTTAGGCGGGAGAACGGAAACGGAAAGAGCAATCGACGCAAGCGCCGAGCTTTTCATTCACGAAAAAGTGCGAGAGCTACTGAGCGTCTGGGGACGCCAGCGGGAGCGAGACGGTTGTGACTAGCGAGGAGGTGGCGGAATCGTGGTGGGCGCTGAAGTCGCCCTTGTGCGCCTCGACGGCCGCGCGGGTGCGGTAGAGACCGAGCCCGTAATGGCCCTGGCCTAACGCCCGGAGCGGTTCGCGTCCCCAGTTCTCGGTTGGACGCGCGAAAGCCCGTTTCGGTTCCGCCAGGGTGAAGATGAACCGGCCTTTCTCTACGCGGGCCGATGCGATGATCGCGCCCTCGCCGCGCTCGTGGCGAAACGCGTTGGCAAAGAGTTCCGCCAATGCAGGCAGCAATATTTGGGGATCGATATTCAGCATGGCGTCGCCCACCGATTCCTCCCAATTCACCTGCGTGCTTTCCGCCGCGTGGTTGGTGGCGATTTTTTGCTGGAGATCTTGTACGAAATCCTTCGCCGCATACGGCATTTCCGTAAGCCGTGGCTGGCTAAGCGCAGCGGTGAGGCCCTGAAGATTCCCGCCGACTTGCGCGATCATTCCTCGGAGCCGCCGAATTTCTTCGCGCACCTCATCGTTTTCCGCGATCTCCATCAGATAGGCGGATTGCAGTTCGGCAGCGTTGAGATGATTCCGAAGATCATGCGCGAGCTGGCGGACAAACTTCACCACCTCCGGCATGGAGATTCGGATTTCGGTATGCTCGGATTCTGGAGATTTGGCCATGGTAACGCAGGACGCGATCTTAAGCACTACGCATTTGCTGCGCCAGCTATCTCACTCGTTCGCGCGGAGGTGTCGCAAAATATGAAAGACGTCTTCCGGATCGGCATCGACTTCGCGTGCGATCTCTTCCGCGGTCTTGCCCGGGCCGCTGCCTAGCGCCTTTTTCACCCGCGCCTGTAATTCCAGGATGCGTGTCGCCGCTTTCTTGCCCGCTTCCACCCCCGGTTGGTCGTAAGCGTTGATGTTGACAAGACTGGCGTAAAATCCAACCGCGCGTTCGTAAAGCGCGATAAGCACGCCGACCTGGAAAGCGTTCACCTCCGGAATCATGATCGTGATCGATTCCCGGCCACTTTCATACAGGGCCGAACGGGTCCCGCGCAAAAATCCATGCAAATAATCGCCGCTGGTCACACCCGGTTCCACTTCGAAGCGGTCGGAGGCGCGGTCCTTTTCTACTTCAATGAAGGTAACGAAAAAATTGAGAACACCGTCGCGGAGCTGCTGAACGTAGGCGTGCTGGTCCGTCGAGCCCTTGTTGCCGTAAACCGCGATCCCCTGGTGAACGACGTTTCCATCGAGATCCTTCTCCTTGCCTAACGACTCCATTACCAGTTGCTGCAGATATTTGCTGAACAACATCAGCCGATCCTTGTAAGGAAGAACGACCATGTCTTTTTCGCCGTGGCCGTTCCCGGCGTAATGCCACATCAAGGCGAGGAGCATCGCTGCGTTCTGCCGCGTTTCGCTGACGCGCGTTTTTTCATCCATCGCAGCAGCACCCGCGAGAAATTGGTCGATGTCGAACCCTTCCAACGCTGCCGGCACCAGCCCGACCGCACTCATGACCGAGGTGCGGCCGCCAACCCAATCGTGCATGGGAAATCGGGTTAACCAGCCGCCCTTTTCGGCGTGCTTGTCCAGCTCGCTGCCGTTCCCGGTCACCGCGACCGCGTGTTTCCCGAAATTGAGTCCCGCTTTTTCGTAACGCGCGGCTGTTTCCAGCATTCCGTTGCGGGTCTCTTTTGTGCCGCCGGATTTCGAAATGACGACCGTCAATGTGTGCGCCAGATGTGCGCCGATCCGCTCGAAGACGCGGTCGAACCCATTCGGATCGGTGTTGTCGAGAAAGTAAATATTGAACGGATCGTCGGCGTGGCCGAGCGCATCGGCGATGAACTGCGGCCCGAGGGCGGAGCCGCCGATCCCGATGAGCAGAACGTGTTTGAATTTTCCTCCCTTTTCCGGCGCGATTTTTCCGGCGTGCACATCAGCGGCGAATTGTTTGATGCGCGCGTTCGTATCCTCGATGTCTGCCCTGAGTTGTTGCGTTGGCGCCAGCTTGGAATTTCGCAGCCAGTAGTGACCGACCATGCGCTGCTCGTCGGGATTCGCGATCGCGCCCCCTTCTAATTCTCGCATCGCGACAAAAGCTTTTTCGATTCGCGGCTTCATATCGTCGAAAAATCCGTCGCTGAACTGCATTCGGCTGATGTCGATGGAAAACTCGAGATCTTCGTAGCGAAGAAAATATTTCTGAAAACGCGGCCATAGAGAAGCGGAGCCCATTCCGCTGTTCTAACAGAACGCCGGCTGTAATTGGAACAGATTGTTCTAGCTGCGGATTTCCTCGAGCTCCTAAAAGCGGCAATCTTAAACGTTACATTTGTGTAATCCCAAACATGGGATCGCAAAAAAGGGCATCCACTTTGCCCTGGCTCGCTCGAACTGCATTTAACCCAACGTCAGTGTCGGACGTTACTCGACCTCGGTATCGCTAACGCAAAATGCTGATCCACGACTCATGAAAAAAAAATCCACGTCCGAAACGGGTATCTTCAATCCACGCGCTTTCGCCGCGTTTGCTCTCGCTAGCGCCGGGTTATTCCTGGCGCTCTTTAGTTTTGCGGCCACACCCCCGAGCGGCACGCTCACCGATACTTCCGGTCCGGTAACGTACACCGCTGGCCCGTTCTTCCAGGCGAATCAATCCCCCGTATTCGAGCTCGATAGCGGCCCGCGTTGCGATCAGCAGGGGTTTCCGTGCGACACCTATAAGCTGACGCTGCAACTGCCATCAGGGTACGCTGCCAACCACCCGAAAGCAGTCGTGCGAGCGACAATGAGTTGGACGGACGCCGGCAGCGGCCAGGCCCACTACGACATCTATATCTTCAAGACTCCGCGGAATGACTGCAATCCGAACGACTGCACCCAGCCGGACGGGTCGCAACAGGCTGACTCACAATCCGCCAGTTTCCTCGGGCCGCGTAACCCGCAAGTAGCCTACGTTGCCGTCACCTCGGACACTCAGACCTACACCGTTATGATCATTCCGAATACGCCATCGGGCGAAACGGTAAACGTCGTTATTGATTTGCTACCTGGAACCAACGGGGCGCTGACCCCCGGTTTCGGCGGGCCCGATCCGACTACACCCGGTGTGCCGCGTTACATGAATTTCTACGCGCCGGCCGGTACTTCCGCTCAGCCTAGCTCCGGCGAGTTTAACATCGGCTATAATCCGGCGACGGGCCGCATCATGACAATGAATTCCGGGCCGATCTGGCGCATTACCCCTGCTGAGTTACTGAAACCCGCTCTCCCGGAATGTTGTGAAGGTCTCTGGGAAGACAAATCGTCCGGTGTGACTGACACAGGTCTGGATCCGATCCTCTGGACAGACCAACCGACTGGTCGCACTTTCGCGTCGAATTCGACGGCGGGCGCAAATGCCGTTTATGCTTACTCTGATGACGATGGTGATTCGTGGACGCCAGTGGGAATCTCGCCGCCGAACGGGGGTGCCGACCACGAAACGATCGGAAGTGGACCTTATCCAGCATCGGCGCCGTTAGGTGACCCCGCGGTGAACAAAGGGCGCGCGGTCTATTACTGTTCGCAAGACGTCGTAGGTCCAGCGTCCTGCCAGCGGAGCGACAACTTCGGCGCCAGCTACGGTCCAGGCATTCCAGCTTACAATGGCCAGGGCACCGGGACCCCGGGCGGGACTGCCTGCGGCGGCTTACACGGTCACTTGCATGTAGCTCCGGATGGCACGGTGTGGCTGCCGGTTAGCCAATGCGGCGGCCTGCAAGGCGGCGCGCTCAGCACCGACGCAGGAACTACCTGGACTGAGTTCACCGTGCCGAACGGGTTCTCCCAAAAAGACGGTTCCGATCCCTCTATCGCCATCGACTCGGATGGCGTGATCTACTTCGGTTACATTCGAAATGAGCCAGTAGCTAACAATCAACCGCCGGAAGGCCACGCTCACGTAGCGGTAGGTAAGCGCAATCCTGATAACACTCTTACCTGGCTGAACGACACCGATATCGGTGCAACCCACGGCGTTAAAAACGCCGCCGAGATCGAAGCGGTCGGCGGAAGCTCCGGCCGGGCCGGCGTTGGTTTTATTGGGACCGACCTTACCGGTGATTACGAGCAATTAAGTTTCCCGGGGCAATGGTATGCCTTTATCGCGACTACTTACGATCAGGGTAAGACCTGGCTAACAGTAAACGCGACCCCGAACGATCCCGTTCAGAACCACACCGGTGTCTGGCAGCAGGGCGGCGCACAGACCGATCGCAACCTTCTGGACTTTAACGAAATCACCGTGGACAAGAATGGCCGCGTCCTCTTCGGTTACAGTGACGGCTGCGTCACAGTCGGCTGTATCGGTGGAACCGCGCCGAACGATTTCGTCGCGTTCCAGCGCGTAGCCCGGCAAACCGGCGGCAAGAGCTTGTTCGCAAGCTTCGACGCTTCAACAGACACGGTCGCACCGGTTCTTGCCAAGGCGCCCTGTCTTAGCGGGATCCGCGATGTGACCGGCTCGCACCTTACTTGGAAGGTTCCGGATAATGGCGGATCGGACATCGTCGAATATTTCATTTACCGCGGCACAACTGCCGGCGGCGAAGATCTGGTCACGCCGATCGGTCGGGTCGCTGGTGATAGGATAACCTACACGGATGCGACGGCAGATCCGACGGTGACAGACTACTTCTACAAAGTTCGCGCAGTCACAACAATTAACGGCGGGCTCGCCTTTGGAGCGATAAGTAATGAGGGGGACCTGAAGGTCACCTCTATCACTGTTCCGCCAGCTGCCCTCTCCTGTAGCGGAATTAACGTTGTCCTCGACGCAGCTGGCGATGCGCAGGATCCAGCTCCCAACGCCGGACTCGCTAATACGGACCAGGCGGATATCACGGCGATCTCCTTTAGCGCGGATACAGCGAAGAAGACGCTCACGACGAAGTTGACGATAAAGAATCTCTCCTCCACGCCGTCGGCGGGAACAGATTCGACGATCTACTGGGTCACATGGACAGGGCCGGACAATAAGATGTACGCCACGCGCCATATCGAACCGGATCCAGCCGGCACCTCGTACACGTATGGACAGTGGGACGGTTCGTCTGGATTCGTGAGCGGAACAACGCACAGCACCACGGGAACAGTCACTCCCGGCCCCAATGGGACAATCACGGTAGACGTCGCGCTCGCGGACGTTGGAAACCCGACGATACCTGTCGCGGACCCGAACAGCACGCCGGCGGTCCGCCAGCCATATGGTCTCGTTTTTGGCGGTGAAGGATTCAATGGTGTCGGGTTGTTTTTCACTGCTCCAATGGACCGCGCGCCTGACACCGGCAGCGGCCAGAGCTGGGCGGTCTGTCTGCCCCCGAACGCTGCGCCGCTCGCTATCTTAACGGCCACGCCGGACCACGGCCCGGCGCCACTCACAGTGACGCTGAATGGCTCTGCCTCCACCGATCCGGATGCAGGAGATACAATTGCTTCTTATACCTTCGACTTTGGTGATGGGTCGGGCTCAGTCACCCAGGCTAGTCCTACGATCTCACACACTTATTCGGCGCCGGGACAATATCCGGCCCGGCTCAGTGTTACGGACTCACGCGGATTGGCGAGCATCAACACCGCGCTAGTGAACATCGAGGTTAATGCTGCACTGCGAAATATATCAACTCGCGAAAACGTTCAAACCGGCGATAACGTCTTAATCGCTGGGTTTATCGTCAGCGGCACTGATCCCAGGCAAATCCTCCTTCGCGGCATAGGTCCGTCGGTCAAGGTCAATGGGCAGCCGCTTTCCGGGGCCATGCAAGATCCCACGATTGAGCTGCACGATGCCAACACAGTTATCGCTACGAACGACAACTGGAAGACCGATGATATGACGGGCCAGTCGCAGCAGGCCGCGATCGAAAACACGGGCGCGGCGCCGACCAACGATCACGAATCGGCTTTGGTGCGGACCTTGAACCCCGGCACCTACACAGTCATCCTGCGCGGAAAGAATAATACCACAGGCATCGCCCTGGTCGAAGCTTATGACCTCGATCCTTTTGCCAACTCCAAGCTGGCCAACATAAGCACGCGTGGTCCGGTTCAAACCGGCGATAACGTCATGATCGCGGGTTTCGTCGCGGGCCCGTCCAGCGCCGCTGATACCGGAATATTGATTCGAGGCATAGGGCCTTCCCTTAGTAGCCTCGGAGTCCCGAATCCGCTCCAGGATCCAACGCTCGAGTTACATGATGCGAACGGCACCACAGTTCGCTCTAACGACAACTGGAAGATCGACGACCGAAATGGGGGATCGCAACAAGCCGACATTGAGAGCACCGGGCTTCAACCAAGCGATGATCGCGAGTCAGCTATTTTAACGGACGTTGCCCCAGGCACATACACTACCATCCTTGCGGGCAAGAATAATACGACAGGGATAGGTCTGGTAGAGATCTATAACGTGCATTAGGCCATCCTCTCGTCGAATCGCGGGTCTCGGGAGACAACGATTTGTCATAGGTGAACTGCGCTCATCGGGCGTATGGATTACATTTTCGTCAGGTTATACTTTGCGGGCATCCGTGAGCCCGTAGCTTCCGATTACAGGTAAACCCGTCGCAGATACGGCGGCCGTCTTAAACCTCTGTCCCGAGGATATCCTATGCAAAACAACCGTGAATCCGGGTTTTATAACCCACGTGTTTTTCTCGCGTTTCTTCTTTTCTTCAGCGCTGGCTTGCTAACGCTGATCACGTTGGCGGCGCCTACGCCTCCTCCTAATCAGGGCGCGGTCAATTTGAGCAAGTTCGCGCCAATCACACGCGCGTCGATTTACAACGGCGTCTCACCGAACCTTCGCGATCTGCCAGTTGTAACACCGGTCTATGCGGCTCCTATCATTATCAACCCGGTTCTTCCGATCCATCCCCCGGTCCAGCCGCCACTCCTGCCGGTTCATGATTCCGTCCAACAGACCAACGCACCCTCTGTGGCTATGCCGGCGCCACTTATAACCTTTGAGGGAATGAATCAAGCCGACGCGTGCGGTGGTTGCATCCCACCCGATCCAACGGGAGTCGTGGGACCAAATCATTTTGCGGAGATGGTGAACTCCTCGTTCGCGGTTTACTCGAAGACCGGGACGAAGCTTGCGGGTCCGACGCACATCAACGCTTTGTGGGCAAACTTACCCGGGCCTTGTAAAGACGATAACGACGGCGATCCCATCGTTGTTTATGATCACCTCGCCGATCGGTGGGTCCTCACTCAGTTTGCCGTAAATGGCGGCAGCGGGCCCTACGATGAATGCATGGCGGTGTCGACGACATCGGATCCGACGGGGTCCTACTACGTTTATGATTTTCATCTAAGCGATACCGTCTTCCACGACTATCCGAAGTTAGGCGTCTGGCCCGACGCGTACTACATGACGACCAATCAGTTCGCCGGACAGGCTCAAACCTTTGCCGGAGCGGGAGCGTTCGCGTTTGAACGCGACAAAATGCTTACCGGACAGTCGGCGCGAATGGTGTTCTTCGACGAATCCCTTGTCAGCAGTTCTTTCGGCGGCATGCTGCCTTCCTATCTCGATGGTCCGGCACCTCCGGCAGATACGCCAAATTTCTTTGCTGAGGTCGACTCCGTAGCCAACTCGCCGACTCTTGGTGCGGATGCTATGCGCATCTGGAAGTTTCATGTCGACTGGTCGAACCCAGCTAACTCAACCTTTGGTTTAAGTGGGATGCCGGACTTTGTGCTTCCGGTTGCATCCTGGAATCCGTCTCAGTGTGTCGAATCGCAGGGAACGTGTGTTCCGCAAATGGGGAGCACGACCCAACTGGATGTAGTCGGCGATCGGATCATGTTTCGCCTGGCCTATCGTAATTTTGGCGATCACGACGCGCTCCTAATCAATCACAGCGTTCTGGCCGATGCCCGGATTGGCGTGCGCTGGTACGAGGTGCGGGGTCTTAGTACTTCAACGCCCAGTTCAACGCCGACGATCTACCAGCAAGGCACGTTTGCACCCACCGATACTTTCTATCGTTGGATGGGCAGCATCGCGATGGACGTATCCGGCAACATCGCCGTGGGGTATAGCATTTCTTCTCCAGCGAGTTTCCCTTCCATTAACTACGCCGGTCGGCTTGCAAGCGATCCACTCGGTGTTCTGACCCAGGGCGAAACGACGATGTTCGCCGGGCTTGGCCCCGAGAATGTACAATTCTTCATTCCACCGGTTGGACGCTGGGGCGACTACACGACCCTTTCCGTCGATCCGACGGATGGCTGCACGTTTTGGTACGTAAACGAATATTTCCCCGATCAAACCATTCCCGATCCTGCCGCGCCATGGCACACGCGCATTGGGAGTTTCAAATTCCCTCAGTGCGTCGCTGCTACAGCTTCACCGACGCCAAGCGCAACGGCGACTGCAACGGCTACCTCCACTCCTACGGCCACAATCGCCGCCAGTGCGACGGGAACACCTACGGCAACGGCCACAGCCACTCCTACGGCCAGCGGAACTCCGGACCAGGCTTGCGCCGCGCCCGGCGTAACTGTCACCACCGATCCCGCTGGCGACGAAGTCGCCTCGCAAGCTGGCGGTTCACCCGAGCAGGACCTCGACATTCAATCGCTCCAAATGTCAGAGCCCTATACGAATGCTTCAAACAAGTCGGTTACCTTCACTTTGAAAACGGCGAGTCTGGCCGCGCCTTTGCCGCCGAATGCGACGTGGTTTGTCCGGTTTAGTGCCCTCGATACGACTAATACCAGTCGTGACCTGTACGTTGAAATGGATACGAACGGAACAGACCCCACGGTTCCGGAATTCCATATCGGTCGTACTGACGTGACCGGAGGTCAAAGCGGTGACACATCACAAAGCAGCCTTGACGGAGACATCTCGGGTACCTACACGGCGGACGGAACAATCACCATCAAGCTCTTAACCGAGGTTGCGATGCCTATGACGGCAACCGGGGCGCCGAACTTCACGGTCACGCTTGTTCCGGGTTCGGTCTTGTCCAACGTCAAAATATCATCAGGCCAGCTCGTGGGAGTGGCGGGGAGCGGGCTGAACGTGTTTACCGACCAAGACACAAACAATAGCGGCGTCGAAAGCTATACGTTGCGGGGGAATGCCGCTTGTGCGTCAGCCACTGGGACACCTACGCCAACCCCGACCTCGAGCCCGGTGGCGTCGCCAGGCTGTTCGCTGCCTGGCGTGACTGTGGTCGGTGATACGGGAACAAACGATGCGACGGACGGACAACCAAACCACGATATCATCAGTGCTTCGGTAGCCTATCCGTTCACGGCGGGCTCTGACCCGGACAAGCTGTATTTTACAATCAAGGTCGGTTCCCTCGCGACCCTCACTCCCAATTCGTTTTACTTCGTGTCGTTCACTTTCGATGGGCAACCGGAGTGCGGGTCTAACGGCACCGGCTCCGATTGTACTACTTCCAATGGCAATGCCTATGGCGTGAGAATGGTTGTGGATGCCGAAGGTGGAACGACGTTCGAGAGCTACAAGGTCGGAGCTAGTGGCGGGACACCGCCCCGTTACGATGGACGTTTTGTCGAAGGGACGCCTGTTCCAGCTGAGCCGGGCAGCGGCAACAGCACGGATGGATATATCACCATTATCGTTAAGCGGAGCGATCTCGGCGTAGCGCTTGGTCACACACTCACTAATTGGGATGGTGCCGTCGCTCAAACTGCTGGGGGAGTTGTGACCGCCATTCTTGACGGCATGCCGGTGACCTCGGGAAATCCACCTTCGACGATTACCCGCGGCGGCCTGCCGTTTACCGTTGCAAGTAACCAGACCTGCAACGGTAGCGTTGGCCCAACACCGACAGCTACGCCGACGGCGACCGCAACTATACCTCCGACGGCGATCACATTTAGTCCTAATTACATGACTCGCGCGCCCTATATCGGCCAGGATGTTGAGCCCAGTGTTCGTTGCGATAAGTTCGGCAACTGTTATGTCGCTGCCATCCGCGGTGTCCCGGGCGGCACCGATCTGTGGTACTTCGATTTGCGGCCGACGGTTAATGGCCTTCCGAACCCGAACTATGATCCTTACATGCGCAATCCGCAGTATCGAGGCCAGCCGGACAAGATCGGAGCAGTGCCTTGCACACCTCCCGCGCCCTGTGATGGAACCGTGGGCTCCGACGGAGGCGGCGATGTCGACATTGCCGTCGGCTTTAACAGCGAAGCTACGGAAGATCCAAACGCGCCACCGACGCTCGCCTACAGCAGCCTCGTAGTCGGCAACATCTCGACCCAGACCTCGGCAGATCGCGGTGCAACCTTCGTTGCGAATCCTGCGGGCAATGTCACGGGCGGTGTGCCGGGAGATGATCGGCAATGGCTCGAGTTCTATGGCCCGAGCACGGTCTATCTCTTCTACCGCACCCTTGAGCCAGCGATCTCACAAGTTCAGCAATCGATTGATGGTGGACTGACCTACGGGCCAGCGGCGACTGCGGGCGCTGTGGGCCAGGCTGGAGGCATTGCCGTCGATCAGACTGATGGGACGGTCTACATTTCCGGTAGCAACGGCAGCATTTCTGTCGGTGTCCCGCCGGCTCCGGGGCTAGCGCCAGTCACCTATACCACCCATGTTGTTACCGGTGGCAGTGTGGCCCATCTCTTCTTTCTCGTGAAAGTCGGTCCGGATGGGACGGTTTATGCCTGCTATTCCGACGATCACAATGTCTATGTCAAATATTCAACTAACAAAGGCCTGAGCTGGAGCGATCGTATCCAGATCAGTCAGGGCCCGGAAACTAAGACGGCTGTTTTCCCCGCAATAACAACCTCGTCCGTGCCTGGCACGATCGGCGTTGCCTGGTACGGTAGCACTAAGGACAGCACCGGAGACGATTCCGCGGATTGGTATGTCTTCTACTCACTCGTGACCAATGTGACGGGGACGCCGGTCTTGCACCAAGCGAAGGCAAGCGACCACGTCATTCATGCAGCGAACATTTCTGAGAATGGGCTGGTCGTGGGCGGGCAGTCGCCGAATCGAAACTTGGCGGACTACTTCCAACTTGCATTCGACCCGACAGGCGCGGCGGTCGTAGCCTATGCCGACGATCACAACGACTTGAGCGGACACACCTATGTGACTCGACAGATCAGCGGTTTGGGCGCGACCGGCGCCGACGTGCCGGCGCCAGTGGAAGGCGGCGCCTTGCCTCCGCCGGCGAACGAACCATTGCCGAAGGCGGCGGACGTAGGCGGTATTCCTGGGTCGCAGGTCACAGACTTTAAAGACGACGTTCGATTAGGAGGTAACCCCGAGCTGGGTGGAACCGCGGTGGTTCCAACTGATGATCCACTCGACATCCTCTCGGTCATTTACTCCGCGGAACCAACGTCAGCTTCAGATAGTTCGCCTCTCCTGGTCGTAACCATGAAGGTGTCCGACATGACGGCGATTACTCCGAGCTCGAATTGGCGCATGACCTTTACGGCGAACGCGCCTGACTCGGTCCTTAGCCCAACAGGCGAATACACTTTCGGTGCCTCGGACCGCGGCGATCAATTTTTTGTTCGGGCGACCACCGATGGTTCTGGCGGCCAAACCTTCAAGTACGGTACGGCGGTGAGAAATTTTGATGGCACCATCGCCTACACCGATGTCGGCGATGCCGACTGCGGCTTCTTCGATCAGGCGACAAAGACCGTCACGATGAAGGTGGCGCTGAGCAAGCTGAATGCGGCAATGCCCGCGATGCACACTCCTATCGCGCCCGGCTCCGTGCTCGTTGGTTTGCGGGGGAGCACGTTTACCTCGGCCGGTTCTGGAGCGAGCGGCAATAACAAGGCAGATACGGCACGCGGTGGCACTCAGTACGTAGTTACGGTGGGGGCGACGCCAACTACGTGCGGACCTTCTGCCGGGCCCAGCCCCACACCAACTGCAACAGCGACCGCGACGGCTAGTCCGAGCCCGACAGCCACAGCAACAGCTACTGCCACGGCAAGCCCTGTAACAAGTCCAACAGCGACAGCCACCGCTACTCCTGTGACGAGCCCGACAGCGACAGCCACTGCTACAGCCACAGCGACACCAGTAACTAGTCCAACGGCAACGGCAACACCCACCGCTACCCCTGTGACAAGCCCGACCGCAACTGCGACGGCGACAGGGACGCCTGTCACAAGTCCGACTGCTACCGCCACCGCGACGGTAGCACCGACCGCGACAGCAAGTGCGACCGTTGCCCCGACAGCTACGGCGACAGCCACTGCCACGGCGACGTCAACTCCTGGTGCCTCTGCTATGGCAACCGCGAGTGCGACCGCCACGGCTACACCGACAGCGACCCCAGCTCAGTTACTCAATATCTCGACCCGAGCTCGGGTGTTGACCGGCGATAACGTCCTGATTGGCGGCTTCATCGTCTCGGGAAACGATCCGAAGAAGGTTCTCTTGCTCGCCAAAGGTCCCTCTCTTAGCTCCGGCGGTAACCCGGTCCCAGGCCGGATGACGGATCCGACGTTGGAACTGCACTCTAGTAATGGGGCGCTGATGACGAGCAACGATAACTGGAAGGATTCCGCCGACCGGACCGCGATCGAAAACAGCGGGCTGGCACCGACAGACGATCGGGAATCAGCCGTTATCCGAACCCTGACTCCGGGTGTTTACACTGGAATATTGGCCGGTAAGAACAACGACACAGGGATTGCGCTGATTGAGATCTACGATTTGGACGCGAACACATCTATTCTGTCGAACATCAGTTCGCGTGGACTTGTGGACACAGGAGACAACGTGATGATCGGCGGATTTATCGCGGGGAACCAGAGCGGAACTATGAAGGTGCTCATCCGGGCACTAGGTCCATCGTTGCAAGGCAAAGTGCCTAATCCCTTGAGCGATCCGATTCTGGAGTTACACGACGCCAACGGGGTGACCATGGACACGAACGACAATTGGAAGGATGCGTCGAACCGGTCGGAGATTGAGGCCACGGGGATAGCGCCGAGTAACGACTTGGAATCGGCGATACTGCGGCCGGTAAGTCCAGCGACCTATACCGCAATTCTACGCGGCAAGACAGGTAGCGGCATCGCCCTGGTCGAGATTTACAACATCCAATAAGCTGATCGCCGGCACGACGATCTACTATCTACTAATTGACTAACTAACGACCCTTTATCGCCGCAAAACAAAAGGAGGCATCCGAACCGGATGCCTCCTTTGCTTTAGGAATTTGGCACTCTGGAAGGGCAGAGCCGCTCTATTCACATGTGGTCGATGATGTTATCGCCGAATTCGCTGCACTTAATCTCGGTCGCGCCCTCCATCAAGCGCGCGAAATCGTAGGTCACGCGTTTGCTTGCAATCGCGCCATTCAGGCCTTTCACAATCAGGTCAGCGGCTTCGGTCCAGCCCATGTAACGAAACATCATTTCGCCGGAGAGAACCACTGAGCCCGGGTTCACTTTGTCGAGGTTCGCGTACTTCGGGGCGGTGCCGTGAGTCGCTTCAAAAACCGCGTGGCCACTGATGTAGTTGATGTTGCCACCCGGTGCGATGCCGATCCCGCCCACCTGTGCCGCCAGCGCGTCGCTCAGGTAATCGCCATTTAGATTCAGCGTCGCGATGACGTCGAAATCTTCCGGCCTCGTGAGCACCTGCTGGAGCGTGATATCTGCGATCGCGTCCTTGATGACAATGCCGGCACCCGGTTTGCCCATCGGGATTTTGCACCACGGACCGCCATCGATTTCTTCGGCCCCGAAATATTGTTTCGCGATCTCATAACCCCAATCGCGAAAGGCGCCCTCGGTGAATTTCATGATGTTGCCCTTATGGACCAGCGTCACGCTTTTGCGCTGGTTCTGGATCGCGTAACTAATCGCGCTGTGGATCAACCGAATGCTCCCCGAGCGGCTCACCGGTTTGATGCCGACCCCCACCATCACGTCGTCCTGCTCCGCCGCGCCCACGCTCTTCCAGAAATCAGCAGCCTTTTCTTTGGTGCCGAAACGGATTTTGCCGAACGCCTCCGGAAACTCCTTCTCGATGAACTCCAGAACCTTCGCTGCTTCCGGCGTGCCGGCTTTGTATTCGATGCCGGCGTAAATGTCTTCGGTGTTCTCACGGAAGATCACCATGTTCACTTTTTCGGGATGCTTCACGGGTGAGGGAACGCCCTTGAAATACTGGATGGGACGGAGACAAACGAAAAGATCCAGCAGTTGGCGCAACGCGACATTGAGCGAGGTGATCCCGCCGCCGACGGGCGTTGTCAGCGGCCCTTTAATTCCGACGAGATATTCCCGAAACGCTTCGACCGTGTCGTCCGGAAGCCATTCATCGAACTTGTCCTTGGCGGCTTGTCCCGCAAAAACTTCGAACCAGACGATCTTTTTCTTGCCGCCGTAAGCTTTCTCGACGGCAGCATCGAGCACGCGTTCGCTGGCTGCCCAAATATCGGGGCCAGTGCCGTCGCCGCGAATGAATGGGATGACCGGACGATCCGGCACATTGAGTTTTTCAGTCCTGGTGATTTTGTCGCCCGCAGGCGGGGTGAGATTCTTGTACGGCATAAGGGGGGAGACTCTAGTGAGAAATTACGAAGGCGAAAGTGGAAGGATGGGGACGCGAAATTCTGAGGAAGATGATCGGCGCTCCGGCGTGATGTTTTAACGATTATTTGCCGCAAGAGACAGCCTTCTGAACATCGCGCAGCGGTTGCGGTGCAAAGATCCGTGGTTGACCGTCCCACCAATAATGGATGCTGAAGTCGCAAAGCGGCCCCGTCACCGTGGTAAACTCATCGCCGTTATTGCCGTGCTGGTCTTGCTCTACGTCGCATCCCCATACTACTCCGTCTGGCGCTTCGGCGAGGCGCTCCGCACGCACGACATGGACGCGTTGTCCGCTCGCGTGGATTTCAACGCCGTCCGCGGTTCGCTGAAGCAGCAGATCCGAGATCATTTTCTGGGCGTGCTCGCGAAAAAGAAAAAGGACCGGCTGACCCAGTTTCTCGCCGCCAATGCCGGCGATCCCCTGGATCAGCTAATCGACGCCTATATCACGCCGGAAGGTCTCGCTGCAATCATTTCCGACCCGGCGCCAATCAAGAATGCCAGCTCGCTCTCGTCGCTTCCAGGTATCAATGGGTCTCCGAAGGAAATCGATTGGGGAAAACGGCACCGTGCGTTTTTCACGGGACTGCGCGATTTCGCGGTGGAAAAGGAAGGGATCAAGCTGGTCTTCCGTTTTAATGGACTGGGTTGGAAACTGCATACGCTGGACTTGCAGCTTCCGGCCGCTAGCTCGCCGTGAAGTTCCGGGATTAAACACTTGGCAAGGGCGGCTAGCTGACGTAACACTTGTTTCGCGTGAGAAAAGAGGTCTTCGTTTGCGACAACTGCGGAATGCGGAAGCGGCTCTCCAGTTCGCAACGGCATTGGTGCGAAGAGTGCAAGACTTCGAGCCCGGTCGAGCTTCGACCGGTGCGCGACAAGCGTTCCGCGCCGAAGCCGGAATCGACTGAGACCGCGGGTTTTGTGCGACGATAGAGTCTGTCGGTCAGTGGGGCCCCGTTAGGCCCGCTAGTTCGAGCGATGCAATACATCAAACTCGGCCGCTCCGATCTAAATGTCTCTAGGATCTGTCTTGGGACGATGACCTATGGCTCGAGCCGGTGGCGGCCCTGGGTGCTGGATGAAAAGGCGAGCCGTCCACTCATCAAGCAAGCGCTCGAAGCCGGCGTCAATTTTTTCGATACAGCCGACATGTACTCGTTAGGTGCGAGCGAAGAAGTGCTTGGCCGCGCCCTGAAGGACTTCGGGCCTGGACGGGAGAAATTAGTAATCGCAACGAAAGTGTTTTATCCGATGGGCGAGGGCCCGGACGAGCGCGGTCTTTCACGCAAACACATCATGGCGGCAATCGACGCGAGCTTGCGGCGGCTCGGGATTGATTGCGTTGATCTCTATCAGATTCACCGATTCGACGCGGAGACGCCGATCGAAGAGACCCTTGAAGCGCTGCACGACGTGGTCCGCGCCGGGAAAGCCCGTTATCTCGGGGCGTCATCGATGCCGGCGTGGCAATTCGCGAAGCTTCTTTACACGGCGGACGCGAACGGGTGGACGCGTTTCGTGACGATGCAAAACCATTACAACCTGATGTATCGTGAGGAGGAACGTGAGATGATTCCGTTTTGCCTCGATCAGGGAATCGGGATTTTGCCGTGGAGCCCTTTGGCGCGCGGTCTTCTCGCCGGGAAGCGGAGACCGAAAACCGTGCGCGCTGAGACGGACACATACGGGCACCAACTTTACGGCGAACAGATCAAAGAAGCCGATGAGAGGGTGATTGAGCGGCTTGAAGAATTAGCGGCGATATCCGGCGTGGCGCCTGCTCGGATGGCTCTCGCCTGGCTACTTCACCGGTCGGGTGTCGCAGCGCCGATCGTGGGCGCATCGAAATCCAGCCACATCGAAGAGGCGGTGGCGGCACTCGATGTTCGTCTGGATTCCGAGACGATCGCGCGCTTGGAACAGCCTTATGTTGCGCACGCGGTGGCAGGAATCGCGTAAGTCGTTATGGACAAAACACGGCGACTACGGTCCCGGTCCCAGGGTGACCAGGATTCGGTTCGTAGCTCGGGTCGGTCTTAACGATCGCCATCTGGGCGATGCTACCCGAGACAACGGGCCCCGATTGCATTACCGAACTCGACACGAGAACAGTGATGTAAGCCGGGATGCTGCCTGGCGGAGCCGAGCTAGTCCCTGTTTCACTGGTCCAAGCACCGCCACATCCAGCGGGATCAGGGCTTGTAGAACTCGCGAAGCCCTTAAAACCAGAGGGCGCCTGACCGGCGCTAAGCGCATTCACTCGGGCCCATTGCGAGCCCCAGAATGTGACGTGATCTCCCACGATCGCATTGCCATCGCCTATCACAAAGCTTCCGCTGAAAGTTGGGGGCGGAGTAGCGATGGGGGTAGCTGTAGGTGTGGCAGTGGGAGTCGGAGTAGGATCAGGGGGAGCTGTAGGTGTAGGTATTGGCGTAGGAGTAGGCGAAGGAACAGGGCCCGAAACCGGAACTCTTGCCACAAAGGCGTCGTAGGGGCCGCCGCTATAAGCGCGCATCGGTGAATCCCCCCACGTAGCATCGCTGTAACCCACCACATAGACATCTCCGCTAGCTTCCACTGCCACCTTCGAACCAAAGTCCATCGAGCTGCCACCCAGGAACGTATTCCAGGTCAGCGTTCCATTGGAATCGAGTTTCGCTGCAAAAGCGTCGAAGATGCCGCTGAAGGCGCGGCTTGGCGAACCCCAATCCTCATTGGCAAAACCCGAGAGATAGACATTGCCGCTCGCATCGACGGCTACTCCTTCCGCGGTGGTCGCGCTGCCGCCGACGAATGTGTTCCAAATGAGCGTGCCGTTTCCATCCAGTTTCGCGGCAAGAGCATCCTCGCCGCCGCTCGTATGAGCCTCAATAGGAGAACCCCAGGTCGACGCGCTGTTTCCCGATACGTAGATATTGCCACCGCCATCCAAGGCCAGCGCCTCTACGGAATCATTGCCACCACCGCCGAGAAATGTGTTCCAAGTCAGCGTTCCGCTTGAATCCAGTTTTGCGATGAAAGCTGCAATACCACCGGCATAAGGCTGGAGGGGAGAGTCCCACCCGGTCTCGGAGTTGCCTCCTACAACGACGTTGCCGCTTGTATCAGCGGCCACCGAGTTGCCATAATCCGCTCCAACGCCACCTAGAAACGTGTTCCAAATCAAATTGCCATTCGAATCTAATTTTGCGGCGAAGGCATCGTAAGGTCCCCCAATGAAGGCGCGGATCGGCGAACCCCAGGTTCCACCGCTGTGACCAGTGAGATAAACGTTACCAGTCGCATCTAGCGCTACCGCTCGTCCAATGCTAAAACCGCCGCCTAGGAAAGTGTTCCAAATCAGTGTTCCGGTTGGGTCCAGCTTGGCCACAAAAGTCGCAGTCCCTCCGCCGAAAGCGAGGACCGGGGAACCCCACGTCGCGGTGCTGTAGCCGGTGACAGAAATGTTTCCGGTCGCGTCTGCGGCCAAACCGTAAATCTCATCGACACCTCCACCGCCGAGAAAGGTGTTCCAGACCAAATTTCCGCTTGAATCCAGTTTTGCGACAAACGCATCAACGCTACCGCTGAAGGGTTGGAGCGGAGCGCCCCAGGTGGCGGTGCTATAGCCGCCCACGTAAACGTTTCCCATTGCATCCAGTGCCAGCCCGAAGGCCTCGTCAGTTCCCGCGCCGCCTAGAAAAGTGTTCCAAGTAAGGGTGGGATCGATGAACAGAGGCTCGTTTCGGTCATACTCGCCGAGCCTAAAGCCAAGGTCCGCGTTCTCTTGCCGTGCGAAGGCAACTTGGACTGGCACTCGCTTTCCGTTGCGTTCCTGCCACGCTTTTGGCGCGCTCTCTTTGATGGTGCCAGTCTTGAAACGGACCCGCAGCGACCCGTCGTCCTCGACCGCGACGGGCGCGTTGTAGCGGAGTCGAATGGCGGCTGCATCGGCGTGGGGTGCAAGTCGATAGGTGCTGCGAACAACACCGTCACCTGGGGCGTCGTAGGTTAGGTTAATACCATCCCAAAGATCTGAGTAAGTGACTCGTGACAGCGGAGCCGCGCCTTTCCGGTGGTCGCCAGCTCCAGTAGCGATTGGACTGGTAGCGCACGGATCTACGAACTGGATGCGGAGCGCATGCGAGCCGCCAGCGACATTAATAGCGTTCGCGTCGAAGCGCAGGAAATGTCCGTCCGATGTAAATTGCAGGGTGCTGTCAGGAACGCTTCCCTGAACTGGGCTGGCGGTGCTTTGGCGCGCCAGGGAAGCGACGATTGCGATGCCGATGGACAGCGCTAGGAGATTCTTGAAAGAGAAGGGGAACATGTAATTTCGTCGAAGTGATAGGGCTCGCACAGTGGCGGGCTCGGGTTCGGAGTGGGTTTCTAGCTGCGGCGGGATGTGAGGCCGATGATGTGCCGCAGCGCGGAATTTCTGTCAAACTATTTTTGCTAAGTCAGCAGAAAAACTTGGTTCGCTCCCCACTACTAAGGAAATTACTGAGGGCCATTGCGGCAAATACGGAGTCGGGGCATGGAAGCCGCTATGTGAGCCGCGATGTCCCGTCTGAGGTCGCTTCTTTTCGGCTTTACCCCTGCAGCCTTGTGTCCCGCGCTGTTTTCCTGTGCGATGGTCCTAGGCCTGCCCGCCTTTGCGGGAACGACCTGGGATGGTGGCGGTACCGATACAAGTTGGGGAACCAAAAACAATTGGTCGAACAACGCGTTGCCGGCGTTTAACGGCTTCGACACGATCACGCTCGGCACGGGCATTAGTGCGGGAGCAATTCTCACTCTCGATGGCACTCGCTATATCAACGATTTGGTAATCACTACCTCCACCGCCTCCACGATTTCCGCCGGCACAGGGGGAACTCTCAACCTGCGTAGCGGCAATATTACGCGTCAGAATGTTAGCGGCATTCAGACTATCTCTGCCGGGGTTGTCCTAGGCGATCCGACGGGCGCTGGCGCTTACACCGGCACGTGGAATATCGCGGGAACCAACAGCCTCGATATCAGCGGCAATATCACCGAAACCGGCGGGAGCCGCAGCTTGAACAAAACGGGTGGCGGTACTGTAATCCTGAGCGGAACCAATACGTTTTCGGGCGGGCTTACGCTTACCGCAGGGATCATCTCGATCTCTGCAAACAGCAATCTGGGTGCGTATTCGGGCGGCCTCATCTTCAACGGCGGCACCCTTCAGATCACCCAAAATATCGTCGCTACTCGTGCCATCACGATGACCGGTGCCGGAACCTTCGATGTGTCCATTGGTAAGACCATGGAAGACAGTGGCGTGATCAGCGGCAATGGAGCCCTGTCGTTGACCAGCTTCGGCACTCTAATTCTTTCAGGGTCCGGTTCAAACGGCACCGGTTCCACGAACGTCTCAGGTATTCTTTCCCTGCGCGGGACGGTTTCCCTAGGCACCGGGAATCTCGCGTTCAACCCCGGCATTTTGGAATTGGGCAATGGCAATTTCACCCGCGCGCTTGGAGGCGCCGCGAATCAAGTGGACATGACCAATAGCTCCGGTTTTGCGGCTTACGGGGCTGATCGGACAGTCAATCTCGGCGGGGCTGGTTCGACGCTTACCTGGGGGAGCGGAAGTTTTCTTACTGCCGCGAACGCCGCATTCTTTTTAGGAGATCAGACAGCGGACCACACAGTCGATTTTCAGAACGGCATCAATCTTAACGGCGGTACGAGGTCGTTCCAAACGCTCCGCGGTGTCGGTAGCGTCCCGGAAGCAAAACTGTCAGGCGTAATTTCGGGGACGGGCGCTTCCAACTTTTCCCTCGATGCGGTGAACGGATACGCGGCTGGCAGCGTAATCCTGAGCAACGGCTCGAATTCGTACGCGGGCACGACGACGATCAACGCTGGTAACCTGCTTCTGACCGCCAACGCCACCGCCACTGCCGGTAATACCGTTTTGGGCAGCGGCTCCTCCGACGTTCTCGTGGGCAACATCACCGGCGCTTATGACGCGGGATTACTCACGAACAGCGCGGTCAGCATCTCGCGCAACGTCCGGGCGCAATCTGGCAACACCGGCGTGATCACAGTCGGCGGTAACAGCAGTTCAATTTCGACATTTTCCGGCAACGTTTTTCTCGGAACGAATAGCGGCACCGGAAAGGGCGTCACCCTCACCGCGGCGAGCGGAGGGACGACCACGTTTTCTGGTGTTATTCAGGACCCGACCGCCGTTTCTGGCGCCGGTTTAGTCAGGAAAAGCGGGGCCGGCACAGTCGTTTTGAGCGGCGTGAACACCTACGCGGGGGGCACCGCTATCGACGGGGGAACGCTCTCGGTCAGTCAATCTTCGAATCTCGGAGCGAACAGCGGAGCGGTCGCAGTCAATGCCGGCACTTTGGAAATCACCAACGGTTTCTCGACCAACAGGCTCTTTAGCGTGGCGAACAGCGCCAGCACTTTCCAAGTGGATGCGGGGCAGATATTCACCATCGCCAGCGCAGTCAGCGGCAGCGGCACTTTGAACAAGAGCGGCACAGGTAAACTGGTCCTCAGCGGCGCTAACACCTATACAGGCGCAACTTTCATCGCGGGCGGCGTCGTTGACATTCAAAATGCTTTAGCTTTAGGCACCACCGGCAGTGGCACGACGGTGAATTCCGGAGCTGAATTGGATTTTGAAGCGAATGTCGCGGTTGGCGCGGAAACCGTTACGCTCAATGGCAGTGGAACAGCCGGCAATGGCGCACTGCGTAATATCTCAGGGAACAACAGCCTTAGCGGTTCGATTAGTCTGGGATCGTCGAGCATGATTGGATCAGACTTGGGAACCCTAAGTCTGAGCGGCGGGATCTCGAATGGTGGCTTCACGTTGACTTTTGGAGGTGCAGGAAACACGACGGAGAGCGGAACAATCAGCGGAAGCGGAAACCTGGCGAAGAGCGGCTCCGGCAATCTCACATTATCCGGCGCGAACAGTTACACCGGGACGACAACTGTCTCTGGAGGAACCCTGACGGTGGCCAACGGATCCGGCAGCGCGCTGGGAACGACCGCCAGCGTTCTTGTGAACTGGGGTAGCACGCTTCTGCTCGGTGCTAATAACCAAATCAACAATACCGCACTGTTGATTCTTGCTGGAGGCACGTTCGGCAAGGGCGCGTTTAGCGAAGGCAGCGGCAATACGGTCGGGCTTGGCGCCCTTACTTTGACCGCGGCTGGATCTCACATCGATTTCGGAACCGGGACCGTCGGCGTGCTTACGTTCGCCTCGTTTAACCCGAATGGCTTTACGCTGACGATCGACAACTGGACGGGAACCGCGAATCAGGCTGGAAGTGGCCTGACAGACCGTTTGATTTTTAACTCTGATCAGAGCGCGAACCTGAGCAGCTTTATTTTCACCGGCTATGGTTCCGGCGGAGCCGCAGTCAACCTGAATAACGGGTTTTGGGAAGTTACGCCGGTGCCGGAGGCGTCGACCTGGGTTAGCGCCGCTTTCGCGTTCGCCGCCATCGGGTTTCACGCTTTCCAGCAGCGGAGAAAGGCGAATCGATCACGATAGAAACGGCGGGAACTTTCTCCAGTCAGCGGCACGGGAGTTGCATCATTTATCCGCCAAAATCCGTCGTAGTCTGCCTCGGGGGCCGGCCACGGCGAATGTCGAAATAAATCCATTATGAAACCTTTCCTCGCCCTACTTTCCAGTATCCTTCTTTGTTCGTGCGCTGACATGTATGTCACCAGAACGCAGGTCGCGGGCGGCTCGACCCGCACCACTGCTACCGACGCCAAAGATTCGAAGAGCGGCGTCTATATGACGACCAACTGCGGCGTGGCGGCTTACGGTCCGAAGGCGATTTATATTCGGCCGTTTTGCATCGATACCGCGATCTTCACCGGTGACCAGACCAATTCCGACGGCGAAATGCCCATCCGCAAAGCGCTCACTCCGGTGGAATTTGCGGGCGATTTGAAAGAGCAGCTCGAGAAGATCGCGCCGGCCCGGATTTTGAGAGATAACGAAACACCGCGCACCGGTTGGCTCGTGGAAGGTGAATTTGCGCTCGTCGACGGCGGTAGCGCCGCAGGCCGCGCCTTGTTTGGACATTTTGGCGTCGGTCAATCGCACCTCGCACTCCACGTTCGAGTCACGGATGTTGACCGCGGCGTCGTAGTTTACGAATTCGATATGGCGGGTGGCAGCGACCTCCAAGGCCGGTCCGGCACCCTTCGCGCAAGCGGCCTGGGTTACGCACGATCGTTCGACCTGGTGAACGCGGCCGAGCGGATCTACCTGGTGCTTAGCCCGAACGCGTTTCGTTACGGCACGCGCGCGGACATGGCGCTGCGCTAGTTCGCGCTCGATTTCCGACTTCGCCGGTTGCGAACGCAACGGTGACGATTAACGTGCAGCGATTTTCGTTGCCGTAATGATTTCTCGCCGCTTACTCGCCACTGTTTTTTCCTTCGCCGCTCTACTTTCAGCCGTCCGCGCCCTTGAGGCGGCGCGCACAGCCTACGTGATCATCGATGCCCAAACGGGTTTTATCCTTGAGCAAGCCGACGCCCGAGACAAACGCCAGGTCGGCAGCCTGACCAAAGTTGCGACCGCGATGGTGGTCCTCGACTGGTCGGAAAAACGGAGCGGCGATCTCAATCAAGTCGCCACGATTCCGCCCGAAGCGTTCGTTGGCACCGGCGAAAACCTGATCGGGTTTCAACCAGGTGATCAAATTACACTGCGCGATCTGCTCTATGCCGCGCTGGTTCAGTCAGACAATGTGGCGGCCTACACGCTTGCGAACGAGGTCGGAACCGCACTTCAATCAGTGGTCCCGGCTGCGGGCAAGGGCGGGCCGGTGGCGACGTTCGTCGGACAGATGAACTTTCTCGCGAAATCGCTCCGCATGGATCGAACGCGTTTTTCGAATCCCCACGGCATCGACACCGACGTGCGCCCGATGCCTTTTTCGACCGCGGCCGATCTCGCGCGGCTCACTCGTTACGCGATGAGTAAACCGGCTTTCCGATTTTATGTCTCACAAAAGGAACGGCAGATCGCGTTCGAGCGTGGCAAGCAAAAGAAAGCCTACATGCTGCGCAATACGAACGAACTTCTCGGGACGAACGGCGTTGACGGCGTCAAGACCGGTAAAACGGCGCGGGCCGGAGATTGCCTCATTCTTTCTGCGCACCGGGAGGCCGAGATTCAGAAGCAAGGCGAGCACACGAAGGTCACGCCGCGAAACTTGATCATTGTGATGCTCGGAAGCGCGAACCGTTTTACCGAAGGCGGACAACTTTTGAATCACGGCTGGCAGCTCTACGACCAATGGGCCGCCGCCGGCCGTCTGATCGATCCGAAGAAGACGCTCTGATTTTTCGCCGGCGCCAATGAGCAAGCCCCGTATCGGCGTGTTAACGAGCGGCGGCGATTGCCCCGGCTTGAATGCAGTCCTGCGCGGTGTGGTTCTGGCCGCGGACAAGCTCGGCTGGGAAGTCCTGGGATTTCTCGACGGCTTCGAAGGTTTGTTGCCGCCGGGGAATTATCGAGTCTTAAAACGTCGGGACACTTCCGGCATCATGCCGCGCGGCGGTACAATCATTGGCACGACGAATCGTGGCCATTTTATCGCGAAAGTGGGTGCAGGCGATCGGACCGAGGTCGCGGGGAAGGTGATCGCCGAGGCGCGTGAAGTCCTGAAAACGCTTGGGGTCGATGGCTTGATCATCGTCGGCGGCGATGGCTCGATGGCGACAGCGCAACAACTCCAGGCAGCGGGAATCAATTGCATCGGCGTTCCGAAAACAATCGACAACGATCTGGAAGCGACGGCGATGACCTTCGGTTTCGATTCCGCGGTCGCGACCGTGATGGACGCGCTCGATCGGCTCCATACGACCGCCACCAGCCACAAACGCATCATGGTTCTCGAAGTGATGGGGCGGCACGCGGGCTGGATCGCGCTTCACGGCGGTATCGCCGGCGGCGCGCACATAATTTTGATCCCGGAAATTCCATTCGATTACGACAAGGTGTGCGCCGCCATTCAACTCCGGGCGAACCGTGGCAATCAGTCCGCGATCGTGGTCGTCGCGGAAGGGGCGAAGCCGCGCGACGGCCAGGTTGTGATGCGGCATTGCGAGGAAGGCGAAGATCGTTATGGCGGAATCGGCGCGGTCGTTGCGGGCGAGATCGCGGCGCGATCGGGAAAGGAGACGCGTTGCACGGTGCTTGGTCATCTGCAACGGGGTGGAACTCCGACCACGCTCGATCGCATTCTTGGCACCCGCTTCGGCGTCAAAGCGGTAAAGCTGATCCGTGAAAGACAATTCGGGTCGATGGTGAGCTATCAAAATTACCAGGTCCGCCACGTGCCAATTGCGGACGCGGTCAATCGGCTCCGCCTTGTTCCGCCTGGTGGCGAACTCGTCCAGACCGCGAAAGACGTCGACATTTCGTTCGGAGACTAAATGAAAATCGTTCTCGCATATTCGGGCGGGCTCGACACGTCGATCATCCTTCGCTGGCTCAAGGAAAACTATGACGCCGAGATTATCGCGTTCTGCGCGGATATCGGACAGGAGGAGGAACTGGCGGGACTCGAGGAAAAAGCGCTTAGCACGGGAGCGAGCAAATGCGTGATCGACGACCTTCGCGAGGAGTTCGCGCGCGACTTCATCTTTCCCATGATGCAGGCCGGTGCGATTTATGAAGGACAGTATTTTCTCGGGACCAGCATCGCGCGGCCGCTGATCGCGAAACGCATGGTCGAGATTGCGCGTGCGGAAAAGGCAGATGCAATTGCGCACGGCGCGACGGGGAAGGGGAACGATCAGGTACGCTTCGAGCTCACGGCGGCAGCGCTGGCGCCGGAGTTGGGCGTCATCGCCCCCTGGCGCGAGGAGCGTTTCCGAAACGAATTTCCGGGCCGCGCCGAGATGATTGCCTACGCGGCCGCGCAAAAAATTCCCGTCGAGGCGAGTGCATCGAAGCCGTATTCGATGGACCGCAATTTACTCCACATCAGTTTCGAGAGCGGAATGCTCGAGGATCCGTGGTTCGACGCCAGCTCCGCGGAAGCGCGCGGAATGTACAAGCTCAGCGTCGCCCCTGAAGAGGCGCCGGAGGAATCCGAATACATCGAGCTGGAATTTCGCGATGGGAACTGCGTCGCGGTGAATGGGAAAACGCTTTCGCCGTTGGCCGTGATGCAAACGCTGAACAAGCTCGGCGGTAAACACGGGATCGGGCGCGTGGACCTGGTCGAGAACCGTTTCGTGGGAATGAAGAGCCGGGGCGTTTATGAAACCCCGGGCGGCGCGCTTCTTCATTTCGCGCATCGCCAAATGGAATCGCTGACGATGGACCGCGACGTGATGCACTTGCGCGACAGTCTCGTTCCTAAATATAGCGAGCTGGTTTACAACGGTTTTTGGTTCGCGCCCGAGCGCTACGCCCTTCAGGCGTTAGTCACCGAGACTCAACGGGACGTCACCGGCACCGTGCGGCTCAAGCTTTACAAGGGGAACATCATCGCGGCTGGGCGGAAGAGTCCTAAGAGTCTTTACGACCCGCAGGTAGCGACGATGGAAGGTGGGGCCGGCGACGCCTACAATCAGAGCGACGCGACCGGTTTCATTCGCTTAAATGCTCTCCGCCTTAAAGTGCGCGCAGCGGTTTCGGAAAAGCAGACCTGAAAAAGCAGTTGGCTGACCGGCAACTCGCCGTAAGTTCTGCCCCGCCCAAACCGGAAAATTTCCCGCTCTTATGATCACAGTAATGCGCAAGCACCATAAGTGGCTCATGATCGTTATCGCGATCCTGGCCATCCCTTTTGTTTTCTATTTCAACAAGACGAACCTCACGGCCAAGCGTGAGACCGATCTTGGGAAAATTTATGACCGGCCGATCACGATGGTGGAATTCCAGCGCAACGCCCGGCTCCTGACGCTCGCGCAATCGCTTGGGCTCTCCCAATTGGTTCAGGACCTGATGATGCGCCCGATGAGCGACACAGAGGCTTACCTCAATTTCGCCTTCAATCGTCTTGTGCTGGACCATGAAGCACGCGCGCTGGGCGTCCGTCCGACCTCAGCTGAGATCGTCGCGTTCGTGAAAACGTTGCTGCCGTTTCAAGGCGCGAACGGATTCGACGCAAACAAGTACACCGAATTTACGCAGAACCGTCTGCCGGCAATGGGTTTTACCGACGCCCAGATCGAGGAGCTGGTCTCCGATCAACTGGCCCTGAATCGTCTCAAGGATTTGCTCGGCACCGGGCTTCATGTCGCCGACTCCGAAAGCACGGAATACTACAACCAAGCTTACGGTAAACTGCACGTCGCCCTGGTGCGTTTTCGCGACGAGGATTTCCAGAAGGATGTAAAAATCAGCGACGAAGACATTGCCAAATATTTCGACGCTCACAAAGCGGAGCTGAAAACGGACGAGAAACGTACGGTGGAATTTGTTGCGTTCGCGTTTGGCGAGGAGGAGAAGAAGCTGACGGGCAAGGAACGGATCGAAGCTCTCCAGAAGCTGGCGAATCGCGCGAACGATTTTGTCCAGGCGATGTCGGAAAAAGACGCGAAGTTCGCCGAGGTCGCCGCCAAATTTAATGTCCCAGTAACGCCGACCGGCGAATTCACCGCGACCGCGCCGGACCCGAAATTGCCGGCGAACACGCAGGTCGCGAAGTACGCCTTCCAGTTAAAAGAGTCCGAACCGGTCAGCGATGCGATCCAGACCCCGGAGGGATTTTACGTCGTGCACCTACTCGGAACGAGCCCTTCCCGCCCGCTAACGCTGGACGAAGCGAAACCGAAGATCACTGAAGCGTTGACGAAAGAGCGTCTCAAACAACTCGTCGCGGCTCGCGGAAGCGAGGTATCCGGGAAAATTCGCGAAGCGACCAAGGCCGGAACGCCGCTCGACGCCGCATTCGCCCAGGCAGGTGTCCAGCCGGAGCGTCTGCCGCCTTTCTCTATTATGGAAACCCCGCCACCGAAGCCCGAGCCTTCGCCGGCCCAGAAACCGGAAGAGAAGAAGCCGGACGCTCCGGATCTTCCCGCGATTAAAAACGCGGTGGGCGAATTGAATCCCGGTGATACGACCGACTTTGTCGCGACCTCGACTGGCGGCCTGGTGGCCGTCCTTGAGTCGCGCGAGCCTGGCGACCCGGCAGGCTTCGCGCAAGCGAAGACGAGCTTCGAAAAAAATTATCTGCAGAGCAAACGCATGGTCGTGTTCGACGAGTGGCTCCGAGACCGCCGGCGCGCCGCGGGCCTGCAACTCGCTCAGGCTCCGGCGGAAGGCTAGAGTCGGAACCACGGGCATGAGCGCCCTCGAAGAACTGTTCGACGACGCGAACGGAGATTTGGCCATCGGGGAACTGGAGAGCGCGGTCGAAAAATATCGGCGTTGCGTCGAGCTCGACCCGGCCTTCTTTGACGGCTGGCACGCGCTCGGCATGGCGCTCATGAAAACCGGGCGTTTCCCGGAAGCGATCGAGGCTGGAAAAAACGCGACTGAGCTTCGGCCTAACGACCAGATTGCCTGGACGAGTCTTTCCCTTTTCTACAACCGCAACGGCGACATCAAGGAAGCCGAGGCGGCCGGAACGAAGGCAAAGATTCTCTCTTGGGGCGGTAAGATCGCGAAAGAATAATTCACGCGGTCAATTCCTTGAAGACCGTCAGGAACCGCTCCATCTGGGGTCTGGTCCCGATCGTTACCCGCATGTGATTCGGTAACGGCGGAAAGAGCCGGCCCACCTGGACCTTGCGATCTTTAAATGCCGCGATGAGCGGTTTCACTTCTCGACGCATGTCGATCATCATGAAGTTTGCCTCCGACGGGACGTAGGTGAACTTCAGTTTGTCCAGCTCGCTGCACACGTATTTTCGGACCTGCGAGTTGTTTTTCCGGCCATTCTCAACCTGGGCATTGTCCTGAAGACTCGCTATGGCGGCGACGATCGCCATGATGCTGATGCTGTCCCACGATTGCTGCGCACGCATCAGCTCGATCTTGTCCGGCTGCGCCACGCAATACCCGCAACGCAGCCCCGCCATGCCGTAAATTTTGGAGAACGTTCGTGCGACGATCAGGTTCGGAAAATCTTTCACGAGTGGGATCACGCTTTCGTAGTCCGCGCTCTCGACAAAATGATGATAGGCCTCGTCAACGAGCACCATCGTCTCGCGTGGTGCCTTCGCGAGATAGGCGCGCAGCTCCGCCTTCGGGGTAATGCTCGCAGTGGGATTATTCGGGTTGCACACGTAATGAAGGCCAGCGGTGGGCACTTCGAGCATCTTCGGTAAATCGTGCGCGTAGCTGCCGTTCAGTTTCACTTTGACCGCCTCGGCGCCGCTCGCTTTGGAATGGCCCACACACGCTTCGAACGTTGGATCGGCGACGACGAGTTTCTTCTGTGGGCCAGTGAATGCCGCTACCGCAACTTTCAAAATCTCTCCTGACCCCGCGCCGATCAGGATGTTCTCTTTGGTGACGCCGTTCAGTTTCGCGAGCGCATCGACAAGCTCATCCAGCTTTTCGTCCGGATATTTCCAAGCGAGCGGGAAGCCGGCCGTCATGGCCGTCAGAGCCGCAGCCGAAGGGCCGTACGGATTTTCGTTCGCACTTAACCTGACAACGTCAGAGGATTTTGGGTCAGTGGGCTTAGGAGTGGATTCCGAAAGCCCGAGCGCGGGTCGCAACGCCGCGTAGGCAGCGCCCGCTCCGAGAAGTTTCGTGAACCCCCGACGCGAAAGCGCGGTTGGATTTTTCACGAAACGTTTCTGCCGGACGTGTCGCGGCGCGTCAAGATGGAACGAGCACCGCCTGCACAGCGCCTCGATGACGCCGCGATCGCCGATGAGTTATTGCCGCTCTTTGAGATGCGCGAGGTTCACGTAGATCTTACTAAGATTTTTGCGCATTAAGACCATGATCACGGGCCGCTTGGCGTCCTTCATATAGACGAAGCCCCCACCAATCAGGCCGCCGCCGCTGATGTCGCCGGCGTAGACAAATGCGACGCCAACGATGTCCCGATCTTCCGGAGGCGCATCCCGATAAAAGCGGCGAAATACGACACCGTCCTGGAACTCCCTAAAGACAATTTCGTTACTCATTTTTTTCACCGCTTTTTTCGCAAGTTCGATGTAAGCAGCCGGTGTGAGCATACCCGGCTCGGCGGTCTTATAGGGTCGCTCCGTGAAGTGTCGTTTTTCGTCGGTTGTATATTCTTGCGCGAGGGCATGGGCGGCGAAGCCGACGAAAATCAGCGCTATCGCATTCACGATCAGGAAACGGCGGAGCATGAGGGTTGTCTTTCTGGGATTTGTCGCAGTCGCTTGCGGTCCAAACTGGGGCTACAAGGGAAAACGCGACGGATTGGTTACGAACTTAATTTACGCAATAGGCGCATTTGAAAAGCAAAATGCGCGGAGAAAGTCAGGCAATTGGTATGCCTCTGATGAGTGACGGGAAGATGGAAGGCGATTGGGTCGAATCTTTTGTGCCGGCGCGGCTGGATCGAATGCCGTGGACGCGGTGGCATTGGCTGATCGTGTCGGCGCTCGGGGCGACGTGGATTCTTGATGGCCTCGAAGTCACGCTGGCGGGTTCGCTCGGGGGCATTCTGACGCACCGCGAAACCCTCGGCCTGACTGACGCGCAAGTCGGCGCGAGCGCCACGGCTTATCTCATCGGCGCGGTAATCGGCGCGTTGCTCTTCGGTTACGGAACGGATCGGCTTGGGCGTAAGAAACTGTTCTTCATCACGGTCGCGGTCTATCTCGCGGCGACGGCGCTGACGGCATTCTCGTGGAGCTTCGCGAGCTACGCTTTTTTCCGTGCGCTTACTGGCGCGGGCATTGGCGGGGAATACGCCGCTATCAACTCGGCGATCGATGAGCTGATCCCAGCGCGCGTTCGCGGCCGCGTCGATTTGATGATCAATGGGTCTTACTGGGTTGGCGCCGCGATGGGGTCCGGAGCGACGATTGTTTTGCTCGATCCGAACCGGCTGCCGGTCTGGCTCGGCTGGCGTTTGGCCTTCGGCATCGGCGCCGCGCTTGGGCTGGTTGTGATTTTCTTCCGCCGCTGGATTCCGGAAAGTCCGCGCTGGTTGCTGATTCACGGCCGGCCTAACGAGGCGGAGAAGATTCTTGATGAAGTCGAGCGAACCAAGTCGGCGGTCATGGACCGCCGCTCCAGTGAGCCGCCAACGCGCGTGCGAACTCGGACGCATACAGCTTGGCGGGAAATCTGGCATACCATCGTTCACGAACATCGCCGGCGATCGATTCTCGGTTTCGTCTTAATGCTGACGCAGGCGTTTTTCTATAACGCGATTTTCTTCACCTACGGTTTGGTCCTGATGCGCTTCTACAATGTGCCCGCGCAAAATGTCGGCGGTTACCTGCTGCCATTCGCGCTCGGAAATGTTCTCGGACCGATCGTGCTCGGCCATCTCTTCGACACGATCGGTCGCAAAAAAATGATTACAGCCACCTACGCGCTTTCGGGTCTTTTGCTCGCCATCACCGGATGGCTTTTCCACGCCGGCCTGCTCACTGCGCAAACGCAAACTATCGCGTGGATGATCATCTTTTTCGTCGCGTCCGCGGCGGCGAGCTCCGCCTACCTAACCGTGAGCGAAATTTTCCCGCTCGAAATCCGCGCGCTGGCGATCGCGATCTTTTACGCTTTCGGCACCCTGGCCGGCGGTGTGGGTGCACCCATTCTCTTCGGTTGGATCATCGGGACGGGCTCGAGAAGCGCGCTTCTCGCGGGCTATCTCGTAGGCGCGGTCCTGATGATCATTGGCGCCGTTGTTGAGGCTTTCTTGGGGGTCGATGCCGAACGCAAATCTCTCGAGCACGTCGCCACGCCGTTATCCTGCAAGTTGTAACGGCTTTTCTTATTGCCGTAGATCCTCGCCCGACCGACGCTCGCCGCGATGAAGCAAGACGCGATGGATCCTGCTCTAGCGGGCACGCCCGCCCTGCCGGATCCCAAGGCGCCGATCCCTCGCCAAATCCGCTACATCATCGGCAACGAAGGATGCGAGCGCTTCAGCTTTTACGGGATGCGCAACATCCTGACGGTCTTCCTGGTCACTTCACTCTTCGCGAGTCTTCCAGAAGCGGAGCGCGCCGGCGCCGCGAAAGAAGTTTTCCACACATTCGTGATCGGTGTTTATTTTTTCCCGCTGCTTGGCGGCTGGCTGGCTGACCGCTTCTTCGGAAAATACAATACGATCCTTTGGCTCAGTCTCGTGTATTGCCTGGGTCAGGCGTGTCTCGCGTTCTTCGTCTCCAATCGCCTCGGATTCTACGTTGGCCTTTCGCTGATCGCACTCGGGTCTGGTGGGATCAAACCGTGCGTGGCTGCGTTCGTCGGCGACCAATTCGATCAGACAAACAAACACCGCGCCAAAGTCGTGTTCGACGCATTCTATTGGATCATTAACTTCGGCTCGCTATTCGCCTCATTCCTGATGCCAATTTTTCTGCGATATCTTGGCGCCGGGTTCGCGTTCGGGGTGCCGGGGGTTTTGATGTTCGTCTCCACCGTTATTCTTTGGCTCGGTCGCAAGCGCTACGTCATGCTGCCGCCGACGCCGCCGAATCCGCATTCGTTTTTACGCGTGTGTCGCGATGCGATTTGCGCCGGCCCAACGGGGATGACTTTCGCCGGCGTCGGCGTGCTCGCGGCCATCATCTCTTTTGTTTTCATTCCGACGCTGGGCTTCGTCATCTCCGCCTGTCTGGCATTGGTCGCAATAATCGCGTTCGGCGGCCTCGGCGTCCGGCTTCAGCTCGGTGCGATCCGAGGGCAACATCCGGACGACGCGATCAATGGTGTCCGTTCGGTCTTGCGCGTTCTCGTCCTCTTCGCACTCGTGACGCCGTTCTGGTCGCTCTTCGATCAAAAAGCGTCGACCTGGGTTTTGCAGGCCGACGCGATGACCAAGCCGAGTTGGTTTCAATCATCGCAAATGCAGGCACTCAATCCATTCCTCGTTATGGCGCTGATTCCCGTCAATAACCTTGTCCTTTATCCAATGCTGCGACGCTTTGGATACGAACCGACGGCGTTACGGCGAATGACAGCGGGAATCGCGTTTGCCGGCTTATCGTGGATTATCGTGGGCGCAATGCAATTGGTCCTCGACGGCGGGAACGCCTTCACCATCGCGTGGCAAATGATACCGTACGCATTTCTCACCCTCGGTGAAGTCCTCGTCTCGGCGACCGGCCTCGAGTTCGCTTACAGCCAGGCGCCGCTCTCGATGAAGGGAGCGATCATGGCCTTTTGGAATCTTTCCGTCACGATCGGCAATCTATGGGTGCTTGTCGTCAATGTCGGCGTGCAAAATCGCGGAGTCATCGACGCTATTAAATCGAGTGGCTTCGGCGTGACCGCATTCCAGATGTTTTTCTTCGCGCTGTTCGCCTTTGCGGCGGCGCTGGTATTCGGGTTGGTGGCGCGCAGTTATCCGGTTGCGGATCATTATCGCAAAGCCTGACAAACAAGCTCCGGTGTGTAGATCGAACAGGCCGGCGTTAGCTGACTGGAATTGAGGTTGAACGATTCGACGTGGACCAAACCGGCATCGAAGCCGGAATGCGATTTTAGAAAGGGGCGGATCGTTTGCGGAGAAACGTCGCGGCAGCGCGCGAGGGTGACGTGAGGATGGAATGAACGAAGATTAGGCTCGAGGCCCGCAGCCAGGACAGCTTCCTGAACGCGCTTATGAAGTTGAAACAGATGCGGGTGAGCGGTGCCGACGCCTATCCAAACGATCTTCGGCCACCCTTTGTTCGGAAATGTTCCGAGGCCGACGAGCGGGAGAAAGAATCGCTTCCAGGAAATCGCGTCCAGTTTCTCAGAAAGTGTGTCTTGAATTTCCGCCGGGACATTTCCGAGAAAAGCGAGCGTCAGATGCATGTGCCGCGGCTCGAGCCACCGCACTCCATGCAGGTGCGGGTTTAATTCTGCCAGACACTGCGCAATCGATTCCGGAAGCTCGATACTGACGAAAAGCCGCTTGGCATGCACGGCGATTACACGCCAACGGCAATGTCCTCCGTCGATCGATCTTTGGCCGGTTTATTGAAACAGAAGGCGAAAATCGCGCCGATAAAACAGAGCGCCGCGCCCGCGATAAATGGCGTGTAACCGTATTGCGCGAGCGGTTTTCGCAAGTCGAAAGTGAGCAACCAGCCGCCGAGCAACGGGCCGAGCAAGCGCGCCGTACTGCCGGCAGATTGCATAACGCCGAGCGCCCGACCTTGCCAACTCGACTCAACCATTTGCGACGCGAGTCCGCTGAGCGGCGGACTCGCGAAACCGCTCCCAGCGGATAATCCCGCGCACACGAGCAAGAGAAAGCCGAGACCATTGCTCATCGGCAACAGCACTAGCGAGATTGTCGTCAAAATCATTCCGGCTCGGGCGAGCGCGACTTCACCAAACATCTTGATCAATCGACCAATCAGTCCGCCTTGGACGATCACGCTGACGATCCCGACGAAACCAAAAAGGTAGCCATTCGCCTGCGCGTCGTAGCCGAACTTCCTTTCGGTGAAAAGAGCGAACAGGGTCGTCATAATAGAGAACCCGACGATCAGGAAAAAATAGGTCGCGATCACGATCGCGAACATTCCGCCGCGACCGTGCCGGAAAACTTCGACGATGCTGGCTTGCTCGTGCGGCCGCGTGCGCTGCTCGCGCGAAAGACTCTCCGGCAGGATGAGATAAACTAGCGCGGCATTTATTACCGCCAGGCCGGCGGAAAAATAGAACGGGGCGCTGTAGGAAATTCTGCTCATAACGCCCCCGATGAGCGGACCAAACGTAAAGCCGAGGCCGAACGCAGCCCCGATCAATCCCATCGCGCGCGAACGTTTTTCGGGAGCAGTGACGTCAGCGATGTAAGCTTGCGGGATCGCAATGTTGCCGCCGGTGATGCCGGCGAGAATCCGCGCCGCGAAAAGCAGGGGAAGGCCGCGTGCCAGGCCCATCAGGGCAAATCCAATCGCGGTGCCGACAATGCTGACGAACAAAACTGGCCGCCGTCCAAAGCGATCGGAAAGTTTGCCGAGTATCGGCGTGAAGATGATCTGCATGCCCGAATAAATTCCAGTGAGCCAGCCAATGGCTACCGGCGAAGCGTGGAAATGCTCGGCGTAGAGCGGCAGGATCGGAATGACGATGCCAAACCCGATAAGATCGATGAAGACCGTGAGGAAGAGGACGAAGAGCGGCGACCGTGGACGCGACATGCGGCGGCTAAGGTAGCACAGGCAGCGCGCCGGCGTTACGAACCGTGTTTCCGATTGAACCGCGCGACTTCGCGCTCGGTCTCGCGATCGGTCGCGCGTTTTTTCAAGTCCGCCCGTTTGTCGTGCGCAACTTTGCCTTGGGCGACGCCGATCTCGGATTTCAGCTTCCCATTTTTCCAGTAGAGGCTCAGGACCACGAGCGTCCTTCCTGAGATCGCGCTCAGGCCATAGAGTTTGTCGATTTCCTGCCGGTGAAGGAGAAGTTTTCGGACGCGTTTGGGCGCCGGAACTTCATGGCTGGCGCGCTCGTACGGCTGAATATCGGCGTTGTAGAGGAACGCTTCGCCTTTCTCGATGCGGACGAACGCGTCGGAGATGTTGGCCTTGCCGGCGCGAATCGATTTTACTTCGCTGCCCTTGAGCTCGATGCCGGCTTCGTAGCGCTCGAGGATGTGAAAATCGCGGAGGGCCTTGCGATTAAGGATCGTCTCGGTCGCCATAAGCGGGCTTCCGGACGCGCGGCGAAATTAAGCGGCGCCGTCGACGGGTGTCTCGGGAGTAAGCTCGTAGGTGAGCTTGCCGGCGATGATTTCGCGAAGGGCAATGTCGGTGAGGGACGAACGCGGCGTCGCCTCGACGAGCGGACGATGGCCTAACCCCAACTGCCGGACGCGCCGGGAAACGACGTTGATCAGCAACTGCTGATTCGGAATCACTTGAGCTGCTTCTTGCAGGAGTTGAGTGGTCATATTGCGCAAGGAACGGACGGGGCGCGCGGCCTCCCCCGGAAACTGAAGAATGGCCGGCGACTCGCCAGAAACGTTAGGTGGAATGAGATTGGAAGCGATCATCGTCGGGCAAAACGAGAACGTTGACTCTGCGAGCAGCGACCGCAGCTGTCAACCGATTTGTTCGGACGAGACGGGCCGCTTCGTCGTCGAGTTTTCGGCTCAGCGGATGTCTTCGACGTAGCTGACGATGCGATAATCGACCGCCGTACCCTCTGTGTCGAGACGACGATCGTAGTGCCAATGAACGTTGCCGTTGGCGTAGAAATTTTTGCAGACGATCGCTCCGGTGATATCCGGAGCGCCGTTGATCGTGAAGTTAGCTGACGGGGCATAAAATACCGCGGAAAAGCCCGAGTTGGAACCGCCGCCCGAATTCAAGTCGATCGTTTGCTGAACGGTTGGGTCGGAGGGGCTGACCCCATAGAACTGCAGGTTGCCGGCGTATCCACTCGTGTTGATTATGTTTTCGGCTTTCGTCTGAAAGTTTCCGGTGAAAAAGATTTTCAGGTGAACGTAGGCCGGGACCGTGATGGTCGGCGAGCTGCTCGTGCTGTTTCCAATATCGCCCGTAACGCTGACTGTGACGTACGTGTCCTGTGGCATCCCCCCGACCACCGCCGGGTTCACCGTCAGGTTGCCATTACTAACAAAGGTCGTGATCAAATAATAATTCGGGCTTGAAGCGGTTCCCGCCCGCTGCACGCCATTTACGACTGGAGGATTGATTACAGTGTTAGGCGTTACGGCGGTGGGCGAAGCCACGTAATTCCACGTCGTCGTGCTCGGCATTTCCAAGTCATTTATTGAGAAGGGGACGTTGTTATCGATGATTCCGGAAACACTGGAGGTCTTTTTTATTACGACGCCGCCGTTCGTATACAGATTGCCGAAGATACTTCCCTGAATCGTGGCGATGGCGCTGTTAATTTCGACAGTCCCGCTGCGAGCGTCGATGTACCGTGCGTCAGACGGATTATTTTTTACATCCGGATCATACGGCCCAGCGGATGATCGATAGCTGTCGATATAAGCAGCCGAGCCGAGACCGTAGAACGTTCCGGCGGCTTTGATGGCCGCTTCAAAGGGGGTGATCGGAGCGCTAATTTGCTCGATGCGGCGAGTCATCTGCGGATGTGGAACCGGGCTGGGGGTCGGGCTAACGCCGTCCCCATTCCGTCCGTAGGTGGCGACGAAATGATCAATCTTAAAATCGATTTTTCGCAACAGGCTATCGCCGCGAACCCCCACGCCCATCCGGTCGTCGATGCCGGTGCGCGCTAAACCCATCACGGGCGCCGTGCCCCGGGTTCGAGCGCGGTACCAGGGATTTCCCGCCGGATCCGTGTAGAAGGAATCGACAACGGTGCTGGTCTGGAGGTCATTTGCTCCGAAAGTCGTGACCAGGCTGACGTGTTTCCCGTTCGAATTGTCCCACCCCGCGAAGGCGTGCGTCGGATCGAGCATCGTTTTTCTAATCTCCGCGTAGGCGATGTCTCCGCCTGCCTCGGCGGCGAAAAGCGATTCCTTCCAACTGCGGACCTGACTGGAAGAGACATTGAAACGGGCGGTGCAATTTTGGAGCACGTTCGCGCCGATGACTGAAATAACCATGATCGTGCACAACGCGCAGATCAGGACGTTGCCTTCGTTGTTCGAGCGTTTGAAGCGCATACTAGTTTCTCCTTTAGCCAAAGGCGATATCAACCGCGTCGCTTGTTTCTCAGATACGCTGTCGAATAAATCGTCGTGCCAGTCTGGGCCGCCACGCTGCCGCCCGACGTGAAGATCGGCTGGAAGGTAATCGTTGTTTTGGCGCACTCGGTATTCGCCAGCTCGACGTCCGTGGTCTTCGGAACCAGTTGGTTCGTGCTCGAGGCAATCGTCGTCACGTTTCCGTCCTCGGTTCGGAGGATCGACATCGAGTTGATCGAATAGACCACCGTGCTCGTAGTCGCGCCGTAATTTACCTGCGGGCCGCTTGGCGTGTACGCCACTGTCGGGGTCCGCGGAGTCCCAACCAAATCCGGATTCGCGATGGCTTCAGGGTCGCCCTTTTGGATGATGTAGTTTGGCACGGATACCGTGACGGTTTGCAAATCGGCCGACGTTGTAACGACGAGGCCCCGTTTCACGTCGCGACTCAGGTAGTCAACGATGCGGATCTGCTGCATATGCGTCCCAAAATAGGCGTCGATCGCGTTAAAGCTTTTCTGAAGTGAAATGGACGACGTCAGGATGGCCCCGAGCGCGACACTGCTAATCGCGAGCGTGACCATGATTTCGACGAGGCTGAAGCCGAGGTTATTGCGGGTGATGTTGAGTTTCATTTTTTGGATCCGTTTGAGATGATGGTGGTTGTCTGTTCGGTTCGTGATCGTCCGCCCAAAGTCATCCTCCAGGCGACGCTGACGTCGACCTTGACTAACTGGCGGCCAAGGTCGGTAGCGGTTGAGTCTGTGGTAACAGTCCCGGTCGGCGTTCGGGTAAACTGGGTGACGCCGTTCGGGGTGGGGAACGCAGAGATCTTAACGACCTCCGTTGCCTTTTGGGCGAATGGCGCCGCATTCGGTGCAGTCGCCAGTAGGGTTCGGACCGTGGCGGGGTTCGTCAGGTCCGCGAACGCCAGGTTGCGGAGCATTTCCGCGCGATCCTGCAAGTTTTGAAGGGCGGCAACAGATTCTTTGGTGGCGTCGATATACCGCAAACAAACGGCGTTGAGCTCGAAAATCGACGCGAAGAAGGCGGCTAGGAGTAGAAGGCCAACCATGGTCTCGGTGAGGGTCGTGCCACGAAACCGAAGTTTTGAAGGCCGCTTCATGCCAAGTTCACCATACTCACCATAAAAACCAGCATATAATATGCCTTTATTCTCGTTCCTGAGACCGCTGTTTCGCGCAGCTGATAAAAATCGGCAGTTTTATCAAGTTTGCGACTAAAACGGTCTCAACCGGCGTCATCGTCCTGATCGAGGTTTGGTCGGTGCCCGGGGGACGCGATCCGGTGATGCCGAAACGCAGCCCTACTGATTTCTTTCGGAAACTCCTGCGCGCTAGAGCTTGCTACTCTCCTTGAAATGCGCGACATAGGTGCGCGTCGAGTCTGCTCACCATATTCGAGCAGTTCGGGCTGTGGCTCAGCTTGGTAGAGCGCTGCGTTCGGGACGCAGAGGCCGTGGGTTCAAATCCCACCAGCCCGACGCCGCTCGCTTTCGCAATCGCCGCAATGAATCAAGCCATTCTCACCACCATCGCGCTCACTGGCTTTGGGGTTGCCTTTTTCCATGCCGCCATTCCGACGCACTGGCTTCCGTTTGTCCTTACATCTCGAGTCCAGGGATGGAACGCTTCAAAGACGATCGCTGTGACTGCGCTCGCTGGAACGGGACACGTCATCGTTACGGCGGCGCTCGGTTTGGCGATAACATTGTTCGGGTCGGCGCTCAGCGGAACCATCGGCGCGTGGTTCCCGCGGATCGCGGGCGGAGCGCTCCTCCTTTTCGGGCTCTACTACCTGATCCGGCAATTCATCGGCAAAGGGCATGTCCATTTTCATTATCCGCACGAACATCTGCACGAGCACGGGCATGACCATGACCATGGTGACGAACATGAGCATCATCACCACGGGGAAGAATGCCAGGCTCATCCCACTTCCGATCGCGCGGCAATCCTGAGCCTGCTCGCCTTCCTGACCTTCTCTCCCTGCGAAGGCTTTGTGCCGTTCTACGTGTCCGGCATTCGTTATGGTTGGGGCGGTTTTGCCGTGCTCACCGCTGTGCTTTCCGTCGCGACCGTCGCCGGGATGGTCCTCTTCACGTCCCTTACGCTGGCCGGGCTGAGCAAACTGAAGCTGGGGATGTTGGAGAAATACGAGAGCGTCCTGATGGGAACTCTTTTATGCGCCGTCGGCATTCTTATCATTGTTTTTGAAACATGAAGAACGACGAATTGAAAGTTGGCGGCAATGCCCCTGCCTTCGAAACGACGGCCGTTGGGGGCGAATTTGGCGACGGTCGGAGCGTCGCATTGCGGGATTTTCGAGGTGCGCCCCTGGTCCTCTACTTTTACCCGAAAGACGACACGCCAGGTTGCACGACGCAGGCTTGCAGCCTTCGCGATTCTTGGGATTCCGTGGGCGAGAATGCGAAAATTTTCGGGGTCAGCATCGATTCCGCGCAAAGTCACCGCAAATTTATCGACAAGTATAACCTCCCGTTCCCGATTCTTTCGGATCCTGAAAAGAAACTCGTGCGCAGCTATGGCGTTTGGGTGGAGAAAAGCATGTACGGCAGGAAATACATGGGCACGGAACGGAGCACGTTCGTCATCGATAGCAGTGGGCGAATCGCTGCGATTTTTCGCAAAGTGAAGCCGGAGGAGCACGTCGGCCTGGTCCGCGACGCCTTGAGTAAGCTATTGATGAAGTGAAAGAACGGTTGCGCGGCAGTGCTTCCGATGCTTGCATTGCCCTCCGGGAAACCGTGAAATCTCTATGGGCTCGCTGAAAAAACGCCGGAAGGCCAAGATCTCCAAGCATAAGCGCCGCAAGCGCATGAAGGAGAACCGCCATAAGAAGCGTCTGCGTTACAAATCGTAAGCGCACCGCTCGTTAGGCCGCGCCGGTTGCGTGCTGCGACTCCAGAAGCTAGAATCCTGAACATGATTTTCGGGAAGAACGGGAGCGCTTTATCTCTCCGCTGCGTTCTTCCTGGCGTTTTGCTGCTTTGCCTGAGCGGCATCGGGGAGGCTCGGCCGCCGGAGAACGTCACGGCGCCTCAGCTTGCCGCCAAACCCTCTGCCGCCAAAAAAGGTTCGGGGCAGGATGATTCGTTTGTGCCGTCGCCGGCCGCCGATCTGCAGCTTCAGCCGGAGAATTCGCGCAAGGCGAATGCGCTCACGGACTTCGTCGAAGGGATTCGGCTCGAAGAAAACGCGGAGATGGAGAACGCGCTTGCCGCTTATCAGCGCGTGCTCAATTTCGATCCCGGTTTATCGGAGCTAGCGCTACGCGTCGCCTCCGTGTTGAGCGGCCAGGGAGATTACCCGCGCGCGATCGATGTTTTAAAGGACGCGATTAAGGCCCGCCCGAAAGAAGCCGGGCCCTATCTTCAGCTCGCGTTTATCTACGCGAAGTATCTTCGGAAAAACGAGCCGGCCGTAAGATACGCGAACCAAGCCATCGCTCTCGCCCCTCTAAATTTCGAAGCATACCAGCGTCTCTACGAGATCGAAGCCGCGGCCGGCCAGCCGCAGAAAGCGCTTAGTGCGCTCGATCGCGCGGCGAATGTCAAAAGCGACGATCCCGCTTTCTGGATCCGATTGGGCAAACTTTACGCGACGATCGTTTTCAAATCGGACACAGAACCGAAGCCGGAAGAGATTAAGCGCGTGAACGGTTTTTTCGACAAGGCCGTGGCGCACGCGGGTGAAGATTCCAGCGTGCTCAAGGACGTCGCCGATTACTACGCGGCTTCGCAACAAATCCAGGAAGCCATTCCGCTCTATCTCAAAGTCCTTGAGCTTCAGCCGGACGATGTGAACGCGCGCGAAAAACTCGCCACTGGTTTTGTTCTGACCAATCAGCGGGACAAAGCCATCTCGATGCTGGAGGAGATCATCAAGAAACAGCCGGATAAATATCAATCGTACGAATTGCTGGCTCAGCTATACGACGAGGCAGCTCGAGCGCTTGAGAGAGCAAACCAAACCGAGCAGGCGAAAGCCCAGTTCGCCAAGGCGGCGGCGAATTACGAGCAAAGCCTTCTTATTAATCCCGGCCGAGCCAACACCTATCTTCGGTTGGCTGAATTGCTGATCGTTCCGCTGAAGGACAGCGCACGAGCCATCAAATTTCTGACGGAAGCGCGGCAACGTTTTCCGGGCGTTCCTGAGCTGAGTTATTTCCTCGCCATTGCCCAGCGCGAAGCGAAGCATCCTCAGCAGGCAATTGTCACCTTCGAGGAAGCGCTCAATGAAGCGCAGCTTTCCAATGATGAGGTTCTCAATGCGCGCTTTTATTTCGACTATGGCGCCGCTGCTGAGCAGGCTGGCCTCTACGACAAAGCCGCGGACCTGTTTCGCAAATCCATCTCACTTGATCCGGCCAACTCAGCCGAGGCCTGCAATTATGTGGCGTTCATGTGGGCCGACCACAATCTGCATCTCGATGAAGCCGAAGAGATGGTGAACCGTGCCCTTCAATTCGATCCTAACAACGGGGCCTACCTTGATACCCTCGGCTGGATTCATTATCGCAAGGCAAAGTTCGACGACGCCCTCAACGAATTGCTTCGTGCCGCCCAGACGCTCACCCGACCCGACCCCACTGTTTTCGAACACATTGGCGACGTGTATTCGAAGCTCAATCGTGTGCCGCAAGCGCTCGATTACTGGCAGAAGGCCGCCGCGTTGAGTCCAGAGAACAATCTGCTCGCCGAGAAAATCGCGAAGACCAAAACGATGATCAGCAAGGGCCCACCGGGCCAGATCAATCGATAAAAGGACGAGCGTAAACGCATGTCGAAACATCCCACACCCTGGCAACGCAAGACGATGTGGGCGGCGCTCACGGCGATCTTCATCGTCGTCCTGATCACGATCGGCTGCTCGGTTGTCTGGATCGTGGCGAACGTCGTTAGCTTCATTCAGCCGATCCTCATTCCCGTCGCGATCGCAGTCATCCTGGCCTACCTGCTGGACCCGCTCGTCACAAAAATGTGCGAGAAGGGATTGGGACGAACGAAAGCGGTCGTCGCCTTGTTTGCGTTCGCCTTCCTCTCGATCGGCGTCCTCGTCGCCTGGTTGGCGCCGGTGGTCTCGATGCAGGCGACAAACGTTGGTCGCGAGCTGCCGCAGTACACCCAGAAAGCGCGAGACACGATCGTCGACCTGATCTTCAAATACGACCACGCGTTTGGAGGGCCGAGCACGAAACGGGATAAAGTTTCGCCGACCAACAGTCTTTTGAACTGGCTATTCGCGTCGCCGTCCCCGTCGCGAAAACCTACGCCGACTCCGGCGCCGGACACCACATCGCCTCCGGAAATCTCAGCTTCTGATTCACCAACGCCGGTTCCTCGGGAGGAGATCGCGCCCACGCCCGATAAAATATCCAACGCCGATCGCCAGCGCATCCAAGCGTGGGTGCAACGACAATTGCCAAATCTCGAACGCCAGCTCCCCTACATCAGCGAAAAAATTTGGGGGCTGGTCAAGCAAAGCATCGGCGGCTTCCTCGGCGTCACTGGCTTTCTCCTCAGTCTGGTAATGGTGCCGATTTACCTCTTCTTCCTGCTTAAAGAGAGCCCCGGGATCGAGAAGCGCTGGCGGGAATATTTGCCGTTACGTAACTCGCCGTTGAAAAACGAAGTCGCCGCCGTTCTCGAACAGATCAACAAATATGTCATCGCCTATTTCCGGGGTCAGCTTCTCGTCTGCCTGATCGACGGCACTCTTATCGGGACCGCGCTTTACTTCACCGGCTTGAATTTCGCGCCGCTCATCGGCGTCCTCGTCGTGATCCTGACAATGATCCCTTACATTGGAATCATCCTTTGCTGGATCCCCGCCGTCCTGATTGCGGCAGGTCAATACGGCGATTGGAATCATCCTCTCCTGGTAACCGGTGTGTTCGTCGTGGTGCAGAATTTGGAAGCGATCTTCATCGCGCCGCGAATCGTCGGGAATTCGGTCGGCCTCCATCCGATGACCGTGATTGTCTCCATTTTCGTCTGGGGCTTGCTCATTGGCGGATTGCTCGGGCCAATTCTCGCCGTTCCGTTAACCGCAACGATCAAAGTTATTCTGGCGCGTTATGTTTGGGGCCGCCGGCTCCGCGAAAAAGTCGCCGACGCCATCGAGGAGGTGCCCGTCGTCAGGCACGCGGAAACCTCCGCGTAATGATTTCTTCTGCTCCTGTTGGACGGCGATCCTTGCGCGGTCAGGAATAAGAACATCATTACGAGCAAGAACGTCGGTCCGCCGACAGTTGCATTCGCGCGCGCTTGCAAGCATAAGGGTTCGCAATGGCTGAGCATGTTCGACGCGTCCGGCGAAGACGCCGGGTGAAGCGAGTTCGCACTGGGCGACTGAAATTCACGCCCGCTCGCTTGGCGATCTGCGCCGCTTTTCTTCTTCTCGGCTTCGCGTTCGGATGGGTGTTGTTGACTTACGGCCCGCAAGCCTATCGTGGCTGGCGCGAATCCAAGCTTCTCAAAAACGCAGTCGCTTTGCTGGCCAAAGAAGACTTTGACGGCGCCAACCGTGCTGCCCGGGACGTTTTACAAATCCATCACGATTCGCTCGCCGCTTTTCGCGTCCTGGCGGAGGCGAGCGAAAAACAGAATCGGCCAGAGACGGTCGCGTGGCGCGCCCAAATCGCGCGGCTCGAGCCGACCTTCGACAATCATCTCAATCTCGCCTCGGCCGCGCTCCGTTTTGGTCGACTCGATACCGCGCGCAACGCCCTGGAGGCTGTTCCGCCCGCCGAGCGCGGTCGAGCTGCTTATCACGTTGTGGCCGGGTGGCTCGCTCGCGCCCAAGGCAACGACTCCGATGTCGAAATGCATTTCGCCGCCGCCGTCGCGCAGGAACCAACAAACGATCTTTATCAATTTAACCTCGCGGTTTTGCGCATTCGGTCCGCTGCGCCCGAAAAACGCGATGAAGCCCGCAAGGTTTTGGAACGTTTGAAAGGCGTTCCCGGTTATCGCGCGGGTTCTCTCCGCGCGTTGCTCAGTGACGCCATCCAAACAAACGATCTCCCGCGGGCCGATTCGCTCGCTCAGGATTTGCAGATGAGTCAGCAGGTAACCTTTTCGGATTATCTGCTCTGCCTGGAATTTTACCGGAAGCTAGACGAGAAAAAATTCTCGGCCCTGCTCGAAAAGGTGAAACCCGTTGCCGCGCGCAATCCACCCGATCTCGCGCTCTTAATGGATTGGCTAAACAAGAATGGTCTAGGTAGCGAAGTTCTAAAATGGATGGACAAATTGCCGGCCGAAATTACAACGAATCCGCCGCCCGCGGTGGCAATAGCGGATGCTTTTGCCGAGGCGAAAAATTGGTCGCGCCTGAAGCGGTGGACCCGGAGCGGGACTTGGGGTGATTCCGAATATCTTCGGCTCGCTTACCAGGCCTACAGCTCAAAGCAATCGCGCCAGACTTCTTCCGACGCGGAGTTCTCGTCGCTCTGGCGATCTGCGGAACGTGACGCAGCCGAGCAGCCCGAGCGCGAAATCAATCTTGCGCGCCTCGCATTGAAATGGAATTTGCCGGCCGAAGCCGAACAGCTTTGGCTTCGCGTCGCGAAAGAGGCGCCGATGCGCCGCGAAGCGCTCGACGCGCTGTTTCGAATTTATCGGGCCAGCAACGATCTGCCGAATCTCTACAAAATCGCACAGCGGCTCCACGAGAATTCGCCTAACGAGCCGGGCATTGCCGCGAATTGCGCGCGCCTGGCGCTGCTCGTCGATCAAAATCCGGCAGAAGGACATCGCCTCGCGAAAGAAACTTACGACCGCGCCCCGGACGACGTAAACGTCGCCATGACTTACGCGTATTCTCTTTACATGCTCGGGCGCACCGCGGACGGCATCGCCGTCATGAACAAGCTGCCCCCGGCAGGCGTGCACGATCCCCATGCTGCTGTTTACGCGGCCCTGCTTCTCCTCGACGAAAATCAGGGCGCCGCGGCCCAGGAATACATTACCGCAGCCCAGGCCGGCCCGATTTTCCCGGAAGAAAAAAAGCTACTCGACGAAGCCGTGGCGAAAGTAAAATCAAACCCAACCTCGGGCGCCAGCGCAACCCCCTCGGCCCTACCCAGGGGCTGATCGCATCGCTTTCTCGACGATTGTCGCAGCCAGGCTTTGCGTTGCCTCGTCGAGCCTGTTGTTCGCGTTTTGGAGTTTTCGCACGTCGTGCAGGGCGAGCGCATTGCGGACCTCGGTCGCCGCGTCCTCGATTTCCTTCTTCTCTGCCGGATTGATCCCATCGCTCACCTGGGCAAATGCCGCGTCCACCGCGCGCAGCATTTCCACCGCCTTCATCATCGTCTCCGTCCACACACGCTCGCTCATGTCCTCGAAGGCGTGCTCGAGCGAATCCGAAATCATCGCTTCGACCGCTTCATCGGACACGTCGACCGCGCTCTTGATCTCGACGATTTTTTCGGCGCCCGTTTTCGTGTCGCGCGCCAGCACGTGCAGAATCCCATTCGCATCGATCTCAAATTGAACCCCGACGCGCGCGACTCCTTTCGCCGTCGGCTCGAATTCAATCTCGAATTTACCAAGCGGCCAATTGTCGCGCGCCATCTCGCGCTCGCCTTGCAACACCTTGATCAACATCGACTGCTGGCGGTTCACGGCCGTCGTAAACAGTTCACCCGCCTTGATCGGAATCGTCGAATTTCGCGGAATGATCACGTTCATCAATCCACCGAAGGTCTCGATCCCTAACGACAACGGCGTCACGTCCAGGAGAACGACATCACGGACCGCGCCGGACAAAATCCCCGCCTGGATCGTCGCCCCAATCGCGACCGCTTCGTCCGGATTCTGCGAGGTATTCGGCTGCCGTTCGAAAATCTCGCCAACAATTTTCCGCACCAAAGGCATTCGCGTCATTCCTCCCACGAGTATGACTTCGTCGAGATCGCTCGCCTCCAGTTTAGCGTCCGCCAGGGAACGCCGGCAATGTGCACGGGTCTGTTCGATGATCGGACGGCTCAGGTGTTCCAATTCGGCGCGGCTCAGAATCGCGGAAAAATTTCGGCCGCCTTCGAGGAATGGGACGTTGATCTCGACTTCCTCCTCATCCGAAAGCCGATGCTTCGCGGTGACAGCTGCCTCGCGCAAGCGCGCCGTATCTTCGGGTTTCACGAGCGAAAAACCTTCACCGGCAAAATGTGCGATGATCGCGTTGTCGATATCGTCGCCGCCGAGCCGAGTGTTGCCATTGGTCGACAAAACTTCGAATACTCCATTGTCGAGCTCGAGAATCGAGATGTCGAAGGTGCCGCCACCCAAATCGAAAACCGCGATCTTCGCGCGGCTTCTCATTTTATCCAGGCCATAGGCGAGCGCCGCCGCGGTCGGCTCGTTGACGATGCGCTCCACCGTTAATCCAGCTAGCTCACCCGCACGCTTCGTCGCGTTCCGTTGCGCGTCGTTAAAATAAGCCGGGACCGTGATGACCGCGCGCGTGACGGGATGTCCGATGGCCGCTTCCGCGTCGCCTTTCAATTTTCCGAGGATCAGCGCCGAAATTTCTTCAGGAGTATAAACCTGCGTCTTTGTGACAACGCGGACGGCTTTCCCGTGCCTGCGTTCGAGCCGGTAGGAAACGTCCGCGTCGCTGTCACTCAGCTCCTCTCCACGCAGGCCCATGAAACGCTTGATGGAATAAATCGTTTGTTCTGGTTCCAACACGCGCATCCGCGCGGCCGGCTGTCCCACTAGCGGCGAGCCATCGTCTGAAAAATGGACAACGGATGGCGTCAATCGCGCGACGTTCTTGTCTGCGAGCAAGATTGGAAAACCGGCGTCCATCACGCCGATGAGCGAGTTTGTCGTCCCGAGATCGATGCCGACGATTTGTTCCATGCGCGCGATCAATCCTTGTACGGATCAACAATGTCCCGGCCCGCCATCGCCACTCCGAGCGGCGTGAGCTTATGCAGAATCCGGATCGTGCCGGCATGCGCAGCCAGGACATCTGGCAACCGCCGGTAAGCTTGGGGCGCCTCATCGAGGTCTCCGCCGCGCAGGACCACATTTTTGTCCGCGATCCATTTCATCATATCATCGTGCCTAACGAGTCCATCCCGTCGGATCCGTTTCCCGTCGATTTTCACAAACTTACCCTTGGCGGCCGTCCGCGACATGATTCGGCCGGCGCCGTGGACGGTGGAAAACAGCGCTTCGCGCGAAGTCGCGGAGTCGACACCTTCGATGATGACGGCGTCGTCGCCCATGCTACCGCCGATGAATCCTTTCTGGCCGGGGAAGGCAGGGGTCGCGCCCTTCCGCACGACCCAGTATTCCTCGCCGTCGTGTTCCTCGCGCCAGGCGAAGTTGTGATGGTTATGCACTTCTTCGACCGCATTTGCGCGCAAGATTCCGCGGACGACGTGTCGAGCCACCGCTTCCCGCCCTGCGTAAGCGTAGCGGCCGGCAAGCATCATCCCCGAAATGTAATCCTGCCCGAGCGGGGAAGCTTCCGAAACGACGGTCGGCGGAACATCCATGCCGTCCTTGCCGCCGGCGGCTTTTAGAAAATACGTTGCGGTCTTGTGACCGAGTCCGCGCGAGCCGAAATGCACACCGACCCAGATTCGATCTTCTTCATCGGCGAAAATATCAACGTAGTGATTCCCGCCGCCGACCGTGCCAAGCTGATTCGCAGCGGTCTGTTTCAGCTCGCGCATTGGTGACAATTGCCAAGCGGGATCGTCGAACAGTTCATGGTCGATTCGGGTTTTGCTTCTTTGCCCGATGCCAAAGGAAACGTCACGGACGACGTCGTTCATGATTTCTTCCATGGCTGGCCCCACCTGCGCTCGCGTCGCGTCCGTCCGGATGGCGAGGTTGCCACAGGCAATGTCGAACCCAACGCCGGAAAGCGAGATCTTATCGGTGTAAGCGATCACGCCACCAATGGGTTGGGCGTAGCCTTTATGCCCATCAGCGCAGAGCACCGCCCGTTCTCCCCCTGCTTCCACGCATCGCTCGATCTGCGCGATTGTCGCCGCATCGTGTTCGCCGAAAATTTTCGTCTTCATTCCGTCAGACTGCATTCCGCAATCACACGCCAACGTTCGACGTCCTTACGCGATTGTATCTCCGCTGGACTGACTACCGCTTTCACGCCGGAAAAATCCACTTCGGTAAACGGCAAAATGATGGAAGCGGCGAGATGGCGTTTCGTCTCTTCGTCCATTTTTTTATAAAGCAAGCTCACGTGCGGGTTCAGCTGATAATCGCCTGGCGAAACGGACGCGCGCCGCAAATCTTCACTCAACTGCACCAGCGCAGCATCCGGCGCGAGCTGGACGAAAAGCGTCTTGGTGTATTCGTCCGAGTAGTCGAGCCCGCGCGCGCGAAGCCGATACTGCCGGCGGCCCTTCACGATTTTTTCCAAAACTCTTGCCGGATCTTCCCGCTCGGCATTCGTCGTATGGATTGTGACATGCGGTTCGAAGGTTGGCGCATCGAAGCGAGTCGCGAGATCGCCAATCACTCGAGCGAGCTGATCGCGCTGCGGTTCGGCCGGACAAAGCCAGTAGGTAACAATTTCTTCGCACGTATCCATTGCTCTAAACAGTTGGAACAGGGAGTGGCGGTTTACAAACCGCCATTTGCCTGAGCCGCCAGTTTGGAAAGCGCCGCTCCTTGGGTAACGTGTCGCCATGCCTACCAATGTTCTCGGCACCGAACTGCGCTGCTGTTGTCGCGATCCGCTGACCGGATTTTACCGCGACGGGTACTGCCGGACCGGGCCGGAAGACCGCGGCCTCCATACCGTTTGTGTTCAGGTCACCGAGGAATTTCTCGATTTTTCCGTGCTCGATGGGAACGATCTCGTCACGCCGATGCCCGAATGGGATTTTCCAGGTCTGAAACCCGGCGACCGTTGGTGTGTCTGTGTGACCCGCTGGAAGGCCGCTCTCGATCACGGCCGCGCCGCGCCGATCGATCTGGAAGCGACCCATTCGTCCGTCCTGGAATTTGTTGACTTCGAGGATCTGAAGGCCCACGCGATCCAGGATTGATGAAACTGCCGTTCAGCTTCTTCCTCGCACTTCGCTATTTAAAGCCGAAGCGCACGTTCGTTTCGATCATCACCCTTATTTCGATGGTCGGCGTCATGCTCGGCGTCACCGTGCTCATCGTTGTCATTTCGGTGATGACCGGTTTCGATCGCGAGCTGCGGCAAAAGGTGGTGGATTGGGATGCGCATATTCTCGTCAGCACCGAGGATGTATTGCGCAACTGGCGCGATCTGACGGTGAAAATTCGAAACACGCCGGGGGTGGTCGGCACCGCGCCGTACGTGCAGGGGCCGGTGATCGTCGAGTTCCAGCATCAACGTCTCGCGCCATTGATTCGCGGGATTGATCCAGTGGAGGAAGAAAAGGTTGTTGAGCTCAAAAAATTCATCATCAAAGGATCATTAGACTTGGAAGGGGACTCGGCCGTGCTCGGCGTCGAGCTTGCGCGCAAACTTCACATTAACGTAGGTGACAAGTTAACGGTCTACTCGCCGGGTAATCTGGGAGAAATCCTCGATGGGATGAAGGAGCTGGAGAAGTCGAAGGGCGACGAGGAAAGGAAGGCGATCGATAAACTCCGGGACGTAGTTCTTCCGAAGGAACTCACGGTGACGGGGATTTTCGAGACTGGCCATTACCTGCACGATTCCGAGTTCCTTCTCGTGCCGATCTACGTCGGCCAGGAACTTTATGGATTGGGCGATGCGCTCCACGGGATCACCGTGCGCACGGTCGATCCGTATGGCGCCGAAAAGGTGAAAGGTGAGATCGAAAAATTCCTCGAGCCGCCGCAGTACGCTCAGACCTGGATCGACATGAACAACCAATTTTTCGAAGCCGTCCGGCTCGAGCGGACGGTCATGTTCTTCCTTTTATTTTTCATCATCATCGTGGCCGCGTTCGGTATTATGAACACGTTGATCACCGTGACGGTGCAAAAAACCCGCGACATTGGGATCATGAAAGCGATCGGCGCGAACATCAGTCAGATCGTCGGCGTGTTTTTGGGGCAGGGGATCATCGTCGGGTTATTCGGGACACTGATGGGTTTGGCAGCGGGAATGACGCTGGTGCGGTATCGGAATGAATTCAGTCACTGGCTCGCCACAACCTTCGGCATCGAGGTGTTCCCGAAGCAGGTTTATCAGTTCTCGCAGTTGCCGGCCGAAGTCATTCCGCGCGACGTGGCGATTATCTGCATCGGCGCCTTTCTGATCTGCTGCGTCTTCGCGTTTCTGCCCGCGTATCGGGCCGCGCGGCTCGATCCGGTAAAGGCGTTGCGCTACGAATAATCCTATGAAAAACAAAATCGTCGTCGTTCTGATGATTTCGTTCGCGACGTCATCGCTCTTCGCTCAAATCGATCGCATCACCGGGCCGCAATTTGCCACGCGCTCGGAGATGCTCGCGCGCCACGGGATGGTTTGCACGAGCGTGCCGCTGGCCACGCAGGTCAGTCTGGACATTTTGAAACGCGGCGGTTCGGCGGTCGATGCTGCGATCGCGGCGAACGCGACGCTCGGTTTGATGGAGCCAGTCTCGAACGGCGTTGGCGGCGATCTGTTCGCGATCGTTTACAGCGCGAAGGAAAACAAGCTTTACGGTCTGAACGGCAGCGGCCGTTCCCCGCTTGGACTGAGTTACGAGCAGATGAAAGCCGAGCTGGACAAGTTGAATCGCAAAACAATTCCACCGCGCGGGATGCTTCCGATCAGCGTCCCCGGAACGGTCGATGCCTGGAGCGAGCTCCACAAAAAATTCGGCAAGCTCAAGCTCAGCGAGGATCTCGCTCCCGCGGCGCAATATGCGGAAGAGGGTTTTCCCGTCACCGAATTGATCGCGTTCTACTGGCACTTTGGGCCGGAGCTTTACAAGAATTTGCCCGGCGCCTTTCTCGAGACTTACACGCTCGACGGCAAAGGACGGACGCCGGCAAAGGGCGGCATTTTCAAAAACCCGGCGCTGGCTAAGACGTTGCGGCTGATTGGCGAGAAAGGGCGCGACGCTTACTACAAGGGCGACATCGCGGATAAGATCGATTCGTTCATGCAGGCGAACGGCGGTTACCTGCGCAAAATCGATTTCGAGAAGCACACGTCCACCTGGGTCGAGCCGGCATCGGTGAATTATCGTGGGTACGAAGTTTACGAACTGCCGCCGAACGGGCAGGGGATCGCCACGCTCCAAATTTTGAACATTCTCGAAGGCTTCGATTTGAAAGCGATGGGATACAATTCGGCCGCGGCGTTGCATACGATGATCGAGGCGAAGAAGATCGCCTGGGCCGATCGCGCGAAATTTTATGCCGATCCGGCGTTCAGCAAGATTCCGCTCGCTGGCTTGCTCTCGAAAGATTACGCGGCCGAACGACGGAAGCTGATCGACCCTATGCATGCCGCGAAGAAAATCGCGCCCGGAAATCCAGCGTTGAAGGACGGCGACACGATTTATATGTGCACCGCCGATGACGAAGGCAACATGGTGAGCCTTATTCAAAGCAACTACCGCGGGATGGGCAGCGGCATCGTCGTTCCCGGGCTCGGCTTCATGTTCCAGGATCGCGGCGAATTATTTTCGATGGAGCCGGGTCACGCCAATGTTTACGCGCCCGGCAAACGCCCGTTCCACACGATCATTCCGGGATTCGTGATGAAGGATGGAAAGCCCTGGGAAGCGTTCGGCGTAATGGGCGGCGGAATGCAGCCGCAAGGACATGTCCAAGTGCTGACGAACCAGATCGACTTCGGCATGAGCGTCCAGGAAGCGGGCGACGCCGCGCGCTGGCAGCATGAAGGCGACAACGAGCCGACCGGCGAAAAACTGACTGAGCACGGTGGCTACGTGAATCTCGAAAGCCGTGTCCCGTACGAAAGCGTCCGCGAGTTATTTTTGAAGGGCCACGAAATTCGGTTCGATCTCGGCGGTTACGGCGGGTATCAGGCGATTAAGGTTGAGATGCACGACGGCCAGCGCGTTTACGTCGGCGCCAGCGAAAGCCGGAAGGACGGTCAAGCCGCAGGTTACTAACGGTCGTCAAGGCTTGACGGCCTGACCCGAAATTAATCCAATCCTTGCCATGTCGCGTCTTGCTGTCGGCTTGTTGTGCGGCCTGGTTTTCGGCGCCGTGGATGTCGCCTTGATGTTGCCGATGTCGTTCCCCGACAAGCGAACGGCTTTGCTTGCTGCATTCTGTAGCCGGTTTGGGATCGGGCTGGTAATTCCTCTCGTCCAATTGCCGTGGCCGGGTTGGTTAGTCGGCCTGGCCGTCGGCGTAATCCTTAGTCTGCCCGATGCGATCGTAACCAAAGCCTACGCGCCGATTCTATTGTCGGGCGCAGTGGGAGGAGTAATTATCGGCGGTTTAACCCACGGCTGGACAGCCCACGCCTGAGAGCGTGGCCTTACTTCCGGCGGAGCGGAACGATGATTTCCTGATCGCGGCGCGCCAGAATTACGCGACCGTCTTCGATCGTCTTAACGGTAAGCTGGTAAGTCTGGTTGCCGAGCTGCAAACCAAACTGCTGGCCTTCCTGCATCGCTTTGCCGTTGATGATGGCAAAGCGTGCCCCCTGATCGAGCGTGATCGAGCTGACGACGAAAGCGGTAGGCAGAATGTCGGGGCCACTATGCTCCGTCGTCGTCGTTTGCGTGTGCACGACGGGCTTCCATCCGATCGGCCAAAACGGGTTACGGCCGCTCGCGTCCATCGTGAAGGACGATTTGTTTTTCAACTCGATCGTCGGGGCCTCGTCTGCGCGAACGCAGGTAAGCGCCAAAACGATTAGACTTAAAAGGGCGAGGCTCGTTTTCATCGTTTTACCATGGCCGTGTTGGCAGTCAGGGTGACCTGCTGAAATTGCGGATCCTCGGCGAGGGCCTTGATATTGAGGCGCGTTATCGATAGAAGCGGTTCGGCATTCTCGAGGGCGGCGACGGCTTTGCCGAGAGTCGAAAAATCAGCCTGGGGGAGCTCGATCACCCAGCTGTAACGCGTCCATTCCGCGAGATCAGCTTCCTTGTAGGGGCTGTTTGTTTCGAGACGCGCGCTCGCTTTGTCGATCTGCTGGTTGGCAAAAAACGTCTTTAGCCGAGGCGGGAACCACGCAATGGGTGCGCCTTCGGGACTAAGCGCCTTGAGCGCGGCGAACCGGGTTGTTGCGGCCTCAGCTTGTTTTTCCAACTTCGCGGTCTTGGTGAGCTCATTTTTCGAATTTGCGACCTTGTCCTGAAGATCGTTGATCTGGGCGAGCGCCGTGTCGCGGCTGCTGTTCAGTGGCCCCAGAAAGAAACTGAAATAAACATAGATCAACACGAAGAACCCCATCGTGCTGAGGAAAAGCTTTTTGAACTGATCTTTAGAAAGTTTTACCTGGATCTTTTTCATGATCGTTGGTCAACGGTTCCTGGTGCGCGGCCCGGGCGTAGCCGTCGGTTTCGCTGGGCTGGTGGAGAACACCACATTCAATCCGAAGCGGGCCATGTTTTGATTGGAGCCTCCGATGTTTACGATGGTGTCGAGATCTTCGAGCGCTTTGAATTCGACCTTCACGTCATGATAACCCTGGCTCAGTTGCTCGAGGAGGAGCTGGCGGAGTTCTTCCGCGGCGGCGCGCGGTTCGCGGCCGGCGGCCAGGCCCTCAATGTTAAGGCTGATCCGACCATCATCTTGAACGGAGCCGTCGATACCGGTGAGTTGCGCATTTAGGGCAACGCAGCGAGAAAGTTTTTCCAGGAACGGCGCCCAGAAAAACCGGCCGTCGATCATGCCATCGAGCACCTTGGTGGTGCTGATGATCGCGTTAAGCTCGGCGGACCGTTTCTGCGCGGCGGTGACTTTTGGCTCCACTTTCGCCCAATCGTGCTGGGCCTGACTGAGCCGATTCCGAATTTCGAGGACCTTGTAGGCGTTCCAAAGATAATAGATTAGCATCACCGCGCCGAGCGCGACGAGCACCATCATTCCGATTTTGAGCGGATCACGCTGACGCTGCCGCTGCTCGGAGATTTCCTCGTGGAGGAGGTTGAGATGGAGAGCCATGGCCGCGTCCTAGTTCCGCAGATATTCGAAGGCCGCGCCGCAGGCGACGTTGAGCGAGACAAATTCGCTCGGAAGCGCCTGGCGCTTTGCCGGTGGCAATGCGACTTCGCAGGTCTCGAGCGGGTCCCAGATTTCACAGGGCAATCCGAGCTCGTCGCTCAGTGTCTGGAGAATCGTTTCCGTCTTGGCGAGGCCGCCGGAGACGAAGATGCGGTGAATTCCTTGTTCGTGCTGCCCTTCATAGAACCCGATCGAATTGCGAACTTCGGTGGCGAGACGGGTCAACGAGCTGCGGCAAATCTCAGCCATGCCGGCGTCGCCCTCTTGCATCATCACCCGGGCTGCGTTTGCGTCGAGCGCGCCGTCAGCAGTGAGTGCTTGAGTAAGCGCTTTGCCGCCGTAATCGATGCTCCGCACGAGCACCAGCTCCTTCTTACTTCCAATGAGGACCGTGCTTTGGAGATGGCCCATGTCGAGCAACAGAAAAGGGTCGTTCGCGAAAATTTGCGGGTAAGCAAATTCAAAGGCGTTGAAAGAACAGACTGGCGCGAGTTGAAGAATATCCGCCGACATCCGTGTCTTGCCGCACGCTTCGGAGATTTGTTTCACCGTCGGCCGTAGCATTCCGCCGACGAGGTATTTCGTTTTGGCGACGCCGTCGTGCCCATTGTGCTCTTCCTTCGCGGCGCCGTTCCCATTCGCCCCGTTCGTCGCGTGGCCGTTGGCTTCGTCGGCCAGGACTGGAGCACAATCGAGAACAAAGTCTTTGCATTCTTGGTTTAAAACCGCGAGGCCGTTGAGCCGGAGCGCGTTCCGGAGAAGATCGATCGGCGTGTCCGGTTGTTCGATAATGCGCAGCAGGGAGCCCGGGTCAGAAATAGCAAGGGCGCAGCCTTTGGCGCTACCGCCGAGATCTTTGAGCAAAAGCTTGAGGTGCTGCGAAAGTTCCTCCGGGGTTTTCAATTCCTCCGGCACCTCGCGCGAGGCGTAGCTTGTCAGGACAAAACGGTTATCGCCTTTCCGTTGCAAAAGCACGCCTTTGAAGACGTGCTTGCCGAGATCGATGCCGAATACAGAATTTCCGCGCCGCGCCATGGTGGAGCTCTCGATATAGCGGGAAGCGTGCCCACATTAATGGTTTTCTCCCCGCGCCCCACCCACAGTTCCTGGGCGAAACGGGTGAAAGTTGCCGCCTAATTCGCAGCCGATTCTCGGTAACCAAAGAACTGCCGGTCCTTGATCATCTGCGTCACTTCCGGAGGCACCATCGATTCCCAGGCCGGATCGCCGGACTGGAGTTTTGCGAGCGTTTCCGGCGGATGGATCCGCAGATAAGCGGAGTTGTAATCGGTAATTTCCTGAATGAATTCGTTCTCGATCAAATAGCGGTAGAGCGACCGAAGGTTCGGCGCCACCTCGAGTTTCTGCGCAGTCACGAGGTTCCCAGTCTCCTCGTCGATCATCGGATACACGTAAAGCTTCAGGCCGCTTTTGAACATGCGGCCGAGGGCTTCCAGAATTCCACCCTCCAAGCTCAGATAGTATTTTTCATCGAAGATCTCGAGCAGGCTCGGCACGCCCATGACGAGCCCGATCATCCGACTCGTGTAACGCGAGAGATACGACGCGAGCCGAAAATATTCGCCGAATTTCGAGATGATCACCGTCCGCCCGAGCGCGCCGAGGATGTCGACCCGTGCCAGAAAATCAGCGTGATTCAATTGTCCTTCCGCCAAAAGATTTTCCAGCGTCATTTCCATAAGGACAACGAGGTCCGCATCTGCGCTCCCGGATTGTTTCAGGAATGCAGACCGCGCCCCGTTCAACATATCGTTGGTCGCGTACGTTACGGGCCGGAAACTTCCGCGCTCCACCAGGATCGATTTCTTGTAAAGGATGTCGGCGGCCTGCACCATCTCGCCGTCGGCTGTAAAAATCACGGCGTCCGTCAGACCCTGGCTCACGAGCTGGAGACTCATCAATCGATTGTCGACGTTCGCGTAAGCCGGACCTGAAAACTTGATCAGGTCGATTTGCATTCGGTTCGGCGCCAAATTTTCCTGGAGCGATGCGATCAACTTCTCCGGCTGCTGATGGTAGAACGCGCCAAACAGCAGGTTTACGCCAATGATTCCCAGCGCTTCCTGTTGATCGACGTTCGCTTCGTCGAGCATCCGAACGTGGATCACAATCTGGCTCGGTTCTCCACGTGGCTCGCTCTGGAAACGGACGCCGAGCCAGCCGTGCGATTCGTTATGCTGTTTGAAACTGCGCGCCGCCACCGTGTCTGCAAAAACAAAAAAAGTCCGGACGCCGCCCAGTTTTTTATCGAGCCGCTCAATGAGAAGGCTGTACTCATGGTCGATCATCGTCTGGAGCCGGTCGCGGCTGACGTATCGCTGGGCGGAGCCGTAGATCGCGTCGCTAAAAGTCATGTCGTACGCCGACATCGTTTTGGCCACGGTGCCGGCGGCGCCGCCGACGTGAAAAAATCGCCGCGCTACTTCCTGCCCAGCACCGATCTCCGCGAATGTTCCGTACTTCTTCGCGTCGAGATTTATTTGGAACGCTTTCTTGTCCGTCCCCAGATCCATCTCGGCCTTCATCCGTCCTCAAGATGAGGGACATTGGCGCAGTTCACAACAGTTGCGGCGGCCGCTCTCATCAGTTCCGGCTAGGAGAAACGGCGCTACAACCGCACGCGTTCCGCGCTGTTCGTCGGAATCCAGCCGCGCTGATCGTTTGGCAGCGCAACGTAAAGCCAACCGCCACGTTCGCTCAGGATCTTGACTTCACTTCCGGCCGGGAGAAGCAGAATGGCCTTTGCGGTGTCGGCCGTTGCGAACCGAGCCTGGACTTGCTTCCCGGTAACCACGGCGAGGGCATTTCCGCGGGTGCCGTTCTCGAGCGTGACAATGGCGAAAATCGACACAGCGCTAACGATCAGGCTGAGGGCAATCAGCGCGATTCGACCACCCGATCGCCTTCTGGCGAAAAACACATGCGTGACGAGGAACACCGCAAACCAAAACGCGATTACCGCGGCTATGGTGTATTGCTTGACCGTGCCGAAGCTGGCGTAGCGTTCGATCGGATCGCGTCGCAGTTCGAGAGCCCGAGCTTCATCACGGGCCAACTGCAGATTTGCCTCCGCTTCCGGATGCCGCGGCTCGAGGGCCAGCGCCCGCTCGTAATTGAGGATGGCCTGGCCAAAGTCGCCGAGCCGATATTGTGCGTTGCCCAAATCATAGAATAGATTCGCATTCCAAGTTCCGGAGTTGATGAGGCTCTCGTAATGCGCCGCAGCCGCTCCGAACCGGCCTTCCGCATATGCTTGGTTTGCCTTGGCAAATGCACCCTCTTCGGCGGCAAAAGCGACGGTCGCGAAAGACGTAATCGCTAAGACAAGAAGGACGCGGGTGCTCATGGGCGAAGATTATCGATCAACTCCAAAACTTCATCGCGCGTCTCAGCAGGCACCAGTCGAACACCGTTCCCGCTGCCGCTGTAGCGCGCTTCATCGCTCTTCTCGAACAGGCGCCGGAGCCGAAGGCGCATCGCTTCGTCCATTCGGAAGGCACGGGCAGCTGCTTCCGCATCGACGGAATTAGGATCGACATTTTGCAGCAAGGCGGTCTTCAGTTGCACCGCTCGCGACGCTCGCGAAAAATATTCTTCCGGCGAAAATTCTTCTCGGCGCAGGCTGCGCTGGATCGCTATCGCCTCGTGCTGGAGCGCCTCGCGGCGTTGCGCTTCACGATTGTTCAGGTGCGCACGCCGAATCTTCCAACCGATGAAACCCAGCAACGTCACGAACGGGATCAACTGCGCGAGCCAGAAGTTTCTCTGTACGAAGAGCGGCGTGAACGATTCGGTTTGCGCGGGAAGCTCCGTCAGCTGCTGCAGAATTTCCTGCTGTGCGGCCTGGCGTGGCGTGGCGGAAGGACCGGTTGTCGGCGCTTGGGTGGCGGGCGCGGGGGTCGGGCGTGGCGCGGTCCCGCCTTCTACGCGTACCGGGATCGGTTCGGCGCGTAACGTCACATATTGCTCTTTTGCAGGATCGAAATAACTGAAGAGTTCAGCGGGGATTTTGTCCTTGCGTTCGTTCGCGCTGAGAACGGTCTCGAACGTTTTTTTCCCGCTGATACCGACGTCGTCGTCCTGTTTGAAATCCGAGGAGGGAGGATATTTGTGCCAGCCGGTCTCGTCCTCGAACGTCGGGGCCGTCACTCGATCAAAATTTCCGCGGCCGATGATCGTCGCGGTGACTGTAAACGGATCGCCGACCTGCGCGGTTTTCGGTTTCGCGTCGGCCGCCAGCGTAAAGTTGCCAACGGCGCCCCCAAAACTCGCCGGCGCACCGGGCGGGAGCGCTTTCACATCCAAGGTTACGGCCTGACTCTTGAACCGGATCTCCTGCGGAATGCTCGGCGCAAAAAACGGGTCGGCAAAGAAATTATCCATAAACGGATCGTTCATGTCGAAAAGGTCCCGCGGCATTTGTTGACTCCGGGATGGATTGCGCGGCATCCGCACAACGGAGATGATCTGGACCGGACCGACGTCAATCTTCCCCGCGCGCACCGGCGAAAGCGCGGTCTTGAAAGTGAAGACCTGGTAAGTCTTTCCATCGATATTCTCGACGGTCGGCTTTTGATCTCGCATTTTTTGCGCGGTAAATCCCTGCCCGGTAATTTCCGCGCCGTTAAGCGATTCCACCGGCGTCCGAATGTTGATTCCAATGCGGAGGATCGCCGGGATCATCTCGCCCACATAAGCGTTCGTTTTGCTCAGGATCAGTTCGGCAAATGCGATCTTAGTGGGATCGACCGCCCCGCTGGAACGGCTCTGCGACCGCGGTGCCGGCGCGCTGCCGGAATCCGCCACTCGCAACGTCAGCTCCGGCGTATGTAACGCGCTACCGCCTGCCTCCACCATTTGCGGCGGGATCTTGAAACTGCGGGCCTTCATCGGCATGACCGTGTAGTTATAGATGAAGCTGTAGGTAAACTGAAAATTGTGGCCTTCGAGTAACTGCGATTGGCCGGAGTAACGGATATCGAGACCGTCCACAAAAATCTGGCCCGGCGGCTTTGCGCTCGACGATCCAGTTACCTTGATCTGCAACTGAACCGGCTGACCCACTTCCGTGGCCGAATTGCTCAGGACAGCAGTCACCGTTGGCCCGGCTGCTGACGCCTCGCTCGCACTGGCGAAAACGCAGACCGCGGCAGCGATCACGGGCAATAACTGAATCGATCGATTTAAAAACATTCGGGCGGAGCAGTTCCTACCAATCTTTATAGACATGCTGCGTTGCCTTGCGTTCATCGAGCTGGACCCGCTGTTCCTCGTCCTTCATCGATTGCAAAAGCATCTGGGCCTGCTTCTCGCTCATCTCGCCATCCTTCTCCGGTTCGGCTTCAGCGGCTTGCGCCTCCCGCGGCGGCTCTTTCGGTTTCTCGTCGCCCGCCGCTTCTACTTTTCCGGACAGCGGCTTGCTGGGCGATGAACCGGGGCTCGCGCTGGGCGAGCCGGCGGGCTGCGGCTCGTCACCCGAGCCCGGGGAAGGTGACGGCGTGGCGCTGCTTTCGTCCGACGCAGTCGGGGATGGCGAGGCATTTTGGTCGCCGTTCTCAGGCTGCTGCTGCTGTTGATTTTTGTCGCCGCCGTTTCCTTTGTCGGGAGAGGGTGAGGGGGTTGAATCGGACTGCTTCTGCTGATCGTCACCCGGCGATAGCGAAGGTGATTCGTTAGGCGAGGGTTGCGGTTTCTTGTCGTTCTTGGCCTGCTGTTTTTGTTGTTGTTGCTGATCGTTGCCGTTCGACGGCTCTTGTTGCTGGTCCTGATCGTTCTTCTGCTGCTGGTCGTTCTTCTGATCCTTCTGTTGATCCTTGTTTTTTTGCTGATCCTTATTCTGCTGTTGATCTTTGTTCTGCTGGTTCTGTTTGTTGTTGTTCTGCGGTGGCGGCGGTGTTGGCGTTGGCGACGGCTTCGGCTTCTGTTTAAGCCGTTCGATCTTGTCCTTCACTTCGTCGAGGTTTGCTTTCGCGCGGTCGTCTTTCGGATCGAGCTTGAGCGCCTCTTCATAATGCGACTGCGCGTTGTATAATTCACCGAGCGCTTTTTCATTTGTCGACGCCTTGTCCGCGCGCTCTTCCAGGGTTCGCCCGATGTTGTAATGACTTTTTTCCTGGAGCGACTTGTCTTTCGACAGGAGCGAACGGCTGAACCACTCCAGGGCCTTATTGAAATCCCCCATTTTGTAGGCGGCGGTTCCGGCGTCGAACTCGATCTTGTCTGCAGCGTGCGTGTCCGGATGTTCCTGCAAGGTTTTCTCGAATTGCTGGTAGGCCTCGCTGTAATTGTCGTTGCGGTAGGCATCGAGCCCGGGCGCTGCGGCGAAGCCAGGGCCGGCGAACACTAAGAGAAGGGCGGCCGCGATTAGTGCCGGTTTACGCTCAACCGACAGGGACCTTGCCCGCGCGCGCTCCCGTTTTCGTTCCCGGAGCATGAAGGCAACGCCGAAGACGAACAACGCCGCCCCAAGCGGCCACTGGTAGCGCTCAATCGGGCGGCGCGACATCCGGTCGTCGATCTCGCCTGTCTTCATCTTCGCGAGGCCGTCGTCGAATAGCTGCTTCATCGTTCGCGGTCCGTCTTCCAGATGAATATAGAAGCCGCCCGTCGATTCCGCGATTTCCTTGAGCCGCTTCTCGTCCAGCTTCGATTTCACCACCTGGCCGTTTGTATCTTTCACGAATCCCGTGCCGCCGCCTTCGCCACTGATCGGAATCAAAGAGCCTTCTGGTGTCCCCACGCCCACTGTAAAAATGCGCACGCCCGCGTCCGCCGCCGCTTTCGCCGTCTTGACTGCATCGCCAGTCAGTTCTTCGCCATCGGTGAAAATAATCAGCGCCCGATTACCGATCGCGCTTTTGCCGTAGGTTTGCACGGCAAGCTCGATCGCGGCGGAGATGTTCGTGCCGCCTTCGGGAATTGTGTTGGTGTCGAGATCGTTGATCGCTTCTACCGCTGCGTCGTAATCGATCGTCAACGGCGCCTGGAGGAAAGCGCGGCCGGCGAATGCGATCAATCCGATCCGATCGCCTTGCAACTCGTTGAGCAAATCCTGCGTGGCTAGTTTCACCCGCTGAAGCCGGCTCGGCGCCACGTCGTTCGAGAGCATGCTGCGGGAAGTATCCGTCGCGAAGATGAGATCGAGACCCTTTCGTTTCACGTCTTCGTAGATGTAACCCCAGCGCGGCTTCGCCTGCGCCGCGATTGCCAGGGCGAGGCCGAGCAGGATCAACCCGAACCGCAGTTTGCGCCGTCGGCGGTCAACCGTTCGCGCCAAGTTTGGGAGGAGACGCTCCGAAACGAAAGTTCGCAATCTGAGGATGGCCCGCTTTTCCGCCCGAACGAACAACAACATCAGCAGTGGGATGAGAACCAATGCCCAGAACCAGTTCGGCGCGCCAAAATCAATCATGGCAACTTTTTCCAAACCGTTTGCGACAACAAAAGTTGCGCGACCAGCAGACCCAGCCCGGCGGCGATGCAGGCGGGAAAAAGATCGCGGTATTGCTGATATTTTTTTACCGAGACCGTCGTCTTCTCGAACTTGTCGATGTCGCTAAAGATTTGCTCCAGCGATTTTGTGTCGGTGGCGCGATAGAATTGCCCATCCGCGATCCTGGCCACCTCCTTGAGTCCCGCTTCGTTAAAATGCACGGGCTGGTTCTGATACAGAATGTTGCCAAACATGTCGGTGATCGGCTTGCCGTTCTGGGAATTGAACACCGGGGTGGGCGCGATGCCGTTGATCCCGGCGCCAATCGCGTAAAAATGGATCTTCAGCGCTTTCACTGCTTCGGCCGCAGTGTTCGGGGGAATTTTTCCGGTGTTATTTTCTCCGTCCGTCAGCAGGACGATGACGTGGCTCTTGGAACGTTTGTCACTGAGACGATTCGCCGCCGCCGCCATTCCGGAACCGATTGCGGTGCCGTCTTCCACCAACCCAATCTTGACCCGCTCCAGATTTTTCAGAAGCCAATCGTGATCGAGCGTCATCGGGCTCACCACGTACGGCCGTCCCGCAAAGGCGATGATGCCGATCCGGTCGTTAGGCCGGCCTTCGATGAACTTGCGGGTTACCTCGCGAATCGCATCGATCCGGGTCGCCTGTTCGCCTCCGATTTTGAAATCCTTGGTCAACATCGAGCCCGATACGTCGAGCGCGAGCATGATATCGATTCCGCTCGCTTCGATGCTCGTCAGAGTCTTGCCCAGTTGCGGCCGGGCCATGCCGATCGCGAAGAGCGCGAGACTCACAAGCATCAAGGCGCGAAGAAACTTTCCAGTTCGGGCCGCGCTCGTTTTGCCGAGGGCTCGCAGCGCGGTTGTGGAAGAGAAAGTGAGCGCGGCAGCGGGCCCGCTTTTGCCGCGGAACCAGGCAAGAAGCGGGACGGCGAGGAGGAGAAGCAGAAACCAGGGCTGCGCGAAGGTCAGCGCGGAATTCGCCGGGAGCCAATCACGCAGGTTCAAGCTTCGCTCCTTTCACAAATTGTTTCGCTTCTTCCAGGAGCCGCTGACTGTCGTGCATTGTCGCGTCATACCGGGCGAACTTGATCAGGTCGCAGCGACCGAGAAAATCTTCGAGCAACGAAGTCTCATCGGCGGAGAACGGCGAGCTCTTCGCGAGCATGCTGAGAAACTCGACCGACGTCTGGCGGGTCACGGGCAACGCATACTGCTCGGTAACGTAACCGCGCAGGATGTCGGAAACGGCGATGCTGAATTGATACGGCGACATCGTTTCCATCTCGCCCTCGGCCTGAGCGAGGGCCTCGAGCGCGCGCTCACGCGGTGAACGAATCGGTTTCGGCCGTCGGGCTCGCTTTCGAATCCACCACGCGATCAAAACCAACAGCGCCACCCCGGTCGCGATGCCCGCGTAGATCACCCACGGTGGCACCAGCGAATAATCGACCGGCTGCGCAATCTCGTGGACGTTGGCGACAGCGAGGAAATCCTTCATCGTATTGCCATCCGGCGTTCGCGCTGTTTGAAGAAGGAGCGGAGCGCCGGCAAATAATTTTCGCCCGTTCTAAGCGCCACCGTGTCGATGTTGTTCCGGCGAAGGGTCCGATTGAGCTCGGTCCGTTGCGTCTCTGCCAGGGCGCTGAACCGAGCCCGCGTGGACCGGTCAGCCGTATTGATTTCGATTTGCTCACCGGTCTCCGCGTCCTCGAGGGTGATGATGCCCACGTTCGGCAAATTCTCTTCGCGCTCATCCTGAATGTGCAGCGCGATGAAATCGTGCCGTCGACCGCTCACCGAAAGCTCGCGCGAAAAATCGTTTGTCTGAAAATCCGAGATGAAGAAGACGACCGCACGCCTGGTTACGACATTGTTCAGGTAATCGAGTGCGAGTGCCGGGGCCGTGCCGCGACCGGCGGGTTCAAAGAACAGGATTTCGCGAATGATGCGCAGCGTGTGGGAGCGGCCTTTCTTGGGCGGAATGAAAAGCTCGACGCGATCGCTGAAGAGGAGCAGGCCTACCTTGTCGTTGTTCCGGATCGCGCTGAAAGCCAGGACGCACGCCACTTCCGCGGCGAGCTCACGCTTCGACTGCGCAGCGCTCCCGAAATTTCCCGACGCGCTGACGTCGACCACCAACACCACCGTCAGTTCGCGTTCCTCGGTGAATTTTTTCACGAACGCGGTTCCCAGGCGCGCCGTCACGTTCCAATCGATCGCCCGGATTTCGTCGCCCGGTTGATACTCGCGCACGTCCTCGAAGTTCATCCCGCGCCCCTTGAAGACGCTGTGGTAATCGCCCGCAAACATCGTTTGGACGAGGCCCTTGGTCTTGATTTCGAGGGCACGGATTTTTCTCAAGATCTCCGCCGGTGTTTTTTGCGCGTCGTCATCCCGAGCGGAGCGAAGCGCAGTCGAGGGACCCCGTGGCATTACCTGCGACCTCCAACTGGCTTTGTCGCATACATTTCATTCAACAAATCACGCCATTCGGGGTTTCGCGTTGCGATCAAAGCGTCTTTTTTCGCTCGCGACCATTTCTTCAGTTGTTTCTCCCGCTCAATCGCGCTGCGAGGATCGGCATACGCCTCGAAGTAAACCAGCTTATGCGCGTTATACTGCCGGGCGAACGCGCTGCCCCAACCTAACGAGTGCTCGCCTGCGCGCCGTTCGAGATTGTTTGTGATACCGATGTAGAGGACCGTATTTCGATCTGCATTCGTCAGCATGGACACGAAGTAATTTTGGTGAATCATCGGGGGTCGCTCGTAACTCTACGGGGTCCCTCGACTCCGCTGCGCTACGCTCGGGATGACTCCGTTCACGTTTTATCCCGTTACGGAACGGGCAGGCCGGCGAAGATCCGGTCGACGATCGTTTCGCTGGTGATCGATTCCGCTTCCGCTTCGTAGCTCACGATGACACGATGTCGAAGAACGTCGGTTCCGATACTCTTCACATCCTGCGGAGTAACGTAGCCGCGGCCGTTGAGGAAAGCGTGAGCACGAGCAGCAAGTGCGAGGTAGATCGTCGCGCGGGGCGAGGCGCCGTAACGAACCAATCCATCCAACTTCAAGTTGTACGCCGCGGGATCACGGGTCGCCCAGACGACGTCTACGATGTAGTCTTTCACCCGATCGTCGATATAGATTTCGTTCACAATGCCGCGCGCGGCGACGATGCGCTGCGGATCGACAACGGGCATGACGCCGAGATTCGGCGCGGACGTAGCCATCAAATCCAAGATTTGGCGCTCCTCGGATTTCTGCGGGTAACCGATGTGGAGCTTCAACATGAAACGGTCGAGCTGCGCTTCAGGCAGTTGGTAGGTGCCTTCCTGCTCGAGAGGATTCTGCGTCGCCAGAACTAGAAACGGATCGGAGAGCGGATAAGTCGTGTCGCCAATGGTGACTTGGCGCTCCTGCATCGCCTCGAGTAAAGCGCTCTGGACTTTTGCCGGCGCGCGATTGATTTCGTCGGCCAGGATCAAGTTCGAGAAAAGCGGTCCGAGCTTCGTCGTGAACTCGCCGGTGCGCGGGTTGTAAATCAAAGTGCCGATCAAATCGGCGGGCAAAAGATCCGGCGTGAATTGCAAGCGTTGGAAGCCCGTTTGAATGCAGGCTGCCATCGTTTTAACGGTCAGCGTTTTGGCCAGGCCCGGGACGCCTTCGAGCAGGATATGCCCATTGGCCAGGAGGCCGAGCAGGAGCCGATCTACCAGATATTTCTGACCAATCACGACGCGGCCGACTTGTTCGCGTAAAGGCGGAATCCATTGCCCCATTTCCTGGACTTGCTGCGTGATTTCCTGCGTCGATTTCATAAGAAAGAAGGTGAGACAGGTACGGCGGGAAGATCGTTCGATCAACCCGCGCCTAGGCCTTCTCGCTCCGTGCCCGGCAGCTGAACAAGACCGGTAATCCGGGAAACGGCCAGGCTGCGCGGATCCGTCGCTCGAGATAGCGCGAATACGTGTCGCTCAGGAGCTTCGGCTGATTCACAAAAAGGACGATCTTCGCCGCTTCCAGCGCCTCTTCGTTTTCCGTCCTGGTTTGCGCCGCGTAAAATAATTTCAAGCGCTTGGTCCCGATCATCGGTGGTGGGCTTTCCTCGAGCGCCGCGCGCAGCAATCGGTTCAACACCCCGGTACCGATGCGTGTTCCAGCCGCTTTTCGCACGACGCTGATTAGCCGAAAAAGCTGATCGACGTTTTCGCCCGTGCGTGCGGAGCCGACGAGAACTGGCGCGTAATCCAAAAAGAAAAGGCGTTCGCGGACGTCGGCGATTGTTTGCTCCATCGCCCCTTTCGCACCTCGAGCCGGCTTGACCAGGTCCCACTTGTTCAGGACAACGATGCACGGTTTCTCTGCTTCCTGAATCAGACCCGCAATTCGCTTGTCCTGCGACGTGAGGCCGCTCGTTAGGTCGATCACGAGGACGCAAAGATCGGCGCGACGGACTGTCCGTTCCGCGCGCATTACGCTGAAGACCTCGACCGAGGTGGAGTGCTTGCTTCGAGCCCGCATGCCGGCAGTATCGATGAGGAGAAATTTCTCGCCGCCGCGCTCGTAAAGGATGTCGACGGCGTCACGCGTCGTTCCCGGCAACTCGCTGACGATCGTTCTGGTGTCGCGCAGGATCGCGTTGATAAGGGACGATTTTCCGGCGTTCGGTTTACCGACGATGGCGAGAGAGAGGGGGGGACTTTCGATTTTCGATTCTCGATTTTCGATTTTCGATTGTGGAAGTAACGAGTCGATTGCCTCAAGGAGCGGTGGAATGCCGCGGCCGTGGGCGGAACTGATAGGGACGGAGTTATCGAAACCCAGCTGCGCGAAGTCCGACTCGAGAGCTTCGTGTTTTTCGTGATCGATCTTGTTGACGACCAGGACGACGGGGCGCTTGGATTTTCGGAGCAACTTCGCCAGCTCCTGGTCGATCGGATTCAAACCGGCCTGCGCGTCGACGATGAAAAGGATGACGTCGCTCTCGCGCATGGCGGCGTCGGCCGCCAGCCGGACTTGCGCGGTTAGTTCCGTCTCGCCGGCGCCACCGATGCCACCGGTGTCCCAGACGGTGAATGGCCGCCGGCCGCGGCTCGAAAGGGATGCGAGGCGATCGCGGGTGATGCCGGGCTGATCGTGAACGATCGCAATGTTGCGTCCGACGAGCCGATTGAAGAGCGCCGATTTTCCTACGTTCGGCCGTCCGACGATGGCGACAGTGCCGACACTTTCATTCTGATATTTCCGATCCATGTCATGGCGGGCGGGTGTTACCCCAGCTTCGCATTGGCGTGACCTTCGGCCGAAAGCTGCCGAACACCATCGCGCACGTAAATCATCCCGGACACGAGGGTGAAAAATCCCGCCGCAAAAACGACGTAGATCAGCGGCAGGATGTGGATTTGCAACATGACCCACGCGATCGCCGCCATTTGCAAAACCGTCGCTACTTTACCCGTCCAACTCGGCCGAACGCGGACTGTGCCGTTGAGGACGTGGAGCACGGCACTGCCGATCAAAATTACTGCGTCGCGGGTGATAACCAGGACGGGGAACCACGCCGGAAATTTTCCGTAGTGCGGGTCGACCTGGCTCCAATTGCTGATGCTCAGGGTGATAATGCCGCTGAGGAGCAGTCCTTTATCGGCAATGGGATCCAGAATTACGCCGAGCGAGCTGCGCTGGTTGTAGCGCCGGGCGACATACCCGTCGAGCCCGTCACTGATTGCGGCGAGCAGAAAAACCGTGATAGCGGTGAAGCGCATCCAATCCTGCGGATTGTTTTCCTGGATGCTCTCGCCGTAATAGATCGCCAGCGTCACGAACACTGGGATCATCAGGATCCGAACGACGGTGATCTTGTTGGCAGTCGTCATGAGCGGCCCTGAAAATTTGGAGGACACGCCGCCCGACATGCAAGGCAATTTGGCCGTTACGTTTCCAACTCGACAGCGCTGGCCGATTGGCCCGCGTGTTTTCCCTCGCAAAATTCTTCGATCATCTTTTCGTTGAAGGCCGGGATGTCGTCCGGTTTGCGGCTCGTCACGAGCCCATTGTCGACGACCACCTCTTCGTCGACCCAATTGGCTCCGGCGTTCCGCACATCGGTCTTGATCGCTGGCCATGACGTGAGGGTGCGCCCGCGCACGACTCCGGCATCGATCAGCACCCATGGCCCATGACAAATCGCGGCCACAGGCTTTCCCGCGCGGAAAAAATGGCGCACGAATTCGAGCGCTTCGTCGGTGGACCGCAACGTGTCGGGATTCATAAGCCCGCCGGGAATCATGAGGGCATCAAAATCCTCCGGCTTGGCGTCGTCCAGCGTTAGATCCACTGCCACGGTGTCCCCTTTATCAGCGTGGTTCATCCCCTGGATCTTGCCGGACTTGATCGAAACAACGCTGGTTTGCGCGCCTGCGTCGTCGAGGGCCTTCTTCGGTTTAGTCAGTTCCACTTCCTCGAATCCATCGGCCGCGAGCACTGCCACTTTTTTTCCTGATAGTTTGCCTGCCATAAAAATATTACGACTCGCGTGCGAGACCCGGATGTAGGGAAGCCCGGCAAAACCGCTTGGTCTGCTCGGTCGATGCGCTAAGATGGCACCGCAGCCGCCGATGTGGCGAAATGGCAGACGCAACGGACTTAAAATCCGTTGGGCTTAACCGCCCGTGCCGGTTCGAGTCCGGCCATCGGCAGGAATTGCCTAACGAGCCGAAACGAAACATGGAAGACAAGCCACTCTACATTCCTGTTATCTCTCGGCACCGCCCGGCAGGGCCGCCAGAGCGAACACGTCGCGAATTTTCTTCTGAGCGAAATGAAGAAGAAACGTACGCGGGCGGGTTGACGACAGACTCAATATTTAGGCCGGAAGCTGAATGCTTTGCGGATGTTGAAAGCGGTTTTCGGGATCGTAGCGTTGTTTGAGCTGCTGCAAGCGAGGATAATTCTCGCCGTAATAAGCAGCCGGCCAATCTTTGAAGCCCAGGTCAGGATAATTGGCGTAGTGGTGTTTGATTCCGGCTTCTTCAATAGAAGTCCGCATTCGCCCGGCCGCCTCTTTTAGCTTTGCTCCGTGGTCCGGTGAGTCCCAATAAGCCTGAGATTCGCCTAGAAACGGATAAGCGCGATGCGGGTAGGCAGAATCCACCTCGGCGGAAATTGCGCCACCCATGGTGTTGATCTGAAAAACCAGACCGGGAACCGTCAAGACTTGCTCAAAAATTCCAGGCAACGCCGGCTGAACGTCGCTCATGCCGTTGTAATAACCTGCGCTGGCGTTTTTGAAATATACGGGTCCGTCGTCTCCGTAGTACCAGGTGAGCGCTCTTTTCAGCGGAGTAGGTCCCGCCGTTGTTGTCTTTTTGCTCGACCCCGCGAGCCCGCGGCGGAACGCGACCACGCGCTTTTCTTCTCGCGAACCTGTCGTCGTGAGGAGAATCGTCACCTGGCTACCGTTCATGACCCAGGCCGAAAAAGAATCGCGAGGCAAATCACTGCTTATTTCGAACCAAGTCTCCAATAGTGAAGCGGCGCGCTTTTCGTCGAGCTTGTAAATTCGAAACTTCCAGGCGGAGAACCCAGTAGGTACAGGGTGCGTTTGAAACGTCATTTCAGTCACGATTCCAAAATGCCCGTTACCACCACCGCGCGCAGCCCAAAGCAGATCGGAATCTTCTTTTGAATCGCGGATGGCACCGTTCCCGTCGATCATTCGGATCCTGCGCAGGTGATCGCAGGTTAGACCCCATTTTCGGGAAAACATACCGTAACCACCACCGAGCGTGAGACCCGCAAGACCGACGGTGCCGCACGATCCGATGGGCAGGAAACGCCCTTTGCCAAGGAGAAATTGATTCACGTCTTCGACGCGGCAACCGGCACCGGCGGTCAGGATGCCGGTCCGGGAATCCAGTTCCATTTCGCGCATGCTGGAGACATTCACGACGAGGCCATTGTCGTTCAGACAAAATCCTTCGAAGGAGTGTCCCCCCGCTTTGACGGCAATCGGCCAGTTTTCCGCTCGAGCCCGCTCCACTGCTTGTTGGACGCCTGCTTCGGAGGCACACGAAGCGATAATTTTCGGCTGAGTGAGAATCGCGGCGTTGTAGACCTTGCGAGCGGCGGCGTACTCGGGAACCTCCGGGGTAAGGAAAGTAACTGGATCGACCGATACTTTCGAGGACGCTTTGCTGAATACGGATTTTTCAGCCGCCGAGACGCCCAATGGATCTGTGAGGATGACGGTTGTCGCCGCGAGGGAATTGCGAAGAAATGTTCGGCGCGTGAGCATAAATCGCTGCGGACTATCTTGCGCAGATATGCGCAAAGGTTGAAACTGTGAAACTCGGGCCGCACGAGGAAACAGCACGAAGGGTCGAAAAGCGGTGTATTCCTATTATTGACCTTCGCGGCCTTATGTGGCGGCGCAGACTTTTCATCCCGCCACCTCTTTGTTTCACAAAGCTGGCGCGGTTTCGCAGCGCATCGTTGACCCGGTCTGTCGGATTTTCTTGGTTGGCGGTTTGTTACAGCTTACATATGTGACCCAACGGGGAACCGTGGCGGTTCGAGTCCCGCGCTTCCGGCACCAATTGCCTAACGAATTCAGAAACATGGAAGAAAAATCTCTTTACATCCCAATCATCCTCGGCACCGCGCGTCAGGGCCGCCAGAGCGAGCACGTCGCAAATTTTCTTCTCAGCGAAATGAAGAAGCGGCCGGAAATTGAGACGGAGCTGATCGATGTGCGGCAACTGAAGATGCGTCTCGATGACGCGGGCGAGACGATGAAGGATCCCGAGTTCGCGGAGAAGATGACGCGCGCGGATGGCCTCGCGATTGTTACCCCGGAGTACAATCATGGTTATCCCGGCCTGTTGAAGCACGCGCTCGACATGTGCCTGGAGGAATACATTCATAAGGCGGTCGGCCTGGTTGGTGTATCGGCGGGGCCATTTGGTGGATCGCGCGTGATTGAGCAACTCGTGCCTGTGGTCCGCGAACTCGGATTAGCCGTGACGTTTACGGACGTCAATTTCAGCAGAGTGCAGGACGCGTTCGATGAGCAGGGGAAGTTGAAAGACGAAAAGTATGTCGGGCGGGTCGCGAAGTTTCTGAACGAGCTTGTCTGGATGGCCCGCGTTTTCCGGCACGGACGCGAAAACATTCCGCCTCTCTAATTTCCGTGCTGCGCGAATCTGACCTGGAGGAAACGTTTGCTCGCTCCGGTGGCCCGGGCGGTCAGAATGTGAACAAAGTTTCGACGGCGGTCACGCTGCGTCATTTACCGACTGGGATTAGCGTTACGGTCCAGGATTCCCGCTCCCAGGCCCTCAATCGAAAGCTGGCGCGGGAACGATTGGCCGCGGTGCTCGAGCAGCGCCGCAAAACGCAGCGGGCTGCGGAAATCGCGCAACGAGAAAAGCTCCGCCGGCAGCGCAGACCGCGGCCGCGCGCTTTGAAGGAACGCATTCTCGAATCGAAACGACAGCGTTCGCGCACCAAGCGATTGCGTTCGCGGGTTGATGATTAGGGGGAATAAATTCAGAAAACTTCGCCCGAAACACATCTGGTTGAGGCATCTGTGCCGAATGGTCAGTGAAGGAACAACTCCAACTATGAAAAAACTTATCATTCTTATGCCGCTTCTGGTGGTCGCTTTAGCTCTGACTTCATGCACCACGGTGGTGGAGAAACCCACTCCGACATCGACAACCACGTCGACGACCACAACGAGGCAGAGCACGGCGCCAACAACGCAAACGACGGCCACGACCCGGTACTAGACCGCGGTTGACATCAGAAATCGGGAAGGGGACTCGCCCTGCGCGAGTCCCTTTTCTTTACGCGGTTGTTGCTGGCGCGGTCTCCGCTTCGACTTCCGCGCTTTCCTGGCTCACCACCGGCGCGATGGCCTGCAGCTTTTCCGCGCCACGCAGATCCATCAGCTTAACGCCCATTGTGTTTCGGCCCACCGCGCGAATTTCACGCACCCGGGTTCGCACCATCTGACCTTTCGTGGTGATCAACATCAGCTCGTCGGTTTCAGTTACGCTCAGCGCTCCGACCACGTTTCCGGTTTTCTCCCCGGTCTTCATGGTAATGATGCCCTTGCCGCCGCGTTTTTGTTTTCGGTAATCTTCAAACGTCGTCCGTTTGCCGATCCCGTTCTCGCCTGCGACCAGGAGCATCGCGTTCGGGTTCACGATTGCATTCGCCACGACCCAGTCGCCCTTCTCCGGTCGAATACCCCAGACGCCGACGGTGTTCCGGCCTTGATCGCGCAACTGGTCCTCGTGGAACCGAAGACTCATGCCTTCTTTCGTGATCAGCACGATCTCGTTGTCGCCAGTCGTCAATTTCGCGTCGATCAACCGGTCGCCCTCTTCGATCTGGATCGCGATGATCCCGCCTTTCCGGACATTGCTGTAATCGGATAGATTCGACTTCTTAACGATGCCCGAGCGGGTGGCGAAAACGATGTGCAGTTTTTCATCCCACGTTTCGTCGGTTTGCGCGGCGCCGGTCCCCGATTTCTTGGATTGAATTCGGATCGTCGCCGCGATTTTTTCGTCGGCCCGCAACTCAAGGAGATTTGCGATGGACCGACCTTTCGCCGCGCGCCCCATCTCCGGGATCTCGTACACTTTCTCGACGTAGGCTCGCCCTGATTCCGTGAAGAACATCAGGTAATCGTGCGTCGTCGCGGTGAAAAGATGCTCGATAAAATCGCCCTCTTCTTCTTCGGTCGCGCCTTCGCGCGTCGTCATGCCGATGACGCCTTTGCCGCCGCGCCGTTGCGCCCGGAACGCACTGATCGCGGTGCGCTTGATGAACCCACCGTGAGTGATGCTGATGATGCAGCCCTCGTTCGCGATCAAGTCCTCCATGTTGATCTCGCCCTCGTCGGGAACGAGTTGGGTCAATCGCGGCGACGCATGCTTGTCGCGAATTTCGCGCAGCTCCTTCTTGATGATCTGGAAGACGCGGGATTCTTTCGCGAGGATGTCGCGCAAATCTTTAATGGTCTCGAGCAGCTCGCTGTATTCTCCCGTGATCTTTTCCCGCTCGAGTCCGGTCAGCTGATACAGGCGTAACTCGAGGATCTGGTTGGCCTGGTGCTCGCTGAAGGCATAACGGCCGTCGACGAGGCGCGCTTCGTTCCGAATCAGGATGCCGATCTTCTCGACTTGTTTCCGGGTGAACTCGAACGCGAGAAGTTTTACGCGCGCTTCGTCCCGGTTCGCCGAGCCGCGAATGATTCGGATGAACTCATCCAGGTTCGCCAGCGCGATGAGATAGCCTTCCAGCGTTTCCGCCCGCTCCTCGGCCTTGCGCAATTCGAAGCGGGTCCGACGCAGGACGACGTCGCGCCGGTGATCGATGTACGCCTGATTCGCCAGCTTTAGCGGCAGCAATTTCGGCCGCCCATGATCAATCGCCAGCATGTTGACCGCGAATGAGCTTTCCAGCGCGGTGTGCTTGTAAAGATTGTTGATGACGATCTTCGGATTGCCGTCGCGTTTCAGCTCGATGACCACGCGCGTGTTCTCGTCCGATTCATCCCGGATCGCCGTGATGTCGCCGATGACTTTGTCGTTCACGAGCTGCGCGATCCGCTCGACCAGCGTCGCGCGGTTCACGTTGTAAGGGATCTCCGTGATCACGATCTGCTCGCGATTTCCCTTCAGCTCCTCGACGCCCGCCTTGCCGCGGACCTTCATGCTGCCGCGACCTGTTTCCAGGTACTGCTTGATGCCAGCGAGACCGAGAATCGCGCAGCCGGTCGGGAAATCCGGCCCCTTCACGTGCTTCCTCAAATCTTCGAGCGAAATTTCCGGATCGTCGATCTGGGCGCAGATGCCGTCGATGACTTCGCCGAGGTTATGCGGCGGCATGTTCGTGGCCATGCCGACTGCGATGCCGGTTCCGCCATTGACGAGGAGATTCGGGAACGCCGCGGGGAAAACGGTAGGCTCGGTCCGGGTTTCGTCGTAGTTGGGAACGAAATCGACCGTTTCCTTGTCCATGTCGGTCATGAGCGCCGCACCGAGATGCGTCATGCGCGCTTCGGTGTACCGCATGGCTGCTGGCGGATCGCCTTCGACCGAGCCGAAGTTGCCCTGACCGTCGACGAGCGTTTCGCGCATGGCCCAGGCTTGCGCCATGTGGACGAGCGTCGGATAAATCACCGCTTCGCCGTGCGGATGATAGTTACCGCTCGTGTCACCGCAAATCTTCGCGCATTTCCGATGCTGCCGGTTCGGGAAGAGCGACAGATCGTGCATCGCGTAAAGGATCCGGCGCTGCGATGGCTTCAGTCCGTCGCGTGCGTCCGGCAACGCCCGCGAGATGATGACCGACATC
>JBJMXD010000008.1:0-394598 GCA_045809795.1 Chthoniobacterales bacterium
GACGACTCGAACCTGACCTCGCTAATCGTATCGAACTCCGGCGACGACTACGCTTCGGGCCAGATCCTGACTGGAGTTGATCCTACCTACGGTTATTACCGTAACGCCAGTGCGCGGACCGACTTCAACTTCGCCTCGAGCGATGCGCGTTCGCTGAGCGGTCTCGATTACCAAGGGATCGGCATCATCGTGGAAGGCGTTCCGAACACCGGCCCAGCGCCTACCCCGACGGCGACTGCCACCGCAACTGCTACGGTTGCTCCTACCGCGACAGCTACTGCGAGCGCTACGGTTGCACCTACCGCCACCGCTACTGCAACCGCCACTGCCACGGCATCACCGAGCGCGACCGCGACCGCAACTGCTACTGTTGCACCTACCGCGACGGCAACAGCTACTGCTACGGTTGCGCCTACCGCGACAGCTACAGCGACTGCTACGCCTGTTAGCACGCCCACTGCAACCGCTACCGCGACGTCAACGCCTGCAGCGACCGCGACTGCTACTGCAACCGCGACTGTTGCACCAACAGCTACCGCGACGGCAACGGCAACAGCTACGGCTACGGCGACAGCGACTGCTACAGCTACGCCTGCTAGCTCGCCCACTGCAACCGCTACCGCGACCTCAACACCTACAGCGACGGCGACGTCAACACCGACGGCTACCGCTACTTCAACGGCGACAGCCACAGCTACTGCGACCGCCACTGCGACAGCGACAGCGACAGCGACACCAACCGTCGCGCCCGCTCAATCGCTCAACCTGTCGAGCCGTCTGCGCGTCGAGACCGGCGATAAAATCATGATCGGCGGATTCATTGTCACGGGCAATGTGCCTAAGAAGGTCATCATCCGCGGCATGGGACCGTTCCTGGGCAGCTTCGGCATCACTGACTTCCTCAAGGATCCAGTTCTCGAATTGCGCAGCTCCAGTAATGCGCTGCTCCAATCCAACGATAACTGGAAGGATACCCAGCAGACCGAGATTCAGAATTCCGGCCTGGCGCCAAATGACGACCGCGAAGCTGTCATCGTGGCCACACTTACTCCCGGCACTTACACCGCGCTCCTCACGGGTAAAGGCGGCACGACCGGCGTCGGCCTGGTCGAAGTTTACGATGTGAATCCGACGGCCGACTCGCAACTGGGCAACCTGAGCACGCGCGGATTCGTCCAGGGCGGCAACGACGTTCTGATCGCCGGCTATGTCCTTGGCGGCAGCACCGGGAACGACCGCATCGCGATTCGCGGTCTTGGACCGTCGTTGGCCCAGTTCGGGTTGAACCCAGTCCTGGCCGATCCGACTCTGGAGCTGCACGACAGCAACGGCGCCACTCTCATCAGCAACGATGATTGGGCGACCGATCCTGTCTCAGCTGCGAACCTCGCGCTCTTCAACCTCCAGCCGAGCAATCCGAAAGAAGCAGCGATCTTTACTTCGCTGCCACCGGGAACGTTCACTTCGATCCTTGCCGGCAAGAACGGCGGGACCGGCATCGGCATCGTCGAGGTTTATAACCTGAAGTAACGCACTGGCGGGCGTTCCCGGGCCATCTGGCCCGGGCACCCCGCCACGGTGAATTATTTTGAGCTCGTTACGAAATTACCCTGCCTTGCCGTTGCACACCTCCACCGTCGCACTGTTGCATGAATTTGTCCGCGGCGGTTACGCAACAGACGCTGGTTGGCTTTGGGTTAAGCGGTTCGCTGCTGGTCATAGCCTCGCCGGATGATCTCACCAGGTAGTTCAAATTCCCTCGGTTCAAGCCGATTCGGCAAATTCTCAGAACCCGAATAGAAACCGCCATGAAAAAGAAATCGTCACGATACTCCGCTTTTTTTGAACCGCGTATATTCCTGGCCTTTCTTCTTTTGTTTGGGGCTACGCTTCTGGCAATCGCGGGGGCTGGCACCGCCGCCGAGAATAAGGCCGCGAAGGATGAGGTAACCTCGGCCGCGACAACACTGGAGGCCGCGCGGCCGGATGTGGTTCAGATGGCTGGCCCGTTTTCCGAAGACCGAAATTTGAACGACATCCCTTACATCCTTCCCAACATGGAGGAGGAAGACGTCCGGCGAATGCGCTATCCATTGCCGATGGTACCTTCCACCCAGCCCTCGGATCCTTTGCAGCAAGTTCGGTCATTTGTTGCCCAGACGCTCGCTATGCCCACGCCGATCGCCACTTTTGCGGGCATGAACTCAACCCAGAGCGGCTGCGGCTGTTTGCCACCGGACACGCATGGGGACGTCGGCCCGAACCATTACGTTCAGTCCGTCAATTCGAGCATCAAGATCTTTGATAAAACGGGGAACGCCCTCAACGGCGTTAACGGCACTACCTACAACTCATTCTTCTCCGCGATGGGACCCACCACGCCGTGCGGATCTAATCTTAATGATGGCGACGGTTTTGTGCTCTACGATCACCTGGCAGATCGCTGGTTAATCAGTGATTTCGCCTTTAGCGCTTTTCCCGGACCCGGTCCATTTTACCAGTGTATCGGTGTTTCCAAGACGAGCGACCCAGTCGCGGGAGGCTGGTGGTTCTATGCGGTCCAAGTCGATCCCGCGAACACCGGACAGATCGGCGATTATCCGAAGTTCGCCCTATGGCCTGACGCTTATTACTTCACGGTCAATTTGTTCTCCGGGCTAACGCAGGCGACTGAGACTTTCAACGGTGTGCGGGTGTTTGCCCTTCCGCGTCTTTCCATGATCAACGGGACTGGTGCGCCCAACGCATCGGCCGTGGCCTTCACAATCTCGCCGGCCACTCTCGGGGACAGCTACAGCCTGGTGCCGGCCACTTTCCGGGCTGGGCCGAGTCCGGCGCCAGGAACTCCGGAATACCTTCTCTCAATCGATGCCCCCTCCAGTGGCGGCGTCAGTCTCACGGCCGTGCATGTCTGGCGGTTCCACGTCGATTTTGTTACACCCGCTAACTCTACCTTGGGAGTTGGCGGCACTCATGCCAAGAACGCTGACATCACCGTTAATCCCTTCACTGACGCCTATACGACGACGACCCTGCTCGTGCCGCAAAACGGCACTAGCGCTCTGCTCGATACCCTCGGCGACAAGATCATGACGCCAGTTGTTTACCACAACCTCGCTGGCGTCGAATCCTTATGGGCTGTCCACACCGTTAATAACAACCAGGGAGGCACCGGCCCCGCCGCGATCCGGTGGTATCAATTTAACGTTACCGGCAGCACGATTCCGGCAACTCCGACGCAACAACAGACTTTCAATAACGGGGCCGATGGCCTCTGGCGCTGGATGCCAAGCATTGGAGTGGACTCACTCGGAAATATGGCGATCGGCTACAGCACTTCCCGGAGCACATCCGAGCCCTCCATTCGTTACGCCGGACGGCTGGCGACCGATACGGCTAGCACTTTGGGACAGGGCGAAGCGGTCCTGATCGCGGGGGGCGGTCATCAGACCGACTCGAGCGGTCGTTGGGGAGACTATAGCGGGATGGGAATCGATCCTTCCGACAACCTTACCTTCTGGCACACCAATGAGTATTTTACAGCTACCGGCAGCTCGTCTTGGGCGACTCGGGTCGGGCGCTTCAAGTTTCCCGCAGTAAGCGGAACACCTACACCGACAGCGACGGCGACGGCCACCGCGACATCAACGCCCACGGCGACTGCGACAGGCACTCCAGCAGCTACAGCTACAGCTACCGCTACTGCTACTTCTACCGCGACCCCGACGGCGACCGCGACAGCAACGGCCACCGCGACGGCGACAATAGCGCCAGGCGAACTGATTTACGGCCTAACGACAATAGGGCAGCTCTTCAGCTTCAACAGCACTACTCCAGGAACTGTTACCCCGCCGGTCGCGATCACCGGACTCGTGGCTGGTCAGAGCCTGGTCTCTATGGACTTCCGTCCGAGTAATCGCCTGCTATACGCCGTCAGTTATGCCTCGGCTACCGGGGCGGCCCAGCTTTACACGATTGCCCTGAACACCGGGATAGCTACGGCAGTAGGTCCCGGTTTCACGGTTGTCTCTACCGTGACGACCAATCGTTTCTCCATGGACTTCGATCCGAAGGCGGACGTGATTCGGCTTGTTACAGGTCAAAACAGTACTCCAGCTAACAACGGAGCGAACTATCGCGTTAACCCCGACACCGGCGTGCTCGCCGGGACGGATACTAACCTGGCTTATGCGTCCGGAGATCCGAACGGTGGTTCCACCCCGCTTATGGCCGATGTCGCTTATTCCAACAACGTCGCTGGAACGACCCAGACCACGTTATATGGATACGATTACGCCCTCGATACGATCGTCACTGTCGGCAGCGTGAACGGCACGCCAAACAGCGCCAACACCGGTTTGCTCTCCACCGTAGGCGACTCAGGCGTCGTCACCAATACGGCTTCGCTTGGGTTCGATATTAGCGGCGCGACCGGCATCGGCTATCTCAACCTCGATACGGCGACCACAAACGACGATCTCTATACCGTTGATCTGACTACCGGTGCGGTAACGAATAAGGGACAAATCGGAACGGGGATGACAGTTCTAAAGATATCGGTGTTTATCCCCGTGGCGCTGCCTTCCCCGACGCCGACGGCTACGGCTACCGCGACATCAACGCCCACGGCGACTGCCACAGGTACTCCGGCAGCTACAGCGACTGCTACCGCTACTTCGACCGCGACTCCGACAACTACGCCTACGGCGACAGCTACGGCGACGGTCTCACCTACCGCGACCGCTACAGCCACGGCTACGCCGACTGTAACGCCGTCGGTGGTGATTAGCCAGGTCTACGGAGGCGCCGGCTGCAGCACGGCAGGTTGTTCCACCTACAAGAACGATTTTATCGAGCTCTTCAATCGAACCGACTCGGCGGTCAACGTCAATGGGTGGTCGGTTCAGTACGCCGCGGCTGCCGGGACAGCCTGGCAGGTGACCAATCTTCCTAACGTTTCGATTCCGGCGGGCGGTTATCTTCTTGTGGCGGAGGCATCCAGTGCAAACGGGGTGAACGCGCTACCGACTCCGGATGCGACTGGAACCATCGCCATGAGCGCGACCGCCGCAAAGGTCGCTCTGGTCAACGTCACCACAGCATTAACTGGGGGGTGCCCGGGTAACGGCTCGATCGTAGATCTTGTTGGTTATGGGACCACGGCTACTTGTTTTGAAGGGGCTGGTCCGGCGCCGGCCCCCAGCACTACGACGGCTGACCTGCGTCTCATCGGCGGTTGCACAGACACCGATAACAACAGCGGCGACTTTGCCGCCGGCCCGCCGAATCCGCGAAACAGCAGCTCTCCCCTGAACATTTGCTCGGCGGCCGGCACACCTACTCCAACTGCGACAGCTACGGCGACCGCGACTGCCACCGCAACTGTTGCGGCTACAGCTACTGCGACTGCTACCGCCACCGCTACGGTTGCGCCTACAGCGACTGCGACGGCCACGGCGACGGCTGCTGCTAGCGCGACACCTACGGCTACGGCAACAGCCAGCCCGGGGAACGTGGTCCTGCTCGACACCTTCACTGATGCCGATGGAGCGAGCTTCACCAACAGTATGCCACGCACCTACATGGGTGACGGCTTTACTAATAACACCCTGCCGGGAGGAACCACCTCCTTTAACATCACCAAGCTCACCCTCTACATGGTGTCTCAGGCCGCGACGACTTACACTGACGTGGTAGCACGGGTCCAATTCTGGAACAGCTACAACGCGGCGAACACACCTGTGTTCACCAATCCCGCCGGAGGCACGATCCTGGTCGACCTCGGCCCGATTACGACCGCGGCGACCACCTTCTACACGATTGAGGTGACGCTGGTGACTCCGGTCACGTTGCTCGGAGGCTCTGGAACAGCGTGGGGTTTTGCTCAGAACTTCCAAAGCAGCACCGGCGCCGCCTTGGCGGACGACTCGAACCTGACCTCGCTAATCGTATCGAACTCCGCCGACGACTACGCTTCGGGCCAGATCCTGACTGGAGTTGATCCTACCTACGGTTATTACCGTAACGCCAGTGCGCGGACCGACTTCAACTTCGCCTCGAGCGATGCGCGTTCCCTGAGCGGTCTCGATTACCAAGGGATCGGCATCATCGTGGAAGGCGTTCCGAACACCGGCCCAGCGCCGACCCCAACGGCGACTGCCACCGCAACTGCTACGGTCGCGCCTACGGCGACAGCTACTGCAACCGCTACCGTTGCACCTACCGCGACTGCGACAGCGACCGCGACCGTTGCCCCTACCACGACGGCGACTGCAACTGCTACGGTTGCGCCTACCGCGACAGCTACAGCGACTGCGACTGCTACGCCTGTTAGCACGCCCACTGCAACCGCTACCGCGACGTCAACGCCTGCAGCTACCGCGACTGCTACTGCAACCGCGACTGTTGCACCAACAGCTACCGCGACGGCGACCGCAACTGCTACGGTTGCGCCCACCGCGACAGCTACAGCGACTGCGACTGCTACGCCTGTTAGCACGCCTACTGCAACCGCGACCGCGACGTCAACACCTACAGCTACAGCGACGTCAACACCGACCGCCACTGCTACAGCCACAGCGACCGCGACAGTCGCGCCTACAGCTACCGCGACCTCAACACCTACAGCGACGGCGACGTCAACACCGACGGCTACCGCTACTTCAACAGCGACAGCCACAGCTACTGCGACCGCCACTGCGACAGCGACAGCGACGGCGACACCAACCGTCGCACCCGCTCAATCGCTCAACCTCTCGAGCCGTCTGCGCGTCGAGACCGGCGATAAGATCATGATCGGCGGATTCATTGTCACGGGCAATGTGCCTAAGAAGGTCATCATCCGCGGCATGGGACCGTTCCTGGGCAGCTTCGGCATCACTGACTTCCTGAAGGATCCAGTTCTCGAATTGCGCAGCTCCAGTAACGCGCTGCTCCAATCAAACGATAACTGGAAGGATACCCAGCAGACCGAGATTCAGAATTCCGGTCTGGCCCCGAACGACGACCGAGAAGCCGTCATCATCACTACACTTACTCCGGGGACCTACACCGCGCTCCTCACTGGCAAAGGCGGCACGACCGGCGTCGGCTTGGTCGAAGTTTACGATGTAAATCCGACTGTCGACTCGCAACTGGGCAACCTGAGCACGCGCGGATTCGTCCAGGGCGGCAACGACGTTCTGATCGCCGGCTATGTCCTTGGCGGCAGTAGCACCGGGAACGATCGCATCGCGATTCGCGGTCTTGGACCATCGCTGGCCCAGTTCGGATTGAACCCGGTCCTGGCCGATCCTACTCTCGAGCTGCACGACAGCAACGGCGCCACTCTCATCAGCAACGATGATTGGGCGACCGATCCTGTCTCGGCTGCGAACCTCGCGCTCTTCAACCTCGCGCCCAGCGACCCGAAAGAAGCAGCGATCTTTACCTCGCTGCCACCGGGAACCTTCACCGCGATCCTTGCTGGGAAGAACGCCGGGACCGGCATTGGCATCGTGGAGGTCTATAACTTGAAGTAACCGCGATCTACGCTTCTGCGGGGCGGCCGGCGCTAGACGCTCGAGCCACGGAAGCAATCATAAAAGTGACCAAAACTCGTCGTGCAGGACAAACCAATCAATGTCGCAATCCCATCTCCCACTCCCTAGACCGCACAGTGTGATTCGAAATCGCCATCGACCTCGCCGGGTTTCTGCGCGTTGGGCATCTCCTGTCGCGGTTCTTTTTGCTTTGGTCTGCGTGGCCCTAACTGGAGCGCGTGCAGCCACTCCGCCCGATCCGGTGTTGTGGGAAACCGTTGACTCTCGTTCTCTCAATCCGGCGGCAAAACGCCCGATTGTCCCATCGATCTATCGAACCGTGCGATTGAACCGGACGGTGCTGATTCAAACGCTCTCAACGGCCCCGATGGAATTCACCGAGGCCGCGCGAGAAGAGCCGGCCCTCATTTATCTGCCGATGCCGGATGGAACGATGGCGCGTTTTCGGTTCGAGGAATCCCCGATCATTGAGCCGGGACTCGCAGCAAAGTATCCGCAGTTTAAGACCTATCGCGGCCAGGGCATCGACGATCCCACCGCGAGTGCGCGCTTTGATTGGCTGCCGACGGGCTTTCACGCCATGATTTTGGCTCCTGCGGGAACTGTTCTCATCGATCCGTATGCCGAGGACGATACCGTAGATTACATTACTTATTGGAAGAAGGACGCGGCAAATACCACGAAGGGCTTCCAATGTGACTTCAATGAGGCAGAGACCTTGGCTAATTCGCTGCGGCCAAACATCCCGACGCCAGCCGTAACCTCGGGAACGCAACTGCGCACTTATCGGCTGGCCCTTGCGGCAACCAACGAATACACAGTCGCGGTTGGCAATAACACCGTGGCCGGCGCGCTCGCCGCTGAGGTTTTGATCATGAACCGCGTCAACGGCGTTTATGAACGCGATCTCGCGATTCACATGAACATCGTCGCGAACAACAATCTCATCACCTATGCCGGCGATAACCTGAATTGCGGTGGCGCTTGCACGAGCGCGAACGATCCCTACACCAACAATAGCGGCACTACGATGTTAGGCCAGAACCAGACGACAATCGACTCGGTAATCGGGACCGCTAACTATGACATCGGCCATGTCTTCAGCACCGGCGGCGGCGGGGTTGCGAATCTCAGCGTGCCTTGTACGTCGAGTAAGGCTCGCGGTGTTACCGGCCTGGGGAATCCTGTGGGCGACGCCTTTGCCATTGATTATGTCGCCCATGAAATGGGGCATCAATGGGGCGCTAACCATACCTTTAACGGAACCGTCAGTAATTGCGGCGGCGGCAACCGTTCCGCTACCTCTGCCTACGAACCTGGCAGCGGCATTACCATCATGGGCTACGCCGGCATCTGTGGCACCCAGGACCTGGCACCGCATAGCATAGATACTTTCCATGTTAAGAGCCTCGAAGCCATTGTTGCCTACAGCCAGAGCGGAAACGGTAATACCTGCGCCTCTGTTACCGCGACTGGGAACACGGCACCCGTAGTCACCGGCCCGGGCAACTTTACGATCCCCAAGAACACGCCATTCTCGCTGACGGCTTCCGCCACAGACGTCAACGGCGACTCAATTACCTACGACTGGCAGGAATATGATCTGGGCGCCTCGACCACTGCGGTCCCAAACACCGATTCTGACGGAACCGCGCGTCCTATCTTTCGCCCTTACTCGCCTACCTCATCCGGGACCAGGACATTTCCTTCGCTTCCTTACATTCTAAACAACGCCAACGTCCCTCCTTCGACGACCGACATTTATCTTACCGGCGAACTGTTGCCGGCAATCGCCCGCACGATGACCTTCCAGGTCGTGGCGCGCGATAACCGCGCGAGTGCCGGAGGAATAAATACCGCCACTTCCGTTGTCACCATCAACGGAACAGCGGGGCCCTTTGCGGTAACTGCGCCAAATACGGCGGTGAGCGTGCCGGCCTTGAGTAATTTTAACGTGACTTGGAACGTTAGCGGGACAACCGCTGCGCCAGTAAGCGCGACGAACGTGAAGATTTCGCTCTCAACCGATGGCGGTAACACTTTCCCCACGGTCCTCATTGCCAGTACTCCCAACGATGGCGCCGAATCCGTCTTAATACCTGATATACAAACGGCGACCGGACGCATCAAGGTGGAAGCAGTCGCCAACATTTTCTTCGATATCTCGGACACGAATTTCACGATCACCGCTCCGGGCAGTTCCCCGACCCCTAGTCCCACTGCTACAGCGACGGCAACGGCCACCGCTACCGCGACGGCAACGCCTACTGCGGCGCCGACCGCCACGGCAACTGCGACCGCGACCGCGACGCCGATAACATCACCTACTCCGACTGCCACAGCCACGGCCACGTCGACACCGGTGACCTCGCCAACGCCGACGGCTACCGCAACGGCGAGTGCAACAGCGACTGCTACCGCCACGGCGACTGCTGCTGCTAGCGCGACACCTACGGCTACGGCAACAGCCAGCCCGGGGAACGTGGTCCTGCTCGATACCTTCACTGACGCCGATGGGGCCAGCTTCACCAACAGTATGCCACGCACCTATATGGGTGATGGCTTTACCAATAACACCCTGCCGGGAGGCACCACCTCCTTTAACGTCACCAAGCTCACCCTCTACATGGTGTCTCAGGCCGCGACCACTTACACCGATGTAGTGGCGCGAGTGCAATTCTGGAACACCTACAACGCCGCTAACACGCCTGTGTTCACCAATCCCGCCGGTGGGACGATCCTGGTCGACCTCGGCCCGATTACGACCGTGGCGACCACCTTCTACACGATTGAGGTGACACTGGTGACTCCGGTCACGTTGCTCGGCGGCTCTGGAACATCGTGGGGTTTTGCTCAGAACTTCCAAAGCAGCACCGGCGCCGCTCTGACGGACGACTCGAACCTGACCTCGCTAATCGTATCGAACTCCGGCGACGACTACGCTTCGGGCCAGATCCTGACTGGAGTTGATCCTACCTACGGTTATTACCGTAACGCCAGTGCGCGGACCGACTTCAACTTCGCCTCGAGCGATGCGCGTTCGCTGAGCGGTCTCGACTACCAAGGCATCGGCATCATCGTGGAAGGCGTTCCGAACACCGGCCCAGCGCCGACCCCAACGGCGACTGCAATCGCGACTGCTACGGTCGCGCCTACGGCGACAGCTACAGCCACTGCTACGGTTGCACCTACCGCTACCGCTACCGCGACTGCTACTGCGACCGCGACCGTTGCCCCTACCACGACGGCGACTGCAACTGCTACGGTTGCGCCTACCGCGACAGCTACAGCGACTGCGACTGCTACGCCTGTTAGCACGCCAACTGCAACCGCTACCGCGACGTCAACGCCTGCATCGACCGCGACTGCTACTGCGACCGCGACTGTTGCACCAACAGCTACCGCGACGGCGACCGTAACTGCTACGGTTGCGCCCACCGCGACAGCTACAGCGACTGCGACTGCTACGCCTGTTAGCACGCCTACTGCAACCGCGACCGCGACGTCAACACCTACAGCTACCGCGACGTCAACACCGACCGCCACTGCTACTGCTACAGCCACAGCCACAGCGACCGCGACAGTCGCGCCTACAGCTACCGCGACGTCAACCCCTACAGCTACCGCGACATCAACACCGACGGCTACGGCGACTTCAACAGCTACAGCCACGGCGACAGCCACAGCTACTGCGACACCAACCGTCGCGCCCGCTCAATCACTCAACCTCTCGAGCCGTCTGCGCGTGGAGACCGGCGACAAGATCATGATCGGCGGATTCATTGTCACGGGCAATGTGCCTAAGAAGGTCATCATCCGCGGCATGGGACCGTTCCTGGGCAGCTTCGGCATCACTGACTTCCTGAAGGATCCAGTTCTCGAATTGCGTAGCTCCAGTAACGCGCTCCTCCAATCCAACGATAACTGGAAGGATACCCAGCAGACCGAGATTCAGAATTCCGGTCTGGCTCCGAACGACGACCGCGAAGCTGTCGTCGTGGCCACACTTACTCCGGGCACTTACACCGCGCTCCTCACTGGCAAAGGCGGCACGACCGGCGTCGGCCTGGTCGAAGTGTATGATGTGAATCCGACGGCCGACTCGCAACTGGGCAACCTGAGCACGCGCGGATTCGTCCAGGGCGGCAACGACGTCTTGATCGCTGGCTATGTCCTTGGCGGCAGTAGCACCGGGAACGATCGCATCGCGATCCGCGGCCTTGGACCGTCGTTAGCCCAGTTCGGTTTGAACCCGGTCCTGGCCGATCCTACTCTCGAGCTGCACGACAGCAACGGCGCCACTCTCATCACCAACGATGATTGGGCGACTGATCCTGTCTCAGCTGCGAACCTCGCGCTCTTCAACCTCCAGCCGAGCAATCCGAAAGAAGCAGCGATCTTTACCTCGCTGCCACCGGGAACCTTCACCGCGATCCTTGCCGGAAAGAATGGCGGGACCGGCATTGGCATCGTCGAGGTTTATAACCTGAAGTAGGAAGGTCTCTTCCTTTTAGTGGCCGTCAGCGTCCCTTCGCTACAGGACCAGTTAGACGGTCGTCGAATTCCGGAGACGAGTCATCCGTTTGGCCAGGCGGGTGGCGGCCCAGGTGACGCCCACGGCGGCTGCGAGGATGACCGCTTGGATTAGAAACCCAGCGGGGGAGCCCGAGAAAAGCGCGGTCACGGTCAGCAGCGTAGTTACCAGGAAGGGAATGGTCGTCAGAACGATTGCCAAACCAGTGGAGAAACGCGCGAAGCGCACGCAAGTCCAGGCCAGCGCACCTGCCACCGCGAGGGCCACGGCCACAAAACCAACGAATGTCTCCGCGCCCCTAAGGATGGAGACGACCGCAACGCCATACGCGGCTCCGGGGAGAGCGACCGCTGCCACCCCGACGGCGGCATTGCGAATAATGGAAAGCGCACTCATGCGCGATCCTGCGGCCGCGGGATTCGGTCCATCGAATGTTTAGATGGTTCGCGTTGCATGCGACATGCGTGTTCCTAGTACCACCACCATCGTCGAGCGCGCAAAGACATCCAGAACAGGTCGCCATATCGCGCTGCAGCCAAAGCGCCGATGAGTGTAGAAGCGGGAACGATGATCCAGCTAAAATCCATGCGCCAGAACCATCGCAGCCAAAGAAACCCGCTCACCACAAACGCGAAGAGCGCTCCGAAAGCAAAGCGGACCCAGAACTCAAACCAGCTGCGTGGCGGGTCGGGCATGCCAAGTGGCGGATCGGGGCTGCCTGACGGATCTATCATCTAATGGGAAAACAAGAGCGAGCCCGCACTTTGCAGTCAAGCTGGGCAGAGCTCAGAAAAGTCGAACAAACCGCTGGGTTCACTGCAATCGCGGCCAGGCCTTTTGTTCCTTGCCGATGTGGAGAACTCCGTAAAGGAGAGCGATACCAAGAACCGCTCCGATGATCCCCTGGGGCAGGCCGATCGCAACATTTACGACCATACCTGCAACCGCGGTGACCACAAAGAGCCAGAATCCCCACCGCTTCCATCTAAGGAGCGCCACTGCCGACACAACATTGATTACTCCCGCTCCCGCAAGCGCCCACAAAGCCCAATCCGGTGTGTTCGCTCCGTTTCGCCGCAGCCATCCCGAGCCCAACACGTACAAGAGAGCCATCGCTGAATTGATGATGATGACGAAAATGAGATAGGTCGTCAGACATCCGTGCCGAGCACTCGAGCTGGATGTCTGGCTCGGGTTATTGCTGTTGGTTTCGGTGGTCATAGTGGAGGCGCATCAATTTGAAGCTAAGATGCAAATAGAAGGATCTTTAAAAAATAGAGGCTGACGCACACTCCGACAATGCCAATCCACCGTGGACGCTCGCCATCTCTCCAGCCCCAAATCAGGAACATGGTTGCGAACAGGACGGCGGCCGCCGCGGCGAAGAGACTGATGCCAAGACCGGTGTAGGGGTGTTCTGGACGATTCTGAAAGTGGCGCACGAGTGCCACGGCAACACCGATAATAGCGACTGGAGCAACGAACGCGGCAAGTAACCAGCGTGGTCGCTGGGTTCTCACGTCGTCGCGTTCTTCACCCATGGCGCCTAGTGAGACACAAGATCAGCGACCGCGAGCTCTCTGCAACTCGCCGCGCAGCTAGAGCGTGGATGGCAAACACGGAAAACGTCGGTCGCCGCCTTGCGCGCGGTTCGCTTCATCGCTTGGTTAATCCTTCGGTCGCTGACGGCGCATCCCGATGACAACAATTGCGACACAGATGGCGCAGCTGATAATGGCGCAGATGACGAGCTGTGGGAAGGGAAGAGTGATACCGGTGTAGGGCAGGTAAAATGGAGATGCGAGTGAAGTGACGGCTACAAGAACGACCATAAGCGCCAAACGCCGGTTGTACTGCTGCAGCGTCGGCGCAACCGGAGCGATGTCGCCGCGCTTCTTTGCGCGGCGCAGCACTCTAACGGCACCCCAGGTGAACAGCGCGCCAAGAACAGGAAGAACAAAGCCGGTCCAGTCCGGCAATCCGAGCGGCTTTTGCGCTAGGTTGGTCAATATACACACCGCGCCGAGGACAATGAAGATGTTCGCGATGGTCTTCGGCTGCATAGGGCTAACGAGACTCAAGGCCGCCCACCACGGTCGAGAGCGAGTGTGGCAGCGATAACGAGGTTGTAGCTTCTCGAAATGTAAACACTAGGCGGGCAGTGGTCGGGTGTATCACTTAGTTAATCCCTATTCCCGTGCATGTCTTCCAAAGAGGTTTGCCGTCTGCGCGAAAGCGATACACTACGAGCGTGTCACTCCAATGAGGGGGATCGAAGAATAGGTCGTAGTCTGAGCCGTGTCTAGACGCTGCCTCGAGATGAAGCGCCACGCGTCCGAGCGACGGGATACCGCAGATGTAGGCATCGAACTGTGCTCTCTTAGCCATTTTGGTGACGTGCGCATCCACGGCAATGTCATGAGCGACATCCCAGCTCTGATCGAATGGGTGACTGTCGATAGATGTGAACTGCAGACATGCGAAGAACGCGCCTGCGAAAGCAGCGAAGCCAATCAAGATGTATACAACTCGCCACCAGCGCACGATCGCGCAAATGCCGACGACGGCGCAGAACCCGGCAACAATCTCGATCGCCAGGCGGTTTCTCTGCGAGAAATCGATGATGTCATTCATTGTGGCGATGTGTATAGGCCTGTGAACAAAATGAGCGACGGCGGATTTGCAGCGGCCGGTAAACTGTGGCGCGCGTCGCTTTCATTTCATCCCTCATCCTTTCCCAGCTCGCATGGTTAGGCCGGCTTGCGACGCCGAAGTACGAAGATCACAATGCCCCAGATTAAACACCCAACAAATACAGCCTGAATAAGCAGCGCCAGGAAGATCTTTGAAAAGAAATATCTAACGTCGGACTGGTCGAGATATAGGGCTCGTTTCTCGTGCAGACCTTGTGTCGTCACGCGATAAGATCCCGGCGAGTCGAACGTAATGGTGCCGATGGCCACCTGAATAGCGCCGCTGGCCGTCTCTTTATTAGTCGTTGGCCACTGGCTGTTCAGAGGCACAATCGAGCCGTGCTCTTTCGTGACGGCTATGGTCACGCCTGGGGGCAGGCCCGTCGGAAATGTCATCAACTTGCCTTGAAACGATGACTCGACCTGGCTCCACAGAGTGTATCGGCCGGGCTTCGTGATGGTTAACACACTGTCGTCGGGAACGAGCAACGAAATGCCGGGCCCGGGAAACAACGAAGAGATGAGCCACACGGTGACAGCGGCTGTGATGACACAGATCAAAATGGGCCATTTGAGAGCCGACAGGTTAAGCATAGGCCTAACGCGAGCAAGATGAGCGACGCGCACCGAGGGCGAGCGTGGCTTGAAGTGAAAGTGGTGTAATTATCGAAAACGTTATCGCATGGGCGGGCGTTCGTTTCATCGCATGGTTAGGACTTCTCGGCCAAATCACCTCGCTGCGATAGTCGGTGTAGTGTGCGATGAGGGTGAAGGTGTCGTCAGGAAGTCGTCGTGCTTCCAGATAAGTGTGGTCCATGCCGCCCATCCAAACGTAGCAAACCTGGTCCTTGAAAATGTCGATACGCACGATCTTTAGAGCAGTGAGATCGGCTGGAACGGGTTTACCGCCGAACATGCTGTCGTACACTCCCACGGAATCCATGCCCGGGCGATACTCTCCTAAGAGGCGTTTGGAACGCTCGATCCATGGCGGAATGTCACTGTCTCTGAGTGACTTCATATACTTGGTGCCGACCGCCATCTGACGAATCCAACCTCTGAATGGCCCACCGGTGTAGAGCCAAACTCCGAAGCCAACGATTGCGATGGTCAAAATCGCCAGGCTGACTAGTGTGATACGTCGAAGCATAGACCTAATGCGAACAAGATGAGCGACGGCGGACCCGCCGCGGCGGGTAAACTGTGGCGCGCATTGCGCACTTCTTAATTTTTAATTCTTCCTTCATACTTACCATGTGGCGGTCCGCCGTTCGCCACGTGTTTTCGTTTTACGTGTGTTCGCTCCATCGCATGGTTAGATGTCACTGAAATCCATGTAGAAAACGGATGCCCGCGTAAGTCGTGATTCCTATCACGAGCATCATATAGAGCTCCATCTGGCACGAATGCGGGAAGCGCGGCCGGGGTACAGCTCCGGCCGTGAGATGAGACTCCGCTTTGCGGAATCCCCACCATGTCCGCACGTATCGATAAATCATCAATATGGCGCCAACACCTGCGAGCCCTAGCAACCAAGCCGCGAGGCTTCGAATCTGTGACCAGATTACCGCCGAGTTCGGTTGCAAACGCAGCCAAATCACGCCCCCCGCTAGAGTAGAGATCAGCTTCAAGAAAAACGTGAAACTCTGCAGAATTTTCTCGTTACAGTAAACGAGCTGCGAAGTGACGAATTTATACCGTTCCTCAAGGGAGACACGATCAACACACTTCTCTTTATTCTTTAGCTCATCCGGCGTGTTCATACCATCTAACGAGAACAAGATGAGCGATCCCGCGGCCGCGGGATTCGCTCCATCGCATGGTTAGACCGGTTCGGCGGGTTCACCAGTGGAAGGTGACTGGCGTCTGGACGAGCGCGTCTTTCTCGGCCAGAGGGTCGTTTGAACGTGGAAAAAGCCGTTTGATTGATCGAAGCCCCACATAGGGTCTGAATCTCCAGTAAGTGAGTGCCTGTATCGCCGCAGCATCCAAATCTTTGTCCCCGGTGGAACGCACGATCCCGACGCTCTTGACTCGGCCGGTCTTGATCTCGACGCGCATCACATAAACACCGACACCTCTCGCGGCTCTCGCACGCGCTCCGACTGGATAAACGGGAGCCGGTGCGTAAATGGCTACGCCGCCATTCTGCGCCCCCGGTGGAAATGTAAACGTCTGCGCGGCCGTGGAAGTTGCGATTACTATTGTGGCAGCGGCAGCAATTACTGCGAACGCCACAATCGTGCGAGGAACGCCAGGCATAGGTATAACGGACAAGATCAGCGACGGCGGACCCGCCGCAGCGGGTAAACTGTGGCGCGCGCTTTCATTTCATCCCTCATCCTTCATCCTTTCTCAGTATGAGACCAGCAAGAAATGCCGCTGCGGCGAGAAGAAAAACGACGGCGAAGAGATGAATATGCGGATACGCCTGCTCCCTCTTCTCCCAGTCGCTATACACGACCATTGGGCGGTTTAGACTCATCGTCGCGTGGCGAACCCATTCTGTCTCGGGTCGTCGATAACGGATCGATCCATAGAGAAACACCGCTGGAAGCCAGGGCAACAGCAAAAGACCGATTTTAGTGAGGCGAGAAAAACGAGTCACTTGAGGGGCATTACCATCTAACGGAAACAAGATGAGCGACGGCTGGCGGAAATGGAGCCCGCGGGAAGCGATGCGACATCGACCCTAGGCCGAAGGCTGAGCAGCGGGAGATGCGAATCAAAGCGCGTCGCGGCGGTTTCATCCTTCATCCTTCATCCTTCATCCTTCATCCTTCATCCTTCATCCTTCATCCTTCATCCTTTCCCATGATCGCATGGTTAGCCCTTCTCACGGCTAAAACCCCAGTTTAGGGAATACCTCGAACAGCGCGATCAACTGCAAGACGCAGATGATGATCGCCATAAAAGTGTGGATGCGGATGTTTGTGGACCGAACACCGACCAGGCACACCGGCAGGGCGGCGGCCCAGTAAAAGAATACGATGACGCCGTTGGCCTGGACATATGGCCAACCTCCCTTCAGCCAGGCGTCGACAATGTCCGCGACGGTGGCGATCAAATAAAGAGGATAGAACCAGCGCCGCTTGGAGAGGAAATAATCATCCAGATTGTCGATCGTTGCCCATTCGCGCGGGAGCAGAAGGACAGCGAGAAGAAAAAGAAGGACGGCGTAAGTGATAATGAAAAAATAGTGCGCCAGAGTCCAGCTCTTCAGGAGCGCTAGGAGCCGGAATTCCCACCACCAGAAAGATACCAGCCACACAAACACGGTTAGCAACCAGGTCGCGTGCGCCCAGCTCAGGCGCAGGCGGGCGCCGTGTCCAGTAATCCGCTCAATCATCGTGCCTACGCCGATGAGAATGTACGTGATGCCAAGACCGATAATAATCGACGTAAGCACCATGACGTGTTGGAACTGATCGTTCATTGGAGTGCTTTAGGTGCTACCGCGGAAGGTCTAACGAGAATAAGATGAGCGACCCCACGGCCGCGGGAGCGCTCCATCGCCTGGTTAGGCCACTTGATCACGGGATACGAGTTTCTTCGTCCAGCGCGGCGCACCGAGCAGCGAAACTAAGCCGAGAGCAAGGGTGATACAAGGTCGAGTGAGCTGATAGAAGTTCTGAATGCGTGGGTCGTGTCTCGGGTCTTCGTGCGAAATGGTGAAATAATGAATCCAGTCGATGACATCTGCGAGCGATGACAGAACAAAAAACAGTCCGAGAAAGACGAAGGCGAAGCCGTAGAGATCGGCGCGGGAAAGGCTGCCAATGCTCACGTTGGTATCAACGCCGCGGCTGACGAGCCGGGAGATAGGACGTGCCAGAAACCAGACTGCTGCCGCTAGAATGAGCAGGAGCGCAGCAGGAGCATATGGCAACAGAAGGGAGAGGAGATGCTGCTCATGAGGCGATGCAATCGTGGTCGCGGAAAGGAAGAGCGGGATGGCCGACGCGAACCAGTTCAGCGCGAACAACCGCAGGACGATCACAACAATGCTGCTTAGTGGCATGGCGCGCGAAGTGGCCTAACGCGAATAAGATGAGCGATCCCGCGGCCGCGGAGTTCGCTCGATCGCTTGGTTAGACCTTTGGCTAGTCGACATGACCTGCATCGATATCTACGAGCTTATCAGCCGCGTCGTAATAAAACCAGACTTGAGCAAGGGAAAACATGTCGTGAACTCCCTCATACATTTGGCAGCGCTCAATTCGGGTCTTCGTCCGCCGCTCTGCTGGGGGACACGAATCGCGAACCATGATTTGTGGATGAGAATTCCAGCCTTCTTTCGGCCGAAGCTCGTCGATTCTAAGTGAAAACTTGTCAGTTGCCATCCGCTGCTCGACGTCCGATCGAGGTGTGTTCAGGGGAAAGCGCTTGAGGACAGTGGTCCGCATGTCTGCAGATGACGGGCCGCTGCATGACGTAAATGCGAAAAGGATTAGGAATGCGAGAGGCTTCAAGGTCTAACGAGAACAAGATAAGCGATCCCGGAGCCGCGGGATCCGCTCCCCCTCGACCAACTCAGGGGCCTGGACCTGTCGAAGCGGCATCGCATGGTTAGGCGGTTTTGTCGGAGCCGTCATGAGGACCAGAGACTAACTCGCCGCTTTTTGAATAGCGATAACGGAACGTCGGAGGGGTACCGTCAGGCGGGTCCGAGGGATGCGGAACCCACGTCCAGTGCGCCAATAGCTCCAAGCGCCCTCCACATGGGCAGCGTTGGTCTGTCGTGTAGTCAGCAATCGTCTGACACTTGTCACAAATCATCGCAGACTTGTCCGGAACCTTAGGGATGCGGCGAAACACCTGCGTAAGATATAGACTCAGGAACATGAAGAGGAAGAAGAACGGAAAAACGCGAAATGCGCGCGCGAACGGGATGGGCGGCCGAGGCGGTACTAGGTAGCCCCAGAATCCCCACGAAGCGTAGATGGTCATAACGGTGGCCGCAAACAGGCCGAACCCGATAGCGTATGTCGGAACGAAGCGCAGTCGCCGATCAACGCGGCGCACTTCTTTTGGGGATTTCCGCTGCCACATATGCGCCAAACACCTAACGAGAAAAAGACGACTGCACGTGCACGTGCAAGTGCGCGTGCATTTTAGAGTGCGCCGCGGGATTGGATTTGGGGCGGGTCATTTACGGTTGGATCGCCAGGAGGAGCGATGCCCTGGATGGGCATTATTCGCTCGACTCTTTAACCACGAAACCGGGGACCGGCTCAAGATTGAATTAATCGATCGGGCATCGAAAACCGCGGATTACCCGGATGTCGCGGATGGGAAAAACCAACACAAATTCGGAACTTCTTCATCCGAGTCGTCCGCGCGATCCGCGGTTAAAAACAGGGAAGCGTCTGGAAAATCTGCGGAAATTGGCTGCGTAATCTGCGGACCACTTTTCGTCTTCGTGAGGCCAGGAGCCAGGGCATTCGTCTGACGGAATCGAGTCCCGATGCGGGCGATTAAAAGTCGAGAAAATTATTACCGTTTTCCGGAATAAAAGTCTGGACAGAAAGTACGGCAATTCGGTAAACCCTGCGGGACGTAAATCCGACGAATCTTCGGCCGTGCGCGCCTCCCCGAAAGGTCCGCACTGGGGGCTGGACCTACGCTGGCAAACGCCCAACCCAGTAATCCACGCACCCATGAAGTCCCTTGTAGCCGCAAGGCCGTCAGCTGCCGCATTTCGCGTCCAGCCATCGCGCCGCTCTGCGTCTTCCCGGACTCTGAGGAATCCGCCTATGACATCCAAGTTCAACCCTCAACCTTGGAAAGGCGGGCTTATAGCGTTGCTCTGCCTTTCTTTGATGCAATCCCAGGGATTCGCGCAAAGACGCAAGAACACCGCAAAGTCTTCCGCCACGACGACCATAACCAAAACGACAACTCCGACACAACAGGCAGTGATTCCTGCCATGCGCGTAGATAACGCCCCAACACGAGGGGGCAAAGCCACCGATTCGGTCAAGCAACCCGCGGTTACCGCACCGACGTCAATCGATGTTCCGGGGATGGAGGTTGCTTCAACCGCCAGTTACACGTTTACCACTGCAACTAACGCCTCGCTTACCGACATGAGCAGCGGCACCACAGCGATGGTCGGCGCGGATCTGGACGATGGGGCTTCCAGTATCACCACCCTCCTCTTCGACTTCTATTTTCAGGGCGTCCGCTACTCGCAGATCTCGGCCAACTCGAACGGCTTGCTTCGCCTTGGCGGCACTGTGGTCCAAGGTGCCGGCCCCTATAAACCTTTAGCTCAGGCAGGTATTCCACTGCTTACTCCGTACGGAGCCGACCAACGGACGCATCTAACTGGAAAAGTGCATACAAAGCTTATCGGCACCGCCCCGAATCGTGTCCAGGTGATCGAGTGGCTCAACATGCAGTCGACTTTTAATTCCGGCGGCACCGCGGACCTGACTTACCAGGCGCGGTTATACGAGACGACCGGAGTTATCGAATTCGTTTATGGCAGCATGACCATGAGCACAGCCGGGGCAGCTGACGCCAATTCAAAAGACCCAAACATCGGATTCTCTTCAAGCAACACGGCTGGAACAGTCGGCTCCGTGACCGCCGCCCAGAGCGGCGCACCGGCGCCGACTTTCAATGGCTCGTCGGCAACAGCAGTAGCGAATACTTACACAGCTGGGACGATCCCAGTTCTGACTTCAGCGGCACAAGGCGCGCGAAGGATCTTCACGTTCACGCCGCCGACCCCGACTGCTCCTACTAATCTTACCTTCACCGGTGTGACCTCCTCGGCGATGACATTGAACTGGACGGACTCCGCGAACGAACAGCTTTATGCTATCTACCAGTCGACTGACGGGACGAACTATTCCTTCGCCGCCACCACCGCCCAGAATGTAACTTCCTTCGCGGCGAGCGGCCTCAACCCGAGCACGACGTATTTCTGGAAGGTCTACTCCGTCTCAGAAGGGGCGTTAAGCACCGCCCTGGCCGGAAGTCAGGCCACCCCGGCAGCCCCGACAATAACTTCTACTGCAGTCGGCGGAAACTGGAGTGCGACCACAACCTGGGTTGGTGGAGTCGTCCCGACTGCCAATAACAATGTGGTCATTGCCGATCTGGCGACGGTGACAATCGACGTTACTACGGCCACCTGTCTGAACCTGACGGTGGGCCAGGGAATTAGCGGAACGTTACAGTACATCACAACGCCCGCCTCCACTTTAACGGTGAATGGCGACGTAACCGTGGCTTCGGGCGGCACGTTTACCGCGGGCTCAGGTTCGCTCACTACCCACAATTTAGCCATCGGTGGGAATGCGGCTTCGGCCGCGGCGGGCAATCTGACCGTGAACGGCACGTTCGACATGAACACGACGGCTGGTGTAACGACGAACTTCTTCGGAAGCACCAACGGCACGGTCTCGGGCACCGGCGCAACCTGCGACTTCTTTGCGATCGTTATGAACAAGGGGACGGCGATCACTTCCGTGTTGGATGTGACGCGAGTGATTACGATGAATGCGCCGGCAGCGGCGGCGAATCGTCTCACGCTCACGAATGGCACATTCAAACTCTCGAGCGCATCCGTCTTAACGCCATATTTCGGCCCCCAGACTATTTCAAATACTACGGCCCGGCTTTGGATAAATAACGCGAGCGCATCAGTTCAATGCGTCGGGACTGGCACCGCAACAGGGAATGGCGCACCGACGGTCAATGGAACCCTGCAAGTCGACCATGGAACGTTCGGTTACGGTAGCGGCAATGATGTCATGACCGTTAGCGGCGGCGGCAGCGTCGTTCTCGGCGGGTCGGACGCGAATGTGAATATATTCGGCGGCGTGGCGTTCAGTGCCACCTCAACGTTCACGATGAGCGCCGGCACGTTCAGAGTAGACCCGCAAGCAGCTAATGCGCTTGGCGCGACCACGAATATCGTCCGTTTCGGCAGCGCCACTACGACCACGATGACGGTCGCTTTCACTGGCGGAAAACTGATCATCGTGGATCCGCACGCCGCGACAGGCACTGGCACCGCCTTATCGATCGATGTCGGCAGCACCGCATCAATGAACTTTCAAGGCGGCACGATCCAGTTTGGCGATGGTGTCAGCACGACGGCGGGGAGCGTCGATGGTTTCGATATTGATGCTTTCGTGGGGAATAGCCTGCCTTCGCTGGGGAACATCGTCGTCGATAACACCGCGACGAATGCAGCGACAAGATTCGTCCGAGTCGCAACTGCAGTCACTCCATTCCAGGCTTTTATTCTCGGCGACCTGACGATCACCAATACCGGCGGCAGCCGCTTCAACCTGAACGGTAACCTGGTCGCTTTTGGTAAGAACATCATCAACAACGGCACGCTCGACGGAACGACCGCGAGCAGCCGGCTTTACTGGATCGCGAATGGCGTGGCTTCCAACTATTCGGGAACCGGAACATGCACCGCACCGCTGGCGAGCTGGGACAGTGATAATCCACTCGGCGTCACCATCAACCCGGCTGTCAGCCAAATCGTCACTCTCCGGGCGGACCTGTTCCAAGGGACGGTCACCAACTCCAACAAGCTTACCCTCGGCAATGGCGGCTCGACCAGCGCAACGGTCCAGACTGGCGTGGCGAGCGGGATAAATCCCGGCGGTTCGTTTGATGTTGCGCCAACCTTTAACCTAGGCACCGCGGGCGAAATCCTAATCTACGCCCAGGAATCTGTCGGCCGCACAACCGGATTCGAAATTAATCCGACCCGAATTCTGGCCAGCATGTCGGTGGACCACACCAATAACGTAACGATCGCGAGCGGCGACATTACACTATCAAGCACGGGAGCGGCGCTGACCATGACGAACGGGCGCGTGATCACAGGCTCAAATACGTTAGCTCTCTCCTCCGCGACAGCCACGGTGACTCGCACCAACGGATACGTGGATGGCAATTTCCGAAAGAGTTACGCTGCCACCGGCTCGAAGAGCTTTGAAACGGGAACGGCCAACGGTTATTCGCCGATAAGCGTGAACGCAACAGTGGGGACGTTCCCGGCAACCTTTACCGCCAAGGCGACGCAAGGCAAAGCGCCTTATATCTCGGGAACTAACGCTCTGAGTCGTTACTGGACGCTGACTAGCGCGGGTATAACCCAGGCCAATTTCATATTTACCTACCTGGCCAGCGACGTCGTCGGGACCGTCGCCAACTATCAAATCATCAGGAACAACGCCGGGACGCTGAGCGTGCTAGCGCCGGGTGGAACCCCCACCAGCACGAGCGCTGATGTCAGCAACGTGACTTTGTTCGGTGATTTTACCGTCGCAGAGCCGACGGCGGTGCAGTCCGGTTCCCTCCAATTTTCCGCAGCTAATTACGACGACAATGAGACCAATGCGAACCACACCGCCACGATCACCGCGACGCGCACAGGCGGAACCGACGGCGCAGTCTCAGTTCACTACGCAACGAGCAATGGAAGCGCGACAACCGCCGACAGCGATTATGTGGCGACTTCAGGTAATCTGAACTGGGCTGCCGGAGACTCGGCCAACAAGACGTTTACGGTTACGGTTAACGGCGACACGAAGTTTGAAACGAACGAGGCGGTCAACCTGACGCTGAGCGCTCCGACTGGGCTCGCCACCTTGGGCACACAAAGCACCGCGACCCTCACGATCTTGAATGACGACACGGCGCCTACCTTTGCGATTGGCGACGTGACGCAAGTGGAGACGAATAGCGGCACGACGACTTTCAATTTCCAGGTGACCAAGACCGGAACCACCGCATTTGACTCAGTCGTTACCTATTCGACTAACAACGGTACGGCGACGGCGCCGAGCGATTACACGGCGGTCACTGGCGGAACCGTCACCATCCTGGCGGCAAACGCGACCGGCACGATCTTGATCTCGGTCAACGGCGACACGGCTTACGAAGGGAACGAGACCTTCACCGTGGACGGCACGAACGTGACCAACGGTACTTTCACCGATGCGAGCGGCCTGGGAACGATCACGAACGACGATGCCCAGCCTACTGCGACGATCGGGAACGTGACCCAGAACGAGCTCAATAGCGGCACCAGCACGTTCAGCTTCCCGGTGAATCTCTCGGGGCCAAGCGGATCGGCCACGACCATCAATTACTCGACGGCTGACGGAACAGCCACCGCCGGCAGCGACTACGTGGGAGTAACAGGCGGTTCAATCGTCATTCCGGCGCTGGGGACAAGTGGTAACATCGACATTACCGTTAACGGTGACACCACCTTTGAGCCGGATGAGACCTTCACGGTCACGATCACTTCGGCCGATGTCCTGATCGGCGGCGGCGGCGTGGGCACGGGCACGATCACGAATGACGATCCCGAGCCAACTCCGACACCTTCGCCCACACCGACGGCTACCGCTACTGCGACAGCCACAGCTACCGCAACAGCCACAGCGACAGTCACCGCTACTTCTACTCCGACTGCTACGGCTACAGCTACGCCGGTTTCGGCACCGACGTTAGGCACTTATCCTAACACGTCAGTGACAATAGGCGGCAATGCGACCGTGACGCCCAATGCTGCGCCGACGGATACGACAAGCATCAACGTTTCGACCAACACGAGCTTCACGGGAACGCTCGTAGGCAATCCCGCAACCGGGGTTGTGCGGGTCACGGACGCGGGCCCGGCTGGGACTTACACCGTAACAGTGAAGGCGTTCGGCCCGGGTGGAGCGGCGACAAAGACCTTCACCCTCACGGTGACGACTGGGACGGTGTGCAACAACGTTACTGGCTTCACCGACGCCGATATAATGATGCCAACGGACGACGCACCGGAGACGGTCGCGGTGGGCGATTTCAACAACGACGGAAAGCAGGATATCGCGATCGGCCAAAACCAGAGCGACAAGGTGGCGATTCGATTGGGAAATGGCGCGGGTGGGTTCACCGCGGCAGCTGATGTCACAGTGATATCCGGAGTCAACGGCCTGGTCATTGGTGATTTCAATAACGACGGATTCCAGGACTTCGCCGTGACGAGTTATAACGGTGGGAACACAAGTTTTGTGTCGATCCGCCTAGGAAACGGCTTAGGTAGTTTCACTCCCGCGGCTGATGTCCCGGTGGGTTTCAACCCGGCGGCGATTGCCGTCGCTGACTTTAACGGCGATGGCTTCCAGGATTTGGCGGTCGTTGTCGCGGGCGACTTTTCGGGTCCGACTGTCGCTGATAGCACCGTAGCCATTCTGCTGGGCGATGGGCTGGGAGGATTCACGCCGCAGTCAAATGTTCCTGCCGGCGCGATCGCTTATCGGCTCGCGGTCGGCGACTTCAATAACGATGGGAAACCGGACCTGGCGATCCCGCGGAATGCGGACAGCACCACGTTCGCCGCCGGCACGGAGGTGGCGATAGCCTTGGGAACGGGGACTGGCACTTTCGGCCCGCCTAGCACAGTACCGGTCGGAAACAGTCCTGCTGGTGTTGCCATCGGGGACTTCAACGGCGACGGAAACCAGGACCTGGCTGTTGGTAACATCGACGACAGCACCGTCTCGATTCGCCTGGGCGATGGAACAGGTGCTTTCACCGGAACGACCGATGTTCCGCTCGGGGGCAGCCCCGCCAGTGTGGCCGTCGGCGATTTCAACAACGATGGGAAGCAGGACTTTATCGCCACCGCAGGCGAGCCGGTATCGGTCCAAGGCGGAGATGGGGCCGGGAACTTTACGACCCTTGCCACAGTCTTGGTTGGAAGCCCATTTGGCTTAGCGATTGGAGACTTCAACGGCGACGGCAGAGAGGATTTCGTCGCGGGCACTGCGGATCAATTCGTCGCGGTCCGTCTCGGCGCCTGCCTGGCCTGCACGCCGCCGCCAGCTGGGATGGTGGGATGGTGGCCGGGCGAAGGGAACCCGTTTGATATCTACGGAAGCCCGATCGCTAATAATGGCACTCCGCACGGCTCCATGGGTTATCGATTCGGCAAAGTCGGGCGAGCCTTCCATTTTAACGGAGACGGGGGTCTTCTCGTCAATAACTCCGCGTCGCTCCAGCTAAGCAGCGTGACCGTGGATGCCTGGGTCAACCCAAGTGTCATGCCGCCAGTCAATGATCTGGTCTCGGTAGTTTCCAAATGGAACAACGGCAATTCCAGCAAGGATCCGTCGCAGCAGGCGGATTCGTTCGCGCTCTGGCTCTTCAACAACGCGGGAACCTTGAAAGTGATGGGCCTCGTGAACCCGGTTACCGGTTCGGAACGAAGCTTCCAAGTGGGCGCCGTGCCGTTGAATGCATTCACCCACATCGCCATGACTTACAACGGCGCGACTGGAGACCTGTCCATTTACATCAACGGCCTCCTGGCCGGCACCCAATCTGGCACGGCCGCTAACCTCGTCGCCTCGGTCACCCCGGTGAGCATCGGTCAGGATAACAACCGTTCTGATCGCTACTTCGGAGGCCTGGTCGATGAAGTAGAGATCTTCGATCACGCCATCGCCGGCTCGGACATCGCGGACATCTACAACGCGGGTAACGCGGGCAAGTGCCACACGAGCACGCTCCAGTTCTCGTCGCCCGCTTATACGGTCAGCGAGAACGGAGTCAATGCGACCATCACAGTTACGCGCATTGGCGCGCACGACACGGCGGCGACGATTGATTACGCAACGGTTACCGGCGGCACAGCGACGGCGGGGAGCGACTATACCGCGACCAACAACACCCTGAACTTCGCGGCTGGCGATACCAGCAAGACCTTCCAGGTCCCGATCGCTCAGGATTCCATCTACGAGAACAACGAGACGGTGAACCTGCAGCTCTCAAACGTGACCGGCAGCGGGGCGTCGCTCGGAACGCAGGACACCGCGGTCCTGACGATCCAGGATGACGATTCACCGCCAGTGTTCTCAATCGACGATGTCACCCAGAACGAAGGTGACAGCGGCACGACGAACTTCGTCTTTACAGTGACGAAGACAGGCGGGACCGCCTTGCCTTCGACTGTCCAGTTCGCGACGGTGGACGGAACGGCGTTGACCGCAGACAGTGATTATACCGCCAACAGCGGCACCCTGAATTTCGGAGCCGCGGAGACAACGAAGCAGATCACGGTGGTGGTCACAGGCGACACGACCATTGAGCCGAACGAGACGTTCACGGTCCACCTGAGCAATCCGACTGGAGCAACGATTGGCGATCCGGACGGGCTAGGCACAATCACGAACGACGATTTCGTGCCGACACCTACCCCGTCGCCAACACCTACAGCTACGGCAACGGCCACGGCTACCGCGACTGCTACCGCTACGGCAACGGCTACCTTTACTCCTACTCCTACAGCTACCGCGACTTCGACGGCTACAGCTACGGCGACAGCTACTGCGACCGCCACGGCTACTGCGACCGCTACTGCCACGGCTACTCCGGCCGACGTGGTCTTTAACGACACGCCAGGGAATCTGCCGGCGGGGATCTATCACGATGTCACTCTTATCGGGTGCGGCGCTGACGTTACTTTGACGGGCAGCGTCACCATTACTGGCACGTTCACCGTTAACACCTGCTCCAATCTTTACACCAATGGCCTGATCGTTTCCGGGCCGGGCGCATTCGTGCTGGCATCCGGCGGCTGGCTCCATATCACCGATCCGAATGGCATCACGCCGGACGCGTGCGGAACGGGCGCCACCTGCGGAAACGTTCGCACGGATACCCGCTCGTTCAGCAACGGCGCCAACTACGATTACGACGGGAGCATTAGCCAGGCGGTCGGGAATGGATTGCCTTCGACAGTTAACAACCTCCGAGTTTCTAACACCGGGACGTCGCCGGATAACGTGGTGACGGGTAACTCCGGCCAGGTTGTAACCACGGAGCTGAGGATTGCATCGGGCGTCTATCTCAGCGCGAGCGATTACAACGATGTGGTGATCCTGAGTAACGGCACGCTCTCGCTCGCTGGGCCTATCACGGTGAGCGGTAACTGGACGGATAGCGGAACGTTCCAGCCTAATGGGTTCCTGGTGACCTTCGACGGCACCGGCACGCAGACGATCGCGCGCGGCACTCCGGGGACGGAGACGTTCAGCAGTCTCGCGGTCAACAAGGCATCGGGTGTCTTGCAGCTGAATAATGCTGTCGCGACCAGCGTGAGCATCACCGCTAACACCGGTGACGTTCTGCAATTGCTCGATGCCGGCGGAATCGATCTGGGCGGCAACATGCTGACCTTACAAAACAACGGCGGCAACGTGTTAGTCAGCGGCGGTACACGGAACATCACGAGCATCGCGGCGGGACATCTCGTCTTCAACGGCTCGAAGACTGTCACTACCGCGAGCAGCGGCGCGCTGCTCATCGACGGCAATACGCGGGTCGAACTCCAAGGCTCGGTGGACTTCGGGTCTTCGCTAACAACACTCGACGGCACGGCCAGGCTCTTCCGGTTCAGTCTTGGTTCAGTTAACACGCATCCGCCGACCTACGGCAGCGGCACGACCCTGGTCTATGATGTCGCCACCATCGGCTTCGTCGGGCGCGGTCTGGAATGGAGCACTTCCACCGGGCCGGGATTCCCAGCGAACGTTGAGATCGAAAGCGTTTCCTACATAGATCTCGGCTCCGGCGGCCCAGGAACAGCGCGGGCGATTGCCGGCAATTTGATTATCCATGACAATGCGGAGCTCTCGATGGCGGCGACGCCGATGACAGCTGCGCTCGACATCGGCGGTTATGTTGATGTCCAGGGGACCGGCGCCCTGACCTTGTCGTCCCTGAGCGGCGGCGACCTTGTGGTGAGTGGCGCGTTCCGGAAAGAGTCGACGGCCTTCTTTACTCCGAACGGCCGCGTCGTCACCTTCATTGGAAACGGCACACAGCTCATCAACGGCGTGGCAGGCCCGATCGCGTTTGACTATATGCAGCTGAACAAATCGGGCGGCTCAGTCCAGATCGTAAGCGGCACCGGTCTTAGCGTAGCTGCTCCGGGCGGCGGCGATTCGTTGCAGTTTAACGGCGCCGGCGGCGATGTGCTGGATCTCAACGGTCAGTCCTTCACCGTCAATTCAGGCTCAATCGGCGGCAGCAATGCGGCCGGTGCCTTCAAAGGCAGCGCCTCTTCGACCCTGGTCTTGAAGGGAACGGGCGCGGTTGGGACCTTGAAGTTCACCAGCGGCAATCAGTCGCTCTCCAGTCTGACCATGAACCGGACCTCGAGTGGTTCTGTTATCCTTGGATCGCCGCTCACCATCAATGGCGGCACGAATGCGCTTACCCTGACCGCGGGAATCGTCGATACCGGCAGTAACACTTTGACGATGGCGGCTAGCGCCACCTCGAACGGTTCCTCGGCGAGCTATGTCGTGGGCACGATGAAGAAGATCTACAGCGGCGGCTTGCAGAACTTCACCTTCGATCTCGGCACGGTCGGCGGAACTACGGCCGGCTATGCGCCCGCCGCGGTCAATGCGCTGGCCAGTTCCGCGGCCGGCGACGTGACAGCTACCGTCACTAATGCATTCCATGCCCTCGTTCCCGATCCGGCTCACGCGCTGCGACGTTTCTGGTCGCTGACAAATAACGGACTAACGCTCGCCGATCTTTCCTTCACCTATGTCGATGGCGATGTCCCGGGCACGGCGAACGAAGCTGTCTTTGTTCCCTACAAGTTTGATGGGTCCGCCTCCACCCCGCCGGGAACGGTCAACGCTGGGACTAACACGATTAGCGCCCCCGGCGTTACCAGCTTCTCCGATTGGTCGGCCGCTGAAGTAGTGGTGCCGACACCGACGCCCTCACCCACTCCGACGGCCACGGCTACTGCTACAGCTACTGCTACTTCGACACCTACGGCCACGGCGACCTCTACGCCCACTGCCACTGCTACGTCGACAGCTACTGCCACCGCGACGGCAACGGCCACCGCGACCGCAACGCCCAATGTAGTGGTGAGTGGGTCCACGGGTGCGGATGGCGGTTATGCCACGGTTGGACTCGCATTCACGGCGCTGAACCTGAATACGAATCAGACAGGCAACACCATCACGATTGCCATTAACAACGACACGACCGAACCGATTTCGGCGGCGTTAAATCAACCCTCCGGCGGCTCCTGGAGCACACTTACAATTAACCCGGCGGGCACACGGACTGTGAGCGGCAGCGTGGCAGGACCGCTGATTGACTTGAATGGCGCCGACAACGTCACGATCGACGGTCTGAACGCAGGCGGGAACTCGTTGACCATTTCGAACGCGAGCACGAGCGCCTTAAGCAACACCTCTACGATCCGCTTCATCGCGGACGCGACAAACAATACGATCCGGAACTGCACGATCCAAGGATCAGGAACCAGCGCTACATTGGGGACCATCTTTTTCTCGACGGGCACTACAACGGGCAACGACGGAAATATCATCTCGACGAATGCGATCACCTCCGCCGGGGCGAACCTGCCGGTCAATGCCATCTACTCCGCGGGCACATCGAGCGCGGTGGATAACAGTGGCATTACGATTTCGAACAACAACATTTCAGACTACTTCAGCGCCACGCTGGTTTCGGTTGGAATCAACGTGAGTGCCACCGGCAATTCGGCTTGGACCATCTCGAATAACAAGCTGTTCCAGACCGGCACGCGGATCTTCACATCGGCAAACACGCACAACGGCATTAACATCGGAAGCGGGTCGAGTTACACGATTACTGGGAATACGATTGGTTTCGCCAATGCGAATGGGACGGGAACGACCAACATTGTAGGTAACAGCGTAGCTCTTACGGGAACATTCCCCAGTTCCTACACCACTATTGGAAGCGCCAATGCGACTCGCTACATCGCTATTAACGCGGCCTTCACCGCCGGCGGCACAGTGTCGAACATCCAAGGCAACACGATTGCCGGATTCGCTCTCTACACCTCCAGCGGCGCGAGCACGACCAATGGCGTGTGGTGCGGAATCAATGTTACATCCGGTAACGCGAATATCGGGACAACCACGGGCAATACGATCGGCGCCACCACCGGCGGCGGAGGAGCGTCTCCCAGCTCGATTTACACTGCGACGACAACCAGCGGTGGCACCGCGGTAGGCATCTTTGCCACCAGCACAAACACGGTGGCCATCCAGAATAATACGATCGGCTCCGTCGATGCGGTGGGAACCACCGCTACCCTGTCCGGCGGGTTCAAAGGCATCGACACGGCAGGCACCGCCGGCGTGTTCACCATAAACAGCAACGTTATTGGCAGCACTGCGGCGGATAATATTCGAACCGGTTACACCCTCTCCGGAGGCACTAATCTTTCGAACAACGGGACGCTGACTTCGACCACGGGCGCGACGGCAGCGCTAGTAGGGATACAAAACCAAGCGACGGGCGCCACGCTAAGCATCAACAGCAATACCCTCCAGGGCTGGGCGACTTCGGGGACCGTCACCGCGGCGACCGGTATTACCAGCAGCGGCGCCATTACCACCACCGTCACTCATAATGGCAATCTTTTGGGGACCGCAGCGCGAGGCTGGATCAGGTACGCTGTGGCCAACTCCGGCATGCTGAGCGGCATCAATAGGCAAGGCACCGCTACCGCGACCGCGATCTCGATTAACAACAACGACTTCCGGGGAATTGTTAACTCCGTCGCGGGGACGAACGCTCAGAATTACATCAGTTATCAGGTCGGTGCGACGAATAATGTCAACGGCAACACTTTCACGAACCTGAGCATTAACACCAGCGGGGCGGTTACTTTCCTGACTCATGGGACGACGAACAGCCTGACTGCAACTGGTACGCTGTCCGTTAACAGCAATCAAATTGTAACGGGGTTTACTGACGCCAGCGCCAGCACGGCGATCGGCATAACTTTCTTCACGGCTGGCGCCGGTGATACATCCCTGAATGGAGCCACGATCAGCTACAACCTGAATAATTTCTCGAATGTAACTCTGACCGGCGCCACCCCAGTTCTCCTTCTCGGCGATTCGAATGGAGCGAGCGCTTCCAGCGGGCCGACCAAGACGATCACTAATAACACGTTCGACAATATTACCACCGGAGCCGCGCAGATCACCGGTATCAGCTTCAATTTCTCCGGTAACAACACATCGGTGGCTAACAATACCCTCACGAATCTTACCGGCGGTCTTATCCTGGCGATCGCAGGCGGGACGAGCAACAGCGGTACGACCCAAACCATTTCCGGGAATACTCTCAGTAATTTCACTGCCAGTGGACAGGTAAACGCACTGCAGACGGCACTGGGACCCAATCTCACTACGGGGAACATCACCGGCAACACGATCACCAATATTTCCAGCACTGCCGCTACGGCCAACCCTGTCTTCGCGATCATCTGCTCCGGATTTGGAGCGACGAACAACATCTCGAAAAACAAGATCGGAAACATCCAATCCACTGGCAATGCACTTGCCGGTTCATCGGTGTTCGGAATCCTGGCTCAAACAGGGGGCACCACTTACAATATCTTCGACAACCTTATTGGTGACCTCCGCTTGCCGGCCAACCCCGCGCCCAACAATTTGCAGGGCATAAGCATCGGTGCACTCACAGGTGCTACGGTAAATCTATCGTACAACACGGTCTGGCTGAATGAGTCGGTCAATGCCCAGGCGGGTTTCGGCTCCAGTGCCGTGAGCGCGTCCACCACGCCGACGGTGGTGATGCGAGACAATATTCTGATCAACAGGTCGGTTTTCAATACGACCGGACTGACGGTGGCTTATCGCAGAAGCAGCACCACGCTTACGACCTACGGCGCGGCTTCGAACAACAATGACTTTTACGCCGGCGCACCCGGAGCGAACAATTTGATCTTCAACGACGGAACCAACTCCGATCAGACCATCGGCGCCTATAAGACACGGGTCGCGACGCGTGATTCGGCCTCGTTCACCGAAGATTCGACCTCGAACTTCCTGAGCACGACCGCATCGAACGCTGGCTTTCTGCACATCAATCCAACGATGACCACTCTGCTCGAAAGCGGCGGGATCAACATAACCATCACAAATGACTACGACGGCGATACCCGACAGGGTAACGCCGGTTATACCGGCTCAGGCACCGCGCCCGATGTAGGCGCAGACGAATTTGAGAGTGCCGTACCGTCGCCGACGCCCACCGCAACAGCTACTGCCACGGCGACAGCTACCGCTACTGCGACCTCGACACCGACTGCAACTGCTACGTCGACACCTACCGCCACAGCTACGTCGACACCTACCGCTACGGCGACTTCCACTCCCTCAGCTACGGCTACAGCAACACCCACCGCGACTCCGACTCCGGTCGCCAACGGCAAAATCGCTTTCGATAGTGCGCGTAACGGTCCGACCCAAATCTTTGTCATGGACGCTGATGGTTCGAATCAGACAAGCCTGACTTCCGGACCGGACTTTTATCCGGCCTGGTCGCCCGACGGCACGAAGATCGCCTTCTGGAGTTTCCGCGACGGCAACGGCGAAATCTATGTGATGAACGCCGACGGCTCCAACCAGACCAACCGGACTAACAGTCCTGGCGCTGACGCCTATCCATCATGGTCGCCCGATGGTTCTAAGATTCTCTTCGCCAGCCAGCGCGACGGCGGCGACTACCAAATCTATGTCATGGACGCAAACGGCTCCAACCCGACCCGTCTGACCAGCAATTCTGACGAGGACGCGTATCCGAAGTGGTCGCCGGATGGGACCAGGATCGCGTTCACCCGCTATGCCGGCGGTGGCGGCATCGGTGAGATTTTCGTCATGGACAGCAACGGCGCCAATCAAACCAACCTGACCAATAACGGAGCGAACGATTTCAATCCTGCCTGGTCACCCGATGGGACGAAGATCGCCTTTACGACGTTGCGCGATGGGAACTACGAGATCTATGTCATGAACGCCGATGGCTCCAATCCGACGAACTTGAGCAATAACGCGGCGACCGATGCTGATCCGGTTTGGGCGCCAGACGGAACCAAGATCTCGTTCGAAAGCAATCGAGACGGCAATTTTGAAGTCTATGTCATGGATGCCGCCGGGACGAACCAGACTCGCCTGACCAATAACGCGGCCACTGACGAGCTGCCTGACTGGCAGCGGGTAGCCGCTGGGTCGAGTCCGACACCTACACCTACGGCGACTGCCAGTGCGACCGCGACACCAGAAGAATCGCCCACGCCTTCTCCGACAGCGACCGCGACCGCGACGTCCACGCCTACTGCGACTGCTACGGCTACGGCCGCTGCCACCGCGACACCAGAAGAGTCCCCCACCCCGAGTCCCACTGCCACTGCTACGGCCACCTCTACTCCTACTGCGACGGCGACTTCGACTCCGACCGCCACCGCTACTGCGACAGCCACGGCGACGGCGACTGCGACTGCAACTGCGACCGCAACACCTGTCGTCCAATTCAGCGCGGCCAACTATAACGTTGCCGAAGGAAACGGGACGGTCACCGTCACCGTGACCAGGACGGGCAATATCGGCGGGCCATCTACCGTTAACTATGCGACCAGCGATGGAAGCGCCGCGGCCGGCTCCGATTACACGACTACAAGCGGGACGCTGGTTTTCCTGCCAACGGAAGCATCTCAAACGTTTGATGTTCCGATCAGCCAGGATTCGGTTTACGAAGGCAACGAAACCTTCAACGTTACTCTTAGCAGCCCGGTAGGCGCGAGCCTCGGTGCGCCAAATCCGGCCACGGTTACCATCGTCGAAGATGACTCGGTCCCGTCCTTCTCGATTGACGACATAACTCACCTGGAAGGCAACAGCGGCACGACGAGCTACGTCTTCACCGTGACGAAGACTGGCGCGACCGCGCTCAATTCGACCGTCGATTATCGGACGGTTGACGGCACCGCGACCGCGCCTTCCGACTACACCGCAATCCCAGTTACTACCCTCACCTTCTTGCCGGGAGACACCAGCAAGCAGGTCACGGTTCTGGTGAACGGCGATCTGACCCACGAAGCGGATGAGACCTTCACGGTCCATCTCTCCAACCCAACTTCGGCGACGATCAGCGATGCGGATGGCCTTGGCACGATCACCAACGATGATGATTGTTATGAGCCGGCGCCGAACATGGTGGCGTGGTATCCGGGCGACGGGAATTTCAACGACATCCAGGGGCCGACTTTCGAAAACGGGACTAACACCGGCGCCGTGGCCTTCGCAACGGGCAAGGTAGGACAGGCCTTCAGCTTTGCCGGAAATAATAGCGTTACGATCGGCAGCCCTATGGCCCTCAAGCTCGCGAATAGTGTGACGGTGGATGCCTGGGTGCGGCCGACGGCGATGCCAGGCAACGGCCTTCTGATGGGAGTTGTCACAAAATGGGTGCAGAATTTCGGTCCGGGCAACAGTTCGGATTCCTTCTCGCTCTGGCTGCGAAACAACGCTGGCACACTCGAAGTATTTTCCGGAGTACACCTGGCAAGCGGGGCCGAGCCTATTCTCACCGGAGGAACAGTTCCGTTGAACACCTTCACCCACGTGGCGATGACTTATAACCACACCACGGGCGTGTTCACGATCTACGTGAATGGTGTCGCTGTTAACACGACGACTAATGCGGCCCAAGGCATCATCGGCATTGATTCGCCGATAGCCATTGGGCGCGAACAAAGCGGCCAAACCCGCTTCTTCACCGGCCAGATCGACGAAGCAGAGATCTTCAGTCGCGCTCTCACGCCCCAGGAGATCTTCGACATCTTCAGCGCGAGCACGCTGGGCAAGTGCAAGCATGGTTTGATCCAATTTAGCTCGCCGACTTACGCGGTGAGTGAGGGAGGTACGAACGCTACGATCTCGGTCAAGAGAACCGATGGCGGCGTCGGCGGCGTGTCCGTGCATTATGCTACTTCCGACGGAACAGCTACGGCCGGCTCCGATTACACGGCGACCTCGGGCGACCTTAACTGGGCGGATGGCGACACGGCCGACAAGACCTTCACGGTTCCGATTACCGATGATAGCACCTACGAAGGCGACGAGACCGTTAACCTTGCCCTGACCAGCGCGACTGGTGGAGCGCAGGTCGGGCCCCAGGGCACCGCGGTGTTGACCATCACCGAGAATGATTCGGTGCCGTCCTTCACCATCAATGATGTCACCCAGGCCGAAACCAACTCCGGGCAGACTTCCTTTACCTTCACTGTCACCAAGACAGGAATCTCGGCCTTCAGTTCGTCGGTCAATTATACTACCCAGGATGGCACGGCCACGGTCGCGGATAACGACTACGTCGCGACCAGCGGCACCCTGACTTTCCCGGCCACAGGGACCGGCTCCGCCTCGCAGACGATCACGGTGCTCGTAAACGGCGACACCGTTTTCGAGACCAACGAGACCTTTACTGTGCATCTCTCGGGCGCGACCGGCGCAACCATCAGCGACGCTGATGGGCTGGGCACGATCGTCAATGACGACGCCGCGCCTTCCTTCGCGATTGACGACGTGACCCATAACGAAGGTAACAGCGGGACGACCTCCTATACCTTCACGGTAACAAAGACGGGTAGCACGGCTCTAACTTCCACCGTGCAATATGAGACGCAGGACGGGACAGCCACGATTGCGGACAACGATTACCAGGCTAGCTCTGGCACGCTCTTTTTCGGTCCCGGGGTTACCACCCGCCAGGTCACAGTGCTGGTCAATGGCGATACGAACGTGGAACCCAACGAGACCTTTACCGTTCACCTGTTGAATCAGTCCAACGCTACTATCAGCCACGCGGACGGAATTGGCACGATCACCAACGACGACATCTTCTTCACGATAGACGATGTCACCCATAATGAGGGCAACACCGGGCAGACGTCCTATGTGTTTACTGTTACCAGGACCGGCGGAAACGGCCTCAGCTCATCGGTGAATTTCGCTACCCAGGATGGCAACGCGAAGGTCTCGAACAACGACTATCAATCCAACAGCGGTATTCTGAATTTCGGACCGACCGATACCTCGATGCAGATCACGGTGCTGGTCAACGGCGACGTCGTCCCAGAGCCCGATGAAACCTTTACGGTTCACCTCTCGGGCGCGACCAACGGCATTATTACCGATGCGGATGGGATCGGAACAATAACCAATGACGATGGCCCGCCACCGATTGTATACGTCGATGACGACTGGGCCGGAGTGCCGAATGGAGACGATCCGGACGGCGCGGGACCAGCCACGGTCATGGGCTTCGATGCGTTCAGCACGGTCCAAGGCGGCGTGGACGGGGTCGCCGTTGGCGGAACTGTGTATGTGTATGAGGGCACCTACGATGAAGACGTAGCGGTAAACAAAGCTGGACTGAGCCTGCTCGGACTTGGGGCGGGACAGAAGACCGTTGAAGGTCCGATCGGAGGAGATGGAGCTACCTTCCATGTGTTGGAGAGCAACATCACGATCGCCGGCTTCTATATTACTCGTCTGGGTAACAACACGACCGACTGGAATAATCCGGGATTGAACTCGGCAGGTATCGCGATCCAGGGACAAGCGATTACCGGAACCCAGATTCACGACAACGTCATCACGGGAAACCGCACTGGCATCGACGTGAACAACAGCAACGGCCACACGATTCGTAACAACGTGATCGACTTTAACCGGACGGGACTGATCTTCCGCAATACGACCAATCAAATGGCCGTAGTGGAAAACTTCGTCACGAACAACTGGACGGTCGGCATCCTATTCCTCGACGGAAGCGGCGGAACAAATTCGCCGGTCCAGAGTGCATTGCACAGTGGGTTCAATAACAATAGCCTAAGCGGAAACTGGTATGGCCAGATTGTCGATCGGCAAAGCGGCGGCAGCCTGCCGGCGCCGGGAACGACAAACCTGAAGAACTTCCGCGGCGATTGGTTTGGGACGACGTCGCCCGTGATTACGACGGCGAATAGCTCCGAGCCCGGATACGCAGCTCAGATTCCGGTCGCTTATGGCGGCACGGCCACCGCTCCGGGCGGACAACCGGACATCGCCGGCCCGGCTTCGGCCAACTTCCAGATTAATCCGATCCTGCTCAGCGGGACGGACACCGACGTGGAGACGACGCCCGGCCGCGGAACGTTCGGGTTCCAGGGGGTGGCAAACGTGATCGTAGTCAAGGAAACCGATATGCAGGGATGGGCGTTCTTTGACGATAATCCGGGGACGGGCACTGGGTCGGGCGGATTCGAGCCGGGGCCTGGAACGGCGCCGTTGGGTAACGGAAGTGCCTACCTTGTGGTCGACAGCCAGGGACGCTTCGCTTTGGGGACGGCGGCCTATATTGGGACCTATCTGAGCGACATCCTGGATCTCACCTACAGTAGCTACCAAAACAACAACGCGAATACGGCGGTGGCAGCCTCGCTCCAGTTTGATGTCGATTACGACCTTAGTGATGCGAGTAACACCTACCAGGGCCGGTTAGTGTTTGAGCCGTACCAGTCAGGGACCGTGCTTCAGAACGTTTGGCAGACCTGGAACGTGCTCGGCGGGAAGTGGTATGGCACCCGGACTTCGGTGATCGTGGGCGGTAATACCGTGCCGAATCCGTGCACGCAAGCGTCGCCCTGCACGACCGGTCAAATTTTGACCGCTTATCCGAACCTGGGCCTCCGCAACGCACCCAACAACCTCCTGCTCTTCAAGGCGGGTGGGCCTTGGGCTCCCGGGTTCGATGGGAACGTAGATGCACTGAAGTTGCAGGTGAATGGAGCGAAGGTCACATACGACTTCGAGCCGCCGACCGACACAGGGACATTCCAGTTCAGCCAGGCTAATTACACGATCAACGAAAGCCAGGCGAGCGCGACGATTACCGTCACCCGCACCGGCTCGACGGTCGGCGTGGCTACCATCCATTACGCGACTTCGGACGGCACGGCCACCGCGGGCTTGGATTACACGGCCACCTCAGGTGACTTGAACTTTGCCAGTGGCGAAACCAGCAGGACCTTCGTGGTGCCGATCAACAACGACATGGCGACGGAGCCTAACGAGACCGTTAACCTGACCCTGAGCAATCCGTCTTTCGGCGCGACCTTGGGCAGCCCGAATCCCGCGACGCTCACGATCGTGGATAATGACGGCCCCGCTTCCTCCACCATCGTGGTGGTTACGCCGAGTAATCTCCAAGGCTGGAGCGCCTATAACGAAAACACGGCCAGCGCTGCATTTGTGAATGGACCTGCCACGCCTCCTTATGGAAGCGGCAGCTATGAGATGTCCACCGGCACCGGCAACGGATCGGGCTTGGGCGGCAAGAGTTACTTCAAGACCAACACCTACAATGGCACCCGGCTGGATGCGATCTCGTCGATGAGTTACAGCACCTACGTCGATCCTTCCACTCCCGGAGCCAACCTCGCGCCCGTCATTGAAATGATGGTGGACACGGATGGGGATGGAAACCGAAACACGACCCTGGTCTTCGAACCGGTTTACTCACCTGAGCAAGGTGCAATCGTGAAAGGCACCTGGCAGTTCTGGAATGCCCGCGCCGGCAAGTGGCGCTCGACCGCGACTGTCGGTCCGATCGTTCCGGATACTTACTTCATGCTCGATGCCTTCATCGCCGCGTTCCCGAATGCGACGATCGTCCAATGGTACGCGCGCGCAGACGGGTTCGGTCTCGGCACCTCGGTAGGCCAGGCCTCCGGCGGCGCCTGGGCAAACTTTGTCGGGAACGTGGATGGATTCGAGATTGGAACGAACAACGCTTCCACGATCAACGACTTCGAACTGGCGATCCCGGCCATCTCCATAGATGACGTAACCAAGGCCGAAGGGAACAGCGGTCAGACAAGCTTCACCTTTACGGTCAGTCTCTCCGGGCGAAGCAGCGTCCCCGTCACGGTGAATTATACGACAATGGATGGAACGGCGACGGTGGCTGACAGCGATTATCAATCCGCTTCAGGCATGCTCACCTTCACCCCAAACCAGACGGCGCAGCAGATCACGGTTTTCGTCAACGGCGATACCAAGTACGAGCTAGACGAGGACTTTACGGTCCACCTATCCGGCGAGACTGCAGCTACGATCAGCGATGCTGACGGCACCGGGACAATCACGAATGACGACACGAAACCAACTATCGCGATTGACGGCACGCCGGTAACTCACAACGAAGGTGATAGCGGCACGACCGCTTACGTGTTCACGGTGACGAAAACTGGCAACAGCGGGGTGAGCTCGTCGGTGAACTTCACGACGATGGATGGCACCGCGACTGTGGCCAACAGTGACTATCAGGCTAACTCGGGCACGCTAACCTTCCCGCCCAGTTCGACGACCGACAGCCAGACGATCACTGTTCTGGTTAATGGCGATACGGTGGTCGAGCCGAACGAGAACTTCACCGTCCAGCTGAGCACTCCGGTCGAGGCCACGCTCGGGAATTCCACCGTCACGGGTAACATCACCAACGACGATACCGATATAACCGTCACGGTGTCGCCTCCATCGGTCGCGGAAGATAGCGGCAACGACATGACCTACACCTTTAGTCGCACCGGCATTACCAGCGGGTCAATAACCGTCAACTTCTCCGTCAGCGGCACAGCCACGGTGAACACGGATTACACCAGCCCGGATTTCAATTCTTCGACCGGTTCAGTGACGATGGGAGACGGCGTTACCAGCGCCATGGTGACGGTTCATCCCCTGTCTGACACCATTTACGAAGACCCGGAGACGGTAATCCTAACCGTAACTTCGGGCGCCGGGTATAACCCTGGCACGCCAGCCTCCGCTACCGGCACAATCACAAACGACGACCCCGCACCAACGTTATCGATCGGCGATCGCATCGCCTTTGAAGGCGATAGCGGGACGACAAACTTCGTCTTCACGGTAACGAAGAGCGGGAGCACGACCGTCCCGGTCACCGTGAACTTCGCCACCGCGAACGGCACGGTCAATCCGGCGACTGGCGGAGCTACGTGTGGTTCCGGCACCGACTACATCTCGCAAACTGGAACGCTTACGTTCCCGGCCAGTGGCACGGGTTCGACTTCTCAAACCATCACGATAGGCGTCTGCGGAGATACAACCTTCGAGACAAACGAAACGTTCTTTGTCGAGCTCTCCGGCGAGACCAACGCCACGCTGGCCGACGGCGAAGGCCGCGGCACAATCCAAAATGATGACGCGCCACCGCCGATCTCGCCGGTTAACACGACCGACGACGTAAACGACGGGACGTGCGACGCCACCCATTGCAGTCTGCGCGAAGCCATCACCACGGCGAATGGCAGCGCCACCGCCGTTTCAATCACGTTCGCCATTCCGGCGACCGATCCACGCCACTTCTACTATAAGGATGACGGAATCCCGAACCATGTAACGAACGATGGAGCGCATGTCCTGGTCACGACTGCGGTTGATGATTCGAGTTTGCCGACCGGCGCCGATCCAAACGCGGTGGATCCGGATTGGCCGCATAGCTGGTATTCCATTCTTCCGACTTCGGCCCTGCCTACTTTGACGCAGACTGCGACAATCGACGGTTATACGCAGAGCGGGGCGACCATCAACACGGCGACGGCGATGACGAATGCCGCCCTTAAGATCGAGATCGATGGCGCGTCAGCCATTCCTTCGAACGGCTTAAGCGTTAGCGCCTCCTCGGCAACAGTGCGCGGCCTCACCATCAATCGCTTTTTCGGCAATGGAATTGTGCTTTCCGGCGGGAGTCAAAGCGTGGTGGGTAATTTCATCGGCACCGATGTCAGCGGGACGCTCCACTTGAGTAATGCGGGCAATGGCATTGCGACGAGCGGCTTTACCGAGATCATTGGCGGCTCGACTCCGGCGGACGCCAATCTCATCTCGGGCAACGGCGCTGTTGGCATCTTGCTCACGGACAGCAACCAGAACACCATTCTCGGGAATTACATCGGGACGGCGGCCGACGGAACCACGGCGCTCGGTAACACTGGCAACGGCGTGACCTTCGCGGGCGGTGGCACTGTGTTCAATATGCTGGGCGGAACGCAAGACGCCGATCGGAACGTGATCGCATTTAATGGCGGGGACGGAGCTCAGTTGGCGACCTCCGGCGTTTCCAACACAATCCGTGGAAACTCGATCTTCTCGAATGGCACCACTGCATCGCATCTCGGGATCGATCTGGGACCTGACGGCGTTACCGCAAATGACGCCCAGGATGCAGACAGCGGACCGAACGGACTGCAGAACTTCCCGGTTCTTACGTCCGCCCTGGTGACTGGCAGTACGAAGACAATCAAGGGCACTTTGAATTCGCTGGTTGGTGAGACCTTCGAAATTGACTTCTATGCCAACGCTTCTTGCGACGCCTCCGGCAATGGAGAAGGACAAACCTATCTGGGATCCGTCACTACTTCCGTTACCGATAGCAACGGCGATGTGACCTTTACCTTCCATCCGGATGCGAACCACGCCGCCGCGATGAGCGTCGGCAAGGTCATCACGGCGACGGCGACACGATCCGGCGCGTTCGCGGATACGTCCGAGTTCTCGGCCTGCTTCGCGGTGACGGATGGATCGGCCGGAGCTGGCGACATCCAGTTTACTTCCGCCACTTACAGCGTGGGTGAAGCCGCCGGAACCGCGACGATCACGGTGACGCGCGTCGGCGGCAGTAACGGATCGGTTACGGCGATGCTATCGACGAGCGACGGCACGGCAACCGCCCCTGGGGATTACACTGCGGTCACGAACTTGCCGATCACCTATGCGGAAGGCGAGACCGGGACAAAGACGGTCAACGTTGTCATCAACAATGACTCGATCTACGAGACTAACGAGACGGTGAACCTGAGCCTGACCACGACCCAAATCAATTCACCCGATCGCCAAGCCGCCGGGACCGACCTCGCAGTCGACCCACATGCCGCGGTCCTTACGATCGTGGATAACGACCCGGCGCCGAGCTTTAGCATCGACGACGTGAGCCACAACGAGGGCGATAGCTCTACGACGGCTTACACCTTTACCATCACTAAGACGGGGGCTACTGAAGTGGTCGCCACCGTCAAAGTCGATACCGTGGACGGGACCGCGACCGCGCCTTCCGATTATACGGCCATCGTGTCGCAAACCGTGACGTTCCAACCGACGGATTCCACCAAGCAGGTTACCGTGCAAGTGAATGGCGACACGACAGTTGAGCCAGATGAAACCTTCACCGTCCACCTCAGCAACGCGGTGGATGCGACTATCTCCGACGCTGATGGAACGGGCACAATCGTCAATGATGACGTGACACCGAGCCCGACCCCAACGGCCACTGCTACAGCGACTGCGACTGCGACAGCTACCGCCACGGCTACTGCGACCTCGACTCCGACTGCCACGGCAACATCGACGCCAACAGCCACAGCTACGTCGACTCCTACAGCTACGGTGGCGCCTACTCCGACGGCGACTGCTACCGCAACAGCTACCGCTACCGCGACACCAACGGCCACGCCAACCGCGACCGCGACCGCCACAGCTACACCGACCGCCGCGCCACCTCAGGCTCTTAACATTGCAACGCGGCTCAAGGTGGACACCGGGGATAAGGCCATGATTGCCGGCTTTATCGTCGGCGGAAACAGCAACAAGGCCATCGCGCTCCGCGGCATAGGTCCGTCGCTCGCGTCCTTCGGTCTCACCGGTCTCCTTGCCGATCCAGTCCTGGAGTTGCGTAACGCTAACAGCCACGTGTTTACGAACGACAACTGGAAGGATACCCAGCGCACCCAGATCGAAGGCACGGTTTACCAACCGTCCGACGATCGTGAATCGGTCATCCTCATCACGCTTCCGCCCGCTACTTACACGGCAATCCTGAGCGGTAAGGGCAACACGGGCGGCATCGGCCTGGTGGAAGTTTACGACAACAACCAGGCAGCCGATGCGGAATTGAGTAACATCAGCACCCGCGGATTCGTGGACGGCCAGGATAACGTCATGATCGGGGGATTCATCCTGGGCAATAGCTCGACCACTGGACGCATCGCGATACGCGGCATCGGACCGTCCCTGTCCCAGTTCGGGTTGAACCCGGTCCTGGCGGATCCGACTCTCGAGTTACACGACGCCAATGGAGCCACGCTCATCAGCAATGACGACTGGCTCGATGATCCGGCGTCCGCCGCGCTCCTGACCGCGAACGGTCTCGCGCTTTCGAACACGAAGGAGTCGGGCATCTTCACTTCGCTGCCGAGCGGGACCTTCACTGCGATCCTGGCCGGGAAGAACGGCGGGATCGGTATAGGACTGGTCGAGATTTACAACCTGAAGTAAGACACTGCGTTGAAGCTGTAGCTGTAGCTGTAGCGGCGGGTGTCTCACCCGCAGAAAGGTCTTACGACCGGCGAAGGTGTCGCGGAGCAGCCTAGGACGCGCCGGCCGGGGACGGCTCCTTAGCCTGCGGACTCGTCTGCGACGCATCCGCTTCGTGATGCATGTGGCCGCTGCGCAGGAACGGAACCCTATCCAGGACCTTTTCCTGGAACCATTCGAGCGCGAGATAAATCACAGGAGTGATGTAAAGAGTAATGAGCTGCGAGACGATCAATCCGCCCACAATCACAAGACCGACCGGCTTCCACGCGATGATCCTCAGCCCTTTCGGCACGATCCTCATCGATCCTTATGCCGAAGGCAACACGACCAATTACATTACGTATTGGAAAAGAGACGCCGCGAACACGGCCGCCGGTTTCCCGTGCGACTTCGTGGATGATCGCGCGAACTCTCCTGCCCCGAACCGGCCGCGGCTGTGCCGTCCGTTACTTCCGGGACGCCCTTGCGCACGTATCGCCTCGCCCTCCCCGCCGACAACGAATACTGCGTCGCGGTCAAAGCCGGGTTGGTTACCGGATGTGATCGCCGGCGGCGGCGCGATTCGCGTCACGAAAGTGCGATAGAATAGCGAGTGCCGCGTCAGGGTAAGCGGTACACTTCTATGTCAGCGACGCCGGTCGTGTTGCCTTTACCGCGCAAAATAACGGTGTAGGCACCCGGAGGCACGGCCAGGAGAAGCGCCGATTCCTGATCGTTCGTCGGCGGGATGGTGGTCGATTCGATTCGCGCTTGCTGGCTGGTTCCATCACTCGCGAGTTTCCAATCGTCATTAGCCCCTAACAACGTGCCGCTGCTATTCCGGAATTCGAGCGTCGGATCCTGCAAGGGATTGGATATACCATTGCCGCTGAGAGAGGATCCGATGCCACGGACGAAAACGTTGGCGCTTCCTCCGCCGGGGCCTTCGCCGACATAGAAGCCGCCAATCATCACGTTGTCATCGGTATCGACAAAGCCGCGGGAGCTTATGTTTGCCAGCGTCGAATTAGCGCTCTGCTCGAGGTCGTAAACTTCCACCACCCCGATGCCGGTGCCCCCATCCTTGCCCGCGAGGATCGCTGTGTAGACGCCGGGATTCAACGTCATGACGATGGCAGACTCGAGATCGTTGGTCGGCGGGATAGTCGTGGCCTCCACCTCAGACTGGTGCTCTTTCCAGTCATCGTTTGAAGCAATCGTGGCAGCGCCTTGATGAAGCTCGAGCGTCGGATTATCCAGCGCAGCCTGCACGCCGACGTTGCCCAACGAAGGACCAAGTCCCCGGATGATCACCTTCTTGGGATCCGAACCGGTGATGGTAAAGCCGGCGATAAGCACATTCTCATCGGTCAGCACACGCATTCGCGTGGAAATGTTGACGAGCTGTTTCGCCGGCAGCATCACCCGATAAACGACGCCGCCGCGAGACGGACCGTTCGCAGAGGTCGTTCCATACAAATGACCATCGCTTGCCTGCATTAAATTAGCGGCGGGGTCTGTCCCGTGCGCCACATCAAACCGGAACATTGAAGTGAGGATGCCGTCCCGGGTAATTTGAAAAATGCCGCCCGGCTCCTGGAAACTGCCCCTGGTCACGCCATAGTAATTTCCATCGATTGCTTCGATGACTCCGATCGGGAAGCTTCCCGTCGTCGCGTCCATGGAGACGATTGTGGTTAGGATTCCGGATTTTGTGAGGCGGAAGACGGTGCCGCGATTGTTAGTGCCGCCGGTGACCGTGGTTCCATAAAAATCGCCATCGGTCCCACGGATCAAACTGTTCGGTGAGCTGCCGGCTGGGAATGGAGCGATTACTGTGATTACGCCCTCCGGGGTGGCGCTAAAAAACGTGCCGGTATTGTTAGCGCCGCCGCTGGTGGTTCGTCCATAGAACAGCCCATTGTCCAAAATTAGCTTGCCGCTGGGGACGAGACCCGTCGCGCTGTTGAAGGACGCCAGAGTTGTGAGGTTCCCGTCGGTGTCGGTCTTAAAAAGAGTTCCTCTCGCCTGGGCGCCGCCTAAGGCGGTGGTGCCGTACAATTGGGAATCCGGGCCCGGCGTCAGGGCGCCATCAGGGGTTTCGCCGTGGGTGTTTGGCCCATCTCCAGGACCTCCCTGGCCGATGAACTGATAGATTTGAGCTACGCTTCCCGTAGGTGTGATTCGATAGATAAAGCCAGAGGCACGAGCATTGATGAAAGGCGGTGGCCCAAGAACTCCGCCGTCAGACAGCGAGCCCAAAAGAATTCCGACTCCCGCATGAATCATGGGTGAGGATGTGAGCCCCGGACCGGGATCTTGCGAAGTCGAGAAAGAACGCAGCGGAACTACGCTTCCCGTCTTGCTCATTTTGAACGGCGCTGGAACACGAGAAGTGCTCCCGCTGATACGGCGCCCGCTATCAGCAACGGTGCCGTAGAGCAGCCCGTCCGGCGCTTCCGTGAGCTCGGAATTGAAATTTCGGCCTACCATTTTTGGAAATGCAACGACCGGCGTCACCGTTCCCTGTTCCGTCAACCGATGGATAGTGCCAAGGTCGTTCTGACCGATGGTGCCGCCCGTGTAGGTTGTGCCGAGAAATTCGCCGTTGCCAACCTTCAGCAAGGGACCTTCCGCCTGCCTCCCCTCGAACGCGCTCGGGAAATGCGCCAGCACAGTCAAACTTCCGGCTAGCGTCACTCGGTAATAGTCGTTAACCGTCGTCCCATAAAAATTACCATCGTCACCCAGAACCAATGGGCTCGGAGCCGCGATGTTATTTTGCGGAAGCGGGGCCACGAGGGTCAGCGTCCCGTCGAGCGTGATGCGGAAAACTGCTCCCCCGAAATTCGCCCCTCTGCTGATCGTGACGCCGTAGAGGTTACCATCCGGACCTTGCGTCAACTCTGCCGGAGGAGAATCGCCGATACTCGCATCCGAGCCGAAACTGGCCAGAACAGTAATAACGCCCGCCTTGGTGACCCGGAAGACAGTTCCATTGTTGACTGTGCCGCCGGTGCTTGTCGTGCCATACAAATTACCATCGGAAGCTTCGATCAATCCGGCTTGAGGAGAGGAACCATTAGTCCCGGTAAAGTCTGCCAGGATCGTCAATGTCCCATCTTTCGTTAGGCGAAAGACCTGTCCCTTGTTCTGGGCTCCGCCGGCCGAAGTGGTGCTATAAAAGTTTCCGTCGCTGCTTTCCATCAGCCTCTGCGGGCCTACTACGGGCGAGCCAGTGTTGACGAAGGTCGCGAGAGTCGTGAGTTGGCCGGCAAGGGTAACGCGAAAAATCGTGCCCGTGGAATTTGGCGTGCCGGCAAAAGCACCGGCGGTGGTTCCGTATAGATTGCCATCGGACCCGACAGTGAGGGCTTCGCTCGGGCTGCCCTGGTCGTAAGGGAACGAAACCAGCGCCGATAATTCCCCAGCAGGTGTAAGCTTGAACACGGTACCGCCCCCAAACGCTCCCCCGTCACTGGTGGTTCCGTAGTAGTTTCCGTCTGGCCCGAGGACCAAGCCCGCAAGAGGCCGCACTCCGGGCCCGTTCGTTCCGCCGAGGGCGAGGATTTCGTAACTGCTTCCCGGTATCTGCGCCGAGGCGAATGAAGTGAGGAGCAGGAAAAGCAATCCGAGGAAGAACTGGCGCGACGTCATCCGCGCATTTTATGCAATCCTGAGAAAAATCAATATCGAAGTTCGATATATTTCAGGCGCCGGCCGGAGACGTCTCTTTGGGAGGAAGATCCTTCTCGGCGTCGGCTTCGTGATGCATGTGGCCGCTGCGCAGGAACGGAACCCTATCCAGGACCTTTTCCTGGAACCATTCGAGCGCGAGATAAATCACAGGAGTGATGTAAAGAGTAATGAGCTGCGAGACGATCAATCCGCCCACAATCACAAGACCGAGCGGGCGGCGGGACGATCCGTCGGCGCCATAACCAAGTGCCAGCGGCACCGCGCCCATCAAAGCGGCCAGCGTCGTCATGATAATGGGACGAAAACGTTCAACGCTCGCTTCGTGAATCGCCGTCCGCAGATCATAGCCTTCGTCGAGCCGGTGGAGCGCGAAGTCGACGATCATGATGCCGTTCTTTTTCACGATGCCCATGAGGAGGAACAAACCGATAACGGAATAAAGGGAGAGAGTGGAGTTAAAGAGCCAGAGAGTAAGCAACCCGCCGACAACCGCCGGGAAGAGAGTCGAAAGCACGGTTACCGGATGGACATAACTCTCGTAAAGAATTCCGAGGATGACGTACATGACAAAGATGGCCGCGAGGACAAGGAACGGGAGAGCCTGAAAAAGCTGTTGCAGGACCAGGCCTTCGCCCTGCATCTCGCCTTTAACCGTCGGCGGTAGAACCTCGGCGGCAGTTTTTTCAATAAAATTAGTGACGTCACCGAGCGCGGCGTCGGGCTTGGTGTCGAAACCGAAGGTGACGCTGGTAAATTGATTGAGATGATTGACCGCTTGCAGACCGAGCTTCGTCGTCGTCTTCGTCAACGTCTGGATCGGAATGAGCGTGTCCTTTCCGTCGGGCCGAATGTAGAGCTGGCGTAAGTCTTCCGGCCTTGAACGGTCGACGTCCGCCACTTCGAGGATGACCTGGTATTGATCGTCCGGCTGCTTGATCAGGTAGACGTAGTTTTGGGAATAGGCCGCGCGAAGGAGTCCCTGGAGTTTGCTGATGGAAACGCCATACATGCTGGCGCGATCCCGATCGACATCGATATCGAGGATCGGCTGGTTACGAAACAGATTCGAGCGCGGCGGTGCCGCGAAGCCCTCGTAGCTTTTCAGCTTATCGCCGAGCGCGTCAGCCGCGGCGTAAACTTCGTCCGGGTCGATCCCGCTGATCGTGTAACTGTAACGTCCGAACTGGCTGCCGGTCGCTCCGATATTGATCTGAAGCACGGGCGACGGATTCAGGGTCGGGAAAATGCCGGGGATGTTACCCAGGGTTCGCCGCAATTCCATCGACACTTGTTCGATCGGCTCGCGATCCTTGGCGTCCTTCAAAAACAGCACGGAAAAAATACCGGAGGATCCAGCCCTGCCGCTTCCCGCGATGGTGAAGTATTTGTCGACCGCCGGATTCGACTGGAGAAGCGAATCGAGCTTGTCCTGCATAACGCGCTGTTGCTGCGGGGAAGTTCCCTCCTGCATGAGCAAGGCGCCGCGGATCACGCCGCTATCGCCCGTGGGCAAGAGGGTGAAAGGCAGTGAGGAAAAGAAGAACCAGACGCCTACCCCGCAGGCGATGAGAACTGGCACCGCGAGCCAGCCGTGATCGAGAAACCAATCGAGGGACCGGCTGTAGAAGGCGCGGATAGGATCGAAAAAACTCTCGGTAAAACGTTCCATCCAGGTCCGGCGATGCCCGGGCTCATGCTCGCGCAAAAGGCGCGCGCACATGAGCGGCGTCAGAGTGAGCGAAACCAAGCCGGATGCGAAAATTGCCACGATGATCGTGATCGCGAACTCGCGAAAGATTCGTCCCAGTAATCCTGGCATGAAGGCGAGCGGGATGAAGACCGCCGCCAGGGACAGGGTCATCGACAGAATCGTGAACGAAATTTCTCCGGCACTGTTCAGGGTCGCCTGATAAATGGATTCCCCGTGCTCGGCGCGGCGCACGACGTTTTCCAGAAAGACGATCGCGTCGTCGACGAGGAAGCCGATAGCGAGGGTGAGCGCCATCAAGGTGAGGTTGTTGATGGAATAATTAAGCGCCCACATGACGAGGAACGTCAGGAGGATCGACAACGGGAGGGCCACGACCGGGATGAGAGTGTCCCGCGCGCGCCCGAGAAAGACGAAAATCACGAGCACCACGAGGACGAACGCGATGAAGAGCGTTACCTGCACGTCAGAGACCGAATGGACGATGCTTAGCGAGCGATCGAATGTCGGGATCAGATTGATCGACCCCGGCAGCTCGAGACGCATCTGGGGCATGAGGGCGTTGATCGATCGGGCGACCTCGACCGCGTTCGCTCCGGCCTGGCGCGAAACGGCGAGGACAACTGTGGACGCGGGCGGATTGTAGCCGCGCGCGAAAAAGTGGCGGGTTAGGCGTTCGTCCTGAACACTGTCGACCACGGTGGCGACATCGCGGAGATAAACCGGCGCTCCATCTTTGCCGCGGCCGACGATCAGATTCTTGTAGCCTTCGGCGTCGGAGATCTGTCCGTTCGGTCGCAGGACCAGCGATGTATTTTTCCCATCGAACTGTCCGGCGCCGGAGTAGGAAGTGCCGGCACGAATCGCGTTGGAAAGTTCGTCGAGCGTGATGTTACGGGACGCGAGCGCCGAAGGATCGACCTTGATCCGGATGGCGCTTTTGACGCCGAAAATCTGGACCTGCGATACGCCTGGCAAAATGTTGATGCGCTGCTGGACCTGTGAGGTCGCGTATTTGTAGAGCTCGCCGTCGCTCAGCGTATCGCTGGTCAGCGCGATATACATGACGGGGGAATCGTTCGGATTGCTCTTCTGAAATTGCGGTGGCTGCGGAAGGTCGTTAGGCAACTGCCCGCTGGCGCGCTGGATCGCGGCCTGCACGTCGGTCGACGCGTCGATGATGCTCTTATCGAGATCGAACTGGAGGGTAATGTTCGTCGAACCCTGGGTGCTCGAGCTCGTCGTGAGCGTGAGGCCGGGAATCTGAGTGAACTGTTTTTCGAGCGGCGTCGCGATCGTGTTCGCCATCGTCTCCGGATTCGCTCCGGGATAATTCGCGCTCACCGAAATCACGGGGTAATCGACGGCCGGCAGATCGTTTACGGCGAGCTGCTTGAAAGTCAGGATTCCGAAGACGATGAGCGACGCCGTCAGCAGCATCGTCATGACGGGGCGTTGAATGAACGGCTTGGAGAGTCCGGAAGAAAATTGGACGAGCTTGCCCCCGGGGGTTTTCTCGCCGGGAACGTCGTCGCGGTGTTCCCCTGGCTCGCCGGGCGGCGCGGTGCGCTCCTGGTCGCTCATCGCTTAATGGCTCGCGCTGCCAGCCGCCGAACCCGAAGGTTTTTCGACGCCATTGGGACCACCGGGTCTTGGATTCACTCTCATTCCCGGCGACAACTGAAGCTGGCCTGAGGTCACGACCATTTCGCCCGGCTGCACGCCGTCGGTAATAACGGTGAGATCGCCCTGCACCTGCCCCGGTTTCACCTGACGCAGCTCAAGCGTCGAATCGGATTTCACGATGAAAATGTAGGGGCCGTTCTGGCCGATCTGGACGGCGGTGCTCGGCACCAGTTTCGCGTCCTTCAAAATATCGAGGATCAATCGCACTTTCACGAACTGCGACGGCCAAAGTGCGCGATCCGGGTTCGGGGTCACGCCACGAAGTTTCACCGTCCCGGCGCCGGGTTGGACCGCCTGGTCGATGAAATAAAGCGTGCCGGACCTCGGCTCGACGTTGTCGTCCTGCGCGTCGGTAACGACTTTCAAATTTGGATTGTTGAGATACCGCCTAACGAGTGGTAGGTCCGGCTCCGCCACCGTGAAGTCGGTGTAGATCGGGTCCATTCCCATGATGGTGAGGAGCGGCGTCGTCCCGCCGGGTCCGACAACGTTGCCGACATCGACGTTTCGTAAACCGGCACGGCCATCGATCGGCGACTTGATGTAGCAGCGATCGAGATTGACCTGGGCGGCGGCCACGGCGGCTTCGGATCGGCGCGCGTTCGCCTGGGCGGTGTCGTATTCCTGGCTGGCGGTGACGTTTTTCGCTTTCAGCTCCTGCTGGCGTTTGAGCGTCGCCTCGTTCAACGCCTGGTCGGCCTGGGCGGAAGCGAGCGCGGCTTCGTACGGTTTCGGATCGATTTGAAAAAGGAGGTCGCCCTTCTTCACGTCGGCCCCGTCTTTGAATTCGCGCGAAATAATCTGGCCGGTCACCTGCGCCTGGATCTGGACGGTTTCGTAGGCAGCCGTGTTGCCGATCTCATCCAGATACAAGGGCACGTCTTGCGTGATCACTTTCGCCGTCGTCACCGGCCGGGGACCGGGTGGCGGAGTTTGTTTCGGGCGATTCGCGATCGTTCGCAGAGTCAGGAGCAACGCCACCAGAACAATGAGACCACCGGCCCAGTAGAGCTTTTTGCGGCCAAACCGGTGCTCCAGTTTTTCCACTGTGTCGCGCGCGACAAGATTGGCTTTGGCCATTGTTGTCATGACAAACTGTTCCCCTTCGTTAGGCCGGAATGACCATTGCGCGCGCCATTCGCCGGTCGTTCCGCCTTGTCCCTGATTTTCGAGAGGACGCTAATACAAGTTTCCAGATCGCGCTCTGAAATATCTTCAAGGAGCTCCGTCCGCAGGTCATGGGCGGTATTAAAAATCTTATCGAGCACCGCCTTCGAGCGCCGCTGAAGATGAACGGTTTTGCAGCGGCGATCTGCGGCCGAACCGCGGCGTTCTACCCAGCCGTCGCTTTCCAGGCGGTCCAGTAAACCGGCGAGAGTCGCGCCTTCGATTCCCATCCGCTCGGCGATCTCTTTCTGGGTGAGCTTGTTTCCGCCGTGCGAGAGATGCATCAGGGTGCGCCACTTGCCCTGGCTCAGGCCGAGCGGGCGCAAGCGCTGGTCCAGCTTCGTCCGCCAGGCGCGCGCGGTGCCGAAGAGGACAAGACCGAGTTCATTGATGTGTGGCGGAGGCATGGCGCCGAAATTGATTAGCGTGCTAACGAATCCTTTTTCCCCGCAATGTCAACTACGGCTCCCCCACCCTCGCCAGGATGACGGTGTGATTTCGGTAATCGGTTACCCGATCGATTGGCTTGGGTTGACGGGGCAACCAGCGTTGGCTTCCCAGCAGCTCAGGTTCGCGTTCCGCCTGAACCAGCAGATACCGGGCGTCTGCCGGGACGTCCTCGAGGCGGCTCACATAAACCAAATGCGAGCGCACATAAAAAAGGAACGGCTGATAACTCGGATCGAGCGCGTAAAGAGTTTCGCCTTCGGGAATAAGGCGGTCGATCCTGGCCGCGATTGGTTTTACTTTCGCGCGCTTTTGCAGCAAAGGCACGACGGCCAGCCCATAAATGCACAATAAAACACTGGCCACGACTGCGGTGCCGATCACAAACCAACGCCGCTTCACTGTTTCCACAATTTTCCCGCGCCATTGCACCTCGGGCGCGGACAACGTCATGGCCATAAGCCAGCAGGCCGGAACCAGCGCCGGCATCGAGTAACGCGGCAGAGCGCCCGGCAAAAGATTCACGAGAAGGAAAGGCAGGCCTGCGCCCCAGCTCAGGGCCCGCGCCAGATTGCGCTCGGACGCGGCTGGCCATTTCGTTTTCAAAACGAGCGGAAGCAAAAGTGTCCACGGCAAAAAGTAGGCGAGGCCCCGTGGGAGATTCAGAAGCCAGCTGCGGAGTTTGAAGTCGTCGCCCGTAAAACGGCCGGTTAATTGCACGGCCCAGGTTTGTCCGACCGGCGCGCTCGCCATCGCTTGCCAGTACGGAATCGCCCACGCAACGAAGATGGCAGTCATAATGAGCAAGCCCACGAAATGTTGAACGCCGAAGAGCTCGCGGAGTTTCTTTTCGTGATAAAGCACCGCGATGACGACCGCGTAGAAGAACAGAAGATGGACGGGGCCTTTGGCCAATATCCCGAGGCCGAGAAAAATCCAGGGGACCGTCCAGGTAAGCCAGCGGGACCGCTGTTGCTGCCAACAGCTTAACCAGGAAATGAAGGCGAGGCCGAAGAGCGATACATAGAGCGCTTCGATTTCAATTAGCCGTCCCTTCTCAATCACTCCGACGTTCGCGAGCCAGATAAGTGCGGCCATGAGCGATCCGACTGCGCCGAGTGATGGGCGGGCGATCGTGAGAAACGCCAATGCGACCAATAGGACCGATAGGACCGATGGCAGACGCGCGGTCCATTCATTGCGAAAGCCAGTCAGTTTGAATGAGGCCGCAACGAGCCAATTCACCAACGGCGGTTTGCGAAAATAGGGTTCGCTGCCGACTTGCGGGACGAGGTAATTTCCCGAGTCCAACATCGTCACCGCGGGCAGAATTCGCCGGCCTTCTTCGCCCTTAATTTCGAGCGACCCGAGGCCGGGCAAGTAAATCGCGGCCCAGCAGGCAATAACGAGACAGAACGATGCGGCGCGGGACATCTCAGCGCCCACTGTTCGGTCTCCAGCTTTCCCGGGTCAACCTCTGCTTGACGAAACGCCCTCGAAAAATTAGGTTACGCGCCTAGTCCGCGCTGGAAGGAGTGGGAGCTGGTATCCCACTCTTTTTAGTCTGCGGGCTACGTGTTTTATGAACGCCGAGTTTATTGCCATGCTGGATTACCTGGAGCGCGAGCGCGGAATCAAACGCGAGATCCTGCTCGAAGCGGTCTCCAACGCGCTCCTTTCGGCGTCGAAAAAAAGCGTAAGCGCCTCGCGCGAATTGCGGATCGACATCAATCCGAAGACCGGTGAAATCCGCGCCCTGGCGAAGTTGCTGGTCGTCGACAACGTGACGAACCCGGCGGACGAAATTTCGCTTTCCAAGGCGCAGCGAATCGACCCGAACGCCGCCATCGGTGGCGAAGTTGAAGTGGAAGTAACGCCGAAGAACTTTGGCCGGATCGCGGCCCAGACCGCGAAGCAGGCGATGATGCAGCGCATTCGCCAGGTCGAGAAGGAAATGATTTACGAGGAGTTCAAGGATCGCGCCGGCGAGATCGTCAGCGGAACCGTGCGTCGGTTCGATCGATCGGACGTGATTCTCGATCTCGGAAAATTTGAGGCGGTCATGCCGCAGCGCGAGCGGGTCGTTGTTGAGGATTACAACGTCGGCGACCGGTTACGCGCTTACGTCGTCGCGGTTGAAAACGGCATCCGCGGCCCGGAGATTATCGTCTCGCGCAGCCATCCAAATTTCGTCCGGCGCTTGTTCGAGCTCGAGGTGAGCGAGATCAACGACGGCACGGTGGAGATTCGCGGCATTGCGCGCGAAGCCGGCTACCGCACCAAGATCGCGGTGACGAGCGCCAATGAAAAAGTCGATCCGGTCGGCGCGTGCGTCGGGATGCGCGGCTCGCGGGTGAAAAATATTGTCCGCGAATTGAACAACGAGAAGGTGGACATCATTCGCTGGAGCTCCGATCCGAAGGAGTTCGTTCTCGAAGCGTTGAAGCCGGCGAAAGTGAAGAACCTTATTTTCGATCCGGAGAAGAAGAGCGTCCAGATTTCCGTCGACGAAGACCAACTCTCGCTCGCCATCGGAAAGAAAGGCCAGAACGCGCGGCTTACTTCGCGCTTAACCGGATGGGAGATCAACATTGATCGCGACACGTCGGCGACTCATGCCGTCGAACAGAAGGTGGCTCAGGCCGCCCAAACTCTCTCGGCCGCGCTTCCGATTACCGACGAGCAGGCGTTGTCGCTCGTGAAATCCGGGTTTACGAACCTGGAAGGATTGCGCGACGCCGGGGTTGAAGATTTGGTGGAAATCCTTTCGGTGGACGAAGCGAAAGCGAAGGAAATTCACGAAGCGGTTCACCAGGAGACACCCGCGGCACAGTAGGTGCCGATCCGTCACCGGACGGACTCGCTGTGGCGAGTTTGCGGGTGAGCCGGCGATGGCCGCATTTGTAAAATTTTTTAATGGCAACAAAAACGACGAAGACTGCAGCTGCACGCAAAACGGCGACCGCTTCCAAAACGGTCAAGCCAGCTGCTTCGTCGTCGCGTAGTTCGACCCACGGCGAGCCCAAAGCCAAAGAACCGGCGAAGACCGCCAAGTCTCATGCGCCGGCGAAAGTTTCCAAGCCAGCGGTAACCCCAGCGCCGGAAAAACCAAAGACGCAGGCCGCACCGCCGTCCAAACCGACGACGAAACCGGTTGAAACACCGAAAGCCGCCGCGCCTCGTAACGTCGAAAGCGTTTCGCTCATCGACGAGAAAAAGCCGAAGGCGAAACGTCCCGAAGGCGACGGCGCCGTGAAGCGGGCCGCCGTTCTTCCGCCGATCTCGCGGCTGCGGACGCCAGGTCCAATCTTGACGCCGACCGCTCCGCCCCCGCCGGCGCCTGAGCCCGAAGCGCCCGCCGCTGCCGTCGAAGCTGCCCCAGCGGCTCCGACCGCCGAGCCGGAGGCCGAACAAAAAATCATCCACATCAAGCCGCCGATCATCGTCAAGGAATTGGCGACGCATCTCGGCTTAAAGCCTTATCAGCTCATCAAGGAGCTGATGACCGACTTCAATATTTTCGTCAATATCAACCAGACCGTCGAACCCGACATCGCCACCCAGATTTGCCAGAAACACGGGTTCGTTTTCGAAATGGAACGTCGCGAGAAAGGCGGCGGCGTTCACAAGGTCGAGCAGGTCGTGGTCGCACCGCCGCCGCCGGTGATCGAGAAGGAAGAAGAACTCAAAGTTCGCGGTCCGATCATCACGTTCATGGGGCACGTCGATCACGGAAAGACGTCGCTGATGGATGCGATCCGCAAGACCCGCGTCGCCGCCGGCGAAGCTGGTGGAATCACCCAGCACATCGGCGCTTACACGGTCGATTACAAAGGGACGCGGATCACATTTCTCGACACGCCGGGGCACGCTGCGTTCACCGCAATGCGCGCGCGTGGCGCTCATGTGACGGACATCGTTGTGCTCGTGGTCGCGGCCGACGACGGTCTGATGCCGCAGACAATTGAAGCGATCAACCACGCCAAAGCCGCGCCGCACGTGAAGATCATGGTGGCGATCAACAAGATCGATTTGCCCGGCGCAAACATCGACCGCGTGAAGAAGCAATTGCAGGAACGCGAGCTGTCGCCGGAAGACTGGGGCGGCGATACCATCGTGGTGCCGGTTTCGGCCACGAAAGGGATTGGGATCGACGAATTGCTCGAGAACATGGCCGCTCTCGCGGAAGTTTCGGAATTAAAGGCTTCGCCAACGGCGACGCCGCGCGGCACGGTGATCGAAGCGCAGGTGGAAGCCGGGCGCGGTCCCACCGCGACCGTAATCGTGCAGATGGGGACGCTTAAGATCGGTGATCCATTTATCTGCGGCGATTTCGCGGGTAAAGTGAAGTCGCTCATTGATGACCACGGCAAGCCGATCAAGGAAGCCGGACCGTCGACGCCGGTGAAGGTGCTTGGATTCAGCGGCCTCCCTCAGGCGGGTGATGAATTTTTGGTGATGGAGTCGGAACGCTCCGCAAAAACATTGGGCGAAGAACGTTTGCTCGGCCGGCGCGCGGATAAGCTCGCGGCGCCGCAACGCGCCACTCTCGAAAGCTTGCTGGAAGCGGCCGACGGCAAGAAACATTTGCGGATCGTTTTAAAGTGCGACGCTCAGGGTTCGCTCGAAGCGCTCACCGGCGCGCTCGGGCTGATCGAAAGCAAAAAAATCGATCTCGAAATTATCCACGCCGGCGTCGGACCGATCTCCGAGTCGGACATCCTGCTGGCGAGCGCCTCAAACGCGGTCGTGATCGGCTTCAATATCAAGGTCGAAAGCATGGCGGTCGGCGCTGCCAAACGCGAAGGCGTGCAGGTCAAGCTTTACAGCATTATTTACGAATTAATCGACCAGGTTAAGGAAGCGATGGCCGGCATGCTTGATCCGGAACATCGCGAGACGGTCATCGGCCACGCCGAGGTCAAGCAGGTTTTCAAATTGAGCAAGGGCATCGTCGCCGGATGTCTCGTCACCGATGGCCGGATCGCGCGGACTGCGCGCGCCCGGGTGTTGCGGCGCCGCCAGCCGGTTTACGATGGCGGACTTTCCACGCTCCGCCGTTTCCAGGACGACGTGAAAGAAGTCCGGGTTGGCTTGGAGTGCGGCATCAAGCTCGGAGATTTCAGCGAATATCAAGTGGGCGACATTATCGAGTGCTACCTGCTCGAAGCCGTCGCGCAGAAACTCTGATGGTTGAGAGTTTGTAGTTGAGAGTTGAGAGCCGCTCGGCGGCAGATTCCGTCTCTCAACTACAAACTCTCAACTCTCAACTTTCCTCATGAAACACCGATTACTCCGCGTGAACGAACTCCTGAAGCGCGAGCTCAGCAGCATCATCACGCGCGACATCAGTTTCGACGGCGCACTCGTCACGCTCAACCAGGTGGACGTCACGCCCGATCTGAAACATGCGCATGCCTACGTCAGCGTCTTCGGCAAGGAAGACCAGAAAAGCGCGATGGCGAAACTCGAGGAGCATCGGGTGGTTCTTCAAACCGCGCTCGCGAAAGCTGTGACCTTGAAATACACCCCTCAGCTCGTTTTTCATCTCGACGATTCGATCGAACGCGGCGCGCGCGTTTTCGAGATCCTCCAGGAAATCGAGACGCCGGAGAAAGAATGAAGCAATCAAGCTTCGAGGAAATCGGCGCGGTCCTGCGGTCGCAGCAAACGTTCGCGGTGCTGAGTCATGTGCGGCCGGATGGTGATGCCCTGGGCAGCCAGCTTGGGCTGGGCTTGTCGCTTTCCAAGCTCGGCAAAACCGTCATGGTCCGGAACGAGGACGGTCTTCTCGAGAAATATGGTTTTCTCCCCGGCGGCGAATTTTTGCAGACGCCGTTGAGGGAGCCGCAGGATTTCGACGTTGCGATCGCGCTCGACACCGCGACCCAAGTTCGCCTCGGAACGGCGACCTCCCTGGTACGAAGCGCCAAAACCTGGATCAACATCGATCATCATCCGAGTAATCCTGGTTACGGCGACCTCGTTTACATCGACTCGAATGCGCCGGCCACGGGCCAGATCCTTTTCGAATTGATCACGAGCCAGGGCCTGCCGATGGACGCAGCGATCGCGGAGAATCTCTTCGTTGCCATTTCTACCGACACCGGATCATTCCAATATGCGAATACCACAGCGCGCACGTTCGAGATTGGCGCCGAGCTGTTGCGTGAGGGTGTAAATGTGGGACGCGTCAGCCAGCTGCTTTACGAAAGTTATCCGCGGCGGCGCGCGGAATTGCTGCGCGAACTTCTCGGGACAATGCGCTTCGAAGGGCATGGCAAAGTCGCCAGCTTTAGCCTGAGTTTGGACACCGCCGCGAAATTAGGCGCGAGACCGGAGGACAACGAAGGCTTGATCGATCATCTCCGCGCGATTCAGGGCGTGGTCGTCGCGGTCTTCTTCGAGGAATTGGCCGAGGGCAAGGTGCGGGTTAGCATGCGTTCGAAATCCGATGCGGCGGACGTCTGCGCTATTTGCGAAAAATTCGGCGGAGGCGGGCACAAACTCGCGGCGGGCGCCCGGGTCCGCGGCACGCTGGCTGAGGTTGAAGAAAAAGTTCTGAAGGAGATTTGCAATGTCGTTGACTGCAACTCCTGACGGCGTCCTCCTCGTCGATAAAGCGGCGGGAATGACTTCACATGATGTCGTGGCGATCGTGCGCCGGCGCCTGCAGATGAAGAAGGTCGGGCACTGCGGAACCCTCGACCCGATCGCTACCGGCCTGCTCCTGCTTACGCTCGGACGCGGGACGAAGATCCAGGATCTGCTCATGAGCGAGGACAAGGAATACTCCGGCACGATGATCCTCGGCGCGACGACGGACACGCAGGATAGCGCCGGCCAGGTGACGCAGGAGCGACCGGTGCCGGCACTGGACGAGGCCACGGTCCGCGACGCGTTTGAAAAATTCGCCGGCGATTTTTATCAGATGCCGCCAATGGTTTCTGCAATCAAACAAGGCGGCGTGCCGCTCTATAAATTGGCGCGCCAGGGGAAAACGGTCGAACGCGAGCCGCGTCTCGTTCACGTCTATCGCTACTCAATCGACCGTCTCGCTCTGCCCGAAATCGATTTCACGGTCGTCTGCAGCAAAGGATTCTACGTTCGCACCTACGCGCACGACATCGGAGAAGCGCTCGGTTGCGGCGCGCACCTTAAGAACCTCCGGCGGACAAAATCCGGGCGCTTTGTCGTCGATGGCGCGATCACGGTCGAGGAATTGAAGAACTCCGAGCCGGTCGACATTCTTCCGCGGATCCTGACCTTGCCGGAAGTTTCCCGGATGCGCGGCGCCTAACGAGACGATGCGCGTCCTGCGATCGATCTCCGAGCTGGCCGAGCTTGCCGGTCCGCTTTATCTCGCGATCGGCGTTTTCGACGGCGTTCATCTCGGGCACCAGGCGGTGATTTCGACTTCGGCGAAGCATGCCCAGGCCGCGGGCGGCACTCCCGTCGTTGTTACCTTCGATCCGCATCCGGTAAGAGTGTTGCGGCCGAATGACGCGCCGCATTTGTTGACCGCGACGCAGCACAAGATCGCGCTCATTCGCGACCTCGGCGTCGCGCATCTGCTGGTGCTGCATTTCGACAAGAGCTTCGCCGCGACGAGTCCGGAGGATTTCGTGCAACAACTCGTGGATTGCTCAAAACCGCTGCGCGAAATCTGCGTCGGGCACGAGTGGTCCTTCGGAAAGGGCCGAGCGGGCAATCTGGCGCTCTTGCAAAAACTCGGAGCGACCTACGACTTCAACGTGATCGGAGTCGAAGCGGTCAAGGTAAACGGAGAGGTCGTCAGCAGCACCGCGATTCGACAGGCGATTGAAGCCGGCGATCTCGTCAAAGCGACTCAGATGCTTGGACGCGAATACACGATCCTGGGCACGGTTGTTCGCGGCGAACAGCTGGGACGCAAGCTCGGTTTTCCCACGGCAAACTTGAGCGCGCACAGCGAGCAATTTCCGCCGAACGGCGTTTACGTTACGGAGGCGCGAATTGGCGGAGCGCTTTATCGTGGCGTGGCCAATCTTGGATTTCGGCCCACCGTCGCTGCGGGAAAACCGGTGCGATTGCTCGAACTGCACCTTTTCGATTTGGATCGCGAAATTTACGGCGAGGAAATGGAAGTGCGTTTTCTGCGTTATCTCAGACCGGAACGGAAGTTTCCTGACGTTGAGGCACTCAGAGATCAGATCGCCGCGGATGTGCGGCAGGCGCGCGAATCGTTTTCGATTTTACCTTGAGCGCCCGCGAGAGCGCGAGACGGCCGCGGCCAGTCCACCGAGCATCACGAGGAATCCGGCGGCTGCGGCGCCGATCCACATCCAGGTGACGGGCAGCATCGCCACGTTGGCGTAGGTATCGATCGCGAACGAGGTCCCGCCCACCAGCCAAAAAGCAACGAGGCAAGCCGCCACCGTGATTCCGAGCAGAAGAAAAGCGCGATAAGAACGGCGCACCTGACGTGCTGGAAGCTTTTGCACGACGCGCGAAGTGAAGCCGGCATCGTCGATGTACGGCGCGTCATCGCGCAACCGCGCATCCAGCAAATCTTCCTGAAGTTTCTGGTCCATATTAATTAGAACCCCACGCTGCTAACATCTTCTTCAACTTTTCGCGTCCTCTCAACACATTTGTTTTCACGGTGCCGAGCGGAATGTCGAGAACCCGCGAGGCTTCGTCGTGGGAGAGACCGTTCTGACAACACAAAACGATAGCTGTCCGCTCATGGACAGGAAGCAATTCGAGAGCGCGTGAGAGATCATGTCGGAGAGCGGGATCGACCGTTTGTGGATCGTGTTCCGCCTCGAGTTGAGCTTCATCGATGCCAACGAGTTCCTTTCTTTTCCGCGCTTCTTCCCGGAAACAGTTGTAAGCGATCCGGTAAAGCCAGGTCGAGAAACGCGCTTCGCCGCGGAAGCTTTTGAGGTTTTTGTAGGCGCGCAAAAAAGTCTCCTGCGCCAGGTCGTCCGCAAGGGTGACGTCGGTTCGGACCAGATTGCGGAGCAGACCTCGGACGGTCGATTGGTGATTCCGAACCAGCTCCGCAAAAGCGTGGTGGTCGTCATCAACAAGGACGCGCGCAACGAGGTCTGCATCTGCCAGCGGCACGCGCCGATGCTAGGGCAACGGCGGCGCTTTGTCTGTGTCTTTGGGGCCTTCAAATTTCCAAACGAGCAAATACCCCACCCCGATAAGGAACGGAATGATGCCGATCGCCCAGGCGCCGCCGTCCCATTCGCTGCAGGCGCCGAAGAAAATCATCAGGGCAATCCCAACCATCATTAAGACCACGCCGCGGCGGAAATCGGAGCGAGCGCGAATGGCTGGCGGGGGAGCGAAAAGCGCGGGCGGGACAGCCTGACCTCTTGCGACCATTTCGCGAACAGTTCTGTGAAGCGATCGGCTCCGCATATAACTGAAGAGCATGATGGCCGCGACGATCAGGACCGGGGCGCCGAACAACGTCGAAAAGATAATGCCGACGATCGGTATGGCCATGAGCGCGCCGTCGTCCACATCGAAATCGCGGTCGTGGTGCTCGTGGCGGTCCCCGGACGAGCGGGTGTCGCTGAAATGGCGTTTCAGTTTCTTGGAAACGCTTCGCTCAATCGAATCCTCGTCATCCGGCGTGGCGCTCACGGCGGGCGAGATACTGGCGCCAGCGCTGGCCGAGGCGACCGCAGTGGCCGAGGCAGAAGGCGCGGGCGACGGGGATTGGCCGAACGCAGGCCACGCAAGTGCGATCGAGCAGAGGCAGGTCAAAATTGCAGTTTTCATAGTTGTGCTTTGGGAGTGAGATGCGGCTTGGGGCGGTTTTGGATTCAAAAAAATGGAGCTTAAGCGTGCCAAACATGGCGCTCGGCAAAGGCGCGGCCGGAGCCCGACTTCAGATACTTCTCGAACGCGACAGCAGCATTCTCGGTTCGAAACGCAAAATACGCGGCTAAAGACCACGGAGCGAACTTCGATCTGTGTGGCGAATGCTTGGCATTGTGTTCAGCGAGGCGCGTTTTCGGATCAGTTGTAAAGCCGATGTAGCGCTGGTCTGGATGCGATTCAGATTGGAGGAGATAGACGTAATACATGGAGGGACAGCTGGCCTGCCAGCCGTAGCCCGGCGGTGGAAGGGCGGGCCACCTTCGCCAAGGCTACGGCGCCCTCGCTCCAGCCTTCGCGCGGCACGGGTGTGCCGGGCGAAGGCTGGAGCGGGTGACGAGACTCGAACTCGCGACGTCCTCCTTGGCAAGGAGGTGCTCTACCACTGAGCTACACCCGCGTCTGAAAAGGGGAATGGAATAATGGCGAGCACACTGGGGGACGCAAGATTTTTGTCTGTTGTAGCGACGCCGCTCTGTCGGCGTAACCGGCCTCCACTTGCAATTACGGCTTTCTTACGGCGACAGAGCGCCGTCGCTACAACTTTGCAAACGGGCGTTTTGGTTGAGCGTTAGCCATGGCTGACCTGACCATCGTCCCCGCTCGCGAACGTTTCGCGGAACTCGCGAAGCGAGGGAACGTCGTTCCGGTCTTCGTCGATTTCGTGGCGGATGGCGAGACGCCGGCGTCGGCCTACCAAAAACTGGACGACGGCGGGCACTCCTTCCTCTTCGAATCGGCGGAGCAAACTGAACAGTCCGGTCGCTATTCCTTTCTTGGCTTTGATCCCCGTTTGATCGTTCGCGGTGAGAATGGCCAGGATCCGTTGGCCGCGTTGAAAAACGTGATGGCTGGCTTCCGGTTTGTCGCGCAGCCGGATTTGCCACGGTTCGCGGGTGGCGCGGTCGGTTTTCTCGGATACGACGTGGCGCGCTACTTCGAACCGGCGTTGCCAGAGCCGCCGGTGGACGATCTGAAGCTCCCGGAAATGATTTTCATGATCATGGGACTGCTGGTCGTGTTTGATCACCGGTACCGCCGGGTAAAGATCGTCGCGAACGCTTTTCTGGACGATCACGATGACGTTTCGGCCGCGTACTTCGCCGCCGAGAAGAAAATTCGGGATGCGCTGACGAAGCTCTCGAGCGCAGCGCATCTGCCCTTGATCGACGCGCAAAAACCAGTGTCGCGACGCGAAGTGCGCAGCAACACGACCCAGGAAAAATTCGAAGCGGCCGTCGTGAAAGCGAAGGAACACATCCGCGCTGGCGACGCGTTTCAGATCGTGCTTTCCCAACGTTTCGAGACCGAATTCACCGGCGATCCGCTGAAGCTTTATCGTTGCCTCCGGTTGGTGAACCCCTCGCCGTATATGTTTTGCCTGCGCTTCGGCGACTCATTCTCGCTCGTCGGCAGCTCGCCGGAATTGCACGTCCGAGTGACCGACGACCTAGCCGAGGTCCGACCGATTGCCGGGACCCGTCGCCGCGGGAAAACTCCGGAAGAAGATGAGCGGAACGCCGCCGAGTTGCTGGCCGACCCAAAGGAGCGCGCCGAGCACGTCATGTTGATCGACCTGGCGCGGAACGATCTCGGCCGCGTCGCGGAAGTCGGCAGCGTGCACGTCACCGAACAGATGGTGATCGAGCGTTACAGCCACGTGATGCACATTGGGTCGCACGTCGTGGCGCGGCTGCGAAAGGACCAGACTGCTTTCGACGTGATGCGGGCCACGTTTCCCGCCGGAACCGTTTCAGGCGCGCCGAAGATTCGCGCCATGCAAATCATCAACGAATTGGAGAACAAGAAGCGCGGCTGTTACGCGGGCGCCGTTGGCTATTTCGGGTTCGATGGTGCGCTTGACTGCTGCATCGCCTTGCGCTCCATCGTGCTCAAGGACGGCCACGCTTATCTACAGGCCGGGGCCGGGATCGTGGCTGATTCCGATCCGACCAGCGAATACGAGGAGACGGTGAACAAGGCGAGGGCGATGGTCGATGCGATCAGTAGGGCGAGCGATGAATAAAATCCTGATCATCGATAACTACGACTCGTTCACCTACAACCTCGTCCAGTATTTCGGCGTGCTCGGCTGCGAAGTGATCGTGAAACGGAATGACGAGATCAGCGTCGCGGAAGCCGAAGCGTTGGCCCCTGACCGCATCTGTATTTCGCCGGGTCCTGGCCGGCCGGAGAACGCAGGCATCAGTAACGAAGTCGTTCGCGTGCTCGGACCGAAGATACCGGTTCTTGGGGTTTGTCTGGGGCATCAATGCATCGGCGCGGTCTTCGGCGGCAACGTCGTTTCCGCGCCGCGATTGATGCACGGAAAAACTTCACCGGTTCGGCATCATGGCACCGGAGTTTTCCACAATCTTCCGAACCCGTTTGAGGCGACCCGTTACCATTCATTGATCGTGGACCGCGATACCTTGCCGACTTCACTCCAAGTGACAGCGGAAACTGCCGAAGGCGAGATCATGGGAGTGCAACATCGTGAATTCCCGATCCATGGGGTTCAGTTCCATCCCGAATCCGTTCTCACCGCCGAAGGGATGAAGCTGCTGGAAAATTTTTTGACGCTCTAGACCCGTCTCTCCCTCCTCGTTCCCAAACTCTGTTTGGGAATGCCGTTGTCCCGGCAACTCTGTTGCCCACGCTGCGAAACAGAGTTTCGAAGACAAGTGCGTTCCCAAACGGAGTTTGGGAACGAGGACAGCGAAGATGGCGACGGAACTAATGCGCGATGACGTTCCGAATCGCGCGCAGTTCGCTGAGCATCACGTCGTATTCGTCCAAGGTCAGCGCCTGCGCCGCGTCGCAGAGAGCGCTCTTTGGATCGTTGTGAACTTCGACGAGAACGCCGTCGGCTCCGGCAGCGACGCCGGCTCGAGCCAGCGGCGCGACCATATAGTTTTTTCCCGCCGCATGCGACGCATCGATGACAACGGGCAAATGCGAGATTCGACGGACCGCGGGAACTGCGGCGAGATCCAAAGTGTTGCGAGTGTGCAGCGCGAAAGTTCTCACGCCGCGCTCGCACAAGATGACCTGGTAATTTCCTTCCGACATCACGTACTCAGCCGCGAGCAGCCATTCGTCGAGGGTGGCGGCCATGCCGCGTTTCAGCAGTACCGGCAACTTCGATTTCCCAGCGCGGCGAAGAAGCGAAAAATTCTGCATGTTCCGCGCGCCGATCTGGATGATGTCGCCGTACTGTTCCACCAGCTCGACGCCGGAGACATCGAGCGCTTCCGTGACGATCCGCAATCGGAAACGCTCCCGCACTTCGGCCATGATCTTGAGGCCTTCCTCGCCGAGCCCGGGAAATTCGTAAGGCGAGCTCCGCGGTTTGAAAGCGCCTCCGCGAAAAAAACGCGCGCCGCTTTTTGCCACAGTCTCTGCGACCGCAAACGCCTGATCGCGGCTCTCGATCGCGCATGGTCCGGCGATCACCGCCAATTCGTCGCCACCAATCGTGGCGTCCCCGACCCTTACGACCGTCTTGTCGGGACACAGATCGAGCGTGATCAATTTGTAGGGCTTGCTAACGCGAATCGCTTCCGCCACGCCCGCCATGTTCTCGAACCGCGCTGGATCGACCGCGCCCTGGTTGCCGGTAATGCCGATCGCGGTCCGAGTCGCGCCCGGCATGACGTGGGGCCGATAACCGAGATGCTCGATTACCTTCACCACGGCCGCGACCTCCTGCTCGGCCGCGCCGGCTTTCATTACGATCAGCATGAGGCGAGTATTCTACACGAATTCAGTTTGACGACGATTCACTCAGCCATTTTTTCGCGGCGGCGATTTCGCCGAAGACCAACTGGTGGCCGGAATCTTCAAGACGATGGATCACGTCGCTGCCGGCCTCGCGCAGCATCGCCACGAGCCGCTCGGCGTTGTCGAGGGGTACAATCGGATCGCATTGGCCTGAACAGATCAGGACGCGCGAGCCGTTGAGATTGGGCGGAGTCGCTGGCGTCAGCGGGACCATCGCGCGGAGCAGGACCGCTGAAGTTATTGCGCCGGGCCGCAGCAAAAGCACCGCCGCGGCAATATTCGCGCCGTTGGAATAACCGACCGCCGTCAACCGTTTCAAATCGAACTCATATTGTTCGGCGGCTTTCGGAAGGAAATCGGCGAGCTCGTTTGCTCGTCGAATCACGTCGGCTTCATCGAAGACGCCTTCGGCCAGGCGTCGAAAGAATCGCGGCATCCCGTTCTCCAGAACATTCCCGCGCAGACTCAGCAGCGCCGCGGTCGGATCGAGATCGCGCCCGAGCGGGAGCATGTCGTTCTCGTTGCCGCCCGTGCCATGCAGGAGCAACAGAACCCGTCCCGTCCGCCCATTGGGCGCCGGAATAAACTGGTGGATAAAATCCATATTGCGCGACGAGCTAAAACCAAGGAGCGGCGGTTTACAAACCGCCGACGAACTCAGAGGGCGGTTTGGAAAGCGGCCCTCCTTGGTCTTGCATATACGCTACGTTAACCAAGTACATGTACCTGTGGCGAAAGCACGTGACGAATGATTGGCTGCGAGAGCACTCCACCGCGTTGATTACTCGGCACGGCGCCGACATGGCGATCGTCGAGCAGCCCGGCAAGGCTCGGACGCTGGTCGAAGTTTGTTGCGGTGGACGGATTGAGGCGAAACAGCTGCAGCGGGAACTTGGTGGCACCATTGAGAAGTTGCGTGCGGATTGGTTGCAGCAGTTCGCCAGGAAATCGCGCGCCAAACCATTGCGCGTCGGTTCGCGGCTGGTCGTGAGTCGCGGCGCCCAATCGAAATTGAAACGGCCGCGAAACATCGTCATTCCAGCCGAAGCGGCCTTCGGCACCGGCGACCACGCGACGACCGCGATGTGTTTGCGGATGCTCGAACGCATCACCCGGCGGCTCGACGTTTGGACGATGCTCGATGCCGGAACCGGCAGCGGCATTCTGGCGATCGCGGGAAGCTGCTTCGGCGCGAAACGAATCGTCGCGATCGACAACGATCCCATCGCCACTTCGACCGCAGAGCGGAACGCGCGGATGAATCGGCAGCGCCACATCGAATTTCGGACGGGCGACGTTCTGAAGCAGAAGCTCCCGGGAAAATTCGATGTCATTACCGCGAATCTTTTCAGCGAAATTCTGATCGCGGCATTGCCGGTTTGGCTGCCGCACCTGGCAAACAATGGCCGCCTGATCTTATCCGGCGTTTTGCGTTCGCAGGAACCGGCGGTGCTCATCGCGCTGCGCCGAAATGGTTTGCGCGCCGAAGAAATCAGGCGGCGCGGAAAATGGATTGCGCTCCTTGCCGTGAAAGCGCGGGAAAGAAGTTGACGCCGGGCCTCCTCCAAAGCATTTTCTGCGACCCGTTCGCGGCCTCGATTTTCCTGCATCCACGCGGTTGATCTTTCGGAGCCGCGCCGGAGACACCGCCATGCCGGACGAACAGCTTTCCTATGTCATCGTGACGCCGTACTCGATGCGCAAATCGCGCACCGGGGGCATCATCGCGCGGCTCATTTCCCGGACGGGCCTAGATCTGGTCACTTCGCGGATGTTCGCGCCCAGCGAAGAACTGACGAAGCGCTACGCGGACACGATCGTGACCGAGACCGATCCGCGCCATCGCGCGACGCAGGAATTAATTCGCGATTACGTCCTGAAAAATTTTACCGGCCATGTGAATGGTCAGCGGCCACGGGTCCTTTTCCTCGTGCTTCGCGGCGAAAACGCGGTGGACAAGGTCCATCGCACGATTGGCCATATCGTTCACGAACGGACCAGCGGCGAAACGATCCGGGACACGTTTGGCGATTACATCACGGACGATTCCGGCAAGGTTGTTTACTTCGAGCCGGCAGCGCTGGCGGCGTTCGATCCGAAAGCGGTCGAGCGCGATTTAAAGCTATGGGCGGAATTTTCCGACAGCGACGGCGGAATTCTCGATGAGGTTATCGAATTCCCGAAGGGCGCGAAAGTGGAAAAATCGCTCGTGCTCATCAAGCCGGACAACTTCAAGTTCCCGAATCAGCGGCCCGGCGGCGTGATCGAAGTCTTCTCGCGCACCGGCCTTTTCATCATCGGATTCAAGGTCCACCGGATGAGCGTTGCGCAAGCGCAGGAATTTTACGGACCCGTTCTGCCCGTTTTGGAAGAGAAGCTCGGGGCCGATAAAGGACGCAACGCCTGGGAAGACATTGTTGAGTTCATGGCCGGTGGCCGTCCGAGCCAGGTAAGCGATGAACAACGGAACGCGCCCGGTTCCGAGAAATGCGTCGCGATTGTTTACCAGGGTGAAGACGCGGTCCGGAAGATCCGCGATGTCCTTGGCCCAACTGATCCGGCGAAAGCGCCTCCGGGTTCGATCCGAAAAGAATTTGGCCAGACGATTATGATCAACGCCGCCCACGCCTCTGATTCCGCCGAGAACGCGAAACGCGAGATGGCGATCGTGCAGGTGGACGAGAACAACTTCAAACCGCTCATTGAAACCTTTTATGCGCGCTCCTAGCGTGCCTGTCTCATTTTGAACACCCTCAACCCGACCACAACTGCCATGGAAATCTCAGCACGCGCCGCTCAATTATCTCCCTCCCTCACTCTGTCGATCGACAGCAAAGCGAAAGCGATGAAAGCCGAAGGCATAGATGTCTGCGGGTTCGGCGCGGGCGAACCGGACTTCGATACGCCGGAGCACATCAAGCAGGCGGCGATCGCCGCGCTTGAGTCGGGATTCACGAAGTACACCCCGAGCGCGGGTCTGCCGGAATTACGTCAGGCGATTTCGGACAAACTCGAGGCCGACAATCAGCTGAGTTACCGTCCGAGCCAGGTCGTGGTGAGCAGCGGCGCGAAGCATTCCTGCTACAACGCGATCCTCGCCACCTGCCAGCCGGGCGATGAAGTGCTCATCCCGTCGCCCTACTGGGTCAGTTATCCCGACATGGTGCGCCTCGCCGGGGCGGAGCCAGTGATTGTGCAAACCACGGAGCGCAACGGCTGGAAAATGCGCGCAAGCGATTTCGAAAACGCGATGACGCCCCGGACGAAGATGGTGATCCTGAACAGCCCGGGCAACCCGAGCGGATCCGTTTACAAACGGGAAGAACTGGAAGGAATCGTCGAGGTCGCAGCTGAAGAAGACATCTACATTTTGTCCGACGAAATTTACGAGAAGCTGGTTTACGACGACACGAAGCACGTCAGCGTCGCATCGCTTTCGAAGGAAGCATACGATCTGACCATCACGGTCAACGGTTTCAGCAAAGCCTACGCGATGACGGGCTGGCGCCTCGGTTACCTCGCCGCGCCGGAAGCGGTCGCGAAAGCCGTCGACAATATTCAGAGCCACAGCACATCGCACCCGTGCTCATTCGCGCAAAAGGGCGCGCTGGCCGCACTCAAGGGCGATCAGCAGGCACTGGCCGATATGCGCGATGAATTCTCGATGCGCCGCGACTACATGTTTGATCGGATCACAAAGATTCCGAACATCACTGCTGTGAAACCGCAGGGCGCGTTTTACATTTTGGTGAACATCAGCCAGCTCGGCTTGAGCTCGCAGAATTTTGCCGATCGTTTGCTCAGCAAAGCCAACGTCGCCGTAGTCCCCGGGGCCGCGTTCGGCGACGACCGCACCGTTCGGCTCAGTTACGCGACCAGCATCGACATTATCAAAAAAGGCCTGGATCGCTTCCAGGATTTTTGCCGGACGCTGTAGAGATTTCAGATTTTAGATTGCAGATTTAAGATTGGGCGGCAGCGTCGCCTTTCACAATCTGCAATCGTCATTCTGAAATCTGCAATGCCCACTGGTTACCTCGCGCTCATTCTTCATGCGCATTTGCCGTTCGTTCGGCATCCCGAGCATGAGGAATTTCTCGAAGAAGATTGGTTCTTCGAGGCGATAACTGAGAGCTACATTCCGCTGCTCGCGATGATGGAGCGGCTCGTCCGCGATGAAGTGCCGTTCAAGCTGACGATGACGGTCACGCCCCCGCTTTGCGCGATGTTGCAGGATCAGTTGCTCCGCGAACGCTACCTCCGATATCTCGACCGGTCCGTGGCGCTGGCCGAGCGAGAGATCACTCGCAATCGCGACGACGATCGCCTCCGTTCGCTCTCGAAATTTTATCACGATCATTTTCGGCAAAGCCGGGAACGGTTCCTTCACTGGAACGGCGATTTGATCAGCGTGTTTCGATCGCTTCGCGACGAGGGCCCGCTCGAGATCATCGCTTCGGCAGCGACGCATGGTTTGCTGCCGTTGCTCCAGCAATCGCCCGAAGCCGTGCGCGCCCAAATTCTTACCGGCTGCGATTCTTATCGGGCGACGTTTCAGGCGGATCCCGCCGGATTTTGGCTGCCGGAATGTGCCTATCATCCCGGCGTTGAGAACGTCCTCCGGGAAGCAAACGTGCGCTGGTTCATCGTCGACGCGCACGGCCTGATGCTGGCTGATCCCCGGCCGCGCCGTGCGATTTACGCTCCCTGTTTCACGCCGGCAGGGCCGGCGGCATTAGCCCGCGATCGCGATTCCAGCCGGCAGGTTTGGAGCGCCGCTGAAGGTTACCCGGGCGATCCGGCGTATCGGGAGTTTTATCGCGACATCGGATTCGAATTGCCGCTCGAACATCTCTGGCCGGAATCAAATTCCGCTCTCCGAAAATTCACCGGCATCAAATATCACCGAATCACAGGCCGGCATGATGAGAAGGAACTTTACGATCCGGCGGCTGCGACTCAGCGCGCGCACGAGCATGCCGCGCATTTCTTGCGCGCCCGCCAGCAGCAGCTCGACGAGCTTCGTCCGCTCGACTTCGACCCGATCGTCGTCGCTCCGTTCGACGCGGAGCTGTTTGGTCACTGGTGGTTTGAAGGTCCGCAATTTCTGGAATCGTTGCTTCGCCAGGCCGCCCACAGTCACCAGGACCTTCGCCTGACTAGCAGGGAACACTACGGGGAAGCAGACTTTCAGCTGACGACGCCGACCGAATTTCTCGCGCAGCATCCGACCCAGCAAACCGTCTCGCCGGCCCCGTCGAGTTGGGGCGAGAACGGCCATCTCGCCGTCTGGCTCGATAAAACGAACTCATGGATCTATCCGCACCTCTACTCCGCCGCCGAACGGATGACGAACGTGGCGCGAGCGCATCGCGAGGCGACCGGCGAACTCGGGGAGCGCGTTCTGAAGCAACTCGCCCGCGAACTCCTTCTCGCCCAATCCAGCGACTGGGCATTTCTCATCCGCACCGGCACGGCGAAACATTACGCGACAAAACGAGTCACCGATCATCTGCTGCGGTTCAATCGACTGCATGACGAGTTCGTCAGCGCACAAATCGACGAAGGTTTTCTGGCGAACTGCGAATGGCGCGACAACATTTTCCCTGAGATCGATTGGCGGCCATATTGTTCCGGATGACGAAGACGATTGTTCTGCTTCTCGCAGCTGCCTGGCTCGTAGATAACGCAGCCGGCCAGGAGTCGCCGACGCGCACGGCGACATCAACGCCCGCCCCTCGAAGTATCCGCGTCAGTTTCGTCCCGCCGCCATTGGATGGCACCATTAGTCTCGGCGTTTACGACGCGAGCGGAAAACTGGTGCGCGTTCTTTTTCGCGAAGCTGACATCAACGAATTCAACATCGGGAGCGATTCCCTCTCGACGACCTGGGACGGAAAGAATGACGCCGGCGAGCCAGTTCCGCCGGGAAAATATAACGCGCACGGTTTCGTCGTCGGCGATCTCAAGGTCGAGGGCGTCGGATTTTTCTTTAACGATTGGATCACGTCGGCTGACGGACCGCGCTTCTCGCACATCCGATCGCTGGCAATGCACGACGAAAACTTATTGCTCGCCGTCGATCTGGTGCCGCCCGGAGTTGGTCACGTTCTTTACGATGTCGCCGACAAATCGCTCACGGTGAAGGATACGGATTCGGAGATGAGTAACGATGCCGGTGCCGCCGCCCCGGCACGCGATGGCACGCGATGGGTAATCGAGGCCGGCGAGGTGAAGCAACTGGGGGCGAACGGTGATGTTCTGCGGCGGTTGCCGGTAGTGCCTGAACAACCTCCGGCCAAGGCGATCGCGGCCTCGCAGAAGGAAAATAGAATTTATGTGCTCGAAGAAAACGAAAAGAGGCAACGGGTGCGCGGTCTGACTCTTGGCGCGACGAAAAGCAGTGACGGCGACCAGTCGGTCTCCGAATGGAAGGTCGATTTCGAAAAATCGATCGTCGCCCACAAGAATTTTTCCATTGCCGGTGGTAAACCGGTCACAACGCCAGCGGAGGCGAATATTCCGGACAAAGTGAAGGTGAAGCTCCAGGCGAACCCCTTACTCAGTGACGATCCTGTCGCCGTTGAGATGATGGTCGGCCTCGATGCGGATGGCAGCTTCATCAAAGCAGCAGACGGCCTGCCGCTCTGTACGATCAGCGAAACGCAGAACCTGAGCCGGGCGTTGCTGGCGTCGCATGGCGCTAATGCGCTCGATGTTTTTCAAGATGATGGCGCCGTCGTCGAACAATTTCGGATTACCGGCGTAGACGAAATGATGAGTTTCGATTGCGGCGGTTTTGAATTGAAATAACGCGGTCGTCTAATTGAGATTCTTCGATGCGGCGCGACATCGTTTACTTCGATTTGGAAACACAGCGCACGGCGAACGACGCCGGCGGTTGGGCGCGGAAAGGCGACATGCGCATGTCGGTTGGTGTCGTTTACAGCACCGCGACAGGACGCTACGAAGTTTTCGGCGAAGCCCAGGTGGATCGGCTGGTGGAGCGATTGCGCCGCGCCGATCTGGTGGTCGGATTCAATGTCGTAAATTTCGATTACCAGGTTTTGATGGGTTACACGATCCTCGATCTCGTTGCGGAATTGCGGACAGCGGATCTCATGGCCGACATGGAGAAGCGCGTCGGGCATCGGCTGGGTCTGGACGCGATTGCGCATGCCACCCTCGGCATTCAAAAAACGGCAGCGGGATTAGACGCGATCCGTTGGTGGCGCGAAGGGCGCATCCTGGAGATTGCTGAATACTGCTGCTTCGACGTGAAGGTGACGCGGCTCGTGCATGAACACGGTTGCCGGCACAAGGAGCTTTTCTTTCACGATCGCTTCGCGCGCAAGCACCGGGTCGAGATCGACTGGGCGCATTTGGAAGTGTAGCGGCGCTCTATGAGCGCCGACCGCGTTACGAGAAACGGACTCGGCGGTGATAGACCGCCGCTACAGGTTACAGCAACGGTTTCCCGGTCGGCGAAACCTTCCTAGTCACCGCGCGCAATCTTTGTTTAGTTAGGCCTCATGTCTTCGGAGCTCCAACAGACTCTTGCCAAAAGTGCGAGCGTAAGCGGCACCTCGCTTCATACTGGCGAGAAGGTCACGCTCAAACTGCAGCCGGCGCCGGTCGATTCCGGGATTACGTTTAAGCGCCGCGATCTGGCGGAAGAACCGACCATCGCGGCGACAATTGCGAACCTGAAGACCGTCGAGCGCGCGACGACGATCGGCGAGGGCTCGATGCGCGTGCACACCGTCGAGCATGTCCTTTCCTCCCTCGTCGCGATGGGAGTGGATAACGCCGTCGTCGAAATGGACGCGAACGAGCCGCCCATCGGCGATGGGAGCGCGAAGCCCTACGTCGAGCTCATCAAAAAAGCCGGGATCGTCGCCCAGGAGGCGCCCCGTCGGATTTTCGACGTGCGCGAGCCGATCCATATCGAAACAAAAAACGGATCGCTCCTCGTTGTTCTACCCGATCCAAAATTCCGGGTCTCGTGCACGCAGGCGGGACCGAACGGACAATTCACTCAGTTTCTTTCCACCGAAATAACGCCGGCAATTTACGAGAACGAGATCGCGCCCGCCCGGACCTTTGTCTTTTACGACGACGTCCGGCATCTCATGGACAAGAACTTGATCAAAGGCGGCAGTCTTGAAAACGCGATCGTGATTCGCGGCGACGCCGTCCTGAGCAAGGAACCGCTCCGGTTCCCTGACGAATTCGTTCGACACAAAATCCTCGATATCATCGGCGACCTGGCGCTTTTTGGGCAACGCATTCGCGGTCACATCATCGCAGTCAAGCCGGGTCACGGCGCGAACGCCGAGCTAGTCCGCGCGCTCACTCGTGAGTTCGCGCGGTCGGCCCCGATCCTCGAGTCGCATGCGTTTCCACCCGGCGAAGGCGGCCTCGACATCGGCCAGGTAATGGAACTTCTCCCTCATCGTTATCCATTTCTCATGGTGGATCGCATCGCCCGATTTGAAGGGGACACCCGTTGCATCGGCGTTAAATCCGTTTCGGTGAACGAGCCATTTTTCGCCGGACATTTTCCGGGTCACCCCGTTATGCCGGGCGTGCTGCAGTTGGAAGCCATGGCGCAGGTCGCGAGCATCCTGATGATGCGAATCACGAAGAGCAGCGGCGGGCGACTCGGCTATTTTGTTAGCGCGGACGCCGTGAAATTCCGGAAACCGGTTTATCCCGGGGACACAATTTTCATTTCAGCGGAGCTGGCAAAAACGCGCGGCAAAAATATCGCGCGGCTGAAATGCAGTTGCTCGGTGAACGAGGCGATCGTCTCGGAGTGCGAGCTGATGATCACTTTCATGAATCAATGAGCGGCGCTCAGATTCATTCGACCGCAATCGTCGATCCAAGAGCGGAGATTGGGCCGGGAACGATGGTCGGACCGTATTGCATCATCGAAGCCGGAGTCGTGGTCGGTCCGGACTGCTGGCTGCAAAATCACGTCACTCTCGCCGGTCCGATGATCGCGGGCACGCGCAACAAATTCTACGCCTACTGCTCGATCGGCCAGCAGACCCAGGACTTGAAATACCAAGGCGAACCGACCTACCTCGAGATCGGCGACGAAAACACTTTTCGCGAATTCGTGACTGTGAATCGCAGCACGACTAGCGACGGCAAGACGCAGATCGGCAATCGAGGAAATTTTCTGGCCTACAGCCACATCGGCCACGATTGCGTCGTGGGCGACAGCGTCGTGTTTTCGAATAACGGAACTCTGGCCGGGCATGTTCAGGTCGGCGATCACGCGATCATGGGCGGGCTTACGGCGGTCCACCAATTTTGCCGGCTCGGCCGGTTCGCGATCACCGGCGGCTGCTCGAAGATTGTCCAGGACGTTCCCCCGTTCATGATCGCCGATGGGAACCCGGCAAAGGTTCGCGGCATCAACGTTGTTGGTCTTGAGCGCGCTGGATTTTCCGGGGAGACGATCAAGGCGATCAAGGAAGCGTTCCGCCTGATTTACCGTTCCAAATTCAATACGGGTCAGGCGATCGAAGCGATCCAGCAAGAGTTGCCCGCGAGCGCCGAGATCACGCAGATCATCGAGTTCATCCAGACGACGGAACGCGGGATTATTCGTTAGGCCAGGTCTTTCGAAGCGCTGTCATCCCGAGGCTGGCGCAGCGCGCCGAGGGACCTCTCAGTTGCAATTTGCGCTTCCGCGAAACGCTAAGCGTTCACTGACGGGGGACGTCATTTCTTTCGCGGAAGCGATTGACCGCTTGCGAGGTCCCTCGCCGTCTGCGCGGCTCGGGATGACACGCGCAGGGTTTATGGTTTCCGTGTGTTCTGAGGCGTAGCTGCCGGCCTCGTCGCGCGAAGCTGCATTTCCATCTTCTTCAGGAGTGAGGACGCTGGAGCGTCGGGAACAATCCGCAACACGGTGCGAACCAGATCGAGAGCGCGATTCGGTTTGTTCTGTTTCGCCAGCGCATCGGCTTCGTGGAGAACGGTCCGCAGAATATCGTCGCGCTTGGTGTAAGTGGTTCGCGCCAGATCGAAGCAGCCCGAGGCGCCTACCGGATTCTCCGCCGCGGCTTCGAGCAGACCGATGTCTTCCAGCATAATGGCATTGTGCGTCCGGGCGGCGAATTGCTTCGCAGCGGTCCGAAATTCGGTGCCGCCTAACGAGGCGTTCTTTACGGCGAAATCGTGATAGGCGCTCCAACCGGACGACGGCTTGTCTTTCTCGCCGAAGCTCATCCACGTCGCGTAAGGCCGATAAAGCGGATCGCCCACCATCACCGACATCCAGGAAACCACCGGGGCCGACATGTAAGCGCTCTCGGCAAAGGTGAAACCATGAAGGAGCCGGTCATTGAACAGATCGAGATGGGCCGTGAGCTGGAGATAAGGCTCGTAAACATTCCCGATCGTCGCCGCCGCCCCTTTGGTTAGAAGCGGCCCCGCCCAGTTCGCGTTCTCGTCGTGCAAGGTGCTGGCGCTGAAGGAATGGATGTGAACGGCAACCGCGCCGGGCACGAATTGAAAGTCGGACTGACTGAACGGTCCGGCCATCGTCCCGGCGTACCACCCGTAATACAGCGCGCAGTCCGTCATCGGATAGTTTGTCGGAAAAATTTCGGGCGTGTCTTCGTAAATGAGCGGGACCCCGACCTTGTGAAGTTGATCGCGAACCGCCGCGAGCCAGTGATCGCCCACGTCCAAACCGCCATTAGAATTGTGCGCGCCATCAATGTAAGCGCGACCCCACAGACCGGTCTTCTCGGCTTGAATGGCATCGGTAATCATCCGACGAACGGTAGCGGCTTGGGGCGCGTCCAAACGGCAGACCAGGAGCACGGCCGAGTTGTCCACCTCGGCAATCGCGCGGTAGCTCTGGAAATATGGATTGGGCAACGGCCCGGAAATCTGGTCGGAGAATGCGCCGAGCGCCGCGACCTCTGAATCGACCGAAGCATCATTGCGATTCCCTAGCGGAGGGCCGCTAGGCTTGTCGCCCGGATAGCTCGCCGCGGCCCGAATTTTCAACGGCACCCCCTTGATAAGAGCGACGAATCGGATCGCATTGCTCGATACGGTCGTCGGCCCGCCCCGCGGTTCGTTTAGCTTCCACCAGCCGCGTTCCTTGAAGACGGCGCGAAGCGGATCGCGGATCATCGTGTCGTATTCGTAGCGACCAATCTCTTCCGTTTTCGAAATGCTCAGACCCACCAGATGATCGCGCGCGATGCCGCGCTTCTCGGCGTAGAATTTCGCCAGCTCGACGGATTCCGGGATGTCTTTGTTGAAGACGACGATTGTGGCGGGCGCGAGGGGCTTCTCTGCCAGCGCCGGAATCGCGACCGACGCTACGAGAAAAAACAGGAGCGGGCGCAGCTTCATTCTAGAGGCGCAGCTTCAACCCGTCGTAGGCGATGCCAACCGCCGCCGGCAGATCTGCTTCACTCGATTGCGGCAACTCGTGGCAAATGTGGGTGAAGAATGTTTGGCGCGGCCGGACTCTCGCCGCGACTTCCAGGGCCTGCGCGACACTCAGATGAGTGGGATGGGGTTTGCGGCGGAGAGCATCGATGATCAGGACTTCTACGCCCGTGATCTGTTCGGCAATCGGGTCTGGAACGGCGCTGCAATCGCTCAGGTAGGCAACGAGCTTTTTTACGCCGCGCGAAAACAGGTAACCATTCACCATTGATTTTCCGTGCGGAACCGGCAACGGCGTGACGGTTGTTTCTCCGAGCTGGAACGGCCCGTCCACAATGTGCGGCACCGGCACGAGATAACCGGGGAAACGGTTCAGCCCGTTGAAAGCAAATTCATAGACCCGCGCGAGATCGCGCATCGTTTCGGCCGACGCATAAACGGGGATCGATCCCAGATCGTGCGAATAGCGCCGGAGATCGTCGAACCCCATGATGTGATCCGTGTGCGAATGGGTGAAGATGACCGCATCGAGCCGCCGAATATTTTCCCGGAGCGCTTGGGTGCGAAAATCCGTGCCGGTGTCCACGACCCAGGCGCACTCTGGTGTTTCCACGTAGATCGAGGAGCGCAGTCGGTTGTCCCGCGGATCGGGCGAACGACAAACCTCGCAATCGCAACCGATCATGGGAACCCCCTGCGACGTTCCCGTGCCGAGAAAGGTGAGCTGAAGTTGAGAGTTGAGAGTTGGGACTTGAGAGTTCAAAAGAGAGTGGTCGCGCGATTTCTCTCAACCAACAACTCTCAACTCTCAACTTCTTCCCCAAATGCCAGCCACGCTCAGCCTTCTGCGGATCAGAAATCTCGCGTTGGTGGAAGAACTGGAATGGCAGCTCGCGCCCGGCTTCACTGCGATCACGGGCGAGACCGGCGCCGGCAAATCGATCATCATCGGGGCGCTCCAACTTCTCCTCGGCGAACGGACCGACAAATCGCTCATCCGAACCGGGGCCGAATCGTGCACGGTCGAGGCCGTTTTCGCAGGTGCGGAATTGAAACAGCTGGCTTCACTCCTCGACGAATCCGGCATCGAGAACACGGATGACGAGCTGATCGTGAAGCGCAGCTTCTCCGTGGCCGGAACGAATCGCCAGTTCATCAACGGATCGCCTACCACGCTCGGGGTTCTCAAACGTCTGGGAGACGAACTCGTAGATCTACATGGGCCTCACGATCATCAATCGCTCCTCTCGCCGGAGCGGCAGCTCGGGCTTCTCGACGGGTACGCCCACAATGCCGACACGCTCAAGGAATTTTCCGAAGGGTATCGTCGGCTCCAATCGTTGCGCACGGAACACGAAAGCCTGAGCACCGCGGAATCAGCGCGCGAACAGGAAATCGATCTCCTGCGTCATCAAATCAACGAAATCACGGGCGCAAATCTCGCCGCCAATGAGGAGGACGAAATTTCTTCGCGTTATCGACTGGCGAGCAACAGCAAACGGCTTCTGGAATTGGCTGCCGCCATCTCGCGTCGCCTTTCCGAATCCGAAGACGCGATCCTGACGCAATTGGCGGAGACGCAACGGCTCTTGCGCGACCTCGAAAAGATCGATCCCGATAAAGCAGCGCTGGCCGATGCTCACGCGGCTTGCGTTGTCGAGTTGTCGGAGATTTCTCGAGTGATGTCCCAATACGCCGAACAGCTTGATCTCGATCCCGCGCAGCTTGCGGCTCTCGAGGAACGGGTGACGCTGTTTGAAACCCTGAAGCGAAAGTATGGCGGCTCGATTCCGGAGGTGATTGCGTTCGGCGAACGCGCCGCGGAACGAATGCGAAAGATCGAAGGACGCGATGCCGAGCTGGAGCGATTGAACCAGGAAATCGAGGGCGCGCGCGGTGACGTGGAACGGATTGGCCACGCGCTTCACAAGGCGCGGAGCAAGGCCGCGCCAAAACTCGCGGAAAACATTCGCGCGAATCTCCGCGATCTTGGTTTTCGCCAATCGGAATTCGAGGTGCAGCTGACCGCGGTTGAACAAGCGCGCCCGGCGGGATTCGACTCCGTCGAGCTCCTCTTTTCCCCAAATCCGGGCGAGCCCGCGAAACCGCTGCGTCTCATCGCATCGAGCGGCGAAATATCGCGATTGATGCTCGCCATCAAATCTTCTCTTGCGGCGCAGGACGCGATCCCGCTTCTCGTGTTCGACGAAATTGACGCAAATGTCGGCGGCGAGATCGCGAACGCGGTCGGCGAAAAAATGCGAAAGCTCGCGGCGGAGCATCAGGTGTTGTGCATCACGCATCTGCCACAAGTGGCCGCCGCCGCGCAGACGCAATTCGTGGTTACAAAGGAAGTTATAGGCGGGCGAACGCACTCGCGGCTGAGAGAGGTGACTGGCAAAGCGCGCCAGGAAGAAATTGCGCGGATGCTCGGGGGAAAAACGGACTCGGCGCTCAAGCACGCGGCGACTTTGTTGAAACAGTAAGCTAAATTGGATTTGGCTCGCGCTGGTAGCGCCCCGTCGATCCCGAGCACGATTACGAGGGAAAAAGGATAACAATTTTTACCTCGCCAGTGGCCTAACAGATTTTCTATCGTCCGCCTGCACATGATTCAGCGCGATTACCTCATCATTGGAAGCGGGATTGGCGGCAGCAGCGCCTGCGAAAGCATCCGCAAATACGACAAACGCGGCCAGATTACACTCGTCGGCGGAGAGACGTTCGCGCCCTACAAGCGCTGGATGCTTTCGAAGACTTTCCTCCGCGATAAAGTTCCGCCAATGAAAAAAATGCCGGTGCTGGATGCGCACTGGTACGAAAAGCACAAGATCGAGACGCGGTTCGCGACCATGGTCACGCAAGTCAATATCGATCGGCGGCTCGCTGTCCTTGGCAACGGTGAGACGATCGAGTTCAACAAAGCCTGCCTGGCGATGGGGAGCCGGCCCGTACGGCCGCCGGTGGCGGGCGTGGGACTCGGCAACGTAATTTACCTGCGAACCGTACGGGACGCGCTTGCCTTGCGGGAAATGGCGTCCCTGGAAAAAGCGATTGTGGTCGTGGGGGGCGGCCTGCTGGCCTGCGAGGCGGCGTCGAGTCTGCGCCGCATGAAATTCAAGGTCACCATGATGCATCGCAACGCTTATCTGCTGAACCGCTACCTCGATCCGGAGACTGGCGCCTGGGTCACGTCGTATTTCGAAAAGCATGGGGTAACGCTGTTGCTCGGGGAAAGCCTGAATGGGTTCGAAGGCAAGACGGTGTTGCGCAACATCCAGACAAAAAGCGGCAATCGAATCGCCGCCGGTGTCGCCGTCGTGGCGTGCGGAGCGGAACCGAATCTGGAATTGGTCCGCAACACTCCCCTCGCCGGCCCGCATGGATCGCCCGTGAGCGAGTATTTGGAGACAGAAGAAAAAGGCATCTACGCAATCGGCGATCTGGCGTTTTACCCCGATCGAATCATGGGCGGCGTGCGTCGGCAGACCCATTGGGAAAATGCCCGGGAACAAGGCCTCGTTGCCGGAGCGAACATGACCGGAAAGAAACGGATTCGTTATGAGCAGGTGCCGTATTTCTGGACTGAGATGTTCGATCTGAAATTGGATTTTGTGGGCGATTTCAGTCTGCCGCCGACTCGAGTCAGCCTGAAAGGGACTTACGCGAAAAAGAAATTCGTCGTCCGCTATTACCAGGGAGAAAAACTGCGCGCGCTTCTGCTTTGCCAGGCGACTCCACGTGAAGTCGACGCCGCGCGCACGGAATTAAGGACAGCGCTCGGAAAGTAGGGCAAACTCCTACGGCTCGCGATCCGGAATTTCGAGACCGGGATTACGGACCGACACGAGCTTCCAATCCCACGGCCAGGTGGCGCCCGGTTTCCATTCAAATTCGAAGGGCGTGTCCAGGGAGTTCACTCTCGTTTGAATGTAGTCCGCGAATTCTCCTGTTCCCCTCACCATGATTTTCGCGGTCCAATAACCGCGACTCTCCTCGCGCCGAATGGCGACATCTCGCGATTTGATCTGCGTCCTGCCTAGCGCGCCGACCACCTGCGACAGCCGCTGAAGCAACAAATTCCGGTCATTCCCCCACCGATCCCGGTAAGTGTCGTCGATGAATTCGCCGACGCCTTTCCAGTTATGCTTCTCGATCTGCGCAAGAAGATGGGTGTTGTGCAGTTCGATCTGGCGTTGCGGTTGCCAAAGCCGGACCAGATAGATCGCCCATACCATGGTGAGGACGAGGCCGGCGTAGAATCCGTTGCGAAAACTCACGCGCGGACCTTCGCTGCGGGCGCGAATTTCGCGAGCGATTCCGATTGACGGACGCGCTGGCTAGGGGCATGAACCGTGCTGACCTAAACGCCTCATTCATGTTTACTATCGGTTCCTTCGCCATCGCTGTTTTTGCCGTCTTCGGAGGTGTTTTTTTGGCTTGCCGCGGCGATCGCGACGAAACCTGACAAGCGTTTCCCCTTATGCTGGATCACGAGGATTTGAAGTGGATCGCCACCGCTTCAACTGAACTAAATTCGATGTTGCAACAGATCGCGCGTTACGCGGATCTGGCCCGCCAACACAAGGGCGAATACAACTACATCGAGATGCTCGGGGAACGGGTCGAGCTCGCCTCGAAGACCGCGCAGCAACTTTTCGATCACGTCACTTCGCGCATTCTCGAAGGAAGCGCGGCGAAATCAAAGACCGCACCCGATCCGTCGCGCCCTCCGGAATTCAAAGTCGTCCGGTCCGCGAACGAACCAGCAGCGCCAATGCGGACCGCGCCCGAGAAATCGGCGAGCCGCAGCAAGGCCGCCGCTGAGAGTAAAAAAGCGCCAGCGAAAACAACTGAGATCCCGCCAGAAATTTCGGTACTGAATCCCAAGGGCAACCGCGATCTGATTTTGCTGGTCGACGACGAGGCCGAAATTTCGGAGCTCGCGGCCACTATGCTGACGGACGAAGGCTATCGCGTTATCCTGGCGCGCGATGGTTTCGAAGCGTTGAAGATTTATCAGCAGATCGGAAAACAGATCGGACTCGTTATTCTCGATTTCTTTTTGCCGGTGATGGACGGGGACGCCGTCTTCGATGAATTGCGGGCCCTGAACCCGGAAGTCGCGGTGGTCTTAAGCAGCGGGTTCGCCGAGCAGTCCAAACTCGGGAACATGCTCGCCCTGGGTCTCAAAGGTTTTATTCCCAAGCCCTACACAGCGGAGAAATTGCTGGAGCAAGTCCGCTCTACGATCGATGCCGCGCGACTCGCGGGCTCGTAGGCACTCCGGGCCGGCACCTCGATTCGCCAGTTTTCGCGGGAAATCGGCGCGCCTAGTGGCACCGATTTAGCTCTAGGAATGCGCGCCCATGGCCCGCATCGATTCATTCTTCAAGCTCATGGGAGAGCAGAAGGCTTCCGACCTTCATCTCTCCACCGGCAATCCGCCAATGCTCAGAATCAACGGCGAACTTGTTCGCGTCGATTATCCACCGCTTCGTAACGACGAACTCAAGGCGATGGTTTATGAGATTGCCCCGGAAGGGAAGATCAAGATCTTCGAAGAAACTTCCGACATCGATTTTGGCTACGAAGTGCCAGGCATGGCACGCTATCGCGCGAACTTCTTCCAACAGAAATACGGAATCTCGGCTGTCTTCCGTTTGATTCCCTCGAACGTCCTGACCGTGGAGGATCTTGGTTTGCCTCCGGTGCTGAAAAAATTTCCGATGCTAAAGAAGGGACTGGTTCTCGTGACCGGACCGACGGGCTCCGGCAAATCCACCACGCTGGCTGCGATGATGGATTACGCGAACCTGCATCGTCACGATCACATCATCACGGTCGAAGACCCAATTGAGTTCGTGCATCGGAGCCAGAATTGTCTCGTTCAGCATCGCGAGGTCGGTGTGCACACGCGTTCCTTTGCGGCGGCGTTGCGGGGCGCGTTACGCGAAGATCCGGATGTTCTCCTCGTTGGTGAGATGCGCGACCACGAAACGATCGAGCTGGCGTTGACCGCCGCTGCCACCGGTCACCTTGTTTTCGGAACGCTGCACACTTCAAGCGCCTCAAAAGCCGTCGATCGAATCATCGACGTTTTCCCGACGAACCAGCAAAACCAAATCCGCGCTACTCTGGCGGAATCGCTTAAAGGCGTCATCGCCCAAAATCTCTTCAAGCGGATCGACAAGCCGGGCCGCGTCGCGGCGTTGGAAATTCTGGTTGTCGACATGGCCATCGCGAACCTCGTCCGCGAAGGCAAAACTCACCAGATCCCCGGAATGATCCAGGTCGGCAAGAAGAAGGGCAACCAGCCTCTCGACGACGCGATCATGGAACATCTTCGGCACGCCCGCATTTCGCCGGAAGAAGCCTGGGACAAGGCGATCGACAAAAAGAAATTCCGCCCCTTCCTCAAGGAACCGCCGATTGACGGCGCGGATGAATAGGAGCTTGCGATGAGAATTCCCGATCTCGATCGAATATTGGGCGCGATGCTGCAGACCTACGACGGCATCTCGGACCTCAATTTTTCCGTGGGACATCCGATGCAGGTCGAGGATTTCGGCGAATTGAAGCCGGTCTATGTCGATCCGCCGATTGAAGCGCTGACCCCGTATCAAACTGAGCAGATCGCGCTGACGTTGATGCAGGGTAATCGCCGATTAATCTACGATTATCTGACCGGCGGTTCCTGCGATTGCAGTTATTCGCTCGGCGACGACGCGCGCTTCCGCGTTAACATTTTCCGGCAGCAAGGCCATTTCTCGATCGTGCTGCGGAAGCTGCAAGGCGAGATCCCGACAGTCCAAAGCCTCGAGTTGCCGCCGATCTTCAAAGAGATCGCCAAGGAAAAGACCGGCCTCGTTTTGGTCACCGGAGCGACCGGCAGCGGAAAAACGACTACGCTGGCGGCGTTGCTCAACGAGATCAACGAGGAGCAAGCCGTCCACATCGTCACCCTGGAAGATCCGATCGAATTTGTGCATCCGACGAAACGCGCGACCTTCAACCAGCGCGAGCTGGGACATGATTTCAATAACTACCCGAATGGCCTCCGCGCGGCGCTTCGCCAGGCCCCGAAAGTTATTCTAGTCGGCGAAATGCGCGATCGCGCGACGGTGGAAGTCGCCTTGATGGCGGCGGAGACCGGCCACCTCGTTCTCAGCACGCTCCACACAGTCGATGCCGGCCAGTCGATCAATCGTATCCTTGGTCTGTTTTCGCTCGGTGAAGAACAACAGCTCCGAATCCGCCTCGCCGATTCTCTGCGTTACATCGTCAGCCAGCGACTGGCCCCGAAAGTCGGTGGCGGCCGTCAATTGTTGACTGAGATCATGGGCCATAATTTGCGGACGCGGGAATCAGTCGCGATTGGCGAAGGCGAGCACCGAAACTTCTACGAGATCATTGAGGCCAGCGCACCGTTTGGCTGGATGACGTTCGACCAATCAATCCTGAATGCTTACGAGAACGACCTGATTTCCGAAGAAACCGCCAGATTATTCGCAAGCCGCAAGGGCCGTGTCGGACGCGGCATCGACCTCATCCAAAAAGCGCGCGGCGTGGACAACGATCTCGATTCCGGTTTGCGCCTGGATCTTCCCGCGAACGCTTTTCGTTAAGCCATGGAATCGCAAGACTCTTCCTTTTTTGACCTGAGCGACAACACTGCGCTCGTCTGCGTCGATCATCAGCAATATCAGAAGATGGTTGTGCCGCAGCTGATCGACATGACCTACAAGGTCCATCTCGGTCTCTTCGAGGAAGACGTGCTCCTCAAGCTCAAGACCTACAGCTACAACGTCGTGGTCGTTTACGAGAACTTCAAAGGTTCCAAGCCGCAGAACAACCCCATTCTCCGCGCGATGGTGAAACGCCCCGGCACTGAGCGTCGGCAACATTTCCTCGTCCTGTTGAGCCATCAGTACCCGACGAATGACGCCATGAGCGCCTTCGTTCAGAGCGTCGACCTGATCGTGAATATCGCGGACCTTGCGAATTTCAAACCGGTCTTGCGCCGCGGCGTGGCGCAATACCGCGAACTTTACAGTTCGTTCCACGAAACGCTGAAAGCAGTCCAGGCGATTTAGACTTTTGGGCGACCTGCGGCGAGCTGCGGCACGAAGATTTAGCTCGCAGTTGCGGCTCCCCGGCCGTGCACCGATACTACCCGGCACCTCTATGAAGCTGAGTAACTGGATTCGATTCACCTGGGATTTGACCCAGCTTCCCGCCTTCGAAACCACTCTCGCGGAACATTACGAAATCGGCCCGGCATCGGCGGACGACGCCATGGAGTTGCGCAAAATAATTTCCACCTCCTTTGTGCTCGACCCAATGTGGAATCCCGATCTGCAGGAGGTGACCGAGAAAATTGAGGTGTGGCTCGAGCGCGCATTCGCCTCCCCGGATTCCATCTTTCTCGCGTTGCGGCACGGCACGCGAATTATCGGGGCGGCGGTCCTTTCTACTCAGCCCGACGCAGACATGCAGTTGATTCCAGGCCCCTGCATTTCGATGGAATACCGGAACCGTGGATTTGGCACGCGCCTGCTTGAGCAGGCGCTCACGCGATTGCGGGAAGCGGGGCTAACCCAAGCCGCCGGGGTGGCGAAAGAAAATGTCCCCGTCTCGAAATTCCTCTACCCAAAGTTCAACGCGACTTCTTCGTCCTACGATTTCACGCCGCTAGTTCCGGCCTGATCATCCCTTCATTCCGGGCGGATATTCCGGCGGCGAATAAACGTTGAAGGTCACGGCGCGCTGGCGTCCCGGATTTTCAAAACGATGCGGCGTCCCGGCGCGGATCAAAAGGATATCGCCTTTTTTCAAGCTTACCGTTTCGGGTCCGACCGTGCCGGCCAGCTTCCCGGAAAGGATCAGCAAAACCTGATCGCTTTTCTCGTGCGCTTCGGCTTTTCGGCCAGTCTCGTCCCCCGGCGAAAGAATCATCATTGCTGTCTGTGTCCGTTTGCTCGTTTGCAGGACTTCGAACCAATCCGTGGCGTCTTTGATATTCGCGAGATCCATTTTCCAACTTTCTCCCCACCGATCGACCTGAGCAACATCCTCCGGCACTGCGATTTTTGAATCCGTTCGGTCGCGAAGCGCATCCCATTGCATATGATCCACGATCTTAAGTTCGCTCTGCGCCAGCTTTTCAAGGCGCCCGGATTCACCGCTGCCGCTGTGATCGTGCTCGCGCTCGGTATCGGCACGAATACCGCCGTGTTCAGCCTCGTCCACACGATGTTTTTCGCCCCGCCGCCGTACTCCAAGCCGCAGGAAGTCGTCCAGGTGTTCTCGCAGGACAAAAAGAACCCGAAAACGTATCGCGGCTTTTCTTATCCGACCTACCAGGACATCCGCGCCCAGAACACCGTCTTCGCCGATGTCATGTCTTACAACCTCGCCATGATCGGCCTGGGCCAAAAGGGCGACACGCGCCGGACGTTTAGCGCCATCGTGAGCTCTAATTATTTCTCCGTCCTCGGCGTTCCGCTCACTCGCGGACGCACGTTCACGCCGGAAGAGGAAGCACTTGGCAGGAACGCGCCGGTCGCCATCGTCAGCTATGCCTATTGGCAAAAACATAATCTTGATCCAGCGGTGCTCGGGTCGGAACTGCTCGTTAACGGCCATCCGTTCACGATTGTCGGCATCGCGCCGCGTGGGTTCACGGGCACGCTCCAGATTCTTTCCGCAGAAGTCTGGCTGCCTTTTAGCGACTACGACCGCATCGCCAATGACTTCGAGCAGGAAAACAAAAGCAAATTCGGAGATCGGGCTGGGCAACAATTGATCGTTGTCGGTCGACTCAAACCCGGGCTCACGGCTGCTAGCGCGAAGCCGGCGCTGGAAGGTCTAGCGGCAAATCTCGAGAAAGCCTTTCCGGTCGAGCAGAAAGACCAGACGTTCACAACTACGCCGATTTCGCGCTTTTCTGTGAGCACGTCGCCGTCCGAGAATGCCGGGCTCGCGAGCATTGCTCCGATGCTCCTCGGGATGGCGATCGTCGTCCTGTTAGTCGCATGCCTCAACTTGGCGAATATGCTGCTCGCGCGCGGCACCGCGCGACGGAAAGAAATCGCGATTCGTCTCGCGCTCGGCGGCAGCCGGTTCCGAATTGTCCGGCAGTTGCTAACCGAAGGATTCGTCCTGGCGCTGGTGGGCGGTGCGGGCGGATTGCTCCTGGGCCTTTGGTCATCGGACCTGCTCGTAGCTTCGTTAGGCAAAATGTTGCCGCTCGATATCGTCTGGCTCGCCGGCCCCAACCTTGCCATCCTCACCGCTACGCTCGCATTCTGTGTCGTGGGCACGCTCGGGTTCGCACTCGGACCGGCGCTGAAACTTTCGCGGAGCGCCGTAGTCGCTGATCTTAAGGAACAAGCGGGCGAGGATGTCGTTAGGCGGCGCTGGAGATTTCTGCCGCGCAATCCGTTGGTCGTCGCTCAAATCGCCTTCTCCCTTGCGCTTCTGACTGCCGCTGCCCTCTTTATTCGCGGCGCGAGCAAGGCCGCTTCGGTCGATACCGGCCTTTCACCCGGAGCCAGTTTCATTCTGGAAACGGACGCGAGCCTGGCCGGGTACGATCAGAAACGCGCCCAGGATCTTTACCGCAATCTCCAGGAACGCCTCGCCGCCTTACCGGGCGTCGAACACGCCAGCGTTTCGGCGACCATCCCCTTCGGTATGATTTCATTGAACCGCAATATCCAGCGCGCCGGTCTCCAACCCGCGCCCGACGCCAAGCCGACTACCGCCGCCGAAGGCCTCGCGTTCACCGCCGCCTGGAACAGCGTCGGCGTCGATTACTTCACCACAGTTGGCTTGCCCGTCCTTCGCGGTCGTCTTTTCACCCAAGCGGAGACCACTCAGCCAGGTGGGCCGATGGTCGCAATCGTCGACGAAGTTCTCGCGAAAAAACTTTGGCCAGAAGGCGACGCCGTGGGCCAGCGAATTCAATACGCCAGCGATAACGCGCCGAAAGCGAAGAATAATTCCCAAAACGTAGGCATGAGTGGGGATCTCAGCGCCGATACGGGAAAAGAAACAATTGAGATCGTCGGCATTGTACCGGCCACCAAGCAGCAACTTTTCGAGAAAGACCCGCAGGGTCAAATCTACGTCCCGTTTGCGCGCGGCTTCCAGAGCAATGTCTCTTTCTTCGTTCGATTTCATTCACTGGCCAGTGGCCATGAAGGAAGCACCGCTGATCTTCTCCGCCGCACCGTGCGTGAAGTTGATTCGGCACTGCCGATCCTCTCGCTCAAAAGTTTCGCCCAGCATCTCGACAGCAACTTCCAGATCTGGATTGTTCGCGCTGGCGCTGCCATGTTCTCCGTCTTCGGCGTGCTCGCGCTCGGCTTGGCCGTCGTCGGACTTTACGGCGTGAAAGCCTATTCGGTGGCGCGACGCACGCGCGAGATCGGGATCCGTATGGCCCTCGGGGCGCAGCCCGGCGTCGTCCTGCGCATGATCATGGGCGAAGGCTCGATCATGCTTTTAAGTGGAATCATTATCGGACTTCTCCTCGCCGCCGGCACCGGAAAAATTCTCAGCGGCATGCTCTACGAGGTTGGTGCCCTGGATCCGATTGCGTTCACCATCGCTCCCCTCACCCTTGCCGCTGCTGCCCTGGTCGCCACCTGGCTGCCTGCGCGCCGCGCCACCCGCATCAGCCCGATGGCCGCGCTGCGAACCGAATAACCGGCAGATCCGGCGACAGAACGCCGTCGCAACAAACCCTTGGCCCTTACCACTGAGGATCACTGGTGGCACCTTTCTCGCTATTTACGAAAGAGCTGTGCGCCACGCATGCTCCATTCTCCTTTTGGCGACCGTTCTCGCGGCTCGTTCCGTGCAGGCCCAGGTCGTTATCGAGGGCACTGTAACCCTCCCGAAGCCCTCGTACGATCGAGGCCTCAACCAGCGCTACAACGCTACCCCTGACGTCGCCTTAGCCCCTACTAACCCCCCGGCAGCAGTAGTCTATCTGGAAGGCGATTTCCATTCCGCCGCGGCCAGCGCTTCGAAATCTCCCGGGCAGGTGGCGCAAAAGAACATCGCGTTCGCGCCTGACTTGCTCCCGGTTCTGGTCGGCACCGCCGTCGAGTTCCCGAACATGGACGACACTTACCATAACGTTTTTTCCTACTCGAAAACGAAGCGGTTTGACCTCGGCCGCTATCGCAAAGACGAAAAGCCAACCACGGTCGTCTTCGACAAACCGGGCGCGGTCACGATTCATTGCGAAATTCATGAACGAATGCGCGGCACCATCCTCGTCTTGGAGTCGCCTTATTTTCAGAAGACCGATACCGCCGGGAAATACCGTTTGGAACATCTTCCGGCCGGGAGCTACACGTTGAAGGCGTGGGTGGCGGGCGACGACATCCGGCAGCGTCCCGTGGAATTGAAAACCGGCATGACACTGCATGTCGATTTTCCAGCCAAGTAATCTCCCATTACCTTCCAATCCAATCTTACGGGCGCGCTGAGCTTCCGGACGAAGTTGCTTCTGGCGATGATGGTTGTCGTCCTTGCGGTGACGACAGCGGCAGTCTATCTCGCCGAGAAAAACCGCCGGAGCAATCAGCAGCAATTGCTCGACGCGCAATTTCAGAGCCGCGTCGAATCGTTCCTCAAAATCCAGGCGGCGCAATCGGACGCCATCACGGAAAAATGTTTCGGGCTTTCGCACTCGGTGCGACTGCGTGCGGCGCTGGAGGAACGTGACGTCGACGATCTGTACCAAAACGCGGTCACAGAGCTCGAGGCAGTGTTGGATCCGTCGGGGGGTGGGTCACCGGATCCCGCGCGGGCATCGTTCTTCCGGTTCTTCGATGGTGACGGGGCCATCTTGTCGCCGGAGAACCATCCGACCGGATTCACCGACCAACCGATCTTGCAGGAAGCGTTGTCTAGAATGGCAAAAGGTCTGCGCGAAGATGACGAGCAAGCCGTCGGCTTCATCGCACTGGCACGCGGCAACAAGCCGTCGGCCCTGCGCAAAATCGTGCTGACTAGAATCCGAGGGACGACCGGCCGGACTCTCGGCGAACTCGTAGTCGGATTTCCTCTCAGTCATCTCGAGGACACCGAAGCCGACCGCGCCGGCACAATCCAAAGCGGTATCTGGCTCGATAAACGTCTTTACATTGAAAGCCTAAGTCCCGTGGACCGGCAGTTCGTCAGCGAACGTCTGCGTGCGGCTTCGTCCGACCCGACCGCCAATCATTTGCCGATCGATCTCGAAAGCGGCCCGCACCTTCTCTATTACAAAGCGCTCGATCCCGAGACTCAATTCACGCCTGCTTATCAGGTTTGCCTTTATCCCCTGAGCGCATGGATTCGCGACGAGCAGGCGTTGCGCTGGAAGATCATCGCCTTCGGCCTCGTCGTTCTTTCGTTCGGTTTCGGTGTGAGCCTTTTCGTGGCCAAAGGGCTTTCAAAACCAGTTGAGAAAATCGTCGCGGGCTCGGAGGAAAACCTGACTCGGCGGAAACAAGCCGAGGAAGACTTGCGACAAACGAATCGCGAGCTGGAGAAGGCGCTCGCTGAATTGAAAGCCACGCAGCAACAGGTGATTCAGCACGAACGTCTCGGCGCCATCGGCCAAATGGCCAGCGGTATCGCTCACGATTTCAACAACGCCCTCATGCCCATTTTGGGATTCTCGGAGCTGCTTTTGGAAAGTCCCAAGTTGTTGGACAACAAAGCCGAGGCGCGACGCTGCCTTCAGTTGGTGCGGACGTCAGCGAAGGATGCTGCCAGCGTCGTCAGCCGGCTCCGTGAGTTCTATCGCCCCGTGGAAACGGACGAGGAATTTCCGGTGGTGGATCTGGCAAAGATCGTTCAACAAGCGGTCGCCCTCACCGAGCCCAAATGGCGGCGCCAGACTCAGGCGAAGGGATTGACGGTTGAAGTCGTGGCGGAGGCCAAAGCGTCGCCGTTCGTCGCGGGTCAGGAATCCGCGCTACGGGAAGTGCTGACCAATCTAATTTTCAACGCGGTTGATGCGATGCCTCAAGGCGGTCGCATTTCTCTCGCAACTTCTATTGAGAATGACGACGCAGTCATTCGCGTGCGGGACAACGGCACCGGCATGACCGAAAGCGTGCGGCAACGTTGCCTCGAACCGTTTTTCTCGACCAAGGGCGAGCGGGGCACAGGGCTCGGGTTGTCGATGGTCTACGGAATCATCGAACGGCATCGAGGAAAGTTGGAGATCGAATCCGCTCCGGGCGACGGGACCACTTTCATCATTCGGCTGCCGATAACGGACACGTCGTCCATTCAAGACCCGAAGAGTTTCGCCAAAGGCGAATCGAAATCGTTCTTGAACGTTCTCATCATCGACGACGAGCCGCGCGTCCTGGAAGTCGTTTCGGCGTACTTGCGTTGTGATGGGCATTCTGTTTCCACCGCGGCGAGCGGCCGAGAGGGTTTGGAAAAATTTCGCCGCAATCGTTTCGATCTGGTCGTCCTGGACCGGGTCATGCCGGAGATGAGCGGGGACCAGACGGCGCGCTTCATCAAGCAGGTCAACGAAAGCATTCCCGTAATCATGCTCACAGGTTTCGGGGCCTTGATCGAAGTCAGTGGCTCGCAACCAGCGGCAGTCGACGTCGTTCTCAGCAAACCAGTCACGCTCGATGCCTTGCGGAAAACGATCGGCAAACTCCTCCATGCGGCTTAGACCTTTCCTCCCAGTTCTGCTAGCCGCCTTGGCTCTCCGCCTCAGCGCACGCGCGGATTTTCTCGAGAAAATTCATAATGCATTTTCTCTCAACGATCCCGAGAACCGCTTCCATCTCCAGCTCAGCGGACTGGCGGATTTGGAAGCGTATTCCATCGATCAACCCGCGCCCGGTCTCATTTTCTCCGAGCACGACTTTCTTCTCAATCCACGATTGACCCTTTTCATCGATCTCGAAGTCGGATCGAGCATTTATTTCTTTGCCCAAACGCGCGTCGACCGCGGTTTCGATCCAAGTGACCACGGCTCCCAGATCAGGTTGGACGAATATTTTCTCCGCTACAGTCCGGCAAAGAATTTTTATGTGCAGATCGGCCAGTTTGCCACCGTGGTGGGCAATTGGGTGCCGCGACATGACACCTGGCAGAACCCGTTCATTAACGCGCCGTTGCCCTACGAAAATCTCACCGGCATCTGGGACACAGCAGCGCCGGATGACGCGGACGATCTGTTCGGCTGGGCCCACGTTGGCGAGTACGACAACCGTGATTACTCCGATAAATATCTGCGCCTTCCGATTATTTGGGGTCCGAGCTACGCGAGCGGTCTGGCGCTCTCCGGCAGTTGGGGGCGGTTCGATTACGCCGCGGAAATCAAGAACACCGCGCTGGCTTCCCGACCCGAATCCTGGCGGATCACGCAAACGGGATTCGAACATCCAACGTTCAGTGGACGCGCCGGCTTTCGTCCGAACGAAATGTGGAACGTCGGCGTTTCTGCGAGCGCAGGCCATTACCTTCTGTCGGACGCGGCGCCGACCCTTCCGGCTGGTCGTGGGATCGGGGATTATCGCGAGCTCGTTCTGGCGCAGGATTTGTCTTTTGCCTGGCATCACCTCCAATTGTGGGCGGAATTTTATGAAGCGCGCTTCGAAGTGCCTCGCGTCGGCAACGCCGACACGTTGTCGTATTATTTCGAAGCGAAATACAAACTGACCACGCAGCTTTTCGCCGCGTTACGCTGGAACCAACAGATTTTCGGCACCATCCGCGACGAAGAGAGCCGGGCAAAATGGGGCAATGATATCTGGCGGATCGACGCCGCGCTTGGCTATCGTTTTACCGATTACCTCCAAGCGAAAATTCAATACAGCTTCAGCCAGGAAGATTCGATGCCGGAGGGCGGACATCTTTTCGCCGGTCAGATTACGGCAAAATTTTAAACAAACGCTGGCTGCGGCTTACGGACTCGGCAGACGGAATTATTTTGCGAGAGATTCCGTGCCGAGCTTCGACTCGCCGGTGGTCGTCCAGACGCCCTTAGCTTTCGAACCTTCGAAAGTGTAGCCCACCACGCCGAAAGAACCTTCGTAGGCTGACGCGGCAAACAGGACGTCGTCCACTTTGATCGCGACTCCCTTGATCAACCGGCCCAGAATTTCCCACTGGAGTTGGTAGGTCTGGCCGGTTTTCGAAATGGTCAATGTTCCCTGGTAACTGGTGCCGTCGGGATTCAATCCTTTCACTGCGTGAACGCCTTCGATCTTGCCCGTCTCGCCGCTGGCGACGTTTTCCAATCCGTCGCGATCGTTGGCGGAGAAGTTGGAATAGGCCCAATGGCCTTTCAGTGCACCGTCCGGGCTGACCTTATAAATAACGACGCTGACATCCTTCGCTCCATAGGCGACGCAAAGCTGGCTCCCAAGCGGCAAGGCGAGGCCATTAACTGTGTTCGACGCCAACCGCCACCGCACCTGATAACGAGGGCCCGAGCTCGTGATATCAACCGTGCCGTCGTAAGGCACTCCGGTGATCGTAGAGGCCTCGGTGATCTTCCAATTGCCGGCAAACGGATCGCGGTCCGGCCGCCGGGGCGTGGACGCGACTTCCATGTTCTCCAACGCATCGGCAGGCGTCGCTGATGACGTGACGTGGTTTTGCGCCGGCGCGTTCGCGGCCGGAGAAATCGCCGTCACGGTATTCTGAGTTCTTTTTTGATTTAGCCAGAAGACCGCTAATCCAGCAGCGAGCAGCAACCCGCAGAAGACGACCGCGAGACCCGCGATTATCCACGGAACCCGGCTCGAGCGTGCCGGAGCAGCAACGCCCGGCAATTGGATGGCTGGCGGTGGTGGTGGTATCGCCGATCCGTCGAAGCCGGAGACTTTTCGGATCGTACCCGCCAAACGGTCGATGTGTTGTTCCAGGGGCTTCGTCAACGCATCCAGCCAGTGAGTTTTCGACAGGTAATACGCGAGCCCCTTATCCAGCTCTACGTTTTCGACCCGAAACGGAATGATGACCTTGTCGAGGCTAAAGGCGCGATCGATTTCGCTTTTCACATGACGCGACGAATTGGATCCGCTCGAGAAGACCATCACCATGGCGGTCGAACGCTCCAGTGCGTCGGAGATCTGGTCGCTGTAATCGGAACCCGGATTCACATCGCGCGGCGCGATCCAGCAGCGAATCCCCTGGTTCTCGAGCCGCGAACAAATGGCGTCAGCGATCAATTTGTCCTTCGAGGAGTAGGAAAGGAAGATCAACGGATCCATGACGCCCACGGGACTATCAGGAAATGAGGTGGCTGGGGAGGGAATTGAACCCCCGACACGAGGATTTTCAGTCCTCTGCTCTACCAACTGAGCTACCCAGCCGTGCGCGCACGAGACGCGGGCGGAAACTATGCCGCAATCCAGTTGTAGGGCAAGCGCGCCCGTTGCCGTCGTGCGACAGCTTAATCGGCAAAACTCCGCGGGAGGTTAACGGCGGTCGTGAGGAGATGGAGATATTTTGCGCGCGGAATTTCGATGGCGTTGAATTGTTTGAGGTGCGGAGTGATCCATTGCGTGTCCAACAGGACAAACTTTCTGGAACGCAGATGTTCAACCAAACCGAGGAGCGCGATTTTCGAGGCGTCGCGGACATGATGAAACATCGACTCGCCGAAGAACGCGCCGCCGATCGAAACGCCGTAAAGGCCTCCGGCCAGTTTTCCATTTTGCCACGCCTCGATTGAATGAGCGTGCCCGAGTCGGTGCAGCTGAGTGTAGCTCGCGATAATTTCGTCGTTGATCCAGGTTTCTCGGCGGTGGGCGCATTCGCGCATCACTTCCACGAACGAAACATCGATCCGAACCTCGAAGGTTTTCTTGCGCGCCACTCGCTCGAGCGTGTGCGGAACGTGAAACTGGTCCAGCGGCAAGATTGCGCGCGGATCCGGCGAAAACCATTCGATGGCGCCGTCCGCCATCGCCATCGGAAACACGCCGAGCCGATAACCTTGGAGCAACACTTCGGGATCAATCATGGGAAGAAAGTGACGAGTGACATGTAACGTGTGACATGAATTTGAAACTGGTCACTCGTCACTTGTCATCGTCACTTTCTTAAGTATTCTTCGCGCTTGAAGGCCTTCGCTATCGCTTTCTTCTCCGCCGCGGCGCTTTTTCTCGGGAGCTGCGCCGACCCACTCGAGCAGGGCACGGTTCAAGAGGTGCCGGACAAACTGCAAAAGGGGTTCACTGGCCAGGGCCGATTGGGCCCGATCGATCGTTCAGACGACCCTACTATCAGAGAGACGCACCCATGACCAAGAGCGCCGCGACCGCGCATTCGAAGATCTTAATCCTCGATTTCGGTTCGCAGTACACGCAGGTCATCGCGCGCCGGATTCGCGAGTGCCAGGTCTACTCGGAGATCGTCCAGTTTAACATCTCGGCGGAGGAAGCCGCCGCCCTCGGCGCGAAAGGCATTATTCTTTCGGGCGGACCGGCGAGTGTTTATGACGAACGCGCCCCGCATCCCGATCCGAAGATTTTTTCACTCGGGCTTCCGGTCCTGGGAATTTGTTACGGGATGCAATTGATGGCGCACCATCTCGGCGGCGAGGTCCAATTCAGCGATCGGCGCGAGTACGGCGCTGGGATGCTTCGGATTTCGAGAGGATCGAAGCTTTTCGACGGCGTGGGCGAGCAGATCGATATTTGGTGCAGTCATGGCGACAACGTTACGGCAATGCCAGCCGGTTTTCGCAGCGCGGCGCAAACGGACAACGCGCCGTTCGCCGCCATGGAAGATCCCGACCGGAAACTTTACGCGCTCCAGTTTCATCCCGAAGTCGCGCATACCCCGCGCGGAAAAGAGATCATTCAGAATTTCGTCTTTCACATTTGCGGATGCTCGATGGACTGGACGATGGGCTCGTTCATCGAGGAAGCGTGCGAGCGCGTGCGCCGGCAGGTGGGCGACCAAAAAGTCGTGCTCGGCCTGAGCGGCGGGGTGGATTCATCGGTGGTCGCCGCGCTTCTGCACAAGGCGATCGGCGATCAGCTCACCTGCATTTTCGTGAACAACGGGCTCCTCCGTTCGCGCGAAGAAGAAATCGTTCAGCGCGTTTTCGAGGAGAATTTTCATATTCGCCTCAAGTACGTCGACGCGGCGGACCGCTTTCTGAAGTTACTGGAAGGCGTGACCGATCCAGAAGAGAAACGGAAAGCTATCGGGCGCGAATTTGTGAAAGTGTTCGAGCATGCGACTGAGGAATTACTCGCGGAAGACGCGGCGAGCGGGTCTGGCGGACATGGCGGCTACCATTTTCTCGCCCAGGGCACTCTTTATCCCGACGTAATCGAAAGCGTAGCGATCGGCGGCAATCCTGCGCACGTGATCAAAAGCCATCACAACGTCGGCGGGCTTCCGGAGAAAATGCATTTCGAATTGGTCGAGCCCGTCCGGCAATTATTTAAGGACGAAGTCCGTCAGGCCGGGCTCCAGCTCGGGTTGCCGAAGGAAATTGTTTATCGGCAGCCGTTCCCTGGTCCTGGTCTGGCCGTGCGGATTCTTGGCGAAGTCACGCCGGAACGTCTCCGGATTTTGCGCGATGCCGACACCATCGTGGTGAGCGAAATGGAAGCGGCGGATTGGTATTACAAGGTGTGGCAGTCGTTCGCCGTTCTGCTGCCGGTGCGATCAGTCGGCGTCATGGGCGACCAGCGCACGTATGAAAACACGATCGCGTTGCGAATTGTCGAGAGCCAGGACGGCATGACGGCCGATTGGGTCCGTGTTCCCTACGAATTACTCGCGCGAATCAGCAACCGCATCGTCAACGAAGTCAAAGGCGTGAACCGCGTCTGCTACGACATCTCGACGAAGCCGCCGAGCACGATCGAGTGGGAATAGCGGGCAATTTCGATTTTCGATTCTCGAATTTCGATTGCTGATTTGGGACTTTTGATTGCTAATCGGCTCTGGTGAACGCCGAGCAGCAGCGCCTCGCGGAAAATAACAAGGACGAGCGCTGGCATCTTTGGGGGCCGTACCTGGCGGAACGTGCCTGGGGAACAGTGCGCGAGGATTACAGCGCGAACGGCGATGCCTGGAATTATTTTTCGCACGATCAGGCGCGGTCGCGCGCGTTTCGCTGGGGCGAAGACGGGATCGGCGGCATTTGCGATTTCAAACAGCGGCTTTGTCTGGCGTTCACGTTTTGGAACGGGCGCGATCCGTTCTTGAAGGAACGGCTTTTCGGGGTAACCGGCCCGCAGGGAAATCACGGCGAAGACGTGAAGGAGATTTATTTCTATACCGATTGCACGCCGACCCACAGTTACATGCGGATGCTCTACCGATATCCGCAGGCGCGGTTTCCGTACGAAGATTTGGTGACCGCGAATCAAGGCCGACCGAAGGAAGCGTCGGAACCGGAGCTATGGGACACAGGCGTTCTGCGCGACCAACGTTACTTCGATATCACGCTCGAATACGCAAAGGTCGACGCGGACGACATTTTCATTCGGATCACAGCGACCAATCGCGGCCCGGAGGCCGCGGAGCTTCATGTGCTGCCTACGATCTGGTTTCGTAACACTTGGTCGTGGGGCGAAGACCGACGGTTACCGGATCTCCGCGCGAGCTCCGATTTAATCAGTCATTGCCCGACGATCCAGGCTACGCACGATGCGCTGGGCGAATACAAATTGCATTGCGACGGTTCCCCAGAACTTCTCTTCACCGAGAACGAAACCAACACGGAGCGTCTGTTCGCGTCCCGGAACCAAGTGAAATTCGTCAAAGACGGCATCAACGATTTCATCGTCCATGGCCGGCAGGATGCGGTGAATCGGGAACGCGTGGGAACGAAAGCGGCGGCGCATTACCCGTTCACGATCGCGCCGGGCGACAGCGAGACAGTGCGCCTCTGGTTTGGACGAGTGGGCGAACCGCCGGTCGAACCGGAACCGCAGGGCGAACCCAGCGGACAATATCGGCCGGTCTGTTTGCCGGTGTTGGGCCATGAGGCCTTCGAGCAATTCGACGCAATCTTCCGGACCCGAGAACAGGAAGCGGATGAATTTTACGCTGGGCTGGAACCGGCGTGCCTGAGCGCGGAACACCGATTAATTCAACGCCAGGCGCTGGCCGGAATGCTGTGGAGCAAGCAATTCTATTACTATGTGATCGAGGATTGGCTCCGCGGGGATTCGCGACAGCCGACGCCTCCGCCGGAACGAAAAAAGGGCCGCAACGCGGAATGGCGGCACCTCTACAATGAGCGCGTTATGTCGATGCCCGACAAATGGGAGTATCCGTGGTACGCGGCCTGGGACCTTGCGTTCCATTGCGTTCCCCTCGCGTTGGTCGATCCGTTTTTCGCCAAGAGCCAGCTCGATATCATTCTGCGCGAATGGTACCAGCATCCGAACGGGCAAGTGCCGGCCTACGAATGGAATTTTGGCGACGTCAATCCACCCGTCATTGGTTGGGCCGCATGGCGCGTCTACAAAATTGAAGAGAAACAAACCGGCAAAGGCGACCGCGCTTTTCTCGAAACGGTTTTCCACAAACTCCTGATCTCGTTCACGTGGTGGGTGAATCGGAAAGACTCTGAAGGAAAAAACATTTTTCAGGGGGGTTTCCTTGGGCTGGATAACATCGGTGTTTTTGATCGAAGCGCGCCGCTGCCCGGCGGTGGCCATGTCGAGCAGAGCGACGGCACCAGTTGGATGGGAATGTTTTGCCTCAACATGATGCGCATCGCGCTGGAGCTGGCCCGGCAAAATCCGGTTTACGAAAACATCGCGACAAAGTTCTTCGAGCATTTCCTCGGGATCGCCGGGGCGATGAACAATCTCGGCGGGCAAGGCATTGGGCTTTGGGACGACACGGATGAATTCTATTACGACGTCCTGCACATGCCGGACGGGCGTTACCTCCCACTCCGAGTCCGCTCGTTCGTGGGGCTGACGCCACTGCTCGCGGTCGAGACGATCGAGCCGGAGCTGCTCGATGCGATGCCCGGATTCAAGGAGCGCCTGGAATGGTATCTGGAAAACCGTCCGGATCTCGCCAGCCTCATTTCGCGCTGGCACGAACCAGGCGTGGGCGATCGTCGGTTGATCTCGCTTACCCGCGGCCACCGAATGAAGCGTTTGCTCCAACGAATGCTTAATCCCGACGAATTCCTGAGCGATTACGGGGTGCGTTCACTAAGCAAATTTCACGCGGCGAATCCCTACGTTCTTCATTGGGAAGACGGACAGCGCACCCTGCGGTACGAGCCGGCCGAATCCCAGACTAATATGTTCGGTGGTAACTCGAATTGGCGCGGCCCGGTTTGGATGCCGGGCAATTACCTGCTGATCGAATCGCTCCAAAAATTTCATCATTACTACGGCGACGATTTCAAAGTGGAATGCCCGACCGGCTCCGGGCGTTTCCTTACGCTGAATGAGATCGCAAACGAGTTATCGAATCGCCTGATTCGTCTGTGGCTTCGCGACGGAAACGGCGTGCGCCCCTTCGAACGTTCCTGCGGTGACGCGCTCAGCGCTGAGCACGACCGCGATCTCTACTGGTTCCACGAATATTTCCACGGCGACACCGGCGCCGGTCTCGGCGCAACTCATCAAACCGGCTGGACCGGCCTGGTCGCGAAGCTGATTCAGCAACAAGGCGAAGGCGGCACGATCACCAAGCGCGATCCGTTTACGGATTTATAGGTTATCCGGATGCGCCAGCTACGGCGTAAGGTCGTAGACTTCCACCACAGCAATCCCGGTCGTGTTGAGATTGCCCCGCACGATGGCTGTGTAGTTACCCGGCGTGAGCGTCCTGACAATGGCAGACTCCCGAGTGTCACTCGGCGGAATCCCGGTGTCGATAATCTCCTGTTTCTGCGTTTCCTGCCAGTCATTGTTAAACACGATTCGCGTTCCGTTTCCGTCGCGCAGGTCGAGAGTCGGGTCTTGCAATGCGCCGGTAACTCCCACGTTCGATAGCGAAGGTCCGATCGCGCGCACGATTAGTTTTGCTGACTCTCCTTGCGCGATGATAAAGCCGGCGATGACGGCGTCGTCGCCCGTGTCGAGAAACCCCCGGGAAGCGATGTTGGCTAGCTTGGAGTTTGCGGTCTGGTCCAAATCGTACGCTTCTACCACACCGATGCCCGTAGAATTGTTTTTCCCGCGGACGATCGCACTGTAATTGCCGGGTGCTAATGTTGCCAGGATCGCCGGCTCGCGATCATCGCTCGGCGCGGCGCCGCTTTGCTGAATCGCGGCCGCTTGGTTGCTGGTGATAATTCCCCCGACCTGGGTGGTGCGCCAGTTGTCATTGGTCGCGATGGTCGCGCCACTGCCATCGTGCAGCTCCAGTGTCGGGTCTTGGAGCGCGTTCGCGACACCGAACGCCGTCAGAGACGGTCCGGTGCCGCGCAGGAGAACTTTCTTTGCCTGTGAACCCGTAATGATGAAGCCGCCGAATAGAGCCTTATCTGCCGAAAGGACATTCAATCGTGTGGCGATATTGATCGCATGCGGGTGAGATTTTGTTGCTGTCGCTGTCGGCGTGGCCGTTGAATGCGGCGTCGTAGTCGCGGTCGCCGTTGGCGTGGGGGTTAAATGAGGCGTGCTGGTCGCTGTAGCCGTTGGCGTTGAACGCGGCGTGGCACTCGCGGTTGGCGTTGAACGCGGCGTGGCACTCGCGGTCGCGGTCGCGGTTGGAGTAGCGCTGGGCGAAGGTGTCGGCGTTACAGTGGGTGTCGGGGCCGGAGGCGGCCCGTGTGATGCATCCCGAACCAGGGCATAGGCTTCAAGTTTTCCACTGGTGGCCCGGCCCATGCCGCAAATGACATTGCCATAATAATCAGTGCCATAAGCACGGTAAGTCTCCCAGGATGGGGGCAACACACCCGACGCGTTTGCGATCGCCGCAACTCGATACGGTTGTAGGTCGATCCAGACAATCGCTTCATCCTCGCCATGCACATTGTGTCCGTAGCCAACAATTACCCGTCCATCACCGCTGACTTTCATCGCCGTCGCCCCTTCAATCGCGTAAGTTCCGCCAGTGGTGGGAATGGGAAGCGCCACCACTCCCCCGGCAGCCGTCCACCTGAATCCGACTCCCTGTCCTGTAGATGCAATGTAAGCCGCGCCCACGACAACTGATCCGTCCGGGGTGGTCGATTGCGCCTGGACAGCTATTACTGGATCGCCGGCGTTACTGAACAAAACCGGCGCCACCCCGTCATCCCAGCGCGCTGCCGCGTAGGTGTTTGACGAGGTTTGCACTACGCCCACTACTCGCCGCCCATCGTCACTCACCCCATAGGCGGCTGCATTCGGCACCGTACTTTGTGGATAGGGCGGAAGGAAAACTGCGGCCGCTTGACTGCGGTCCCAGCGAAAAGCTTTCGATTGTAGCGTATTAAAAGATGCTGCTACCCCGACAACGACCGCCCCATCCCCCGTTACGGCAGCAGCGGCTGACGAATGTTGAGAGGCTGGAAACGGAACTAACTGAATTTGGGTGGCGGGCGTATAGTAAAAAGCCTGTTCGGCAGAAGTCGATCCGCCGGAACCAGTCACCCCGACGATGACTGATCCATCCGCGGAGGTGGCCTGCGCGCTATTGTTGTAAAAAGTGGCAGCTGCCGGTAGACCCGCAATCGTCCCGGTCTGCCACATATTCGATGACGACCACAAACAAGCGACATTTTGTGTCCCGCTGGCGGTACTATATCCGACTATCTTCGCTCCGTTCGGCGTAACAGCATATGCCTCACTTGTGGGCCCCGAACCGTCGAGATAGCCCAAGGGGACGAAACGCGTTTGAGCAGCGAGCGGTGTTATCGCAATGAACGACCCAAAAATGACAAGAGTAATTTTTTTCATCTTCTTCTGCTGCTGTACTGCAGCAAACGAGCAGTGAGGTTACGCGAGAGCGCCAATCGCAGAGCCCCTTTGCGGGCCAGAGAAAAGAAGGATGCTGAAAAGCCCCGGCCGAAGGGAACTATCGACCTGGCGAGTGGTAAAGCTGGTATGGTTAGTAACCAAAGACAGCTACTCCGGTCCTATCATAGGTGCTGAGAATCCCCTGCCTTCTGTATGTGCCACCCCCGTTGCGGCGGCTGGCGGCGGCCGCTAACCAATAGATATTTCCGATCGGCGGACCGCCGACAGCGCCGAATGTGCCGGCGGCATTCATCCAATAGTGGCCCGGTAATGGGATCATGATCTGTCGCAGAACCCACACATCGCGTTGATGCAGTTGGCGGCCGTTAATAAAGATTCCCGTGTTCCCGTTCGAAGCGTTCTCCGCCAGCGGTCCCCCCAGGTTGAGGCCGGACATAATTACGCCAGCGACCGGTCCGCCCCAGAATCCCCAAGCTCCGGTCATAGAATCGTACCAGTACACACCAGGCCGGACCCGGACGTGATAACCGCGTTCGAGGGCGAGAACCGTTTCCTCGGGAAGACGCTGGCCGTTGCAGATTACGACGCCCGCCGTCGCCGCATCAAGCTGACGGCAGGCAACGAAACAAAGCCAAACTGAGACAAAAACGAGCGGGAGTGATGATATTTTCTTCACGGGTTTACCTTTCCATGAAGTACTGAAACATTTTGCGTGGGAGGTTACGCCGTAGGCATCGTTTTCCGTGAGCGGGTCTGTAGACACGACGTCAGCCGCACCATTATCAGACGATCGCTGATTCGAATGGCGTTAGAGAAGAATGGGTTACAAGAGCGTTTTGGCCGCGGCTTCGAGAATTTTCTGAAACCGCGGATCGTTGCGAAGCGAGTCCCAGCAGGGATTGAGCTTCAGCTCCCCGTAGCTGGGACCGTGCGGCAGATTGACGATGGAGGAGAGCTGCTCGATCGCTTGATCGTGTTCCCCCAGCCAAACGTAAGCTACCGCAAGGTTCGAGGCGAACTCCGGACCTTCCAGCGCGTCACGCGCGACTGGTCGCAGTGCAACAGCGCGACGGCATTCCGCTATCGCCTCTTCCTTCCGTCCGAGGGCGGCATCGATAACACCAGCCTCGGATAACATCACCGGTTCCGGAGGACTGTTACTTACTGGCTGCTCGTAGGCTCGGCGCGCTTCGAGACAATACTTACGAATCTTATCGGAGTCGTGTTGCGCACGAACGGCCGATACCACTGCGAGAGCGGTATATCGGATAGACGCGTCGTCTTTCCATTCGGCAGCAGCCACCTTTTCTGCTTCGACGTAATGACCTTCGAAAAAAAGAACGGAAAAGGAGAGCCACGGAAGACTCTGTGGTTTTGAAATCTTGTCCAAGGCAACCCGGGCCTGAGGGATATCGCCCCGGTCCAACGCCGCTTCGCTCTTGCTTCTCCAGAATTGATCCGCCGCCTCCGGGAAGATGGCGATGCCGTGATCCGCGGTTTGGTCTGCTTCGTGGTAACGGCGGAGAAAGCGATAGGTCAGGATTACTTCGGAGAGCCGGCTCGGCTCGCGGGGATCGAGCTCGCTTGCCTTGGTGAAATGACGCAGCGCTTCACTCCAGCGATTGAGTCGCCGTTCGATCCGCGCACTTGTCCGAAAGACATCGGCGTTATTCGGCAACAAGCGTCCTGCGACCTCGAGTTCTTCCATCGCATGATCGAAATCGCGGTTGGCATAGAGATGGAAAAGACCCTGGACCAGATGAGTTTCTCCCGCCTCTGGCGCGAGACTTTGTGCCTTACGCAACGCTGCCTCGGCGCGGTCTCGCAACGAGGGATCGATCCGTCCGGGTATCCAGTATAGTAGGAGATTTGCCTCGGTTGAGAGACAATAGGCGAGGGCGAAGTTCGGGTCCCGCGCCACAGCTTTCTCCGATAGTTCAACTCCGCGGGCCAGCCTGTCGAGCAGGTCGGGCTCATCCGTCGACGACTTCTGGATTAATGGCCTGGCGCGAACGTAGAGCTCGTATGCTTCCAGGTCGTTCGTCGGCTTGTTATTGATCGCATCTTTCTCTGCGCTCGAGAGTTTGGCCCGTAACTGGGTGGCGACCCGCTCAGCCAGCTCATTTACGAGAGCAAAAACCTCCGAGTAATTGCGCTCATAACTCTCAGCCCAAACATGGCTATCACTACGCGTATCGATCAGCTGGGCATTGACACGAATGCGGCCATCTGCCTTTTGCACGCTGCCTTCGAGCACGTGCGAAACGCGAAGAGCGTCACCTATTTTTCGGATGTTTCGCTCTCCACGATACGACATCACACTGGTTCGGCTGATCACCTTCAAACCGGCGACTTTGCCGAGCTTGGTCAAGATCTCGTCCTGCAGACCATCAGCCAGCAAGGTATCCTCGCTCGCGGTGCTCAAGTTTTCGAAGGGAAGAACCGCGACGCCGGCAGGCATGACGGTGGTCTCGGCCTTTTGCCACAAGGTAATCGCTAAGGCCGTTGCGAGCGCGGCAAGGAGAGGTGCACCAAAAGCCAGGGTTGGATTTCGCCGGACCCACTTGATCGTTCGGATGGCGACGCCACTGGGACGCGCGAGAATCGGCTCATGCCTTAGCCAGCGTTCCGAATCCTCTGCGAACGCGAGAGCGGTGGGGTAACGCCGAGTGCGGTCCTTCTCGAGGCATTTTAGACAAATCGTCGCGACATCGCGATCGACTTTGGGATTCCAAAGCCGCGGCGAACGCGGCTCGGTTTCCATGACCAGACGGATGGTGTCGTAGGTGGTGCCGCCGGCGAAGGGGGGTTGTCCCGTCAGCAAATGATAAAAGACCGCGCCTAATCCATAAACATCGGTCGCGGCGGTCAAATGCTCGTTCCGGCCTGCCGCCTGTTCCGGGGCCATGTAACTCGGCGTGCCGAGCACATCCATAGTCCGGGTGACGTTGCTTTCCTTTTCCACCAACCGAGCCAGGCCAAAGTCTGTGAGGTGCGGTTCGCCTTTCTTATCGAGGAGAATATTGCCCGGCTTAATATCGCGATGGAGGACGCCATGCTCATGTGCGAAATGGACGGTACGCGCGACCTTGGCGACGAGCTGCGCGGCCTCACGAATTGATAGGGGCGTCGGCTTCACAAGCTCATCGAGTTGCCCACCTTCGATGAACTTCATGCTGAAGAAGCACGCGCCATCGCGCTCGCCGATTTCGTAGATCGGCACGATGGAAGGATGGTCGAGTTGCGCGGCGGCCTCCGCTTCAAGGCGGAATCGTTTCAAATGCGCTTCCGTGGCCCAGTGACCAAGACCGATGACCTTAAGCGCGACCACGCGGTTGAGCCCCTTCTGTCGCGCGCGGTAAACTACTCCTTGTCCGCCCCGGCCGAGTTCTTGGAGAAGCTCATAGTCGCCGAAATCCATGAGGACATCCGGAGTGCCGGAATCAATGTCTTCATCGTCGAGCGCGGCCTCGAGCAAACAAGCGGAGCAAAGCTTGTCGGCGCCGTCGCGAGAATCGACCGCCCCGCATTTGCGGCAGGCCCGTGTAATCGTAGCGCTTTCGGGCATGATGCTTGTGTGCGTACTACAGCAGATTTGCGCGCGCGTTATGTCCGCAACGCGGCGATGAGGCGTCGCAGTTCATCTTCCACGTCCCCTGGCGTCGCTACGGTCTGGGCGATTTCCTCTCGCAATGCCTGCCGGTAACGCTGGCGGAAGCGATGGAACGCCTGCTTCAACGCGTTCTCGTTCATGTTTAGCTCGGCAGCCATCTCGGCTTGCGAAGGCCGGCCAGGTTCGTCAGCAAGCAACACTTTCAGTCTTTCAAACAACGGGGCGTTGGCCGCTGCCTCGTATTCCGCCTGCAACCGGACCAGCACCTGATCGAGCACTGTCTTCGCCCAGGTGCGCTGATAGATTTGGTCCACTGTCAGCGGATCGGCGGGTTCGAACCCACCCTGCTCATCTTCGCGCATTTCATCGAGCGATAAGACACGCTTGCCTTCGCCTCGCTTTATCGCACTCGCGCGGTCGCGCTCGTTCGCGAGAAAATGTTTGAGCGCGACCAGCAGGTAGGAGCGCAACCGGCCTTTCTCCTTTCGGACAGCGTCGAGATCACGCCGCTTAAGCAAACGCGCGAAGAAAGCCTGTGTGAAATCTTCGGCTTCTTCGCGGTTGAAGCCGGTCCGCCGGACAAAACCAAAAAGGGGTCGCCAATATCTGCGACAGAGGATCTCCAACGCGGCATCTGCGGCTGGCGAGTAACCTTGAGCGGCGAGAACCACGCTCCATTGCGTCGTAACAAATCCGGCCGCTGACTTCTCGTCCAGCTCGGGGTTCACGCCGTGATTGAACTAAAACGGTCAAGTTGAGGCAAGCGTTAGCCTTTACCGTCGCATGATGTAGATGGCCAGGATGCGGCTCGAGTGGCGGGCGAGGAGGTAATCGATGAAGTCGCCGATGATCGAGTTCGGCTTGTTCCCGAGCTTCGTTACGACCCGGCAAATCAGAACGCCGGTCCGGCTGTGCCATTCGAGATTGATCACGCCGTGCGCTTCACGCGCACTGTGAATTTTCGCCCAGCCATGAGGACGGCCGGCCCGGAAATGCTCGGTCGGGACGAGGTTGAATTTCTTCTCGAGCTGCGGATCGCTCATAATCTTGTTTCGCAAGGACCCGCGTCCCGTCGTCACCACCTGGATCACCGTCTGCATTCGTTAGGCCTCTTCTAACGAACGGAACATCACGTAAGCGTCAACAAATCCCTTCTGAGCATGGCGAAACGCACCCGGCAAAGTCCCGACGATTTTGAAGCCGAGCTGCTGCCAAAGATGGACGGCGGACTCATTGGTTGAAATCACGAAGTTAAACTGCATCGTGCGATATCCGAGCCGGCGCGCTTCGGCGAGCGCGTGTTCGCCCATTGCGCGCCCCACCCCGAGACCGCGCGCGGCCGGCGCGACCATAAATCCCGCATTCGAAACGTGGTCCCCTAGCCCCGGCCGATTCGGACGCAGGATGTAGCTGCCGATGACTTTCCCTTCCCGCTCGGCAACGTAGGTGCGGGTGCCGCTTGCGAACCAATAAGCCATCGCTTCTTCCCGGGGCGTGGTCGGATCGTAAACGAATGCGTCGCCCGGAGCGACCGTCGCCTGGAAAATCTTCCAGACCGCGTCACGATCGGAATCAACCGCCGAGCGAATATTCATCGCGATAACAAAGCGTCGTTACCAGAGTTCCACCAGACTTTGACGCAATGCGCGCCAATGATTTCGAGCGAGCATCGATCAGTTATCAACTGCTGGTTTGGACGCAGCAGACTGCCTCCAGAGCATGACCAATCCAATTAGAAGCGCAAAATCGAGCGCGAGATGCCACGAGAAATTCAGGTACTTGCTGGCATGGCCGAAACAGCCGCAGCTCACATCGAGTCCGCGGGTTTTGGCTACGATGCTGGCCACAATGAAGACGGTCATGAGTGCGGTCACGATGAAGATGCCGCCGCGATAGAGGAGGCGTGTGATCAAAGCAAGCCCGCAAAAAACTTCCAACCAGGGGAGATACAGCGCCAGGAAAACGCCAGCCCGCCAGGGCAGCATTTTGTAGTTGTCGATGTCCCGCGCGAACTCAACCGGGTCGATAATCTTTACGACGCCAGCGTAGACGAAGAGTCCGCCGATAATGATGCCAACGAGCCGCAGCGCAATTCCCTTCATTTCTTCTCCAGCCACGCTTCCCAACCCCCTTTTAAAATCCGGATGTCGTTAGGTAACTTCGCTTCCGTGCGTAAACGCCGAGCCACGTCTTCCGCGAGATTGCAACTCGCCGCGCTGCAATAGACGACGATCTTTTTCTCCGGGAGCCAGTCCTTCCCCATGAATTGAGCGAGCAATTCGCCCCAACGATCTTCATTTAGTGAGACGGCACCCGGCACATGATCGCGCTCGAATTCGTCCGTCGGCCGCGCGTCCACCCAGATGACATTCGCGCCCCAGCTCCGCGCCGTTTGGACGTCAACGAAATCGGATTCCGCGACCCGAGATTGCCACGGAATTTTGTCCCGCAGATAGACTGCCTGGACTGCGGCGGGCAGCAACGCGAGGGCAACAAGCACCGCGCTCTGCCGAAGCAGGTCTTTCATGAGGTGGATCGCGCGCTCCGACGCGCGATGAAAACAAACGGCGACCAGGCCGCGTCTTCAGCCATCGAGCGACGGAGCGCTCGATCCACCATTGCTTGCATCAGGGCTTCGCCGTGCCGGGAGGCATGACGCGCGCCGAAACGAAAAACGTTTTCGCGGGCGTAACGTCGGGCTTGATCGTTAGCGTCGCGTTGAGGGGCTTGGCCGTGTCTTTCGGCTGCACTTGGATCTTGAATTCGCCGTTCGAGCCCGGTTCGACTTTCGCGGTGAAATCGGCGCTGGAAGCAGTGACGTCCAATTTCTTGATCGTCGTGCCCTTGGCGGCCTTCGCGAGAATCGTCTTCGGCTTGGCGGATTCGTTCGCTTCCCAGGTAACGGCTGCGGGCTGCAGCTCGAGCAATTGCGAAATATTCGCTTTGAAGGTCAATACCGTCTGGGGCGCTTTCGGATCGTCGGTCTCCACCGTCACCGTCTTCGTCTGCACGCCGACGCGATCACCGATGTTGAACGTCGCTGTGATCTGCCCTTTCTCGCCCGGGGCGACGTCGTTTTTCGCCAGCGCCGCCGTGGTGCAACCACAGGAGGGTTTTACCGCTTTGATGTGAACCGGCGCGTCGCCCTTGTTTTCGTATTTAAAAACAGCATCGACTTTCGACGCGCCAACTTCCGGATTTAGATCGAGCTCGGTTTTTTCAAAAACCAGCGAGGCCTGCGTTGATGCCGCCATCAAGAAGCAAAGGGCGCCGGTGAACAAAAGTCGTTTTGCGTTCATGGGTGAAAGCAAAAGGGAGAAGGCCGCGACTGTCAATGTTTTGGAGGGACGCCCGCTGTGGCGTCCCAATTGGACGGGACGACGCCCATCCCTCCAGGAAAATCGCTAATTCAGTTGATAAACTTCGACGACGGCGACGCCGGTAGTCCCGTTCGCGCCGCGGACGATCGCTGTGTATGAACCGGGCGGGAACGCGGCGACAATAGCGGCCTCAGCATCACGCGTCGGGGCCACACCTGTATTGAGGATCGCGGTCTCTTGCGTGGAACGCCAGTTGTCATTCGATCCGAGCAGCGCGCCGCTCGCGTCTCGCAGCTCGAGCGTGGGATCAGCCATCGCCCCGGGCACAGCGAGCGACGGACCGATTGCGCGCACGATCACATCCGTGGCGGATGTTCCCACCACGATCAACCCTCCGATCAAAACGCTGTCCCCGGTTTGGACCGCGGCGCGTGTCGAAATATTCGCCAGGTTCGCATCGGCCGCGGTATCGAGATCGTACACTTCCACTACCGCCGTGCCTGTGGTTTGGTTCGCGCCTGCCAGGACGACCGTATAAGAGCCGGGCGCAAGGCTCATCAGAATCGCGGATTCCTTGTCATTCGAGGGAGCAACCCCGCTCTCCGCGATCGCGGCACTGTCGGGACTCTGACCCCAATTATCGTTGAATCCGAGCAGCGCTCCGGACGAATCGTGGAGCTCGAGTGTCGGATCGAGTAGCTTACCGGGCAATGGCAGCGATGGCCCGATCCCGCGGACGATCACCGGCTTGTTTTCTGTGCCGGTCACAATAAATCCGCCGATCAAGACGTTCGCGCCCGTGCCCACCATGGCTCGTGTCGAGATGTTCGCGAGCCTCGTGGGTCCCGGAGTCGGCGGCGGTGGAGCGGAACCAGTGACGAGGTAGTCCGCCTTAACGTTTTGTCCGCTCATAACGCTGACAGCATTTTGAATCGTCGGCACTGAGCCTCCACTGAAGGTCACCGTGTAATCTCCGCTTCCAGGAACCGGCACGGAATAACCACCGGAGCTGGCCGTGACCGCATAACTGCTCACGTTCGCGATTGTCACCGTGACACCGCCCACGCCCTCGCCCGGATCGTAGAAGCCGTTGCCGTTCAAATCCCGATACACGACACCCGTCACGAACGGCAACAAACTGCCGAGCGTTCCGAAATCCTGCGTCACCAATTGTGGGCCGACGTCGGTGCTCCCACCGTTGCTACCCAGAACAACTCCGATCCCGACTTCGCGAAACGCGGAATTGTGAATGTTCTGGCGATGCCCGGGCGGCGATTGCATTCCGCCGGTGAGAGCGCTGCCGCCCCAATCCACCTCGAATCCGGCGTGCCCGTACCAGACGGATTTGGAATAAGCATAGACATTCTCGCCGATCGACCACCCATTCGCGCCGGAAGTATAGGCCGCGAGCCGTGTCGTGAGTGAGCCGTCGGGACCGCTGTGTCCCTGATAATTATTTTGCAGCATGTTCTGGCTATGAGCGCGGGCCGCATTCATCAGCGTCGCATTCATCGAGAGCGGGGGGGCCGGCGCAATCAGAACGAATTGCGATTGCATCAGGACAACATTCACGCCGAATACGGTGTAGGCGCTGAGGACGTTCGGATCGGTGGTAAGCGCGAGCCGAGTTCCTTCCGCGGTTGGATTGGCCCGGGCGCGATTGATCAGCTCCAAGTAATATTGCTCTTCATTGGTCGGATCGCCGATCGAATAAAGTTGCCCGGTGGGAGCGTTCGGGGATTGGGCGAAAAAGTGCGCGGTGCCGGTGATCATCGGAGGGGCCGGGGGCGGCGCGACTTGGGCGCGAAGAACCGTCGCGCAAACGAAGAAGGCGAAAGCGAACCAGAAACTGCGGCGGGGGTTGAGTCCGTCCATCGCTCCTCAAATAGCAGGTAAAGTGCCTCGGAAGGGACGGCCGCCGTGGCGTCCTTACGTTGAAAGGCACGGGACGGCGCCCGTCCCTCCCAACTCAATCGAGCGCGTAAACTTCGACCACCGCGATCCCGGTCGTGTCGTTCACCCCGCGCAGGACCGCCGTATAGATCGCGCCGTTTCCTGGCAAAACCTGCACAATCGCCGATTCCAAATCGTTCGTCGGAGGAATCGTGCTATCGATGATCGCCTGTTTATTCGGCGAATCCTTCCAGTTGTCGTTTGCCTCGATCAAACCGCCGTTTCCATCGCGCAACTCCAGCGTTGGATCCCCCATTTTCCCGGGAAGCATCAACGATGGGCCGAGAGCGCGGACGATGACCTTCTGCGCCGCATTGCCAAGAACGATCGTTCCGCCAATCAGCACGTTATCGCCAGTCTGGACAAAGCCTCGGGTCGAGATGTTCGCGAGCTTCGAATCGATTAGCCGGTCCAAATCATAGACTTCGATCAGGCCGATGCCCGTGCCGTTATTCGCGCCGCGCACAACGGCGGTGAAAGCAGTGCTGTTCGCCGGCAGGGTCCGCACGAGAGCCGCTTCCAAGTCGTTCGGGGGTGGGATAGTGGTGTCGATCACCGCTTGCCTGTCTGCCGCGGGCTGGTTCTGCCAATCGTCATTTGATCCGAGAGAGGTGTTGCCCTGAAAAAGTTCCAAGGTCGGATTCTCCAGTTGTCCCGGCAAATTCAGCGAAGGCCCGATCGCCCGCAGCATTACTTTCTTGGATTGTGTTCCGGTAATGATGAAACCTGCGAAAAGCACGCTATCGCCAGTTTGCAGCGGCAAACGCGACGAAACGTTGGCGAACTTCGTTGGCTGTCCATTTTGTAACTCGAACGCTCCAATATCTGTCCCGTCGCCGCCGGCTGCATTGCCAATTGCCGAGTCCTCAAATATTCGCGGGAAACCAGAACCGCGCTGATCGATTGTCAGGTTGCCGCTCAATCCCGCGCTTGTCCCTTTGTCGACCGCGGGACTGCCCAACAGCAAAGCGATGGTTTGGGTTGGGCCGCCGTTACTTTGCAATTTGTTCGGATCGAGTTTCGGATCCAAGGGCGCCGCGATTGTTCCCGTCTGGTCGGTCGCGGCCGTAAAGCCAGTGCTCCCATCCACTTTGCCAATCAGGTTGAATCCGGCCGACGTGAACGATCCTTTCACATCAAAGACAGGATTTAGATTGGCGGTGTTCAGGGCGATAATGGTGCTCTTGACTGTTGCAGGACCGGTGGCATAGATCCCCCCGCCGACGGCTTTGCCATTGGTCGTGCCGCCTCCCGCGAAGGTTCCATTGTTGGCGATCGTGCAGTTGGAAATGTTTAACGTTGTCGTGCTCTCAGTAAAAATGGCGCCTCCATTAGCGTCGCCTCCAATGGTGCTGCTGGCGCCGCCCAGTGCGAAATTTCCCGAAAAGGTTGTGTTCGTGATTGTGACCGGACCTGTGTCGCCATAAATCGCGCCACCGGCCGCGCCATTGCTGCTGGCGTTATTCGGCCCCTCGGCTTCATTCGCCGAGAAGGTGGCCTGCGAAACTATGAGGGAGCCGTTGTTATTAAATATGCCACCGCCAAGGTGAGCATTGTTCTGCGACAATGTGGTGCCAGAAATAGTGACTGTCCCGGTGTTGTTGAAGATGCCGCCGCCCATGGATTCGGTTTGGTTATCGCGCACCGTACAATTGGTGATGTTCACCGTGCCACTGGAAGCGTTTTGAATCCCGGCCCCATTGTTGCCAAACCCGGTTAGCAGTCCCTTTGCTATCGTTAGGCTCGTAAAATTGACGGTTCCGCTAGTGGTCACGTTAAAGATGCGGAAGTTGGTCGTGGCCGAAGAGCCGCGCTGAATCGTAAACGGTGTCGGACCCATGATCGTCATCGGTGCGGTAATGTCGGGCAGGGCGGAGAGCAGGTTAATGACGCAGCCCGTATTCGGGCAAAACTCCTGGATATTAAAGACGATCGTGTCGCCCGAATGCGCATTCGCGGTCAGAATCGCGCCCCGGAGCGAACAGTTGGCGGCCTGGTTCGCACACGCATTGACCACGACACTGTCCGATGACGTATTCACGACGTAAGTGGTCCCGCTCGCTTTGCAAAGAGCGAAGGACAGGATCGCGACCGCCCCAAGAGCGCTCCGAAGAATTTGCGTTTTCATGCGACGGCCTAACGAACCGAATGCGAAATCGAGCCTGCCAGCCGGGCGCTGATCTGTAAATCTCTTTCGTCAGTTCAACGCATACACTTCGACGACGCCGATACCCGTCGTGCCGTTCACGCCGCGCACGATGGCGGTGTAAATGGCGTTGTTCGCCGGCAATGTGGCGAGGACCGCGGATTCCAGATCCTTTGTGGGCGCCAGACCCGCGTTGATGATCGCCTGCTTATTGGGGCTATCGACCCAGTCGTCATTGGCGTCGACCAAGCCGCCATTCTGATCGCGCAATTCCAAGGTCGGATTTTCGAGTTCCCCGGCTAGCGACAAGGAAGGCCCGAGCGCGCGGGCCACCACCTTCTGCGGGGCTTGTCCCACTACAATCGTTCCTGCGATCAGAATATTGTCGCCGGTCTGAACCAAACCGCGCGTGGAAATATTTGCCAGCTTCGAATCAACGGTCCGATCGATATCGTAGATCTCGACGACTCCGGTCCCGGTCGTGTCGTTCACCCCGCGCACGATCGCAGTGTAAGCCTTTCCGTTTGCGGGTAACGTCGCAATGATCGCCGATTCGAGATCATTCTTCGGTGCCAGGCCGGTGTCCCGAATTGCCTGCCGATTCGGCGAGCTCGCCCAATTATCATTTGTTTGGACAAGGCCGCCGGCTGCGTCGCGAAGCTCGAGAACTGGATCCGCTAACTTGTCTGCCAGACTGAGCGACGGGCCGAGCGCGCGCACCACGACGGTCTTGTCGTGCGTTCCGGTGACAATGAAACCACCGATGAGCGCGTTGTCCCCCGTTTGAACGACAAGGCGCGACGAAACGTTCCCTAGTACCGTGGGCGGTGCTGGAACCGCATTGACGGCGGCGAGGGCGTCGACGCGACCGTAGCCAAAAATGTTATTCGGGATTTGCGTCGATGACGTTCCTCCACAGGTCTGCGGATTCACGGACACATTTGGGTTCGCTGTATTCTCAAGCACCGTTTTGGTCGCCGCGATATCGCGAAGCAATTGCGGGCGTGCCGACCAAAGCAACGCGACGACGCCAGCAACATGCGGGGCGGCCATCGAGGTGCCGTTCAAGCTCGCGTAATCTCCGTCCCCAGAGTTATAGGCCGAACGCACGCCGACGCCCGGCGCGGAGATATTCGGCTTCAGCAAATTCGGCGAATAAAACGTGCTCGGTCCGCGACTGCTGAAACCCGCCAACTGATTGTTGATATCGTACGCGCCGACCGAAAATGACGCGTCGTAGATCGCGGGCGGATCGCTGATCGTCGAACAACTCGGACCGCTGTTGCCGGCGGAAACGACAACGAAAATACCGGAGGCCTGGGTGTTGTTCACGATCGTCTCCAACTCGGCGCCGGACGTGCAACCTTCGCTCGCCGGGCATCCCCACGAATTATTCAAAACGTGAGGGCGCAATCCCGGGTCGGGGTTGTTCCCGGCCAGGTCCGTAGGCGCCATCATGAACTGAAAACATTCGGTGTAACGCGCAGGCGTCCCGACCCCCTGGTCCATGTTGCGGCAGCCGATCCACTTCGCGCCCGGTGCCACGCCGATCTGATTGCCGGCGCCGTCATCACCCACGGTAATGCCCGCGGTGTGGGTGCCGTGGCCCGAGTCGTCGCATGGCGCCTGGGTGTCCGGTCCGCAAATCCCGCCGCCGCTGTGGATCGCATCGTGCCAATTGTAATTGTGGTCGCCGGTCGTCCCGTTCCAGCCGCGATACTTCGGCTTCAATGCCGCATGCGTCCAACGCGTCCCGGTGTCCAGGTCGCCAATCACGATCCCGGCGCCGGTGAAACCCATCGCCCAGACGGAGGGCGCGTTCACATTGTCCACGCCCCATTCGGTCGTCGTCGGCGCGCTTGGCGCGTTCGTAGCCTTTGCGATCTGCGGCGGCTCGATCCAGCGGACTTGCTTGTTCGAATCGATTCGCCCAACGTCATCCCGCGCCGCGAGCGATTCGATCGTCGGGCGGTCCGCCGTCGTCACAATCATATTCGCGGCCCAGAAAGTTTGGTAATTCATCCCGCGCGCCTCGAGCTCACGACGCAGCCCGGCCTGGGTCCGGGCCGCGTGTTGCGTGAGCGTATTGTAAACAAACCAGCCGCGCGCATTCGCGTCCTTCATCTGATAGGCCGCCCTCACATCCGCCTGATCCGCCATCAGGATCACGATGGAGGCATCTCCGCCATCGGCCGTATCTCCCAAAACTTCAGGCGCGACTTTCGCGGTCAGATCGACAGGCTTCGGTCCCGCTGCCGAGGACCACGCCATCATCGCCAGGAGAACGCCACCAAAGCAGAGCGCAAAACTGATCGCGATCCGTGGAGCAAAGAAAGCGTTAATCCTCGACCGATTCATCGGAAGCGCCGGGGCAGAGGTAAGACTTATTTACGTTGTATCCGGATCGAACGCAAAAGCGCCACCGGGCCTTGAGGCAAATGTCTACCTCTTTACATGCTGCCGCACGAAATCCGCCACTGCTTGCTGCCACGGCCGCGGCGCGACTCCAATCAGCACCTCGTATTTCGCGCTCGAAAGCACACTGTAAACCGGCCGCTTCGCGATGAAGCTTTTCATTTCCGCGAGCGACGACGCGCCAATTGTCCGCGCCTTCATCGAAATGCCTTCGGTGCGGCAGCAATCCAGCGCCCATTGCGCGTACTCCTGCCAACTGCATTCGCCGGAGTTAGCCAGATGAATGACGCCGGTAAGTTCCGGCCGAGTTAGCAATGGCTTCAACAACGCCGCCAGATCGAGCGTGTAAGTCGGCGTGGCCCACTTATCGGCGATCGCCTTCACATCATCGCGCTTGCGCGCCTCGCCCAGGGCCCAATCGATGAAGCTCGCGCGATCCGGACCGAAGACCCACGAGACGCGCACGATCAAAGTGTCCTTGTTCGCCTCCAAGGCGCGCCGTTCCCCTTCCCGCTTCGATTCGCCGTAAACACTGACCGGGCGCGCCTCATCTTCCTCGGTGTAGGGCGCGCGCTTCTCCCCGTCGAAAACGTAATCGGTACTAATGTGAATAAACCGCGCCTGTTTTTCCGCGCAGATTGCCGCGAGAACGCCAGGCGCTTCCGCATTGAGCGCGAACGCTTCGTCCTGCTCTGTCTCGCACCGGTCGACGTTGGTTTGCGCCGCCGTGCTGATCAGCGCATCGAATTCCAAACCGTCCAGCGTCGCCCGAAGTTGCTCCGGCTTTCCCAGGTCGAGCTGGGCGTGATTGAACCCAACGACGTCGAACTCGCTCGCGTATTCTCGCGCCAACGCCGCACCGAGACGACCACCTGCGCCGATGATTACGACTCGCTTCACGCCACCTAACTAAGAAGCGAATTCTCAAATCCCAAAATTCAAATCCCAACCAATTTCCAAACCCGAAAACTCAATGATTAAAACAGCGCTCGCACACTCTAGTTTGGATCTTGGTAATGGCCCTTGTTTGGATTTTGAAGTTTGGAATGTCCCCGCCTAGCGGGGCGGTTTCTTTGCTTTCGCGAGCTTGCTACATTCCTGCGCGCATTTCCGGCACGCTTCCGCGCACCGCGAAAAAGCTTCCACCTTCGAATGCTTATCGCATGCTTTCGCTAGCTCCTCGCACGCCTGCGCACAGACGCCACAAATCGGATACGCGTACTTCGACCCACGCTCGAGCAACTGCGTCGTCAGCGTCGCGATCCGCGCCGTGTCTCGCGCCGTCACAATGACCGACGCGACCAAATTTACATCAGGCTGGGCCAGACCCGCCGTGACCACGCGTTCACAGCGCCGCCGCGCCACGTTACAAGCCTCGATCGCATCACTGAATTTTGGTGGCCACATATTTTTCTCCCCCGGAAGATTTGTTTCCTCGCAGTAGAAAAAACTTTGCCCGGTCAGGCAAGATAATTTGCCAGGCCGATGTAGCGGCGGATGTCCTCACCCGCATCTTTCGGATTCGCTCCTACTGAAGAAAGTAAGCCTCGGCAACTCCAATGCCGCTCGTGTCGTTCTTGCCGCGAACCAGGGCCGTATACGTGCCAGGTTGGAGCGTCGCGACCACCGCCGCTTCCAAGTCGTTACCTGGTTGCAAACCTGTGCTTTCCAGCTCCTGCTGCTGGTCGCTCTTCCAGTCGTCATTCTTCATCACGAAAGTCCCATCCTGATTTCTCAGCTCCAGAGTCGTATCCGCCAGCGCGTTGTTGATCCCGAACTGCTGCAACGACGGCCCGATCGCCCGGATGACTGCACGCACCGGCGCATTCTGCACGATGAATCCGGCGATCATCAGTCCATCGCCTCCTTGGACCAATCCACGCGTCGCAACGTTTGCCAGCCTCGCCGGAGATGGACCACTCAGATCATACGCCTCCACTAGTCCGGTGCCGGTGCCGTTTGCTACTCCATGAACTACCCCCGTGTAACTCCCCGGCGCCAAATTCGCTATGATCACCGACTCAAACTCATTGCCTGGCGCCAGGCCACTGCTGCTTATCTCCCCGGATTGATCGCCCGTGATCAAGCCACCCACTTGGGTGTCTTGCCAATTGTTGTTTGTCGCCACGGTAACGGTGTTCGAATCATGGATCTCTAACGTAGGATCATGCAGCGGATCGGTTACTCCGAATGCCGAAAGCGATGGCCCGAGGGCGCGCACGGCGACCTTTTTCACAGATCCCTGCGGTCCTAGCACAGTAAACCCAACGAACAGCGCGTTGTCACCAGTCCCGACCGGCAGACGCGTTGAAACGTTGCCGACCGATCCCGACGGGGGCGTAGGTGTAGCGGTCGGAGTAGGAGTCGGGGTAATAGCACTCGCAGATGTAAGACGAGCCAGCCCGGTACGGCTAACTCCGTTATACTTATTGAAGCGACCGCCGATAAGAAGCTTGCCGTCCGACTGAACCGCCAAGGCAGCGATCTCCGGGGACGTAAAGGAATAGGCATAGGCGGTGGACGGCGAAACCTGGACGCCGCTGCCCACGTTGAACGATGAATCGAATGCGCCTGTGCTCGTAAGGCGCAGCAACGGCGGGTTCTGCGGTGCTTGTCCGCCCACGATCAGTTTGCCATTTTCCAGCGCCATCGCGTACTCCACACCGAGATTGGTTGCCGGTACAAAGGCCGTGTCGAGAGTGCCGTCGCTGTTAAGATGCGCGACGGACTGACGGCCGACCCCGTTGTAGGTCGAGAAGCTCCCACTGACGTAATAGCTGGAGTCTGGAGCAACGAGGACAGATCGTACCGTACCATTGAACCCGGTTCCCCCCGAGTTAAACGTCTGGTCGCGATTACCATTCGTCGCGTCAACGCGAGCAATGGACTTCGAGGGAACGCCACGATAACTTGTGAATTGACCGCCGATAACAAGGCGGCCCGAGCTGTCCGGCCCCACAATCGCGAACACCGTGTTATTTGGGCCTGTAGAACCACCGAACGGGTTGGGAGGCGCCAGGAACGCGGTGTCAACGGCGCCCGTAGGTCCAAGCTTGACGAGACGTACCGCCCACGAGGTCGAGTTGAATTGAGAAAACGCACCACCAGCAAAAATGTTGCCGGCCGAATCCTGGGCGAGAGCATAGATTGTATTGCTGGCGCCATATCCGGTATTAAAGGTAGTATCCAGTGAACCGTCTGGGTTAAGTCTCGCGATTCGGCCTTCGGCGACGCCATTTACGGCGAGGAAAGCTCCCCCAATGACAATCTTGCCGTCGGGTTGAAGCAGGATTGCGCGAACGGATCCGGTCGTTCCCAGATCTACGCTGAAGGAAGGATCCACAGTGGCGTCCGCATTCAATCGCACGAGGTTGTAATGAGTTACGCCGTTGAACGAACTATATGACCCGCCGACCAGGATTTTCCCATCGTTTTGCACAGCCACAGCGTAAACTTCAGGAGAGTTGTCGGCGACGCCAGGATCTCTAAATGACGGGTCAACTGTCCCGTCTGCGTTAGCCAACGCGAAGCTGTTGCGAGTCGTACCGCCATAGGTTGCAAAGGCTCCGCCGACAAAGATTTTGTCGTCGCCGGGCCGAACAAGGACATTGTAGACGAAACGAGCAGAAGGTCCGGCGCCCGTCGCAGCAAAGGTCGCATCCCTCGCCCCGTCCGCTAATTGGAGACGCACCACGTCGTGGACGATGGCGTCGTCAAGCTGGTGGAAAGCGCCTGCGACGATGAGCTTTCCATCGGACTGCTGAGCGACGCTCTGAATAAAGACAGTGTCGAAGTAATCTCCGAAATACTTTTGACTGAAGAAATCAATGTCTCTGCCGCCGTTAGGGCCCAACCGAACAATGTAATCACAAGGGTATCCGTCATAAACGGTCATGGTGCCGAAGAGAACAATTTGATCGTCGGCCTGAACGAAGATGCCGTTGACCTGCGTCGGATCGGTGCCGTTTGGGTTGTTGCCAGAGAAGAAGGTATTGTCGAAGCTTCCATCAGGATTTAGCCGCGCGAGTCCCGGGACGCCGTTATTGTCGAACCCGAAAAAGTACCCCGCAATAATAAGCTTTCCAGCGTTTCCTCCGAGATTTTGCCGTTTAATAAAAGAAATGCTACCGGGCCCGCCGCCGTTGAATTGCGCACCTGCGCCAGGGTTGAACGAGGGGTCAAAGCTCCCGTCGCTGTTGAAACGTGCAATACTGCCGCGGGCGACGTTCATGCCGGGCGCCGTAATGATGTAAGAGAAATCGCCAACCACGACGATTTTCCCATCCGGTTGTAATAGAAACGAATATACGTTGCCGGGAGAAGTCGCGTTACCGGCGCCATCGCTGTTTCCGTCCGCCGAAAACGTGTGCCCAGGATTAAAGCTCGCGTCTAACGATCCGTCGCTGTTGAGACGGACCAGTTTCACGGTATCGCTTAGCGTTGTCGCCACCAAAATTTTGCCATCGTTCTGAACAGCGATGGTCTGGGCATCGAAAACCGTTCCGGTCGCCGGCTCAAACGTGCTATCAAGTGTGCCGTCGACATTTAGTCGGGCGATCCCGAGCCGCGTAACACCCTGAACTTTGCTGAATGGTCCGCCAATAAGCACTTTCCCGTCCGCTTGAAGAGCAGTCGTGTAGACCAATCCATTCGTGATTTTTCCCGAAGCGAACTGTTGATCCAGCGTGCCGTCGGTCTCAATCACAGTCGGTGCTAGTGGCTGCAGGCCGGTATTCTTCTCATTGTTCGAGGCCGCAAAGACGCCCAACAGAGCACCACCGACGATGACAACAGAAAGCAAAAAGAGGGAACGTTTCATAAAGGGAACAGGGCCGAATACAGAATTCGTCGCACCGAGTCAATCGTCGATTCACCGCGCAACCGCCAGACAAACAGATTGGGAACACTTAGAAACACTTTGAGAACAGAATTCAGGCGCGAGCTGGAGCAGCGGGTTTCGTCATTCGCATCTGTCGTATTCGCTCCTACGGCAAGAAGTAAACCTCGACGACTCCGATGCCGCTGCTGTCGTTCTTGCCGCGCATCTGCGCCGTGTAGGTCCCCGGTTGCAGAGTGTAAATCATTGCCGCTTCCAGATCGTTCCCAGGCTGCAGACCACTGCTTTCCAGCTCCTGTCGCTGATCGCTTTTCCAATCATCATTTTTCTGCACAAAGGTCCCATCCTGATTTCTCAATTCCAGCGTCGTATCCGCCAGCGCGTTGGTGATCCCGAACTGCTGCAACGACGGACCGATCGCTCGGATGACCGCACGCACCGGTGCATTCTGCACGATGAACCCCGCAATCATTACTCCGTCCCCCGATTGCACCAATCCGCGCGTCGAAACGTTCACCAACCTCGCCGGCGACGCCCCACTTAAATCATACGCGTCCACAAGCCCCGTCCCAGTTGTGTCCCCCACTCCTCGGACTACCGCCGTATACGTCCCCGGCGCCAAATTCGCGATGATCGCTGATTCCAGATCATCGCTCGGCGTCGCCCCGCTGTTCCTGATCTCGTCCGATTGATCGCCGGTTATGACCCCTCCTGCCGCCGTGTTCTTCCAATCATTGTTGGCCGCTATCGGCGCTGTCGTTGAATCACGGATCTCCAAAGTCGGATTCGCCAGGGCATCGGTGATCCCGAAGGCCTTAAGCGACGGCCCGATCGCCCGCACGATCACCTTCTTTGTAGACCCTTGTGGGCCTACCACCGTAAATCCTACAAAGAGCGCATTGTCACCAGTCCCCACCGGCAAGCGCGTTGAAACATTGCCCACCGATCCCGGCGTCGCTGTCGGAGTCGCAGTGGCAGTAGCTGTCGCTGTCGCAGTAGCTATTGCTGTTACTGTTGCCGTAGCTGTGGCCGTTGGCGCTATTGTAGGTGTAGCCGTCGCGGTGGCCGTGGCAGTTGCTGTTGCTGTAGCCGTAGCTGTTGCCGTGGCGGCAGGCGTCGACGTGGCAGTCGCGGTCGCCGTAGCGGTGGCTGTCGCTGTAGCTGTTGGCGTTGGCGTTGGCGAAGGCACCGCCAAGTTAGTGAGCGAGAAATGCGCAGTCGTAGAAATCCCTGTCACCGTCCCGGACACCTCGTAACTCCCAGCCGTTCCATTCGCGGTAAAGCTTGGGGCTGTCGCGTGCCCATTAACGTCGGTGGAGATAACGGCGGGATTACCGCCGGCAAAGGAACCGCCGGCTCCGCTCGCCGGTGGCGTAAAAGTCACAGAAATTCCAGCAACCGGGTTAGCCGACTCTGTCACCGTCGCTTCCAGATTCGTCCCAAACGTCGTGTCGACCGTGGCGCTCTGCGGCGTACCCGCCGTCGCAGTCATGGAGTAATTCGCTTCCACAGCACCCATATCGATAAAGCCATCCAAGAATCGGTTAAAGCCTCGTTGATCATTGGCGGGCGGCGCGGCGCTCGCGTTCCCAGAATTAATCGCCGGGCTGTCAGGACGCATGAGATGGGTCTGCGTAGGCCCACCATTATTCGCCAGCGGTAAAAGCTTCGCATCGCCGGTGATATAACCCGTTCCACTGACGGTAGCTCCAGTCAGGTTTCCTATAAGCGAATAGTAAAGGCTGAACGTACCGACGAGGTCCGGGCCCGTACCCCCTGTATTGCCGGCAACGATGCAGTTCCGAATTGAAATGCTACCCGAGTTAGCAATACCCCCCGCAGTCCCGTTCGTGTTATTACTAATCGTGCTACTGCTTAGATCTAGCAGTCCGGATGAGCTATTTTGTATTCCACCGGCTGTCGTACCAGCTGATGTAATAGTCGCGGAATTGCCGCTAAAGGTACAATTCGCAATCACCATCACGCCAGCCTTATTCGAGGCGCCCCCTCCCGTATCCCCAGGAAAGGAGGCATGGTTGCCGCTAATCGTGCTGTCAATAATCCTCACCATCCCTTGACCCTGGTTATAAACACCACCCCCGAACGGAGCTCTATTTCCGGTCACGCTGCAGCGAGTCAGAACCAAGGTGCCATTGCTTCCATTTTGCACACCCCCGCCCTCGCCGGACGCAACGTTGTTTGTGATTACGCAGTCCGTAAGATTGACGGTGCCCAAGCCGGAACTTGAGATCCCCCCTATCGCACCTAAGCCGTTCGTGACGGTCACCCCAGATAATGTTGCCGCTTGAGAGCTCGGGATTGAAAATGAAAAGACGGTGCTATGCGAACCGCCAGAAATCGTGAGCAAGCTCGCCCCAGGTCCGCTAACTGTCAGGCTTTTGTTAGTAGTAAGAGGTCCGCTCGTTAGGTTAATAGGACTCACCACCTGAGTCATATCGAAGATGATCGTGCTCCCCGGGCAAGCATCTGCGATCGCCTGCCGCAATGAGCCCGGTCCACTGTCGGCGTTCGTGGTGACTACCGGATTGGTCACGCACGGCGTCGCGGTGGGCGTCGCGGTCGCCGTAGCCGTAGCTGTCGGCGTCACCGTAGCGGTTGCTGTCGCAGTGGCGGTGGCCGTGGGAGTCGGGCTGGGGGTTCCGGTTGCAGTCGCGGTAGCGGTCGAAGTTGCCGTAGGCGTCGGTGTAACCGTAGCTGTGGCTGTGGCCGTAGCGGTCGCCGTCGCAGTTGCAGTCGCGGTGGCTGTGGCTGTCGGGGTAGGGCTCGGTTGCAGAGGAACGTTTAGGTATTTTGAGTCGCTCGGAATGCCGTTGGTGAACACCGTTACCAGTGCCGGGCCCGACGGGAACCGTACCGGAAGCGAAGTAAGAGTGTTATCGGACCATTCCGTCGACGGATCGTCCAAAGGAAAGTAAACCTGGCCGTTCCCGAGGCTGCGGAGCTGTAGAACGGGGTAGTTGCTCGCGGAATTAAAGGACGATCCCACCGACGCTTCGGACAAACCCTGAAGACGCATTCCCGTTAAGATGACGCGGCTATCGAGGCCGAACTGAATATTTGAGATGACTGGCTGTGAATCAGGTCGCGCGAATCCGAGCCCGCCATCGTAAAGTTCGGCGGATGCCATAGGGTCGCCACCCGCAGAGATTCCTCCTGTGGCCAGAAGACGACCGTCCGCCCGCAAGGTTTGTTGATGCAAATAACGGGCAAATCTCATGGTCGCCATCTCGGTCCACTGTCCCGTCGCGGGGTCGTACGCTTCCGAGCTCGTACTGGCACTGTTAGGAACTAGACCCCCGGATACAAGCACCGTTCCGTTCGGAAGTAAGGAGGCCGCATGGTAACGGCGGGGCGTATTCAAGGTTCCAGTGACACTCCATGAATTCGTCGACGGATCGTATAGCTCGGCGGCGGGAACAGTGGCGTTACTCACATTATCGAAACCACCGGCGAGCAGAACTTCGCCATTCGGCAGCAAATTGGCGGTTGGGCCTTCTGCCCGGGCATAGTTAAGGGTACCTCCGCTACTCCATGTTCCTGTGGCAGGGTCGTACAACTCCGCACTCGCGAATGGGTCTCCGCTTGGCGCAGGATACCCCGCGGCAACCAGAACCTTTCCGTCCCACAATAAAGTTGCGGTGTGGTCGGCGCGGGCGGTGGTAAGGCTTCCAGTCGAATTCCAGGTATCGGTTGCTGGATCGTAGATCTGCGCGGTGTTGTAGCTGGCAGAGTTATCGACGAGACCGCCCGCGAGCAACACTCGGCCATCCGAGAGCAGGGTTGCTGTGTGCTTATATCTCGGACCGGTGAAGCTCGCGGCAGCGCTCCAGTTACCTGTCGACGGATCGAATAGCTCCGCGGTCGCGAGACCGCTTCCGTTTTTACCGCCGCTGACGAGAACCTTACCGTTAGATAAAAGCGTCGCTGCATGGCTAAATCGTGCCCCAAGCAAGTTACCCGTAACGGTCCAGGAGTCGGTAGACGGGTCGTATAGTTCGGCGGTGTTGAGAATAACACCTCCGGAGCTGCCACCAGCTACCAGTATCCTGCCGTCAGGAAGGAGTGTCGACGTGTGAGAATATCGTGATGTGCCCAGTGGAGCTGCGCTCCAGGAAGCATTCGACGAATCGTAGAGCTGCACGATCGAGAGCCAAACAAGCGCGCCCTGGTTAAACCCGCCCGCAATCATCACTCGGCCGTCGGCGAGGATAACCGCGGTATGGCCTGCGCACGCGACGGCGACGTGGCCGGCTATGCCCCAGGTCCCGCTTACGGGATCGTAAAACTCGGCGGTGCTCGTTTGTGAAAATGAAGAAATCCCTGCCGTGACAAGTACTGTGCCGTTCGGCAAGAGCGAAGCACTGTGGGTCGCGCGCGCCGTGATCAAACTTCCCGTCGCGCTCCAAGTCCCGGTCGCTACATCATAAAGCTCGGCTGTAGCGACGACGGACGAGTTGGTGGACTCTCCCCCGGCCACCAGGACCTTTCCGGTATCCAGCAGCGTTGCCGACGCGCTCCGGCGAGGGATGCCAAGACTATTAGTGACGGTCCAGTTTCCGGTCGCCTCGTCGTAAATCTCCGCACTAGCGAGCTCGCTGTTATTGATCCCGCCGGCGACCAATATCCTTCCTCCCGATAACAAAGTGGCGGTATGTAGCCCGCGCGCGGTGCCCATTGGCGCAGCCGAGGTCCAGGTATCGCTAACAGGGTCGTAAACCTCGACGGCAGCGACATAGACGTTGGAGCTCGTGAACCCGCCTGCAATCAGAACCTTCCCGCTCGAAAGTAATGTAGCTGTATGAGATCGGCGCATTGTCGCCATGCTCGCTGCCGCGTGCCACGTGCTGGAGACGGGGTCGTAAATTTCGGCCGTAGCAATGCTCACCCCGTCCGAGCCGGACCCACCTGCGACAAGCACTCTGCCGTCGGCGAGCAACGTGGCAGTATGCGCGGCCCGAGCCTGTCCTAGGCTGCCGGTGAAATTACATGTGCCAGTCGCGGGATCATAGAGCTCAACGCTCGCTCGTGCGGAACCTGGCCCGCTCCCCCCTGCAACGAGCACTTTGCCGTTCTGTAACAAAGTTGCCGTGTGATTAGTGCGGCCAGTCGACAGACTGCCGACGCTGTGAAACGAGCCAGCGTCAGCGGATGCGCTATTCCAGAAAAACAATCCCAGAATTACCCAGGATAAAATGGGGAGAACGGCACGCCCGATCATGACAAGTCGGCGAGTGTGACACAATCCATCGGTCGGGTCTATCGCTCATCGCGCAAGGCCCGGCTAGACAAACAGATTGGGAACAGTTAGAAACACTTTGAGAACAGAATTCGGGTGGAATGGCCACCTGCGTCCAGAATCATGGCCCGAAAAAAAGTCACACGGGCGTTAGCGCCATTGCCCAGCCGGCGCGCGTTCGAAAAAGCACACCACAAAACCGAAGCGCTCATCCATATCTTGCGCGACGTAGCGGTGAAGAATCAGCAGGAACAGCCGCGTGCGTTTCATTCTGTGCGAGATGTGGCAACGCATTTTCGCGTTCCGGTTTCAACCGTCTCGCGCGTCTATCAGCATCTGGAGCAGGAAGGTTTGCTTAGCCGCGTCCGCGGATCCAAAACGCTTCTCCAAGGCCTCAAGTTCGATCGCCAACTCAAAGTCCGTGCCTTCGTCGGGTTCCCTGCTTCACTCTCTTCCTTCGTTACGCTCCAGGATTATCGGATGTTCCTCATCCGGATCAGACGCGAACTTCGTTTGCGCGGGTTCGCCGCAGCGACTGCGTTCTTCGAGCCCGGTGAAGGAAAGAGCGGTGCCCTGACGAAACGGTTCCAGGCCTACGAAGTCGATACCCTGATCTGGTTCCAGCCCGGCAAGGAAGCACGTGACTCCGCGCCGTATTTCGCCGACGCCGGCATCCGTTTGCTAGGGGTCGCTAACGACACGTTCTGTCATGTGCCCTGTCGCTACCAGGTGCGCCGCGACTCCGCGATCAAGGCCTTGCTCGAACAATGGAAAACTCAGATACACGAACGCATCACCGTAGTTCAGGCAAAGGACCAGCGGTCCGACGCGATCGATGAGGCCGTCCACACGCTTTTGGACGAGCTTGGAATCGCGTGGTCGGTCGTGACTTATCAGAACCAGCGGAGTGAGCCCTTCCTGCGCGATCTGCTGCGGAAAAAGACTGGAGGTATCATCTTTACCTCGTCCGCGTTAGTTTCGAAATTTTGTTTCCGCGCTCCAAACACGGTAGCTGATCTGTTACAAGCTCATCGCGTCGCGTTGGTGAACGGTCCAGTAAGCATGCCTTTCGCGCGCGTCCCGGAAATCCAGGTCGATCTCATCACAGTCGACTGGCAATTAATCTCCGAGCGTATCGTGGACGATCTTATCACCCAGGACGCCTTTCAGCTCCCAGGCCCTACTATGTTCGAAGCCGAAGCAAAACTACGCGTCCCTCTCAGTGCATTCGCCCAGAGCATTTGACGCGTCATTCCCCCCGCTAATTTTATTGACCGTTTAACGGCGGCCTGTCACGCTCGCGCCACTTCTCCTCCCGATGGCCTTTCCCAATGCTGATTGCGCGCGCAATGCCGCGTTCACTCTTCCCAACATTCGATCCTGTATATCCAGTGCTTGACGTTTGGCATGAGCCAGCGCGCTGACGAAGCGCTAATTACTTTCCAAGCAAAGACAAAATGAAGAGGAAGGTAATTAGCGTAGCTATCCTTGTGACTGTGGCGCTTCTCTGCTTTGTCCTTTATAGGTCACAGCGGCGGCTCCATTCGCAAAAAGCCAGCACCCTGGCTGGGGAGCTTCATCCGTCTGATTCTTTGCAGAAGGTGACTCCTGAAATTTCATCAGACCATTTAAAGAGAAGTCTACTTTCGAGGACCAAAAACTCGCCGGAATCATAGCTGGCAGAATGGGAATGACTGATCCCGCCAAGGCGGCGCACTGGTTGGCGAACCTTCCGAATTCAACCGCTCGTGAACTCGGAAGGATGCCCTTAGCGGTCGCGTGGGCTGCGAAAGATCCAGAAGCTGCTAGTCGGTGGGCGGCGGGATTACCTAATGACGCCATGTTAGAGGTCGCTCCGATGGTAGTAGCGACTTGGGCGCGGAATGACCCCCAGGGAGCTCTGCGCTGGGTGAGTTCGATGACAGGCAAGATTCGGGATGATTCGATAGCGTTCTATGCCGCCGCAGTAGGACCCATAGATCCAGCTTCCGCGACGCAGTGGGCGCTCGCTATCTCCGATCCGGTTCTACGCGACCAAGCCGCTGTCCGCGCTGCCCAGTCTTGGTTAACGCAGGACCCGCAAGCAGCCACGAACTGGATTCGAAACACGAACCTGTCTCCGGCCGAGAAGGCCAAGTTACTAGGAAGCCCACCCTAATGAGAACAACGTCGGGATCGTCCTAGTGCCGGCCGGTCCGCTCGAGGAGCGGTTCCCACCAGGCGCGATTGGCGGCGTACCAGTCGATGGTGGAATCGAGCCCTTCCTTGAAATTGTGGAGCGGTTTCCACTTTAGCTCGCGCTGGGCGAATGACGAATCGATTGCGTAGCGCCGATCATGGCCGAGACGGTCGGTCACATAGGAGATCAACGTCTCGGGTTTACCGAGTTTTTTCAGGATCGCTTTCACGGTTTCGATGTTCGGCATCTCGCTGTCTCCGCCGAAATTGTAAACCGCGCCGGGTTTGCCTTCGAAAAGCGCGGCCACGATCCCGGCGCAATGATCTTCCACGTGAATCCAGTCACGAACGTTCATCCCGTCGCCGTAGACCGGCAGCTTGTCGTCGCGCATGGCGTTGATGATCATGAGCGGGATCAATTTTTCCGGGAACTGATACGGCCCGTAGTTGTTCGAGCAGCGGGTGACGATGACTTCCTGGCCAAACGTCTTGTGGCAGGCGAGCGCGAGGAGGTCGGCGCCGGCTTTGCTCGCGGAATAAGGCGAACTCGGCTCGAGCGGCGATTGCTCGGTGAATCTGCCGGTCGCGCCCAACGATCCGTAAACTTCGTCGGTCGAGATTTGGATGAAACGCTGGACGCCGTGGCGCCGGGCGCAATCGAGCAGAATACTGGTGCCGACGACGTTGGTGTGAATGAAGTTCAGTGGGTCGTTGATGCTGCGGTCAACGTGGGATTCGGCCGCGAAATTGACGACCGCGTAAAACGCCTGGTCGGTCATGAGCGCGTCCATCTGATCGGCGTTTGCGATATCGGCTTTGAAAAAATCGTAACGCTCGCCATGTTCCTCGGCGATTCCGTCCAGGTTCGCGAGGTTTCCGGCATAGGTGAGGACGTCGACATTGCATACCGATGCCGGCTTGTAATGTTGCAAAATATACCGAATAAAGTTGCTCCCGATGAAGCCACAGCCGCCGGTCACCAATATGCGCATCGCTGACGCTAGTAGCAGCGTCGCCGAAGTCGCGCCACTGGTTTCTCCGGCCACGGTCGGCGCGCGGGTGGACCAATGGATCGCGCGCAGCCGCGAGATCGATTGGACGCCGTGGTTAATCGTGGGGCTCGGCGCGTTCCTCCGGTTCTTTCTGCTCGGAATCAAGCCGCCGCACTTCGACGAGGGAATCAACGGCTGGTTCGTCGATCAGATGGTCAAGAACGGGTTTTATCGATACGACCCGACGAATTATCACGGGCCGCTCCATTTCTACATTCTCTTTGTTTGCCAGACTCTGCTCGGCCGGAACGTCTGGGCGATTCGGCTGCCCGTCGTGCTGGCCAGCATTTTTTCGATTCGTCTCACGATGAAATTCGAGCCGTTCGTCGGCCGCAACGTCAGCCGGATTGCCGCGCTCGCCATGGCGGTCTCACCCGGTTTCGTTTTCTACGGGCGTTACTCCATCCACGAAGTCTGGCTGCTTCTCTTTTCGATGCTCTTCATTCTCGGCCTGCTCGGCCTCTGGCAACGGGGAACGGTCGGTTACCTTTGGTGCGCCGGGATGGGTCTCGCCGGAATGATCCTGACCAAGGAGACCTACATCATCCATGTCGGGTGCGCGGTTATCGCCGCCTTCGTCACCTGGATCTCACACAAGATTACACGGGTGCCGGATGCGGAGCCGGCGCGGCAAACCTGGACTTGGTTCGATCTGTTAGTCCTAACGATTACCGGCATCGCCGCGATCATTTTCTTTTATTCCGGTACGTTTTTGAACTGGCCCGGAGTAGAGGGCCTGTGGAAAACCTTTGACGCCTGGTTTAAGACCGGCAGTCAGGGGGCCGGGCACGAAAAGGATTGGTGGTACTGGCTCATGCTCATCGGGCGTTACGAGCAACCGGTTGCGCTCGGTCTTCTCTTATGTGTCTGCTGCCAATTCCTCAGGCACGTCGGTCTGCGATACCTGGCGATCTATGGTGTGGGAACACTGATCGCGTACAGTATCGTGAAGTACAAGACGCCGTGGTGCATCATCAGCATGGTCTGGCCGTTGTTGTTCGTCTTCGGCGCGTTCATCGGCTTGATGCCGACGCTCTTTCGGCGCAGCGCTGTGATTGTCGGCGCGGTCCTGCTCACCGCTTCGCTTACTCTTAGTGTGCGTCTCAACTATTTCCGGTGCACCACCGAGACTGAGCCGTACGTTTACGTTCAGACTTACAACGACATTTGGAAGCTTACCAAGCCGCTTCTTCGGCTGGCCAAGTCAAACCCCACCTATTACCAGCTTATTGGCCACCTCATCCGAACAAGCACCTACCCCCTGCCCTGGATGCTAGGTGATTTCACCAAGGTTGGTTACTACGAGCATAACAATATGCCGGAGAAGCTCGACGGCGACTTCCTTCTGGTCCAGTCAGATAAGATCGACGAAGTCGAAGCCAAGCTGCATGAGACTTATTACACGGAGCCGATGACGATTCGGCAATACCAGGACTGGTCCAAGATTTATTTTAATGCGAAGGTTTTCGCCAAGCTGTTTCCCGGTCGCGTCCCTGAGTTCACCGGCAAACCGGCGCCGCAACCTACACCGCCCAAATGAAGTGGTTAACAGGCGGGCTCACCTTTTTTAACGCCGCGACCTTCCTGGCCCTTATCATGGGCATCCTGGAACACGGCTTGAGCCGAACGCTCGCGGGCTTCTGTATCGTCGGCGCGTTAGTCATTGGCTTTCTCGCTTACTGGACGACCGCCAATGTGCCATTACGCGTCCGAAGACCGAAGCAGCCTTGGACGCCACCCGAAACCACATCAAAGCGCGCCCAGCGTCGAGCGGCGAAGCAAGGCGTCGTTGTCGCTGAGAAACCGTCGGGGTGGAAGTATCGCTCCTTTTGGTTCTGGGTCCTGGCTATCTGCTTCGGGGTATTCGCGTTCCGCTCTTTCTGCTGGCTGATCTACTGGGACGGCAACGACGTGAAGGTGCAATCCCCTAACAACCTAGGGGACCTTTCTCTTCACCTTACTTATATAAGACATTTCGCCAGTGGCGTAGCACTCTGGCCGGACAACCCGATCGAGCCTTTTAGTAAATTAAGGTATCCAGCCGGCGTGGACCTGTTCAATGCCGTCCTTACCTGTCTCAACGTGGACGTGATAAAAGGTCTTGTCTGGGTCGCAGTCCTCGCGTCCATAGCCACCTTCTACGCCTTGTATCGCTGGGGAGGAAATTTCGGCATTGCTGCCTTCTTGTTTAACGGCGGAGTCGCTAGCTTTCCTGTGCTCTCGACTTTCAGTTTCCAGGATTACCAGGGCGCAAACAACATGGCGTGGAAAAGTATCGCGCTCTCGATGTTTGTCACTCAACGCGGCGTTCTCTATGCCTTTCCTGTCGCGCTTCTTCTCCTTTACCAGTGGCGCGCTCAATTCTTTCCCGACTATGCTGAACCTGCTCTGGTCGCTACTCCGGAAGAGGATCGGCCCCCAGTAGCTGAGGCGCGCGGTGGACCTCTCCCCTTTTGGGTTGAGGTCACACTTTATGCGACGATGCCACTCTACCACGCCCACACCTTCATGGCCCTCTCCCTGGTTCTGGCGTTTCTATTCATACTGGGTGGGCGAGAGGTCCGGAAAAGGACACTTCTCCTCGTCGCTCTCGCTGTTCTGCCGGCGACGTTTTGTGTCTGGATAACTACCGACTACTTCCACGCCAGCTCGTTTATTAAATGGCAACCCGGCTGGGTGCAGTCAGTGCCGAAAGGCGATATGGCCATGCCGTTCCTCAAATTCTGGCTGGTCAATTTCGGCGCCTGGGTGCCTCTCGTCCTTTTCTTCATCGGCATCACCGCCCTGACTGTTTGGAAACGACTGAAGCTCCATGAACTGAAAATCTCGGCGACCGTCGCGTTTCTCATTGCAGCTCTCGCGATTTTCCTCGTCGGCTATCTTGTAAAACTGGCGCCTTGGGAATGGGACAACATCAAAATCATTGTCTGGGCTTATTTGATTATCCTTCCGTTTCTCTGGACTGACTTGATCATTCAATGGCCGATCCATCTCCGGGTTCTCATTTATGTGGCTCTCTTTGCTTTCGGCTTTGTCTCGTTGTGCGGCGGAATCGCTATAGGAAAGAACGGCTACGGCATTGCGAACCGCGAGGAACTTGATGCGATAGGAGTCGCGGTGCACAAACTGCCGGCCGAGGCGCGCTATGCCGGATGGCCCACCTGGGGGCACCCGGTCCTGCTGCAAGGACGCAAGATGGTGCTCGGATATCCCGGCCACCTCTGGACCCAGGGTTTTAAGTTCGACGACACGAACAACAAATTGAAAGCGATGATGGAAGGCGCGCCGAATTGGAAGGACCTCGCGCGGACCCTCCACGCCCGCTACGTGTTCTGGGGCCGCGAAGAGAAAGCGAATTACGCCGCAAGCAAGCGTCCGTGGGAGCGCGAATCCGCGCTCATGGCCTCCGGTCCTTGGGGCGCGATCTACGACATCGAAGCGCCAGCGTCTGCGTCAGTTCGCCGCCAGTAAGCGCGCGCTTGTCGAGGACTTCGTCGGATTGAGAATCAATTGCCGCGCCTTCGTTTGCTGGGCAACCAGATACGGAACACCACGTCCCAGTCCAAGCCGTTCCCGGCGAATGAAGACAAGAATCTTGTCGCTACCGTGCTCGCGAAAATAGCTCGCGATTTTTTCCGCGACCAATTCGTCCGCATCATCGAGCGCGAGGACTTGCGCGTTGGGCTTGCCGGCTTCGCTAACGAAATCGCGGCGATCGCGTTCGTTCCCGCTCCAGTCCCACCCGATTGCGAATGGATCGCCGCCATTGCGCAAAGCCGCGAGTAATTTCCAGGCTGGATCCGAACGCGAAGCGAACGTCGCCGCTTCGCTGGGGAAATAGATGATGTCTGCGCTTTCGACGAGGCGAACGAATTGTTGTTCGCTGCCGCCCCGCTCCACCGCGGCATGGCGCGGCAACGGCGGCGGCCTTTGAAAGAAAGAACAGCCCGAAAATAAAATGGTGGCGGCCAACAAAACCAGTCGCCGCAAATTCCCGATCGTCACGCGCTGCGGTGAGGCTGGACGATCAAAGCCGGCTCGATGAGTGGCGCGCCGCGGAACCGCAACCTCGCCCGCCAGCCGGCCGCTAGGATGCGGCACCCGATCGCAAACGTCCGCCGCCAGGTAACGCCGGAGACCTTCTGCATTCCAGCCAGACGCGGACGCTCGTTCGCCGGCACTTCGCAAATCGAGGCACCCAGCCTCGCCGCGGCGATCTGCGGTTCGATTGTCCACCCGAAAGTCATTTCGCGCGGCGCGATCGCATCGAACAACCGGCGATCGATTAACCGGAGGGGCGCCAGATCCTTGAACCAGCGACCAGCCAGGAAACCACACCAGAGCGCGACCGCGAAATTCGCGACCACGTGCGACAGATGCATCGTGCGCCAATTCCGGAGCAGCCCGGTGCGCGCCCCGAGCACAAAGGTGCGCCCCTCCTCGTAAGCCGCGACCAGCCGCGCCAGATCGCGCGGGTCGCTCGCGCCGTCGCCCGCGAAGAAAATGTAAGCGCGCACTTGCGGCGCAACCGCCCTCAGCAAATCGATGGCGCTTTGGCAACCGTAGCCATAACCGCGCTTGGAAGTTTCCGCGACCGAAACGCCGCGGGCCCGCGCAATCTCCGCAGTTCGATCGCTCGATGCGTTGACGCCCACCACTACGACAAACTTTTCCGGGTCGATGACCGCGAGCAATTCATCCAGCACCTGGCCGAGGCACGGCTCTTCGTTGCACGCGGGAATGACGATCGCGATCTGGCCATGGCAGCTGGGTTTGGATGTTGGCGGCATGCGAGTTCCGCAACGATGCGCTATTCCGGCGCGCGCGCAAAACTCTGCGTGACGCTCAGCACGAGTTGGCCTTCCGCCGCGATCGCGCCGTCCACGCGGGCCGTTACCTGGAATTGAAGCAAGGCGTCGGTGGCCGCAATTTTTTCCGCCCGCAAATCGATCTTGCTTCCGGGCCCCACCGCTTTCAAAAATTTCATCGTCCTAATCGCGGAAAGCAGGAAAACCGGTTTCTCAGTCTCCGGATAACCTGACGCCGCCGCGATACCCGCCGCCTGGGCCAGCGCTTCCGTGATGATCACTCCCGGCACGATTGGATTGCCCGGAAAATGCCCGGCGAACATTGGATCGTCTGGCTCAAACCACATCCGTGCATGGACGCATCGCCCCGGATCGCATTCAATCACCTCGCGCACGAAGACAAACGGCGGCCGATGGGGAAGACCAAGAAAGTGACGAGTGACGTGTGACATGTGACGTGATCCCCGCGGCGGTCTTCTCTCGTCACATGTCACTCGTCACATGTCACGTTCTTCATCCGTTCATCCATTTACGAAATAGACAAACTTCCAGGTTCCGCCCACGCGGCGGATGCCCACGCGATAGCCATCGTAATTGAGCGTCGGATCGGCGAACTGCGGGGGGGCAACCCAGAAATCATCCTTTTTCGCGAATTTCTCCGTGAGAATTCCTTCGAGCTCCGGCCAGAGATTATTTTCGTCCCAGAATTTGAAAACGCCGTCACCCGATTTCTCCGGATTAAGGCTGTACCCGAAGTCAGGGGTCATCATCCCCGCAATCGTGTTCACATCGTGGGCTGAAACCGCCTTCTTGAGTCGGCTGACGAACGCCTGGAAATCGACGTCGTTATTTTCTTCGCGCAAATCCGCTTTGACGCGTTTTTTGTCAATCGCCGGTTTCTTCTGGTCCTTTTTCGAGCCAAACAAGCCGCAGCCGCTGAATGCGAGCGCACTGAAAAGAAGAAAAACGAACGCGATTTTTTTCATGCCGAGTTCTTTTTCGCAGGTTTACGCAGTGGACTCAAGAGAGGAAGCGCGGATGGAGAATCGAGGATAGAGAATGGCGGCTCTTTTTCCATTCTCTATCCGCCATCCTCTATCTTCAATTCGCGCGTCCTCCTCCTCCTCGGATGGACGACGAACACAAAATAGATGGTGCTGATCAGGTCGATAAAAGAACAGGGCGGATTGGTTACTTGCAGCGGTCCGTGCCGCAGAGCGCCGATTACGTTTTCGACGGTCAACTCCGTCGGCTCGGGGATGCTCGTGTAATTGGAGCCGAACGCGTGGAGCTGGTGAGCGTCCGACGTCGCGATGAGCGGTTTGCCGAAGCGCTTGGCAATTTCGATAGCCCGTCGGTTCGGATTGAAGAGACGGCTCCAGAAATGGCAGAGCTCGATCGCGTCGAAATGATCGATGTGTTTCAGAAGTCTCTCACCGATCGAACCGCCCAGAACGTAAAACGGATGGGGCGCGATCGTGAAGAGCGACGGTCCCCGCCGGTTTCTCAAGCCGGCCAAATCATCCAGAGTGCGGAGCGACCCAATATCCTCGGGCGTGACATTCAGCAGAATGACGTCGGCGCCTTCGAGACGAACTTCCGCCGCCGGAATCAGGAGAATGCCCATGCTGGCCGCGTCCGCGAAAACTTCCGCGCGGTCGAAGACGGCATCGTGGAGCGTGATGGCGAGAACGCGAAAGCCGAGGGAGCGGGCCCGTCCCAGGAGCTGATGCGCGGAGTAATCGAGCGCGTCCTTCGGATCGTCGAGCGTATGGATATGCAGATCGACCTTGATCCATTCAGGTTCAGCCATGCCCGCGGAAACTACACCGCCATTCTCAATCCTCTATTCCTTGCTTTCCGGCGCAGGTGATTAAATTGGACCACGCGCTCGGGTGGTGAAATGGCAGACACGTACGTTTGAGGGGCGTATGCCGTAAGGCATGGGGGTTCAAGTCCCCCCCCGAGCACTTTTTCTTTCCGCGGCCGCGGCGGTATCGGTCAGGAATCTGCGACTTTGATGACCTTCGCCTTGACCGTCTTGTCGTTCACCTCAAAGACGAGGTAATGATGGAATAAGCCGCACCTTGACCCAGCCTGACTTGGACAACTTTGCTCCAGTTTCGCGCCCGCGCCGCCGGTAACGACATAGGACGGTCCACTGGAAGAAGGATCGACTCGATCGTCCAGCGCCTCGGTCGTGCCGGTGGCGTTGTAATAGAGATGCTCATGCGCGGCGATGACGTAAGACACGTTTGGATACTGAGCGAACAGCTGTTGCAACTGCTGCGCGTTCGCCTCGTTTAATCCGGACGAACTTTTCGCCGGCATGATGGGGTGATGCATGAAGACGAAGATGTGGGCTTTGTCGGTGTTAGCCTGGAGATCCGCGGTCAGGAGCTGAATCTGGGTGGGGCTTAGATAACCCGGGTCCAAACTGGTCTGCCCGCCACTCGGCGCGACGGCGGTCGCGGACGGCGTCGGTGTGGGAGACGCGATTTCCTCTGTATCCAGGGCGATGAAACGTGAATTGCCGTAGTTGAATGCACCGTAGGCCGGTCCACCGGCCGGCATCTGCATGTTCGACAGGTATTGAGCGTGAAGACCGGCATCCGGCGTCTCGCTGCCGTTGGATTGAAAGGTATCCATCTCGTGATTACCCGGGGCGTTGAAGATTGGTGCGCCTGCCTTAGCCGCGCAGTCGAAGAATTTGCCATACTGCTGCTTGAGCATCGGCGGGTCATCGATATGGCCGTAAATGATGTCGCCGGCCCAAATAAAGAATGCCGGCGCGAATTGATGCGCGCCCTTAAAGATGTGCTTAACCGTTTCGGTCGGTGGATCGCTACGGTGCTTCGGCCGGTTGTCGCCAGCCGCGATAAAACAGAATCGGGTCGCATTCGGCTGATCTTGAAGGGGCGGCGTGTGGGGGACCTGAGACAGCGGTGGGAAACCGGGGGTTGGGGTCGGGGTTTGAGCAGCCGCAATTGTCGCCAGCACAGTCGAGAGGACTACAGCAGTGAGGGTTACTGAGGATTTCATAGGAGAACTCCAGTCGTTTGACGGCGGTTTGGGGCGCTGGCCGCAGAGTAAAGCGCTCGCGGCTGATTCGTCGATCTTCTTTTCCCCGATAAAATCTCCGATCGAGCATTTTGGAAATGCCTACGCCTTTCCCGTCTGCGACACTCGCCAGCGTGCGCGACCAAACAATTGCCGGGTCGGATAATGTGACCTTATCCGTCCGGCTCACTGAAAACGATATTCTGTTGCAGTACGGCGCGCAGGCCGGTTTCGTCCGGGCACAGAATATTTTCCTCGCTCTTGGAACTCGCCGAGAAATGGGCGCGTCGGTTTTACCTTTCGCGCAACATACAGAGGGATCGACGGTGTTCGTTCCCTTCCGCGTCAACCGGCTGCTGTCAGTAGAGCTGCGAGGCGGCCAAATAGTGGCATTCGTCCGCCGATGGGAACGCTGTCGCTGGAGCGAGCGCGAGCGAACCGATGAATTCGCAGCAAGCATGGCCGACGGCGAAATGGTTTTCCGGGTTCCGTGCTCACTGCTCGGCACAGATCGGGCGATCAACTTCGTCGCCTACGCGAAAGATCCCGCCGCGAACGACGGCTGGGGCTGGTTCTGGGGGTGTTCGGATCGCACAGTCGACAGCGGACTCGGCGACAAATACATCCCGCACTATCATCAAGCGGATCTCGCCGACGGCACGGTGACAACCCACGGCCGGCATGATGCGAAAACACGGGTCCGAATTTATCAACTGTTCGTTAGGCTGTTTGGAAACACGAACGAAACGCGCACGCGAAACGGCACGGTCCTCGAAAACGGCGTCGGCAAATTCGCGGATATTAATGACGTGGCGCTCACTGCGATTCGCGAGATGGGTTTCACCCACATCTGGCTCACCGGCGTTCTGCGGCAGGCGACCGCGACCGATTATTCGGAATTCGGTCAACCGGCGGACGACCCGGATTTGCTCAAAGGTCTCGCGGGCAGCCCATATGCGATCAAAGACTACTTCGACGTCTGTCCGGACTATGCGATCGATCCGGCGGAGCGGTTAAAGGAATTTCAGGAGCTGCTCGAACGGCTTCATCGCCGCGGATTGAAGGCAATCATCGATCTGGTGCCGAATCACGTGGCGCGCAGCTACGGCTCCTGCGTCAAACCTGATTGTGATTTTGGCACGTGCGGGGGATGCGCCGGGGCGGGCGACGACAAGTCGAAGTTCTTCGACCCGCACAACAACTTCTTTTATCTCACGCCGGACGCCAATGGACCGCCGTTGCGATTGCCAACAGTCCGCGACGGCGTGCCCGTCAGCGCGACTTGCATAACTGTAGCGGCGGTCTACGACCGCCGAAATGCCGGCAATGAAGACGGCGGTCATAGACCGCCGCTACAGCAATGCGATGGCCTTTACGCCGGTGAGACAAGTTTCGGGCGCGTGACCGGCAACAATTGCGTGAGTTGGACGCCGGCGCTCCACGATTGGTACGAGACCATCAAGCTGAATTACGGATTCGATTTCACCGATCCCGCGAAATCGATCCGTGAATATCCGAATGCATGGTCGCCGGAAAAACCAGTCCCGGATACCTGGAAGAAGGTCGATGAGGTGATCGGCTATTGGCAGTCGTTAGGCGCCGACGGTTTTCGTTGCGACATGGCGCATATGGTGCCGCCGGAAATGTCCGCGTGGGCAATCGCACAGGCGCGACGACGGCAGCCGGAAGTTTTCTTCATGGCCGAAGCCTACAACGACGATCCAGCGAAAGTGCCGGGAAGCGATCCCGTCGTCTCGCAGCTCAACTTCGGCCGCGGCAATGTGCTCTTCGATTTGTTAAACGCGGGCTTCAACGCCGTCTACGACGCTCCCGCGTATCGCGCCCTAAAAAGAGTCTACGATGGATCGGGTTGGGCGAACGATCTCGATCGCGAGATCGCGGACGATTTTATCTGCCACAACTCGGTTCGTTACGCGGAAAATCATGACGAAGTCCGCCTCGCGGCCCGTCACGAATGGGGTGGCGTCGGAATGGAGGTCGGCCGTCCTGTGTCGGCAATTCTTTACGGTCTCTCGCGCGGCGCGATCATGCTCTACAACGGTCAGGAAATCGGAGAGCCCGCCGAGGGCGCGGAAGGTTTTGGCGGCGACGACGGGCGCACCTCGATCTTCGATTACTGGTCGATGACCGAATTCGTGAAGTGGGTGAACGATCACAACTACGACCGCGCGCGGCTTTCTCCCGAACAGAAAAGTTTGCGAGCCTTTTATGCGCGGCTCGTCAATCTCGTCGGCGAAGCAGCGTTTCGAGATGGGAAATTCTTTCCGCTCAATCCAGCGAACCACGAGAATCCCACTTTTGGGAGGCTGCCCGGTGAACAAGCGAGCGGGCACTGGCTCTACGCCTTTCTCCGCTACGACGTCTCATCGTCGCAGCGCTTTCTCGTCGTGGCCAACCTTCATCCGGGCATTTCGTTTCAGAATGTCCACGTTCTCCTCTCGACCGCTGCCTTAAAATTTCTAGATCTGGATCAGCTTACTCCGGACACAGTGTTGAAATTCATGGAACGCCTCGGTGAACGCGGCACTGGCACTGTCGCGCCCGCCGGAGAGGCCGCGAACAGCGGAATACCAATCAGCGAAATCCCACCGCTGGCAGCGCTCTATTTCGAATTTCTTCTGTAGCGGCAGTCTATGACCGCCGAATTAGCAGACGGAAACCGTTCGGCGGTCATAGACCGCCGCTACAGCTCCGTCGTCACCGCCAACAAAACTGCCTTCTGCACGTGAAGCCGATTTTCCGATTGATCGAAAATGGTTTGCGCGTGCGCTTCCAGGGTCGCGTCGTCGATTTCCTGGCCGCGATGCGCGGGGAGACAATGCATCACGAGCGCTTCGGGTTTCGCCAGCTTGACCAATTCCTGGTTGATCCAATACGGCCCCAGCTCCGCTTCGCGCCGCGCTTCCTCGCCTTCCTTTCCCATCGAAACCCAGATGTCGGTGTAGAGAACATCGGCCCCTCGCGCGGCTTCCTGGAGGTTTGCAGTGCAAACGACATTGCCCCCGGCGCGCTTCAAAAGTTCCGCGCTTGGTTGATATTTCGGCGGCGCCGCCAGTCGGAGCTCGAAATTCATTTTGTTCGCCGCAAAAATCCAGGACCGCGCTGTGTTCGAAGCCGCGTCGCCGACGAAGGTAACAACCTTCCCCTCGATGCTCCCCAATTTTTCCTGGATCGTGAAAATGTCGGCGAGGATTTGGCAGGGATGCTCTTCGTCGGTCAGCGCGTTGATCGTCGGCAGGCCCGAGAATTCAGCGAACTCCTCGATGTCGGCCTGCGCGAAGGTCCGAATGATCGCGCCATGGACCATGCGGGCGAGAACGCGCGCCGTGTCTTTGATCAGCTCGCCGCGACCGAGTTGAATGTCGTTCGGGTTCAGGAAAATCGTTTCACCACCGAGCTCGCGTACCCCGACTTCAAACGAGACGCGAGTCCGGGTCGACGGCTTGGAAAAAATCATCCCCCAAGTCTGCCCGCGCAGCGGAAATTCCGTGTGCTTCCCGCGATTCTGTTTCTGCAAAGCCGCGACGCGGAAGATGTCGTCCATCTCGGCGCGGCTCAACTGCTCGATGCTGAGCAGATTCTTCATGCCAGTTCCGCGACCACCTGCTCGATGGCGTGCAATCCTTCCATCGCTTCCGGTCGCGTCAGGTTCAGTGCAGGCAGGAGTCGGATCACACTGGTACCAGCCGGAACGGTCAACACCCCGGCAGCATGAAGCCGATCGACAACTTGTAACGCCGGTGCTTTATCGCTCGCTCGGAGAGCGGGCGCATCAGTCCGAAACTCGAGTCCGATCATCAATCCGAACCCGCGCACTTCCTTGAGCACCGTCGGGAATTTGCGAATCAGCCGTCGCAGCTCTCCGACGATGAAATCGCCGATCTCACGCGCGTTGTCCGCGAGTTGGTCGCGCTCGATCACTTCAATGACCTTCAGCGCCACCGCGCAGCCGAGCGGCGTTGCGCCAAAAGTCGTCGCGTGGCTTCCAGCGGAAAGAACTTCCGCGTATTTTTCGCGGACCCAGATAGCGCCCATGGGAAATCCGCCGCCCAGGGCTTTCGCCATCGAAATTGCATCCGGGAGAAAATTGTCCGCTTCTGGAACATTCTCCAGAACACGTTGCCAGCCGTGAAACTTTCCCGTGCGGAAATGGCCAGCCTGCACTTCATCGAGCAGCAAGAGAAGCCGGTGCTCGTCGCAAAGTTTACGAAGCCCCAGCAAATATTCAGGCGACGCGGCGGTGATCCCGCTCTCGCCCTGGATCGATTCGATGAGGATCGCGGCGGTTTGCGGCGTGATCGCGGTCCGCATCGCTTCGAGATCGTTGAACGGCACCTGGCGGAATCCAGTCACCATCGGTTCAAAACCTTTTTTCACTTTCTCCTGCCCGGTTGCTGCGATCCCGGCCAGCGTCCGGCCATGGAAGGAACCGTCGGTCGTGAGAACCTCGAACCGCCCTTCGTCGTGGCCAAACTTCCGCGCCAGTTTATAGAGTCCCTCGTTCGCTTCCGCGCCGCTGTTGCAAAAGAAACAACGTCCAGGACCGATTAGCCTAACGAGTGCTTCCGCAAGCTGGGCCTGCGGTTTCGTGAAATAAAGATTCGAGACGTGGAGCAGTTTCCGCGACTGATCGAGCAACGCGTCGGTGATTTCTGGGTTCGCATGGCCCAGCGCACAAACAGCAATGCCGCCGCCCAAATCGAGATACCGTTTGCCCGCGACATCGTAAACGTAGCTGCGGTCTCCGTGATCGAGCGCCAGATCGAAGCGCGCATAAGTCGGAATCACGTTCCGCTGATAGAGTCGGCGAATTTCGCTCAGGCGATCGACTTTGATCGCCTTCATGTCCCCAGCCATCTCCATTTTCACAACACCACCTCCGTCCCGATTCCCGCGTCGGTGAAAATCTCGAGCAATATCGAGTGCGGCATGCGGCCATCTACGAACTGCACTTTTTCCACGCCGCTCTGGATTGCGGCCACCGCGCTGTCCACTTTCGGGATCATCCCCTCGCCCACCACGCCGGCGGCCTTTAACTCTGGAACTTCGCTCGCACTGAGATGACGCATCAGGGAATCTGGGTCGTTCGGATCGCGCAGCAACCCGGGGACGTCGCTCATGAACACGAGACGGCGCGCCCAGAGAGCGACAGCCGTCCGCGCGGCGGCGACATCGGCGTTGCAGTTATAGATCCGGCCATCCTCGCCGCGGGCAGTCGGGCTGATCACCGGAGTGAGCCCGCGCCGGATACACTCGCGCAACGGCGCCACGTTCACTTCTGAGACTTCCCCAACGAAACCGAGATCGATTGGATTTCCGTTCTCGTCGTTAGGTGAAAATTTTCGGCAGCGGAAGATTTCGGTGCCGGCGAATCCGCGCGCCTTCCCTCCTAGCTCTTCGATTGCGCGCACGATTTCCGGATTGATTTCGCAGGACAGCACCTGATCGACAAGCCGGACCGTCGCTTCGTCAGTTACGCGCTGGCCTTGCAGAAACGTTGTCGTTAGGCCGGCCGCTTCGACCGCGCGCGTTACCGCCTTGCCGCCACCATGAACCACGACCGGATTGATTCCGACTGCTTCCAAAAAGACTATCTCGCGCGCGACGCGGTGACGTTCCGCGGGGTCGGGCGAATCCATGAAACTGCCGCCGTATTTGATAACGAAGACTTCACCGCGAAACCGCTGAATGTACGGCAGCGCTTCGAGCAACGTTCCGGCTTTGGTGATGATCTCCTGCATTACCTCAATGGAAATTCCTGCTCTTGATCATGATCCTGATCTTAATCCTGAGATGGCGCGCTTTGAAAAGATCGGCAGCACGATCATGAGCATGAGCAGGAATGACAAGTGTCTAACCTCCGAGCGATTTCGGATCGCTGAGGTCGCCTTTGTTGAACTCGACGTATTCTTCCGTGAGATCGCTCGTGTAAAGCATGCAATCGTGCCGGCCCATGTTCAGAAAAACGTGCAGATCGAACTCGGGGGCCGCGACGATGGCGCCTAGAGTTTGCAGACCAACCCGCGTCGGTTGGCCGCCCCGAACGGCAAACGTAATGTTTGTTTTTCCCGGCCGGCTATAACCGACATCGATTTTCGTTTCGGTCACTCGCGCCTTCGAATAGCCGATCGCGCAAAGAATTCGTCCCCAGTTCGGATCACCGCCGAACCAGCTTGTCTTCACCAGCGTGCTATTCGCGACCGCGCGTGCGACCGCTTCCGCGTCCCCCGGCGTCCGCCCGCCGTGGACATGCAAAGTAACGAAACGCGTGACGCCTTCGCCGTCACGCACAATCATCTTCGCCAGCTCGAGCGTAACGAAATTCAGCGCGCGCTGAAAAATCTCCTCGTCGGGAGAGACACTGTCGAACCTCTTCTGTAGCCGCTTCGCTGTGCGAAGCGAATCGCGCTGCATAACCCGCGTTGCGTCGCCCGCAGGGCGACGGCTACAGAAAAGCGTCTCATTCCCCGCCAAACCATTCGCCAAAATCAGCACCGTATCGTTGGTGCTCATATCGCCGTCGACCGTGATCCGGTTGAAACTTTGGGCGACAGCGTGCTCCAGGGCTGTCTTTAAATAGCCACTTTCGATCACTGCATCCGTCGTAATGAAACCGAGCATCGTGGCGTGCGGCGTCATCTGTGGCTGAATCATTCCCGCACCTTTGCAAATTCCACCGATGCGAACGCGGGCATCGCCGATAGGAAACTCCACGGCGATTTCTTTCCGTCGCGTATCGGAAGTCATAATTGCTTCGGCGGCGGCGCGCGCGGCGGCGTGACTGCGCGTCAAACGCTTTGCGGCATCCACGATTCCCCGCTTCACATTCGCCATCGGCATCGGAACTCCAATGCGACCGGTGGAACAAACGAGAATCTCACGCTCGGAAATCTTCCTGTAGCGGCGGTCTATGACCGCCGAATCCGCTTTCTGTTTTCCATTCCGGCGGTCATAGACCGCCGCTACAGCTCTTGCCGCCGCGCGCGTCATTTCTTCGGCGTCATTCATTCCCTGCTGCCCGGTGCACGCATTGGCGTTTCCAGAGTTGACGACAATTCCGCGGGCGAAATTCCGAGCGGCGTTCTTCGCGCTCACTTTTACCGGCGCGGCGCAAACCTGATTCGCGGTAAACATTCCGGCAACAGCCGCCGGAACATCCGAGACGATCAACGCGAGGTCGCGCTTCTGGCCTTTCTCCGAACCTTTGCCGGTTCCCAGCCGCTTGATGTCGCAAAAGACGGCGGCGGCTTTGAATCCAAGCGGCGCGCAGATCGATCCTGGAATTTTTCGGAACGAATTTTTCAAATCAGTCCCGCCGTCTCCTCATGTCCGCACATCAGATTAAAACACTGGATCGCCTGGCCGCTCGCGCCTTTGACGAGATTGTCTTCCGCACTCATCACAATCAGCCGGCCCGTGCGCGGATCATGGCGCCACGCAATCTCAATCACATTGGTGCCGACTACGTTCTTCGTGTCGGGCAAGGTTCGCTCGCCGAGCAAGCGCACGAACGGCGCGTCAGCGTAAGCGCGTTCGAACGCTGCGTCGATACTCTCGCGATTTGTCGGCTTGAGATAAAGCGTGGTCAGAATCCCGCGGTTTACCGGAATCAGGTGCGGCGTGAATTGAATCGTTACCGCGCTCTCCGCTGCGATCGAAAGCTCCTGCTCGATCTCAGCCAGATGCCGATGTTTCGGCACACCGTACGGACGCGCGCTCTCATTGCACTCCACAAATAGATAATCGACCTCGGCCTTTCGCCCGGCGCCGCTGACTCCGCTCAGGCTGTTGGCGATGATCTCTCCCGGTTCGATCAGCTTCTCCCGCAGCAACGGAATTAGCGGAAGCAGAATGCTCGTCGGATAACAGCCGGGAGACGCCACAAGTCGCGCGCTGGAAATTTCTTCGCCGTAAATTTCTGGCAGACCGTAAACGGCGTCACCCGGCAGGCCCGGATCCGCGTGTTTGTGTCCGTAAAATTCGCGATAGGTCGCCGCGTCCTTGATCCGAAAATCGGCGCTGAGATCGATCACCCGCGCGCCGGCCTGCAAAAGCGGGCCCGCAAATTCCACCGCCACGCCATGGGGCAAGGCGAGAAAAACAATCTCAGCCAGTTTCGCGATTTTCTCCGGCGCGGCCTCGGTAAATTGCAACCTTTTCGCAATCGAATAAGAACCTGTGCGGGGAAAAATTTCCGCCACGGTTTTGCCTACATATTGCCGGGTCGTTACCGCGGCCAACTCGGCGCGCGGGTGGTGCAAAAGAAGGCGCACCAGCTCCTCGCCGGTATAGCCGGACGCGCCCAGGACCGCGACCTTCGTTGCCTCCGCCTTTTTCACTGCGCGAATGCGTATTCCGTCTCGCCCGGATTGCAACGAAAGATTGCTTTCGGAGGCGGCCCGCCCTCGGGCCGGGAACGACCGCGCTAGAACGCCACCGGCGCGAGGGCGCGCCGGCTCCATGAATAAACTTTCCGCGCGTCTCCCCCTTCGCTAATCTGCGCCGCATGGAGTCCCTTTATCTCGTCGGCATCGTGGTGGTCGCGCTTTTCGCGTTTATCCTTTGCATCGTCCTTTTCAATTTCTTCGGCCTCTGGATTCGCGCTCGGATCGCGAACGCGCCGGTCGGCCTCGGAAAAATGGTTGGGATGCGCCTGCGAAAAGTTCCCGTGGGAATGATCGTCGATAATCGGATCACGGCGGTGAAAGCTGGTATCGATATTCCGAGCGATCCGCTTGAAGCGCATTACCTCGCCGGCGGCGACGTGTCGCAGGTCATTCTCGCCTTGATCGCGGCCGACAAAGCGGGGATCTCGCTCGATTTCAATCGCGCCTGCGCCATCGATCTCGCCACCAAGGGCACGGGCAAAACCGTCCTCGAAGCGGTCCGCACCAGCATCAATCCGAAAGTGATCGACGTGCCAAATCCGGCGATGGGCCGCGTCACCATTGATGGAGTCGCGAAAGATGGGATCGGCGCGAAAGTGAAAGCGCGGGTCACGGTGCGCTCCCATCTCGATCGTTTCGTCGGCGGCGCCACGGAAGAAACAATCATCGCGCGCGTCGGCGAAGGGATCGTGAGCGCGATCGGTTCGGCAGATTCCTACAAGGACGTGCTCGAAAATCCCGACCGCATCTCAAAGGCAGTTCTGGCCAAGGGACTCGACAGCAACACCGCGTTCGAAATTCTCTCGATCGACATCGCCGACGTCGACGTGGGCGACAACATCGGCGCGAAATTGCAGAGCGAGCAGGCGAACGCGGACAAGAATATTGCGCAAGCGAAAGCGGAAGTGCGGCGCGCCGCCGCGGTCGCGGTCGAGCAGGAGATGCGCGCCAAGACGCAGGAGATGCGCGCGAAAGTCGTCGAAGCGGAATCGCTCGTCCCGCAGGCAATGGCGGATGCTTTTCGTTCCGGCAATCTCGGGATCATGGATTACGTGCGAATGAAAAACGTCCAGGCCGATACCTCGATGCGCGAATCGATCGCGGGTGGCGATAAACCGCGCCAGGAAAGTTAAGATGGCGGCCACGGTTTTCGATCATCCGGGTTTTCTCCTGCTGATCGTCTTCGTTGCGCTTGTCCGCTGGCTGATGTCGAAGGCGAAGCAGACCCAGAATCCGCAAGCGCCGTCGGCCCCGCCCCCGCCGCCTCCGAGCCGGCCGATTCCGCGTGGTAGCGATTCGCAAACCGAGGAAGAGCGCATTCGGAAATTCCTGGAAGCGCTCGGCCAACCGCCGGGAACGACGCCGCCGAAGGTCACGCCTCGCCCACGCGAAGTCCGGCCGAAAATTTTTCAACAGCTTCCCCCGCTCACGACGGCTCCGCCGCCGTTGGTCGCCGCGCCGACGACCAGGCGCCCGATGCCGCCACCGCTTCCGGTCGACGACAAAACCTGGAAAACACCGGCCGGTCCGGAACCCGGATTCGAAGTCCACGACGTTGCGCGTGGGGCTGCGAGCGGATCGTCCCCGGAAATTCGGCGCACAGCGCGGGTTTCGTTTGATCCGCGGATCAAACTTGGATCGCCGACGGATTTACGGACGGCAATTGTTCTCCGCGAAATCTTTGGACCGCCCCGCAGTTTGCAGCCGCCCGATCTGACCAGCGCGGTCTGATTTCATTAACCGGGCTTCCAGACGGCGAAGCGGACTCCATCAATTTCCACCTCAGTCGTCTCGCTTTTTGGCAGAGCGGCCAAAATTTCAAAGGCCGACGGCGCCGCGAGCCAGACGATTCCACCAATCCGCGGCGCGGCCGCAGTCGCCGCCGAATTCCATTCATCATCGCTGCCGAGATTTCGGATAATCGTTCTCTGAGCGTAGTAGTCGAGCGGACTGTAATACGCATCGAAGTTCGAAAGGATCGTGGTGTCGGCCGGAAAAGTTTTGGCCAAATAACGACCGACGTTAGGGATGAGGTCTTTTGGCTCCGCGGTTTTGCCGTCGAGCATCAGAAGCTGGGAGCGCAGGTTTTCGGCGCGCGACAATCCCGCTATCGCCATCCCGACGAGCAGTCCGGCTGCGACGATCGCTCCGACAAGATGCGGAGCCTTGAGCCGACGGCTTTCCAACCACACCAATGCCGCCTCGATCCCGAGCCCGCCCAGGATCGCGATGGAACCAATGACAAAAAAACTCGCGAAATCATGGATGAACGACCAGTTTCGCAGCAGGAGTAGGTAAGGGACGCCAGCGGCCGCCATTTGCAAAGCGGCCCAGCCGAGCCACCAAAGACCCCGCAACTTCCGATTGCGCAGGAGATAAATTCCGCCGGCCAAAACGAAGAACCAGGTCAGGCGCAAATAATCTTCATCAAGAGCCTGGAAAATGCGCCGGCACCATTCAGCAAAACTAAAAGTCGGTCCAACGACCTGGTCGCCGCCGGAGGAACCCGGAGCCAGGCCGCTGCCGGTTCGCATCGTGAAGGCCGTCCACAAATCGCGCCAGGAATTGGGATTCGCATGCCGAATATCGAAGAGGAAAAGAATTCCGGAAACCGCCGCGATCCCGATCAGAACGAGCGCAAACCGTCGCCGCTCCGGTTTCTTCGTTAGCCAGAATGAAACGCTGACGCTGACCACGAAAAGATAACCCGGCCAATCCGTCCAGACCGCGCCGAAACAACAAAGCGCGGCGAGCACTCCCCATCGTTTTGTCTCGCGCACCGCCCAGAGTCGCAGGCAAACCAGCGCGGCCAGCATCCACATCACCAGGCACGGCTCGAAATCGACCATGTCGCCGTAGTGCAATTCCATCGGAAGCGCCGCAAAGAACGCGACGACGAGGGCAGCGGCGCGTCGTCCGACAGTGTCGCGAACCAGAAACCAGAGGAAAAGCGCGCTCGCGATGGAGCAGAAAATCGGAACGAGTTTCGCGACCCACTCTTTTTCGCCGAAGAACGCCACCGCGCCGGTGACCATCATCGGCAGGAGAATAGGATGATGAACGTAGTAGGCGTCGGCGGGGATCGGGAGCGGCCCAAAATAAAGCGTCGCCGGCACGCCGCCCGTTACCGCGAGGCCGGCCCGGAGATTGTTATGGGCCGCCTGCGAATAAAGCGCGCCGTAGAAGTTGTCCTCCTCGACCCACGGCACGTTGATCGCGTGAAGCAGCGACGCGGCGAGAAACGCGATCGCGGCAAAACAGACGACGGCCCAAATCTTGCCGTCTCGCTCGAAAATGGCTTGGCCTAACGAGACGTTATTTTTCGCAGGTGGCAGACACGGTGATTAGGATATGGGCGTCGGGATTGCGCGCCTTACATTCCTTCCGCGACGCGGCCTCGGCATCGGCCCGGGTTTCCCCCCAGGCTGAACCCCAGCCGCCCTTGGATTTTTTGGAGATCGCGAGCGAGATCCACGAATTCTTGCACCAGTTCGTCCGTGCGTCTTCCTGCCCGCACTCTTCCTTGGCCCGGGCAAGCGCTTCTTCCTTGGTCGCGTAATTGCATCCGTATCCCCACTTTCCGGTCGAGGGCGAGTACGCGATGGCGGCATACTTGTCGTCATCCTGCGCGTGCAGAGGGCTCACCGGCACGAAGCCGAGAACCAAGGCGAAGAGAAACAGCAATAGGCGGCGTCTGAGAATGTTCATAGTGCCGAGGAGAGTGAGCTTTTCGCGCGGCACCCGTCAAGCCGGTTCGACGTCCAGAAACACCTACAGAAAACGAATCTTGATTCGCGTTTCGGCCCTTCGGCCTGTCGCCCGATCCACCGCTATTAACCGGTGCTCGCCTTCGGTTGCCTCAGCGAAATCGATTCCGCCGTCGGAATGACAGGTGAGCGATTCGCTTTCCCACTGCACTTCGCCCCCACTGCTCGTAATCAGCGGAATTCGGCGGCTCGAAGGCACGTCAGGATCGACCACGTAAACGCTCCCCGCCTGCGGCGACGTGATTAGCAATTCGTCCCGTCCATTCGCGAGAACCGCCCGGTCGCTCAAACTGTTCTCGGCGCTCTTAAACCATTCGTCGAATTCGGCGTCGAGCTGGACCTTGCCCGCCGCGTCGTAGTCGGCGGCGGACTCCGCCGGCGGCAATTGGTTCGCGACGAATTTCTCGCGGATACCGCGTACATCGCCATCGGCCAGCAATTTCCCGGTGAGCGGATGGACCGTTCGTTCGACGATCGCCTCGGGTTTTCGATACCAGGTCGTGCCGCGCGTCGTATGCAGGTGATCGAAGATCGCATGAAGCATCGGGCCGGCGCCAGTGACGCCGGAGACTTCCCGCATCGGTGAGCCGTCGAAATTTCCGACCCAGACGCCGACAGAAAACTCCGGGGTGAATCCAACCGTCCAGTTATCGCGAAAGTCGGTGCTCGTGCCGGTCTTGCAGGCAACCGGATAATCGAAGCGCAAGGCTGAGTTCATCCCGAAGGCGAGGGTGCGCGCGGAATTGTCGCTCAGAATATCAGCTATTTGCCAGACGAGCTCCGGCCGCGAATAACGGTGCGCGGTCATGTTGCTTGTCGGCAGAACGCGCCATGGGCGGAACTCGCCGAGCCGCGCGAGGCTGGCGTAGGCATTGGTCATTTCCAGAAGGCGCGCCTCGCAATTTCCGAGGGTAAGACCGAGGCCATACATTTGCGGCGGCCGGTTAAGTGTCGTTAGGCCGACCTCGCGCAGGCGCGCGTGCAACGCGACCGGACCGCCCGCGGCGAGGAGCACTTTCACCGCCGGAATATTCAACGAGCTCGCCAACGCCGTCCGATAGCGCACCGGCCCGTAACAGCGCCGATTATAATTTTCCGGCCGATAAAAGCTCCCGTCGGCTGGGAAACTCGTGCGGACATCGGCGACGACCGTCGCGGGTGTCGCGCCGCGTTCGAGAGCGAGCAGGTAAGTGAATGGTTTCAGCGCCGACCCAGCGGAACGCTGAGCCCAGGCGCCATTCACCTGACCGGCGCCCGGGGAAAAATAATTTTCCGAACCGACAAGCGCGATGACGGCGCCGGTCCTGTTGTCGATCACCACGGCGGCAGCGTTGCGAACGTTCTGCTCACGCAATTGGGCGAGCCGATCGCGAACGATCGTTTCGACGCGCTCGTTCAAGGGAAAATCCAGCGTCGTCCGCACTTCCGTGGTAGCCGGGATCGATGATCCCGGTTGGGTGTTACTGACGGTTTGGCGAAGGCCGGGATCATCGATCCCGGCTACAGCCCGTAAAACCATGTCGACGAAGTGCGGTGCGCGGAATCGGCGTTGCGGCGGACGAAGCGCCAGCGTTTCGGCGACGGCGTGATCGAAACGCGTGGGATCGAGCTGGTGATTCGCGCGCATCCGTTCGAGAACCGTGAGCTGGCGGCGGCGCGCGGACTCCGGCGACGCGTGCGGATTCAGTTTTCGCGGATTTCTTGGCAGACCAGCGAGGAAGGCCGCTTCGGCATCGCTCAAATCAGAAACCGGTTTTCCGAAGTAATAATCGGCGGCCGCTGACAAGCCGATGTTGAGATTACCGAAGTCGAGCCGGTTCAAATACGCGGTGAGGATCTGTTCCTTCGACCACGATTGTTCGAGCCGGAGCGCGGTCACGCTCTCGATCAATTTCGCGCACCACGTGCGCGGCCGGCGCGCCGAAATCTTCACGAGCTGCTGCGTGATCGTGGAGGCACCGGAAACGATGCGGCCATGCGTTACACCTGCGATCAGAGCGCGGCCCGTGGCGAGCCAATCGATTCCATGATGCGAGAAGAACCGCTTATCTTCGGCGGCGAGGACCGCGTTGATCACGGGCGGAGGCACTTCTTCGAGCGCGAGCTCGTGGCTGAAACGCTCCGCGACACGCGTTTCACGAAGCGGGATCCCGTTGCGATCGGTAAGCGCGATACTTTGGATTGGCGGGCGGAGCAATGCTCGCGGAATCGGCACACAGCGGATCCCGAGATCGCAAACGATAACGGCGCACGCCAGCGCAATGACGATCGAACGGGGATCAAGACGGCGCTTCGTGCGATTGGCTCCGATTTTCACTGCAACGATTCGGCGTGAACCCGCGAGGTCTCAGTCGTGCCCATTCGCTCGGGGTGATACATCTCTTCGATCTTGGCCGACGGCGCGATGGTGTCCCCGGCGGAGATGACGCGCGCCAGATAGCGCAGCGTGTATTGGCCTGGATAAAGCAGATCAGCGAAAAACAGCGCGCGATCGGTCCGCAGTTCTTTGTAGTCACTCACCCATTCGGTTCCCAGCGTTTCGCCGGCGACAGCTTCCTGCGACTTGAATACCGGATTGATCGCCTCAAACACGCCGGGCAACGGATCAACCACCGCCAGATAAGTCGCGCGACGCGGCACTGTGATATCGAGCGTCACAAGCACACGATCGCCAACCCGCAGATTTTCCGCCGGGCTCAATTTGCCGTCATCTCCGAGCTTCGTGTAACGGCGAACGATCGTGTAGCCACGATTCTGCGCCGGTTGCTCGATCAACTTCGGAACCGCTTCGGCTGTCGTCTCGGTGTAGACCTTGCCGCCTGTCTTGGTAATCCGGATCGGGTCCGTTGCGCCATCGCCTTTGATTGGGAACGATGTGTTCGCGACCGGATTCGAGTCGCTCACAGAAAACGGCGCCGAATTTTTGTTCCAGCGGACTTCGCCGCTCGCATTGTGATCGCCCGTTTCGATCTTGCGCAGGTAGGCCGAGAGCGCGAGCACCGACCACGCGTTCGACTGCGTGGTCGACCAGTGACCGTTGCTTCGCCGAGAAAACAACTCCGTCGCCAGCTCGTCCACCCGCGGCGAGGCCGGCTGATGTTGCAGCCAGACCATCAAATACAGCGCATTTTCTCGAGCGATCGAGCCGAAGAACTGATCGAGATAACTGTCACTGCTCTGGGTCGGTTTCAATAATTCGTCGACCATCGATTTCTGGCCGTGGCTTTCGAGAATGGCGAGCGCGAGCAGGGCGCGGTCTTCCGCGCTCAATTTCGCACGCTTCTGGAACAGTAGCTCGTGATAAGCGGGCTCCGGTTTCCCCGCGACCGCCAGCGTGTAAACCGCAAGACAACGATCGGAAAGTCCGTAGCCGGTCACGTCTTTCGCCGTGCCCCGCAATTGTTCGCTGAGATAACCGAGCAGCTTTTTCGTTTCGGCCTCCGGCACGGAAAATTTCTGTTTCTGCGCGAGGACGAGCGCGAGGCCGCCGTAGGCGCTGCCCCACAACATGGGACGGCTTCCGCCCGGCCAATAGCTGAGTCCGCCCGAGCTGGTCTGCATCGAGAGTAACATCGTGACACCGCGCTTCACCACCTCGGCCACCTCCGCGTCGCTCTTGTTCATTTCCGGGATCCGCTCGCGGAGATCGCGCACCGTGAGCCACGGCAACATGCTCGAGGTCGTCTGTTCGACGCAGCCGTACGGATAATGGAGCAATTGCCGGAGCGCTTCGCGGATTTCCGTTGCGCGCGTGTTCGCGACGTTCACGTCGACCTTGCCGTTGCCCTCCAGAATTTGCGGATCGGAGATGCGCGCCAACTCAGCCTCGTTCGCTTCGATCCTCTTTGTCTGAACTTCGCGAACCAACGGTGCGGGATAATTCACGTCGAGGTCGGACTGCAACGCATCCGTCAATCCGCCGCTCGCGCCGCCGGTGAATCGAACACTCCAACGCCACTGCGCGTGACCTGTCGCTACCAATTCCGCGGGGAAATCGACAGGAACCGATCCCTTCGCCGGCACCGTAAGGTGACGTTTCGTCTCCGCGGCCTTGGCGGTCGAATCGAGCTGCAATTCGACGTCGGCTTCGCCTGCGGTGTCGGTGTTGTTATGGACCACGGCGCGCAACACGAGTTTGTCGCCGAAGTTCCCGAAACGCGGCAACGACGCTTCGATCATGATCGGCTTGTTGATCTCGACCGCCGTTTCGCCGGACCCGAACTGGTTTTTTCGCGAGGCCGCGATCGCGATTACGCGATAACGCGTCAGGCTGTCTGGCGCCGCGAACTCGGCGTGGACATGCCCCTGCCCGTCCGTCCGCAGCGTCGCGTTCCAGAAGGCGCAGGCCAGGAAATTTTTTCGCAAGCCGTCGAGCGCTGGCGGACCGCCCTTCGCGTCGCCGATTAAATAGCCCTTGTTCGCGAAATCCGATTCGTCCGCATCTTCCTTGAGCAAAGTGGGCAGCGTCAGGCTCGTCTGGACCGCGAGTCGCCGGCGCGCGTTGAAGAATGTCAACGGGTCGGGCGTCTTGTAGCCAGTGAGGGAAAGAACGCCTTCGTCGACCGCGTAAAGCACCACTTCGGAATCGGCGGCCGCCTGACCCGTTCCCTCTTTTATCTCGGCATCGAGCTGGATTTTTTCGCCTGGTTTCGCCGAGGGCGCGTTCGTTTTTATCGTGACATTCAACTTGTCGTTAGGTCGCGCCACTTTGAGCTCGCAATAGCCGATCCGGTATTCCGGCGTCTTGATTTTGCGCGCGCTGTCGTTCGCTCCCCGCAACAGCATCACGGAAACGAAAACGTTCGGCGAGTCGCTCTCGGTCAACGGCACTTCGACCGAGGGCGCGTTGCCGCTCAACCGTTTCACGAACGAGCGCAGAACCCGATCGCGCTCCACCGTCACCAACGCTTCGCCCGCGATCGGTGTCTTTACCATGATCGTCGCGGTCTGGCCGGGCGCGTAGCTTTCCTTGTCCGTCACGAGATCGATCGCGTACGGGTTGCGATAATTCCAAACCGTCTCGCTCGGCCCCGCGACTTCGAAGGTCACCGAAGTAAGAATGTCGTGGCCCTTCGTGTCTTTGCCGGTTACCTCGAGCAAATACTGCCCGGGCTTGCCGGCGACCGCGTCGGAAAGTTTCGCGACGTTCGGCTTGCGATCCGTCCCGAGTCCGGGCGTGGTCGTCAGCTCGCGTTCCCATTCGACGTGCAGCTCGGCTTTGCTATCGAATTCCGTCGTGTCGCCCGCCGCCGCGAGGCGATTCGTCTGCCATGTGATCCGCGTCAGACGAACCGTGGATTTCACCGGCGCCGTCAAAACTTTTCCGTCAGAGCCGACCGCGATGAGCTCGATAGGCAACGGGTTCCCTTCTTTGAAGACACCGTCGAGGCGGCGGAGCCCGAAATAATAGTCCGAGCTTTGTTGGACGAACGAACGCGATTCCGAGACGGTTTGCTGGCTCAGATCGGTTACTTCGCAGAGTAGCTTGGTCGCGCGCGGCTGCGGCGCTTTCGGGTTGGTGGGCAATTGCGCCGAGATCTTCGTCGTGCCGTCAGCCGCGAGGTCGGCTTCGCCCTGCTCGTTAAACTGCGAAATCCGATCAAGCGCCTTGTTTAAGCGGAAATCTTCGATCGCGTTGTTAAATGCGAAATCCGAGAGGCCTTCCGGGCGGAACATTTCATCGCGCGCGACCAGCGACCAGGTGAGCTTCGCTTTCACGAGCGGTTTGCCCATGAAGTATTTCGCCGTGACCGGCAGGTCGAGCGCGAGCGGACCGCTCGTCTCCGGCGGCGCCGGGATCGTGATCTCGAACGCGTTCGGCCGATATTCCTGAACCTGGAAATCGCAGAGGCCGGTAAGCTTATGCTCCTTCTCTTCGTCCGTGACGACGACGCGATATTTTCCGACACTGCCTGCGGGAATCTTCACGTCTTCCGCGAACGACCCGAACTCGGAAAGCGTCACCGTTTTCTTGAAGAACTCGCGGTCCTTCGCGTCGCGAACTTCAACGACGACGTTCTTGCCCGCGGGGAGGGTCGACTGATTATCGTTCAGATTGCGCGCGATCCCCTTAAGATGAACCACGTCCCCCGGCTTGTAGACGCCGCGTTCAGTGAACAGGAAGATCGCGTTCGGATCGACTTCGTCGCCGGAATCGTCTGTCACGCCCAGCCGATAAAGCGGGACCGAGGCGTCGCCGGAATTGATTGAGATCAAATGGGCATCGCCCTGCGCTTGCGCGAAAACCCAGCGCGACTCGGTGAAATACGGAAGGTGCGCGCCACCCTCCGAGTCCGTCACCGCTTCCGCGAGTTGCTTCTGCTCGGTATTGAGGAGACGCAGCTGGACGTTGGGCAATTTCTCGCCGGTTATCAGCGAGAAAAGGAACAACGTGATCCCGGTCGAATCGCGTTTCCAGACCGAACCGATGTCGGTTAACTGGATGACCGCTTGGGTCCCAACACGCTTCTTTTCCACCGACACCGGATCGATCGATTCCGCTGTCAGCAGAACGGTGCCGGTCTTGTTCTCGCCGAGAATTTCGTCCCAGCTCAGCGGCAGCGTCTCGGACTTGTCCACGCTCGCGCTCGTTTTCAGTTCGCGCTCCCAAATCACTTTGCCCGGCAGCTTCTCGACATCGACGCGCGAATACATTTCCTCCGGCGGACGGTCCTCGGAGAATTCCTCGTATTTGTCGTAGGCCTTAATCGCGATCGGCGTGGTGTCGCCGGTGAAAAGCCGCGCCGTCACCTTGATTCGCGGAACGTTGACCGAAAGGAGACGGAACTTCCGCGTTCCCGCGCGATGCTGATGAGTGGCGAAGTCTTCGAAGTAAAGTCGCGGTGCGATCTGGGTGAAAACGAGATCGTTTGTCTGCCCGCGCTCGAACTGGAAGGGTTCCTTCGCCTGCAATCCCGGCTTGGTCGTAACACGATACTTCGGTCCAAGCGCGAAATCGCCCTTCAGCGTGACCGTGTCTCCTTCCACTTCGGCTTTGAATTTTTCCGGCGTGGGGCTCACCGAAATCCAGCGGGAGATGTTCTCGGCGGAAATCTCCTCAGCGAGTTGCTTGGAAAATTGAATGACAATCCGCCGGCCGGCGACGCGGTTGCTCTCCGCCGTAATGCTCTTGATCGCGAATGGCTGCACAACCCCGACCAGAACTTCTTTCCGCGCCGGCAGTGTCGCCTTCCATTCCGTGGCGGGCAGTCCCGGGTCGATGATCAGTTTCCAATCGTTTCCGGGGGGCAACGGTTTTGTCGCGGCGACAAACAGAACATTCTTGCGAAGGACGTGCGGTTTTTCGTTGTCGCTGTCGAAGGTCTCTTCGTCTGACGAAACCGGCGGCGGTTTTTCACCCCAGGCTGTAAGGATCCGGTCGTCGCTCTGATAAATAGGAAAGGCGCGGTCGCGATTTTTCGGATCGTCGCCTTCGACCCGGGCATCGATCTTCAGAGGCCCGTTAACAAACCGAATATATTTCGCGCAGGTCGCGGGGTCGACGTTCGTGTTGAACAGAAGCAGATAGCGCGGCGTAGCGGTCGCGTTCTCGGGATCGGATGGGCCCAGCGCGTTTACGCCTTTCACCCGCATCGCCGGGGTCTCGACATTCTCGCGCAGTGACGATTTCACGTCGCGCCCCGCCGCGTCCTTCAATCCACCGCGCAACGTGATCTGGTATTTCGTGCCGAGCGGCAGGATTCCTTTGGGCGCGAATGTGCCGCTGCGCGTGCTGAGCCAGATAAATTGGCCATCGATCGCGGGCGAAAACACGAGCGGCGAAACCGCGGCCGCTTTTCCGATTTCGCTGGCCGGGACCATCTCGGTGGCGAAACGCAGCTCGAACGTGCTCGCCGGATCAAGCTGGCGCGACGGCAGCAGGAGTTGAACGGACCGGTCTTCCGCGAAAGTGGTGACCGCCAAGGAGAAAACCAGCGCAAACCAAAATGATCGCATCATCTTGGGACGCGAGATTACCACCGCGTTGCGCGATCAGTTCAACAAATTTCGCGGTCTTCTCTGGCCGCTTCTTCTGTAGCCGCTTCGCGATGCGAAGCGCCGGCGCGGATCGTGGGAATCGCCCTCACGCCGCCCACAGGGCGGCGGCTACAGAAGAGCCTGCAATTTCACTTGCGCCACGGGCATCCAGTGCGAAACGGTAGCCTTCGCCAGCCGGCGTGGCGGAACTGGCAGACGCGCTGGACTCAAAATCCAGTGATCGCAAGATCGTGTGGGTTCGAGCCCCTCCGCCGGCACTGTTCCCCGCTAGGTCGATTTCTTCGATTTCACCCAGGCGTCGAGCAATTGCTCCAGCATATCCAACGGCACCTTTTCGGCCGTCGCCCTCTGTTTGCGCGAAACGCGCCCATTCATTTCCAGCCCGGGGCAACGCCCCAGGGATACTTCGTCCGACGTCCAAATTCTTTAGCGCTGAAAGCGCGATTCATGTTTTCGGGATTAAATGCGCGCGCTCGTTGAATCGCGCTTTCAGCGCTTGGACTGCTGGAAAAATCTCTCTTCCTGGGGCGATGCCCCAGGCTGAATTTGAGCCCGCGCCGTTGGCGCTAGCTATCTTTCGGCCGCTTTCTCGGCGCCGAGACCGGTATTAGCCCGCACACTCAGCTCGGCGAAACGCGCTTCGGCCCGCGGCTCACGGCTGAACAATGTCCCGAGAACCGCGGCCAGAAATCCAAGTGGAATACTGAGGATTCCCGGATTCTCGAGCGGAAAAAGTGGAGCGTGCTGAATCAAATGTTTCGCTGACGCAGCCACTCCCGGCGGATCCACTTTCATGATGCTCGGACCGACGATGATCAAAGCGAGCGACGCAACCAGACCGACCGCAAGTCCCATGACCGCGCCACTAGTGTTGAAGCGTTTCCAGAAAAGCGATAGGACGATCACTGGCAAATTTGCGGACGCCGCCACGGCAAACGCGAGCGCGACCAGAAACGCGACGTTCGCGTCCTTACCGAGCAGAATGGCAATCCCAATCGCGACCGCGCCAACTACCCCAGCTGTCCACCGCGCGACCCGGACTTCTTCGCCTGGCTTACGTTCCGTGCCTTTGTGGATCACTGCCGTATAAAAATCGTGAGCGAACGACGTCGAAGCACTGATCGTTAGGCCAGCTACGACCGCGAGGATAGTGGCGAAGGCGATCGAGGCGATGAAAGCGAAGAAGATGTCGCCGCCCAGGGCTTGGGCGAGGAGCGGGGCGCTCATGTTGTTGCCGCCGTGGCCAGCAATGTGATCGCGGCCCACGATCGTCGCGGCGCCGAAGCCGAGAAACGTCGTCATGATGTAGAAGGTGCCGATCAAAACCATCGCCCAGACCACGCTCACCCGCGCCGTCTTCGCATCCGGCACCGTGTAAAACCGGACGAGAATATGGGGCAGGCCGGCGGTTCCAAAGACCAGCGCCATTCCCAAAGAAATCAGATCGAGGGCGCCGTGGTTCGCCGCGGTATAACGCAAGCCCGGCTCGAGAAAGTTTTTTGTTACGAGCGCGCCCTTGTCGTGATAAGTCACGCGGGTCACGGCATCGAAGAATCCGCTGAGGCTCCAGCCGAAATGCGCGAGCACGAGAAGACTAAGGAGAATCGTTCCGGCCATGAGCAGGATCGCCTTGATGATTTGCACCCAGGTCGTCGCGAGCATTCCGCCGAAAATGACGTAGACGATCATGAGCACGCCGACCCCGATAACTGCCAGCTCGTAGCTGACGTGTGAGCTGCCGAGAAGGAGCGTAACCAGAGCACCCGCGCCAACCATCTGAGCGATCATGTAAAAGGTGCTGACCGTGATCGTGCTCAACGCCGCCATCGCCCGAACTGGTCGCGGACTTAAGCGATAGGCGAGCACATCGGCCATCGTATACTTGCCGGCATTGCGCAGCGGCTCCGCGACTACCAACAAAACGGTCAGATAAGCGACCAGCCATCCGACCGAAAACATGAACCCGTCGTAGCCATAGAACGCGATTAGTCCCGCAATTCCGAGAAACGACGCGGCGCTCATGTAATCGCCGGCCACTGCCACGCCGTTCTGCCAGCCGGTAATGCGACGACTCGCGGTGAAGAATGCCGCGGCGCCTTGGGACCGACGAGCAGCCCAGTAGGTGATGCCGAGCGTTACCAACACGAACAGCAGGAACATCCCGAGTGCGGGCGTCATAACAAATTCATGCTCCTGATCTTGATCGTGCTCATGATCTTTCCTTGCCGCCGCGCATCAGAACAAGATTAGAATCATGATCACGAGCATGAGCATGAGTGTCACCGCTCCCCGGTAACATCCTTCGCCATCTTATCGAACCGCGCGGCGGCTTTGACGTACAGCGCCGCAATAATCCACGCCATGAAGAACTGCGAGAGCGCGAACAAGTACGCCAGGTTCACCGGACCCATGACCCGCTTCTCCATAAACGGCCGCGCGTACCCGATCAGCACTGGCAACGCGAAATAATAAACAATGAAAAAAATCATCGCCGGAACGATGAACTTCCGTTTCGCCTTAAGCAGGTTGCGGAACCGGTCACTCGCGGCCAGCCCTTCCCAATCGATCACTCCGGCTTCGTCGTCCGCCGTGCGTTCGTGCCGCGGCTTCGGCGCTTGGTGCGTCAACGGCGCGACATCTGTCGGCGCCGCAACGATTGGCGTCGGGTCGGCCGGCTGATCGCGCTCATCGGTTGCCATGGCGTCTGCTTAATAAGATGGCGCCGCGGAAAACGCCAAGAAAAAGTCCGCCGGGCAGCTGTTCGCCCCGAGCCGTTAGGGCTGCCGAAAGCCGGGTTAGACCCCGGCGGACTTAAGAAATTACTTCGCCGGGATCCGCTCCCGGATTGCTTTGGCGATCGGCATCAACGACGGCGGATCAGCGTTCATTAACTCGACCGCGGTGTAACCCGATTCGGGATACATCTCGAAATTCGCTGCGATGCCGGGAAAACCGCCATTGTGTCCGACGCTATGTTTTCCGCCGAGGTTGTTATCGCCAAAACCGTAGCCGTACTTCCCCATTCCGCGCGGACCATCGACCTTGCCAGTAGTCACGGTGTCAGTGTGCGCTTTGTCGAGAAGCTTGTAGCTGAACAGGGCTTGCTGAAATTTTACCAGGTCCGGTGCGGTCGAGAAGCCCCCGCCGGCCGGCCCGCCTTTGATTTCGCGGAGGCCTTCATTATCCCGGATCGCTTCGCTCGGTTTCCCGTCAGGCGACATTTTCGTGTAGCCGATCGCCAGGTTCGAAATTTCTTTTCCTGGCTCGTAGAAGCCCGTGTCATTCATTCCGGCTGGCTTATAAATGTGCTCCCGCACGTAACTGTAGTAATTCTGGCCTGATACCTTTTCAATGATAGCGCCGAGAAGCATGTAACCCGCGTTGCTATACTGAAACTTCTCTCCGGGCGGAAAGGCGAGAGCGTCTCCGGCAAACAAGGGCAAGTGCGCGGCGACGGTGAGAAGCTTTTCACGCTGCGCCGCAAATTTCTCACCAAAATACATCCCCATACCCGAAGTATGCGTCAGCAGCTGATGGACAGTTACCTTGTCCGCTACTTCTTTGTTCGGATAATCGGGCAGATGTTTGCCGACGTTATCGGTGAAGGAGAGCTTGCCGGCCTGGGCTAGCTGCGCGATGGCCACGCCCGTAAACATCTTGTTCATCGAACCAAGGTTGAACTTTGTGTTCAGATCGATCGGGGCATTGGTAGCCTTGTTCGCTATTCCTGCCGCTTTGCTCGCGACGGTTACTCCGTCCTTAGCGACCAGGACGACACCCGAGAGCTTATTCTCGGCTACGAGACTCCCGAAGTAACTGTCGAGTTCTTTGGCCAGATCCGGCGCCGGCTGGGCCAACGCTGCCAGCGCAACGATGCAATTCGTCGCCGCCGCGAGGACAACCTTTTTCATACTGCGGCGAATCAAGCTGAATTAGACTGAAAGCAGATTCACGTTTCGGACGAACCGCGGGGCGCGTGGGCAGCGGATCGGCTGCATCTTCATAACCGCGCCGGAAACGTTCACGGTGTCGTTGTCTTCGTCATTGTCATTTTCGTCCGCGTTAGCGTTGTCGTTGTCATTATCGTTGTCGTTATCCATGTCTTCGGTGTTGACGAAGCTATTGGGAACAACCTTGGGAAGATCCTTGTTTTCGAGCTTGTCGTAACGCTCGCGAACGTTCGCCGGCACCTTGTCCAGGTCTTCTTTACTATCGACCGGTCCGCTAAACAGGAGCTTCCCCTGCGGGTCCTTCGCGGTAAGAATCTTCTTGCCGTCGACGGTCTCGAGCTTCATCTCGCCTTTGTCGTCCGTGAAGACGATCGTGGCCTTGCCGAGATCGATCGTGGTCGATTTCATCATGCCTTTGTCATTGTTAAATATGCGCATTTCACGGGAAGAGTGCCGTGCTTCGTCCCGAGCGCGCTGCGCTTCCTCCCGACTTCGTTGCGCTTCCTCGCGGGTCCGTTGCGCTTGTTCGCGGTTTCGCTGGGCCTCTTCGCGGACCCGCTGCACTTCCTCTCGCGCACGTTCCCGCGCTTCCTCACTGGCCTGCGCAGCTTGGCGTTGCGCGCTCCGCACCGTCTCGGTAATGGCCGGATCGAAGTTCGTCTCGAACTTGAAGTTCTTCATCTTGTCGTTGAAGGCCTGCATCTTTTCGTTGAAGTCGTCCATGTTCATCTCGAAGCCGAAGTCATGCTCATGCTGGCGAACTTCTTTCTTCCCCAGCTTTACCGTAACCTTCTGCTCAGCGTTCTTTCGCAGAATAGTCAGGGTAACATTTGTTCCTTCGGCCTGGCTGCGCACCAGCTTGGAAAGCTGATCCGGATCCATCAGGATTTGATCGTTAAACATCTTGATGATGTCGTTTGTTTGAACGCCTGCGGCCGCCGCTGGGCCGTTAGGCACCACATAATCGACTACCAGGCCGAAGCCTCGCTGTAACCCAAGCTGTTCGCTTACCACCCTAGGAATACTCGACGTTTCCACGCCCAGCCAGGTGATCGGCACCTTCGGCTTGTCTTTATCTTTGTCCTTGTCCTTATAGTTTGGGACCGGCGGAACTGGTGGCACTGGCGGGACCGGTGGCACTGGAGTTTGGGCAAAGCCCGTGATCGGAAGCAGCGCGAGCGCTGCCAGCATAGCTACTGTTTTTGTCTTCATTGTTGGTTTTGGTTAAGGGCGATTCTTCTTATTCAGTCTTACTCGTGCTCTTACTCTTACTGTTATTCTCAACCGTTTCGATACGGGAGTAAGAGTAAGAGCATGAGAAAGAGGAAGAGTGAAAATTCATGGCAGTTACTGACCGGAAATTGGGACTAAGGTTACTTCTTCAGTGGGATAGCTCACGCGGAGCGAGGCGCCAGTCTGCGGATTCTTCCACTGCACCGTCTCGCGTTTGCGCGAACGGAGGCGGCGCTTCGGTTCATCTTCGCCAGCCGCGAAATGCAAACCTTCGTCCTTCACATCGTAGACCACGTGGGTCATCGCGGACGGAACAAAGCTATCGACCGCCTTCGCTGCCGGAGTAATTGGGGCCGGGGTGAGCAACGCCAGCCCCGCCGACTTGGAGGGCCGATCCACGTTTACACGTGCCAGGATCACAAACGTCGCTGCCGCCGCCAGACCTAGTCCGAGCGCAAACCAGTTCAAGCGAAAGCGCGATTGCTTTGGTAACACGCCGGCCGTGGCCGTCCCGCGTCCGGCCGCTTCCGTCTCCGCTAGACCTACTTCAATCCGCGCGCTGAGGTCCGGCGATACCAAACGCGGCCGCAGCTTCTTCAATTCCGCTTCTAGTTCCGAGAAATCATTCATGGACGACAAAGTTCTTTTTTAGAGCCGCGAGCGCATAGCGATAACGCGACGCTGCCGTGTTTTGGGAGATGGCGAGGGCCGACGCGATCTCGGCGAAGGTGAGCTCATTCCAGATCTTCATTACCAGGACCTCCCGCTGTTCGACTGGCAGAAGATCAATGGCGGCAGCCAGAGCGCGCTGCGAACCATCGTCGAAATCAAATTGCGGCTCAGTTGTTTGCTCCATGTCGGCTGAAGCAGTGGCCTCGCGCCGGGCTCGGCGAGCATCACGCCGGAGAAGATCGAGGGCGACTGAGCGGACCGTTGCGTAAAGCAGGCCGCGATCATTGACCGAATGTTGTTTGCGCCAGAACCGGACAAACGCGTCCTGGACGATGTCCTCCGCGTCCGCGATCGAGCGAACGAACTGGCGGGCGAAGAGGACAAGGCCCGGCCCCAGTTCCGCGAAACAGCTTTTCCAATCCTCTTCATGAGTGACGACATCTTCCATGACCTCTTTACGGTCTTTTAATAACTCAACGCCGCCAACTGCGTATTTTGTCTACTCCCGAGGCCAATCGCTGTAGCCACGGCGCTGCGTCGCCGTGACCCAATCTTCTGCTGCGCTGCGGCGAGATCCCGAGCGACGCGGTCGAATGATTTTCGGATTGCCGTTGCGGGCAATGCCGGTACCCTCTCACCGCGTCACTTATGCCCCTCCGCCTCCGGCCGAAACCTCAACCGATTAGACCCAAAAATTGCGCCTTTAGAGGGCTAATATTTGCACGGAATTCTCGTTAAGCCCTTGATCACCCTGTTGCCCATTATCATCGCTTCGGTTTGTTTCCTTGGGCTCGGCCTCGTTGCGACATTCTGGACAGAGCGGTTGCGCAGCCGTTGGATACGCCGCTGTGAGGAGCACGCCGGAGAGCTTCATTGGGATTTCATAGCTCGGCGCATCCGGCGCCCATCACATTCGTTTGAGCTGCGCTTCGTTGGCATTGTCAGCCTTATCGGCGCGGCCATCTGCATATGGATTCTAATTGCACCCAAAGCCTAGTGCGCACGCCTAACCAACCCAATGAAGCGAACGGCGGACCGCTCTGGGTACACCTTTAAGACGACTTCGACACATTCACTCCGATCAATGCGCGCTTTGGTCTGCCGTCACTGATCTTATCTCGTTAGATCTAAGCAACGCACTCTCATTCCTTTGATCTGACTATGACGCTGGTTGAGAAGTTTCTGCTCGTGTTCGTTTCGGTGACGATGATCAATACCGCGGTGTGGGAAAAGTGTGTGGCCGCAAAGCTCTATGATTGTGTTGACGAGGCTATTCCTGGTTATTGGGAGCCTGGGTTTTGGATCCACCCGTATGATGGCCAGTTGGTTCGGACGGTTCCGCAGGTTACTCATGATCACTCCATGAGTGACCCGGATACTATCAAGCAGGGTTGGACTATTTCCCGGTTGTTGGCTCTGTGGTCGGCATTCTTTTCGGCGTCACTTATTGCGAGCCTAGCGGTCGCGCGACTCCCCTGGACGCGGCGCGAATGGTCTAACCGGGCGTTGCAGCCAACCGCCAGCCCCTCCGATGTGTAGCCTTGGCATGACTTCAACACGGCCAAGTCCATTCAAGATCGTCCTCGCCAGCGGCAACTGAGCTTTTTCTAGCTTTAGATATTTCGAGCGATGGCTGAGTCGACGATTCCTGAAGGCATGGTTCGGTTCACTCACGCGCTTGTTGAGGATAGCGCGCTTCGCTCATGGTTCCTCGGACTGGAACATCTTTTCCCCGTCCTTACGAGGAGCGGCCTTCACCCAGATGTCTCAGCAGATGCGTTCAGATCGGGAAGACCCAGAGTTGGCATCAGCGGTGTCCGCATTGGCACGACCAGAAGTTTGCGAGGCAGTTCTTAAGGCGGTGCGAACACGTTGCGAGTTGTGACTGTCGCTGCAACGCGCCAGCCGCGACTCCTCCGCTGGGCGAACTCCTGAACAATTGGCAACCGTTGCGGTTGCCTACAATCTCCTTCGATGAGACGTCTTTACCGGGCGACAGCTACACTGGTGACTTAAAACGATGAGCCGGGACTTCGAGGAATTGGATTATCGGAAAACGGCGCTGGGGGAATTGATCCTACGGCGGCGCAGGATGCTGTCCTTAGGCGGAATCGAGATTTATGAAGTGAAGCTCGGGGAGGCATTTTTGATGTCGAGCTTGTTTCATGAAGTTGAGGAAGCGCTGGCCCGACTTGGATTGGCCGAGCTGAAAGGAGAACAGTGGGATGTCGTGGTAGGCGGACTGGGACTCGGATACACCGCGGTGGCCGCGCTCGAACATCCTGACGTCGCTTCGCTCTTAGTCGTCGATGCCCTGGCGCCGGTTATCGAATGGCACCAGCAAGGTCTTGTTCCGCTGGGACAGACTGTTACGGGCGATCCGCGAACCAGAGTGTTATGCGCGGACTTCTTTGCGCTCGGCCAGTCGGCGGAGGGATTCGATCTTGAACAAATCGGCCGGAAGTTTCACGCGGTGTTGTTGGATATCGATCACTCGCCGCGGAACCTGTTACATCCGCGCAATGCTGCCTTCTATGAAACGAATGGTTTGCGCCCCCTCGATTCGCATCTGCGACCGGGCGGAGTCTTCGCCCTTTGGTCCGATGATCCGCCGGACGACGAATTTCTCGAGAAACTTGGGGCGGTCTTCGCGACCGCGCGGGCGCACGTGGTTACATTTTCAAATCCGGTGACTGAGAGCGAATCGGCCAGCACGGTGTATGTGGCGTGCAAAGCGAATTAAAGCGGAGAATTGCCTCACACGAAGGACACAGAGGAACACAACGGAGAAGAAGGAACTCTTTGTGATCCTTTGAAAGCCCGGCCTCGCGCTACGCGCTGCGTTACGGGTGACCTTGGTGTGAGATCTTCCAAGCGGAGACCGCGAGCAAGACTAACGCGCCACGCGGACACGTTCGTTGTACTGATCGAAAGTGATCACGAACTGACTGAGAGTCTTGAAGCCGACGTTGGCGATATCGCCGAGAGCGGGATAGACGATCGTGGCCTCGGGGAATTCGTGGCGGCCTAACTTAATCGTGTCCTTGACCTGGACTTGCTTGATTTCCATGTCGCCCGTGGCGCTGCGGGCGCGGCCGATAACACGGGGTTCGCCGGCGACAGTGAGTTTCTCGGCAAAGGCGGTCGGGAATACGAAGGCGCCGATGCCATTGCCGGTATCGAGGTGGGCTTTGATCTTTTTGTCGCCGACAGCCAGCTCGACCACAGCAATTCCGGCTTCGTTCTTGTAGTCGAGGACTTCGGCGCCGTCAGATTTAGGAACCTCGCCTTTTTCGAAACGCAGTTTCTTTCCGGGGAAGTCGAGCGTGACCAGATAGTCCGCAAACGCGTTGAGGCCGACAATGCCATCGACCTTCAAAGGGCGCGGCGAATTCTTGAAGTCGCGCGAGATCACATTGACATCAGTCAGGCGCAGATTGCCAACTGAGAGGGACTCGAGCTTGTAGGTCTGTGAGGTTTGAAAGTTTCGACGGGAAGGATCAGTCGCCTGCACCTGACCGGTTGATTTCAGATTGAACTTGTCGACCAGCGAAATGTCGATCCGCGGATCGGCTTGCGCGCCGGTATCGAAGCCAAAGACAAAGGGTCCCTGGCCATTGATCATGATTTCGAGGGTCGGCATCCCCTCGCCGGTTTTCATGGGGACTTCGACCGGTAACTTCGGCGCAGCGTCAGCCGAGTGAAGTTGCGGAGCCTGCCAGATTGCCCACGACAGAATAACCGCGAGCGCCAACATTAGTTTGAGAAGCTTGCGCATCATTAGGCAACGTCGCCCGCGCGGGGTTTTGTCTGGATAGACAACCTCAATGTCCTTCGAAAATAATAGGATGAGCTTGCCAACGCCGATTGCCCTCCAAACAATCAGGTCGCAAATGATTCGAGTATTAACAATTCTGCTCGCCACACTCGTCGCGGTGCGCGGGGAAACTCCGGCGGAAGCGATACGCTCGATGGTCGAGACGGAGCGCAAGTTTTACCAGACAGGCCAGGAGAAAGGGACTCGGGCCGCGTTCCTCGAATTTCTAGCGGATGACGCGATCGTTTTCCGGCCAGGACCGGTGAATGGCAAAGAGACCTGGGGCAAACGTGCTGAAACTGGTCTCGATCTCGTTTGGGAACCCACTTTTGCCGCGATCGCGCGCAGCGCCGATTTCGGCTACGACAGCGGCCCTTCAAAATGGCGGGCGAACAAGAGCGAGGAAAAATTCGCTGGCTTCGGGCATTTCGTCTCGATCTGGAAAAAACAGAAGGACGGAGCTTGGAAAGTCGCGCTCGATTGCGGGATCGAGAACGGCGGATCCGACGCGAAACCGCCCTTGCAGCTCGTCGTGCCGAAGGATGCCGTCCAAGGGGCGTCGCAATCCTTCCAGGATACTCAGATCGCGTTCATGGCGACCGCACGGCTCGATTTTGCGAAAGCATTCCGGCAATTCGGCAGCGATGAAGTGCGGCTTTATCGGAACGGGTCGTTGCCCGCGATCGGGAAAAAGGGCGTTCTTGCATTACTCGGGCCCGAGCAGGCGGGTCTGGCTATGGAGGTAATGAAGACCGACGTCAGCACTAGCGCCGATCTCGCCTACATGTATGGCTCCTACTCCGATACGCGGACGCAGCCCGGCGTATCGGGACACTTTCTCCAAGTGTGGCAGACCGACGCGTCCGGCGCGTGGAAGCTGGTGCTTGATTGGCAGCAGCCGCTGCCAAAGCAGTAGCTCGGAGGGATGTGCTTCTGCGCGTCCCCACATTTTGCCACCGGAAAACTCGGACGCGCAGAAGCACGTCCCTCCGAGAGAAAAAATTCTGAATCCGTTCGGGACGCGAATCGCATCTCACTTGGCGAAGGAGGCGAACCGCCAAAAATATGCACACGCTTTTCCAAGATCTTCGCTTCGGCGCGCGCCAGTTACTCAAACGTCCGGGATTCACGTTGCTCGCCATCATTTCGATGGCGCTCGGGATCGGCGCGAACACCGCGATCTTCAGCCTGGTCGACACCGTCGCCTTCCGTCCTCTGCCGGTCCGTAATGCCTCCGAGCTCCAGGAACTTTACGGCACCTTGCACAATGGCGCGGACTACACGCTCCAGTCTTATCTCAACTACAAGGATTACCGCGATCGCAACCAAGTGTTCACCGGATTGATCGCGTACCGCATCGCCGTCGCCAGCCTTAGCCACAACGGCAACAACGAGCGCGTCTGGGGCACGATGGCATCGGCCAACTACTTTGATGTTCTCGGTGTGCCGCCCTTGCTCGGTCGCGGCTTTCTCCCGGAGGAAGATCAAACGCCAAAATCGCACCCGGTCGTGGTGCTGAGTTATGGTTGCTGGCAAAAACGGTTCGCCTCCGATCCAGCGATCGTCGGCCGCAGTGTCCTGATAAACAATGTACCGTTCACGGTGGTCGGGGTCGCCCAGAAAGGCTTCATCGGCACCGACGTCGCTTATGCGCCGGAATTCTGGACCCCGATGATGATGGGCCCGGTGATCGAGCCCGGAAGCAACTGGCTCGAAAGTCGTGACAGCGACAATTCTTTCGTTGTCGGACGGCTCAAGCCGGGCATCACCAAGGCGCAGGCGGAAGCATCTTTGCGCGCGTTGACTTTCGAGATGGGGAAGGAATACCCGAAAGAGAATGCTGGCCGCGGCATCGAGCTCATTCCGCCGGGTCTGTTCATTCCCGACATCCGCAACGGGGTCTTTGCCTTTACCGCTGTTCTCACCGGCGTCGGCTTTCTCGTCCTTCTCCTAGCGTGTGTGAACCTGGCCAATCTGCTCCTCGCGCGCGCCACGGATCGGCGCAAGGAAATCGCCATCCGGCTCGCCGTTGGCGCAAGCCGACGCCGGCTCATTCGGCAGTTGATGACGGAAAGTGTCATGCTGTCCCTGGCCGGCGGAATCTTCGGCGTGCTGGTCGCGGCCGCGATCAATCGAATCGTGCAGCGGGTGGATTTTCCGATCGACATCGCGCTCGTATTCGATCTGCGGATCGATTGGCGCGTACTGTCCTTCACGCTCGGTCTCTCGATCCTGACCGGAATGTTGTTCAGCCTTCTTCCCGCCCTGCAATCATCGAAGCCGGAGCTGGTGCCGGCGTTGAAGGACGAACAATCGATGGCGGGGTTCCGCCGCTCGCGGTTGCGCAACAGCCTGGTCGTGGTGCAGATCACGCTGTCGCTCGTGCTCCTCATCAGCGCCGGCCTCATCGTTCGGAGCTTGCAGGAAGCGCAACGGATGCGCCCGGGATTCAATCCCGAGAATGCCGTCGCGTTTTCATTTGATGTCGGCTTGCAGGGTTACGATGAAACCAAAGGGCGCGCGCTCCAGAAGCAGGCTCTCGAGCGGATCCGAGCTCTTCCCGGAGTCGAAGCCGCAGCCCTCGTGGACAACATTCCACTCAGTCTCAATTACAACAGCACAACGATTTATCTTGAGGGGCAACCCCCGACACCCCAGGCCCAGCTGCCGCTCGCGATTCCCAGTTCGGTTAGCCCGGATTATTTCCGGACGATGGGGATCTCACTTCGCGGCCGCGATTTCACCGACCAGGAAGAAAAGGTGGAAAATCGGGTCGCGGTTGTGAACGAGACGTTCGCAAAGAAATTTTTCCCGGGCCAGGATCCGATCGGAAAACGATTCAATTTCAGCGGCTCGGACAAACCATTTTGGGAAATCATCGGGGTTTGCGGCGACGGCAAATACAACTCGTTAGGCGAAGACCCAAAGGCGGCGCTGTTTCGGCCGCAACTGCGCGACTACAGCACCGCCGTCTCCATGGTGGCGCGGACGAAGGGCGATCCGAAAACGGTTTTGGGCGCGATGCAGCGGGAGATGCGGAACCTCGATTCCACCCTGCCGATCTACGGGATGAAGACACTCAAGGAGCACATGAAGATTCCGTTGTTCCCAGCGAAAATGGCGGCGGGCGCGCTCGGAAGCTTCGGCGTGCTGGCGCTAATCCTGGCGGCAGTCGGCATTTACGGAGTCATGTCCTATGTGGTCGCGGGACGGACGCGTGAGATCGGTTTGCGAATGGCGCTCGGCGCGCGAAACGGAAACGTCCAACGCCTGATCTTGCGCCAGGGAATGACACTGGCGGTAATCGGGTCGGTCATCGGATTGGGGATCGCGTTTGGTGCGACGCGATTTCTGAAGAGCGTGCTTTACGGCGTGGATGCGGTGGACCCGATCACGTTTATCGGCGTCACGCTGTTGCTCGGGACTGTCGCGCTTTTTGCCTGCTGGATTCCCGCGCTCCGAGCGAGCCGGGTAGATCCGATGGTGGCATTACGAGCGGAGTAAGCACCCCCATTCCTGCTCATGATCATGATCCTACTCATGATCTTGTGATCGACGCTCAAGAAAAGATCAGGAGCACGATCATGATCAGGAGCAGGACAAGTAACCGTAAACGTTACTTTTTTTTCGCCACCGGCCGCGTAATCAATTCCCCGTGCCAATCGGGATTGGCAATGCCGGCGCGATAGGCTTGAAGCGCTTCCACGGAAGAATTCACCCGTAGATTGCTGTAAGTCTGATCGGGGTTTTGCCAGCGTTCGTGCCAGTAGATCGCGGCTTTGACCCGCGGATAACGCGTTCGAAACATCTCGAGCGCTTGAGTGATCCACGCGGGTTTCAGCATGCCGCGGACATCGGCGGAAAATGGAAAATCACCGGTCGCCCATTCGGCGATCATCACCGGCTTGTCCGGATCGACGCTGCACAACTCTTTGTAAGGCCAGTCCACCAGGGATGGAATGTCGGGGTTCGGCTCGTCTTTGAATTGCTGGCCGTAAACACTCATGCCGAGCCAGTCGACATAATCGGACCCGGGATAATAAGCGGGGGCGAAATTCCAGGTATCGATCGGGTAGGAATAATTGTTTGTATGAAACATCCATTTCACGTTCGACGCCCCGCGCGCGCGGACGCGATCGACCACGTAACGATACGCTTTTTTGAAATGCTCCGGGCCTTCCCATTCATCGGGCGTGTCCCCGACCCATTCGTCCGCGCCGTAATACCAGCCGGACCACGGGAACCAATCGCCGTTCATCTCGACGCCGAAGACCACGATCATCGGCTGTCCGAATTCGCGTGCGGAGTCGCCCCACTTGTCGATGTAGGCGTCCCATTTTCCGGCCAGAATTTCGTTTAGACCGAATTTGTCCGGACCGCGGTTCTGCGTGTAGGGCTTATCCCAGGGCGACCAGAAGACGAGCGGCAACGAGCCATGGCGCCAGATGACGTTCAGGTTACGGGTGGGGAAACTTTGTTCACCCCAGTAACTCGACGACGCGATGATCGCCTGGTGTTTGCCCACCATATTTTCGAAATCCTCGATGGTCTCGATGTTCACTTCATCTTCCGTGTCGCCGAAGTCCATGAAGGCGCCGGTGTAAGCGCCGGTGGAAGGCAGAAGGACTTCGACGGGACCGGCGGGGTTTCGAGGAACGACGGCCGTTTTTTCCCGGCAACTCGCAAGGAAAACAAGAACCGCGAATCCGCAGCAAAACTTCCCGGTCATTCTGAGCGGAGCGAAGCGCAGTCGAAGAACCCCGCGGCGCGTCTGGCGGCAACGCCACACGCAGCAACTCGGGATGGTTCGACTTCGCTCACCATGACTAGATTATGCCCGGACCGGGACTGAGGCTGTGCGTTCTAACTTTCCCCAACCCACCAACGCGCCTTTCACGGCGCGCAAAATCGCTTTCCAAATCACGTAGCTGAGCATCGGCCGGTAGATCAATCGCATGGGCAGAATTCGCCAGGCCACGAGGATCGATTCGTGTTCAATAATGCAGGCGAGCGTCGCGAGCAGAACATCCATGCTCAGGAACGCGATAACGAAGGGCAGGACCGCGTTCCAGGCGCCGAATGGAAGTGAAGCGAGCAAAAACAAATCCACCATCGGCGTGATCGCGACGAGGATGATCTGGAAAAACCAGACGCTCGGCAGACTAAACAAGCCAAGCGCGCGGTATTTCCAGTTGAAAACCATGTCGCGATGTTTCCAGAGACATTGCAGCGTCCCGTAGGCCCATCGGAACCGCTGGCTGGCCAATGTCTTCACCGTTTCCGGCGCTTCAGTCCACGCGATTGCTTCCGGGACGTAAACCATGCGCTGCCCGCGTTTGTGCAACGCGAGTGTGAGATCGGTGTCTTCCGCGAGGGTTTCCAAACTCAATCCGCCGGCATCGTCGATCGCGGATTTCCGGATCGCGCTAATCGCGCCGGGAACGACGGTCATGCAATTCCATCGAGTGTAGGCGCGCCGGTCGAGGTTGAAGCCACAGGTGTATTCGAGCGCCTGGCACCGCGCGATGAACGTCCGAAGATTTCCAACTTTCGCGTGGCCGGAAACGCCGGCGATCGTTTCATCTGAAAACGGTTCAACGAGCCGTCGAAGCGTGTCGCGCTGGCAATGCGTGTCCGCGTCGAGAAACACGGCGATGCCGGAACGCATGGCCTCGAGGCCGTATTGGAGCGCGCGCGCTTTGCCTCGGTTAGGCTGGCGGAGAAGACGAACCCGCGCGTCCGAATGCGCGAGCGCTTCCACTTCGGCTGAGGTTCGATCGACCGAGCCGTCATCCACCACGATGACTTCTAGTTCGCCCTCGTAATCGGTCGCGAGCAGGCTGCGCAGCGTTTCTGCGATCACTTTTTCTTCGTTGAACGCCGCGACGATCACGCTGATCGGCGCGGAGAAATCGCGCGGCCAAAAGCGGCGGAAGCGCGCGGCCAGCCAGATCACGGTCAGGGTTCGCAAGACGACCAACGCCGTTGCGACGATCATAAACGCCCAGAGAAATTCTTCCGCCGCGTGAAAGATGCGGAACCCGGCGCCGGAAACGAAATGAGTGAGGGTGCGCGATTTCGTTTCCGTCGAGGGCATCAACGAATCGCGCGTTGTGCCGAGCAGGGTGCTGATCGAGACAACCGAATCGCCGCGCGTCTTGAGGTAATCAAGAATGCGCGGCAACGCTTCGACGGTCTGCTCGCGGTCGCCGCCGGCGTCGTGGAGCAGAATGATGCTGCCGTCACGGCGCTGTTGCTTTACTCGCTGAAGAATAATGTCCGCACCGGGCCGGGCCCAATCCTGCGGATCGATATTTTCGAGCACAACGAGATAACCAAGCTCCTGCGCGAGCTGGAGGGGAGCGAGCTCCGTGATTTTCGACGGGCTCGTGTCGGCGGCATAAGGCGGCCGAAAGAGCGTGGTCGAGCGACCCGTGATGGTTTCGAGGAGCAACTGGGTCGCATTCAGTTCCACGCGGACATGCTCGGGCCAGCAAAGCGCGAGGTTCGGATGATAATAGGTGTGGTTCCCGATCTCGTGGCCTTCCGCCACGATTCGCCGAACGAGGTCGGGATATTCTTCCGCGTTCGCGCCGACGAGAAAGAAAGCCGCCTTCACATTGTAGGCTTTCAGGATGTCGAGAACTTGCGGCGTCCATTTCGGATCGGGCCCGTCATCGAAAGTAAGCGCGACCTGGTGTGGTCCACCCGCGCCCTGATGGTAGAGCGTGGGAAATTGCGGGAACTTCGAATAAGTCGCGGTCAAATAACCGTCGTTGTCCACCGCCAGGGTGCGGTACCCGTTCGCCGTTGATTGATCGACCGAAACGATTTCACCGTCGCCGACATCCGCGATCGTGTCGGTTCCTTTCAAAACTTCGAGCGGCGCGCGCGTCGCAGTGTCCATCTTGAAATCGTTGGGAATCCCAAGCGCGTCCCAGATAGCGACGTCTTCCGTTCCGAGGCGATAGATCGCGAAGCCGCCGGCCTTCGCTTCGCGGACGCGCTTCAACTGATTGAGGAACGTGACCACGTCGAGGAACCAAACCGAATGGTCCTTGTCCGCGTCCTCGTAATAAAAATACGGATTGTAGTTCGGCGCTTCGACTGTCGTCTTCTCGACGTCGGCATAGCTCGCCCGGCTCATTGCCTCGGGAAAACTAATCAGCTCCGCTTTTTTTCCACCGCTCGTCCAATCGTACCCGTAACTGCCGAGCGCGATGATCCATTGGTTGGTCTCGGCGCCGTCCATAAGCACACTGAGCCATCCTTCGAACCAACGCTTCGAGCCGAGCGGTCCCGCCGGATCGGCGTCCGACGTTTCATCGAACAACATGGCGACGAACCGATCGACGTTGTCCGACAACTCATCGAAGTCGATGTAATCGAGGTCCTGCCCCGGCTGAACACAGAGCCAGAGTTGCTTGTCGTCGTAATGCAGCGCGTCCGTGAACCGGTCGAGGAACGTGGTGATGTCCTTTTTGTAAGCCGGATCGATTTGCTCCCAATCGATGATAACGCCCGCGGCCTTCGCCTCATTCAGGATCGCGAGCACTTTTTGGATGAACCGGTCCTGCCGTTCCGTCGAACTATGCGCGAGATTTTCGACGGCTTCCGGCTGCCAGGTGTCGCCCACCAGATTTGTCAGGAGCGGCATGAGCGCGAAACCTTTGGCGGCCGCAAGTTTCGGCAAGCGGTTGTCCGCGTCGATCTGGATGTCGCCCGCGCCATTTGTCATCGCCATCCATTCCGGACAGACGTGCGTGATCTGGGAGGCGTGCTGTTCCAGCGACGTGTAGCTGTAGGGATCGCCGTTCGCGTAAAAGGCGAGGTGCACTTCATTCGCCGGCGATTTTTTCCGCGGATGGGCCGGCGGCGTGGGCGCGACGGGCGGTTTCGGCTTTTTCCCAGCCGTGCGGGTGCGCGCGAATTTTTCCCAGAGCGCCAGATTTGCAGCGACCGGTCCGGCGGGATTGACGGTCTGGAGCGCTTTGAGCTGTCCTTTCAATTGGCGGAGCGAAAACGGCAGGTTCAGCTGCGGCGCGACGAAAAGGGTTTGCACGAAAAGAACCGTGCCCAGAAAAATCGCGATTCCCGCGATGAGCAAAGTGAGGCGCAACCGCGGCCAGCGTTTGCCCGCCGGATCGGAAAAGACAAACGGGGTTACGTCAGGGGACTCTTTCTCCATCTTGGTAGCGACAACATTCGCTCCTCGGGTCGAATAAGAAAACTGGTTTTGACACGGTCTTGGGGGATTCCGCGGCCGCGAGCTTGCAACTTAGGCGGGGTTTCTTCAAGCTCGCGTCACCACAAAGCGGCCTCGGGCCATCCCCACCTTCCACCCCTCGACCGAAAGGACCCATGGAAAAATCCAAGTCAAAAAACGGCGTCCGCGTTCGCGCCTACCAAGGCGACGCCATGACCTTACTCGCCTTCGACCTCGCTGAATCCAGGAAGGAGAACTTCACCGGTTTCACCGTCCGCATCACCCCGGGAACGGGCACCCCGTATTTCATGACGAACCTGCTCACTTATCCCGCCGCGGTGCTGGCAAAAAACAACATCAAACCCAATCAGACGCACAGCACCGAATTCGCGCCGATCCAAAAATTTCGATGGGTCCATGTGCCCGCGACGTTTCGTCAGGTCAAGGCGCCCTTTTACGGCGACTACCAATACGAAGTGACTCCGCGTTTCATGGTGGACGATGTCTTACAGCCGCTCGACGCCTCGCTCACCGTCGCGGTGACAATCGATGTGAGCCCGTACAAATCCGGACAATTTCAAATCGGATTCGCGCGCGGCTTCGTGGCTTCGCAGGCTTACACCAGTCATTTCGGCGACAACAACAAGGTTCGACCGAACAAGAAAGACCTGATCTTCGACATCAAAACCAAGTCCGGCTCGGTAAAGACCACGAAAAATGGAACGGAAACGACCCGGGATTACACCTTCGAGGATCAACATGTCTGGCTGGGCTGGCAGGCGCGGGCGCGCGCCCTGGGATTTCTCGAGGAAACTCTGGCTGATCCGAGTCTCGCCCTCGACGTTTTCGCTTTCGACCTCGACGAGCCGATCATTTGCGATCGCTTGATCCAACTCGCGAAACAGGGACGTTTACGCATCCTACTCGATAACTCGTCGACCCACGTGGGAAAGGACAAGTCAGGGAACACGGCCTTCGAAGATCAATTCGAGACGTTGTTCGGACAACAGGCGGACGCGGCGAGTGCGCTTCTCCGCGGAAGGTTTCAGAGCCTCGCTCATTCCAAGGTTTTCATTCAGAAAAACAAGGAGACCAACGCGCCTCTGAAAGTGCTGACCGGTTCGACGAACTTTTCCAGCAACGGTTTCTACATCAACGCCAACCACGTCATCATTTTTTCGAACCCCGACGTGGCGAAAGTTTATGCGGATGTTTTCGAAGGCTCCTTCAGCGCCGATAAGATGACGAACTTCAAAAACTCGGACTTTGCGTTGCACGAGCGTGTCTTCACCCAAAGCAAACTCCCGGAGATGACCATTCGGTTTTCACCGCACACCAAGGAGGTCGCCACCGACTTTTTCAAAGCGATTTCGGACCGAATCAAAGGCGCGAAAACCGACGTCCTCTTCGCGATCATGAGGGACGACAGCGGGAGCTCAATCCTGGATGCGATAAGATTCGTGCGCGAAAACAACGAGGAAATTTTTTCCTACGGCATTACCGATACGACCAAGACAATTACCCTCTACAAGCCCCACACGAAACGCGGCGTGCTGGTCGCGGGCAAAGGCGGCACCCACGTTCTTCCTCCGCCGTTCAGCAAAGAATCGGGCATTCCCGGCATCGCAATTCATCACAAATTTGTCGTGGTCGATTTCAAAGGCCCCAACCCGGTGGTCTACTGCGGTTCCAGCAACCTCGCCTTCACTCCGGAACAAAAGAACGGCGACAACCTCATCGAGATTCGCGACCGCGACGCAGTCACAGTGTTCGCGATCGAAGCGATTCGGCTGGTGGACCATTTCGCGTTTCGCGATCGGATGCAGAATGCCGACGAAATCAATCTGCATCACGGCGAAGAAGATCCGCCCTGGGCTGCCAGCTATTACGATCCGGAAGACTTGCATTCCGTGGAGCGGCAGCTCTTGATCGCGAAACCGAAAACCGAATAAGCGCGCGGCTAAAAGATTATTTGCCCGCGGAGTCTTCTCGAATTTCTCGCGCCAATTCCGCGGCTCGGGTTCGCAACAACTCCGGCGCACGCGTGATACTTTCGCGCTGATCGATACCAGGACCGGCAAGCTCGCGGACGCCGTCGAATATTTCGCGAACCCTTTGTTCCTGGCTCGCTTGCCCGACAATTGCGAAGACGCGCTTGCCCGCTTCGCGCGCCAGCCGGGCGACGCCAGCCGGTGCCTTGCCTTCGAGACTTTGCTCATCCAATCGACCTTCGCCCGCAATCACGAGGTCCGCTTTCGCGATGGCGGCTCGTAGTCCGATAAACTCCGCGACCACGCCGAATCCCGATTTGATTTTCGCGCCACAAAAACTCATCAGACCGAAACCGAGGCCGCCGGCCGCTCCGGCGCCGGGTTTGTCGCGAAAGTCACAGCCCAGATCGCGCGCGACGATATCAGCCAATCGCGTTAATCCGCTCTCGAGCGTCTGTAATTGATCGCTTGTCCCGCTTTTCTGTGGACCGAAGACGCGGGTCGCTCCGCGCGGGCCCAGCAGCGGATTTCGGACATCGACCGCGGCGGTAATTGTTACTGAGAACCGACTCGTCGGCGCTTTGATCCGCGCCAGATTGGCGAGTTCGGCCGGCGTTTCGATCTCGTGCTCGTTCGCCAGGAATTGAAATCCGAGCGCTCGCGCCATCCCGAAGCCGCCATCATTCGTCGCGCTCCCGCCTAATCCGATCAGGATTTCGTGAGCACCGCGCCGAACGGCGTCTTTGATCATCTCGCCGACGCCGAATGTATCCGCGCGTAACAAATCGCGATCCTTCGGATCAATTCGCCACATCCCGGCGGCACTGCTCATTTCCATCACCGCTGTCGCCCGATCGTCGAGCCAGACATAAGTCGCCTCGACCTCTCGCCCCATCGCATCATGCGCCGCGCACTTCGCTTCTTCGCCCCCGCACGCGTGACCAATGACCTCCGCCGTGCCTTCCCCGCCGTCGGCAACCGGCATTGCTTCAATGATTGCGTCCGGCAAAACCTCGCGCAGCGCCGCCACGATATTCTCCGCGACCTCGCACGCGTCGAGCGATCCCTTAAACTTGTCAGGCGCAACGAGAATTCGCACGAGCAGAATTTCTCACACAAAGGACACAAAGGTCACAAAGTGATTTCTTCTAAGGGATCGTCGTCGAGCTGGCCGTTTATGATTCGCTTGATTCCGTTCCTAAGGTGCGCCTCGCCAAAATTAATAAGCAGACCGAGTTTCAGTCCGCTCAAACGCAGTTGTGTCAGCACCTGCTTTGCATGAACGGCCGAAAGCGCTGCAACGGATTTCAACTCTACGATTACTTTGCCGTCGACCAGCAGATCGGTGCGGTAGCCCTCTTCGAAGAGAATACCATCATAACGAATCGGCATCGGTTTCTGCCGCTCCGCCTCGCTGCCCAGTTTCCGCAGCTCGTGAGCCAGCGCCACCTCATAGACAGATTCAAGCAATCCCGGTCCAAGCTTAGTGTGCACCACGAAGGCCGAATCAAGAATCCTCTTCGCGATCTGATTCTCATCCATCCTTTGTGACCCTTCGTGCCCTTTGTGTGAGGCTCATTCTTTCTTGGCGGCGTATTCCAGCGCTTTCTTGATATCGAACTGCTTCACCTTGTCGAGCAGCGTCGGGTCGTTCGCGGCTTCGAGGACGCGCTGGTTTTGAAGTAGTTCCAGGACACGCCCCTGGCGGATGAGGTCCGCAACCTCCGGATCGTTTCGCAAAGCGACAATCTTCGGATGCTCGCTCAACTCCGTAGCGCCGGGGAATGAGAGGAAACGGCGCGCGCTTTCCGGGCTGGCGCAGACCGTTCCCGCATCTTTCAGCGTTTGATAGAGCGCCGGCGGCGTGAAGTCGGTTTGCCTCACAACGTCGCCGAGCTTGCCCAACTCGACGGAATTCTTGAGGCGCGCCAGAAAAGTCGTCAGCGAATCGGCATCGAAATTTTCGAGAGAGAGATGCTTCTCATCGCGCGCAGAGGGAGCAGGATTATTTTCCGCTCGCGGATGCGCCTGAACTTCCGCATCCGCCACCGAACCGACCGAGCGAATCCCGACGAGCAAGAGCCAGATAAAGAACAAACCGAAGACGATGCCGGTGAGCGCGCCGCTAAAACCATAAACCATCCGGACACTGGCAGAAGCGTGTTGAGCGGTCCGTTTGAAAAGAAGCGTGCCCAGACTCGCGATCACGCCGTAGACCACGATGGCGAGCAACGCGCCGCCAATCAGCGACACGACGAAGTCGGGCCATTTCAAGACCGGACGAAGCAACGGCAGCATGAGATTCCCGCCGAAATAGGCAGCGCCGTAGGCCGCGATCACGGCGGCGCCGCGCATCAACTGCCGCGGAAGTCCGAGCCGATATCCGCGGATTATTTCAAACAGAAGCAACACTGCGGCAAACGAGAGGAACACCGTCTGCCAAAGCGTCGAACCGGAAGTCATGAATCAATTGCAGATTTCAGATTGAAGATTGCAGATTGGTGCATGGGTGGCGTCGGTAACTCAATCTGAATTCTGCAATCTGAAATCTGCAATAGCTCGCTGCCGCAAGGCGTGGTCGCAAAGCACAAGCGCCGCCATCGCTTCGACGATCGGGACGGCTCGCGGTAACACACATGGATCGTGACGGCCTCGCGCGGCGAGCGTTGTTTCTTCGCCGGCGGCGGTCACCGTCTTTTGTTCGCGGGCGATTGTCGAGGTCGGCTTGAACGCGACCTGGAAAACAATGTTTTCGCCGTTGCTGATTCCGCCCTGGACGCCGCCGGAATGGTTGGTTGTTGTCCGCACTTTCGCATCGCGAATTTCAAACGCGTCGTTGTGCTCGGAGCCCCGCATCCGAGTTCCCGCGAAACCGGAACCGATCTCGAAGCCTTTCGATGCTGGCAAACTGAGCATCGCTTTCGCCAAGTCCGCTTCGAGCTTATCGAAGACGGGCTCACCGAGGCCCGCGGAAATGCCACGCGTCACACATGCGATAGTTCCGCCTAACGAGTCACCCTCTCCTCGGGCCTTCTCGATCGCTGCGATCATTTTTTCGGCGGCCGCGGCATCCGGACACCGAATCGCGTTCGCTTCGATCTGCTCCAGCGTGACCGTGGCCGGATCGACGGTGGCAGCCACGTCATATACGTGAGTCACGTATGCGAGCAGGTCGAAGTCGGGAAACAGTTTCGTCAGGACTTTCCGCGCCACGGCGCCGGCCGCAACACGGCCGATCGTCTCCCGCGCGGACGAGCGCCCGCCGCCCTGCCAATTGCGAATTCCGTACTTCGCTTCGTAAGTGAAATCGGCGTGGGACGGCCGGTAAGTCGACTTCATCTCGGCATACGCTTCGGGGCGCGCATCTTTGTTCATCACCAAGATCGAGATCGGCGTGCCAAGGGTTTGGCCTTCGAAAACTCCGGAAAGAATCTGACAGCGATCCGATTCATCGCGTGTCGTTGTAATCGCGCTCTGGCCCGGCCGGCGCCGGTCGAGTTCGCGCTGGATGTCGGCTTCGCTGAGCGCGATTCGCGGCGGGCAACCGTCAATCACGACGCCTACTCCGCCGCCGTGGGATTCGCCCCAAGTCGTGATGCGGAAGAGCTGGCCGAAGGCATTCCCCATTTCGGCCATCTTAGCCGAGCCTGTAGCGGCGGTCTATGACCGCCGAGACCGCTTTTTTTTCGCTGCTCCAATGCGGCGGTCATAGACCGCCGCTACAAGATCAGATCGCCGCAAACGCGGTCTTCAAATCGTCGATCAGGTCGTCGACTTTCTCGACGCCGACGGAAAGACGAACCAACGAGTCGGTGATCCCCAGTGACTGCCGCATCTCCGGCGGGATCGAGCCGTGGGTCATGATCGCGGGATGATTGATGAGGCTTTCCACGCCGCCCAGGCTTTCTGCCAGGGAAAAGAGATGCGTGTTCTCCAGGAATCGGCGCGTTCCGGCGAGATCGGTTTTTAGAACGATCGTGACCATTCCACCAAACGCCCGCATTTGTTTTTTCGCGAGCTCATGTTGCGGATGCTGTTCGAGGCCCGGGTAGTAAATCTTTTCGATCTTCGGTTCCTTCTCGAGCCACCGCGCGATCTCCAAAGCGTTCTCGCAATGCCGCTCCATCCGTAACGCCAAGGTCTTCAATCCGCGCAACGCGAGAAAGCTGTCGAACGGACCCGCGATCGCACCGACGGCGTTCTGAAGAAACGCGATCTGGTCGCCGAGCTCTTTGTTTTCACCGACGACGATGACGCCTCCGACCATGTCCGAATGGCCATTCAAATATTTCGTTGCGGAATGAATGACCATATCGAAGCCGAACTCGATTGGGCGTTGCATCCACGGGCTCGCGAAGGTGTTGTCGGAAACGCTGATCGCCTTGTGGGCGCGCGCGATTTTCGCGACTGCTTCGAGATCGATCAGCTTCAAGAGCGGATTACTCGGCGTTTCCACCCAGAGCATCCTCGTATTCGGCCGCATCGCCGCTTCGATCTTCGAAGCGTCCGACATGTCGATGAATGTGAAATCCAGGTTCGCTGAACGCCGGCGGACTCGTTCGAACAAACGAAATGTTCCGCCGTAAAGATCATCGCTGACCAGGACATGGGAACCGCTGTCGAGACCGTCGAGCGCGGTTGCCATTGCCGCGAGACCTGAAGCAAACGCCCAGCCGCGCGTGCCCCCTTCGAGATTCGCGACGCACCGCTCATAAGCGCTCCTGGTCGGATTGATGGAGCGGGAATAATCGTAGCCTTTATGCTTGCCCGGACTTTCCTGGACGTAGGTCGAGGTTTGGTAAATCGGCATCATGATCGCGCCCGTGGTCGGATCGGGCGATTGGCCGGCGTGAATGACGCGCGTGGCGATGTCGTGTTGCTTTTTCATACGAAAAAATCTTCTAACCGCGGATTACGCGGATATCGCGGATGACGAAGAAAAATCCAAGATGCCTGAATTTCTTTCTTCATCCGTGTCATCCGCGTAGTCCGCGGTTTCATGAAGGCATTTGGCGGCGCAGATAGGAGAGCAAATCGCTCCGCGTGATGAGGCCGAGGAACTTGTCGCCGTCCATCATGATGGCGACGCGGCCGCGCTCGAAAACTTCCAGCAGATCTTTCATCGTCGCGGTCGGGGAAAGCGTTTCGAGCTTGTCGGTCATTGCGGTGTGAACGGCGTGATTAAATCGCTCCGGATCCTGGTGGACCTTCACCAGCATGTCGGACTCGTCCAAGAGGCCCACCACTTTGCCGCTCTCATCCACCACCGGCACCTGCGAAACATCGGCGGCGCGCATGCGCTTCACCGCGGTGAGTAACGAGTCTCCGGGACCGACGGTAACAACTTCGCCCGCCTCGAAGCGGTGGCTGATGAGATCGCGTAGATCGCCTTGCGCGGGACGACTGGCGAACCCTTGCTCGGCCATCCAGAAGTCGTTGTACATTTTCGATAGATATTTATTTCCGTCGTCAGCCACGAAAGTAACCACCCGCTTCTTCTCGGTTTGAGCGCGGCAGTAACGAAGCGCCCCCGCCAGCAACGTCCCGCTCGACGATCCGGCCAGGATTCCTTCCTTCCGCAGCAGCTCGCGTGCGGTCGCGAAGCTCTCCGCATCGTCGATCGTGTAGGCTTCCGCGACCCGTGAAAGGTCGGCGATCTCTGGAACGAAATCTTCACCGATGCCTTCGACTGCCCAGCTGCCGGCGGTCCCGAAGTTTCCGGTTTTCACATAATCAACCAGGATCGAGCCGGCCGGATCGGCCAGGACCATTTCCAAATTCGGCTGCACCCGGGCGAAGAAACGCGACAGACCGGTGATCGTTCCACCGGAGCCAATGCCGCAAACGACCGCGTCGAGGTGGTGGCCCATCGCTTCCCAAATTTCGGGACCCGTGGTTTTTTCGTGAGTGCGGGGATTGGCAGGATTGCCGAACTGATTGACGTAAAACGATCCCGGAATCTCCGACGCTAAACGCGCGGCCATGTCCTGGTAATATTCCGGATGACCCTTGGTGACGTCGGAACGCGTGACCCGCACTTCGGCCCCAAGCGCGCGGACATGCGCGATTTTCTCCTGCGACATCTTGTCGGGAATAACGAGGATGGTGCGATAGCCTTTGGCGCCGCCGATCAAAGCGAGGCCGAGCCCCGTATTGCCGGCAGTCGCTTCGATGATGGTTCCGCCGGGCTGCAATCTGCCGTCACGTTCTGCGGCTTCGATCATCGAAAGCGCGATGCGGTCCTTGATCGATCCGCTCGGATTGTAGTTCTCCAGCTTGAGGAAAAGCTGACAGAGACCGGTGTCGAGCCGCGTAATCTCGACGAGCGGGGTGTCGCCGATGAGCGAGAGGATCGAAGGCGGTTTTTGCGGCGAGGTCACCATTCTGATTTGCTGTCGGCGAAGAATTGCTGGAGAACGTCGAACCGCATTTCGCCGTAGTTCATGGCGTAGCGAAGATCGCCGCCTTTATAAATCCAAGTCGTCGGGATCCAGCTGACCGGTAAATCGAGGAACCGCTTGATCTTGGCGTCCCCTTTTCGCGGGCCGGGATCGGCGAGAATGGTGACGTTTGGCTGGTCCGCCAGCTCGTAGGTCGCGAGGAGCGTCTTGCCGTCATCGCCGCTGTTCCAGACCGAGACGAAATAGAATTTCACGTCCGGATTGGCCTTGACGGTTTTCAACCAGCCGCCGCCTTTTAACTCCGATTTGCAGTTGCCGCACCAGGGCGCCCAGAGATGGACGACGCTCAAGCCGGGCGCTTTGATCGCCTCGGTGAGTTGTTGTTCGGCGGGCGAGGCGGCAAAAAGCGAGGTGGAGAGGGATAGTGCGAGAATTACGGCAAGTTTCTTCATTAGAGAAAGCGAGGGACACGCTTTGATGGACAAATCAATATGGGGAGAAATCCCGTGCGCTCAAGATGCGCGGTTGAAGAGCTAGTTCCTGCTCATGATCATGATCTTGCTCATGATCTTTCCCTTGAGGCCGGCCGCCCCCATAGGATCAGGATCATGATCAAGAGCATGAGCAGGAAGCCGGGCAACCGCAGGTTGACCGGCCCCACATTCGCGCTATTATTCGGCCCCCCTTTCTGGGCTGCCGGGCGTAAGGAGCGCTTGCGTGTTAGCCAGAAAAGCGGCCTCCGCGCCGCGTGCAGTAAAAACTCACCCTTATGTTAATGCAGGATTTGCTTGCGAAGTCGTACCGCGACTTCAAAGAAGGTAGCATCGTCAAAGGACGCGTTCTCGAGATTCGCCCGCGGGAAGTCCTGGTCGACATCGGCTACAAATCGGAGGGCGTCATTCCCGCCGCCGAGTTCGAAGACATCGAATCGATGGAAGTGGGCGACGAAGTGGAAGTGCTCCTCGAGCGGCTCGAAAACGACGAGGGCATGGTCGTGCTCTCGAAAGAGAAAGCGGCCTATCGCCAGAATTGGAACAAGATCGCGCAGGTTTTTGCCGGCGACGGATTGATCAAAGGCAAGGTGAAGTCCGTCGTCAAAGGTGGGCTCATGGTGAACATCGGCGTGGAAGCGTTCCTGCCGGCGTCCCAGATCGACATTATTCCGCCGAAAGATTTGCAGCAGTTCGTCGGCAACACTTACGACTTCAAGATCGTCAAGATCAACGACGACCGGAAGAACGTGGTCCTCAGCCGGCGCGAATTGATCGAGCAGGAACGGAGCGAGAAACGGCAGAAGTTCCTCGAAGGCGTGCAGGTGGGCGATCGCGTCCAAGGCACGGTGAAAAACCTGACCGATTTCGGTGCGTTCATCGATCTCGATGGCATGGACGGATTGCTCCATATCACGGACATGACCTGGGGCCGCCTCGGACATCCGAGCGAGCTTTTGAAAGTTGGCCAGCCGCTCGAAGTGGTCGTGCTCGACATTAACAAGGAGAAAGAGCGCGTCTCGTTAGGCCTGAAGCAGACCCAGAAAAATCCGTGGGACCAGATCGAAGAACGGTTCCCGGCCGGTCAGCACGTCAAAGGCAAGATCACGAACCTCGTGCCTTACGGCGCGTTCGTGGAACTCGAGGAAGGCGTCGAGGGTCTCATTCACGTTTCCGAATTGTCCTGGACGAAGCGCATCATGCGTCCGTCCGATATCCTGACTCAGGGTCAGGAAGTCGAAGCGGTCGTGCTCGGCGTGAACAAGGAAGAGCAGAAAATTTCGCTGGGCCTGCGCCAGCTCGAGCCGAACCCGTGGGATGAGATCGAGAAGAAATTCACGATCGGCAGTCGCGTGAAAGGCGCGATTCGGAACATGACCGCGTATGGCGCGTTCGTGGAATTGGAAGACGGCATCGACGGAATGATCCACGTCTCCGATTTGAGCTGGACCCGAAAGATCAATCATCCGAGCGAAGTCTTTAAGAAGAACGACGAAGTCGAAGCGGAAGTTATCGACATCGATAAGACCAATCAGCGGATCAGCCTGGGCATTAAACAGCTGAGCGACGATCCGTGGAAAGAGATCGATTCGAAATACAAGATCGGCGATCTCGTGAAGGGCAAGGTCACGAAGCTGGCGAGCTTCGGTGCGTTCGTGCAATTGCAGGACGACATCGACGGGCTCGTGCACATTTCCCAGCTCAGTGAGGATCACGTGGCGAAGGTGAAGGACGTGCTCAAGGTCGGGCAGGAAGTCGAAGCTCGGGTCATCAAGGTGGACAAGGTCGAGCGCCGAATCGGTCTCTCGATCAAGGCCGCGAATTATTCCGAGGAAGAGCTCAAGCGCGAATCGGAAGCGTTCGACAGCCTGCGTCCCGGCGAAGACATGGTCGGCCTCGAGAAAGCGTTCGAAGCCGCAGAAGAAGATTACCGGCCCGGCGAAGGGAAGAAGAAGTAATAATCTCTTCCTGTAGCGGCGGTCTATGACCGCCGAACCCGGAGCAGCTGCTGTAGCCACGGCGCTGCGTCGCCGTGCCGAGGATGAGGAAGACGCGGCGACACAGCGCCGCGGCTACAGCGTTTGTCGGTTCGCGATAGTTCTATTTCCCGAGCTCGTAGAGATATTCGACGAACGACATCGCGGCGCCGTCGAAGCCTTGGACCTTCGGGTTCGCGGACTCGATGACGTAATACTCATCTGGCGCGTGGGCGCCGCTGCCGTGGCCGAGACCGAAATGGCCTGACGCCAGTTTCAGCGGCTCACCGGTGAACACGTACCCCGGATATGAGCCGGCGTTCCAAGGCCACATGACGGGATCAATTCCGGCAGCTTTCAACACCGCGACCTGTGATTGAATGAAGGGCGCGTTTGCCGGCGTGGTCGTCGGATCGTAACCGCCGGTCATGTTCACCTCAATGTCGCCGAACCCGCGCTTTTGCAGATGCGCCTTCAACGCGGCCAGCGCTTCTGTCGCTTTCATTCCGGGGACGAGGCGGAGATCGAGTTTCGCTGATGCCTTGTGCGCGAGGATAGTCTTACCCCCAGGACCGGTGTAACCACCCACCAGTCCCTCGATGTTCACCGTCGGTTGCGATTCGAGACGTTCCTGCGCCTGTTCCCAGGGCAAATCGTTGATCCAATGCTGGACGCCGAGACTTTTCTTCCGCTGCGCTTCGTCCTGCCGTTTCGCAGCATCGGCGATCATCTTCTTCTCTTCCGCAGTCAGCGGTCTCGGCTTCGGATAATTGTCGATCGTGATGTCGTTGCCGTCCGCGGAAACCAAGGTGTCGAGGGCTTTCACCAAATGCCAGGCCGGGCTGTCGACCATCGCCTTGAGCGAGGAATGAATGTCTTTCGCGGGGCCGCGTCCCCACTTTTCGCCGCTCGAAGTCAGCTCGCATTCGATCACACCTTTGGCGCCGAGGCTTACTGTCACCACACCATCCAAATCCTGTGACGCCGAGGGCATGAATACGCCGATGGTTTTTTCGAGCGCCGCCTTCACTTCAGGCTTGAGAACGATTTGCCCGATGTGCGGCGATCCAATTTCCTCTTCGCCCTCCGCCACCATCACGAGATTCACCGGCACTCTTTTGTTCGCCCCTTTAATCGCGTGAAGCGCCGCGAGGAAGGCGGCTTCAGGGCCTTTTTGGTTCACCGCGCCGCGACCGATAATAACTTTTCCGAGGTTCGGTTTGTCCACGAGCGCGGCATCGAGTGGGGGTGAGGTCCATTCTTTCGGATCGAATTGTTTCACGTCATACATGAAGTAAAGCCCGACGGTTTTCTTCGCGCCGGCGTCGAGGGTCGCGAACACGCCCGGCTTGCCATCTGTTTGGATCACCGTCGCCTGTTGGAACCCCGCCTCTTTCGCAAGTTTCGCCATGTAATCAGCGCCCTCCGCTGAATTGAGGCTCTCGGCCGCGATCGATGGCAGCTTGATCCAGTCCTGCAATCGCTTCACTGCTTCGTCGTGGCGTTTGGTGATCTCCTGTTTGATCGGGGCGAGATCGTCAGCGCCCAAAGCGGAAAACACGGTCGCGAGAGTGACGAGAACAGTAAGCGGAAGCCGAGTGTGCGTGCTCATGGAATACCTCTCACGGAGGTCACAAAGGTTCACAAAGGATTTTTTCGACTCCTCATTACCACGCTCCAGCTTGGTAATGACCTTGTCTTCGAAGCTCCGCTTCGCGCCGGGTTGGCGCTATTTCTCGTCGTTCCCAAGTACAACTTGGGAACGAGGAGGTGCGGGGGCGCAGAGGCCTCACACGTTGAGGCGCCTAAAACTCCGCGCTGCCTGGCGTGCGTGCGAACGGGATCACATCGCGGATGTTGGATACGCCGGTAACGAACATCAGCATCCGCTCGAAGCCGAGACCGAAGCCGGCGTGCGGAACTGTCCCGTATCGGCGCAGGTCGAGATACCATTTGTAATCGGCCGGATCCATCTGATGACGCCGCATGTTTTCCTCGAGCACTTCAAGCCGCTCTTCGCGCTGGCTGCCGCCCACGATCTCGCCGATCCCGGGAACGAGCACATCCATCGCGGTCACCGTTTTTCCATCATCGTTTAGCCGCATGTAAAACGGCTTTATTTCCTTCGGATAATTGAAAACGGTTACCGGACATTTGAAATGTTTCTCAGTCAGCCAGCGTTCGTGCTCCGATTGCAAGTTCGCTCCGTAGGCAACCGGAAACTCGAACTTCTCTCCGCTCTTCTTTAGCAATTCGACCGCGTCAGTGTAACTGATCCGTTGGAATGGCCGCTCGATGACGAAATCGAGCCGCGCCGTCAACTCCTTGTCGACGAACTTCGAGAACAATTCGAGGTCTTCCGGACACGTCTTTCGAATATCGGCGATGAGATATTTCAACATCTCTTCGGCGAGATCCATGTCGCACTGCAAATCGCAGAAGGCCATCTCCGGCTCGATCATCCAAAACTCATTCGCATGCCGGGAAGTGTTTGAATTTTCGGCCCGGAAGGTCGGACCGAACGTGTAAACTTTCGTGAGCGCGCAGGCGAACGCTTCGGCTTCGAGTTGGCCGCTCACCGTCAGATAAGTCGAGCGGGCAAAAAAATCTTTCGCGTAATCAATCGAGCCATCGTCGCGACGCGGCGGCTGCTTCAGATCGAAGGACGTGACGCGAAACAATTCGCCCGCTCCCTCGCAATCGCTGCCGGTAATAATCGGCGTATGGACGTAAACGAATCCGCGCTCCTGGAAAAATTGGTGAATGGCAAACGCGAGCCGGCTCCGGACGCGGAAAACGGCGCCAAACAAATTCGAGCGCGGCCGTAGATGCGAGATCTCGCGGAGAAATTCCGGAGTGTGACCCTTCTTCTGGAGCGGATACGTTTCATCGGATGCGCCGACGATTTTGAGTTCGTTCGCGACAACCTCCCAGGCCTGACCTTTTCCCTGCGAAGCAACGAGGTCACCGGTCACCGTGATAGACGCGCCGGTTTGAAGTCGCTGCACTTCCGCATAATTCGACAGCGTGTTCTTCGCGATAATCTGGAGGCTGCGCAATGAGGATCCGTCGTTAAGTTCGATGAACGAAAAATCTTTCGAGTCGCGGCGAGTGCGAACCCAGCCTTGCACCTGCACGGCAGTGATCGGCGCGGCACTGGCGAGCGCGGCTTTGACGGAGATGGGTCCTGACATGGGCTAGAAGGTTGCCGGACCTTGTGCGTTCGACAAGCAGCAGTTGTAGCGACGCCGCTCTGTCGGCGTAATAAGCGAGAATTGCAATCAACGCGTTTTACGGCGACAGAGCGCCGTCGCTACAACAGAAGACGCGCATTTTCCGATTTCTCATGCCCGACCGCCGCCTCATTCTTTGGGACATCGACATGACGCTCGTGAACACGGGCGCGGCAGGGCAACACGCGCTCGTTCGCGCCACCATCGAGCGTTTCGGCGGCGACGGCGATTTGACGGGAGTGGAAATTGCCGGACGCACCGATGTGGCGATCGCGCACCAGATTCTGCGAAAGTACGGAACGCCCGTGACGACCGAAAATGTGGATTCGTTCCTCGCCCGGTACGTTGCGCTCCTGCCCGAGGAACTTCCGAGGCGCAACGGCCGCGTGTTGCCCGGCATTCGTCAATTGCTCAAGGAATTGGCGCAACAGCCGGACAAAATACTCGGTCTTCTAACCGGGAATCTAAAACGCGGCGCGCAGTTGAAGCTCGGGCATTACGATCTCTGGCACTTCTTTCCCTTCGGCGCGTTCGCCGACGATCATCATGATCGCAATGCCCTTGGTCCGTGCGCCGTCGATCGCGCCGCCGCGCATGCCGGCTTTCAATTTCCACCAAGGCAAGTCGACGTCGTTGGTGACACCGGGCACGACATCGCGTGCGGAAAAGCTTTCGGCGCACGGACGATTGCGGTCGCCACCGGTTCGTGGTCTCGGCAACGCCTGGCCGAGTGTCAGCCTGACTTTCTCTTTGATGATTTCGCCAATGTGGACGAAGTGAAGCGGGAACTCGGCTGGTGACAGCCGGGATGACGACAGCTTCCGAACCTTAACCGTATGAGTTTGCCCGACGCACCAAATGTTTTACCGCTGGAAGGCGAGATCGACCTGCACGTTTCGCCACGAATCTCGGCGGCTCTGGGGGCGATGATCGAGCAAAAGCCGCCCCGTCTCGTGGTTGATCTCGCGAAGGTGACCTACATCGATAGTTCGGGTCTGGCGGTGTTGATCGAGGGAATGCAGAACGTCGAAGCGTACGGCGGCAAATTTATCCTGGCCGGCATCCAGGACAACGTGAAACCGATTTTCGAAATCGCGCGGCTCGACCAGGTATTTATCATTTTCCCTCACGTCGACGCCGCCCTCGCGGCGGTCTGATAGTGCTGGAGGGACGACCGCTGTGTCGTCCTGTTATTCGACGGGAAAACCGGGACGGGACAGCGCCCATCCGTCCAGCACGACCCGCAGGGTCTGTTCGACGTTCGCTGAAATATCGAACTGCGCGGCGAGCGCGAGATTGTCGATTCGTGCCTGGGCGCGACGCGAGGGATCGGCCCAGAAAGTGAGCGCTTCGCTGATTGCGGCGACGTTTCGCGGATCATCGATGACGGTGCCGTGCCGGCCGGATTCAATGATCTCAGAAAACCCATTCGCTTTCGTCGTGATCACGGGCAGGCCGGCAGCGAGCGCTTCGAGACACGCGTTCGAGAACGGATCGTATATCGTCGGCAGGAGGAAAATGTCAGTGGCGCGATAAAGCGCCGGCATGTCGCGAACGACGCCGAGAAATTGAGCGTTGGGCGAAGAAAACTGTCCGGAATCCCCTCGCCCGGCGACGAGTAGCTTCATCCTGGTGGACTGCCCCTCGATTGCGTCGAGCGCGAAGCGTAAACCTTTGCGTTCCCAACCCGAACCCACGAACAACACCACGACGGCGTCCTCCTCCAATCCGAGTTTCCCCCGCGTCTTCACTCGATCTCCGGGATCGCGAAATAGTTCGATGGGAACGCCATTGTGAACCACGTCGATTTGATCGCCGGGGTACTGGTAAACCCGCGCGATCTCCTCCTTCACCATCTGCGAGTTCGCGATCACTCGCCGGGCGCCGCGCTTCGCAAAAAGCGATTCATCGAGATCGAGCGCGGCCGAATGTTTCCGGTTAAAGAAGCGGCTCAACCTCTGCAAGGGTCCACCCATTTCGTTTCGCTTTTCCAGCCAGACGCGATGCACGCCGTCACCGGCGCGATACACATCGCAGCGCCACACCCGCTCAAGACTCAGAAGAACGTCACACTCCTTTCGCCAAACTTTTTCGAGTTCGTCGGCAAACCCGATCGGCGTCGCGGCCTTCACGCGCACGATTCTCCCGGAACTCCATTCGCTCACAGGCCATTCCGCCGCAGAAAAAAGGACCGCATCGTGGCCAGCCCCGGTAATGCCAGAGGCGAGCCGCTTCAAATACGCCTCCGCGCCGCCGGAAGAAAAGCCACGCCGGACCAATCCTATGGTAAGTTTGTGTCCAGGGCCGGACCGGCGATTTTGCGAAGACATGGAAACTTTACTTGGCTGGGAACGCCACAATACTTGGTGACCGATGGTGGGTGAAACTCTAAACGCCCCTCCGCTGACGCAGCCGCCACCGCGGACCGAGCGGGTCCTGCCCAAACATTTGCTCTACTCGATCTTTGCCCGGATCGGCGGATCTGGGCTCGACACCGACGCTTTCGAAACTTTGCGCGCGTCGCACCGCGGCGGCTTCCTCGGACGTGCCGTGGCCTACGACAACAGGCAGAGCGAAATCCCGGCGCGGCTGATCTATTCGCTGCGCTGGCATCCGGTTCGGCTTATTTCGTTTCTCGACCGGCCTTACTATTACGGAGCGAAAAAGAAGTATCTCGACTGGGTCGCGTCGCGCCATCTCGCGACCGGCCGTTACGACCTTTTTCACAGCTGGTCAGGGGACTGTCTGCAATCGCTCCGGGTCGCGCGCAAGCTCGGGATTCCCTCCATCGTCGAGATTCCGACGTGGCACCGCGATCGCGGAAAAGTGGGAGAGCGCGCGCCAGTGGCGCCGCCTGATCCGCCGCGGAGCTGGAAGGAAAATTTGCTCCAGACACGGGAGCGTTTCATCGAGGAATACGACCTCGCGGATCTGCTCTTCGTTCTATCCCAAAAAGCTGCCGACACCTTCCGGGTCCAGGGCTTCACGGAGGACAAACTTTATTACCTGCCACGCGGCGTCGATGTGGAGAAGTTCAAACCAGGACCGCGGCCGCCAATTTTCCGGGCCGTGTTTTCCGGCGCTTTGATCGAGCGAAAGGGAATCCATCACCTGCTGGAAGCGTGGCACCGGCTCGATTTGAAAGACGCCGAGCTCTGGCTTGTCGGTTCTGTCCATGACGAAGCCAAGCCGCATCTCAAGAAGTATTGGCGCGACAACATCAAGGTGGTCGGCTTCAAACGTGACGTTGAGAACTATTTAAGCCAGGGCACGATCCACGTTTTTCCCTCGCAATGTGAAGGGAGCGCAAAAGTCGTTTATGAAGCCGCCGCCTGCGGGCTTCCGCAAATCACGACCCGTGAGGCGGGCGACGTCGTGAACAACGACGTCGAAGGAATCATTATTCAACCCGGCAACGTCGGCGAACTGGCGGCGGCGATTCTGGAACTTTACCGGCACCCTGAAACGGTCGAGCGGATGAGCAAAGCCGCCCGGCGCCGCGTTGTGGATAATTTCACCTGGGACCATTTCCGGACCCGCCTTCTCGTTGCGTATGAGAAAGCAATGCGGATGAAGCGGTAGCCTTTTCGTCCTGCTCTTGATCATGATCCTGCTCCTGATCCTTCGGTTTAGACCAAGAGTATGATCATGATCACGATCAGGAGCATGAGGTCGTGAACATTCTCCTCATCCAACTTAAGCGCATCGGGGACCTCATCCTCACAACCCCCGCGATTTGCGCGCTCAGGGATAAATTCCCCGAAGCCTCGATCTCTCTCGTCGTTTCGGCGACAGTGAAAGAATTGCTCCCCGCCATCACTGGTGTCGACAAAGTGTTCGAGGTTCGCGGGAAAACCGATGACGCGCTGGATTGGATTTCCCTTTCGCTCGGCAAATACGATTACTGCCTCGATTTTACCCGGAACGATCGTTCTTCGTTCCTGACCTTTCTTTCCGGAGCGCGAAAACGGATCACGTCAGATCACCCCAAGCTGCGAACGAAATTGCGCGCCCGCAGTTACAACGAGTTCGTCGAAGCGCCCGTTGGTTTCCTCCACACGATCGATTACCACCTCGCGCTTCTAAAACCGTTAGGAATCGAGAATGCCTCGCGCACGATTCGGCTCGAATTGCCTGAGCAGACAATCGCGGAAGCCGACCAGCTCCTGCACGGGGCCGGAGTTCGCGACGATTTCGTCTGCTTTCATCCCGGCTCGGCGAGGGCCGAGAAATTCTGGGACGCCAGCCGCTGGGCGAAAGCGATCGATCATTGCGCGGCCGAAACCGACATTGCGTGCGTCCTCACCGGCGGCCGTTCGTCGATCGAACAGGCGCAGATCTCCGCTATCAAAGCCGCCACCAAATCGAAGCTGATCGATCTTTCCGGGAAAACAAATCTGCTCACTTTGGCGGCGCTGGTTCGCAAAGCGCGCCTGCTTGTCACGGTCGATTCCGCTCCGATGCACTTCGCCGCCGCCTGGGATACCCCCCAGGTTGTGCTCTTCGGCCCCACAAATCCGTTCCATTGGCATCCGCTCACGGGCTCCGCGGTAGTTCTCCTGGGTGAAACCGCCGTTCCAGTGACTGAATTCAAGCCGAAACAGCGGGCCGTTCCGATGAACCAAATCTCGACGGAAGCGGTGATCGATGCTATGGAAACCCTGCTGTCGGCTCCGGCGGCAACCGCCCTATGAGTGAACCGCAAGCCGCACCCAAAAAACCGTCTTTTTGGCAGACCGTGCGCACCGGGTGGGGCCCTTATAAGCGGTTGTACGGTTATGTGAAGCCCTATCGCTGGCGGTTCGGGTTCGGCCTCGCTCTTGGATTTGCTTTCGGTCTCTCCAATGGTTGCATACCGCTGGTTCTTGCCAAAGTGACCAGCGAGGTTTTTCACGGCGGCGGACCAGCCAGTCCGCAGCAGTTCGCCGAAAACCCCGCGCTGCTGAACGCTGGTCCGAAAATCAATTCGATCCTGCTGACCTGTCTTCTGATTCCGCTGGTGATGGGCGTGCGTAGTATTTGCGCCTATGGCAATGCCGTCCTGATGCAATGGGTCAGCAATCGCGCCATAACCGACGTTCGCATCCAGTTGTTCAACAAGATGGTCCGCCATTCGATGGACTTCTTTAACAAAATGCCGGCGGGGTTTCTCATGTCGCGGATCACGAACGACACCCGCGGCATGCAGATGGCCCTTTCCACCATCAGCAGCGATCTGTTCAAGCAGCCGGTCGCCATCCTGAGCGGCATCGTCGTCCTGCTCTACATGGATTGGAAATTCACCCTCGTGACCCTCGTCCTGTTCCCCGTCTGTTTGGTGCCGCTCATTCTCTACGGCCGAAAGGCTCGGAAATCGGTCCAGCATCAGTACGAAGATTTGGGACAGATGGTGATGACGATGCAGGAAACGTTCGCCGGGATTCGGGTGATCAAGTCCTTTGCGCGGGAAAAACATCAGCAGGATTCATTTGTGCGCAGCAACCAGATGCTCTTCGACAACATGATGCGGATCATCAAGGCGATGGAAGCGACCGGCCCGATCGTGGAGCTACTCGCCGCTTTCGGGGTCGGTTTGGCCCTGCTCTACATCTATTTCGCTAATCTCAGCGCGGCGCGTTTCATTGCCCTCAATGCCGGGATTTTCCTCCTCTACGATCCAATCAAGACGCTGAGCCGCCTGCACATTGTCATGCAGCAATCGATCCAGGCGACCACGGGGGTTTTTGCCATTCTCGATGAGGAGTCGACCGTGAAGGACGCGGCGGAAGCGAGAGTGATAACCGAATGCAACGGCTTCATCGAGTTTGATGATGTCACCTTCCGTTATGCCAACACGACCACGAACGCAGTTTCGAATCTGCAGCTGCGCATCGAGCCCGGAAAGAGTTACGCGCTCGTCGGCGCAAGCGGCGCGGGGAAGAGCACGATCCTTTCGTTGATTCTGCGCTTTTACGATCCGACGAGCGGCGTGGTGCGACTCGACGGGCATGACACGAAGACGATTACGCAGAAATCGTTGCGGGAACATATCGGGTTGGTCACGCAGGAGACGTTTTTGTTTCACGATACCATCTTCAACAACATCCAGTTCGGCCGGCTCGAAGCGACCGCCGACGAGGTCTATGCCGCTGCCCGGACAGCGTACGCCCACGACTTTATCATGGCCCAACCCCAGGGGTACGAGACGACCATCGGCGACAAAGGCTGCATGCTTTCAGGCGGTCAACAACAACGGCTCGCCATCGCTCGCGCTCTCCTGAAAAACGCGCCCATTCTGCTCCTCGACGAAGCGACTTCCGCCCTTGACTCGGAGTCTGAGAAGCAAATTCAGATGGCGCTCGAATCGCTTTCCGAGGGGCGCACCGTCATCGCCATCGCCCACCGGCTCTCCACAATTTTGTCAGCAGATCAGATCGTCGTGATGGATCACGGATTCATCAAGGACATCGGCACCCACCGCGAGCTCCTGGAAAAATCCGTCTATTATCGCCGGCTCTACGACATGCAATTCAATCGCGGCGGCGAAAGCTTACCCGCGGCCGAAACGCAGTATCTCGTCGAAGCGGTCGGCTAGCAGTATCTTACTCTTACTCGTGCTCGTAATCGATCCCCTTCGAGCACGAGCACGATTACGAATTAACAGCGGCGCAAAAAGTTTCCTCGCGCGTCTGGAATTCGTCGTCGCTGAGAACTGGCTCGAAACGCATCCCAGCCGGGCAATCGGGCAACGGCACCCACGACCTGCAACCGCCGTAAGCGGGTCGATCCGGGAAAATCCAGACCGGCTCGACCCGAAACACCCGCACCAGCGCGACGTGCAATCCGGCGCCTTTGTATTCGAATCTTTCCCGAACCACGGATTCATCCAAAACGTGTAGTGGCTCCAGCGCCGCAGCCTCAGACCACGCATCGATTTTTTTCTGGGCTGCGATCTTCGTGCCGTAGCGGATCGCAATCTCGCCTTCCCGCGCAGCCGGTAATTCGGCTCCCTGCGTCTGGACCTTCACAACCTGCTCGTGAAAGAAAGTCGGGAACAGGAAAAACTCGTCGTGGCGAAAACCAAATCCTTCGCGGCCCTCGGCAATTCCGCCTTTCCGCAGGAGAATCGTCTGTTCGCCCCGGCCCAGCGCTTCGCAGACCAGCGCCCATTCCTTGAAACCGACGCTTTGCATTTCGCGCGCCCCAAACTAGCCTCCCCGCGATGGCCTTCAACATCGACCTCCATACGCACACTTTTTTCTCGGGGGACGGCGTCTCCAGTCCGGAGGAGAACATCGCCGCCGCCCGCGAAAAAGGGCTGCACGCGTTTGCCATCACGGATCACAACACTTGTGACGCGATCACTTATCTTCTCGAGAAGGGCCTGATGCGCGAGGACGGCCAGCCCGTCGATGGATTTCTCATCGTGCCCGGGGTCGAGGTTACCACTGCGGACGGCCATCTCCTTTGTATCGGCACGACGTTGCCCTACTTGAAAGGCAAACCGGCGCGCGAAGTTTGCGAGATCATTCACGAACGGGGCGGGCTCGCCATTCCGCCTCACCCTTACGATCTCTTTCGGGCCGGGATTCGTTTCCCCGTTTTGGAGACGTTGCCCATCGATGCGCTGGAAGTTTTTAACGCCGCGACCACCTTGCGCCGCTACAACCGCTACGCCTTCAAGTATGCCCAGGTCCGGGGCCTCCCCATGACCGCCGCGAGCGACGCTCATCATGCCGAAGCCATCGGCACCGCTTACACGATCCTGAATACGGACGATTTATCAGTCCGCGGCGTTCTCAGTCAGCTCGTGAAAAACAATCAGCTGAACCAAAATTATCTGACCCCGCGCGATAGCGTGCGCAAGACCTGGAACAATTGGATGCGCCTTCGCCGCCGCAAAAAATTACCGTCCGCGAAACCAGTCCTGAACGGAGGCTCAGACAACCGGTGAGCGCCTACGTAATTGTGGAAATCGACGTGCACGATCCGGTCGGTTACGAGGACTACAAAAAACTCGCCGGCCCGACCGTGGAGGCACGCGGCGGCAAGTACATCGTTCGCGGAGGGAGAACCGAAGTTCTTGAAGGCGAATGGCAGCCAAAACGGATCGTCGTTCTGGAATTCCCTTCGATGGACCAGGCGAAAGAATGGCTAAACTGCGAGGAATACCGCGAGCCTCGCAAGATGCGACATCGCACCGCTAAGACCAACATGATCCTGGTCGAAGGCGTTTAGGCGCGTTCCGGCGGCGACGCTGACTCTACACCTGTCATGTTGATCCCGCTGTGCGGGAGAAACATCTCCGATCATTTCGGCGTACCCAGCGCGCAGAAATATTCAGAGATCCTTCTCCCGCTGGCGGGATCAGGATGACAATTCATAGGGCGAAAATCGCCGTGGGCCTACCGAAGCAATTCACCTAGCGCCTTCGTATCCGTCACCGGCGCTTTGCAGGTAAAATTCTCGCAGACGTATGCCGCGGCCTTTCCATTGATCGGCTTCATCCCACGCAACGATTTAAGTTTTTCTTCCAGGTAACGCTGTCCGTCGCCGCCATCCGCTAGGAGCAAAACTCTGTTCGCAAGAAAATGGCGATGAGCTTCGCGAACAAGCGTGCGCGTATCGGATGCATCGCGCGCGCCCGCGATCACGATCTGGCGTGGTTCGCTGAGCGAAAGATCCAAGGCGACGAGCATCTGCGGCATAGCACTCGCGAAATGCCCGATCTGCGGGGCGAATGCGTCGATGGTTTTCTCTGCGCGCTCGTAGAACCGGGCGTCGTTCCGGATTTGGGCGAGCCTCAGAAGATTCAGAGCTGAGATCGAGCTTGCCGCAGGCTCGGCACTGTCGTTGTCCTCTTTCAGGCGTAGCAAAATGCTTGGGTCGTTTCCGGCGCCGCTGAAATAACCGCCGCGTTCGTTGTCGAAGAACAGACGATCCTGTGTTTCCTGCAGTTCAACCGCCCAGCGGAGCCAACCGATGTCGAATGACGCCTCGTAGAGATCAAGCAGCGCCTGGATCAGGAACGCATAATCATCGGCGAAACCTTCCACCGCGCTCCGGCCTTCCCGATAATTCCGGAACAAAGCTTTGGGCTTTTCATCGTAGAGCTCCGCGCAGAGAAACTTCGCGGCGCGGGTCGCAGCTTCGAGGTACTCTGCGTCGTCTAAAATTTGGGCCGCTCGCGCGAACGCGGAAATCATCAGGCCATTCCAGGCCGTGATGATTTTGTCATCCAGATGCGGGCGGGGACGCTTGGCGCGAAGGTCGAACAACGTTTGGCGCGCCTTCGCCAGAAGATCGGCCACTTCGGCTTCGTCCTTTCCAAAGTGCTTCGCCGTCGCGGCAACGCTTCCCAACTCAATCAGGATGTTCTTGCCGGTGAACTCGCCATGCGGATCGCCGCCGGCCGGGACGTTGCCCTCGGATTTAACGGCGTAATGAAAATTGAAGACTTCGGCGGAAGCTCCCAGCGCCGCGTCGATCTCCTTCTTGTCCCAGACATAGAACGCGCCTTCAGCTTTCTTTCTCTCCTGTAGCGGCGGTCTACCCGTCGCGCCGTAGCCGCGCGAAGGCGGATGACCGCCGTCCGCCTTTTCCCCTTCCCCGATTCGGCCCTCAGAGACCGCCGCTACAGGGATTTCGCTGTCGGCGTCTTCGGCGGAAAAAAACCCGCCATCTTTCGCGGTCATGTCGCGACGGATGTAATCCAACGTATCGCGAGCGACTTCCTCGAAAAGCGGCTCACGCGTAATCTGAAACGCCTCGAGATAGGCGACGGCGAGCTGGGCCTGATCGTACAACATTTTTTCGAAATGCGGGACGTGCCAGTAAGCGTCGACCGAATAACGATGGAAGCCGCCGCCGAGATGATCGTGCATTCCACCTCCGGCCATTTTTCGCAGAGTGAAAAGATCCATCTCCAACGCGTGCTTGCCGCTCTCCGATTTCCGATTTCGCGCGTACATCCGCGCGAGAAAATTCAGCGTCACCGGCCGCGGAAATTTTGGGGCGACTCCGAAGCCGCCTTCATGCGCATCATAGCTGCGAGCGATTTGCTGATAGGCAGCGTCGAGCGTCTTGGCGCCCAAGCGTTGACCGGGATCGGCGACCGCGGCCCCAGCGCTTTGCTCCAATGCGGCAATGATCTGGTTTCCCTGTTCGGAAATCTTTTCGCGATTTTGTCTCCACGCGTTCGCGATTCGTTCGAGGACCTTGGTAAAGCCCGGCTGGCCCCAGCGATCTTCCGGCGGGAAATAAGTGCCGCCCACAAACGGCTTCAGCTCCGGCGTGAGCCAGACGCTCATCGGCCAACCGCCGCCACCAGTCGTCGCCTGGACGAACGTCATGTAAACGCGATCGACATCCGGACGCTCCTCGCGGTCGACCTTAATGTTGACGAACTCGCGGTTCATCACCGCCGCGACCTCGGGGCTCTCGAACGACTCGTGCGCCATGACGTGGCACCAGTGGCAAGTCGAGTAACCGATCGAGAGGAAGATCGGTTTATTTTCGGTGCGCGCTTTGGCGAATGCCTCTTCGCCCCATGGCCACCAATCCACAGGATTGTCTGCGTGCTGCAAAAGGTATGGCGATTTTTCGCGCTGGAGCCGGTTCGACATCGTTCAGCCTACCGTCTTGGCCTGCAAAGCCAAGCGCTGTAGCGACGCCGCTCGGTCGGCGTACTCCGCGTCATATCACGCGCCGCTTTTTACGGCGACAGAGCGCCGTCGCTACAACAGAATTGTCGACGTGAATCTGGACACGACGCATCTGATTCTCCTTCTCGCCGGCATCACGCTCGTCGCGTTCCTTTACTCATCGGTCGGGCACGCCGGCGCCTCCGGTTATATCGCCGTCATGACCCTCTGCGGATTGACGGCCATGTTCATTCGCCCGACGGCGCTAGTCCTTAACATTCTCGTCGCCTCGATCGGTTCGTTTCAATTCTGGCGAGCGGGATATTTTTCCTGGCGGCTTTTCTGGCCGTTCGCGCTCCTCTCGATCCCGGCGGCGTATCTCGGGGGTTATCTTCCGGTGCCGGCCGCAATTCTGAAAGTCGTGATCGGCATTGTGCTTCTCTTCTCTGCGGCGCGTCTATTTTTTCGCCACGGCGATCCGCCTGATGTAGCCACCCCGGCGATTCCGGCGGCAGTCGCGATCGGGGCCGGCATTGGATTTCTCTCGGGCCTGACCGGGACCGGCGGCGGAATCTTTCTCACCCCGCTATTGTTGTTCTGTCATTGGGCGACGATCCGCGGCGCGGCCGCGATCTCGGCCCTGTTCATTTTGGTCAATTCAATCGCGGGCCTGATTGGATTCATTTCGAGCGGAAGACCAGTGCCGCAATTCGCCTGGATCCTTGCCGTCGCGGCCGTGATCGCGGGAACGCTCGGCTCCTATTTCGGCAGCCGGCGTTTTCCCGTCCGCACGATCTCGATCATTCTCGCGACGGTACTCGTGCTGGCGGGATGTAAATTGATCTTGTGGTAGGGACGTCGCGCTGCGACGTCCGTCGCCTTCTGTAGCCGCCGCCCTGTGGGCGGCGAAAAGGTGGAGGGGCCTTGGCGCTCCGACCGATCGCCGCGCAAAGGCGGCTCCCACATTCGCTTCGCACAGCGAAGCGGCTACAGAAGCAAAACTTTCGGCGCGCGCTCCGGGGTCCACGGATTCCTGCCGCTCGATTCAACGGCCTCTCGATAACGCACGAGCATTTCTCGAAACTTCGCCAGATCCAAGTCGTGCCGCTCCGTCCCGAACGGGGCCAGATTCTTTTCTGCGAGCCGAAACAAACGGACGGCCGGACCGAGCCGTTTGCCGTGTTTCGGATGCGCCGGATACTCGAATTGCTTTTGCAAATGCACGAACGCTCCGGCGGCCTGAATCAACCCTTTGAAATACTGCGCGTCCTCCGGCGTGATCGGATCGTGCAGCCAAACCTGCTCCAGGACATCGTGGGCTTCGTAATAACGCTGCTCGTTCCAACACTGAAAAAAGGCACGGTAATACGGATGCGCTGCGATCTTCGTCGAGCCCTTCTCAGCCCCACCGGGTTCGAGTGACTCGACGAACCGCGAAATCCTCTCGCCTTTGTTCATTGAAGCCTTAACTTGACGGCGCCTGCGATGATGGGCAAACGACGACGCTTCAGTCTTCGCGAGGAACGGTCGCTCCGCCTCCGCCGCCGCAGCCGACCATGACGCCGCTGGCCCTCACTGTTTTTCTATTTCTCATTGCGCTCCTGATCTTTTGGTCGGCGCTTTTCTCGGGACTCGAAACGGCGCTCTTTTCGCTCAAGTCCCATCAGCTTCGGCGGCTCGAGGAAAAACACCCGTCGCTCAAGGAATTCATCGGCGTTTTCCGCCAGAACCCGCGCCGCGTCCTCAACGTCCTCCTGCTCGGCGATGTCTTCGCAAACGTCCCGATTATCGTTCTCTGTCTCTTTCTTATTTGGCAAGGCCCGCTGGCGGAGCGCGTCCCGGCCTGGGTCGCTGCTTCGGTCATCTTCGCCATCGTCGTTTTGCTCTGCGATTTGATTCCAAAATTGCTCGCGCTTTCCGCGCCCTACCGGTTGTCCACTCTCGGCGTTTTCACCCTTAAAGCGACGATGCCGCTGCTCGATCGCGTGGGCAGCGTTCTCGAAAAAGCGAGCAACGCGATCGTCGACCGTCTGACGCCACTTCACCTCCGGAATCGAATGCGGCTGACCGACGAGGAACTCGAAACCCTGGTCGAGATCGGGGAAGAACAAGGCACGCTCCACGAAGCCGAAGGCGAGATGATCCAGGAGATCATCAAGCTGGGCGACAAGACGGCGAAGGATTGCATGACCCCGCGGGTGGACACGTTCGCCTTGCCGGACGAACTGACGAACGAAGAAGCGATCGCGCAGCTGAGACAACGCCGCCACCATCGGGTCCCGGTTTACGCGGACACGCCCGACCAGATCATCGGCGTTCTCGACGTGAAACTGTTTCTGCTCGATCCCTCGGAACATTACACCGAGCTGATGGGCGCGCCGTCCTACGTGGCCGAAACGATGAAGGCGATGGATTTGCTCCGGAATTTTCTAACCCACGCCCAGGGGCTCGCCATCGTGGTCGATGAATTCGGCGGCACCGAAGGCATCATCACGCTCTCCGATATTACGGAGGAAATTATCAGTGACGCGCTCCCACTCGGCGACGCCGGCCTTTACATCGAACCGCTCGATGAGGGCCGATTCCTCGTGAGCGGCAACGCGCGCCTGGACGACTTGAGCGAGCATCTCGGTTTCGAATTGGAAGCGGAAGGCCTCGACACGATCGGCGGTCTCCTTTTTAACCGGCTCGGTTATCTGCCGCCGTCCGGCACGCGCTTCGAAATGCCGCGGCTCGCGGTTACGATTCGACGCGCAGGTAGGAAACGGATCGAAGAAATTCTGTTGGAAAAAACGGCCTGCCTCGATCCCGAACAGGAAGGCAACGGAGCGGCGGCGTCATGATGTGGATTCTCGCCATTGTTCTGCTCTGGACGATCTCATTTTTCTTCGCCGGGATCGAAGCGGGCCTGCTCTCAGTGGATCCGGTTCGTCTCCGTAATCAGGTCAAACAAGGGAAGGCGGCGGCGTGCCGCCTCGATCGGCTAACAAAACGGCCCGAGCGCCTGCTCGTCACCGTTCTGCTGGTCACGAACTTCGCCAACATCCTGGGGTTGCTGATTCTTACCAGGCTACTGGTAAACCGGTTTGGAATTCCCGGCTTCGTTCTGGCGTTCGTAATCGCGCTCCCGATTTACCTTTTTGTTCTGAGCGTTTTGCCGAAGTCGCTGTTTCGCCGTTTCCCATTCCGCGCCCTCGCCGCGCTGGGTGGCGTTCTGGAATGGTTCTCGATTCTGCTCTGGCCCGTCCTCGAGATTGGCGAGCGCGCGCGGCATCTTCTCCTCCGCCGCCAAGTTGCCGAATCGGGCCGCATTTTTATTGCGCGCGAAGAATTGAAACAGATCGCGGTCCAGAGCGAACGCGAAGGCTCACTCACTTCCACCGAGCGCGCCATGATCCACAACGTCGTCGATTTCCGGAATGTCCGTGCGGCCGACGTGATGGTGCCGCTCGAGAAAGCCGTAACGGTTACACCTGAGACGCCGATTGACGAAGCTTTGCGCTTGAGCGCGGCCTACGGCGTCGATCGGATCCCCGTCATTTCGCCAGACGGTGAAGCAATCGGCCTGGTGCACGCGCTGGACATTCTTTTGGACGAGACGCGCCGCGAATCCTTGAGCCGTTACATGCGCCGCATCGTCATCGCGCGCGACGCCGAGCCGGCGTATCGCATTATCCAGCGTCTTCGCGCCGCCCGCCTCGGCCTCGCCGCCGTGATCGATTCGCAGCGCAAGCTCGTCGGAATCGTGACCGGCGAAGACGCGATCAAGCAGCTCGTACAGGTTGGGCGTTACCAGCAGCCGGCTGCCCTCCACTCAAAATCTGCGCGCAGTTGATCAGTGCCACGTGCGTAAACGCCTGCGGAAAATTGCCGAGCTGCCGTTTCGCCCGCGGATCGTATTCCTCTGAGTAAAGGCCGAGATCGTTCCGCAAATTGAGGAGGCGCTCGAAAAGATTGCGCGCTTCATCTTTGCGACCCATCAGATGCAGGCAGGTCGCGAACCAGAACGAGCACGGCAGAAAAACGCCTTCGCCGCCTGGCAAACCGTCTACGTCGGTCTTCGCGGCGCGATAACGCAACACAAGACCTTCCCACATCAGTTCGCGCTCAATTGCTCCGATCGTGTTCACGACCCGTTCGTCGTCGATCGGGAGAAATCCCCCGAGCGGCATCATGAGCAGGCTCGCATCGAGTTCATCGCCTCCATAAACCTGGGTGAACGCTTTTTTCTTCGCGTTATATCCGCGCTCGCAAACCTGGCGATGAATTTCGTCGCGAATCTCACGCCAGCGCCCGACATGTTCTTCGGCGGAACAATCGCATTGCTCGCTCATCTTCACCGCGCGATCGAACGCCAGCCACGCCATCATCTTTGAATGGGTGAATTGTTGTTTACCGCCCCGAACTTCCCAGATTCCCTCGTCCGGCTCCTGCCATTTCGTTTCCAAGAACTTCATCAACTCGACCTGCAAGTTCCATTCAGTCTCGCTGGTCTCGAGTCCGGCCCGATGTGCGGCATACATCGACGCGAGAACTTCGCCGTAAACATCGAGCTGAAATTGGTTGGACGCGGCGTTGCCGATCCGGACCGGCTTTGAGCTTTCATACCCCGGCAGCCAAGGCACCTGTTGCTCTTCGAGCCGACGCTCCCCATGCACGCCGTACATGATCTGCATCTGCGATGCGCTTCCTGCAATGGCGCGAAGCAACCAGAGCCGCCACGCCTTCGACTCTTCGACGTAGCCCGAGCTCATCAAGGCGAAGAGCGTGAAAGTCGCATCGCGCAACCAGCAAAACCGATAATCCCAGTTGCGCACCCCCCCGATTTCCTCGGGCAGCGACGTGGTTGCCGCGGCGACGATGCCGCCGGTAGGCGCGTACGTCAGTCCCTTCAAGGTGATGAGCGAACGCACGATCGGCTCCTGCCATTCGCCGAAATTTTCGCATTTCTCCGACCAGTCTTTCCAATAGGCGGTCGTTTCCTGCAGCGCGTGCTCGGGATCGATCGCGCGCGGCGGTTGCTTGTGCGACGCATACCAGGTCAGGACAAACGGAATTCGGTCGCCTTTGCTGACGCTGAACTCCGCGACCGTCGTCAGGTTTTCACCGTGAGTTTTAATCGGAGAGCGCAACACGAGCGCGTCCGGCCCCGCAATTGCTTCGAGCGCGCCGTCGAGCTTCCGCACCCAGGGAATGATCCGTCCGTAATCGAACCGGATGATGAGCTCCATCTTCAACGCGACTTCGCCGCGTATGCCCTCGATGATCCGGATGATGTCCGGGTTCTCGCCGCGAGGCGGCATAAAATCGATGAGGCGGATCGCGCCGCTGGCCGTTTCGATTTCGGTTTCGAGAATCAGGGTCCCCTCGCTGTAACGCCGGCGCGTCTCCGTGACTTCTTCCGTCGGCGAAAATAACCAGCGTCCGTTTTTTCGATCGCCGAGCAGCGCCGCGAAACACGCCCCCGAATCGAATCGCGGAAAACAAAGCCAGTCCACCGAGCCGTCGCGCCCGACCAGGGCAGCGGTCTGGGTATCACTGAGAAAGCCGTAGTCTTCGATTTTCATCCGTTCCTTGTTTCATTAAATCGCGCTGCCATGTTTCGCGGGATGTCTGACGGCAACCTCATCGACCTCAGCCATACCGTCGAACACGGGATGATTACCTACAAAGGTTTGCCCGCCCCGATCATCTGCGATTTCCTCAGCCGCGAAGCTTCCCGCGCGCGCTACGCGCCAGGCACGGAATTCCACATCGGCAAAATCGAATTGATAGCGAACACCGGCACTTATCTCGACTCGCCTTTCCATCGATATGCGCAGGGCCACGATCTGTCGCAGTTGGAACTCGAATCGCTGGCTGATCTCGATTGCATCGTCGTGCGTGCGACTGAGCGCGCGGGCCGCGCCATCGACCATCTGCCCTTCGATTTTTCGCAGGTGAAAGGCAAAGCTCTGCTATTCCACACCGGGTGGGACGTTCACTGGCGCACCGACCGATACTTCGAGAATCATCCGCATCTGACCGGCGAATTGGCGGAATCTCTCGTCAAAGCCGGCGTCACCCTCGTCGGCATCGACTCTTACAACATCGACTGCATTGACGATGCGACGCGGCCGGTCCACTCGGCGCTGTTGGGCGCCGGAATTCCCATCGTCGAGCACATGTGCGGCCTCGCCGCCGTCCCCGACCGCGGCGGCCGATTCTTCGCCGTACCAGTGAAAGTAAAGGGAATGGGGAGCTTTCCCGTGCGCGCGTTCGTGAAGCTTTAGGTTCCTTCGTAATCGTGCTCGTGCTCCTGCTCGTGATCGGATCCCCAATTGTAGAGCGTTTGTGTCAGACGCTATCACCGGAAATGGCGTTTCACAGAAACGCCCTACAATTCGATCACGAGCACGAGCAGGAGCACGATTACGAACCAGAGCCGGCCAATTTCGCGATCCCATCCGCCGTTAACCGAAACACCGTCCACTCATTCATCGGCTCCGCGCCGAGCTTTCCGTAAAACTGAATCGCCGGATCGTTCCAATCGAGCACGGCCCACTCCATCCGCCCGCAGCCGCGTTCCTGCGCGATTTGCGCCAGCCGTTCCAGCAGCGCGCGCCCGTAACCCTTTCCGCGTTTCTCCGGCCTAACGAATAGGTCCTCGAGATAAAGTCCGGGCCGCCCGAGCCAGGTCGAGAAATTGTAAAAGTAAACGGCGAACCCGACCGGTTCCGCTTTTTCCAGCGCCAGCAACACTTCGGCTGCGGGCTTTGCCCCAAACAGCACTTCACGCAGTCCTGCTTCGGTTGCGACCACCGCGTCCGGCTCGCGCTCGTAGGTCGCGAGATCGCGGATTAACTCGAGAATGACCGGCAGATCAGCCTCGGTCGTGCCGCGAATTTCAAAGTCGCTCATTGTAGTTTGTAAATCGTGAACTCCGGCGTTTGCTCGACAAGCGTCGCGTTCGTCGCAAGATGCTCGGCGAATTCCTTGTAATAATCGAGCCACCACTGCGTGCCCGCGTAAAAAACAAGATGGGTCGCGCCGCGGGCGCGGAGTTTCTCCAGGTTCGCGATGATCTGCGCGCTATCGAGCGGGTTGCCGTCGTAAACTCCATCACCGAGGAAATGCCACCCTTTGCGCTGGGCATAATAGAAAACCGTCGGATCCCCATCCGTCGCCGCGATGATCAACGCATTCGCCGTCGTCGCTTCATTCAATTCGATACCGAGATCGCGGAGCGAAGCCGCCGCCTGCCGGTAGAAGGGCTGGACACAAAAGAATGACGAAACGGCAAATGATGCCCCGACCAGGACAGCGCCAAGCGCGAGAAGTTGTCTCGGAAATCGGGTCCGGGTCGCGAACCAGACGCAACCGCACCCGGCAAAAACGGGCGCGATCGGGACCAGCGGGAGCTGATACCATTGATGGCGATTTCCGTATCCGGCGAATATGACAAAGAGCACCATGGCCGCCAGCCACCAGTGAAACACTCGCGTGTATTTGCCGCGCGGCGCGATGACCGCGCCGAAAATCGCGAGGACGAAGAGCGTGAGGGTGAGGCTTGAGAACACCGTTTGGCGGACGAGCTGCCAATACCACGCCACACTCATGATTCGGAATCCGCCCGCGCCAAAGAAATGGTGCGGATAAAAACGTTCCGCGATCCGGTGCGCGTGCCAATACCAGACCGCCGCCGGAACCAAAACGATCGCCGCGAAAAACCACAGCTCCCATCGCGACGCTAATTCCTGTAGCGGCGGTCTATGACCGCCGACTCCCGCTGTCGAAGAATTTCGGCGGTCATCCGCCTTCGCCAGGCCACGGCGCGACGGGTAGACCGCCGCTACAGCTAAATAGAGCAACGGCGCGCCGACAATCGCCGTCGGCACCTTGATCAATAATGCGAGCGACACCAGAACCGCCGACCAAATCAGCCAGCTAAATTTCTCCTCCTCGACCCAGCGCAGAAAGAAATAAATCCCAATGATCGCCAGGCTCAGCGAGGGCACATCCGGCATAAACGCGCGACTCGCCACGATCCCAAGCGGCGCGAATGCGTAAAAGAACGTCGCCCAAACCGCGACCACCTCGCCGAAAATCCTCCGCACCAATCCAAAGAAAAACGGCAAGGCTCCGACGAAAAACAAAACGCCTTCGATGCGCCCGATCCATTCCTGCACACCGGCGCTCTTGTAAAACAGCGCAGCGACGAACGGCAAAATCGGAAATTCGGTTCCGACGTATCCCGGTTGATTACCTGCCCAATCGATCTGCGGCCTTGTGAAATGCAACCCGTTTTCGAGGTAGTTCCGGGCGATCGCGGCCACATCGCTTTGCCGCCAGCTCCACGGATCAGTGAACGGCTGATCGATGCCGATCAGGCGAACGACGAATGCCGCGGCGACGATCAAAACCAACAACCATTTGCCGCGCGCCACGCATCGCGTCTTGACAAACCGCCCCATTAAAGTCAATCGAGTACACGCGCTTCGCCGATTTCGGAATGAAAACCGCCGCCACCCTGCTGATTTTTGCGCTGGCCATCGTCATGGGCGGCGCCGCGGAAGAGCCGCAGCTCGCGGAGGTTGTCGACTTCAAGTTGCTCCTCCCCATCTTGCCCGAGCCGGCGCCCGGGTGGACTGCCGACAAAGCCGAGGGCTCGACCGACGACGTGGGCGGCACGAAAATCACCAGCGTTCATCGCGATTACAAAAAGGGCGAAGGCGACACCGCGCCCACCACGTCGATCAGCATCCTCGATTCCGCTGCCAATCCGGATTACGTCGCGTCGACTACCGCCGCCTGGAGCATGAGCACGTCGACGCCGGAGGGTTACACAAAAACGCTGACGATCGAAGGCATGCCCGGCTTCGAGACTTTCGAGAACGAAGGCAAACATGGCACGCTGTGGCTGATGGTCGCGAAGCGCTACGTCCTCACGATCGAGACGCAGAACCAGGAGTCGAAAGATCTCCAGGAGTGGCTGAAGCGCGTCGACGTGAAGAAGCTGGCTGAAGTGAAATAGGTAGGGACGGCGCGCTGCGCCGTCCGCTGTTTTCAATATTGTTGGGGACGGACGCCGCAGCGCGGCGTCCCTACCAGCGGAAAATTCTCGCGTCACCAATCTGCCGCACTAGATTGCTCGCCGAACCATGGCCGACGAACGCAAAACTTTAGAGCAACGCGCCCAGATGACGGACATCGAACGGCTCCGTCATTCGGCAGCGCATGTCCTGGCGACGGCGATTCTGAAAATCTGGCCGGAGGCGCAGTTCGCGGCCGGGCCGCCGGTCGAGAATGGATTTTATTACGATCTGGAATTGGATCACCGGATCTCGCCTGAAGATTTCGAGAAGATCGAGGCGGAGATGAAGAAGGAAATCAAAGCGAACCACACCTTCGAGCGAGTCGTCGTTCCGCGGGACGAAGCTCTGTCGATGGCCCAACGTGGTGTGCTTGGCGCCCTTGGTGAGAGACCTTCTCCAAGCAAGTTCAAGCTCGACATCATCCAAAATATTCCCGAGGGCGAAGAAATTTCGCTCTATCGCAACGGCGAATTCACGGATCTCTGCGCGGGCCCGCATGTCATGCGCACGGGTAACATCGGCGCGTTTAAGCTCACCAACGTCGCTAGCGCCTACTACAAAGGCGACGAAAACAATCCGCAGCTCCAGCGGGTTTACGGCACCGCCTTCAAGAACAAGACCCAGCTCGACGAGTACTTCACCATGCTCGAGCAAGCGAAGAAGCGCGACCACCGCAAGCTCGGCAAAGAACTCGAACTTTTCACCTTCGACGACGACGTCGGTCCCGGGCTGCCATTATGGCTTCCCCGGGGGACCGCAATAATCGAGGAACTCGAGAAGCTGGCAAAGGAAACGGAGTTTGCTGCGGGTTATGTCCGCGTTCGGACGCCGAACATCGCGCGCGAGAAGCTTTATCTAACCAGTGGGCATCTGCCCTACTATTACGAGTCAATGTTTCCCCCAATGTCGCTTTTTGAGGATGCTTTCCACTCTCACTGGGCGGCCAAGTTTACTAGCGATGATGAGAAGAGTGATTTTGAGCTTCGTCAAAAACTCGGCGATCTCTTGCCTCTCAGGCCACCCCGGCCTGGAGAAGAGGAGGTCCGTGGCGCGTTCGTCGCTCAAATAACACAGCTCCTCGACGACCCGCCACCCGAGTGGGCCGAAGCGTTGAGAATCTATGGGCGGAATCGGTTGTTCACCGGTCTCGTGAAGAGCTACTCAGGATTGGCAGATCGATATTTTCTAAAGGCGATGAACTGCCCGCATCATCACAAGCTTTTCGATGCCGTGCCACGCAGCTATCGCGACCTGCCGTTGAGATTCGCGGAGTACGGCACTTGTCATCGTTACGAACAGAGTGGCGAGCTGTTCGGGCTCATGCGGGTGCGTTCGCTCCAGATGAACGACGCCCATCTCTACATGACGCCGGAGCAGTTCGAAACGGAATTCAATGCCGTCAACGAAATGTATGTGAAATACTTCAAGCTTTTCGGCATCGACAGATACGTGATGCGGTTTTCGACTCACGATCCCGCCAAGCTGGGCCAGAAATTCGTCGATGAGCCAGAGCTATGGAAGCAGATCGAGGAGATGACCCGCAACGTACTGAAACGTTCTGGCATCAACTATATCGAAGTACCTAACGAAGCCGCGTTCTATGGACCGAAAATCGATGTCCAGGTCTGGAGCGCAATTGGACGCGAGTTCACGCTCGCCACGAACCAGGTCGATTTCGCCCAGCCGCGCCGATTCGATCTGCGTTACAAGGACCGCGATAACACTGAGAAAGTCCCGCTCTGCATCCATCGCGCGCCGCTCGGCACGCACGAGCGTTTCATCGGCTTTCTTATCGAACATTACGCCGGCAACTTCCCGCTCTGGCTTAACCCTGAGCAGGTCCGCATCCTCCCGATCGGCGACGAAGCTCCGCTCCTCGACTACGCGCAATCGATCCTCGACGAACTCCGTTCTCATCAAGTCCGCGCCCAGATCGACGCCAGCACCGATCACATCAAGACCAAGATCGCGAACGCCGAGCAAATGAAAGTCCACACCATGCTCGTTATCGGCAACCGCGACCTGGAAGCGAATGCCGTCAGCGTTCGCGTCCATGGGAAAGGCAACCTGGGCGCCAAGCCGCGCGCCGAAGTGATCGCCGAAATTTTGCAGTCGATCAAAGAGCGGCGGCCTTAATCGCTCAAGGCCTACCGTCGTCGCGGTAGGCGTGGTGTTTTTGGTAGAGCGCCAATCGCTTTTGCATTCCCGTGCGCAGCTCGCCCGGTTCTTCGTAGAGCTTGAGCGCCTCAGACTGCCGTTTGATCGCTTGATCGAAATCGCCGATCTCCGCGAACGTCGCGGCCAGCGTGTCGAGGATGTGCGCGTCTTTCCAATTCTGCGTTTCACACGCTTTCGTCGCCAGCTCCACCGCCCTTTTGCCGTCGCGACAAGCCTTGTCCGGGCAGGTTGCGAAGAACCAGGATGCGTCGTTCAAAAACGTCGACTGGCCGGGTCTAATGTGTTCAAGCATCCGGTCAAAATCGCCTCGGGCCTGGGGGAACTCGCGCCGGGCCATGCGTACCTCCGCGCGGCGATGATAGGCGTCGGCGTTGTCGGGGTTGAGCGACACGGCCATCTCAGCGTCGCGCAAGCCTTCATCTCTGCGTTTCAGACGCACGAAGACGATTGCGCGTTTCTCGTACGCTTGCTCGAATTTCGGATTCAAGCGGATGCATTCGGTTAGATCCGCTAGGGCCCGGTTAAGATCGGCTGTGGCCAGGTAATTAAGAGCGCGGTTATAAAAAGCTTGGAACAACTTCGGATTGAGCCGAATCGCCTCGTTGTAATCGGTCGTGGATTTATCGAGCTGTCTCTTATGCGCGTAGGCGTTGCCGCGATTGGTCAAAGCGTCGGCATTGTTTGGCACGAGTCGAACCGCTTCCTCGTAATCGCGCAGGGCCCGGTCCCAATCGCCTTTACCCCCGTAACTATTACCGCGGGTCATGAGAATGGCGGAGGTTTGAAAAGTGTTGGGGTTCGCGTCTAAGGCCTTGTTACAAAGATCGATTGCTTCGTCATAGCGGCTAGCGGACTGGGCCTTCCAGGCTTGAGTGCCAAGTTCGGACGCGCTTGCGCTAGGTTCAACCATAGGCGGGTTCCAGGTTCTTGGAGGAGGCCGTGGCGCTAGCTGCATGGCGCGGAGCGCATCCTCGGACGCCCGAGCGCTTTCCCCTTTCAATTCATAGATGCCGGCTCGAGCCGTGTAGGCCTCGGCCAAATTCGTTTTAATCGCGATCGCTGAATCAAAACTGGCTAAGGCGCCGTCAAGATCGTGGAGCTCGAGGAGCGCGGTGCCGCGCTCGAAGTAGGCATAGCTGTTTTCGGGTTCGCAACGGAGCGATTCACTGAAGTCCTGGGCTGCTTTCGCCCACTCTTTGCGTTGCAGATGAATTAGGCCGCGATTGAAATAAACCCGGCCCGCGTTTTCATCGTAGCGCAAGAATTCATCATAATCGTTGAGAGCCTTATCCAACTCTCCATTGAGTTGGTAGGCGTAACCACGGCCCCAATAGGCTTCCCTGGCTTTGGGATTAAGGCGGAGCGCCTCGGACAAATCACGAATGGCATCCGCGTATTTGCCGCTCTCGGTTTCCGCCTGGCCGCGTGCGGAGTGCGCCCAGGCCGCTTTCATTGGGAGCAAAGGCAATTTGAGTGCTTTATCGAAAAGAGTTATCGCTCTTCCCCAATCGTGTTTTGCGAGCGCCTCTGCTGCTTTCTGAAGCACGCGATTCTGGTGCCGATCGAGCAGAAACCAACCGACCCCTAGCTCGAGCACTCCTCCGACTACTACGAATGCAGAGACCGCGCACGCCAGGACGATTTTCGTGAATCGGCTCATGCTCGGTTCTGCTTACGCCATAATCTCGGGAAAATCTGTTGGGCCAGGTCTGGCCGCGCGTCGTAGAAAACAAGAAGCGCGGCGAACAGGATCGGGAACATGAAGAATCCGTGTTGTCCGAAATTGCTGAGGAAATAAGAGAGCGCGACGTAGGTGGCGATAATAGTTACCTGAGCGGCGTTGGCAGCTTTCGAGCGCCGGCGATCGCCCTCGAGGTCGCCGATAACTGGCGCGGCATGGGGCGAGGTGCCGCGTTCGCCCGGTGTCGTCACGCTTTCAAAGCTGTGCTGGGCCCGCGCGCCGGTCGCCATTGCCATGACGGCAGCGGTCACCCAAAAGTTCGGGCGTGACAGAAGATCAGGCAGGTTGCCGGCTTTCGATAGGCCGAAGATGAATACCGGCATTCCGATGGGCACCGTAATGATCGCGGCCACGATTCCAAAAAAGATGGCGAGCACCAACACGGCTGTCACTCGCGAAGCCAACCAGGTAGCCCGCGGATCGACCGTGGATGGATCGCTTCGGTCGCGGGTGGTCCCGACGATCAGCATAAGACCAAGCGACAAGTCGAATGCAGTCAGGAGCAAGTAACTCGTGATGTTCCCGCCCCAAAAATAAAGTGGAATTAGCGGGAGCGCGTGACGCAGCACATCCAAGGCTATCGCTATCGCTTGTCCTTGCTTCGGTCGGGACGACGCCATTCCAAAACTTAGCACCGACTGCCTGTTCCTTGCAGGTGAACGATCTCCTGCAAAAATGGAGCTCAATGAAACACCTCCGTGTACTGGTGATTGGACTTTGGGTTGCGTCGCTCTGCATCGCGAACGCGGAAACAAGAGCTGACGAGTTTGCGAACCTCGAAAAACGGTCCGGCGGACGCATTGGCATCGCAGCGCTTGATGTCTCGACCAACAAGTCGGTGGAATATCACGGACAACAGCGCTTCGTGATGTGCAGCACTTTCAAGGTGCTGGCGGTGGCCGCGGTCTTGAAGCGGGTGGATGAGAAGAAGGAGAAGCTTGATCGGTTTGTCACGTATGGCGAAGCGCAACTCCTGGAACATGCGCCGGTGACGCGAGCGCACGTGAAGGAAGGCGGGATGACTTTGAATGCACTCTGCGCGGCGGCGATCGACCAGAGCGACAACACTGCGGCCAATCTCATTCTTGAAACGATCGGCGGTCCAAAAGGTGTAACCGAGTTCGCGCGCAGTTTGGCTGACGAGTTTACCCGGCTCGATCGAAATGAGCCTGAGCTGAACGTCGCAACTCCTGGCGATGACCGTGACACGACTACACCAGCTGCAATGTCCAAAGACCTTCAACGGCTGTTCACATCTGATATTCTCAGCCGGGAATCGCAGAGCCGGCTCGAAGCGTGGATGGTCGCGAACGAGACGGGATTGAAAATGATTCGCGCGAGCGTGCCGGCAGACTGGAAGGTTGGTGATAAGACCGGGCGCAGCGGCAACGGCGCATCGAATGACGTCGCCATTCTGCGGCCGCCAACCGGCGGCCCGATCTTTCTAGCGATCTATGTCAACGCTCCGAATGAATCTTCCGACGGACGCGACACGCTTGTGGCAGAAGCGGCGAAGATCGCAATCGAACAGCTAAAGAAAAAGGAATGAGGTGCGAGGCGAACTGATCGTATCCGCGATCGTTCTTGCGGTCGTGTCGTCCGCGCAGGCAGGGCCTTGCGCGAGCGCTCTGAGCAAAAGCGCCGTATGCGAAGCCGCAAACAATTACGCGCTCGAGCGCATGAAGGAAGCCAACCTCGAAGCGATTGTTGTCATGCAGGATGTGCGGACGGGCGCGCTTGTCGCATTCGCCGCTTCCGATCCCGCTAAATTGGATGTCACGACAGAATTGCTTCCGCTTTCGCCAGTGAACTCCTGGAAGCGGCCTCGTGGTTGGATCATCAAGACGGGCGCGACACGAAGCTACCTGAAAGTGAGAAGGTGCTGACCGATTCAATCGTGAGCGGGAACGACAACGCTGGGCGCCAGATCGCGTCGGCGCTGCGGGAGGCCGTGGGCACGGAGACAGTGCTGCAGGATCTCGGACGCTACGGCTTTCCTGCCCACGAAAACCAGGTGGAGAAAACGGACACTAAGTTCTGGGGTGAACTCGCGCCGCGCTGGCGAGCGAGGTTGGTTCCGGCAATGTCCTGCCATTCGTTAGGCAAGGAAACAACAACCAAGGACTGGGAAGATACGTTATCGATTGGCGAACGAAGGTTCGTAGCGACAGCGCTACATCTGTCTCGCTTCCTTCAGGCGATCGGGAATGGAGGCGTCATGATGGCGCCGGTTGCGCGAGGTGAGGATTCAAGAGATGGGCCGGGATCGACGATCCCGGCTACAAGGGTCATGTCGGAATCGGCGGCGCTGAAATTGCAGGCGCTCATGCGTGGAACCGTGGAGCGCGGGACGGCGAAGAGCGCCCTCCCCATTCTCGTAAACAGCGGATGGTCGATGGGCGGCAAGACCGGGACGGGCCCGGAACCCGGAACAACTGACGCCGGACCCCGCTCGGACGGATGTTTCGCAGGATTGATTTTCGATCCGCAGGGTAAGGCCCGATTTACCGTCGTGACGTTTGTGAAACATGGCGGGTTCGGCGGCGGAAACGCCGCGCGAATTTCAGCTGAAGTCGCCTTGTTCCTCAGCGGCGCGCCTGCCAAATAATTCCGGAAAAGCGCGTCGCTTCATTCCCATTGGTCCACGGGCGTATCCAGCCGCGCTGCGGTCGCGGCCGCGAGGAACTGAAGGCGACGACGTGGCTGCTCCGCCGCGGGAAACTGGGCGACATAGAATTTTTCTCCGGCGTCGCGATCTTTGATCCATTTGCGCTGGCCTTCGCGAACCAGGGCGACTCGGTCCTTGTCGACTTTCGACAGTCCTTCAGCGTACTTCTTGTTTAACCGTCGATCCAACTCCTCGAACTTTGCCTTCAACTCTGCTTCTCCTGGCAATGCATCGACGGATTCGGCACAGGCTAACAGTTCAGACTTTGTTTTGTTAAGCTTACGCAAGTAATCCGTCGCCTCGAACTTGTTCGTCCGAGTGTTGTAATAAACATAGCCGCTAGCCATGTTGCGCTTCTCTTCGCCTCCGCGAAGCATGATTAGTAAGCGGCTAGAGTCATAACTCCAGCTGGCAAATGACGTCATCGCATAAAAGCCGGCCGCGGAGAAATCCTTCTTCAACGCCCCAAGTCGAACGCCGTTTTCCCAAATCAAATCATTGCTGCCGCCTTGGCCGACAACTTCTATCCGGAGTGGCTCGGAAAGCTGATAGATATTTCCATAGCGCAACCCGGACCCCACGTGGCGAAGTCCAAAGAGCCATCGCTCATCGGGAGAAAAATGAAATTCGTCATCAATGGGCGAATCAGCCGACTGTTTTGGCACTCTGGCTTTTTGCGTCGGATCTTTGGTCGAAAGGACCCATACTTCCGAGGCACCTTCTTCCTCTTCAGAAGCAGCGGTCGAGGAGGTCGTCGTGATGCGGAGCGCTCCGCTCGGGCTCGTGGCGAGGACCTCCGTTGGTTCTTCGGTTTCAGCCCGCACCGCTGCGAGGCCCGCAAGGAGCGGCAAAGAAAATATCGCAAAGAGCCAAATCCGCTTCATCTCCCGTCCTATATCTGGCGACGCTTATCCTGCCTTAACCTGAACCGGTTTGCCATCCACCCCGATAAATACCTTGGCGGTTTGTTTCCCGTGCTCGTCGTAGGTGGCCTCCCATCCGTGGTAGCCATCCTTGAGCAGAACCGGCTCGCCGTTCAATCCGTGATAGGTCTGCCGGATAATGTTGCCCCGGCCATCGTAAGCGAACTTCACGGTCACGTATCCTGCTGACAAGGGTGCAGGTTTTTCGTCGAGGCCTAGATACGTTGTCGCGGTTTCGTTGCCACGTTCGTCGTAGTCCGAGTACCATCCGTGATATCCATTCTTGTGCAGGACCGGTTCGCCCTTGGTGCCGAAAAACGCGGCCTTACTTAATCTCCCCCTGATATCGTAGTCGGCCTTCATCGTGGCAAAGCCAAGTGCACGTATAATAGGTTTGCCATCCAAGCCAATGAAGGTTCGGACTAGCTCGTTGCCCCGCCCATCGTACTCCGATCGCCAGCCGTGGTAGCCTTCCTTGTGAAGCACCGGTTCGTCGTTAACGCCGTAATAGCTCGTTTCAGTAGCTTTTCCGTGCGCATCGAAGGTGGCCTTCATGATCGCATAACCGTCAGGCGTCAAAGTGGGTTTCCCATCGACACCGACAAACGTGGTTGCGCTTTCGTTGCCCCGTTCGTCGTAACTCGATTGCCAGCCGTGGTACGATTCCTTCAAGAGTACGGGCTCGTCCTTCACTCCAAAATAGGTGACCTCAGTGGTGTTGCCATGAATGTCGTAGCTCCATCTGACTTTCGCGTAGCCGTCCGGCATCCGAATCGGCTTGTCATCCAGGCCGACATAGGTCTTTTGAATCCGCCGGCCGCGTTCGTCGTATTTTGATTCCCACCCGTGGTGCCCATCCTTGTGCAGGACGGGTTCGTCGTTTATTCCAAACAAGCCCATACGCTTCTCGCGTCCGCCGGCGTCGAATTCCGATTTCATTGTCGCGAAACCATCGGTGAGCAGGACCGGTTTTTCGTCGCGCCCGACGTAGGTGGTAACCGTCCGGTTACCACGGTCATCATATTGCGCATCCCATCCGTGATTGCCGTCCTTGTGCAGGAACGCCTCGCCGTCCGGGCCCCAATATCTCTTGCGAGTAACCTTGCCCCGGCCGTCGAAGATATTCACTACGCGATGAATTCCGGACTCGCGTTCCAAAGTCGGCTTATCGCCGGCATCGAAATAGGATTCTTCCAGCTCGTTCCCATCGGAATCGTATTTTCGCTTAACGATGGCGTAGCCGGTCGTGATCACTACTGGTTTGCCATCGACGCCGATGAAGGTGGTCAGGGTTTCGTTCCCGCGCTCATCGTAGACCGATTCCCAGGCGTGATTCCCGTCCTTGTGCAACAAAGGCTCGCCATTCACGCCATGATAACTTTGGCGCGTCTTCCTTCCCTTGGCGTCATACTTGGAGGTAATCGAAGCATACCCGCTCGATACGAGAGTCGGCTTGCCATCCAGGCCAAGATAAGTAGTCGCGATGGTGTTGCCGCGTTCATCATATTGCAACGTCCAGGCGTGGTTTCCATCGCGGTGCAAGACCGGCTCGTTCTTTACGCCGTGATACGTCATCTTGGTAACCTTGCCCTGTCCGTTGTAGGTGGAACGGTAAATGGCGACGCCGCTTCCTAGCAGCGTCGGCTTTCCGTCGAGACCTACGTAGGTCGAAGATACCGCGTTGCCGTTATCGTCGTATTCCGCATCCATGCCGTGATAACCATCCTTGTGCAGGACAGGTTCGCCGTTCGCACCGAAGTAGGCCGTGCGCGTCGACCGTCCAAACGCGTCGTACTCGTTCCTGTAAATATAGAACCCTTCCTTGACCGGCATCGGTTTCAGGTCTGGTCCAATGGAGCGGACTTCCGTCATCCAGCCTTTGTCATTGTAACTGATAACTAATCCGCAGTTACCGGCGTTATCGATCATGTTCTGGCCGTCGGCGTCCAGAGAAAGGAGCTGAGTCACCTGGCCGCGCGAATTGTGACTGATGCTTTGGCCGAACGCGCCATCAGGTCCCGCCGCCGGCAGGTTCTTCCCGTCTCGATAACTGATGCGATCTTCCCACCCGTCGTTATCGTAATGAATGGAAACGTACTCGGCCTGGGAGCTGCGTTGTAACTGCGGGAACCCATCGGGGCCGACGAAGCGCGCGAGCCGCGTCGACGAAGGCCCCGAACCTGGCGGCGAGTAGATGAACCCAAAGACCATGTGACCGTCACGATCCAGAGCCCGCTCGTAAATGATTTCGCCGTTTGCGTTCGAAACAAACTCCCATTGGCAAACAGTCTGGAGACCTAGCCGCTCGGCGCGGGCCTGGGATTGTCCGCTTTCGCCGTCTGACTCCGAATCGCGTTTCCAAAGGTAAGTGCCGACATTGTGATTTGTCGTGGGCTTGAGACGCGAATCGACCGCGACCATTCGAAAGGCCGGTTTCCAGCGGAAACGCCACCCTTGCCAGGTAATTCCCTTATGGACTAGCTCAAAAGAAACGGCGTGATGACGTGCGTCGGCCTCGGAAATAGCAATGGCGCCAAAGGGAAAGCCATTCTGTTTTGTGAACTCAGCGAAGTAAGACTTGTGTTCCTGGACAAAGAGGTAGTAACCGCCCCAGACCGTCGCCAGCAGTGCCACGGCGAGTGCACAAGCTATGGCAAGAGTGAGGCGTTGCTTGCGGCGTTGCGCTACTTGTTCTGCCCGGAGACGCTCAGCCTGGGCCATGGCCTCGCGGGTGAGGCGCGAGTCCCGGCTCGCCTTGATAACAGGAACCAGGACATCGTGGGTAAGCTCGACGCGGCGAGTGTGGTGCCGGTCTTCGTAGGCCAGCAGCCGACGATTCACCAACTCGTTGAGAACTGGGAGCGTGACCTCGGGCCGCGTGAGCGCGTCATCCAGGGCAGCGCTATTGCGGTGACCACTGGCGGTTAGCAGCTCGTCTTCGATGAAGAGACGAACGTTCGGGGAAAAATCAGCCAGTGTTCTAAGATAGAAGTCCTCAAAGATCTTGTGCTGCTCTACGTCGAGCAGGTCGGACGTGATTTTCGCGTCCGGTCCACGCGCGAGTCGCCGCTCATTCAATTCACGCAGGACGAGGCTGAGTAACGCCGGCGCGACCGTCATCTCGTCGGCGTCCGGATCGCCGCCAGCTACGTAGCGCACGATTCGATCTTCGACTCCCGGCGCGAGTAATGGCGCTCCGAGCGCAATCACCTGCCGCGCCTGCTTTTCGCCCATTGGCAAAAGTCGCAGCCGATTCTGCCCGAGGGCGCGGAAGTGCGAGCGAACGCGGTCGAGGTCCGCGAGGTAATCTTCGCGCATCGCGAGCAGCACCTTCAACGGCGCGGGCTTGAAGTTGAATCCCTTCACCCGCGACGGATCATCGCGCAGCGCGGCCGGAGGCCGGTTCTCGACGAGATCGGCGAACTCCATGATGAACTGGCTGGCCTGCGACGCGCGCGCCGGTGTCTCCCGACCAAGGGTGAAGAATTCCTCGAACTGATCGAAGGCAAGGAAAGGCGTCACGAGATCGTTCCGCGCACTCCAGAAATGATTCCCCTCCCGGTGGAAGTATTCCCACAACGTCTCGTTAGGCCGGGGCAACGGTGCTTCCACTCGCGCGTCCCGCGCGGCGGCGCCGATCGCATCCATGATTTGGTGGGCGAGTGGTCGCGAACCTTCCAGGTAATCGAGCCGGATCGGCACCGGCAGCACGTTCTCGTCGCGCAACGCCGGGAAAAGGCCGGCCTGAACGAGCGACGTTTTTCCAAGACCGGAGACGCCGTAGAGCAAGGTCAGCGTGTCCCGCCGGACCAATCGCAGCAGGTCCTCGATCTCATCCGCGCGACCGGCGAAGAAGCCGCGGTCACCTTCCGTGAAGGAGGCGAGGCCAATCCACGGATGTTGAGCGTCGGCGCGCTCCGCTCCGGGATCGTTCATTGGGCGGCAGCCTTCAGGCGACGTTCGCGCACAATATCGGTGAGCGTCTTGACGAACTCGGGCTTCGCGTCGCCGCCTTCTGCTCGCGTGTAATGGAACTCGCGAAAGCCGCTGAAGCTGACCGCGTTTTCCGGCGTGTCGTCAATGATGACCGGATGAATGAGCCGCGCCGTCGCGCGGTCCATGTCGCGCAACCGCTCCAGAGCACGGTTCCATTCCCGAATGAAAATGCCTTCATCGCGCTTGTTCGTATTTGCGGAAATGACGGGCACAAACACATCGCAGCTTGCGATGTTTTGCTCGATGACGGGCCACCAGGGATCGCCCGAGCCGAGCCGGCCTTTGTCGAACCAGACGTCGAGGCCGGCGTTGCCGAGACTGCTTTGCAAGCGCTCAACTGATTGGACGTCCTGGCTTGCGTAACTCACGAAAACGGCGGGCGGTTTCTGCGTAACGAAGGAGGCGTGCACTTCGGTTGTCGCCGGTTTCTCCGAGAACACGCTCCATTTTTCCGCGAGCTGATCGACGAACTCGATCGGGTTCGCGACTCCAAACGACTTTGTTTGCGGACTAAAATTCTCCAGGAAATCGCGCAAATGGGAATCAGCGACGACGGCGCCGTCCGCCACGAATTCACGGGCTTCGTTGCCGCTGTAGAGCCGTTCGCGCCGGCTTAATCGGACGAAGAACCTCGCCAACCAATCGGGATGCGCGTTGCCAATAAGAAGCAGGCGCTTGGTGCGCAATTCATCGAAGAGATTCGCTAGCCGGCCGGACATCGATTCCTCGTGCAGCTTCCAGATGAACTCGAGCGTTTCTTCATCGATGAGCGCGCTGTCCGGGATTCCTGAGATTTTGCCGAAGAGATGAAACACGACGCGATGCGGGGAGCGCGCGTAGTCTCGCGGGATGTCGCAGAGGGCCGAGTTCGGGGCGTAGGCAAAAACGTGATCGGCCGGCGCGCCGAGTGCCTTGGCGAGAAACGAATCGACCGTTGTGCTGACGAACAAACGCAACGGCTCGATCGAGGACAGCTTCCGTAACGGTTCCGGAACTGGAGTCTGTCCCTGAATTTCAGCGAGAATCTCGAACGTCTTCACGTTGACGTCGTCGCGCGAATTTCGCCGGCTTGCGTTCAGATAAGCGGCGACCACCTGATCCATGCTCGAGCAGGGACCGCAGTCTTCCACTTCCAGTTCGCGGGCCAAACGTTGGGCAAGATATTCGTAGAGCAGTTGCGATTTTCCCTCGATCTCGATCCGCAACAGATCCCGGCCGACGATCGGGATGACGACGCCTTTGGCAATGGATTGGAGCAGTTTGCTCCACTGTTTCGAATCGTCGTTCACAATCGGGCCGAGATTGTCAGGAACAGGAATTTTTCGCAACCCTGGCGCTGTAGCCGCCCGGCTGCGTCGGGGCGCGCTGGCCGTGACGCTCTCGCGGCGACGCCGCGCCGCGGCTACAACCCACTTTTGCAGTTGCATTCCCAGCCCGGAATCGCTCTCCTCGCGCAAGCGCAAGAATCCGCCGCCAGCCGAATTCATACATAACCGGACGCACGCATGGACCCGCAAAATCCACCTACAGGCTCCCCCGATTTCACCGAACGGCAACGCCCGGAGCTCACGGTCCGCGGCCTTATCGTCGGCGTGCTTATCACGCTCGTCTTCACCGCCGCGAACGTTTACTTCGGCCTCAAAGCCGGTCTGACGTTTTCCACCTCTATACCCGCGGCCGTGATCTCGATGGCGATCCTGCGCACGTTCAAGAACGCGACCGTCCAGGAAAATAATATTGTCCAGACGGTGGCGTCCGCGGCGGGCACTTTGTCCTCGATCATTTTCGTTTTGCCAGGACTGATCATGATCGGGTGGTGGACGGAGTTTCCCTTCTGGATCTCGTTTTTAATCTGCGCGCTCGGCGGCATTCTCGGCGTGATGTACTCGATCCCGCTTCGCCGCGCTCTCGTCACGAACTCCGACCTGCCCTATCCGGAAGGCGTCGCCTGCGCCGAAATGCTGAAAGTTGGCAGTGGCGACAAAGCGAGTGCGTCTGAAGTTGAGCAGGGCCGCGCGGGACTTCTCGCGGTGCTTTGGGGATCAATTGTGTCCGCGGGTTTTGCGATCGTTGTCGCGACGCAGATCTTCGCCGCGGATGTCGCACAAACTTTTCGGATCCGGCGCGATTCGGTGAGCGGTTACGATTTCAATCTGTCGTTCGCGCTCTTTGGTGTCGGCCACTTGGTTGGTTTGTCGGTCGGCATTGCCATGCTCGTCGGCGCGTTCATCGGCTGGGGATGGGGCGTCCCGTATTACTCACAAATTGGGACGGACTTGATTCATTCGGGCGCTGCGTTGCCGACGACCGAAGCATTCGGAAAACTCGTCAAGGCTGTGAACTCGGGTGAAGTGGCCGCGATTGCCCAACAAACCTGGAGTAATTATGTGCGCTACATCGGCGCCGGCGCGATTGGCATTTCGGCCATCTGGACATTGGTGAAACTGGTTAAGCCTGTGGTCAGCGGGCTATCCAGCGCCATGGCCGCGAACCGCGCCCGCAAAGCAGGCCAGAGCGCCACTTTGCCCATCACCGAGCGCGACATTCCGATCGGCATCGTCGGTCTGGTCACCTTGGTTTGCATGCTGCCGATCGGCTGGGTGCTCGGCCATTTTGCGAACACCGGCGGACTGGGCGCGCACATGTCGACGCTCGTCATCGGCAGCGTGGCTTATGTCTTTCTCATGAGCTTTTTCGTCTCCGTAGTTTGCGGTTATATGGCGGGACTCATCGGTTCCTCCAACAGCCCGCTCTCCGGGGTTGGCATTCTCGTCGTGATCGGCGCCGCCTTGCTCATTGTCTTCGGCGTAAAGCCCCACGTTTCGCCAGACGCTTACAAGGCCCTCATTGCCTTCGCGCTTTTCACTACCGCCGTTGTCTTCAACGTCGCGGCCATTGCGAACAACAACCTGCAAGATTTAAAAACCGGCCAGCTCGTAAACGCGACTCCGTGGAAGCAGCAGGTGGCTCTCATCATCGGCGTGCTCGCGGGCGCGGTCGTGATTCCCCCTGTCCTCGACCTCGTGAATCACGCCTATGGTTTCGCCGGCGCGCCGGGGGCGGATCCGAAACGTGCCTTGGCCGCGCCTCAGGCCGGTCTGATCTCCTCCCTCGCCCAAGGCGTTATCGCCGGGAACATCGACTGGAGTCTGATCCGAATCGGGGTCGGGATCGGCATCGTCCTCATCGTCGTCAACGAACTGCTGTCGCGCACCACCAAACACATGAGTCTTCCTCCGCTGGCCGTCGGCCTCGGGATTTATCTGCCAACCCAGAGCACGCTCATGATCGTCGTGGGCGCGATCGTCGGTTGGATGTATGACCGCCGCGCCAACCGCACAGCCAACCCCGAAGGGACCAAACAACTGGGCGTATTATTGGCCTCAGGTCTCATCGTTGGGGAAAGCGTAGTTCTGATCGTGATTACCGCGATCGTTGCCTTCTCGAGTATATCGCTGGCCTTGGTCGGCCCCGGTTTCGAAACCGCCGCCATTATTCTGGGCGGCCTCGCCTTCGCGCTGGTCGGATTTCTGATGTACCGCTGGATCCTCGGCATGGGGACGAAACGAACAGCGTGATCGCATTTCCTTGTAGCGGCGGTCTACTCGTGGCGCCGTAGCTGGCGAAGGAGCATGACCGCCGAAATCATGAGCTGCAAGCGACGCGATCGGCGCTGATAAAGCGCCGCTACAGGCAATGCCGAATTCAAATCCGCCTAACGAATTTCCGGACATCGTAGGTCCGGTCCCGACAAATCCAATCCTCAGCCGCTTCCGGTCTTTCATTCCCGCGACCGCTCGGTTACGCGAGCTGACCCCGTTGCCGCTGATCATGGGCACCCTGCTCGGGATGGTCTTCGGTGCTTCCTCGCTTTATCTCGTCCTCAAGGTCGGACTGACCGTCAGCGCCTCCATTCCCGTCGCCGTCCTTTCCATCACGTTCTTTCGTTTCCTGTCGTGGATCACCAAGAATCGGATCCGCAACGCCACCATTCTCGAGCACAACATTGTCCAGACCGCGGGTTCCGCCGGGGAATCGATCGCGTTCGGTCTCGGCGTCACCATGCCGGCGATCATGATTCTCGGGTTCGATCTCGAGATCACCCGCGTCATGCTGGTCGCTACCCTCGGGGGACTGATCGGAATCCTGATGATGATTCCGTTGCGGCGCGCGCTCATCGTCCAGCAGCACGGTTACTTGAAATATCCGGAAGGGACTGCCTGCGCCGAAGTGTTAAAGGCCGCCGCCTCCCCGGAATCGCGCGATGCCGCCCACGCCGGAGATGAAGCAGCCCGCGCCGCGGCCGACGAAGCGGTCAGCGGCGGCAAGATTATCATCGGCGGCTTCGCGATCGGGTTCCTTTACTACGGCCTTCTCGAGATCTTCAAGGCGATGAAGGAAGTGCCCGAGAAAATTTTCGGCAAACCCTACGACGGCGCGTCCATTTCGCTCGAGAACAATCCAGCGCTTCTTGGAGTCGGTTACATCATCGGTCCGCGCATCTCCGCGCTCATGATGGGTGGCGGCGTCCTGTCGTATCTCGTCCTGATTCCCGCCATTAAATATTTCGGCTCCGCCGGGCCGCTACCTCTCGCGCCCGAAACGATCCACAGCATCGCCGACATGTCGGTCGAGCAGATCCAGAAACGCTACATCCTTTATATTGGCGCCGGGGCCGTGGCCGCGGCCGGCATTATCAGCCTGTTCCGCTCCATCCCCCTGATCTGGCATGGATTGAAAGGCGGGCTCGCCGATCTTCGGAGCGCCGGTTCCGTCCGCAAGGATTTACCGCGGACGGACCAGGACCTCTCGATGAAATGGGTCGTCGGGGGGATTGTCGCTCTGCTGATCGTCATCATGGTCGCGCCGCAATTGAATCTGCGTTTTAATTTGTTAGGCGCGCTGTTGATCATCGCGTTCGGATTCCTGTTCGTCCTCGTGTCATCGCGCCTGACCGGCGAAGTCGGCTCTTCGTCGTGCCCGACCTCCGGGATGACGATCGCCACCGTCTTGCTAACGTGTCTCATCTTCGTGATCATCGGCTGGACGGCGCCCCCTTATTTTGTGACGGCCCTTTCGATCGGCGGCATCGTCTGCATCGCCTCGTCTAACGGCGGAACTATTTCGCAGGATCTGAAGACCGGTTTCCTCATCGGCTCGACGCCCCGGTCGCAACAGATCGCGATCCTCATCGGCACTCTCGCTTCGGCAATTCTCCTTGGCCCGATCCTGCTAAAGCTGAATCAATCCGGCACGGTTTACGTTCCCGTCGCCAAGGACCACGAACTCGCCGCCCTCGCGCATGTCCATGTCAACGCGGCGGATTACCTGCAGGACGACAGCGGTCGGCCGAAACGCGAACGTCTGTCCGGCGCGCAAGCGGGCACCGATACAAACGAGTATTTCGTTTACCACAAAACGACGACCGACAATGGACCGGCTGGCCGTTATCTCGTGAACAACGATGGCGTTCCGGTTTATCTCGCCGATCCCGGGATTAATGGCGTTTACGAGAAGCGTCCCGATGGATCGAGCGTGCAAAAATTCACTGCACCGAAAGCGACGCTCGTTTCCTACATCATCAAGGGAATCCTGGGCGGCGAGCTTCCGTGGGGGCTGGTCTTGCTAGGCGTTTTCATCGCCATCGTGCTCGAGCTTTGCGGCGTGTCGGCTCTCGCCTTCGCCGTCGGCGTTTATCTGCCCATCTCCACCTCGTCGCCCGTATTCGTCGGCGGGATGGTCCGCTGGCTCGTCGATCGTTATACGCGGCACAAGCACGCCGCCGCCGCGTTGCCTGAGGAACTGCTCATCGCGGAAGGCGACAAGAGTAACGGCGTCCTGCTTTCGTCCGGTTACATCGCAGGCGGTACCTTGGCCGGCGTGATCTTCGCGTTTATGGCCATCCCGTGGAAAGACCGTCTCGACGCGTTTGAAAAATGGGCCTGCGCGCATAACCCATTCTTCGACGGCGCCAACGCCGACTGGCTGGCACTCCTTCCGTTTCTCGGACTTTCCGTGCTACTCTACCTCGTCGGCCGGGAAGTGCTCTTTCGTCCGAACCGAACGCGGTAGGAGCCACGCATCTTAAATTGTAGGGCGTCTGTGTCAGACGCCGTCCACGATCGCACCGGACGGCGCAGCGCGCCGGCCCTGCCCTAGATCCGAGCCGTCTCCCACGCCATGAACGTGTCGAGATCGGCGCGAACGGATTTCAGCGCGAGACTGATCACAAACGCGTCGTCGATGTGTCCGAGCACCGGCACCCAATCCGGAATTACGTCGAATGGCGAAACGAAATAAAGAATCGCCGCGACGATGATGAGTAAATTTGCTTCGGAAAGATCACGATACTCCGCCCGGTGGTAGTCCCGGATTAATCGGATCATCGCCATCAGGTAGGGCCACGTTTCCGCAAACGGTCCCCGCGGAATAGTGCCGATCTTCCCGACCGCATCTTCGACGAGTTTGTGCAGCCGCTGCGGGTCGCGCGCAACCGCCGTCGCATCGATTGCCGCCCGCCTAAACGCGGTGCTCTGTGTGATCTCATCGCCGCGGGGCAACGCTGCTTTCTTTCGGGAACGCGGCGACGATGACGGCTTTGATTTTTTCATGAGACGATCGCGAAGTTACCGTCCCGGCTCATCGATCACAACGCCAAAGCACCATCGGAAATTCCTTGTCTCGAAGACATTTCTCTTTGGAACATTACGCCATGACCTCGAATCCATCGCCTGCCGCTAACGAACGGTGGACCTTCATCCGCGACGTTGTCGTTTTTCAGATCAAACTTCTTCTCGATAATCTGCGCGACCTGGTCCTGATGCCGGTCGCGCTCGCGGCGGCGGTAATCGATCTGCTTTACCGCGGGGAACGCGAAGGGGCGCTGTTTTACAAGGTGTTACGCTGGGGTTTGCACAGTGAGGAAGTGATCGATGTTTACAGCGCGATCGCGCATCATGATCCAGGCCGATTCAAAGTCAGCGAGGCTTATACCGTTGATGGTGTAATTGCGCGTCTGGAAAACGTCGTGACCCGCGAGGTCGAGAAAGGCGGTACCGCCGCCACGATCAAGACAGCGATGGATCGCGCCATCGATCAGCTGCATTGGGAAACTGGCAGCGCGCGGGACGCGGTCGTTCGCACGGCTGGCAAGCTGCGAGGAAGACTTGGCCGCGAAGAAGAGGGCAGTTAATGCCGGTGCTCGGCCTGGTAATCGTTCACGACCAGGCAAGCGTGAACGACGCCGGGCACCCAGCCTAGCAACGTCAACAAAAGGCTAAGGACGAAACTCAGGAGCTGGCCCGTCATGAGCACGGCAATCGGGGGGAAGACGACGCAAAAAAAGTAGCGGAGCGATTTCACCGGAATAATCCCCAGGCCCGAATGCTCGCCCGATCGACGACCGAAGGCAATTAACGACGCGATTGGCTAATAGCGGGATCGGTTCTCTCGAGAGCCGGTCCGGTTTGCGCCTCACCAGTGCTCTGCAATTGATCCTGCGAATACGTCCGTCGCGATGGATTGGTTTGTGCCGTGGTCGTGGTCTCGGTGGTCTCAGTAGTCGTGCAACCGGTCAGGGCCAAACTGCCAAGCGCGAGAGCCGCAAAAAATGAACGAGTTCTCATCAAGGAAGATACGCCCGCGGCCACTCCTGCGCATGCATTTTTTTGGTAACAACGGCCCGATCCGATGATCGTTCACAGCCCGGCAGATCACCGATGCCGAGGAACTTTAGGCAGCGGTGTCGGCGGCAAACCCACGACGCCAGATGAAATAAACCGGAATCCCGGTGAGGACGAGCAAGTAGCCAATCCCAGAAGTAGTCGGCGCCAAATATGCGAGATCGACGATGAGAAATGCGGCGAGGACCACGGAGAGAATTGGAACCACGGGGTAGCCCCAGGTGCGATACGGGCGCTGGGCATCCGGACGTTTTCTCCGCAGAACCATGACCGCGACGACGAGGAGCACGTAAAAGACGAGATCGGCCGAGACGATGTATTCGAGAAGCTGGGTGTAAACGTTCCCGTAGGTGGTCGCGCCGGTGGCGGGATCAGTCGTTACCGTGCGCGGCAGGGTGAGAAACACTGTCCAGATCGCCTGGGCAACGAGCGCGGCGGCGGGAACCTTGCGCCGGTTAATCACCGCGGTGCGCCGGAAAAATAATCGATCGCGCGCCATCGCGTAATAGACGCGCGCGCCGGCCAGGATCAGTCCGTTGTTGCAGCCGAAAGTTGAGATCATGATGGCTGCGGCCATGGCCAACGCGCCAGGCCGACCGAAGATGGAATTCATGACCGCGACGGCCACGCGATTCTGCGGCGCGTGCTGAATTTCCGAGAACGGGAGAACCGCGACGTAGGCCAGGTTGGCGAGAACGTAGAAAATCACGACGAGCGCACATCCGCCGAGTAAGGCGCGAGCGAGGTTGCGGCCGGGCTCCCGCACTTCGCTGCCGATGAAAGTGACGTTGGTCCACGCAGTCTGCGCGAAGAGCGGACCGACCATGGCTTTGCCGAACAACAGGACGAGGGCAAGGGCGCCCACCGCAGTAAGGCCGGGTTGCGCACCTTGCGGCGTCCAGCCATTGGCCCACGAGTTCCACCAATCGCTCGATCGCGCGGCGCTTCCGGGTTTCCAGCCTAACGACAATCCGATCACGATCACGGCGAGGAGCGCCGCGGTCTTGGCAAACGTAAACGTGTTCTGGACGAGCTTGCCGGTCTCGAGCCCGCGCGTGTTCGTCCAGGTGAGAAGCACGATCAACGCAATCGCCACCAGTTGCTCCCCGGAAAGACTGATCGCGTATCCGCCGAAGAGGTGAATCGGTTTGACGAGAAAATTGTCGGCCGCGACGGCGGGCACGAAGACGCCGGTGAACTTCGCGAACGCAATCGCGACCGCGGCGATGGTTCCCGTCTGGATGACGAGAAAGAGGGTCCAGCCGAAAAGAAAACCGAGCGCCGGGCCGTAAGCTTCGCGAAGGAAAACGTAAACACCGCCCGCCCGCGGCATCATTGCGGCGAGCTCCGAGCAGCAGAGCGCGCCGGTGATCGTCATTACGCCGGCGACCACCCAGGCGAGGATCAACCAACCAGGCGCGCCGCTGAGCCGCGAAGATTCGGCGGACGTGATGAAGATCCCCGAGCCGATCATCGAGCCGACGACGATCATCGTCGCGTCGAGCGGACCCAGACGCCGAACGAGGCCATGGTCTTCGTTTTGTGCGCGCCCGTTCACGAAAGAGTTGTAGCCGGGATCGGTGATCCCGGTCGAGAGCAGACGCGAATTCGGATTCCAAGGTTCCTCGAAGCGGCCGGGATCGACGATCCCGGCTACAACATCGAGGCTACAACATCAGATTTTCAATCTCGCCCTGCCACGGCCAATCATCAGCGGCTGCAACGAGGGCAGCACGCGTCGGATTTTCGCGGACGTAATCCCACTTTTGGCTATAGCTTTCTTCTGATCGCAACACGTGATCGAAGAATTCGGACTGCCAAAGGTTCCCTCGGATGTTCAACACCAGACCGATGCGTTTGCTCGTCCATTGTTTCCAAAATTGCAGTAACTGCGACAAAGGCTTCGCGTCAACTTCCGCTGAGCAAAAGAAATGAACATGATCGGGCATGATGACGTAACGACCGATTGCCCAGCCGTGACGTCTTCGAGCAGCGCGCCATTCGTCAATCAGAATTGAGGCGACATTTGATGAAGCCAAAATGCGACGACGGCGAAACGTGCAGGTCGTAATAAAATAAATCGGGTGTTCGACCCAAATTCGGTGCAACCGGTGGAGGTGGCGATGCACGCCGTCTTGTAGCCGGGATCGATGATCCCGGTCGAGAGAAGACCGTATCTGGATTCCTCTATCCTTGGAAGCTCGAGATCGGCCGGGATCAACGATCCCGGCTACAACAGCGATTCAGGGTTCCTCATCGGGGACCGGCGCAGGCGCGGCGATCAAGACGTCTTCGAGTTCGAGACGCTCGCGCAATTTGCGCACGAACTCGACGGCCTGCGGATTGTCGCCGTGCACGCAGACGGTGCTTGCGGAGATCGGCACATCGGTCCCGTCGACGGCACGAACTTTCTGCTCGTCGAGCATTCGAATAATTCGGTCCGCTGCTTCAAGCGGATCGTGCACGAACGCACGCGAATCGGAGCGCGGCACGAGCGAGCCGTCCGGCATGTAATTGCGATCGGCGAAAACTTCGGAAGCGGTTTGCAATCCCAGCTCCAATGCCGCGAGATCGAGCTGGCTGCCGACGGGCGCAAACAGGAACAGCTTCGGGTCGAGTGCCGTCACAGCATTTGCGATGACATCGGCCAGACTGCGATCCCGTGCCGCCATGTTATAAAGCGCACCGTGGGCCTTCACGTGGTTCATCCGTCCGCCGGCCGCGCGCGCGAGGGCGTAAAACGCGCCGATCTGGTAGGCGACCACCGAATAAACGTCAGCGGGCGGCAAATTCATTTCGGTGCGCCCGAAATTTTCGCGATCCGAAAAACTGGGATGCGCGCCTAACGACACACCGCGTTCGAGCGCGGCCTGAATGGTGGCGAACATCGACGAAGCGTCGCCCGCATGAAAACCGCAGGCGATATTCGCCGAGCTCACGAGGTCCAGGATCTCGTTGTCGTGCCCCGCGCCTTCGCCAAGATCGGAATTGAGATCGACGACGAGATTCATCGCGCCTGCAAACCGACGCCCGCCCGGAACACGGCAAAATCTTTTTCTCGCTCGCGCAACAGCGCCTGAGCTTCACGCAGCGACACCTCCTGAAAGCGAACGGTGTCGCCCGGCCAAAGCTGAGCCGCGATTGGCAGGTCCACTGTGATCACGTGCGCGATTTTCGGATAACCGCCGACGGTTTGGCAATCACCGAGCAACAGGATCGGCTGGCCATTTGGTGGAACCTGCAAAGTGCCCGGTGCAACCGCTTCGGAAAGAAGATCGCTTGATTCGGTGCGCTGAAGCACCGGCCCTTCGAGCCGCACTCCCATGCGATCGGAATCTGGCGTGACGTTGAAGGCGCTCGCTACGAGCGACTGCTGAGCGTCGCTCGTGAATCGATCCCAATCGGTTCCTTTCACGATTCGAAGCGCCATCCGCTCCGGTGCAATCCTCGCCCAATTTGGCGGCGCTCCCCAAGGAGCGGCGCTTTCCAAACCGCCGTCACTCTTCAGCCGGCGGTTTTCAAACCGCCGCGCCTTGCAAAGAGAAAACCCATCCCCATCCCGAAGTGCGCGCCCTTCATAGCCGCCGAAGTTCCCGCGCAAGTCGGTCGATCGACTGCCGAGAACCAGCGGCACATCGATCCCGCCCGAAATCGCCAGCCAGGCGCGACCACCAGAGTTAGGCGCGATCATCGTCACTTCCTCGTTCTTCGCGACAAAGCGAACGTGTCCCGCTGCCAAATTTTCCTCGCCGATCCGAACCGAAAACGGGCCGCCGCACCACGCGACGAGACGGTCGTCATCAAACGCCAGGCGAATGGTTCCAAAAGTTACTTCAACTCCAGCCGCGTTTTCTTCGTTACCGACCAACACGTTCGCCACTCGCAAAGCATGTGCGTCCAGCGCTCCACTAAGCGAAACGCCCGATCGTCGAAAGCCAGTCCGACCCAGGTCCTGCACCGAAGTCAGAAAACCGGCGGAACGAACAAGGACGTTCATTGCATGAGCCGGTCGAATTCTTCCCGCGAAATTTTCCGGAATCGAACGCGGTCACCTGCTTGAAAGAGCGCGGGCGGATTTCGCTCGATGTCGAAGAAACGCAGTGGCGCGCGTCCAATGATGTTCCAGCCGCCCGGCGATTTTCGCGGATAAACTCCTGTTTGGCTTCCGCCAATCGCCACCGCGCCGGCGGGTACTTCCTTTCGCGGTGACGCGCGCCGCGGTGTGGCCAGCTCCGGCGGCAAGCCACTGAGATAAGCAAAGCCCGGCGTGAATCCAACACAGCTCACTCGATAGAGCGCACTGGAATGCCTGTGAATGATCTCGTCTTGCGAAAGTCCGGCGTGTCGCGCGACTTCATCGAGATCGGGAGCGAACTCGCTTTCGTAACAAACCGGAACTTCGATGATCGATACAGTTTCACGCGGAAGCGTTGGTTCCAAATCTTGCTCCAACGCGCGCTCGATATTCGTCCGCAGCTCATCGAACGGTCCGATGCGCCCCGGATCAAAAAAAATTCCGATCGTCGTGTAAGCCGGCACGAATTCCACGACGCCCGGGATTTTCGCGCGTTCCAATTGCTGCGTTGCGCGAAGGACCGCGTCGAGCGATTTCGCGGCGTCGAACTCTTCCACGACGCGAACGAGCAACGCTGAATCTCCGAGCGGCTCGATGCGCATGAGATAATTCATTCTCGGAGGGACGTGCTTCTGCGCGTCCATTTTTTGCGTCCGTCGTTTACCCCGAAGATCCCGGACGTGCCGAAGCACGTCCCTCCAATTGGCCGGAAACTTTTTCCGAAACGTCTTTCACCGACTCCTTGATCTCTTCGACCTTCGGATGGACGTCTTGGATGAGATCATGTTCGGCCCTCGAGAGTTTCTCGATCCGCTTGGTCACGTCGTGTAATTCCTTCAACATCATTTCCTGACGCGACGACAACCGGTGCATCCACCAAAAACAGACAGCCCAGCAAATTGTCCCGACCCAGGTGAGAAGCAGCGCGATCGTCATTTTTCTTTGGGCGTTATTTGAAAACTTCCGCCATCGGCCTGATACGGATTATTCGCCGCTGTTTTAGAAGAAGGCCAGCGCCTGTCGGCGGTCCATCGCAACCATGTCGCACGAACTCGTTATCTGTTTGATTGCCGTCGGCGTCAACCTCGCCGGAATGGCCGTGATTTATTCCGCGATGAGCCACGTCATCGCGCGGCTGGTTTGCCAGAGTCGCGGTGTTCTCGGCGTGATCGCGATTATCCTTGTCGCGCAATTGTTCTGGATTGCGCCGGCGTTATGGATCGAGAGCCAGGGCGGCGATCCTGCCGGCTCTTGCGCACTCTGGCTAGGCAACTGGCTCGTCACCGGGTTCAGCATTGTTCTTTTTCTCAAATCAGCGGCGCGCATTCCGGTTGCGCTGCATGACGCGGCCCGGATTGACGGCTTGGGCGCTCTCGCGGCGTGGCGCCACGCGACGCTCCCGTTCGTTAGGCGAGATTTCGTCGTTATCGCGATACTCACCGTGATGGCGACGCTGTTGCCGTATTGGGGCATCATCAATTTCCCGAACAGCAACGTCGTCACCCTTTTTGAGCGCACGTCGACCTTGGCGGAGCATCTTTTAAGGATGGCGATCGGCTCGCTTGTCGGCATCATCCCGTTGCTCGGAATTTTCTATTTGGCTAAACCACGCGGTTGATTGGAGGGACGGGCGCTGTCCCGTCCCTCGATGGGACGCCACAGCGGGCGTCCCTCCATCACCTTGCCTCGATCTCGATCTCGACAGCGACGTCGTCGCCGATTCCTGAAACGGTCTCGGCGCTTTTGCTAAAGAGCAGCCCGAACTCGCTTCGGTGCAGCGGTGCGGTGGTAACCTGCCAGCGCTTTTCGCCGTCCGAAGCGAGTTGGACGTTCAAGGTAATTTCGCGCGTCACTCCGTGCATCGTGAAATCGCCCAAGATCTGTCCGGAGTTCGGGCCGGTCTGTTTTACCCGGCGGCTCTTGAACGTGATGTCGGGATACTTCTCGACGTTGAAAAGTCCTTCGCGCAAATGTTCGTCGCGTTTCACGATGCCGGTGTCGATGCTCGCGGCCGCGATCTTTACGCTGACTGACGACAGCTCCGGATGCTCGCGGTCCACCACGATGGTTCCATTAAATTTCGCGAATTTGCCCCTCGCCGTTCCCAGCAGATGCCGGACTTTGAAGGCGATCGTCGAATGCGCGGGATCGATTTTGTAGGTCTCGGCCGCGTTCGCCGAAACGCTGAGCGCACAAGCGAGAAACAGAATGGCGAAGCGTTTCACAGGACGATCGTAACTCCGCGCTACGACGCACCAATCAGACAAAAGTGACAGCGTTGTTACTTTTTCCCTCGGAGATCGCTCCTCGGATCTCGTCCTCTCACAGCCCTTGTCATGTTGATCCCGCAAAGCGGGAGAAACATCTCTGACCATTTCCGCGCGGCAGAAGGCCCGAAATAATCACAGATCCTTCGCTACGCTCAGGATGACAAAGGAAAGAAGAGCAATCAGAGCGCCTTGAGCAGCTCAGCCCGCGAAGACGGCAGCCGGCCAAAGAGATTGGCAAGAGCGAGCGCCGGATTGCTCTTCAACGTCTTTGCGTCATGCACGCCGGCGATGCGGGCCAGCTCCGTTTCGAAATGCAGGACCGCTCGCAGATCGGGATCAGTGCCGTTCAAATAGGTGAACGCGCGCCGCAAAAGCGAAAACAATTCCGGCTCGTGATGGTCCGATTCCGTGCAAAGCTCGATCAGCTCAACGAAATAGGACGCGGCCTGGGTTCGCCGTAGATTTTCGCGGATGCCGCTGAAGGGATTCTTCAACGCGACTTCTGTCAACGAATGCAAATTCGATTTCCGGCTGCGCGCGATCTGGATTTCTGCCTCGAAAAACAGGTCAAGTTTGCCGGCAAACGGACTCTTCGGTCGACGGGCGCCTTTCGCCGCGGTCTGAATGCAACCTAACGACTCGGTACACCAGGACACGATGAGGCTCGTGTCGCTCAGCTTTCGTTTCCGCAAGAGAATGGCGGTCGTGCTTTCCACAGCGAAGACATATCGCAGATTTTCGACTCTTCTGAAGCCGCGGCCCTGTGGGCCGCGTTGGGTGGTCCAGAAAAAATCTACATCGATCTCGCGCGGCCCGCAGGGCCGCGGCTACAGAAGAGTTAGTTCCACTTCTTCGCTTTGGGCCAGAGCGCTTTGAGCGTGGTGTTGAGATCGCGACAAAGGAAAATGTCGAAGTGCTCGTCACGGCGCGAATAGGGATGGTCAGTCCGGCCGACGTTTTCGACGGTCGCAAAATGTTCCCGGTCCCCTGTCCCGTCGCTGCCGAGGACAATCACGCTTTCGCCGGTGTAATCACGCGGGCCCCACAGCCAGTAGGTTTGATGATTGCTGATCGATTTCGGCAACCCGTACTTCTTTCCGAAAAAATCGATCGCTCCAGCTTCACCGTAATTGTTGGCGAAGATTGCAGTCTTCGCGCGCTGCTCGGGCGGAAGCGCGTTGTAAACTTCGGCGACTTTACGCGCCATTTCCTCCCAACCGAACTCATCGGCAAAATGTTGCGGTAGCGGCCCGGTCGGCTGGTTCTCAGCTTTCAGCGGCGCGATCCTGAGTGCCTTTTGATAAGCGATGTAGTTCTCGGGTGACAACACTGGCACGGTCAGGGGCGCGAGAAGACACGTGACCAGCACGATAGCCACGACGTAAATCGGCCGGGCCCACCTCATTCTCTCGCGAAACACGTTTTCAAAAGCGACGGCGCCGGCGGCAAAGAGCATGGGATACGCGGGCGCGACATAATAATTTTTCGCCTTCAAGACGATGAAAACGGTGAGGATGAGCAGGTAAATCCAGCCAAGGATGCGAAATTGTTTTCCGACTCTGCTCGCGAAGAGCCAGACGAGTCCGCCAGCCCAGACCGGAAACAGGATTGGGTTCAGCAACAGTGCCTGGTCCGCGATGAAAGCGATCGGACCGCGGACCACGTCGCGATGGCCGCTGCGAATGTTGTGCATCAATTCCAGAAACGGAAAGTTGTGGCGCGCCATCCAGATAAAGTTCGGCAGAAAAATGAGGAGTGATGCGAGAGCTCCGAGCCAGATCCATTTGTTCGCGAGTACCCGGCGTTGCGATGAGAGGAGCAAGGCGCCGACGACCGCGAAAGCGAAGAAAGCGGTGCTGTATTTGTTTTCCATCCCGACACCGATCAGGACGCCGAAGCAGAGCCAGTAGCGCGGCTCGTTGCGATTGATCGCGCGCGCGATGCACCACGCGCAAGCGAGCCAGATGAGCGGCTCGAACGCGTTCATCGTCAGCCAATGATGCATCAGCAGGAAGACTGGCGCGGCGAAAGCCGCGAGTGCCGCCAAGCCCTGAGCGAAAGCGCCGCCGTGCATTTCCCGCGCGAGCTTGCCGGTTAGCCAGACCGTAGCGGCGCCGGCCAAAGCCGGTATGAAACGCAAGCCAATGAGCGATTCCCCAAAAACGTGGCGCGCGAACCACGTGATGAACGCAACGAGCGGCGGCTGATCGACGTAACCGGCGCCGAGGTGCTCAGAGCAGGCGAGGTAATAAAGTTCGTCGCGAAAAATTCCATAGCGATTCGCGATGAGAAGATGGAACACCAGATCGGCCGCGGCGATCGTCAGAACGAGTAATACGCCACGACTGTCGTTGTCCACCGCTACTCGATCCTCGCTCATCTGTGCTTTCTCTTCCTGTAGCGGCGGTCTATGACCGCCGATCTCTTCATTCTTCAACTTCTCGGCGGTCATAGACCGCCGCTACAGTCAATCTCCGCTTCGCCGAATGTTGATCGTCGCCGGCGTTTTCCCCGGACGATACATGGACGCGCCGTGACAAATCGCGGCCGTTCCTTCCCGGGCGAAACGGATTCTCTTCAGAGTGGAATCCCAGCGTTCCAGGTAACTGCAATTTGCCGTCTTGGTTGAGCCGGGAATCGGAACGTATCGATTATAGGTCATCGAAAGAAAGGCGCCCTCCCCGGGCAATGGAAACGGACCGGCCCAGTTAGGCGAGAGGCGAACGAAACGACGGCTCGTCAGGTCGAGCGCGTAATCGGTGTCGCCATTTGTGCTGTCGAGATGGACGCCGAAAAAGGCGAGGCGCAGCGGTGGATCGAAAAGGAAGCGCGTGTCTTTGCTTCCCTGCAGTTTCAACTGCTCGACCGCGCCTTCGAATCCGGGAATTTTTGGGAATGGCGTCGACTTGCCGGTCTTCAAGTCGCGCAAAACATAATGCTTACCGTGCTCTGGCCCATTGACGGAATCGCCTTCGTCGCCGTTCACTTCCGTGAGAATCAGTTCAACGGAGCCATCGGGCGCCCGAAACTTCTGAGTGCGCCCGCCAAAGGCCGGAGCGCTTTCGTCGTCCCCCGAGCCTTCAACGTCAGGCCAGACGAAATACGGCGACGTCTTTGTGGAAGCGTACCATTCCGGCTCGGCCTCGAGACGTTTCAAGGCACCGCCTTTTGGCTCGACGCTCCAATACTCGAATTTGTTCTCCGTAATCTCGCGCGTGAAAACGATCGTCTCGCCATCCGGCGCGAACATTGGGTCGAGATCCTGACCGGATTCTTCTTTCGTCAGTTGACGTAAGAGCGTGCCGTCATCGCGATACAGGTAAAGGTGGGCGTGGCTTTCGCCCTGGGCCTGCAGGTAGCGAATCGCGACGACGATTTCCGACGCCGCGTTTGCGAGCGTGGCGATGATGAAGAGCGTGAACGCGAAAATCAGTCGACGGATCACGCAGCCGGTTTGCCGAAACTGTGAGCGGTTGTCAATTGTGACGGGCTTTCCAGCTTCAATGTCATGCTGAGCTTGTCGAAGCATCTCTGACTATTCGCAGTTCGGCGTCCGCCTGGAAAAAGTCAGAGATTCTTCGACTTCGCTCAGAATGACAAAGAGAAGCGTCAGCGGTTTCCAATATGGATCGCACGCTTCTCCACGCTCAACGCCGCTTCTTTCACAGCTTCGCTCAACGTCGGGTGAGCGTGAACGGTCCTTCCGAGATCTTCCGAACTCCCGCCGAATTCCATCACCGCAACCGTCTCGGCAATTAACTCCGAGGCTGCATGCGCGAGAATGTGCGCACCGAGAATCCGATCGGTCTCGGCATCGGCGACAAATTTCACCACGCCTTCGTAATCTTCGTTTGCAACGGCACGGCCGTTGGCGCGGAAAGGGAACTTGCCGACGCGCACATTCATTCCCTTTTCCTTGGCCATGTCTTCGGTAAGTCCGACCCCGGCCAATTCCGGATTCGTGTAGATGATTCCGGGAATGACCTCGTAATTCACGTGGCCGCCTTTGCCCGCGATCATCTCGACGCACGCAATCCCTTCTTCCTCCGCCTTGTGAGCCAGCATCGGCCCCGCAATCACGTCGCCGATCGCATAAATGCCTTCGACGTTCGTCCGGAAATGTTCATCGACTTTGATCCGGCCACGATCGTCCATCGCTACTTTGACGCTGTCGCCGAAGACGCCCTTCGCAAAAGCGCGCCGGCCGACGGAGACCAGAACTTTATCGGCTTCGAATTTTAGTTGTTCTTCGCCCTTGGTCGCGGTCGCTATGGCCCGCCCGTTCTCGACTTTCACCGAACTGACTTTCGTCTCGAGATGGAACGCCATGCCTTGAGCGGTCAACGATTTCTGGAGCATGTTCGCCAGCTCGAGATCGAAGCCTAGAGCGATCCGCGGCAAAAACTCGAGCACCATTACTTCGGAGCCGAGTCGGCTCCAGACCGAGCCGAGCTCCAGCCCGATGGCGCCGGCGCCGATCACGAGCAGTTTTTCCGGCGCCTTGTCGAAGCTGAGCGCTTCGGTGCTGCTAACGATCACGTCGCCGTCGAACTTCATGTTCGCCAGCTCGACCGGCACGCTCCCCGTGGCGATGACAACGTTCTTCGTTTCGATTTCCTGCGTATCGCCTTCGCTTGGCTTGATGGTGATGCGTCCGGGCGCCGTCACCGTTCCGAGGCCCTGAAAAGTCGTGATCTTGTTGCCCTTCATCAGCATCCTCACGCCGCCGTTCATGGTCTTCACGACCTTGTCCTTGCGGGCGAGCATCTTCGCCAGATCGAGCCCGACGTTCTCCAACACGACGCCGTGTTTGCCGGCTTCCTTCTTCGCGAACACGTAATGGTCGCTGGAAACGAGCAACGCTTTGCTCGGAATACAGCCGATGTTCAGACAGGTGCCGCCGAGATCCTTGTCTTTCTCGACGATCGCAGTCTTCATCCCTAACTGCGCCGCCCGAATCGCCGCGACATACCCGCCGGGACCGGAACCGATGATGACGATATCGAATTTTTCCATCGCTATTTAATAGGTCGTATAGGTCACATGGGACCTATAAACTGTCCACCGTGCCCCAGAACTTTATTCCGCCGCACGGCGGATACGAGGAACTGCTTTCGTTTCAGAAAGCGCGGATTGTGTACGACGCTACGGTCGCTTTCTGCGGGCGGTTTCTCGACAAGCGTGACCGAACCGTGGACCAGGTGGTGCAGGCCGCGCGCTCGGGTAAGCAGAATATACTGGAGGGTTGCCAGGCTTCCGGAACTTCGAAGGAAGCAGAGATAAAGCTTATTAACGTGGCACGCGCGAGCCTGGAGGAATTGCTGGAGGATTACCGCGACTTTCTGCGAGTGAGAAAGGAGCGGCTTTGGGCAAAGAACAGCCGGGAAGCGTTATTCGTGCGCCGACTCGGCGCTCGGAAGAATAGGTCCTATGAGACCTATAGGACCTATATCGAAACCCCGTCCCGCGCCTGTGGTCGCCAACATTTTGATCTGCCTAATTCACCAAACCAATTACCTCCTCGACCAACAACTCCGGCAACTGGAGAAAGCGTTTCTCGAAGAAGGCGGCCTCCGCGAACGCATGACGCGCGCTCGTCTCTCCGCGAGATCCCAGCGCCGCTAAAAATCCAGCGGCAACTTCTTGGGATCTTCGATGCACTGTTTCACCGTCACGAGAAACGTGACCGCTTCTTTTCCATCGACCGCTCGGTGATCGTAGCTCAGCGCGAGATACATCATGGGGCGGATAGCGACCTGGTCGCCCACCGCGACGGGCCGTTTCTGGATGGTGTGCATTCCCAGAATCCCACTCTGCGGCGGATTGAGAATCGGTGTGCTCAGGAGCGAGCCGTAAACGCCCCCGTTCGAAATAGTGAATCCACCACCCTGCAAATCCTCGATCTTCATTTTGCCTTCGCGCGCTTTTGTAGCGAAATCGGCAATATCGCGCTCGAGTTCGGCGAAGCTTTTCTTATCGGCGTCGCGCACAACGGGAACTACGAGGCCGCGCTCGGTCCCGACCGCGACTCCAATGTCGTAGTAATTGTTCTGAATGAAATCTTCGCCTTCGATCCGGCTGTTGATCGAGGGCACCGCTTTCAATCCTTCTATTGCCGCCTTGATGAAGAACGACATGAACCCGAGCTTCAGACCGTTCTTCTTCGTGAACGCGTCCTGAGATTTTGCGCGGAGTTCTTGCACCGCGGTCATGTCGCACTCGTTGAACGTCGTCAGGATCGCGGCGGTGTGCTGAGCCATGACAAGTTGGGCCGCGATCTTGCGGCGTAACGGCGACATCTTCTTTCGGGTAAACCTTCCGCTCTCCGGCTGGGCAAGCGCCGCCGGTTTTTCTTCCGCGTGATCGTCCTTCGTTTTTTCGGCCGGTGGCTCCTCGCGTGGTGCTTCGCGCTTTTGCGCGGCCGCGACCGCATCACCTTTCATGACGCGACCGCCTTTTCCGCTCCCCCGAATTTCCTGCGGGTCGAGCTTCTCTTCGGCCGCAACGCGGCGCGCTGCCGGCGACAGCACTTTCTCCTCTTTCGGAGCGACGGGCTTCTGCGCGTCCGCCTTTTCCGCGGCCGGCTCACTTTTCTTCTCCGGCTTCGCCCCATCACCTTTTTCGATCGTCGCCACTACGTCGCCGATCTTCACCTCGGCGCCTTCGGCTACGAGGGTCTGCAAAACGCCATCGGCATCCGCGTTGATCTCGGTGGAAACCTTATCCGTCTCGAGAGTGAACAACGGATCGCCGGCGCTGACCTGTTCGCCCGATTTCTTGTGCCAGACCGAAACGACCCCGCTCGAGATGGATTCGCCGACGGCTGGGACTTTTACTTCGACGCTCATGAAGCGGTTACCTTATGCGCGTTACAGGCTAAACGCATCCGCGATCAACTGCGCCTGCTCGCGCTTGTGAATGGCAAGCGAACCGACGGCCGGACTCGCGCTCGCATTCCGCCCCGCGTAAATGATTTTCCGGCCGAAGAGCGCCCATAAGCGCGGCTCCATGAAACTCCACGCGCCCATGTTTTGCGATTCTTCCTGGCACCAGATCAGTTTCGCGGTTTTCGGAAACGGTTTCACGGCCTCGCGCAATTTCGTTTCCGCCAGCGGATAAAGTTGCTCGACGCGAATAATAGCCGCGTTCGTGATTTTCTCCGCCTCGCGATAATTCAGCAGATCGTAATAAACTTTGCCCGAGCACAGAATCACCCGCTTTACCTGGTCCGGCGGACCGGCTTCGGGCGAGCCAAGAATTTCTGAGAACCGGCCTTCGGTAAATTCTTCCGCGCGCGAAGAGGCGTGCTCAGCGCGCAATAGACTTTTCGGCGTCATGATGACAAGCGGCTTAATAAAATCGCGCTTCATCTGGCGGCGGAGGACGTGGAAGTACTGCGCTGAGGTTGTCAGGTTACAGACCTGGATGTTGTCCTCCGCGCATGCTTGAAGAAAACGCTCGAGCCGGGCACTGGAATGTTCCGGCCCCTGTCCCTCGTAGCCGTGCGGGAGCAAAAGCACAATGCCGCTCGGCCGTTGCCATTTCGATTCGGCCGGGACGATGAACTGATCGATGATAACCTGCGCGCCGTTCGCAAAATCTCCGAACTGCGCTTCCCAAAGACAGAGCATGTTCGGGTAATCGAGCGAGTAGCCGTAATCGAATCCGAGGACGGCGGCCTCGGAGAGCAAGCTGTTGTAGATGCAGATCCGCGCCTGATCCGGCGCCAGATGAAGTAGCGGCATGTAGGGCCGGCCCGTCTTCGCGTCGTAGATGAATGAATGCCGGGTGCTGAATGTGCCGCGGCGACTGTCCTGGCCCGACAAACGGACGGGCGTGCCGTCGAGAAGAAGCGATCCGAACGCAAGCGCTTCGGCGTAATGCCATTCGTATGGGCCGCCGGCTTCGAAAGTTTCGCGGCGCCGATCGAGCACGTTCTTTTTGATCTTCGGAATCACTTCGAAATCGTCCGGCACGCGCGTCAAACCGTCGACGACCTGCTTCAACATCTCGGGACTGATCGCGGTCGACTCGCATTCGGCGGTGTAATGCGGTTGAAAAACGGCGGTCGACTCCTGGAACCGCGCCTTATCGGTCGCTTCTTCAGCCTCGATTGATTTCACTTCCTGCAGGACCAATTCCAGCCGCATCTCGAACTCCGCTTCCAGGCTGGCCGCTTCGTCGCCGCTCAGTTTCCCGGCGTCGATCAAATCCTGTTTGAAAAGCTGCGCGACGGGTGGGCGCTTCTGGATTTTCGCGTAGAGATCGGGTTGGGTGAACGACGGCTCGTCGCCCTCATTGTGGCCGTACCGGCGGTAGCAATACATGTCGATCACGGCGTCGCGCCGAAATTCCTGGCGGAAATCGAGCGCCAACTCAGTGACGAAGTCCACCGCGATCGGGTCGTCGCCGTTCACGTGAAAGATCGGGGCTTCGATCATCTTCGCGATGTCGGTCGCATACATCGAGGAGCGCGCGTCTTCCGGCAGCGTCGTGAACCCAATCTGATTGTTTACGACGACGTGGACGGTGCCGCCCGTGCCGTAGCCGTGGAGCTGCGACATGTTGAGGGTCTCGGCGACGATGCCTTGCCCCGCGAACGCCGCGTCGCCGTGAATCAGGAGCGGCAAAACTTTCCGGCGCGTTTCGGTATCGCCGCGCATCCGCTGCCGGGCGCGCGCGGTTCCTTCCACGACCGGGTTGACCGCCTCGAGGTGGCTTGGGTTTGCCGCGAGGCGAATCTCGACTTCCGCGCCGTTCTCGAGTTTCCGGACGGTGCGATAACCAAGGTGATATTTCACGTCGCCGTCGCCGGCCACCAGATCGGGAATGTAGTTGGTGGAAAATTCGGTGAAGATGACCTGGAGCGATTTCTTGAGGAAATTCGCGAGGACGTTGAGCCGGCCGCGATGGGCCATGCCCATGCAAATTTCTTCCACGCCGTGCCGCGGGCAACGTTGGAGGACTGCGTCGAGAATGACCATGAGCGATTCAGCGCCCTGAAGCGAAAAGCGTTTTTGTCCCACGTACCTCGTGTGGAGGAATGTCTCGAACGTCTCCGCCTCCAGCAGCGTCCGCAGAATTTTGATCTCCGCCTCACGCGATGGCTGATGTTGCGTCGGGCGCGATTCGAGCCGGTGCCGGACCCAGTTCCGGACTCGCGGATTCTGGATGTGCTGGAACTCGGAGCCGATCGTGTCGGCGTAGATACTTTCGAGGAGCGCGATCATTTCGCGCAGCGTCATTTTGCGGCCGTCGAAAAAGAATTTGGAACCGACCACGAGATCGAGGTCCTTTTCGCTGAACCCGAGCTCGCGCAAAGTCAGGAGCGGATTGGACGGGCGCTTGTCCGCCAACGGATCGATGCGGGCAATCGTGTGACCGAGCGTTCGATAGGCGTAGACCAAACCGTCAATCCGGGTTTGCAGCGGTTGCTCGCCGACCTCAACCGGCGCCGCCATTGCCGCCGCACCATTGCGCATCTTCAAATCGCCCAGCTCGAACCCCTCGAAGAACGCAAGCCAGCTCGGATCCAGCGATTCAGGGTTCTCCTGCCAGCGCTGATAATTTTCCTCGAGCAAATCAAGGTTGGCGCGAGTGGCGAACAAAGGGTGCATGACAGTTTCAATCTGCTCGGCATCCCCGAGCCGGGCAAGTTGACAGTCCTAAAGCGGCTCCGTTACTTGGCTGCGCCAATGATTACAACGGTAGGGACGCCGCGCTGCTGCGTCCGAACGACTTTATTTCAACGGCTTTCCGGCGGACGGCGGACGGCGCAGCGCGCCGTCCCTACCATTTTAGCGGCGCTGCTGATCGCGCAAAACGCGATTGCCCAAAACGATCCCGCGTCGGAGCCCGCGGTCATTGCGGTGGCGAAAGTGCTGCCGGCGGTGGTTAACATCAACACCGAGCGCGTTGTTCGCCGCCGGGTGCGCGATCCGTTCGAAGATTTCGCGGCCCAGTATTTCGGAAACTATCGGAGCGAGCCCCGCGAGATTCGCCAAACGCTGCAAAGCCTCGGCTCCGGATTCATCGTCGATCCGGCGGGCTACATCGTGACGAACGAGCACGTGGTTCAGCGTGCCGCCGATCTCAAGATCGAAGTGACGATGAACGACGGGAAGGTTTACAACGCGCGTTACATCACGGGCGACGACAAGAAGGATCTCGCCTTCATCAAGATCGAAGCGAAGGCGGATTTTCCCTTCATCGATTTGAACAACGTTTCGCCAAACCTGCTCGGCGAGACCGTGCTGGTCGTCGGAAACGCTCTCGGCTACGGCAGCTCGATTAGCCGCGGCGTGCTCAGCGGAACGAAACGGGATATCACGGTCGAGAACGTCGAATACAAAGGTTTGCTGCAAACAGACGCTGCGATCAATCCAGGGAACAGCGGCGGTCCGGTGGTTGATCTCTCCGGCCGGCTCGTCGGGGTGAGCTCGGCGAAGTTGGCGTTCACACCGCAGGGCGTCCCCACCCAAGGGCTTGGCTTCGCCATCCCGGCCGAAACAGTGCGAGCCAGCGTCACGCAGTTCAAGGAGATCGCAAAGAATCAGCCGCCGCCAAAAAAAACAACCGAGCCCGAGGAACGCGGCTCGAAAGCCCAGCAGCTTTTTGGAATGCAGTTGCAAAACCTCACGCCGGACCTGACGGACGCGCTCGGTTACGCGCCCGGCAAAGGCGTGCTCATCACAGCGGTGGAACCGGACAGTCCGGCGGACCGAGCAGGCATCCAGCGCGGGCTCGTGATTTATCGGATCGGCAAATACAACGTGACCTCGGTGAAACAAGCGGAGAGTCTCCTCGCGCGGGCGGGCTCCGGGAACGAAGTTGATTTTACCGTAGGCATCATCCGAGCGAATGGCGGCGGGCAGGCGATGGAGACGGTTCCTTTGACGGCGCGTTGAAATCGCAATAAATCTGCAACGCTTTCCGGCCCTGAGTTGTCTGAAAGCTTTACCCCTTCAATGATCAAAGTCGAAAACCTAACGAAACGTTACGCCGGCCAGACGGCCATCCAGGACCTGAATTTCGAGGTCGGCAAAGGCGAGATCATGGGATTCCTCGGGCCGAACGGGGCCGGAAAAAGCACGACGATGCGGATTCTCTCGAGCTTCATGCCGCCGACGTCCGGGCGCGCCTCAATCGCGGGGTTCGACATTTTCGAGCAATCGCTTCAGGCCCGGGCCCATCTCGGTTACATGCCGGAGAATGTCCCGCTCTATAACGATATGCGGGTCACCGAGTATTTGAATTATCGCGCGGCGCTCAAAGGCGTGCCATCGAGACGACTGGCGGAGCGGGTCGGCGACGTGAAAGAACTTTGCGGGCTGAAAGAGGTCGAAAAGAAAATCATCGGCGCGCTCTCGAAAGGTTACCGGCAACGCGTCGGGCTCGCGGATGCGCTCGTCCACGAACCCGATCTTCTGATTCTCGACGAACCGACCAGCGGCCTCGATCCGAACCAAATTCGCCAGGTGCGCGACCTGATCAAGAACCTCGGCAAACAGCACACGATTCTCTTGTCCACGCACATTCTGCCGGAGGTCGAGATGACTTGCAGCCGGGTGATCATCATCAACCGCGGCCGGATCGAAGCGTGCGATACGCCGGAGAATTTGCTTGGCCGAATTCGAACGGCGGGCGGCGTGACAGTCGAGGCAAAAGTCGGCAGCGATGATGGCGCCGAAGAATTGAAGAAGATTGCCGGCGTTCGCGACGTGAGTGTTTCAGCAGACGGCGACTGGCAAGTGTTCGCGCTTCGTGTCGAAGCGAATACGGACGTCCGCGAAGAAGTTTACCGATTGGCGAATGAGCGTCACTGGACGCTCCGCGAATTATCCCAACGCCGCGCCACGCTGGAAGACGTCTTCGTGGAAATAACGCATCCCGACGAGATCTGAGTTAATTATGCAACGTCGATTCCAATCTTCTGTAGCCGCTTCGCTGTGCGAAGCGCGGGAGTCCACGCTGACGAGTGAACGGCTCTACGCTGCCCACAGGGCAACGGCTACAGAAGAGGAGGCCGCGCGATGAGAAAATTCTACACGCTCCTTTCCCGCGAAGTCCGCAGCTACTTCTACTCGCCGATCGCGTACGTCGTCCTGGTCTTCTTCCTCTTCGTCGCTGGGGCAGATTTTTATTTCCAGCTCTCGTTCATGAATGGGAAACCGGTTTCATACTCGGTCCAGGAGGCATTCTTCAACTCAGTCTTCTTCTGGTTCGCGTTCGTCTTGATCTTTCCGCTCATTACGATGCGCTTGTTCGCGGAGGAATTTAAACTCGGCACCATCGAACCCCTGATGACCGCGCCGGTGCGCGATTGGCAGGTCGTGCTCGCGAAATTTTTCGGCGCGCTAGTTTTTTACATCATCCTCTGGTTGCCGACGCTGATTTACTTCTGGGTTTTCCAATCGGTCACCCACCAGCCGGCGGCAGCATCACGCGGCGCTTATTTCGGCGCATATCTGATGCTGCTCTTGCTCGGGATGTTTTACCTTTCAATCGGCTGCCTGGCTTCGGCGCTAACCAAGAATCAGATCGTGGCCGCGGTGATCTCGTTCTGCGTGATCACGCTCCATTTTTTCTCCGGGCTGATTTCGTTCATCATGCAGGAGATCAGCTCGAGCACCCGGCAGTTGCTCGGTTATTTCTCAGCGATTGAACAAATGGGGGCGCTCTCCCGGGGCGAGATCGATACCCGGCCGATGGTCCTCTACGTGAGCATGACGATTGTCGTGCTCACCCTCACCCACATGGCGTTCCAATCCCGCAAATGGAAGCTGTGACGATGACCGACGAACAATCAGAGCCCGAGAAACCGGAAAAGCCGCAGAAGATTCATCGCGTCCGGATCGGCGTGAATCTGATCGTGCAGATCGCGCTCCTCCTCTTCCTCGCGATCATGGTGAATTATCTCGGGTTCGAGCATTACCGGCGTTGGGATCTGACGCGCGACCAAAAATACGCCCTCTCGGATAAAACGAAGCGTTTCCTCGAGACGATCAAAGGCAAAATGCGGGTGACGGTTTTCTTCTCCGGGAACAACCCGATCAGCCAGGACGTCCAGTCGTTGCTGACCGAGTACCAATACGCCGCGAAGGAAAAGATCGACGTCGAGAATGTCGATCCGGACCGGAGTTATTCGCGCGCGAAAGCGCTGGTCGATAAATACAAAATCGTCAGCGACGAAAGCCAGATCATCCTCGATTACGACAATCGGAACAAAACGGTAAAAGCGTCCGAGATGGCAGAAGTGGACCAGGGCAATCCCATGTTCGGCGAACCGCCGAAGATCACCGCGTTCAAGGGTGAGCAAGCGATCACCAGCGCGATGATCGACCTGGTGGAAGGCAAGAAAAACGTTGTCGGCTACGTCCTCGGGCACAAAGAACCGCCGATCGCGGATGCGCCCCCAACTATATCGCCTTCGATGGCACCCGAACCCGGCGCAAAGAGCCCGCTCTCACTGGTGAAGACCGTCATCGAGAACGAGAACATCAAGTTCCAGGAACTGAATTTGTTCGAGGTCCCGACAATTCCGGCCGATATCAAGACGATCGCGATCGTCGGACCGCAGTACGATTTGTCCGATCGCGAGATGAAGCTGCTCAGCGATTTTTGGGAGAAACAGGGCCGGATCCTGTTGCTGCTCGATCCCTCCGCGAAGACCCCAAAGCTGCTGGCGTTTCTCAATGGGTTGGGCGTGCAAGTGAACGACGATCGCCTGATGGCGATGGTGAAAACCGGCATCCAGGAAGTGGCCCGAGTGCGCGACGTTATCGGGCGTTTTTTGCCGGACAGCCCAATTACGAAAAAGCTCACGGACGTGCGCGGAATTTTTGTTGGCGGCACATCGTCGCTGACGCTTGACCAAAACCGGGTCCAGGCAGCGAACGTGAAACTGCAGCCGTTAATCCAGGCGGAAAAAGGTTACTGGGCCGAGAAGGATTATAATTCCACCGATGAAGCTGCGCTCCAGGCCCATGCGGCGGCGGCTCCGACTACACCGCTAACCTTTGGCGCTTCGATCGAGAAGGGCGGGAGCGCGGACGAACGCGTTCAGACCAATTCGGCGCGGATGGTCGTCGTGGCGAACGCGAACTTTATCCAAGACAGCTCGATCACGCAGGACCAGCAGGCGCTTGATTTCATGTCGGGCAGCATCAACTGGCTGTTGAGCCGCGAACAACTGATCGGCATCGCGCCGAAAGTTCCGAAGACCCTGACCTTCAGTTTGGAAGACAAGGCGTTGAGCAACCTGCGCTGGTTGATTCTGGTCTTGCTGCCGCTGATCCCAGCGGTTCTTGGATTCGGCGTCTGGTGGTATCGCCGGGCATGAAAGTTCTTTCTTCGGAGGGACGTGCTTCTGCGCGTCCAAAATTTTCTGGAAGCGTTGGTCTGAGCGTTGGGGACGCGCGGAAGCGCGTCCCTCCGAGAAGGCGCATCGAGCGATGAAAACGAAGACGACAGTGCTCCTCTTGATCGTGGCGATCGCGGTCGCGGTCTACATCAAGTTTTACGAAAGCAAAGGGCCGAACACGGAGGAAGCGAAGCGCCAGGCTGGGAACGTCGTGAACTTCGAGCGCGACAACCTGGAAGGCATCGTGATTCAGAATGGCGACGATCGGGTCGAGCTGAAAAAACAAGATCAGAAGTGGCGGATCGAAGCGCCGTTTAAGGACCAGGCGGACCGTGGCGCGGTCGAGAACCTGATCAACGATCTCGATAACTGGCAGAAGTTCGATTCGATTCCGGCGAGCGAAATCGCGAAGAACAAGAATCTCCTGGACGAATACGGACTGAGTAAAGGGAAGCTGAAGTTGAAATTGCTCGGCAAGAATGCGCCGCCGGAAATTTCGTTTGGGAACGACGCCGCCTTGCAGGGAAAAATGTACGTTCGCGCCGGCGACAACGGCGATGTGGACATTGCCGCGCAATCAGTCCGGAACGACATCGCGAAGAAGCCCGAAGATTTTCGCGACAAAAAGCTGACCGACCTGACGACTGCGCAGGTGATGCGGGCGCTGGTCAAAACGGCGGCTGGCGAAATGGAGCTGGAAAAGAAGGCGGACCACTGGGAAATCGTGAAACCGCTTCGGGCTCGGGGCGACGATCAGAAGATCAACGATTTGCTGGCGCAGATCACGACGGCGCAGATTCAGCAATTCGTCGCCGAAGATCGCGGCGATCTCCGACCGTATGGTCTCGCCGAGCCGCGCGGCTCAGTAACACTTTTCGCAATTGACGATAAGACTGGCCAGACGCTCCAAATCGGCGGTGTGCCGGAAAAGGAAAAGGAACAGGTCTATGTGCGGTTCACGGCGCGCAACGCCGTTTATACACTGCCAAAAAAGGTCGAGGAGATCCTCGCGCTCACCCCAGCTGATTTGCGGGATCGCCATCTCGTCCGGATCGACACAAATATTCTCGATCGCATCACGATCGACGCGCCCGGCAAAGCTAAGACCGTCCTGGCGCGGAAAGACGAGAACTGGACGATCGCCAGCCGCAACAATCAGCCCGCGAATTCATCCGAGGTGAATCGAATGCTCGACCTGTTGAAGGTCGAGCAGGTGACGAAGTTCGTCGAAGACGTCGCCTCCGATTTGCCGAAGTACGGGCTCGATAAGCCGCAGCTCCAGGTGACGTTCTCGTCGTTCGCCTCCGAGAACACTCCGGAAAGCACGGCGGGCGAGCATCCGTTCGCGACAATCGCGTTCGGGAAAGTCGACGGCGATAATGTTTATGCTCGGCTCGGCGAAGAGCCGTTCATCGTCGCGGTGCGCCGCAGTTTGCTCGACAATATTTTTGCGGATCCGTTGCAATGGCAGGTGCTCGCCATCTTTCGATTCAAGCCTGACGAAGTCCACAAGCTGACGGTCACGACCGATCGTGAATTCGCGCTGGTTCGCAATGAGAAACAGGAATGGACTTGGGTGAAGGGCAACGAGCCGATCAATTCGGTGAACGTCCAGTCGCTGCTCAATACGCTGACCGTTTTGCGCGGAGTCCGCTGGGCGGGAGCAACCGCGCCGGCGCAGGGTTTCGACAAGCCGCAGGTCACGATCACCTTCACGACTTCGCCGGACGATAAGAGCGTGCACAAACTCGTCGTGGGCGGACCGGCCGGCCAAGGAATGTGGTTCGCACGGACGGATGAAAAAGAAGGGACGTTTGTTCTCAGCAATCCGGATTTGAATGCATTGAAGTTGCCGCTCGTGGCGATGCCGAGTCCAAGTCCGGTGGCGAGTGCATCGGGAACGCCATCGCCGACTCCTGCGGCTTCGCCGCATTAATTCTGTAGCCGCTTCGCTGTGCAAAGCGCTGTGTTTTGCGGACGCGACCGATCCGCGTCGCCCACAGGCGACGGCTACAGAAGAGCCGTGTAAATCGTCGCGATACCGCCAGTCAGCGGTTCCGCCGCCGCATTTTTAAAACCGTTTCGCTCGATCATTTCGAGCATCGCCCGGCCACTGGGAAATTTTTCGATCGAGCCGCCGAGATAATCATAGGCGGCCTTTTGGCCAGTCACGATAGACGCGAGAAGCGGCAGACAGCGATGCAGATAAAATCGATAAGCCGGTCGCAATGCCCCCGCTGGAAGTGAAAAATCGAGCACGAGCAAGTGACCGTGATCGCGGAGGACACGCGACATTTCCGTGAGGGCACGGTCCCAATCCGCCATGTTGCGCAAACCGAACGCGACGGTGACGCAATCGAAGGATGAATCCGGGAACGGCAGCTGCAGCGCATCTGCCACCAGTGTGTTGGCAACGCCTTTTCCGCGCGCGATCTCAATCATCTCCGGTGAAAAATCTGCGGCCATGATCTTCGCGTCCGGCAACCGGCCTTGAATCGTCAGCGCGAGATCTCCGCTCCCAGTGGCAAGATCGAGCACATCACGCGGCTTCCAATTCGCGACAATTTTTGCAGCGCGGCGCCGCCACAAAAAATCCGCGCCGCCGCTCAGGACATGATTCGCGAGATCGTAGCGTCGCGCGATCCGGCCAAACATCGCGCGGACCGATTCAGGATCGCGCAAGATGTCACCGTCGCCGCGCGTCACTCCAGGGGCGGCTCGACGTTATCCTCTTCGCGGGCGACGAGGCGATTTTTCTCGATGATCCGCGCACAGGTATTCCAGCGCAGGAGCGCATCGTCATTGCCGGCCGGCCGGAGTCCCTCAGCTTTTTCGAACCAGTTCATGGCGTCGCGAAAACCGTCGTAGGCGTAGTGGCGGGAGCCAGGCGTGCCTTGAGCAAGTTTCGCCTTCGCGCGACGCTCCGCGAGTATCCCGCTGTAATACGCCCGCTCGTAATCGCCTTTCACCCGGGAAAGAAGCTCCTTCGTCTGCGTGTCGCCGACGCCGTAACCTTTTCCGAAACGATCCGTGACCGCGAGAAGCAAAGTGATCAGCGCCGACTGATTTTCCGGATCAGCGTGGAGGACATCGAGGCATATGCTTTCCGCTTCACCCGGCTCATTGAGCAATCGGTAGCGCTCCGCCTTCTCCAGCGCCGCCGGAATCGCTTCGCGAGAAAGTCGTTTCAACTCGGACATCGTCAGCGGTTCTTCTTCAACTTTTTCCAAATCCAACCCAGCGGATCGTAGTGATCATCCACGACGCGCTCCTTCAACGGAATAATTCCGTTATCGGTGATGTGAATGTCTTCGGGGCAAACCTTCGTGCAACATTTCGTGATATTGCAGTAACCGATTCCGTGCGCGGTCCGTAATTCCTCGAGGCGGTTCTCGGTATCGAGCGGATGCATTTCCAAGGCGGCCGTGTAAATCAAAAAGCGCGGCCCGATAAATTCCTCGTGCTTTCGATGATCGCGGAGGACGTGGCAAACGTCCTGACAGAGGAAGCACTCAATGCATTTCCGGAATTCCTGGACACGATCGATATCTTCCTGCTGCATCCGCCAGGTGCCGTCCGGAGCGTCGGGCGGGCGCGGCTTGAAGCGCTTGATCTTTTTCTTCACCCGAAAATTCCAGGACACGTCGGTGATCAGGTCCTTTTTGATCGGGAACGCCTTGATCGGCTCGATCGTCACCGGCTTATCGAGCGGCAGATCGTTAAGACGCGACATGCACATTAATTTCGGCATGCCGTTCACTTCCGCGGAACACGAGCCGCACTTGCCGGCTTTGCAGTTCCAGCGACAGGCCAAATCGTTCGCCTGATTCGCCTGAATGTCGTGGACCGCGTCGAGCACCACCATCCCCTCGGAGACTTCCGTGGTGTAGTCGCGAAATTCACCGCCGGTCGTGTCGCCGCGCCAAATTTTGAAAGTGGCTTGCACGGGAAGCAATTTAACCGCGGATTACGCGGATGACACGGATAGGTTTCTGGACATCCGCGAAATCCGAGTAATCCGCGGTTAAAGAGATTCGCTGTCCCGTCATTTCATCTCCTCGATGACCTGTTTGAGATAATCCGGCATTTCTGCCAGGCGCTCCAGCCGAACTTCCATCGAACCGTCGGCTGTCTTTCGAGTGATCGTGTTCACCTTCGAAAACTGATCACTTTTGTCCGGGTAATCTTCGCGGAACTGTGCGCCGCGGCTTTCTTTTCGTTCCAGCGCCGCGCGCGTCACCGCTTCGGAAACGGTGAGAAGATTTTTCAGATCGAGAGCCGTGTGCCAGCCAGGGTTGAATTCGCGATTTCCGTGAGCGGTGGTTTTGCCAGCGCGTTCCCAAAGCTTTTCCAAGCCGGTGAGCGCACGTTGCATTTCCTCCTCGGTCCGGACGATTCCAACCAGCTCCTGCATCATCTCCTGCAAATCCCGCTGCACTTGATACGGACTCTCGCCCTCACGATCGAATGGCTCGAGGGCCTTCCGCGCCGTCTCTTCCAGCGCCGCGTTATCAACCGCGCCTAACGAATTCTCCTGCGCAAACTTTGCCGCGAATTCGCCGGCGCGTTTTCCGAAAACCAAAAGATCGGAGAGCGAATTGCCGCCGAGCCGGTTCGCGCCATTGATCCCAGCCGCGCATTCGCCGCAGGCGAACAAGCCCGGGACCCGCGACATCTGCGAATCCGGATCGACCCGAATTCCACCCATCACGTAATGGGTCGTCGGGCCTACTTCCATCGGCTCCTGGGTGATATCGATATCCGCCAGCTGTTTGAATTGGTGATACATGCTCGGCAGCTTGCGCTTGATGTAGTCTTCACCGTTCGAAAGCTTCTTTTTGATCCAGGCGATATCGAGGAAAACGCCGCCGTGCGGACTTCCCCGCCCGGCCTTGATCTCGCGGACAATGCAGCGCGCCACGTGATCGCGCGTCAGCAATTCCGGCGGCCGGCGCGCGTTCTTATCGCCCTGGCAATAACGCCATCCTTCCTCTTCGCTGTCCGCGGTCTGCGCTTTGTAGTTGTCAGGAATGTCCTCGAACATGAAACGCTTCCCTTCCTTGTTCGTCAGGATCCCGCCTTCGCCGCGCACACCTTCGGTCACGAGAATTCCGCGCACGCTTGGGGGCCAAACCATCCCGGTCGGATGGAATTGGATGAACTCCATGTCGATCAATTCCGCGCCGGCGTGGTAACCGAGCGAATGTCCGTCCCCGGTGTATTCCCAACTGTTGCTCGTGATCTTGTAAGCGCGTCCGATCCCGCCGGTCGCGAGGACCACTGCTTTTGCGCGAAAAATGAGGAATCGGCCGCGCTCGCGATCGTACCCAAACGCGCCGACGACGCGATCGCCTTCCTTGAGCAGCGACAAAATCGTCCGTTCCATGTGGACATCGATCCCTTGATGGACGCCGTGATCCTGGAGCGTCCGGATCATCTCCAATCCGGTGCGATCGCCGACATGCGCAAGACGCGGGTAACGATGACCACCGAAATTCCGCTGCAAAATCCGTCCGTCCTTCGTGCGATCGAAAACGGCGCCCCACGCTTCCAATTCGCGGACCCGATCAGGCGCTTCCTTCGCGTGCAGCTCGGCCATTCGCCAATTATTGACGTATTGTCCGCCGCGCATCGTGTCGGAGAAATGCACCCGCCAGTTGTCCCGATCGTCGACATTCGCGAGCGCGGCGGCGATCCCGCCTTCGGCCATCACGGTGTGCGCCTTGCCCAAAAGCGATTTGCAAACGAGGCCGACGGAAACGCCGGCGGCCGAAGCTTCGATCGCGGCGCGCAATCCTGCGCCGCCTGCGCCGATAACAAGAACGTCGTGCTGAAAAGTTTCGTACTCGGGCATGCGTTAGAAAATTCTCACGTCATGCCAGATTCCCATCGAGCAAAGGCGCACATAGAGATCGGTGAACCCGACCCAGAAAAGGCTGAGCCACGCCCAGAGCATGTGCCGGCGATTGAAACAACTGACACAGCGATAGGCCTGATAGCATGCGGTCGATCGGGACAGTTGATCCCGAAATCCGCCGACAACGTGGCGCAGCGCATGACAGCCGAACGTGAAGCTCCCGAGAAGGACGACGTTGATCAGCAACACGAGCGTGCCGATCGCGAGCCCGAATGAAGTCTTTCCCGTTGCCGGATCGGCGAACCAAAACGCTTTCCAGGCGTCGATGGAAAGAACGACGATGAAGAGCAGCGCGAGATAAAGAAAATAGCGATGCACGTTCTGCATGATGAGCGGGAACGAGCGTTCGCCGAGATAAGTTTTGCGCGGCTCGCCCACGGCGCACGCGGGCGGATCGGCCCAGAACGCTTTGTAATACGCGCCACGGTAGTAATAGCAGGTCAGCCGGAGGCCGCCTGGCGCCCACAGAATCAGGAGGGCCGGAGAAAAGAGAAGCCAGCCCGGCCACCACGCCGGTTTCGGTCCGAACCAACTGTGGGGCGACTCCCCGAAAAGTTCCGGCGAATAAAACGGCGAGAGATACGGACCGAAATAATAATGTGTCCCCTGAAAGGCCGCCCAGGTTGAGTAAACAATAAAGGCCGAGAGTCCTACAAAAACGAGGAGCGGCTGAGTCCACCAGACATCGGGCCGCATCGTTTGCCCGAACTTGCGCGGAGCCATTGTGGTCGTTGCTGCTTCAGCCATGAGCAAAAGTTTCGCTGGTTGCGCGCGTCAACGCAACGGTTCAGTCCGGCATCGGTTCGAATCCGGCGAACATCGTCTCGGCTTCCGGCACCGTCTTAAGCGGAACGCAGTCGCAAATGGCAAAGAACTTGTCCCACATCGCGAGGACGCGCGGATTCTTGTGCGCTTCCTCAATCGCTTGTTGCGATTTCCATTCCGAAACTTCGATAATGGTGTTGTCCTTCGCGCGAACGATGACCGGAACGCGATCTGTCGCTAGCCCTTCTTTGCGCAAGGTCGGGACCCGGCCGCGCACGAGATTGAGCAACTCCTCTTCGTGCCCGGCTTTCGGCCGATAGGCGACGATGCAAACGATACCTGACATGGTTCGCAGCCTAGCGGTTCGCGCCTTGCGACTCGACAAAAACTTTCGCGCTTTTGTAACCTCGACCCATGGCCACGAACGATCCTCACATTGACGCTTACATCGCCAAGTCCGCCGAGTTCGCCAAACCGATCCTGAAGCATTTGCGCAAAGTGGTGCACGCGGGCTGCCCGGACGTCGTGGAGACGATCAAGTGGTCGATGCCACACTTCGATCACAAAGGCGTGATGTGCGGGATGGGCGCGTTCAAACAGCACTGCGCGTTTGGATTTTGGAAGGCCGATCTGATTTTCGAGCGCGGGCAGAACGCCGAGAAAAGCGGAATGGGAAGCTTCGGTTCCATCCGATCGCTCGCCGATCTGCCGGACGAGAAGACGCTGATTGGGTATGTGAAGAAAGCGGCGGCTCTAAACGAAGCCGGCGTAAAAGCGCCCGGTCGCACCCAGCCGAAAAAGCGGAAACCGCTTCCGATGCCGGCAGATTTCGCGGCTGCGCTGACGAAAAACGCGAAGGCGCGAAAGAGCTTTGACGATTTTTCGCCCAGTCACCGGCGCGAATACATTGAGTGGATCACCGAAGCGAAGCGCGCGGAAACCAGAAAAGAGCGGCTCGCGAAATCAATCAAGTGGCTCGCGGAAGGCAAAGCGCGGAACTGGAAATACATGCCGGCGAAGAAATGACGGATTGGGCTTGTAGCTACGCCAATAAATTGTCCGCTCTTGGACGCGCGGCGCATCGGCAATCTTACACGAGTAGTTCTTCGAACTTAATTCTCGGCGCCGATCCGCGGCTTCCATGCGGGTTGACATGAGGGGCACGCGACGCTCTTAGATTGAATCTGAGCCTGGTCGTCGCCGGCAGCGGAGTTTAAGACGATCAGGAAGCGTAACGGTGGCTGCCCGCCCGTTGCCCCGCCTTCAACAGCAGCAGCTTCCTCCGGCGCCATGCGCGCAACCTGGCGATCCCGCCGCCTCCCGCTTTCCGTGCGTGGTCATCGTGCCATTCTTGAAGAACACATTTTGATGGCTAATCGGCCGAATTTTCGCCAGAATCGATTGTAGATTTCGTCCGTCTCACGCCCCCAGAAAAGACATGCCTCAAGAATCACTGAAATTTAAGGTTTCGCCTCACGTCGTCCAAGACCTAGGGGTAAACCTTTACACCACGCTGAGCCGCGTTCTCGTGGAATTTGTCGCTAACGCGTACGACGCCGACGCTTCTTTCGCCGACATCACAATGGATACTGAGGCCATCGAACGGGCACGCGAGCGCGTGAAGGTTGAATTTCAAATCGACAAAAAAAATAAAGTGACGCCGCTGATCCCCCTCGCGCAAAGAACGATTGCCGCCGGCGTGCGAATCCAGATCGAAGACGACGGTCACGGCATGAGCCGCAAGGACTTGAAAGAAAAATTCTTGGTGGTTGGACGCCGCCGTCGAGAAGAAGAATCGAAAGTCCGGTCACCAAACGGCCGGGTTCTCATGGGGCGAAAAGGGTTAGGTAAACTCGCCGGGTTTGGCGTCGCGCATAAAGTGGAAGTGATCTCGCGTAAAAACGGCGAGTCCCACGCCACGCAGATAACCCTCGATTTCGAGAAGCTCGTGGCGAAGCGAGTTTCAGATGAAGTGCGTGTCCCCGTAAAAAAACTGATTGGTGGAGGGGGATTCAAAGAGAAAGGGACCCGCATAGTTCTCTCGTTGCTCGTTCACGACTCGATTCGTGGGACCAAGCAAGATGTCGTAGACACACTGGTCGATTACTTCGCCTTCGTTAATCCGGCCGATTTCGACATCCGATTGAACGCGGCCGCCATTAAACGGCCAACGCCAACTTTCTTTTTTGCTCACCCGGCCGTCACACCGGACGACAATGCGAAGCTCATCAGCCACACGATCGAGATCGAGGGAGAACAGCGAACGTTCGACTATCGGATCCGATTTACTGAGCCGGGCAAACATCTACCCAGCGTCAAACGGGGCATTCGCGTTTATGCCCACAATCGCATGGCGTCTGCACCTGACACCTTCGAACTCAACACGGGCGTCCATGGTTTCCAATACCTCAGTTATATGGACGGCGTCGTTGTCGCGGATTTTGTCGACGATCAGCCCGTAGACTATATCGCAACGGACAGACAAAGCCTGCGATGGGAAACGCCGCTGCTGGCACCGATGCGCGAATTCCTCACGAAGGAGATGATTGTCGCGCTCAAGACTCGCGCGGATATGGGCGAAAAGAAAATCCGCGCGAAAGTGAAAGAAGATCCTTTCACAAAGAAAACGATCTCAGATGCGAAGCTTCCTGCGCACCGAAAATCCACGGCATACCAGATCGCAGCGGCGCTCGCCCAAAGCAAGGCGGAGAATTTAAACGATCCCTTTTACAAAAAGGCGCTGCCACAAGTCGTGCGCGGGCTCGGACAGGGCGAACTGTTCAGCGCGATCTCGACCCTGGCTGCGGAAAATATTCCGGACTTCCAAGAGCTGATCCGCACAATAAGCAAGCTCACAGCCCGAGAGTTCGACGACTTCATCACGTTTACGCAAGGTCGACTCGACGCGATTGCCGCCTTGGGGAAATTGTATAAGAACGTCAATTTCAAGCAGGGAAAGAACGAGAAAAAATTGCATCTTCTGTTCAAGAAAAATCCTTGGCTCCTAAATCCAATGTTCACGCAATTCTTGACTTCGGATGCGACTGAGAACGAGATGCAGGATCGCCTCGCGCGTTTTTTGCAGATCGATAAACACCCACCGCGAGGCTACTCGGCGTCGGCTGCCGATGAAACTGCCTCGCTGGGAAAGAACAAACGTCCCGATTTGGTATTTCTTCTAGGTAGCCGCAGCTTACAACGAATTGTAATCGTTGAGTTAAAGGCGCCGAACACGCCGCTTCATGAAGGCCACCTTGCGCAGCTCAAAGGCTACATGCAGCGCGCTGAAACATGGTTGAAAGATCATTTTCCCAATCGAGTGATCGAGGTTGAGGGGATTTTGATCGGCAGTCACGCTGACACCACTTCGCACGCTGAGAAGGTCGAGGCGCTACGCTATGAGATTAGCAAGAATCCCCGAGCGGCTTGGAAGGTATACGATATTGGAGAGATTCTCGACCAGACGCGAGCGGCCCATGATGAACTGCGCACGATCTATGATCGCGCGGCAAAGCGGGCGGAAAAGCGCACCTAATATTTAGGAAACAATTTCCTTATGGCACGGGCAAGCGCGCGGCCCAGTAGAGGCGGTACGCTGTTGCCGATTTGCCGGGCGATCTGATAAGGAGTTCCCATAAACTGCCACGAATCGGGGATGCTATGCAGTCGTGCGCCTTCCCGCAGAGAAATCACGCGATTCGCTTGCGGGTGAATGTAGCGTCCTTTGGACGGATTGAGAAATTCCGTCCGAAGAGTGTTACACGGAGCATCCCATTCCATTCGACCCCAGACATCCGTGACTTCTCCTGAGGTTGTCCACCATGATGGGGCAGCCAGGTGCGGGGCTCGGTTCATTACATCCCGTTTATCCCCCCCCGACGGGATGACTTTCATCCTGGCAAGCGCAATCTCTGAAGGGGCGGCGGCATAATGATGATTTTCGCCGGTCGCTCTGTGGGGTAATCCCGCAAAGCAACGGCGGACTGTCTCCGGGACCATCGATCGGCGCCGGATAATGGGAAATCCGACACGACTAGCGATCGTGAAGGAACGAAGACGCAGCTGAGCCACGCCAAAATCGACCGCATTCAAAACGATCGGCTGTACTTCGTATCCCAAGTCAATCAACATCGAATAGAGGGTTTCCCACTGAGAGGAATCAAGGAATGCCGCCACATTCTCTACAACGATGACTTTCGGCTGGGCGGCTTTTGCCCACCGCGCGACCTCGAGACAAAGGGCGTTCCTTGGATCGTCTTGATCGCGACGTCCCAGAGTTGAAAAGCCCTGGCACGGCGGGCCCGAAATCAGGACATCGCAGCTTTCTCTAGGCTTGGTAGCACGCACGTCGACGACTTCGATATCACTATGAAGGTTTAACCGGTACGTCGCCGCAGCAATGGCGTCGATCTCGACTGCCCGCCGCAGCTCAAAACCCTCCGTCGAAAAGCAAAGACCAAAGAGGCCCGCGCCGGCAAACAGTTCGACTACCGATGGATGGTACGAATCTTCTATACAACGTCGGCGGGTTTGCCTATATCTTGTCGTTACCACAAACGTTATTTAGTATCTCTATATGCTATTAACTTGCGCTTATAGAAATCTGGTTGCGCCTTTGTTAATTTGAAAACGGACAGGAGTCAACGTTTAATGATTGCCCTGATTAGCGAGATCCGGGCTCATGAAGGCCAACGAATCGCGGACTATAAGATCGCGGAATATCTTCGCGTCCGCCCCGCGACGTTGTCGAAATGGATGAATGGTCGAACCCGACTGGAACAAGTCGAATGGCTTCTGCGATTATTAGACCGGCTCCCGGAAGACCGATGGCTACGAGAATTCAAGGACGCCCTGAAAGAGCACCAGGTTCAGACCGCTAAGCGGACGCGCCGACATCGTATAAAAGTCGCGGAGCCTACCGGCCAGAACGTTTAGATTCGGCGTGCCAACTGCCTTTGCAGCGCTCGCAACAGCGGCCCCGGGCGAGTAAGATCGTGTTCCCAAACACGGATCACCGCCCAACCCTTTTGCCGCAATCGCGCGGTATTTGTCCGGTCGCGGCTCCTATTGCGGCGAATCTTCTCCGTCCAAAATCTTCGGTTGGTTTTGGCGATCCGCTTGCAGCGCGGACAACCATGCCAAAAGCAACCATCAACGAAAATCGCGATACGCTGGCTTCGAAAAACAAAGTCTGGATTGCCGAGCACTCGATGATGACGACGCCACCCAGTTATTCCCGATCGTCGCAAAAGCGTGACGAGCCGCATCTCGGTTCGTAGGTTTCCCTTGGACCGAATCCGGGACATGATGCGGGATCGCTTGTCCGGGGCGAAAACGTCAGCCACGATAAACTTTGCTTTCTAGTCGGATAAGGCTGCTGCCAATATTATCTGAAGCCTTAGCCCTCATCGAAAAATGCGCTTCGCACTTCGCACCTTTTGGGATCGGCGGAAAAGTTGTCCACTTTTTTTGGCCTCGACGTCCGGGGATGGTGGGATGTCTCAGGGCATTCCGGCTCGGCATTTCGCACCTTCGTCACGCGCCAAGGCGGACAGACATTAGATTCAAGGAGTGCTTCATGGACGAAACATTACCACCAGAAAGTGCTCACGAGAGGAGTCGAACCTCCACGGGTTTCCCCATACGGTCCTGAGCCGTACGCGTCTGCCATTCCGCCACGTGAGCGAGAGCGGTTGCTAAGGTGCGCGACGAGCCGGTTCGCGCAAGCGCAAAGCGGCTCGTCTACCCCGACCGCCGCTTTTTCCGGGCGCGCTCTTCGAGCTGATTTGCCTGGCGGGCTTTGCCTAACGAGCGGAGGAGATCGGCGTAATTCGAGGCGACAATCTCGTAATCTTCCGGCGGTTTCTCGGTGGCAGCTTCCCAGGTCTTGATCGAGGCCCGGTAAAGTTCCGAGGCGCGGGCGTAATCGCCGTTCGAGTGATAAACCACCGCCAGATTGCATTTCGATTGCGCGATATCGGGATGCGTGGGCGGATGGAACTTTTCGCGAATCGCCAACGCGCGCAGATGCGTTTTTTCCGCTTCGGCGAACCGGCGCTCATTCGTGTAAAACACCGCGAGATTATTCAGGACGGACGCGACATCGGGATGCTCGGGCCCGAGCTGTTTCTCATAAATTTCGAGAGCGTGCAGGTAATACGGCTCAGCGGCTTTTTGCCGGCCGGTCTTTCGATAAATCAGCGCGACGTTGTTCAGGATGGTGCCGAGGTCTGAGTAGGGAATGTCCGGCAACCGCGCGCCCGCTTTAAAAGCCGCCTCGTAATATCCGAGCGCCGCTTCGGTTTCGCCGAGATTATCGCAGACAAATCCCAGCCGCCGCGCCGACCGGAACAACGCCCGGTCGTCCACTGGATCGCCCTTTTCGACAAAGCTGTGCGCCTTTACCAGATACGGTTTCGCCGCGGCGCGATCGCCGGCTTGATCGTGAAGTTGCCCGAGTTTTTCGAGGCTGAGAGTGTAGTTAGGATCGCCGGGCTCGAAGGCGCGCTGGGCCAGGGTCAACGCGGTTTCGCCTACGCGAATTGCTTCCGGCAGGCGGTTGCTCGCCCGCAGCATGTCGAGCTTGTCGTTGAGAATTCCCCACAGCTTTTGATCGCCTTTCATCGGCCATTACCAACCCTCACTCAGCTGACTGACCAGATGGCGCGCTAGCTCCTCGGCCGCCAGCGGCATCGCTTGGCGTTCGTCCGTATTGACGTCTGTCCCCACGAAAAAGCTCGTGCTTCCGCTGACTGCGCCGGGCGAGCCGAGCATCTTTCCGTCCCGCCCTTGCAAGGTGTATTTCACTGTCATCGTCAACTGGAACTCAGTGGTCGAAAGGACGTTTCCCCGGACGGAACGCGCGGGCGCCCGATTGACCCCGACGATTGTCGCCTTCAAGGTCGCGTCCGCCGCGTCCTCATTCACAATCCGGAACGTGCCGTCCTGTTGAAACTGTTTGATCACTGTCCCTGTCACCAGGACTTCGATCCGCGGCGTCAGGGTGCTATTTGCAAAAGTGGGAACGGCAATGTTGTGAACGTCGTGAAGATAGGACGGCTTCGCTGGACCGAGATGGTAACCGGCGCATCCAGTGAGAACGAACGCCAGGACCAGAGGAGCGAATGCTTTTTTCACTACGGCGTGGCCGCGGTTTCCGGTGAAGGCTGCGGCGAGGCCGAAGGAGCGGGGGTGGAGTCACTCGACGAAGACGGCGGCGCGGTCGTGTTATCAGGCAGGAGCGAAGCGGGCGGCGGCAACGACGTGTCGGTGTCCGCCGGCGGCAGCGGCGCCATCTCGTTGGAGGAGGGTGGTGGCCCGCTCTCTTGGGTGCGTTGTTTCCGGCTCTTCTTTTCCCCGGCGGCGGCGGCCGTCACCTCCGGCGACTGCAATTTCTTGTCGCCCACTTTCGCGCGTAACTCGGTGATCCGCTTCTTAGCCTTTTCGCCTTCGGTTGAACCGGGCTGAGTACGGATGACGTCGTTATAGTAGATCGCCGCGGCACGGTACATCTTTTGTTTGTCGTAGAACTTCGCGATGTCGTAGGAGCTGCTCGTTTGTTTGTGCTCCATCCGTTTGAGGTTCTGTTTCGCTTGGGCGGATTTCTCGCTGTTCGGATAACGAGAAAGGAAATCTTCGAATGCGATTTTCGCGTTCTTGGCGGCGTTGGGATCGTAGGTTCCAGTCGCTGAAGCTTTCGACCAAATGTAACCGATCTGATACTGAGCATCGACCGCGATCGGATCGTTAGGGAATTTTTCCACCACCGATTGGTAGGCAGCGATGGCCGCCTCATTCTCTCCCTGCTTCTCGCGGGCTCGTCCGAGATCGAACTGGGCCCGGGCGGTGTATTTTCCGTAGGGCGCCGTCTTGATGATCAAGGCAAAAATCTCGGCTGCTGCCTCGGTCCCCGTCTTGACCGTAATGACCCCGAGGAACTTCATCTTTTGTCGGGTCAGATAGGTTTCGCCGAGCCGAAACATGGCCTCCATGGAATCCTCGAAGTGCTCGCTCTTAGGATATTTTTCGCAGAGGGTCGCGTAGCCTTCGGCGGCGGGCAGATACTTGTTCGTCTGCTCCAGGAGTTGCGCCATCCGGTAACAAGACCCGGCGGCAAGGGTGTCTTTGGGGTGTTTCCTAACGATTTCTCGGTAACCCTTTATGGCCGCGCTGAGATTTCCACGGCGTTCCGCTTCCTGGGCCCGCTCGAAAAGCTGCTGGGCGGTGCCGCTCATTTCCTCTTCGCCGGGGGCCCTGAATTTCGTTTTTTCGCCCGGCTTAAAAACAACGGACGCGCTGACCGGCAGGGATCCGGCGACGCAAAGCAAAAGCGGAAGAAATAGAATGCGAAAGGAGCGTTTCATCGCGTTGCGCAGGGTAGTTAACTTACCCGCCCAGTCAAGTTGGACAGCCCCGGAATGATGGCCGACTCCTGGCGCGGCCAAGGCTTCCTTCCCGGTGCGATCCGATTATTCTGCGAGGAATTTGAACCTTTCGGCACAACAAAAAATCCGGCTTGGCACCTGCGCCTGGAGCTTCGAGGAGTGGCGGGGCACGTTTTTCCCCGCCGATCTGCCACCGGCGCGCTGGCTGGAATTTTACGCCCGCTATTTCCCGGCTGTCGAAATCGATTCGACCTTCTATCACGCCCCTTCCGACGCGACGATCCATCGCTGGATGGGGGCGACGCCGGCCTCGTTCCGGTTCGCCTGCAAATTACCGAAAGCGATCACGCACGAACGGCTCCTGCGCGACTGCAACGCCGAGCTCGCCGCGTTCCTCAAGGCGATGGAACCGCTGGTTCCGAAGCTCCACGTCATCCTGATTCAATTGCCGCCGGCGTTCGCCCCAAAGCCGGGCCGGACGTTGCTCCGCTCTTTTCTCGCGCAATTGCCGCGCGATTTCCGGTTCGCGATCGAATTCCGCCACGACGGTTGGCATCGGCCCCAGCATATCCGCCTCGTGGAAAAATATCGGGTCTGCTGGGTTTGGGCCGACACGAGCCCGCTGAACGAACGCAACCTGGCGCCATTCGAATTCCTTCCGACCACGACCGACTTCATCTATCTGCGCCTGCTCGGGGATTATTCCACGAAATACGATCCTGAGGGCCAGCACATCCATCGTTACGGCAAATTGCTTTGGAAACGCGAAGCCGCGCTGGAAAGCTGGGCCCTCAAAATTGAGCGGCACCTCAGCGAGACCCGAAGCGTGTGGGGTTTTGTGAACAATCACTTCGAAGGTTTTTCCCCCGAAACCTGTCAACGTCTGGCGAACCGTCTCGGCTTCGAGCTTCCCCTCCCCTCCGCCGAAGAAACCGCCTCCGCTGATCCCGGCCAACTCGATCTGTTCGCCGGCAAGCACGAAGAGTAACTAATCCTGCTCCTGATCATGATCTTGCTCATGATCTTTCGTGTCCGCGTCGTCCCTCACAGGATCAGGAGCATGATCAGGATCAAGAGCAGGAGTTACCGGATCTCCGCCGCACCTAAATACGGCTGCAGCTTCTCCGGAATCGCGACCGATCCATCCGATCGCTGATACGTCTCGATCAACGCCGCAAACAATCTCGGCAAGGCCAGCCCCGATCCGTTAAGGGTGTGGCAGAACCGATTCTTCCCTTCCGCGTCTTTGAATCGCAAATTCATCCGGCGCGCCTGAAAATCCTCGAAATTCGAACAGCTCGAGACTTCGAGATAGGCGCTCTGGCCGGGCGACCAGACTTCCAGGTCGTAAGTCTTCGCTGATCCGAAACCGAGATCGCCCGTGCAAAGCTCAATCGCGCGATAATGCAGCCCGAGCAATTGCAAAACACGTTCCGCATTCGCCGTCAGCGACTCATGCTCGGCATAGGATTCTTCCGGCGTCGCGATCTTCACCAGCTCGACTTTGTCGAACTGATGGACGCGAATGATCCCGCGCGTCTCCCTCCCGGCTGAGCCCGCTTCGCGACGGAAACAGGGAGTGTAGGCCGCGAATTTTTTCGGCAATTCCGCCGCCGCCAGAATTTCTTCACGATGGAAATTCGTCACGGGGACTTCCGCTGTCGGCGCTAGGAAGACTTGCTGCTCCTCCAGTCCGTACATGTCGTCCTCAAACTTCGGCAATTGGCTCGTGCCGATCATCGAATCGCGCCGAACCAGAAACGGCGGACTCATTTCAAGATAGCCGTGCTCGCGGGTGTGGAGATCGAGCATGAACTGAATGAGCGCGCGTTCCAGGCGCGCGCCCGCGCCGGTAAAGCAAATGAAGCCGCTGCCACTCAACTTCGCGGCGCGCTCGAGATCGAAAAGTTTCAGCTTCGCCCCCAGCGCGACGTGGTCGAGAGCACCGCTCAAGTTTGGCTTCTCGCCCCAAACCCGAACCACCGGATTGTCGCTCGCCTCTTTTCCAACCGGGACGGATTCATGCGGAAGATTCGGGATTCCGAGCAGCAACGTTTTTTGTTGCTCGTCGAACGCCGCCGATTGCTCGCTCAGCCGCGCAATTTCGTTTCCGATTTCCCGAACCCGCGTCTCGATCTCGTCGGTCGTTTCGCCTTTCGCGCGTTTTCCGCCAATCTCCTTGCTCAATCTTTTCCGATCGGCATTGCACTGCTGGAGCGCCGTCTCCGCCTTGCGCCGTTCGACGTCGACCCGCAGCACCTCGTCGATCTTCGCCGCGTCGTCGCCGCCGCGCGTGGCCAGCCGGCTTTTCACGAAGTCGGGTTGTTCGCGGATGAGCCGGATATCGAGCATGGCTTGGAATATCAGCGGGCGCCCGCTCGCGCAAACGCTCTCGCGCGATCTTCTCCCGATCGTAATCGAGATTGAACATGAAAACCGCCAGTCCAGTCTGATATTGCGCCGTGGATCGTTTCAATCCGATCGCTGTAGCGCTTAGCCTGGCCTGTCTCGCCGGGATTAATCTTTACCTGACCGTCTTCGCCACCGGCCTCGCGATTCACCTTCATTGGATCACGCTGTCGCCGAGTTACCAGTCGCTCGAAGTTCTCGGCCAGCCTTGGATCATCATCATTGCCGGCATCCTCTATCTCCTCGAATTTCTCGCGGACAAAGTGCCCTGGCTCGATTCGGCCTGGGACACGGTCCACACGATCATCCGACCGATCGGGGGCGCACTCATCGCCATCCAGGTGCTCGGCCACCATTCGCCCGTGGTCGACGTTCTCGTGCTTTTGCTTGGCGGTTCCACGAGTCTCATCACTCACACCGCCAAAGCTTCCACCCGTCTCGCCGCGAACAGCTCCCCTGAGCCCGCGTCGAATATCGGCCTCAGTGTCATCGAGGATGTCGCTGTGTTCGGCGGACTGGTCCTCATTCATTACAACCCGATCCTGGCCATTTCGATCTTCGCTCTCGCCATCGCCGCGTTTCTCTATTTCGCGCCAAAAGTTTTCCGCTCCATGAAAGCGAAAATCTGGCTGGCCTTGAACAAACTGAACGCCGCGGCCGATATCCATCGCACCGCGACCCTGCCAATCGCGTTGCCCTCCCGTCTCGCCCCCACCTTCAGCAAACAGAATCTTCTCAGCGAAACCATCGCCTGGGCCGTTCCGTGCGTCAGCGGCCGCGGCCGACGGATTCCGGCGAACCTCTTCGGCGCCCTCGTCGCTACGAACGAAGAACCGCACAAGATCGTTTTTGTTGGACGGAGAAACTGGAAACCGTTTTGCCAGACAATCGATCTCGAAGGCTTGACCGTCGCCCGGGAACCGCAGTTCCTTTCCGAGAATCTCGTCATCGTTCCGCGCGAAGGGCGCGGTCCGAAATACTGTTTTCTCTTCACTCGCTCCCGCGGCCCGCTCGTTGAACTGATCGTCGAAGATTTACGCGAGAAACTCAGCACACCGGTCGCACACACGTCGGTAGTTGAAACGATTCACGCCTGACGCGGCGCGCGTCATCCCGAGGCTGGCGCAGCGCGCCGAGGGACCTCTCAATTGGAAGTTGCGTCACGCAAGCCAGGCGCATCGTCCGATTTGACGTAGACGGTCGCCATTTCGCGGTAGCGATCGACCGCCTGCGAGATCCCTCGGCGCGCTGCGCCAGCCTCGGGATGACAACGCTTTTTTGTGGCCAACGCTCCGCATTCCCTTCATCCTTCATCCCTCCACCTTCATCCTTTCCCATCTCCCCAGATGCAGCTCGCCGCCCGTTACTCCGAGCTTCGTGATTGCGCCCGCATCCACGAACGCGCCCTGTTTCCCGTCTTACGAACGCCGAGCGAATTGGAACTCCAGGCGCGCTGGTTCGCGGGTGATTTCGGGCGCCGCTTTACTTCCGTCACCGGCGACGAAATCGAGATCGTTCAGTTTGGCACTTGGAACCGCGAAGCGGGTCCGGATTTTTCCGACGCCGCCATTCGCATCAACGGCAGCGAGCCAATTGGCGGGCCGATCGAATTCGATCTCGCGGATCGAAACTGGGAAACACACGGCCATTCCACAAACCCAGCCTTTGACGACGCCATCCTTCATGTCTTCGTCGAGCAAAGCGATCGCGCGTTCTTTACCCGCACGAAATCGAATCGGAACGTGCCGCAGGTCCGGGTCGATCCCGCGGCGTTGCCGGATAAGTTTTCTGCCCTCGTCCCGCTCGCTCGGCCGGGCCGTTGCCAGGCGCCGTTGAAAGATTTGCCGCAGGACCGCCTCGAAAGCATTCTCACCGCCGCTTCGCAGTTTCGTCTCCAGCGCAAGGCCGCGCGGATCAGGAGCATCGTTGAAAATCACGGGCGCGACGTGGCCTTGTTTCAGGAGGTGGCTGCCGCGCTCGGCTACAAACAGAACAAATTCGCGTTCACCCTCCTCGCGCAGCGATTACCGGTCGCGTCCCTCCGCAAAGAACCGGACGACCTCGAAGCGATTCTATTCGGCGTAGCCGGATTTCTCACCGCGCCTGATCTGGCCGCGTATCGCGATGAAACTCGCGGCTATGTCCGCAATCTCTGGGATCGCTGGTGGCCTCATCGCGACGAAATGCAACGGCTCGTTTTGCCCGCAAAACTCTGGCGCCTCGGCGGGGCGCGGCCGATGAATCATCCTCAGCGTCGCCTCGGCGCTCTCGCCATTCTCGCTCAGCAATGGGCTCCGTTCCTCAAAGCTCTTTCGCGGCGGACCACTAAGACCGCGCATGATTTTTTCCTCGAGCTGCGCCATCCCTTTTGGAGCTTCCATTACACGCTCGCTTCCCAGGCCGCTTCTCAGGAAATGGCTATCATCGGCCACTCGCGCATCGCCGACATTCTGGCCAATGTTCTTCTGCCCTACTTTCTCGCGGAAGGTGGCGACGTTTGGTCGGCTTACGAAAAACTCCCGGCTCGTCTCACCAATCGCCGTCTCGAGACCGGGGCTACTCGCCTCTTCGGCGGCGATCCCCGCCGGCCGCAGTTCACGAAAACCGTGGCGCACCAACAGGGTTTGCTTCAGATCTATGAGGATTTTTGTTTGCAGGACAATTCCGATTGCGCTCAATGCCCGTTCCCCGAGCAAATGTTGAAATGGAAATAAAATCGCGCGCCTTCACGCTCATCGAGCTTCTCGTCGTGATCGTAATCATCACGATCCTGATTGGCCTCGCCTTCCCGGTTTATCAAACCATCCAGAACCAGGCGAGAAAGACACAGGCGAAGAACGACCTGATCCAAATCGTAACGGCGGTGAACGCCTTCTACACAGAGTATGGACGGTATCCGACCACAGAAACGACCGACACTTACGCGACCTACGGCACGGCGAATAACTCCGGAGCGCTCTTCAACGAATTGAGAGGCAAGACGACGACGCTTAACACGCGACAAATTGTTTTCATTTCACCTCCGGAAGATTCGACCCAGCTCAATCCAAAAGGAAAAATCGGAAGCGACGGCCAGTTCTACGATCCCTGGGGTTCTCCTTATTCGGTTCGAATAGATGCTGACTATGACAACCAGGTCGCCAACCCCTTTGGAGCAAATACTGGGGCCGGCTCGGATCCCATCCGACAAGGCGTGATCGCATGGTCGCTCGGCAAAGACCTCACCTTGGGAAAAAACGGGAAATTCACCGGCTCGGACGACGTGATTTCCTGGCAGTAACTTTCGCCGCTTGCAATCGGCCGGAGAAAATCGACAATCCAAATTCTTCGCGGGTGTAGTTCAATGGTAGAACGCCAGCTTCCCAAGCTGGACACGAGGGTTCGATTCCCTTCACCCGCTTTCCCGTGATGGTGAGTCGGATCTGGCAACGCTACGGCCTTCTTCTTGGCCTGCTGGTCCTCGCCTTCTTCAAGCTCTGGGTCGTTCACACCGAGGAAATCTACGGGAGCGCGACGGAATACGACGCGCTCTGGTATGTCGAATCAGCCAGGCATTGGTATTGGGGTGCGCCGTACAGCATGCTTGCGTTCGTTAGGCCATGCGCCTATCCGCTCTTCATCGCGGTGTTGCATTTCCTCGGCATTCCGCTGCGGATCGGAATCGAGCTGGCGCAAATGGCTGGTTATGCCGCGCTCATCGCAGCCTTACGCAAAGCCGCGATCCCGCGCTGGCTTTGCCTCGCTCTCTACGCGCTGATGATCCTGCATCCGGCGTCGTTGCTGTTTAATAACCACAGCATGAGTGACAGCTTCTACGCTGCCATTCTGCCGCTCGCCCTCGGCGGTTCCTTGCTGACGCTATTAACGAAGAAGTTCCTCCACTCCATTTGGAGTGGCGCCGCTTATGCCGTCCTTTGGAACATCCGCGAAGAAAGCTTCCTGATTCCCATCATTTTCGTCGTCTTTCTGACCCTAGCGCTCTGGCAACGGCGTGAGGCGGTAACGCGCAAGGCGCATTTCGTTTTCTGGCTCCAAAGGACGGGCGTGATCGTCGCTACCCTATCTCTTATCGTGGCGGCGATTTACTCGGGGAACTACACCAAATTCCGCAGCTTCGCGAAGTCCGACCTGAGCTCGGCACCGTTTGAGAAACTGCAGAAGGCCCTGCTGCGGATCAAGCCAAGCACTTCAGTTCGCTACATCCCGGTCTCCATCGAGGCGTTGGGAATGGCGTTTGAAGTAAGTCCGCACTTCGCCTTGCTGAAGCCGGAGTTTGAAGCGCCCAACGGGCGCGTTTGGACTACTCCGGTCTTCGAGACGCTTGGGATTCATGAATATGGCCTTTGGTTCCCGTGGGCCCTGCGAAATGTCATGAACAATTCCGGCTACTACAAAGATGCATTAACAACGAACCGCTTTTACCGCCAAGCCGCGCGCGAGATCAACCAGGCCTGCGATCAAGGCCGGATCCCAAGCCGAATCGTCCTTTCGGGCTTCCTCGATCCCGGTGCCGTGTCCCGCATCCGCTATCTGCCGTCGGGGATCGTGCAAATTGCAAGACTGTTTCTCTTTCGCCACCACAAGGTCATGGTCCGCGCCGACACGATCCTCAAGCCGTGGATGAGCGAGCTTTACACGGAAATGGTCTTTCGCGCCCCGCAACCAAAGATTGATGAGTCGAACGCCATTGTGATCCCAAACACGTTTTCCGCCAGGGGGGCTGTCGCCGTGCAGAATTTTATCGGCGCGACTTACGTCTACCTATTCATCGGACTGGCGTGGGCTGCCTTGGGCTCCTTCATTTGCTTGCTCGTTTTTTGGCGCCGGTGGCGACTGGCTGATCCGCTTATCACAATTCTTATCCTACTCGGGGCTACCATCGCCGTGCGGCTCGTTTTTTTCTCGTTTCTCCAGGCGACCTGGTGGATGAGCGGCTACGACCGCTATCTCTTTCCGGTCATGCCCTTGTCGAGCTGCTTCTTCGGCATCCTCACCTACGAAGCGATTCAGCTTTGGCGGAAACGCGACGCGCTCTAGCATTCCAGGGACATGACGGTGCCAAAAATTCTGATCGCGGATTCCATATCGCAGCGTGGTGTCGATGAGATGACCCGCGATGGCGCGCTTGATGTTTCCATCCAAACTGGACTCAGCGAAACCGAGCTGGTCGGAATCGTGCCGCAATTCAGCGGCATCGTTGTCCGCAGTCAGACGAAAATCACGGGACCGATCATAAACGCCGCCACAAATCTGCGCGCGATCGGGCGCGCCGGGGTCGGCGTAGACAATGTCGATGTGGAAGCAGCCACTCGGCGGGGCGTGATTGTGATGAACGCGCCCGGCGGCAATACAATTTCGACGGCGGAACACGCGTTCTCGCTTCTGCTCTGCGTTGCGCGAAAAATTCCGCAGGCCGATGCGCTCCTCCGCGGCGGAAAATGGGACCGGAAAAATCTCGAAGGCGTCGAACTATTCAACAAGACGCTCGGAATTATCGGCATGGGACGAATCGGGAGCGAGTTGAGCCGCCGGGCGATCGCATTCGGGATGCGTGTCGTCGCGTTCGATCCCTATTTGTCCGCGACACGCGCGCGGACGCTGCAAGTGGAACTGATGGACGAGCTTGACGATCTGTTGGCCGCGGCGGATTTCATTACGCTGCATACGCCGCTTACGCCGGAGACGCATCACTTGCTCGGCTCAGCGCGATTCGCGAAAACGAAGCGGGGCGTTCGGGTCATCAATTGCGCGCGCGGCGGACTGATCGATGAAGCATCGTTGGCCGAGGCGTTGCGCTCCGGCCAGATAGCCGCAGCAGCGCTGGATGTGTTCGAAACGGAACCGTTGCCGTCCAATTCGCCGTTACGCGATGTGCCGAATCTTGTTCTCACGCCGCACCTCGGCGCCTCGACCGCCGAAGCCCAGGAGAGCGTGGGTATCGAGATCGCCCAATCGATCCGGGCCGCGCTCCTTGAAGGCACAATTCGCAACGCGGTGAACATGCCGAACCTCGATGCGAAGACGCTCGCCGTGGTTGGACCGCATTTGCGCTTTGGCGAAAAGCTGGGTCGCTTCCTCTTCCAGCTCGCGCCCAAACGAGTCGAGAGCCTGAACATCAATTATAGCGGTAAAGTGAACGAGGTCGACACCACGGCGATCACCCGCTCCGTGCTCAAAGGCTTTCTGCAAGGGTCCGGCGGAAGTGAGATCAACGAAGTAAACGCACCCGCCTTCGCCCAAAGTCTCGGTCTGAAAATCACGGAGAGCCGGCAAAGCGCCGCCGGCGATTACACCGATCTGCTGGAACTCTCAGCGGTGGCGGAAGGCAAAACCGTTTCTGTCGCAGGCGCCTTTTTCGGAGCGACGCCGCGGATCGTGAACGTCAACAGCCGTCACGTCGAAGCGCGTCCGCACGGCGTTGTTCTTGTTTTGGAAAACACGGACCGTCCAGGCATCGTTGGTCGGATCGGAACGTTGCTGGGCGATCATGGAGTAAACATTGCGACGATGTCACTGAGCCGGAACCAGGCTGGCGGCACGGCTTTGACCGTGCTGAATCTCGACACGGCGCCCGACGAAACGTTGCTCGCAAAAATTCGCGCCAGCGAAGACATCAAGTCAGCGCAGGTGATCGAGCTGTAATTTCTTTTCTGCTCCTGCCCCTGATCATGATCTTGCTCATGATCCTGTGATCGAGCGTCACGCCAGCGAAAGATCAGGAGCACGATCAGGATCATGAGCAAGACGAAGAATCATTTCGACATTGACCGCGAGGAGACTCGCGCTCCAAACTGACAGCATGGACTTCGGTGCACACTCGATCATTTGGATGTTGGTTGTCGGTCTCATCATCGGTTTCATCGCGAAACTGCTCATGCCAGGCCGTGATCCCGGTGGATGCATCATCACCATGCTGCTTGGTATCGCCGGCGCCTTCGTCGGCACCTGGCTCGGAAAAATGTTTACCGGAAACGAGAACTACACCGCGCACTGGATCATGTCGATCGTGGGCGCGATGCTCTTGTTGTTCATCTACCGGTTGATCGCTGGCCGGCGCAGCTGACAGCACGTCAATCCACTTCTTCTGTAGCCGCCGCCCTGTGGGCGGCGAAGACGCTTCGCACCAGGGTAATGGTTAGAGTAATTGCGATGCGCAGGCGCGGCGATATCGTCATCGATGCCGCGGCCCAGTAACCTCGCCATCCTTTCCGCGTTCGCCGCGCTTTACCTGATCTGGGGCTCAACCTATCTCGGCATCCTGTTCGCGATCGAAACAATCCCGCCGCTGCTCATGGCGGGCGCACGCTTTCTCCTCGCGGGTGTCATCCTGTATGCGATCGCACGCTGGCAAGGTGCGCCTAAGGCATCGCTGGCGAATTGGCGCACCGCGCTCATCATCGGCGGTTGTCTTCTACTCGGCGGGAACGGCGGCGTTACCCTGGCGGAGCAATATATTTCTTCCGGACTCGCCTCGGTCATCGTCGCGACGGTTCCGATTTACATGGCGCTGCTCGCGTGGTGGAGCGGCATCGCACCGAGGCCGACGCCGATCGCCTGGCTCGGTCTGGCCGGCGGTTTTGCCGGCGTCGCGATTCTTCTCGCACCGGCTCTCCGTTTGGCGCCGGGTGAAACCAGCCATGCTAGAACCGGCATGCTGATCCTGCTCGGCTCATCGTTCATCTGGTCGGCCGGATCGATTTATTCCCGGAAAGCAAAGAACATTTCGCCGCCGCTCCAGCTCGCTGGACAACAGATGATCTGCGGCGGCGTGCTCCTCACCGTAGCCGGCCTCGCGATGGGCGAACATCACGGGTTCGACGTTGGTAAGATCAGTCCGCTTTCGATTGGTGCGTTTGCATATCTTGTTATCATCGGCGCGCTCGTGGGCTATACCGCTTACATTTTTCTTCTTCGCCATTGTCCGCCGGCAAAGGTCGCGACATACGCTTACGTGAACCCGATCGTGGCCGTGATTCTCGGCGCATTGTTTGCGCACGAAACGCTTTCCGCGCGCGCGATCCTTGCGGCTGGCCTTATCATTGGCTCGGTCGCTCTTGTGATTACCGTTCAGCAAACAACCTCGAAAGTCGTGGCAGCGCCGGTGGCAGAATTGGGTGCAGCCACAGAAACATGAAGACAAACTCGAAGCTCGAAATCCGAAATCCGAAACAATTTCGGAAATTCGAATTTCCCAATTGGAGGCTTGTTTCGAATTTCGCGCTTCGAATTTCAAATTTTCTTTTTCCCAATGTCTAACGACCCCGAATCGATCGACGCGCTGAGGGAAAACTGGAAAGCGGAACTGCAAACCGCGCGGGTTTACCGCGAACTGGCGGAGCGCGAAAAGGATCAGAAACGCAAAGATATTTTGATTCGGATGGCGGAAGCCGAGGAACGACACGCCGCGCGTTGGGCGCAAAAGCTGACGGAGATGGGCGAAGCGCCGCCCGAATTGAAGGACTCGTTAGGCCAACGCCTGAGCCGTTGGTGGAATCGCGCTGCCGGCCTCGACGTGGCCATTCGCCGGATGGAAGCCGCGGAAGATCGACATGAAGCGCGTTACCGCGCCCAAAGCGAGCGCGCCCTCGCCGGCGATCCCGACGCCCAAAAATTTCTCCGCGAAGCCGCGCTCGAGGAAAAGGCGCACGCGCGCGTTCTCAACGCCATGGCGCCAGCTGCGCCCGCCGGCCCGCGCGCTGCACTCGACACCATTCTGAAACGCGAACGCTGGCACGGTCGCGGCGGCAGCTGGGTCGCCGACGCGATTTACGGCGTGAACGACGGACTCGGCGCCGTCTTCGGCATCGTTTCCGGTGTGGCCGGCGCCACAAACAACCAGCAGCATTACGTCCTTATCTCCGGGCTTGCGGGCATGCTCGCCTCCTCGCTCTCGATGGGCGCCGGCGCCTATCTCGCCGCCAAAAGTGAAGCGGAAGTTTACGAAGCCGAGATCGCGCGAGAAAAACGCGAGGTTGAAGAAAATCCCGAGGAAGAGATCGAGGAGATGTCCCTCTTCTATCAGCTCCAGGGATTCAACCCTGAAGAATCGCAACGCATGGCCGAGCGTCTCGCCGAGCAACCCGACCAAATGGTCCAGGCCATGGCGCAACACGAGCTGGGCCTTTCGGAGCATCGTTTTCCGAATCACTGGAAATCAGCCACCTCCGCCGCGATCTCGACCGCGATAGGCGCCTTCATCCCAATCATTCCGTTCTTTTTCATGAGCGGAATCGCAGCCGTGATCGCCTCATTCGCCGTCAGCATCGTCGCTCACTTCGCCGTCGGCGCCGTGAAATCGCTTATCACAATCCGCTCGTGGTGGGCGTCTGGATTAGAGATGACCATGGTCGGCGTGATCGAGGCCGTCGTTACCTACGGTCTTGGCTTGGCCTTTGGCGCGATGGCGTAGAGTGAAGTCGCAACCCGGGTCGAATGTTTAAAGCCGTTTTTTTACGAACGCACGTCCGGAGGAAGACTTGAGATAAGTCTCGAAGCTTCTTGCCTGCTGTCGATTGGAAAACGCGATGTACGTTTTGACCCGCCAAGGGCTCCATTTCGAAGTATGTGGCACCTCGCCGTGGTTGTGCCCGGTCAATCGCGCACGGAGATCTTCGGTACAGCCCGTGTAGAATCGAGTTGGGTCGTCCTCGCTTTGCAAGATATACACGTAGGTAAAGCTTCCCATTTCCTAACCTGGCATGCCGGGTCGTAGCTCGCAGCAACGAATGGTCGAATCCGCCCGCCTTCGCCAAGCTACGGCGCGGCAGTCTTCGCGTCGCCCCTACATGGCGAGCGAAGACTGGTGGGCGTCAGGGTTAGAGATGACGATGGTCGGGGTGATTGAAGCCGTCGTTACCTATGGTCTCGGGTTGGCCTTTGGCGCGATGGCGTAGTCGACATCGGCGGTCCGCGCTTGTTTGAACTAACGCCATTGGGCAAGATCGCGAGATGAATCTGAGACCCTTGGCCGCGTTCCTCGTTGTCGTGGCAGTATTTGTTTCCAGCGTCGCGTCGGCCCGCCCCGAGCCAACAACTCCCGGCACCTATCACGACTGGCACGACGTGGATGAAGTCACGATCATCCAGCCCTTCAACCCATCGTCCTACAGCCAGATCGCGGTAGAATCTTTCGATAGCGCGGGCGTGAAACTTCCCGACCCGAACGATAACACTTACCGCGCCGTTTTACTCGCGGTGCGCACGATGAAGCCGGCCTTCATGGAGGGAGTAGCGCGGAATGCAAAACGAAAGGTTGGCGTATCCCGCTCTGCGAAGACCCTCGTGATCCGAGCGCGCCTGACGAAAGTCGATCCTGGTTCACAAGCGGCGCGATATGTCGTCGGCTTTGGCGCCGGCGCCGTTAAAATTGCAATCGCCGGCGAGATTGTTGACGGCCATTCGGGTAAAGTCTTGGTCCGATTCGTCCAGGAACGGCGTTCCGGTTTCGGCTTGTTCGGTGGCGGGTATGCGGCGTTATTCGGACGGACCGCTCGCCAGTTGGGCGGAGATGTCGCGGGATTGATCAACGCATTCTCACGCGCCCCTGTTTCCTTCATTCCGTCTGTTAGATAACTTAGCTGTATTACATCGAGCTCTCTTGTGGGGATACAGGGCTATCAACAGCCATCGCATGGCTAGGTCGGTTTGGTATGCGCACCGCGGCGAAGTCGAACGCCAGGATAATTGCGAAAACCCACAAGGACGCGACAATGGAAATTCGCACCTTTGTTTCGATAAATATCCAATCCGTGAGGAAGTCGTCACTAGTGCTGTGAACCCACTCCGGCGGCACAATATGAACCGGGAAATAGCGGTGAACGATGGAAGCATCATTCGGTCCCCAAAATGATCCGGCTGAGAGCAGAGGGCGCAGAGCCCAAAAGACGATTCACGAGCAAGGCACCGATGGTCGCGACAATTATCCTCAACGCGATTTTAGGTCGACGCGTCACGAGACCTAACGAGAATTAGATGAGCGACCGCTGGCGGCATGGCGCGTCGCCGCGACTGGAGGTCGGAAATTCATGAAAGTAAAGGAACCTATTCGAACTTCGCTCCATTATACAGTTAGGTCTTTGGAAGATAACGCCGCCACTCATCGCTCTCCGCCGCCTGCTTAATCGCCGCGTTGCGGATGGTAAGAAAATATCTCAAGTAACGCGTCAAGACCACGTAATCTGCGATGCGGCCTAAAATACCGAGCGGCGACTGAAAAGCGAAAACGTCTCGCATGGTCGTGATCTCGCCATGCTGCGAGAAGAAGTGATCGTGGTCGAAGCGGCGGAAGGCGCCCCGGACGAGCGAGTCGCGGAAATGAGTCGGGGGATCGAAAGCCGTGATCCGGCTGGTCAGGTGTTGCCAGATGCCGAAATGCCGGGCGCGCCAGGTGACTTCCTGCCCTCGCGACATCAGCCCGCTGGTCACGCCTGCCACCGCCCGCTCTGCGGTCTGCGCGGTGGATGCCGCATGAAAATCCACGCTCCGGGAAAGGTCGAACACACGTTGAATGGGGGCGTTGACCTGAGTGGTGATGTCAATCACAGGCACGGCGGCGAAGACCTAACGAGGCGGACCGCCATTGAGATGGGTGTGAGCAGTATCGGTCGCGTTCCCTTCAGGTTTGAGATAAAGCCAAAGGCCGGCGATCAAGGGCGGCACCGCAATGAAAGCGCGCAGCCAGGGTTCGGAGTGCCAAGGCAAGGCAAAGAGGCGTTCGTTCCAAAAGAGGTAGTAGGCGAAGAGCGTAACCGAGAGAACGTGCCACGCGTAGGCGCGGCGCCAGGTCGCTAGCGGGAGAATCCAGGTGCAATACCAGGGATGGAGAACGGGGCTCAGGATAAGGGCTGTCCCTAGCGCCCACAGCATGCCGCGCTTCCAGTTCCAGAAAAAGGCGAGCGAGATGACGGCGACGGTGATGAAGAGGATGACGTTGTAGTGGTAGTTCTTCTGGTGCGGGTTCGGCCAGACGGTTTCTTCGATGAGCCACCAGAAGAGGTCGTTCAACCGCGTGACATGGGCGAAACGGCGGAGAGAATCCCAAATGGGAACCTTTGGGTAGCCGTAAAACACACTTAGGAGCAATGGAATCGCGGCGCTGACTACTAGCGTGACGGCGCGGTAGCCGAGAGCAAACACGCAACAGAGCAGGAGCAAAGCGGGAACGAGCTTGATGGAGATGGCGATGCCGAACGCAACGGCGGCGGCCAAAGCGAACCACCATTTTCGACGCGAATCGGTTTCGCTTTGGACGCGGGCGAAAAAAAGGATTCCAGCGATCATTGGCAGAATCATGAGACTGTCGAAGTGGGCGGCGCCGGCGAAACTGTAAGCAACGAGAGGGTTCAAGGCGTACCAGGCGGCGTTCGCATAAGCCTGATTCTGTAGCGGCGGTCTATGACCCCCGATCGGTGCTTTCGCCTCGAACCCTTTCGATCGGCGGTCATAGACCGCCGCTACAGGGAAACGAAGAAGGAGGGCGATCGTCCCGATATCGGCGACGGCGAAGAGAAGTTTATAGAGCAGCGCGCGGTCGGAGATTCGACTGAGCCCGGCAAAGATAAGTTCGGCGCCAGGCGGATAGATCGCGCGGAAATCACGATGATTAACCTTGTGCCAGGCAGGAAAATCAGCGCGGACTTGTTCGAGCTGCGGATCGTCGGGAGCATTAACGTAAGGGTTGAATCCGGCCTGCTGGATTTTTCCTTCCCATTGGTAGCGCCAGAAATCGTCGCCGGGCTCGACCGGCAAGACGACCAGACGCAAAGCGACCACAGCAATCCAGAAGATCATTTTTTGCGCGCGAATGCCGAGCTGGACGGGAAAGCTGGAGACCGCGGCGAAATAAGCGATGCCGCAGAGGAGCGCGACCGCGACGAATTTCACGGGCATCTCTTCCAGCGTCCAGTCGTCGAAGAGATTGAGCGACGCGCAGAGCGCGACTTCGGCGACCAGGGCGAGCGCAAAACGAAAGAGCCGCGGCCGGCGTTCCGGTTCCATCCTTTGAGACTACCCGGCTTCGGCCGTCGCTTCGATCTTGGCCGGAGTGGCCAAGGCCTTCGCGCGCGAGATTCGTTGCAACCCGGCGCGATAAGCCGCGAGATCCACAATTTCGGCGACGCGCGATTTCAAGCGACGCGCGCGGTTCCCCAGGAAAAGCAGGAACAGGAGATACATTCCGAGCACCCAATAATGGATGTGTCCTACCTGAAGCGCGTGGTAGCCCACCAAAGCAGCAGTAACGAGATTGATTAGAATTGTGGTGGGCACAAACCGGTAGCGAAGGCCGGCACGAGTGAGGCATTTCGGACCGCCGTGATATTCAGTCACGGTCTGCAGAGTGATGCTCCACCAGAAGTTGCCGTAGATCTGGATGTCCCACTCGTTCCAACCGGTGTCGGTAGAATATCGCCAGCCTTCTTCGTTGAGGAGATTGAAAATCGAACCAAGGAGGTGATGGCGGTCCTTCCCGTCTTCGCTCCAATAACTGCGGTTGCGCAGTCCGCCGGCGAACTCGGCGCCCGCCGGTAAATGCTCATGCGTGCTGATGACAGCGCGCGGAGTTCGTTTGAAATGCAGCCAGGTGAAATAACGCGACCAACCGCGCACCAATGGCTGAGCGAAAGCGAGAAACGTGACGAGCAATCGCGCCGCCACCGTGTCGAATTTTGGTTCGATCCGCGCCCGAAGCATATAGGAAATCGCGACGCAGAGAGTCCCGCCTAACATCACGTACGGGACAATCCGCAGACCGGGCAGAAAAATTCCGAGCCCGAAAAGGAAAACGGTGAGCGCGAACCATTCAATGCTGCTCAGGTAACCGGCGACTTCCGATTGCGGCGTAGGATAGATCGATTGGAAAAAGCCTTCGCCGAAAATGCCGTGGTAAATGATGGGGCGGTTGATGAACCAACTGAAGCGCGGCGTGCCGTAAATCTGCCCGCGCCATTTCGCGGTGCCGGTCGGGCCGAAGAAAATCAGGTGCTTGAAGCGCAGGAGCGATTCCGCTTCGCCGTATCCCTGCTGTTGTTTCCGAAAGGCGCGAAGCGTGAAACGGCGATAATGCCAGACAACGGCAGTGGGACTGAAAGCGATGGCGTGTCCGGCCTGTTGCACGCGCCAGCAAAAATCGACGTCGTCTCCGGCCGCGTGATACTCCGGATCGAACCCGCCGATATTTTCGAAGGCCCAGCGATACCATGCCATGTTACAACCCGGAATATGCTCGGCGATTGTGTCGGTGAGCAGAACGTGGCTCGGTCCGCCGGGCGCGGCGGCGACGCACGCCTGGACCCAGTTTTGCGCCGGCGGCGAAACGTTCGGCCCCCCCACTCCCGCGTAATTGCCGCTCAAAAGCGTGCTCATTAAATAGTAGAGCCAATCGGGATCGGCCATGCAGTCGGAGTCGGTGTAGGCGAAGATTTCGCCTTTCGCGATCGCCGCGCCGTGATTGCGGGCATGGCTCAGGCCGTGGTTGGTCTGGTGAACATAGCGAACGTCCGGGAAGCGGGCGGCAATCTCGGGCGTGTTATCGGTGGACCCATCGTCGACGAGGATGACTTCGTAGTTCGGATAATCGATCCGGCCTAACGACTCAAGGCACGCAGCCAATGTTTTCGCGCCGTTGTAGGAACAAACGATGATGGAAACGGAGGGATAACTCGGCAGCGGTCGGTGCGGCAGAGCGGAGTTATCCTGGCCGAGTTTGTCCCGGAGAAGGAAAAAGGACTTTTTTGGTTCGCGCTCGCGCGTGACGAGACCAAACGCCCAATCGCTGATCTCCTGGCCGCCAGTGAACCATTCGTCGGTCCAGGTGAAGAAAATCGTCCCAGCCAGCCCGCACTTCACCACGCTGTCGATGTGCCAGCCAAGCATCTCAGCTTGCTCCTCCTGAGGATGGCGGATCGTGTCCATCCCGAATTCGCCAAGAATGAGCGGGCGATCTTCGGAAAGATTTTGGAGGCGCAGCAGGTAACGCTCGAACGCGTCCTGGTTATGGAGGTAAACGTTGAAACAGGAGAAGTCGCTATTCTGCGGCAACAAGAATTCCGTTGGCGGATAACTGGCGTAGGAAAAAAGAACATTCGGATCCGTCTCGCGCCCAACCCGGATCAGGTGCTCGACAAATTCGGTGACGCGACGGACGCCGAGCCAGCGAATCATCGTGCTCGCGATCTCGTTGCCGACGAGATAACCGAAAATTGCGGGGTGACCGCGATTGGCGGCGACTGCTGTCCGGACCATCTCGGTGATCTGTCGGCTGAGCCGTTTCCGGCTCAGGAACTCCACGTGTTTCTCCCACGGCAGCGTGATCAACACGCGCATGCCAGCGGCGGCGCAGCTGTCGAGAAACCAGCGGGGCGGCGCATGATAAATCCGAACGACGTTTAATCCAATCTCACGCATCTGCGCGAGATCTTGCGCCGCCTGTTCGGGAGTGCCGAGGTAATGACCCTGCGCGTCCGGGCGAAACGGACCATAAGTCACGCCCTTGACGAAAAATTTCCGTTCGCCTTCCAGGAAAAATTTCGCGGCCGCGCGAATCGGACCCGAGAACGTCGAAGTCACAGCGGAGCTTGGATAAGCGAAGCGGTGGAGGAACGCAAAGGTTTCTGATCTCTCTTCTGTAGCCGCGGCCCTGTGGGCCGCGTCGCGTCGGGTTAGATGCTGCGAGGCTCTCACGCTTCGCGCAGCGAAGCGGCTACAGAAGAGTTAATGCTTCGCGGACGATTGTAGCGGTCCGGTCAATGTCCTCTCGCGTGTGCGCCGTCGAAAGAAATCCCGTCTCGAACTGCGAGGGCGCAAAATAAAGGCCGCGGTCCAAACATGCCTTGAAAAAGCGCGCGAATTTTTTCGGATCGCTCCGCTTCGCACTCGCGAGGTCTGTCACGGGATCAGTCGTGAAGAAGAGGCAGAACATCGAACCGATCCGTTGAAAAACCCAGGCGACTTTCAGCTCACGGAGTGTTTCGCGCGTCAATTCTTCCAAGCGCGCGCCGCTTTTTTCCAATAAACTCCAGCCATCGATCCGTTCCAGTTCGCGTAGTTGCGCCAGGCCCGCAGCCATTGCGAGCGGGTTACCCGAAAGGGTGCCCGCCTGATAGACCGGGCCAAGCGGCGACAGCTTATCCATGATTTCCGCGCGGCCGCCGAACGCGCCGACCGGCAATCCACCCCCGATCACTTTCCCGAGCGCAGTTAGGTCCGGCCGAATACCATAAATTTCCTGTGCCCCGCCGCGCGCGACACGGAAACCGGTCATGACCTCGTCGAAAATCAGGAGCGCACCGTGGCGATCGCATTCGTCGCGTAACTCCTCGAGAAAATCTTCGCCTGGAAAATATAATCCAGCGTTAGCTGGGATCGGTTCGAGGATGATCGCGGCGATAGCTTTAGAATTCTCGCGAAACGCAGCCCGAACTGCCGCGATGTCGTTGAAAGGAACAGAAATCGTAAGCGCCGCAAATTCGGCCGGCACTCCCGCGCTGTCCGGCTGGCCATGGGTGAGCGCGCCGCTGCCGGCATTCACGAGCAAAGAATCGACGTGGCCGTGGTAGCACCCTTCGAACTTGATGATCTTATCGCGACCGGTGAAACCACGCGCGAGCCGCAGACAGGACATCGTCGCTTCCGTCCCGCTGTTCACCATCCGCACCTTCTCGATCGACGGAACCCAGCGACAAATCAGTTCCGCCATCTCGACTTCGAACGGATTTGGAATCCCGAAGCTCACTCCGCGCGCCGCGGCCGCGCGAACCGCGTCGATCACCACAGCCGGGGCGTGGCCGAGGATGGCGGGACCCCAAGTGCCGACGTAATCGATGTATTCATTGCCATCGACGTCCCAGATTTTCGAACCTCCGGCGCGCTCGACGAAGAACGGCTGCCGGCCCAGACCACGGAATGCGCGGACCGGGGAATTGACGCCGCCGGGGATGCGAGCGAGAGCGCGCGCGAATAGTTCAGACGAGGGCGAGCTCATTGGAGTGATGGAGTAATCGATTCGGTGCGCGCGGCGAAAGCATCGCCTAACGAACGAGGCGGGGGCGGGAATCGAACCCGCGAATAGAGGTTTTGCAGACCCCGACCTTACCACTTGGCTACCCCGCCGGACTTTCGCGAACCGGAGGGTAAAAGCGCGTCCTCTCTCTGTCAATGTAGCCACCCGTGGAGCAGTGGAATTGCCACCGTATTAATCCCCATCCAAAACGGCGGGGACTAACGAACCATTAACAGCGCGACTGAATAATGCAGGAGCGCATTCCGTCACTCTTAACTCACAACTTATGAAAAAGAATACATTGTTAGGAGCAACGCTGGCGTCCCTGGTTTTCGCCGCGGCTCCTTTGTTTGCTCAAACCAGCACCAGCACAACCACGAGCAGCAGCTACGTTCAAAGTAGCAGCATCGTTGGTTCTAAAATTAAGGATTCGCGCGGCCAGGACGTCGGCGAAATCAAAGACGTCGTCCTCGATCGCAGCAGCGGCTGCCTCGCCTACGTCGTTCTCTCCACTCACGGAACCGGCACCGGGACGACCACCACGACGACTAAGACAGTCGCCGCGCCGTGGAGCGTTTTTTCCGCGAGCTCGGAACCACGCGTTTACATGACGCGAGTCGAGCGCGAGAAAATTTATAGCGCGCCTGTTTGGGAATCGACCCGGATCGAGGAATACAGCCGGCCGGAATACATCAATCAGGTTTACGGCTACTATGGCGTGACCCCAAGCTTCAGCGTCGGCGTGACCTCCACCAGTGGAACGACCACCGGCACAACAACCGGCACGACGAGCACAAGCGCCGCTTCGACCAACGCGAGTGCCACTCCGGCCGCGACGGTCGGTGCAACCATGACCCCAGCCGCATCGGCATCTGCCGCCGCGACGACGACGCCATCGGCAAGCGCGACCACGAAGCCGCTGCCTTCAGCTACGGTGTCCCCTGCGACAACGAAATCGCCCGCGTCCACGAAGAGCTCGACCAAGACTAAGAGTTCGGCCGACGAAAGCGCGGCGAGCCCGTCGTCGAAGAGCACCAGCAATTCGAGCGAGAAGAAGAGCAACGCCGAGAAGAGCAGCACTAAGAAATCGGAAAAGGCCTCCGAAGCCACTGAGAAGGCGCCCAAGAGCGAAACCGCAACTGAAAGCACCGAGTCGTCCACGCCAAAGACAAAGAAGTCTTCCAAGAAGGCGACCGAGCCTGAGACTGCTCCCACGCCCGGAGACTAAACAACAATTACAGTTAGTTACTGCGACAGCAGGAGTGCGCGAGCGCTCCTGCTGTTTTGCTTTCAGGCACTGGCTGCTTCAACCCGCGCCGTATCAGCCGCCAAGAACTTCGCGCCGATCAGCCAAAGAATTGAAGAGAGGAGCATCATTCCGGAGACAAAGAGGAAAGCGATTGTCCAATTGCTGTGGCCGGCAACATAACCGATCGCCGGAAACGCCGGCACGTCGCCCAGCAGATGCAGAATAAGAATATTAAACGCAAACGCCGTCGCCCGCACCTTGGGCAAGGAGACATTGGCCAGCGCCGTGTTTGAGGGACCGGTGTTGAGAAACAAAAAGAAGACCGATGCAAACATGAACACCCACGCGAACGGAAACGGCGTGAAGAGCATCGCAACGAACAACGGAAATGCGCAAAACATTCCCCAGCCCGACACGAGGAAATACGAGCCCGGATATTTTTTGCGGAGTCGATCGGCAGCCCAACCACCGGTCAAGGTCGACGTGAGCCCCGCGACGGCGATAATGACGCCAAATATTTCCGTGGACGAAGTCGGCAGCCCGCGGTCTTTCAAATACGCGGCAATCCACCAGCCGATTCCTCCAGCCGCAAACGTCATGGCGGTTTGCGCTCCGCAGTTAAATACGTACGACCGGGTTTTAAGGATCGTGAGGTAATCGCTCCATTTTGCCCGCAATCTTTCAGGACGAACTCCCTGGACTGCGCGGGGGTCGCGCTGGAACAGACACCAGGCGCCGAGAAGAATCCCGGGCACCGCGACCAGGCACAGCGCCCAGCGCCAGCGTTGCGGCTCGGGCACGAAAGTTAAATGCGTCAGCACCGCGCCGCCGATCACGTAACCCAGCGCGCTGCCGACGGGAATCGCCGCGAAGAACAGAGACATAATCCGACCGCGGGTTTGAATCGGAAATAAATCAGCGAGAATGGTCGGCGCCGCCGGGCCGTATCCGCCTTCGCCGACACCGACGAGAATCCTTGTGAAAAACAGGATGCCGAAAGTTGCCGCCAAACCCGAGCCGGCAGTCGCGAAACTCCAGAAAATAACCGCGAGCCCGATGATGACCCAGCGAGAGAACCGGTCTGCGAGCCATCCCAAAGCCGGCGCGACGAACATATAGGTAACGAGAAAAGCGCTGCCCAGAATACCGCTGATCGCCAGCGCGTTCTTGTCGCCGGGCAGAAAAAATGCCGCTCGAATGGACGGCTCGACGGCGGCCAGGATTTGCCGGTCGACGTAATTAAAAATGTTGATCCCGAGCAGCAGAATGACCGCGGTCCGAGCGCCACGTCGGCCGGGGGAATCGTTCGTCGTCATCAATTGTCGATTGCACGGAACTGGGCGCTCCTTGTAAACCATAAACGTGGCGAACTTATCCGGCTCAGAACGGCTCCTGCGCTTTTTCGGTTTGGCCTTCGCGCGGATTTTATATCGCGTAAAGACAACCGGCGCCGAGCGATTGCCGGAGGGCGGGTTCCTGCTCCTGCCGAACCACATTAGCTGGGTCGACTCCATCGTGCTCTCGATGGCTTGTCCGCGACCGATTCGATTCATCATCGACGAGGGCGTTTACAAGAACCCCGTCCTCAACCCGGTGTTGCGCGCGGTGAGTTGCATCCCCATCACCGGACGGAAGGCGAAGGATGGAATGCGCGAAGCCATTACGCGGATTCAGGCGGGCGAAATCGTTTGTCTGTTTCCGGAAGGAGAACTCTCGCGCACGGGATCGTTGCTTCGTTTGCGCCGAGGTTACGAAATCATCGCGCGTCAGGCGGAAGCACCGGTCGTTCCGGTCTGGCTCGATCAACTCTGGGGCTCGATCTTTTCGTTCCAAGGCGGGCGGTTCTTCACGAAACTGCCCAAAGCGTTTCCGTATCGAGTCACGGTCGCGTTCGGCGAACCGCTCAGCGCCGATGAAGCGGACCTTGCCACGGTCCGCGAGCGGTTGCTAAAGCTTGGCGAGTTTTGTTACAGCCAGCGCCCGGCGTTTCGGGGCCACATCGGGAGGGCGGCGTTGCGTGGGCTGAAGCGGCACCGCTTTCGGACCGGGCTCGTCGATGGCCTGGATGGGAGCAAATTGGTGCGCGGAAAAGTGCTCGGCGTGGCGATGACGTTCGCGCGGCATTTGCAAAAGGCGTATCCGAACGAGAAACGGATCGGCGTGGTCCTCCCGCCTGGAAAAGGCGGTCTCGTCGCGAACCTCGCAGTGATTCTCGCGGGAAAAATTCCGGTGAATCTTAACTTCACGAGTCTGCGTGAAGCGATTGAATCCGCCACGGAGCAGGCCGGCTTGCAAACAACAATCACGGCGCACCCGATGGCGAATCGGCTCAACGATTTTCCGTGGACACCCAACGTGATCCATCTCGATGACGCGTTGCCGCCGATGAAAAAGAAAATTCTCCTCTGGTGGATCGCGGCCCTTGTCGTCCCGAGGGGCTTGCTCGCGGGCATGTTGAAATTACCGAGCGTGGGCGATCACGACGAGGCGATCTTGCTTTTCACCAGCGGCAGCTCGGGCAAGCCCAAGGGAGTCGTCCTCAGTCATCGCAATATTTTGAGCAACGTCGCGCAATTCGCCGTCGCGCTCGACGCGAAGAAGAACGATCTGCTCCTCGCGTCTCTTCCGTTTTTCCACAGCTTCGGTTGCACGGTGACGCTATTCTATCCGCTCTTCGAAAGCGTCCGTGCCCTGACCTACCCGAATCCACTCGAAGCCAAAAAGATTGCGGAGCTGATCCAACGCCATCACGTCACCGTGATGCTGGCCACGCCTACGTTTCTCCGCGCTTATTTGCGCAAAGCTGAGCCCGAGCAATTGCGCAGCTTGCGGTTGCTCGTCGCAGGCGCGGAAAAATTGCCGGTCGATTTGGGCAAAGCCGTTGAAGCGCGCTTTGGGAAACACGTCTACGAAGGCTACGGCCTCACGGAGACGTCGCCCGTCGTGAGCGTGAACCTCCCCGAGGCGCCTGGCCAAACGCAGCCGTCGAATCGGCCCGGTTCCACTGGCAAAATGCTCACCGGAATCGCGGCGGAAATTCGGGACCCGGATACGGACGCCAAACTCTCGCTGCACGAAAGGGGAATGCTTTGGCTGCGCGGTCCGAATATTTTCGAGGGCTACCTCAACGCACCGCAGGTCAACGCCGAGGTGCTCCAGGGCGGCTGGTTTAAGACAGGCGACATCGGGCGGTTCGATGACGACGGATTCCTTTACATCGAAGGGCGGCTGTCGCGCTTTTCGAAGATCGGCGGCGAAATGGTGCCGCACGAAACCATCGAGCAAAAAATTTTGCGCGCGCTCAACATCGAGGAGCAAGGCGAACGTATCATCGCCGTCATGGGCGTCCCCGACGCGACAAAAGGCGAGGCCCTTGTGCTCTTGACCACGATAGATATCGATCAGCCCGCGTTGCGTGCTTCTCTCTCCGACGGGGGCGTTCCGAATCTCTGGATTCCGAGAACGATTCGACGAATCGAAGCGGTCCCCGCTCTGGCTTCCGGCAAACTGGATCTGGTCGGTTGCAAGAAACTGGCTGAAGAAGCGGTGCTGTAGTTGGGATCGATGATCCCGACAGAGCGAAACCGCAACGAGCCGGGATCAACGATCCCGGCTACAACGGCCGCCGGCGAACCATGACAAACGCCATAAACGTCTGGACGATTTCGCCGCGCTGATTCGTGGTGATGTTCCGGATGCGGATAATCCCGCGATCCGGTTTCGATTTCGATTTGCGGACGTCGAGGATTTCCGTTTCGACTTTCAGAACATCGCCCGGCCGGACCGGCTGTGGCCAGCGCAGCTCGTCCACAGCCAAACCGATGGAACCGCCGACTGGTTTGAATTCTCCGGTCACGAACAGACGCATGCTCATGGCCGCGGTGTGCCATCCGCTCGCCGTCAGTTCCTTGAAAATGCTTTGCGCAGCAGCGTCGGGATCGAGGTGAAATGGTTGCGGATCAAATTGCCGCGCGAAATCGAAGATACTGTGTTCCGTCACGTGGATCGTGTCAGAGCCGAACCGATCGCCAATTTTGAGATCTTCGAGATAGAGTTCGCGCACGATCGTTAGAATTGAAGTGCCAGAGGGGAGAATCGAACTCCCGACCAAGGGCTTATGAGTCCCCTGCTCTACCGCTGAGCTACCCTGGCATTTGGCGGCGACAAATGGAATGCCGGTCATTGCCGATGTCAACGACCGCAACCGATCACGCCGCGCTACTGCTTCTTCTTTTCCAGATACGCCCTCAGTTCCTTTTCCCCGCCGCGGAGTACGGCCATGAAACAAACGCCGTTCCGCTGGGTCACCGCGCCGGTCCAGCCTTCCAACTCCACGAAACGCCAATCGGAAAAATCGTTGACCTTGCCGTCCTTGTCCGGCTCGGCAGGGAAGAGGAAAAACTGCATTCGCTTTTCCTTCGCCCAGATTTGCGCGACTCGGCGGACTTCGTCGTCGTCGAAGACGCGGGTGCCGAGAGTTTTGAAATCGGCGAACTCAGACGGCACATCGTAATGCTCGAGCCGATGTTTCATGAAAAAGAGGTCGCTTAACGCGCCCGCGGTCGTCTGAAGCGGGTCGAGCAGGACGGAGCGGTTCGACGCCGCCACGGCCAGGAGTCGCCGCGCTTTATCCGCGCCGGCAAAATCGTTGAGGTGCTCGTAAATTCGATACGACGTCACGGCGCCGATCACGAGCAATGCGATCACGATCGCGATCACCACCGGATTGCGAATGATCTTTTTCCAGCCCCGCCTAACGACAGGAATGAGATTCTCATTGGCGAACCACTCCGCGAGCTGCTCATCGACGGGAATATCGCGAACGAGTCTGGCGATGGCGGCGTCGAACGCCTGTTGGTGGCTGAATGTCGCCGCCTTCTTGCCATGACGTGCATGATTGATCGCCACCCGCATCGCGCGATCCATCCCGGGCTTTTCCGTGATCGGGGCGCAGCCGAGGAGAAGCTCAGATTTGTCCGGCATCGCGGGCCTCCTCTCCGTAATAGGCGATCGTCGCGTCGAGCCAGGATTGAAACTGGCGGCGGCCACTGCAGATGCACTCCGATAATTCCGCGGCTTTCATTTCGAGAAGCGAAAGCAGTTCCGCCAGAGTGAATTCATCGAGATAGAAAAGAGCGAGCGCGCTTCGTTGCGGATCGGGCGCCGCGGAAATCCAGAGCGCAAGTTGCTCCGGCGTGAGTTGGCGAATCTGGGTCGCCGCGCCAGATGAAATATCGGCTTCCTCGAGCATGCCGGGCTCAGCTTGAATCCCTTGTTCGCCGAGCGCGAGGCAGCGCTCGCGCGCTTCTCGGAAGAACCAGAGCCGGTCTGGAGGCGGTTCTTCAGCATCGGTGCGGGTGGCAGCTTCGCGGACCGTGTCTTGAAACGCCGAGCGCGCCTTCTCCGCGTCGCCTGTCATCAGGAAACAAAAGCGGTAAAGCTGCGGTAGGTTTTTCGTCGTAACGGCCATGGCGTTTTCCGAAGCGCGAAATTTACGCGGGCCGTCGCGTGACGACAAGGGCTCAGCCTTTGAGCTGGCTTAGGCGGCGCGCCACTTCCTCGGCGTTTTCGCGGCTGTTGAAAGCGGAGATCCGGAAGAACCCTTCACCGCACGCGCCGAAACCGCTCCCCGGCGTGATCACCACATTCAAATCGTGCAGCATTCGATCGAACATTTCCCAACTCGTCACGCCGCTCGGTGTTTCGACCCAGATGTAGGGAGCGTTCTCGCCTCCATACACACGCAAACCGGCGCCTTCCGCAGCTTCGCGCAAGGTCCGCGCGTTGCCCATGTAATGGTTGATTAGCTCGCGCACCTGCTTCTGGCCTTCCGGAGAATAGATCGCTTCCGCGCCACGCTGGACGGGATAACTCACGCTGTTGGCTTTGGTGCTCCAGCGTCGTAGCCAAAGCGGATGCAGAGGCAATGACCGCTCGTCCGCGGTCTGCGCCTTTACTGATTTCGGCATCACGGTGAATCCGCAGCGTACTCCAGTGAAGCCGCCGTTTTTCGAGAAGCTGCGAAATTCCACTGCGCACTCCTGCGCGCCTGAGATCTCAAAGATTGAGCGCGGGATTTCAGGATCCTGGATGTACGCTTCGTAGGCGGCATCGAACAGGATCAAGGCTCGGTGTTCCAGCGCATAGCGGACCCAGGCCGAAAGTTGATCACGCGTGGCGACGGCCCCCGTCGGATTATTGGGAAAGCAGAGGTAGATGAGGTCGGCGTGTTCGTTGGGCGGATCGGGAACGAAATTGTTTGCCGGCGTGCCGGGCAAATAAAGAATTCCCTCATAACGGCCGTCGGCTTGCGCCGGACCGGTGTGGCCAGCCATCACATTCGTGTCCACGTAAACCGGATAAACAGGATCGGTGATTGCGATGCGGTTCTGGTGTCCGAGGATGTCGAGGATGAATCCGCAATCGGACTTCGAACCGTCAGACACAAAAATCTCGTCGTCCGCGATCTCGATGCCGCGATTGCGATAATCATGCTTGGCGATCGCTTCGCGGAGAAAATCGTAGCCTTCGTAGGGAGGATAGCCGCGAAAGGTTTCGCGATGGGCCAGCTCCTCGACAGCTTGATGCATCGCGGCGATCACCGCGGGCGGCAAAGGCTCGGTGACGTCGCCGATGCCGCACCGGATCAAACGCTTGGCCGCTTCGGGATTCGCTTTACAGAATTCGCCGACCCGCCGGGCAATCTCCGGGAAAAGATAGCCGGCCTGGAGCTTGAGATAGTTGTCGTTTAGGTAGGCCATTGGAGGGACGCGCGCTGTCGCGTCCATGCCTTTCAAGGGACGACACGGCGGTCGTCCCTCCAATTAGTCGGCGCGCTTAGTAGTTCTTCGCGACCGCGTCCCAGTTCACAACGTTCCACCACGCCTTGATGTAATCAGGGCGGCGGTTTTGATAATTGAGGTAATACGCGTGCTCCCAGACATCGAGGCCAAGAAGTGGCGTGTTCCCTTCCATCAACGGGCTGTCCTGGTTCGCCGTCGAAGTGACTTCGAGTTTTCCGCTTTTGTTTTTAATCAGCCAGGCCCAGCCGCTGCCGAAACGTTTCGCTCCAGCGTCAGCGAATTTTTCCTTGAACGCGTCGAAGCTGCCGAAAACGGAGGTGATATCGTCGCCGAGTTTCCCGGAGGGCTCGCCGCCGGCGTTCGGTCCCATGATTTTCCAAAAGAAGGAATGATTCGCGTGACCGCCGCCGTTGTTGCGCACGGCAGTGCGAATGTCCTCGGGAACGGCGTTCAAATCCTTGATGAGATCTTCGACCGATTTGCTCGCGAGCTGGGGTTTATCCTTGAGCGCGTTGTTGACGTTCGTGATGTAGGCCTGGTGGTGCTTGGTGTGATGGATTTCCATCGTGCGCGCGTCGATATGCGGCTCCAGCGCGTCGTAGGCGTAGGGCAGTTTAGGTAATTCGTAAGCCATAATGTGAACTGTCCCGCCGGGAACGGGGCGCGTCAATCGACTGTAGCGACGCCGCTCTGTCGGCGTACGAAGGTCCGGGTAAGAAAGCGGTTGTTTACGGCGACAGAGCGCCGTCGCTACAGCAGATGCCGCTGCTCGCCGACTCGATACGCTTCCGCGAACCACGCCGCCACTTCGTCGTCGATCTCCTCAACGGTCTCGAAGCGGAACGCGTGAAGATGATTTCGCGGCGAGAAAGTTTCGATGCGGCGAAAGCGAGGGTGCTCGAAGCGACGTGCCAGAACAACGTGGCCATCGACCCAGTTTTTGCGAATGACGAACGCGGCAAAACTCATTCGCACCTGAAACGCGATCCGGGTTTTCTCCGGTAAGACGATGACCGAACCGTTCTTTTTTGCGGTGGCTAACAACCTGTCGAAGATGGCGCGAACTTTCGCCGGTTTCCCTTCAAAATGGGAGGCGAGCGTATATTGACCGCAGGCGTGCGACTGATTGCGGTTTGCAAATTGCCGCCGGCAATCCGGACAGCGCCACATCGATAAATGGCGGCTAGGAGCAGCGATAGAAGCTCGGATAATGGCCGAGGCCGCTGCGATAATTCACGTAGGTCGCGAGCGCGAGCAGCGGGAAATTTTGCCGGTACATGTCGTACTTGAGATAGAAGACACGCGGAAAACCGGTGCCAGTGATTTCAGGCTCATTCCACGCGCCGTCGGATCGTTGGGTCGAGAGCAAATAACGCAGTCCGCGTTGGACGCTCCCTCGATCGAGATCGCCGCACGCGCAGATGCCCATGACCGCCCACGCCGTTTGTGAAGCGGTGCTCGGACCGCAGCCTTTCGTCGTCGGGTCGTCATACGAGGCGCAGGTCTCACCCCAGCCGCCGTCGGCATTTTGGCAACTCTCGAGCCAATCCCGACCGCGCAGAATCCAATCCTGCGTCATGTTTTCGCCGATGGCGCGCAGGCCGCGAAGGACCTGCCAGGTTCCGTAAATATAATTCACGCCCCAGCGTCCGTACCACGAGCCATCGTCATCTTGCGTGTCGATGAGATAGCGCACCGCGTCGCGCACCGACCGCTGCTTCGCGTCGAATTTGATGTAACCGAAAAGCTCGAGGGTGCGGGCGGTGAGATCGCTGCAAGTCGGATCGAGGATCGCGTTATGATCCGCGAACGGCATGTCTTCGAGCCAATGCTTGGTAACGTCCTTGTCGAACGCGGCCCACCCGCCGTCGCGGCATTGGAAGCTGAGCTGCCACGCGATCGCGCGTTTGAATAGCGCATCGAGTCCCGCTTCGTCGTCGGGTTTCGCGAGCCGCAACCCCATCAGCACCATCGCGGTGTCGTCGGTGTCGGGATAATAAACGTTGTTGTATTCGAACGCCCACCCACTGGCTTCGGGGTGCGGATTATTGATCGTCCAATCGCCCCGGACTCCGCGCACTTCTTTCTCGATCAACCAGTCCGCTGCTTTTTTCAGGGCGGGATGCTGCGCGGGCAAACCGGATTCGGCCAGCGCAATCATGTTGATGGCGGTGTCCCAAACCGGAGACAGGCATGGCTGAATCCGAAAATCCTCGGGATCGTCGACAAAGAGACCGGTGAAATCCTTCGAGGCTTTCACATACGCCGGATGATCCTTGGAGTAGCCGAGCGCGCGCAACGCAATCAACGCGTTCAGCATTGCCGGGAAGACCGCCGCCAGCCCGTCGCTCCCCTCGCCAATCCGCTCCAGCATCCAGCGCTCGGCTTCTTCCAGCGCACGTTTGCGCATCGGACGCCAGCCGAGTTTCGATACGATCTTCAATCCATGATCCGCGCGCAGGAAAAAATTTCGCCAGGCAAAGAAACGCGGGTCGCGGGAAAGCGTGAAATCCTTGTGCTCGGTACCGAGCGGATACAGCTCGTGGAGCTGCTTCATCCCCGGAAGCTCACGCGTCGGTTTGAAGTGGTTAATGATCGCGAGCGGGATCAGCATTGCCCGGCTCCAGGACGACATTTTGTAAATGTTGAAGAAGGCCCAGTTCGGGAACAGGATCATCTCGACCGGGATCGAGGGCAGATATTGCCAGGGAAACTGGCCCAGCAGAGCGAGGTAAAGCTTGCTGAAAGTGTTCATCTTCGGAATGCCGCCAAGCCGAAGAATGTTGGCGCGCGCTTCGTGCATGAACGGGAGATCGGCCGAGTGCCCAGCGAGTTTGAGCGCGAAGTACGCTTTGACCGACGCGTTCACTTCGCTCGGCCCGCCATAATAAATATTCCAGCCGCCGTCCGGCAATTGGCGCTCTAGGATGTGTCGGACGCAGCGCTGCTGAAGGGCGTCGTCCACTTCACCGAGCCAATGCATGAAGAGGACGTAATCGGAGCAAAGCGTGCTATCGACGACGAGTTCGCCGCACCAGTGACCGTCTGGGTGCTGCTGGCGTAAAAGATTTTGCTGGGCGCGGCTTATTGCGCTGGCGATTTCGGGATCGTCGTGGGGGTAGGAGCCGCTCGCGTTCTGCGCAACGCTGGGCAGCGGGATCAAATTGGCAACCGGCGGTGCCATCGCGATTACGAAGCTTTGGCCGCGACTTCCGCGCGTTTACCGGTCAAATGCCCGTTACCTGAAGTCACGCCGTTGTAGGCGGCAATCTCGTTCCCGCGGCCGGTCGCTTTCGGCCGTGCGCCGAAATTGAACTTCACCGTTTTCCAGGTGTCACCGCGCTTGGCGTTCAACCCGAGGCTCGCTGTCGGCTCGTAACCGCAATGCGTCATGCAATTTTCGCAGCGCGGATCTTTCGCGACGCCATCGACCACGCCGTATTTGTCCCAGTCCACGTTCTGCAGCAGGTCCGCGTAACTCTTGTAATGACCGGTCCCATTCGTCCCGGCCGCGTCGGTCATGAAATAACAGGGCGCTTTCCAGCCACTGATGTTCCGGGTCGGGATCGCCCACGCCGAGCAGGTCAGATCGCGTTTCCCGGCGAGGAATTCGAAATAAACCGGAGTACCGAAAAACGTGTAGCGCTTCATCCAGTCTTCCATCTTCGCGAACTTTTTCACGGTCGCAGCGCGAGTGAGGAAGAAATTTTCGGGCTGTAGGTTCAGCCGTGAGATCATGTCGCGCTTGGCGGCGTCGTATTCATAACCCGGCGTGATCGTGTGTCCGTCGACGCCGAGGTCGGAAAGGAAATCGAAGAGCTGCTCGAGCTCTTCCATGTCGGTCTCTTTGTAGACCGTCGTGTTCGTCGCGACCTGATAACCGAGGATCTTCGCCATCCGGATGGCGAGGATGCATTCTTTGAAAACGCCTTCGCGCTCCACGATCAGATCGTGCGTGCGTTCCAGACCGTCGAGGTGGACGTTCCAATACATCCAGCGGCTCGGCGCGATGGTCAGTTTCGCGGGATCTTTCGGCCCTTGCCGAACGACTTCGGCATCCTTCTCGGAAACCAAACCCTTAGCGACCAATTCCTGCAGCTTCGACTCGAGTCCGGCGCGGCTGCCATTTTTCGATTTCGCTAATTCTGCCGCCATCCATTCGCGCATCTTCTTGCGCATGAACATCGCGTTCGTGCAGACGTAAACGATCCGCTTTTGATCCAGCAACCCGTTCACGAGCGCTTCGATTTGAGGATAAATCAGGGGTTCGCCGCCGCAGATGGACACCATGGGCGCGTTACATTCCCGGGCGGCGCCGAGGCAATCCTCCAGCGGGAGGATGTCCTTGAGCGAGGTTGAATATTCCCGAATCCGGCCACAGCCCGTGCAGGTTAAGTTGCACGTATGCAAGGGCTCGAGCTGCAAAACGGTCGCGAACTTCGGGATCCGACGCAGCTTGTTGGTGATGATGTAGGAGGCGATTTTGGAGGTAAGCGCCAGCGGGAATCGCATAGGAGCGAGGATAGTAACAAGGGGGGGCCCGCTGTCAATGTTGGGGCGGTCTTCACTTCCTGCTTCTGATCATGATCGTGCTCCTGATACGGACACGCGTGAGACCAGGATTATAATCGGGATCATGAGCAAGAGCAGGATATGACAGGGACCGGTGGGCGATCTAGGTTTCGCCTCCGATATGAAAGCACCCGAAACCGTCGCCGTCCTCGGCGCGTCGCCGAAGCCGGAGCGTTACGCTTACAAAGCGTTTCGAATGCTGCGGGATTACGGTCATCGGCCGATCCCGATCAACCCCGCCTTCGACGAAATCCTGGACGAAAAGTGTTACCCGAAACTGGCGGACGCACCCAAACCCATCGACACCGTCACGATGTATCTCGGCGAGGCGCGTTCGAACCCGCTCATCGATGAAATCATTCAGGCAAAACCACGCCGAATCATCATGAACCCCGGTGCGGAGAATTTTGCGCTGGCGGAAAAGGCGGAGGCTGCCGGGATCGAAGTCGTGGAAGGTTGCACGCTGGTGATGCTCCAGACCGGGCAATTCTGAGAGTCTCAGCGCACCAGACCGGGTGCGTTGTAAGCCACATCGATCATCGCGAGCGCGAGGCAAAGAGCGCCAAGAAATTCTTCAAAGGAAAGCTGCCATCCCGCAAGAACGACCACGCGGCCCCGGGCGGCGCGCAAAACAAAGAGGGACGCGGCAAACACGAATGGCAGAAAAATCGAAAGCACAAAGCGCGTGTCGTTGATGATCTGATCGTACCAGGCGTAGAGGACGAAATAGCCCGCAAGGAAAAGCAGACAGTAAATCGCGGCGAATGAATTTCGGCCGATGACATCGCGCGCTCTGTGCCAATGCCGCAAACAGAGGGTCAATCCTGCGATTCCCAGCGCGATCACAAACTTGTAGTAACCGATCACGCGCGCGTTCTGCGTCATCAGATCGAGCGAACCTTTCCAAAGCCGACGCGCGATCTGAGCCACCGTGTGTTCCCGCCAATACTTGCGGAGCGAGGGACGCTCATCAGGCGGCACTTCGCGCCATTGGGTTTTGTCGCCGTGCGCCTTTAGAAATTCGTAGCCCTCAGTGGACGAGTCGCACCACATCACGAAGGTCGAATTCACATTGTAAAAATAAGAGCCGTAAATCCGTTTGCTGGTTTGGATGTAGGGAAAAACGACGGCGAGAAACGACGCGAGCACAACCCCGAGGACCACGAGGCGACGCCAGCGATCCCCGGAACGACTCCAAATTATTCCCGCACCGAAGACAACCGCCCAAATTCCGAGCGCCGGCAACACCGAAGCTTTTGTCAGGTGGGCCAAGCCGGTCGTCGCGCCGGCCAACACCGCCAGCCACCATCGCGGCCTAACGAACAGTTGCAGGAACAGAACGAAGGCGCAGAAGCTCGCGAAATAGAAGAGCAATTCCACCTGCGCTTTTCCGGCGCGATAGATAAACACGCCAAAGGCCGTGGCCGCGAGCAAACCGAGCGCGGGGAGCGGCGGGAAAAATCGGCGCAGGATCGGGAACAATGCCGCGAGCAGGACGATGGAAAGATTTACCGTGAACGTCTGGGCGCGAAGAAGAAACTCCTGTTCGCTCATCCCAGGTCGATAGACGAGCGAGAGCAGGAACGGATAGACCGGCATCCGGTTCCGGTCTTCGGTGACGGTGTAGTTGCTTTCGTAAAGGTGTCGCGCGTAACCGAGGTACGCGCTTTGATCGCCCAGCGTCGCCGGCAACGATTGCTGCCGGTTTCGCGCGTGCGCTTCCAAGCCGTAGATCGCGAGAATCGCCAGCACTCCGACAAGGACGGCGCGGCCGCGGAGAAAAGGCGGGACGCGTTCGCTTAGGACGTGTGCCATCCGCGTCGAATCAGGCTGACGGCAATTGCAGCGAGAAGCAGCGAGATCAATTTCGAAATGCCTCGCATTCCCTGTTTGCCCATCCAGCGGGTGAAATGACTCGCGTAACGAAATCCGAATCCGACCAGGAGCAGGTTTACGAGCAACGCCAGGACGGTGAACAGAATCCCGACCGTATCGACGAGCAACAGGAGCGCAGTGAGCAACGCCGGACCCGCGATTAGCGGCATGCCAAGCGGCACGACGCCAAACGATTCGCCCGTGTACTTGCCGCGCTCGCCTAGATCAAGCAGCTCGCGCACAGCAATGCCGAGCAGAATCAGGCCGCCCGCAATTTGGAAATCCGAAACCGTGATCCCAAGTGCGCGGAAAATTATTTTGCCGAGGAAAATGAATCCGATCGAAACGGCCAGGCTGGTAATTAATCCAAGCGTGCCTTCCAGGCGCCGGCGCTTCTCCTCCACGTGTCCGCCCAGACCGAGATAAATTGCGACCAGCCCGATCGGATCGATCGCGACAAAGAGCGGGATGAACGCGAGCAGAAATTTTTCCAGAAACGGTTGCATGGGCCGGACGATCTTGGCGCGCGCGTCCGAGTAAAACAAGTCGCGGCTAATCGGGGGCGTAAAGGCCCCTCCCACGTTGCGGCGCCCACAGGGCAACGGCGCTACAGAAACACGCGTAAACGAAAGGTGGCGCGCGATTCTATATTTGTCATTCTGAGCGAAGTTTCGCGAAGGCGAAACGCAGTCGAAGAATCTCTGATTTTTCCGCGTGGATTCCGCGCAGAGGAGTCAGAGATCCTTCGACTTCGCTGCGCTCCGCTCAGGATGACAACGTAAACATATGAAACTCCTATCCACGCTTCTCTTTCTCGCAGCTCTTGGCACTTTCACCTTCGCCGTCGAAACGCCATCCGTTCCGAAAAACGCCGCGGACGCCATCACCGCCGCGGATCTTCTCAAGCACATCAAGGTGCTGGCTTCGGATGAATATGAAGGACGCGGTCCGGGTTCGAAGGGAGAAGAGCTCTCGGTCAAATATATTTCCGATCAATTCAAAGCGCTCGGACTGAAGCCGGGCAATCCGAACGGCAGCTACACGCAGGAGGTTCCGCTGGCCGGTATAATCACCGCCCCGACCGCGTCGTTCACCGTTGGCGACAAGAAGACCGATCTGAAATTCCCGGAGGAATACGTGGCGTCGTCGGCACGGTTGCAACCCGAAATCAAGGCGGAGAACACGGACATCGTCTTCGTCGGTTACGGAGTCGTGGCTCCGGAGTTCGGCTGGGACGACTACAAGGACGTCGATGTTCGCGGGAAAACGATCCTGATGCTGATCAACGACCCTGCCATTCCCGACCCGTCCGATCCGGCGAAGCTCGACCCAAAAATGTTCAAGGGAAGCGCGATGACTTACTACGGTCGCTGGACCTACAAGTACGAGATCGCGGCGGAGAAAGGCGCGGCGGCGGCGGTGATCATTCATGAAACCGTGCCGGCGGCGTATCCGTATTCCGTTGTCATGTCGAGCTGGGCCAAGGAGAATTTCGAGATCGATGCCGCGGACAAGAATGCCAGCGCGGTTCAAATCCGATCGTGGATCACGCTCGATGTCGCGAAGAAATTGCTGGCTGATTGCGGCCAGGACTTCGACGCGCTGAAGAAGGCAGCGATCACGAAGGGATTCCGTCCGGTCGCGCTGAAGGCGAAGGCGAGCTTCGACCTGAAACAAACCGTGCGGCCATTCAAGTCCCGCAACGTCGTCGGCAAACTCGAAGGGAGCGATCCGAAATTGAAGGATGAATGGGTCCTCTACTCGGCGCACTGGGACCATCTCGGCAAACATGACGACCTGCCCGGCGACAAGATCTTCAACGGCGCCGCGGACAACGCCTCAGGTGTCGGCGGGTTGCTTGAGCTCGCGACCGCCTACACGAAAATGAAGCCGGCGCCGAAACGGTCTGTTCTTTTTATTGCGACGACGGCCGAAGAAGCAGGTTTGCTCGGCGCGAAGTTCTACGCCGAACATCCGCTCTATCCGTTGGAGAAAACGTTGGCGGATATCAACATGGATGGGCTGAGTCTCTGGGGGAAGACGCGCGACATCGAGGACATCAGCTTTGGCAATTCCGATCTCGACGACATGCTGGCGGCGGCGACCACAAAGCAGGGCCGCGTTATGAATCCAAACAGCCAGCCTGAGAAAGGAACCTTTTATCGCGCCGACAATTTCGAGTTTTCGAAAGTCGGACTGCCGTCGCTCTACACCGGGGCGGGCCGGGACGTGATCGGCAAGCCGCCGGGATTTGGCCAGGAGAAAAAGGACGAATACGTGGCGAAACATTACCACCAGCCATCGGACGAGGTGAATCCGGAGTGGGATTTATCCGGCGCGGCGGAAGATTTGCGGTTGCTGTTGGAAGTCGGTTACCAGACCGCCAATAGTGACAAGTTTCCCGAGTGGAAGCCAGGAACGGAATTTAAGGCGAAGCGTGACGCGATGCTGAAGAAATAGGGCTCGCACAAAGGACACGACGGTGCACAAAGGTAATAATACTCTTCCGTTGTGTCTCTTTGTGACCTTTGTGTGAGCCTATTCTTGCTGCAGCGATGAATCTTTCCGTTCCGATAATTAGCGTCATCATCGGCGTGGCGATTCTGCTCTTCGGCCGGAAACTTTTCTGGCTGTTCGTCGCGGCGCTTGGGTTCGCCGTCGGTTTGGAGATTGCCACTTATTTCATGAAGGAGCCGCCGCAATGGATGACGCTGCTGGTGGCGCTTGGTTGCGGCGTAATCGGCGCGATGCTTGCAATCCTGCTCCAGAAAATCGCGATCGCCATTGCCGGATTTGTTGCCGGCGGGAGGATCGCCTGGGCGTTAGCCGCCGCATTTTTTGTCGAACATGCTCATTATCGCGGGCTCACCTTCGTCATTGGCGGAATTCTCGGCGCGCTGCTCCTCCTTTCCTTGTTCGATTGGGTCCTGATTCTTCTTTCCTCAATCGAAGGCGCGCATCTCATCGGCAACGGAATCACCCTGCCCGAGAAAGGCGCGATGATTTTGTTCATCGCCCTGGCTGTCATTGGCGTGATCATCCAAGGCTCGATGCTCCGCCGGTCGCGACGAGTCGTTGGCTGATCGCTGTAGCCGCGGCGCTGTGTCGCTGCGCCATGAACGCCCCGACACACCGGGGCTGCTACAGCGATCGGCATTAAATCAATGTCGAAAATGCCGAACGCCGGTGAAGATCATCGCCATGTCGCGCTCGTTCGCAGCCGCGATGACTTCCTGGTCGCGGACTGAACCGCCGGGTTGAATTGCGCAGGTCGCGCCGGCATCGGCAGCGGCGAGAAGGCCGTCGGGAAACGGGAAGAAAGCGTCGCTCGCCACAGCGCTGCCTTCGAGAGAGAGCCCGGCCTCGTTCGCTTTCCAGACCGCGATCCGCGAAGCGTCAACCCGCGACATCTGGCCGGCGCCAATGCCGAGCGTGCGATCTGCCGTGGCGTAAACGATCGCGTTCGACTTCACGTGTTTCACCACGCGCCAACCGAAAATCATAGCGTCCATTTCCGCGTCGGTTGGTTTTCGAGTCGTCACGACTTTTGTAGCAAGGTCGACGGGCCGTCCGGTGTCCTTGTCCTGCACGAGGAAACCTCCGACGACTGAGCGGAGATCCTGTGGCGACTTTTCGGTTTTCGGCGGCTTCAACATTCGAATCAGCCGCAGGTTCTTTTTCTTTTGGAACAACGCCCGCGCTTCGCTCTCGAAACTCGGCGCGATGATGACTTCACTGAAAATTTCGCTGATCGCTTTCGCGATCTCTTCGTCCATCGGTTGATTGCAAACGATCACGCCGCCGAAGGGCGCCTGTTTATCGGTCGCGAAAGCTTTCTCCCACGCCTGGCGCAAATCGGGATCAGTCCCGACGCCGCACGGATTAGTGTGCTTCAGGATCGCAACAGTCGGCTCGGTAAATTCGCCGATGAGATTCGCGGCCGCACTGATGTCGAGAATGTTGTTAAACGACAGTTCCTTCCCGTGAAGCTGCTTGAAGTGCTGATCGAAATCGCCATAGAGCGCGGCGGTCTGGTGCGGGTTCTCGCCGTATCGGAGACGCGTTACCAGCGGCAGCGAGAGCGAAAACGACGCGTCCGTTGCCTGTTCGCGGTTCAGGAAATTACTGATCGCGCGATCGTAATCGGAGGTCTTGATGAACGCCTTGATTGCGAGCCGCTCGCGCAACTTCAGGGTCGTCTCGCCTTGGTGGTCGCGCATGTCTTCAAGAATCGAATCATAATCCGCAGGATCGACCACAACCGTGACCGACTCATAATTCTTCGCCGCGCTTCGAATCATCGAGGGCCCGCCGATGTCGATCTGTTCGATTGCTTCCGCGAGAGTAACGCCCGGTTTTTCGATCGTGGCTTCGAACGGGTACAGATTCACCACGACGAGATCGATCGGTTGGAACCCGCATTCTTTCGCCTGCTTTTCGTGAAGCTCGTTGCCGCGTTTGTAGAGAAGCCCGCCATGCACGCGCGGATGCAGTGTCTTGACCCGGCCTTCGAGGACTTCCGGAAAATCGGTGAAGCTCGAGATGTCGCGGACCGGCACTCCTTCTTTGCGCAGGAGATCCGCGGTACCACCGGTGGAAATGATGTCGACGCCCTGTTTCTCCAGCGCTCGCGCGAACGACGCGACGCCTTTCTTGTTGGACACGGAAATGAGGGCGCGCGTGATCTTCATCGGCGAAAAAATTCTAACCGCGGATTACGCGCATGACTCGGATTAATTAACTTCTTCATCCGCGATATCCGCGTAATCCGCGGTTGATTTTTTAGTCGACGATGACGTTCTTCGCCATCGGGTAGAGAACGGGGCAGCAGCCGATCGTTTCGCAAAAGGCTTTGCTGAAATGGCTCAGGCTGGCGTACCCGACTTCGGTCGCCGCCTCGGTGACGTTGTAGCGGCCGCTTCGGAGCAATTCCGCGGCGCGTTCCATCCGCAGCTTGCGCAGATACTGCGGGATCGTCAGCCCGACTTCGCGGGAAAAACTGCGGCTCAGATAAAATGGACTGCAGCCAACCTCCCGGCCGAGCATTTCGAGCGTGGGCGGATTCGCCAGGTCGCGCGCGAGCAATTCCTTCGTCCGTTCGACACGATCGCGGGCGACGCGTTTTTGCCGCATGCAAAACAACTCCGGATCTTTCGGAGCGAAAAGAAAGTGCGACATCAGTTCCAGCGATTTGCTCTCGTACCAGAGGCTTTGCGCCGGCTTCGAAACCGGCGGCGCGAGAAGACTCGCGACGACCTGGCGTTGCTCGGAAGTCATCGGCTGGGCGGACGACACAATCGATCTTTGCCTCGCCGGAAAGATTGCCGCGCGCATTTGCGGATCCAGGTCTGCTTCGCAATCGGCCAGTTGTTCCTGCAAACGACGATTCGAAAATTCCACGGTCACAAATTGATGATGATCGCGCGCCTGCCGCGACGCACCGAGCGGTTCGTCAGCGACCGCATAATAACCGGCGGTGCTCGGACCATAATCCGCGCGATCGCCGACAGCGCCGCGACCGGCAACGTTCAGGCAAAACTCGAGGCTGCGCGGTCGAAAGCTTCGGCCCCAGTCGAGCGGGCGCTCGGTCCGAAAATCGTGCCATTGCAGCGCCACCCCGAGGCGGTCGAAGTCGCCCCAGAGCTGGCGCCAACCCCGAGGCACTGCGCGCCAGGCGGCGGCTTCGTCATTGCAAATCATGGCGCGAAGTTTACGGGCGGTGCGGACGCGAATGCAAGTGAGGTTTCACCTCGACCAGCGCCGCGCGATCCCAATCGCCGAGCGTGCTCGCCGCGTCGTAGGTGCTGTGCGCGAATTCGAGGAGCGTCGCTTCCGGCGATTCCGTCTGGCGCATTTGCTCGTAAGGCAGAACGAATTCTTTGAGCTGCGGGTTGTAGCTCGCAATCCCCGGATTCACTTTTCCTTCCGCAAAGCCAGGCGGCGCCGGGTAGGCGTAGGAATAAAAAATCGGATCGGGCATCATCTCGTTCCCGGGCCAGAAACCGAGACTGGAGACTTCGTGCGAATAAGCTTCGCGCGTGACCGCGTCGGGCAGGTGCGGGACGCCGCCGGGATGTTCGGGGGCGCGGCGGCCGGAGAACCGGGTCACGGCCAGATCGAAGCTACCCCAGAAAAAATGGACCGGGCTGCATTTGCCGCAGAATTCCGACCGGAAATCTTTGAAGACGCGGTCGCTTTGGAGAAGCACCCGCCAGAAACGATTCGCGTATTCCGGATCGTAGGCGGCGTCCGTTTCGTTTTTCTCAAACGGGACCGCGGGATCGACTTCGTTTGGCGTGGTGTTGATCTGGACGGGCGTTCCAAGTTCCTCGAGTGCCGCCATGACCTCTCGGTAAAACGCGGCCACTGATTTCGGCGCCAGCGCGATCGTTTTTCCACTGGAGGGACGGGCGTTGTCCCGTCCCTTTAAATTCCCGGACGACACAGCAGTCGTCCCTCCACGGATACGCAACTCGTGGTTGACGAAATCGAAATCGATCTGGAGAGCGCGCGCATTGAAAAACATCGGCGAAGTCGTTAGGCCGCGCGAAGTCAGATAAAGGGTGACGTGCCACGAATGGTTCATCCATGGCGTGAGGGCGAGCCGGATCTTGCCCACCACCTGCGTCCACATGTGCAATGTCTTGGCCGTGTCCTTCCATTCTGCGAACGGAAGCGCCGGCCAGATTTCGTTGGAAGCTGCCACAAAATTTATCGGTTAAAGAAATCGACGAACGAGCGCTGAACTTTGTGGAACATCCGGCTCGCGTCCCGAGTCGTGCGGCGGAACATTCGTTTCACGTCCTTGAACACGAGGTTTTCGTCCGAATTTTCGTCGTCGACGGCTTGATCGTCATTCGGGCGCTCGTTCTCAACCCGAGGCGGATTGTCGATGTCCGGATTTACTTCCACCTGCTCCATGTTGCGCCCCTGATACATTCCCTCGACGCGACTTATGCGCCCGTCGCTGGCGCGAATGTGGATCGTTCCCACAGGGCGATTGCTTCGGTCCGCAAGTGTGACGATCCAGATCGGGTTGCCGCGATCGTCAGTTCGTAACGTATAACTCGTGAGCGAGAACGTGACGTGCGATGTCTCAGCTGTATGCGCCGCGACAGTGTATGCGCCAGTCGAGTCCAAATTCAGCTTCGAAGTGTTAATCGTCGCGCCTTGCGTGGAACCGACGACCGATTTATTCGGCGCGCGCTGGGAGACGACGCGGTTGTCTTCGACCACGATTTCGCGAACGCCGTTCGCCGCGTTTTTGTCTTCAATCAAAATTTTCCAGCTCCGCGGCTGCGGATCGCCCTCGACGCCGTTGACCGACACGACGCGACTAACCATCTGCCGATTCAACTGCGTGCCCATGACGCGAAGCGCTTCGTAGGCGCTCGGATTTTCCTGCGCGAAAATCGGCGTCGCAATGAAAAGGAAACCGATCAGGAATTTCCACATGACGAAAGAGAGCTATGGTTCGGCGGGCTGTCCACCGCGTTTTCGGTTGCGCTTTTGAATGCCCGGCAGCATGCGTAAGCCTTCAGCCGGCTCCATGAAAAAGAAGAAGGTCGAATTTTCCAGCCACACCGGCAACCTGGCGCCGATGCGGAAGTTCGTGCGAAATTTTCTGGAGGCATATCCAGTTTCGGAGCGCGAACGGATGCTCATGGTCCTCGGGGTAGACGAGGCTTGCACGAACGTTATTCGGCACGCTTACCATTTGCGGGACGACCAGCTGATCTCCCTTTCGCTCGAAGCGTCGCCTCGTTGCATTCGGATGCGGCTGCGCGATTACGGCAAGCAGACTGAGGCGCATGCGATGAAAGGTCGCGCGCACGACTTGATTCGGCCGGGCGGTTTGGGGTTGCATTTGATCAAGATGGCGTTCGACAAAGTCGATTACATTTTGAAAGCGCGCGGAACGGAACTGGTGATGACGAAAAATCTGGCGAAGGCCGGCTAACGAGATGAAACCGCCCGAGACTGATCCCGCTTTCGAAGTTTCGCTGCGGCCGCCGATGTTCAGCGAATTCACCGGCCAGGTAAAAGTTTGCGAACGGTTGGAACTGCTGGTCGAGGCTGCGAAGAAGCGTGGAGACGTGCTTGAGCACATTTTGTTGAGCGGCCCCCCCGGCCTGGGCAAGACGACGCTCGCCAACATCATCGCGAACGCGATGGGGACGAATATCAAGAACACGAGCGGCCCGGTGATCGAAAAGGCCGGTGAGCTCGCGGGATTGCTTACCAGTCTCGAGAAAGGCGACGTTCTTTTTATCGATGAAATCCATCGGCTCCAGCCGACGATTGAAGAATATCTTTACCCGGCGATGGAGGATTACCGCCTCGATATCATCATCGATCAGGGACCGCAGGCGCGCAGTCTCCGGCTCCAGTTACCGAAGTTCACCCTGATCGGCGCGACGACGCGAGCAGGCATGGTGAGCGCGCCGCTGCGTTCCCGGTTCGGGATGACGGCGCGACTGGATTACTACGCCGCCGAAGAGATGCGCAAGATCATCACGCGGAGCGCCGGATTACTCGGCGTGGAGATCGATGCGGCCGGCGCCGCCGAGATCGCGACCCGCACGCGAGGGACGCCGCGGACGGCGAATAATCTCCTGCGCTGGGTCCGCGACTACGTGCAAGTCAAAGCCGACGGAAAGATCACCGCGGAATTGGCGGATCGTGCGCTGACAATGCTCGAGATCGATCGCGATGGATTCGATCAATGGGACAAGCGGATTATTGAAACGTTGATCCACAAATTCAACGGCGGTCCGGTCGGATTGAGCTCGCTCGCTGTAGCGGTAGGCGAAGAGGCCGGCACGCTCGAAGAGGTCAACGAGCCGTACTTGATCATGGAAGGCTACATCAAGCGGACGCCACAAGGGCGCGTGGCAATGCCGAACGCGTATCGAAAGCTAGGGCTCAAAGTTCCAGCGGGAACGCAGGAACAGCTATTGTGAATATTTAGCGCTCCATGTCATCACCGGTTGTCCTCGAGCCGCAGAACAATTCATGTTTCGACTGAGCAAGCCGGAGGGAGACGCTTCAAGGTCACAATTTGGGACCAAAGCGGACGCTGCTTCTTCAAGGTCACATCCTGTTACCTTGAAGCGAGGGCAAGACATCAAATACGATCAGCAGTTCGACCTGGTCTTTGCGGCGATTAAGGAGCTTATCACTCCGCCGGAACCGGCTCGAAAACAGATCGGCTTCCATCCCTAGACCGCAATGGAATTAACAACCGATTTCTTCCAACAAGCGTCCAAAGTCTTCACCGTCGCTGAGCTGACCCGCCAAATTCGCGGTGCGCTTGAGACGCGGTTCGGCTCGGTTTGGGTCCAGGGTGAAATTTCGAATTACCGGCTGCAGCCGTCGGGCCATCGCTATTTCACGCTGAAAGATCAACGCGCCGCGATCTCGTGCGTGATTTTTCGGAATTCCCTTCCACCGACCGCGCCGCCAATCGCCGATGGGGCGCAGGTCCAAATCTACGGCAACGTCACGGTTTTCGAAGCGCGGGGACAGTACCAGCTCAACGTCCAAATTTTGCAGACCCGCGGCGCCGGTTTGCTTCAGGCGAAATTTGAGGCGCTCAAGCGGAAACTGGAAGCCGAAGGTCTTTTCGATTCGGCGCGCAAACGGGCGTTGCCGAAATTTCCACGACGAATCGGAATTATTACCTCACCGAGCGGCGCGGCCATTCGCGACATGCTCAACGTCCTGCAGCGAAGGGCGCCAAACGTGCAGGTGCTCGTCAGTCCGGTGCGTGTCCAAGGGGTCGGCGCGTCGGCGGAGATCGCCGTCGCGATCAAGGAGTTAGCCCGGCCTAACGAGTGCTGGGAACCGATCGACCTCATCGTGCTCGCACGCGGCGGCGGCAGCATCGAGGACTTGTGGGAGTTCAACGAAGAGAACGTGGCCCGCGCCATTTTCCATTCGGCCATCCCAATCGTCAGCGCAATCGGCCATGAAATCGATTTCACCATCGCTGATTTCGTCGCCGATCTTCGGGCGCCGACGCCGAGCGCCGCTGCCGAATTGATCGTCCCAGACACCATTGAACTTTTGCGCCGCGTAAATGAACTGGAGAACTGCCTTCGAAAATATCTCCGCAATTTTCTTCAACAAAGCCTGACGCGGCTCCGGTTTTTGTCCGAGCGTACGCTGGCGCGCGAGTTGATCCAGCGGATGCGCGACGCGCAACAGCAGCTCGACCTCAGCGCGGATTCGCTTCGCCGAAAACTGAAACAATTCGTCGCAGACGCCCGGGCGGCTTTATCCACTCGCGCCCAATCACTGAAGACGCACGACCCGAAGCGCGAGCTCGCCGTTTGCAAGACGCGGATCGCGGAGCTTGAGCGGCGGTTAATCATGCAGGCGCCGCGATTCATCGAGACGGCGCGGCAACGTTTTCAAACTGCGGAGGGAATTCTGCGCGTGGTCAGTCCGGAAGCGACGTTGCACCGCGGATACAGCATTACGACAGATGCCGAAGGCAAGGTCATTCGCAGCGTCGCCGCGGCTAAGCCGAAATCGAAGGTCCGCACCCGTGTTACTGACGGTGAGTTCGAGTCGGAGGTGTTGCGCTAGCACGAGTTGTAGCGACGCCGCTCTGTCGGCGTACCGACGCGTGACAACATCAGACGCGTCTTTACGGCGACAGAGCGCCGTCGCTACAGCTCTACTGCGGAGCCGCCAGAGTGGTTCCGCCGTCGCCGGGCGCGACCTTACCTTTCACCGCTCCAGGCAACGCGCCGATGGCGAGCTGAAACGCTTGTGAATTATTGTCGTAACCCGCCGTGGTCGCCTGGCCTTTTTTGTAAACGCCGATATCGCCACTCTTGCGGATGACAACAAACCCGGCGTCGCCAAACGGCACCGAGCCCGGATTCAGCGGCGTATCGTAAACGTAGTTCGCGCTGACCGCGAAAATCGTGTTCGACGGATCGGACGCCTTCACCTTGTAGAGTTTGAGCGCGCTTTTGCCGGTCAGGAGCAATGTCGCCGGCGGACCGCTCATCGTTGCCGTGGAAGTCGCCCCCGGCCCACTGAGCAGTCGCTGAAGATCGGCGGGTTTGAGATAACCATTCTGGACGAGCTTGTTGCAATATTCGGCCAATCTTGTCGCCGGATAGTCACCCGGCCACGCGCGATTCGAATCGAACTTGGCGGCGCCGTCTGTCGCCATTCGAAACGCGGCGAGATACAATTCTCGCGCGTTATTCATCGTCCGCGTCAGATCGCGTTTCACGAGAGCGTTCGACACGACCGGCCACGCTAAGAGTAGAATTCCGGCGACGATCGCCAGAACGACGATCAGTGCGATTCGGGAAAACGCCGCAGAGCGGGATGGCAATTGCGACGACAAAACCTCGGAACGAACTCTACGGATTTGAAAGGGCGACACCGCTGTCGCCGGCGGTCACGGTCCCATCCGCTTCGCCGGGCTTCTTTCCCACGACGCTTTGAAACGTCGTCTCCTGACCGGCGGTCACCATCGCATTGTTTTTTTTCAGGACGGAAGCGTCGCCGCCTTTTCGTTGGACGACAAAACCCTTGTCTCCATACGGCGCTGCCGTGCTATCCAGGGCGCTGTTGTAAACGTAGTTCGCTGTGACAGCGAAAATGGTGTTCGTGGAATCGGTCTCTTTAACTTTATAGACCTTCAACGCGCTTTTGCCCGAGAGAGTAACAGCGTTCGTAGCGGTGTCGGCGGTCGCCGTGCAAGTAGCCCCGGGAGCACTCAGTAATTTCTGGACGTCGCCCGGCTTCAAATAATCTCCCTGCACCAGTTTGGTCAGGTATTGCTGGAGCGTAGTTATCGGCGCAGAAGAACTTGTCCCGCCCGATCCAGAGGCAGTGTCACTCAAATCGCCCGGCCAGGCCCGCGTCGGGTCCGAGTTTGTCGCGCCATCGAGCGCCATCTGCTGGCCGGCGAGATAAAGCTGGCGCGCGTTGTTCAGGCTGGCAGTCATTTGGCCCTTCGCGAGGGCATTAAACAATGCCGGACCAGCGAAGGCGGCGAGGACCACAATAATAGAGATGACGACGAGCATTTCGATGAGCGTAAAACCAAAGGGGGTGTTCTTTTTCATAGGGGTAACAACGCGAGAATGACGAACGCGCTTTCATCTGGTCAAGCAGAATGAACCGCTGCCGCTTCCAATTTGAAGGCCACCGTCGCAAGCGGCGGCAGACTGATCATCAGCGAGTGGGTTCGGCCCTGCCACGGAAAATCTTCCGCTTCGAAGCCGCCCATGTTACCGACGTTGCTCCCGCCGTAGGTTTCAGCGTCGGTGTTGATGATCTCGCGATAAAAACCAGCGGCGGGAACGCCGAGCCGGTAGCCGTGACGCACCATCGGCGTCGCGTTCACCGCGAACACGATCACTCCACCGTCACGAGATTTCCGCATGAAAGCGACGACGCTGTTCTCCGAATCGTGGAAATCGATCCACTCGAAACCTTCGTGAGTGTCGTCGCAGTCCCAGAGCGCCGGTTCATTCTTGTAAACGTAATTCAGATGTTGGACGAGGCGGCGCACACCGTCGTGCTTCGGCTCCTTCGTTAGGTCCCAGTCCAATTGGCCGTCGTGGTTCCATTCGCGCCGCTGACCGAATTCGCCGCCCATGAAGAGCAGCTTTTTGCCCGGATGCCCGTACATCCAGGCGAAGAACATTCGTAGATTCGCGAACTGCTGCCATTCGTCCCCCGGCATTTTATTAATCAGCGAGCGCTTGCCGTGAACTACCTCGTCATGGCTGAGGACGAGGACAAAATGCTCCGCGAACGCATACATCAGCGAGAACGTAATGCTGTTGTGGTGGAAGCGGCGGAAGATCGGATCGAGCGCCATGTAATGAAGGAAGTCGTGCATCCAACCCATGTTCCATTTGAACCCGAAGCCGAGGCCCCCGAGATACGTGGGCTGGGTCACGCCGGGCCAGGCGGTTGATTCTTCGGCGATCGTCATGATCCCGGGAAAACGCTCGTAACAAACTTCGTTGAACCGTTTCAGGAAATGGACGGCGTCGAGATTTTCCCGACCGCCGAACGCGTTCGGGATCCATTCGCCAGCCTTCCGCGAATAATCGAGGTAAAGCATCGACGCGACCGCGTCCACGCGGAGACCATCGATGTGATATTTATCGAGCCAGAAGAGCGCATTACCGATGAGAAAATTGCGGACTTCGTTCCGGCCGAAATTAAAAATGAGCGTGCCCCAATCCTGGTGTTCGCCCTGGCGCGGATCGGCGTGCTCGTAAAGATCTGTGCCGTCGAATTCGGCGAGCGCGTGAATGTCCTTCGGGAAATGCGCGGGTACCCAATCCACAATGACGCCGATCCCGGCCTGGTGACATTTATCGACGAAGTGGCGGAACTCGTCCGGGGTCCCGAAGCGGCTGGTCGGCGCGTAGTAATTTGTTACCTGATAGCCCCACGAACCTTCGAAAGGATGCTCGGCAATCGGCAACAGCTCGATGTGGGTGTACCCCATCTCGAGGACATACGCGATCAGCTCATCAGCTAATTCCAGATAGCTAAGCGAACGATTTCGCTCTTCGGCCTTTCGTCGCCACGAGCCGAGATGCACTTCATAAACGCTGATCGGACTAGTCTGGAGTTTTTGTTCCGGCCGCGCTTTCATCCACGCGCGGTCGCTCCATTTGTAGCGGTCGAGATTGTAAACCATCGACGACGTTTCTTTTCCGTGCTGGCTGAAGAAACCAAACGGATCGGCCTTCAACAAAAGCGCGCCGCGCGGGGTCCTGATCTCGAATTTGTAATGGGCGCCTTCGCTCACACCGGGAAGGAACAATTCCCAAACCCCGCTGCCGAGCAGGCGACGCATCGGGTTTACCCGGCCGTCCCAGCCATTGAAATCGCCCACCACGCTAACGCGTTGCGCGTTCGGCGCCCAGACCGCGAAGTAAACGCCTTCCGTGTCGCCGATCGTGCGCAGGTGAGCGCCAAATTGTTCGTAAAGCTGGAGGTGATTTCCCTCCGAGAACAAATGCAGATCTACTTCGCCTATGATCAGGCCGTAAGCGTACGGGTCGCGGACGAGTGCAGTCGATTCGTCCCAAGCCGTTAGTTGAATGCGATAATCGACGTCGCGTTTCATCCCGGGCAGAGTCGCCTGGAAAAAACCATCAGGACGCAAACGATCCGCGGCGAAACGCTGTTCATCCTTGCCGCCGACGACGATGCTCACTTCCTTTGCGTCCGGGCGGAACACACGCACGACCAGATCGTCCCCGACCCGATGGGGCCCGAGGATGCGGAAGGGATCGGGATGCGCGCCGGCGAGAAAGACGTTTAGCTCGTCGACAGGCACACCGGTAATTTCGAAGGAACTCATGCGATCGTAATTTAAAACGCGTCGCGCGAATGTCGTGCGCGGATTTAAATCTGGCATTGTAGCGGCGGTCTATGACCGCCGGAGGGTGCCGGTAGTTCAGTTTCGGCGGTCATAGACCGCCGCTACAGCGATGCCCTACCGATAAATCCAAAGCAACAACCCAGGGAGCGCGATGCCCGCGAGCAGACAAAGCGTCGCGACAAGCGGACGGCGACTGAACCGATAAGCCATCACGATTCCGATGATGGTGGTTGCGACGAGACCGAATGCTGTGGCGAGCATGAAATAGCGGAGCGGCGTCGGCTGACGCCCGGGCGTGCCGGGAATGTGGGCGTCTTTATGAATGAACGAGAGCGCGGCGAGCGCCGGCGGCGCGATGTAGGTCTTGTCCTTTTTCGACTCATGCCAGTTAAAGAGCTGCCACGAACCGGTCACGGCAAAGAAAATCAGCATGGGGGCGAAGAGGCAGCCGAGAAACAGATGGAGCGAACGCAGTGACTTCATGGCGTGTCGGAGATAGCACACCGGGTCCTCGTTCCCAAGCTCCAGCTTCGCGATCGGCTGAGGAAGCTCGAGCTTCCGAGACATGAGCATTCCCAAGCTGGAGCTTGGGAACGAGGGGTAAACATGGAGGATTTCCGCGCGCGACTTTCCGTTTCCATTGCGGCCAGAGCGGGCGCATAGTTTTCTTCGAATGGATTCGCCGACAAATGAGGCCGCAGCGGAATTGCTCCAGACTTACACCGAGGGCGGCGGCATAAATTATCTCGACGCAGCCGCCAGCCTTCCGTCGCGGCCGGCGATTGAAGCGGCGTGTATCGATCTCATGAGCCTGATGTTCCCGGGCTTTCACGGCGAACCGTTTGTCGATTCCAGCGACCTGCCGGACGTGACGCGCAGCCGGATTCGACGGCTGCACGCGCAAATGAAGCCCGAGATTTCCAAAAGCTTTAATCAACTCGAGCGCGACACCGCGGATATAAAATCGGAAGAAATTCTGATCTGGTTCATGTCGCAGCTCGGCCGGCTTCGCAAAGTGCTCTGGACCGATGTCGATGCGGCCTACGAAGGCGATCCGGCGGCGACCAGTTATGAGGAAGTGATCGTGGCGTATCCGGCCATCGAAGCCATCGCGATTCAGCGAATGGCGCATCTGCTTTACGAGCGAAAGGTGCCGCTGATTCCACGCCTCATGACGGAGTGGGCTCACACGCGAACGGGTATCGACATTCACCCGGGCGCGAAAATTGGACCGCATTTTTTTATCGATCACGGGACGGGCGTGGTGGTGGGAGAGACGTGCGAAATCGGGGCGCGGGTGAAGTTGTATCACGCCGTGACGCTCGGCGCGCGCAGTTTTCAAAAAGACGAGCACGGCAAAATCAAGAAGGGCGGGAAACGCCACCCGACTTTGGAAGACGATGTCACGATCTATCCAAACTCGACGGTGCTCGGCGGCGAGACCGTGATCGGGGCGCGGAGCACGATCGGCGGCAACGTCTTCCTCATCCAAAGTGTGCCGCCGGATTCGCTGGTTTATTACGAGGAAAAACAACTCCAAATCATGCCGAAGCGGCGCGCGGGCGCGAAAGATTTCAGCGCGTAGCGTGAGTTGAGATGATTTATCTCGATTACAACGCAACGACGCCTTTGGGCGCCGCAGCGAGGGAAGCCATGGAGCCATTTCTCGCCCGGCACTATGGCAATCCGTCGAGCGTTCACGCGGCCGGACGCGAAGCGCGCGCTGCAGTCGACGACGCCCGCGATCGATTGGCGGATCTGCTCGAGGCGAAGCCACACGAGCTCATCTTTACGAGCAGCGGAACGGAGTCGAACAATCTCGCCGTGCTCGGACTTGCTCGATCCCACGCACACCGCGGCCGCCACTTAATTTGTGCGGTCACAGAACATCATGCGGTCCTGAATGCGTTCGAACACCTGCGCGACCGCGAGCAGTTCGAAGTCACATTTCTGCCGGTGGATCAAGGCGGACGAATCGATCCGGAGGAACTCAGCCGTTCCATTCGCAACGATACGACTTTGGTTTCCGTGATGACCGCGAACAACGAGACCGGCGTGATCCAACCGATGACAGCCTTGGCGCGACTGTGCGAAGAGCGCGGGGTTCTTTTGCACAGCGATATGGTCCAATCCTTCGGCAAAACGGAAACCGTTTTGGACGGCCTCGCTGCCGTCAGTTTCGCCGCTCACAAATTCTACGGACCGAAAGGCGCCGGCCTTCTGTATCTACGCGCCGGAATTCCAATCGACCCGATCCAATTCGGCGGCGCCCATGAGAATCAGCGTCGGCCCGGGACAGAAAATGTGGCGGCGATCGCGGGAATGGCGAGGGCGGCAGAATTCGTTTTGGCGGACCGAGAGCAGGAGCAGAAACGCGAAGGCCGCCTGCGCGACCGATTGTGGGAACGGATTTCCGCAGCATGCCCGGACGCCGTCCGAAACGGGACTGACTCTGACTGCCTCGCAAACACCCTCAACGTCAGCTTCCCGGGCCTGAGCTCGGAAACAATTTTGATGGCCCTCGATCTCGAGGGCGTCTGTGCTTCGAGTGGCTCTGCCTGCATGGTCGGCTCGGTCGTTGCCTCACACGTTTTGCTCGCGATGGGTTTGCCGGTCGATGTCGCAAGCGCCGCCGTGCGCTTCTCGTTAGGCCACGAGACGACCGAGGAAGAAATCGATCGAGCGGCGATGATCGTCGCTCGAGTGATCAATCGTATTTTGTCGGCAAACGCACGAGCCGACGAGCAGCTTCAAGGAGCGGCGATTTGAAATCGCCGAAGGACCTCACAGCGGTTTCAAACCGCCGCTCCTTGAAGTCGAATGATCAGTCGAGTCCTCAACAGCTCGACTTCGTTTTTCCTTCGAAGCCGATGTTGGTCATTCTCGGGCGCGATTCCGCTCTCGAGGCCACAGCGCGCGATATTCTCAGCGCGCTCAATGCCGAAGAACTCGCACGCGAAATCCATGTGGAATGGAATGCGCGGCTCTTCAGCGCCGCCGGCCGCGCGGATTCGCATCGTAATCTCGTCTCGCTAAATCCGCGGCTCCGCGAGCACGACGGCGCGGAAATCGACCGCACTCTCCGCCATGAGCTGGCCCATTTGCTGGCGCAATTCCGGGCCGGCCGCCGACGGATTTCGCCGCACGGTCCGGAATGGCGGCGCGCCTGCCGCGATCTCGCCATCGCCGATGAAGCGCGCTGTCACACCCTGCCGTTTCCGGTGAAGAAACGGGAACGGCGTTTCCTCTATCGCTGTTCTCGGTGCGGCAAGGAATTTCCGCGCGTGAGGCGAATCAAGCGAACGGTGGCCTGCCTGGATTGCTGCCGGAAATTCAACCGCGGAAAATTCGATCCCAAAGCGCGGCTCCGGCTTGTCGAGAGCGGGAAATGAAGTAGCTTCCACGCTCTTTCCTTAAGAACTATGTTCACCACCAGACTTGTCGCCCTCAGCGCCGCCATCCTGTTCAGCGCCACCCGAGCCCACGGCTACGTCCGCGAATTTGGCGACAACGGTGTGCCCTTGGAATGGAACAAGAATCGCACGGTCCTGATGCACCTATCTCTGCCGGCTGGCGGACCGATGTCTGACGGATCCCCTTCCTTGAATGCCGTGGCCGAGGATGCGCTGAATATTTGGAACCAATTTCTGATTCACATGAAGTTCGCGGTCGACCGCAATTCGATCCTTCCGCCGTCGGGCGACGATGCTAACACCTCGGTTCAAATGTCGGATACACTTTACGGAGAGGCGTTCGACAAGAGCACCCTCGCCACGACTCTCCTTAACGCGCGCGACAACCACTTTATCGAAACGGATGTTACGTTTAACTCGAAATGGCAATGGGATTCCTATCGCGGCAACTTGTCGGGTCAGGTCATCGACTTTCGCCGAGTAGCGCTGCACGAATTCGGCCACGTCCTCGGGCTGGACCATCCGGACCAAGCCAGTCCAAAACAGGCTGTGACCGCGATTATGAATTCAATCGTCAGCAACGTCTACGACTTGCAGCAGGATGACGTTAACGGGGCGAAGAGCATTTATGATAGCGGCCCGGCGTTCCAGAACTCGGTGCCGGCGGCGAATCTAGTAAATCTGGCGACGCGCGCAGTTGTCGGCCTCGGTCAAAACGCGGTGATCGGAGGCTTTATCATTCAGGGCTCACAACCGGCCACTGTCATTCTGCGCGGGATTGGCAATTCGCTCCCGGCGCTGGGCATTCCCAACGCGCTTCAGGATGTATTTATTGAGCTGCACGCTACGAGCGGAGGTAACGACATCACGTTGGCAACCAGCGACGATTGGATCGACGATTCATGGGCCAGCACGATCGCCAGTTATCATCTCGATCCTTCGAATAGCCGTGAATCCGCAATCTTCGCGACGCTCAATCCGGGAACTTACACAGTAGTCGTCAAGTCGTTCGACAACGGCGACGGCAATCTGACTGGCACTGCTGTTGTCGAATTGTATGATCTTCATACGAGCGGCGGACGAGCCGGGAACATTTCTACTCGCGGCCAAGTGCAGAGCGGCGATCAACTGCTGATTGGCGGCTTCATTGTCGGTGGGACGCAATCGAAGGATGTAGTCGTGCGCGCCCTTGGACCTTCGTTGGCGTCGGCCGGCATTACTCAACCATTGAGCGATCCCGCGGTGGAATTGCGAGACGCGAGCGGCGCAGTCCTCGCCTCAAACGATAATTGGGGCAGCAGTCCAAATGCGCTCCAGATCCAATCGGAAAAGCTCGCGCCCTCAAATCCGAACGAGTCCGCCCTGCAGGCAACGCTTAATCCGGGCAGCTACACCGCCATCGTCCGCGGCGCGAACGGCGCCACCGGCGTGGGTCTCGTCGAGATTTACGATCTCAGTCCGGCGCCGAATTAAAATATCCTGCTCCTGATCATGATCGTGCTCCTGATCTTGGGAGCGAGCGTGCTCCTCGAAGGATCAGGATCATGAGTATGAGCAGGAAAATTAAATCTCGTCCTTCTTCGCTTTTTGTCCGCGCAGCTTTGCCTGGATAAACAAGTCGATGTCCCCATCCATCACGCCCTGGACATCGCTCGTTTCCGCGCCGGTCCGATGGTCTTTCACCATTTGATAGGGCTGGAAAACGTAAGATCGAATCTGACTGCCCCAGGCAACATCGCCTTTCTCTCCGTACTGCCGATCGATCTCCGCCTTCTTTTTGTCCTGCTCGATCTCGTAGAGCTTGGCCTTCAACATTTTCAACGCCAGCTCGCGGTTGCGCCCCTGGCTCCGCTCCGCCTGGCAGGCGACGACGATCCCGGTCGGTTTGTGGACGATTCGCACGGCGGTTTCGACTTTGTTCACGTTCTGACCGCCTTTCCCCCCGGCGCGAAACGTGTCCACCTCGATATCGGCCGGGTTGATCTCAATCGGCGTTGAGTCGGCGATTTCCGGAACGACATCGACGCTGGCAAAGGAGGTATGGCGGCGCTTGTTCGAATCGAACGGGGAAATGCGGACGAGGCGATGGACGCCGCGCTCAGGATTCAAATAACCGTAAGCGTATTCGCCCTGAACCAGAAATGTCGCTGACTTGATGCCGACTTCTTCGCCGGTTTGAATGTCGATGGTTTGCGAAGTGAATCCGCTCCTCTCGATCCAGCGTTGATACATTCGCAAAAGCATGTCCGCCCAGTCGCACGATTCCGTTCCGCCCGCGCCGGAGTGAATGGTGACGAAGGCGTTCGAACGATCGTTTTCGCCAGAAAGAAATTGGCGCAGCTCGAATTCTTCCAGCCGATGGAGCAAGGGCGCCTGCTCTTGCGCGAGTTCTTTCTCCGCTTCCGCGCGGTGTGCCGGATCCGATTCCTCGGCGGCCAATTGCCGAAGCGCCTCGAAATCCGCGACAGCGCTCTCCAATTCGCGGAGCGGAGTTAGGAGCGAACGGATGCGCGAGACTTGTTCGACGTCGCCCTGCGCCCGTTCACGGTTCGACCAAAAGTCGGCCGCCGACATCCGCTCTTCGAGCGCACGTAGTTCTCCTTCCAGTTTCGGGACGTCAAAGAAACCTCCGCAATTCGCGCACGCGCGACTGAAGGGCTTCTGGTTCGATCACCGAAACTTCGCTAGCCATGGCAAACGATAACGCCACGGGGCACCCGTGCCAGTGGAATTGAGTGTCAGGACTATGAAAACGTAGCTGTTAGCGAATGTCCGGTGGCGTTGCTTTTGGTTTTGGCGTCCGTCTAGGAATCGGCGTCGGCTTTGATCCGCCACAGTTCTGAGCTGCTTCTGCTCTGGAACCATAGCATTGGCCGCCCCGGGCGCGGGCCTGCGATTCGGTAAGCTGCACAACTTGTCCGCCAACACAGGTCCAGCACTTGTTTTCCTGCTGGCAATTGCGCTGTGCTTCTTCCCTGGAGCTATAGCACTGGGCACCGCGAGCGCGGGCTTGAGCCTCGGTGAGTTGAACTACCTTTCCATTCACACAAACCCAACATTTGTCCTTGGGTTTGCAAGCAGCCGCCGCCGCTTCTCTGGAGTCGTAACATTGTCCGCCTCTCGCCCGTGCTTGAGCTTCGGTGAGTTGGACTACTTGTCCGCCTACACACGTCCAGCATTTCTTGTCGACTGGTTTGCAATTCCGCTCCGCTTCCGCCTGAGAGTTATAGCACCGTGCGCCGGCCGCTTGGGATTGAGCGATCTGAACTACCTGTCCATCCCGACAAATCCAGCAGGTTCTGTCGTTTGGCCGGCAGTCCCGCTGCGCGTCTTCCCTCGTGTTATAACACTTGGCCCCCGTCGCCTGCGACACCGGCACCTGGACCGGTTGTCCATCGCGGCAAATCCAGCATGTCTTCTCAATGCACGCCCTGAGCGCTTCTTCTCGAGAAGCATAACACCTGCTGCCCTTCGCTTGTGCCTCGGCTATTGAAACCTGGATCGGCTGACCATTCACACAGATCCAGCAGTTCCCCTCGCGGCAGTGCCTGAGCGCTTCCTCTTGGGAACGATAACACTCGAGGTTGCGGTTCCGCGCTTCTGCTTCGGTCAGTTGGACTGCCTGCCGATCTATGCACACCCAGCAGAGCTTCGCGCATTCTCTCCGCGCTTCTTCTTCCGAGCGGAACAATCTCCCGCCCTTAGCCCGGCATTCCGCTTCGGTGGCCCGGAAGATTTGTCCGTTCACGCAGCACCAAAATGTCGGCTGGCAATCTCTCTCCGCTTCTTCCTTCGTCTCGTAGCATTTCCGTCCACGAACCCGCGGATCGTCGAGCGCGATGCCCTGAACCACTTTGCCGTCGATGCAATACCAGCAGGTCCTCTCCTTGCAGAAGCGCAACGCTTCCGCCCGCGTCCGGAAACATCTTCCGCCGCGCGCCTGGCACTCTGCCTCGCTGATGTGGAAGAGCTGGCCGTTGATGCAGCACCAGCACAGCTTTTCGCAGTGCCGCTGTGCTTCTTCCGCTGAAGGATAACACTTAAGTCCCAGCTCTCTGGCTTCGCCCTCGGTGCCCCTCACCGGTTTGCCGTCGATGCAGTACCAGCACTCAGGCGGGATACAATCTCTCCGCGCTTCTTCTTCAGTGGGGAAACAACGCCAGCCCTTCTTGGCTGCCTCGATGTCGGTCGTCCTAATAACCTTCCCATCGACACACACCCAGCAAAGCTTTGCGTCGCAATACTTCTTCGCTTCTCCCGGTGTATCGTAACATTGGAGGCCTTTTGCCTCACAATCAGCCCAAGTTGTTTGGATGACCTTCTTGTCGAGGCAATACCAGTAAGGCCGGCAATTCTTGCGCGCTTCTTCCAGCGAATCAAAACGTTGACCGCCCTTCGCGGCGCAATCTTCCGCCGTGCTCAGGACGATGTGTCCGCGAATACAACAATAGTAGTAGTTAGGCGGCGGCGGTGGTGGATGGCATCCACATTCCGGGGGACAAGGCAATGGCCACCACCAGCAATGCGGCGGTTCCGGCGGGCAAGGCGGGGGAGCGCCCGGTCCGCCATGCCATTTATAGCATCCGCAGCCGGTTTCCCACCACCAGCCTCCACCATCCTGGATCCAAACCCACTGGCAGCACCGATAGGACCAGCGGCCGCCATCGACCAGCGCGGGCTTCAACAGGAAGGCATGCTTCTCACCGTTCAGAGTAAGTCCTTCGCCCACGATGAAGCAGTCATCATTGATCGACTTGGCTAGCGTCAGCGCCTTGAAGTTACTCGCCGATAAATCGCAGACCGTGTTCAGGTCGAACATCTCGTTGTTCGTGTAGAGGAACGCGTGTTCGACGTTGTCGCTCGTCAAAGACGAACCGACGATCATGCCGGCGGCGTTAAAGTTTTGCTGGCCAGCCGTGCTGGCGGTGCTGGTCGTGCCACCCAGCGTCCCCAGGTCGGTGACTTCGTAACTAAGTTGCGCCTCCGCTCGGTGGAAGGAAACCAGGAGAGCGAAGAGGGCAGCTAGCGCGAGTTTGTTTTTTAGTCTCATAGAAGGGCGGGGTGAAGGTTGACGGAGTTCCCGGTTTATCGAGCCGCCAACAATCCGGCAAGAAATATCTTTTCGGACCTAACGAGTCCGCGCCAACAAGCGGCGGGTCGTTCGCTTCTGAAACAAGGACTACTTCTTCACCGCCGGCGGCGGCTCGAGACGAAAGATTGTTTCGCCTTCCTTCATCAGATCGAGACGATCGCGCGCAATCGTTTCCAGATACACGGGGTCGCTTGTGAGCAGATGCACCTCTCGCGTCTGGCGCGCGAGCATGGTCTTTTGTTCGTTAACCAGACTTTGCAGGTTATCGATTTCGTTCTGGCTTTGGACGCGCTTTTTGTAGAGCGGAAGGAACAAACTCACAATGACGAGCACAACCGCGAGCCCGAGCAGCACGCGCAGGACGCTGTTGAGACGCTGCCAGACTGTGGCTTCACGCCTCGCGCGAAAATCGCCATAGCCCGAGTTTTCCACTAGCGCATTTTACCGCCGTAAACTGCGTTGTCACCAAGTTCCTCGGCAATCCGCAAGAGCTGGTTATACTTCGCCACCCGATCCGTCCGGCACAGCGAGCCCGTCTTGATCTGGCCGGCGTTTGTCGCCACCGCGATGTCGGCAATCGTCGTATCTTCGGTTTCGCCGGAACGATGGCTGATCACGGCCGTGTAATTATTTTTCGTCGCCAGATCGATAGCGGCGAGCGTTTCGGTCAGCGTGCCGATCTGGTTCACCTTGATCAAGATTGAGTTGGCCACGCCTTCAAGAATGCCTTTCCGGAGAAACTCGACGTTCGTCACGAAAAGATCGTCGCCCACGAGCTGGATCTTTTTGCCGAGACGGGCCGTCAATTTTTTCCACCCGTCCCAGTCATTCTCCGCGCAACCATCCTCAATCGAGATGATCGGAAACCGTTTCGACAGGATCTCGTAATAATCGACGAGCTCTTCCGCGGTCCGCTTTGAGCCATCGGATTTCTTGAAGACGTAGGCGTTTTGTTTCGCGTCAAAAAATTCCGAAGCTGCCGGATCGAGCGCGACGAAAATCTCCTCGCCGAATTTGTAGCCGGCCTTTTCGACCGCGAGGCCGATGCAGTCGAGCGCGTCCTCGGGCGAATCAAGCTTTGGCGCGAACCCGCCTTCGTCGCCGACCGCTGTCGAAAGACCGCGATCGTGCAACACTCCTTTCAACGCGTGAAAAACTTCGGCGCCGTAACGTAGCGCTTCCGCGAAAGACGGCGCGCCCTTCGGCATGATCATGAATTCCTGGAAATCGATCGGTGCATCGGAGTGCGCGCCGCCGTTTAGAATGTTCATCATCGGCACCGGCAAGGTCCGCGCCGAGTTCCCGCCGAGATATCGGAAAAGCGATACGCCCGATGCCACCGCCGCCGCGTGCGCGGTCGCGAGCGAAACTCCGAGAAGCGCGTTCGCGCCGAGATTTTTTTTGTTCGGCGTCCCGTCGAGCGCGATCAACTTCTCGTCAATCTTCGCCTGCTCGAGCGCGTCCCATCCGGCGATCGCCGGCGCGATCGTTTCCGTTACGCCGCGCACCGCTTTCGTTACACCTTTGCCGCCGTAACGCTTCTTATCGCCATCGCGCAATTCCCACGCTTCGTGCTCCCCCGTGCTGGCGCCGCTCGGCACTGCCGCCCGGCCCATGGCGCCGCTATCAAGATGGACATCCACCTCGATCGTTGGATTCCCGCGCGAATCCAAAATTTCCCGCGCATTGATTCTGGCGATGCTCGTCGGCGACATATCCGCGGGATTACATCAGCTTGTCACGCAGGGCGCAAATTTGTTTTGCGCGTTTCCCATTGGCAAAGCGGTTCCGGCGCGGATAGTCTCGGTCACATGAGATTCGGGATCGCCACTGGAGCGATGGCGTGGCTGGCCTGCGCGTCGCTCGGATTCGCCGCCGAACCGGCCGCGCTTTCGCAGGATCAGCTGTCAAAAGCGATCAAGACCGATTCCCTTACTATCCCGACTCCGGGCGAACTTTTCGCCGCGCTCGAGAAACCCGGAAAACCGGATTGGACGAGCCAATACCGGACGCCCATTCCGATGACCTATCGAAACCGCGCCCAGATTGCGCTGAATCTCGGGGGTCTCATCGCCGATGGTTTCATCGCCGTCGAAGCGCAGGACAGCCAGCAGGTGAAGAACATCGGCACCGACATTATCAAACTCGCGAAGGCGCTCGGGGTGAGCGAGAACGTGCTTCGTCGCGGCAACAGCATCAATGCTTTCGCCGAGACCGGCGAGTGGGACGCGCTTCACGAAGAACTCGAAGCGACCCAGAACGAAGTGAAGACTTCGATGCAATCAAACCACGACCAGGACCTCATCATTTTGGTCAGTCTCGGGGGCTGGATTCGCGGTACCCAAGCGGTGAGTGCGTCGATCATCAAGAATTACGATGAACAAAGCGGCAAGGTTTTGCGGCAACCGGCCGTCGTCAGTTTCATCCACTCGAAGATCAACGATATCAGCCCTGAGTTGCGGAACGAACCGCTCGTGAAAAGCGTGAACGAGCAGCTAACCAGCATCGAGAAACTGGTCGCGTTCCAGTCCGGCAAAGGTCCGACGTTGGACGAAGTGAAGAAGTTGAATGACGCGGTCGGGAAACTAATCGACGAAATTCAGCGCAAGGAGGACGCGAAATGAAATTGCGCATTCTCTTTCTGGCGGGCCTCGCTATGACGGCAGCCGCAACTCTCGCCTGGGCCGAGACGGATGACGAAGTCGAAGCGCACAAACAGGTTCTTGATCTGACCGGCGCGTTCCAGAACGATGGTTTCAAGTTGCGCGATGGCCATTGGGCGGGCCAACTCAAGCCGAAGGATCGTGCCGTCGTCGCGGTGAATCTTTACGCGGGCAATCAATATTGGTTCTCGGCCGCGGCCGCGAACGACAAGGCGAAAAAGATCGCCGTCGACGTTTACGATGAAAGCGGCAAGCCGGTCACAACGGAAAATTACAACGAAGGCGAACGCGCTTCGGCTGGTTTTTCGCCAACGACGAGCGGGCAATATTTTGTGGCGATCAGTCTGGTGGAAGGCGAGCCGTCGACGGTCTGTCTCGTTTACTCCTATAAATAACGTGGCCCGCCACGTGCTTAAATCCGCGGCGTGAATCTGTCTCGTTTACTCCCCGTTCTTGCGGTCCTGTCCCTGATTTTCGGCGGCTGTTCCGGCACGACGAAGACAACCAAAACCACGACGGTCCCCGCCAAACGCGAGGCGAAACTTTACGTCATTTCGGTTGATTCAGCGGAGTTCTTCCGCCACGGACCGCAGAGTGGCCGGGATCCCGACAAGAAACTTTCGAAAGAGACCGTGGTAAAATTGATCCGCCCCTCCTTCGGCTTCAGCAAAGTCGAAATCGCCGCGACTGGCGAACAGGGTTACGTTTCCAGCGAAGAGATTCGTCCCGCTTCCTCGAACCTGATCGCGTCCGTCTCCGCTCCGAAAGTCGATCCGCTCGCGACGCCTTCGACTTCGACTTCACCCCCTGTCGAGCAGTTTCAGTTGAACTCAGACGACCCTCGTCTCGTTCCGCCTCCGGAAGCCTTGCCGCCGGCGGAATTGCCAGTCGCTCCACCAGAGCCACAGTAGGGCGCTTGCCGCGCAAGCGAAGCGACAGCAATCTTCGGATGCATGAGTGCATCCGTGCAGGTGTTTTACGAAGGTAACGTCCAAGGCGTTGGCTTTCGCTGGTCGGTCAGAAATATTGCGAAAGGCTTCGATGTAACCGGCTCGGTGCGCAATCTCTGCGACGGCCGCGTGGAACTACTCGTCACCGGCGACGACGGAGAGGTGCGCGCGTTTCTCGACGCGATCTTGCAAAGCGAGCTGCGTGCTCATATAAAAAAGCACAGCGAATCCCCGCTCGCCGAACCTCCGGCTTTTCGGGGGTTCGAAATTCGGCATGACTGATCCCCCCGTCGCGCTCACTAACGTCACAAAAATTTTTGCCGTCCCGCTTCAACGACGTTCGATCGTCGCACTGCGCAATCTGAATCTCGAAGTGGCGGCCGGCCAAATCTACGGATTGCTCGGACCCAACGGCTCCGGAAAGAGCACGACGCTGAAAATCATTCTCGGGCTGGTTACTCCGACTCGAGGCGAAGCGCGAATCTTCGGACGCAGCGCCGATCGGGTCGCGAGCCGGGAATCGGTCGGCTTTCTGCCTGAAAGTCCATACTTCTATAAATTCCTGACCGGGGAAGAGACGCTTCGGTTTTACGGAAAACTCTGCGGACTGCGCGGCGCAGCTCTGAAGAAGCGCGTCGAAGAAATGCTGGCGTTGGTTGGCCTAACGAGTGCAGGAAAGCGCCGGCTCGCCGGGTATTCCAAGGGGATGCTGCAACGAATCGGGCTGGCGCAGGCGCTCATCCAGGAACCCGCTCTGCTTGTGCTCGATGAACCCACGGCGGGCGTCGATCCCGCCGGCGCACGCGAAATTCGCGACTTGATTCTCGCGCTCAAAAATCGCGGCGTTACCGTGCTGCTCTCGTCCCATTTGCTCGGGCAGGTCCAGGAGGTTTGCGACCGCGTTGGCATTCTGGCGAACGGCGTTTTGGTTCGCGAAGGGCCGCTTCGGGAATTGCTGGGCGTCGAAAACCAAACCGGATTGGTGTTGGAAGGCGCTTCGGCGGACTTGCTCGATCAAATTGAAACGCTCGCAGCCCGCTCGGGCGCCCGCGTCATCGACCGCGGTTCGCCGCGCACCTCCCTTGAACAACTGTTCCTCGAAGTGACCGCGAAACACGCTGATGAATAGTCGCGCGCAGCGTTTCGCCTCGTTAGGCCGACTGAACGCGATCGCCGGCAATACGTTCACGGGCCTGAGCCGCTTGAAAATTTTCTACGCCCTCCTCTTGTTTGCGCTCCTTCTGATCGGGAGCTCGTTGTTCATGGCGCGGATGACGTTTCAGCAGGAGTTCCAAGTCCTGAAAGATATCGGTCTCGGCGCGATGAGCCTGTTTACTTCCCTGCTCGCCGTGATCGCTACGGCGCGACTGCTACCGCAGGAAATCGAAGACCGCACCGTCTACACCGTTCTGGCGAAGCGAGTCTCGCGCTTTGAATATCTCGCCGGAAAACTGTTCGGCGTTCTTCTCCTCCTCGCGCTCAGCCTCGTTACCATGAGCGCGCTCTTTTTCGTCGTGCTCGCGCTTCGCGAACAAAACGTTCTAAGTGAGACGGCACGGCAAATGAGCGCGGCGTCGCCGGAACAAAGCGCGGACGCGTTGCGATTTGTGCGCGGTTCCGCCTTCCATTCGAATCTGCTTTCCGGGATCGCGGTGATTTACGCAAAGGGATGCCTGCTCGCGGCCCTGACCCTCTTCATCTCAACCTTCGCCTCCAGCACCACCTTCACGATCATCGTAATGGCCTTTGTTTATTTCATCGGCCATCTCCAGTCGATCGCGCGCGAATACTGGCTCCAAACAAACGGCGGCACCTGGTTTACCGAAATTTTTCTCGCCCTCGTCGCGCTGATGTTTCCCGACCTGCAATTGTTCAACCTCACGGACGACGTCGTCGCCGGAAATGCAGTCCCGCTCGCGCTCCTTCTAAAAACCCTCGCAATGGGGACGTTCTATAGCGGCTTTTATCTTGCGCTCGCCTGGGCCGCTTTCTTTCGGAAAGAATTATGAGACGCGCCCTGGTTCTTTTTCTCAGCCTTCTTCTTTTCGGCGCAGCTCGTGTTCCGCTGGAACATCGAATCTCGGAAACGCACCGCCGGCTCCATTTCCAAGCGGTGGATTTCAATCTCGATTTGCGGGAGCAACTAGGTCAGCTCGGATTTGTCGCGGCGCTGAGCGGATTTCGCTCGTTAGTCGCGGACGCGCTTTTCATCGACGCGCATGTGGCGTGGGAAAGAACCGAATGGGGTCGCGTCCTGTTTCTATTCCGACAAATCACCACCCTGCAGCCGCGCGCGCTTCTGTTTTGGGAGATGGCGGCGTGGCACATGGCTTGGAACGCGAGCACGGCCGCCATGAATGACCCGCGTCAACCGAGCCCGGCGCTTCGTCTTAAAGCCGCCCGCGAGTATTTCCAGCTCGGAAAAGACTTTCTTGAACGCGGGATCAAAAATAATCCCGACCGTCCGGAATTGTATGAAGCGCTGGCCCGCCTTTATCGCGACAAACTGGAAGACCATGCGCACGCTTCGGAATTTTTTGCGAAAGCCGCGGCACTTGCCGGCGCGCGGAGCTACACGAAACGTTTCGCTGCTTACGAACTGGCCCAATGTCCCGGACACGAACCCGAAGCCTATGCCCAACTGCGCGCCCTTTACGAACGCGGCGAGCGGGAGCGGCTTCCGGCCCTGGTGCGCTACCTCAAGGCGCTTGAAATTCATTTGAACATTCCGCCAGATAAGCGGATACCCGACTAAGCGGCGTTGGCCGCTTTTGTTGTCAATGCGCATCGCCATTCTCAGCGACCTCCACGCGAATCTCGAAGCGACTGAGGCCGTCCTGGCCGACGCCCGCGAACGTGATTGCACCGACTACATCTGCCTCGGCGACGTTGTCGGGTACAACGCCAACCCCCGCGAGTGCCTCGCAATCGTCCAGAAGATCGAGTGTCCGGTCGTCAAAGGGAACCACGATGAGCAGGCGTCGCTCGAGGAATCTTCGCGTGATTTCAATGCGCTGGCCGAAATGGCAATCAATTGGACGCGCGAACAATTGACCGAACCTGACAAAAAATGGCTTCGAGACTTGTCCCTATCGCAGAAAGTCAGCGATTTTACGATCGTCCACGCGACTCTCGATTCGCCGGCGCAATGGGGGTACGTCTTCAACACTCTCGATGCCGCGGCGAGCTTCCCGCATCAGGACACGACAGTGTGCTTCTTCGGCCACACCCACGTGGCCGGCGCCTTTGTCCGCGATGATAGCGTCAAGCGTGTAAAGGTCGACGAGCTCACGATCGAGCCGGCAAAAAAATATCTTATCAACACCGGCAGCGTCGGTCAGCCGCGGGACGGCGACTGGCGCGCGGCCTACTGCATTTATCACGTCGACAAAAACGTCGTCGAACAACGCCGGGTGAAATACGATCTCGCCACGGCCCAGGACAAAATCATTAAGGCCGGGCTTCCGCGCCTGCTTGCGGACCGCTTGAAACTTGGCCGATGAGCGATTGCCGATTGTAGATTTCAGATTGCAGATTGTGTCCGGTTTCAATCTGCAATCTGAAATCTGAAATCTGAAATCCATTCCATTCTTGTCATCAAACCGAGCTCGCTCGGCGACATCGTCCACACCTTGCCGGCGGCGGCGGCGATTCGCGAGGCGCATCCGGACGCTGAAATCACCTGGGTGATCAATCCGGAGTGGGCCGCGTTGTTGCGCGGAAATCCGGACGTGAACCACGTCCATATTTTCCCGCGCGGCGAATTCGCGGCCTTGAACGCCCCGCGTACCCTCTGGCCGTGGATCAAGAAAACGCGATCGTTGCGTCCCGACGTGGCGCTCGATTTTCAGGGACTCTTGCGCAGCGCGCTTATCGGAAAAATTAGTGGCGCCCGCGAGTTTTGGGGAATGAGCGATGGTCGCGAAGGCTCGCGCCTCTTTTATAAGCGGATCGCGAAAGTGGATCGGCGCGCCCATGCCGTCGATCGCTATTTGAAACTCGCGGAAGCCTTCGGTGCGCCGATTCGCGAGCTTCGGTTCCCGTTGCCCAGCGGCGATCCCTTGCCCCGCTTCGACCCCTTCCCGCCCTTCGTCCTTCTCCACCCTTTCTCGCGGGGAAATCGCAAATCGTTGCGCACTTCGGTCGTAGAAAGATTTTGCGAAGCGTTCGATCCGATCCGGGTGGTGATCGTTGGGAAATGCTCCCGCAAGATCGCCGTCCCGGAGAATTGCGTGAACCTTTTGAATCAGACGACCCTGCTTCAACTCATTTGGCTGATTCGCGCCGCGCGATTCGTGATCAGCGTCGACAGCGGTCCGATGCACATCGCCGCTGCTGTGACGTCGCAATTAGTTTCGATTCACACCTGGAGCGATCCGCGGCGGGTCGGCCCTTACAACGCCGAAGCATGGGTCTGGAAAAACGGCCAGCTTCTGCGCGCCGGCGAAATCACGTCCGCGACGAAATGGAAAAGAAGCCGCGCCTTCCGAGAGACTGACATAAAGACCCTTGTCGACCTGGTCGGCGAAATTCCGGAAGCGACGAAAGTCTAGGCGCGGCGGGCAAGGACGGCCTGGGCCAGCAGCAGGTCGCGCGGGTAAGTGATCTTGACGTTCCAGTCGTCGTTAGGCACGAGAACCACCTTCCCCCCGAGATGCTCAACGGCGGAAACTTCGTCGGTAACCGCGAGATTGCCGGCTCCAATCTTGGCGTAGGCCTCGTCCAGCAAATCGCGGGCGAAAATCTGCGGGGTCTGCATCGCATAAAGGTTTTCGCGGGGAACACCGCCGGTCACAGCGCCGCTTTGGTCCGCGCGCTTCAGCGTGTTAGTGATCGGCTCCGCCAACGCGGCGCCGCCGTGAAGACGCGCGAGTTCGAACACCCGTTCGATCTGTTCCGGCGTCACCAAGGGCCGGGCCGCATCGTGAACCGCAACGTGAGTCGCGTTTTCGCTGAGCCGCTTCAATCCGGCGCGAACTGAATCGTGACGCTGTTCTCCACCGGCAATCACAGATCGCACTTTCTGGAAATTGTTTTGCCTAACGAGTTCTTCGAATTCCCCCACTCGCTCTGCTCGGGCGACCAAAATAATTTCATCGACCGACGGAGTCCGCTCGAACGCGTCGATCGTGTGAACGAGAACCGGCTTGTCGCTCAGCAAAGCCAGCAGCTTATCGAACCCCATCCGCTGGCTGCTGCCGGCGGCGACGATGATGGTGCTTAGCATGAAGAGGGAAGAAAACGCTTCATCCCAACTGCTTCTGCACTTCCGCACTCAGCGCCTTCCCATCCGCGCGGCCGGCGACCTTCGCCTGCAAGGCTTTCATCACGGCGCCCATTTGGGCCTTCGACGTCGCACCGACGTCGGCAATGGTCTCCCGAACCAGCGTGGATAGTTCTTCAGCGCTCAATCCTTTCGGCAAATAAGCGTTCAGAATTTCCAGCTCTTCTTTTTCCTTCGCCGCCAACTCGGGCCGTCCGCCCTTCTCGAAACTCTCGATTGAATCCTGCCGCTGTTTCACCTGTTTGCGGATAACCTGGACGGCGCTGGAATCGTCTAGCCCCGCATCCGCTTTTTCGATCTCGGCGTATTTCAGCGCCGACTTCAAACCGCGGAGCACCGAAAGCTTCCCCGCTTCTTTCGCGCGCATCGCGTCCTTCAAATCCGCATCAATCCGCTCTTGTAACGTCATTGGTTAACCCTCGCGCAACTTTTCCACACAAGCGTGGACAGATGCCGGGTCACTCACACTGACGACCTGCACATCCTTTTGAATTCGGCGGAGCAAACCAGCCAGCACTTCGCCGGGCCCGAGCTCGATAAAGAAATCGCAACCCATATCGAGCAGCGTCTGCATGGAATCCGTCCAGCGCACCGTGCTCGTAACCTGTTCCTGCAAGGCCGTCCGAATCTCCGGCAGAGTTTCGACCGCCGCGCCAGTCACATTGCTCATGACTGGAAAACGCGGAACCTGCAGCGTTGCTTCCAGCAACGGTTCTTCGAGTTGTTCGTAAGCACTATTCATGAGGCGCGAATGATAGGCGCCGGCGACGTTGAGCAAGGTCGCTCGTCGAATGCCGTGTTCTTTCGCGAGACTGACGGCGAGCTCAACTTTCGCCGACTCGCCTGAGATCACGATCTGGCCCGGCGCGTTGAGATTGGCCACATCGACGTCCGTATCCGCAGCGAGGGTGCGCACGGTGTTCTCGTCCGCGCCGATCATCGCGGCCATTGCCCCGGCCGTCGCCGCGCAGGCGACATCCATCAAACGGCCGCGTGTTTCCACGAGTTTCAAGCCGGTCGCAAAGTCATAAGTTCCCGCTGCCGCATGCGCGGTCCACTCGCCTAACGACAAGCCCCCCGCCCCCGCGATCGCGAATTCGCCTGCCGCACTTCTCAACGCCGCCAGGCAGGCTAGTCCATGAACGTACAGCGCCGGCTGGCAGTTCGACGTTTTGGTCAATTCCTCGAGCGGACCGTTCCACGCGATCTCGCTCAACGAGCGTCCCAGAATCCGGTCCGCTTCCTGAAACATTTCCCCGGCCGCGGGATGATGGGCGGCCAGCTCCTGCCCCATTCCGACACTTTGTGCTCCCTGGCCCGCAAACAGCAGCGCGATCTTTTTTGCCATGTTGTTTTAGTTTCGCCGCCAGCCTTGCGATGACAACTGCTATCGCTGCGGCGAGTTTGCGCTTGCGCCGCGCGCCCCTCTCGCCAGCGTAAACCCGAGGCTGGCCATGGCATTTGTCACGCGTGAAATCGAATCTCCGGACGCTGTAACGCGGGTTGCCGCCGCGGACGCGCGGATGCGCGAGAATCTCGGCGACATCGGCGAAAAGATGGTGCTCAACATGGGGCCTTCGCACCCTGCGACACACGGCGTGTTGCGGCTCGTCCTCGAACTCGACGGCGAGATCATCACCAAAGCGATCCCGGACGTCGGTTATCTCCATCGCGGCGATGAAAAAATCGCCGAGAACATGCAGTACAACCAGTTCGTTCCCTACACCGACCGATTGGATTATCTCGCGCCGCTGGCCAATAACGTCGCTTACGCGCTCGCGGTCGAAAAACTGATGGGCTGGGATTTGCCGCCGCGAGGCAAAGCGATCCGCGTCATCTGCTGCGAAACGGCACGCATTTCCTCGCACCTTCTCGGGCTAGGGGCCATGGCGCTCGATCTCGGAGCGATGACCGCGTTTCTCTACACGTTCACCGAGCGTGAAAAACTTTATAATCTTTTCGAACTTCTCACCGGCGCGCGCTTCACCACGTCTTACACTCGCGTCGGCGGCCAGATTCGTGACCTGCCGGAGACCTTCATTCCGCAGCTAGAAAAGTTTCTCGATGGCTTCATCCCGCAACTCGACGAAGTCGACAAACTCCTGACGCGGAACCGGATTTTTGTCGATCGCACGAAGGACATCGGCGTGATCTCGCGCGAGCGCGCCATCGCTTACGCACTTTCCGGCCCGAACCTCCGCGGGTGCGGCGTCGAACACGACCTGCGTCGCAAGCATCCGTATCTCGATTACGAGAAATACGATTTCGACGTCATCGTCGGGTCGGCGGGCGATTGCTACGATCGCTATCTCGTGCGCGTCGAAGAGATGCGCCAAAGTGTGCGCATCCTTCGTCAGGTGATCGACACATTGCCTTCGGGTCCGATCAATGTCGTGGATTGGAAAAATATGCCCCCGCCGAAATCGCGGGTCATGACGAAGATGGAAGAGTTGATCCACCATTTCATCGTCGTTACGGAAGGGCTCGACGCGCCTCCCGGCGAGGTCTATTTCGCGGCCGAAAATCCGAAGGGCGAGCTCGGGTTTTACATTAACAGCAAAGGAGGCGGCGTCCCGCACCGGTTGAAAATTCGGGCGCCGTCGTTTGTGAATCTCAGCATCCTCCCCGAACTTTTGCCCGGCTGCTCAATCAGCGACGTCGTCGCTGTCCTCGGCAGTCTGGACTTCGTCATGGGCGAATGCGACAGATGAATTGAAGACGTGATGCATGATTTCCTGAAAAATTTCGGCGGACATTTTCGCGCGATCGCTTTCGCGGTCTCGCTCACGTTCACGATTTCAGCCTGCAATTCGAAGACGATCACGAAAGCGAACGTCGATGAAGTGGTCGACGGCATGTCGAAGAAGCAGGTCGAATCGATTCTTGGCCCGCCGACCACGATCGACACAAAGGATTTCGTCCTGCTGAAAAAGACAACTTACGTTTACGCGCAGGGCAAGGAATCCGTCACGGTAGTTTTTAAAGACGACAAGGTGCAGTCGAAGACGAGCACGTTGTCCGAGTAACTGAGCGCGTTGTTTGCCGTGGAACCGACGAACAAACGCATTTCCGCCGAGCTCGAGCGCAAGATGGATGACGCGATCGCGCGTTATCCGGCCGATCGAAAACGGAGCGCCGCGATGCCGCTGCTGCATTTGTGGCAAGAGGAATTTGGTTTCATCAGCGACGAAGGCGTCCGCTGGATTGCGGCAAAATTGGAGCTCCAACCAATTAACATTCTTGAGCTGGTCACGTTCTACCCAATGTATCGGCAGGAGCCGGCGGGAAAAACCCACATCCGCGTTTGCCGGACCCTGAGCTGCGCAATGGCCGGCAGTTATCAAGTCATGGAGCGCGCCTGCGCCGCCGCCGGAATCGTCCGTGAGCACGACGATAACGGAATGCACACGCCAGTTTCGGTGAGCAAAGACGGCAATTACAGCGTCGAGTTCGTCGAATGCCTCGCGAGCTGCGGCACCGCCCCGGTCTGCATGGTCCAGGATGAATTAGCCGAAAACGTCCAGCCGGACGACGCCGCTCTTCTCATTCGAAATTCGAAATTCCAAAATCGAAAATCCCCTCCCCATCCTCTCGAACACCGGCTCATTTTCAAAAACATCGGCCGCATCGATTACACGACCGACATCGACTGCTATCTCCGGCACGGCGGTTACGAGCAATTGAAGAAGGCGATCACGATGTCGCGGACCGAGATCGTGAACGAGGTGAAAACGTCAGGCCTGCGCGGCCGTGGCGGCGCCGGTTTCCCCTGCGGCGTGAAGTGGAGCTTCATCAAGGCCGATGAAAAGAAGCCGGTCTATCTGATCTGCAACGCGGATGAATCCGAGCCCGGGACCTTCAAGGACCGGTACATTATTCACGAGGATCCGCATCAGTTGATCGAAGGAATCCTGATCTCCTGTTTCGCGCTGAATGCGAAGACCGCTTACATCTACATCCGCGGTGAGTTCCCCGAAGGCGCGAAGATCCTCGAACGCGCGATCGAGGAAGCGCGCGAGAAAAATTTCCTCGGACGCGACATGCTCGGCACTGCGTTCGATGTCGAGATTTACATTCATCGCGGCGCGGGCGCTTACATTTGCGGCGAAGAAACTGGGCTGATCGAATCGCTCGAAGGCAAGCGCGCCTATCCGCGGATCAAGCCGCCTTTTTTCCCCGCTGTGCTCGGCCTCTACATGTGTCCGACGATCGTGAACAACGTCGAGACGCTTTGTCATGTGAAGCACATCATCGAGATGGGTGGCGGCAAATACGCCAGCCTCGGCCGGCCGAACAACACCGGCACCCGGATCGTCTGTGTGAGCGGCGACGTCCAGCGACCAGGCTATTTCGAGATCGAAGTCGGCGCCGTGACCATGGGCCAGCTCATCTACGATATGGCGGGCGGTCCGCGCTATGGCCGGCAAATCAAGGCGGTGATCCCGGGTGGAAGTTCCGCGAAAGTTTTGCGCGCCGACGAGCGTTTCAAACTCAAGCTCAAACAGCCGGACGGCTCGATGGCTGATCAGGAAGTCTCACTCTACGAAATTCCGATGGATTTCGATTCGCTCGCCGCGGCTGGATCGATGGCTGGCTCCGGCGGCGTCATCGTCCTCGACGAGACGCGCGACATGCTTTGGACCCTGAACAACATCAACCAGTTTTACGCCCACGAGAGTTGCGGCCAGTGCACCCCATGCCGCGAGGGTTCTCTGTGGATGCAGAAGATTACCGATCGCATGCTGCTCGGCGGCGGCGTGACCCAGGATCCCGACACGTTGAAGACGGTCGCGGACAACATCGCGGGCAGGACTATTTGCGCGTTCGGCGAAGCTTGTGCATGGCCGACTCAAAGTTTCGTGGAGAAATTTCGCGATGAATTTGCAACACGGGCCCAAAAGCCGGTTCCGCCGGCCATGCCGCCTGAATACACGCCGGAAGAATTGATTGAAGAATCAACCATTCCCGCGACTTCGCTGCCGCGAGATCCTGGTTGGGAAAAAGCAGGAGTCGCCGGAAGAATCTAAATGAACACCAAACTTCGTAATCGTGCTCGTGCTCGTGCTCGATCTGGTTCCGGTTCGATCACGAGCAGGAGCACGAGCACGATTACGATTTTCTAATGGCGGAAACAGCGACAGCGCAGCAAATGGTCAACGTCCAGATCAACGGCGTCTGGCACGAATTCCCGAAAGGAACGCGTGTCATTGAAGCTTGCGAGCAGGCGGGAAGCTACGTGCCGCGGTATTGCTATCACAAGAAGCTCAGCTCGCCCGGCAATTGCCGAATGTGTTTGATCGAAATGGGCCTGCCAAAGATGGGCCCGGACCGCAAACCGGAGCTCGGCGCGGACGGCAAACCGATCATCAATTGGATGCCGCGCCCGCAAATTTCGTGCGCGCAGGATGTGAGCGACGGGATGGGCATTCGGACGAACTCGCCTCTCGCTGAGGAATGTCGCAAGGGCGTCATGGAGTTTCTCCTCATCAATCATCCGCTCGATTGCCCAATCTGCGACCAGGCGGGCGAATGCCGGCTTCAGGAATTTAGCGTCGAGTACGGCCGGGCCGATTCGCGCTTCCTCGAGAACAAGGTAAAAAAGCCGAAAAACGTCGAGCTCGGCCCGCGGGTGACGCTTGATGACGAGCGCTGCATTCTTTGTTCGCGCTGCATCCGGTTCTGCCAGGAAATCGTGCAGGACGACGTGCTCGGCTTCGTCGACCGCGGCAGCCACAGCGTTCTCACCGCGCATCCGGGCAAGCGACTCGAAAACAATTACTCGCTCAACACGGTCGATATTTGCCCGGTCGGCGCACTCACCTCCTCCGATTTCCGTTTCCAGATGCGCGTCTGGTTCCTGAAGGAAACCAAAAGCTTTTGCACGAGCTGCGCGACCGGTTGCAACACGCTGATCGGCACGCGCGAGGACGTCATTTACCGCCAGACCCCGCGCGAGAACGACGCCGTGAACTCGAGTTGGATGTGCGACTACGGCCGGCTCAACTTCGATTATCTGCAATCGGAGAAACGCCTGCTCCAGCCCGAAATTCTTTCCGGCGATAAATTGATTCCCGCGGATTGGAACACGGCGATCGCTCACGCCGCCGGGCAATTGAAACATTTTACCGGCTGGGAAATCGCCATCATCGCCTCCGGGCGGATGACGAATGAAGAACTCTGGCTGACGCGACAGTTCGCAAACGTGCTCGGCGTCGAGCTTATCGACATCGTCCCGCGAACCGGGCCGGCCGATAATATTCTGCTGAGCGCCGACCGGAACCCGAACACGAATGGCGCGCGGCTTCTCGGCGTAACGAATTATCCCGGCGCACGTCTGCGCGAGATCGCGGATGGCGTCGCCTCCGGCCGGGTTCGGGCGCTCGTCGCGCTCGGCGAGAACGCAACGGAAATTGGACTAACTTCGCAACAACTTGCCGCGTTGCCCGCGTTCGTCGTGATGAACTTACTCGAAAACGAATCGACGAAAGCGGCAACTGCGCTTCTCCCTTCCTTTGGTTTTGCTGAGAAACGCGGCTCGATGATCAATGGCAAAGGCCGGCTGCAACGGCTAAATCGCGCGGTCCGCGGGCCCGGGCAGGCGCGCGATGATTGGGAGATTCTTCGCGATCTGATCCAGGCTTACTCCGGCCGCAACGGCATCTACACGATCGAAGACGTTTTTAGGCAAATAAGTGAGTCGGTCCAGCCGCTCGCCGGGTTGAGCCTAAGCAAGATCGGCGATCTCGGCGTGCAAGTTTTGCAGATCGAGCAAACACCGGCGCCTCCGTGGGAGCCGGCCAGCGATGAAATGAACAAGCCTGAATCCGAGAAGGCGGCCCAGTAATGGACTACGCCTTTCTCTTTTCATCCCTGATCAAGACCGTGGCGCTACTCGCGGTGGTCCTCGGCATCATGAACTACGCGGTTTACGCTGAGCGGCGCATCAGTGCGTTAATCCAGGATCGGCTCGGCCCGAACCGCGTCGGGCCCGCCGGATTGTTTCAGCCCATTGCGGACGCGGCGAAGTTTCTTCTGAAAGAGGATTTCACCCCAGCGCACGTGAACACGTTCTACTATTGGCTCGCGCCTTGCCTCGCGATGATCCCTGCGATCACGACGCTAGCCGTGGTTCCGTTCGGCAGCACACTGTTCGGTTTTCCAATGGTGATCGCGGACATCAACGTCGGGGTCTTGTTTGTGTTCGCGATCGCGTCGCTTGGCGTTTACGGCATCGTTCTCGCCGGCTGGTCGTCGAATTCGAAATATTCGTTTCTCGGAGGAGTCCGCTCGAGTTCGCAGATGATCTCGTACGAGCTCTCGTTAGGCCTGGCCGTCATCCCGGTTTTTCTTCTGGTCGGGCAATTGCGGCTGACTGAAATCGTGCGCTACCAAATCGAGAATGGCTGGCTCATCGCGCCGTTCGTGGGCGACTGGGGCAATTTCCACAAATGGCTCCTCGCCATTCCGATGTTCATTTCGTTCGTCGTTTTCATGATCGCGATGTTCGCGGAGACGAACCGGCTGCCGTTCGACCTGCCGGAAGCGGAAACAGAATTAGTCGGCGGTTACCACACCGAATACGGCTCGATGAAGTTCGGACTCTTCTTCCTTGGCGAATACGTCGCCATGATCACCGGCAGCGCCATTATCGTGACGCTTTTCCTCGGCGGCTGGCACTTTCCCTGGGTGCCGGACGGTTCCCACGGCTGGGGCTGGGGCCTGCTCAACATCTTCATCTTTTTCTCGAAGGTTGCCGTGCTGCTTTTCTTTTTTATCTGGGTGCGGTGGACGCTGCCGCGCTTCCGCTACGACCAGCTGATGCGGCTCGGCTGGGTTTTCTTTTTCGAAATTGCTTTGGTGAACATTTTCCTGATGGCGATCTTGCTCGCCTACTTCCCGCAATGATTCCTCTTTCGCTTCGTAATCATGCTCGTGCTCGCGCTCGTGATCGAAAGAGATCGAGCACGATCACGAGCATGAGCACGAGTAGGATTTGACCCATGGCCATCACCGTCCGACGTCCAAACCTGAACCTGCGCGAGCGGCTTTATCTGCCGGCCATCCTGAGCGGCATGGCGATCACGATCCGGCATTTCAAGAACATGCTCTTCGGCCGGACGAAAGTGACGATGCAATACCCGGAGGAAAAATGGGACGCTAACCTGCCGGAGCATTATCGCGGCGCTCCCGCGCTGGTTAAGGACGAAACGGGCCGCGTTCGCTGCGTGGCCTGTCAGCTCTGCGAATTCATCTGTCCTCCGCGCGCGATCAAGATCATCCCGGGCGAGTTTGCGCCTAACGAGAAGTTTGCCAAGGTCGAGAAGTATCCGCACGAATTCGACATCGACATGATCCGCTGCATCTACTGCGGGATGTGCGAGGAGGTCTGCCCGGAGCAGGCGATTTATCTGCGGAAAGACTACGCGATCACCGGGTTCACCCGGGCCGACATGGTCCACAACAAAGAGAAGCTGCTCGAGATTGGCGGAGTCATGCACGGCGTCGTGCTGAAGTGGAACGAGAAGAAATGAGAGATCATTTCAGATTTCAGATTTCAGATTTCAGATTGGTTTCCCGCGACCTCTTTCAATCTGCATTCGGCAATCTGCAATCTGCAATCAGCGCATGAGCCCGTTTCTCTTTTGGTTCTTCGCTTTCCTGATGCTGGTGTTCGGCGCTGCCGTCATCCTCAATCGTAATCCGATCGCGAGCGCGTTGAGCCTCGTGATTTGTTTCATGGGACTCTCGGCGTTGTTTATGTCGCTCGACGCATTCTTCATCGGGATCATCCAGGTGCTCGTTTACGCCGGCGCGGTGATGGTGCTGTTCCTCTTCATCATCATGCTCCTCGACCTGCGGGCGGAACAGTTGCGCAAGATCAATTACGTCGCAGTCGCGGGCGGCGTCGCAGTTGCGCTCGCTTTGTTCGTTCAGATTTGCTTCGTCGTCCGGCAGTTGAATAACGCCGGCCAGCCGTTCCCGGCTCTGACCGCAAAAACGGATGACGTCCACAACATCGGATCGCTCCTGTTCTCTAATTTCAATCTGCCGTTCCAAATCATCGGCGTGCTTGTCCTCGTCGCGACGATCGGCGTGGTCGTGCTCAGCAAACGGGAGCTTCGCTAAATGGTAACGCTCGGTCATTACTTGATCGTCAGCGGAATGCTCTTCACGATCGGCTTCGCCGGTGTGCTCCTCCGCCGGAACATCATCATCATTTTCATGTCGCTCGAGCTGATGCTTAACGCCGCCAACCTGTCGCTCGTCGCCTTCTCGCGCTTCCGCGTGGCCACGACCGGGCTGCCGAGCTACAACGCCCAGGTCTTCGTCTTTTTCATCATCACCGTCGCCGCTGCGGAAGTCGCCGTGGGCCTCGCTATCATCGTCGCCTTATATCGCGCGCGGCAAACCACGCACGTGGAAGACATCAACTCGATGAAATTCTGATCTGTGACGATGAACGCGTTGCCCTGGTATGTCCTGCTCCTTCCGCTGTTCTCGGCGGCGGTAATCGTCCTCCTGACTAAGCGTTCGCCTGGCTTGAGCAGCTTCATTTCCGTCGGCGCAGCGTTGGCCGGGTTTGCGGGCAGCTGCGTGATTTTCGCCACAGCGGATCTTCAGCCGATCGAGCTTACCTGGATCGACCTGAAGCCCGTTCTCTACGTCCCGCTGGGTTTCGTCCTCGACGATCTGGCGAAAACGATGTTGCTCCTCGTCACCGGCGTCGGCGCCGTGATCCACGTTTATTCGCTGGGCTACATGCGGAATGACTCCAGCAAGTCCCGCTACTTCGCGTCGCTTTCGTTCTTCATGTTCTCGATGCTCGGAATCGTCGTCGCGAACAATTTCGTGATGATGTTCATCTTCTGGGAACTGGTCGGCGTCAGCAGCTATTTACTAATCGGCCATTGGTTCGAGCGCGATAAAGCGGCCGAAGCGGCCAAGAAAGCGTTCCTAACAAATCGGATCGGCGATTTCGGATTCATGCTCGGCATACTAATGGCGTGGGTCGCGACGGGCTCCGTCGTTTTCAGCGAGATGAATCAACAGCTGGCGCGGATCACGAGTTATCCCGACTTTCTGGCAATAGCGGCGCTGCTGATTTTCTGCGGCGCGGTGGGCAAATCCGCCCAATTTCCGCTCCACGTCTGGTTGCCGGACGCGATGGAAGGCCCAACGCCGATCTCGGCGCTAATCCACGCGGCGACGATGGTAGCCGCTGGCGTTTATATGCTGGTTCGCGTCGGTTTTCTCATCGAAGCCTCGGGCCAAGCGCTTTGGGTGATCTCTTGGATCGGCACGATCACCGCCCTGATGGCCGCACTTATCGCCACCCAGCAAAACGACATCAAACGCATCCTTGCGTACTCCACGCTTTCGCAGCTCGGCTACATGATCATGGCCGTCGGGCTCGCGTCGGGTCAGGCAGCGATGTTCCATCTTTTCACCCACGCCTTTTTCAAAGCGCTTCTCTTCCTCGGCGCCGGCTCGATCATCGTGATGCTTCATCACGAGCAAAACATCTGGAACATGGGCGGCCTCGCCGGGCGTCTTGGGATTACGTTTCTCACCTTCCTGGTCGGCACGTGCGCGCTAATCGGCCTGCCGCCTTTCAGCGGATTTTTCAGCAAGGACGCGATCCTCGCGCTCGCTTACGAAAAAGACCGCGCGATTTTTTGGCTGGGGCTTTCGACAGCATTCCTGACCGCGTTTTACATGTTGCGCCTGGTGGTTGTCGTTTTCTTCGGCAAACCACGGAGCGATCGCGCGCGCACGGGTTTGGAAGCGCCCTGGGTGATGATTGGACCGCTGATTCTCCTCGCGATTCCCGCGTTCGGCGCGGGATTCAGTTTTGTCGCGCGCATGTTCGTCCACCTGCCGGCTGAAAAAGAGACCGGCTGGCTGGTTCCGGGCCTGGCGCTAAGCGCGACATTGGCAGGAGCGATCGTCGCGATCGTTCTCTATCGGAATCGTCAGAGCGATCCGCTCAATCTCGGGCTCTTTCGCGACCGATTCTATTTCGACGAACTTTATTCGTTCCTGATCCGGGCCACCCAGGGATTGCTGGCAAAATTGAGCGCCTTTCTCGACCGCTGGATCCTCGACGGCGCGGCCATTCGTGGAGCCGGCGCGACAACCTGGGGATTCGGCTCGTTGCTCCGACTTTTCCAGGTCGGAAATCTCCAAGCTTACGCGTTTCTGTTTGGGCTCGGCATCGTCGTAGCCATCTACTTCACCGTTTTCCGATGATCCTTCTTTTCGTCGTTCTATTTCCAATCGCAGCGGCGCTCGCCATTCTGCTGGGCGCTCCGGCACGGCGCACCGCGCTTTGGTCCGCCGGCATCACGCTCGGCGCGACCTTGCTTCTGTGCCTCGCCTTCGACGGCAGCGCGCGTGGTGGATACGAAATGGTGACCTCGTTCCCAGTCAGCAGCGATTGGAACATCAATTTCACCCTCGGCATCGACGGGCTCAGCCTGATCATGCTGCTGCTTACGGCGCTCGTCCTCTTCGCCGCGGTTTGGTTTACCGGCAAAATCGCAATGCATCGCAATGCCTTTTACGCCTGCCTGCTTTTCATCGGCGCAGGCGCCATTGGCGCGTTCGCTTCGCTAGATCTTTTTTTCTTCTACGCCTTTCACGAGCTGGCGCTCATCCCGACATTTCTTCTCATCGGAATCTGGGGGACGGGAGATCGCCAACTCGCCGCCTGGAAGATCACGATCTATCTGGCAACCGGAAGTTTCGTTTTGTTGCTCGGCTTGATCATGCTCTATCGGGCGATTCCCGAGACCGCGCGCAGCTTCGATTTTCGCGTCCTGCAACAATCAGCGATCCTGATTCCGGCCAAAGCGCAGGGGAACATTTTCCTCGTGCTGCTGCTGGGCTTCGGAATTCTGGTGTCGCTCTTTCCGTTTCACACCTGGGCGCCGCAGGCCTACGCCTCCGCTCCAGCGCCGGCCGCGATGTTACACGCAGGCGTGCTGAAAAAATTTGGGCTCTACGGTCTCCTGCGTTTGGCGTTGCCGCTCTTGCCCGCGGGCGCGCAACAATACAACACGCTCCTGATTTACCTGCTCTTGGGCAACATCATCTACGTCGGCCTCGTCACGATCGCCCAGAAGCGGCTCGACTGGATACTCGGCTACTCCAGCGTAATGCACATGGGGTACATTTTTCTCGGGATCGCGAGCGGCACCTTGGTGGGAACGACCGGAGCGGCTCTCCTGATTTTCGCGCATGGAATTTCCATCGCGTTGCTCTTCGCGATCGCCGGCGAGGTTCGCCAGCGCGCGGGAACGCTCGTGCTCGAAGAGTTGGGCGGGCTCGGCAAACTTATGCCGCAAGCCGGATTCGCCTTCGGCCTCGCGGCCTTCGCGTCGATCGGTCTCCCGGGGTTCGCGAACTTCGCCGGCGAAGTGATGGTTCTGTTCGGCACTTTCCGGAACAGTGCGAACCCGGAACACTTCACCATTTATCAATGGGCCACGGTGCTTGCTCTATGGGGCGTAGTTATCTCTGCGGTTTACATGCTCCGAGCTTACCGCGCGGTTTTCATGGGCTCGATGGGTGAATCGGTCACTGCAGCCACCGATCTTCGGCGCGGCCTGCGCATCCCGATCGGACTGCTGGTTGCGATCACGGTCTGGGTCGGCTTTTCCCCACAAACTTTTGTCCGACTCGTCACACCGACCTTCAAAAGTTATTTCGCCGCGAAACAATGACGATCGTCGCACCCAGTCTGGAAATCGCGGTCCTCGTTTTGGGCGTGCTCGTTCTTCTCTTCGAAACATTCGCGGACCAGATCGACAAACGCACCTTCGCGTACACCGCGATGCTCGGCCTGGCGACGGTTTTCGTTGCAACCTTCTTCCTGCCGTCGCAGCCGACCGAGCTGGCCGACAGCGGCTTCTGGAGTTTTTACACCGATGACGCGCTCGCGATTTTTTTCAAACGCTTCTCGCTCGTCACCACCATCCTCGTTCTCGCGATGATGGTCGACTACGCGCCCGTCGTGCGCGATTCGATCCACGGCGCGTCACCGCAAGCCGGGCTCGGCGAATTTTTCGCGCTGCCGGTCTTTACCTGCGCGGGCCTGATGTGGATGGCGTCAGCGATCGATTTCGTGATGATCTTCGTCTCGCTTGAGCTGGTCACGATGTCGTTCTACGTCCTCGTCGCGTTCATGCGCCGCAACGCCGCCAGTCTCGAAGCCGGCGTGAAATATCTAATCCTGAGCGCCCTCTCCACCGGGTTTCTCGTTTACGGCATCACTTGGATTTTCGGCGTCACGGGCGAAACGAATCTGTCTCGAGTATCGGCCGCACTCGCTAATCCGGCGATTGAAACCGGACCCGCACTCTTCGGCATGCTGCTCGTGTTCGTTGCGCTCGGTTTCAAGATCGCCGCTGTCCCGTTTCAAATTTGGGTGCCGGACGTTTATCAAGGCGCACCGACGCCGGTCACGGCGTTTCTTTCCGTCGGTTCGAAGGCCGCCGGGTTCGTCGTTCTCCTCCGCGTCCTCCAGCCCTTCCTCGTGATGCCGCGAGTCGAGCGGCTGCTCGTGCTGGTCGCGCTTGGCACTCTCATTTATGGCAACCTTGCCGCGCTGCCTCAGACAAATCTCAAGCGGCTCCTCGCGTATTCGAGTATCGCGCATGCCGGCTATCTGCTCATCGGCGTCGTCTGTCTCGCAGGCGAAGCCGTCGTTTACTATCTCTTCGCTTACCTGTTGATGACGGTGCTCAGCTTCGCCGTTCTCGTCGTGGTGGCGAAGCAGACCGGAGATAACATCGAGGATTTCAACGGCCTGGCGAAGCGCTCGCCCTTCCTTGCCTTCGCGATGTTAATCGCGATGGCGTCGCTCGCCGGTCTCCCCTTCACTGCGGGGTTCCTCGGTAAGTTTTACATTTTCAACGCCGCCATCGCGCACCATCAAACCGCGTTGATCGTCGTCGGCGTCATCACCGTAGCCTGCGGCTTTTACTATTACTTTAAAGTGGTGCGGGCGATGTATTGGGAAACGCCCAGCGGCGACGTTGCTCTCCCGATCAGCGGACTTTCAAGAGTAATGATGACCGCCATGATCGCGGCGATCGTTTTCTTCGGGATTTACCCAGGGCCGATCGTGAACGCGCTGCGTCCCTGACTGCGGCTAGTCGCTCAGCTCGACGTTCCAGTAAGCGAGATCGACGAAGTGCCGCCAACTTTCGTGATGCTGTGAGCTGAACGTCACGTGGACGAACGGCCGCCACTTCGGCCGCTTAGGTTTGCGGATCAACGTCATGTGCGCTTCGTGCGGCAGACGGTTTCCCTTGCGGGTGTTACACGGAATGCACGAGCAGACCACGTTTTCCCAGGTCGTTAGGCCGCCGCGATCCCGGGGCAGAACGTGATCCAGGTTCAAGTCCGTGCGCTCAAAAATATTGCCGCAATATTGGCAGGTGTTTTTGTCTCGCTCGAAGACATTGTGCCGGGTGAACTTCACTTCCTTCTTCGGCAACCGGTCGAAGAGCAGCAGCACGATCACACGCGGCACCCGGATCTTCCAAGAGATGGTAGTGACCACCTCGTGCTCCGGGGCCGTCGCGGAAAAATCGCGCCAGCTATCGAAGTCGTGGGTCAGGAAATTATTCACCGGATCGGACGAGACGACCTGCGCGTGCCCCTGATAAAGAAGGGTGAAAGCGCGGCGGGCGGAGCAGACATTTACCGCTTGCCAGAGGCGGTTGAGCACGAGCACCTGACTATTTAGGAGCGTCTGCACTTTTCGCGTAAATTGCGGCGACGGTATCACCCTCGTTTTTTCCTGTCAACGAGCTCGCGGAGCACCGACGATCGGCCGATTTGGCGCCGTTCAATCTCGGAGTCGAAGGAGGGCCTCAATCATCTCCGGACTTCGCACCCGCATTTCCCGACGGTGAATTGCTGCGACCTTGGCCAGAACCCGCGAACCAGCTGCCGTCAGTTTGGCATAAACCCGTCGACGATCGCGAGTGCCCTGCTGCCGACGAACCAGCCCAACAGCCTCAAGCTTATCGACAAGGCTCACCGCGGTATGATGTCTGACCTGGAGCCTTTCACTGAGATCGGTAATGGTCATTCCGCTCTCGCGCCCGCATGCCTTGAGAGCGAGGAGTGCCTCATATTTCTCCATGGTTAAGCCCGCTTCGGCTGCCAGAACGCGCCTGCTGAAGCGGAGAAACTTTCGCATCGCATAGCGGAAAGTCGCCAGCGCTTCGTAGTCATCAGAAAGCAATTGGGGATTCACGGGAGGAGAATTACCAGAATGTAATTTTCCTTATCAACCAAAAAAAGACCGGTCCGATCATCGGGAAATAACCTATCGGCGGTCGATACATTTGGCATAGCCACTGCTTAAATTTCCCTTAACAAATGAAACCTCATCTCAAATCTCGTCGGGCCGGCTTCACCCTGGTCGAAATCATGATCGTCGTGGCCATCATCGCTTTGTTGGCCGCGATCGCCGTCCCCGGCTTCCTCCGCGCTCGGAAGCGCTCGCAAGCCAGCCGTGTCATTAATGATCTTCGCCTGATCGATTCCGCTGTCGATCAATACGCCATCGAAACTAATAAGAAGAGCGGTGATGGGGTAGCGGTGACGGACTGGACGAATTATTTGAAGAAAGACACCATTCTTTACGCGACCGGCCGAGACATTCTCAACAGCGACTATGGTCCGCAGACAGTCGACAGTCTGCCGCGCGTTCCAGACAGCACAAAAAACGCACTTTCGGACGTGACCGACACTGCGTTTTGGTCGCCCTATAATTGAGCAATCGCGCTCAGTAATTTTCGACTGATGAAGGCAGGCGAAAGCCTGCCTTCGCTGTTTTTTGGCAGCACCGCCGCTAGTGGTGACGTTCCTTCCTAAAATCGCCGCGCGGGCGTGTGACATTGTCAGGAGTAGCACCGGCTGAATGGCCCAGTGCCTGTTCATTTACCGGAAGGAATGGTTTGAAACGACTTTTGTCGATCCCCTTCATGAAGGCTTCGTGAGGCGAAACCGCGCCCTGTTCCAACAGTGCATAGATCGCGTCGTCCATGAATTGCATTCCCTGGCCTTTGCCGGCCACGATCACGTCCTGGAGTTTTTGGGTAGCGCCCTCGCGAATAATCGCGGAGACGGCAGAGTTCGCGATCAGGATTTCGTTGACCGCCAAGCGCCCTGAACCGTCCGCCCTCTTGAGGAGCAGTTGCGCTAGAATACCGCGAAGCGAATTCGCCAACATAGTGCGCACCTGGGCCTGCTTGCTGGGCGGAAAAACGTCGACCATGCGGTCAACGGTCTTGCGGGTGTTGTTCGTGTGCAGCGTTCCGAACACCAGGAGCCCGGTTTCCGCCGCCGTAAGCGCGAGCGAGATCGTCTCCAGATCGCGCATTTCGCCGACGAGAACGACATCGGCATCCTGGCGGAGCGCCGCTTTCAATCCCTCCGGAAACGAAATGGAATCCCCTGGGACTTCGCGCTGCGTAATGATGCTTCGCTTATTGCCATGCACGAATTCGATCGGCTCTTCGATCGTGACGATGTGACGCGAAAGATTTTCGTTCACGTAATCGATCAACGCCGCCAGCGTGGTGGACTTTCCCGACCCTGTGGGACCGGTGACGAGAACGAGCCCGCCACGCAGATGGCCGAATTGCTTTACAACGGGCGGAATGCCGAGCTCGTCCAGCGGCGCGATCCTGGTCGGAATCTGCCGAAAGACCGCGCCGTACCCGTTCGTCTGCTTCAGAAAGTTGCAGCGAAAACGCGAGTGCCCATCCATTTCGTAGGCGAAATCGAGATCGCCACATTCTTCAAACAGCTTCCAGCTTTGCGGGCCGCAAATTTCGCTCAACATTGCCGCCGCCTCTTTTCGCATCACCGGTTCCAATCGAATCGGCATTACATCTCCATGCCGCCGCATCTTCGGCGGCTGCCCTTCCGCGATATGGAGATCGGAACCGCCTTGTTCGACGATGACCGAGAGGAATTGATCAATATGGGCCACTTTTTGAACCGCGGATTACACGGATGACACGGATGACACGGATGGGGAATTAGGGGAGTGAAGATCGGGGATATCGGATTCCGATTTTTGAAGAATCACGCGTTTCCAACCGAGCCGCGCATGTTTGAAGTTAAGGAGAAGCGCCAGTTCAAGTCCGGTAATGTTCAAGTAACCGAGCATCTGCGCGACATGCGTTTCGGAAAACGCTGTTACCACTTTCGAATCCACGATTACCAAATTATCGACGATTAGGTCGGGAATGAGCGTTCCAATGAGCTCAGCCTGGTAGAAGACAGGAAACGAGCTTTGCACTGCGACCGCAAAACCCCATCGACGCAACTCAATTGCCATCGCCCGCTCATACAGGACCTCATCGAGCCCCGGCTTCAACTCGTTGAGAATCTCCATCGCGATGCCAATGATCGCGCGGCTTAACTCTTCATGAATCATCTTCCCCATCCGTGTCATCCGCGTAATCCGCGGTTAGTCTTCAATCCCATTCTCGCTTCCGCTTCTTCGGCGGTGATCAACCCTTTCTCGCGGAGTGCGGCCAACGCATCGCCCATCAGTTGCATCCCCTGCTTTTTCCCGGTCTGGATAATGCCGGGCAGCATGTAAGTTTTTGCTTCGCGAACAAGGTTCGCGACGGCCGGCGTGTTGATCAGCGTTTCGAGAGCGAGGACGCGGCCTTTGCCATCAGCGCGGGGAACGAGTTGCTGGCTGACGATGCCGCGTAACGATTCGCTCACCATGATCCGGATCTGCTCCTGTTGATCGTCCGGAAAAACGTCGAGCACGCGGTCGAGGGTGCGGGACGCATCACCGGTGTGAAGCGTTCCCAAAACCAGGTGGCCGGTTTCGGCCGCGGTAATCGCGAGCGAAATTGTCTCCAGGTCGCGCATCTCGCCGATCATGATCACGTCAGGATCCTCTCGGAGCGTTGCCCGCAAAGCGGCGCTGAAGGAGCGCGTATGGGTACGCACTTCGCGTTGCGTGATGTGACAGCCTTTCGATTCGAAAATGTATTCGATCGGATCCTCGAGCGTTACGATGTGTTCGCGCCGCTCGATGTTCGCCTGCTCGACGAGCGCCGCCAGCGTGGTCGATTTGCCGCTGCCGACCGACCCGGTCACGAGGATGAGACCATTTTGGTAACGGGTCAGTAGTTTCAGACTTTCGGGCAGGCCGAGTTCGTCCATGGTCCGCACTTGCGGGTCGATGATGCGGAAGACGAGATCGATTCCGAGGCGTTGCCGAACGACGCTCGTGCGGAAACGGCCAAACTCATTCGCGTAAGCGAAGTCAGCATGGCCACGCTCGTTGAGCTGTGCTTTCTGCGCCTCCGTCAAGAACGCTTCGGCAAGCGCGAACGTGTCGTCCTTGGTCAGCTTGGCGGCATCGGGCCAGATGGCCTCAAGAATTCCATGCAACCGCCACATCGGGGGCGCATTCACACCAAGATGAATGTCGGAAGCACCGGCCCGCTGAGCGACAGCTAGATAATCGTCGACGTGACGCAGCGTTTCTCGGCTATTTGAGCACGAGTTTTGAGTTGATTCTTCAATCATGGGGGGACCGGCTGGCGAAGACTAAACTGGGGTTGATCGTTTTCTTATTCGCGCGCCCGCAAGCACGCCCATACAGGTCACGATCGGATTGACGAACGGAAACCAACGCGGTGGGACACCGAGTTTCATCGCATCGAAATACTCAACATCACCGGCACGAATGTTGGGAGCGTCGGGGTTAATGCGCCTGAATTCGATGATGCAACTGATCGAGGTGAGCATCAAAACGATCAGGGCAAACGCCTGACACGTTTGCCAGCTTTGGCTGATCGAGAAACAAACGTAACCTCCAACCGCCGCACCAAGAAGCGATGCGACGAGGGTTAGCGCTAACCAAGCGCGCGAAACTTCGTAACTGTCTGGTTCGAACACCCGTCCGACGCCGAGAAGAAAAAAACACGCAGTAATTATTCCGAAAAAAACAAGATTCCCGACGACGTAACTGACGATGATCGCGAGGATGGATTTCAGCATTGCATTTGGCCGTTTTTGGAAGACGCGAGAATAGCCGCCGGACGCCGCGCGAGGCGATTCAAAATTTCATCCACGGCAGTGCGTCGAGGTCGACATTACCGCCGGTGAGAATGATCCCGACGCGTTTCCCCTGGCAATCGACTTTTCCTTCGAGGGTCGCGGCATAACCAACGGCGCCCGAAGATTCGACAATGATCTTCATCGTTTCCCAGATCGCGCGCATCGCCGCGATGATGCTTTCGTCGGTGACCGTTACGACGTCGTCAACGTAACGTTCGATCACGGCGAAGTTCGGTGCTCCGAGATCGGTCCGCAATCCGTCCGCGATCGTGTTCTTCTGCTCCTGAGTGACCCGCCGGTGTTCGTGGAACGACTGGGCGGCGTCATCGGCGCCCGCGGGTTCCGTCGCGATGACTTTGATTGACGGCCGCAAACTTTTTGCGGCCACCGCCGTCCCCGAAAGCACACCACCACCCCCGACCGGGCAAAGCATGATGTCGAGATCCGGCACGTCTTCCAGCAATTCGACCGCGATGGTGCCCTGTCCCGCCATGACATTTTCGTTTTCGAAAGGATGGATCAGAGTCGCTCCGGTCTCCGCGAGGACGCGCGCGCACGCTTCTTCGCGCGAGCGCTGGTTCGGTTCGCAAAAAACAATCCGCCCGCCGTAACCTTCCACAGCGCGCACTTTCACTTTCGACGAATTCGACGGCATCACGATGTGGGCCGGGATCCCGCGGAGCTTTGCAGCCCGAGCCAGAGCCGCGGCATGGTTGCCGGAAGAATGCGTCGCGACGCCGCGCTTCGCTGTTTCGTCATCGAGCGCGAACACGGCGTTCGTTGCGCCGCGGGCCTTAAACGCGCCGACCTTTTGGAAATTTTCGCATTTGAAAAATAGCGACGCGCCGCTGGCCGCATCGAGGCGCGAGCTGGTCAGCACCGGCGTCCGATGAATATGCGGGCGAATTCGGTCATGCGCGGACCGGATGGAATCGAGATCGAACATCGTTAGGGGCCGGGGCGCTTTTCTGTGCCGAGAAGATTTCCGACGGTCCTGCGTTCCGGCAAAGGCTCCAGTTCGGCAATGAATTTTCGGAACCGCTCCGAGAAAACTGGGCCGCGCCGGCTGAGATAAAAATGGATGCCGGGGCAGCCGATATAATGGTGCAGGAGTTCCCGCCAACCTTCCCATAGCTGCGGGTCGAGCAAGCCATAAACGTAGTGGTAATGAATGGTCTCGAGCGCCTTTAGAAACTGATGGGCCGCGTGAAAAAAACGGGCCTGATCTTCCGGCGATAACGACTCAAGGTTCTCCAGCCCTGTCCGCCAGACGCGTCCAAGCTCGGCGTTTTCCATGAACGGCTTGGTCACGTCGCGCAATGCGGCGGCTGCGGCGTCCATGGCCGCGACGCGCGCAACCCGAGTGCTGCTCCGCAATTGCACGGCGAGATACAAAACCGAAATAACGACGGCGATTGAGCCGATCAATTGCGATACGGCGCTGATCGCGTCCCAGTTCATTGCTTCGAACCCTAAAGGAGTGACTCGCGCTTTTCACTCGCTAAATTGGGCCTACAGCCATGGATCCCTACGCCAAGCCTAACGAAAGAAAGGTCGGCGCGAACCGCCCCAAGATTTCGCATCTGCCGAGTGATCTCGAAACTCGGACACGCCAGCAACGCCAGGCTGAGAAACAAGCCGTGGCGGCTGAGCGCCGCGCGATTAAAAAAGCGGCGCGGCGGAATTTGAAGCGAGAGCTGTTGGACGAATTGGAAGAGTAAATTTCGAGATTCGATCCGAAATCCCAACGGTGACGCAAACGCTATTCGAGCTTCGAATTTCGACCTTAAAAGCGAACACCCGGCTCATATCCTGCTTTTCAGATGAGCCTCATGAAAACCTCGCAGCAGACTCGCGTTCTCCCCGACAGTATCATCGACAGCCACCGCCTCATTACCGGTCTAAGACACGCGCTCGATGTGAATTACACGCGGGTGCTCGATGCGGCGAAAACGCACTGGGAGCGGTGCTTCGAAGGCAACGACCCGAGCGATGCGTGCGTGACCGTGCGAATCACCTCTGGTAAACCGACGGCCGGCGTCATGAAAAGACCGGCATCGTCGCTCCTTTACGGACGGCGCCCTTCGATCGCGTAGCCTCAGCGGGCGCGATTGTATTTCTTCAAGAGCTCGCGCACGCGAGCGTGCGGGAGTGCATCGATGTGATGGCCGTCGCGGCCGGTCATTCCCTGGTTATCAACCATCGCGTTGAGGATCGCTTCTTCGGTCGCCTGGACTGTCGCGGTAAACAGAGCGTCCATCCGATCGTTGGGAACGGTCTGGACAGTGCGTGTCGGCTCAGCGGCATCGGCCGCGCCGGGGTTCGCGGTTGAAAACGCGAGGAAGAGATCGCCGGAACCATTCCCGGAAACGCTGCCGGTCCGCGCCAGGCCGAGCGAAGCGCGACGCGCCAGCCGTTTCAACTGATGCGGCAGGAGCGGCGCATCGGTCGCGATAACGATAATGATCGATCCGTTCTCTTTGCTGTAGGGAGCATTCTCCGTGATCTCTTTCCCGACGGGCAGACCGGCAATCGTGAGCTGCGGACGCCGGCCGCAATTGGCCTGGACCAGAACGCCAACCGTGTAAGTCGGAGTAGCGGGTCCACCTTTTTTCATCGCGACAATCCGCGAAGCCGTCCCCGTTCCGCCCTTGAATTCATAGGTGACCATCCCGGTCCCGCCGCCGACGCTGCCTTCATCGATCGCGCCACCCGTTGCCGTATCGAGGGCGTGAGAAACGTCCTCCGGTTTCACATGAAAGCCGTTCGCGTCATTGAGATAACCGTCCCAGGTTTCGGCGACGACCGGCAGGCTCCAGGCGAATTCCGCCGCGTCCGGCCCGCCGTGAGCGAGACGCCAGGCAATGGTCGCATCGCGCACGACGCCGACACTGTGCGTGTTTGTGATCATTAGCGGCCCCTCGAGAAAACCGCCTTCCTCGACCCAGGCGATTCCGGTCATTTCGCCGTTGCCATTGAGACTGAAATACCCGGCGTAAACAGGGTCATCGAAAGATTTTTTGCCGCGCGGCAGAATGGCAGTCACGCCGGTACGGACGGGGCCTTTGCCAACTTCGAGTTTTCCTTCGCCGCTAATGAGCGTCGTGTAGCCGACCTCGACACCAGAGACATCGGTGATCGCGTTGAAATTGCCGGGCGTACCGTCGAGGGGGATGCCGAGATCGCGCGCCCGGACATGCTGCGTGGGCGGAGGGGATGTTTGGGGTTCGCGACCGAGAACAAGGGGAGCGGCACAAGCGACAAGCGCGATAATTACGAAACGGAGCGATTGGGTCGTCACGGCGATGAACAAACGCCAAGGAGCGGCGGTTTACAAACCGCCGACGATTGCAGAGGGCGGTTTGAAAGCGCCCTTCCTTGATTTCTGTTTTCGCGCGGGATTGAAGCAGCTTAGATTCGGTTCGTGAGCTATCAGGTTTTCGCGAGAAAGTATCGGCCGCAGACGTTCGACGATCTGGTCGGGCAGGCTCACGTGACGCGGACGTTAAAGAACGCAGTGGAGCAGAACCGGCTCGCTCACGCTTATCTCTTCGTCGGTCCGCGCGGAATCGGAAAAACTTCGACGGCGCGTATTCTGGCGAAGGCGCTCAATTGCGTGAACGGACCAACGGTGACGCCGTGCGGCGTATGCGACAGCTGCAAGGAAATCGCCGGCGGGAACAGCCTCGACGTGCTGGAAATCGACGGTGCCAGCAACAACGGCGTCGAGCAGGTGCGCGAGTTGCGGGACAACGTTCGTTACGCGCCGACCAAAGGGAAATTTAAGATCTACATCATCGACGAAGTGCACATGCTCACTTCGGCGGCGTTCAACGCGCTCCTCAAAACCCTCGAGGAACCGCCAGCGCACGTGAAGTTCATTTTCGCCACGACTGAGCCGCAGAAAGTTTTGCCGACGATCCTGAGCCGCTGTCAGAGGTTCGACCTCCATCGCATCCCGGCGAATTTGATCGCGCAACACCTTCAGTTCATCGCCGGGAAGGAAAAGATCGCGCTCGATCCGGCGGCCGCCCACGCGATCGCAAAAGGCGCGGATGGCGGCCTTCGTGATGCCGAATCGATGCTCGATCAACTCGTCGCGTTTTGCGGTGACAAGATCGACGAGCCAGACGTCCTGAACGTCTTCGGGTTTACCAGCGAGCAAACCGTCGCGCAGTTTACAGAAAAGATTTTGCGCGGCGAAACACCGGCTGGGCTCGAATTGCTTCACACCGAGGCCGACAATGGCAAGGACATGATGAAACTCATGTCCGACCTGATTTCGTATCTGCGCGATCTGCTCGTCGGCAAAGTAAAACCCGAAGCGCTCGCAGACGATCTCAATCCCGAGCTCCAGAAATCGCTCGAGACCCAGGCCGCAATGATCGAGACCGATCGTTTGCTGGAACTGATCGATCAATTTGCGGCCGCCGAAGGCCGAATGAAATGGGCGCCGAATAAGCGGCTCCATTTTGAAGTCGCCGTGATCAAGGCGATCCAAACATTGAATCAGGTAACGCTGAATGACGTGATCGCCAATCTGGCCGCGTTGCGTGATGGAAAGACTCCCGCTGCAGCCGGGATCGCTGATCCGGGCCCTGCCCAAGCGACCAAAAAAGCCGAAAAAAAAGAACCGGTCGCGCCGCCAATACGGCCAGCCGGGATCACCGATCCCGGCTACAGCGCGCCGCCGACGCCGATCGATCCCAAAGACGCGTGGGCAAAAACGGTGGAGAAAGTCCGCACGACACGACGGCTTATCGCGGGATGGGTTGAAGCGGGAATCGCACTCGGCGTCGAAGGCCGCTTCCTGCTCGTCGGCTTTCCGCCAGAGCAAAAAGCCGCGATGGAATCGCTTTCTATTCCGAAAACGCGCGATTACATCGACGCGATTTTGAAGGAAGTCAGCGGCCAGGATTGGAAGATCAAGTTTGTGCTGAAAGAAGGATTGCCGGTAAATGCGCCAGTGGAAAATGCGGCGCCGAAGAAACCGGAAACGCAGGCGACATTCAAAGACGACCCGTTGATCCGGGAAGCGTTGGAAATTTTCCAAGGCGAAATCAAAACCGTAAACGACTGACCGATATGAATCTCAACAAGTTGATGAAGCAGGCCCAGAAGATGCAGGAGCAAATGGCGAAGACCCAGGCCGAGCTCGAAGACAAAACGGTCGAGGTTCAGGCTGCAGGCGGCAAGGTCACCGTGGTCGCGAACGGTTCCGGCGACGTGGTGTCGATCAAGATCGCTAAAGAGATCGTTGATCCGGAGGACGTGGAATTTCTCGAGGAAGCCGTGCTGAGCGGCGTGAAGCAAGCGATCGCTCAAGGCAAGGACCTCGCTCAAAACGAAATGACAAAAATCACCGGCGGGCTCGGGCTGGGTGGTTTGGGGCTGTAAAATGCAGCGGCGGTCTTGACCGCCGAATCCGTGTCGGACGGCGCTCATAGAGCGCCGCTACAGTTCGCGAATCTGCGCTCGGTGCTTTTCGAAAACGCAGACCGCGGTAATTCCGAGCTGTGACATTTTCTTTGCAAGGCGGTCGTAGTTCTCGCCGAGCTGCACGTGCGAATGCGCATCCGAGGCAGTTGTGAAGCGGATTCCTTTCTCGATGGCGAGGAGGATGATTTCGTCGGAGGGATAGAGTTCGTTGACTGGTTTTCGCCAGCCGGCCGTCGATAGCTCAATAGCCAGGCCGCGCGCTTCGATCAAGTCGAGCGTTTCTTCGACGAGATCGCGAGTCGACGCCTTCGGTCTATGGCCGTGAATTTTGATCAAATCGAGATGGGACAGGCAATCGACGAGGCCCGTCGCCGCAATCTCGCGGATGCGGCGAAAATAATCGGCGTAGATTTCGTCGATGTCGCGACCGTTAAATTGTTCGGCGCCGGCGGGGACGCTGTCGAACATCTGATCGGGTCGATCGAGGTAATGAACTGAGCCTAGAACGAAATCGAGACGGTCCCAATTTTTCTCGACCCAGGCGCGGCCCGCCGCGGAAGTTTCCGGATCGTTATCCAGCTCGATCCCGGCGCGGATTTTGACGTCAGGATTCGCGACGCGAAGTTTGTCGAGTTCGTCGAAATCAACCCCAGGGTGATAACGATCGTGATCGGTGAAAGCGATATCGGTCAATCCACGCTCGCGCGCACTATCGACCCACGGCTGAAGGAGCGTCTGCGTGTATGGTTGGACCCTATGCCCCTGCGGATGGCTGTGATAATCAGAGAAGAGCGGAGAGGTAATAGTTGAGAGTTGAGAGCAGCGTGTCTTTGTCTCAACTCTCAACTAACAACTCTCAACTTTCTCTCACGGTGCGGTCAGGAATTTCTGGCGGATGCGCAGCTCCGGATATTGCGGAACGAAGACCTCGCAGATGAAAACTTTGTTCGGCGAAAGATCGCGGGTGGCGATGGTCGTGGGATAATCGACATGCTCGAGCGGATTGATGAGAACCGTGCCGGGTTTGTCTTCGAAAGCATGATTGTCGGACCAGATGGTGAGGATCGCCTCCGTGGAATTGCGCAGATAAATTTCGAAGCGTTGCTCGCTCGGAAAATCGAGAACGATACCGCGCTTCGACACATTCTTTAGCGTCAGGTTGACCTCGAGCTGGCGCACTTCGGATAATTTCACGGGCTCCGGCGAGAGTTTCAATTCCAGGACGAGACCGCGGAGCCGGGCATCCTTGTAATTCGGGGCTGGGTTCGACGACTGGAAGGGATGAAGCATTCGGCTGAACCAGCCGCCTCGTTTTTCAGGCGTGCCGCTCGGCTCCTGCGCGGAGAGGCGAGCCGCCAGCGCGAAAGTCACGACAGTTAAAGCAAGCGTGCGGCTCATGAGCGGCTAATCAGCCTCGAAAGCTTTCGGGGTTGCGGAAATTGTCAAACCCTTTATCAATCCGCCATGAAAACGGCGGCGCTGCTTATGTTGTTAATTCTCGGCGCTGCCATCGCCAGGGCTGAGCCGCTCAATCTCGTTCTGCCGACCGATAACGACGCGCTTCTCCGGGGCGATGGACCGGCGTTCTACCAATACATCGAGCGCGATTATCACGGGGAAAAATCCACGCCGTGGGAAGGCGGTCGCTACGGGTTTGTCCGCAATCCGGTCGAAACGTCCGCCGGGATTATTTACACGCGGCTTCATGAAGGGATGGACATTAAGCCGCTTCAGCGCGACGCCCGCGGGGAACCGCTCGACGTCGTCCACGCCATTGCGCCCGGGGTGGTGGTGCACGCGACCTCGGTGGCGGGCTGGTCAAACTACGGCCGCTACGTCGTCGTCGAGCATCGGTTCGACGGCTGCAAATACTACAGCCTTTATGGGCACCTCAGCTCGGTATCGGTGCATGAGGGCCAGCGCGTGCAACAACGCGATCCACTCGGCGTGATGGGACATACCGGCGAAGGATTGAATCAGGCCCGCGCCCACGTGCACCTCGAATTCAACCTGATGTTGAGCCGGCAATTCGAAGCCTGGCATGAAGCCCATTTCAAGAACGATCCGAACCACCACGGACTTTACAACGGCTTGAACCTCGTCGGCCTCGACATCGCGCGACTCTATCTTGAGTTGCGGAAACGCCCGGCGCTCACCATTCCGGAATTCTTGGCAGACGAAGAAACGCTTTATCGCGTGCTGCTCCCGGCTTCGAAGAATTTCGATCTGGCAAAATTTTATCCATGGATGGTGCGCGACAAACCGGCAGGCGAGCCCGTGAGCTGGGAAGTGTCATTCAATCGCGAGGGCGTGCCGCTGAAGATCCAGCCGAGCGAAAAGTCCGTGGCGGAACCGGAGTTGTCTTACATGAAACCGAGCACCGTAGATGGAGCGACACTTACGATGGATCGCATTTCCGGCCACGGCGCGAACGCGCATCTGACGGAGAAGGGCAAGCAATTCATGTGGCTGCTCGCATTTCCTAATTAGGAAACGCCGAACGCCCAACTAACACGATGTCGGCACGCGTTGCGCCAGGGCCACGGCGTGCGGAATCGCGCCGATCACGAAACCAAGACATTCCACCGCTCCGGACGGTTTGCCTGGAAGCGCAATCACAAGAGCCCGCTCGACGATTGCGGCGAGGCTGCGCGACAAAATTCCATTGGGCGTAATTTTCGCCGATTCGCGCCGCATCGTTTCACCAAAACCCGGAATCTCGACGCGCATAATCGCGCGAATCGCTTCGGGCGTGACATCGCGCACGGCGACACCGGTGCCCCCCGTGGTGAGAATGAGACCGCAACCTTGATCGGAAAAGGATCGGATCGTCTCCTGGATCCGTCGCGCATCATCAGGAACAATCGCTTCGCTTAAAACCTGCCAAGCGTATTTCTCCGCCGCTTCCTTGAGCGCCGGTCCGCCGAGATCTTCGTATTCGCCGGAGGTCGCGCGATCTGAAACGGTGATGATGCCAACGGTAATTTGCATTCCTGTAGCGGCGGTCTATGACCGCCGTCCGGTTGAAGTGCGGCGGTCATCCGCCGCTACAGGTTGCTTCGTTTTCTCCAGCAGCCGCACGTCGCCGATTTTCATCTTCTTATCCACGGCCTTACACATGTCGTAGATCGTAAGCAGCGCCACAGAAACGCCCGTGAGCGCTTCCATTTCCACACCGGTTTGCGCCACGGTGCGCGCCGTGCACGCGGCGGTCGCTCCGTCCTTCGACAACTCAATGTCGATCTTCACCTCGCTGAGCGGGATTGTATGACAAAGCGGAATCAAATGCGCTGTGCGTTTCGCCGCCTGGATGCCGGCCAGTCGTGCCGTCGCAATCACATCACCTTTCGCGATCTCGTTTTTGCGGATCAACGCGACGGTTTCTTTGGCGAGCGCGATCCGACCTTCCGCAACGGCACTCCGCGCGCTGACCGGCTTCGCCGACACGTCGACCATTTGGGCGCGTCCGTCGGCAGCGATGTGACTCAACCGTTTCGGCTTCGCGTCACTCATCACTTGTCACTCGTCACTTTCCATCACCCGCCGATCGCCACCATCATTCGGCCCGGTTGATAGCTTTCCCGGAAATCGTGCTGTTCCGGTTTGCGTTCGACGACGTCGAGAAAAAACTGGCGCAGCTCGGCGTCGGCCGCGCCAGCCCGCATCACTTTCATGATGTCGAATTCGAGATAACTGCCGAGGCACGGCCGCAATTTTCCGTCGCAGGTGAGCCGGAGTTTGTTGCAGCTCTCGCAGAAATGCAAGTTCGTCATCGCGCCGATGAAACCGACACGCTGATTGCGGTCGCCGACCTTGTAGTAGGTCGACGGTCCGTTGGTGCGGAAAGTCGGCTCGGGAATCAGCGGTCCGAAATGCGATTCCAGCTTCCGCCGCGCTTCGGCGATCGGCAGAAAATTCGTTTCGTCGAGGACTTCACTGTGACTGACGGGCATCAGCTCGATGAAACGCAGGAGGAGATTTCGCTCGGCGGCGAATTCGACGAGTGGGATTAATTGGTCTTCGTTACGTCCGCGCATCAGGACGCAATTCAGTTTAATGAGCGGAAACTCGGCGGCGATCGCGGCGTCGATTCCATCCAGAACCTGGGGCAGAAAATCGCGGCCGGTGGTTTGCGCATAAGCGTCGCGATCAAGCGTATCGAGGGAAATGTTGACGGAATTGACGCCGGCTCCGCGAAGAGATGCCGCCATGGTTTCTTCTGTAGCCGCTTCGCTGTGCGAAGCGTGAGAGCCACCGTTCGAAGCCGATCCGGCGTCGCCCACCAGCCTTCGCTCGGCTTCGGCGTGGCGGGCAGGGCGACGGCTACAGCGGGCGAGCAAAGTTCCATTCGTCGAAATGCCGATGTCGTTTAGTCCGGGAATAGCCGGCAACCGCTCCATGAAGCCGAGCACATCGCGACGCGTCAGCGGCTCCCCGCCGGTAATGCGAACTTTGGAAACCCCAAGATCTGCCGCGATCTGAATGAGACGCAGCGTTTCCTCGTAGGTCAGCACGTCTTCGCGCGCGAGCCACTCCTGCAATTCGTGCGGCATGCAGTAGGTGCAGCGCTCGTTGCAACGGTCCGTGATCGACACGCGCAGATACGAAATGCGATGGCCGTATCGATCTTCCATTCGAGGCGCAAGGTTACCGTCGCGTTACCATTGAATCAAGGTAGTCCGATTGACTCAACGAGGGAGCGTCGTATCTTTTTCGACATGAAGCGTCAAATTTTTCTGCGGGCGTTGACACTTTGTCTATCCGCCAGCGCGTTGATTCTGCCGGGCTGCTCGACCACCGAATCTCGAATCTCGGAACATCCTGAAATCCTTCAGACCTTGTCCCCCAGCGACCAGGAGCTGGTGAAAGTGGGGAAAATTCGTGAAGGCATGTCGCAGAACGCGGTCTGGCTCGCCTGGGGGGCGCCTGACCAAAAAGCGACGGGGGTTGCGCGCGGGAAACAAGTCGAGACCTGGATCTACAACGAGTACTATTACGCGAATTCGTTCTACTCCTATCCATACGGCCCGTTCGGCTACGGCGGATATTATGGCGGCGGCGTAGTGTTTCATCGTCATGGCGGACATCGCTTCGCCGTTATCGGCGACCCGTTTTACGATCCGTTCTTCTACTCCTACATTCCACCGCGGGTAGCGTATCCGTCGAAGACGGTAACGTTCTCCGGTGGCCGGGTGGTTTCGATCCAGTTCATGACGCAGCCGCGCTCCTAGGCGCGTCCAGACTACCGGACTTGTTGTTCCGGAGCGGAGACGCCATCTTTGCGCGATGGCTTACGGCTCTTTCCGCCAATTCGTTGAGGCCCTTGATCAGGCTGGCGAACTGACGCGCGTTTCTGTTCCGGTCGAGACCGACCTGGTGATCAGCGAATGGGCGAATCGCGAGATGAAATCGCCCGACGGCGGGAAGGCGCTGCTTTTCGAAAAGCCGATGGTCGACGGCAAGCCGTCGCAATTTCCCGTCGCGATCAATACAATGGGTTCGCGCCGCCGCATGGCGATGGCGTTAAAGATCGACAGCGTCGAAGACCTCGCGCAGGAAATTCAACTGATTCTGAAGGCGAAACCGCCAACGGATTTGCGCGAAGGCTGGAGCCTGCTCAAACAGGGAATCAACTTGCTGCATGCGCGACCGAAGCATTCCAAGGAGGGAGCGTGCCAGGAGGTGGTCCACCAGTTTGAGGAAATCCCAGACTCCAAATCCCAAACTCCAACGAGCAGTGGCTCTCAACTCTCAACTCTCAACTCTCAACTATTTTCCCTGCGCGATCTGCCGATTCTGAAGTGCTGGCCGAAGGACGGCGGGCGCTTCGTCACGCTGCCGAATGTGCACACTCGCGATCCGGAGACGGGCGCGCGCAATGTCGGAATGTACCGGATGCAGATCTACGATGACCTAACGACTGGTATGCATTGGCAGGTGCACAAGGTCGGGGCCCGACATGGGAAGCGTTATTACGAACGCGGCGAGCGGATGCCCGTCGCGGTCTGTCTCGGCGGCGATCCGGCCTACACGTTCGCAGCGACGGCGCCGTTGCCGGATGGGCTGGATGAGATTCTGTTCGCCGGGTTCATTCGGAAAAAATCCGTCGAGCTGGTGCCTTGCAAGACGATCGATCTGGAAGTGCCGAGCGATGTTGATTTCGTTCTCGAAGGCTACGTGCAGCCGGCTGAAATGCGGCCAGAAGGGCCGTTCGGAGATCACACCGGATTCTATACCGCGGTCGAGGAGTACCCGGTCTTTCATCTCACCGCGATCACCCACCGGCGCGACGCCGTTTATCCGACGACCATCGTGGGCATTCCGCCGATGGAAGATTTCTACATGGGCGACGCGAGCGTCCGGATTTTTTTACCCGTGTTCAAAATGAATTTCCCGGAATTGGTCGACATGACGCTGCCGCCCGAGGGCGTGTTTCACAATCTCGTGTTCGTGAGCATCCGGAAACAATATCCGTATCAGGCCTTCAAGGTGATGCACGGGCTCTGGGGCATGGGGCAGATGATGTTCAGCAAATACATCGTGGTGGTGGACGAAGATTGCGACGTGCACAACACGAGCGAGGTCCTGTTTCGTCTTTGCGCCAACACCGATCCAGAACGCGATAGCACGATCATTCGGAATCCGAGCGATTCGCTCGATCACGCCCCGAGTTCACAGAACATCGGGTCGCACATGGGTTTTGACGCGACCCGGAAATTGCCCGGCGAAAATTATCATCGAAGCTGGCCGGAGTTGCTCAAGATGACAGAAGAAGCGCAGGCGATCGTGGATGGGCTTCGCAAGCGCGTGTAGTGGCGGCTGTCTGCAGCCGCAGCCGAATTTTTGTCGCGCGTGAGACCCGCGCCACTACAGCGATAGGGCGAGACGCTGCCGAGCGGACCGAAGAAACTCGCCAAACCCAGCCGGCTCGACAGCGTCTCGCCCTACCTAATTACGGCTTGCGAAAATAACCGCCGCCGACGGCATCCTCGACGAGGCCGCCCGGCGGAACGTGACGCAAATTGTAAACCCGATGCGGCGGATAGGGGCTCACGTATAAACCCGGCGTTTCCGTCGGCTGGGCAAAAGGAAAACCGCCTCGAGGACGCGGACCGTAGCGAACCGCGTTCGCTTCATCGATCGATGCGCCAATCAGCGCGCCGGTGTTGGCACCAATCAAGGCGCCGACTGCGGCACCTTCGGCGCTATGATGCGAGGTAAGGCCACCAAGGATGGCGCCAGTCGCCGCGCCCCAACCCGCGCCTTGGCCAGTGGCTGTTTCGCATGACGTGAACGCCACCGCGACGAACAAGCCCACCGCGATAATTGCTAATAGATTCTTCTTCATGACTCTGATGAAATTTGTTCCGAGAAAATTCTGACGGCAACTCAGCGCCTCGCATTCAAGCAAAGTCGCAAAAGTTGCCCGGCAACGCGGCCGCTTTTTTCGATCTTGCTGAGCCTGTACTCTTTATCGAAGACGCGAAATCGGTCCGTTTTCATCCGGCGCAACAGAGCGTGATAGACCGACGCCATGATTTCCGCCGCCACCATCGAGCGTCGATCTTCTCGCGGCAAAAGAGCAGCAGCCCGCGAGAAAAATTCTTCGGCGCGCTGACTTTCGAATTCCATGAGGCGGACAAAGGCGTCGTTGTATCGGCGGGCGCGAAGATCGCTCTCTGCATAATCGAACCGCGCCAAATCTTCCAGCGGCAGATAAATTCGCGCGTTGTTCAAATCCTTGCCGACGTCACGGATGATGTTTGTCATCTGCAAGGCTAACCCCAGTTGGATCGCATAGTCGCGGCAGGCGGAGTTGCGATACCCGAAAATCTCGATGCTAACGAGACCGACGGCGCTCGCTACGCGATAACAATAGAGCCGGAGCTCTTCAAATGTCTGGTAACGGACGTTGCGCAAATCCATTTCCACGCCGTCGATGATCTCGTCGAGCATCGGCGGAGTGATCGGATATTTCGCGTAGAGGCCACGAACATCACGCGCCAGTTCTGGCTCACCGGGGACGCTTTCGCGAATCCACTTTCGCCATTCGTGCAATTCTTTCGCCTTTTGCTCCGGCGTCGCCTCAGATGAATCCGCGATGTCGTCGATGACACGGCAGAAGGCGTAGAAAACGGTGATGTCGTTCCGACGTTCACGACCGAGCGCGACGAAAGCCAGGGCCAGGTTCGATTTACTGTCGCGCGTGATCTTCGCTGCGTTCACGGCCTAATATTGAATCTCGGATTGAATCCACTTTTCCTGGTTCGCCCGGCGCGTTTCGCATTGGCGGAAAAGGCAAACCCACGACGCGAGCAGCCAACCGGTGACTAATCCGCGCAAACAAACGTAAACCAGTTTCCATACGATCACGCCGACCGTGCGATCAGCGATCGCCGTCCGCACAACCGCGTCGCAGCTGATAAGGAAAAAATAATGAAGGGCCGCGATGAGGAGAAACCAGCCGAGGCGAAAGAGATTGGTACGAACGAACTCCTTATGAGCGTTGAACGCCGCCCGCAGCGTCTCGTTATGCAAAACCAGCGAGACCTGCATCGAGCAGAACGCGATGATCAGCATGCACATGATGAAGCGTTCGCCGGGGAGGTAATCCATCACGTCCGGCACGTTGGTGAAATACGCCAGGAGCAACGGCACCCGCACGATGATCGTGCTCACGATCACGACGATCCCCGCCCATTCGAGCACGTAACTGAATCGTCGCATGGCGAACCCAAACAAATCCTGCTCGCCGAAGCTGAGGCCCTTGATCCAGGCGAGGCAAACCGTGATCAGGTAAACCTGGATATAAACGCCGAAGAGGTACTCGAAGATGAACGCCACCGCGTCGACCGTGGCCGACATTCGCAACAATTTCGCGGCCGGTTCTGCTGTGCCCCATTCCGGCAACCGCCAAAACGCGATCGGCTTTATTAGCGCCGCCAGCGCGCTGATAATCAGGACGAGATAGATCAGGTAACCCCAGAATCCGTAGCGCCGGCCGAGAGCGCGGACCAAAGCTCCGTGCAAACCACGCCAGTTGATGAGCAACAAAACGGCCGCCAGGATGGAAAGCGGATACGTCGTCGTAGCGTTATCGAAAATTCCCGCGAGACCTTCCAAGGTCGGCAAGGGCACTTCGCGCCAGATCTCAACGAAGGAGGGCCATTCCCATGTGCCGGGCGCGGTCACCTGGCTGATGTCCAGATCGGACATGCCATGAAGCGGCGTAAACGTGGCGAATTGAAAAACGGAGTAACCGAACCCGAGGAGAACGAACGTCAACCAAATGCGTTTGAACCGCAGGATGCAGCGCAACCCGTCCCGCAACGCCAGCCGGATCGGGTTAAAGAAAAGAACAATGAGATAACCCGCGAGGAGCCCGAGCCAGGGATAAACGCGAGGGATATTCGCGCCCATTCCGTGCTATCCGGCAATGGAGCGATGGAGTGTTGGAGTAATGGAGTCATGCATTGCCGAAATTCCCATTACTCCATCAGTCCGCTACTCCATGTCCCCACTATCTGATGATTCCCCAGTGCCAGGTGAACGGCCAATAAACGAAAAGCCCGCGCCCGACCAGGTTCGGCTCCGGCACCGGGCCCCACCAGCGGCTGTCGTAGCTGTGCTCACTGTTGTCGCCCATCGCGAAATAGCTATGCGGCGGAACCGTGAAGGTTTGCGCCGGCAGCGCCATGTAATCCCGCCCGGCCGCATAACCGTGATAAGGAGGCTTAGCCGACATGACTCGCGCGAACCCGAAGCCTTCGGCGAGCTTGCCATCCACGAAGAGCAGTGGCGGATCGATCCTCAACGTGTTGCCGGGAAGACCGGCCAATCGTTTGATGTAAAACGAATGCTCGCCGGTCTCCGGATCGCCCGGGATTCCCGCAATGTTGTCAGTCCGAAAAACAAAAACGTCGCCACGATGCGGCCGAATGAAATTGTAACTGAACTTATCGACAAACACCTGGTCCCCAGTGTCGACCGCGCCGCGAGCGATGATCTCACCCTTCTTATACCGACCGCCGGGCGAAACTCTAAAATCCTGCTTCAAGGTATCCGGAGGCGCATAGACGAGATAGGTCCCGCGCTGGCAGACGATTTGCGAGAACGTAAAAAAGAACCCGTACTTTTTCGGCAGGATTTGTTCGACCACATCGTCCTTGTCGGCCACGACGTTGATGTAATTGCGGCCGAGAATAAAAAACTCGGCGACCTGACGAAGGATGTTGGGCTTCGCGCCATCGGCCGGGTAATTTTTCCAGTACCAACCATCGCTCCGCTTCTCATACTGCGGTTTCTGATCGATTGGGATCTCTCCCTCGTTGGCGACAAAAGCGCGGTGCCCGATGATCCCGTTCAACGTTGGCTGCATCGAACCGGTCGGAATCTTGAATGGCTGGAGAAAATATGACCGGACCCCGATTGCGACGACCACCGCGACCAGAATCACCTCCACGTTCTCGCGCCAGGATGCGTCCTTCGGCGCGGGCAAATGTTTCATGTAAAGATCGTGGAGCCGGTCCGATTCCGCCTTCGCCTGCGCTTCATCACGGTCCTTGATGCTTTTCCGAACCGCTTCGATCTGGAGCTTGAATTCCGCCAACGTGCCTTCGCTAAAAACGTCGCGCCGGTAGCGGACTAATTTCTCTGCATGCCGGATCAGGATCTGCCCGTGCTTGACGTATTTCTTGGTGAACATGAAACGGAAATCTACTGCGCTTTGAGGACTTGGATGAAGGCTTCCTGCGGGATGTTGATCTTGCCGATGCTCTTCATGCGCTTTTTGCCTTCTTTTTGTTTCTCCAGCAGTTTGCGCTTCCGAGTGATATCGCCGCCGTAGCATTTCGCGGTTACGTTTTTTCGCAACGCGGAAACGCTTTCGCGCGCAATAATTTTTCCGCCGATCGCTGCCTGGATTGCGACCTGGTAGAGCTGGCGCGGAATAACTTCCTTCAGCTTTGCGGCCAGCATCCGGCCGCGGCCGTCGGCGCGGTCCCGGTGAACGATCGTCGAGAACGCATCGACGGGCTCGCCGTTCACCAACAGGTCCAGCTTCACCAGTTTCGCCGCGCGATAACCGGCGTGCTCGTAATCCATGGAACCGTAACCACGCGTGATGCTCTTAATCTTATCGTTGAAGTCGACCAGGATTTCGTTGAGCGGAAGCTCGCAGTGGAGCATGACGCGGCGGGTGTCGAGCGACTCAGTGTGGTCCATCACGCCGCGTTTTTCGAGAATAAGCTGGAGGAGGTCGCCGATGTTTTCGTTCGGGCAAAGGACGTATGCCTTTACGATCGGCTCGCGGATTTCGTCGATGATGCTCGGGTCGGGCAAGTGAGCGGGGTTATCGATGAGTAGGGTTTCGCCCCTGGTCGTCAGGATTTCGTAGATCACGCTCGGCGACGTGGCGATGATATCCATGTCGTATTCGCGACGGAGCCGCTCCTGGATGATCTCCATGTGGAGCAGGCCGAGAAAGCCGCAGCGAAAACCAAAGCCGAGCGCGACGGAACTCTCGGGTTGGTAAACGAAGGCCGAATCGTTCAGCCGCAATTTCCCAATCGCGGCTTTCAAGTGCTCGAAGTCAGCGGTGTTGATCGGGTAAATTCCGCTGAACACCATCGGATGAATTTCCTGAAAACCCGGGAGCGGTTCCGTGGCGGAATGGCGCGCATCCGTGATGGTGTCGCCGATTTTCATGTCGGCGGTGGATTTGATGTTGGCGATGAAATAACCGACGTCGCCGGCGTTCAACCGCGGCTGCGGATACATCTTCGGCGTGAAGACACCCACTTCCTTGATCTCGTAGCGCGCGTCGTTCCGCATCAGCTTGATCGCCTGGTCCTGTTGCATTTTACCGGAAACGACTCGGACGTAGCCGACCACGCCGCGGTAAACGTCGAACACGGAATCGAAGACTAGAGCGCGGAGGATTTCGTCCTTTGGTTTCTCTGGCGCCGGAATGCGGGCCACCACCGCCTCGAGAATCTCCTCGATGCCGATCCCCATCTTCGCGCTGGCGTCGATCGCTTCTTCGGCGGGAATGGCGAGGATTTCTTCCAACTGCCGATGAACCGAGGCGATGTCGGCATTCGGCAAATCGATCTTGTTGATCACGGGGATGATGGTCAGGCCCTGTTTGTGCGCGAGGTGCACGTTTGCCACCGTCTGCGCTTCCACGCCCTGGGCCGCGTCCACGATCAGGAGCGCCCCTTCGCACGCCGCTAGCGACCGGGAAACTTCGTAGGCGAAATCCACGTGGCCCGGCGTGTCGAGGAGGTTCAGCCGATATTTTTCACCCGACTTGCTCGTGTAACGCATCGCGACCGGGTGCGCCTTGATGGTAATGCCGCGCTCCCGTTCGAGGTCCATCGAATCGAGGAGCTGATCCTGTTTATCGCGCTCATGGATCGTGCCGGTGCGTTCGAGCAATCGATCGGAGAGCGTGGTCTTCCCGTGATCGATATGCGCGATGATGCAGAAATTTCGGGTCAGCTCGATCGACATAAAGCGGTGCACTATGCGGGTGTGCCCGTGGTGGGTCAATGAGAGCGACCGTTTGGGGGGTATCCTAATTTGCAAATTAGGATACTACCGGCCGTTCTCCCTCTCGTGATCGTTCTCGACATTTGGAGGGCTCGAACGCATTCTCGGGTCACACCCGAACCTGATTCGCCTATGAAAACCGCTTCCAAGATTCTGCTCGGTTCCATCGCCAGCGCTGTGATTATTCTTCCTTTACCGGCCGCCTCTGCGGCGGGTTCGAAAGAAGCGCGGGTCACGCAAATCATTCACGAGGTAAAATTGCTACCCGCGGACGCCGCTGCCCGGGAGGCGGCGTTGAATGACAAAGTCGCGGAAGACACCGGCGTGCGTACCGGAGGCGATTCGCGCTCGGAGCTGACCTTTCCCGATCTGACGATCACGCGGCTGGGCGCGAATACGATCTTCAGTTTCAACAAGTCCGGTCGGACGGCGAACGTCGACAGCGGGTCGATCCTGTTGCGCGTTCCGAAAGATTCCGGCGGCGGCACGATTAAAAGCAGCGCTGTGACGGTGGCCGTAACCGGAACGACCGTGATCTTCGAGGGAAGCCGCGGGGGACGAAACAAGCTTTACACGTTGGAAGGCTCGTCGCGGGTCGCTCTCAAAAAGAAGCCCGGCGATTGGCGGACGGTGATGGCCGGACAATTACTGGATGTGCCGCCGGGGGCGACCACGCTACCGATGCCGGTGAACTTTGATGTGAACCAACTCATGCGAACGCATCCGTTGATCACGGATTTCAGGCCGCTGCCGAGTTACCCGCTCATCATGGCCGTCGCCCAACAACCGGCGCCTCCACCGCCGCCTTCTTACAGTGGGCCGTCGATCAACATCAACCTGCCTGGAGGCGTCAATGTCGGACCACGCGGTCCGCGCGGTCCGTACCCGAATCCGACTGTCACTCCCCGGCCCAGTCGCAATCCTCCCGGGACCAAACCTCCAGGAACGACCAATCCGCCGCCGAAGACCAACGGCAGTCCGCCTCCCACGCCGACTCCCGGGCCCATCCTCCGGACCAATTCGAACCAGCAAAACACAAAACCATCCCCGACTCCTAATCGTTACAAGAAGAAGAAATAGTTAAGTAACAGAATGCGTCCGTCGCGAATCTCGCTTGTTCTATCAGCCGCGCTCATTGCTCTCGGTTTGGCCGTGGCAGGATATTTCGTCGGACAAGGAATCGCGGAACGAAATACGGGGCGGCGGATAATCTCGGTGAAAGGCCTTTCCGAACGGGAAGTGCCGGCCAGCGTCGCAACGTGGACGATAGCTTATTCTGCGAATGGCAACGATCTGAGCGAGATCAACAAGAAGCTCGCGGATAGCACTAAAGCAGTGACGGCTTTCCTGAAAGAAGCCGGCTTTGCGGAAGCAGACATGGCAGTCCAGCCTCCGTCGCTCCACGATACCAGCATGGAGCCGCGCGAAAAAGACGTCCCGCCGCCACCAGCTCGTTATGACGCCTCGCAGTCGGTCCTGCTGAGAACCGCGAAAGTTGACCTGATTAAACCGGCCCTGGCTTCCGCTTCCAACTTAATGGTAAGCGGCGTTCTTCTTTCCGGTAAGTCAGAGCCGAATTACATTTTCAACCAGGTAAACGAGATCAAGCCGGCGATGATTCAGGAAGCGACCAAGAACGCCCGGATCGCGGCGGAACAATTCTCGCGCGATTCGCAGACCAGCCTGGGCAAACTGCGCAACGCAAGCCAGGGCTGGTTCCAAGTTGAGAACCGCGATGCCGCCACTCCTGAACGCAAGGTCGTTCGGGTGGTGGTCGATGTTGAATACGAAATAAACTAAGGAACCTCGCGCGACTGGGCACGCGCACTTCGCGCGCAATATTACTATCTCGTCTCCTCGGATGAAGGAGGCTCGGCCGGCGTAGCGCTCGGTGAAACGTGAGGCGTTGGCCGCCGGTTAACGACCTTCTGGAACTGAGGTTTGTTCTCGTGCCACCGGTAGTGCGGATCGTCAGGCACCAGACCCCAAACGAGATGGCCGCCGTAACGCCAGTTATCCAAGATGATTCCCTTGTAAAAATCCTGGCCCTTCGCTGTCACGACAATGACGTTGTGTTCCGCCGTCGTGTTCTCAAACGATTCCGCCCAATGAAACTCCAGCGTGTCCCATTTTTGCGCGGTTAACCGCCAGAGAAGGCGTTCGGCGAATTGATAACAATAACCGCCTTTGCGTTTCCCGGTGCGAACCAAGAAATTCTGGACTCCGGGCGGCCAGACTACCTGCCATTCCTTTTTCAAGTCGCGCCCGGTGTTGACCGCGATTTGGGTTACACGCAACGCTTCTTCGGGATCGACTCCCGGGGCAAGGGCGGCAATCGCGTAGCGTAGTTTGGGATCATCAGGCGAGTTGGCGTACTCCGGATCTTTTTTCTTCGCGTGTGCTACTGAGGCGAGGGTCGCGAAAAGAACGGTAAGAGTTACGAGGCAAACCCGGGACATACGCCGGGCATACGTTAACCGGTTCTCCGATACGTCAAGCGAGTGGGTCGAATTTGGGCCGAGGATTTTTTCTGCGCGCTCGCCAGTAAATCACCAGGCCTACGCCCAGAAGGAAAAGCGACCCACCGCCGAGTTTCGTCTCGTGCAGCCAGATATTAGTCGTGCCTGGCGGCGGAAACAGGGCGACGACCATTGCGAAAAGCGTAATGCCGAAACCGCAAAGACCGGCGACGACCGCGCCGGCCTTGCCACCGGGAACAACCATGGTGGCGCTGCGTTCTCTCCAGCAATGAACCATGAAGCAGACAAACAAGTAGAGGTAAGGGACGAAGTAGATCAGCAATGACATGTCGATCAGGATCAGGAAAGCGGCCTCAACCGTGGTGCCTTTGCCAAGGACAGAAAGCAGCATGAACACTCCGGCGATAACGCCTTGAACGAGAATGGCAACGTAAGGCGTGCGCCAGCGCGGATGGATTCGGCCGAAGGCGGCGGGGAAGTAACGATCCAAGCCGACAACGAATGCTACGCGCGAAGATCCAACCAGCCATGCACCTACTCCGCCAATGCGCGCCACGGTGAGTAGTAGGGCGACTAAGGACACCAGCCACCAGCCAAAGGGTCCCGCGCCATTTGAAATCGCCTGCAGCGGACCGGCCACAACGTTGATTTGCCCGCGAGGCACGAGCCAAAGCATCGAACATGTTCCAATGATGTAGATCAGCGCGATAATCGGCGCCGTCACAAAAATTGAGCGAGGAAGAGAGCGCGGCGCATCTTTGATCTCGCTCGCCATCGTCGAGGAGAGCTCGAGCCCCGCGAAAGCAAAAGCGATCGTTGCCCAAAGATTGAGCTTCGGAAGATTACCCAGGTCCGGCTTCAACTCCGAAAGCGTGATCGTATTCGCAGGCACTCCAGTCGCGATTCGATAAAGGCCAAACCCGACCAGGAGCGCGCCCGGCAAGAAGACGCCTAGCCCACCGATGTTTTGAAGCCATTTCCCGGTGCCAACACCGGCGACATTCAACCCGACAGCTATCACAAGCCCGATAAGTGTGAATGGCAGGACGTAGGTCCAGTTATCGGCCAGTCCGGTTTCGCCCTGACGGATCACGAACGTAGCTGTCACCGCGGCGGCGAGGAGAAGGCTGGGATAATAAAGAACGTTGTTGATCCAGTAACACCAACCGCAAATAAAACCGTGCGCTTCGCCAAGCTCCTTCCTTGTCCAGGCATAAATACCGCCCTCCTCCGGCATGTCGGCGGCCAAGTGAATCACAGCGAGACCTTGTGGAACAAAGAACAGCGCAGCCGCGAGAAGCCACAGAGTTAAAGAACCCGGCCCTGCTTTCGCCGCCGTCGCCACCCACGAAATTCCGAGAATCGCTACGAGATTGAACAGAACCAGATCTCGCAAACCCAGCTGGCGTTCGAGCACGGGCGACTCATTAGGATTCATCGTCGAACAGGCTGTGGACTTTGGGATCGAAAGACAAACTCCAATCCGTTACGGTGCCGCGAATTGAGAGAGGCGAAGCCAGCGAAATTAAGCGCCGGATTGTTGATGTTCCGAAGCACGGCGGGCCAGCTTGAGCTGTTACTCGTTCATCCGGGCGGCCCGTTTTTCCGAAACAAGGACAGCGGCGCGTGGACGATCCCGAAAGGCGAAGTGGCACAAGGCGAAGAGTTGCTTGACCGCGCGAAGGTGGAATTCAGGGAAGAACTCGGGGTCGAGCCAATCGAGCCCGCGGAGTGGATCGAATTAGGCACGATCAGGCAAAAGGGCGGGAAGACCGTGCACGCCTGGGCGTTCGAGGGGGATTTACCTGGGAATTTCGCGCTCGCCTCCAATACGTTTTCCATGGAATGGCCGCCGCGCTCCGGGCGAATGCAGGAATTTCCGGAGATCGATCGCGCGGAATTTTTTCCGATCGAATTAGCGAAGGAGAAAATCAACCAGGCCCAGATCGAGTTCCTGAATCGGCTGGTTGAACACCTGAACGCGCCATGATTCGGCCACTGCTTTTGTTTGCTCCTGGAGCGGGAGCGCCTTCGTCTCATCCATGGATGCAACGATGGAAGGAACGGCTCAGCAGCATTGGTGAGGTTGTGACTTTTGATTATGACTACATGCGAGAAGGCAGCCGGCGCCCTGATCCCCCGCCCGTCCTGATCGCGGCACACCAGGCTGCCTTACAGAACGCGCGACAAAGCAACGATCAACCCGTCTTCTTAATCGGCAAAAGCATGGGCGGGCGAATCGGCTGCCATGTTTCGCTCAAGGAATCGGTGAACGGACTGATCTGCTTTGGTTATCCTCTCTGCGCGGGAGGCGATCCACAAAAGCTACGCGACAAAGTCCTGCGCGAACTCCGAACGCCAATCCTGTTTGTCCAGGGAACGCGCGACGCACTTTGTCCACTCGATCTTCTCGAGAAAGTAAGAGTCGATATGACCGCGGAGAATTTTCTGCACGTGGTCGAAGGCGGCGATCATTCGTTGATCGTCGCGAAGAAGCAGCTCAAAGCTGCAAATGAAAGCCAGGATCAGGTGGACCAGCGGGTCCTCGCTGTTATCGAAAAATTCGTCCGACGTTCTTAGCTCAACGGCAGCCAATTTCCCGGCTGTGGAAGCGGTTTGCCGTCGGTCAGCTGAAGATAGGTGTATTCGTTCAGGAGCCGCTCGTAATCGGACAGCAATTTCATCGCGTCATTCGGTTTCAGCCGATCGCTTTTGATCGCGCCATCGACCTGCGTCTTGAGGAGGCGCATTAACTCGACCTTGTCCCACTGCGTCATGGCGAGGACCTCACCAATGGTGCTGCCTTCGATGACTTCCTCAATGTACCAGCCCGATTCCTCGTCCGGATCGAGAAAGATGTGCGCTTCCGTGACGCGACCGAAAAGATTGTGCAGGTCGCCCATGATGTCCTGGTAAGCGCCGACCATGAAGACGCCGAGATAATAAATGTCGCCAGGCGTAATCCGGTGGAGCGGCAAGGTGTACTTCACGTCCTGCAAATCGATGAACTTCGAAACCTTGCCGTCCGAGTCGCAGGTAATATCGACCAGCATCCCGTTCCGGTCCGGCGGCGTCGTCAGCCGATGGATTGGCATGATCGGAAACAACTGGCCGAGCGCCCAATGATCGAGGAGCGATTGGAACACGGAGAAGTTGCAGATGTATTGGTCGCCGAGAGAGGTCTCGAGCTCCTTCACTTCCTCCGGCACATAACGCAGGCCGCGATGCATGTTCACGATCTGCTGCGCGAGCTGCCAGTACACACAATCGATCTTCGCTTTCGATTCCAGATCGAGCAGGCCGAGCGTGAAAGTCTGCTGCGCTTCCTCCTTGATCTGCTGGATGTCGTGCAGGCTTTCGAGACGATTACCGCGTTTCAGCCGCTGCTTCACATCGAGAATATCGCGAACAAGTTTGTGGTCCTTTTCGGCCGCATCGACTTTCAACTTCGGCGCCGTTTTCTCGATTGAGCTGAACGCTTCAACGACGAGCACCGAATGGTGGGCGACGATCGCGCGCCCGCCTTCGTTCACGATGGCCGGATGGGCGACGCCCTCCGAGTCGCAAACGTCCATGATGTTCCAAACGACATCGTTCGCGTATTCCTGAAGCGAGTAATTTGCGGAGCTATCGAAGTCGCTTCGGGAACCGTCGTAATCGACGCCTAATCCGCCGCCGACGTCGAGATAACCAAGCTCGTGCCCGAGCTTACAAAGCTTCGCGTAATAACGTGCGGCCTCGCGCACCGCGCGCTTGATCGTGGAAATGTCCGGGACCTGCGAGCCGACGTGAAAATGAACGAGCTTGAAGCAGTGGCCAAGACCAGCCGCCTTCAGCATCTCACTCGCGGCGACGAGACTCGTCGTATCCAACCCGAATTTCGCATTCTCGCCGCCACTCGGCGACCATTTGCCGGAGCCTTTGCTGTAGAGCCGGACGCGAATCCCGATCATCGGCTCGAGCCCGACTTCTTTCGAGGCGCGGATGGCCTGCTCAAGCTCCTCGAGTTTTTCGACGACGATGACGACGCTCTTGCCGAGCTTGCGGCCGAGAAGGGCGATCCGAATAAAGGCGCGGTCCTTGTACCCGTTGCAGATGATCAGGCTCTCCGGGTCCTTATGCATCGCGAGCGCCGCGACGAGCTCCGGTTTGCTCCCTGCCTCCAAACCGAAATGAAATTCCTGCCCGGCATCGACGATCTCTTCGATGACTTCGCGAAGCTGGTTCACCTTGATCGGGAACACGCCGCGGTAATGATTTTTGTAGCCGAATTCCTCGATCGCTTTCTTGAACGCGCAATTAACCGACTCGACGCGGTGCCGGAGCAAATCCTGAAAGCGCAGGACGAGCGGAAAACCGAGCCCGCGTTCGCGCGCTTCGTTGACGACTTCGAGAATATCGATCGCGCCGCCTTTTTCCTGAAGGGGACGGACTTCAGCATTGCCCGCGGCGTTGATTGAGAAGTAACCAGTTCCCCAGCCGTCCACGTTATAAGTGGAAATGGCGGCTTCGACGTCCCACTCGTTCTTCATCTTTTGTTGGAAACGGCGTCCGCCGCAGAGCGCATAATCAATCAGCGTCGCGCACATGCAAGCCTGCATCGCGAAAATCTCGCGCGCCTCATTTTCCTGCTCCTGTTTCGTGATCATGCTCCTGATCCTTTGAGCAGCGCTAGCCTCAGAAAAAGATCATGATCAGGATCAAGATCATGAGCAGGAGGATTTGTAATTCGTTATTGGCCCGATTACGGTTTGCGCGGATGAACAAGACGGTGATTGAGGTGCAAGTCCGAGCCGTGTTGCCGACCAGCGGCGGCTGCGCCGTTTTCCTCGGCAACACCGACAAAGTGTTCATCATTTACGTTGATCAGACCGTCGGCAGCGCGATCACGATGTTTATGCGCGACGTTTCGAAGGAGCGTCCGCTCACGCACGATTTGATGGGACACTTAATGACGGCGCTCGGAGCGAAGGTGGAACGCGTCATCATCAACGATCTGAAAAATGCGACCTACTATGCCCGCATGATCATCCGCGCCGAGAACGAACTGCAGCAGAAAAAGATCATCGAACTGGATGGCCGCCCAAGCGATTGCATCGCCATGGCGACACAACAAAAAGCTCCGATGTATGTGAGCCAGGAAGTCTGGGACGAAGTCGACGATATGAGCGACGTGCTGCGGAAGATGGAAGAGGACGGCCTCAAGCCCGACGTCGAATCCGAATCGGAATCTGAGTCGACCGAAGAAGAGTGACGGCGCGCTTCGGAAGAAAATTAACCGCTACTCCTGTCATCCTGAGCTTGGCGAAGGATCTCTGACTATTTCGGAGCGAAAGACGGTTGGAATGCGCCCCCAGCGCTGAAAAAATCAGAGATCCTTCGCCAGGCTCAGGATGACAATTTTCTGCGCTAACCTAAGACCTCCCCGTAACGCGCCTGCGCCAGCTCGGTGCAACGGGCGAGAATCGCGGCCGGCGTGTCGAGCTCCATAATATCGCTGACCAGCTTCTGGCATTCTTTCAAAGTAAGACTTTGCACGGCCCGCTTTACCCGCGGAACGATTGACGCGCCGACGCTGAGTTCATCCATGCCCAATCCGAGCAGCAGCGGCGTGAGCGCCAGATCGCCGGCCATTTCGCCGCAGACGCCGACCCAAATCTTATGCGCATGCGCGGCATCGGCGACCATCTTCAGCAAACGCACGACGGCCGGATTGGTCGGCTCATACAAATGTGCGACGCGTTCGTTCGTTCGGTCGACGGCGATGGCGTATTGAATCAAATCGTTCGTGCCGATACTGAAAAAATCGATCTCACGCGCGAGCCGTTCCGCGCACATGGCCGCGCTCGGAATCTCGATCATCGCACCGACCTCCGTCTTCGGATCGAAGGTGTGGCCTTCCTTGTGCAGCTCAGTCTTGCACTCGTGGAAAACGGCCAGGGCGCGATTTAATTCCTCCAAACCCGAGATCATCGGGAACATCACCTTGACGTTGCCAACGGCACTGGCGCGGATGATGGCGCGCAACTGCGCTTTGAAAATGTCGATGCGCTCGAGCGAAAATCGGATCGCGCGATGTCCGAGGAACGGATTCATCTCGTCGTCGCTGTCGAGCGCGCCCGCCAATTTGTCGCCGCCGAGATCGAACGTGCGAATGATTAGCGGATGCGGCTGGACCTGTTCCGCGACCTTGCGGTAGGTCGCGTATTGTTCTTCCTCGCTCGGAAGCGTGGTCCGGTTCAGGTAAAGAAATTCCGTCCGGTAAAGGCCGATGCCTTCGGCGCCGTTCCGCGGGGCAGCTTCCACTTCGTTCGGCAACTCGATGTTCGCCGAAAGCACGATGTGGCGACCATCGCGCGTGGTCGATTTGGTTTCGCGGAGACCCGTCAGCTGCTCCGCCACCAGCGAGCGTTTGTGTTCGAGTTCGCCGTAATGCCAGAGCGTTTCCGGCGTCGGATCGAGAATTAGCAAGCCGTTGTAACCATCGAGCAAAACCTCACGGGCACTCTTGAGCTTCTCGCTCGCGTCGTGCAATCCGACGACGGCGGGAATGTTGAGCGAACGCGCCATGATCGCAGTGTGCGAAGTGCGGCTGCCGAGATCGGTCGCTAGGCCAAGAACATATTGGCGGTTCATCGTGGCCGTGTCCGAAGGCGTAATGCTGTGCGCCAGAAGAATGTGCGGGTGAGTGAGCGACAGAAAATCTTTCGGCGCTTTCCCTTGGAGATTACGGACTACGCGGCGCGTGACGTCCTGGATGTCGAGCGCACGCTCGCGCAAATACGGATCGTCGATTTCGCTCAGAGTGTTCGCGTAGTGCGTCGCCACTTCCTGAAAAACGAACTCGACGTTGCAAAGATCGGTTTGGAGCTTGCGCAGCACTTCGTCGATTAACGTCCGATCTTCGACGACCAGGAGGTGCGCGTCGAAAATTCCGGCGTCTTTGGCGCCGATCGATTGCGCGATGCGTTCCTGCATCTCGAGAATCTGCGAACGCGTCTGGATCAGCGCGGTTTCAAACCGTCCGATCTCGTTCGGAATTTCAGACGACTCGATGTGATGCTTGGCGATCTCGTCGGGATCATCCTCGACGACGTAGAGAGTCCCGCGAGCGACGCCGGGCGAAACGCCCACGCCCTGCAGGCGGGTCTCGGGTTTCGCATTCTCGCCGCTCATCAAGAGAGAGTAGCGCGAATGTCAAGATGGAGGGACGCCCGCCGTGGCGTCCACGTCGTGAGATAGGCGATGAGGACGACACGGCGGTCGTCCCTCCATCACTCTTCGTTGAACTTCTGCTCGATCAATTGTTCCAGCTCTTCCATCACCTTGTCCGCGTCCGGGCCCTCGCAACAAATGGTGAGCTTCGAACCCTGGCCCGCGGCGAGCATCATTAGGCCCATGATGCTTTTGCCGTTAATCTTTTCGCCTTCCTTCTCGACCCAGACTTCCGAGCGATAACGGCTCGAGATCCGGACGAACATCGCGGCCGGCCGCGCGTGCAAGCCGAGCCGGTTTACGATTGTGATCTCTTTCTCGATCTTTTGACTCGGGCCCGACGATCTCCGATTCAACAGGCCCATTACCGTTCCTTCGTCTCCATCAAGTTCAGCAATTTATCATTAAAATCCGCGGCGCTATTCCGCCCCAGACCTTTCAACTTCTGGTCCATCGCCGCAACTTCAACCAATCGCGCGACATCGCGGCCCGGCCGCACAGGAATCGTCACGTGCGGCACTTTCAGCTTCAGGATTTCGTAAAATTGCTGGTCGAGGCCGATGCGATCGACTTCCTCCAGTTCCTGCCAGTCCTGCAGCGTCGCCACCATATCGAGGCGTTTCTCGACGCGAATACTGCCGATGCCGAAGATGGAGGCGACGTTGATGATCCCGATGCCGCGCACTTCCATGTGGTAACGCGTCAGGTTCGGCGCCGTCGCCATTAGCTCACGGCCTTCGAATGATTTTATCCGCGTAACATCATCCGCGACGAGACTGTAGCCGCGCTCGATCAAGCCCAGCACGCATTCGCTCTTACCTATGCCACTCTGGCCGCGGATTAAAACGCCGACGCCGAGAATATCGACCATGCTGCCGAACTCAGTCACCGTCGGCGAAAAATCGCCTTCCATCGCGATCGTGGCCGCGTTGATGAAGCGCATGGTAACCATCGGCGTGCGGAAAACGGCAATCTGAAGTTCCTCCGTAACGGCGAGCAGATCGGCATCGAGATGGGCACCGCGCGAAGTCACCAGGCACGGGATTTTTTCCGCGCACAAACGGCGGAAACGCTGGATGCGTTGCCGGCGGGAAAGACTTTCCAGATACGATTGCTCGGCCGCGCCGAGAACCTGGACGCGTTTCTCAGCGAAATAATTGTAGAAGCCCGAGAGCGCCAGGCCGGGCCGGTTGATGGTGGGCTCGCGGATCTTACGATGAAAGCCGACGGGATTGCCTTCGAGTTTCAATTGAAGTTTCCCGGCATGCGCGCGGAAGAAACTTTCGACGGTGACGACCGGAACATTCTTCCGCAGATCGCTCTTGGATGTGATCGCCTGCGTTGTCGGTTTATCGGCCATCCCACAATTCCTTTATCGCGGGAAGAAACGTTTGTCACCCCAAGCGAGCTGCGGGAGCGCGTTCAGGCCCGCGGATTGAGGCTAGTTGATCTTCAGCAACTCGATATCGAAGACGAGGTCGCCGCTCACCGGCCCTTGTCCTGCGTAAGCCAGCGCTTCGGGGATCCAAAGACGGCGCTTCTCACCTACTACCATCAGCTGCAAACCTTCCGTCCAACCGGGAATGACTCGGTTCAATCGGAACGTTGCCGGAGCGTGGCTCGAATAGGTGCTGTCGAATAATTTTCCGTCGGTGGTCCAACCCGAATAATTCACCGTGACCGAACTCGTCGGCCCGGGATGTTCTGTGCCCGTCCCGCGCCGGAGGATCTTGTAACTCAGGCCGCTGTCGGTCCGCTTCGCATCTGCCGGAGCGCGTTGAACATCATCCGGCGCCTTCGTCGGATCGGACGGCGTTTCTTTTGGTGGCGGCGCCTTGAACGAGATCAACTCGACATCAAAGACCAGCATCCCGGCGGGGCGGCCCTCTTTGCCTTTGTAAGCCAAATCTTCCGGAATCCAGAACCGCCGTTTTTCGCCCGCGACCATGAGCTGCACACCCTCGGTCCAACCGGCAATCACTTTATCGAGCGGAAACGTAGCCGGTTTTCCTCGGGACAACGAGCTGTCGAACATTTTTCCGTCCGTCGTCCAACCGGTGTAATGAACCGTCACGAGATCGGTTTTTGCCGGATGGGTTGTGCCCTTCCCCGGCTCTAAAACTTTCGAAGCGAGTCCTGATTCTGTTTTCTCGGCGTCAGCCGGCGGCGCGGCTACATCATCCGGCGGTGGGATAGATTCGGCGCCCAGCGCGCAGCCCAAAGTCAGGCTGACTGCAAAAACAATCGCAACAATTCGGATTCTCATGGCGCAATTCAGTTAGCCGTCGGCTCGATCAATCCGAAGTCGCCGCTTTTCCGGCGGTAAAGCACATTCACGCGCGCGCTCCGCGCGTTCAGGAAAACCAGGAACTGCCGGTGCGACATCTCGAGTTGCAACACGGCCTCGTCGACAAACATCGGTTTCACCGGCAGCCGTTCCGTACTCACGATGGCGTGCTCGTGATGTTCGTCTTCTTCGACCGGCTCGGGATGCAACACGTGCTCCTGGAGATGCTGCACAATGTCTTTCCGCGGCCGGTGTTTTCGCATTAGCCGCGTCTTGTACTTCCGCATCTGCCGCGCAACCTTGTCGGTCACGGCATCGATCGCGGCATACATGTCGTCCGTTTCTTCGCACGCCTCGATGGTGATGTGGTTCGAGCAAACGAGAACGACTTCGGCCGAGTGCCGATATTTTTCCACCTCCAGGATGACGTGGGCTTCGATGATCTTCGGGTAATCCAGATGCAGGCTCTCGATCTTGCGCGTGCAATAATCGTTGATCGCGTCCGTGATGGGGAGATGGCGGCCGGTGACTTTGACGTGCGGATGAGCGTTGGCGGAGATCACGGTTTTCCTTTCGCTTACATTTGGAAACGTTCGCCAAGATAAAGCTGACGGCTGATGGGATCGTTGATCAGAAAATCCTTCGTCCCTTCGCTCTCGACGCGTCCTTCGAAGATGAGATAAGCGCGATCGACGATGGAAAGGGTTTCGCGCACGTTATGGTCCGTGATGAGAATGGCGAGGCCGGACTTGCGCAAATTCACCACGATCTGTTGGACATCGTAGACGGCGATTGGATCGACGCCACTAAATGGTTCGTCGAGCATGAGCAGGCTCGGCTGGGTCACGAGTGAACGCGCGATCGTGAGCCGGCGTTTTTCGCCGCCGCTCAACGTGATGGCGGTGTTCTTCGCGATCCGCTCGATGCCGAACTGATGGAGCAATTGTTCGCAACGCTGCCGCCGCTCGTACTTGCTCAGCGGCAACGTCTCGAGAATGGCGAGGATATTTTGTTCCACAGTCATCTTTCGGAAGATTGATTCTTCCTGCGGCAAATAACCCATTCCGAGCCGCGCCCTTTTATACATCGGATATTTGGTCACATTCGTGCCGGAGAAGATCACGCGCCCGCTGTTTGGCCTAACGAGTCCAACGATCATGTAAAAGCTCGTCGTCTTCCCGGCGCCGTTCGGACCGAGTAATCCGACGATCTCGCCGGCGCGCACCTTTATGTCGATGCCGTTCACGACCGCTCGCCCGCCGTAGATCTTTACCAACTGCTCGGTGGACAGGACGTACTCTTCTGCGCCGGGTTTGGCGGAAATCGGAGCCGTTGTTGGCGCGGTCGCGGTCGGCATGGTCACGGTTTCGGGGTTGGGGTTGGCGTGGGCGGCGGAGTTGGGGTCGTTTCGCTCTTGGGCGGCTGCCGAATCTCCGTCCGGCTCGGGCCCGTCGTTTGCAACTCGCCCTTGTCGTTCAAGACCATCACGGTCTCGGGACTCGTCGCGACGTGCGTATTCAAACCCTGTTGCACGCGCGGGTTTCCCGACAACTCAAAGTTTCCAGTCTTCGCTATGTAAATTGCCTTGTCGGATCGCCCGAGCATTCGACTCGGCGGGCCGCCGGCGGGATCAGGTCGATCGCGCACGACGCCAACGTTTCCATCGACCACCGCCTTATCGAGGCCGCCCTCCTGCTTGTTGTTAAGATAAATCGTCAGTTTTTCTCCCTGGATTTGAAAGCGCGGATCGATCACGACGATATGGCCCGTAAAAACGCCGATCGATTTTGTCGAATCGAAGACCGCTTTGTCCGCATAAATTTCAGTAACGATTTCCTGGGCTGGCGGCGCGGGCGATTCGCCCGGTTTTGGCGCAGGCGTCGCACTCTTGTCCGGCTTTGCTTTCACGTTCTTCGGAGTTGGAGAAGGAGAAGCATCCGCCTTCAGATGCGAAGAGAGCGACGGGGGCGCGGACCCCTGGCCGTGCGCTGTTTCATTCAGCGCGGCCAACGAAATCATTGCGCAAATCACCAGCAATTTTCTCATTGCGGCGACGGTTGCGGCTGTGGCTGCTCCTCGCTCGGCGTCCGCATTTTGCCGCGGACAATCATCTTCACATTCCCCTCGATCGTGCTCTGACGCGTCAGCATTTCGAATCGCATATGGTCGCCGGACACTTCGAAGTCGGCCCGCTTCACGGTCGAGCGGACGTTCGAGGTGAGGATCTGCGTCTTGAGGTTGAACACGGCCGTGTCGACGCTGATGTCGAGGTTCGGCGCCTCGGTTTCTGGAATAAAGGTCGTAAATTTCACGCCGTGAAACTCGATATTTTCAGGGTCGAGCCTCCGGGTTACGCCGGCTTGTAGTTTTCCACGGAGGCGGCCCTGGTTGTCGTATTCCGGTAAGATCAGTCCGCGGGCATCGTGACCTTCCGGAATCGGCACGTCCTTGATCCCCTCTTCCGGTTTCGGCCGAGCCGGTTTTTTGTGGGGTGTCGGACTTGCCGTCGCTGTCGCTTTTTTTGTTTCGGGTTTCGACGATTTTTTGTCGGCTGCGATGACGGCGCAACTGAGCAAAATTACGAGCGAAAAAGCGGCGAAAGCGCTGACGATTCCAGCGCGACCGCTACGAAACGGCAGCATGGATAGCTTTTAACATGCGAAGATGCTTCGGCAACTGCTTTAGCGGAATCTGATTCGGCCCATCGGACAATGCGCGCGCCGGGTTCTCGTGCACCTCCATGAAAATACCGTCGCAGCCCGCGGCGAGCGCGGCCCGCGCCAGGACCGGCGCGAGCTCGCCGTCGCCAGAAGTCGCATCTCCGGCGCCGCCCGGACGCTGAACCGAGTGGGTTGCATCGAAGATGACGCGATAGCCCGCTTCCCGCATCCAATAGAGCGAGCGAAAATCCGCCACGAGATTGTTGTAACCGAAAGTCGTGCCGCGTTCCGTGAACAGGAAGTTCTTGTTCCCGAACGCGCTCAATTTCTCGGCAATATTTTTCACATCCCACGGCGCGAGGAACTGGCCCTTCTTCACGTTGACGACGCGACCGGTTTCCGCCGCGGCCCGGAGCAAATCGGTTTGCCGGCAGAGAAACGCCGGAATTTGCAGGACATCGATCACATGCCCGGCGATCTCGGCTTCCGCAGGCGAATGCACGTCCGTCGTGACCGGAATTTCCAACTCCGCGCCGATCGCCGCCAGAATCTCGCATCCTTCCTCCACGCCAATTCCGCGATACGACCGGACCGAAGTGCGGTTGGCTTTGTCATACGACGCCTTGAAAATAAAAGGCACGGATTCCGCGTTGCAGATTTCCGCGATTTTCTTCGCCATCCGCCAAACGAATTTCTCCGACTCAATCACGCACGGCCCGAGGACAAACGTAGGCTTGGCCCCGCCGACAGTAACCGAGCGAATCTTGAGAGGCTTAGGCTTCACGCGACGAACGATTAGGCAGAAAGAGGTCTCACACAACGGCCACAACGGAACACAAAGAAAAATTACCTTTGTGTTCCTTTGTGCCCTTTGTGTGAGCCTCTTCCCGCTGAGGCAAGATCGTAAAGCGCAAACGGCAAATAGAGGACGACGAAAAAGATCAGCGCCAGCGCGTGCATCTCGAGGAGGTAAACGATTCGTTCGTGGGAGAGCAGATCGAGCAGTGACGCTGCCGCCGGTTGATGGAGCAGATAGCCGTAATTCTCCCCGGTCAGCAGATCGACGCAGAACGTGAGGACAAAATAAAGCTCCGACCAAAGAAAGACGCGGACGATGGAGAACCAGTGCGGCCGGTATTTTTTCATGATCATCACGAACGCAATCGCGATCACGATGCCGGAATGCGCGACGAAGAAGGTGATGAAACGAATGTTCGGGAACGCGTCCTTCAGATCCGGCGTTAGGATCGCCTGGAGCGTGCCCCCGATCCCCCAGAAGTAGGCGACCTCAAGCCAACGCTCGCGGCCGGTGAGCAAGGCGACCACGATCGAGATCATGGCCCAGTCGCAGAGCTGAAACGGCAGCGCCTTTTTCCATTCCAGACCCACCGTGAACGCGAGATAAATTTCGTAGCCTGCGTAGTTCACCAACAGCATCGCGGCCAGCAATTGCCCAATAAGCCGCTCGCTCCGCGGCGAGCGCGATTTGCGCACGAACGCCGCGAGCACAAAAGGCAAACCGACCGTGAGCGCGATCACGATGAGGTGCGCGAGTCCGTAAGGCCGAAAGGCTTGGGCCGCATCCATCGCCGCGATGAAATCAACCGGCCGACCGATCCACAAGCCCTAACGAATGACCCAGAGATTGCAGGGAATCACGTCCGTAATCCACGCGACGTGAGATGGCAGACCGTCGCCGCACGCGGCTGGATCGACCGGCACCACGAGCAACGAGGCATCGATCGACTGGATAAAATCGAGCGCGGCGTACCCGGTGTTTCCGCGAATGCACCGCGCTTCAATCGGCACGTCGTTCGGGCCGGCCGAATCGACGAAATTTTCCAGCGCAATCTCTTCTTCTTCGAGGGTGCGCGCGCCGGCGCTGCCTTCTTCGGGCGCATCGGTCCGCGCCTTGGCTCGCGCTTCGTCGAAGGTCGTGTAAACGCGAATCACATAGAACCGCTCGCATTTCTCCGCCGCCCCAAGGTGAAGCGCCTTCACCAGCGCCGCCCGTCCATGTTCGGAATAGTCGGCCAGAAAAACGATTCGAGTGAAGGGTTTCGGTTGGCTTTCCGGCTTGATGAAAAGGATTACGGAACAACCCGCGTTTCGGACAAGAGTCCGCGCCACGTTTCCCAGGAATGGCCGGAGAACTACTTCCTTCTCTAGAGCGCCTGCGACTAGCAGATCGATCTTGTTGGCTTTCGCTGCCTCGAGAATCGCCACCGCGGCATCTTCGCCTTCCTGATAATGAATCGCGGAATCCTCCGGCAGCGCGAGCGCGAGCAACGCTTCCGCGAATTTCTTTGCGGTCTGCTCATCGCGCGCTCCGACGTAGATGAGATGTAATTGCCGGCAAAGCCGATCGCGGACCCGCTTGGCTTCCGCAAGGACCTGCCGAAATCGCGGTGAAAACGTGCTCGCGACGGCGACGGTCCGGTAAGGTGGCTCGATCATTTCGGGCGAGCTATTGTGTGAGCGTTGGGCCTGCTCGGCAACTGGCCACGGTAAACTTCTGAAATTCGACGTTGGACGTTCGGCCTTGGACGTTGGACGTTTTCCTCTTTATGACCCGCCGCGCCATTTACCCCGGCAGCTTCGATCCGGTGACCAACGGCCACCTCGATGTCATCGATCGTGCCCGGAAATTGTTCGATGAAGTCATCGTGGCCGTAGCCCACAACGATCAGAAGCACCCCCTGTTTTCGCTCCAGGAGCGGCTCGATCTTATCAAGGGCGCGCTCGGCAAAGTCAGGAACGTGGAGATCGCGCCGCTCGATGGTTTGCTCGTCAATTTCGCGAAAGCCCGAAAGGCGACCGCCGTGATCCGAGGCCTGCGCGCTATCTCGGATTTCGAATTCGAATTTCAAATGGCCCTGATGAATCGGAAACTCGAAGCGACCGTGGAGACGATCTTCCTGATGCCGAAAGAGGAATACACGTATCTCAGCTCACGAATCGTAAAAGAGATCGCGCGTCTCGGCGGCGACGTGACGGGGTTTGTGCCGGCGCGGGTGGCAAAGGCGTTGCAAGCAAAACTCAAGGAATGAAAGTCCATCTCCGACAGATTCAGGCCGACGGGCTCCATCTCGAAGGCGAGGAGGAATGCTCGGTCCCCGAGTTGGCGGCGGAAGGTGTCATCTGCACCGGCCCGCTGCGTTATTCGCTCGACTTGGGAATATCGGAGGGGTCGCTTTGGGTCACGGGCCATCTCGCTCAACCAGTCGAACTAAAATGTGTTCGCTGTCTCGAGCCCTTCCCGTTCGATATCCAGGTGCCGGCTTTTTCGATTCACCACGAGCTGACCGGCCCGGAAACAATCGATCTCGCACCGTACGTCCGGGAAGATATTCTGCTCAACTTGCCGGCGCATCCGCACTGCGACCGGGAGGGCGGCCGCACATGTCCCGCCGCGGCAATCGCCGAGCCCGCGTCGGAGACCGACGGGAAACGGACACCGGATTGGAGCGCGCTGGATAAATTGAAGCTGCAGTAGTTGTCATCCTGAGCCTGTCGAAGGATCTCTGAATATCTCTGGCGCGGAGGACGATTCGAACGCGCCTTCAGCGCTGAAATAGTCAGAGATCCTTCGCAGCGCTCAGGATGACAGATGAGGCATCGCGAGCCCTGCGCCCTAAATCGCCGTCGCCCCTTGTCTTTATGCGAATCCCTGCTTTCCTACTCCCCTTCTTATGGGAGTTCCCAAGCGTAAAACTTCGAAAATGCGACTGCGGACGCGGAAAGCGTCGCATCGCTGGCGCGCGCCGGTCCTGAACAAGTGTCCGCAGTGCGGCAGCACCGTTCAATCGCATACCGCGTGCGCTTCCTGCGGCTACTACAAAGGCCGTCAGGTCCTCAGCGTTGGCGCCTGATTGGCAGGGGCCTTTGCGCCCTGGGTTAACGCGAAGCGCGCTGACAATCGGGACACAAAGGTCCCTCCCACATTGTTTTTGATTTTGCATTCCTCCGCTGATCGCCGCAAAATCCCGCTCCGATGAAAATCGCTCTGGATGCCATGGGCGGCGATTTCGGCCCGCCTAATATCGTCGGCGGGGCCGTGATGGCGCTCAACGAGTATCGCCAGATCGGCAAACTCTTTCTCGTCGGCGACACGCTGCAGATCGAAGCCGAATTAAAAAAGCATGGCTGTAACGATCGCCGGATCGAGATCGTCCATGCGACCCAGGTCGTCGAGATGAGCGACCGCGCGGTCGAGGCGGTCCGACGCAAAAAGGATTCGTCCGTGAGCCGTGCCGTCGATTTGGTGAAGAAAGGTGACGCGGAAGCGATCGTCAGCGCTGGCCACACGGGCGCCGCAGTCGCCGCCACCCAAATAAAATTGCGGACGCTTCCCGGCGTCGATCGTCCCGGCATAGCCGCCGTTATCCCATCCGAAACGAATGTTTTCGTGCTGATCGATGCCGGCGCCAACAGCGACCCGCGCCCGGAACACATGCTCGATTACGCGATCATGGGCTCAGTCTATTCCCGCCACGTGTTGGGCTACGAAAAGCCGTCGGTCGGGCTGATGTCGATCGGTGACGAAGATTCAAAAGGGAGCGATTTGACCAAGGAGGTCTTCAAACTTTTGAAGCAAAGTAACCTCAATTTTCGCGGCAACATCGAAGGCCACGATTTGTTCGCCGATCCGGTCGAGGTCGTGGTTTGCGACGGGTTCGTCGGCAACGTGATTTTAAAAACATGCGAGTCGATCGGTGACGCGATTTTTAAATGGCTCAAGCACGAGCTGATGAAAACCAAGGTGCGGATGGCGGGCGCGTATCTGGCGCGGAACGCCTTTCACACCATTAAGAAAAAAGTGAACTACGAGGAGTACGGCGGGATGCCGCTCCTCGGCGTGAACGGAATTTGCATCATTGCCCATGGCGCGAGCACGCCCTTGGCGATTAAGAATGCATTGCGAGTGGCGGCCGAATCGATTGAACACCAGGTGAACCCGCATATCGTCGAGGAGGTCCGCCGCCACCATGAAAAAACAACCCCGCTCGAGCCCGCGCTCCGGTAAAGCAAACCGGACGGTCTCGATCGTTGGCACCGGCAGTTACATGCCGGAAAAGCGCCTCACGAACGAAGATCTGATGAAGATCGTCGACACCAGCGACGAATGGATCGTGACGCGGACTGGAATAAAAGAACGCCGAATTGCCGGAAAAGACGAGCTGACCAGCGACATGGCCACGAAGGCGGCGTTGAAGGCGCTCGAACAGGCGGAAGTCGCGCCGAAAGACGTCGATCTCATTCTCGTCGCGACTGCGACGCCCGACATGTTGTTTCCGGCCACGGCCTGTTTCGTTCAGAAAAAAATTCGCGCCAAGAACGCCGCTTGCCTCGATATCTCAGCGGCTTGCGCGGGATTTCTTTTCGGGATCGAGATCGCGCAGCAATTCATCACCTCGCACACGCACAACACGGTTCTGGTCATTGGCGCCGAGAAACTGACTTCGATTACGAACTGGACTGATCGCAATACCTGCGTGCTTTTCGGCGACGGCGCCGGCGCGGCGGTCTTGCAACATCGCGGCCGCGCCCACGGCGTGATCAGCACCCACATCGGAAGCGATGGCGATTTCACCGACATTCTCTTCATGCCCGGCGGCGGTTCGCGCTGCCCGATCACGGCCGAGAATGCGCACATGAATCTCAACACGATTCACATGACCGGAAGAGACGTTTACAAACAGGCGGTGATCTCGATGCTCAATGCCTCCAAAAAAGCGCTCGAGCAAGCGGGCCTGACGACCGACGACATTGCCTGCGTGATTCCCCACCAGGCCAATCTCCGCATCATCGAGGCGATTGCCGACCGATTGAAGATTCCGCTCGACCGTTTCTACGTGAATCTCGACAAGTACGGCAACACCTCGGCCGCTGCCGTCGCCATGGCGCTCGACGAAGCGAACCGCAGCGGCCGAATCAAGCGCGGGGATTACGTTTTGATGGTCGTGTTTGGTGGCGGGCTGACCTGGGCGAGCACGGTGGTGGAATGGTGAGGAAGAAAGTTGAGAGTTTGTAGTTGAGAGTTGAGAGATAAGCCATCCGATGGGCTCTCAACTCTCAACTCTCAACTCTCAACTAATAGAGACCCACGCTCACCTCGACTACCCGGACTTCGCGCCGGACTTCGATGCCGTGCTGCAGCGCGCGACGGAGACCGGCGTAACGCGAATCATCACGATCGGCACTTCTCTGGAGAGCAGCCGGCGCGCGGTCGCGCTTGCCGAGAAGTATCCGAATGTGTTCGCGGTGATCGGAGTTCACCCGACCTACGTTGAGGAATCGGGAGAGGACGTTATCACTCCGTTGCGCGAGCTCGCCGCAAATCCGCGGGTGGTGGCGCTCGGAGAGACCGGGTTGGATTATCATTCGCTGCCCAGCCTGGAATTGGCGAAGGCACAGAAGTCGATGCAGGTTTTTTCAAAGGCCCTGCAAACTTCAACCGAAGACCTGCTCGAGGCCGAGATCCACGACGGCGCTTACAAATCGAAACAAGCGAGTTTGTTCGAACAACAACTCGATCTGGCGGTCGAATTGGGACTGAACGTGGTCATTCATCAACGCGACGCCTGGCAGGACACCCTCGACATCATGCGGCCGTACAGCGGCAAAGTGCGCGGCGTCTTCCATTGTTTCGGCGGCTCGATCGAACAGGCGAACGAAGTTCTCGATCTCGATCATCTCGTTTCGTTCACGGGCATCGTGACGTTCAAGAATGGCGCCAACGTCCGCGAAGTCGCGAGCCAGGTCCCGCTTTGGAAATTCATGGTCGAAACAGATTGCCCGTATCTGGCGCCGGTGCCCTTTCGCGGAAAGCGCTGCGAACCAGCCCACACGCGCATCGTCGCCGAGACGATCGCAAACACGCGCGCGATCCCGCTAGATGAACTCGCCGCGGCCACGACAGAAACCGCCGAGAAATTTTTCCGCTTCCAACGATGAGCGTCTCTGCAATCGGTAGGGTCGTCGCGCTGCGACGACCGAATGTCGCAAGTCCAGCGCGCCATCCCTACCTTCTGCTCGTTGCGCTCGTCCTGAGTTCCTGCGTGGCGCCTGATACGCGCCATCGAATCGTCGTTAGCATTCCGGAGCAGCGCCTGGCTCTTCTCGATAACGGGGCGCTCGTCGCGACGTATCCAATTTCCACTTCGAAGTTCGCGATAAGTGATGCGCCTGGAAGTCGAGGCACGCCTTTGGGCGAACTCGAGATTGCGAAGAAGATCGGGGACGGCGCCGCCCTCGGAACCGTTTTCAAAGATCGCCGGCCGACCGGCGAAGTTCTCGTTCCCGATGCACCGGGCCGCGATCCAATCGTGAGTCGCATTCTTTGGCTGCGCGGACTCGAGACGCAGAACGCGAACGCCTACGGTCGCTACATTTATATTCACGGGACAGCCGAAGAGCGGAATATCGGCAAGCGCGCCAGCTATGGTTGTATCCGGATGCGTTCGCGGGATGTCATTCAGCTCTACGATATCGTCGGGCCGCGGGCCCGCGTGACGATTCTCGATGCGCCGCTCTCCGCTGCGGTGCCGATGGCGCCAGGCCCTGGAACGAGGAGTGCCGTGTCGTCGCAATAAGCTGTAGCGGCGGTCTATGACCGCGGACCGGTCGCAGCTTCGGCGGTCATAGACCGCCACTATAAAACTACGGAAGCTTCCCGAGCTGCTCCTGCACCGAGGTGCGCGAAAGCAGCGCAACATCCGCGTCCACCATGATCCCGACGAGTTCTTTGAACCGGACCTTCGGCTCCCAATCGAGGATCTTCTTCGCTTTCGAAGGGTCGCCGATGAGCAAATCAACTTCCGCCGGTCGCTCATAGCGATCATCGTGTTTCACGAATTCTTTCCAGTCGAGATCGGCGCGGGCGAAGGCAGTTTCAACAAACTCGCGCACGGTGTGCGTCTCGTTCGTCGCCAGCACGAAATCGTCGCCGTCGGCTTGTTGCACCATTCGCCACATTCCTTCGACATATTCCGGCGCATAACCCCAGTCGCGTTTCGCGTCGAGGTTGCCGAGGAACAGTTCCTTTTGCAGACCCAGCTTAATCGCGGCGACCGCCCGCGTAATTTTTCGAGTGACGAATGTCTCGCCGCGCCGCGGACTTTCGTGGTTGAACAAAATGCCGTTGCTCGCGGCGAGCCCGTAACTTTCGCGATAGTTCACCGTCGCCCAATACGCGAAGACCTTTGCCACGCCGTAGGGACTCCGGGGCCAGAACGGCGTCGTCTCGGTCTGCGGCACGTGCTGCACCTTGCCGAACATTTCGCTGCTCGAAGCCTGGTAAAATTTTGACCGGATCCCCGTTTCGCGAATCGCTTCGAGAATGCGGATCGTACCCACGCCGGTGACGTCCGAGGTGTACTCCGGAATGTCGAAGCTCACTCGCACGTGGCTTTGCGCGCCAAGATGGTAAATCTCGTCGGGCTTCAACTCGTAGAGGAGCTTCACGAGGTTCACCGAATCGGCCAGGTCCCCGTAATGGAGGAACAATCGGACGCCGTTGATGTGCGGGTCCGCGTAAAGATGATCAATGCGCGAAGTGTTGAATGTACTCGCGCGGCGAATGATCCCGTGGACTTCGTAACCCTTGTCGAGCAGGAGGTCGGCAAGATAGCTTCCGTCCTGCCCCGTGATTCCGGTGATGAGTGCGCGTTTCATTTGGTTCCCACCATCAAGGATGCCAGCACCGCGCGCTGGGCCGCAATTAATTCTCCGATTCCTTTTCGACCGATGCTGAGCATTTGCTCTAGCTCATCATTCGAAAACGTTGCTTCTTCTCCTGATCCCTGCATTTCCACAAATTCTCCGTCCTCCGTCGCGACCAAATTGAAATCCACCGTCACCGCCTTGTCCTCTTCATAATTCAAATCAACCACGCTCACGCCTTCCAACACCCCAGCACTGACCGCGGCCACCAGTTTCCGAATCGGCGAGGACGCAATCTTCTTTTCGTCGGTCAGCTTCCGGCACGCCACGGCCACTGCAAGACTCGCGCCAGTAATCGCGGCGGTGCGCGTTCCACCGTCAGCTTGCAAAACGTCGCAGTCCACCCACATCGTCCGGGGCCCAAGTTTTTCCAGATCGACCACAGCGCGGAGAGACCGTCCGATGAGCCGTTGGATTTCCGTGCTGCGCCCGTCGAGCCGGCCTTTACTGATGTCACGCGGCTTCCGCGTGTTCGTCGAATACGGGAGCATCGAATATTCCGCGGTCAGCCAGCCGCCGGTCACGCTTTGCTCTTTCATCCAGCGCGGCACCGTCTCCTCGATCATGACCCCGCAGATCACCCGCGTGTTGCCCATCGCCACCAGCACCGAGCCGCTCGCGTTCGGCGCGATCCCAAGCTCGAAAGAGATCGGGCGAATCTGATCCGGCAATCGGCCGTCGGTGCGTTGCATGGTCGAATTCAAAATCGTCCGCAGATTACGCAGATTAGCGCCGATGGCAGAACAAATAATCTGCGGAATCGGCGTTAATCTGCGGATGAAATTTTTACCCGTTGACGACCCTGCCGCCATTCGGATGCAGCACCTGTCCCGTGATGTAGGCGGAATCGTCCGACGCCAGAAAAACAAATGAAGTCGCCACTTCTTCCGGTTCGCCCGCTCTGCCTAACGGTGTATCCGAGCCGAACGTGGCAACGTCTTTCGCCGGAAAGGTCGACACAATCAGCGGCGTCCAGATCGGTCCAGGAGCGACGGCGTTCACGCGAATTTTCTTTTTGGCCAACGCCTGCGAAAGGGACCGGGTGAACGCGACGATCGCACCCTTCGTGGCCGAGTAATCGAGCAGCTCGGGGCTGCCCTGGTATGCAGTGACCGATGCCGTGTTAATAATCACACTTCCTTTTTTCAGGTGGCGCATCGCGGCTTTCGTCAGGAAAAACATCGCGAAAATGTTCGTCCGAAATGTCCGCTCCAGTTGTCGCTCGGTAATCTTCGTGATGCTTTCTTGCGGATGTTGCTCCGCGGCGTTGTTCACGAGGATGTCGATCGCGCCCAGCTCGCGTTTTGTTTGCGAAACCGCGGCGCGGCAAAAATTCTCCTTCCCCACGTCCCCTGCGATTAAGAGGCACTTGCGGCCTTGCGCTTCGACGAGCCGCTTGGTTTCGCGGGCGTCTTTGTGCTCGTTGAAATATACGATCCCCACGTCGGCCCCTTCTTTCGCGTAAAGAACCGCAACGGCGCGCCCAATTCCGCTGTCGCCGCCGGTAATTAGTGCGACCCGGTCTCGCAGCTTCCCGGATCCGATATAATCGCTGGAGCCCGATTTGGGTTGCGGCCGCATTTTGTATTGGCGGCCAGGCTGGCGTCTCTGATGTTGCGCTGGGCGGACTTTTTTCTCTTTTGGCATGACGAGAATCATTCGATTCTCGAGGCATTATCAGATGTTTAACCCAACGCAGTATCCTCGACGCCGTCACCGCGGCAGATCGTCTGCACTCGAACCGAGTTATCGGCTTTTCGAGGGAGTCGGCGAGGCAGTTGGGCTTGCTCTCTGTTTACCCTGGACCTTCCCGTCCCAACCTTTATCCGCCTTCAGTTTCTTCGGCGATGTTTTCGAGCTCGGCGTCGGAGAAGGAGCAGGCGTCACGCTCGATCGATTGTCCAAAGGTGGATGGGGTGGCCGATGCCCGGTCGCGGTAGACTGATTCTGCGGTTTCGCGGTCGGAGTGGGCTTCGGACTTTCTTCTTTTGGCGTCTCCGCATTCGCCAGAGAGACTGCGAAGACGGTGGCGACGATTGTGAAAGCGGCGGAGATGAATTTTGGGAGTTTGAACATATTTGTTCCTTTCTGGCGGGGGGATGGCGGTGTCAGCGATTCTTCGTTTCCCTTCGTGGCCTGTCGACATTATTCGCGCTGACAATTGGGCGACGGGCGCGCCGATAATATGGGGGATCTCCTCTTCTACGAGATGCTTGAGGCGGGCACGACGGCGCGCCCGTCCATGGCGCCGCAAAAAGACGCAAAATTTTCTAAAAAAATGCGTTTTGGCGGTTGACGGTCCGATTTGACTGGCTACGTTGCTGACCCCGCCTGAAGCGGGACTCCCGAGTCGCAAGACAAAAGAGTTGGTTCTGGCCTGAATTTGGGACTGCAAATTGGAACTCGATTTTGTCCCGGTTTATCACGGCCCGCGTGAGCGGGGCGAACATAGATCGGAAGACAGGATTGAGTTTTTTTGTGGGCTGAAGTCAGGCCCAGGCCGCTGGTTCTTTGATATCTACATACAGGGTAGTAAATACAACTTTAAGAGCTGAGTCTGAAAATTAACGGCTGGGAAGGTAAGATGTCCCGGCCCGTGAGAGTTTCAGTTATCAAGTTTGAGCGTCGAGATCGGCAACGATTTTGGCGTTCTACAGATTGATCAAGCTACAAAGAGCACATAATGGATGCCTTGGTGCCAATAGGCGATGAAGGACGTGGCTAACTGCGATAAGCCTCGGAGAGCGGTAAACACGCTGTGACCCGGGGATTTCCGAATGGGATAACCTGAGTGGGGTAACACCTGCTCGAGTTCCTGTGAATACATAGCAGGAACATCGCGACACCCGGTGAAGTGAAACATCTCAGTAACCGGAGGAAGAGAAAGCGAAAGCGATTCCGTAAGTAGTGGCGAGCGAAAGCGGAAGAGACCAAACCAGCAGTTTACTGCTGGGGTTGTAGGAGCCCGATGTGGTAGTGCAACGGTTAGATGAAGCGAATGGAAAATCGCTCCATAGAGGGTGACAGGCCCGTAATCGAAAACCCGCGCACGCCTAGGGATTTCCTGAGTAATACGATGCACGTGAAACTTCGTATGAATCCACGCCGACCACGGCGTAAGTCTACATACTAATGGGCGACCGATAGTGAACAAGTACCGCGAGGGAAAGGTGAAAAGAACCGCTGTGAGCGGAGTGAAATAGTACCTGAAATTATGTGCTTACAA